>NZ_JACICC010000046.1 GCF_014195635.1 Pseudochelatococcus contaminans | reverse complement strand
GGTCGTGTCGCGAATGTGGTGGAAATTGGCGAGCAGCGCGCTCCGAGCATGTAACGTTGGCTCCGGTCAGGCCGCGAGGTCAAGAGACATCGGCACGAGAGGCTGAGAAAGGGTTTCCCAGCCATCGACTTTTCGCATCTGGATCTGCCCTGACGCCAGGAGCGCCCAGAGCAGCATCGGCACGGTTTCAGCGCAGGGCAGCACGGTCTGGGTCTTGATGCGGCGGCGGAACTCCTCGTTCAGACGCTCAATGGCGTTGGTGGTCCGTGCGGATTTCCATTGCGACGGATCGAGGCGGGTGAAGCTGAAGAGGCGATCGCCGGCCTCCTCAAGGCTATCGGCCACGGCCCGGCACTTGAGCTTCCACTTGCGGAGGAAGGCCTTGCGGCGCGTCTCGATCTCGGCGGCGCTGTCGGCGTAGATCATGTCGCGGTAGTCTTCGCTCAGCTCGTCATGCAGGCGCTTGGGCGCGTGGCCAAGCAGGTTGCGGTGCTTGTGAACCGTGCAGCGCTGGATGGGCAGGTCCCCGCCCCAGAGCGCCACAAGCGCGGCTTCAAGGCCGGGGGCGCCGTCAACGATTACGAACTCGGGCCGCCTGAGGCCCCGCGCGTCCAGGTCGGCAAGGAAGCTGCCCCAGGCAGCCGTGCTTTCGCCGCCCATGTTCCTGATCGAGAGGAGCACCTTTTGTCCGTCGCGGCGGATGCCGATCGCCGCCAGCACCGAGATGTTGGTGGCCTTGCGGTCCAGCCGGGTCTTTATGACGGTGCCGTCGAGGATGAGCCGCACGATATCCTCCTCGGCCAGGTCGCGGGTGGACCAGGCGTCCCAGTCGACCTTCACCTTGCGCCAGGCCCGGCTGACCACGTCCTTGCTCACCGCCCCCTCGAACAGTCCGAACAGCGCCCGCTTGACCCGGCGCGTGTTGGTGCCGGCCAGGTAGACCGCCGCGATCAGGGCCTCGGCCTTCTTTGTCAGCCGCCTGTAGCGGGGCAGTGCCTTCGAGCGCCATTCGGTGATCTTGCCGGCTTCGTTCTCGATCCGAGCACGAGGAACCCGCACCGTCTCGGTGCCGAATGTGCCGGTCAGCTGCCGATCGCGGTGCCCGTGGCGGTAGCCCCTGGCCCGCTCATTGCCGCGGCCGTAACGAAGCCGACCAAGAAAGGCGGCAAGTTCCTCTTCGAACATGGCTTCAATGGTGGCCCGGACATTCGCCCGCAGGCGATCCTCGATCGGATCATACCCGCCTGCGTCGGGCAGCGGCGAAAAGGACGAGCTATCGGTATTCTGCTTCATGGCGTGATCTCCCTGGCGGTTGCCGCCGCCGGTTGGGTGGGTGTTGGTTCACCCGGAGATTACGCCGCCAGACAATTTCTACCACTTCCGAGACACGACC
>NZ_JACICC010000045.1 GCF_014195635.1 Pseudochelatococcus contaminans | reverse complement strand
AACCCATTGACCAAAGCCTGATCAGAAAACCATACTCAGAGGTGGCTCACTTCTCGGTGGAAAAACCGGCTCAGTTCCGCGTGGAAACCAACAGCGGTGGCACGGCAGTTCGATCCGCTTCTGGTCAACACGGTCGTGGGATTCATCGGGCCGGAATATCTCTACAACGGCAAGCAGATCATCCGCGCCGGTCTGGAAGACCACTTTTGCGGAAAGCTGCTGGGTCTGCCGATGGGTGTCGACGTCTGCTATACCAACCATGCAGATGCCGACCAGGAAGACATGGATATGCTTCTCACGCTGCTCTGTGCGGCGAATGTTAATTTCGTGATTACCGTCCCGGGATCGGACGACATCATGCTGAACTACCAGTCGCTCTCTCATCATGACGCCGTGTTCTGTCGTGAGACGCTTAACAAGCCGCCCGCGCCGGAGTTCGAGGCATGGCTGGCAGATGTCGGCCTGGCGGATCGGAGAGGCAATCTTCTGGACGATGCGCGTGTGCTGGCACAATGGTCGTCCCGCCTTCCGTTGATCGGAGCCTGAGATGAGCGAATTCTTGTCATCGGAAGGAAAGTCGCTGGAAGTGAGGATGCGCGAGATGACGCAAGCGCGCATCCGTTTAGGGCGCTTTGGTGCGGGAGTTCCGACGAAGGCGGCCCAGTCCTTCCTTCTTGATCACGCGCGCGCGCGCGAAGCGGTATGGTCTAGAGTTGATGAGGCTTTTCTAGCGGAAAGTCTTGATGCGTTGGGCATGCCCTTCGTTTCCGTCACGAGCGACGCGCAAGACAGGGCGGAATATTTGCGGCGACCGGATCTTGGGCGAAAGTTATCCACAGCAGGCCAACTGGCGCTTGCGGATTATCGGGCGCGGTATGACGTGGCAATTGTTATCGCAGACGGCCTGTCTGCGACGGCGGTCAACGTGAATTCTATCCGCGTTATCCAAAATCTCGCGACGTCCGCGATGATAAGACGCTGGGTGCTGGCACCTATCGCTATTGCATCCAATGCCCGCGTTGCGATCGGGGATCCTATCGCTCGGGCGGTTGGTGCCAAGGCGGTGGTAGTCCTGATCGGGGAACGCCCCGGTTTGTCGGCTTCCGACAGCCTCGGCGCCTACATCACCTTCGATCCAAAAGAAGCGACGCCTGACTCGCAACGAATTTGCATATCCAACATTCGGGAGAACGGACTTGATTCCGAACGGGCCGCCTTGGAGATTGGCGTCTTGTTAGACAAGATGTTTCGTGAACGGTTTTCGGGGGTCAAGCTCACAGCACTGAATAGCCCATAGATTCGTAGACGCCTTCTTCCCTAATTTTGAGGCGAGGAGGCCCCGATGGGCAATACGAACTTCACCGAGGACTTCAAGCGCGATGCGGTCGTTCAGATCACCGAGCGGGGCTATCCGGTTGCGGAGGTGGCTGCGCGGCTGGGGATCAGCAAATACTCATTTTACGAGTGGAGGAAACGGTATGTGTTGGTTTCCGCGCAGAACTGAGCCGGTTAGGCGCATAATTTCCATTGAGAATTGAGCCATGTGAACCTTCCCCCAACGCGAAGAGCGACGGGG
>NZ_JACICC010000044.1 GCF_014195635.1 Pseudochelatococcus contaminans | reverse complement strand
CCTGCATTCCCCAAGTGGCGTGTCGTTTGAGGTGAAGATCGCCTGTATCCGAGCGCTAGACAAGGATTTTCTGCCGCAAGCGGCACCTGCGGTCGCGCAGACTGCTGGATCTGGACGGATCAGACCGCGAAGCCGCTGTTTCCTTGCCCAGGGGCGGCGTTTTTCAGCGCAGCGGACAGATCTGTCCAGCCGCTTTCGTTCAGTTTGAGCGTGGATCGCGATCATGCGCATAGCGGTGGCGCTCGCAATCGGCGGATAGCGGCGAGGATGGCGCGTACCATCGTGCCGGTGACAGCGACCTCGGCCAGCTGGAAGGTGATGGTGCGGGCGTGACGGACCACACGTGCCCCGATCTTGATCAGCTTCAGTTGCAGGCTGGTCAACGACCAGTCGGCCATGGCCTCGGGCAGCTCGATGCAGCGCAAGAAGGTGGCCAGGTTGTACGCCAGGGCGTGCAGTTGCAGCCGCACCTCATTGTCGCGGAACTTCCGGCACGACAGCCGCGTCCAGCGAAAGGCGTATTTGCCCTCTTTGATGTGCTGCTCGGCGGTGCCGCGCTGGTTGTAGAACCGCACCACCCAGTCCGGCTCCATCGGCAGGTTGGTGACGATGAAGCCGACACGCGGGAACAGTTCGCCCGGATGCCATTCGATCTTGGCGATCACCCGGCGTTCCTTGTCCCAGGACGCCGCCTGATACTCGAATTCCTCGAAGAACCGCTTGACCTTGGTCAGTGACGGCCGCCCGACAGGGCGCGTTAGCCGATGCGCGATCTTGTCCTTGAGGACCGCGTTTGCGGGCAGCCGGATGGCGTAGAAGAACCGCGCTTCTTCCAATCGCTCATAGATCGCCGGGATCGCGTAGGCAGCATCGGCCCGGAAGAACCTGCCACCAAGGTCGCGCTCCGCGTAGCGCGCAATGACGGGGTCGAGAACATCACGCCAGCCATCGGCGCTGTGGACGTTGCCATGGCGCAGGGCGCAGCGTTCCAGCATCCCGAACTGGTTGAACAGAAAGTTGGGGTGATAGCAGCTACAGTCGAAATGGCCATTCCAGGCGGACCCTTCCTGGTCGCCATGGGTCGGGCTGACCGAGCTGTCCATGTCCAGAACGATGTACTTCAGCCCGTTACGGTCATGGAACCGGTCGATCCATTGCCCGTTCAGGTCGGCCAGCGCGGCACGGTTCCCGGCCAGAGCCAGCGTCTCGGTCTCGAACCGTCCCATCTGCGATGCCGAGGCCGCTTGTGCATCGACCGCTCTGCCGCCGACAACTTGGCGCATGACCGGATCGCAGGCGAGACGGTTGGCGTCGTTGACATCCTCGTATCCGGCCAGCCGCCCAAAGACTGATTGCCGGAACAGGCCGTCGAGCCGATGGACCGTGTTCTTGCCAGAGCGAGTATCGCGCAGCGCCGCTGACGCCAAATCGGACAACCCGAGCGCGTCATCAAGCTCGCGCATCACCAGAAGGCCGCCGTCGGAACTGAGCTGCGTGCCGCGAAATTCCAGCCGCACGCGAGGGTCGAAATCCACCCGATCTGCCCGTTGCAAGCCCGCACCCTCTGGGTGATCCATGAAACGCGCCCCTCGCAGCCTTCAACACCATGTTTTATATAGGAAATATAATGGTCAGGACAGCGAAATCAGCGCCTTACTTGGGAAATGTGGG
>NZ_JACICC010000043.1 GCF_014195635.1 Pseudochelatococcus contaminans | reverse complement strand
GAGCTGGATCGCTGGCGCTAACGCCGTGCCGGAATGTCGGAAAGCCCACCTCGGCCGCTTAAGTGAGTTTTCTGTTCCGTTGCTACTCAATGCCCGAGCCTGGATGCCAAGAAGGACCCCTTGGTCGAGATTGACGCCGTTGTGCCGTGGGAGGAGTTCCGCCCGACGCTGGAGCGGGTTTGGCGCAAGCCAGATGCGGAGCGGAAGTCGCGCGCCGGGCGCAAGCCGATGGACGCCGTTCTGATGTTCAAGACACTGGTCCTGGGCGCGCTCTACAACCTGTCCGACGACCAGATCGAGTATCAGGTGCGCGACCGTTTGTCATTCATGCGGTTCCTCGGCCTAGGGCTTGAGGACCGGGTGCCCGATGCCAAGACGGTGTGGCTTTATCGCGAAGCGCTGGCGCAGGCGGGCCTGGTGGAGGCGCTGTTCAAGCAGTTCGACGGCTATCTGGCGTCACGACACGGAAGTGGTGAATCTGTCCGACTTTTGAGAACGTATCCAGAACTCAAGTTGGTTTAACCGCAGATGTCGTTGCTTTTTCAGCCCTGAGAGCTTCGTAAAGGGCGGTTTTGCCTATTTTGACGCGGGCCGCGGCCTCCCGGACGTTCAAACCGGCCGCCAGATGCTGGCGGGCTTTGGCAAGTTTGTCCGGGGTTACGACGACTTGTCGGCCACCGCGTCGGCCGCGTTCTTCTGCGGCTTGTAGACCGGCACGTGTTCGTTCCCTGATCAGATCGCGCTCGAACTGTGCCAGCGCGCCGAACAGGTGGAATACCAGTCGACCGCCCGATGTCGTCGTGTCGATGTTTTCGGTGATGGATCGGAAGCCGACGCCTTTGGCCTCCAGTTCGGTGATGATCTCAATGAGGTGCTTCATCGACCTACCGAGGCGGTCGAGCTTCCAGACTGTGAGCGTGTCGCCGTCGCGAACGTAGCGGATCGCCTCCGCCAGTCCGGGCCGGTCAGTCTTCACGCCGGATGCCTTATCCTCGAACAGTCTTTCACAGCCCGCGTTGCGCAAAGCGTCGAGTTGCAGGGCGGTGTCCTGGTCGCCGGTGGAGACCCTTGCATAGCCGATAGAGGTCATGAGACGTGGTTTGTCCGTTTTCTCGTTGAACTCGGACAATGTCCGATTTGCCGTTCAAGCACAAGGTTTGCGGACAAAAACTGTGGATGCCGCGAAACGGTCGTTTGTCGGACATGTGTTTTCCAGTTCGCTGCGGTTTCCGCAACGAAACTGGAAGCCGAGACAATGGCCAGAAGAGCATTGCTGAGCGAGATATGGTGGCAACAGGCGACAACCATCCCGCAGGACGAAAGAGAGATCGCCAAACATTACACGCTGGACCGGCCGGATCTCGACCTGATCATGCGGCAGAACAAGGCCTCGAACAGGTTGGGCCTTGCCTGTGTCATAGCCTTGCTGCGATATCCCGGCCGGCCGCTTGCGGATGGCGAGGTCTTGCCGTTTGGCGTTTTGCGGTTTCTGGCAGGGCAGATTGGCGTCGATCACCGCGAGATCGATCCTTATTTCGAGCGCCCGCAGACCCGGCGTGAGCATCTCGCCCTGCTTTTCGACAGGATGAAGATGCGTCCTTTTGTGCCCGCGGACGTGAAAGCGCTTACCGGCTGGCTGACGCCTGCCGCGCAAACGCTGCGCCAGGCCGATGCTCTAGCGGATATGGTGGTGGAGGAATTGCGGCGCCGGCGAATCCTTCTTCCGGCGCGCGCGGCGCTCGAAGCCATCCTTCATTTGGCAATCCGGCGCGGGATTCGCATAGCCCATCGGGCGCTGGCGAGCGGCTTGTCGGAGGCTCACAAGCTCGATTTGGACAAACTTCTCGACGCGCGTGACGGGACAAGCGTCACCGTCCTCGCTTGGGCCAGGACACCGGCATTGTCGCCAGCCGCCGTCAACCTCGACAGGATAGCCGAGCGCATTCGCTTTCTTCGGTCCCTGAACCTACCGGCGACGTTGATGGAGCGCATTCCGGCCAAGGTCTTTGATGAATTGGCCGCAGAGGGGATGCGAATGAGCGCGCAGCATCTACGCGATCTCAACCCCGAACGCCGGCATGCCGTGTTGGCCGCGACGGTACTGCACCTTTCCCGCCATCTGACCGACGGCGCCATCGACATGTTTAAGAAACTCATGGGCGTCCTGACGCGACGGGCCGACAATCAGGCAACCGCCCGCATCACTCGTTCCGTGCGGGAGGTTCAGAAACAGCTGAGGGACGTTTCGAGAGTTTGCCACGCGATCATTGACGCCAAGGAGAAAGTGTTGGTTTCCACGCGGAACTGAGCCGGTTTTTCCACCGAGAAGTGAGCCACCTCTGAGTATGGTTTTCTGATCAGGCTTTGGTCAATGGGTTG
>NZ_JACICC010000042.1 GCF_014195635.1 Pseudochelatococcus contaminans | reverse complement strand
TGTTGGTTTCCACGCGGAACTGAGCCGGTTTTTCCACCGAGAAGTGAGCCACCTCTGAGTATGGTTTTCTGATCAGGCTTTGGTCAATGGGTTGTTCTTTTCTCCTCTCTTCTGTGCCGCGGCAGCCGAGCTGGCTTTGAAGCGGAAGCTGTCATTTCCGGTTTCGAGGATATGGCAACGGTGGGTCAGGCGGTCGAGCAAAGCGGTCGTCATCTTGGCGTCGCCGAAGACGGTGGCCCATTCGCTGAAGCTGAGGTTGGTAGTGATGATGACGCTGGTGCGCTCGTAAAGCTTGCTCAGCAGGTGGAAGAGCAATGCGCCCCCTGACGCGCTGAACGGAAGATAACCCAATTCGTCCAGGATGAGCAGATCGAGGCGAACCAGCGTCTCAGCGATCTGGCCTGCCTTGCCTTTGGCCTTCTCCTGCTCAAGAGCGTTGACCAATTCTATGGTCGAGAAGAAGCGGACCTTCCGGCGATGATGCTCGATCGCCTGGACACCGAGAGCGGTCGCGACATGTGTTTTTCCTGTTCCGGGCCCGCCGACGAGCACGATATTTTGTGCTCCGTCCATGAACTCGCATCGGTGCAGTTGGCGCACTGTTGCTTCGTTGATCTCGCTGGCGGCGAAGTCGAACCCGGAGATGTCCTTGTAGGCTGGGAAGCGAGCAGCCTTCATGTGATAGGCGATGGAACGGACCTCGCGCTCGGCCATCTCGGCCTTCAGCAATTGGGACAGGATCGGCACGGCCGCATCGAACGCTGGCGCTCCTTGCTCGATCAGGTCCGTGACCGCTTGGGCCATGCCATACATCTTCAGACTACGCAGCATGATGACGACGGCGGCGCTGGCGGGATCATGACGCATGGCGACCTCCTACGATCCGGACACGCAGCCCGTCATAGCGTTCGACGTTGGCCTTGGGTTCGCGAGCCAAGGTCAGTGCCTGTGGTGTGTCGACATCGGGACCGTCAGTCGTCTTGCCGTCGATCAAACGGTGCAGCAGGTTTAACACATGCGTTTTGGTTGCCACGCCGGCATCCAGGGCCAGTTCCACAGCACGAAGGACGACCTGTTCGTCGTGATGAAGAACGAGAGCAAGGATGTCGGCCATCTCCCGATCACCACCGGGGCGGCGAAGCATCTGGTCCTGCAGTTGTCGAAAGGCCAGCGGCAATTCCAGGAAGGGTGCACCATTGCGCAGGGCACCGGGCTTGCGTTGGATGACGGCAAGGTAATGCCGCCAGTCGTAAATCGTCCGCGGCGGCTTGTCGTGACTGCGCTCAATCACCCGCACATGTTCGCAAAGAACGTTGCCCTCTGCGGCAACGACCAGGCGCTCGGGATAGATTCGTAAGCTGACAGGCCGGTTGGCAAACGATGCGGGCACGCTATAGCGGTTTCGTTCGAAGGTGAGCAGGCAGGTGGGTGAGACCCGTTTACTTTGCTCGACAAAGCCGTCAAACGCGGCAGGCAGTGTCATCAATGCTGCCCGCTCATCAGCCCAAACATCTGCGATCGTGCCGGGCAAGGTGCCATGCGGTGTCTCCCGCCACAGGTCCTGGCAATGCTGTTCCAGCCAGGCATTCAATGCCGCCAGGTCCGCAAAGTCCGGCATCTGTTGCCATAAGCGTGGTCGGGCATCCTGGACGTTCTTCTCGACCTGCCCCTTCTCCCAGCCTGCCGCGGGATTACAGAACTCAGGCACAAAAACGTAGTGGTTCGTCATCGCCTGGAACCGGACGTTGACCTGTCGTTCCTTGCCACGACCGACGCGATCGACCGCAGTGCGCATGTTGTCATAAATTCCACGCGCAGGCACACCGCCGAAGACCCGGAAGCCGTGCCAGTGGGCGTCGAAGAGCATCTCATGGGTTTGCAGCAGGTAGGCTCTGACCAGAAAGGCCCGGCTGTGCGCCAACTTGATATGCGCGACCTGAAGCTTCGTGCGCTCGCCGCCGATCACGGCATAGTCCTCACTCCAATCAAATTGGAATGCTTCGCCTGGTCGGAAAGACAGGGGAACGAATATGCCGCGGCCGGCCGTCTGCTGCTCAGCCCGCCACTTACGGGCGAATGCAGCGACCCGGCCATAGGAGCCGGTAAAGCCTAAACCCATCAGATCGGCATGAAGTTGCTTCAGCGTTCGGCGCTGCTTGCGTGACCTCCCGGCCTCGGTCTTCAGCCAGCCAGCGAGTTTGTCGGCGAACGGATCAAGCTTGCTCGGTCGTTCCGGTACCGTGAACGTCGGCTCGATCGTACCGGCGCTCAAATACTTCGCGATCGTATTACGCGACAGTCCCGTTCGTCGGCTGATCTCGCGCACCGACAGCTTCTCACGCAGCGCCATCCGACGGATGATGTTTAAAAGTCCCATGTGGATCACTCCGTTGCCCCCGTCGCTCTTCGCGTTGGGGGAAGGTTCACATGGCTCAATTCTCAATGGAAATTATGCGCCTAACCGGCTCAGTTCTGCGCGGAAACCAACA
>NZ_JACICC010000041.1 GCF_014195635.1 Pseudochelatococcus contaminans | reverse complement strand
CGAACTCAGGCCGCTGCGCGATCCCCGAACCGCAGGAATCGACGACCTGTAGGCAAGCTTATGTGTGTTTTCTGTTCCGTTGCTACTCAGAGCCCAAATTATGCTGAACCCTGACGGCTCGCTGTGGTGCGAGTGGCTGGGTCAGCCGATGGAGCGGGTTGGCACGATGCCCAAGGCACAGGCCGAATCGCTGATGGGCACCGTGGCGTCTTCGCTGCGAACCCACATCACGGCGGCGAACCCGATCCTTGAATGCGAGCTGCCGCTTGACGGCTCCCGATTCGAGGCGCTGCTACCCCCAATCGTGAGCGGCCCGACCTTCACGATCCGTAAGAAAGCGAGCATCGTTTTCACGCTGGCCAACTACGTTAAGTCGGGGATCATGACCGAAACGCAGTGCGAGGCCATCAAGCGGGCAGTGCGCGAGCGCAAGAACATTCTTGTGGTTGGCGGTACTGGCACCGGCAAGACGACGCTCACAAACGCGATCATCGCCGACATTGATGCCGCTACCCCTGAGCATCGAATCGTCATCATCGAGGACACCCGCGAGCTGCAATGCAGCTCGCCGAACGTTGTCCAGTTGCGGGCTGTCGATCACGTCGATATGACCCGCTTACTCAAAGCAACCATGCGCCTGCGTCCCGACCGGATTCTGGTCGGCGAGGCCCGCGACGGCTCGGCGCTGGCGTTGCTCAAGGCTTGGAACACTGGCCACCCCGGCGGGGTGGCCACTGTTCACGCGAATTCGGCATATGCAGGGCTGATCCGCATAGAACAGCTTGTGGCGGAAGCCACCGCAGCGCCGATGCAAGCGCTGATCGCCGAGGCCATCGACTTAATCATTGCGATTGAGAAAACGGCCACGGGGCGGCGCATCAAGGAGGTCGTAACCGTTAGCGGACACGACGGAACCAACTACATCACACAACCGGTATAGGAAATCAAAAATGACTGCTAATGCTTTGTTCGCTTCGCCCGTGGCGTCGTCGGCTCAACCCTCCGTGTCGAAGGTGCGCGCTGTCCTGTCGAGTCCCTTTTTCTGGCTTATGGCGGCCTTGGTCGTAGCCCTTCTTTTTGGTGCCGAACCTGCCCATGCAGCGAACGCCCAAGAAGGCGGCGGCGCGGGCCTGCCATGGGAAGGCCCGATTGCCAAGCTCGTCCAGTCGATCAGCGGCCCGGTGGCCTTCGGTATCGCTCTGCTGGGCATCATCGCGTGCGGCGCGACCCTGATTTGGGGTGGTGAAATCTCCGAGTTCACCCGTCGCATCATCTACGTGATTCTCGTTGTCTGCATCATCGTTTTCGCCAAGAACCTGCTCACCGGCACCATGTTCTCCGGCGCTGTCATCCCGGCCAATGCGACGATCACCGCTGACGACGTAGCCACCGCACAAGCGAGTGCAGGGGGTCGCTAATGCAGACCGAGGAAGCGCGTCGATTGACGCCTTTCCACCGGGCACTGCACCGGCCGCAACAGGTATGGGGAGGCGAGCGCGAGCTAATGCTGTTCTCCATGCTGGTTGCGGGCGGGCTGATCGTATCGGCCATGAACTGGCCCGCCACGATCATCGGTACGTGCATCTGGCTGGTTTGCGTCTACGGCCTTCGCAAGATGGCGAAGGCTGATCCCAACATGAGCAAGGTCTACGTTCGACAGCTCAAGTACGGGAACTATTACGGGCCGTTCTCTCGGCCCCATCGGGTGGCCAAGTCGCCACGCATCTACTGATAAGGAGCGGAGAATGCTTGCGTTAGCACCCTTCCGTAGCAAGGCCGCTGGCCTGCCCGATCTGCTCAACTACGCCGCCTTGATTGATGAAGGTGTCGTGCTGGGCAAAGACGGCTCGTTGATGGCTGGTTTCTTCTTTCGTGGTGACGACGCAGCATCCGCCACCACGTCGGAACGCAACTACCTAACCGCGTTGGTCAATCAGTACCTCGCCCGCTTTGGCGGTGGCTGGTCGCTGTGGACTGACGCCTCCCGCCTTTCATCGCCGGGCTACCCTCGGCCGGATGAATCGTTCTTTCCTGAGCCTGTGACGGCCATGATCGACGCCGAACGCCGCGCTTCCTTCGTCAAGGATCACGCGTTGTTTGAGAGTGAATATGCGCTGATTCTGACCTTCCTGCCGCCAACCCGCCGCGACTCGAAATTGAGCGAAATGGTCTATGACGACGACGGCATTGATGACACCAACCCGGCCGACCGCCTGTTGGCTGACTTCAAGAAAAAGCTCGATGACCTGCAAGACGGCCTCGCCGATCTGCTGCACATGCGCCGCATGGGCACCATTACGGTCGGCGATGACGACGACACCTACGAGAGTGACGAGCTGGTCAACTACCTGCATTACGCTCTGACCAACGAGCCGATTGCCCTGCGTATTCCCGACTGCCCGATGTATCTGGATGCGTGGCTGGGCTACCCGACACTTTGGCCGGGCGACACGCCGAAGGTCGGCGACAAGTTCGTGTCATGCGTGGCCATCGAAGGTTTCCCCGGCAACTCGTATCCCGGCATCCTCGACATGCTCGATACCCTGCCGATGGCCTACCGCTGGTCGTCGCGCTTTATCTTCCTCGAACAGCAAGAGGCCGTCGCGGCCCTGAACCGCTACCGCCTGAAATGGCAACAGAAAATTCGCGGTTTCTGGTCGCAGGTGATGAAGTCGCAGAAGGGCATGATTAACACCGATGCCCTGAAAATGGCGCAGGAATCCGAGGTGGCCTGTTGGTTTCCGCGCAGAACTGAGCCGGTTAGGCGCATAATTTCCATTGAGAATTGAGCCATGTGAACCTTCCCCCAACGCGAAGAGCGACG
>NZ_JACICC010000040.1 GCF_014195635.1 Pseudochelatococcus contaminans | reverse complement strand
AACCACCCAACATAATAACGCGGGGTGGAGCAGCCCGGTAGCTCGTCAGGCTCATAACCTGAAGGCCGCAGGTTCAAATCCTGCCCCCGCAACCATCTTTACTTGCGATCCACCCAGCCCTCCGGCGGGGTTTTTCGTTTGTGCGGAAATCGTAAGGATTCCAGCAAGATCGCCTTGGACGTCGATCTCAATCTTGCCGTCCACGGGCGTCAGCACGATCTTGTCCACCAGTGAGCGCAGGATGTCTGCTGCCTCGATCCGCTTCTCTTCCTCTTCGTCTTGCAAGGCTTCATAGAGCTGCTGGACCCGCTTGCGGTATTGCAGCGCCATCGAGGGGTGCAGCAGGGGAGGCGGTTCTTCCGCCTCGGCCAGGAACGTCCGCAGCTCAGCCTTCTGTGCCTCCAGCCGCTTCATGTCTCCCACGATGGCCTCGATCGGGCCACCGGCCTTGATAGCCGTCAGAAGCTTTGTCAGTTCGCGCTCGATCTTCGCTATCTCAGCCTCGGCCCCAGCGATGCCCGCGCGGCCTTCCATCCGCAGCCGGTTCATTTCTTGCGTAAACACCGCGCAGAAGTGAGCGAACAATTCGGGATCGACAAGTTTGGTGCGAAGCGCATTCAGCACGCGCGTCTCCAATTCGTCTCGACGGATGTTGGTCCGGTTATCGCAGGTGCCTTTGTTCCGTGCCGTCGAGCAGCCGATCAGGGTCGCCGAGATCGCCGAATAACCGCCGCCGCAGCAGGCGCATTTGGTCAGGCCCGAGAAGAGATATTTCGGCCGGCGTCGGTAGTTCATCTTGCGGACGTCGGCGATGCCGCTCTCATCCCGCTCGGTCCGGTTCTCGCCCTGCCTTGCCTTCACGGCGTTCCAGAGGTCGTCATCGAGGATGCGCAGCTCCGGCGCTTCCTGGATGACCCATTCGGATTCGGGGTTGGGGCGGGCCTGGCGCTTGCCGGTATCGGGGTCTTTCACGAATCGCTGGCGGTTCCAGACGATCTTGCCGACATACATCTCGTTGTTAAGGATGCCGTTGCCACGCTTCGGGTTGCCATTGATCGTGCTGAAACCCCAATCGCCACCGGACGGCGCGGGGATACGGTCCCTGTTCAGGGCGAGGGCGATGGTCTTGGCCGACTTGCCGGCCGCGTAGTCGCGGAAGATGCGGCGCACAACCTCGGCCTGCGCCTCGTTGATAGTGCGGTCGCCACGGACGGGCTCACCATTGGCATCGAACTTCTTCACCACGTCATAGCCGTAGGAATTGCCGCCGCCCGACTTGCCGGCTTCGACGCGGCCGCGTTGTCCGCGGCGCGTCTTGTCGGCCAGATCCTTTAGGAACAAGGCGTTCATCGTGCCCTTGAGCCCGACATGCAACTCGCTGATCTCGCCCTCGGACAGGGTGAACATCTTCACGTCGGCATAGCGCATGCGCTTGTAGATGCCGGCGATGTCCTCTTGATCCCGGCTGATCCGGTCGAGCGCCTCGGCCAGGATCATGTCGAACCGGCCTCGGACGGAATCCATGATCACCGCCTGGATGCCAGGACGCTGGATCATGCTGGAGCCGGAGATGGCGTGATCGGAATATTCCTCGACCACCGTCCAGCCTTCCTTCTCCGCCCGCAGGCGGCACATGCGGAACTGGTCGGCGATGGACGCCTCGCGCTGATTGTCCGACGAATAGCGGGCGTAGATCGCGACTTTCACTGCACATCTCCTTTCGGCATCAGGAGGTGCGCTTCCCCCGTCGACGCGTCATCTTCACTTCCTCGGCGTAGCATTCCCGCGCTGCCTGCCGCGCCAGAAACTCGACGAGACGCAGAAGGCGCGGATCGGGATCGCCCCTTGGCGTAAAGGTCAGTTCCGGCTCGTCGATCATCAGGGATTCGAGCAGCGCTTCGCGCTCTCGTCCTGACATCTTTGCTGTGTTTCCGGGGGCTCGCAAGGTCATGCGAGACAGAATTCGCGCCTATGACGGTATAAGCAACTGAAAACGCAGTCGAATATTTGGCGGAATCCAGCGCTATGCTGCGTACTCCGGCGCGTTCCAGCGTAGTCATGCGCATCATGGCATAGCGAAATAACCTACGGGATTTCGCCCCGGCGGCGGGTATCGAGGGGCTCCTTGGCGCTATGGCGAGTTCGGTGAGCATGACTAGGATATTATCGTATTGCCTTTTGCGATACAATCCCCTATCTTGCATGAAAGGAGACGACTCATGGTCAGCACAGCGGAACGCAAGGAATATCCCATCTCAATGCGACTGCCCGAAGCGGATGTGGCGATGATTGACCGCGCGGCAAACCTGCGCGGCCGTTCCCGAACGGATTTCGTGCGGGATGCCGCCGTGCGGGCCGCCGAGGAGGTCGTCATGGAGCAGGGGCTGATCCGCATGAGCCCGGAGGGCTTCGCGGATTTCATGGAGATCCTGTCTCGCCCGCCCACCATCGTCCCCGAGATGATGGAAGTGCTGAAGCGGCCCGCGCCGTGGGAACCCGGCTTTGAGCCGAAGCGGTGAGCCGTGGCTTTATCTGCGCCCGAGCCGCTGACTGCGGCCCATGACGTTTCCGCATTTTCATGCGGTAAGCCCACGCTCGATCACTGGCTGAAGACCCGCGCCCTTGCCAATCAGGAAAAGGGCTTCACGGCTGTCGTCGTCGTCCACGAGGCGGGGCGTGTCGTCGGATATTATGGGCTGGCCCCGACAGGGGCCGTCCCCTCAATCCTGCCGCGCGCAATCCGCACCGGACAGCCGCCCAACCCGGTCCCCTGCTTGCTTCTCGGGCAACTCGCCACGGACACTGATAGGGCGGGGCAGGGGATCGGCACCGGCTTGATGAAACATGCTCTTCAGCGTTGCGTTCTGGCGTCGCGCCTGATCGGCGGTCGGGCCTTGTTGGTCAATGCCGTCGATGAGGAGGCGGCGCTATTCTGGCAACGACATGGTTTCATGCCTTCCCGAGATGATCCGCTGGTTCTGCTGCGAGCGATCTCCGACATTGCCGCCATGCTAGCGCAGGCATGAGCCTCAGGATAATCCAGCCAGTCAAAAACGTTTATTTGGGGGAAAGCCTTTCCCTTGGCCGGCACCATGTTGCCGGCGCACCCCCATCGAGCGGGGGAGATCCCCGCAACGCCCCTTAGAGTGAGAGTGCGGGCCGGGTTTGCCGTGACGGGTTGAAGGCTGGAGAGCAGGTCTCCGGCGCCCGTCGCGGAGAACCGCGATGTCCAGATATGACCGCACCCCACGCTCCGGCTCGGAGCGGACGAACCTCTATGACGAAATCACCGGCAAGATCATCGCCGAACTTGAGGCCGGGCGCTTTCCTTGGGTCCAGCCATGGGGTAAGGCCACCGCCAAGGCCCCGCTCGGCCTGCCGCAGAACGCCAGCACTGGCCGCGCCTATAGCGGCATCAATATCCTGATCCTTTGGGGCGCCGTGGTTCAGCACGGTTTCCCCGGACAAGGTTGGCTCACCTATCGCCAGGCGGCCACCCTTGGCGGCAATGTTCGCAAGGGCGAGCGTGGCACCACCGTCGTCTATGCCGACCGCTTCACGCCCGAGGACGAGAAGCGGCGCGCGAGAGAAACCGGCGAGGAACCGGGGACGATCCCGTTCCTGAAGCGGTTCACCGTGTTCAACGCTGCCCAATGCGAGGGGTTGCCCGAGGATATCGCCGTCGCTATGCCGCCCCCACCACCCGGCCTAATCGAGCCGAGGGTCGAGGCGCTTATCAAAGCCACCGGCATCGACTTCCGCATCGGCGGGGATCGCGCCTTCTATGTCCCGGCCCTCGACCATGTGGTCGTGCCACCGCCGCAAGCTTATTTCGAGCCGATCAACTGGCATCGGACAGCCCTGCATGAGCTGGGTCATTATGCCGTAAGTCGGATTATGCCGATTTCGGGTGCGTAATACTGAAATTGCAGGCCATGGTCCTCTTCGCGCTCGGCATAATCCGCCG
>NZ_JACICC010000039.1 GCF_014195635.1 Pseudochelatococcus contaminans | reverse complement strand
GGGCATTGAGTAGCAACGGAACAGAAAACTCACTTAAGCGGCCGAGGTGGGCTTTCCGACATTCCGGCACGGCGTTAGCGCCAGCGATCCAGCTCCTTGATCGTTGACCTGTGGCATTTGAGGTGATGCTTCATCAGCCTGATGTCGTGGAGGTAATCCTGCTCCGGCCGGAATTCGTAATCCGGATCGATATGGAGGTGGTTGCGGGTAAAGCATTCGACCAGGTTGATGCCGTCCCAGGTGCCGATGACCTGTTCGAGGCTTTTCGCCATATGATGCAAAGGGGAACCGGGCTCGTTTTCATCCCTCATCTTGTGAAGACGCACATGGATGTGCTGCAGCATGTCGGTCCGCATGTAGCGGTTCAGGAGCATGAGCGAGTGGGCCGGCGTCTTCGGCACGGCAAAGCCCATCTTGTCTTCCGGCGGCAGGTCCGGAACATTCGGGCGGTGGTCTGTGTCGGGCATCGCAACAAACCCCGGTTTTCTGCACCTCGGAACAACACGCCGGCGAATCTGGCGCGACGATCTGCCGATTTCATATAAAGCCTTGGATAAACCTATAGCCAGAAAACCTGGCCCCCGCTACGTTGATAGACGAAGGGGGCGAACATCACCATGCTGATCGGATATATGCGGGTGTCGACGGCCGAGCAGAGCCTCGACCTTCAACGCGATGCGCTCGAAAAGGCTGGCTGTCGGAAGATCTACGAGGATGTCTGTTCGGGCCGCGCCACCGAGCGGCCCGGCCTTGCCCAGGCACTCGACACCGCTCGCGAGGGCGACACGCTTGTCATCTGGAAACTCGACCGGATCGGACGATCCCTGCCGCATGTCGTCGGGCTTGTCGGCGAGCTTCAGAAGCAGGGGATCGGGCTGAAGGTGCTGACCGGTGACGTCGACACGACCACGGCGACGGGGCGACTTGTCTTTGGCATTTTCGCCACGCTCGCCGAGTTCGAGCGCGATCTCATCCATGAGCGCACGATGGCAGGTCTGGCCGCCGCGCGAGCCCGGGGTCGCGCCGGCGGACGGCCGCGGATGATGACCCGTCCGAAGCTTAAGACCGCGATGGCGATGATGGCGGACCGGGAAAACAGCGCCCGTGATGTCGCCACCCAGCTCGGCGTCTCGCTGTCGACGCTCTATGCCTATGTCGACAGCAAGGGCCAACCGCGCCCGCGTGCCGCTGATCTTCTCAAGAAGCGTTCGGTCGCCGCGAAATAGGAGAGCCCGTGCCGGTCAGCTTCCTCACCGAGGACCAGGTCCGGCGCTACGGTCGTTTCGCGGACGAGCCGACCTCCGATCAGTTGGTCAGGTACTTCTATCTCGATGACGCCGATCGCGCGTTTGTCGCCGAGCATCGCGGCGATCGCAACCGCCTGGGCGTCGCCGTCCAGCTCGGATCGGTTCGCCTGCTCGGGGTGTTTCTCGAGGACCTTGCGACAGCTCCGGCGTCCGCCGTGGGGTACGCGGCAGAGCAACTCGGCCTCAATGATCCGGGCGCGATTTTCGCCTATGCGAACGACCGGGCGCGCTGGCGACATATCCCGCGCATCCGGGCACGCTATGGCTATCGCTCCGTCACCGATCCCGGCGTGTCGTTCCGGCTGAGCCGCTTTCTCTACGCCCTTTGCTGGACCGGCACCGACCGGCCCTCGGCGCTGTTCGATAGAGCTGTTTCCTTTCTGCTCGCCAACAAGGTTTTGCTGCCGGGACTGTCGGTGCTCGAGCGGACGGTCTCCCGCGTTCGCGCGCGCGCCAATGCCCGTCTGTTCCGCCGCCTCGTCGACAAGGTGACGCCCGAACAGCGCGAGCGGCTCGACGCTCTCGTCGTGGTGCCGGAAGGTGTCCGCCAGAGCCCCCTCGATCGCCTTCGGGACGGTCCTTATATCCAGAGCGGCCCAGAGATCAGCCGGGCGCTGGCGCGTCTCGACGAAATCCGCGTCATCACGGAAGGGTTGCCGGAAATCGACAGGCTGCCGCCTGGTCGCATCAATGCGCTCGCCCGCTTCGCGTCCGCTGCCAAGGCACAGGCGGTCGCCCGACTTCCGGACGATCGGCGGACCGCAACGCTTCTGGCGTTCATCCGCACACTCGAGGCCAGCGCCAGCGACGACGTCATCGATCTGTTCGACGTCGTCACCACGACGATCTTTTCCAATGCGCAGGCGGCCTCAAGGGAGGCGCGTCTGCGCTCGCTTCGCGACCTCGATGCCGCTGCGCTGAAGCTGCGCGACGCCGCCGCCGTTTTGTTCGACGAGGCGACACCGGACGCCGAGGTTCGTGCCGTCATCTTCGAGACCGTGGGGCGCGATCTCCTGAAAACCGCCTATGACCGGGTGGGTGCACTCGCCGAGCCGCCCGACGACGTCTATTTCGCCGAACTCAGGAAACACCGGGGGCAGTTTCGCTTCGCGCCGGCGCTGCTGCGTGGGCTCGACCTCGACGCGGCTCCGGCGGGCAGGTCGCTCCTGGATGCCGTTGAACACGTGCGTGCCCTTCAAGATGGCGTCAAACGGTCTGGACCCGCACCCGCCGCCTTCGCACCGAAGGAGTGGATTGGCCAGTTGAAAGCGGCCGACGGCAAGATTGACCTGTTCGGCTATCGGCTGTGCGTACTTGATCAGCTCCGGCGCACGATCCGCCGGCGGGATGTCTTTGCGTCCCGGTCGCTGCGCTACGCCGATCCACGCAAGGGTCTTCTGTCCGGCGCGGCCTGGGAAGCGGCTCGCCCGGCCGTTTGTCGCACGGTCGGGGTCTCGGCGTCGGCCGACGAGGAACTGACCCGGCTTTCGACACGCCTTGATCTCGCCTATCGGGAAACCGCCGATCGCGCGCCCGCCAACCCGGCGCTGTCGTTCGAGACGACGGCCGGCGGCGTCGATCTGTCGGTCGCGCAGCTCGACAAGATCGAGGAGCCGCCGAGCCTCGTGGCGCTTCGCACCGAAATCGAGACCCGACTCCCGCATGTCGATCTGCCTGAACTTATCCTCGAAATACAGGCGCGGACTGGATTTGCCGAGCATTTTACCCACGCGAGCGAAGGTGGTTCACGCGCCGAGGACATCGCGACGAGCGTCAGCGCGGTTCTCCTGGCCGAAGCCTGCAATACTGGCTTCGAGCCGCTTGTCCGGCGGGACAGCCCGGCGCTTCGCCGATCGCGGCTGAGCTGGGTGAAACAGAACTTTCTGCGCGCCGAGACGCTGACCGCCGCCAACGCAGCACTGGTGGCGGCGCAGAACGCGGTCCCACTCGCCCGAT
Organism: Pseudochelatococcus contaminans; assembly: GCF_014195635.1. Taxonomy (GTDB): domain Bacteria; phylum Pseudomonadota; class Alphaproteobacteria; order Rhizobiales; family Beijerinckiaceae; genus Pseudochelatococcus; species Pseudochelatococcus contaminans. The sequence continues at coordinate 891 of NZ_JACICC010000039.1, read as the reverse complement.
CCTGGGGCGGCGGCGAAGTTGCCTCGGCCGACGGCTTGCGCTTTGTCGTGCCGGTGCGCACCATTCATTCCGGCCCCAATCCTCACTACTTCGGACACGAGCGCGGCGTCACCTGGTACAATCTGGCGTCCGACCAGTACACCGGCCTCAACGCGATCACCATTCCCGGAACGTTGCGCGACAGCCTTTATCTCCTGGCCCTCGTCCTGGAGCAGGAAACCGAGCTTTCTCCAACCGAGATCATGACCGACACCGCAGGCTACACCGACACGATCTTCGGAATCTTCCATCTCCTCGGCTACCAGTTCAGTCCTCGCATCGCCGACATCGGCGGCTCCCGGTTCTGGCGGGTGGACAGGAAAGCTGATTACGGCCTGCTCGACGGGCTTGCGGCGAACCGGATCAACGTGCGCCTCATCGCCGACCACTGGGACGACCTCCTGCGCCTCGCCGGGTCGCTGAAACTCGGCGTCGTGCGAGCCGCCGGGCTCACCCGCACCCTCCAGACCAACGATCGCCCGATGAAACTGGCCCGTGCGCTCCAGGAGCTGGGACGCCTGATCAAGACGCTCTACCTGCTGCGGTTCATCGATGACGAGAGCTATCGCCGGCGCATCCTCATACAGCTCAACCGCGGCGAAAATCGCCACAGGCTGGCGCGCGTGATCTTCCACGGCAAGCGTGGCGAACTGCGCCAGCGCTATCGCGACGGTCAGGAGGACCAGCTCGGCTCGCTCGGCCTGGTGGTCAACGTCGTCGTCCTGTGGAACACGATCTATATGGACGCCGCTCTCAATCAGCTGCGCGCCGAAGGATACGAGGTGAAGTCCGAGGACGTCGCCCACCTTTCCCCGTTGAGCTTCGGCCACATCAACATGCTCGGCCGTTACG
>NZ_JACICC010000038.1 GCF_014195635.1 Pseudochelatococcus contaminans | reverse complement strand
GGCCCCTGAACATTAAAGGGGCACAGATATACGGTAGGGGGATCAGACCGAGAACGGGAGAGGTCGGAAGCCTGTTTCATCGAGTGCCGGCTTGTCTTCCCATATGTAGTCGCCGGTGAGGTTCACGTGCTCCCAGGTAAGCGGCGAGAGGCTGGATAGCAAATGATCAGGCACATGCTGACCGCCGGTGTGCAAGGCATCGACCACGCGGCCGGTATAGATCGTGTTCCAGTGAATGATGGCGGTGACAACCAGGTTGAGGGCGGAGGCCCGGATCGAGAGATTTTCCTGGCTGCGATCGCGGAAGCGGCCGAGGCGATGGAGATTGACGGCCCGCACGAGGCTGTTGCGGCTTTCCCCTTTGTTCAGTTCTGCCGTTGTCGTCTTTCTCAGTTCCTCGTCGTTGATCCAGTCCAGCGTGAACAGAGTTCGCTCGATCCGGCCCATCTGACGTAGTGCCTGGGCAAGACCGCTTTGCCTGGTCGTTGATGACAGCCGTTTGAGCATGAGCGAAGCGCTGACGGTGCGGGTGCGCAGTGAGGTCATCAAGCGCAGAATCTCGTCCCAGTGCGCCCGGATCAAATCGGCGTCGATGCGATCGCCCATGACATTCTGGAGAATGCCATACTGCTTGCCGGGGCCAAAGCCGTAGAGGCATCGGCCATCGAGATCGGGAATGCGCGGGACAAATGCAAAGCCTAGCGCATGGCAGAAGGCGAAGACGAGATCACTGACGCCGCCACCATCGACATGATGGCGCACGATGTCGAGGCCCGCATCCGTTTCGAGAAGCGCGTCGAGAACATGGACGGCCTCGCTCGCCGTGGCGGCGATGATTTTGGTATGGAAGGGAGCATATCGACCGGAGATCGCCGTGTAGAGCTTGATGATCGGGTTGGTTCCGTAACGGCCGTTGACGCCACCGGCGATTTCGCCGCCATCGCCGAGATGGATATGTTGTCCGTCGGAAGACGATATCGTGTTCGAACCGAAAACAGTGGCGATCGGCGCCGCGTGCTGGGCTTCGACCAGCCGGGCAAGTGCCAAGGTGAAGGTTTCCTCCCGGAAGTGCCAGATCGCCATCTGCTGTAGCTGGCGGCGTGTGATGCCGGGGCAGGCCAATGCCATCTTCGAGAAGCCGAGATTGGTGGCCTCGGCGATGAGCGCGGCATAGAAAATTCGCATATCGCCCGGCGTTCGGCCTGTCTGAAGATGCTCGAACAGTGAGCTGAAACCGGTCATTCGATCCACGTCGGCGACAAGATCCGTCAACCTGATCGGCGGCATGCTGCTCGCAACTCTCCTTGCGAAGGCGAGCGCGGCTTCGGTCTCGGCAGTTTTGACCGCAGGCACCCGCAGGCCCTTCGCGCCGATCCGCGTGTCGCCGCGACCCGCCTCCAGCCGGCTTGCTGCCTCACGCAATTTTTGATCGAGCGCCTCGGCTTTCTGGGCGAGATAGATCTCGACATCAACCGGGATGGCGACGGGAATGCGGGCCTCGGCCTTGATGATGGAATAAGTCTGATGGGAGATCATGCCCTCATCGAGGGCGCGATATGTGCGAGAACCTTTGATCCAGATCTCGTTGGCAGCGATCCGGTTCTTCAGCTCAACGATGACAAAGATTTCCAGCATTCTGCGGTCAACCGAGCCATCTGGCGTTCTGATTTCCTTGCTCCACCGCTTGTCGACCAGATCGAGCGCCGCTTTGATCCATTGCGCGTCCAGAGAGCGACGGCGGCTTTTCCCTGCGGCCGTCATTTGCATCACCACGTTGATGAAATCACGGCTCTGACGATTACCCTCGAACGTGAAGGCTGCCAGGAATGGTGCTGCAAAGCGCCGGATACGCATATATTGCGCCGGCAGATAGGCAATCAGATCATCGTCCTTGCGGGGACGAGATGCTGCCTTCGCAGCCGCGGTTGCCCGCATCAACTGCTCCCAGCCGCCGACTGCATTGACCGCCTCATCGAGCGAAAGGTCGGTTTCTCGCCTGGCAGCGATCGCCTCACCGAAGCCCACGAAGAAATCCAGCGCCGATGTCGCCGAGGTGGCGGTTTCCAGCAGTCGTTTGTCGCGCTCTGCCTCGGCCCGCCGAAACGCCTTGCCGATCAGGACTTCGAACATGGCGATTGCGGCATCCGTGAGCGCGATTTCCATCTCCAGAAGGAAAGCTGCGAGCGTAGCATATCGGCGGCCGGGCCGCATTTGCTCGAAGTTCTGGGCGGTCAGGCGCCGGCCCTCTTGTGCCATGCGGCTCACCCGATGGGCGGGGACGGCCTGAAGCACATCACTTGAAAGGCCAACGTGGCGCACGGCCTCAAGCCGATCGATCAGACCCCGCATCGCTGCGTCTCCAGCCTTTCCGGCAGGTTCACGTAACCAGGAGACCCCGCTCTGGCGGACGCGTGGACCAATACCGAGCAGCGCTTCCATTCTGACGATGATGTCGGGCGTCAGCCTTCCGGCAACATCGGCAAACAGCGCCTCCTCAGCCTCGGTGCATGCCTGTCCGGCCATCCGTTCGATCACGGTGATGCCGGGAATGACGATACGCCGCCGGCGCATCTCATCGGCGAGAGCGGCGACGACGAATTTGTCCTTGGTCGAGGCGATCGCCACGCCGCGCGCGAAGGCAAGCAGATCGGTGCGCAACGGGTGGCTCAGCTCGCTGAACCCGTAGTGTTGGCGGAGGACGGTCAGTTGTTCGTAGCGTGTGGGCGCTCTTCGTGCGAAGCTGGCAAGTGCATTCGGCTCGATGCGGAGTTGCTCGGCAAGGAAGGTGAGCGCGCTTTCCGGGATGACCTCTCCGCGCTGGATGAGACGGCCGGGATAACGGAGCGCACAAAGCTGAAGGGCCAAGCCAAGACGGGTATCGTCGCGACGGCGCGTTTCCAGAAGACGATGGTCCTCATCATCAAGGCTCCAATGGCGGATCAGGGTGTCGTCGTCGCTGGGCAGGGCAAGGAAATTCTGCCGTTCGGCATCCGTCAAAATCATGCGGCGAGGCATCGGCGCTCCATATGTCACAAAAAGACTGGAGATAACCGTTCGCGGAGCTTACTTTGCAAGACGGGTTATGTGACAATCTACAGGCTTTGGCGCGGCCAAATCGAAATTGTCACGCAGACGGACGAATAAATGACAGCTCTGATCGGATATGCGCGAGTGTCGAAAGCCGACGGCAGCCAGGTCCATGACCTTCAGCGTGACGCGCTGGCACAGGCTGGTGTCGACGCCAACAATGTCTATGAGGATGCCGCGTCAGGAAAGAAAGAGGACCGTCCAGGTCTCACCGCCTGCATGAAGGCGCTGCGTCGCGGTGACACGCTTGTCGTCTGGAAGCTCGATCGACTCGGCCGCGATCTCCGCCACCTCGTCAATCTGGTCGATGATCTGACCCAACGGCATATCGGCCTCAAGGTTCTGGCAGGTGAAGGGGCGTCGATCGACACCTCGACGGCGAATGGCCGGCTGGTGTTCGGCATATTCGCGGCGCTGGCTGAGTTCGAGCGGGCATTGATCATTGAGCGCACCAAAGCTGGTCTCGCCGCCGCACGCGCACGTGGCCGGAACGGCGGAGCGCCCTTCAAAATGACGCCGGCGAAGCTGCGCCTTGCTCAGGCAGCAATGGGGAAGCCGGAAACCAAGGTGGCCGATCTTTGCGCCGAACTCGGTATCACACGACAGACGCTCTACCGGTTTGTCGATCCTAAGGGCGCGCTGCGCACCGATGGAGAGCGGCTGCTTATGCGGAAGGCAAAGAAATGAAACGAGTCCTCATCGTCGGTTGTCCGGGCGCCGGGAAATCCACACTCGCCAAAGAACTGGCCGAAGCGACCCGCTTGCCCGTCGTCCACCTCGATAGACATTACTGGCAGCCGGGCTGGCAAAGGCCGGATAGCGCATCATGGCAGAAAACCGTCGAAAAGCTTGCGGCGCAATCTGAATGGATTATGGACGGGAATTATAGCGGCACGCTTGAGCAGCGATTGGCATCTGCGGACACGCTTATCCATCTCGATTACACAACATCGTTATGCCTGTGGCGAGTTATTCGACGAACGGTATCCGGTTTGGGCCGAAATCGCGGTGATCAGCTCGCGCCGGGATGTCCTGAACGCTTTGATTGGGCCTTCTTCCGATTTGTGATCAATTACCGAAAGGAGCAACGACAGCGCGACCTTGCTCGAATGGAAGGATTTGCCGGTCGGGTGTTCCGGTTCACCTCGCCAGCCGAACTGTTGGGCTTCGTAGCTGCCATCAAGAAGGCTGCGCAAAAGGCGTGAAATCGGCCTACCGTATATCTGTGCCCCTTTAATGTTCAGGGGCC
>NZ_JACICC010000037.1 GCF_014195635.1 Pseudochelatococcus contaminans | reverse complement strand
CAAGCCGGCACTCGATGAAACAGGCTTCCGACCTCTCCCGTTCTCGGTCTGATCCCCCTACCGTATATCTGTGCCCCTTTAATGTTCAGGGGCCCTTTAGCCGGAGCCTGGACATACACGTCCGTCACCCGGTCGCCACCAGCTCCATTTACCGCTAACCTTGCGAGGTTTCCAAGCCTCGGCCTGCGTCTCCACAAGCAAACGGCAGTTTACCCCGTAGCGTTTAACGGTCGACCGCGAAAATTGGTAAAATCTTAATTAACCGGCCGAGACGCTAGCCCCCGGCCGGCCCGCTCTCATCATCCAGGGCCGTAGGGACGGCCGGGGGCGGGTTGCAGACATGCACCTGTGCAGGTGTGCACTATTGCCCTGCCCGCTCATCAAGGTAACGCGAATGCAACCGGGTCAGCTCGCTCCCATCAACGAGGTTTCCCCGGCGCAAGCCAACTATCAGTTCCTCGACGGAATCGAGGGTGACGGCATCACCGGAAAGCCGCGTCACATCATCAGCCCAACCGTCCAGCGCCGTGCGCTGCGCTTCGGCCCCATGCCGTGCCGCAAGCTCGCGGATGATGGTTTCGGCCGTCTTCTGCATCATCCTTCGCCGCCTGATTTTGCTAGGGCCATTTCTGCGCGCCATGTAGAAGCCGCAAAATCTCAACACGCTTCGCTCTCGATCGCACGCGGTAAACGAGAATGAACGGGGTCCGATTGATAACCAACTCCCGCGTGCCGCGCCGGCGTCCGACACGGCCGATTTCGGGATGATCCGCCAACATGTCACTCTGCTGCTCGATCTCCCCGAGCTGATCGAGCGCCGCGCGGGGATTCTCCTTCGCGATATAGTCTATGGCGTGGGTGCGATTGGCCTGCGCCCTCGGTAGCCAAACGATATTCACTCACGGCCGCCCTTGATACGGGCCAGCAACTCGGCCCTTTGCCGGGCCATGTCCTGCTTGACGACTTCGTGCGGCACCCATTCGGTGTTCGGGTCGTCGGCTTCCTTTATGGCTTCCTCGATCTGATCGCGGAACCATTTGTCATGCGCGGCCGCCTCATGCGCGCGGCGCATCGCCTCGGCCCGATCTGGTCGAGTCTTTCCACCCTCGGCCTGATAGTCGGCCGCGTCCACGTCGAAATGCTCGATTCCCACGTCCTTGAGATAGGAAACCAAGGTTTCAATGCGCCGGAAAACACGCACCTGTCGGCTGCGTTGCGCTGCAAGCGCACGCTCCGCAGCCCCATATTTTACCCGAAGCGACCAACCGCCCGGCTGGCCGACGACATGCGCGCCGCGCAACGCGCCGGCCTCTACAAGCTCCGTAAGCGTGCTGTGGTCTATCGTTTCTGCTGCCATGACCTGGTTCCTTGCAATCTTCTATCGGTAGAGTATGCGATTTATTATAGATTGCAATCCCGCTTGTACTGAGTGCACAAATGCAGTTCTGCACAAGTGCACTATCGGTCACCAAACTTCCGGGCGGCCCCTTCCCTGCTGTAAAGCTCATCAATGGCACGCTTGATGAGCTGCGAATTGTCGAGGCCGAGACGCGCCCGCAATAGCGCCACCTTCTCAACCGTGTCCTGATCGCAATAGCCGCCGATATGCTTGCGGCCGGCCCTGCCCGCCGTGCGGCGCGGCTCGATCTGCGCCCCCTCGGCCGCGATCGGGGCGGATTCCTCGCTCTCCTGCTCGGGAAGCTTCATTTTCGACAGGAAATCCTGCGCGGTTGCCTTTGTCTTCGCCATATCGTTCCTCATGCTCTCTTGTGCACAACTGCGCTTGTGCTCAATTGCAATTCTGCACTCACCCAATCCCATAAAGCTTGCAGCTCGGCGGCGGCTTTGCCTTCGGGGTCGATCTCAAAGGCCGTCAGCCCCTCCCGGCTCGCGTCCCGATGCACTTTGAATCGATGGATGACGGCCGGAACCATCGGGAGCTTGACCGTCTCGAAGACCTGGCGGGCAATATCTTCCTCGGCGCGGCTATTCGGCTGCGCCATCGTCAGGACGGCAGCAGCCGGCTTTTCGCTCGAACGCGCAAGGCGCGCGGTCCTGGGAAGCTGCTCATACGCCTCTATGTCAGGCGTGCACGGCACAAGCACGAGGTCGGAATATTCGACGGCGGCCGGGGCCTCAGTGCTTCGGGCGGGGGGCGTGTCGATAACAACGAGGTCGCAACCGGCTTCCTCGGCCTGGCTCAAGAGCTTCGGCAAGTCGATCTCGGTCGCAAACCGCACAACGGGCAGGGCGTCCTTGCGCCGCTCGGCCCATTGGGTGGTCGATTGCTGCGCGTCCATGTCCAGCACGAGGACATTGAGGCCGGATTTTGCGCCGGCAACGCCAAGGGCCTTCGTGAGCGTCGATTTTCCGACGCCGCCCTTTTGCATGGCGATAGCTAGAGTTTTCATGTGCAACACCGCATTTTTGCAAAAGCTCCTTTGTGCACAATTGCAGGATTGAAATATGCCACGCGACCGGCTCCGGGGTCAATGGAAAACTGTGCACCTAGCCAAAAGTGCAATTGTGCACATTTGCACGAGTAGTCACTAACCTTTCCGCCTGCTTTCTCTCGAAAGCCCATAGGAGGCTGGCCGCAGGCGCGAGGCTGGCGGTTTTGCTGTGAGGTATCCGCTTCCCGATCCGCCTATGCGCGGATCGGAACCGCCGCAGGGCTGCGAAAGCAGCCCGAACAGCGGCGACCGCTTATGTTTGCGCTTTTAGATATAGATTAGATTGGGATTCAGTCTGGTTATCGGACTCACGTTTCTGGATAGCTTTCCCAAGGGCCACCAACGCCCGACCTAGCGCGGTATCGCCGGCCTCGGACAGCGCCAGCTCATCGAGGGGCAGGGCCTTCTTGTAGGCGTCCACCTCGGCCGCGCGGGCTTCCTGTGCGGCGCTATGGTCGTCGGGCGGGGGCGGGGCCTTGGCAAACCGCCCAAGGAACTGCCGGGCCTTCTCCGGCAGGGACAGGCGGTAGGCGTTGCTCGTCTGCTGGACCTGTGGGCCGCGCCCCTCGTTGCCGGTCGGCTCGTAGCGCCGCAGCCAGTCGATGAAACCATGCGCCCGCAGGTTCTTCAGCGCCCGCACGATCGTATCGCGCGACCGGCCGAGCCGATCCATGATCGTGGTGATTGACGGCTCTAGCCGGCCGGTGCGGAAGTCGATGAGATTGACGAACAGCCGCAACACGTCGAGCGCGACCGACCCTAACGGGCCGCTGCGCTCGCCCTTCTGGCGCAAGCCGGCCTCGTTGTAGATTTCGGCCGCCTTCAAGATCGCCTGAACGTCCTTGCGCGTCGTCGGCCGCCATATGCGGCCCTCCGATCGCCCCCGGATATGACTATGCCGGCGAACCGGCGTCGGGCATCGCTCGGCCGGTGGGGGCATGACCAGGCCAAGCCCGACCTGTCCCGATCCCCGCCACGCCGCCCGGCGGCCCTCGGCAAGCGTCATAAGCTCGCCGGCCTCGTCGTCGGAGAGCTGGCCGGCACCGTAGCGCGTCCAGACTTCCCGCATGATTTCATCAAGCGCGTTCCCACGCGCGCAGCCGATCGCGGCCGCGTAATGCGTCCTCAACATATGCCTTCCGTCCTTCCATTCGGAGGACATGACGACTGTGGACGGCAGGCACGGCTTTCCCCGTTTCCGCAAGAATCAATCTTGCGGATTGGCGTGCTCTAGCGTAGATAAGGGGAGATTGGTTTGGCCCCGTCTCTACGGTGTGTCTGACGGCCCTAAAGCCCCTCGCCGCTGCTAACGGCGAGGGGCTTTGCCGTTATGTCCCTTGCTGCGTCTCGATATAGACCCTCAATGCTTCTTCGATGATCGGCGTACGTCCCCGCACGCCCCTGGCTTCCTTGAGTTGGTCGATAGCTTTGACCATCTCGGCAGGAAGGTCAGTGTTCACCAAAACCCGGCCAGCAGCTCGTCGCCGCTCCCGATGGGCGCGAACGAGTTCCTTACTTGGTGGCTTGGCTACACGACTCATATTTACATGTAATCCAGAAAATTGTTGATTCTGCAATGCCTTGAATCGAAACCCCTGAAATCCCGGGGTTTTCGCTGTCACAATTCGCGGCGATTCAAGTTATCTCGCCTCGTTAGAAGGTCGAATCGGCTGCCAAGGCATAGGAGTGCAGCATTGCACTTGTGCACAAATGCACATTATTTTGTTTCGTACGATACAAACGCCGCGCCGTCTAGCGCCCGATAGAGGGTCGCGCGATGCACACCCAGGAGGAACGGCAAGGCCTGCTGGAACGGGATGTCGAAAACAGCTATCTGGCCTCGGATGCGGTGGATGACGACCCGATGACACCCCTGCTGGGGCACTCGATCACTTACCGTATCGCTGTCGGTTCACAGGCGGGGCGAAAGGTGTTCACTTTGCAAACTCTGCCGACCAGTGGTGATCCGTTCGGTGACGGGATTGGCAAGGTAGCCGGGTTCAGCCTGCACGCCGGCGTGGCGGCCAGGGCCGATGAACGCAAGAAGCTCGAACGGCTGTGCCGGTACATCAGCCGCCCGGCGGTATCCGAGAAGCGGCTGTCGTTAACACGAGGCGGCAACGTGCGCTACCAGCTCAAGACGCCGTACCGGGACGGCACCACGCACGTCATTTTCGAACCATTGGATTTCATCCCACATTTCCCAAGTAAGGCGCTGATTTCGCTGTCCTGACCATTATATTTCCTATATAAAACATGGTGTTGAAGGCTGCGAGGGGCGCGTTTC
>NZ_JACICC010000036.1 GCF_014195635.1 Pseudochelatococcus contaminans | reverse complement strand
TGTCGTTTTTCCAGGTTTCGTGAATCGGCGTGAGAGCGGACATGAGTCCGAACAATGGCTTGCGCGCATAGATGTGGTTCCATGTTTGTGAACTGACCCCAAAATGTGCTAGGTTTGCGTACCGACTCGTTTCGCAAATGGAGGTGCATTTGCGGCGTATTCCGCTGAGCCATCGGTCGCATGTGATCGGTTTGCAGCCCTTGGAAACGGGCGTGGCGGAGCATGAGAGCGCGCTGGAGCGGGACTTCGTGACGCTCGCAAGTTTCATGGATGCGAGCGCGGTGGTGACGGCCCAGCCGGTGACGATCCGCTTCGAGCATGAAGGCCGCCAGCGGCGGTACACGCCGGACTTTCGCGTGGATTGGAGCGACGGCCGCTGCGAGATCGTTGAGATCAAGTACCGGGCCGATCTGCGCGCGGGCTGGAACCGTTTTCGGCCTGCCTTCGCCGCCGCCCGATCATGGGCGCGCAGCAACGGCGCACGGTTCCGCATCGCGACAGAGCGCGGCGTTCGCGGACCGCAACTCGATGCGGCGAAGCGATTGCTGCCGCTCAGGGCTGCGCCGATCGACACGGCGCTGGCGGAACGTGCGCTTGCCCATGTGGGCGACAATGCGGTGAGCTTCGCCGATCTGGTCGGCATGCTGCCCGCCTCGCGTGAAGCAGGATTGGCCGTTGTGTGGCGGTTGATCGCGCGGGGTGCGCTTGTCGTCGATCTTTCCGCACCGATTACGGCACAGACACGGGTGACGTCGCGATGAGCGCGCCCGATCTCTCCATGGTCGATGCCTCCGCCTGGGACGAAGCGCGGCGCTGCCTGCCGGTGATCCGCCGTTTGGCGGAGAACCCGGCGCGCACCAGAGGCGACGTGGTGGCGGCTGCGGTCGAACTCGGCTGCGGTCCGACGCACGCCTATGCGCTGCTGCGTCGCTATCTCGCCGATGCGCGTCTGACGAGCCTGCTGCCGCGCCGGCGTGGCCCCGAGCGCGGCATCTCGCTGCTCGACGAGCATGTGGACGCCGTCATCCGCGATGTCATCGACACTGTCTATCTGACGCGCCAGCGGCCAAGGATTGCCGATCTGGCTGAAGAAGTGCGGCGGCGCTGCAAAGCGGAAGGCTTGCGGGTTCCGAGCCGCAAGGCGATCACCGCCCGCGTGAAGGCGCGTCCTGCCCGCGAGGTCGCCGCCAAGCGTGAGGGCCGCAAGGCCGTTCGCGAGCGGTATCTGCCCGTGGTCGGTTCTCTGGAAGCCCACTGGCCGCTGTCGCTGATCCAGATCGACCACACGCTGGTCGACGTGATCGTGGTCGACAGCGAGACGCGCGCCCCGATCCAGCGGCCCTGGCTCACGCTGGCGATCGACGTGTGTTCGCGATGCGTGGCCGGCTTCCACCTGTCGCTGGAACCGCCGTCCGCAACCTCCGTGGCACTGTGCCTGACGCACGCCGCTCTCTCCAAGGAAAGCTGGCTGGCCGAGCGCGGCATCGATGCGGAATGGCCTGTGCGTGGCATTCCCGAACGCCTGCATCTCGACAACGCGAAGGAGTTCCGGTCCGAGGCGCTGAAGCGGGGCTGCGAGCAGTATGGGATCGCTATCGACTACAGGCCGGTGCGCACGCCGCATTATGGCGGCCATATCGAGCGGCTGATCGGCACGATGATGGGCAAGGTCCATCTGCTGCCCGGAACCACCTTCTCCGACGTGCGGGCTAAGGGCGATCTTGACCCCGAGAAGACGGCAGCGATGACGCTCGACGAGGTTGAGCGCTGGCTGGGCCACGCGATCGCCGGCGTCTATCATCGCGATCTGCATCGCGGTCTCGGCATCACGCCGTTGGCGGCGTGGCAGCGCGGTATTGCCGGAGACGGCACGACGCTGGGACGGGGGGAGCCGACTGCCGTTACCGATGCCCGCCGCTTCCTGATCGACTTCCTGCCGATCGCCCGCCGCCGGGTTCGCCGTGACGGGGTGGCGCTGCATTCCATCGCCTATTGGGCGGATGTGCTGGGCACCTGGATCGGCCATCCCGAGCAGATGATCGTGCGCTACGACCCGCGCGATCTCAGCCGGATTTATCTGCTCGGCCCCGACGGCACCTATTACGACCTCAGCTACCGCGACCTGCGGCGACCGCCGATCAGCCTGTGGGAGCACCGTCTGGCGCTGAAGCGGCTGCGGGACGAAGGCCGGTCGCTGGTCGATGAGGAAGCGATCTTCCGCACGATCGAGGCCATGCGCGCCATCGCGGATGGTGCGGTCCGTACCAGCAAGGCAGCGCGTCGCCAGCGTGAACGGCGTCTGCGCGTCACTCCCGAAGGCCGTGGCGATCTGCTTCCGGTCGAGCCGGATGAGGCTGATCGCTTCCGGCAGATCGGTGAGGACATTCCTCCGCATGAACGCATGTTCCCGGTGGAGGAATGGGAATGAGCGGCGGCTATGCGCATCTGCATCCGTCCGTCCGGCATCTGGCCGACGAGGATGCCAACTCGCGGATACGGCGCATCCGCACGGATCGTTGGATCGGCTACGCACGGGCGGAAGCCGTCCTGGCGGCGCTGGAGGACCTGCTGAGCTTTCCGACGCGGACGCGGATGCCGAACCTGCTGCTGGTCGGGCCAACCAACAACGGCAAGACCATGATCGTCGAGAAGTTCCGGCGCGCGCATCCGGGGACAGCCGCCGCCGAGAGCGAGGACGGCCTGGCGCTTCTTCCCGTCGTGAAGGTGCAGATGCCTCCCGGTCCTGACGAGGGCCGGTTCTTCGGGGCCATCCTCCATGCGCTCGGAATGCCGTTCAGCCCGCGCGACCGGATCGCCACCAAGCAGGACACGGCTGTCCGCATCATGCAGGCCATGGGCGCCCGCATGCTGGTGATCGACGAGTTGCACAACGTGTTGTCCGGCTCGGCGATGCAGCAGCGCCGGCTGCTCAATCTGCTGCGCTGGCTCGGCAACGAGCTGCGGATTCCGCTGGTCGGCGTCGGCACGGCCGAGGCATTGCGCGCAATCCGCAGCGACGACCAGCTCGTCAACCGCTTCGAGCCGCATCCGCTGCCATTGTGGAGCGACGACGACGAGTATCGCCGTCTGCTGAGCACGCTGGAGGCCGTGCTGCCGCTGCGCAAGCCGTCCCATCTAGCCGATTCCGCGCTTGCCGGGCGCGTTCTCTCGGCGTCCGAAGGCGTTCTCGGCGAGATGATCGCCGTCGTCATCCGGGCAGCGGTGCGTGCGGTGGAGACCGGCGCGGAGGCGATCTCCACGCGCATGATCGAGGATACAGGCTTCATTCGTCCCTCCGAGCGTCGTCGTGTCGTGGTCTGATCTGTTCGAGGTATCGGCGTCCCCGATGCCGGCTCCCGGCCGCATCGGCCTGCCGGGGCATGTCGCCCCGGTCGAAGGCGAGGCGCTGCTGTCCTGGGTTGCGGCGATCTCTGCCGTTCTCGGCATGACGCCGCGCGTCTTCTGCCGCGATGCTCTGCACATCGATGCCCGACAAAACCCCGGCTGGTGGCGTCGTCCCGCCTCCGTAACCCTGGAGCGGATCGGCAGCCTGACCGGCCTCGATCTCGATCACCTGGCCGGAATGACGCTGGATGGCTGGGCCGTTGCGCCCGGAGACGATGATCCCGACCGGTTCGCGGCGAAGCGTTGGACTTCCGGCACCGATGGCAGGAAACGCCTGGCTCGCATGGATGTCTGCACGCTCTGCCTCGCCGAGGCGCGCCGTCCGCACCTGCGGCTGAACTGGACGCTCGGCTGGACGGGCGCATGCCCTTGTCACGGAACGGTGCTGACGAGCCGATGCCCCTCCTGCGGAACAAGGCTGAAGTTGCGCGGGCTGAACGCTTCGGAGCCCATCGACCTGCGCTGCGGGCGCTGCGATGCGGTGCTGTCCGATACGCAGAACATCCCGGCACATCCGGCCGTGCTCGCGTTGCAGGCAGCGCTCATCGCCGGCAAGCACAGCGGGACGGTGATCCTTCCCGGTATCGGCGCGCTCGACTGGCCCACGGCCATGGCGCTCGCCGATGTGCTGCTTGCCATGGTCTGGACCAGACGCCCGAAGAAAAAACGCGACCATTGGGCGCCACGGCAGCGCGATCGCCTCTTCGCCGCCATCGGCAGCGATATGGGAATGGCCGTGGGCGCGTGGGAACGCATCCCGTGGAAAGAGAATTACGGGGGGCTCCTGCTGTTGGCCTGGCTGTTCGGCGATCTCGATCAGCGCCTGCCAAGGGCCATCGCCACGCTCCGCACGCCGCGCCTCGAAGGGCTTCTCGGTCCCTTCACCGACTTCGACGAACCGACCAGGGACCGATTGCGGGCGATCCTCTCCGCCGCGCGGAGCAGATCGCCGCAGGGACGGCGTGCCTGGAAGCCGTGGCTTGACGGGCTCGTCGCCGCCGATCTTCGCGAACAGGCCGCACGAGAGCGCTACAGGCATCGTCGGCAGAGGCTGCGGGCCTTGGCCGAACTCAGGGACGGTGCGTCGGTCGAAGCCGTAGCGGCGCTCGTCGGCGTCGATATAAAGACCATCTATCGCTGGCTTCATCGTGGCGCCGCTGACGGTCTTGAAGCCGCGCTCGAACGCCCAACCGGCAAGCCTGCACTCACCAGTGCCCAGGCCGAAGCTCTGGGAAAATGGATCGCACTCGATCACAGGCACCAGAACCGAAAGGCCGTGCTCAAGCGGGCCAGGGAAACCCTCGGCATCGACATCAACGGCGATGCGGCTACCAAGCTGGTGGTGAAGCACCGAAAGCCGAAGCGGGGAAAGCGTTGTCGCTTGTGGGCGCCCAAATACGGCCCGAGGCGCGGAGCGGGATCTACTCATGATCCGGCTCCCGGTCCGTGAATCCGGTTCGCGTTTCCTGGAACGAGTTCATGAAACCTCGCCCCGGTTCGCGAAACCTGGCACCCCGACA
>NZ_JACICC010000035.1 GCF_014195635.1 Pseudochelatococcus contaminans | reverse complement strand
CGGCGGATTATGCCGAGCGCGAAGAGGACCATGGCCTGCAATTTCAGTATTACGCACCCGAAATCGGCATAATCCGACTTACGGCATAATGACCCTTATGCCGATATCGGCATAAGGGGCACGCCAGCGGCCATCACAGCCGGCTGAACCGTGACCTGACCGGCTCGTTCGGCTCGAAGAAATATGCCTTCGAAGAGCTGATTGCCGAGCAGATTTCGGCCTTTAGCTGCGCCGCTCTCGGCATCGTGCCTACGGTGCGCCACGCCGATTACATCGGCAGTTGGCTGGAGGTCATGCGCGAGGATTCCCGCGCCATCGTGCGCGCGGCCTCGCAGGCAAGCAAGGCGGCCGACTGGCTGCTGTCCTTCCTGCCGGAAGACGAGCAGCGGCCTGCCACGCCCGAGACCGCTATCGACAGGAGGGCAGCATGATCCTCCTGACCGACGAGCTGCGCGCGCAGCTTCTCGCCAATGGCCGCCAGCGCGACACCGATCATGTGCCGGTCGTCAAGTTCTTCAACCCGCTCGGCGCCGGCGTCTGGCTGGCGACCGAGCTCGATGCCGACGGCGACATCCTCTTTGGCTTGGCCGATCTCGGCGAGCCGGAGCTTGGCTATTTCTCGCTCGAGGAGATGGCCTTGGCGCGTCTGCCGTTCGGACTCGGCATCGAGCGCGACATTCTTTTTTCCGGCGACTTTCCGATTTCGGTCTGGGCCGAGGCTGCACGGGAGGCCGGCAGCATCCGCCGCGCCGAGCGGATCATCTATGCCGCGGCGCGTGCCCGGCGGGACGGCGTCTGATGCGCTTCCGCCGCTGGCATAGGCCCGAACCCTATGGTGACACGTCGCGCAAGCGTGCGGCGTTTCTCCGCAAGCAGCGCCTCGAACGCGATGCGCTGCCGCTCTTCGCCGAAGAGATCGCCGCCGGCCAGCGCGGCGTCGACGAGGAAATGGCCCGCCGCGCCGTATGGTGGGACGAGGCCGAACGCGAGCGCCGCATTCAGCGCGCCGTGTGGTGGCGAAAGGGCCGCACCCAGCTCTTCACGCTGCCCGACAGGCTGCGCGCTCGTGTCCGCGAGATCTGGCGGACCTGCCCTTATCCGGCCGACCCGGCGAGCTTTGCCGATTTCCTGCACCAGATTGCGGTTGGCAAGCTCGATCCCTGGCGCCCGCCGTGGCAGTTCCATCCCGCGCGGACCGCGCGGATCACCCGCGATCCGTCGACGTTCAGCGAAGCCTTCCGCCGGATCGGCGGCCGCAAGGCCGGCATCGGTCCGAGCGCGCCGGACGTGGACGAATTGCTTTACTGCGGCAATCTCGGTTCCGGCATCCTGTTTCTCCGGTCGTGGCTGCGCCCCGTCGAAACGTGCGGCAATGTCCACATCGCCGCGTGCCATCACGCCAATGCCGTCGAGCGGCTCGAAATCGAGGTGCGCGGCGCGTGCTCGGATGCCGAGCTGGCGCTGATTGAGCGCCTGGCGCAGGCGACCGAGACGCGCCCCGTCATGGTCCAACGTGTCGTCATGGGAGGCCAGCCATGACTGGACCAAGGCAACATGGCCATAACGGCGGGCCGCCGCTCGACGAGCCCGTCGACGGGCGCTCCGGCCAGTGCAAACACTGCATCCATTGGGACGCGCCGCCGGAAAACGAACAGCGCGCTTATGAATGGTTCCGCCTCGGCCTTTCTCGCCGGCGCGTCAAGCGCCCGTCTGGCACTTGTGATCGCGTTCTTCTGCCCGGTCGCAAAAGCTCCGTGTTCTCGGCCACTTCGGCCGAGTTCGGATGCCCGAACTTCGAGGCGAAGCCGCTGCCCGTCCGCTCGACCGGGGGCGGCTTCGTCACGATCTGGAGGAACGGCCGCGTCGCCTGGCAGGGGCCGGAGGAGAACATTCCGCCGCGCTTCCTTCAGGACGTGCTCGATCTCGGCCCACCTGACGACGGAGGGCCGCGCGATGATGCCTCCTGATCGTGTGCGCTCGCTGCTGGCGCGCATGGAGGACGCGCTTGCGGATACGCGGCGCAATCTCGGACTTGCCGAACGCGCACTCAGCAATCGCGCCGAGGGCGAGACGATTCGCCTCCGCCCGAAATCTCGGCGCTACCACCGGCGGATGAGCCGGTGGACCGGCGCGGACGAGGTGGAATACCGGCGGGTGCTCGATCGCCTCCTGGTGGTCGCGGGGCCGGATCTCGACCGGCTCCGACGCAAGATTGACCGGCAGGAGGCGGCGATCCTGGCGCTGCGCAGGAAATACCGGGTGAATGCGGGGAGACCGCAGCGCTTCGACTGGTAGCGTCGCACCCGCGGCCCGGTCGAGAGTGAGAGAGGGGCTGGGGATTTCGTGACGGGTTGGAAGGTCGAGAGAGGGTCTCGGCCGCCTGTCACGGAGAAACCACCATGGCCAAAGCTGCCAGGAAGTCGAAAAAGCCTGCCGTTGCGATGATCGTCTTCTCGCGCTCGCGCGACATTCCCTTCAATCGCATCCGCCTCTCGGACAGCAATGTCCGCGAAACCGACGTCGAGGCCGGTCTCGATGATCTCACCCACGACATCGACCGTCGCGAGGACATCGTGCAGGGCATCAATGTTCGCGCCATCCTCGATGCCGACGGCAACGAGACCGGCGATTTCGAGACCCCGGCCGGCGGCCGGCGGTTCCGGGCGATCGCGCGGCTGGTCGAGGCCGGACGCTTTCCCGCCGATGGCCTCGTTCCCTGCCTCGTCAAGAAAGCCGACGCCAAGACCTCGGCCGTCGACGACTCGCTCGCGGAAAACATGCTGCGGCTCGGCCTGCATCCGCTCGACCAGTTCCGGGCGTTCAAGCGCATGTTCGACGACGGCATGACGAAGGAGGAGATCGCCGACGCCTATCGCACCACGCCGCGCTACATCACGCAGCGTATGCGCTTGGCTTCGGTATCGCCGGCTCTACTGGAAGTCTATGCGCGCAACGGCATGCCGCTGGCAATGCTGGAGGCATTCACCGTCAATCCCGACCACGCCCGCCAGGAACAGGTCTGGGAAGCTGCCCAGCGTTCCTACAACGTCCAGCCCTGGCAGGTCCGCCAGCTCCTCACCGAAACCACCGTTCCGACCGATGACAAGCGCGTGCGCTTCGTCGGCGTGGACGCCTATGAGCAGGCCGGCGGCGCGATCCTGCGCGACCTCTTCTCCGAGGACGATGGGGGCTGGCTCGAAGACGTGGCGCTTCTCGACCGCCTAGTCTCGGAGAAGTTGAAGACGATCGCCGATGAAGTGGCAGCCGAGGGCTGGAAGTGGATCGCTGTCGATACCAGCCATCCTTACGGTTATGACAACGGCCTTCGCGAGATCACCGGCAGCTTCGCCGATCTCACCGACGAGGAGCGCGCCGCGCGCGATGCACTCCGCAACGAGTACGACGATCTTGAATCGGAATATTCCGAGCACGACGAGCTGCCCGACGAGATCGATCGGCGGCTGGGCGAGATCGAGGCCGCTCTGGAAGGCTTCGAGAAGCGCCCCGTCATCTATGATCCTGCCGAGATCGCCCGCGCCGGTGTCTTCATCAGCATCGACCGCGACGGCGAGCCTGTCATCGAGCGCGGCTATGTCCGGGCCAAGGACGAGCCGGTGGCCGATGCGGGGGACGGCGAGAACGAAAACACCATCGTCGCCGGCGGAAATGACGGCGACGTGCAGCGCGCCGTCATCACCATCGGCGGCCAGCCGGCCGACCCCGAAGAGGACGATGACGACGACGGGATCAAGCCGCTGCCGGAGCGGCTCGTCATCGAGCTGACCGCCCATCGCACCGTCGCGCTTCAGGAAGCGCTCGCCAACAATCCGCATGTTGCGATGACGGCGCTGCTCCACCGCATGGTGATGGAGCGCTATAACTACTCCGCGCCGACCGGGTGCCTGGAGGTCTCGGTACGCCACAGGTATCTGTATTCGCAGGGCTCCGATCTCGCAGACAGCCTTTCGGCCAAGGTGATCCGCGAGCGCTTCGACGGGTGGAAGGCCGATCTGCCGGCAGACGAAGCGGAACTGTGGGACTGGATCGCTGCGCTTGACGAAGCGAGCCGCATGGCGCTTCTCGCCCATTGCGTCAGCTATGGCGTCAATGCGCTTTACGAGCGCCCGAACATCCACAGCGCTTCCGGCATCTCGCAGCATGGCCTTGATCGTCGCCTTGCCGGAGCCGACCGGATTGCTCGCGCCACCGACTTCGACATGGTGGTCGATGCGGGGTGGCGGCCCACGGTCGAGAACTATCTCGGTCGCGTGACCAAGACCCAGATCCTCGCGGCGGTGCGCGAGGGCGCGGGTGAACGGGCGGCGCAGCTCATCGACCATCTGAAAAAGGGTGACATGGCCAAGGAAGCCGAGCGCCTGCTGGCCGACACCGGCTGGCTGCCCGAACCGTTGCGCCTGGTCGATCTCGACGGCAACGCTGCCCCCGACGCCGATGGCGAGGTCGAGGCTTTGCCCGACTTCCTCGCCAGTGACGGTGACGACGAGGAACCGGCGGCTGAAGACGAAGAAGACCGGCAGCACCTCGTCGCTGCGGAATGATCTCATAGGGACGGCGCAAGCTGTTCCGCACCGTTTACAACTCGCCCGGCCATCGCGCCGGGCATTTTTTATGGAGGCCGTCATGGCTGACCACATCGACATCGACTTCATTTTTCGGGCCGACCGCGAAAATCCCCCGGCGGAGCGGTCGCTGCCCTGGGAGGAGACGCGCGACGGCATCATCGTCGTCGTCGAGCCCAAGCCGCATTGGGCCGATGATTTGCGGGCCTTCCGCATCGATGCCCGTGAATATTGCTACTATGCCGACTGGAGCCGATTCGGTGGGCGCGCCCGGTTCTATGGCCATATCGATACCTGTGGTGATGACCTGCTGCTGAAGGCCCGCGCCCTGATCGCCCGCGAGATCGCTGAGGGGCATTGGAGCTGACCGTCACCCCGGTCGCGTCTCAGTTTCACCAGCATCCGCCATCCTTGCGATACCGTGTGGGGCTGGTTTCCGTCACCGGCCTGAAACACCGATTCGGTTGAGACCGGCATGGGGGAAAGGCTGGCGCGGCGCGGCACCTGCGACGGGATTTCGGCATCCTGTCAGAGGCAGAACACCACCCCGCTTCCATTCGCTGACCTTGGTCTGAGCCGTCTCCTTATCAATCAACCCACGAGGGGTCGGCTTACGCGAGCGTGCCGCCCTCGCGGATTCGGACGAGCCGAACGCGCGAGGGTGATTGCAGATCCGTTCAGACACTTCGGGCGCCTGTCGCGCGGGGGATGGTCCCCCGCCTCCAGAGACAGGAGCCGGAACCCATGTCCTACGCAGATGCCACCGCCTTCGCCGCCAGCCTCGCCACCACGCTGATGGTCTCGATCGTCGTGTTCCAGGCCGGAGACGGAACCCACGGCGCTTATCTGAACAGTCAAGCTGTCTCACTGGCATTTCGCTGAGCTCGCCGGCTCCCGGAACAGCGTCTCGATCAGCGGACATTCCCGCCGAT
>NZ_JACICC010000034.1:2500-5573 GCF_014195635.1 Pseudochelatococcus contaminans | reverse complement strand
GTTCTTTGACAATTTGGATTGGAAGAGAATCGTAGGCGGCGTTTTTTTCCTGCGTCCTGACCAGAGATGGTTGGGAGTATGAGAAATAGCGACGATTTCTACGATTTGATGATCTGATGGTTTGGTCTGTGAAGGCTGGATTGTTGGATATACCGTCAATTTTATATCGTAGTGATCTGTTCGGGATTTTACTCTTTAACTTGAGAGTTTGATCCTGGCTCAGAACGAACGCTGGCGGCAGGCTTAACACATGCAAGTCGAACGCCCCTTTCGGGGGGAGTGGCAGACGGGTGAGTAACACGTGGGAACGTACCTCTTTGTTCGGAATAACTCATGGAAACGTGAGCTAATACCGGATACGCCCTTTTGGGGAAAGATTTATCGCAGAGAGATCGGCCCGCGTCTGATTAGCTAGTTGGTGAGGTAATGGCTCACCAAGGCGACGATCAGTAGCTGGTCTGAGAGGATGATCAGCCACACTGGGACTGAGACACGGCCCAGACTCCTACGGGAGGCAGCAGTGGGGAATATTGGACAATGGGGGCAACCCTGATCCAGCCATGCCGCGTGAGTGATGAAGGCCTTAGGGTTGTAAAGCTCTTTTATCCGGGAAGATAATGACTGTACCGGAAGAATAAGCCCCGGCTAACTTCGTGCCAGCAGCCGCGGTAATACGAAGGGGGCTAGCGTTGTTCGGAATCACTGGGCGTAAAGGGCGCGTAGGCGGACGATTAAGTCAGGGGTGAAATCCCGGGGCTCAACCTCGGAATTGCCCTTGATACTGGTTGTCTTGAGATTGGAAGAGGTAAGTGGAATTGCGAGTGTAGAGGTGAAATTCGTAGATATTCGCAAGAACACCGGTGGCGAAGGCGACTTACTGGTCCATATCTGACGCTGAGGCGCGAAAGCGTGGGGAGCAAACAGGATTAGATACCCTGGTAGTCCACGCCGTAAACGATGGATGCCAGCTGTTGGGGAGCATGCTCTTCAGTGGCGCAGTCAACACATTAAGCATCCCGCCTGGGGAGTACGGTCGCAAGATTAAAACTCAAAGGAATTGACGGGGGCCCGCACAAGCGGTGGAGCATGTGGTTTAATTCGAAGCAACGCGCAGAACCTTACCAGCTCTTGACATCCCGTGCTACATGGAGAGATTCATGGTTCCCTTCGGGGACGCGGAGACAGGTGCTGCATGGCTGTCGTCAGCTCGTGTCGTGAGATGTTGGGTTAAGTCCCGCAACGAGCGCAACCCTCGTCCCTAGTTGCCATCATTAAGTTGGGCACTCTAGGGATACTGCCGGTGATAAGCCGGAGGAAGGTGGGGATGACGTCAAGTCCTCATGGCCCTTACGGGCTGGGCTACACACGTGCTACAATGGCGGTGACAGAGGGCAGCGAAAGGGCGACCTTCAGCTAATCCCTAAAAACCGTCTCAGTTCAGATTGTACTCTGCAACTCGAGTGCATGAAGGCGGAATCGCTAGTAATCGCAGATCAGCATGCTGCGGTGAATACGTTCCCGGGCCTTGTACACACCGCCCGTCACACCATGGGAGTTGGTTCTACCCGACGGCGCTGCGCTGACCGCAAGGAGGCAGGCGACCACGGTAGGGTCAGCGACTGGGGTGAAGTCGTAACAAGGTAGCCGTAGGGGAACCTGCGGCTGGATCACCTCCTTTCTAAGGATGTTTCTTCAGCATCGTTTATTTTGAACGATCTCTCGAAACACTTGGAACACATGAAGCGTCTTATGACAGCTTCGCTTTGGCGGAAAAAGACGCCGTCTTCGTTTCTCTTCCAATTCGAGTGAACACGCGCTATGCAGGGTTTGTTATCGGTCGTGAGGCTGATTGACGGGCCTGTAGCTCAGGTGGTTAGAGCGCACCCCTGATAAGGGTGAGGTCGGACGTTCGAGTCGTCCCAGGCCCACCATTTCCTTTTTGTTGAAGGAAATGTCCCTGGGTAGGGCGATCTGGCTGATGCATGCCGCAGGAATGGGGCCATAGCTCAGCTGGGAGAGCGCCTGATTTGCATTCAGGAGGTCGTCGGTTCGATCCCGTCTGGCTCCACCATTTCTTCTGAACTTGGCGTCGAGTCCGGGTTTTGCATCGATCTTTCGCGTGTTCATGTCATTATAAGAGTTTTGCGGCCGATTTAATCCCCGATAGCGTGGGATGGTTGGTTTGCGCGGTTCTTTGTCATTGTAAAGAGTGAACGCATTCTTCTGAATGCTCTTTCGGTCCGTTTCCCGTTCGTTTTGCCACAAACGGGATCAATAGCGGATCGGTCAAAAAGAGTTGGATGAAGGTGTGTTCGGCAAGCATAAAGGTCTTTCTGACATTTTCTGCTTTGCATTCATTTGTTTGGATGCGAGGTGGACATTGATCATGAGAGCGATCAAGTGCCAAAAGGGCGTTCGGTGGATGCCTTGGCGCTGAGAGGCGATGAAGGACGTGGTACGCTGCGATAAGCCTTGGGGAGCTGCGAACAAGCTTTGATCCGAGGATTTCCGAATGGGGCAACCCACCTTCGATAGCTGTAAATCCGAAACAGGATGGTGACATCCGCTTCCGCACAGGAAGTTCACTGGTTCCGCAAGGGTCCGGTGGTTTTGGACTTACAGCTATCACTATGAAGGTATCTGAACCTGAATTCATAGGGTTTAGAGGCGAACCCGGGGAACTGAAACATCTAAGTACCCGGAGGAAAGGACATCAACAGAGACTCCGCTAGTAGTGGCGAGCGAACGCGGATCAGGCCAGTGGTTTTTTTGATATAACCGGAACGACTTGGAACAGTCGGCTTTAATGGGTGACAGCCCCGTACGGGTACATATCAACGAAATCCTTGAGTAGGGCGGGACACGTGCAATCCTGTCTGAACATGGGGGGACCACCCTCCAAGCCTAAGTACTCCTCAGCGACCGATAGCGAACAAGTACCGTGAGGGAAAGGTGAAAAGCACCCCGACGAGGGGAGTGAAATAGTTCCTGAAACCGGACGCCTACAAACAGTAGGAGCCCAAGGTTCGTCCTGGGTGACTGCGTACCTTTTGTATAATGGGTCAGCGACTTA
>NZ_JACICC010000033.1 GCF_014195635.1 Pseudochelatococcus contaminans | reverse complement strand
AGCGCTCTGATTATGCCGAACTGCCGCATGGCCGAAAGCCGGCGTGACAGCCGAAAAGCTCGGCCATGCGGCATAATCCGACTTACGGCATAATGCCCCTTATGCCGATATCGGCATAACGGGCATGCCACTGGCCATGCGTCCCGTCTGAACCGGGATTTCTCCGGCTCCTTCGGCACCAGGAAATACGCTTTCGAGGAACTGGTCGCTGAGATGAGCGCCGCGTTCTGATGCGCCTCGCTCGGCATCGTGCCGACTGTGCGCCATGCCGACTACATCGGCTCCTGGCTGGAGGTGCTACGCGAGGACAACCGCGCGATCGTGCGCGCCGCCTCGCAGGCGAGCAAGGCGGCCGACTGGATCTTGGCCCATCTGCCAAAGGCCGAATCTTCGAGCGCCAGCACCGACACAACCGACAGGAGGGCGGCATGATCCTCCTGACCGACGAGTTGCGCGCGCAGCTTCTGGCCAATGGCCGCCAGCGCGATGCAGACCATGTGCCGGTGGTGAAATTCTTCAACCCGCTTGGGGAGGGCGTCTGGCTTGCGACCGAGTTGGCCGCCGACGGCGACACGCTGTTCGGTTTGGCCGATCTCGGCGAGCCGGAGCTGGGCTATTTCTCGCTGGAGGAAATGACCTCGGTGCGCCTGCCCTTCGGGCTCGGCATCGAACGCGACATGCTCTTTACCGGCGAATTCCCTATCTCGGTCTGGGCCGAAGCCGCGCGAGAGGCCGGCAGCATCCGCCAGGCCGAACGGATCATCCGCACGGCCCGGCAGTCCCGGTGGGAGGGCGTGTGATGCGCTTCCGTCGCTGGCACAGATTTGAACCCTATGGAGATACGTCGCGCAAACGCGCGGCATTTCTCCGCAAGCAACGCCTCGAACGGGAGGCGTTGCCGCTCTTTGCCGATCAGATCGCCGCCACACAACATGGTGTCGATGAGGAAATGGCCCGCCGCGCTGTCTGGTGGGGCGAGGCCGAACACAAACGCCGCAGCCAGCGAGCTGCCTGGTGGCGGAAGGCCCGCGCCCGGCTTTTCGCGCTACCCGACACGTTGCGCGCGCGTGTTCGCGAGATTTGGCGGACGTGCCCATATCCGGCCGATCCGGCGAGCTTCGCCGATTTCCTCCACCAGATCGCCGTCGGCAAGCTCGATCCCTGGCGGCCGCCGTGGGTCTTCCAGCAAGCCCGGTCGGCACGCATGACCCACGATCCGGCCACGTTCGATGAAGCATTTCGTCAGATCGGTCGCAAACAGGTCGGCGGCGGCCCGAAAACCACGCCGGCGGATGAACTGCTGTTCTGCGGCAATCTCGGCTCCGGCATCATCTTCCTCACCACCCGCGTCCGGCTGATCGACCCGAACGAGAGCTTCTACACCTCGTCCAGCCATCGCCTGCGCGATTCCCATGTCGGACGCTCCGGTCATTGGGTGGAAATCGAGGTGCGCGGCGACTGTTCCATGGCGGAGCTTGCGCTGATCGAACGGCTCGCTAAGGCCGCCGATACGCGGCCGGTCGTTGTCCAGCACATCGTCTCCGCCCGGTCCAAGGCACGAGCTGGAGGTTTGTCATGACCGGCCGTCTCCTCCGTCCCGGCCACAATGGCGGGCCTCCGCTCGACCCGTCCGTTCCGCATGAACGCGGCCGGTGCAAGAACTGCATCCATTGGCTTGCGCGACCCGAGAATGAGCAGCGCGCCTATGAAATGTTCCGGGTCGGCCTGTCGTGCAAGCGCGTGAAACGGCCGACCGGCACCTGCGACCAGGTGCTCTTCGCTGGCCCGTCCTCCACCGTCTTCTCAGCGACGACCGCCGAGTTCAGTTGCCGGAACTTCGAGGCGAAGCCCCGCGCGGATCGTCCGGTCGGCGGCGGCTTCGTCACGATCTGGAGCAACGGGCGCGTCGTCTGGCAGGGGCCGGAGGAAAAAATCCCGGCGCGCTTCCAGCAAGAGGATCTCGACCTGGGTGATCGGAAGGCGCGGTTCGCGACCGGGCCGAGGCCATGACCGTTCGGCAGCGACCGAAGGCGCGCCACTCGTCGGATGAGCCGGTGGACGGGCGCGGACGAGGCCGAATATCGGCGCGTCCTCGACGATCTGCTCCTCGCGGTCGGGCCAGACCTTGAACGGCTCCGGCGAAAGATCGACCGGCAGGAGGCGGCCATCCTGTCGCTGCGCCGCAAACATGGCGTCAACGAGGAGCGGCCCGCGGCGCCTCGACTGATGACGCGGTGCCTGCCGCTGGCGGTTTAGAGGAAGAGAGGGGGGTGGGGTTTCGTGACGGATTTAGGGTCGAGAGAGAGGCTTTCGGCGTCCGTCGCGGAGAAACCACCATGGCTCGTGCCAAGAAGAAGCCCGCCCTCCAGATGATCGAGTTCTCGCGGGCGCGCGACATTCCCTTCAACCGTATTCGCCTATCCGCCGACAACGTGCGCGAGATCGACGTTGAGGCCGGACTGGACGAACTCACCCATGACATCGACCGTCGCGAGGATCTCGTTCAGGGCCTCAATGTCCGTGCCATCCTCGATGAGGACGGCAACGAGACCGGCGATTTCGAGACGCCAGCCGGCGGCCGGCGCTACAGGTCCATCGCGCGCCTCGTGGAAGCCGGTCGCTTCCCTGCCGATGGCCTCGTCCCCTGCATCGTCAAGAAGGCCGATGCCAAGACCTCGGCCGTCGACGACTCGCTGGCCGAAAACCTGCTACGCCTCGCCCTGCATCCTCTCGACCAGTTCAAGGCGTTCAAGCGGATGTTCGACATGGGCATGTCCAAGGAGGAGATCGCCGACGCCTGGCGGACCACGCCGCGCTACATCATGCAGCGCCTACGTCTCGCCACCGCCGCGCCGTCCCTGCTCGATGCCTATGCGCGCAACGAGATGACGCTCGCGATGCTGGAAGCCTTCACCGTCAACCCCGACCATGAGCGCCAGCAGCAGGTCTGGGAGCGCGTCAGCAATTCCTGGCAGAAGGAACCCTGGCAGATTCGCAACATGCTGACCGAGACCACGGTTCCCGCCGCCGACAAGCGCGCCCGCTTCATCGGCGTCGAAGCCTATGAGGCGGCAGGCGGCCCGATGCTGCGCGACCTCTTTTCCGAAGAGAACGGCGGCTGGTTGCAGGACGTCACGCTTCTCGATCGTCTGGTCGACGAGAAGCTTCGCGCCGTTGCCGACGAGATCGCGGCTCAGGGCTGGAAGTGGATCGACGCGGCGGTCGAGCTTCCCTACGGCTACGCCAACGGCCTGCGCAGGCTGGTCGGCGTGACCCAGGAGCTGACCGATGAGGAACGCGCCACCCGCGAAGCGCTGCGCGAGGAGTATGACGAACTCGAATCGCAGTATGCCGAGGCCGAGGAACTGCCCGATGAGATCGACCAGCGGCTCGGCGAAATCGAGGCCGAACTGGAAGCCTTCGAGAACCGGCCCGTCACCTTCGCGCCGGAAGACATCGCCCGTGCCGGTGTATTCGTCAGCATCGGCCGCGAGGGCGAGTTGATCGTCAGCAGCGGCTACGTCCGCCCCGAGGACGAGCAACCCGAAGCCGTCGATGGCGAGGATGCCGGAGAAGGTGCCGACCCGTCCGATCCTGATGCCGTTCAGCGCGCCGTCATCACCGTTGGTGGTGAGCCGGTCCCGGAGGGCGACGAGGAGGAGGACGATGCCGTCAAGCCGCTGCCCGAGCGGCTGGTGATCGACCTGACCGCCTGGCGGACGTTGGCGCTGCGCAATGCGCTCGCCGAGAATCCGCACGCCGCCATGACGGCCCTGCTGCACAAGCTCGTCCTCGACACCTTCGAGCGCACCTCCACCGCGGGAACGAGCCTCTATGCCGCCGTGCGTCACATCTATCTCCCCGCTGACGCGACCGGACTCGCGGACAGTGCCGCAGCGAAGATGATCGACGAGCGCGCGGACGCCTGGCGGGGCGATATTCCCTCCGGTGATGACGACCGGCTCTGGGGGTGGATCGATGGCCTCGACGATGCCAGCCGCCTGGCCCTGCTCGCCCATTGCGTGAGCTTCGGCGTCAACGCGCTCTACGAGCGGCCCAACCCCTATTCGGGGAACGGCATCTCGCAGCACGGTCTGGACCGCCGCATGGCCGAGGCCGAACGGCTGGCCCAGGCCACCGGCCTCGATCTCGTCGAAGCCGGCTGGAAGCCCACGGTCGAGAACTATCTGGGCCGCGTGACCAAGGCCCGCATCCTCGAGGCGGTGCGCGAGGGCGCCGGCGATCGCGCCGCCGATCTCATCGCGCATCTGAAGAAGGGCGACATGGCGAAGGAGGCCGAACGCCTTCTGGCCGACACCGGCTGGCTGCCCGAACCTCTGCGCCCCGCTCTGGATGCGGAGACCGTGGACGGTGCGGCCGATCAGGACGAGGACGGCGTGGCGTTACCCGACTTCCTCGCCGGTGATGATAAGGACGTGGCCGTCGCCGATCCGGCGGCCCTCGTCGCCGCCGAGTGATGCGCGCACCAGCGGGGCGGCCTCCGTCGCCTCGCTTTCCATCCCTGTCCATTCCAAGGCCCGGCAGCTCGCCGGGCCGTTTTCGTTTCAGGAGACCATCATGGCCATTCCCGATCCCGTCCGAACGAATTTCAACACCCTGCTGCGCGCCGCCGGTGACGGCAACCTGGCGCTGATGGAATGCCTCGATGCCGAAACCCACGAGGTTCGCTACGTTCTGTGCGCTGTCGGTCGTGACGGCGGCGATTACGTCTTCACGCCATTCGGTCATCTCGCCGACTGCAACCCCTATGACGCCTATTTGCCGCCGGACCCCGCCAATCCTTCAGGCTTCCTCGAAACCCCCGGAAATGGAGACGCGGCATGATGAGCGTTGACGAAATCTTCGCCGAGGACCGCAACAGTCCGCCTGCGGAGCGGTCGCTTCCATGGGAGGAATCGCGCGGCGGCGTCACCGTCGTCGTGGAGCCGAAGCCGCATTGGGCCGAGGACATGCGCGCCTTCCGGCTCGATGCCCGCGAATATTGCCGCTATGCGGATTGGACCGCAGATGGCGGCCGCGCGCGGTTTTATGGTCATATCGACACGTCCGGTGACGACGTGATGATGAAGGCCCGCACGATGATCGCCCGCGAAATCGCCGATGGTTTCTGGGACTGACCGGCCCTGAAAGCTGCGCCTGGGTACCGGGCCGTGGAGTATCGCTGGTCAGGCAGCGATGGATCGAGGTCCAGCTTCACCATTGCAACGTCTCCTTATCGGTGCCGGAGGAACGGGTTCCGTCCCCGGCCTGAAGCACATCCTGGAAATCGGCCCGGCAACGAGGCTTGCGCGGCGAGGCATCTGCGACGGATTTCCGGCGCCTGTCAGAGGCAAAGCACCACCCCCGCTTCCATTCGCGAACCTTGGTCCAGCCGTCTCTTTGTCAATCAACCCGTGAAGGGTCGGCTTACGCAAGCGTGCCGCCCTCGGGGATTCGGGACGAGCCCGAACGCCCGAGGGTGATTGCAGATCCGGCCGGACACTTCGGGCGCCTGTCGCGCGGGGGATGGTCCCCCGCTCCAAAAACAGGAGCCGGAACCCATGTCCTATGCAGATGCCACCGCCTTCGCCGCCAGCCTCGCCACCACGCTGATGGTCCCGATCGTCGTGCTCCAGGCCGGGGACGGCACCCATGGCGCTTATCTGAACAGTCAAGCTGTCTCACTGGCATTTCGCTGAGCTCGCCGGCTCCCGGAACAGCGTCTCGATCAGCGGACATTCCCGCCGAT
>NZ_JACICC010000032.1 GCF_014195635.1 Pseudochelatococcus contaminans | reverse complement strand
GATCTCCCTGGCGGTTGCCGCCGCCGGTTGGGTGGGTGTTGGTTCACCCGGAGATTACGCCGCCAGACAATTTCTACCACTTCCGAGACACGACCCGCGCATGTGCGGGCGGCCCGGTTCATGGCAGAGTATCAGGGCATCCGGCTGGCCGCCATGGATGAGAGCGAGGGTCACGCCCGAATAGGACACATGGAACAGGCTGCCCTGACCCTCGATCAGATCCCAATGATCGGGTTCGTTATCGGGCGTCAGATATTCGACGGCCCCGGCCATAAAATCAGCCACGACCGCGTCGAGCGGCACGCCATCGCCGGTGATCAGGATGCCGGTCTGGCCCGTGGCGCGGAACGTTGCGTTCATGCCCCGCGCGCGCATGGCTTTCTCCATGCAAAGAGCGGTGTACATCTTGCCGATGGAGCAATCCGTGCCAACGGCCAGAAGCCGCTTGCCCGTCCGCCGCTTGCCGGTGGCAATGGGATAAGCCACCGTCGGCACGCGCACGTCATGAAGCTGGCGGCCAAGCGATTTCGCCTTGTCGGCAAGATCCGGCTCGTCACGCAGCAGGTTGTGCGCGCCGGAGGCAAGATCGAACCCGTGTTCGAGGGCATCGAGAAGCACCGGCTTCCACGCCGACAGAATGACCCCGCCGCG
This sequence comes from Pseudochelatococcus contaminans, assembly GCF_014195635.1. Classification (GTDB taxonomy): domain Bacteria; phylum Pseudomonadota; class Alphaproteobacteria; order Rhizobiales; family Beijerinckiaceae; genus Pseudochelatococcus; species Pseudochelatococcus contaminans. The sequence continues at coordinate 5,256 of NZ_JACICC010000032.1, read as the reverse complement.
ATTGGCGACGCCGATGACGAGGGTTTTTACCCCCAGACCGGCCGCCTGCGCGATTGTCAGTTCGGGCAGGCCGAGGTCCGCCTGGCAACCGGGAAGCCGCAACTGTCCGATCGCGAGTTCCGGGCGCCAGTCCTTGATGCCCTGAGCAACCTTGACGGCGAGTTGATCGGGCGCATCGCCCAGAAAAAGCAGATATGGCGTTTCTATCATTGTTTTTTCCACTTCAACGATTCAGACAAGATTATCCGGGCGATCGGATGCTGCTGTTTTACGGTCTCTTGTTCTACGGTATCTAATGCGGCAGGATTTTTGACAGGAACTGCACCGCACGAGGACTTTCCGGAGACTGGAAGAAATCTTCGGCGGGCCGGTCCTCGACGATCTCGCCGCCGTCCATGAAGATCACGCGGTTGGCGACCTTGCGCGCGAAGCCCATTTCGTGCGTCACGACCATCATCGTCATCCCCTCGCCGGCAAGTTCCGTCATCACATCCAGCACCTCGCTGACCATTTCGGGATCGAGCGCCGACGTCGGTTCGTCGAACAACATACAGACCGGGTCCATCACCAGCGCGCGGGCAATGGCGACACGCTGCTGCTGCCCGCCGGACAACTGGCCGGGAAACTTCTCCGCATGGGCGGATAGGCCAACGCGCTCCAGCATTTTCCGCGCTTTCTCGGACGCCTCGCTCCGTGACCGGCCAAGCACTTTCACCTGGCCAAGGCAAAGGTTGTCGATGACCTTCAGATGCGGGAACAGCTCGAAATGCTGGAAGACCATTCCGACACGCGCGCGCAGCTTCGGCAGGTTCGTGCCGGAATCGGTAACCGAAATTCCGTTGACGACGATGTCACCCGCCTGAATGGACTCCAGCGCGTTGACGGTCTTGATCAGTGTCGACTTTCCCGAGCCGGACGGGCCGCATACAACGACGACCTCACCTTTTTCGATAGTGGTGGAACAGTTCTTCAGTACTTGAAAGGAAGGATTGTACCACTTGTCGATATTTCTGAGGCTGATCATTTCCATTGAAAGATCCTCCTAGCGCACAATGGCGGTGCGTGCCTGAAGCCGCTGCACGAAGCGGGAGGCGGTGAACGAGATGATGAAGTAAACGGCGGCGGCGAACATGTACATTTCCGGCAGACGGCCGTCGCGCTGGGCGACTTTCGACGCCGCGCCAAGAAAGTCCGTGATCGACAGCACGTAGACGAGCGATGTGTCCTGAAACAAAACGATGGTTTGCATGAAGATCACCGGCAGCATGTTTCGCAATGCCTGTGGCAGCACGACGTAGGACATCATCTGGCGATAATTGAGGCCGATGGCGTAGCCGGCTTCCACCTGCCCACGCGGAATGGACTGAATCCCAGCCCGCATGATCTCCGAGAAATAGGCTGCTTCGAACAGGGTGAAGGTGATGATCGACGAGGTGAGCGCCCCCACCGCGATGGGGCGCGAGGCGCCCATGACCCACTGCCCGACATAAGGCAGCAGGAAGTAGATGAGAAAGATCACCAGCACGAGGGGCAGGGCGCGCATCAGGTTGACGTATGCGGCGGCGACCTGCGGCAGCACGGGCAGGGACGACAGCCGGATCATGGCGATCAGCGTGCCCAGAAGCAACCCGCCCACGGTGGCGATGGCGGTCAGCATCAGGGTGAAGGTCATACCTTCGAAAAACAGATAGGACAGCGAGTTGGATACGACGCTGAAGTCGAGATTCGAAAACATGGTCAGCCTCCTGCCACGAGGCCGGGCACCGTCATACGCCGTTCGATGTAGCGCATGAGGAGTGTCACGACGATGTTGAGAGCGACGTAGAGCGCCGCAGCGGTGATGAAGGCTTCGAAAACCTGAAAGGTGAACTCCTGCATGGCCCGCGCCCGGGCCGTCAATTCGGCCAGGCCGATGGTGAGGGCGACGGATGTGTTCTTGATGGTGTTAAGAAACTCCGACGTCAGCGGCGGCAGGATGACGCGGAACCCTTGGGGAAGCAGCACGTAGCGATAGACCTGCGCCTTGGTGAGGCCCATTGCCAGGCCAGCCATGCGCTGGCCGCTCGCCAGCGCGGAAATACCTGCCGTGACCTGCGTCGCCACCCGCGCCGACATATAAAGCCCGATGCCGATCACGGCGGTATAAAAGGCGCCATATGTCAACTGCTTGACCCAGTTGCCAAGTTGCACCGGAAGCAGCTCCGGCACGACGAAGTACCAGAGGAAGAGCTGCACGAGCAGCGGAATATTACGAAAAAGCTCGATGTAGGCGTTGCCCGCGAGCAGCATCCAGCGGCTGCCGGTGGTGCGCGCGATACCGACCACGGTGCCAAGGCAAAGGGCAATCAGCCATGAGCAGATCGCCGTGACGATCGTCCACTGGAGACCCGCCAGCAACATGTCGAAGTAGGTACCGGCGCCATCCGGCGAGGGGGCCCAGAATACCCCCCAGTTCCAGTTGTAGTTCATCAGGACCCCTTCCGGTTCAGGCGGTCCCCTTGCCCGGATTGAACAAGGCAACCGGCGGAATGATCAGGACGTTTTCAGGGTGCGGCGGACTATGAAAACGGCCTGAGGGCGTGCGGCGGAGTCGGTCCGGCCGCCCGTGAAACGAAAGCCGTTTCCGGGATTGATCGGATGCAGGACCAGCAGGGGAGACGGAGCAAAACAGCGATTGGATTTCCGTTTTGCTCCGGATGCTCTTCCACGCGTCCGCCGAACGCCGCGCTACAGAAGCCGAAGGATCAGTAGCTGTCCGGGTCGGCGCTGTCCGAGGGATTGGCGAATGCCTTGGCCAATGCCTCGCCGAGCGGTACGTTAAGCGTCAACCCGCGTGGCGGGATTGGCGAAAGGAACCACTTGGCGTAGAGCGTCTGCATGTCCGGGGACGTGTAGAGCTTGGCCGTGGCTGCATCGACAACCGCCTTGAACTCGGGATCGTCACGGCGCAGCATGATGCCGTAAGGTTCGGGTTTCGACAGCGCGTCTTCCGACAAAGCGTAGTCGGAGGGGCTGCGCGAGCCGGCGACGAGACCTGAAAGCAGGATATCGTCCATGACGAAGGCGGCCGCACGGCCGGTTTCCACCATCAGAAAGCCTTCGGCGTGGTCCTTGACCGGGATGATGGTGATGCCGCGCTTGCCTTCGGCGTTGTAGTTGTTGAGCTGGACGATATTGGTCGTTCCGGAAGTGGACGCGACCGTTTTGCCCGCCAGATCCTCAAACGTCGTCAGGCCGCTGTCCTTCTTGGCGACGAAGCGGTTCGCCGTCAGATAGTGGGTGTTGGTGAAGGCAGCCTGCTTCTGGCGTTCGAGGTTATTGGTCGTCGAGCCGCATTCCAGATCGACCGTGCCGTTTGCAATCAGGGGAATGCGCGTCGCGGATGTCACGGGCGTCAGCACGACTTCAAGCTTGTCGAGTTTCAGGTGTTCCTTGACCGCCTCTGCAATCGTCAGGCAGATGTCGTTGGCGAAACCGACGGGTTTCTGGTTCTGGTCCAGAAACGAGAACGGGATGGACGCTTCGCGGTGGCCGATCGTGATCTTGCCGGTTTCCTTGATCTTGTCGAGTGTGCCGGCGGCCAGCGCCATGGTGGGAGTCGCTACGAACGAAACGAAAAGAACGGCTTTTGCCATTCTGGACATGGATTTCATCTTTCAATTCCCTTCTGGTTCAAGTTCTTGGTGCGGTGATCCATTTGATTTTTGAAGTGAACTCTTGCCGATCTGGTGTTTCCATCAGATCGGAAGCCACCCGGACCCCGCGTGGACGATTTTTCGCCCTTGGATGACAGGTTGGCAGGCTGATTTATTTGTGGCTAATGCCGTTTTCGGATAAGTTATGCAAAATTTGCATAAAGTGCGCTGATCGGGAGTGTGATGGAACTCAACTGGCTGGAAGATTTCATGGAACTTGCTGCAGCGCGAAATTTCTCCAGCGCTGCGGCCACTCGCCACGTCACACAGCCGGCTTTCAGCCGCAGGATCCGCGCCCTTGAAAAATGGGTGGGAACGGAACTGGTTGATCGCAGCTCCTATCCCGTCGGTTTGACCAGTGCGGGGGAAACGTTTCTGGAAGCGGGCCGCGATCTGCTGCGCGATATCTACCGCATTCGCGAAGAATGCCGGCAGATGGGCCGCGCCGGCATCGAGACGATTGCCTTTGCCGGTTTTCACACCATCGCGCTGAATATCTTTCCCGATCTGCTGGCCCGCATCGAGATGCAAACCGGCCCTTTCATCACCCGCATGCACGTGACCGATTTCTACGAGTGCGTTGAATCCCTCACCCTGGGCCGTTGCGACATCGCCCTGTGCTACGCCCACGAGTTCGGGCCGCAGGTGCTGCATACGGGGCAATTTCGGTCAAAGCTCATCCAGACGGAAGCCTTCCGTCTTTTCAGCGCCACCGATCACAAGGGAAAAGCCCTTATCGATCCCGCGAGCCGGAGCGAGGCGGCGGACTTACCGCTGATTGCATATCCCTCGAATTGTTTTCTCGGGCGGGTGCAATCGCAACTGCTGCTGAGCTTTCAAAACAAGGGCATCACCTTTCAGACCGTTTACGAGAATTCGATGTCGGAAGCGGTCAAGCGCATGGTCATGTCGGGCAAGGGCATCGGCTGGTTACCGGAAAGCGCCGTTACCCGCGAGTTGGCGACAGGAGAGTTGAAAGCTGTCGGAAACGCGGCCTCCCGCGCGACGCTGGAGGTGCTTGCCATCCGCAAACAAGGGACAGGCTCCGCTGCCGTGGAGACATTCTGGTCCCACCTGTAAGCGCACGCCGCCGTCAAGCTGGTTTTTATGAATTGCCTGGCTCAAGTATCCAGATGATATCACAATTTCATGAGATGAAAATTAAGAAATAATTATTCCTTTTCAAATATGTTCATAAGAATTATTTGAATTAAACTTCAAGTAATTCTCATGCATCTGTTTGTCTGCCTAATTGTTGGGCGGGGGTGCTGCAAGTGCTGATCGTCATTGAAGAGACATGTTGACGCGGCCGGCGTCAGGAATGAGCCGCCCGGTTGTCTGCCGAACGCGAGATCTATTTATCTTTTCGCGCCAAAACATTCCCGAATCAGCCAAAGACATCCAAAAATCCGCTAAATACTATGAGCAAATACAAATAAAAAAATTGTTACAAATTTTTAAATAATCGACTAGGCTCAGGACTCATTGATTGAGATAGAATGTTACGGCTGCTGCGATGCATATGGCCGAAAAGAAGGTGTGGGCGCATCGGTCGTATCGT
>NZ_JACICC010000031.1 GCF_014195635.1 Pseudochelatococcus contaminans | reverse complement strand
GGGTCATTATGCCGTAAGTCGGATTATGCCGATTTCGGGTGCGTAATACTGAAATTGCAGGCCATGGTCCTCTTCGCGCTCGGCATAATCCGCCGCCCAATGAAGCTCAAGGTACGCTGAAGAACCCGTTGGGATTAGTACGGTTGAGATCCGATTATCCGAATGCGGATTCTGCGAGCGGCGGGTTTTACACCTTTATCGATCTTTCGACGTTGCCCTTGGCTCTCGTTTGGATGGTGAGAGCGGGTCACCTTAGGCGATGTTCGTCACCCCTAGCACCAGGCCAACGGCCGCGCATCCAGCGAGAACGGTCACTGGTCCGAGCTTGAAGCGGAACACTGCGATAAGAGCGGCCAGCACCAGCACCGCAGCAGGCAGGTTCAGTGTAGACCAGACGGGCACGTCGATATCGAGGCCGAAGGAGGTGATCGAGCGCACCTCGTCGAAAACCACATGCAGGCCGAACCAGACTGCGAGGTTCAGGATCACGCCCACCACGGCGGCGGTGATCGCCGTCAGCGCTGCCGACAGCACCTTGTTGTCGCGCAGTCGCTCGATGAAGGGCGCACCGAGGAAGATCCAGAGGAAGCACGGCGTGAACGTCACCCATGTCGTCAGAAGCCCGCCCAGCGTTCCCGCCATCAGCGGCGACAGGCCGCCCGCGTTGCGGAACGCGCCCATGAAGCCCACGAACTGTGTCACCATGATCAGCGGGCCGGGCGTGGTCTCGGCCATGCCGAGCCCGTCCAGCATCTCGCCAGGGGCGAGCCAGCCGTAGTTCTGCACCGCCTCCTGCGCGACGTAGGCCAGAACGGCATAGGCGCCGCCGAAGGTCACAACGGCCATGATGCTGAAGAAGCCCGCGATCTGGGAAAAGACGTTCGCGGGGCCGAAGACCGCGAACAGCAGGGCGACCGGTACCAGCCACAGCGCGAGGAACGCCGCCGAGATGCGAAACGCCCAGCCGCGGTTGACCTGCGTGTGGGCGGGCGACTCTTCGCCCAGGAGGGTATCGGCGTCATCGACCTGGACCTCGCCCACCTTGCCGTGGCCGCCGCCGCCATGGAAGGCGGGCAACCCCACACGCGCTCCGAAGAACCCGACCAGACCCGCCACAAGGATGATGAGCGGAAACGGCACCGCGAAACCGAAGATCGCCACGAACGAGGCGGCGGCGATGGCGATCATTGCGCCGTTCTTCAGGGCGCGCGAGCCGATGCGGATGACCGCCTGCACGACGATGGCCAGCACCGCCGCTTTCAGCCCGAAGAACAGCGCCTCGACGGCGCCAACATTGCCGTAGAGCGCATAGATCCAGCTCAGCGCCATGATCGACACAATGCCGGGCAGCACGAAGAGCAAACCCGCGATGATGCCGCCGAGCGTGCGGTGCATCAGCCAGCCAATATAGACGGCGAGCTGCATCGCCTCCGGGCCAGGCAGCAGCATGCAGTAGTTGAGGGCATGCAGGAACCGCTTCTCGCCCAGCCAGCGCTGCTCCTCGACGAGGATGCGGTGCATGAGCGCGATCTGGCCCGCCGGCCCGCCAAAGCTCAGGAGCCCGATTCGGGCCCAGATGCGGGTGGCCTCCGCAAGGGTGGGGAAAGCGCGGTCCCGCATCACTCCGGCCTCGGCTTGTTGGTGGGCCAGTTGTGGGTCTCGTCGGTTGCGTCACGAGCCCAGCGATAGAAAGCGTCATAGAGCGGCATGCCTGCTTCGAGCTGCTCCAGGTCGTCGGAATACATCCGCGACAGACCGAGCGAGGCTGCAAGAAGACCGGCGGCCTCGGGCGCCAGATCGAGCCGGGCGGTGTCGGCGCCGCGGACGATGTCGGCCAGCCGGTCGAGCGCGGGAATATTCAGGCCGAACTCGGCCAGCATCACGTCGAAGGTGCAAAGTTCGCGCCTATGGCTCCAGAACACGTTCTCGATGTCGAAGGGCGAAGCATCGTAGCGTTCGGCGACGCCGACGACCTCGGCGGGCGCCACAAAGAGGATGATCGCACGGGGATCGAGAAAGCGCCGGATCAGCCAGGGGCACGCGATGCGGTCGATCTTGGGGCGCGACCGGGTGACCCAGATGGTGCGGCCCTGCGCGTCGCGCGCTGGCAGCTTTGCGGGATCGATCAGGGGTAGCTCGGCCGCACGCCAGGCTTCGAACCCGCCCTCGAGATACTCCGAAGGGCAGCCTTCGGCGCGCAGCCAGGCGGCCGCGCCTTGGCTGCGCCGATGGCCGGCCTGGCAGACAGCAATGGATGGCTGCCCGGCGAGCTGCGGAGCGAGGGCGGCGAGCGCCTGGTCGTCGATCCGGGTGGCGCCAGGGAGCAACCTTGGATCGGCGGCAAAATCTTCCTCGGAGCGCACGTCGATCAAGAGCGGTGCGCGAGGGGTTCCGATGATGCGGGCGAGCTTGTCGAACGAAATGGCATTAGGCGCAGGCATGTGCGTTCCTCCGTCGCCGGGGTTGAACAGGAACGCGATCTTCGGCTGGCGCCTCGTGGGGAGCTCGCAATCCCCATGATTGTAGATACGAAAGGCGAGGACACCACGTCAAGAACTCTATATGCGCGTCAGCACATCGGACATGAAATCGAGGGAAGGTCTTGGTCACACTTGCCGCTAAGCAGAAGATCGACTGGTCACAGAGCGGGGATTCGGCGCGAAGTTTATTGCTCCACCAAGATGGAGCACAGAAATGGAAAAACCCGATCACACATGTCTCGATCAGTATCTCGCGGCATTTGAAGAAAGCCTTGCATCCAGAAACTACAAGCCGGACACGCTGACGAATTACCGCTATCTATTGCGGCGCTTCGGTCGCCTGCTCGACGCCGAGGGCATTGCGCCCTCGGCATTGACGCCAGACTTGGCTGTCGAACTGGGACGGCGGTTGCCGACCACGCCGAAAAGCCAGATCAAGGTTCCCAACCTTGCCAGACTGTTCGTCACGCATCTGATTGAGATAGGAGTGGCGACACGACCGCCGCTGACACCCGCACAGGCCGAACGTCGCGAACTGCTGGACAGCTTTGAAACCTACCTTCTGCGGCAACGCGGCCTCAGCCCCCGCTCTGTCTATCATGTGCTGAGGTTCGCGGACCGCTTTCTCGATCATCGCTTCGGCGACCGTATGCTCGACCTGCCGGCGCTGAACGCGCAGGATGTTGTCGCGTTCATGGAGCACTTACTCGCGCGCAAGCGCCCGTTCCGCGACAAGACGCCAGCAACGCATCTGCGCAGCTTCTTCCAATATCTGTTCGCGCAGGACCATACGACCACGAACCTGTCGCTTTGCGTCCCCAGAGCACGCAAGCCCTGGGGCGCAAGGCTCCCTCGTTATCTGTCGCCCGATGAGGTGGAGGCCGTCGTGGCCTCCGTGCGCACCAATCCGCGGCGCGGCGCCCGTGACTACGCCATGCTGCTGTTGATGGCCCGCCTCGGCCTGCGCGCGCCGGAAGTCATCGCTGTCCAGTTGTGCGACATAGACTGGCGCGCCGGCGTACTTCTGGTTCGTGGAAAAGGGCAGCAACATGACCGGCTGCCAATCCCACCGGACGTCGGCGAAGCGATCACCCGGTATCTACAGGTGGAACGAACCTCAACGACCACGCGCACGCTGTTCGTGACGCATCGGGCGCCCAACCGTCCGTTCAAGGACAGCCAGGTCATTAACGCCATACTGAAGGAGGCGTTCGCGGCGACGGGCGTGAAGCCGCCGACACCCTATGTGGGATCGCATGTTCTGCGCCACAGCCTGGCGACGAACATGGTTCGTGCCGGCGCCTCACTGGAAGAGATCGGCGATCTGCTGCGGCATCGGTCGCGGGCAACGACGATGATCTACGCGAAGCTCGACACGGACGGGTTGCGTTCCATTGCGCAGCCTTGGCCGACCTCGGAGGTGGCACGATGAGCTTCCTTGCCGAAATGGACCGCTATCTCACCATCAGAAGGCAACTCGGCGCCAATCTGAGCACCGATGAACGGATACTTCGCCGCTTCGTAACCTTCGCCGACAACGGCGGTGCGCAGTACGTCAGCGCCAGCCTGATCATGCGCTGGCTCGAAAGCCTTCCCTCTGCAAGTCCAGGAACACGGGCAACGCGCTTCAGGGTGGCCCGCCAATTTGCTGAGTGGTTGCACGGCATGGACTCCAGACACGAGGCTCCGCCCCGGGGATTGGTGCCGGGTCGCGTTCAGCGTGTGCATCCATACATCTATAGTGACGCCGAAATCGTCGCGATCATCGACCAAGCGCGGACGCTGCCATCGGTCTACGGCCTGCGCGGCCTGACCTGCTCAACCCTCTTCGGCCTGATCGCCGTGACCGGACTTCGGATCAGCGAAGCTCTCGGTCTCGATCCTCACGATCTCGATGCCGAATCCGGAGTGCTTCGTATCCGGCAGGGCAAGCTCGGCAAAGAACGGTTGCTGCCGCTGGCCCCGAGCGTCGTGGAACGGCTGGAAAGCTATGGTCGCGAGCGGGATCGGCTGCTCGGGCGCAGGCCGGAAGCATTCTTCGTGACCTGTGAGGGGCGTCGTCTTGGCGATTGCGGCGCACGCTACAACTTCGCGCACGTCTGCCAGCAGATCGGGCTGCGGCAGCCGCAGCTTCATCTTCGGCACGGTCGTGGACCACGTATCCACGATCTTCGCCACACCTTCGCGGTGCGTACCATGCTGAGCTGGTATCGGTCGGGCAAAGACGTCGGTCGCGAGATGATCAAGCTCACGACATGGCTCGGTCATGCGCACCCCGCCCACACATACTGGTATCTGGAAGCGGTCCCGGAGCTGCTGGAACTGGCCTCCGCTCGAATAACAGGCGTGGCGGCGGAGGTGGAAACCCGATGAAGGCGACCAACTTCCCCGCGCTGATCCAGCGCTTCTTCACCGATCGGCTCTTAACGCAGATGGAAGCAAGCCATCACACCGTCGCTGGCTACCGAGACACATTCCGGCTGCTGATCCGGTACGCAAGCTCACGGTGTGGAAAGCCACCCACGAAGCTGACGATCGAAGATCTCGATGCCGATCTTGTCGCCGACTTCCTGACACATGTGGAAACGGCGCGCGGCAACACGGCCCGCACCCGCAATACGCGTCTTGCCGCTATCCGCTCGTTCTTCCGCTACGTTGCATTGACCGATCCGAGCTGGCTTCTTCATTGTCAGCGCGTTCTCTCGATGCCGAACAAGCGGTATGTGAAGCGGAGCGTGACGTTCCTTGACGCTGGGGAGATAGCGGCGCTGCTGGCAGCACCGGATCGAATGACATGGGTGGGGCGACGTGATCACGTCCTGCTGTTGCTTGCGCTTCAGACGGGGTTGCGGGCGTCCGAACTGATCAACCTGCGCTGCAAGGACGTGATCCTCGGCACCGGCGCTCATATCCGGTGCATCGGCAAGGGCCGGAAAGAACGCAGTACGCCTCTTCGTCGCGATACGGCCAAGCTTATCCAGAGCTGGATCGGCGAGCGCCGCGACGGCGATGGCCCGCTGTTCCCGTCGATCCGGGGCGAGGCGCTCAGCCGTGATGCTTTGGAGCACTTGGTGCGCAAGCATTGCCTGAAGGCATCACAAGCGTGTCCGAGTCTTGCAGGCAAACGCGTCACGCCACACACGCTTCGCCACAGCACGGCGATGGAACTGCTCCATCACGGCGTCGACCAATCCGTGATCGCATTATGGCTCGGGCACGAATCCGTGGAAACGACCCAGATCTATATACACGCCGACATGCGGCTGAAGGAAAAGGCGCTTTCTCAGGTCGCCGGCCCGGAAACACATCCCGGGCGGTATCGTCCCAGCGACGAACTGCTCGCCTTCCTCGAAGCGCTCTGATTATGCCGAACTGCCGCATGGCCGAAAGCCGGCGTGACAGCCGAAAAGCTCGGCCATGCGGCATAATCCGACTTACGGCATAATG
>NZ_JACICC010000030.1 GCF_014195635.1 Pseudochelatococcus contaminans | reverse complement strand
GTTCACAAACATGGAACCACATCTATGCGCGCAAGCCATTGTTCGGACTCATGTCCGCTCTCACGCCGATTCACGAAACCTGGAAAAACGACAACAACTGCCGCAGGCCGAAAAAACGGACAGCAAAAACTCCAAAAACCACCCCGTTCGGCACGGCAAAAACAGTCCGGTCTTCCAAGCTGGAGGGCCGCGCCATGATCGTTGCCTTGCTCAACCAGAAAGGCGGCGTCGGCAAGACCACGCTCGCCACGCACATCGCGGGGGAACTGGCCTTGCGCGGCCAGCACGTCGTCCTGCTGGATGCCGACCCGCAGGGTTCCTCACTGGACTGGACACAGCGCAGAAGCCAGCAGGGCTTGCCCCGGCTGTTCAGCGCTGTGGGCCTGGCACGCGAAACATTGCACCAGGAAGCCCCAGAGCTCACCAGGCGGGCCGATCACGTCATCATCGACGGGCCACCCAGGATCGCCGCCTTGGCGCGTTCTGCGCTGCTGGCGGCCGAACGAGTGCTGATCCCGGTACAACCCAGCCCCTACGATCTGTGGGCCAGTGCCGAGATGGTGGCGCTGATCCGTGAGGCCCAGGTGTTCCGGCCGCAGCTCGCAGCGGCCTTCGTCATCAACCGGCGCGTCAGCACCACGGTGATCGGGCGCGAAGCGCGGCAAGCCTTGACCGAACAGCCGTTGCCAGCGCTACGCAGTGAGGTGCGCCAGCGCATCGTCTTCGCCGACAGCGTGGCGGCGGGCCGATTGGCGCGGGAGACGGCCCCAGATAGTGCGGCGGCGCAGGAAATCACCGCGCTGGTCGATGAGCTGCTGCGGTGGCCGTCATGAGCGACAACAGCAACCCACCCAACGGCAAAGGCGCGGCCAAACGGGTCGGCATTGGCGCGCGTCCGCCCGCCAATCCGCACGCCGAGGCGTGGATTCGCCAAGGCGACGCGGATGCGCTCAACAAAAGCGACCTCTACACCGCTCGCCTGACCCTCGACATCACGCCCGCCATGCGGGCACGCATCAAGGTGTCCGCCTTCACGCAAGGCGTGACCGTGGCCGACCTGCTGCGCGGTTTGCTGGAGCGCGAGTTTCCAGAACAGCGCAGGGAGAACACACCATGACCACATCCGCATTGTCTGCTACCGCACCGCCCGCCATCGCGATCACGGATGCGCACGTTGCACCGCCCAGCCCGCCTAGCAGAGCGCCGTTGACGCGCGTATCGCTCGCCTACATCGAGCCGCGCTTCAAGCTCTACCTGCGCTTCGGCGAACCGGCGCGCACGCTCCAGCTCGACCGCTGGCGGCGCTGCGCCGTGTTCCTGCCAAACGCGGTGTTCTGCCGCATTCGCTGGCAGGCCAACGACTACGGCACGATCCGCTGGCAGCTCATGGTGATGCAGGCTGCTACACCGCTTAATGCCGTGCAGCGCATCCCTGGCGTGCAGCCAGGCGCGTGCCTGCTGCTGCATGCCGAAGGTGACGCCACTGTGCGCGCCGTGCTGGAACGCATTGACGGCATCGAGGCGCTGGGCATCGCAGCCATTGACGTGTCGCCCGCGTACTGGCGCACGCTCGCCAACCGGCTCGCCGCGCATTTGTCGCTGCCCGAATACACCGCGGAGCGGCACGCCGCCTGGCTGGCCGGGAGGGCGCTGCCATGACGGCCTATCCCACAGGCGCATGCATACCCAAAACCGCGCCGCATCCTCGCTCGCGCCTGCGCGCTCGCCTCGTGCTGGCGGGCTTCGCCGCAGTCGGCCTCGCTGCGCTGGCTTGGGCGGCTTTCGCGCAGCCGTTGCCGCGTCTGATCTACAACCCGTCTGACAGCGTGGCGGTCGGCTGGTATCGCGTCGATCCGTTGGGCCACGGCACCGGCTCGCTACCACGTCCCTTGTCCGTGGGCAGCATCGTCCTGACCACGCTGCCGCCAGACACCGCCGCGCTGGCTGCGCAGCGCGGCTATCTGCCGGCGCGCGTGCCGCTGCTCAAGCGCGTGGGCGCCGTCGCGCCGCAGGAGGTGTGCATCGCCGGCCGCATCGTCCGCATCGACGGCGTGCCCTCGGCCGCCGTGCGGCCCGCCGACCGCTGGGGCCGCCCGCTGCCATCCTGGCAGCAATGCCGTCGCCTCGAACCCGGTGAACTGTTCCTGCTCGGTGTGACCAACCCGGCGTCGTTCGACAGCCGGTATTTCGGGCCCTTCAGCACATCCGCCGTGATCGGCGTCGCGCATCCGGTCTGGCTGGAGTCCCGCCCATGATGGCCGCCGACTCGCTGCAAGTTGCCGTGCATCTTGTCGTGCCATCGGGCGTGTCGTTCTGCTGGCCGTCGCCGTGTCGTCGCGCGTGCAGTGCGGGTGCATTCGCACCGCACTTCGCGCCGTCTTCGGTGCAGCCGTCTTGCCTCGAACGCGCTCGGCCTGCGGCCATTGGCGCGTTTTCTAGCGGTCTGGCTGCGAGTGCAGCAGCGCCGCCGGGCCGACGATGCCCGAAGCAACAGCGAAGGGCAAAGGCGGAAGGCAAGACAAAAGGGTTCGGCACCTTGCCGACCGCAAAGCCAGTCTGCACATGGGGGTGGCGCGGCACGGAGCGGCTTCGCCGCTGTGCCGCGTTCGGCGCGAGGGTCGCGCCAATGCAGGCATGTCCGCGTGCTTCGCACGACCGGACACGCCCGAACTTGCAGGGAGCGCAGTCATGACCGACCGCCGCGACGATGATTTCCGGGTGCGCCCCAGCGCCCCGAAGAACCGAGGCAAGGGCCAAGGCCAGAGCTTCGTTTCCAAGGTGCTCAAGCAGGCCGGCAAAGCCAGCAGCGGCAAGTCGGCGGTGCGCTGTCCTGGCACTAGCGGCAGCGGCCAGCGCGCCGGCCAGCGGCCCGGTGCACGCCTGGGGCGCGGCCACACGGCGGCACGCTTCGCCGGCGCGAAGCTGACGCCCATGTCGCGGCGCGTGACTATCAAGACGATGCTGGTCAATCAACGCAATGCCAGCCCGCAATCGCTCGCCAAGCATCTGCGCTACATCGAGCGCGACGGTGCCGGCCGCGACGGCGAACCTGGGCGGGCCTACGGGCCGCAGACCGACGAAGCCGACCTCGACGCCTTCAAGGATCGGGCCGCCGACGACCGGCACCATTTCCGCTTCATCGTCTCCCCGGAGGATGGCGCAGAGCTGGATGACCTGCGCACCTACACTCGGCATCTGGTGAACCGTATGGAAGCAGACCTGGGAACCCGGCTCGATTGGGTCGCGGTCGATCACTGGAACACCGACAACCCACACACCCACCTGATCGTGCGCGGGCGCGACGACACCGGCAAAGACCTCATCATCGCTGGCGACTACATCGCCCACGGCTTTCGCCATCGCGCCGCCGAACTGGCGACCGAATGGCTGGGGCCGCGCACCGAACTGGAGATCCAGCAGACCTTGCAGCGCGAGGTGGAACAAGAGCGGTGGACGAGCCTCGACCGCACGCTGCAACGCGAGGCCGGAGACGATGGCCGGGTGCAGATCGAACGGTTCAACGAGCCGGCGCTGCAACGCAAGCGCCTGCTGCTGATCGGCCGCCTGCAACGCTTGCAGCGCCTGGGCCTGGCCGACGAGACGCAGCCCGGCACCTGGGCCATTCATGCCGACGCCGAGCAGACCTTGCGCGCCTTGGGCGAGCGTGGCGACATCATCCGCACGATGCAGCGGGCCATGAGCGGCCAGCCCCGCGAGCTGGCGGTGTTCGAGCCGGCCGGCGATGCCCGTACCGTCATCGGCCGCGTGGCTGCGAAGGGGCTGGCCGACGAGCTGCACGACCGCGGCTATCTGGTCATCGACGGCGTTGACGGGAAGGCCCACTACGTCGCACTGAACGCCCGCGACGAACTGGCGAACTACCCCACGGGCGCGGTGGTGGAGGTGAAGGGGGCGGCCGACGTGCGCGCCGCCGATAAGAACATCGCCGCGCTGGCGAGCGATGGCCTGTACCGCGCCGATCATCACCTGGCGATCGAACAGGACCGAGCCACGCCCGGACGCGACCCGCAGGAGGTTGTCGCCGCCCACGTCCGGCGGCTGGAAGCCCTGCGCCGGGCCGGCATCGCGGAGCGTGTGGCAGAGGGCCTATGGAAGGTGCCGGACGACCTGGCCGATCGTGGCCGCCAGTACGACGCGCAGCGCCTGGGTGGCGTGGCCGTGGAACTGAAATCGCATCTGCCCATCGAGAGGCAGGCCCGCGTCATCGGCGCGACCTGGCTTGACCAGCAACTGATCGGCGGCGGCCGGGGATTGGGCGACCTGGGCTTTGGCGGCGACGCCAAGCAGGCCATGCAGCAGCGCGCCGACTTCCTCGAAGAACAGGGGCTGGCACAGCGGCGCGGCCAGCGCGTGATCCTCGCCCGCAACCTGCTGGGCACGTTGCGCAACCGGGAACTGGCGCAGGCCGCCAAGGACATTGCCGCTGAAACCGGCCTGGAGCACCGCCCGGTGGCCGACGCGCAGCGCGTCGCCGGCATCTACCGGCGCTCCGTCATGCTCGCCAGCGGGCGCTACGCCATGCTCGATGACGGCATGGGCTTCAGCTTGGTGCCATGGCGGCCGATGATTGAGCAGCGGCTAGGGCAGCAGATCGCCGCGACGGTGCGCGGAGGCGCTTTCACATGGGAAGTGGGACGTCAACGCGGCCCATCGGTTGGGTAGTACCTGCCATGTGAGGGCGGGCCGCGTCTCTGCTGCATATGTTTTTTTCGGATTACCAGACCGTGGGCTTAGGATTGCGCTCGTTAAAATCACGCTGGTGCCAATACGGATAGATTGGCGTGCGCTGGCTTGCAGCGTCGAGCTTCGCCAGCTGTTCGGTACTCAGCTTCCAACCGATCGCCCCAAGGTTCTGCAGGAGCTGCTCCTCATTACGTGCACCGACAACGACACTGGAGACTCCCGGGCGCTGAAGTAGCCAGTTCAAGGCCACCTGCGGAACCGTTTTTCCCGTTTCAGAGGAAATGTCGTCTAGCGCATCGACGACCCTATACAGTTGCTCTTGTTCCACGATTGGGCCGCCGACTGCACCACCCTTGGCGATACGACCGTCACCGTCCTGTCCGCGACGGATCTTGCCGGTCAATCGCCCCCAACCCAGAGGGCTCCATACCATGGTGCCAAGCCCCTGATCGAGCGAGAGAGGCATCAACTCCCACTCGTAATCGCGACCGATCAAGGAGTAATAGCCCTGGTAGGCGACGTATCGAGACCAACCGTGGCGATCGCTAGCAGCCAATGACTTCATGACATGCCAACCGGAGAAGTTGCTGCAACCGATGTAGCGCACCTTGCCACTTGTCACCAGGTCGTCAAGCGTGCGCAACGTTTCATCGACAGGGGTCAGCGCATCGAAGCCGTGCATGAAGTACACGTCGATGTAATCCGTCCCGAGTCTGCGCAAACTGGCTTCTGCGGCAGCGAGCAAATGGTGTCGAGATGACCCTTTGTCGTTTGGCCCTGTTCCCATCGTGAAAGTGGCCTTGGTCGAGATCAGGACTTGATCACGTCGGCCCTTGATTGCTTGTCCAAGTATCTCCTCGGACGCGCCACGCGAGTACACATCGGCAGTGTCGAAAAAGCTCAGGCCATGCTCTAGACATACGTCGATCAGTCGTTTCGCCTGCGCCACATCGGTATCACCCCAGCGAGCAAACATCTCACCTACGCCACCGAAAGTGCCGGTGCCAAAACTGAGTGCGGGAACTTTGAGTCCTGATCGACCAAGTTGACGGTATTCCATAAGAATGTATTCCTTTCAAGTAGAAGGCTTGGAGAAAAACGGGCGACCGCCCCTTGTTTGGCAGTGGTTAGGCAATTTTGAAAAGCTCTCTGTTGAGTGCTTCGGAACTCGCCTGAAGCGTGGTTCTGTGCGGCGGGAGAGGTTTGGTGCGTTCATCCTGCAGTCGCTGAGCAGCATGCAGCGGCCAGTGAGGGTCGATCAGTGCTGCGCGACCGAGCATGATCGCGTCAGCATTCTCTTGAACAAGAATGCTTTCCGCATGCTCTGCGGTGGTAATCAACCCAACCGCACTGACAGGCAACTCACAAACGTCGCGCACAGCCCGCGCAGCTGCTACCTGATAGCCTGGCCCAACGCTGATTTCTGGGTTAGGTGTGTTTCCACCCGTGGATACGTCAATAAAGTCCACCCTTTCTTCACGCAGCCAACTGGCGACTTCAGCTACTTCCGAGACGGTAAGACCGTTCTCCTCCCAATCGGTCGCAGATAAGCGAACGAACAAGGGCACATCAGGAATTGCGCGACGGATTGCCCTCACAACCTGGAGGAGTACGCATGCGCGATTCACGAGACGTCCGCCATAGTCATCGGTTCGTGCATTACTCAGCGGCGAGAGAAACTGATGCAGGAGATATCCATGAGCAGCATGGACTTCGACCACATCGAAACCAGCAGCAACCGCGCGTTGTGCCGCCAAAGCAAAAGCGGTTGGAATTTGGCTGATTTCGTCGGATGTCAGTTCAGACGGAACAGCATAGTCTCCAAAGGCGATCGGTGAAGGTGCGACAGTGCTCCATCCACCTTCATCTAGAGGCACTGACCCGCGTGCTCCACTAAACGGGTTCAAAGCACCAGCTTTTCTCCCGGCATGACCCAATTGCACGCCGATGCGTGAACCACGGGCGTGTACTGCTTGAGTGATTCGAGCCCACGCATCGCGCTGCTCATCATTCCACAGACCCGTGTCGTGCGGCGTTGTGCGCCCTTCGGGGCAAACAGCCGTGGCTTCAGTAAGGATCAGACCAAATCCACCATTTGCAAACGCGGAAAGATGAACGTGATGCCAGTCGTTGGGCATGCCATCATCAGCCATGTACTGGCACATGGGTGCCACCCAGGCCCTATTTGGGATCGTGACACCCTTAATTGTCAGGGGCGAAAAAAGTCGGGTTTTTGCAGAAACCATCAAACTACCTAAATGCTTTGATCAAAAGAGAATATGAATGCAGTGGTGTTCCATAACATGCATCCAGTTGAATGCATGAATAGCTGGATGCATGTTGGGTCATTCAGACGCCATCACTTGCCATCGCGGAAGTCGGCAATGCTCACGTTGGTCAATGCGTAATCACTGAACACAACCCGGCAGCCGTCTGCATTGGGAGACTGCGCTTCAAAGCCAACCTCTGGCTCTTGCTCAGTGTTATCGAAAGCGAATGCCCGCACGAAGATCCACTTCGCGCCATCAAGCGAGGCATGCAGTGCATACACGTTATCCTTGCGAGAGATGCGCAGATTGACCTGCTTTCCATCCACCACGAAGGCATTGGCATCGTCAGAGGTAGCACCTTTGTTGATGACGGAAACCACCATGGGTTCGCCGTCCGGCGAATATTCGAAGCACAGCTTTGCCCAGGTGCGCTCATCCACTCGCAGGAACAGGACGCCTGCATCAAACGTGGCACCGAACTCTACGTTTACCGTCGCGCGGAACTGAAAATTACCTGATGGAACGCGAGTCATCAACGTCGCAGCGTTGTGTCGGCTGGCAGTCGTGACCACAGAACCAGCGCGGCCGGGGTCGATAAAAATGTCGCTATGTCCAGGTGCGAGCACGCTTACGCGGCCGCTGACATCATCAACCTTCCAGTCAGAACCTTGCGAGGCAATAAAGTCGTTAGATATGTTGTGCAGTTTCATCAAGCTCTCCAGTTGTTAGTCTGCGGAAAGAGTGCGCCACTAAAAGAACAGTTCGATCACCGTTCGGTGAAAAGAACCCTCCATTGCGAAACCATTTCGTCAATGTGCTTGGCATGGGGGACATGTTTTTGAAGGTGGCTGTTCAAGTTCATGCGTTAC
The DNA here is from genome assembly GCF_014195635.1 of Pseudochelatococcus contaminans. Lineage (GTDB taxonomy): Bacteria > Pseudomonadota > Alphaproteobacteria > Rhizobiales > Beijerinckiaceae > Pseudochelatococcus > Pseudochelatococcus contaminans. The sequence goes on along the minus strand of NZ_JACICC010000030.1, from coordinate 1,521 downwards.
GTCTTTGCAAGGTGGTGGCCAACAGCAGGGGCAGAGCCAACAGCGCCAGGACGACAAGCATCGTGAGCCGAAGACCGATGTGCTCGCCAATAAAGCCGAGCAACGGAGGGCCGACCAGAAACGCCATGTAGCCGATCGTTGCAAGAACCGCGATGCGCGCAGCTGGATCGTGGCCAACGGAGGCTCCAGCCGACATCGCTACGGGAAATCCCAGTGATGCACCGATCCCCCACAGAAACACGCCAACACCTGCTACATACAAGGAGGGTGCGAGAACGACAATCAGTATTCCAATGGCACCGATTAGCGCACTGGCGCGAATTACGTTGACAGGGCCGAAGCGATGCAGAACACCTGTTCCCAAGAACCGCCCCAAAGTCATCGTCGCAGCGAAAGCGACGAACATAAGCGAACCAACGGCTTCAGAGGTTTCGTGCGCATCCACAATCAGAAGCGGTAGCCAGTCGTTGGCGGACCCTTCGGCCAGCGCTACAGCAAGCACGATCGAACCAATGAGGATGAGCTTCGGATCGTCCTTGATGGTGGCGAGGAAGCCTCGCTTGTTCCCGGAATTAGTCGCGCGCGCGCCGTGAGATCCGACCACACCGTAGGTGACATAGACCAGCATCGGACTCAGCAGCGCACAAACGACGAGCATGTGCGAGGTGACGGACAAGCCTTGTGCAACCAGTAGCAGGCCGCACACGGCACCGAGCATCGTACCCAGGCTGAAGCAGCCGTGCACCAGCGTCAGCACGGGCCGGCCCAGACCACGTTCCACATGCGCCCCCAACACGTTGACGGCCACTTCGGCTTGGGCCATGCCAAAACCGACCAGGCCCAAGCCCAAGCCTGTCGTCCAGGCTTGAGCAAGGTGTGTACCGCTCGACAGAACGATCAACCCCGCCAAAGCGAGCGGCATGCCCGCGCAGACAGCACGGTCCGCACCGATACGGGCCACGATGTTGCCGGCCAGCAGAATCCCGCCCATCGAGCCCAACGAGAACCCGAAAAGGATCAGGGCCATCTCTGCTGTGGATGCACTCAGAGCGTCGCGGATAGAGGGCGTGCGCACGACCCAGGAGGCCATGACGAAACCAAGCACGAGGAAACACCCGAACAATGCCCGGCGCGTTTTGAGCAATCTTGCGTTTTCAGTATTCATATTCATTCTCTGGTTGCTGGAGGCTCTAGGCCTTACTGGTTGATCTGGCGGAGGGAGTCGTTGGTTTGCCTACCAGTTCATTGGAGAGATAAGGCGCTGTCCGGCTTGCCTTTACGGCAGCCACTACCTCTGGTAGCCCACTGACCACCACCTGGCCAGCTACTGGAATAGAGATATTCAAATCTCTTGCCAAAGTAGGCATCAGTCCGATGATGATAAATTCCGTGGTCACGATAACGAATGCGGCCAATGAGAGGATGGCTGTTGGTTTCCACGCGGAACTGAGCCGGTTTTTCCACCGAGAAGTGAGCCACCTCTGAGTATGGTTTTCTGATCAGGCTTTGGTCAATGGGTTG
>NZ_JACICC010000029.1 GCF_014195635.1 Pseudochelatococcus contaminans | reverse complement strand
TTATCCTGACTCTGTGTTCTGTCTTACCGCTGTGACGTTCGCAGCACACGATCAACGTTGACGACATTCCCCTTCGCTTGAGGTGAGGCGATGCGATTTTCCCGCCGGGACGGGCTCGAGCCCGTCCCGGCGGGAAAATCGCGGCCGAGGAGAACAGGATGCCCCAGCTCTTCTTCACGGATCTTTCGACGCTGCGGCAGTCTGTTACGGTTGATGGCGTCGTCCACAGGCTGTCGGTGGATGAAGTCGCAGCCGCCGAGAAGCTGAACCTCGTGGACGGCATGCCGTTCATTCTTGGCGATGACGACAGCTACGATCACGACCTGAACCGGTTCTTTCGAGCTTGCCCCACGTTGGGGGTTCGTTCGCCCAACAGCTTGCGCGCCTATGGTTGGGATATCCTGATCTGGATGCGCTTTCTTGCCGAGCGCCGAGACAACAGAGCCCTCTGGGCGGCTGATCGGCACGATGTCGCAGCCTTCCATGCGGCGCGACGTCTGGCGCTTCCTCCGGCGCGCATCTCGGCCGCGAGCTGGAACCGGTCGGTAGCAGCGCTCGACAAGCTTTACCGATGGGCTCTTGAAGAGGGAATGATCGCCAAATCGCCTTTCACCTATCGGCAATCATGGCGACGGACGAACGGCGGCGGGGCCATAGCGGTCGCTGCCAATGTTGCCACCGAGCGCGGCGCACGGACACGCGATATCCGGTTCCTTTCCCTGGATCGGTATCTCCTGTTTCGCGAGATCGGCTTGCGTGGTCGTCTTCCAGACGGGAGCGAGGATCCCACCTGGCAGGGCCGCAACAGCGAGCGCAATGCGTTGTTCGCCGAATTGCTCGTCACGACGGGCCTGCGGCTCCAGGAAGCGGCAAGTCTGCTCTGGATCGAGTTCCCGAGGACGGAGCCGGTCGGTGCATTGAGGAGCCGATCTTTCCGACTGGCGCCGGCCATTGCCAAGGGTAGCAAGGGGCGCGAGATCCGCTTGCCCGAGCGCGTGCTGAAGCGTCTGCATGAATACGCGGCGTTGGAACGGACCAATGTCCTCATGCGCCTTTCGCAACCGCGCAATAGGTCAATCGAACATCCGATCCGTGTCGTCAGCCACGATCGGGGAAGGCTCCTTCTGGAAAAGGACACAGTTCGAGCCAGTGTCGACGTGCTGGCGCCGCGCGAACGCAGCCGCTTGGTATGGGCGGAAACATCCGAACCATTGTGTCTTTGGCTGGCGGAAGGGGCGCGGCCCATGCCCCCGGCCGCTTGGGAGGTGGTCTTCCGGAGGGCAAGCGTACGGTGCAGGCGGTTCGGGATCGACCTCGACGTCACTCCGCACATGATGCGCCACACCTTTGCGGTTCATATGCTGTCGCTGCTCGTGCGTGAACAGATCGGATGGGTACTCGACGAACGCCGATCCCATATCGGCGCGGCGTACCGCCGCTTGATTGGCGATCCTCTTCTGAAGTTGCAGCGTTTGCTGGGCCATAGCCGCATCGAAAGCACTCACATCTACCTGGATTGCATGGAAGAAAGCCAGGAAATGATCGACGCTGCGGTCGAGGCCTGGGAACTGCGCGTTAATGCTGGTGGACCCCTGTGATGAAACGCGGTCGTCGTGCCACCTTCCCAGTTGGAATCGAATTGTTCGACACTCAAGAGGAAAATCCGCAAAATCCGCTCGTCTTCGTCCTTCGGACGGAAGATGCCGGGAGGATCGACGTCAATCTGTCTTCCTGGCCGCTGACGGCGCTGACCCATGAGGTTGCGCCATTCCTGCAGGAGTATCTCCACCGGATGGGGCCGGCACCACTCTGGAAAACCGCAGGCACCTTTATCCGCCGTCTGCGGCGGTTCTGGCTGTTCCTGGAAGGGGCGTCGGTAAAACCTCGTCGTCTCGACGACTTAACTCCGGCGGTAATCAATGCCTATGAGGACTGGCTGGAGCAGAACGGCGGCGAGCGACCCAATCAGCGCAATGTGCTCGGTGCTCTGATCGGGGTGCTGCGCGTCGCCGCCGAGCTCAATCCTGAAAGGCTTCCGCCCGAAACACTGTTGCGCCTGAAATACATCGGTCACGGCGAGCACGGCGTCTCAAAGCCGCGCGATGCCTACAGTGGGAGGATTGCCTCGACGTTGCTGCAGGCAGCGATGCGCCAGATCATCGAGGCTCGCGACCGGATAGCGACGGGCGAGGCTCTGCCTCCCCCACTTCTGGATGTAGGCCGTGATCCAGAATTGCGCCGTCGCTATGACCTAGTGGTCGAACAGATTGTGACGGCGGGAGTAGTCGCCGGGGAAGGCGCGCTGTTCGACAATCTGCGCTACCACGCTCATAGATGCGGGCTCGAGCCGCCTCCGGTCGAGGAACTGCATGCCGGCTTCCATCTGACCCGGTACGATGTCGTCGGCTTCCTCGTCTGGCTGTCCTTGACGACCGGCATGGAGATCGAAGCGCTGCGTGGGCTTGAGGCTGACTGCTTGCGCAATCCCAACCGGGGTTATGTCGAGATCGAGTATCGAAAGCGGCGCGCGCATCATGCCCAGTGGAAGCGCTTGCGTGTCCGCGATGGCGGACGGGAGACGCCCGGAGCCGTCCTGCGGCTGGCGATCAAGCTGACGGAAAAGGCTCGGCAGCACACTGGATCGAGCAAGCTCTGGATCACCTGGAAGCCGGGGCGCCTGTCGTCGCCGAAAAAGCTGGGGACCTGCGTGGCCGCGTTTGTCGAGAAGTACGGAATCGTCGATGACGCCGGAAAATCGCTGGCGCTCAATCTCTCCAGGCTGCGCAAGACCCAGAAGGCTGACTGGTATAAGCGGACCGGAGGGCAGTTGGAGAACTTTGCCGTCGGCCACACGGTAGCGGTGGCGGCCAACCATTATGCCGACATCCCCGCCCTTCGGCATCTGCATGAGCAGACGATAGTCGAGGCACTGACCGACGCGATGGCGCCGGCTCTGCGACCTTGGATCGTTGTGCCCGCGGATGAAGCCCGGCTGCGAACCTCAGCCGACGCGACCGGGCTGCCGGTGCCGTCGGAAAAGATCGGCCCGCTCCTGGACGGAGAGCAGGATCTTTGGCTGGCGGCGTGCAGCAACTTCCGCGTCAGCCCTTTCGGTCGGGAAGGCGAAGCCTGTCCGACGCCGTTCTGGGGGTGCCTGGAATGCTCCAACGCGGTCATTACCGCACGGAAACTACCGGCGCTGATCGCGTTCCAGGCGTTCATGGACGAGCTGCGGGAGGCGTTGCCTTCTGGCGACTGGAACGAGAAATTCGATCGGCCATACCGCAGGATCACGGAGCAAATTCTGCCGATGTTCCCGTCCTCCGTCGTCGGAGGCGCACGGGTTGAGGCGGCAGAATCCTCGGCGCGGTTGCTCTATCTTCCGCCGGAGGCTTACGGCTCATGACCACTACCTCTCCTTTGAACGATGAGCGTGCCGTCTCACGCCTCAGGGTCGATGACGACATCGTTTTGGCTTCGATGCCTCTCAGGGATGGTACCGACCGAGCGGCGCTCTCGCGGTTCGGCGATGATGTCTGGGATATGGCGCCGGCGATGTTCAACATGGCCAGAAAGGCCTTTCGAACGGTCGACTTCGGCGTGATCCCCTGCGCGGCAGAGCGGTTGCTTGCGAAGGAATACATCTATGCCTGGATGAATGAACGGCGCGCCGACGGTGAGCCGCGGTTGCGGCCAGTCTCCGGCCATACTGCGCTTGCGACGCTGCGCCGGTTCCTGGACTTCGTGCGCTCGCGGATCGGCAAGCTCGATCTGGCAAACGTCGATCAGGATTTGATCGATGCATACGCGACCCATCACCGGGCGCGGCCGATCACGCCGGGGCGCGTGGGTGTGTGCCTCAGGCCCATCGTCCAGCTTCATCGCCTGGCGCCCTATCTGACGTGCGGTGGCATCACCTTCACCCCGTGGCGCGGCCGACCGGTCTATCGGGCAACCGGCCAGGGAACGCGCTGTTCGGAAAACCGGACCGCGCGCATCCCGGAGCCGGTCATCGGCGCAATGCTGCGATGGGCCTTGAAATATGTCGAGCACCTCTGCGACGACATCTTCACTGCCCGGGCTGAAGCCGATGCACTGAACAGCCGGTTCGCAGCACGCTCGCGCGCCCGCCACACGCGGCCCGCGGTAATGCTGGCCTCCTGGATCGACAAGCGTCGCGAGGAAGGAAGAGGCATTCCTGTCTGGGAAAGACCTCTTTCGATCGGGGGGCTGACCGGCAGATTGTCGCGGGGCGGCAGGTTTGATGGCGAGGTCATCAATCTGAAGCTCCTGACGATGCAATGCGGGCTGCATCTCACCACCGTCCACAAAGATCCGGCCCTGTTGTCGATGGTTCATGATGCTGTCGACGAGCTTGGGTTCGAGGTGGGCGGGATGGACACGCCGATCTCCCCGGATCCCGACACGGGGCGACCGTGGCGGGAGCGCTTCGATGCCATCAGCCTGGCGCGGGAAGAACGGCACCTGCAGACGGCCGCCTATATCGTGTGTTGCTATCTGACGGGCATGCGCGACGGTGAGGTGCAGTCGCTGCGATCCGGCTGCCTGAAACGGAATCTCGACCGGGACGGGCGAACAGAAAGGCTGGCGATCGAGGGCGTGACCTGGAAGGATCGCGGCGCTCGCGGCGAACAGGTCGAATGGATCACCATCGAGGCCGCCGTCCAGGCGATCCGGGTTGCCGAGCGTCTTTCGGAACGATTCCGCCGGAATGCGGGGACAGAGCGGCTATGGCTTGCCCTTGACGACCGCGAGACGAACAATGCCGAGACGCCGATACTCATCGCCAAGAAGATCAACCAATTCCGAGAACATCTCGATGAGCGATATGGCGCGGACGATAGTCCTGTGATCCCCCGAGTGGGAGAAGACGTCTGGCGCTTCAACACCCGTCAGTTCAGGCGAACGCTGGCCTGGTACATCGCGAACCGGCCCTTCGGGGTTGTCGCCGGCAAAATCCAGTACAAGCACGCCTCCGTGGCCATGTTCAACGGCTATGCCGGCTCGTCCGCATCCGGCTTCAGGCAGGAGGTCGAACAGGAACTGGCGCTCGGACAACTCGACGACATCATCGACTACTTCGAAAACCATCGACGCGGTCACGGTCCAGGCGGACCCGCCGGTAAGCGCGTCGGCGTGGAACTGGAGCGGGTCGGCCGCGAACTCGGCCCGCTTCCGGGGCAACTGGCCGATCGCAAGCGCCTGAAGGCGATGCTGGCGCATCTGGCGCGCACGCTGCATGTCGGATATCTGAACGACTGCTTCTTCGACCCATTGACGGCGCTCTGCCTGCGGGAGTCTGAGAAACCTTCAGCCTCGGTGCCGGTCCTGTCGCGATGCGCGCCCGACCGATGTCCCAACGCCTGCCTCGTCGAGCGACATCTCCCGCCATGGGAAGCCTCCATTGCACAGGCGGAGGATCTTCTCGCCGACAAGCGTCTCTCCCCGCTGCAACGCGAAGCGCTGCGCCTGGACAACGACAGAAAACGCAGGCTCATCGCGCCGTTGAAGGAACGCACATCATGAAGCCGGTCAGTGCAGCCACGGAACAGGCGCTTCGTGAGGCGATGGCGCGCCTCCTTTATGGGTGCCCCCGCGTGGCTGATGGCAGGCTGACGGTTGTGAATCTGGCCATCGAGGCAGGTGTCAGTCGCGCGACCGCGAACCGCGCTTCCGAGGTGCTGGAAGCCTTCCGCCATGCAGTTGCCGAGTCGAGAGCCCGGCGCAACGCGACGGATCGGCCGGCGGGGACGGCCCGGGCCGAACAGGAGCGGCGCGCCGTCGAAACCGTGCTCGCCCAGCATCGTCAAGTCCGCGCGCTGTGCCAGCTTATGGAACGGCGGCGCGATAACCGCACCGCCGACGTCATACCGATCATCGGCAGGAAACGCCCTTGACGCCGATTGTGCTCACCCGGCGCAGCAGGAGAGTTTGGCGATGTCCTTGCCGAACGAAAGTGCTGCGAGCTTCAGCCCCTCGACCGTGGTGAGGTAAGGAAAGATCGTGTCCGCGAGGTCATCGACGGTGAGACCCTGGCGGATCGCGAGAGCCGCGGTCTGAATGCTGTCGGCACCTTCCGGCGCGAGGATGTGGGCGCCGAGCAAACGACCGCCAGCAGCATCGGCCACGAGCTTGATAAGCCCACGAGTGTCGCGGGCGGCGAGTGCGCGCGGCACCTGATCGAGACCGATCGTCGAAACGCGGATCTCATGCCCGGCCGCACGCGCCGCCGCCTCGGTGAGACCTACGCTTGCGACCTGCGGATCGGTGAAGACGATAGCGGGCATGGCGCTGTTATCGTAGCGCAGGCTGTCGCCATTGAGGGCGTTCTTGGCGGCGAGCTTGGCGCCATAGGCGGCCATGTAGACGAACTGGTCGCGGCCGGTGACGTCGCCGGCGGCATAGACGCCAGCCTTGGTCGTGCGCATGCGGTCGTCGACCACGATGCCGCCCTTCGCCGAGACGGTGATCCCGTGCTCGGCCAGCCCAAGGCCTTCGATGTTGGGCGTGCGGCCCGTGGTGATCAGCACCTGATCGGCGTCGATCTGGACATCGTGACCGTCACGCGTGACGGTCAGTGACGCTCGGCCCTCGGTTTTGCGGATCGCGCGGTAAGCGATGCCGGAGATAACGGTGATGCCTTCATCCTCGAAATACCCCGTGAGCGCCGCGCCGATCTCGGGCTCGGCCTCGGGGAGCAGTCGGGACCGGCAGACGAGGGTCACCTTGACGCCGGCACGGGCGAACATCTGGGCGAGCTCCGCGCCGATATAACCGCCGCCGATCACCAGCAGCGATCGCGGCAGTTCCTCGAGGTCGAGCGCCGTCGTACTGGTGAGATACGGTACGGTCTCGAGGCCAGGAATAGCAGGAACTGCCGGCCGCGCGCCGGTTGCGATAATGATCTTGCCAGCGGCAATACGCGCGCCGTCAACTTCGACACCGCCGTCGAGGAGGCGAGCCGGCCCGTCGCGATAGGCGATACCATTGTACGCGGGGAGCAGGTCCGCGTATTTGGCCTGGCGCAGCCCAGACACGAGCGTGTCCTTCTGACGAACGGTTCCGCGCCAGTCTGTCAGTTCGGCTTCAGCAGTAATGCCGGCAAAACGTGCCGCCACGCGAGCGTTATGAAGCGTCTCGGCCGCGCGGATCAGGGTCTTCGACGGCACGCAGCCGACATTGACGCAGGTGCCGCCGATGGTGCCACTGCCGATGAGCGCCACCTGTGCGCCCTGATCGGCGGCCGTGATCGAGGCCGAGAAGCCGGCCGAGCCGGCGCCGATGACGACGAGATCGTAAGCGCCTCCATTGCGACCGTTTGTGCGCAAGGGTCGGTTGGCGACCACCAGGCTCTTCGACGCCACATCGAGACCAGCGAGGCTCGGCCCGAACAGAGCACGGCCGGCTTCCAGTCCTTCCTCGATCGACAGCCGGAAACCTGGCTCGTCGGTGGAACGTTCGTCGCGCCAGGCGGAAAGATGCTCGTCCGAGCAGAAAAAAGCGGTCGTCGCGCAGAGCGAGCTCGCGGCGCAGCCGCCTTCATAACGGACGCTCTGCCACATGACGGCCGACTGTGGCTCGACGTCGGCGAGTGCCCGCCCTCGGTCCTGCGTGGTGATCCGGATCAGTGCGCCGCAATGGCCGCAGGGCGAGGCGATCGCGGTGTCGCGATCGGTCATGGCACCGATGCCCAGCGCGTCGACCGCGCACATTGCATTCAGCGTGCGTCCGTCCAGAGTGACCCGATGGCCGGTGTTATGATCGCTGAACGGATAGGCGCCGACGATCAGCTCGCCATCGAGAACGACGAGGTCGCGCCGGCGGAGCTCGTCGAGCAGTGGCCGGATGACCATCTCACTGAGTTTTGTACGCTCCGCAAGCGCGCTTATGGTCGGGGCACCCCCGTGGTCGGCGTAGAGTCGGAGCAACGCAACACGCACCCTGTCGGTGGCGGGATCGTAACCGCTCCAGCGATTGAGCACGTGGTCGGACCCGACCATCGCCTGCAGAGCGTTCTTGACCACAGGCGACGTGACCGCCGACCAATCCGGAAACGTTACGCCCGGTCGAACGGCAAAGCTCGCCAGTGTCGCGGGCTGAGAAACGGCCGGGTTGTCCCGGGAGGAGGTTGCACAGCAATCGTTCATGGCTTCACGCCTTCCTTGCGAATCTTCGTCTCATAGGCCGTGGCTCTTGCCCGGCGATGATGGGGCCCCCACGCGCCGAAGCCGAAGCCCGCGACGATCAGGGGAAGCACCACTGCACCCACACCTGTCAGCCACGTGCCAAGACCCGCCAGAGACAGGCCGACGGCGAGGAGCGGCGCCGCGCAGCAGATCGCGGCGAGGACGGCGCCAACGGCACCTGCGCGGATTACGGCGCGATCAGTCATCTAGCTGCCTTGCTGCGTCGGGTGGGCCGGATAACCAGCATTCATGCTGGCGGCTGCGATGGCATCGGTGCTCGTCTTAGCGTCGTCGAAGGTCACGGTCGCGGACTTCGCCTCGAAGGAGACGGTCACCTTCGCGACACCGGGGATTGCCGCCATCGTGGTCTTCACGATGTAGGGGCACGAGGCGCAGGTCATGTTGTCGACGGCAAACGTCACAGTGCGTTCGGCGGCGAAGGCGGCAGGCGCAGTCATCACCGACGCGATCAAAGTGAAAGCGCTCAAACTCTTCCTCATGGGGTAGTCTCCTCTTGGTGTCAGGCGGAAAGCAGCAGCGGCGCGACGTAGTCGAAGGCGAAAGCAGCGGCGACGAGTACGGTCGCGAACCAGAGCGCGATCTGAACGAGGCGGCTGGGGACGGCGCGCGTGCAGGCAGCCCCATCGGCACAGGCCTGTCGCGGCTTCCAGTAGACAAGGTAGAAGCCGTAGCCGAGCATGCCCGCCGTTGCGGCGACAAACAGTGGCTTGTAGGGCGCAAGCGCCGTCAGATTGCCGATCCAGGCGCCGCCGATGCCGAGGCTGAACAGGACGAGCGGAATGATGCAACAGGACGAGGCGGCGATGGCGCCGAGTATGCCGCCGACGGCGACCAGGCGCTGTCGCCCGGCCTCGCTTCGCTCTGGCGTCGTCAGGTTTGCCGCAGTCGGTGCAACGTCTGCTGGTCCGTGTCGGGATGCATTCATGTTCGACCTCGCTCTTCTTGTCGAAAACCTATCCAGGCGCTAATGTGCGGTCTGTAGCAACTACAGGGTCAAGGGGTATTTTTGGATGCGCGATCACGCTGGCGTGAAAGGCCTCAAGCGCGCCGAACTCGCACAGCGCACAGGGTGCAATCTGGAGACGGTCCGCTATTACGAGAAGGTCGGCCTCCTGCCGGAGCCGCCGCGCACGGCGAGCGGCTATCGCAGCTACGACAGCACCCACGAGCGACGGCTTCGCTTCGTCTTGCGGGCGCGCGAGCTCGGCTTCTCCCTCGATGAAGTCCGTGAACTGCTGCGCCTCGTCGACGAGCGCGACCAGCCCTGCGCCGAGGCAAGCGCCGTTGCCGCCGCGCATCTCGACGACGTGCGTGAAAAGATCGCCGACCTGAAACGCATGGAGCGAGTGCTGAAGGACGTGGTGGCCCAATGCACAGAAGGCAATCGGCGGGAATGTCCGCTGATCGAGACGCTGTTCCGGGAGCCGGCGAGCTCAGCGAAATGCCAGTGAGACAGCTTGACTGTTCAGATAAGCGCC
>NZ_JACICC010000028.1 GCF_014195635.1 Pseudochelatococcus contaminans | reverse complement strand
ACACGATACGACCGATGCGCCCACACCTTCTTTTCGGCCATATGCATCGCAGCAGCCGTAACATTCTATCTCAATCAATGAGTCCTGAGCCTAGATGTAATACGCTGAGAATGAACCGATGTTGGAACTTCCCAGAATTCGACCATTGTCCGAAGATCAGGATATTGATTTTGTCATCGCACACGCCGGTGGCCGACGAGCACACGAAGATTGGGATCGGAAAAGCAGCAGAAACTCGGACTATGTTCTTGGACAGTCAATAATCGAACTCAAGTTGCTGGACGACGAACGGCTCGAAAAGCCCGAGGCTCAGGCGAAGATCGGTTCTCTGTTTGGAGCGCTCCAACCGGACCGCCCGGTGGTGGTAATCGATCCGACAGCGATCGAGCAGAAAGACCGGTACGCGTACGCGACGATCATGCAAGGGCCTATCAAGGGCGTGGTAAGGTCAGCACGAGCGCAACTGAAGCAGAGCCGAAGAGAGATTAGCGAAGGCGCCACGACGATCCTTTTCTTCCTCAATAACGGCTTCACCGCACTCACACACGAGGAGCTTTTGGATCACGTCGTGAGGCGGGCACGGAACGACACTGACGAGATCGACGCGGTCGTGGTCGCCGGTTGCTATCTTCATGGAGACGGGTTCGACACCTTCGCGCTATGGCCGATAAACTACGTGCCAATCCACGAGGAGCGCCCATTTTTAGAATTCGAAGCTTTGAAATCTGCTTGGGGCAAACTTGCCGACCGGCATATGACCGAATTCGTAAGAGGCAAGCACGGTCCGACTGCGGCTAGGGAGGCTCAGACCGATATCGTTTTCGAATGGGAAGGGCGCACCTTCGTAAAGCCTGCGACACCGATTGGTGCCGAGAGCAAGTTCTTCGGTGCGCGGCGACCGCGACTCAACCACCTTCCTTTCGAACGCGTGAAGCATGTGGCTTTCACCGTTCCGCGGCTTTCGCCGGTAGAGTACCGCCGAGTGAAAGCTGCGCTGAAGGACGAACCGCTGTTGGAAAGCTTGGACATGTGGAACGATTATGTCGAGGAGGCGCTCTCACACGGTACGCCTCTCATGCCGGTAGTACCTATAGATGTTTCACGGGGCGGCTGGGAAGCATGGAAGCGTCGCAATCCAGGTTCCTCAGGACTGGATTCGTTGCGGGCAGCGGCAAATATTCGCTACGGCGTCGAGGCGAGCAAGTTGGTGCATGCGGCGAAGGAGTTCCGTCAAGGAATCGCCGTTCCTCGAATATACATCGCGGTGGTCACCGAGCTGATCGGACAGGATGAGAACAATGACGTCTCGCACATCGGCGTTTGTACCCGCAGAAATATCGAGTGGATCGCCTTAAACGTCAGAGTACCGCATTTCGGAGCTTTGGCTTTGGCAGCCGCTCATGCAATTCGTCTTGGCCTGACTGACATATTCTGGAGACATGATCTAAAGTATGCATGGATTTAAGGCTGAATATACTTGCCCTGCGCTCAGCTTATCCAGTTAACTGGACATTTTCGAGGCTAGGTGGCACCCGTAGCTTCTCGCCAATAGCGATATTCCAAGAGGGTCACGGTAGTTTGCGAGTTCATTCATTGTCGACTTCGGGCTATCTTGCAACCATGTGAGCGAGTCGATTTGGAACCCACGATGCGCTCGATCATTCTATTCCGGGGCGGTGATTGACAATTTCCGGGAAAAAGCGAGCCACCTCGACCGAGCTAACTGGTGGGGCGGGATTTACCTACGAAGACACGGTCGTTGCCTATTACCTTGTCGCGCTACTTCGGGAGGAGAGCGCCGCTCTGCAGAGCGGCGTGGTCCGTAGCGTGGCGGTTCAGCAGGCCGGTCACGATTACCCGATGGATGACCTGATCGTCGAGACTGAGGCGGCCGGCGAGCGCGCCACGCTGGGGTTACAGGTCAAGACGGGCTTTGCCATCACCAGCAAGGATGCGCTCTTCAAAGACGTCCTTGCCCGTGCATTGGAAACGAGAGCCTCTCCAACATTCCAACCTGAGCGCGACACGTATGGATTTGCGGCCGAGCATCTGGCGGTGGATGGACTGCGGACCTTGGAGCGCCTAATCAACTGGGCGAAATCCAGTCCAGACGCGAAGCATTTTGAAGATCGCTTCGCTGAACATGCTTCGGCCGCGAATGACGAACGCGCCATGCGGGTCGACCTGAAGACCATCATCATGCCGGCCAGCCCGGAAGAAGAGTGGCAGTTCTATCGCCATTTGGTCGCCACCCGTTTTGATGGTTTGGGGTCACAAGGTGTTACTAGGACCGACCTAACGAACCGGCTACAGGAGCTAGTCGCGAGTAGTGAGAATGGGCAAGGGACGCTGCTTTTTGACCGGCTGTGCGCGCTCGTTCGTCAAGGCGCGGGTACAGCGCGAAAGTGGACGCGAGAGTCTCTGCTCGCCCAGCTTCGCGGTGTTGTGCGCTTGAAAGTTGCACCGAACTTCGCCGAAGATATCAAGCTCCTTGAGGTTTTCTCAGCATCCGGACTTGCGGCAATTTCGGACGATATCGATGGCGTTCGTATCGAGCGGCCCGAAATCGAGCGGCTCACTCGTGAGCGTCTCGCAGCGGCAAAGGTGCTGAACATCAGCGGTCTCCCCGGCTGCGGCAAGTCGGCGATGTTGAAGCGTATTGTTGCTTCCGACGCGGCAAATGGGCCGACACTTTTCCTCAAATCGGATTTGCTTGAGGGCAAGACGTGGCTGTCCTTTGCTGGCACATTAGGCCTGAAACACCGGTCCGTGTCCAGCTTGCTTGCCGAAATTGGAGCAACGGGAACACCAATCTTGTTCATCGATGGTATTGATCGGATACGACCCGATCAACGCGGTATTGTCAGCGACATCTTGAAAGCGATCGAGGGGAACGAGGCGCTTTCGAATTGGAAGGTTGTAGCGACATCCCGGGATCAGGGTCTGGAAGCGTATCGCACTTGGTTCCCGGCCAGTTTCTACCGTGGGAGGCAAATCAGTGACGTCTCGGTCTCGGCATTCACGGACGAAGAAGCGTCGATACTTGCAGAAAGAGTGCCGGCATTGTCACGGCTCTTGTTTGGCGCGCCGGCTGTGGCAGAGATTGCTCGACGACCTTTCTTCGCGTCCGTGCTGGCTGAGACATTCGCTGACGACACTGTCACGCCTCAGACTGAGGTAGACCTCATTACCGCATGGTGGATCCGTGCCGGGCATGATGCGCTTGAGGAAACGGTTCCGCAGCGACAACGCGCTCTCATCGATCTTGCTGAGAGCGGCGTCGAGAACCTCGGAAAAAATGTATCTATACGAAAGCTTAAGGACGCGACGAACGGTCAAATTGCAGCTTTGAAAGCCGACCGCATTGTTCGGACGGAAGACCACGGCGCATCGTACTCCTTCAGCCATGATATCTTCTTTGAATGGGCCTTCTTCCGTCTCTTGGTCGAGCTCGGAGCCGACTGGCCAAGAGGGCTGGACGCCGCCGGTGAACCGCCTTTGCTTGGCCGCGTTGTGGGATTGCTGGCTCAGAGCGCACTCGGGACTAAAGGTAAGTGGCTAGCGGACTATAGCATTCTTGAAGACAAGCGGCTTCGTTCTCAGTGGCAGCGCGAGTGGCTGACAGCCCCGCCGTTTTCTACCACATTCGATGCGACCGGTGACGAATTCGGGGAACTCGTCAGTGCCAACGATTATGCGCTCCTCGAAAAGCTGATCGTCTGGTTTCAGGCGGAACACACGGTGCCAAACCCGTTTGTACTGCAAAACCCCGCTCTGGCAGCGGGAAGTGATGCGATTGGCATGGCTGAATATCTGAGTTGGCCTTCAGATTTTGGTGGCTGGCGACGTCTTCTGGGCTGGCTCTTGCCTCAAGCATCGAAATTGCCGGTTCGCCTTTTGCCGAGCCTGCTGGAACTTTTCGGGGTCTGGCAAAACGCGCTCGCGGACCAGCCTAACCCGATCTCTGAAGCCATTGTCGATGCTTGCAGCGCTTGGCTTGTCGAACTCGAAGAAGAACTCTACCCCGAGCATTTTTCGTTCGAACATGGGCGCTGGGACGCCCTCGGTGGTGAAGCTCGGAAAAGACTGGCCAGCGCTCTTCGAATGTTGATTATGCGTGCGGCACGGGCATATCCGTCACCAGCCATTGCGCTGTTTCACAGGGCGGCTGAAAACGATCGTATGAGGCGCGAAGCTTACAGCGAATTGATGAACTTCTCGCCAACTATGGTGGACGTCTCGCCAGAAGCGATCGTAGCGATCGCCAAAGCGCAAATCATGGAAGAGCTTCCACAGGACCGCGCCGACCGCAAGAAGCGTGAGGAGGAAGAGTGTCTCGACAAACTACGGCGCGTTCGTGAAATTCCGGAGAAAGACCGCACCGAAACTCAGCGTAAATTCCTAGGCAGTTCCCATTTCCGTCACATTGACACGGATCGATACGACCTTGATGACATCGGCATCGCTCGCCACGACTATTACTACTTTCCAGCCTCGGCGCTGCATGAACCGTACGCTACTCTGCTTGCAAAGCGGCCCGATGTAGGCCGTGCACTCATCCGTGATTTGGCAAACCATGCTACCGTTGGGTGGAAGCAGATACATGCCATTAATGTGCGCCAGATGGGCACGCCGCTACCGATTGAAGTTAATTTCCCGTGGGGTAAACAAACTTTTTGGGGCGATTGGCATGTCTACAATTGGTTCATGGGGCAACTCGCGCCTAATCCTTTGGAATGCGCCTTTCTTGCGTTGAGCCAATGGGCTTTCAAAGAAATTGAGGGCGGCCGGTCGACCTCTGATGCCCTCCGAGACGTTCTGGAGGGACACGAGTGTTTGGCCACTCTCGGCCTCGCGCTGGTTTTGTCTTTGGAGACATTCGAAGTATCGGAATCTACCCTGCCGATCGCCTCTTGTCAGCGCATATGGGAATACGACATGGCGCGTATGGTGCAGTTTCCCAACCGCGACCTCGACATTTTTGGATTCGGGTCCATGAACCGGCTAACCGGGGCGAAGTCGGAAGCAAAGAAATTTCTGGACAGCCGTGAAAGCAACAGGCGAGATGTGCGGGAGCTCGCGATGCGTTTCGCGATCTCAAAGCCCAAAGAATTGCGCAACCAGTTTCGTGAGGCGCTTGCCGCGTTCCCGAAAGACCTGCCGTATGACCTTGCAGAACAGCGTTCTAATGCCGCCCTCACGGCCGAGCTAACGGAAAAGGCCGAACGCTGGGCCCCACTTGGCGACATCAAGAATTACCGCAAGTATGAGCAGGACGAGGGGTCCGCGTTAATCGGTTATGGACCGCCAGATCCGCTATCGCCTGAGCAAGAGAAGCGGATGGTCGAGACTACTGCATTCCTGCAGGAGCAGACGGTCATCGGCTGGGCTATGCAGTCAGTCGCGACAAATGCTCTTCAACCGCAGATCGACTTGGAGGCTGCGGTAGTCTTTGCAAAGGAGCGGGATGGTCGCGACGTGTTAACCCGGCGCAGGGGTGCCGAGAACCATAGCTCACAAACGGTACTTTCTGCGGTGGCGATAGTCGTCATCCGCTTCGCTCATTCCGAAAGCCCGCATCATACGTGGGCGTGGAATGTCATGGATCGCGTCGCAAAGATGGCCGAGCCAGCCAATATATTTGGTGGCGAACGTATTCCGTGGCACCCGGCGAAGCATCTGGTTGTCGCGCTATTTCACGATCGAAAATCGCTGGCGCCACGCACCAATGACGTGAAACATCTTATTGCGATGGCTATGCACCCGAACGACGAGGTGTCCGAACTTGCTTTCGATGCCCTGTTGGCGGACCTCGATGAACAGGTTTGTTGGGTGGCCGCCCAGATGGCCACGGACTTGTGCATCCACCATGCATTCGAGATGAGCGACGAAGGCCGGCGCGATCACAGTGCCAATCAGAAAGCTCGGCGAAACAGCGAGGTCCGCGCGCTTCGCCGTCTTAACGCTACTACACTAGAACCGCTGACGACTATTCCCTCGGCTTGGGTTCAATCGCCGCGACGGCGACGATTTAGCGGCAACGGTGAGGCGCTTGAATGGGGCGATCCCAACCCCTCTTTCGATACACAGTTCGCCGCCAAACTGTTCGTGAAATTCCCGATTGAGAAATGGCTCGCGAGCACGACCTACAAGCCATTTGTCGAATGTTGGCTCGCCCAACTGGTAAACTGGACGGCCGAACGAATGATGCCTACTTGGCAGAGCTCGGCGGATCGTCGGCGAGGTTCGTCCTCCGACAGCGTTGAGCTGACGGAATGGAACAGCGCTCTTGGACAATTGATCGCGCGGGCGGCACCACTCGTAACGCTTACTTTCGCCCAGCATCAACTTCTCGCTCCGTTCCTGACAAGCGACGAACAGGGGCTACGCGTTCTCGGACCCTTCGCCACGGAGCTTGTGACACGGCATGTCCTCGACGCGCCGATAGTGCCGCCTAACACGTTCGAGCTATTGGACGATTGCGCAACCCGCGTAGTCCAAGACCCGGTCTTTACGCCAGGTAGCTACATAGCCGGTGAAGTTGGTGGGTGGGATATGCCTAAGCTTATCAATGCCTTGTTATTTGTTCCGATTGACCAGGTCGCTTCAGGCTCAGCCCGATTTGCAAATGGTGACTGGTCGCAGGTAGGTATAGTGATGCCCATCGTCACGAAGATAATCGCGAGCGCGGGATGGTCGACGTTTGTCGCACAGACCTTCATGACGCTTTGTGAGCGAGCGGACATGGCCTATCCGGTCGGCGATTTCGCAGTGCAGGCGAACCAAATATTGGACGCTCTGCCCAACGCGAAGGGAGCATGGTCGGGGACCACTCTGCCGGCAAGGATCGCCGCTGCGGTTCAACGGCTGGCAGATGCGAATTTTCCTTTACGGCGTGATGATGCCCAGAGTCTCCTTCGCGTCCTCGATGCACTGATCGACCTCGGTGATCGGCGCAGCGCTGCCCTCGAGCAAACGAGCGCTTTCAAGAATGTTCAACGCACTACTCTGGACAGAGGTGCAGGGTAACACACGAGAAGCCTTTCGTAGTAACTGAAACCACAAATATTCACTCACCATGCCCGCCAACAAGTCTCAACACTTCGTACCCCGATGTTATCTCCGCGCCTTCAGCGCGAACAGTGAAGGTGTGGCCATCAATGTATTCAATATGGCCCGCGAGCTTCTGATTGAGGCGGCATCAACGAAAGGGCAGTGCGCCAGATCTTATTTCTACGGGCGCGACGGTGAGCTGGAACGAGCGCTGCAGAAGCCTGAAGGGGAGTACGGCGAGATCATGCGGCGGATTGTGGACGACCCTCATGCGGCAACAAGAATAGACATCGCGACCCTCCATAACTTCATGCTGTTGCAGTCCTATAGGAGTGCGGCATGGATCGAGGGTGAAATCCGGCAAGCTGAGGCGGAACGCGCGATGTTGGCCGACGAGGCCACACCGGAGCTACTGGAGCGCTTGGTTATGACTCATGAGATAGCCATCAAGCTGGCACTAAGCGCCTTCAGGAATAGCATCTCAGGTACCGCTCATCTCCAGACGCGAATTATTCTCAATCGAACGGCAACGCCGTTCTTCACGTCTGATGATCCGGTGATTTACACCAACCGCTTCCATTTGCAAAAGGACGTGCTTGGCGGAGCAGGCATTGGTAGTCCAGGCGCCATGCTAGTAATGCCGTTGGCACCCCACCTTATGTTGTTGTCTTTCGATTCTGCCATCTACCGCCTCGATAAACGGTTTAAGGCACTTGGTGTCATCGACCGTGCTTCAGACGTGGCCGCCTTTAACGACCTGCAGGCTGTCCGCGGGCACGCCAATCTTTATTTCCGGGACTGGAGTGATCGTGCGTTGGTCGCATCGATATATGAAAAGGCCAAACCGCGCCGCAGAGACATATGGTTTGACGTGGAGACACTGCAGGAGACTGAGGCCGGCAGCAATACCTTCGTTGCCGTAACAGGTCGCTGGGTCCATTACCCTGAACGGAGGGAAATGCTTCATACGCAGCGCAACGTTCCCGCGCCAACCGCTTGGCCTTCGCTACTCACCTATACGGAACACGCACGTCGCGCCCGGCGCGGTGTGGATCAGACCCGTCTTTGGGAGTAACGGACCCTTGGGGACCGGAGTCTGGCATGAAGGTCTGCTGCTATTTACTTCTCACCTTAACCAGCCAGTCCGCTCTGCTGCCCCTTTCGGACCATTGATCTGTCCCGAAGTTGCAGTTCTGGATCTGGATCTCATTTGGTCGTTGTGCCACGACAGGGTAGAATGATAGAAGGAACGCCAACTTGGTAGAAACGGAGCGTCTCCACATGAGCCTCAATGTGAAAGATCCCGAAGCGCATCGCCTCGCCCAGGCCATCGCCCATGCTACCGGGCAGAGTATGAGCCGTGTCGTGACCGATGCGCTGCGAGAGCGGTATGCGCAAATCGAAAAACAAAGAGGCCGGGCCTCCGTTGAAGAACTTCTGGCGATCGCCGATCGGGCTGCAATTCACCTGAAGCGGCCTTACGCCGATCACGCCGAGCTTCTCTATGATGAGGACGGCCTGCCGAAATGATTATCGATACGTCGGCCATGGTGGCGATCCTCTACCGCGAACCGGAGGCTGTCGACTTCACGCGACTGATTCACGATTCCGCAACCAGCCGGATCAGTGTGGCGAACTATCTGGAACTGTCCATGGTGATCGAGAAACAGCTCGGGCCGGAAGGCATGAGGCAGGCTGACGCCTTCTTCCGCCGTGCCGCGATCGATATCGAACCTGTGACAGTTGACCAGGGTCATCTGGCGCGACAGGCATTCCTCGATTTCGGGAAGGGAAGGCACAAAGCCGGGCTGAATTTCGGCGACTGCTTTGCCTACGCGCTCGCCAAGGATTTCGGTGAACCACTGCTGTTCAAGGGCAACGACTTCACCGAGACGGATATCCGTTCGGCCACGTGACTTCGTAGCTGACAACGGCCGGATCAACCCGACAATGTTTCAGGCAGTCTCCAATCCATTTGTGTAGGCGGTTAAGGGCAGGGGACTGTTCCGTGGTTCAGAGCTATCACTGCCGAACCACGGGTTGTTATTTTATGTCAGGTGTTATCGCTTTTCTGTCATGGGTTTGGCCGGATAGACTGTGTCCGTACCGAAATCGGACGTAGAAGCGCGTCGCCCCTTGTCGACCCAGGTTCTCAGATCCACGACATCATAGACCACCCTGCCGCCGAGCTTTCTATAGACTGGACCTGTGCCGTAGGTCCGGTGCTTTTCGAGCGTCCTGCTGGACAGCGCCAGCAACTCTGCTGCCTCGCGTGTCTTGAGCAATTGAACGAGCGTTGCGCCGGATTGTGACATGTCTTTCTCCTTGATGTCGCGCGGGAATTCGCGCGGGCAAGGAGGGGGCAGATCGCTGGTAGGGACGCAACGGGATTGCGGCATGCGGCGCGAATTTCCCACAGATGAGGTTGCCGCGATTCCACGGGCAGCTTGACGGCGCCTGTGCGCCCTGGATACGAGAGCGAGCCGGTCGAGCAGCTCACGACCCCTTCCGGAATCATTGTGCGGAAATCGCCGCGTGGTGCAGCGTAGAAGCGGCGACACTATTCGTACAAGCCGTTCGTGATCGTAGTATCGCAGAGAATGTTCGGATGCTGCCGGATACTGTGGCGGATGATCTGGACTAAAGGCTCATAACCTGAAGGCCGCAGGTTCAAATCCTGCCCCCCGCAACCATCTTACCTTGCAACCCCGCTACATCCGCCGCGGGGTTTTTGCGTTGGACAGAAAGTGTAAGGATTCCAGCAAGATCGCCCCGGACGTCGATCTCCACCTTGCCGTCAACCAGTTTCCTGACGACATCATAGCCATAGGCATTGCCGCCACCTGATTTGCTGGCCTCGACGCGACCGCACTGGCCGCCCGGCTCTTGTCGGCCAGTCCTTCAGGAACAGCGCGTTCATCGTCCCCTTGAGGCCGACATGTAGATGCATGACCTTGCCCTCGGACTGGGAGACAATCTTCAAGATGCTGACAATGTCCTCGTGATCGCGACTGAGACGGTCCATCGCCTCGGACAGGATCATGTCGAAGCGGCCGCGCGTGGCGTCGGAGATTAGCGCCTGAATGCCGGGACGCAGCAACGAGGCACCCGAGATCGCATGGTCGGTATATTGTTCGATGACGTGCCATCCCTGTTTCTCGGCATGCAGCCGGCACAGGCGGAATCTGATCCTTGATCGAGGCATCGCGCTGGTTATAGGAGGAATAACGGGCGTCGATCGCGACCTTCATTGGGCATGGCACCTTACCGGGAGCCTCGCCCCCGCCTGTGCCGAAGTTCTGACGGGCCATCTGTCGGCCGAGCAGGACGAGGCGAGGGTCTGGGTCACCGCGTGGCGTGAAGGTGAGTTCCGGCGTATCGACGTGTAGCGCTTCGAGCAATTCTTCTCGCTTGCTGCGTGGTATCGTGGTCGATGGAGGTGGCTTTTGCGTCATGGAACGAAGAATTGATGCCGCAAATATTATAAATAACTGTAATAAAAATCCGAAAATCGGAGCTAAAATGAAGTATTTATCGCATAAAAACAGGTGAAATCGAGGCATGGATTTCTCATGGATAGTAAAATGACTGGATAAAAATCTGTAAAACTGGATCGAAGTGCGTGGTAACTCCTCGGCGACCGCGCCTCGATATCATCATTCTAGGTTCAGGACCTATTAATTTGGCTTTAGATGTGATTCACAGTCTCCATTGAGGAGGCTGCGATGGGTGATTTGTTTTTGTTGAGTGAGTGCC
>NZ_JACICC010000027.1 GCF_014195635.1 Pseudochelatococcus contaminans | reverse complement strand
GAACTCAGGCCGCTGCGCGATCCCCGAACCGCAGGAATCGACGACCTGTAGGCAAGCTTATGTGTGTTTTCTGTTCCGTTGCTACTCAGAGCCCGGCTCGCATAGCGGTCCGAAAGATCGAAGAAACCCATCTGTGCCATCGTTACGCCCAAGCAGCCGATCACCCCCGTTCATACCGCAGCAACTCGGGCCGGGCAATTTTTCGAGGTGCCCTAGAGCTAAGGAAAGAAAAATGCCCCTTCCAACCAACCTTGACAATTGGGCTCCGCACGCGCTGGGGCTAACTCGCATCATGGCGGGCTTGTTGCTGCTGGCGCATGGCACGTCCAAACTCCTTGGATTTCCGGCGGGTGGATTTTCCCCTGACGCGGGTTCTCTGCCTTGGATCGCAGGCTGTATCGAACTGCTGTGCGGCACTTTGCTTACGCTCGGGCTTTTCACACGACCTGCGGCATTCCTTGCGTCAGGGCTGTGCGCGTTTGCATACTTTATCGGGCATTTCCCGCAAAGTTTCTTTCCCGTGCTCAATGGAGGGGATGCGGCCGTTCTCTTCTGCTTTATCTTCTTCTATCTCGTCTTTTCAGGCCCTGGCTTATGGAGCCTCGATGCAGTGCGGGCGCGCGTGCAGGGGGCAGGCTAAGGCGTACTCCCTCCGTTCTTTGCATCGCAAAATTCCCGAAACCTGCGACAGTTGCACAATAGGGATTTTCGCGACGGGTTGCACCCGCTAGATTCGGGCATGTCCCCCACGAGGAAGCCCCTGCCCTTGCTTATCGGATATGCCCGCGTCTCGACCGAGGGCCAGACCCTTGACCAGCAGCGCGCGGCGTTGCTGGCGGTCGGGTGCAAGCGCGTGTTCGAGGAAAAGGCATCCGGCGCGCAGCGCGGTCGCCCCGAGCTGGCGAAGATACTGGACCATTTGCAGCCCGGCAACGTGGTGACGGTGACGCGGCTCGATCGCCTCGCCCGATCGACGCGCGATCTTCTCGACATTGCCGAGCGGATCGGCCACGCGGAGGCCGGCTTGCGATCGCTGGCTGAGCCGTGGGCCGATACCACGACGCCGGCCGGTCGCATGGTGCTGACATTCTTCGCCGGCGTTGCCGAGTTCGAGCGCAGCTTGATACACGAGCGCACGAGCGCCGGCCGAGCTGCGGCTAAGGCGAAGGGTGTTCGGTTCGGCCGCCCCCCTGCCCTGTCGGCCGAGCAGATCGCACACGCCCGCCAGCTCATCAGCGAGGACAAGAAGCCGGCCGAGGTTGCCCGGTTGTTGGGTGTGCATCGCGCCACGCTCTACCGGGCGCTTGAGAGCGCAATAGCGTGAATACGCATTGACGTAACCACGTTTAGCTGCCGCCCCTAGAAGTAGTGCCTTTTTAGGCTCCGTCCGCAAGGGATTGCAGAATCGGGCGGATTGCCTTTAGTTGTAAACATGAATGATCGCGCGGAAGAGATTCGCAGAGGTGTTGCCGCCCATAGGGCGCGGCAGCTCGCGGCCGGCCGCGTGGTGTTGAATACCTATGTTCCGGGCGAACTTGTCGAGGCAATCGACAGGATCAAGGAGCAACGGGGCGAGTCTGCACGCGCCCCGATCATCGAGGAAGCGTTGAGGTTCTATATCGAAGCGAAGCAAGGGACATAACGGCAAAACGCCCGACCGCGCCAACGGTCGAGCGTTTTTGTAGGCCGTCAGACACACCGTAGGTCAGGGGTCCACTAACTCTCCCCTTATCTACGCTACAGCACCCCAATTCGCAAGATTGATTCTTGCGAAAACGGGGGAGCCGTGCCTGCCGTCCGCACCGTCATGTCCTTCAAATGGAAGGACGAGGGCATATGTTGAGGACGCAATACGCGGCCGCGATCGGCTGCGCGCGCGGGAACGCGCTTGATGAAATCATGCGGGAAGTTTGGACCCGATACGGCGCGGGCCAGCTCACCGACGACGAGGCCGGGGAGCTTACGACGCTCGCCCATGAGCGCCGGGCCGCCCTGCGGGGATCAGGACAGGGAACCTTTAGCCTGGTCCTGCCCCCCCCCGCCGAGCGATGCCCGACGCCAGTTCGCCGGCATAGTCATATCCGGGGCCGATCGGAGGGCCGCATATGGCGGCCGACGACGCGCCGGGACGTGCAGGCGATCTTGAGAGCGGCCGAGCAATACAATGAGGCGGGCTTGCGTGAGAAGAAGGGCGAGCGCAGCGGCCCGTTAGGGTCGGTCGCGCTCGACGTGTTGCGGTATTTCGTCAATCTCATTGACTTCCGCACCGGCCGGCTTGAGCCGTCAATCACCACGATCATGGATCGGTTAGGCCGGTCGCGCGATACGATCGTGCGGGCGCTGAAGAACCTGCGGGCGCATGGTTTCATCGACTGGCTGCGGCGCTACGAGCCGACCGGCAACGAGGGGCGCGGCCCACAGGTCCAGCAGACGAGCAACGCCTACCGCCTGTCCCTGCCGGAGAAGGCCCGGCAGTTCCTTGGGCGGTTCGCCAAGGCCCCGCCCCTGCCCGACGATCACAGCGCCGCACAGGAAGCCCGCGCGGCCGAGGTGGACGCCTACAGGAAGGCCCTGCCCCTCGATGAGCTGGCGCTGTCCGAGGCTGGCGATACCGCGCTAGGCCGGGCGTTGGCGGCCCTTGGGAAAGCTATCCAAAAACGTGAGTCCGATAACCAGACTGAATCCCCACCTAATCTATATCTAAAAGGGCAAACATAAGCGGTCGCCGCTGTTCGGGCCGCTTTCGCGGCCCTGCGGCGGTTCCGGCCCGCGTATAGTGCGGGCCGGCGCGGCACCCACAGCACCAAAATTGCACCCGCCGCGCCTGCGGCCAACCTCGCATGGGCTTTCGAGAAAGAGCGAGAGGCAAGGCCGGCGCTTAATTACTCAAATGAGTGAATGAGGCAAAATCCTCTTTACTCAATAGCTCAATGCGCTATACTCATTTGAGTAAATGCGTGTTTCATCAACTGTAGGAGATTCGGTCGTGCATGTGATCGCCGTTTTGAACCAGAAAGGCGGGGCCGGGAAAACCACCATAGCCACCCACCTCGCCCGCGCCTTGCAGCTCGGCGGCGCTGACGTGCTGCTGATCGACTCCGACCCACAGGGCAGCGCCCGCGATTGGGCGGCCGTGCGGGAAGATCAACCCCTTTCCGTGGTCGGGCTAGATCGGCCGACAATCGAGCGCGATTTGAAGAATGTCGCCCGTAAGGATTTCGTCGTCATCGACGGAGCGCCGCAAGCGGCCGACCTCGCCGTGTCCGCCATCAAGGCCGCGAATTTCATCCTGATCCCGGTGCAACCCTCGCCCTATGACATTTGGGCGACGGCCGAGCTTGTCGATTTGGTCAAGCAACGCATGGAGATCACGGACGGAAAATTGCGCGCCGCGTTTGTCGTGTCCCGCGCGATCAAGGGAACGAGGATCGGTAACGAGATCACCGACGCCCTGAACGGTTACGGCCTGCCGATCCTCGCGGCCCGGATCACGCAGCGCGTTAGCTATCCCGGCTCCGCTGCGGCCGGCGCAACCGTCCTCGATCTGGAACCGGACAGCGAAGCGGCCCGCGAAATGACGGCGCTTGCCGACGAAATCAAGCAATTGCTCAATTGAGTAGATAAGGAGAGCATCAAATGAGTGAAGAAAAGCGGGGTATGCTCAGCGCCGGCCGGCCGAGCAATGTGCGAAAGTCCGCCACGCTCGCCAGCCTGTCCGACAAGGGCGCAACCGTGCGCGTGAACTTCGATCTGGACCGCGAGGAACACAAGCGGCTCAAAATCATGGCCGTGGAGCAGGGCCGAACCATTTCGGAGATACTGCGGGAAATGGTTTCTCAATCACTCAAATGAGTGTATGAGTATCTGCTTAGTTGAGCGATTGAGCTTCTTGAAACTGTTGCTCATGTGAGCTACATTCAGGACAGAGAAAGGAGGCCCGGTCATGGCTGCAAGTGCATTTGTGCGCGCTCGCATTGACGAGCGCCTGAAAGACGAGGCGGCCGCCGTGCTGGCCGAAATGGGGCTTACCGTGTCCGATGTGGTGCGGATGACCTTGACCCGCGTGGCGAAGGATAAGGCTTTGCCCTTTGAATTGAAGGTGCCGAACGCCGAGACGCGCGCCGCGATCGAGGAATCCCGCGCGATGATGAAGGCCCGCCGTGCGCGGTTCAATGACGGACAGGAATTGTTTGATGCCCTCGACAAAGAAACCCGCCAGTAGCAAGCGGGCTTCTCTGCCGAGATCGGCGGACTATGCCAAGAGCTTCGTGAAGGATTGGGAGCGGCTTTCCCGTTCTGGCCGCTACAACATGCGCCAGCTCAAAGAGGTCATGTTGCTGCTGATAGCGAACGACGAGCCGCTAGGCCCGGAATGGCTTGACCACGCCTTGAAAGGGGATTGGGCCGACCATCGGGAATGTCATATCGGCGGCGATTTTCTCTTGGTGTATCAGGTCGAGGGCAACAGCCTGATTTTCGTGCGCGCCGGCACCCACGCCGAGCTTTTTGAGTGATTGAGCATTTCCGCTAATACTCAAAGCCTCATTGCCTCAAACCCGCCCCCGGCCGTCCCTACGGCCCTAGATGATGAGAGCGGGCCGGCCGGGGGCTACCGTCGCGGGTGTGGCGAGGTTGAGCGAAGCCGGCGGGCAGCCGGCCCCGGCCCGGAGGGAACGCGCTCCCACATAGCGCCGAAGTGACCGGAGGGCCGTAAGAGAGAAGCCCCGGTGCGTCAGCGCCGGGACCGCTTTTCCCATCTGGCCGGTTCGGGCAGGGGGACTTTTCGCTTTTCGCGCAGCTCTGCTTTCATTTCCTCGCCCGAAATCCCCGGTCGGGGATCATCGGCCGCCGCCTCGATGCTGCGCTTGAGCAGTTCTCGGCGCAGATCGGCATGGGGTTCCAGCTCCTTATGCTCGCCCAAGATCACGAACACGGCTTCGGATGGGTCGAGGAACTGGCCCTGTTCGATCCTATCGAGCAGCCACAGGGCCAGAGAGGGCGGCAAATAGGCTTCAAACCGCAACCCGCCTTCGTTGACCTGGTTGCGGAGCCGCTTGGCCTGTTCGACGGCATGGGCCTTGTCGGCGGGATCGGGCCATTCAAAGGCGTCGGTATCGGTCATGGCGTCATCCTTCATGCTTGATCGAACAGCCCCCGGAACTCGGAATCGGCATAATAGGCGAGCTTTCCGGCGACGATCGGCCGTTGCCCGGCGAGGAACAGCAGTTCGACATGCTGCGGCAGGTTGCGGACCTCATCGGGGGTCAGCAGCGGCCGGGCCGTGTGTTGCTCGCCGTAGGATATGCCAGATTTGTCGGAATCGAGCGCCCGGCTCATGGTTTGGAATACAACGGTTTCCTGCCCGAGCAGGTCGGAGACAAGGCGGGCGCTGTCGTGATCGTTGACGCCGAAGACCTGTAGGACGCCGGCGTTTGACAGGAAGGTGCCGGCGCGCTGCCCGTAGGTGGCGCGGAGCTGGTGAACGTCTTGCAGGATGGGCCAGAGCTGGACGCCATAGCCGGCCATGAGGCCCATAGCGCGCTCGACAGGGGCGAGGTGGCCGAGGGCGGCGAACTCATCGAGCAGATAGAGGACCGGGGCGGCCGGCTTGGCGGGATCGCGGGCCATGTCGGTCAGGCTTTGCGAGACGAGCAGGCGCAGCCAGCGGGAATAGGTGGCGAGCCGATCGGGCGGCAGGACGAGGAACACCGAGGCGTTGCGGCGCTTGAGATCGGCAAAGCGGAAATCGGAGCGGCCGAGGACCGCGACCATGCGCGGGCTGTCGAGGAAATGGGTATGGCGCTGCGCGGCCGAGAGGACGCCGGCCGCTTCCCGGTCGGATTTGCCGAGGTGGCGATTTGCGGCGCGGGCGATCAAGCCGCCGGCGGCCGTTGACGCCTGCATGTCCTTCAGGAGCGCCGCGAAGGCTTCAGGGGCGAGGGTGAGGGCTTCGCGCAGGGTGGCGAGGTTTCGGCGGTCGCGCGGCTCGCTGGCGGCGATATGGAGGATCAGGCCGGCAATGAGCGCCTTGGCTTCCTCGTTCCAATGCGCCTCGCCGGCCATGCCGGGTTCATCGAACACCAGGGCGTCGGCCAGCGTGGTTGCATCTTCCGCGACATCGAGGCCGGCCGGGTCGAGCTGGTCGAGGGGATTGAAGGCAGCCGAGGGCTGGCCGGTGACGCCGAAGGGGTCGAGGACGTGGACCGGCCCGAAGGTCTGGCGGGCGCGTCCGGCGATCCTGGCGTTCTCGCCCTTGGGGTCGATGCAGATCACGGAGCGGTCGGCCGTGAGCAGGTTCGGGATGATGGTTCCCACCCCCTTGCCGGTGCGCGTCGGTGCCATCGTCAGCAGATGGGCCGGGCCGTCATAGCGCAGGAGCTTCCCGGTCTTGCCGTCGCGGCCGATCAGGAGGCCGGAATCAGCGCGGGCGAGGGCGGCGGTTTCCTTGTCGGTGGCGAAGCGGGCCGAGCCGTGGGTTTCGCCGTCCATGTCCCCGAAATGGACAATCAGCGGATTGGTGATGAAGCGGAAGGCGAGGGTGGCCAGCACCAGCACCGTGAACAGATCGAGCGCGATGAAGGGGACCGAGCCGGGACCGAAGCCCATTTGTTCGAGGAAGAAGCGGCCGCCGAAGCCGATCACGAACAGCGCCACAATGAGGATGAACAGGACGCCGAGGAAGGTTTGCCAGATGCGGAAGGGCAGGGCGATCAGCGAGACAAAGGCCCATAGCGGATCACGCGCGGCGGCGCGCAGCATGTTCTTGAACGCCGCCCAAGCTAACGTCGCCTGATTCACGAAGCGGCCCCCCCGGCGTCTGTCGTCTCCCTTGCTGGTGCGCTGGCGAGCAGATCGGCAAACAGTTCCTTGTCGCCGTCGCGCGTCAGGAAGCCGGGCAGCTCACGGCGCAGCCAGTCGGGCAGGGCACGCGAGATTTCATCCTTGCCGTTTTCAAGGCGATGCAGGACGAGCGCGCCGAGCAGCACCTTGCGGCGCGTATCGTTGGCGCGTTCCTGCTTTGACAGCCGAGCCTTGAGGGCGGCGCGTTGTGCATCCAGTTGAGCTAGTCTTTCTTCGATGGACTTTCGCGCCATGCTGCAATCTC
This sequence comes from Pseudochelatococcus contaminans, assembly GCF_014195635.1. Lineage (GTDB taxonomy): Bacteria > Pseudomonadota > Alphaproteobacteria > Rhizobiales > Beijerinckiaceae > Pseudochelatococcus > Pseudochelatococcus contaminans. The sequence continues at coordinate 5,017 of NZ_JACICC010000027.1, read as the reverse complement.
CTTTTCCGGTTGTTCGGCAAGACTACCATTCCCGGCCATGATTTCCAGTCGTTTGCCCGTTGAGCTTGAAACATCGGCGGTTTTGCAGCACAATCCGGCCTCAACTTCATTGCGCCGACCTTGCCGCAAGCGCCACACCGAGCAGCGAAAGAGCAAGGCGATTGAGTTGAGAAGGGCGCACTTACGAGTTGCTATGCAACTCAGCGCGCCGCCAGCTTGGAGGCTGGCGGGAAAGGCGGAAACTAGATCGAGGCAACGGGTTGGCGATCTACCATTTGAGCATGAAGCCAGTTTCGCGGGCGAAGGGCCGTAGCGCCGTCGCCTCTATGGCTTATCGTGCCGGGGAGAAGCTGACCAACGAGCGCGACGGCATCACGCACGACTACACGGCAAAGCAGGGCGTCGAACATGCCGAGATCGTCTTGCCCGAGGGCGTCAATGCCGATTGGGTGCGGGATCGGTCGGATTTGTGGAACGCAGCCGAGTTTGCCGAGAAGCGGAAGGACGCGCGCGTAGCCCGCGAATTTGAGATCGCCTTGCCGCACGAGCTTTCGGCCGAGGAACGGCTAGAGGCAACGCGGGAGCTAGCGCAGGAGTTGGCGAACCGCTACGGCGCGGCCGTGGACTTCGCCATTCATGCGCCGCACGAGGCGAGCGACGTTCGCAATCACCATGCCCATGTGCTTATGACCACGCGGCAGGTGACGGAGAACGGGCTAGGCGAAAAGACCTACCTAGAGCGTGAAAACAAATGGCTGCTGGCGAACGGCCTGCCGACGACCGACATGCAGCTCCGCGACCTTCGCCAGAGGTGGGAGGGGATCGCCAACGAGCGGCTTGCGATGGCCGGGCTAGATATTCGGATCGACCATCGTTCGCACATGGAACGCGGGCTAGAGATCGCGCCGACCGAACATATGGGCGTCCATGCCACGCAGATGGAGCGGCGCGGCCTCGACGTGTCGCGGGCGCGGCTGGACGAGGACGCGGCCCGGCGCAATGCCGAGCTGATCCGCGAGAAGCCCGAGCAGGTTCTGACCCTCATCACCGGGGAAAAGAGCGTGTTCGACCGGCACGACGTTGCGCGGGCGTTGCATCGCTACATCAACGATGATCCGCTGGAGTTCCAGAGCGCCTTTGCGAAGGTGATGGCCTCGCCGGCGCTGGTCGAGTTGCAGGCCGAGCGCGCGGACCCGGCAACGGGCGAGATTGAGCTTGCGCGCTATTCGACCCGCGAAATGGTCGAGATCGAATCCGGCATGATCGAGAGCGCGCAGCGGATGCACGGCGCGCATGGTCATGGCGTCGATCGCCGGCATGTCGAGCGCGCCATAGAGCGGCAGGACGCCGCCATTCAGCGCAGCGCCGGCGATGCTTCCGCCCGGCTGTCCGACGAGCAGCGCCGGGCGATCGAGCATATCACCGGGCCGGAGCGGATCGCGGCGGTTGTCGGTTATGCCGGCGCGGGCAAGTCCACCATGCTCGCGGCCGCGCGCGAGGCATGGGAGGCCGAGGGCTATCAGGTCCACGGCGCAGCCTTGTCCGGCAAGGCGGCCGAGGGCCTAGAGGAATCTTCCGGCATCCAGAGCCGCACCCTGGCGTCATGGTCGCGCGGTTGGGAGAACGACCGCGGCACACTCGGCCGCGGCGACGTGTTCGTGATCGACGAGGCGGGCATGGTCGGGAGCCGCCAGCTCGCCCGGTTCGTTGGCGAGGCCGAGGCGCGCGGGACGAAGATCGTCCTAGTCGGTGACCATGAGCAGCTACAGGCGATCGGAGCCGGCGCACCGTTCCGGGCGATCACCGAGGAAATCGGCCATGCCGAGCTTTCCGAGATACGCCGGCAGCGCGTGGACTGGCAGCGGGAGGCGTCGGTTGACTTCGCCACGCACCGGACGGCCGAGGGGCTGGCGGCCTATCGGGATCGCGGCAATATCAGTTTTGCCGAAACCGGCGAGGACGTGCGCGGCCAGATCGTGCGCGATTACCTTGCCGACCGCGACGAGCGCCCGGACGGCACCCGCGTAGCGATGGCGCATCGCCGGGCCGATGTGCGCGCCATCAATGACGCGATCAGGACCGAGCTACAGGACCGGGGCGAACTGGCGCAGGGTGAGGACGCCGGCGCGCTGACCTACCAGACCAATGACGGCAAGCGGGAGTTCGCGCCGGGCGACCGCATCGTGTTCTTGGAGAACAACCGCGACCTTGGCGTGAAAAACGGGATGCTAGGCACCGTCGAGCATGTCGAGGCCGGCCGGATCGTCGCGCAGCTCGACGGCCGGGGCGGCGAGAGCGTCAGCGTTCCGATGGGCGACTATCAGGCGATCGACCACGGCTATGCGACGACGATTCACAAAAATCAGGGGGCGACGGTCGATCGTTCCTATGTGCTGGCGTCGGGGACGATGGACCGGCATCTAACCTATGTCGCCATGACCCGGCATCGTGACGGGGTGCAGCTCTACGCGGCACAGGACGAGTTCACCCATGCCGGCCGGCTGGTCGAGCATGGGGCCGCGCCGTTCGAGCATGACCCGCAGAAGTCCGACAGCTATTTCGTGACGCTGGAAAACGACAAGGGCGAACGCCGCACCCTATGGGGCGTCGATCTTGAGCGCGTCATGAAGGAGGCCGCGCCCGAGATCGGGGAGAAGATCGGCCTACAGCATGAGGGTTCTACCCCCGTCACCTTGCCGGATGGGACGCAGACGCACCGGAACGCATGGAAAGTTCAGGACGCCGGCGAGCTGGCCTATAGCCAGCTAGAGCGCCGCCTGTCCCGGTCGGGCGTGAAGGAAACCACGCTCGACTATACCCGCGACTTTGCCGAGCGGCGCGGGATCGCGGAGCAAATGGGCATCCGCAGCGAGATCGAGATTGCGGCCGAGCGCGCGGCCGGGCTACGTGCGGAGCGGGAGTCGACGGCCGGGGATCATGCGCTTGATCGCAGATCCTCGCAAAAAGTCGGCGTGGATCTCGCGCAGGATCTTCGTGCAGATCCGCGCGAGGATCTCGCCGGCGATCGACAACAGCGCCGCAATCCGTTCGAGGGCCTGAAACTCGGGCGCGGCGCGGCGGCCGAGGGGCCGCAGCAGGACCGCGCCGGCGAGGACGGCCCGCAGATCGACCAGAAAGGCCCGCAGCAGGCCGAGAAGCAGCGGCGCGGTATGTTTGCCGGCCTCAAGCTCAATGCGCGTCCTGCCCCTTCTCAGGAGCGCAGCGAGCGGCCGGAAAGGGAAGGGAGCTTGCAGCAGGCGCCGGCGCCCGACCGGCTGGCCGAGCGGGTGCGGGGGCAGTCGCCGCTTGAGGCGGCCGTTGACCGCTATTCGCGGGCCTATCAGTCGATCGACCAGCACCGGCGCGAGGGCCTGCCCGTTCTCGACATGCAGCGGCAGGAAATGCGGGATGCCGGTCAGCAGCTCGACCAGGTGCGCGACGGCATGAAAGACCTGATGCGCTCGACCCTGCAAAATGACCCGGCGACGGCGCGCGCCATGACCGAGCTTTCCGGCCGGGAGCGTGTCGCCCATGTTATCGACGGGATGAAGCGCGAAAACGCCGCGCTGCAAGACCCGAATGTCAGGGCCGAGCGGTTCGTTGAACGCTGGCAGGAGCTACAGGGGCAGCGCCGGGAGCTTCGCGGCTGGCAGCACGACGAGGCCCGCGCCAAGGTCGAAAGCCAGATGAACGGCATGACCAAGAGCCTTGAACGTGACCCGCAGGTAGATTCCATCCTGCGTAATCGCCGGCAGGAACTCGGAATCGGGCAGGAGCTTCGCCGGGGCCAGACCATTGCCCGCGAGCTGCAAGACGAAATGACACGCGGCCACCGGCTTAGCCGGGGTATCGGCATGGAAAGGTAGGCACGGAGAACATGGCGGAGCTGGACGACGACAGGGACGGAATCGAGCCGGAAGCACTGGACGAGGACGCCGGCGACCCGGCCGCCGCGTTCGACGCACTACGGCGCACGATCGAGACGCAGGGCGAGCAGATCGGCGCGGAAATGAAGGTCATGCGGCGCGGGCTGGAAGCGGCTTTCGACCAGCTCGAAAAGATCGAGCCGGCGCAGGACTACAAGCCCCAGCTCGCCCAGCTCGTGCAGGCGCTCGACAATGTTGCGGAGCGGATGCACGGCGTAGAGCAATCGCCCATTCTCAAGCAGGGCGCGCAGCACTATGCGGCGCTCCTCGAGCGCAGCGGTGAGGCCCTGATACGCACCGCCGCGCAGCAGCTCGAGCGGCAGGCGTCCGACCTCGAGCGCGCCGGCCGGAACCTCGCCGCGCATGTCGCCGGCGCGCGGGAGCGCGATCGGCAAAATTGGTGGCTTGTCGTCGCCTTCGCTATCGGCCTGCTCGCCGGCGCGCTGGTGATGCTGTTCCTTCCGCGCCTGTTGCCGTTCTCGGCCGCGCCGCGTGTCGCCAGCGTCGTCATGGGCGAAACGCCGTGGCGAGCGGGTATGAGTCTCATGGCGTTCGACAGCCCGGATTCATGGCAGCGGGTGGCGTCGGCCGATCAGCTCATAGAGGCGAACCGGGAAGCGGTAGCGGCTTGTTGGGAGGCCGCGCGCACGGCTGGCGCGGATCAGCGATGCACCATCACCGTGAAAGCGCCGACAACGCCGGCGCAGTAGTGTAGAGGTGTCGCGTGTTTCGGGATTTTCGCGACCATAACAACCGCAAGAATGTCCTCCGAATGGCCGTCACTGTCATTCGGAGGCCACCATACCGTAAGAGGGATTGAGCCGTGGAGGATTTCACAAGATGACCGATGACGAAAAGGCGATCCGGCAGGTCGTTGAAACTTGGATGACAGCGAGCAAGTCGGGTGATCTCGCAACCGTCCTCACATTGATGACCGACGATGTGGTCTTCATGGTGTCCGGGCAGGAACCGTTTGGAAAGGAGGCTTTCGCTGCTGCTGTTGGTTTCCGCGCAGAACTGAGCCGGTTAGGCGCATAATTTCCATTGAGAATTGAGCCATGTGAACCTTCCCCCAACGCGAAGAGCGACGG
>NZ_JACICC010000026.1 GCF_014195635.1 Pseudochelatococcus contaminans | reverse complement strand
GAGCTGGATCGCTGGCGCTAACGCCGTGCCGGAATGTCGGAAAGCCCACCTCGGCCGCTTAAGTGAGTTTTCTGTTCCGTTGCTACTCAATGCCCAATTTCGATTACTTTGGTGTCATCCAGCAGAGCGCAGACCTGCGGGCCTAGCTCGCGGCGCAGTTTTTCCGCAATGCGTCGGTCGTGCTCGGCGCGATTGCTTTGAAGGCTGGTAGCCTTTTGGTCATGTGAAATCCCGTCCATTCCTTTCGTCCTTACCTTGTTGCGAAGATAGCGTAAGGCAGATCAAGCCCAACGCCGTAATGATAGTCTAAACACTATCACGCAAACAAGAGAGAATGACGGTAGAAATGAAAAGACCCCACGGCTTTGTGGGGTCTGGTCGGTTGAACTGGACGAACGGCAGGCAGGCTTTAGAGGACGCTACGAAGGCACCAGAAGTTGCCACAGAGGTACGCCGACACAGTGGGCCAGCTTGGCCATGTTGTCGATGGTGATTGACATTTTCCCTGTCTCTATTTCGCTGACCCATGATTGAGCGAATCCCGTCTTGTCCCTGACGTCTCTTTGACTTAGCTGGGCGGCAATGCGGGCCTTCCTGAAGTTCTTGGCAAAAATCAGGCGTTCCGCTGCCACCGGCTTGTCATCGTGTTCTTGTTCTACGGTGTCGCGTCGTCTAGGCATCTCGGCTCGGCACCTCCCCTTTCGATGGTTGATTTAACGGGCTGTAGTGGCAAAAAGTCCACACAAAGCGCGCATGAAATTGTCGTATGTTAGCAAAAAGGTTGCCCGAATCGGAGGGTTTTTGTCTACGCCCGACCTCAAGGAATGCACCAAAAAGAGGGAAATTCCATAGTGGCAACACCCGCCAACGCCGCGTTGTAGACACTTGGGCTATTATGCAATAATGAGCTTTGCAAAATCCAACCATGCTGGACAGTCTCAAGGGGGTGATGCATGATTACTTTTGATTCTGATGCTGTCATCGACCCGGTATCGTTCAAGGAGGTGCTTGCCGCTGGAGGCGTGAACGCCGCCACTATAGGCAAGGCCGACAAGGGGTTGGTCGTGGTGCTACGGATAGCCAAGAAAGACCGCATCCTTGGGCAGTACCGTGGCGGGCCGCGCTATTTTTCATCGCTGGACGGGGCCGGATCGGTTCTTGTTCAGCACGGCATTTACCAGTGGGAAACCGACGCTCAAGGCTGGGTGCCTCGCACCTTGGCACGGGCCGGAAAACGTCCCAACAGTCAGATGGTTTCGGCTGTTGGATAACCAGAATGCAAAAAGCCCCGTTTGGCGACGGGGCTTTTGCGAATAGCAGAGCGACTTACAGAACCGTTTGGCGACGGGAACCGGAACAGACGCCCTTGGCGGGGTAAATTCAGGTTCATTCTAGTAGCTCGCTTTGCCTTTGACAAGAGGCGCGCTGTCTTGGCGCGCCCGAAAGGCAGGGGCTTATGGCAAGTTCGCAACTTGCGCTGTTCAGTTCTCAGGACGAGGCGCAGACGTACCACGACAGCAACAGGAGCGGCTTTTTCTCGTTGCTGGTCGATGTGCGTGGTGAAAAGCGGCAGTCGTCGCACCGTCTCTCGGATATGCCCACCATCCTCAGCTTGGTGGACAAGACCCGCGACACTTGGATTTCACAGGCCGAGTTCATGCGCCCCAACCGGCGCGTGGTGAACCTCTCCCGGCTGGGCCTGCTGTTCGCCGACCTCGATACCTACCGCGTGCCCGCGCTGGCCAGTCGCAAGCCCGACGAACTGGCCGCCTCGGTGCTGTACTTCTGCGCCGAGGCTGGTTTGCCCGCACCCTCGATGCTGATCTACAGCGGCCGGGGCATACAAGCCAAATGGCTGTTGGAGGGAACCATACCCCGCCAAGCCCTGCCCCGCTGGAACGCTTGCCAACGCTACCTTGTGGATCGCCTTGCCCATGTCGGCGCCGACCCTATGGCCAAGGATGCAAGCCGCGTGCTGCGCACCGTGGAGACGGTCAACAGCAAGAGCGGCGAAATCTGCCGCGTGGTTCACGTCCAGACCGGGGCCGATGGTCAGCCAGTCCGCTACAACTTCGAGTATCTGGCCGAGACGTTGCTACCGGCGGCACGCTGGACGATAGAGCAGCAACGACAGGAGCAGGCCGAGCGCCGCACCAAGAAAAAGCCCTTCCTTTTGGTGCCCGGCGGCAAAGCCGACAACCTGCGCGGTTTCTCAGGCCGACAGCTTGCTTGGGATCGCCTCGAAGACCTGCGCAAGCTGGCCGAGCTGCGCGGCGGCGTTGGTGAAGGCAGCCGGATGCAACACCTGTTCTGGCGTCTCAACTTCCTGCTGTTGTCCGGGGCGACCAACAGCAAGCAGATGTACCACGAAGCGGCCGCGCTGGCCCGTGAACTCGATCCGCAGTGGAACAGCCGCTCCAAGGAGCTGATGACGCTGTTCAGCAAGGCCAAAGCCTACGAGGCCGGGGAGAAAGTCACCTTTGGCGGCAAAGAGTTCACCCCGCTCTACACGCCCAAGAACGACACCCTTATCAACCTGTTCAGGATCACCGCCGAGGAACAGCGGCAGCTTAAAACCATCGTCAGCCAGGCCGAGGCCGCAGAACGCCACAGGAAGCGCGAGGAAGCGCGCAGACGCGCCGCCGGTGCGGTAGACCGGGAAACCTACGAACAGTCGTCCTTGACCCGCCAGAAGCCTTGGGAGGCCCTTGGAATGAGCCGGGCGAGCTGGTATCGCGCAGGCAAGCCAGCCGCACCAGCCCTTGAGACAAGTCCGTGCGTATTGCAGGACGAGGCGGTCGGTCAGGGCCTAGAACCAGTGAGACAAGTCCGTGCGTAATACTAATGGCGAAGCCCCCGCGCTTTTGATCGGCGCAGCCGGGAGTAGCCCCCGTGATGAAATATCACGAGTAGCCGCAAGGGCGGTGCGTCAACGCGAAGCGTTGTCCACGGCCCGCGCAGCCCCGGTACGGGGCGGAGGCTTTGAAGGGGTCACGGGGCATTTAACCGCTCAGAGCCATGGGGAGTGAACCTGATGCGATCCAGACGATTTGATGATGCGCGTATTGCCTACTTGCGGCAGGTGTCCGTGGTGGCCACCCTCGATGCGTTGGGGATCTACTGGAAGCGTGACGCGACCTTTGAGCCGCTGAAAGACAAAGCGACTGTTCGCGTGCATGTTTCGCTTGGTGGTGCGGTTGTCGAGCTGCTGGCCACCGGCCCGAAGTGGTACGACACCCAGACCGAGCGGGGTGGCGGCGGTGCGATTGACTTGGCCATGTACCTGCTGCGGCTCGACTTTGTGGCGGCGGTGAAGCGGCTTCAAGTGATACCGGCCAAGCCCCCGGAAATTGCCTAAAGTTTCCTTTGGTTGCCTATAGTTGCCTTGGATTGCCCTAAAGCCCCACTCAGCGGCCGCGCTACGTGAAATCTGGCACCAAAAGGAAGGGTGATGGCCAGAGCTTGCGCACAGGCTCGCCCTACCCTATGCGAACAATATCGGCCCTACCCTTGGCCACCTTCCATTGTGTCGGTGCTGGTCGCGGCCTTGGGTGCGCGTGGCTTTCTGGCGGGCTTTGTTCTGGTGTTGGTGACTTCTGCCGTGCCCGGTGTCGATCCCTCGCCCGCCGTGGCTTCCTGCGGTGCTTGGGGTGTCGGTACGGCCTTGGCCTTGCGACTGATTTTTGGCTTGGCGTACCCGGCCTTGCGCAGCGACTTGGCAACCTCAGTCATACCCTGCCAGATCGCGTCGGCCTGTTCCGGCCGGAGCTGCTGGCCTTCTTTGATCGACTTGGCCAACGTGGCCAGCCATGAGGCCGCCGACATGGCCGTATAGCGGCTGTTCGATTCCTCCGCGTCTGCGCGGCGCTGGGCCAAGAACGCCTCCAGTTGCTCCCGCTCGGCGTCCGTGAGCTGCGCAAGCCCATCCTCGGACGGCATCAGGCTTGTGCTCCAGCGTGGAAGCGTGGCCACTACAACCTGACGGCCGCGCCCTATCGCCTTGTCATACACGGTGCGGATGCACTGAATTTTCCGGCCCTGTTCTCGAATCTGCATTTGTGATCCCCTTGGGTCATGTGCGGATAGCCCGCCATCTGCATCTAATGATAGCACAACATCCGCATACCGATAGCTTTTTATCTGCACCAAAAAGGATGTTTATCTATCCGCATACTGCTAGGATTCACACCGCATAGGCGGATAGATTTTAGCAGCATGAAACGATAGTAAATTATCCGCATGCCGATAGAATTCTATCCTTTTATATGCGGATTGTTTCTATCCGTATAACGATAGAAATCTATCACTGTGCGGATGTTGGTTCATCCGTATGCGCTATTTTATCCGTCAGCATACGAAGATCACGCCACCGTCACGGGTGATACGTTAAAGGCGATACCTAGACGCATGTGTGTGCGGATAAAAAAACATCCGAAGTGCGAGCGCAGCACTTGACATAGTGGTGTTTATAAACGACAATAAGGGCATGCAACAGATACGGCACTACCTCGACCCGAACGGCCGCGACCACTTCGCAGAATGGCGCGATCAGGTGCGCGACACGAAGGCGCGCATCGCCATCGACCGGCGCGTTATGCGTCTTGAGCTGGGCAACTTCGGCGACCACAAACCGCTGCGAGAAGGTGTTTGGGAGCTGCGCATAGACGTTGGTGCGGGCTACCGCATCTACTACGCGAAAACAGGCTCTACCGTCGTGCTGCTGTTGTGTGGCGGCGACAAGCGGAAGCAGAGCGCCGACATTGACCGAGCCTGCGCCTACTGGCGTGACTGGCAGAACCGAGCAGGAGATTGACCCATGAAAGACAGATCACACGACGAAGCAATGGCGGAAGTGTTCCGCCGCGATCCGGGGTACGCCGTCGAGCTGCTAAACAGCATCCTTGAGGACGGCGACCAAGGCGAGCTGCTGATTGCACTGCGCCAGATGGCCGACGCCTTTGGCGGCGTGCGCAGCGTGGCCAAGTCTGCCGACCTGAACCCGTCGCAGCTCTACCGCACCTTGTCGGACAAGGGCAACCCGGAGGTGCGCAGCCTGACCGCGATCCTTCGGGCCATGGGCCTGCGGCTGGCAATTCAGCCGATCCAGCCGGGCGCACCGGCGCACTGACCCTTCCCATTTGGTGCCAAACAAAAAGCCCGCTAATCAGCGGGCTTGTTTGTTTTTGGGACTGTCAGTTGACGTTTCTTTTGGTCGGGAAAAGTCGCTTGAACAGCGAGCGAGCAGGCGGCACCAAAAGGGAAACTATGCCCACTGTGAACAGCACGTTTGGCGTCTCGAAACCGGCGATATGGGAACCTGCAATGACCTGCACCAGACTTTCAAAGGGCACGTCAGGGCCGGACGGTGTGACCATGGCAAGGTTCAGGCCCATGGCCAGCCCGAACACGCCGGGGAACAGCCAGAACCCGAAGTAGTCCGCAACATCAGACACGAACCGGAACAGCACAAACACAAACAGCGCGGGCAGGGCCAGCAGGAAAATCAGGAATTCCAGCAGTGCTACCAACATTGTAAAACCCTCGCATTGGGTTAGAAGAAAAACGACCCCAGCAGCAGGCCAATCAGGAACGGGAAGACACCAGATGACTTGCGCGGCTCTCGCGCCTCGATGACCTTCCTGCGCAGCTCGCGCCTGCGATCCTTGGCCGCTTGCCGCTCCTGCGCGATCCTGGCCGCCTCTGCCGCTTCGCGGGCTTCGGCCCGGTACTGGTGCCAGCCTACCGCTGCCACACGCGCCGCGACCTTGCCTAGCTCGCCTACGATCACCGCCGCCATCAGCCACACCATGAAGCCCGCAAACCAGACGACAACGGCCCGCATCATGTCGAACAGGTCGCCGAGCGGCGAGAACCGCAGCCCACTGGATTGTTTGGCGCTGTCGCTGGCCACCGACTGCACGCCGTGGTCGAACAGCTCGAACACCGGCAAAGTCACGTTGCCAAGATCGCCCATGGCGAACCGCACGGCCTGCCATGCCACTGCCAGCGCAGCGACCACAGAGACGGCATGAATGGCCATCGCTATTTTTGCTCGTTGCATGCGCTACCCCTCGTTCTTCCAGACTGGCTAGGGTCGAGGTTCAAAGTACCTTCCATGTTAGATCCTCAATGGGGAGGCACCGGGCCGTAGCCCGGCGACCTCATTTCAGCAGCACCACCACCAGAGCGGCCACCGCGATCAGAGCCGCGACACCGGCCAGCACGGCGGCCACCATGGCACTGTTTTTGGCCACCTGCGCATCGCGGCCGCTGGCCACCGCCTCGCGGCTCGCGGTCTTCACCTCGGCGACCTGTTGGCGCAGTTCCTTGCCTGCATCCTTGATCGCTTCGGCCACTGCCTGCCGCGTTTGGTCGCTGACGTAGTTGGCGGCGTCGGTGATGATCTTCCCGGCCGTTTCCTTCGACTGTTCGACCTGCTGTTGCAGCGTCAGAGTCAACGTGCGGTTGGCTTCATCGTACTGATCGGAAATCAGATCGAGAAACCGACCAAGCACCAGCTCGTTGACCGTGACCGTGGCAAGGATAGGGTCATCCTTGCCAAGCAGTACGCCGTGGCGGATGGCAACCTCTTTCCGTATGTCGTCAAAGTCGAGCATCACGACCCCCTTAGATGATCGTGTCGAGTTGCTCGAACAGTGACGACTTGACTTTGTTCAGGCGCGATTTCGACATAAGGCCGAAGTCCGGCGACTCTTTGATTTCGTCAAACGTCAACTTGCTGTCGAGCATCAATTTCACGTCTTCGCCGTAAGTGCTGCCAGTCTGGCGAGCGATACGGACAATGCCGTGCACGCGGTCTTTGTTGGATTGATAAACTTTCATTTCCTCGAAAGTTTTGCCCTCGGCTTCAATGTCGCCAAAGAACTCGTTCAGCCAAACAACCAAACGGGCGTCACCGGGCATTTGCTCGCAAAGAGAAGCGAAACCGCCGAGAGTGTCGCGCAGTGCTTGGCCGCCGGTAATAACGGTGTGGATATATACCTGTTTGCCGTTTTCGGCGATCAGGTTAATCGCGTCATTTTCCGCGAGGTAGTAGGACAGCGGAATGAACGACGCCGCGCCGTTATCCACCACGAAATCGGAATCCTCTTCCACGATTTGTTCAATGAGGCGGTCGAAATTACGTTCCACCAACGAACCTTCGCGCATCAGTTCAAGACGTTTAGTGTCCAGCGCCTTATAACCGGCGAGGGTGGCATTCACCGGGTCAGTGTCATAGACAACCAGCGGGCGGGCTTTGCCTTTAATATATTGCGCGATCACCGAAGCGATCAGCGACTTACCGACGCCGCCTTTGCCTTGCAGAATGTAATGAACTTGGCGGACGAGTTTAGCAATGGTCGAAGGGGTAGCGTTATTAGCCATACTTAGTTCACTCCTGTTAGATAAGGTCGTCGCGGTTGTTTCCGCTATTTGGGTTGTGCTCGAATCCGGGGCGTTTTGCGCCGGGTCTTGGTTCAGGGGCAGACTTGCCCCCTGTTGGGCCTCCTGCGCCTCCTGTAGAGGCTGGGGAGGGGCTTGCCGGGGCGATTTGCTCGCCGCCTTTCCTTTGGTGCCCATCGTCTTTTTCCTTCCGTATGAACTTGCCGACATACTTGGTGAACTGCGGGTAGCCGATGCCAAGGCGCTCGGCGTAATCGTCGTAGATCGCCCGCAACGGGTGCCCTGCGTCCAGCAGCTCGCGGAAAGCATCGACGTGGGCCAAAAAGGCGGCCCGGCCCGCGCCGCGATACACCTTCTTAGGCTCATCAGCCATTGTCTTCTCCTGTTGCTGTCGCCGCCTATCTAGGCGACGACTCAACTATACGCCACAAGGCAACTGAAGGCAACTATAGGCAATTTTAGGCAAATACACAACCCCTCTAGCGCAATTTTGCGAAATTTAAGGCAACTCAAGGCAACGGAAGGCAATTCCGCCCGCTTGGGGCGGGCTTTTATCGCCTTTAGGCGATAATCCGCTGGCGTGGTCGGGCGCAATTGCCTAAAATAGCGGAGAGTTAGACGGCAAGATGTGTGTTGTGGGTCCACAGGCTACGCCTGTTCCCCCTCAACACCGCCACCTTACTCACCTGCGGTTCGACGGCATCTTGCTCTGCGAGGCCCACCGTCGCTGCCGCGACCAACATCAAAAGCCCGATGCGGCACCAAAGGAAAGGCGCGCATTTGCGCCACCTGGCTGTCGCTCCCGGCATGAGCGAGAGACGAATGGCAGAGAAGAAAAAGACGACCTACGGCACCCGGCCTCGGAACGAATACATCAAGGTATTCGTGACCGAGGACGAGCGCGCCGAGCTGGTAGAGCGTGCCGCGCAAGCGGGCATGTCTCAGTCCGCGTTCCTGCGTGCGGTTGGACTGAATGAACCGATCCGGTCGGTTGTTGACCTGCAAGCCGTGGCCGACTTGGGAAAGGTCAATGGCGACCTTGGGCGGGTCGCTGGATTGTTGAAACTTTGGCTCGCAGAGAAACGCGGCCAAGGTGCGCGGCCGGTAGACGTTGAAGCGATGATGAATGACTTTCGCAGATTGCAGGGCGAAGTCCTCGCTATTATGTCGCGGGTCGTAAGATGATCGCCAAAAGGGTTCCAAGAGATAAGGGAACATCCAGCCCCGCCCGATTGGTGCGGTATATGGTTGCGGCCGTTGGCGATATTGATCCTAACACTTGGGCTAGGACAGTTGATTATATCCTAGACACTAAAGAAAGTACGACTAAAGGCGAGAAGGTAGACAGTTATCGGGTGACGAATTGCGGAACCGATGACCCTGCCGCCGCTGCAATAATTATCGAAGCAATACAGGCCGCAAATACGCGGTCGAAGTCCGATAAAACCTATCATTTAGTTTATTCATTTCCACCCGGCGAACATCCTTCGCTAGAAGTCTTGCACGCCATCGAGGACGAACTTTGCGCCTCAATTGGATATGCCGACCATCAACGTGTTTCAGCCGTCCATAAAGACACTGACCACCTGCACGTTCACGTCGCTATTAACAAAGTGCATCCGACCGGGCTGCAAAATATCGAACCTTATTACGATAAAAAGCGGCTGATGGAGGCGTGCGAACGCCTCGAAATTAAATACGACCTTCAACGAACCAATCACGGAATAGAGGAAAAAAGCCATGACAACGCCCGAGACGGACAACGAATCGAACTTAATCCCGGTCAACGACCAGAGCAGCGAGATAGTAGATTTCGACGATATTTACGAGAGTCCAGTAATCTCACGTTTGGCGAAGAACCAGAGGCCAAATCCCTCAACGGTCTGCGAACGTTGTCCGGCTGCCGTCTGGTTCGCGCTTCCGAAAGAGGTTCGGTGCTATTGCCGGGTCATACACGCGGTGATCTACAGCAACGAGGAAAAGAACGCCCTGACAGCGTGCGACGGCCGGGACATGGCCATAGAGCAGCTACTGGCGAAGCAGGAGAAAGCGGACGCACAAGGGTAGGCGGAAAAGCCGCCGACATTGAAGCGCAAAGCGGCATCGAGACGCTGACCGGCTACGCGGCCCGCGAGGTCGCTCCGGCGATGCGCGCCGCATCGAGCTGGCAGGAGCTGCACGACGCAGCGGCCGAGCACGGGCTACAGGTTCGCCAGCGCGGGGCCGGGTTGGTGATCGGCGATCCTGACCTTGACCTATGGGCCAAGTGCAGCAACGTCGGCCGTGATCTTTCAAGCAAGGCCCTGACCGACCGCCTCGGGCCGTTCCAGCCTTCACAGCAGCAGGCCGAGGCCAAGGCCGCCCGCAGACGCTACGAACCCAAGCCCCGCCGTCCAGATCGCCCCGGTACCTCCGCGCTGTTTGCGCAGTACCAGCGCGAGCGCCAAGCCGCGATTGTTGGCCGCCGCCATGGCTTCGATGCCATCCGGCGCGACAGCGCCTTGGCCAGCGCTCAACTGCGCAACTGGCAACAGACGCAGCGAATGCTGGTCAAGGTGGCTACAAAGGGCGCGGCCAAGCGCGTGATGATGGCCACCATCAAGCAGCAGGCCGACGCGACCCGCAACGCCAACCGGCAGAACGCGAACGCCAAGCGCGAAGCGCTGTTCAAGCAGACCGCTATGCCATCGTGGGCCGACTGGCTGACACAGCAGGCCGAGCGCGGCAACGCCGAAGCGCTGGCCGTGCTACGCGACCGCGAGGAACGGCAACGCAAGTGGCAGGGCGACTTGCTCACCGCGAATCGGGCCGACAAGGCCAAGGCCGTCGTCCTCGACAAGCTCAAGCCGAAGGCCCGCAAGGACGGCACCATGGCCTATAGCACTATCGACGGCGGCATGGTGATCGACCGGACGACACACGTTCAGGCGCAGAAGGCCACCACCGGCGCGGCGCTGGTCGCGCTCGAACTGGCATCCAAACGGTTCGATGGCCAGCCGCTGGTCGTGGAGGGTACAGACGAGTTCCGGCAGGAGGTCGCCCAGCTCGCCGGTATGCACGGCTTCAACGTGCGGTTTGCCGATCCGGCTATGGAAAAGGTGCGCCGCGAGACGGCCGCACATCGGGACATGGAGCGAACGTTTCAGGCCGAAACAGAGGGCACCGGCGGCCGGTTCTCCGAGCTGGTCGAGCATGGCAAGGCACCGTTCGAGCACGTCAAGGGCAACAGCAAAAGCTACTTCGTCACGCTACGCGACGAGTTCGGCGAGGAACATACGATTTGGGGCGTGGGCCTTGAATCGGCGATGCAGCGCAGCGGGGCCGACGTTGGCGACAAGGTGCGCGTCGAGCATCAGGGAAGCGAGAGCGTCACCTTGCCGGATGGGCGCACCTTCGAGCGCAACAACTGGCAGGTAGACGTGGCACCAAAAGACAAGGCCGCAGACGAGCCGAAGCCAAAGCGACCCCGCCCGGCACCCGAACCCGACGACATGGAGGCCGCGTTTTTGGCCGAAACTGGCCTGTCCCGCAACAAGGCAGGAAGCGGGACACCGCCAAAACCAGCGAAGCCCGTGGAATCTAGCCCGGCGGTCGAAAAATGGATTGCAGAACGCAATAAAAAGCGGGACAAAATATCGTCTTTAAACTATCATCGGCAATGGCAGGCGAGCGATGCGGGCAAAGCCACGTATCAGGGTCGCCGACGCATGGAAGACGGCAGCGAAGTGCTGTTGTTGAAGCGTGGCGACGAAATGTTGGTGAAGCCATCCACCGCAAGAGTCGTGGCGAAAGCAGCCAAATGGAAGGTCGGCCGCGAGGTTGAAGTAGATGCACGCGGTCGTTTCAAAGAGTCGGGCAAAGGGGCATCGGTCAATGAGCTTTGAGGCATTGGCCGCCCCGTCCCACATCGCAATCCCGTCCCAAGAAAGGAGAACAAGGACACATGAGCACTACTGAAAACAACGGCGAAAAGAACGAGTCAGGCGGTCGGCTTCGGCTGATCGGCGCGGCTTATCTGATCGTCTACATATGCGCGCTGAACAGCCTTTGTACGCAGTACATCGCCTACCGCGTGGCCTACCATCCAGCCCTTGGCGCGCCACTGTTCGGGAACGTCTACTCGCCGTTCGCGTGGTGGGACTGGATGTTTAAGTTCTACGACTACGCACCCGGTTCCTACAACTACGCTTTCATCTTCTTTGCGCTCGGCATCCTTGTCGGAATGCTGGCCTACGTGTTGTGGGTCGGCTTCAAGTCCCGCAGCTCGCGCAAGCATGACGACGTGCATGGCACGGCCCACTTCGCCACTCGTGAGGAAGTGCAGGAAACCGGGCTGCTGCCGCGTGAGGGCAAGAACGGGCAGGGCGTGTATTGCGGGGCCTACGATGACGCCGATACCGGCAAGACGCTCTATCTTCGCCACGACGGCCCGGAGCACGTTCTAGCCCTCGCCCCGACCCGTTCGGGTAAAGGCGTCGGCCTCGTCATTCCTACCCTATTGAGCTGGCCGCACTCGGTGTTTGTTCTCGACCGTAAAGGCGAAAACTACGCCATGACCTCGGGTTGGCGTAAGAAGCACGCCAACAACGTGGTCTTGCGCTTCGACCCGGCCAAGCCGGGTACCGGCTGTGCGTGGAACCCGCTGGGTGAAATCCAGTACCGCACCCGTTTCCAAGTCAGTGACGCGCAGAACATCGCCATCATGGTCGTGGACTCAGACGGCAAGGGCATCGAAAGCGACCACTTCCGCAGCGCCGCTTTCGAGCTGCTGGTAGGGCTGATCTTGCACGCGCTTTACAAGGGCGATCAGATCGGTCGCACGCCGTGCTTGCAGGACATTGGCCACATGCTGACCGGCGTGGGCGACTTCGCCGCACCGGACACCGCCAACGACCTTGTAGACGACCCGGACGGCGACCCCAAAGCACTCGCCGGGCTGTTCGATGAAATGCGCGAGGTGCATATCAACGACGGCGACCCGGCCAACCGTGAAGCGCAGATTGTCATCACCGGCGTTGGCACTCGTATGGCCAACACCCCGGCCCGCGAACTGGGCAGCATCATTTCCACGGCGAACAACGCCCTTGCCCTGTACCGCGATCCCATCGTGGGCGAAAACACGTCGCGCAGCGACTTCAAGATCGCCGACCTGATGGATCACGACCGGCCGGTGTCGCTGTACTTCATTTCGACGCCGAAGACTTCCAAGCGCCTTGTGCCGCTCACTCGCCTGCTATTGACCATGATCGTGCTTACCATGGCCGACGAAATGGAGTTTGACGACGGCCGCGCCAAGGCTGCGCACAAGCACCGCTTGCTGCTGATGCTGGACGAGTTTCCGACGCTGGGGAAAATTGAGGTGTTCGAGGAAGCGCTTGCCTACATCGCCGGTTACGGGATGAAGGCTTACATCATCACGCAGGACGTGTCCCAGCTCTACAAGGCGTACACCCGAGACGAAAGCATCATTTCCAACTGCCACGTCCGCGTGGCCTACGCGCCCAACAAGCTCGAAACCGCCGAATGGATGTCGAAAATGACCGGCAACACCACCGTGGTGAAAGAGCAGGTGACTACCTCGGGCAAGCGGTTCGGTGCAGTCCTCGACAACGTATCCCGCAGCTATCAGGAAGTGAAACGCCCCTTGATGGAGCCGGACGAAATCATGCGCCTGCCGGGGCCGAAGAAAGAAGTCGTTGGCGACTGTTGGTTTCCACGCGGAACTGAGCCGGTTTTTCCACCGAGAAGTGAGCCACCTCTGAGTATGGTTTTCTGATCAGGCTTTGGTCAATGGGTTGT
>NZ_JACICC010000025.1 GCF_014195635.1 Pseudochelatococcus contaminans | reverse complement strand
CGCATCGCCTCACCTCAAGCGAAGGGGAATGTCGTCAACGTTGATCGTGTGCTGCGAACGTCACAGCGGTAAGACAGAACACAGAGTCAGGATAACAGCGCCATGCCCGCCGACGAATTCGACGGCGACGATGAGATGGTGAAACTGGAACTCGATCCATGGAGCTGAGGCGCGCGAGCGCCTCATTCCCGATAGCCCGGAACGCTCAGGAGGCGTCCGGGCCTCCGCCTTGCGATGGACGGTCCATCGCCGGAAACAGCGCCAGGGCGAACACCTTCGGAAGATGAGAGGAAGAGGTCGGGCCTTTGGCCGTGACGGGTTGAATGCTGAGAGAAAGGCTCTCGGCGCCCGTCGCGGAGTGATCCAGATGACCCTTGCCAGCCAATCCACCTTCGCCCCGATCGGGCAGGTTCTCGCCGACCGAGTGCTGCCCGGATTTCGGCGGGCGCAGAAGCTGCCGCTGCGCATCTCCTGCCTCGGCACCATCAGCTATGCCGGAGCCGCGGATGCTGATTATCGCGACCGCAGCGTCTCGCTTGGCGAGGCGGCTTCGCCGGAAGACGCCATCGCTCTTGCCGCGCTCCGCGTTTCGCGCGGCGATCTCGGCCCCGGCGACGACACCGTATTGCGCTTCGAACCGCGCCTGATCGTCATTCAGGACAGCGCGCTCGGCCTGGTTCTCGCCGGTGAAATCCGCGCCGGGATCATCCTCTGGCAGCAGCCTATCGCCAGCGACGGCGAGGCCCGCCGCATCATCATCGAAGCCAGCCGAAAGCGCGGCATGGCCACCACTGCCTCCGGCCGGGGCGATCAGGCGTCCGCCCGCGCCCTGCGATTCGGAGCGGCGTTGCTGGAAGCGCGGCTGGTCGATCCGCTTTGGCGCGAGACCGCCGCCGAGCTACTCCGGCTGCCGCAGGCAGCCTGATCCCATTTCCTTCCTTCAATCAGCCCGGCCTCGCGCCCGGCTTTGTCGTTTCAGGAGCCTGACATGGCCGACTACTTCACCCATTTTTCCTGCCTGCTCGATGTGCGGACGCCCGACAACGCTTCCCGCGCCCTCGATCTCTACAATCAGCTTTCCGAAGACGGCGCTTCGGAAGAACCGCCGTCCGACGGGTTCCTCCTGTCGATCCAGCCCGAGCATGGCGGCACCAAACTCTGGATGCGGGATGACGTCACGGGCGACCCGGAGCGTTTGATCCAGTTTGTGAAGCGTTGCGCCGCCGAATTCGGACTGACCGGCCGCTGGGGTTTTCAGTATGCCAACACCTGCTCGAAGCCGCGCGTCGACGGCTTCGGCGGGGGCGCTCATGTGCTCGATCTCGCCACCGGGGAAACCGTCGCCTGGACCTATACCGACGGCTGGCTTGCCGAAGTGCTGGGTGGAGGTGATCCCGATGCCTGAGATCATCGAAACCACAGTCTATCGGCTCAACGAGCTTTCCGATGCCGCGAAGGATAGAGCCCGCGCCTGGTATCGCGAAGGTGGCTTCGACTACGACTGGTACGATTCCGTCTATGAGGATTTCCAGCAGATCGCGGTAATCCTCGGAATCCGCTTCAAGACCCGCACCGTCCGCCTCTTGGGCGGCGGCACACGTCAGGAGCCTCGTATCGCCTTTACAGGGTTCTGGTCTCAGGGCGATGGTGCATCGTTCGAATGCTATTATTCCTACAGGAAGAATGCCTCGGCCGATATCCGATCCTATGCGCCGCGGGACATCAAGCTGCATGAAATCGCCGATGCGTTGCTGGCGATCCAGCGCCGAAACTTTTACCAGCTTCACGCCGAGGCCAGCCATCGTGGGCATTACTACCACGAGTATTGCATGTCGATTTCGGTCGAGCGTGACAGCCCCACCTATCAGGACATGACCGGCGACGCCGAGGAGATCGTCGTCCAGGCGCTCCGCGATCTCGCCCGTTGGCTCTATCGCCAGTTGGAGCGCGAATACGAATACCTGTCCTCGGACGAGGCGGTCGATGAGACGATCATCGCCAACGAATATACCTTTACCGAAACAGGCCGCAGGTTTGGCTGATGCCACAAGAGCGCCCCGTCTACAGGTGGGGCGCTCTTGTTATGTTTACAATGGGGCCGGCCACGCTACCACTCACCCTTCCGCCCATCTGCGGCGTGCTCGAAGCGCAGTGTCCACGGCTGGATAGCGTGACGATCATCCGTCCGCATAACACGCAGTCGCGATATCCCTGGCACGAAAGTCCGCACCGCATGGAACACGACCGGGATCGTGTAGACCTCGCGCGCCTGCCGGTTCTGGTAGCGCACTTCAGCGTTGATGATGACGGTGGGCGCGATGTCCCAGACCTCCGACAGGACCGCCAGGATAGCCGCAACCGCGATGACGCAGCCACGGAATGCGATCGAGGCCGACCAATGCTCTTCACCGAAACCCGGCAGGTCGGAAGTGATCGCTGATACGGCGAACGCAAGGATAACGAGCCAATAGAATCTCGGCGCTCGCGGGTGAAGTGACTTAATCACAAGCGTATTCCTCTCAAATACTCTTATATTTTCGGGGCCTGAGAGGTCGAATTCGCCTCAGATACTTTCCACCAAATAGTAAAACAAAGTCGTCGCCGCGACGAGGTGACGCCTGAGCACTGTGTGCCGCGATCGGCGGCTTTCGGCGATTTGGCCGATGGCATGAGAGTGAGAGCGAGGCCGGGACGGATGTGAGCCTGTGCGGTCGAGAGAGAGCGCTGCGCGGGCTCGATTCTGTCCCGCTCTCCCGAGGCTTCTTCAATGAATATGATCTCCACTCCTGCGGTGGCATCCGCCACCGCGCCGCTTTCGCTTGTCCCCGACAGCGACATCCCAGCCGCCGTCTTCGCAGCGGCGCAGCTTCTCCTGCCTCATATCGAGCGCGGCCAGCGCGTCGATGCCGCCATGCTGCGCAGCGCGATGGAGTCTGCCTTCGGTGCTTCCGACGCGACCGGCGCCTGGAACTGGAAAACGGCCTATGACGCTTGCGAGGCGGCGACTGTGCTTTTCCTCCGCAAATACGGGAAGGCTCTTTTCCGTAAATCCGCTTCTCCGGCGATGATACTGCCGCAGCTTGCCAAGATCACCAGCCTCCTGCCGACGCATACGCGCCGCTCGGAGGAAGCCCAGTCCTTCCAGCAATTCTCGACGCCGATCCCGCTCGGCCTCGCGGCCGTGACAGCGGCGGCAATCACTTCGGCCGACCGTGTGCTGGAACCGTCGGCCGGGACCGGGCTCCTCGCCATCCTGGCCGAGGCGGCCGGCGGCTCGCTTGTTCTCAACGAACTCGCACAGGCCCGCGCCGGCCTCCTTTCCCTTCTCTTTCCGGCCCTGTCCGTCTCCCGTTTCGACGCGGCCCAGATCGACGATCATCTCGACACTCGCATTTTGCCGTCCGTCGTGCTGATGAACCCGCCGTTCTCGGTCATGGCCAATGTCGAGGGCCGAATGGCCGACGCCGCCTTCCGCCATGTAGCCTCGGCGCTTGCGCGCCTTGCTCCCGGCGGCCGTCTCGTCACCATCACCGGCGCGAATTTCGCCCCCGACGCTCCGGCCTGGTCCGCCGCCTATGCGCGGCTGCAGGAACGCGGTCGCGTCGTCTTCTCCGCCGCGATCGACGGTTCGGTCTACGCGAAGCACGGCACGACCTTTCCGACGCGCCTGACCGTCATCGACAAGGTGCCGGCGAACGACCCGTCCGTATTCCTGGCCGCGCCCGGCGTCGCCCCGGATGTGGCCACGCTGCTCGGATGGCTGGCCGAGCATCTCCCGACACGCCTGCCGATCGATCCGGCAATCTCGGTCCCAGTGGTCGCGCCTCGCACCGTCCGTGCATATGTGAACCGGGCGGCCAAGGCTGCGCCCGTCGTAGCGCATGCCGAACCGGAGGGCGCTCCGCTTCATTACGAAACCGTCGACTGGAAGCCGGCGGATGCCGGTCGCCTTTCCGATGCGATCTATGAGGAGTACGGGCTTCAGACTATCCGGATTTCTGGGGCGCAGGCCCATCCGACCCAGCTCGTCCAGTCGGCGTCGATGGCGAGCGTCGCCCCGCCGAAGCCGAGCTATCGCCCGACGCTGCCGGCGAACGCGGTCGCGCTTCTGTCCGATGCGCAGCTCGAAACGGTGATCTATGCCGGAGAGGCACATTCCGATTTCCTGGCCGGCGCATGGACCATCGACAACACCTTCGACAATTTGACCGCCGCGGCAGAGGACGCCAAGGGCGCCGTCCGCCTCCGCCAGGGCTTCATGATCGGCGACGGCACGGGCGTCGGCAAGGGCCGGGAATCGGCCGCGATCATCCTCGACAACTGGCTTCAGGGACGGCGCAAGGCGGTCTGGATCTCGAAGTCCGACAAGCTGATCGAGGACGCGCAGCGCGATTGGAGCGCCCTCGGTATGGAGCGCCTGTTGGTCACACCGCTGTCGCGATACGCGCAGGGCAAGCCGATCACGCTGAACGAAGGCATCCTATTTCTAACCTACGCCACGCTGCGCTCCGACGACCGCGGAGAGAGGGTTTCGCGCGTCAAACAAATCGTTGAATGGTTGGGTTCCGACTTCGATGGAGTGATCATTTTCGACGAGGCACATCAGATGCAGAACGCCGCCGGCGGCAAGGGAGAACGCGGTGATGTCGCCGCCTCGCAGCAGGGCCGCGCCGGGCTGCGCCTCCAGCACGCGCTTCCGAACGCCCGCATCGTCTATGTCTCCGCCACCGGGGCAACCACCGTCCACAATCTCGCTTATGCGCAGCGGCTTGGCCTGTGGGGCAGCGAGGATTTCCCGTTCGCGACGCGCGCCGAGTTCGTCGAGGCGATCGAAGCCGGTGGCGTGGCGGCGATGGAGGTGCTCGCCCGCGACCTGCGCGCGCTCGGCCTCTACACCGCCCGCTCGCTCTCATTCGCCGGTGTCGAATACGAGCTGATCGAGCACGAACTGACGCCCGAGCAGGTCCGCATCTACGATGCCTATGCCGGCGCCTTCGCGATCATCCATAACAATCTGGATGCGGCGATGCAGGCCGCGAATATCACCGGCGGCGGCGAAGGCGGTTCGGGCACGCTCAACAAGCAGGCGAAATCCGCCGCCCGTTCGGCCTTCGAAAGCGCCAAGCAGCGCTTCTTCGGCCATCTGTTGACCAGCATGAAGACGCCGACCCTGCTTCGCTCGATCGCCGCCGATCTGGACGCGGGCCATTCGGCCGTCATCCAGATCGTCTCGACCGGCGAGGCGCTGATGGAACGGCGGCTGGCGGAACTGCCGACCGAGGAGTGGAACGACGTCCGCGTAGACATCACCCCGCGCGAATACGTCCTCGACTACCTTGCCCATTCCTTTCCGGTCCAGCTCTACGAGCCGTTCACGGATTCGGAGGGCAACCTGTCGTCACGCCCGGTCTATCGCGACGGCCAGCCGGTCGAAAGCCGCGAGGCCATCGCACGCCGCGATGCACTGATTGCCAAGCTCGCCAGCCTGCCGCCGGTTCCGGGCGCGCTCGACCAGCTCGTCCAGCATTTCGGGACGGACATGGTTGCCGAGGTGACGGGCCGGTCGCGCCGCATCGTCCGCAAGCGCGGCGGCAGCGTCACCATTGACCGGCTTGTCGTCGAGACGCGCGCCGGGGCGGCCAATCTGTCCGAGACGCAAGCCTTCATGGACGACAAGAAGAGCGTGCTCGTATTCTCGGACGCCGGCGGGACCGGCCGCAGCTACCACGCGGAGAAATCGGCGAAGAATACGCGGCTGCGCGTCCATTATCTGCTCGAGGCAGGCTGGAAAGCCGACACCGCCATTCAGGGCCTCGGCCGGACACACCGCACAAATCAGGCGCAGCCGCCGCTCTTCCGGCCGATCTCGACCAATGTGAAGGCAGAAAAGCGCTTTCTCAGCACGATCGCCCGCCGTCTCGACACTTTGGGCGCGATCACGCGCGGCCAGCGCCAGACCGGCGGCCAAGGGCTGTTTCGGCCCGAGGACAATCTGGAAAGCCACTACGCCCGCGACGCACTCCGCCAGCTCTATATGCTGCTGGTGCGCGGCAAGGTCGAAGGCTGCTCGCTCCAGCGCTTCGAAGAAGCCACCGGCCTAAAGCTGACGGACTCGACTGGCATCAAGGACGAATTGCCGCCGATCACGACGTTCCTCAACCGGCTGCTCGCGCTCACCATCGAGCTTCAGGGCATCCTCTTCTCGGCCTTCGAGCAACTCCTGACCGCCCGTATCGAGGGCGCGATTGCGTCAGGCACCTATGACGCCGGGCTGGAAACGCTGCGCGCCGAAAGCTTCGTCGTCGTCGATCGCCAGACGATCTATACGCATCCGCGCACCGGCGCGGAAACCAGCCTGCTTACGATCAACGAGCGTCGGCGCAACCGCCCGGTGACGCTTGACGCTGCTCTCGCCGAACTCGGCGACCCGCGCGCCAGGCTGCTCGTCAACGAGCGCTCGAGGCGTGCTGCTGTTCAGATCCCGGCCAGCAGCATCATGCTCGACGATGGCCAGGTCGAACGCCGCGTCCGGCTGATCCGGCCGACCGAGGCGCACAACATCCCGATACGCTTCATGGGCGAGACCCATTGGGTCGAAGCTGATAGGGACACCTTCGCGTCGGCTTGGAACGCCGAGATCGCCGAGGTGCCAGAGTTCACTGACGCGACCCTCCATATGGTCACGGGCTTGCTTCTGCCTATCTGGAAGCGGCTGCCGAACGATTCGACCCGCGTTTATCGGCTTCAGACCGACGACGGCGAGCGCATCATCGGCCGTAAGGTCTCGCCGGCCTGGGCCGCGAATGCGACCACGACCGGCGCAGCCGCGATCACGCCGGACGATACGTTCACCGCCCTGATGGACGGCCGCACCATCCTTGACCTCGCTGAGGGACTCCAGCTTCGCCGCGTTCGTGTCATGGGCGCGAACCGGATCGAGCTGTCTGGCTTCGACGACACGATGCGCGAGCGGCTCACGGCCTACGGCCTGTTTCACGAGATCATCTCGTGGAAGCTGCGCATGTTCGTGCCGACCGATGCCAACGGCCCCGCAGTTCTCGCCAAGGTGCTCGACCGCTGGCCGATCGAGCGCATCGGCGAGAAGGAGGCAGCGTGATGGCCCGTCACGGCGCCTCCGAACTGGCATCCCGTCTCGGCCGCAATGCCGAGGCGGTTTGCCGCCACTACCTGTCGTCTGGCCACCGCGCCGGACGATACTGGGTCGTCGGGGACGTTCAGAACAGCCCCGGTCGCTCGATGTTCGTGCGTCTGACCGGACCGGAGTCCGGCAAGGGTGCTGCCGGCAAATGGACCGATGCATCGACCGGCGAGCATGGCGATCTGCTCGACATCATCCGCGAAACGCTCGGCCTCGTCGACTTCAAGGACGTGGCCGAGGAAGCGCGCCGCTTCCTCGCTCTCCCGCATCCCGAACCGGAGAAGACGAGGACACCAACCGGCAGGACGTCGAACATCGCTGTCGGTTCGCCCGAAGCGTCGCGGCGGCTTTTCGCCATGTCGCAGCCGATCGGCGGCACACTTGCGGAAATCTACCTCAACGGGCGGGCGATCAACTCCCTCGCGGGAGCCACCGCGCTACGCTACCATCCGCGGTGCTACTATAAACCGGACCAGCATTCGCCCACCGAGATCTGGCCGGCGATCGTCGCTTCCGTCACCGATCTTCACGGCAACCAGACCGGCACACACCGCACCTGGCTCGCTCCGGACGGTTCGGGCAAGGCGCCGGTCGAGTCACCGCGGCGGGCGATGGGAGACCTTCTCGGGCACGGGGTCCGCTTCGGCGTCGCCGGTGAGGTGCTCGCGGCCGGCGAAGGCATCGAGACCGTGCTGTCACCCCGTCAGGTTCTGCCCCACTTGCCGATGATGGCGGCGCTCTCAGCGGCTCACCTCGCTGCCATCCTGTTCCCGGCGACGCTACGCAGGCTCTATGTCCTCAGAGATCGCGACCCGGCCGGTGACGGCGCAAGAGACAGCCTGGTCGCCAGAGCAAGGAGCGTCGGGATCGAAGCGATTTCGGTGTCGCCGGCGTGTGAGGACTTCAACGAAGATCTGCGCTGGCGTGGCATCGACGCCCTCCGGACGACCTTGATGGAGCAGCTTCATCCCGATGACGTCCGCCATTTCGTGGAAGGGTGAGAAGATCGGTGGAGGACAAGGCGCGGTCGAGGCGTCTCCACCTGCCGTCTCTGTTCATCATCGGAAGCATCCTTCGTTTTCCTGAGAGTCCCGTGCCCACGGCCTTCTGAGAGGGCGATCGGCCCACAAACGGCCCGGACAGGCAATGGCCGCGTTCGGGCTATTTTCCGCCGGCGGGGACGAGCCCCGCCTTTGCATCGCGAGAGTCAAAATAGCCCGAACCCGGCCATCGAAGCCCTCGCGGGAGCGCGAGGGTGCCAGTCCGTCCCGCCCATGGGCTTTCGACGCCTGCGAAGGCCGCGATGGGCGCGGTCTCCAGACAAAGGATGCTCCCGATGACGAACGAAGACGAAAACGCAGGTTTCGAGCCGAACCACATCTCGTCCCCCACCGATCATCTCCTCACCGAACTCCAGCTCTACGGCTGGCGGCCGTATCAGGACGAACCTGATCCGAGGCCGCTCCCGGAGGGCAACGCCGTCGCCGCCGCCGTCGCAGATATCTTCGACGCCCTCGTCGCGACGCTCGGTGGCACCCGCCTCGAACCCGACCTCGACGAATTGCTCTGGGGAACCGTCAATCTCTTCCACCGCGCCGCGGGCCGGGTCGAACGCGATCTCGATGACAACGAGCAGGCGCAACGCCGCCTCCAGCGTGAACAGGACGGCAGCGAGGTGAAGTCGGTCGAGCTGGAGCGCCTCACGGCAGAAGGTCAGACCCTGATTGAGCGGCGCAACAGCATGGAACTCTTCCGCGACGTCGCCTCCGAAGCCTTCGAGCACCACACCGGCAGCGCCTGGCGGCCCCGTACCGGCTCGATGGTCAACCATCGCAACCTCACCGCCGCAATGATCGACAGCCGGGATTTCCTCGCCGCGAAACACCGGGCCGAGACCGAGGTGATGATGCCCGCCGGCCCCAAGGTTGCTCTGACCGGAGGTGCCGACTTCAACGATCACCGCCTGATCTGGGCAAAGCTCGATCAGGTCCATGTGAAGCACCCCGACATGGTGCTGATGCACGGCGGCACGCCGAAGGGCGCCGAACTGATCGCCTCCCGATGGGCAGATAGCCGCAAGGTGGCTCAGGTCGCCTTCCGGCCCGACTGGACGAAGCACGGCAAGGCTGCGCCCTTCAAGCGCAACGACGCGATGCTCGACGTCCTGCCGGTAGGTGTCCTCGTCTTCCCCGGCACCGGCATTCAGGAGAATCTTGCGGACAAGGCCCGCAAGTTCGGCATCCCCGTCATGAAGTTCGACGGCGGCGCGTGAGCGCCGCCGCCTGGCGGCTGGAACAGCCACCAATACTTGACTATCGGAGAGGTTAGTGGCTGTTATGAAACATCCTTGCAGAACCGGAAAAGTAGCATAGTCGCAGGCGGAGCGTATCTACAGGCAGCCTGTCGTGATCCTCAACCGATCATGTGGAGGTTTCCATGTCACTCATCCTGCTCGCCATTTCCTTGACGATCGCGTTCTGCATCCTTGCCTACAATCTTGCGATCTACGCTTTGCCTTTCATGGTTGGCCTGTCGGCCGCCCAATATGCCTGGGGCGCTGGAGCCGGCATCTTCCTGTCAGGGCTTGCGGCCGTTAGCGCGGCATTGCTTTCGATCGGCCTCGTCATTGCGGTTCTCGGCTTCGCCAGGAATCCGGCTCTGCGGCTGATCGCTCTCGCTGTCTTTGCCGTGCCGGCCGTCATCGCCGGATATGCACTCATCCACGGCGTAGCGAAGAACGCCATCGATCCCGGCCTGATGCTCAACTTGCTTTCCGGCAGCGCCGGTCTGTTCATCGGCACCGCAGCCATTATCAATCTGAACGCCCTCGGCGTGTCGTTGTTCTCACGCTGATCAGTCGGCCACGATCCGGCGCGACCGCAAAAAAGCCGGCGGCTTGCGCCGCCGGGCTTCGACGTTCACGCACAGTCGAGGCTGTCGCGACAGCGCTGCCTTTGTCGTCCTTGCTTTCGGTCTCCTTCGCCCGGCTTGGGAAATCGGTCACCGGCTTGATATCCGCATGCCGTGGCAATCGGAGCCCGCCAGTCGATCCATTTCGTAGTGGGGACCGAGGCGAACCGGCACCTTCACCCCACTTTCGCAACTTCGCTGGATCGGGCCTGCTGTTATCGAAGATGGTAATGCGGTGCCATTCCGTGCCCTGATAGCCCGATAGCCTCCTCGTTCTTCTTCCGTCCATGTGTCCGTCCGACCTGCGGCGACGCGGGGTGGCCTGAAGAAGTAGAGGTCAGGCGTGCCCCGAAGTGCGCAGGTCCGTAAACCTGCCTAGTCGCCGTTACCGGCGAGGACAATGGTTCTGCTGCGCGTCCCCGTATTCCTGCTTTCAAAGGCACCAATCCCTCCGACTGACTGATCCCCTAAGTCCGTTCGGTTTCCACCAGCAACCCCGGCGGCTCCCAGCCGTGTTGCCGCGCAAGCGCGGCTGCCCGCCCCACCTGGGGCCTTAGGGGCAAGCTGCCGAACAGGTCGGCAGTTGCGGGAGTCTCCCGACGGCCTTGGCCGGGTCTCGTCGGAGGGATGGTCCCTCCGAGAAGCAACGGAGACTTACAATGCAGAACATCGTCATTCTCGCCGGCAACATCGGTCAGGCTCCCGAAACCCGCACCACCCAGGGCGGCACCCGCATCACCCACTTCACTCTGGCCACCTCGCGCCCCCGCTACTCGGACGGCAAGGTTGTCCGGGACGAGAGGGGCTACCGGGTCCAGGATACGGAATGGCACCGCATTACCGCCTTCAACGGCCTCGGCAAGACGATCCAGGAGTATTGCGAGAAAGGCATGAAGGTTCTGGTTCGCGGCCGCATCCACTACACGAAGTGGACGGACCAGCAGGGCAACGACCGCTACGGATGCGAAATTATCGCCGAGACGGTCGACTTCCTGAGCCGGGCGAAGGAGACCGAAAGCGATAGCGGCAAGTTCATCGATGACGAGGACATCCCGTTCTGAGCGGGAAAGCCAGAGCCCCGGCGGCGCGAGCCGCCGGGCTTTTCCATGTTCGCGACGGACCATTGTGGCCGAATCAGTCTTCGCGACTGCATGCGGATATGACGAACCTCCGCGAATTGTCACTGGTCAAATCTATCTAGAACGACTAAAATAGTCGTAGTTCTGGCGTGCGGATTTGTGACTGTAGGAGGTGATCATGCATGATCACCGCCCGACAGTCACGGGCCGCACGCGCGTTACTGGGTTGGACACAGGAGACGCTCGCTGACAAGGCCCGCGTATCGCTGACCGCATTGAAGCGCCTCGAATCCGAAAATGGATTAGAGGTGTTCGAGAGCACGCGCGACGAAATCAGACGGGCATTCGAGCGGAGCGGTATCCTCTTCCTGAACTCCGACCAAGGCGTAGGAGTGATGTTGGTACACGACAAGAGCTCAGGCTGATGTCGCTGCGAAGCAACGCCCGCGTGGCTCCTCTGAATTTTCACGCATTGCCTTAGACTGGACGAAACTGGCGATAACAATCTCCATTGAGGTCGATCAATGAATTGTCGGAGGAATTCGTGCCCGTGACTGTCCTATTAGACCAACCGCCAGATGATGCAGCGCTCTCGGGCTACGATTTGGCGCATCTAAAGCTATACCTTCGTCTGCTCGACGCGGACAGGGAAGGCGCGGACTGGCGCGAGGTAGTCCAAACTCTTTTCGGCATCTGTCCCGCCAGCGAACCCGAGCGCGCGGCACGGGTTCACTCTGCTCACCTTGCGCGCGCAAAATGGATGTCCGAAAACGGCTTTGGCCAGCTTCTCGGTCCACGCCTGAACTGAGGTGATGCAGAATCTGGATCACCTGCTTGCCAGTCCGGTCTTCCCAAACGCCGCCCGACCGAGGATCGTAACTATCCTATAACTCGCGCTTTTTTATGCGTGCGGGAGGATGGAGGAATGCCTCAGAATCTCGATTGGCGGTCTCACTCTGCCTACGATTATGTAGATCAACTCACGCCCAGCCAACTCGCTTGGGAATTCTTGCGCCGCAATCCCAAATACAGGATAGCGTTCGAGCAATTCGTATCCAGCGGCCGAGTATCCGACGAGGACGCCGCCGCTTTCGCTAAGCGATGGGGGCTGCGATTTCCCCGCAGAGCCGCATCTCAGCGCGATCGAGCAGCCGATCTTCTGGACCCTAGAAACCGACGCTGGTGCGATTCTTCTTCAGCCCGCATCCGTGTCCCTAGAAGGCTTCCACCTCACGGTTGAAGATCTCCACGAGCACCAGACAGGTAGCCGTGACGATCGTCACCTCCACGTCGAGATACGTGGAGAAAGATTTGATACCAGCCTGTCTGAAGCCGCGTATGCAGGGCCGCTTGGCGCTCTTGTCTTTTTCGACGATGACACACCCGACAGGCTAGCCACAGTCGCGCGGCTCTGGGCGGCGGCTCGCGGCCGCCGCATTCCGCCCGACCAACGTCTGACCCTCCAGCGGCGTCATCGGGCTCGGCAAATGCTGCGTGTCGTCGACGCCCGTGCGGATGGCGCGACCTATCGAACGATCGCCCAGTTCATTTATCCAGAATACGAGACGGACGCTGCTTCCTGGGTCGGAAGCGCGATCCGGGAGACCACGATTCGCCTCGTCCGCGACGGAATGAAACTTGTCCGCGGCGGCTATCGAGCGATGCTCAGGCGACCTCGCAGACGCCGATAGCGGTTCGGTGTCGAACTTAGATTCCTTACTTCAACATCGTCGGAGCCGCCCCCTGCGCGCCACTGTGCTCGTCGTTCGCCGCTGATGCCCAGCGGACGCCGGAACCTCACGGAGGCGCGATCCATGCCACACGAACCAGTCTTTTTGCCGCCGCGCTACCTGCGCACCAAAGAAGCCGCCGATTTCCTCAGCCTCTCGGCCAGGACCCTCGAAAAGCACCGGACTTACGGAACCGGCCCCGCTTATCGCAAACTCGGCGGCCGTGTCGTCTATGCCATAGACGATCTGGAAGCCTGGGCCGCTCGTGGCGCGGTGACCTCGACCTCCGACCCGCGCGGATCCGTGCTGCCGGCGAAGCGCCACACGACTGCTCAGCCGGCGCATGTCGGCCGCTTCGCACGCTGACGGCTCGCGGTTCCCTTCATGGCGGTGCGACGTCGATCCCTTTCCGAGCGCGGGCAACTCGATCTGTTCAGGGCGCTCCCCGGCGACTTCGCGCCAAGAGACGCGCAGGATCTCATGGCCTATCCCTTTTTCTCCCTTTCTAAGAATCACCGTGTCGCGCCGATCGATTTCGTCGCCGGCAACGTGACGATCCGAGTCGAAGCCGTTCCAGATCACGGCATGGCGACAATCTGGGACGCCGACATCCTGATCTGGGCGGCAAGCCAAATCGTAGAAGCCCGCGATACCGGACTTCGAACCTCCCGGCTAATGGCGGCCACTCCGTACGAAATCCTCACCTACGTCGGGCGTGGCACCTCACTCCGCGACTACCAGCGCCTAAAAGCCGCGCTCGACCGGCTGCAATCGACCACCGTTTCCACCTCGATCCGCCAACCTGCGGAAGGCCGCCGTCATCGCTTCTCATGGATCAACGAGTGGCAGGAGCGTACCGACCGCAACGGCCGTCCCGACGGCATCGAATTGATCGTGCCGGACTGGTTCTACCAGGCTGTCCTCGACGATGCTCTCGTGCTCACCATCGACCGGACCTACTTCGACCTGACCGGCGGCCTTGACCGCTGGCTCTACCGCTTGGTCCGCAAGCACGGCGGACGTCAACGCGAAGGCTGGCGCTTCGATTTCCGTCATCTCTACCAGAAATCCGGCAGCCTCTCGCCGTTCAAGCGCTTCGCATTCGAGTTGCGCGATATCATCCACCGTCAACCGCTACCTGGTTACAGGCTTTTCCTTGATGGCGACATCGGCGGGCGGACGCTGCTCGCTTTCGAGCCCGCGTCGGCCTGTGGAAAACCTGTGGACGGCCTCGTGCTATCAGGAACCCGCACTATCGTGCTATCGGGAACCCGAGGCTCGTGCTATCAGGAACCCGAACCGGGTTTAACGCACGGAAATTCCACAGAAAATCGCGCCCTTAACTTAGAGTCTAACATAGACTCTAACCTTGAAGAGCGCGTGCGCGATGTGGAAAACCTCTGTCGGGGTGCCAGGTTTCGCGAACCGGGGCGAGGTTTCATGAACTCGTTCCAGGAAACGCGAACCGGATTCACGG
>NZ_JACICC010000024.1 GCF_014195635.1 Pseudochelatococcus contaminans | reverse complement strand
GAACTGTTGGGCTTCGTAGCTGCCATCAAGAAGGCTGCGCAAAAGGCGTGAAATCGGCCTACCGTATATCTGTGCCCCTTTAATGTTCAGGGGCCTCTCAGCCCGCGCCCGGCGATCTGCAAACCGAGGCATCGCGCGCAGCAGACGGGAGCGTCTGCCTGTTGCGGCTAGGCCCGCCCGAGCCATTGCCATGTCGCGCTACTCCAAGACCTGTTACGTCACAGGGTATTGTCGCAAAATGCGTTGTAGGGTCGGGGTAGGGTCGGGGATTTCCGCGACGGCTGAACAGCGATTTTGGGTTGGGAAGCGGAACGGCAGCTTCGAGCAGTCAACCCCTCCAAGCGGATGTTGGATGTAAAGCTTCGACAAGGCGCAGTTCATAAGTTGCTCGCTGGCAGCGGAGACAGGCTCTCAATTATCCTACAATCTGCGATAAGGCCGCATCCACACTGGTCGATCATCCTGTCAAGTTCGGACTTGAGCGCAGTTAGATCTTCGATTTTTCGCTCGACCTCCTTCCGATGCTCCTTTGCGATCGCATCGACCGCCGTGCAAGACCCCGAACGATCGTCAGCTAGTTTAAGAAATTCCCTGATCTGATCGAGCGAGAAGCCAAGCTCTCGTGCACGCCTGACGAAGCTGAGCCGGTTGAGGTGGACCAGCTCATATGCACGATAGTTGCCCTTGGTGCGTGTGGGTGCCGGCAGGATGCCGTTCTTTTCGTAGAACCGGATCGTCTCGACCTTGGTGCCGGTCTGTCTGGCCAATTGGCCGATCATCAGAATCTCGTCGTTCATCTCTTGACCCTATAGGCGTCACGACACGAAAGTGATGAATCTGTCCGACATTTGAGAACGCATGAAGAACTCATGCCGGTTTGACGGTGGGTGCGGCTGATTTTTCGGCTTTGAGGGCTTCGTAGAGCGCGGTCTTGCCGATTTTCACGCGCGCGGCGGCTTCGCGAACATTGAGGCCGGCAGCCAGATGCTGGCGGACCTTAGCGAGCTTCTCCGGCGTGACGACAGCTTGCCGGCCTCCGCGCCGACCCCTTTCCTCTGCTGCCTGTAGTCCGGCGCGGGTTCTTTCCCGAATGAGATCGCGTTCGAACTGGGCCAGCGCCCCGAACAGATGGAAGACCAAGCGACCGCCGGGTGTCGTGGTGTCGATGTTTTCGGTGATAGATCGAAAGCCTACACCCTTGGATTCCAGCTCGGTGACGATCTCGATCAGGTGCTTCATCGATCGGCCGAGACGGTCGAGCTTCCAGACCGTAAGCGTGTCGCCGTCTCGAGCATAGCGCACGGCTTGGGCGAGCCCCGGCCGATCGGTTTTCACACCCGATGCCTTGTCTTCGAACAGCTTCTCGCAGCCAGCCTTGCGCAGCGCATCGAGTTGCAGCGCCGTATCCTGATCGCCGGTGGATACCCTTGCGTAGCCGATCGAGGTCATGACGTGTGATTTGTCCGCTTTCCCATTGAATTCGGACAATGTCCGGTTTGCCGTCGAATGGCAAGGTTTATGGACGAAACCTGTGGAAGCCGCGAAACGACCGTTTGCCGGACAGGCATTTTCCATTTCGGTGCAGCGTCCGCGATGAAAGGGAGGGTGATGAATGGCTCGAAGAGCATTGCTGAGCGAGACATGGTGGAGCCAGGCAACAGCTCTCCCGGAGGACGAAAGAGAGATCGCTAAACATTACACGCTGGACCAGTCGGATCTCGATCTGATCATGCGGCAGAACCGTGCAGCGAACCGCCTGGGTCTGGCCTGCGTTCTGGCGATGTTGCGATTTCCAGGCCGACCGCTCGCGGATGGTGAGATCCTGCCTTCCGGCGTCTTGCGGTTCCTGGCGCGGCAGATCGGCGCCGATCATCGCGAGATCGATCGATATTTCGAACGTCCGCAGACGCGCCGCGAGCACCTTGCGCTGCTGTTCGAGAAAATGAAGATACGCCCATTTGCGCCTTCGGACGTGCGGGCATTGACCGGCTGGCTGACACCCGCGGCGCAAACCCTGCGCCGGGCCGATGTTTTGGCGGATATGATTGTGGAGGAATTGCGACGTCGGCGAATTCTCCTGCCGGCGCGCAGAGCACTCGAAGCCATCATCCACGTTGCAATCCGGCGCGGCATCCGCATCGCTCACCGGGCCCTGGCTGGCGGGCTTTCGGAAGGCCAGAAGCGCGACCTCGACAAACTTCTCGAGCCGCGTGCGGGGACGAATGTGACCATCCTTGCGTGGGCGAGAACACCGGCATTGTCGCCTACCGCTGTCAATCTCGACAGGATAGCCGAACGCGTCCAGTTTCTTCGGGCACTGAGCCTGTCAATGGAACTGATGGAGCGCATTCCGGTCAAGGTTTTTGACGAACTCGCCGCGGAAGGGATGCGGATGAGTGCTCAGCATTTGCGCGACCTTAACCCCGACCGCCGGCATGCCGTGCTGGCTGCAACGGTCCTGCATCTTTCCCGCCATCTGACCGATTGCGCAATCGACGTGTTCAAGAAGCTGATCGGCGCCATGACGCGGCGAGCCGACAATCAGGCGACCGCCCGCATCACCCGTTCCGTCCGGGAGGTTCAGAAGCCGCTGAAGGACGTTTCGAAAGTTTGCCACGCGATCATCGAGGCCTGGAAAAAAGGCGAGGATATCGGCAGGTCGCTCGAAGCGGTCATTCAATGGCCGGCCTTCGCGACCAGTGTCCACGCGGTCGACACGCTGATTGCCCCGGACAGCATCGACGGGAAGATCGAAATGCTGCAGCGCTATCCAACAATCCGGAAAATGGCACCGGAGTTCCTGTCGACGTTCGTGTTTCGCGGCCACGCCGTCGCGGCGAATCTCCTGCGGGCGCTATCCATGGTCGCTGATCTGTACCGCAAAGGGAAAAGAGCGATACCCGACAGAGCTCCCATATCCTTCGCACCGAGAGGCTGGATGCCTCTGATCCTGCAGGATGGCAAGATCGATCGCAAGGCCTATGAACTGTGCCTGTTCAGTGAATTGAAACGCCGGCTCGATGCCGGCGATGTCTGGGTGGAAGGCGCGAAGCGCTTCCAGTCCTTCGAGAGTTTCCTCATTCCCGCGCCGACATTCGAGTTGATGCGCGAGGAAGGTCCGCTTCCGGTCGCCGTCGATACCGATGTTGAAACCTATCTGAAGCAACAGCGCCAGACCTTGAACGATGGGCTGAGCGAGCTTTCCCGTCTGGCAGAAGCCGGTGAGCTCGACGATGTCGAATTGGCCGGCGCGGGTTTCAGCGTCACGCCGCACAAGGCCATGTTTCCGGACATCGCGAAATCGTTGAAACCGAAGGTGGAAAACCGGCTGCCTGCCGTCCGCATCACCGACCTGCTGCTTGAGGTGGACGCCCGCACGGGATTTTCGAATGCGTTCACCCATCTGCGCACCGGGCGCACGGCCGACAACAAGCTTGCCCTGCTTACCGCCGTTCTGGCGGACGGCATCAATCTCGGACTCACCAGAATGGCGGATGTTTCCCCTGGGCTGACGATGCGCCAGCTCGCCTGGGCGCATGACTGGCATATCCGGGAGGAGGGTTACACCGGCGCGCATGCCATCCTTGTCAATGCCCAGAGGCAATTGCCTCTCGCGAAATTGTGGGGCGACGGAACCACCTCATCCTCGGACGGGCAGTATTTTCCGGCGGGAGGGCACGCCGAGGCGATCGGCGACCTCAACGCCCGCTATGGCCCTAACCCCGGCGCCAAGTTCTATCGCTTCACCTCCGACCAGTATGGGGCGTTCCACATCATCGCCATGAACGCTAATGCGAGCGAGGCCATATACGTCCTCGACGGTCTGCTCTATCACGGCAGCGATCTCGCTATCGAAACCCACTATGTCGACACCGGCGGGGTCAGCGACATGAGTTTCGCTCTTTGCCATCTTGTCGGTTTCCAGCTCGTGCCCCGGTTGCGCGGCCTTAAGGATCGCCGGCTCTATCTCTTCCCGGGCGACGCGCCTCCCCAAAACCTCGCCCCGCTCTTCGGCGAACCCGTCAACGTCGAGCGGATTAGGGCAAACTGGAATGACATCCTGCGTCTCGTCACGACGATCCGTTCCGGCCAGGTGCGGCCTTCGATCTTGCTGGCGAAACTGTCCGCATTCCCGCGCCAAAACGGACTGGCGCTCGCGTTGCGCGACATTGGACGCATCAATCGATCCATCTTCCTGCTGCAATGGTGGCAGAACCCTGAAATGCGCAGGAACGCGACCGCAGGCCTCAACAAGAGCGAGGCCCAGAACACTCTGGCCCGGGCGCTGTTCTTCAATCGTCTCGGAGAGCTTCGGGACAGAACCTTCGAGAGCCAGTTCTACAGAGCGTCCGGGCTAAACCTGCTCATCAACGCGATCGTTTACTGGAACACGCTCTATCTCGAACCGACTTTCGCCGAACTCAATCGCGAAGGCATTGCGACGCCGGCAGACGTGATCAAGCACATCACGCCGCTCGGATGGCAGCATATCAGCCTCACCGGCGATTACATCTGGACCCCGACTGACAGCCTCGACCTCAGGCCGCTTCGGCGCGAGACGTCCATGCTGGCCGCTTGATCACCATATGTTCTCAAATGTCGGACAGATCCACCACTTTCGTGTCGTGACGCCCTATAGTGACTACAGGCTGTATCTGGGGTGTCACATCGGGAAAGTCGAGGTGACATGATGACGGCGGCAAGGCCCTACAGACTGCGCATAGAAGGCATGGATTGTGCATCTTGCGCGATGAAAATCGAGACGGCGATGCGACGCCTGCCGGGCGTTAGCGACATCGATATCAGTTACGCCAGCGAGACGCTTGCGTTGCAATTGGAGGAGAGCCGCACGGCCCTCGGCACCATTGAGCAAAAGATTCGGGCGCTCGGCTACACGCCAGTGATCGAGCAGGCCGTGCTAAAGACAAGCCCGCCTCGGAAGCGCATTACGGAGGCTTGGTGGAAAGGAAGCAAGGGTCGGCTCGTCCTCCTTACCGGTGCCCTGTTCGTCCTTGCCTTCGCCCTCGCGCGTATTCTACCGGATTTGGAGCAATGGCTCTATTCAGGCGCGGCGCTGATCAGCGTTATCCCGTTCGCGAGGCGGGCGGTCGCCGGCGCGATGTCCGGCTCGCCCTTCACCATTGAGACACTGATGACAGTCGCAGCAATCGGCGCGGTCGCCATCGGCGAGGCCGAAGAAGCTGCTGTCGTGATCTTCCTGTTCGCAGTGGGCGAATTACTTGAAACGGTCGCGGCTGGCCGCGCGCGGGCAGGCATTGAGGCGCTGATCGACCTCGTGCCCCGGGTCGCGTTCCGCGAGCGTGATGGTACCGTTGAGAAGGTCGCTGCGGAAGAGCTGGCCATCGGTGATGTCGTTGTGGTTCGGCCGGGAGACCGTGTGCCGTCTGATGGCACGGTGATTGACGGTGTATCTGAGGTCGATGAGGCCCCCGTAACAGGCGAATCCGTGCCCGTGCTGAAAGAAGCCGGTGCAACCGTCTATGCGGGTAGCATCAATGCCAACGGCGAACTGCGCGTATCGATTAGCCATGTCGCGGCTGACAACACCATTGCCCGCATCATCCACATGGTCGAGGAAGCTCAGGAATCAAAGGCTCCGACGGCGCGCATGATCGACCGTTTCAGCCGCTGGTATACGCCGGGCGCGATGGTTGTCGCAGCTCTGATCATTGTCGTGCCGCCGCTCGCCTTCGGCGGTGACTGGATGACATGGGTGTATCGCGGCCTCGCCACGCTGCTGATTGCCTGCCCCTGCGCGCTCGTGATTTCCACGCCGGCGGCTATTGCCTCTGGTCTTGCCGCCGGTGCGCGGCAGGGACTGCTGATCAAGGGCGGTGCGGCGCTGGAAACACTTGGCAAGGTCATAACTGTTGCCTTCGACAAGACGGGAACGCTGACGCGCGGCCGTCCCCAGGTGACAGATATTGTGCCGATCAGAGGTGATGTGAACTCGGTTCTAGCCATCGCGGCGGCTGTCGAGCGCAGCACCAGCCATCCGCTTGGGGTGGCAATCGTGGAGGCGGCAGAGGTGCGGGGGCTCGAACTGCCTGCCACCTTTGGAGGCGGCATGGCCACACCCGGCAAGGCGGTCACAGCGCGGCTGAAGGAGGGATTCGCTTCGGTCGGATCTCCCCGCCACGCTGCCGAACAGGCTTCCCTTGAAGGGAGTATCGCTGAGACGATCACCGAACTGGAGAGCGAAGGCAAGACGGTCGTCGTGCTTATGAAGGGCAAGACCATCGAGGGGTTGATCGCGTTGCGCGACGAGCCGCGCGACGACGCCATCGAAGGTGTAAAGCGGCTGACGAATCGCGGTGTGCGTCCTCTGATGCTGACCGGCGATAACAAGCGCACGGCCGACGCCATCGCGGCCCATCTCGGCCTTGAGGCGAGCGCCGAACTTCTTCCTGACGCCAAGCTTGCCGAGATCAGTCGCCTCAAGGCTGATGGGCCGATTGCCATGGTGGGAGACGGTATCAACGACGCTCCCGCGCTCGCTGCCGCTTCCGTTGGCGTCGCCATGGGCGCGGGAACGGATGTCGCGCTTGAAACCGCCGATGCCGCGCTGCTCAGAAACCGGGTGACGGGTATCGCCGATCTCATCGGGTTGTCGCAGGCGACCCTCGGCAATATCTGGCAGAACATCGCCATAGCACTTGGACTGAAGGCCGTCTTCCTCGTGACGACTCTATTCGGCGTCACCACGCTCTGGATGGCCATCCTCGCCGATACGGGCGCTACGGTCCTCGTTACGGCCAATGCGCTACGCCTGCTAACGTGGCGCGGCACCCCCGACAAATGAGCTTAGAACAGTGGGCATATGCAGATTGCAGCTTCCGCTTCTTGCCGAGAAAGCCGATGTGTGACTTATGAATAATCACCCTCAGGACAATGCCAATTCATCCGAGAAGAGCGAACGATGGGCGCTCGCATGGGTACTTGCGATCAATACTGCCCAAGCAGCCATTGTGGGAGGATTAGGGTGGTGGGCTCAGTCAACCGGACTGATGGGTTCTGCGCTCGATAATCTTGGCGATGCAGGTGTATACGCCATCAGCCTTTTCGTCGTAGGTCGCGGCTTGGCAGCGAAGGTTCGAGTTGCCCGATTGTCAGGAATCCTTCTGATAGCATTGGCTGGTCTTCTTTTATTTGAAGTCGGCCGGCGCTTCTTCACTGGCTCCGATCCGATCGGACCGGTCATGATTGCCGTGGCAATCGCGAGCGCCCTTACGAATATGGTTTGCATGTGGTTCCTGAAATCTCATCGGGAAGGCGGCGTGCATCTGCAAGCCTCATGGATTTTCACCACGAACGACATGCTCGTGAACTCGGCGATCGCGCTTTCGGGTCTTGCCGTAATTCTTTTCAGTTCGCCCTACCCGGATCTAATCATTGGCTTGGGTGTGGTTGTTGTCGTTGTCAGAAGCGGCTTCGAAATCCTTGAGAAAGCCGGTGAAGCTGAAAAAAGAGGAAAACAACATGATTAGTTCGCGAGCCCTTCTCTAAGTCAGCCATAGCAGCACACTCGTGCTTCAGCCCTTGTCGTGAGCGCCGGCGAAGATGCTTCCATAGTCGCAAGAATCCTAAGTTAAGCAGCACCTTGGCGGGAAAATCCGAATTCCTTGTGGTTCAGTGACTTAGGCGAAACCGTCACTGTCGCATGTCTTTGTCGCAAGTGCTAAAACACCTGCGACATGATTTGCGACAGGAGAAGGCCGTGAACCGCCAACCAGATTCCGACACCGGCCGGGTGTTCATCGGCTATGCCCGCGTCTCGACGCGCGGCCAGGACCTCGACCAGCAGCGGGCCGCCCTTGGCGCGGCCGGCTGCATCCGCATCTTTGAGGAAAAGGCATCCGGAGCGAAGCGGGACCGGCCCGAGCTGGCGCGGATGCTCGACCATTTGCGCGCCGGCGACGTGGTGACGATCACCCGGCTAGACCGCCTCGCCCGATCGACAGCCGACCTTCTGGCGATCGCGGAGCGGATCAAGGAGGCCGGCGCTGGCCTGCGCTCGCTGGCAGAGCCTTGGGCTGATACGACGACGCCGGCCGGGCGCATGGTGCTGACCGTGTTCGCCGGCATGGCCGAGTTCGAGCGAGCCTTGATCGCGGAGCGCACGAGCGCCGGCCGGATCGCAGCGAAGGCCCGAGGCGTGCGGTTCGGCCCCTCCCCTGCCCTCACGGCCGAGCAGATCGCCCACGCGCGCCAGCTCATCAACGAGAAAAACAAGCCGGTTACGGAAGTCGCCCGCCTCCTGGGCCCGGTCGGCCCGAAGCTGCGATTTTGGCCAAGTTGAAGAACGTTGTGGGAACAAGCGTGAACTGATTGACGGCTGCACTTTGGGAGAATGACGTGCCGCTCCGGCTATAGGAGTGGCGTGATGGGTTTAGGTATATCGAGCGAGGATTTCATCGGCCGCTGGAGCCTGAGCTTTTCCGACACTGATTTTGTGAACGGCAAACCCGGACCGGCGCGGCTGGGACTGGCGATTCAGCTTAAATTCTTCGCCGCGCACGGCTTCTTCGTGCAGGATCATGCGGCGCTCCCCGCCGATGGTGTTTTGTATCTGGCCGAGCAGCTGGGCCTCGAAGCTGACGCCGTGAATCACTATGATTTCTCCGGTCGCACTGCCCGTCGGCATTGCGCGGAGATTTTGCAGCACCTTGGCTTTCGACGTTTGAAGCGGGCTGATCGGGAACAGCTGACGTTGTGGATGGCGAGCGAGTTGTGCCCGAGTGGGCAGTCGGTCAGCGCCATGCTCGAGCATGTTTTTCTGTGGTGCCGGGATCGGCGTATTTACGGGCCTTCGCGCAGGGAGTTGGAACGCCTGGCGCGGTCGCAACGACAGCACTATCTGGATAGCTGGTTGGGCGGCGTGCACGACCGGCTTTCGGCGAGCACGGTCGCATTGCTGGAGGCTTCAATCACCGATCCGGACGGCCAGACCGGGTTTAACACGATGAAAGGTGACGCTGGCCAGGCTTCGCTCGACAACATGCTCGGCATGACGGCGAAACTCGCCTTCATTCAGAAACTCGATCTGCCTCAGGATCTTCTCGCGACGACCGGCAAGGCCTGGGTAGAGCAGATTGTTCGTCGCGTTGGAGGCGAAAAGGCTTCGGAGATGCGCCGGCACGCGCCTGCGCGGCAGATCGGGCTGTATGCGATTTATCTTCTGTTCCGCGAGGCGCAGTTGACGGATGCGATGGTCGATCTTCTGATCGAGACGATCCACAAGATCGGCACGCGCTCGAAACGCAAGGTCGTGAGCGATATCGCAAAGGACATCGAGCGGGTCTACGGAAAGGAACGGCTGCTGGTCGAGATCGCCAGCGCCTCGATCGAGGAACCGTCCGGGCGCGTCTGCGATGTGATTTTCCCGATTGTCGGCAAGGACAAGCTGGCGGCGATCGTCAAGGAAAGCCAGGCGAAAGGGGCGCTTGATCGGCGTATATATAAGGTGATGCGCTCTTCCTGGGCCAATCATTACCGGCGCATGCTGCCCAGCCTGCTTTCGGTTCTGGAATTCCGGTCGAACAACACCATGTGGCGCCCGGTGCTTGCGGCGCTCGACTGGATTCGGAGCAAGATGGATGACGGCTGCCGGTTCGTGCCGGTGCAGGACGTTCCGATTGATGAGGTT
Source organism: Pseudochelatococcus contaminans (assembly GCF_014195635.1). Lineage (GTDB taxonomy): Bacteria > Pseudomonadota > Alphaproteobacteria > Rhizobiales > Beijerinckiaceae > Pseudochelatococcus > Pseudochelatococcus contaminans. Next base: position 6,052 of record NZ_JACICC010000024.1, on the reverse strand, counting down.
ATTCCCGCCAGGTGGCGCAGCTCCGTCATCGACGACGATGGGCGTGTTAACCGGATCAGCTACGAGCTTTGCGTTCTCACGTTGTTGCGCGACCGCATTCGCTCCAAGGAAATCTGGGTCGTTGGCGCGGACCGTTACCGGAACCCTGACGACGATCTTCCCAAAGACTTCGAAATCCGGCGTGACGCCTACTATTCCGGCCTCAACCTGACACCAGACGCGAGGACGTTTACGTCTGCCATCCGTTCAGAGCTTGAGCGGGAACTGTTGCTCCTCAATGCCAATATCCCGGACAATGATAAGGTCCGGCTTCTGTGGCGTGGCGAAAACCGCATCTCGATCACACCGCTCAAGCCTGCACCCGAGCCGAAAGGCCTCGATGCGATCAAAGGGGAGATCGGCGGACGCTGGCCGATGACCGGGTTGCTCGACGTGCTGAAGGAGGCTGCACTCGATACCGGCTTTCTGGATGCTTTCGAAACGTCGGCGTCGAGGGTTTCTCTATCGAAAGAGACGCTGGATCGACGGCTTTTGTTGTGCCTCTATGCGCTCGGCACGAATGCCGGGATCAAGCGGGTCGCGGGCGCGACACCCGACGTGAGCTATGAGGAATTGCTGCATGTTCATCGTCGCTTCATCCATGCACCGGCACTGAGAGAGGCCTGCGCGCGGGTTGCGAACGCGACGCTGGCGATCCGCAACGCAGCCGTTTGGGGTGACGCGGGCACGGCCTGCGCGTCCGATTCCACGAAGTTCGGCGCGTGGGACCGCAATCTCATGACGGAATGGCATGCCCGCTATGGTGGGCGCGGCGTCATGATCTACTGGCACGTCGAGAAACGCGCGACCTGCGTTTATTCGCAGCTCAAGCGGTGCTCGTCTTCGGAGGTCGCTTCCATGATCGAAGGCGTTCTTCGCCATTGCACCGACATGGAAATTCAGCGCCAGTATGTCGACAGCCATGGTCAGAGCGCGGTCGGCTTCGCGTTTTGTCGCCTTCTCGGGTTCGAACTCGCGCCGCGTCTGAAAGCCATCGGTCGCCAGAAGCTGGCGATTCCGGACGCGGCGATGCGCGCGCGGCTCCCGAATCTCCTGCCGATCCTTTCCGGCGCAATCAACTGGGAGGAGATCGAGCAGCAGTATGATGAGATGGTCAAATATGCCGCCGCGATGAAGACGAGAACGGCAGACCCGGAGGCGATCCTGCGCCGGTTTGCAAGGGCCGAAGTGATGCACCCGACCTACAAGGCGCTGAGCGAGCTCGGTCGCGCGGTCAAGACGATCTTCCTGTGCCGGTATCTTCGTCAGGAATCGCTCCGCCGCGAAATCCACGAGGGGCTGAATGTCGTGGAGAACTGGAACAGCGCCAACGGGTTCGTGTTCTTCGGCAAGGCCGGTGAGATCGCCACCAACCGGGTCGACGAGCAGGAGGTCTCCGCCCTTGCGCTGCATTTGCTGCAGGCGTCACTCGTCTACGTGAACACCCGCATGCTTCAGACCGTGCTGGTGGAACCGAAATGGGCGGGCCGGATGACGCCGGAGGATTATCGCGGCCTCACGCCGCTGATTTACAGTCACGTCAACCCATATGGTCGTTTCGACCTCGATCTGAATAGCCGGATCGATTTTGGGCGGCTGGCGGCATGACCGAGGCAATCCCGATCATCACATTTGGGTGCACCTTAGCGTGACGATCGAAAGTGACATATGCGCATGTCACAAAAGGGTGGATTTGCCGTCAATGTGACGATACAAGGACAAAGCCACCCTAATGTGACGGATTTACCCATGACCCGCGTCGGTTATGCCCGCGTCAGCACAACGGACCAGGATCTCGACATCCAGATTGCCCGGTTGAAGGCAGCGGGCTGTGAAATCGTTCGTTCGGAAACAGGATCGGGCGCATCGCGAACCGGGCGCACGGAACTGGAGGCGATCATGCAGTTCCTGCGTGCTGGCGACGAACTTGTCGTCTTGCGCCTCGATCGACTCGGTCGCTCCACACGCGATGTTCTGAACCTGATCCATGAACTCGAAGAAAAAGGAGCCTCGTTGCGGGTGCTCGAGCCGGAAGTCACGACGGCCGGAAGCATGGGGCGGATGGTGATCACCATCCTCGGCATGGTTGCCGACATGGAATTGAAGTTCATCAAGGACCGCCAGCGCGCCGGGATCGAGGCGGCACGAGCCGAGGGTATCTATAGGGGCCGAAAGAAAAACGTCGACGACGATGAAATCCGGCGCCGAATTGCGGAAGGGGCCAGCAAGGCGAGTGTCGCTCGCGAGTTGAAGATCTCAAGAATGACCGTCTATCGGGCGCTCGACGTCATTCCGCCAAAGACCGAGCTGCCGGAGAAGCCGCCCTCAGCCACCATCGCCCTGCATCTGATCATCGAGAACTTCAACAAGCATGGCCGGGGAAGAAAGCCCGCACGCGAGCGCATCGAGGCGATGCTGGAGCGTGGTTATCAGATGCAAAAGACCAGCAACTGCGATTATACTCTGACCATCGCCTATGACCGCGAGCCCGATGGCGTCAGCCTAGATGATGAAATCGAAAATCTCCAAACAGAGATGTTCAACATCGCCGAGAGCTACAGGTGCTCTATCGAGGTCGATATCCACGAAATCGGTGGTGAAGAACGGTCCTGGTAGACACGAGCGTTCAACCTTTGTTCTTCAACTTGGCCAAAATCACAGCTTCGGGCCGACTGGGCCAGATAGCGACCCACCCGGTGGGCGATGGTGTGCGTCAGCTGGGTGAGCTCTGGGCTGGTCGGCGCCTTGACCCAGCAGAAACGCGCTGAGCCGTGGGATTGCTCGACATACACACCGTCGAGAAACAGCATGTGGAAGTGAACATTCAGATTGAGCGCCGATCCAAAACGCTGGATCAGGGTGACCGCGCCCGTCTTGGCCACTTGGTGGGTATGGCCCGCTTTCTTGACCAGGTGCGTGGCAATGACGCGGTAAACGATGCCCAGCACCCGCCCCATGATCTCGGGCCGGCTGGCAAACAGGAAACGCAGGTGAAACGGGAAACTCAACACCCACTGACGCATGGGTTGTTCAGGCAGTACTTCATCAACCAGCAAGGCGGCACTTTCGGCCATCCGCCGCGCCCCACAGCTCGGGCAGAAACCGCGACGCTTACAGCTGAAAGCGACCAGGTGCTCGGCGTGGCAAGACTCGCAGCGAACCCGTAGAAAGCCATGCTCCAGCCGCCCGCATTGGAGAAATTCTTCAAATTCCCGTTGCACATAGCCCGGCAATTCCTTTCCCTGCTCTGCCATAAGCGCAGCGAATGCCGGGTAATACTCGTCAACGATCTGATAGAGAAGGGTTTGCTCGGGTCGGTGGCTCTGGTAACGACCAGTATCCCGATCCCGGCTGGCCGTCCTGGCCGCCACATGAGGCATGTTCCGCGTCCTTGCAATACTGTGTTTACATACAGTCTATCGCTTAGCGGAAAGTTCTTTTACCCTCAGCCGAAATGCCTGCCGTTGCTAGACATTGCCAGCCAGTGCCCGTCACTCCCACTCAATCATCAACGAGGAACCTAACCCCTTGAGGGTAAAGGTTTCAAGAAAGGCTGGCTTTGGTTTTTACCGTCGCGCTTACCGTCAGAATCACGAGCTCCTTGTTTTCAAGGGATGATTCAGTGGTTTTTTCTGTGATGATATTTTTCACACCATTGCCAACCAGATTTCATGCTATCAGAATTTTAAACAGTTCTCGAATGCTTAAATTTAAATCAAATCAAACAGTTAAAAAAACACGACCAAGCCAAAGCTTACCGCTAGCCTCGCGCAGCGCCACGCCTTCGAAGAAGCCCAGGGCCCAGTCGCTGCCGACGTCGAGTTCGTCCTCGTGCAGGGCCTCCTCGCCGGTCAGTTCCGGGTCCTCGGGCAGCCACATCAGCGGTGCGAGGTGATCGGGCAGCTCGTCCTCGCCGTGCTGCGAACGCGCGGCGCACATGTTCCAGTGGCCCATCAGCAGCTGCTGCACGTCCATGGCCTCTTCGATGCTGTCCCAGCGCGGGGGCTTGCCGCCCCACACCAGCGGCTCCCATTCACTCGGCGGCACGAGCGAAGGCGACACCACCAGCGCCGACAGGAAGCCGTCCAGCGCTTCCAGGTTGAAGCCCTTGAACGGCACCGCGCGCTGCTCCAGCAGCTCGGCCAGGCGTTCGATCTGGGCGTCGTCGAGGTAGGGCGGGGGCGTGGACATGGCGGCGGGCATCCTGCGGGAAGGCGTGCATGGTAGTCCTTGCCGCCGGGCTTGGCCCCTTCGGAGGCGGTGGCGGGCTACAAGACCCAGCCGCCGTCCACGGTCAGCTCGGCGCCGGTGACGAATTCCGCGCCCGGGCCGACCAGATAGGCCACGGCCGCGGCGATCTCGTCGGGCTGGCCGACGCGCTTGAGCGGCGTGGCGTCGATGCCGGCCTGGTTGGCCTCGTCGCTGTTCTTGCCGTTCATCGGGGTCTCGATAAAGCCCGGATGCACGGAGTTGACGCGGATGCGGTCGGGCGCCAGCTCCACCGCGGCGGTCTTGGTCATGCCGCGCACTGCCCATTTGGTGCCGGCATAGGCGGCCGCGCCGGGAAAGCCGAGCAGGCCGGCGATCGAGCTGATGTTGACGATGCTGCCGCCACCGGCCGAACGCATCGGCGCCTGCGCGTGGCGCATGCCCAGGAAACTGCCGAACTGGTTGACCCGGATCTGCCGCTCGACCCCGGCCAGCTCGGCGTCGGCAATGCTGCCGGGTTCGTAGATGCCGGCATTGTTGATCAGCACATGGAGGCCGCCGAACGCGGCGACAGTGGCGGCGACCACCTCGCGCCATGCATCGTCGGAGGTCACGTCGTGCTCGAAGAAGGCAGCGCGTTCGCCAAGGCTGTCGGCCAGGGCGCGGCCTTCGTCCGCGAGCACGTCGGTGATGGCCACGTTCGCGCCGTCGGCATGCAGCCGGCGCACGATCGCCGCGCCGATGCCGCGCGCGCCGCCGGTGACCAGGGCGGTCCTGCCTGCAAGGGGAGTGGACATGTCGGCTCCTGTCGGAAGGGACGTATAGGAAGAATAAACGCCCTTTTCACCCAAGTCAAACAGCTTTGGACCGCAGTTGACTCTTTCGACACCCCTGCGATGCAACCCAATCCGGCTGACGGGGAGCCAGCAACGCTGAAAATTTACCCTCCTCTTTCCCACTAGCGGCTCCTTTTCCGACAACCAGCACGGCGGATCCCTGCCGCGGCGCTGTGAACGCAGCATTTTGATTGGTATCGTTGGCCTTCAGGCTCGTCAGTCAAACAGACCCAGGAGCAGCTCAGCCGGTGGCGCCCGGCTTTCGGGTAACGCCCTGGTCCCGCTGGTTTCGGCTTTGTGCTTCAGGTGATCAAGGATCTGCTTGATCACTATAGGGTCTTCAATGCAGGCGATGACTTTCATGGCGCCGCCGCAGCCGCTGCAGGTCTCGATGTCGATATTGAAAACACGCTTGAGCCGTTGCGCCCATGTCATCGACGCTCGCCGTTGTGCTGGTGTTGCCGGTTCATCAGCCACCCTGACCTTGTTGCCCCTGCCCCGTTTTGCCGGCGTGACCAACGCCCGGTGCCGACTGTTGGGTGCGAACACCCCGTGGAAGCGGGTTAGGTTGACTCTGGGCTTCGGTACCAGGGCGGCCAGCCTTGCAATGAACCTCGATTTCCTGAAGCGGGCATTCCCGAAGGCCGCGCCCGAAGAGCTGGCCGCCTATCTAGATATGGCAGCAAAGTAGACAGTGCTAGCGCATCCCCGGTGCCGGATCATCTGTTGCGGATTTGCGCGGGAAGCACGGCCGCGGCCGGCATCATAGTCGGGCGGCGCGGCTGACCAGATCATCGGGGATGCGTCATTGGTAGGCGTCGATCCGCTCGACGAGCCCGACCCGCGCAGCGCCTCCAGCCGACGGACATGAGCATCGACATAGCCCTCATAATCACCGCCCGGAACGCGGGCCTCGAACTGCCGTCACGGCTTTGGCGGTTCATGGCGCAGGTCGAAGAAACGGGCAT
>NZ_JACICC010000023.1 GCF_014195635.1 Pseudochelatococcus contaminans | reverse complement strand
CCCGTCGCTCTTCGCGTTGGGGGAAGGTTCACATGGCTCAATTCTCAATGGAAATTATGCGCCTAACCGGCTCAGTTCTGCGCGGAAACCAACAGGCGAGATTGTGGACGGAGGTGGCGCCGGTCGCCGAGACATAGGTGATGCGGGCGTTCGGGAGCGCGTGCTGGAGGCGAAGCCCGGCGCGGCCCTGCTGCGAGGCGGCGACGTCGCCGCGTTCACCCTTGCCTCCGGCGGCATTCTGCATCGCGTGCGCCTCGTCGAAAATGATGGCTCCATCGAAATCGGAGCCCAACCATTCGACGATCTGCTTGACCCTGGAAACCCGCTCGCCGCGGTCGTCGCCCCGTAGCGTGGCGTAGGTTGTAAATAGGACGCCTTCGGGCAGCGTGATCGGCCGCCCTTGCGGGAAGCGTGACAGTGGCGTGACAAGCAGGCGCTCCATGCCGAGCGCGCTCCAGTCGCGTTGGGCGTCCTCCAGCAGCTTGTCGGATTTGGAGATCCAGACCGCCTTGCGCCGGCCCTGAAGCCAGTTGTCGAGGATGATCGCGGCGGACTGGCGGCCCTTGCCGACGCCGGTGCCGTCGCCGATGAAGAAGCCGCGCCGGAAGCGCACGGCCTTCTCGGCATCGTCGCGCGCGGCCGAGACGAGATCGAACGTCTCGTCCACCGTCCACGAACCGGCGAGATAGTCCGAATGGGCTTCGCCCGCATAGACCAGCGTTTCGAGCTGGGCGTCGGACAGGAGATCGCGGATGTTGGCGGGGAGATGCGGGCGATAGCTCGGCTTCGGCGGCGCGACGGACGCCATCGCCGCCGACTGCACCAGCTTGGTCGGATGGGCCTGAGAACCGGAAATACGGATCGCCTGCAATCCGTACTCTTCATAGATGGCGTCGGAGATACGGCCATCGTCGGTGGTTCCGGCTTCGGGCAGCGTGTCGACGATCTCATAGGCGAGCGCGACGCCTTCCGGCTCAGTCGCGACAGCGGCGGGCGCGATCCTGGCGGCACGGTTGAGATAGCCGCGCACGCTGCGCGCGGCGGCGGGTGCCGCGGCTGGAACGATGACGGAGGGATCGACCGGCAGGCGCGGCGGTAGATGTGCGCCGATCCAGTCCATAAGGGTCGCGGCATCCGGCGCGGTGCCCGGCGAGACCGGGAAGACCGTGGGATCATCGGCGGGCAGCTTGTCGATGACGGTGAGCCGCGTGGCGAAGGTCGTGCCATGCTTGGCGTAAACGCTGCCGTCGATCCCGGCGGAGAAGACGACGCGGCCGCGCTCCTGCAGACGGGCGAAGGCGTCGGTCCAGGCCGGAGCCTCCGGGCCGAAGTTCGAGCCGGTGATCGCAACGAGGCGGCCGCCGGGCGCCAGGCGCGCGAGCGCGGAGGCGACATGGCGGAACGCGGCGTCGGCCACGCGGCCCTCGACATGGACCATGGCCGAGAACGGCGGGTTCATGAGCACGACAGACGGAACGGTGGCGGCGTCGAGATGATCGTCGATCTGGGCCGCGTCGAAGCGGGTGACGGCAATGGCCGGAAAGAGAGAGGAAAGGAGCGCGGCGCGCGTGTCGGCCAGTTCGTTCAGCACGAGCGAGCCGCCGGCGATCTCGGCGAGGATCGCCAGAAGTCCGGTCCCGGCCGATGGCTCCAGCACGCGGTCGGCGGTCGTGATCGCGGCGGCAGTCGTGGCGACCAGGCCAAGCGGGATCGGTGTCGAGAATTGTTGGAGCGCCTGGCTCTCCTGCGAGCGGCGGGTATGGGTCGGCAGAAGCCCGACGATCTTGCCGAGCAGCGGGAGTGCTGCGACCTTCGAGCCGGCTTTGCGGAAAAGCGCCTTTCCGTATTTGCGCAGGAACAGGACGGTGGCGACCTCGCACGCCTCATAGGCGGTTTTCCAGTCCCAGAGGCCGGTGGCGTCGGAACCGCCGAAGGCCGCCTCCATCGCGCCGCGCAGGGCAACGGCATCGACACGCGCACCGCGTTCGAGATGCGGCAGGATGAGCAGGGCAGCCGCGCGGACGGCGGCGGCAGAATCGCCGGGCGCAGCGAGCGGCGTCGCCGGCAGCGTATCGGCGAGGGGAAGCAAAGTGTTCATTGGGAAGTCCTCGGGAGAGCGGAAACGGGCAAGCCCGCCGGCGCTCTCTCTCGGACCGGACGGGCTCAAACCCGTCCCGGCCACTCTCTGCCTCTACAGCCGTGGCGATAGCCGACATGAAACAAGCGCCCGGCCGTGTGGCGGGGCGCTTGTCGAGGTCAGCCGAAACGGCGTCCGGTTTCGGTGAAGGTGTATTGGTTGGCGGTGATCGTCTCGTCCACGGCCTCGTCCGAACTGAGGTATTCGTATTCGCGTTCGAGCTGCCGGTAGAGCCAACGGGCGAGATCACGCAGCGCCTCGATCACGGCGTCTTCTGCATCGGCCGTCATGTCCTGATACGTGGGGCTGTCCCGCTCGACCGAGATCGCCATGCAATATTCATGGGAATAGCGGCCTCGATGACTGACATCGGCGCGGAGCTGATAGAAATTGCGGCGCTGGATCGCCAGCAGGTCATCGGCGATGGCGTGAAGGCGGGTGTCTTTCGGCGCGTACTCGCGAATTTCGCGGGTGGCGTTTTTGCGAAAGGCATAAAACGCCTGATAGCTGGCGCCATTGCCCTGCGACCAGAAGCCGGTGAACGCGATCTGCGGCTCCTGCCGGGTGCCGCCGCCCATGAGGCGGACGGACCGGGTTTTCAGGCAGATACCGAGGATTTTCGCGATGCGCTGGAAATCCTCGAAGACGGAATCATACCACTCGTAGTCGAAGCCGCCTTCACGATACCAGGCGCGCGCGATGTCCTTGGCGGCGTCGGAAAGCTCGCCGAGCTGATAGACGGTGGTTTCGATGATCTCAGGCATCGGGATCGCCTCCGCGCAGCACCTTGTCGAGCCAGCCATCGGTATAGATCCAGGCGACCGTCTCGCCGGTGGCGAGGTCGATGACATGAGCGCCGCCGCCAAAGCCGTCGAGGCGGGGCCGCGAGCAGAGGTTGGCGTATTGGAAGCCCCAACGACCTGTCAGACCGAACTCGGTCGCGCAGATCGTGACGAACTGGATCATGCGCGCGGGATCGCCGGTCTCGTCATGGCGCATCCAAAGCTCGGTCCCCCCATATTGGGGTTCGATCGAGAGAAGAAAGCCCTCGGAGGGAGGCTCCTCGGACGCTCCTTCCTCGGAGAGCTTGTTGTAGAGTTCGAGCGCGCGAGCGGCGTTTTCGGGTGTGCCGACGTTAAGCAGGCACGAGAAATGCGTAAGGTAGTTGGCCATGTCAGGCTCCTGAAATGGAAAACCCGGCGCAGGGCCGGGTCGAATGGATGGAAAAGCGTGGTTGGAAGTCAGGCGGCCAGCGGCATTCGCAGAAGCTCGGCCGCCGTCTCGCGCCAGAGCGCATCGACCAACCGCGCTTCAAGCTGGCTGGCGCGGTAGCGATGTTCGCGGGCCGAGGCGTGCTCGCCGCGACCGGACGCGGTGAAGGCCGCGCCGCGCAGCTTGCTGGCCTCGGTCACGACACGGCGGGCCTCGGCGTCGGATGCGACGGGCTGCTGCCAGAGGACGATCCCGGCCCGGATCATTCCTGCAATGACAAGGCCCTGGTCGCTGTCCTGAATGACGATGATGCGCGGGCGCAAGCGCAGCATCTCGTCGGTGCCGACGCGGATGTCGCCGGCCGCGACGCGGCGGCTGGCGAGCGACATGGCGTCTTCGGGGGACGGGCATTCGCCGATGGCGACGATCTGGTCGAAACCATCGGCGTCATCCATCCCCTCATAATAGGCGGTGCCGATGCAGGAGATCCGCAACGGGAGTTTCTGTGCGCGTTGCAGGGTCGGCAGGACATGCCGGGCGAGAATGGCGCCGATCGGGGCGACGCGGGATTGGCGGGCAATGGTCATCGGATCAACTCCGCGACGGGCGGCGGAAGCCTCTCCTCCACCTCGTAACCCGTCACGGACAGGCCGACCGGCCTCTGCCTCTCTCTCTTCGGATGACGGCCGTGGCCAGCACGAAAAATGCGCCCCACCGGATGATGGGGCGCATGGACCGGTCAATCGATGGCCTGGAATATCGCCGACGCCTCGGGGTGGCCGTCGAGATAGCCGTAAAGCCGCTCATAGCCTTGCGCGAGAAAGTCGGACTCGAACCGGAACGACAGATGCGAGAAGGCGAAAAGCGTGGCGATGATGCCTGCCGCCTCGGCCGAAACCTCGCCGCGATATTCCGTGATTTCGCTTTCGATGCGGAAACGCGGCTTCGAGGTTGGTGCGAGGAACAACGGCTGCCCGTCGATCTCATAGAAGTTCCAGAAGCCGCCGCCATAGTCCTGCGGGCTGAGGCGGTCCATCAGGGAATAGACCGCATTCTCGGCCACGATCAGGAGCGGCAGGCCGAACAGGGTCGGCAGGAACATCTCGCGCCGATCCTCGGGAACGAGGGTGGCGGAGGGTTTCACGAGCGTATCATTGGACATGGGAGGCGTCTCCAGAGAGCGAAACGGGAAAAGTCCGACCGGCTCTCTCTTCACCGCCCGGACCTGTCCCGGCTCCAAGGCCCTCTGCCTCTCATGGCACCCAGAGGCCCTCCGCGAGTTCGCGGGCGATCATGGCCCGCGATCTCATCATCACGTCGTCGCCGCGCGTGTCGGGATGGCCGAAGAACCGCGCGCCGGGACCGTTCGCGCACCAGTCGGCATAGTAGCACCAGGCGCGATCGGTCAGCCGGAACGCGACCATATCGGAAGCCCAATGCGGTTTCGGCACCACGACGACGACAAGGCCGTCGCGGTTTTCCTCCCAGGGAAGCGAGCGTTCAGCGGGGGGATTGCGGCGGTCCTCGGCGAATATCTCATCGACGGTCATCATGCCGTGCCCTGGCATTGTGCGGCCGTGAGGAAGCCGGCCGGATTATCGGGATCGGGCGGCAGATAGGCGTCATAGGGGTTGCCGTCCGCCAGGTGCCCGAACGGCGTCATGATGATGTCGCCTCCGTCGCGGCCGACCGCACAGAGGACGTAGCGCAGTTCGCCGGAAGTGGCGTCCAGGCACTCCATGAGGGCAAGATTGCCGTCGCCGGCCGCGCGCAACAGGGTGTTGAAGTTCGTGCGGGCATGTTCGGGGATAGCCATGAGGATCTCCTGAAATGAAAAGCCCGGCGCGAGGCCGGGCGGATTGAAGGGGATGCGACAAAGGCGGCGGGAAGCGACCTCGGCCGCTCCCCGCCGTTTCAGTCATTCGGCTGCGACGAGAGCGACGTGCTCGTCTTCGGCCTCGGTGGCTTCGTCCTCGTCGCCATCGCCTGCCAGGAAGTCCGGCAGGGCCTCGCCGTCGCCGGCATCGCCATCGTCCGCGGCGTCACCGTCGAGTTCGACCAGGCGCAGCGGCTCGGGCAGCCAGCCGGTTTCGGCCAGCAGGCGTTCGGCTTCCTTCGCCATGTCGCCCTTCTTCAGATGCGCGATGAGTTGGGCGGCGCGTTCGCCCGCACCTTCGCGGACGGCTTCGAGGATGCGGGGCTTGGTGACGCGGCCGAGATAGTTGTCGACCGTGGGCCTCCAGCCGCCATCCGCTACCATGTCGAAGCCGGTGGCGCGGGCGATCCGGTCTGCACCGGACAGGCGGCGATCAAGGCAGAACTGCGAAACGCCGGAACCGCTGTGGGGGTTCGGCCGCTCGTAGAGGGCGTTGACGCCGTAGCTGACGCAATGGGCCAGCAGCGCCATCCGGCTCGCCTCGTCGAGCGCGGCGATCCAGTCCCAGGCCGCGCCTTCGTCGGAAGGAACATCGGCCTTCCAGGCGTCGAAGCGTTCGTCGATGGCCTTGGCCGAGGGCGTGTCGCTGAGATCGCTGCCCTGCACGCCAAGATGCGGCTGTCGCACGCTGATCTCCATGCAGCCGGTCGGCGCTGCGTAGTGATAACGCTGCATGACCAGGCGGTGCAGGAGCGCGGTCATCGCGACATGCGGGTTATTGGCGAGCGCGTCGTGGAGCGCGAGCGTGCGATGGGCGGTGAGTTCGATCACGAGCCGTTCGGGGAGCGGCTTGATCGCGTCATCCTCGTCGTCCTCCGTATCGACCGGCTCGCCGCCGATGGTGATGACGGCGCGCTGGACGCTGGCCTGGGCCGCGACCGCGCCGCTTTCGGCATCCGTCTCGCCATCGCCGGCTGCGTCCTCGCCATCGCCAGTGACGGGCGCCTCGTCCTCGGGACGGACGTAGCCGCGAGCGACGACAAGCTGGCCGGCGCGATCGATGCTGATGAAGACGCCCGCGCGGGCGATCTCGGCAGCGTCATAGATGGCCGGGCGCTTCTCGAAGACGCTCAACGCGGCCTCGATCTCGCCGAGGCGCGCGTCGATGTCATCGGGCAGCTCGTCGTAATCGGCGTGTTCCGCCTCGAGCCGCTCGTATTCCTCGCGCAGTGCCTCCCGAATGGCGCGATCCTCCTCGCTCAGATCGGGGAAGGTGGCGTTGAGGACGCGAAGACCGCGATCATGGCCGTAAGGCAGATCGGTATCGATCTCGATCCACTTCCAGCCCTCCGCCGCGACTTCATCGGCGATGACCTTCAGCTTGTCCGAGACCAGCCGGTCCAGCAGCGCGGGGTTTTCCAGCCAGCCCTCGTCCTCGTCGGAGAACAGGTCGCGCAGCATCACGCCGCCGGCCTGCTCATAGGCTTCGACGCCGACGAACTGCGCGCGCTTGTCGTCAGTCGGCACGGTCGTTTCGGTGAGGAGGTCGCGAATGTACCAGGGCTGGCGATTGTGCGAACGCTGGATCGCCTCCCAGACCTGTTCCTGACGGGCATGATCCGGGTTGACGGTGAACGCCTCCAGCATCGCCAGCGTCATCTCGCTGCGCGCATAAGCGTCCAGCAGGGACTGCGCGACGCGGGCGAGGCGGAGCCGCTGGCCAATGTAGCGCGGCGTGGTGCGATAGGCGTCGGCGACTTCCTCCTTCGACATGCCGCCGTCGACCATGCGCTTGAACGCCTTGAACTGGTCGAGCGGATGCAGGGCGAGACGGACGACGTTCTCCGCGTAGGAATCGTCGACGGCCGAGGTCTTGGCGTTGGCTTTCTTGACCAAGCAGGGGACCAGCCCATCGGCCGGGAAGCGGCCCGCCGCGACAAGGCGGGCGATGGCGCGGTAACGCCGGCCGCCCGCCGGGGTCTCGAAATCGCCGGTCTCGACGCCGGCATCGTCGAGGATGGCACGGACATTGAGACCCATCACGAGGTCTTCGCGCCGGTCGATGTCATGGGTCAGCTCGTCGAGACCGTTTTCGACGTCGATCTCGCGGACATTGCTGTCCGACAGCCGGATGCGGTTGAACGGAATGTCGCGCGAGCGGGAAAACTCGATCATCGCGACGACGGGGTTCTTCTTGCGGGAAGCGGCCTTGGCCATGGTCTTTGCTCCATGACGGACTCCGTGAGGCTCTCTCTCGGATCTCAATCCGTCACGAAGCGAAGCGCCGCCCTCTCACTCTAGGAGGGCAGCGCCACGCACCATGCTCGCCGGATTGGCGCAGACGCACACATCCGGCTTTCCGTATTTCCGGCTTTCAGCCGATCAGATTCCGCACATTCCCTCACATTCGTTCTGCCAGAGATCGAGCTGGCCGTGATCGGCCGCCGTCGTCAGGTCCGCTTCCCCCAGCGGCACGGCGGAGCGGTGAAGATAGACTTCGCCACGAATGCCGCGCAGGCCGGTGCGGATCGTGGCGTCGAGCGACACGGCGTCGTCCCACGCCTCGGGATCTTGGTCGCGCAGGGTGCGCCACGCTGCATCCGAATGATACGGGCAGCCGATGCAGGCGCTCTTGGGAGGCAGCGGATAGTCGTGCCGCGCGAGCCAGCGCAGGCAATCGTTGCGGGTCATACCCCGCTCGATCAGCGGCCAGCGGTTGACCTGCCAGTCCTCGAAGGACGGCTTCATGCGAAGCGCCTCGTCGAGAGAAATACCGATCCACTGCTCGGCGACTGGCGATCCTGGCGAGCGCCGACCGGCTATGCCGAGTAGCTCGCGCACCTTCCGGCGGATCGGCACGATCTTGTAGGAAGAGGTGCATTGGCGGCGGATCATGCCGACGCCGATGCGCTCGGTCCTGAGAATGCGGGAGCCGACGGGAACAAGGTCGCCGTTCTCGTCCTCGTCATAGACGGGCAGTTCGGAGCCGGCGGGCGTGACCGTGCGGGTGAATGCCGGGATCGATGCCCATCGCTCACCGCGCGAGGCGGAGATGAGGTCTGCGCGCAAATCCCCGGCCGAGACGATATGGACAGGGAACGGCAGGACGTTGGGCGATCGGAGCCAGGCCAGATGCTCATAAACCGCCTTCGGCTCCCAGCCGGTGTCGGCGAAGATCGCACAATCCGGCATGGGGCCGATTTCACCATGCGCGGCCATCAGGGCGAGCGTGGTGGACTGGACGCCCGCGCCGAGACTGAGGACGCGCAACTGGATGTCGGCCGCGAGACCGGGATCGGGCGTGAAGCCGGGGAAAGCGAGCGCGTGCATCATGCGGCCCTCCGCATGTCGTCGGCGTCGGGCAGGTTCTCGGCGTCCGGCTGGAAGGACAGGAGCCAGTCCGCCGCCTTGCTGGCCTGCGAGGCGGCGCGGACGATGGCGCGATTGTCCTCGCGCAGCACCTCCAGCCAGGAGCCGATATAGTCCGCATGGCGCACGGTCGGGACGATGCCGAGCGAGGCGCAGCAGAATGCGGAGATCAGTTCGGCCGTGATTTCCTCGACCGAATAGAGCTTCGTGCCGAAGGAGCCGGAGAGGTTCCGGTTCAGCCGGTGCGCTGCGCCGCTGGCGTGACCGAGTTCATGGAGCGCCGTCCGGTGCCAGTTGATCGGCTCGAAATAGGCGGCCGGCGGAGGCACTTGCACATAGTCGAGCGACGGCACGTAGAACGCCCTGTTGCCGCTGATACGGAAGTCGATGTCCGTCGCTTTGATGAGCGCCTCGACCTTCGGCTCGATGAGGCCGGGCGGCGGAGGGGGCACGGCCGCCTCGATGTCATCGGGCAGGCCCTCGCATTGCGCCGTGTTGAACACCGAGAAGCGTTTCAGGAACGGGATCGCGTGGGCTTCCTCGCCGGCCTCATGGGCGCGGCGCTTCTCGTCCTCCGGCGTGAAGCGGTCGGCATAGACGACGGTGGTGCCGCGCTCGCCCTTGCGGACATTGCCGCCGAGCGAGAGGGCCTGACGAAAGGTGAGCCAGCCCTGGCCGGAGAAGCCATGTTGAACGACGGCGCCCCAGAGGATCAGAATGTTGATGCCACTGTAGCTACGGCCGGTGCTGGCGTTCTTCGGCAGGCCGAGCGGGGCCTTCGCCGCCGCGGTGCCCCATGGCTGGACCCAGGGGAGACGTCCGGCTTCAAGCTCGGCGATGATTTTGCCGGTGATTTCGTCATAGAGGTTCGCCCGGTCGGCGCCGGTGCGAGGGGTGCGGTCATGTCTGGACATCGCGGTTCTCCGCGACGGGCGCCGGAAGCCTCTCTCCCAGCCCTCGACCCGTCACGGCAAACCCGTCCGCACTCTCACTCTAGGATTTCAGGCGCCGCGCTTTGCCCGAGCACCGCGTCCGCGTTGATGAGCCACACGTCGCGCATACGGTTGGGACAGGCTTTCTAATCAGGCCACGCGCTCCGAGCGCCAGTTGCCGTCCTTGCCCTTGGCGAGCCGCCAGGTCTGTGCCGTGACCAGCGTC
Source organism: Pseudochelatococcus contaminans (assembly GCF_014195635.1). Taxonomy (GTDB): domain Bacteria; phylum Pseudomonadota; class Alphaproteobacteria; order Rhizobiales; family Beijerinckiaceae; genus Pseudochelatococcus; species Pseudochelatococcus contaminans. The sequence continues at coordinate 7,030 of NZ_JACICC010000023.1, read as the reverse complement.
CCGCGCGCGGTGCGATAGTCGGGAACGGCGAGACGGATGGCATCGCCCTCGGCGTGCCACTCCGCGATGACGGTGACGCCATCGCCGAACTCGACCAGGCAGTCGGGCGCGGCTTGCCCGTCATCGTCGACGGTCACGCGGCCCTTCCGAAAGGCGTGACTATGAGGAAACAGGAATCGCATTCGGTCGCCTTCTTCTTCTCGGGCATCTCATGCTTTGACGATCGCGCGGGACGATCGCCTGCCATGGGGGCGTTGCGGGGTCTCCCCGCAGAAGGGGGTGTGCCGGTGACCTTGGCGCCGGCCAGGGGGAAGGCTTTCCCCCACCATCATGGATGCCGGAGCTATCGCATTTCCTCATCGGCGATGGCCTGCACCACGTTCATGTCCATTTCCACGACAGGGGACAGGCGGGCGACCTCTGACGCGACCTTGGCCCAATGCCAGAACTCGGACCTGTTTCCCTGCGCGCGGCTGCGTGCGGCGAGGCGCTGCGCTTCATAATAGGCGTGATGGCCGTGCGTCGCGATCATCGCCCGCGCGTCCTGCTGCCAGCGTTGGCGAATCTGTCTTCGCTTATCGATCCAGGCGGCCAGACGGCGGAACATTCAGCCGTCCTTTCCGCCACGCGCCCGCAGCTCCCTCAGTTCCGCCAGGAACGTCGTGCCGACATCGATCGCGCGCTGTGCGCTTGTCCCGTCCACATCGACACCATGCGAGGCTTCCAGCATGACGCGGAGCGAAGCGAGGAACGGTGTCGTACTGGCGGGTGCGATCTCGCGCTTCTGCAAGGCGCTCACCATTTCGCCGATACCGGCCGGTCGTTCCGGCGTGCCGCCATTGTCGATCAGGAAATCCCGCAAGGTCCGCTCGATCTCGATGCGCAGCTTGACGACGGACATGAGCGGAAATTCGCGCGCCAACTCCTCGACGGTCGGCAGGTCGCGTTGAAGCTGTGGCGGCAGGCCCGGCGACAGCCGGTATTGCGCGACGCCCATCGGCTTGCTGGTGTCGCGCAAGGTGTATTCGACGATCACCTCGTTGCGGCCCTTGCAGAGAATGATGCCGATGGTCGGCTGGTCGTCCGGGTGACGGAGCTGGTCGTCAACGGCCGAGAGGTAGAAGTTCATCTTGCCCGCGAACTCGGGCTTGAAGTCCTCGATCTTCAGCTCGATCACCACGAAGCAGCGCAGACGGAGGTGATAGAAAAGCAGGTCGAGATAATAATCCTGACCGCCGACTTCGAGATGATACTGGCTCCCGACGAAGGCGAAGCCCTTGCCGAGTTCGAGGATCATCGCGCGCAGATGTTCGATCAGCCCGCGCTCCAGATCGCGTTCCAGCATGTCCGGGCCGAGCGAGAGGAAGTCGAAGGTGTATGGGTCTTTGAGAATCTGTTGGGCAAGCTCGGATTGCGCGGCCGGCAAGGTTCGTGAGAAATTGGTGAGCGCGCTGCCTTGGCGGACGAACAGATTGCTCTCGATCTGATGGACGAGGACGGGGCGCGTCCAGCCATGTTCGATGGCCTGTCGGGCATACCAGGCGCGTTCTTCGGGCGCCTTCACGGTATCGAGCAGGCTGACGTTATGGCCCCAGGGCAATTGTGCAACGACCCGTTGCACAATTTCGGGATCGGGCCAGGCATCGGCCAAGGCCCGCATATATTTGAGGTTTCGGGAAGAAAGCCCGGTCATTTCGGGGAACGCCTGACGGAGATCCCCGGCCAGCCGGTCGACGACCTTGGCGCCCCAACCCTCGCGCTCCTGCCGGGTGAGAATATCCCGCCCGATGGTCCAGTAGAGCAGGATCATCTCGCGGTTGACCGACAGGCTGGCGCGATGCCGGGCTTCGATGATCCTTTGCTTCAGGTCGCCGACGAAGGCTGCATAGCTTTGCGGGTCGATGTCGGCGGCCGGCGCGGCTGTCCCGGCGCGACGCGGGGCGGGGGATTTGGGCGGTCGCGTCATCACGCGGCCGCCTTCAGGCGCTTCTTCGCCAGCATGGCGCGGACGAACTTGTCCCACTTCGCCATGCCCGCGCGCTTCTCGACCATATAGTGCCAGCGGTCGTAATGCTTGGAGCTGACGTCCTGCAGCGCGTGGTTCTGGAGGCGATCGCGGATTTCCTTCGATATGCCCGCCTTGCCGGCGAGCGTCTTGAAGGTGCGGCGGAGATCGCGGTTCGTCGCATAGGGGATCACGCCGCGGTCCCGCTGACGCCAGACGAAGCTATAGAGCGTACCGTGGCTGACCGGCTTTGACGGGTCTTTGGCCGACGGGAAATACCATCCCCATTCGTTCGGCGTGATCGACTCGATCAATTCGGCGGCGAGCAACGGCACTGGAACGGCGTGTGGCTGGTCGTTCTTGGTCTTCGACCAGTCGATGATCCGCTCCTTGGCGTCCCATTGATCGACATGCAGGCGCGCGATCTCCTCGACGCGCTGGCCGGTCAGCATGATGATCTGCACGGCGCGCGGGTAGGACGGATGGACCGGCGTATCGGGGCATTCGAGCCAACGATAGAGCTGGACGAACTCATCCTCGTCGAGCCAGCGCGTGCCTTGGACCTTGGGCTCGGTCGGAATGCCTGTCGCTGGATTGAAGGGGATGCGGAAGCGGCGGGAGGACTGCTGCCGATAATCGTTGTCGGACTTCATGCCCCAGGCGAAGGCGGCATGGAGATAGGAGCGCACATGGTCGGCCATCGACTTCGCGCCGCGATCGTAGATCGGGCGGATCAGCTCGATGATCTCCTCGGCCTCGATCTCGCGGGCGAGGCGATTGCGCCCAAGCGTGTCGGCGATCTTGTTGAGACCCTTTTCGGTCTCCTTCCAAGAAGGCTTCCCGGCGTCCTTGAGCGCGGCGACATAGCCCTCGAACAGATCGGCGACCGTGCCGGGGCGCGTGTCGGTGGCGATCTTGATGCTCCGGCCTTTCTGGATGACGTCGGCAAAGTCGCGCTTGAAGATTTCGCGGGCCTGGGCGAGCGACATTGAGGGATAGGCGCCGAGCTTCTTCTTCGTGCGCTTACCGTCGCGCCATTGTTGCGCCATCCAGTCGGCGGTGACGCGCTTCGGCATGGGCTTGAGAACGAGGACGAGACGGCCGGTGCCGCGTCCTTCGCCATCGGCGAGGTTTTCCTGCTTCTGGCTTATCTCGACGCGCTTGAGCGCATGTCGGATCGTGGTGTCGGTGAGTGCGGCCATGGCGTTTCCTCCTTTCCGGGACTGGGATCGGTCGGGGAGAAACAGGGATCGCTTGCTGGGAGCGGAAGGCCGTTTGTTACCCCTCTTACAGCCCCCAATTTGCCAAAACCACCCCCACTACGCAAGGGCTAAAAATCACTAACTCCCTAGTGTTTCAACGTGCTTGAGCGTGATCGAGCGGGATCAAAATCAGTGAGTGGGGTGATTGTGCGACAGGATCACCGCCGCCGCATTGAGCCGAAGCGCCTCCTTGACCACTTCAAGCGGATACATCAAGGCACTGTCGGTGGTGCCGTGGAACATCTCCCGGTACTCGATCAGCCGATGGCGCGTATCCAGAAACAGCACCGCAAAGACCTCTTGCTCAAAGCCTGCCAGCTTGTTGCGCAGGTACTCCTTGACCAGTGCCGGGGAAGTGAACTCCGCACCACGCTGCATCTTCAGCTCAATGGCCTAGCGTGCCGCTTCGAGAATTTGATCCACCGATACCGGCAGGTAGCGCCCCTGGGCGTCACGCACCAGCAATGCGTCATCGAGCGAGGAAAAGGACAGTTGCGACATGATCGTGCTCCGGTTGCTCGGGCGGAATTGCCCGGAACCGTGGCCAACACTGCGCAGCGCAAGCCGTCAGGGATCGAAGACGGCCACTAGGCCGCAAGCGTGCGAGCACGCGAAGTCATTGACGGCGAGAACGCAGTGATACGGTGAAGGGAACAGCAAGACCGCCTACACCCCACTCAGCCACACACCCGCCGTTGGCAAGTGCGCAGCACGCAGGCCCGCAAGGGCCGAAGGCATCAGGGATCAAAGCCGGATGGCCGCGATTTGGCACCAAGCGCGGGGCGCAGTCCGCGAACCCGACGGCGGTACGCCGGGGCGCTATTGCACTGCGGAATTTCCACAATGAAATGCAACAGGTCGTTAAACTAACGTCATATCAAGGAAAATACTGAGGCAGGGAGACGGTCATGGCTATATTGCAAGAGATATTGGTTTGGACCCAGGGAATTCCCGCATGGCAGAGCGATGCAATTTCTCGCTTGCTGGCGAAACAAACACTGACACCGCAGGACTACGAGGATTTGTATGCCTTGCTCAAGCTGGCCCACGGAATCCCTGACCCAAAGAATCGTCAACCTCAACCACTAACCGCCGACCAGATCCCAGCGAAGGTTGAAGCGACCACGCACATCGAGCTGCGGGCCATCAAGAATCTGCTTAACGTCAACGCAATTGCCGAGAATCAGCAGTTGGCGGTGGGTTCGGCGGGCATGACTGTCATTTATGGCGACAACGGGTCCGGCAAGTCAGGATATTCGCGCGTTCTCAAGCGTGCCTGCCGCGCTCGCGATCAGTCCGAGCCCATTCATCCTAATGCCAATCTGCCTGGGGCCAAGGCAGGTAATGCTCAAGCATCCTTCGATATCACGATTGACGGTGCCGTCAAGGAAGTAACTTGGCACCAAGGGAAAGGGGCTCCACCAGAGCTTTCTTCATTCGCTATCTTCGACGCGCATTGCGCCCGGGCATATTTGGATAGTGAGGATGACTTCTCCTACGTGCCGTATGGTCTTGAAGTATTCGAGACGCTCGCCAAGGTCTGTCAACAGCTTAAAAACTCCGTTGAGCAGGAACAAAAGCAGTCGGCTGTGGACCTCGCCGTATTCGCCCCGCTGCACGGAGAAACAGCCGTCGGTAAGCTGATCACGGGGCTCTCCGCGAAAACGACCACGGCTCAGATTGAGGCACTTGCCACTTTGAAGCCGGAAGAGCTTGAGCAGCGGGAAACGCTGGAGAAAAGCCTCAAAGAGAACAACCCGAAGGAGAAAGTCGGCCTCTTGCGTTTGCGCGCACGCCGTATTGCGGCGATCGCCAAGAATGCAGCCGATAAAGGACTTGTCGTCGGCCCCGAAGCCATAGCCAAGTTGAAGGCGTTGGCTGATAGCTTCCGTACAGCACAGGCCGCCGCCGCCCTTGCAGCGAAGAATTTCAAGGAAGGCGAAAATCTGCTGCCGGGAACTGGCGGAGAGGCGTGGCGGGAGTTGTTTGATGCCGCCCGGAAGTTCGCGCTGGAAGCTCATCCAGATAAACAGTTCCCTGACTTGGGGGCGGATGCCGCATGCCCGTTGTGTCAGCAGCCTCTGGCTGCGGGCGCAGAACGGTTGCTGCGATTCGAGGCGTTCATACAAGCGGAAGCGGAAATAACGGCGCAAGCGCGGCGCCAAGCGCTCGCCGCCGACTACCGCCCATTTGCGGCCTCCGTCATGGTGTTGAATTTTGATGAGGCGACGCAGGCGGAAGTAGCGGAAATCGACTCACCGCTAGTGGCCGACACCAAGACTTTCGAGGCCGCGCTGTCGGCGCGGCACGAAGCAATCAAGGCAGCGGTCGTCTCGCATGACTGGACGGGACTGGATCAGGCCCTGATCAGCCCAGCAGATCGACTACAGGTACTCGCTGACAAATTGAATGCGGAGGCGGAGGCGCTGGATAGAGCCTCGAATGAAGAAGCTCGCGCTGTGTTGCAGAAGCAACTAGGCGAGTTGGATGCGCGCGTAAAACTCAGTCAAGTTAAGGAGGCCGTGGTTACGGCAGTGACGAAGTTGGTGCACCAGGGGAAACTGAAGAACTGCCTGACTGCGGTCAGGACAAACGCTATATCCCTCAAAGCATCGGAACTCGCGGAAAAGGTGGTCTCCAAGGAACTGGCCGATGCGTTGAACCGGGAATTCAAAGCACTGGGCGTAGGGGGCTTGAGCGTTTCGCTGCAAAGCCGTGCCGACCGAGGGAAGGCGCTGCACAAGCTGAAACTGCAACTGCCGCAGGTTCGTAGTCCGGGTGAGATTCTGAGCGAAGGCGAGCAGCGTGCCATTGCGATCGGCTCGTTCCTCGCCGAGGTGGGATTGAGCGGTGGGAAAGGCGGAATCGTCTTCGACGATCCAGTCTCGTCCCTAGATCATCGTCGGCGCGAGCGCGTGGCCAAGCGCCTGGCCGCTGAAGCGGTGCAGCGGCAGGTCATCATCTTCACGCACGACATCTATTTCCTCTGTCTGCTAGCCGAAGAAGCAAAGCAAGTGGGGGCCGCAGTGGTCACGCAGAGCCTGACGCGGCGCGCTGAAGGCTTCGGCATAGCCGACTCGGAATTGCCGTTCGAAGGAAAGAACGCGAGCAAGCGCATCGGGGCGCTGAAAGCACAACAGCAAGCAATCGCCAAACTGCACAAGGAAGGCAACGAGCAAGAACATCAAAGGCAGACGGTTGATGCGTACTTCCGCCTGCGCATGGCATGGGAACGTGCGGTGGAAGAAGTCCTCCTGCGAGAAGTCATTCTCCGCTTCCGCAAAGGTGTGGAGACACAACGGCTCGTCGGCGTGAGTGTGGACGACGATGACTACGCGCAGGTCAACGCGGGAATGAGCAAGTGCTCCAACTATGCCCATGACAAAGCGATGATGGGCGGTGTTGCTATTCCTGAGCCAGATGAACTGCTCACAGACATCCTCGCGCTGGAGAGCTGGCGTGCACAGGTTCACAAGCGTTCGGAAGAAACCTCCAAGAAGCGCAAAGCAGGGCCGCCGATTCCCGCAGGAGCTGGCGTGCAGATCGCTCCAGCCTGAGCCAATTGGATCAAGCGCACAAGAATCAGGCGAGCGATCACGAGCCAAGCCAGTAGCAACGCGGCAGTATTGCCTGCTGTAATCGGTTTGTCAGGACCGCGCGAGGCGGAAGGTCGTGTCGCGAATGTGGTGGAAATTGGCGAGCAGCGCGCTCCGAGCATGTAACGTTGGCTCCGGTCAGGCCGCGAGGTCAAGAGACATCGGCA
>NZ_JACICC010000022.1 GCF_014195635.1 Pseudochelatococcus contaminans | reverse complement strand
TCAGCTGCGCGCCGAAGGATACGAGGTGAAGTCCGAGGACGTCGCCCACCTTTCCCCGTTGAGCTTCGGCCACATCAACATGCTCGGCCGTTACGCCTTCACACTGCCGGAAATCATCGCGCGTGGCGAACTCAGGCCGCTGCGCGATCCCCGAACCGCAGGAATCGACGACCTGTAGGCAAGCTTATGTGTGTTTTCTGTTCCGTTGCTACTCAGAGCCCGCTTTTCCGTGAAAGGCCGCACCCATGGCTCCGGTGAGCCGCGCGAGCGCTACGGCACGAATCTGGTTCAGATTGCCGTCGATGCCCTTCTGCTGGCCCAGCCCGGCGACCATGTGATGGTGCTCGCTGGCGACGCCAAGCTCGAACCGCTGTTTGTGGCCTTGCGGGACGACGATATAGAGGTGACGCTGATATCGACGCTCGATGCACCCAGCACGATCGCCCCGGCCCCGATCCTCATTGAGGCAGCCGACAGATTCATCGATCTGGCGACGATCATCGAGCAACTGGCCGTGGCGAAGCCCGCTCACCAGTAAGCGGAAGATTTTGCTGCATAGTCCATTCGCACTGGCGCAGCGATAGTCTTCGCGCTACAAGAAGCGTGCTCGATCGAGCCGAAATCTCCCTTCCGAGAATATCCTTTAACGTCCAGGCGTCCGCCTCGGGCGCAAATCGTGTTGAAAAAGTCAGATGCTCAAAGCCTATATCGAATTCACCAAGACAAACTGGCAACCGCTTTTGTTCGGCGCGCTTCTCATGGCGCTTTCCAGCTTCGGGCAGACCTATTTCGTCGCCGTATCAGGTTCCTACTTTCGGGAATCTTTCAGCCTGAGCGACGGCGGGCTAGGCGCAACCTATGCAGCCGGCACCATTCTCAGCGCCATGACGCTCACCTGGGCGGGCCGATTGATCGACTATACCACCGTCCGCCGATTCACCTCCGGCGTGGCGCTTCTGCTCGCCGCAGCCTGCATTCTCGTGGCCGTCAGCGCCAACTTTGTCATGCTGGCGGTCGCCTTCTATTTTCTACGCCTTGGCGGACAGGGCCTGATGACCCACACGGCGCTGACCGCGACGGCGCGGGCCTTTCCCCAGGATGCCGGCAAGGCGCTCGGTATCGTCGCGCTCGGCCTCTCGATCTCTCAGGGCGTTTTTCCGATTGCCGGCGTCACGATGATGGAACTGTTCGGCTGGCGAACGGCCTGGATGATGAACGCCGGCCTGGTCATCGCCGGTGCGGCAATCGCCCTGCTCTTTCTGCCGCGCGTGGGTGACAAAGCCATTCGCAGCCGCAAGGACAAGCCGGCCGAAGGTTCATCGGCCGTGCCGCTATGGCGCGATCGTCGTCTTTTGCTCACTCTCCCGGCGATCCTTGCCGGCCCTTTCATCGTGACGGGATTCTTCTTCCATCAGGCGCGGCTGGCCGAACAAAAGGGATGGGACATTTCGATTGTGGCAGCGAGCTTCGCCGCCTTTGCCATAGTCCAGGCGGTCGCTTCTGTTGTGATCGGCCCCGTAATCGACAGGATGGGGCCGAAAAAGCTACTCCCCCTTTTTCTGTTGCCGCAGGCACTCGCGATGTTCCTGATCGGCCTCATCAGTGTGCCGTGGATCGCGCCTATTTACATGGTCCTTATGGCGGCCTCGATGGCTATTGGCTCCACCCTCGCAACCGCCCTTTGGGTCGATCTGTTCGGAGCCTTCGAGCTGGCAAGGGTCCGATCGGCGGTTGAAGCCGGGACCGTCATAGCCAGCGGCGCATCCCCGATCGTCATGGGCGTTCTCATCGACGCCGGCATTCCGCTTTCATGGCAGGCGCTTGGCTGCTCTGCCTATGCGGTCCTGGCTTCGATCATCGCGATAGGCGTGATGCGCGCCAAAGCCACGTAGCAGGAAAATTCGGGTAAATCCCGACACTTGCAAAACCTCTACCGGCGCGCATTGCTTTCGACTACGGGCAGGACAACGGGGCAACGCTGCTCCTTCTTACTTTGGAACATATCTGCGATGCACTTATCCAGCGCCGTGCGGTTCGTCTCATAGACCCACCCGGCCGTCACGATGTCCTGCGAGCGCTTCGGGTCGGCCGCCTCGATCATGGTGCGACCAGCGCTGACGCGATCCTGCCCCATGACAAGGCCGGCAACACGGCTGTCGGCCGAGAAGGGTAGGAAGCGCGGCAACAGCAAAGTCAGGAATATGCCGACGAACAGCCCGACAAGACCGACCATCCACATGCGGAAATCCTGGTCCTTGCGATGGAACGCGCTCTTGTTGTGCGAGGCAAGAACCCCGCTGATGCGCTCGAGGTCGGACGCCTGGCGCTCGAGCTTCTGGACGGCGGCCTTCACCAGCCCCTCGCCGGCGCGCTCGAGCGCCGCCGCGTAGTGCTGCGCACCCTGCCGGAGAATGGGCGACTGCTCGACACCGTGCAGGCGCTCCGCAACGACGCCGAGCTGCTGCACGAGCTGCGCCAGCTCGGGCTTGTAGTCCTGCGGCGGCCCCTGCCTGTCAAATTCCTCAAAGGCGGTTTCCACACCCTTGCGGATGGTCGTCATTTCCCGCGTGAGGTCGGCCGCCATGCCTTCCACCGATCGCCGGAGCGCGTCAAAGGCTGCGGCCGGATCGCCGGCCTCGTCCTCGTCCAGTGCTTCCGGCTCGAATCCTTCCCTGTCGTCGTCCAGTTCCGTCATGCTCTCCGTTCCTACATTCCCATGCCGATGCCCCGGCTAAGGCGCTGGCTGCGTGTCATTTCCTCTTGCAGCGCGCGGGCGATGCTCTGTTCCCGGCGCAGTTCCTGCCCGATTCCAAGTTCCCGGCTGCGATTGCGCACGAGGGATTCGGCCTGCGGATCGCGTTCAAGGCTCTTGGCAAGACCGCTCATCTGGCTTTCGACCTTGGCGCGGGCATCGTCATTCTGCCAGCCGCGCAGCTCCCGGCGTTGGCCCTGTAGCGCCTGCCAGCGGTTCACGAACCGCTCGGCCCTGACGTTCGGGTCTTGCAGGGCGGCGTTTTCGCGTTTCATCCCGTCGATGACCTGGGCGACACGTTCCCGGCCGGAAAGCTCGGTCATGGCACGCGCCGTCGCCGGATCGTTTTCCAGGGTCGAGCGCATCAAATCTTTCGCGCCGGGGCGCACCTGGTCGAGCTGCTGCCCGGCCGCGTGGATTTCCTGTTTCTGCATGTCGAGAACCGGCAGGCCCTCGCGCCGGTGCTGGTCGATCGACTGATAGGCCCGCGCATAGCGGTCAACGGCGGCCTCAAGCGGCGACTGCCGCCGCGCCCGCTCGGCCAGCCGGTCGGGCGCCGGCCGCAAGCTCCCCTCCCTTTCCGGCTGTTCCCCGCGGGCCTGTGAGGGCGCAGAACGGACATTGAGCTTGAGGCCGGCGAACATGCCGCCGCGCTGTTTCTCGGCCTGCTGCGGCCCTGCCTGCTCGATCTGCGGGCCAGCCTCGCCAGCTTGGGTCCGCTCGGACCGCTCGGCCGCGCCCCGGCGCTGCTGCTGACGATCGCCGCCAAGATCCTCGCGCGGATCTGCACGAAGATCCTGCGCGAGGATCTTGGCGGCTTTTTGCGAGGATCCTCGTCCAAGCGTGTTCCGCTCGGCCGTCGACTCCCGCTCCGCACGTAGGCCGGCGCGTTCGGCCGGAATCTCGATCTCGCTGCGGACGCCCATTTGCTCCGCGATCCCGCGCCGCTCGGCAAAGTCGCGGGTATAATCCAGCGTCGTTTCCTTCGCGCCCGACCGGGACAGGCGGCGTTCAAGCTGGTCATAGGCCAGCGCGCCGGCGTCCCGAACCTCCCATGTGTTCCGGTGCGTCTGCGTGCCATCCGGCAGAGTGACGGGGGTGGAACCCATATGTTGAAGGCCGATCTTCTCCCCGATCTCCGGCGCGCGCTCCTTCATGACCCGCTCAAGATCGACGCCCCAAACGGTGCGCTGCTCGCCCCTGGCGTTTTCCAGCGTCACGAAATAGCTCTTGCTGCCGCCTTCCTTGTGCTCGAACGGCGCGGCCCCATGCTCGACCAGGCGGCCGGCATGGCTGAACTCGTCCTGGGCGGCGTAGAGCTGCGCGCCGTCGCGATGCCGGGTCATGGCGACATAGGTTAGATGCCGGTCCATCGTGCCGGATGCCATCACATAGGACCGATCGACCGTCGCGCCCTGGTTCTTGTGAATCGTCGTCGCATAGCCGTGGTCGATCGCCTGATAGTCGCCCATCGGCACGCTGACGCTGCGCACTTCCGCACCGCTCGGCCCGTCGAGCTGCGCCACGACCTTTCCGGCCTCGACATGCTCGACCGTGCCGAGCATCCCGTTTTTCACGCCAAGGTCGCGATTGTTCTCAAGGAACACGATGCGGTCGCCCGGCGCGAACTCCCTCTGGCCGTCATTGGTGGTGAAGGTCAGCGCGCCGGCATCCTCGCCGGCCGCCAGCTCACCGCGCTTCTGTAGCTCCGTGCGGATCGCGTCATTGATGGCGCGCACATCGGCCCGCCGGTGCGCCATCGCAACCCGGCTTCCCTCCGGCCGCTCATCGCGATCGGCAAGGTAATCGCGCACGATTGCCGCCCGCACGTCCTCGCCGGTTTCCGCAAAGCTGATATTGCCATGCTCCTGATACGCCTTCAGCCCCTCGGCCGTCTTGTGCGTGGCGAAGTCAACGGAAGCCTCCCGCTGCCAGTCCACACGTTGCCGGCGGATTTCGGAAAGCTCGGCATGGCCGATTTCCTCGGTGATCGCCCGGAACGGTGCGCCGGCCCCGATCGCCTGTAGCTGCTCATGGTCCCCGACAAGGACGATCTTCGCCCCGCGCGCCTCGGCCTCACCGACGAAGCGGGCGAGCTGCCGGCTCCCGACCATGCCCGCCTCGTCGATCACGAACACATCGCCGCGGCCGAGCTGGCCGCGGTCGTTGTCCCAACCGCGGGACCATGACGCGAGCGTGCGGCTCTGGATGCCGGAACTTTCCTCCAACCCCTCGGCCGCCTTCCCCGACAGGGCCGCGCCATGGACCGTATAACCTTCGGCCTCCCACGCTTCGCGCGCCGCCGCGAGCATGGTGGACTTGCCAGCGCCGGCGAATCCGACAACGGCCGCGATCCGCTCCGGCCCGGTGATATGCTCGATCGCCCGGCGCTGCTCATCGGAAAGCCCGGCCGAAACATCGCCGGAACTTTTCTGAATGGCGGCATCCTGCGCACCGATCGCGCGGCCGACATGCCGGCGATCGACACCATGACCGTGCGCCTGGTGCATCCGCTGCGCGCTCTCGATCATGCCGGATTCCACCTCGACCATTTCGCGGGTGGAATAGCGCGCAAGCTCGATCTCGCCCGTCGCCGGGTCCGCGCGCTCGGTCTGAAGCTCGACCAGCGCCTGCGAGGCCATCACCTGGGCAAAGGCGTTCTGGAACGCCTGCGCGTCGTCATTGATGTAGCGATGCAGCGCCCGCGCCACGTCGCGCCGATCGAACACGCCCTTTTCGCCGGTGATGATCGTTAGAACCTGCTCCGGCTTTTCGCGGATCAGGTCGGCGTTGCGCTGCGCCGCCTCCGCGTCCAGCCGCGTGCGCGCCACGTCCAGGCCGCGTCGCTGCATCTGCGTGGCATGCACACCCATATGCTCGGTCGGCGCGATCTCAAGCCCGCGCTCCATGTGCGAACGATGGTCGATGCGGATATCATGCCCGGCCATCGCCAGATGCTCGTTAGCGATTCCCTCCCACCGCTGGCGAAGGTCGCGAAGCTGCATGTCGGTTGTCGGAAGCCCGTTCGCCAACAGCCATTTGTTTTCCCGCTCGATATAGGTCTTGTCGCCAAGGCCGCTTTCGCCAACCTGCCGTGTGGTCATCATGATATGCGCATGGTGATTGCGAACGTCGCTGGCGTCGTGCGGCGCATGGATGGCGAAATCCACCGCCGCGCCGTAGCGGTTCGCCAAATCCTGCGCCAGCTCCCGCGTTGCCTCTAACCGCTGTTCGGCCGTCAGCTCATGCGGCAAGGCCACTTCAAACTCGCGGGCAACACGCGCGTCCTTCCTCTTCTCGGCAAACTCGGCCGCATTCCACAAGGCCGAACGATCGCGCGCCCATTCCGCGTTCACGCCCTCGGGCAAGACGATCTCCGCATGTTCCACGCCCTGCTTTGCCGTGTAGTCGTGCGTGATCCCGTCGCGTTCGTTGGTCAGCTTCTCCCCGGCACGATAAGCCATCGAGGCGACGGCGCTACGGCCCGACGCTCGCGAAACTGGCTTCATGCTCAAATGGTAGATCGCCAAATGCCGTTTGCCCTTCTCGATCCTCGGATCGCGCATCTGAGTTGCGCAGCAACTCGTAAGTGCGCCCTTCTCAACTCAATCGCTACGCTCTTTCGTCGCTCGGTGTGGCGCTTGCGGAAGCCGTGTTGCGATACGTTGAAAGCCGAACTTTGCAGGAAATGCCGCTGAATTTCAAGTAAATGACGACGATGCAAAGCCCAAAGCCTTGAGGAACCGGCATGTTTGTTTAGGGTGGAGACAGACAGAGCCGAAAGGAGCGATGAAGATGGCGCGCAAGACGATAGAACAGCGATTGGCCGAACTGGATGCGCAGCGGGCCACCCTCAAGGCGCGGCTCGGCAAGCAGGAACGCGCCAACGATACCCGCCGCAAGGTGCTGCTCGGCGCGCTCGTCCTCCATCGCCTTGAGAACGCCAACGATCCCGAGTTCACCAAGCGCCTCGGTGACTGGCTGCGCCGCGAGCTACCCGGCTTCCTCACCCGCGACGGCGACAAGGCACTGTTTGCCGATCTCTTGAAACAAGACGCCGCCAATGCTGGCGCAGAGGGCGCGGCGGAATGAACCGAGCGATACTTGCATGGGCCGCATTCAAGAACATGCTCCGGGCAGCGGCGCGCGATCCGCTATGGGCTTTTCTTTCCTTGATCTTCGCGCCTGTCGCCGTTGCCAAGCCGCTGTTTCAAAGCCTTCTGGTTCTCTTTATCGTCCTGCTCGTCTTCGGCTTGGGTGGCAATGCCATCCTTCGCAATTTCGGATTCGGCCCGGCCTCGATTCCGATTATCGGCTGGTACGTCGTAACGGCGATTGTCCTGGCCGCCATTGCCTTCCGCTTCATCACCAATCCGCTCATTCTGCATTTCGGGGATATGGAAGGCGAAACCCACGGCTCGGCCCGCTTCGCCACAAACAAGGAAACCGCTCCCCTCACCCGATCCGAAACCGGCCTGCTGATCGGCCGCGATCCGAAGTCCGCCAAGCTGCTCCGTTATGACGGCCCGGCCCATCTGCTGACGATGGCACCGACGCGCACCGGCAAGGGCGTGGGGACCATCATCCCGAACCTGCTCACCGCCGACCGCTCCGTGATCTGCATCGACCCCAAAGGCGAAAATGCCAGGATCGCCGGCCGCGCCCGCCAGCAATTCGGCCCGGTCTACGTTCTCGACCCCTTCGCCGTAACCGGCCAACCCTCGGCCGCCTTCAATCCGCTCGACACCCTCGACCCTGGCGGCCTCGATGTCGCGGAAGATGCAAGCACCCTGGCCGACGCCCTCGTATTCGATGAACCGGGCATGGCCGGCGAGGCGCATTGGAACGAGGAAGCCAAGGCGCTCATTGCCGGCCTGATCCTCCATATCGCCGCCAGCGAGCCGCGCGACCGGCGCAACCTCGCCACCCTGCGCGAATATCTCACCCTCGCCCCGGAAGCCTTCTCCGCGCTCCTGAAGGACATGCAGGCGTCAACCGCCGCAACCGGACTGATCGCGCGGGCCGCAAACCGCCACCTCGGCAAATCCGACCGGGAAGCCGCCGGCGTCCTCTCGGCGGCGCAGCGCCATACCCATTTTCTCGACTCGCCGCGCATGACCGCCGTGTTGAACCGATCGGATTTCCATTTTGCCGATCTCAAGCGCCGCAACGTCTCCGTCTTCCTCGTGCTGCCGCCCGATCGCCTTTCGACCTATTCGCGCTGGCTGCGCCTGCTCGTCTCGCAAAGCCTCACTGACATGGCCCGCGATCCCGCCAAGCCGGCCGTGCCGGTCCTCTACCTGCTCGATGAGTTCGCATCCCTCGGCCACCTGGCCCCCGTCGAGCGCGCCATGGGCCTCATGGCCGGCTATGGCGTCCAGCTCTGGCCCATCCTGCAGGACGTCCACCAGCTCCGCGCCACCTACGGGCAGCGCGCCGGAACCTTCCTGTCAAACGCCGGCGTCCTACAGGTCTTCGGCGTCAACGATCACGACAGCGCCCGCCTCGTCTCCGATCTGCTCGGACAGGAAACCGTTGTGTTCCAGACCATGAGCCGGGCGCTCGATTCCGACAAATCCGGCATATCGCACAGTGAGCAACATACGGCCCGGCCGCTGCTGACCCCCGATGAGGTCCGCAATCTGCCGCAGCATGTCGAATTGCTGTTCCTGGCCGGGCAACGGCCGATCATCGCCGGCAAGCTCGCCTATTATGCGGATACCGAGTTCAGGGGGCTGTATGACGCTGCCTGATCGCCTCGCCCATCTGCCCGACAGGAAGCGTCGCGAGCTGGAACGCGCGGCACAAATCCTGTTTGATGAATTTGACGACGCCCTGAAAACCAAACTCTCCGACAAGGCCAAGCGCGGCCGTATCCTCAAGCTGATCCTGTTCGGTTCCTATGCGCGCGGCGATTGGGTCGAAGATCGCAAGAGCGGCTATCTCTCCGACTATGATCTTCTCGTCATCGTCAACGAGGAACGCTTTGCCGAGCAATATGAATCCTGGGAAAAGGCCGCCGAGCGGTTCTTGCAGGAGCTGACCATTACCCGCCAGCTCGCCACGCCCGTCAACTTCATCGTCCACACCTATCAGGACGTGAATTCGCAGCTCGCCCAGGGCCGCCCCTTCTTCGTGGACATAGCCCGCGACGGAATCGTGATCTACGAAGCGCCCGGCTATCCCCTCGCCTCCCCCAAACCGCTAGCGCCGGAGGAAGCCCGCGCCGAGGCGCAACGGCATTTCAAGCATTGGTTCCCGTTGGGTCGCCATGCTCTCAAGCTCGCTCAGGACAGCATTGCCGACGAGGTGCCCCGCGATGCGGCCTTTCTGCTGCACCAGGCCGCCGAACGCCTCTATCATTGCGTCTTGCTCGTCCTGGCACTCTACAGCCCGAAATCCCATCGTCTGACGGTCCTGCGCTCCCAGGCCGAGCGCATCGCTCCGCAGCTCATCGACGTGTGGCCGCGCGACAGCCGTTTCGCCAAGCGATCCTTTACGATC
The DNA here is from genome assembly GCF_014195635.1 of Pseudochelatococcus contaminans. Lineage (GTDB taxonomy): Bacteria > Pseudomonadota > Alphaproteobacteria > Rhizobiales > Beijerinckiaceae > Pseudochelatococcus > Pseudochelatococcus contaminans. Next base: position 8,922 of record NZ_JACICC010000022.1, on the reverse strand, counting down.
CTCGATCGCGCCTATGTCGGTGCGCGCTATTCGGACGCCTATGAAATATCCGGCGAGGAACTGGCTTGGCTGGTCGAACGCGTGAAGCTCCTGCAAGAAACCGTCGCCGCGATCTGCGCCGAACGGCTCGAACCGGAAGGCGCGGCCGGAAGCTGGACCTATGACAACATCGTTGCCGCCGAAATCGCCATCAGGATTTTGAACCAGGCGCGCGCCATGATCTCGACCCGCCTCCACGAAATCAAGGACACTAACCCCGCCCTCGTCAAAACCCTGCGTGCCAAGCGGCGCGAGCTGCTGGCGCTGCAACAGTCGATCCGTGCCGACGAACCGGACGCGGCTAAGGCGATCGCCGCCGCCTGGGGTCCGCGCGTCAAGGACGATGCCCGGTTCTGGCGCGAACTGTAATCCCCTGCCCCCGGCGTGATATGCGGTCCCGTCGCTGCGCGCCGGGGCTTTGTCACTGGCGGCCCTTCGGCTCTCTACGGCACTAGATGGGAGTGCGTTCGCCTACGGGCCGGCGCGGCTCCCGCCGCGATCTCCCCGCCGGCCTGGTGCTATCGCCAATCGTGAAAACCGCCATCGCCGCGGCTTTGCCTTGCTCTAATGCAGCGCCTCGATGCCTCGCCGGCGAATGACGTTCAACAAGGCCAGCGCCGGCCCTTTGGCCTGCGCCTCGCCGCGTTCAAGCTGCGACACATAGCCGGGTGTCACATTGAGATAGCGGCCGAACGCAGCTTGGCTAAGGTGCGCCCGCTCGCGCACCGCCCGCACCTCCGCACCCGTCATCGGCGTTTCAGTCGGCAAAACCTTCTCTCCAAGATGCCGGGCCGTGATCTTCTCATAGGTTGCCTCGTCCATGATCCCGAGGCGGCGCTGCGCGCCAGCCATTTCCGCGATCTCGCGGGCAAGGCGGCTAGGCTTCATCGTCGTCATGCTCGATCTCCTTCAAGTTTCCATCTTCAATGGCTTGCCCGACCAGATCGGCCGACGCGGCAAGCCAGTTCGCCCCGATCGTGCGCAGGGCTTCCAACTCGTCATCATCAATGTTGTCGCGGTCGCTCTTGGCAAACCCATAGAGAAACACAGCGCGCCCGGCCGCCCGATAGGCAACAATCATCCGAAACCCTCCGGAGCGGCCTTGACCGGGCCGCGCCACGCGCTGCTTGATAAGACCGCCGCCAAGATCGGCGTCGATAATGCCGCGCTCGGCCCGCTCGATCGCCTCGCCCAAGCTGGCGTCAGCTATCCGTTGCCGGCGGGCGAACCGCTCAACGCCCCTGGTCAGGAAAATCCGCACGAAACCTCTCTATAGCACCATAAACTATAGTGTGTGGTGCTATATTTTCAATCCCCACCCTCGCGGACGACCGGGAAATTGTATTTCGCGAACAGCAGGTTCAACGCCTCGGCAACAAGCCGTTCCTGCGGAACCCGCTTGCCCTGGGGATCGCGCGTGCGGAAGCTGAGTTCTTCCAGCGTTTCCCAATAGGCGGGTGGCAGATAGTGCGTCTTGGCGCTCTTGTTCGCCCGCGAGGGCGCAATGTAGCTTGCGGCCGGCTGCGAGCTACGGGCGCGGCGCGGCGGTTCTGCCGGCGTATCAGAGACGGCCGGAGCTGACGGCGCGGGAGCCGGCTGCTCCACGGTCTTGATGGCAGCCGCCAAGAGAGAAGGTTTGCGGCTCATGCTTTCATCCTTTCATGATTTCCTGCAATCATGCTTCCCTGTTCGGTAAGGAAGCCGAACAGGCCGGCGACTTCCTGAGCTGCGCGCCCATTCGGCTCCAGCTCTTGCGCCGTCTGTCCCAAGGCCGGCGCGTCTTCGTAAGCTTTCAGGCGCGACAGATGGATTGGGGCGACCGGGATATTGAACCGCTCCGTGATCGCGGCGGCGTCATCGGCCGCCCTGCCTCCAGCGTTCGGATGCACAAGATTCAGCACCACGAAGGCCGGCGGATTGCCCGCCATATCGAGAAGCCGCTTTAGCGGCTCCAAGGTGTCGATTGCGAAAATCTGCGCCTGGGTCGGGATCAGCACCATATCGGCGTGCTTGGCCGCCTCGGTGGAAGCGCTGTCCATCTTGCCGGGCGTGTCGATGAACACCCAATCCATGCCAAGGCCGCGATAGGCGTCCAGCGAGCGCCGAATAGCGCCGGGCTGGATCGAGGCCACGTCCGGGCCATCGCCCTCGCGCCGGTCAAACCAGTTGACGGCGTTCGTTTGCGGATCGAGGTCGAGCAGGGCTGATTTCTTCCCGGCCCGCTGCGCCGCGACCGCAAGCGCCGTGGCGATCGTCGTCTTTCCGGTCCCGCCCTTCTGCGTGCAGAACGCCACTGTAATCATGATTGCATCCTTTCATGCAATTAAGCCTACATGCTTTCCAGAGGACATGAAAGCATAGTTGCATTTACGAGCGGTTAACCGTCCTCGGATTCCTTGGCCGCCATCGGCTCGTCGCACTCGCCGCAAACCAGCTTCGCGCCGGGCTTCGCCCAAGCGTGCTGTTCGCAGCTCGGGCAGGTGTACCGGGTCTTGCTGGCCGATTTCGCCTTGCGCGCCTTCCGGGCCTCGGCGTCGTCCCAAAGCTCGACATAGAGCGCGGAAAAATCGGGCTGCGCCGCCAGCTCGGCAAAGGTGCGATCGTAGGGGCCGCCGGCGACGATGAAGTGGCTGCACGATTGGCCGGTTTCCTTCCCGCCTGGCTGACCGGTATCGGAAGGGTGCAAGCCGATCGCGTGCATTTTCGCGGCCCACTCCTTGTTGTGGTAGCCGGCTCGCGACGGCTTGCCGAAATGGTGCTGCCAAAGGTGCGCCATCTCGTGGGCGAGGGTGGAAAGGCTCTGTTTGTCGGTGCGGCTCTTGAAATGCGACGGATTCAGCGCGATTTCGTCGGTGATCTCCGTGCCGTCCTTCGATCCGAACCGGCCGCCGGCGAAATAGCCATAGGCTTTGTTTTTGCGCTGCAAGGTCACGAGGCAGGCCGGCAGCTCGCCGCCGAACAGCCGGGCGTTAAAGAAATCGAACGCTTGGTTCAGCGCGGCATAGGTTTTCGCGGTCGGATTTGCGGGCAGCATGGCGACTTCCTTTTGTACCGTACGAAACAACTATCACACATTTCATGAATACATGCAATCATGTTTACAAGATTTCATGTTTTGCGCTGACCTTGCCACCGGCTCCCTTCTCGAAAGCCCATGCGAGGCCAGCCGCAAGCAGGAGCGTTGCGTTTTGAGGCTCTGGGGGTGCCGCGCCGGCCCGCCTATAAGCGGGCCGGAACCGCCGCAGGGCCTCGTAAGAGGCCCGAACAGCGGCGACCGCTTATGTTTTCACATAGAGAATAGAACTAGAGGGGGATTCAGTCTGGTTATCGGACTCACGTTTCACGAAGCTCTTTGCCATCCTCACAAGGGCCTGTCCTAGCGGGCTATCGCCAACGTCGAGCTGCGTCCGCTCATCAAGGGGCAGGGTCTGCCTGTAGGCATCAATTTGCTCGCTCCAAGCCCTCTGGTCCTGTCCGTGATCCGCAGGCGGGGGAGGGGCCTTGCCGAACCGTCCAAGGAATTGCCGAGCCTTTTCCGGCAGGGACAGGCGATAGGCGTTGCTCGCCTGCTGCACCTGGGGACCGCGCCCCTCGTTCCCGGTCGGCTCGTAGCGGCGAATCCAGTCAATGAAGCCATGCGCCCGCAGGTTCTTCAGCGCCCGCACGATCGTATCCCGCGACCGGCCTAAGCGATCCATGATCGTGGTGATTGCCGGCTCAAGCCGGCCGGTGCGGAAGTCGATGAGATTGACGAAAAGCCGCAGCACGTCCAGCGCCACCGATCCTAGCGGGCCGCTGCGCTCGCCCTTCTCATGCAAGCCGGCCTCGTTGAAGATTTCCGCCGCCTTCAAGATCGCCTGCACGTCCTTGCGCGTCGTCGCCCGCCATATCTGGCCCTCGGATCGGCCCTTGAAATGGCTGCGCCGACGAACTGGTGTCGGGCATCGCTCGGCCGGGGGAGGGAAAACCAACCCTAGCGCTGTCTGGCCCGATCCCTGCCAAGAGTTCCGGCGCTCATAGGCGAGGGCGGAGAGCTGCCCGGCCTCGTCCTCCGTGAGCTGGCCCGCGCCGTATCGGGTCCAGACTTCCCGCATGATTTCATCAAGCGCGTTCCCGCGCGCGCAGCCGATCGCGGCCGCGATTTGCGTCCTCAACATATGCCCTTCGTCCTTCCATTTGGAGGACATGACGGCGCGGACGGCAGGCACAGCCTTCCCCGTTTCCGCAAGAATCAATCTTGCGAATTGGAGTGCTCTAGCGTAGATAAGGGGAGACTTAGTGGACCCCGGACCTACGGTGTGTCTGTCGGCCTATAAAACGCCCGACCGCTGCGAACGGTCGGGCGTTTTGCCGTTATGACCCTTGCTGCTTCTCGAAATAAAACCTCAAGGCTTCCTCGATGATGGGCGCGCGGGATTGCACGCCCTTTTCCTGCTTGGCCCGGTCCAACTGTGCGACCAGCTCGCCCGGCAGATCGGCCCACACCCGCGCCATGCCAGCGGCTTCACGCCGCGCCCGAAGGGCGGCGACACGTTCACGGGGTGGAATGGCGGTAGTGCTACGACTCATGGCAGTTAGTGGTAACGTCGAAATTGCTGATTCTGCAAGCTCTTGAATCCGGGTGGCTAAAGTCAGGGGTTCGTCGGGCCGCTGGTTAGCAGCGGGAAAACATGATTTCTTGCAAACATGTAATCATGATTACTCACTTCGCCGGCACGGTATCAAGCGCTCGGTAGAGGGTCGCACGATGCACGCCTAGAAGCCGGGCAACTGCCGCGACGGGCTTCTTGTCCTCGTGGATGAGCTGGCGGGCGTACGCGATCTGCTCGGCCGACAAGGTAGGGGCGGGACCAAACCGCACGCCTCGCGCCTTCGCCGCGCTCCGGCCGGCGCTCGTGCGCTCCACGATCAAGGATCGCTCGAAATCCGCGATGCCGGCGAACACGGTCAATATCATGCGCCCGGCCGGCGTCGTCGTATCGGCCCACGGCTCTGCCAGCGAGCGCAGGCCAGCGCCGGCCGCGTCGATATGCTTGGCAATGTCGAGAAGATCGGCCGTCGATCGGGCGAGGCGATCTAGCCGAGTGATCGTCACCACGTCACCAGGGCGCAAATGGTCGAGCATCTGCGCCAGCGCCGGCCGGTCGCGCTTCGCCCCGGATGCCTTTTCCTCAAAAACCCGGATGCAACCGGCCCCGCCAAGGGCGGCGCGCTGCTGGTCGAGATTCTGCCCGCGTGTCGAAACGCGGGCATAGCCGATGAACACACGGCCGGCGTCGGAATCTGGCTGGTGGCTCACGGCTCCCCCCTGTCGCAAATCATGTCGCAAGTGCTTTACCTCTTGCGACCAAAACTTGCGACAGAAATTCCTCTGAAAATTCAAAGGCAGGCCGATGTGCTGCACGAATTAGGATTTGCGCGACATGTTCTCATGCTGGATCAAGAAATGCCCGCTGGCTCAATTCTTGCTTGATCTCGTATTGTTTTGCCGCAATATAGCCATGATCAACCGGACCCGCATCGCGGGTGGCTTCTCCGGGCGCCTATCCCCCGGCAACCAGCTAGCTCCCTGCACCATCTGACCAGATTGGTGCGCTGTGAGCATTCCGATTGGACCCCTTCATGACTGCGATCGACTAATCACGCGCGCTCGTCGGCGTTCGCCGCTTCGCGCACTTTTTCGCTACGCCCGCCGCGCGTTCATCCGCGCGGGCACACCATAGCAAATTCCAGAAAAATGCCGCTTCGACCGTCCTCCCAGGCGTCGCCGGCACGGAGAACATGCACTTGAACCGTGATTTCATTGACTCACTCAAAACCGACTGGTTCGGCAACATCAAAGGAGATGTACTTGCGGGCCTGGTCGTCGCGCTCGCCCTGATCCCCGAAGCGATCGCCTTTTCCATCATCGCCGGCGTCGATCCGAAAGTCGGCCTCTATGCGTCCTTCTCGATCGCCGTCCTGATCGCCTTCGTTGGTGGGCGGCCCGGTATGATCTCGGCCGCAACTGCTGCCACGGCTGTTCTCATGGTCACGCTCGTCCGCGAGCATGGCTTGCAATATCTGCTCGCCGCGACCGTGCTTGCCGGCATCCTGCAAATCGTCGCCGGCGTCTTCAAGCTCGGCTATCTGATGCGCTTCGTCTCGCGCTCGGTGATGACCGGCTTCGTCAATGCGCTCGCCATCCTGATTTTCATGGCGCAGTTGCCCGAACTGACCAATGTGCCGCTGCTCACCTATATCCTCGTCGCGGCCGGCCTCGGCATCATCTACCTCTTTCCCTACATCACCAGAGCCGTGCCGTCGCCGCTCGTCTGCATTGTGGTGCTGACGGCATTGTCGATCTATTTCGGCTTCGATGTCCGCACCGTTGGGGACATGGGCGAACTACCTTCCACCTTGCCGGTCTTCCTGATCCCGCAGATTCCGTTCAACCTCGAAACGCTGCTGATCATTCTGCCGTACTCGGTGGCCGTCGCTGCCGTTGGCCTGCTGGAATCGCTGATGACAGCTCAAATTGTCGACGATCTGACCGACACGCCGAGCGACAAGAACCGGGAGTGCATCGGCCAGGGCATCGCCAACACGGCAACCGGCTTCATTGGCGGCATGGCCGGCTGCGCCATGATCGGCCAGTCGATCATCAACGTGAAATCAGGCGGGCGCGGGCGTCTCTCGACCTTCTGCGCCGGCGTCTTCCTGTTGTTCATGATCCTCGTGCTTGGCGATCTGGTCAGCCAGATTCCCATGGCTGCTCTCGTTGCCATCATGATCATGGTGTCGATCGGCACTTTCTCATGGTCCTCGATCAAGAACCTTGCCGTTCATCCGCGCTCGTCCTCGCTCGTCATGGTCGCAACCGTTGTCGGCGTGGTCTACACCCACAATCTCGCCATGGGCGTGCTGATCGGCGTGCTTCTGTCGGCCGTCTTCTTCTCATGGAAGATTTCGCAGATTTTCCGTGTCACCTCGGCTCTCTCTCCCGATGGCTCGCATCGCACCTACACGGTTCAAGGCCAGATTTTCTTCGTATCGGCCGATGACTTCAACAAGGCGTTCGACTTCAAGGAAGCACTCGACAAGGTAACGATCGACGTTAGCCATGCCCATATCTGGGATATTTCCAGTGTCGCCGCTCTCGACATGATCGTCCTGAAATTCCGTCGCGAAGGGGCGGATGTGGAAATCATCGGCATGAATGAGGCGAGCGAAACCATCGTGGACAGGCTCGCAATCCATGACAAGCCCGGCGCGCTCGAACGCCTGATGGGCCACTAAGGGAGAACCGCACCATGAAGATACTTGGACTTATCGACGGCTCGACCTATGCCGAAAGCGTATGCGATCACATTGCCTGGATCGCCGGCAAGATCGACGCCAGCGTGGAAATCCTGCATGTCATCGGCCGCCGCGATCTCTCGACCGAGCCGGTCAATCTGAGCGGCAATATCGGCCTGGGCGCGCGCACGGCGCTTCTTGAGGAACTGGCGGACCTTGACGCCAAAAAGGCGAAGGTGGCGCAAAAGCGCGGCCGGCTCCTGCTCGAAGATGCCAAGGCGCGACTGCACGCGGCCGGTATCCAGAACGTCGAAACCAAGCTGCGCAACGGCGATCTGGTCGAAACCGTGCTCGAATTTGAAGCCGACACGGATATCATCGTCATCGGCAAGCGGGGCGAGGGAGCCGACTTCGCCAAGGGACATCTCGGCTCCAATCTGGAACGGGTTGTCCGCTCCACCCATAAGGCAATCGTCATCGCCTCACGCGCCTATAAACCGGTCAACAAGCTGCTGATCGCCTATGACGGTGGCGCGATGGCGATAAAGACGGTCGATCAGGTTTCCCGCAGCCCGATCCTCGCCGGCCTTAGTTGCAAGCTGGTGATGGCGGGCGACGACAATGCGGAAAACCGCAAGAAGCTCGATGACGCGGCGGTGATCCTGAAAGCCGCCGGCTATGCGCCGGAAACCGCGCTCGTCCAGGGGCAAGCCGACAAGGTGATAACCGGGATCATCGAACAGGAGAGTTTCGACCTTCTGGCGATGGGGGCCTACAGCCATTCGCGGCTGCGCAGCCTGTTCATCGGCTCAACGACAACGGAGATGATTCGATCCTGCAAGGTGCCGGTCGTCATCTTCCGCTGAGAACAGGCAGGGCGGGCTTCGCCCCGCCCTCGTTCCGGGAAGGACGTTCATGAAAACCATAGAGGACGCCGAAGTCGTTCAGACATTCGAGCAACGCATACGCCAAGAGCTGGCCGAAACGGCCCGGCTGATCGAAGAGAGCAAGGAATATCGCGCGCCCGTCGAGCTGGATCAGCAGAGCGTCGGGCGGCTGTCCCGCATGGACGCGATGCAGCAGCAGGCCATGGCCCAAAACCTCACGCGCCGCCGTCAGGAGCGCAAGGTCGCGCTTGAGCGCGCCCTGTCGAGAATTCGGGATGGCGAGTTCGGCTATTGCGCCGAATGCGGCGAGCCGATCGCCGTTCGCCGGCTTGAGATTGATCCGACATTCATGACCTGCGTGCGCTGTACGCCCTGAACGCGGACAGTCGCCAGACTGAAAGGAGCGAGTATGTCGCCCCAAAAGCAAACCTTTTTCCTGATCGACGGGAGCCATTACGACCGGCTGCGTTCGGTGTTCGAGACCCCTTTCGATCTTCGCAAGCTGGCCGATCTCGCCAGCGACGGCTTGGCCGTGGACCAGGCCATTTATTATCGCGATGTGCGCGATGACAACGAGGCCGAACGCCAGCACTCGCTTTTCGGCTGGCTCAGGCACAACGGCTTTGGGCATTGAGTAGCAACGGAACAGAAAACTCACTTAAGCGGCCGAGGTGGGCTTTCCGACATTCCGGCACGGCGTTAGCGCCAGCGATCCAGC
>NZ_JACICC010000021.1 GCF_014195635.1 Pseudochelatococcus contaminans | reverse complement strand
TGATCCGGCTCCCGGTCCGTGAATCCGGTTCGCGTTTCCTGGAACGAGTTCATGAAACCTCGCCCCGGTTCGCGAAACCTGGCACCCCGACAGAGGTTTTCCACATCGCGCGCGCGCTCTTCAAGGTTAGAGTCTACGTTAGACTCTAAGTTAAGGGCGAGATTTCGTGTTTCTGTGTCGGATGTTAGGGCTGGTTTCGGTTCCCTATAGCACGCGACCCGGGTTCCCGATGGCACGCCTCTCCGGGTTCCGGATGGCACGACGCCTTGCACAGGTTTTCCACAGGCCGGCACCGGCTCGAAGGCGAGCAGCGCGCGGCCGCCGATCTCGATCTCCAGGAACAGCGCATAACCGGGCAGCGGCTGGCGACGGATGATGTCGCGCAACTCGAAGGCAAAGCGCTTGAACGGCGACAGGCTGCCGGATTTCTGGTGCAGGTGACGGAAGTCGAAGCGCCAGCCTCTGCGCTGGCGTCCGCCATGTTTGCGGACGATCCGGTAGAGCCAGCGTTCGAGTCCGCCGGTCAGATCGAAATAGTTCCGGTCAATGGTCAGGATGAGCGCATCATCGACAACCGCCTGATAGAACCAGTCCGGCACGATCATCTCGATACCGTCGGCCTTGCCGCAGCCATCGGTGCGCTCCTTCCATTCGTTGATCCAGGAGAAGCGGTGACGGCGACCTTCTGCCGGCTGGCGTATCGTGGTGGTGACGGTGGTGGACTGGAGCCGGTCGAGTGCGGCCTTCAGGCGCCGATAATCGCGCACCGAGGTGCCGCGCCCGATGAAGCGGAGGATTTCGTAAGGTGTGGCGACCATGAGCCGCGAGGTGCGAAGCCCGGCGTCGCGAGCCTCGACGATCTGGCTTGCCGCCCAGATGAGGATGTCGGCGTCCCAGATGGTCGCCATGCCATGATCGGGAACGGCTTCGACGCGGATCGCAACATCACCGGCCGAGAAATCGATCGGCGCAATGCGATGGGTCTTGGAAAGGGAGAAAAAGGGATAGGCCATGAGATCCTGCGCGTCTCGTGGCGCGAAATCGCCGGGGAGCGCCCTGAACAGGTCGAGTTGCCCGCGCTCGGAAGGAGATCGATGTCGCACCGCCATGAAGGGAACCGGCGGCGATCAGCGCGCATAACGTCCGGCCTGCGGGCCGGACGGAAGGGACGCATGTCGCTTGGCGGGCAGGACGGAGCCACGCGGATCGGAGGTGGACGTCACCGCGCCGCGATCGGCCCAGCTTTCGAGATCGTCGATGGCGTAGACGACACGGCCGCCGAGCTTGCGATAGGCGGGTCCGGTCCCGTAGGTGCGGTGCTTTTCCAGCGTGCGCGCCGAGAGGCTGAGAAACTCGGCGGCTTCCTTGGTGCGCAGAAAGCGCGGCGGCAAGACGACGGGTTCGTGCGGCATGGGTCGGGCCTCCATGGTGTTGGGACGGCCGCTGCGGATCAGCGGCGGGCAACGACCACGGTGGCGAAGAAGCACCGGCGAGGTGCAGGGCGAAGTTGGGGGGTATCGAAATCGCCCACCATGCTGGGCGCAGGATTGCGCTAGCGTGGGCGACGATGACGCAGGAGTTTTCGATAGCCGCCCGCGACCATGGCACGGGCATCGCGCAAGAGCGATTTGATGACATGGCGGGCAGATGATGCCTGCCATTCGTCACGGTCGAGTGGGCTGGTCTTCAAGATGACCTGCGCGATTTCCTGCTGCGTGGCGCCAGCCCTGTATCCGTCGAAAGCCCGAAGCATCCGTCGGAAACGGGCGCGCTGCTGCCGTGTCAGGCGCGTGTCTGGTGGGATTGCCCGGCCATGCAGAGCACTGAGGAAACGGCGAAGAGCTTCGATGTGGTCAAGGCCATCGAGATCCAGCGGCACGATGGCAACGGCGATCGTGTGGTCATTGTCGGTGCAGTCGAGAACCTGAAGGTATTGTCCGTTTCCAAGAGCAAACCGGAAATCGGCATCGGAATCGTCTGCCCGCAAATGAGGACGCCCGATCGGCAGAACGTGTCCGACAATATCGGCAAGCAATGAAGGGGCTTCCGCCAGCAGGATAATGCTGGTGTCTTCGCGCGGAAGCCAGAAGACGGGGGCATCAGGAGGCGGGGTCTGGGGGTCGACCGGGAAATCGCAGCCCCCACCGCTGCCGGATTCGTTCGGTCAGCGGTTCGGGATCTCCATGGCCTGCAACTGAGGCTTCAAAATCGGCGTCGTAGGCATCGTTGCGGCGGAGCCATTCCCAGGCCAGATCGGATGACGTCAACGCATCCAGATGCTCGTATTCCGCCGAGGAACGCCAGGTAGATGCGTCGGGTGTCATCGCGATCTCCCACATCAAGGTCGAGAAAGTTGGGGATTCACGATTCCCGCTCGGGTTGAATTGATCAAGTCAGGTCAGAATCAACAGGTGATGCGTCCAGCGCATCACGATGAAGGTCGCTGCTGGCTTTCGCGGACCAGTTCGCGGTAGCCGCGTTCGGTCATCCAATGCGCGCGCGCGAGATGAGCGTCATGAACGAAGCGGCAGCGCTGGGGGTCGAGATCGGGATCGAGATCGAAGAGGATTCGCACCGCCTCGCGCCAGTCGGCCCCGTCGCGCTCGGCATCGAGCAACCGCATGTAGAGCTTCATATGCTCGCGATCATAGGACGTCAGCGTGTGGCTGGACGGTGGTTCATCAAGAAATGTCTGCGTCGCGCGTCCCATCACTCGCTCACGATCAGGTAACGTGTTTGTTAACCATCTCTGGTGAGAGATAGCCATTCTTTTTGACGAGAGCAGGTCAACGCCCAAGCCCCGACGCTACCTTTGGGCATCGATCCTGTCGTGCAGGAGCAACACCCCTTCGCCCTTGTCCGTCGACAGGAGAACGATTCCGGCTGCTTCGAGTGCGCGGCGCACCTGATCGCGCGTCGATTCGAACACCTCGAGCCCGCTTTGGGATTCGAGGCGTTTGAGCGCGGTCAATGCGACCTGGGCCTTGTCAGCGAGCGTCTCCTGTGTCCAACCCAGCAACGCGCGCGCGGCCCGTGATTGGCGGGCGGTGATCATACATGATCACCTCCCATTCGGACCTGTGCGCACTCCAGAACTACGACTTCTCTATTCGGACCAACCGGATAGCGGGCTTCCCACACTCTCCAGCCGGCTATTTACATACTATAGTTGATAAACTCAAAGTATGTAAATCGCGATCTTCATGCTCATGGATATGCGCAAACTGGTCGGCCGGAACTTCGCCCGCCTGCGTCGGGAGAAGGGCCTGACCCAGGAAGAGGTCGAAGTACGTTCCGGCTTCAGCCAGCAATATCTCAGCAGCCTCGAACGCGGCCGGAGGAATCCGACCGTGATCACGCTGTATGAGCTCGCCCAAGCCCTCGGTGTCAGCCACGTCGATCTGGTCGTTCCCGACGACGAGGTTTGAGCGGCACGCCCGCGAGGATCATGCTTCTCTTCGTGGTCGGTACGAGACCGCCACAGGATGGGATCAGAGGAACCGGCGGGACAATCTAAATTGCGACATCACCTCGGCATCGGCCTTGGCGGTCAAGTCGTATTTGCGCGCTCGCCGTTCCCCGTCCCCTCGCGGGGAAGTGCCTCGGCCAAGTTTCACCTAGCCGAACTTTATACCGATGGGGCTGCGCCGTCCGAGCGCTTGCCCCAATCGAATTCCGTTCCGTCGATCCACATGCGATGGAGGATCACGGCGATCTTGCGCGCCAGCGCGATGATTGCCTTCTTGTGGCCCCGGCGTCGCGAGATCTGTGCGCCCCATGCCTTGAGTGCCGACCACCGTTTCACTTGCGTCAGCAGAACTTGTGCAGCCTCATAGAGGAGGCTTCGCATCATCTCATCGCCCCATCTCGAGATCCGACCACTGCGATCCACCTCACCGGATTGCTGCTTGCGGGGTGTCAGTCCGAAGTGTGCACCGACTGTTCGCGAGCGCGGGAAGCGTGCCGGGACATCGACTGGCCATATCCATGAGCTGACGAGTGCGCTCTGTGGATGTCGGCTTCTTGCCGGTGTGAGGATCGGCCACGATGTCGCCAAAGGTATAGATGCCGAGTTCCACGACCTGTCCTTTCGAGGAGAAGGACCGGGGCGCACCCCGATCCAATCTTCGTTGATTAAGCGTCGACGCTGCCGCGCAGGACGGCTGGCGAGCCATAAGGCGAGGGCTTGGGACGTGCACGGTTCTGGGTGAGGAACGACACCGCCAGCAGCACCAGCCCCACCAAGGACGGCGGCAACCCGGCGAAGTCGGAGACGCCGATATGGGCGCCGGCTGCGAGGATCAGGTGGAAGAACATGCCGGCATAAGCCAGGTCCGACAGCGCCACGTTGAAGCGCGAGAGGATCGTCGCCGCGGCCAGGAGCTTCACCACCCCGAGGATCGGCACGATGTAGCCGGGATAGCCGAAGTTGACGAAGAGACCTTGCACCATCTGGATGTTGAACAGGTACATCAGACCGCCGCCCAAATAGATGAGCGACAGGAGGATCGTGGCTATCCAGTAGACCCACTTGATGTTCATGGCTGGCCTACTTCAGGTTGGCGACGAGCACGTCGCGCAAGTCCTTCGGGGGACGGCCGGCGAGTTTCTCGACGTCACCGGTCACTACGTCAAAGGCGCCAGCGGCGAAATCCTGCTGGATGCCGACGACCGTGTTGATCACGAAGTCCGGCAGACCCATCTGCGCCATGCCATCCTGCAGGGTTTCGACCGGAACCACCGCGAAGCCGATCTGGGTGCCGAGGATCTCGGAAACGAGCCCGGCGCGTTCGGCGCCGGTGTAGCTCTTGGCGCCGGTGGCGTTGTAGATGGCGCCTGAATGACCTTCGGTCAGCACGATCCCCGCAGCAGCAGCGGCGACGTCCTCGCGGCTCACGAACGCTACCTTGTTCTCGGCCAAGCCGGTCAGGGCTCCGGACGCTGCCGATTGCTTTGCTTCATCGGCGAGCGCTTCCGCATAGTAGTTCATACGGAGAATCGTCCACTGAGGAGCCGACTTGATCAGCGCCTGTTCGCCGCGCCAGTAGCTGGCACCAATGGCGGGCTCGGCTTGCTCGCGGGTGCCGGCAGCCGACAGGAGCACGATGTGCTTCACGCCCGCAGCAACTGCAGCGGCGATCGCAGCTTCGTTCTGTGAACCGCGCATGCCTGGGCGAAGGTCTCCTGTAGGAATTAGGATGACCTTGTCGAGCCCGGCATAGGCCGTGGCCAGGGTTCCGGGCTTGTCGTAGTCGCCTTCGCGCCCTTCGACACCATCCGAGTTCTTAGGGGTGCGGGAAATGGCGACGATCTTGTGGCCTTTGTTGCGAGCCTGAAGTTCGCGGACCATGGCTTGTCCAAGCTTGCCGCTTGCACCGCTGACACCGATATTCATGATTGAACCTTCCGTTACGTTCCGTTAGAGCGTAGCGATATGAAGGTTCGCAGATCGATGCGCAAGAACGCACGATTTCGAACGTCACGCACCCCGAGGTGCGTAATGGAGATAATGATGGTCAAATCAAAACTTAAGCTCGTCGAAGTTGACTATGCCTCGGAAGGCGAAGCCAACTGCAAGGCGCTTGGCCAGATCTTCGAGCGCATCGGCGACAAATGGACGATTATGATTGTGGGTGCGCTGTCCCGAGGGCCCATGCGGTTTAATGCCTTGCAGAGGTCAATCCCCGGATTGTCCCACAAAATGCTGACGACAACCCTCCGTGGGCTGGAGCGCGACGGTCTGGTGACCCGCACGGCCTTCGCCACCATCCCGCCCCGTGTCGATTATGAGCTGACAGAGCAAGGTAGTTCGTTGCACGAACCGCTGCTAACCTTGGCCTCATGGGCTCGGTCGCAACAAAGCTACATAGAGGGCGCCCGAAAGAGGTTCGATGAACGAGCCGAGGAATAGTCGATAAGATTCTCGCGCCGCCTTCGGATACGCTGATGAACGGACGGTTTTGGCAGTTCGCCCAGAGCAGAAACGACCGCAATGCGCTCGCTTCCCGCCATAACGAACCCACAAAGTGTGGACAAGAACGCAGCCCGAATACCCCATCTATTTTAGTCGTTCTATGATCGCGCGCCAATCTGTTTATGCGCGAAAACGCCTGATGTGGCGAAACTTGGTCTCACGACCTCACATCTGATTCGGTCGCCGGGCGGTTACTCCGATTGCGTCTTGGGAATGTGGCTCAACAGGCTCAGGGAGAGGAGGATGGGTTTGGGAAGGAGGGCGAGGGAACCGTCGCCTCCTTCCCATGGGTGGGTTCAAGGGAGGGGCTTCAGCCCTTCCCTTGGGGAGGATGTTTGAAGGAGGGGGCCTGCCCCTTCCTTCATGGGGAGAGTTTGAGAGGGGTGGCTTGCCCCCCTTTCATCAGTCCTGGTGGCCGGTCGATCCGGCCGCCGGGGCTCCTGACGACGAAGCAAAGACGAGAGGCGGCTTTGCCGCCTCTCGTCGCAGGCTCAGTCGGTATCCGGTCCCCAGAGCGGATTGCTCACCGGGTCCTCGATGTGGCCCCAGTCCGGTTCCAACCCGGCGATCACTGCCTTGACCTTGTGCCCATCGATGTCCGTGCGCCCCTGCGCGACGAGGATGCTCACCGCCGCCGGGTTCGCCTCGATGGCCCGGATCGCGTCCTCCATGTCATCGTAGGGTCCGAGGTTTTCGATGGGGATCACATCGCCGTCCTCATCGTAGCCGCCGTGCAGATACATCGGCGCATCTGCCAGTTCCTCCGCCGCCAGTTCGGCCTCTCGGATGAGGCGGAAGGCATGCTTGCGCTCGCGCCAGTAAGCTGCGCTGCCACCGTCGATGCTGATGATCTTGTGATTATTCATGTCATGTCTCCTTTCGCTCTCTGACGGAAGGAGCCTGCACTGTAGCCGCGAGGGGTCAGGGATCGCGAAGCGACCGCCAACGGCGGCGAGCGGGGAAGCCGATTTTCTGGCGGCGCCCTATGGGCGGCGACTGAAAATTGGGGGGACCGCGATGTCCTTGACGCCGGAGTGGCTGGTGCATGATTCGAAGTCAGAGAGAGAAGAGCCCGCGGCCCCGACCAGGGGCCGCGACAATATTCGGCGCCGCCGACAGGGGGAGGTTTGGAGGGGGTTTCCCCTCCATGGGTGGGGGAGTTTGAGGGGGCGGGGCACTGCCCTGCCCCTTCATGGGGAGTGTTTGAGAGGGGCGGCTTGCCCCCCTTTCATCAGACATGCCGAGCGGTCGATCCGCTCGACATGTCTTCATGGACGGGGGGAAAGGTGACGGGCGCGTTCCGGTGCGAACATGGGGAAAACCCGGCGGCTTGCGCCGCCGGGCTCCGAGCGTCCCGCTCAGAACGGGATGTCGTCGTCGTCGATGAACTTGCCGTCGTCGTTCTCGGTCTGCTTCGCGCGGCTCAGGAAATCCACCGTCTCGGCGATGATCTCGCAGCCGTAGCGGTCAACCCCCGCGGCGTCGGTCCACTTCGTGTAGTGGATACGGCCACGAACCAGAACCTTCATGCCCTTTTCGCAATGCTGCTGGACCGTCTTGCCGAGGCCGTTGAAGCAGGTGATGCGGTGCCATTCCGTGTCCTGGACCCGATAGCCGTTCTCGTCGCGGACAACGCGGCCTTCCGAGTAGCGGGGGCGCGAGGTGGCCAGGGTGAAGTGGGTGATGCCGGTGCCGCCCTGGGTGGTGCGGGTTTCGGGGGTCTGACCGATGTTGCCGGCGAGGATGACGATGTTCTGCATTGTAAGTCTCCGTTGCTCCTCGGAGGGACCATCCCTCCGACGAGACCCGGCCAAGGCCGTCGGGAGACTCCCGCAACTGCCGTCCTTCGGCAGCTTGCCCCTAAGGCCCCAGGTGGGGCGGGCAGCCGCGCTTGCGTGGCAACACGGCTGGGAGCCGCGGGGGTTGCAGGTGGAAACCGAACGGACTTAGGGGATCAGTCAGGCGGAGGGATTGGTGCTTTCGAGAGCACAAATACGGGGACGCACAGCAGAACCATCGTCCTTGCCGGCGACAGCGAACAGACAGGCCGCCGAGACCCGGACCATGCGGCACAGCACCGGCCCACCCGCCTTCTCTTTCTCGGCCGCGCTCGCGCTCGCCGCAGGAAGGCTATGTCGTCCGGGATGAGAACGAAGCAGCTATCGGGTTTCCAGGCGCAGCATGGCATTGCCGCGGCTTCGACAGCGGAAGGCCCGGTCCCGCTGCATTGCGAGAAGTAGCAATGAAGGTGTTCGTGGCTGAACTCCCGGAACGAAGCGCCGGTGCTGCCGGGATTGACCGCTACGGCTATGGGATTCATGCCGATGACGGATTTCCAAGCCACCGCGCGCGAAGCAGACCGAGAATGATGGCGGTAAGGACAGCGATGACATGACCGCCCAACGTTCGAGCCGGAAGCCGGAGCCCGGCGGCGCAAGCCGCCGGGTTTTCCCCTTGGAAGCGGAAGATCGCTACCGCCGTTTCAGCGAGAGAACACCGACTCGCCGAGGGCGTTCAGATTGACGACGGCCGAGACGCCGATGGCAAGGCCGCCAATGCCGCCGAGCAGATTGAGGACAAGGGCCGAGTCGATGGCGTTCTTCGTGATGCCATAGACAAGCGCATAGCCCGCGATAACGGCGGGCACCGCGAAGAGAGCGAGCGCGATGAGGCGAAGGACCGGGTTTTTGGCGAAGCCAAGAACCGCGATCACCAGTGCGATCGACAGCAGGGCGGCGCCAGCAGCACTGAGGCCGGACATCAGGACGCCCGCTCCCGCGCCCCAGGCATATTGCGCGGCGGTAATGGCGGCCATGACGGGCAGGGCATAGATCGCGAGATTGAAGGCAATCACGCAAGCCGTGATGGTGAGCGAGATGGCGAGCAGGATCAGCGTCATGGAAACCTCCAGATGACCAGTTGAGGATCACGACAGGCTGCCGGGAGATACGCTCCGCCTGCGACTATTCTGCTTCGCCGGTTCTTCAAGGATGCTCCATCAAAGGCCCCGTCTCTCCTTCTGTCAAGGTTCGGCGGCGCTTACGCGCCGCCGTCGAACTTCATGACCGGGATGCCGAGCTTGCGAGCCTTGTCCGCGAAGTTCTCCTGAATCCCGGTGCCGGGGAAGACCAGGACACCGACCGGCAGGACGTCCAGCATGGCATCGTTGCGCTTGAAGGGCGCGGCCTTGCCGTGCTTCGTCCAGTCGGGCCGGAAGGCGACCTGCGGCACCTTGCGGTGATCTGCCCAGCGGGAGGCAATCAGTTCCGCGCCTTTCGGGGTGCCGCCGTGCAGCAATACCATGTCCGCGTGCTTGGCATGGACCTGATCGAGCTTCGCCCAGATCATGTGATGGTCGTTGAAGTCGGCGCCGCCGGTCACGGCCACCTTCGGGCCGGCGGGCAGCATCACCTCGGTCTCGGCCCGGCGCTTCGCGGCAAGGAAGTCGCGGCTGTCGATCATCGCGGCGGTCAGGTTGCGATGATTGACCATCGAGCCGGAACGCGGCCGCCAGGCGCTGCCGGTGTGGTGCTCGAATGCCTCGGCGGCGAGATCGCGGAAGAGTTCCATGCTGCTCCGCCGTTCGATCAGGGTTTGGCCCTCGGCTGTGAGGCGTTCGAGTTCGACGCTCTTGACCTCGCTGCCGTCCTGTTCCCTCTGCATCCGGCGCTGTGCCTGCTCGTTGTCGTCGAGATCGCGCTCGACCCGGCTGGTGGCGCGGTGGAAGAGATTGACGGTCCCCCAGAGCAGTTCTTCGAGATCGGGTTCGAGGCGGGTGTCGCCGAGCGTCGCGACCAGGGCGTCGAAGATGTCGGTGACGGCGGCGGCGACGGTGTTGCCCTCGGGCAGCGGCCGGGGATCGGGTTCGTCCTGGAACGGGCGCCAGCCGTAGAGCTGGAGCTCAGAGAGGGCATGATCGGTCTGGGAGGAGGTGTGGACCGGCTCGTCGCCTGCGTATTCGGTTTCGTTCGTCATCGGGAGCATCCTTCGTCTGGAGACCGCGCCCATCGCGGCCTTCGCAGGCGTCGAAGCGCACGGGCGGGACGGGTTGGCAGCCCTCGCCCGCTCGGCGAGGGCCTTGATGGCCGGGGGCGGCTAATTTGCCTTTCGCGATGCAAAGGCGGCGCAGCCGCCGGCGGAAATTAGCCGTACCCGGCCATTGCCTGCCCGTCCCGTTTGTGCGCCGATCGCCCTCTCAGAAGGCCGTGGGTGCGGGACTCTCCGACGAAGGACGCGGCTGCCGATGGCCAGAGAACCAAACCCTCAGGCGGCGAGCTGGGCCGCGCCTTCGGGAACGATTACGTGCTCACCTCTCCATGAAACGGCGGACGTCTTCAGGATGAAGCTGATCCGTCAAGGCCGCCCGAAGGGCATCGGCGCCGTGGCGGCGCAGATCATCGTTGAAATCGCCGTTGAGCGGCGTGAGCGACATCGTCTCGATCCCGAGGCTCGCTGCTCTGGCGACCAGGCTGTCTCTTGCGCCCTCCCCGGCCGGGTCGCGATCCCGCAAGACGTAGAGCCGGCGCAGGGACGGCGGGAACAGGATGGCAGCGAGGTGAGCGGCCGAAAGCGCCGCCAGCATCGGCATGCGGGGCAGAACCTGACGGGGCGACAGCACGGTCTCGATGCCCTCGCCGGCGGCGAGCACCTCACCGGCAGTCCCGAAGCGGACGGCGTGGCCGAGAAGCTCACCCATCGCCCGCCGTGGTGTCTCGACGGCCGCCTTGCCGGACCCGTCCGAGGCGAGCCAGGTGCGGTGTGCGCCGGTCTGATGGCCGGCGAGATCGGTGACGGCGGCCACGAGCGCCGGCCTGATCTCGGTGGGCAAATGCGCTTCAGACCTGTAGTAGCACCGGGGATGGTAGCGCAGCGCGGCGGTGCCCGAGAGGGAGGTGACCGCCCGCCCGTTGAGGTAGGCCTCCGCAAGCGTGCCGCGGATCGGCTGTGCCATGGCGAAGAGGCGGCGCGACGCTTCAGGCGAACCGGGTGCCGAGCTGGATGTCCTGCCGGTCGGCGTCCTCGTCTTTTCAGGTTCGGGATGCGGGAGGGCGAGGAAACGGCGCGCTTCCTCGGCCACGTTCCTGAAGTCGACCAGGCCAAGCGCCTCGCGGATGACGTCGAGCAAATCGCCATGCTCGCCGGTGGCCATATCGGTCCATTTCCCTGCCGCTCCCTTGCCGGATTCCGGCCCGGTGAGGCGAACGAACATCGAACGACCCGACGTGTTCTGCACATCGCCGACCAGCCAGTACCGCCCGGCGCGCTGGCCGGACGACAAGTAGTGGCGGCAAACCGCCTCGGCCTCCCGGCCGAGACGGATCGCCAGTTCGGAAGCGTCATGACGCGGCATCAGGCCGCCTCCCGCTCGCCGATGCGCTCGACCGGCCAGCGGTCGAGGAGTCTGGCCAGCACGGTGGAGCCGCCGGCATCGACCGGCACGAACATGCGCAGCTTCCAGGAAATGATCTCATGGAACAGGCCATAGGCCGTGAGGCGCTGGCGCATCGTATCGGTGAAGCCGGAGAGTTCGATCCGGTTGACGCCCATGACGCGGACCCGGCGAAGCTGGAGGCCCTCGGCGAGATCAAGGATCGTCCGGCCCTCCATCAGCGCCGCGAAGGCATCTTCCGGCGTGACCGATGCAATGCCGGTCGTTGTCGCGTTCGCGGCCCAGGCCGGGGAGACCTTGCGGCCGATGATGCGCTCGCCCGCATCGGTCTGGAGCCGGTAGACGCGGGTGGAGTCGTTCGGCAGCCGCTTCCAGATCGGCAGCAGAAGGCCCGTCACCATATGCAATGTGCTGTCCGCAAACTCCGGCACCTCGGCGACCTCTGCCTCCCAGGCCGATGCGAAGGCGTCCCGGTCGGCCTCGACCCAATGGGTTTCGCCCATAATCCTGATCGGGACATTATGTGCCTCCATCGGCCGGATCAGGCGGACCCGGCGCTCGATCTCGCCATCGTCCAGCATGACGCTGGTGGTGGGGATCTGCACCGCCGCGCGGCCTGAGCGCTCGTTGATCAGGAGCTTCGCACGCGGATCATCGAGTTCGGCTAGCGCCGTGTTGAGCGTCACCGGCCGGTTGCGCTTGCGCTCGGTGATGCTCAGCAGGCTGGTCTCGGCTCCGGTGCGCGGATGGGTGTAGATCACCTGCCGGTCGGTGACGACGAAGCTTTCGGCGCGCAGCGTCTCCAAGCCGGCATCATAGGTGCCTGACGCGATGGCACCCTCGATGCGGGCGGTCAGAAGCTGCTCGAAGGCGGAAAAGAGCACGCCCTGAAGCTCGATGGTCAGCGCCAGCAGGCGGTTGAGGAAGGTGGTGATCGGCGGCAGATCATCCTTGATGCCGTTCGAATCCATCAGCTTCAGCCCGGTCGCCGCTTCGAACCGCTCCAGCGAGCAGCCATCGACCTTGCCGCGCACCAGCAGGAGATAGAGCTGGCGCAAGGCATCGCGCGCATAATGGCTCTCCAGATTGTCCTCGGGCCGGAACAGGCCCTGGCCGCCGGTCTGGCGCTGGCCGCGTGTGATCGCGCCGAGCGTGTCGAGGCGGCGGGCAATGGTCGAAAGGAAGCGCTTCTCCGCCTTCACATTGGTCGAGATCGGCCGGAACAGCGGCGGCTGCGCCTGGTTGGTGCGGTGCGTCCGTCCGAGGTCCTGGATGGCAGCGTCCGCCTTCCATCCGGCTTCGAGCAGGTAGTGGACACGCAGGCGCGTGTTCTTTGCCGAGAGTTCGGCGTGATAGGACCGGCCCGTGCCGCCGGCGTCGGAAAAGACCAGCACGCGCTTCTGATCGTCCATGAAGGCTTGGGTTTCCGCGAGGTTGGCCGAACCTGCCCGGTTCTCCACGACGAGGCGGTCGATGGTGACGCCGCCGCCACGCTTGCGGACGATGCGGCGAGAGCGGCCCGTCACCTCGGCCACCGTGTCGGTCCCGAAATGCTGGATGATCTGGTCCAGCGCGCCGGGGACCGGCGGCAGGCTGGCAAGGCTGGCGATCATCTCGTCGCGCCGGGCCGCGGCTTCGCGGCTCTCGACCGGCTGGCCGTCGCGCGTGACCGGGCGTGAGGACAGGTTGCCCTCCGAATCCGTGAACGGCTCGTAGAGCTGCACCGGGAAGGAATGGGCGAGGTAGTCCAGAACATACTCGCGCGGCGACAAATCCATCTTCAGGTCGCCCCATTCCTCGGTGGGGATCTCCGCCAGCCGTCGTTCCATCAGCGCCTCGCCGGTCGAGACGATCTGGATGACGGCCGAATGGCCCGCCTCCAGATCGCTGGTGATCGAGCGGATCAGCGTCGGGGTTTTCATCGAGGTCAGCAGATGGCCGAAGAACCTCTGCTTGGCGGACTCGAAGGCCGAGCGGGCGGCGGATTTGGCCTGTCGGTTCAGCGTGCCCGAACCGCCATCGCCGCCGGTGATGTTGGCGGCCTGCATCGCCGCATCGAGATTGTTATGGATGACGGCGAAGGCGTCGGCATAGCTGTCGTAGATGCGGATCTGCTCCGGTGTCAGTTCGTGGTCGAGCAGCTCGTATTCGACGCCTTTGAAGGAAAGTGAGCGGGCGGTGTAGAGGCCGAGCGCCCGCAGGTCGCGGGCCAGCACCTCCATCGCCGCGACGCCACCGGCCTCGATCGCCTCCACGAACTCCGCCCTGCTCGAGAAGGGAAAATCCTCGCCGCCCCAGAGGCCGAGCCGCTGCGCATAGGCGAGATTGTGGACGGTGGTGGCGCCGGTGGCCGAGACATAGACCACGCGGGCATGGGGAAGCGCGTGCTGGATGCGCAGCCCGGCGCGGCCCTGCTGGCTGGCGGCGACATCACCGCGTTCTCCCTTGCCCCCTGCGGCGTTTGCCATCGCGTGCGCCTCGTCGAAAATAATCGCTCCGTCAAAGTCCGAGCCCAACCATTCGACGATCTGCTTGACGCGCGAAACCCTTTCTCCGCGGTCGTCGGAGCGCAGCGTGGCGTAGGTTAAAAATAGGATGCCTTCGTTCAGCGTTATGGGCTTGCCTTGCGGGAAGCGCGACAGCGGCGTGACCAGCAGCCGCTCCATGCCGAGGGCCGACCAGTCGCGCTGCGCATCCTCCAGCAGCTTGTCGGACTTCGATATCCAGACCGCCTTGCGGCGGCCCTGCATCCAGTTGTCGAGGATGATGGCGGCCGATTCCCGGCCCTTGCCGACGCCGGTGCCGTCGCCGATCATGAAGCCCTGCCGGAAGCGGATGGCGCCCTTGGCGTCCTCCGGCGCGGCCGACATGGTGTCGAGTGTGTCATCGATCGTCCAGGCCCCGGCGAGGAAGCCCGCATGGGCCTCGCCGGCATAGATCACGGTTTCCAGTTGCGCCTCGGACAGCTTGCCGAGGATGTCCGTCGGCAGCACCGGCCGGTAGCTCGGCTTCGGCGGCGCGATGCTCGCCATCGAGGCGGATTGCACGAGCTGGGTCGGGTGCGCCTGCGCCCCCGCGATGCGGATGGTCTGAAGGCCATAGTCTTCATAGATCGCATCCGACAGGCGGCCATCTTCGGTCGGCGTCCAGTCGACGGTCTCATAGGTGAGCGGCACACCATCCGGCTCGGTCAGCTGCGCCGCGGATACCGTGCGGGCCGCGCGGTTGACATAGCCGCGCACAGTGCGCGGGGCAGCAGGCCGTGCGACCGGCACAGCCACGGTGGGATCGACCGGCAGGCGTGCCGGAAGCTGTTTGGCGAGCCAGCCCATCAGCGTCGCCACGTCCGGCGCGACACCGGTGCCGGCCGGGAACACCGCCGGGTCGTCGGCGGGCAGCTTGTCGATGACGGTGAGCCGCGTGTCGATGGTGGTGCCATGCTTGGCATAGACAGAACCGTCGACGGCGGCGGAGAAGGTGACCCGGCTGCGTTCCTGCAACCGTTTCCAGTTAGCCGTCCAGGCCGGATTGTCGGGGGCGAATCTCGCGCCGGTGATGGTCACGAGCCGCCCGCCGGGCGCAAGGCGCGCGAGCGCCGAGGCGACATGGCGGAAGGCGGCATCGGCCATCCGCCCCTCGACATTGGCCATGACTGAGAACGGCGGGTTCATCAGAACCACGGTCGGGACAAGGCCGGGATCGAGGTGATCGTCGATCTGAGCGGCGTCGAAGCGGGTGACGGACAGGGCCGGAAAGAGGGAGGAAAGCAGGCCGGCGCGGGCCTCGGCCAGTTCGTTGAGGAGGAGCGTGCCGCCCGCGACCTCGGCCAGGATGGCGAGGAGCCCGGTGCCGGCAGAGGGCTCCAGCACCCGGTCGGCTTGGGTGATCGCCGCCGCCGTCACCGCCGCGAAGCCGAGCGGGATCGGGGTCGAGAATTGCTGGAAGATCTGGGCTTCCTCCGACCGGCGCGTATGTGTCGGCATCAGCCCGGCGATCTTCGTAAGCTGCGGCAGGATCGCCGCCGGAGACCCGGCTTTGCGGAAAAGCGCATTGCCGTATTTGCGCAGGAAGAGGACGGTCGCCGCCTCACAGGCATCATAGGCGGTCTTCCAGTTCCATGCGCCGGTGGCATCGGAAGCACCGAAGGCAGCTTCCATCGCACCGCGCAGGGTGGCGGCATCGACACGCTGACCGCGCTCCAGATGCGGCAGCAACAGCCCGGCAGCGGTCAAGATGCTGGCTGCGGTCTCAGCGTCTTGGTCGAACGGAAGCGGCGCGGTGGCGGATGCCGCCGCGGATGCGGAAATCATGTTCATCGGGGATTCCTCGGGAGAGCGGGACAGGATCGAGCCTAAGCGGCGCTCTCTCTCGACCGCACCGGCTCAAGCCCCTTCCGGCCCATCTCTCCCTCTCAGTCCGAAGCGATAGCAGACATGAAACAAGCGCCCGGCCGTCAGGCGGGGCGCTTGTGAGGATCAGCCAAAACGGCGTCCGGCTTCGGTGAAGGTGTTCGTTGGCGGTGATGGCCACGTCCACCGCCTCATCCGAGGTCAGGTAGTCGTATTCGCGCTCAAGCTGGCGATAGAGCCATCGGGCCAGGTCCCGGAGCGCCTCAATGACGATCTCCTCGGCATCGGCGGTCATGTCCTGCCAGGTCGGACTGTCGCGTTCGACTGAGATCGCCATGCAATACTCATGGCAGTAGTGGCCGCGATGCGTTGCCTCGGCTCGAAGCTGGTAGAAGTTCCGGCGCTGGACGGCCTGAAGGGCATCTGCGATTCCGTGCAAGGTCGTATCCTGCGGCGCATAGGCCCTGATCTCGGCCGAAACGTTCTTCCGGTAGGAGTAGAACCCTTCCCAGCAGGCGCCACCCCCTTGCGACCAGAAGCCCCGGAACCAGATGCGCGGCTCCTGCCGCGATCCGCCGCCCATGAGGCGGACGGTGCTGGTTCTGAAGCGGATGCCGATGATTTCCGCGATCCGCTGGAAATCCTCATAGACGGTATCATACCAGTCGTAGTCGAAGCCCCCTTCCCGATACCAGGCGCGGGCCTTGTCCTTCGCCGCATCGGAAAGCTCGTCGAGCCGATAGACCGTGGTTTCGATGACGTCAGGCATAGGGGTCGCCTCCGTCCAGAACGATCTCCAGCCAACTGTCGCTGTAGATCCAGTCCACGGTCTCGCCCGTGGCGAGATCTAGAGCGTGCGCGCCGCCGCCGAAGGCGTTCACCCGTGCCTGCGAGCAGGTGGTTGCATATTGGAACCCCCATAATCCTGTGAGGCCGAACTCGGCGGCGCAGCGCTTGACGAACTGGATGACATGTTCGGGATCGCCGGTTTCGTCATCGCGCATCCAGAGCTGGGTGCCACCATGCTCGGGCTGGATCGAGAGCAGGAAACCCTCGGACGGAGGGTCTTCCGCGGCGTTTTCCTCGGACAAGGCATTGTAGAGGTCGAGCGCTCGGGCGGCGTTTTCGGGAGTGCCTACTTCGAGCAGGCAGGAGAAATGGGTGTAGTAGTTGGCCATGTCCGGCTCCTGAAACGACAAAACCCGGCGCGAGGCCGGGCGAGGATGGGAAGGTTGCGACGCCGCTGGCGTCAGAGGCGGAACTGCGTCACCAGCCGTTGGGCATCGGCATGGTGGCGGAGCATCTCGCGGTAGAAGCGCTTCCGCGCGTCCCGCCTGGAGGGATCACGTAGGACGGGTCGAGCGAACTTCCGGCGTGCGGCACGAATGACGGCGCGGTCGCTGTCCCACGCCATGATGTCGAGGCGCAGATAGGTCGCGTACAACTGGGCCTCCTATCCGTCGATACGTTCGCAAAGGGCGTCGATCTCGGTGAGATCAAGGCCGGAGTGAGCGCCGCCGTTGGTGAAAGTGTTCCTGAGGAGCGGTTCGACGGGTCCGCGCACAAGCGCGAACTGAAGGAGCCAGAGGCCCGTCAACACAGCATCGTGCTCCTGGGCGGTGACAGCGATGGACAGAAACGCCTCAACGGTTTCGCCATCTTTGAGCACGCGAACGCCAGAATTCTCATCGATTATGTAATCTTCGAACTCCTGCACGTATCCTGTGGCGCACCAGTCGCCCTTGAAATGGGGGCTATAGGCCAGATCTAGCGCATCTTCGAACGTGTCGGCTTCGACCACGGCGTCATAATAGACGAAGGCGTCATGGACTTTGCTGACGACAAATTTCGGCATAGGAAAACTCCATACGAGCAACTCCCGGCCGCTGGCCGGGTCAAGTGGCTTGAAAAGCGGGGAAGCGATCACGCGGCCTGTGGCAGCCGCAGAAGCTCGGCAGCCGTCTCGCGCCAAAAAGGATCGATCAGTCGCGCCTCGAGGAGACTGGCGCGGTAACGGAGATCGCGGGCGGTCGCCGCGTCTCCGCGCCCGGATGCCGTGAAGGCCATACCGCGCAGACGGCTGGCCTCGATGACGACGCGGCGAGCCTCGGTGTCGGAAGCAACGGGATGCTGCCAAAGGACGATCCCGCCCCGGATTTCTCCGGCGAGGACAAGGCCCAGTTCGCGGTCCTGAATGACCATGACGCGCGGGCGAAAGCGCGGCGCATCGTCCGGGCTGATGCGGAAATCGCCGCGCGCGACGCGCTGGCTGGCGATTGTCATAGCCTCTTCGGGGGAAAGGCATTGGCCGATGACGAGTCTGCGGTCGAAGCCGTCGACGTGATCGCTTTCGTCGTAGCTGGCGATACCGATGCAGGAGATGCGCAGCGGCAGCTTCTGGGCGTGACGCAGCCAGGGCAACACCTGCTGCGCGACGATCTCGCCGATCGGGGCGAAAGCGTTTTGGCGGGATAGGGACATGGGAAATACTCCGCGACGGGCGGCGGAAGCCTCTCTCCCGCCTTCCAACCCGTCACGGCCAGCCGACCCGCACTCTCACTCTCCCTTTGCGATGGAGGATCGTTCCTGCTTTCGCCGGAATGATCCGACGCTCAGCACCAAGGCTCACGCCACCCTGCCCAGGTTCTCGCCAGACCCTCGCTGACGAGAACATCGCCGACGTCGTGGCCTTCGACCCGGATCGCCGCCAGGGTCCGGCCATAGCGGTCGGTGCCCTGGCGCTGGATTTCGACCCTTCGGCCTTGCAGGATTTCTGCCAGCCTGATCTTCGCTTCCCGGGCAAGGTTGGATTCATAAGCGCAGCGGCCCTCGATCTCGGGGGCGTCGATGTTGAAGATCCGGACGGCCTCAGATTGGTGTCCCGCACCCAGCCGGATCGAATCGCCGTCCCAGACCCGGATTTCGGCGGGTTCACAGGATGCCGTGCAGAGCAGAGTGGAAACGATGATATGGAGCATGGCAAGCGGCTTTCAGCTTGAAGGCGCGAAATCTGAGTGATTGCCACGGTTCTTTCCCGATGCGGGTCGAGATCGCAATGCAGATTGGCACGCAAGCGGCAATCGGCGGTGATTGACGGGAGAAGGCCCGGCTGCGCCTGGGCACCGGGCCGTGGGGGTGAAGCGCTTTCGCGCCTCAGCTCCATGGATCGAGTTCCAGCTTCACCATGTCCTCGTCACCGTCGAATTCGTCGGCCGGCATGGCGGTATTATCCTGACTCTGTGTTCTGTCTTACCGCTGTGACGTTCGCAGCACACGATCAACGTTGACGACATTCCCCTTCGCTTGAGGTGAGGCGATGCG
>NZ_JACICC010000020.1 GCF_014195635.1 Pseudochelatococcus contaminans | reverse complement strand
GATCTCCCTGGCGGTTGCCGCCGCCGGTTGGGTGGGTGTTGGTTCACCCGGAGATTACGCCGCCAGACAATTTCTACCACTTCCGAGACACGACCAGGCGGAAAGGTCGTCACGCCTCTTGGCTTGTTTCCACATGATTGCGGTGCAGATCTGAAACCACCGCGATCAACCTGTTGATCGGCTCGGCCAGCCGCTTCGGCAATACACGGTGCTGGGTATGGGTTTTCAGATCGGCAATCCAGCGGTGTGCCACCCACACGTCCTCCTCGGGGTGGTTGTTGTCCGCGCCGTTGCAATACTTGTAGCCAACGAGCGCATCCGTGTGCGACAGCAGGATGCGGGCCATCGTCATGTGGAAGCGATGGGCCTGGAGGTCCGCCGGGCTTCTGGGGCGCGGTAGGGTCAGCCGAAGGCATCGCTGGGCGTTGAACTCACTCCAGTCAGGGCCAACGACCTGCCCCGCGCGTTCAAGCATCTTGCGCGACTGCTCGTTCTTGCCGTTGACCAGCGCAACGGCGACCTTACCCTTCGAGTACTCCAGCTTTTCGGCGAGCAGGTTCATCCAGCGCACCAACCTGTTCAGGGTCCGATCGTCGGCGAACACAAGGAACTGATGGCGTTGCTCGTCATCCAGAAACGCCGGCAATTGCGCGTAGAGGGGGTACAACAGATCGTGAAGATAGATGTAGGTCTGCCGGCGTCCTTGCTCGTGGCTCCGCGTGGTTGCGGTTAATACCCGCTGTGCCCACTCGGGCGTAAGTTCGTCCAGCATCATTTCGGTGATGTCGATGGAAATCAGCGGAAATCCGAGCGACTTCCCGATTAGTGCCTTGCGCCCGTCGAAGGCGTGGCCGAGTTCGATTTCAACGCCACCCAGTACCATCGGCTCGGCTTGAACCGGTGGCCCAAGCACGGCAACGTCGAGCCGGAATTTACTGCCGAATGGCGTTTCCAGAGGATGCTCGGTTGCCACTTGGTCGGCACCGAGCAACAAGTTGCCTTCCAACGGATAGTCCGACGCATCCGCATCCTTGAACGCCCAGGGCATCGCAAGCCCGGCACTCAAGCGCCGGGAGAGCTCGGCCGCGACAAGTTCTTTTGCCCGCCGGTGTTCGGGACTTTCCTGGACAGCACGCCACCGACTGGCTTCTTCATCGTCAAAGTGCGCTTTGGGATTAAAGGCGTGCTGGGTCGGAAGCACACGGAAATGGGATCGCCGGCGCAGTTTCCCACTTTCAAAGGAAGGGCTAACCCATGTCACCATCTGCCGCGATGCGCCGGGAGACACTAGAGGCCAAAGCTTGCGCGCATGCTCCCGGCTGCGAACGTCGCGCGCGGCGATCGTGGTCTGGAAAATTCCTTTTCGAGAGAAGACAACGATCGCCTCGTCCATTCCTGTCTTGCCCCTATGGCGATACGGCAGCGAATTTCGTGGTGCCATCCAGCTTGCGGTGAATCAGCGATACCAGCGTCAGGATGTCCAGCGCGTCCTGTTCGGACATGGGCCAATTCGTCTTGGGTGCATGGGCCAGCGGATTGCGCACAGCACCAAACAGGCCGATCAGCAGGTTGGCAAAGCCTTTCTGCTCGCTTTTTTCTGACTCGGTGGCAAGTGGTCCCAAAGCGAGAACAGGCTGCTGGCCCGCGAATGCCTTGTTCACCAGATCCGCGCCATCGCTGTTCAGGCCTGATAGCAGGCGAATCCGTTCTGCAACACCTTTCGTTGCCTCGAACACGGCATGGAAGTAGTTTTCGTCCAGCAACTCGGCGCGGCAGTAGTTCAGCACTTCCGCATGAACGACGCGGCTTTCCAGTACGGCCTTGAGTCGTCCTGCACGGGCGCGCGCGGCATCGAGCGTCGTGGCCTTGTCGGCATGCCCGACCTTGCCGTCTTCGCGCACGTAGAAACCGGAGAAGGCCAGAACGACATTGAGTTCATTGCGCCGCCAGGAAAACGTCGCAGGGTCGCGGGCGTAGTTCACCGGATTCATCACGCGATTGATGAACATGATGAGATGGTTCCCGATCTGGTGCCGGTTCTGCGCGCCAGCCAGCGCATTGAACAACCGCTTCCATTTGGTGATGCCGGGCGATGTGTCAGTAACCTCGATTTCTTGCAGCAAGCGCTCGATCTGCGTTCCACTCAGGCCCCGCTCGGTATCTGCAAGCACACGGCAAGCGGCTTCAAGATGTTGCGAGCTGAAAGGGTCGATGCGCGTGGCCAAACCTGTCTCCCTCGGTGGGCATCAAATGATGGCCTGCAAGCCCTTGTCGGCAATGATGTTCAGCAGTTTGAGTGCCGGGCCAGTGGGATGGGTTTCGCCTTGCTCCCACTTGCGCACGGTCGATGCCGACGTATGCAGATGGAGCGCAAACACCGGCTGGCTGAACTTCAAGCCTTCGCGCAAGCGCTTGATGTCGGCAGCGCCGAACTCCCGCACCGGAGGCGGACAAATCGCGTCGAACTCGCGCATCGTCACTTTACTGATCGCGCCCGCTTCATGGAGCGCAGCCAGGTCGCCACGCAGCGATTCAATGATCTTGCTCACAATGCACCTCCACTAAAACACCCGACTGCAACGCCTTCGACAAGGCTTCGGCAGGCAGTTCCAAGAACACCTTGCCGGCGAATTGCAGCGCCTTCTTTTCGTCCTGCGTGATATTCGCCTTGTCGTTCTTCGGGAAACCATGCAAGAACACATAGCGGCTGCCAATCTTGGCCGAAAGCAACGTGCGATAGCCGCTGCTCTTGCCACCACCAAGGCGGGCCACCCGCTTCTTGTAGAGGAAGCCGCCCAAGTCCGCGTCGATCAGACCGCTTTCCATCTCCTGAACCGCCTTGCACAAGACAGCATCGGGCAGCTTCTCGCCCGACTGCCACCGAGCAAAGTCCTTGCGCTTAAGGATGGGCGTCATATCGACCTCCAAACTATACCCGTAACGGGTACACATTTCAAGTTGGCACAGTGAGGCCGCCCCGGAAGGGGCGGCACACCCGATTGTCGTGACAGCGACACGACAATCGGGGTTGGCAAGGCGGGAGCATGCTTGCCAGTCACGCTGTTGCCTCCGCAGCGCGGGATACGCCTGTGATCGTTTTGCGCCGATTTGCCACCAATTCAGCCGCGTCGCGCACCGGCTTGTCCTCTGTGTGGACGTAGCGCATGAACATCGCCACGGTCTTGTGCGCCGTCAGCGCCATGCCGACCTTGACCGGGATACCCGAGTTGGCAATGTCGGTCGCCGAGCGATGGCGGATGCCGTGCGTACCCACATGCGTCACACCAGCGGCTTTCAGAGTGCGAGTCCACCCGCTGTAATACTCGCCATCGGTCAGATGCCGATCGGGATGACGCGGAGACGGCAGTACATGGGGCGTCTTAGCATTGCGGGCCGCCGCTGAGAGAAGCCGGTAGGCTTCTTCGCTCATTGGCTTGGACATGCCTCCCGTCTTGCTGTCGGGCCACACCACCCGACGGTGTTCCAGATCAATCCAATCCCATTGAAGTTCAATGATTTCGGAGCGACGAGCGGCAAACTCGAATTGCAGGCGGATGGCCAGCGGGATCACCGCATGCTCCAGCCCTTCTGCCTCCAACTGATCAAGGTAGCGGAACAACTTGCCCATTTCTTCGTCGCTAATGAGATGAGTGGCCTTGCCGTTCGGGTACATGGGCACATGGCGGCATGGGTTGGTGCCGTCGGGGCGATACCCCCACACTTCGGCCAAGTTGAACATCTTGCGCATCACGCTGAACGTGCGGTTCGCATCGGCGGGCTTGTGCGCCATCTTCTTCATCATTGAAGCGACATCGGGCCGCTTCAGATCCTGCACCTTCAAGCGGCCAAGCATCGGAATGATGTTGCGATCAATGACGCTCTGGTAGCCTTCCTGGGTGCTCGGCTTGTTGCGCTGGCTGGAGTAGTCCTCCATGAACTTGATGCATAGCTCCTTGACCGTGGGTGCCTGACGCGCTGCAGCCTTCTCTGCGGCAGGATCGCCACCCCGGCGCACTTGTGCCAGCCACTCCTGGGCTAGCGACCGGGCTTGTTCGACGGTCAGCTCTCCATACAGTCCCAAGGCAGGTTTGCGCCGCTCTCCAGCGTTTGTCCGGTACTGGAGCATGAACACCTTGCGGCCTGCCGGGGTGATCTTGCACAGGAAGCCAGGAACCAGGGTATCGCGCAGTTCGATGGGCTGCGCCTGGGCTTGTGCCGCATCGACTGCGGACTTGGTGAGTTTGATTTTCGCCATGATGACTCCTCGGAAGACCCGATTTCCAGGAGCCTGTTGGGAGCCAAGCGGGTGGAAGCCGGGTCAAGTTTCAGAAAGCACCGGCATATGATGAACTCGCCTAAGTTATTGATAAACCTGCTGTATCTGGCTGCGGCGTAGTCCAGAGAAGGTCGGTGCTGGAGTCATGGTGAAATAAAAAAACCGCCTTGCGGCGGCCGGTGTGTCAGTTGTTGGGTGAGTGGCTACAGCTGCGCTGCCGCCGTGAAAAACGCGTCAACCTGCTCAGCGGTGAATCCGAGCGCTTCAAAGTGTGGCGCGCCGCGATCTTTGGGACTGGTTGACACGACCTTCGGGACGGAATCTTTTACATCAGGCGCCAGAGCGACACGGCTGGCGTGCATTTACGCACTCACATCAACCCATGAAAGTAGGCGGCAGATCGGGCTTTCTTCAGGTTCTTGTCAACATACTCGCGCAATACAGATACGGCAACGCTGAACGCCAGCGTGTCATGCACAAAGTAGCGGAAATCGCGGCCATCTCTGATGACCACAATCTGGTACTCATAAAGTGTGCCGGACGCCTTCTCGCTACTCATATCCTTGCCGCCGACAAACTCGAATGGCTCGGCGAAGTGGATGTCATAGACATGCTCTCCGAATAGCACGAACAACCTGTAGGCACCTTCCTGCGCCACTTGTGCAGGCTGTAGCCGGGTGTTGCCCGTGGGCTTCAGCAGCATGCAGCCCCCTCCGTCAAAAGCCAGTTCCACGGAAGACGATGCCCTCACATCACGGATCGACATATCCGATCGGATAACGACCTCTTTCGAGAAAATCTGCTGGAGCAGCAAATATGAAATGAGGGTGCAACCGAAAGCGATGGCAATTGAAAATGGCCACGGCAAACTTGAGGCGAACTGGATAAACCCCAAAATATAGTCGCTGGCCATTTGGCTATCCCCCGCGACAGCAAAGATGCCGACACTTTTTGCGAATAATTGAACCCATCCGATCACAGTGATCGCAACGACCAGTAGCGCCTTGGGCATTTTGCGGAATACAGACTTCATAATCACTCCTTTGAACGGAGAGATCATGAAGACTCAACTTTTAACGACTGTGAAGGCCCGTTAAAACTGGCGCGATATCAGCCCGCCACAGGCAGGCCCAATCCGACCTCTGCGCGGCGCTCTGCTGTCAGGATGCCGGCGGACACGAGCATGTCGAGCCCCTCCTGCACTTGTGGCAGTGCCAGATTGACCTCCGACAGGCGGGAATCGTCCACGATCAGCCACCAGTCGTCGATCAGATAGGCGAGTGTGCGCCGGGCCTCGTCATCGCCGGTGTACTCACGAGCCGTGCGGATCGCGAGCCGCTCGGACGGCGTCAGCAACATCTTGAACTCGACTGGCGACATCTGCAGCTTGTACTGCTGGACGGGCTCGGGGGCCGGCTCGGGCTCTGCCGGCACGTCGGCCGAGGCGGGAGCCTGCCAGACATCGCCGTCGAGCACCCAGCCCGCGCGGACCTCATCCGGAACGGCCACGAACTCGGCCGCCAACACGGGATGAAACCGCGCGATCGGATCGGCCGATACGTCTACGGCAATGCCGTTAATAATGCGCGCATAATTGCTCATGTCGATTACCACTCCACCACAACCAGACCGTCGCCGCCCGCCAACCAGGTGCCGTTCTTCGCGCCGGCTCCGACAGTGACGGTAACGACCTCGCCGGCAACGAGATCGATGACGTCATGCGCCCAGCCGCCGCCGTGACCACCTCTTGCGCGCTGACCGCCACCACCGCCGCCACAGGAGCCGCCGCGCGCATTGTAGGACGATGCGCCCGAGCCGCCGCCACCGCCAAGCACGCCGCCGTCGCCACCCGTGATGGCGGCACTGGCGTTGCCTGCCCAGCCGGCAGGCGGCGAGGCGTAATGCCCCCCGCCGCCGCCGCCACCTGGGCCGCCATTGATGTCGAGCTCCAACTGTCCGGCTGGTTGTACGGGCATATATGTCTGACCGCCCCGACCATCGAGGATGTCGGTCGGGAATCGCGGCGCCCGCAGACCGCCCACGCCACTGCCGGGGGATCCTCCCGATGCTGCGGACGCTGCGCCGGCACCGCTGCCGCCATGCCCTAACGTCCCGGTGACGGCATCGCCGCCGCGCCCCCCAACGCCGCCGCCGCCACCACCTTGGCCGTTTTCACCGGCGGCAACGCCGTTGCCGCCGTTGCCGCCGTTGCCCAGGAAACTGCCACCCGCACCGCCGCCGCCGCCAAATCCATTAGTCCCCGAGCCGCCACCGTTGCCGCCCAGTCCGCCCGTCGCCTGAAATGCACCGCCTATGCCGGTGCCAGGGGCGCCTGTCGTCGCGCCTGTAGCGGAGAGGTAAGACCCGAACGAGCTGGACCCTCCCGGCAGCGACGCAGACCCTCCCGCGCCACCGACCCGGATGCGATATTTGCCAGTAATGGGAGCGGTGAAGCCGAACGTGCCGTCGCGATCGTAAACCACATACAAGCCATTCCCGAAAATGCCGAGTGACTGACGCGCATCGTCAGCACCGCTGCTGGCGTCATCGCCGTCATAATAGCGATGCATGTTACTCCTCCCGTCCAATAAGATTGACCGCCAGTCCGTCGCCGGACGCCCGCACGAACACCCGCCAGCCCTCACCCAGCGGTACAGGGTGACGGGACAATACGTTTTTGCCGCTCCCGGCAGCTGGAACCGGCGTGAGATACTCAAGCCATGACGCGTCCGTGGGCTCACCGCCGGTGGTGATTGCGATTGAGACCGGGATCGCGCCGGCGCTGCGGTTGCAGACCGTCAGCAGATAAGTGCCACCACCGGCTATCCCGCCAGCAGTAATATCGGTTGTCACGCCCGCAAGAAGGGCGGACTGATATAAGAGGATGGCCATGTGATCCTCCCTCACAGGCTGCCGTAGAACAGCAGCGCCGGTACCGGGAATGCGATGGCCATCTTTTTGGCCAACCCGTCAACATCACCATCGTCGGCAACATCGAGCCCGGTTCGGTCCACGACGCACTTGGAAAGTGCAGCAGAGACAAAAGACGACTGCCGCCAAACCTTGTTTAACTGTCTGGATTGCGCCACGCCGGACGTAAACCCCAGATCTCTGCCGCCCATCGATGCGTAGTCTGATTGAGGCATGACGTTCGCCCCGGAAGCTGTGGCGAATGGAAGTATTTCATTGATCGGCATTTTCCCTCCAACAAAAAAGCCCCGCAAAAGCGAGGCAATGAGCTGACAAAAATCTGTAGAGCACCTAAGCGGCCACGCCCCATGACGATCTGTCGAAGCCTGAAATATACTCGTTATCAACGTCGAACCCGAACATCGGGGTGCTGTCGACTGACACGACGAGGTATGTCGCCCGAACGCCAGACGGCTTTAAGGGTATGTATCCGCCGGTCAAAAGAGACATGAATATCTCGCTTGGGATCTTCCCCGATATGCCGAATATCATCGACATATCGAAACCGTCTTGGGCGAAGGCGTGAGTAGCGCCTGAAAAAACGATGTCGAGCACTGCCTTCGCTCCAACGGGCGTGCCGTCCCACTGGTTCGCCGCGATCTTGGCTCGCAACAGCAGGCGATAATCCTCATCCGCGAGCTCATCGACCCGTCCTGATCGCGACATGAAAACCTGACGTGCCCGGCCCACCCATTCGCCAACCTGATCGAGTTGAACGCCCGCAGCGCTGTCCAGATCAAAAATCTCAGGAAGGCCCTCGATTGCAGATCGGCCCTGCTCTATGGGGGAGAGCAAAGCGCCTAGTGTCGCCACAAAGCGCGGCTTGTCGCGGTTATATGGAGGCAGGCGACCGATATATTCCGACAGCATTTCCGCCCTCCTTGATTGACGCTGATCCATCAACGCGCAAGATCAACTTTGACGTCATCTGGCGAGCAGATTGCAGCCTCATCAAACGCTATGTTGATATCACTATCAGCATAATCACGGCCATCCCGCGCGATGACGATTGTTTTTATTTCAAACGTCTCATCATTTACGCTCTCATCTAACCCGGCCAATGCATATAGCCTGGAATTAGATACCTTGCTGCCGATATTTAGAGCTGTA
The DNA here is from genome assembly GCF_014195635.1 of Pseudochelatococcus contaminans. Lineage (GTDB taxonomy): Bacteria > Pseudomonadota > Alphaproteobacteria > Rhizobiales > Beijerinckiaceae > Pseudochelatococcus > Pseudochelatococcus contaminans. Next base: position 11,043 of record NZ_JACICC010000020.1, on the reverse strand, counting down.
ATATAGCTTGATATTGCCCGTTTAATGCTGGATTCTGCGATAGACCTGTAACCCGTAAGAGGCTTTATTTCGACGCGCGCCGATATTCGAACTTCGGCGCATCTTGATAATTCCACGACATGAGGTATGCCATAAACGTCATTTGCCGTTAATTTAATCGCCCCGTAAGTTCCCGCCCCAGGCGTCTTTTTCAGCATGACCGCGTCCGCCACGGCCTGTAGATCGCCACCCTCGACCACCACTGCAATTGAGTGAGGAGGGATTCCTTTCGCGTCGATGATAGACGTGTCGTTTTCATAAACCTTGTAACGCGTTACCCCATCGACCGCGGCCACAGCTCCAACGATCCCATCGATAACCGTCTGAGATGGCAGCATCGTCGATACGGCCTGGCGCCGGCGCAACCCAGCGTCAGATTCGACCGGAGCGCCCTCAGATGCTGGCCCCGGGTTGCTAACGGATTGCCACCCCAGCGTCGGTGTGCGTATGCCAGTGATTGACCCGCTTGCCGCGCGAACGGCTCCCAACACTGCGGCAGTTGCGGTAACTGCGACTTCCCCAGACGGCGGTATGACCACTGTTGGTGGAAGGTTCCACTGGATATCGTTGATATCGGCAACTACCCCGCCGGAAATCACCGTTCCCGGGCGACCGACAACCCTGAGATCAACAGACGACGACGACGGTGTGGCGCGAGCGATGCCATTAATCTTAACTACGCGAGACAGCCCCTCCCCCTGCGCTGAAGCCGGGGAAAATGCGTTATAAACAGCCACGGCCATACTGTTGGCATCGTTGATCGCGGTGGCGAAAAGCCCAAGAAGCTGCCCGTCCTGGCTGTCATTCTCCAGGTAGACATCTGCTCCGTAAATGCTCCGATATGCCCCCTTCAGGTAATCAAGCACGACCTCAAAATCAGGCTTGTGGATGCCGTGTTCATCCACCGTGCAAGTGATGCTCATCAGACCGGCCCCCTCACAGTTATTTGCCCATAGGCCGTACTGACGGTCGCTGAAACCTCAAAACGCCGCGTGTCGACGTTGACGCTGCTGGAATACGCGTCGAGGCTCTTAACGCCCTGCGTTTTCAGGATACGGCTTCTCAGCATCGGATCGCGCGTGAAGCCCGTGTATTTTCCGAGCACTCTTGTTTTCCACGGCGTTCCGTCCTTCAGGTCCAGAAACCATTCCCCAAGACCGAGTTTGAGACGGGTTGTTATCGCCTGCGCGGGCGCGTCGGGAACATCGTGATAAAAGGAGTCGCCTCCATTCCCGAACACCATATCGCCATTGGCGTCCAACTTGCGATATCGCATAACTACCTCACGGGCTTATCCGTATTGGCTGGCCCCGACATGACGCCGCCGTGAACATGATTGAGCAGGCTAACACCCCGGGCGATAACATCACCATCGACGATGAAATCACCCTTCAGCGCCACAGTCCCATCTCCGCTATTGATCGTGACGCCCCGCGTGGCCGATATCGATACCGCCTGCTTTGTCGATACCGATACTGCCTGATCGGTATCGACGCTAACGCCTCCGTAGGCGCTCAAGGAGATGGACGTTTTACCGTCGTTTGTGCGCAGCTGCGTTACGTCCCCGCTGACATTCTCAGGCAAGCCAGCTTGTGAGCGGATGCCGACATGGGCAACAGCATCGCTCAGATCAAGCGTCCGGGCGTCGATCTGCTCCTGCTCTCCACCGGACTGATGCCAAGCATCCGTCGATCGGGAGGCGAAGTTCAACACTACGGGGTCGCCTTCTTTCACCGGAAATGTCAAAATCGACCCGCCGCCGCCAGGGAATGACACAGGGATGCCGGGGATGATCGGCATTGACACCTTCTCGAAAGTCCCATCGGGCTTACGCACCACGCTTTTCATCGCGGGCTGCACATCAACCGTCAGGCTATCCTTGTTGTACCTGACCACAGTGCCAATCATGCTGGTTTGGATCGTCTGCCGGAATGCATCCAGCATGACCCGGAAAGCCTCCTCCGGATCATTCCACATCTCTTTAAGGTGCATTCGTCAATCCATTGGTTAATGGGCCAAACACAGCGCTGTCATTCGGGTTCAACGATTGCAACGTCAGATCGCAATACCATTGAGGCCCACGAGTATCGCCGATCATGGACATGTACAGAACTTTATACATGCCATCTGCGGCAATCCCCGGTAGGAAATATCGGTCAACGTCTTGGTTTATGTCGATACTCGACATCATAGCCTTGGAAACGCTGGACTGATCTATCTGGACTTGCCCGGAGACCTGTATGTCAGGATTTAAGAGGCAGCGCGCCTGAATGCCGCCCATTGTCTGCTCAGGCATTCCTATCAAGCCGGTTTCCGAATTGAGGACATAGGCACTTCCGGGAAGCGCTCTTTTTTCCTCAACTATCTGCAACTTTTCGTTTTGTATGGTCCACAGCGTGTTTGTGCTGCGGCATAACGTTCGCAAATAATCGCGGGCCATTCCAAACATCACGCGCGCACGCGGGAATACTGTCTGCCCTAGATCCGCGATGTGACCGACGTCAACGCCGTGCTCAGCAAGCGATTGCGTGATCACGTTGAGGGCATCGCGATTGGTGTGCCCCGCTTCCAGCGTTTTGTTGACAACGGCATAGTTATAGGCGCGATCGCCGTCAGCAGCGATGACATCAAGATACGTGTCAACCGGGGTTTCGCGTCCCTTGCGCCACTCTTTCACGTTGCCGGTGAAAATAACCCCTGATGCCCCGCCGCCTTGATAGCCGGCAGTAAGCACAATGCGCGAGAACTCCTTCTGAATTAAATTCGCGGTTTGATCTGATAGGTTGCTGATCCTGATGACGGCATATCCAGGAGTTTGGTGAGGGAACTTATGAACCTCGAATCGTATCCGCAAATCGGATAATTCAATGCCATCCCCGCCTGCATCAGAAACGACCAGAGAGCATTTGCGCAGCCACTGTTAAGCCATCGGCCACCTTGAAATATAGCTTGCTCGCCGATCCCAAATTTTGAAATGTCGGGACAGCGTCCATGTCCGCATCTGATGCAACGATCAGGCCGCCGCCAATGCCCAGATGCCGGTACGGCGCCAGCAGATCAGCCCCAGTGACAAGCGGGATACCGCGGACCAACGGCGTCCCAACGTTCGACTTGTTATCCAGTATATCCAGCAGCCACCCGCCCTCGGGGGCGTCCGCATAGGTCAGCCGGAACCGATACTCGACCCCCGACAGCGATACGATAAACGTTTGCGGGGCCGCGATGAGAGGTATCTCGAAAACCGGCATCGAACACCTCAAAAATCGTAGACTGGATTGCTTATCGGTTTCGGCTGGATCAAGCCGCGCTGCGTCACGCCAAGCATTTTTTGCGGCTGGGCATAATAGTCTGCGCTTTTCGATGCAGTAGTCTGCGTGCTCACGATCAGGACGCGCCGACAGCGCGCAATAACCATCAGCGCATACTCGCTCGAAGCGTCTGTGGTAACGATCAGTGACGATAGCAGCATGTCATCGTACTGCCGCTTTCCGGTCGACACGCTGAAAGGCTGCCGGCTTTCCTGAAGCGCCAGAAGCTCTTCATAAACCTCGTCTACGTATCCCTCATACCCCGCAACGCTATTGCTCCATCCGCAACGCAGCTCTACTTCTTCCGGGCGCTTGAACGCATGATCCGAGATCGCTGCCCCCTTCTCGACCGGGTGATCCGTGACGATTAGATCGTCGCGATGGATCTCCTCAATCACAACATTGGGGATTATCGTGCCGATTGAGCGCCCGGACGAGATCAGAACAGACTGTACGGCGTCAAGGATCATTCCGGCCCTCCAAACGCAAAAAGCCCCGGACGAATGATCCGGGGCACAAGAAGAACAGCTTACCTATTTACCTGTAAATGGCGGCGAGTGTCAAGACCGAAACATGAACATGCGCTGCTGGCCCCTGACGCGAAGGCAGCGCTTTTTTACGTAACCTTGGACCGAGATCGCGCAGCCTCTCCTCCGTCTTGCGGATCAATGCCTAGTATGTCCAAGTCGGTTGAACGCCATTGTCTAATGAGAGAATGAATCGGCATACCTGTCACCTATCGACGCTCTCTTGCCTCAATCCATTTTCTTTGGGTTGTTGATTGCAAGAAATAGCCGGAGAATGGGGAGAGGTCCTACTAAACCCCTCCAAGCTGAAGCGCATCGGAGACAGCAAGATGACGTTAGCTACCCCAATCCATGAATTGGCCAATTTATCAGATATCGCAACAATTATCGCCTCAATTATTGGCACAATCTCTCTTATTATCGCCGCGACCAGCATACGACTTCAATATAAATCATCAGAAAATCAGTTTAAACTAAATAATTTAATTGAATATACGAAAAGATATTCATCTATAATTGATAGAATGCCCGTAAATGTCTACGATTGGGATTTTGATGCATCTTCTATAGAAAATGAACATGAGAGGAATGAGCTAAAAAAAGCACTTTACCGTTATTTTGAACTCTCCTTTGAAGAGTGGGCACTTTGGAAAAATGGACGTATCGATAGCGACATTTGGGAAATATGGCGCGGAGGAATAGAAACTGCCATGAAACGCCCCGTGTTTCGCAACCATTGGGATGAGATGGAATTAAAGACAGAATTACCAAAAGATTTCAGAGATTTTATTCGGAGCCTATATAATAAAAATAAAATATAAAAAAGTTTAAGTTATTTACAATAATAGAACATAATGCCCGGAAAGGACAGCGCAGCACCCCTTCCAATCTGACGACATGGTGAAGTAGCAAGACAAATCTGGCCTATCCAGTCAAGAGGCAGCGCAGTTCCTTTGTGTGGCCCTGAGCATTTGGCACGCTTACAAGACAGGAAATCCGATTCCGGTATCTGTTGCGTTGGCCTGCCGTGCGGCGTTGCGTGGTCCAATTGTGTTACAGGACCACTATCGGCCTCGCAAAACAGGACGGCCACGCGCCGTCTCTTCGATAGCTGCAACCAAGAAATCTATAGTTGCGCTGAATCACCCCTCAAGCAGCTCTGCCATCACCCAAACGGGCAAAATAAGTTTATTTTGCTCAGGGGGGCCGTAATCAACAAATCCAATGTTTCTGTAAAACTGTGCCGTATCAGTATCAACAGCACACACAGTCATGCCGTAGCTCCCTGCCAATTTGGACACTTGGTATGCCCTCTGAACAGCATTCATAAGCAGGCCGCTGCCATACCTGTTCCTATGAAGGGGGCGGGAGACAGCGATATATACCAGCTGGACACTTAGGAAGAACGGCTCCTTCCAGTACGCCGCCTTCTCATTTTTCCTCAGATCGGCTGTAATGTCGGAATGGAGCCGCAGGGCATGAAATCCAACAATGCCGCCACTCACGAGCCGCCGCGCCACGGTCACTCTATGCGTGAACCTGCCATGGCTTTTGCTGGCATTCGCAGAGAACCACCCGTCGATCTCTGTCTGTCCGCAGGAAAAGTTACGGACATGCATGTCGCTCGCTAGATCGACGTATTCGATGGTCGCATCAAGACTCGTCACTGACTTGCTCGACCACCTGACGATAGCGATCCCGATCCTCTTGGTACTCTTGCCACATACGCCTCAGCTCCGGCGTCACACCGCCAGAGATCTTGTAAGCGTTTTTCGCCAGCTCATACCCGCTTCGGCCAGTGGCGCGCTTGATTTTTTTGCGCCCGGTCTTATTGCGAACCCCGACCTCGTCAGAAAATGCGGCTAAATCAACTCCGGTGTAGCGCATGATCTTGGCCTTGATCTTAACAGGGTAGCTGCTTGTAACCACATGTGCACCCTCATTGCTGAGGACCAGCTCAACACGCTGCCGCCCTTTGTGAGTCTTCTTGCGCACGCCCCTTATCGTTTCAACCTTAGCCATGATGCACCTCTATCATGGCGTAACTCATAGCATGACAGCCGCGTTGGGACAATTGCGGGCCGCAATTGCAGCCTGCCAATGCTCCCCTTCACAACTCACAAGGAAGCAGCGTGACCATATGGCTCCGCTCATGTATTCTCCCCGCATCTGGCGGGGAGGATGTTGTGGGACGGCTGCTTCGAAATTTTGTCTCGTTCGCGATAGGTCTGTCAGCCTCCAATGATAAAGACAGCGGAAGCCATGCCGCTCATCCAGACAATCAGACAGGCAGTGCCGGCGGCCAGTTCAAGGGCTCTACGCAGGGGGCTCATGCTGCTGCCCTCCTGTCGGCCTTGCCGTCGAAATTCCCATAGTTCCGGGCCATCACGTTGTGCAGGATGCGAGTCTGGCGTCGTGCGATCTCAATAAGCGCCGAGATGCGGTCAAGCCTGATGTTCCGACTGCCATCAGGGCGCACATAGTCCAGTTCCATCATCTCGTCGCTGATGGTCTCCATTAGAAAATAAAGGTCATATGTTTCGCCGATGATCTTGTCGGCAACGCCAATCGGCGGCTCGGGGATAAGATCTTCCTGTGACGCAGCAGCAGGTTTCGTGGTATTTGAGTTAGAAGCCATAGCGATCATCCTGTTGATCGGTTTCGGTGAGGGCCGATGCGGTGTTGGTAGCGCCGCTTCGGCCCGATGATTTTCGGGGTTTACTGGATTGAGGGGCGATCTTCGTCGGTGCGGCCGCCGCGGATCGGAAACAGGTTCATTTGCCCCTTCCGACCTTCGACGTACTGTCTGGCGAGCAGAAGCAGCCCGTTCTTCATGGCAATCGCGGCCTTGTCGGGGTCGAATAGCCGGACAGCGCGTCCGCCGATCTCAGCACGCCCGCCGCCGTCAATGAGGCACTGGCCCTCTGCAAGGCGGTTCCCGAGCCACGCCGCGCCGCCTTTCAGCTTCGGCAGGCGCGCGCCGTCCCATATCTGCCCAGCGGTCTTGCCGTAGCGGATCATCAGGTTGTGCTCCGCCAGCTTAGCGGCGACCATCTGGTCGATCAGGGTCGGCAGAACGACTTCCAACTGCTCCCGGATGACGACGCCGGTGCAGTTCTTGACAATGTTGCCAATGACCGATGCATCGTAGCGGGTGAGGCTCTGCTCGGCGTCAGCACGGCGACCTTCCATATGGGCGCGGACAACCTCATTGCACCAAACATGGAACTCAGGCGAAAGGTATTTCGCGTATGCGAGTGCGACGTGCCAGTGCGCCCACGTACCGGGGTTATTACCGCCCCTAACTACTTGAAAAATCCCATTGTGTGATTTTCCCACAATGGCGGAGACGTGGTCAATAAACTCGACAGATTGCGGCAGCCGTTGCCACTGAGCCGGTGCCTTCGCCGGATCGCTCCCCGCCGCCTTCCACATGTCGGTGAGCGACAGCGTTTCTCCGCGCGCATTGATCACCTCGCCGTTATAGACCAGAGGCGCTGGCGTGCTATATGTTCCATTACTCATTCGAGGCTCCATTCTAGCCTTGAGTGGTGGGATTGACGCCCGGCAAGGCGTCGGTTCTAGAAGCAGCGACGGGGCCGTGGTGGCCAAACTCATTGGCCCCGTCGCTGTCGAGCGCGTTTAGGTAGCGCTCTATCGCAAAGACAATCTCGGAATTCATGGCTCGGCGGTTCCTTTCTGCTGACGCCTTGATGCGCGCCCGCAGCCCATCCGGTAGCCTCACATTGAACTGGTCTGATCCGCGGTGGATCAATATCGCCTCCTGTTATCACCGTGATATTGTTAGCACCGTGCGAGGATTGACGTCAACAGATAGATAGCACAGTGATACGATTATTTCTGTGGAGGTCGCATGTCTGATAAACGTCCGGGAAGGGGTGCTGAGCAGTTTATGCTCCGGCTCCCTGATGGCATGCGAGACAGGATTCGCGCGGAGGCGGATAAGCATGGCCGCTCCATGAATGCTGAGATCATCGCCCGGCTCGAGGCAACGCTTGATGGCCCGCTTGCGCTCGTGACAGGACCGGGGAGCACCTCTGAAGCCGCGCGGGCGGCCGCTGAGTTGGCCCAATTTATTCAAAGCGAAGAAGCTCGCCCACTCGTGAACGCGCTACTCAGAAAAGTACGAGTTAATCGTGGTCAGCCCGAATCCGATAGCGAAACTCCGGACAAGATGGGCAGGGAATAAACTGAACGACATCGGCGAAATAAAGCCGACCACGCAATGCATTTGCGTGATGCAATCGTCGCAGAGAGCGTCGTATAAACAGGCGAGTACAAGTTGAGCTTGGAGATGCATCGTGGGCGAAAGCAAGCTTTATGTAAATCGTTTCGGGTTACGGATCTTTTTCATTTTATTCTGGCTGTTTGGGATTTTGTCTGCACCAGCCGGGATTTATATCTTGTGGAAAATCGCTTTTGAGGATGGCGTGGATGGCCTTCTCGAGGCTGGCGTGTTCTTGCTGGCGTGGATTGGGCTATCTCTAACCTTTGGGTTGGCTGCTATAATTTACAAAATGCCGTTGTATGTAGCGGCGCCCAGCCGGCCCCAGCCAAGAACAGCAACAGGAGATCTAGAAAGCGATATTAGCGGCAAAGGAGGTATTTGATCGCGGGCTGGGTTGTGAAGCGGTTGGCGCAAGTGGCGTTGGCTGTCATTATCACTTGTTCTGCTGCCGGAGCATCTGCCACCGCATGCATAGACGCTGGAGATCCAGGCCTTCATATTTTCAAGGGAACGCTACACGTCACCATACAGGGCGGCCCGGCTGATAAGAGCCCGTATACCTCGAACGATTCATACTCAGCTTATTTCTTGTCTGTCGATGAGCCGGTATGCCTAGCCGGCGATGATTTTGTGTCGCCTAAAGAACTCTTTCGAGACATCCAGCTAACAGTCGATGATGGCCCATCGGCGCAAACTATGCTCCAATCCAATGGGAAAACAGTCGCCGTCGCAACTTCAGAGGTCTATGGAGCTCACACTGCCCATCATCGCGCGCCACTCGTGGCTCACGTTGTTTCTATCATGGCGCTGAAATAAACAGCACATCCCTCACCGAACTGCACTTGCGAAATTCCGTACTATATTCTGATTGGTCCGCCCTTGAGTCTGTTCGACCAACCCGGCAACCTCTACCGGCCGGTCTGCACCATACACGTTGATGTTGGTGTTGCTGCTCAAATTGGCGTCAATAGATCTGTTTGCGATGGACGGATCATGCAACACGGGCCGGGCGTTCACCATGCTTTGCACGTTCTCGTTCGCGAGCTTGAAGGCGTCCGACTTCGCGAATATCACACGCACGCCTTTAGCGTGATCTTTCAGCCCTGCTTCTGCGGGGCTTTTTGTTGGGCGAATTATGCCTTGCCCTTCTTGGCGGAGTGATCAGCATCGTGTCGTGTAAACCAGTAAACCACCGCAGCGATCACCACAGCGCCAGCGGGGGCAATCAGGAGAAGCAGAAAGTCTGTCATGGCTCAAGCCTCCCTAAAAGGTGCCTCGCAAAGAAATGTAGGCCGAGACTGGCCGTAATGCAAATCACACTGATGAGTGTCACAGCGATGGAGCTTGCCGTTGCCGACCCGTTCCCGACTGAAACAGTCGGCGCAAGCGCCCCGATAGCAAACGTGGCGATGGCAATGCCGTTCAGATAGGTGCTTGTCAGCTTCGTCCGCTCGTTGTGGACCAGTGGGGCGACAATGCCCCTCGGCTCGGGAGCGTCACTCATTCGTCATTGCCCCCCAAAGCCGGCATTTCCACGCCATGTTCAGTGAAGCGGATGCCTTCAGCTTCAAGGGCTAGTTTTATAGCTTGAACGGTGGCCGGGATCGGCTCCCCCTGCCCATTCTCGAAGCGTGTGACAGTGCTAACGCCGACAGCGGCCTGTCGCGCGAGATCACGGATGCTCCAATCGAGGGCAGCTCGTGCCATCTTGCTTTGAGTAGGTGTAATCATGCGAGCATATTATATTCATGCGCCCCTTGACGCAATGGGCTTGGATGAATATATTATACCCAAGCGAGCACAAAAGTATCGCGAAGCGGCCCAGCGGGGAAGGTGGAAGCTCCCCGCGCCAGGCCTAACCGATCAAGCCTGTTGAGGAGGCTAGAATGGCTGTCCCAGTCCGTAGCACACGCGCGTCTGTAGTGCATCATGCACCCGCTCCCGACCCCGGCGCGCTGCCGGAGATTTACACAATCCGCATCCACTTCGATAAGCTGGAGCCGTACATGCGAGACGGCGAAATGCACGTTTTCAGCACGGTCGAGCCTTTCAAGAAGGGTGACATCGTCGGGCCGATCAAGATTGATCGACAGATGATGCCACGAGATTATCCAGTATCACGTTGAAAATAAACGTCATCAATATGAAGTTAACCGATACGATGCCAAAAAGACACGATAGCAACAAGCTCCCAAGATCAACAGAAAATATTCCCGCCGAATGCTGGCCGCTTATATCAGCGATGTACAAATACCCATTAACGTCTTTCCGCGAGACTATTGTATATATCATCACCATCGCAATGGAAGACAAAGACCAGAGCCCTCCCACGCGGAAATAATCTCTAAGAACATGTATCCCACGCCTGTTTTTCTGTACGACGCCGTACAAGTATCTTGCGTAGCCCGATCCAGATAACACGGCAACGGAGGTCATATAAAAGCCAAATGCGATTGACATGAATGTAACTATATTCTGAGAGATAGCCTCCGTCATTCCGGCTCTAAGCAAATAAGCCAGAATCGTTATGACCAGAAAGACAGAAAGAGCTAAGAGCTTTTGTGCGCTTCCCATCTAACCAATACCTAGCTTCGTCATCAAACCTAATCGCACCTGCTCAGGATCGTATGAGCCGTGCTCGTTGGGTCGTGCATTGATTTCAGTTTTCTGCACAAATTTATCGGTATTGAAAACCGCCTCGACCCCGCTGTCATCTATCCCAATGCACACGAGCTTTTCGGCCTGCATATCCTGCGTCCATTTTGACATAGCTTTAAGCTTTTCAATAAAACCCTCAGTTATAGAAGCCCGTCGAAACTTTGCCTCTAGGCTCAGGACTCATTGATTGAGATAGAATGTTACGGCTGCTGCGATGCATATGGCCGAAAAGAAGGTGTGGGCGCATCGGTCGTATCGTGTT
>NZ_JACICC010000019.1 GCF_014195635.1 Pseudochelatococcus contaminans | reverse complement strand
CATGATCCGGCTCCCGGTCCGTGAATCCGGTTCGCGTTTCCTGGAACGAGTTCATGAAACCTCGCCCCGGTTCGCGAAACCTGGCACCCCGACAGTTGTCCACCGCAATGCTGCTTCTCTACCAATAGTTAGAGAATTTAAGTTAGTAATGTTAGAGGGATCGCAAACCCGCGCCGTTATTGGCTTTCCGGCGTTGTCGTACTCCTGATAGCACGATAGGCGTACTCCTGATAGCACGACACCTCTTACTCCTGATAGCACGACCCCATCCACAGCTTGTCCCGCTGTTATCCCCGTGCCGTCTGCGGCACGGGCCGAAAGGTCAGCAATTCCATGTCGTCCTCGGGAATCCGCACGATGCCCAGCTCGTACCCCGGCAGCGATTGCCGGGCAACCAGCGCCCGCAGGTCGTAGGCGAAATCCGAAAACCGCGTGCTGCTGCCCGACTTGCGGTGCAGGTGCCGGAAGTCGAATTGCCAGCCGTGTTCCTGCCTGCCGCCATGCTTGCGCACCAGGCGGTACAGCCAGCGCTCGATGCCGCCCGTGAGCCGGAAATACGTCGGATCGATGGTCAGCACCAGAGCAGCGTCCAGCACGCCGGCATAGAACCAGTCCGGCAGGATCAGCTCGATGCCCAGCGGTGTGCCGTTGGCATCGGCCAGCTCTTTCCACTCGTTGATCCACGAAAAGCGGTGCAATCGCCTTCCCGTGGTTTCGCGGATGGACGTCGCCACCGTGGTCGATTGCAGCCGATCCAGTGCGGCCTTGAGGCGCTGGTAGTCGCGTAGCGACTTGCCGCGCCCGATGAAGCGCAGGATCTCGTAGGGCGTGGCCTGCATCCGCCGGGACGGCTGGATACCCGCGTCCTTGGCTTCGACGATCTGGCTGGCGGCCCAGATCAGAATGTCGGCATCCCAGATGGTGGCAATACCATGCTCCTGCGTGCCTTCCACGCGAATGGTGATGTTGCCGCTGCGAAAGTCGATCGGCGCCGTGCGCCGCGACTTCGCCAGCGAGAAAAACGGATAGGCCATCAAGTCCTGGGCATCGCGCGGTGCCATGTCCTCGCCCGGCAGAGCGCGAAACAGGTCGAGCTGTTCGCGCTGCTGCAAGGCGTGCCCTGGTGGGCGGGACATGGCGATGGCCACCTGCGATGCGCCGATCAGCGCGCACGGCTGTCAGCCGAGTGGTGCTCGGCATATTCAGGATCGGAAGTGGTCTCGAAGCTGCGCGTTTCCGCCCAGGCATCAAGGTCGGCCACGGCGTACATGACGCGGCGACCAAACTTGCGAAACTTCGGGCCACCACCGATGACGCGCTGTTTCTCCAGCGTGCGCGGTGACAGCCGCAGGTAGTCAGCGGCTTCGTCGTTGGTGAGATAGCGTTGGGGTTGTGTGGGTGTGGCAGCGGGAGCGGCGGCAGGCCGCAAGGGAGCGGGTCGCATGGGATGTACCTCCATCAAGCCCGGCCACACAGCGCAGCCGGATGGAGGCAGTCTCAAGAAACTTGGGACTCTTGCTCAGGGACGTTCTGCAGGCGATGCGAAACGTCCCCCCTCATGCGAAGTGACAGCGGGAAGCTGTGCCAGACGGCGATAACCGCCGCGCATCAGCCCATCGCCCCGTCGCACCAGCCGCCGCACGCGGGCGCGCAGAGCGCTGTCGGCGTGCCAGTCGGCAGCAACGGCATCCACACCAAACAGCCCTTCGGCCACCTCCCGCAAGGACGCACCCGCCAAGGTCGCGTCCAGCGCCTGAAGCGTGTGCAGTTCCAGCAATGCGGACAGCGGCGGACGTGGCCGGACGGTCGCAGCAGGTACGGCACCGGCTGCCACGGCGATCTTGTTCAATTCGCTCGCCAGGGCCGCATAGCGTTCGCAAGGCGCGGCGCAGGCCCGGATGGCATAGGCATAAGCCATGCCATCGGCCAAGCCTGGCGCGAGCACGAAATGTAGGCAGCAGCCGGGCCAGCGCGCCACCAACACCAGGCGCTTGCCGTCATGGATCAGGTGTTTGTGGCCCGGTAGCTTCCAGAACTCAAAGCACAGGGCGTCGGGCGGCGGATCGGCATCCGGGTAGAGCTGCACCACGGCATCGTGGTCGGGGAACCAGGCCGGGTGCGCGTCTCGCGCATCCAGCGTGGGATCTTCCAGCAGGCGCAGCCCCCAATGCCCGGCAGCATCCGGTTGGCGACGACGGCGCAGCCAGTCGTGACGATAGTCTGGATGACGGCGCAGGTACTCCCAGGCCAGCGCCGGGCCATCCAGGTGCAGAACGTAGAGATAGGCCGCCGTGGCATACCACGGCTCGGCACTGCGATCAGCCATGAGGCAACCTCCCTGTGCTGGGGGTGCGTCGCCACAGCGAAACGGCGTGCTACGAAGCCATCGTCAAAACGTCATGGGTGAAGCGTAAACTGGCAGTGTCAAGACCGATGAACTCCGATGCGTTGCTGAAATCGTCCGAGTGCGACGGCGGCAACGCTCTCCAATGGCATGCCGCGTCGGTCAGCTTGCCGCAGCCCGCGCCAGGCATCATGACCGTTTCGATCTGGCACGCACCGCTTCGGTGCAACACTGCCGATTCAGACCGAACGGGTCACAGACCAGACCGAAATAGACACAGTGCGCCACCGCTTCGCGGTGGCCCTCAATCGGTAATTGAACCGTTGTCTTCGGCCAGTTGCAGGTATTCCGACAACCGTCGCACAGGCTGGAAATAGCGATCCCGCATCACCGGCTGCTGGCGCGGCCCGACGATGGCGGCCAGGTCGGATAGCTTCACCGTTCCCAATGCAGGCATGCCAATCCCCAAGTCGATCAGGCCGTGGGCGGTATCGCCATCGGCTGGGTCGAGCGAAGCCAGCAGCCAGGTGGCATGCGCATCTGGCGTGAACAGGCGTGCCACGGGCAGCGGGTCGGTGTCCTGCCCGGCAGCGCGGGCCTGGCCGTTGGCCAGCAGGCGCGTGCGCTCGTCGGCGGTGATGAGCGGAGTCATGGCTGTACGTCCAAGGACTTGCGGAGCAGCAGAGGCGCTTTCACGCCTTCCAACGAAAGCACCAATGCGCAATCCCACGTATCCGCAGAGACGTAGAGGCACGAAGGCACATGCACGAAAGTCAGGAAAGACACGGATCAGGCTCTCCGCTTTTGAAGAAAGCCGCCGATGCGGGTTTCAGTAAAAGCACAAGCAGACAAAATGAACACTATAGATTGTAGCCCTATAGGGCGCAACAGGTTGTCATTCTGGATTTTGGGGGAAGTTCAGAATGACAGCGTTCAAGCCATCGTTGCCCGATGCACTGCGGCGGATCAGAAAGGCGCGTGGTCTGAGCCAAGAGGCGTTCTCGGATGTATCTAGCCGCACCTACATGAGTGCGCTGGAGCGCGACCTCAAAAGCCCGACGCTGAACAAGCTGGCCGAACTGTGCGAAGTCATGGAGATTCATCCGCTCACATTGCTGACGCTGGCATATGCAGGACGCGACCAGCTCAACGCCGATAAGCTCCTTGCTCAAGTCCAGCGGGAACTGAACGAAATCGTTGCAGCATCGAAAATAGAGAACCCATGATCGCGGCCTAGCTGGCCGTTAAAACACCAGATGACCATACCAACACATTGCGGCATGCCGCCTCTTCATCTGAACATTGAAGGTCTTCGCTCGCATGCCATGCTTGTAAGCATATTTATTTCCGAGCCAGATGTTTCAGTCGAAAAAAGAAAGTGGCGCTCTTGGTTGGTTCATTGTCTTGTCAAGACGGCCCGTCACTACAACGATGCGCGGTTGTTAATACTTGCGCAGATAAGCGAAGGTCAACGATCTACTGCCGAGATGGCAAAAGGCCGACTTTTGCCTGTGTTCGACTTCGCATTTGCTATGGAAGACTGCATCACATCGCTTGAAAAAGCGATAGCGTGCATCCGGGCTTTGTCAAAAAAGGGGGAAATGCCATCGGCATTTGTTCTCGCGCTAGATAACGAACGGCAATCCCTAAATGATTTTCGCAGGCAACAGGAACACATGCACTCTCAGATCGCCGCAGGCCAAACCGGCGATGGCCCGATCCTCGTGACGCTATCGGACGATGGTGATAGCATGAAACTCCGCAGTCTTACTATGTCGTTCGTTGCTCTGTTTACATTGATCGACGCTATCTACCGTGATGTAGCGAGCCTCTTTCCTGCGCACGATATTCAGTCTCCCCCATCGCCGGGAGGTGTGCCTCAAATCTCAATGTCCATGACAATTGAGGTTGTCCAGGGTGAATCCAAACTGCCGGACATTCCATCATAGGAAAGCCCCGCCGCAGTGGACGGGGCTTCATGGCTCCGTCAGGCCACCTTTGGCTTGCTGCGCGACCAGATCAGGTCGTGCGTGCCGTCCTCGCCTTCGATCAGGCGGGCATAGACCGTCGCCGGGAACGAAGGATCGTCGAGGGTCACGGAGATGTAGGCCCGCCCGGCCTCGCTGGTTTTCTTCCATGCCGCGCCGATGTCGTGGCCTGCCGCCTGCACGCGAAAGTCGGGGGCCTTCTCATTGTCGCCCTTGTCGTTGGGAACCAGCTTGACGTTGAGGGTCAGGGTGCGGAGCTGGCCGGTGAAGCCGTCTTTCTCTGTGGTGAAGGTGTCGATGTTAGCCATGATGATTTCTCCTTTCGGGTTGAACAAGGTCGCGCCAGTGCGTCCTTGTTGTGATCCGTCCGGCGGGGGATGGACTGGTCGCACCGCGCAGCGGTCGCAACAACGTGGAGAACCTGGAAGCGAAAAGAATTTGTCCCGCGAGGAATGCGTGCAGCGCAGGAGAAATTGTTTTCGCTGCAAGGTTGCGGCCATGAAGCCCAAGGCGCAGCCGCGCCACCGCCAGGATTCACGACAAGCCAAGGTCGCAGGGGCCGCCCGCTCCCGAATGGAGACATGGCCGACACGGCATCCCCGCATGACAGCTTCACCGGCTTGCGCCCTGACGCGGCTAGGTCAATGCCCCAGCAGCAAGGTAAGAGCGCTCCTGCCACAACTCGCGGCCACATGCTTGATGCGTGACGTGGAATCTCCACATCGAGGTCAGGTGGTGTATCGGAACCATCCTCCGTGGCATATAGGCAACGAACCGCCAGCGCCTAGGGCGGCACCCTTTCGCGCAACTTGCCACGGTCAACCGAGACTACACAAACACATCGCACCTATTTTTCTCAGTAAACTGGATGGAATCCAATATTTTTGCAAAGCACCCTTCAAAAAACCAATAACCCGACAAATTCGAATGAAAAGAAAATACATTACAGAGTTCGCAATTGGCTATATGAATAGCTATACATCAATGGTCACAGCGCACCAATTATTAAAGGGCGGAACATTAAAGGATGATGACAGGGAGAATCTTTCGAAGTGCCACATATACATAATTGCAGCCAGGCCATCACCATATTTCGACCCAGATTCTATAGTCCACAAAGATAACAAGCTGTCTGGGGTGATTTGCTACAAGATTGATGGAGAAGAGAAGCGGGTTGAATTTGATGAATATCCTTGGGAGCTGGAGGATGATGCGGTTTCTCTTGAATGCAAATACCCGTTCAAAGAAATTAATAGCATTAATCCAGAAGGAAAAGAGGTCACCTATCTTCCCGCAAGCTTTCTTGCGACCGCCCATTCCAATTGCTATCCAAACAATCCGAGCGATCTGAATAAATATGAAGTTCTATATGTGGGGCAGGCACTGGGAGACCAGGGAAACAGATCTGCGCTAGATAGACTAAGAAGCCATTCAACACTTCAAAAGATATTGGCAATGACGAATTACGATTATCCTGACAAAGAAATCATGATATTCATGTACCAATTTGATCATGCCCAAATGCTGACATCAATGGATGGCATGGCAAAGGATGCAGATAAATCAGATAGAAATGAATCCAGGCTTATGCACGCAATGCAAAACCCTCCCGAAAAGAAACAGAAAATCGGCATGATCGAGGCAGGACTGATTCGCTACTTCAAGCCTCATTACAATGAGATTTTTAAAATCAAATTCCCATCTGTAAAACATAAAGTCCTCAAGTCATGCTACTCCCTAGATATCAGTGGCCTTGCAATTGAGTTAAACTCAAGTGATCTTAATTATTTCTTCTATTCCGAGTCAACTCCACTAAAGAGCCACCATATTGCTCAGATTGATTTGGTTTCATCGCAAAATAGAATGTCATTTTTTTCGGCAACGGCGTTCCCAAACAATCCTGAAGTCATTAAATAGGTTCGTGCTGGGCCATGCAGAAAAGAACTCAAATGCATCCAATCTTCTGCAATAAAGAGTAAATTTTTGGCTCACCATTTAAAAATGAGGAGCCTTTCTTCGCAGAGACTTAATCTGTAGAGATTATTATTTGCTTTTTCTGCAGAAGCGCTCTCTTTTGAGAGTCTTGCGCTGTTGTTCGCACTAAATAGACCGCACCTTTGAAGATAGCAGGCATCCAGCCAGTGCCATCGGCCAGCCGTTCGGCCTCGCTGGCAATGTCGCCTTTTTTCAACTTCGCCAGCCGGGTGACGTGCTCCGGTGCGAACTCGCCCACGGCTTCCAGAATCGCGGCCTTCGGCACATGCTGGAAATAGCCGTCTGCGGTGGGTTGCCACCATGCCGCCATATCCAGCGCCACGGCCTGCGCTAGTTCGGCACCCGGCTGGTGCTGCGTGGCGCGGGGTCTTGCGCACGTTGCGGCCCGTGGGGCGCGATACCAGCCGCGACAGCGGCACCAGAATCAGATTCTTGCTCGGGTCGGCGGCTTCCAGCAGCACGGCAGGCGCGGCACTGGCCGTGGCGTGGATGGCTTGGGCTTCGGTGTGGTTGATGGCGTTCATGGTGAAAACTCCTTGCGATGATGGAATACAGCAGCGAATGACGCGGCAAGGGTTGCTGCCTGCCCCTGCCGCGCAGGGAAATCAGGCTTTCAACTGGCGCAGGCCATCGGCCAGCAGCCACAGAGCGCGATTGAGGCGAATATCGGAATCAATGCCCTGCACCGGGCGGGTCTGCTGACGGCGTCCGTTGGCGCTGCGCCCGTGCAAACCGCCTTTGGTCAGGTTCTCTTGGGTGCGGTTGAACACGCTCCACAAGTCCGGGCGGTGGTCGTCGAACCGGCGCGGCATCAGGATTTGCGACTCGGTGATGGGTGCGGGCTTGTCCGGGTCGTCGTACTTGAGCGACAGCGCGGCGCGGGCGAACACTTCGGCCTCGCCTTCGTCCAGCGTGATGGCCTGCATGGATTCGCGGGATTCCAGCGCACGGTCGAAGCCATGCAGCACCTGATAGGCACCTTCGATCACTTGCCCGGCCACGTCGCCCTTATGCGGCACGCGCACATCGGCCACGGTATCGCCGCACACCAGCCCATTGCTGCATACGAAACGGAACATGCCGGCCAGCATCTGGTAGCTGCTGGTGCCATCGTGCGAGTTCAACAGGATGATTTCGTTGGCTTCGCCTCGGGCGTTGATCTGGCTGGCATGGCGCAGCCGGATCATGTGCTTGGTGTAGTCGCGCCGGTCTTCGTGGCGGGTGCGGGTCTGCGTCACCATGAAGGGCTGAAACCCTTCCTTGCGCAGTTCGGTCAGCACCGTGGCGGTGGGGATATAGGCGTAACGCTGGGAGCGACTTTCGTGGGGCGCTTCCGCAAAAATGGATGGGGCCACGCGGTGAATCTGGTCATCGGACAGCGGGGAATCGCTGCGCAGTACCGGGGAACGGGAAGCGAAACGGGATGCAAGCATGGTCTTTCTCCTGACGAAAAGGGTTTGCTGTTCAAACCGCACACCGGATTCCTAGATTCGGAGCCCAGCCTTTCGGCTGTTCGGTGCGGTTGGCACGAGGAACCCGGTTGGCCCTGTTGCCACCGTCTTTTCTGAGTTCATCGCCCGCGACGGTCAGGAGCCCACGGACGTGGGCCGTCAAGGAGAAAAGCGTCAGGGTGGTGCGGCCCGCAGGCGCAGCCGAGGACACGGCCTGGCGCGCCTTGATGGCACGCGGCCACGGGCTACAGTCGCGAGCAAGGTGATGGAGTCAGGAGAGACGGCTGGACATGGCAACGGCCGCCGTGATGTGCAGACCGCACGCAAGCGAAGCGCGCAGGCCCGAAGCTGGAAGCCGGGCCGTAGGCGTCAGGGATGTGCAAGGCTGGCGAATGCCAGTCCCGTCAGGGATGAGCGAACAGCGAACCTAGAGCAGCGCGATCCGCGAAGCGGAGACGCAAGGATGTCTCCAAATGTTATGAATTTCTGATAAATTACATACTTGGGGCGGGTTGGCACCAAAAAATCATTTGGCTTGCCTTGAAGGTAAATATTTCCAACGCCAAAATAATGTGAGGAAAAATATATATCACACATTATTTAAATAAATTCAAAATGAAAACGGGGTGTTGATGAGCATTCTTAGCGAAAAAGAGGCAGAGAGCCTCACTATTGAGCGAATGATCTTCCACGTTGTGGATCCAGCAACGGAGTCTCCCGTTTTCTTGGCAGAAGTTAAACCACCGCAATGCGTGGATTTTTTTGTTGAGCGAGTTAAAGAAACTCTTCGCGGAGCCGCGTATGAGTTTCTTCCCGGAGCAGGAGTTCCGGGCCTTCTTTATCGAGCCTTGCCGAGCAAGGGCGCGAAAGATGAATTTGTAAAAGTCTCGCACGATCTGGCGGATAGATTCAAAGAGAAGGTAAAGCAAGACAAGCGACTTGCGCCTGGCGTTCTGATGCTATTCTCCCTAATAACGGAAGGAAATAATCGACTTGTTGCTGTCATAAAATATGAGCACCAGCAGGTTGTATCCTACTCCTATATTAAGGACGAAAAAGGCGAACCAATCTTGGATGCAGATGGAAACCTTGTTCCTGATTTGCAGACGCTTGTGGAAACCTTTACGAAGGATCGAAAGGCTATGCAAAAATCTGCAGTCATACGATTCCAAGAACATAATAGCTCTGAATTGAATGGAGGCTTTCAGTCATCAATCGTTGTAATTGACCATTCGTCCGGTCGCTACCGCGATGCCACTCAACACTTTGCAAATTTCCTGGATATACGCCGAGCCCTTGAACCTGTCGAACTGACCAAGCGTCTAGAAGATGCGGCAGTCGAATCCATCAAGGCGCACAAGAGCGAGGTTCCCCCCGAAGTTGCTAAAGCTCCAAAGCGGTTTGTACGAGCAGCCATGTCAAGGCTTGAAGGGTTTGACTTTGAAAAACCAGAGGAATTTCTTGGCGCCGTATTGCAAGGAGTGGCTCCAGAGGCCGCGATCCTAAAAACCTTCAAGAGCAAACTCGCCAGCAAGAATATAAGCACAGAAGCATTCAAGTTTGAGGGAGCCACCCCGCCACCAGCCGAGTACCGACGAGTGGTCACAAACGAGGGGATTACTCTCTTGTTTAGTGCTGGGCATGAAGAAAACAAGAACGTAGAGATAAAAACAGAAGGGAATGGAGGCGTTGAAATAACCATACGCTCCACCGGCCTGGAACGGAACGATGAACTCGAAAAAATGCCTCGCATCCCTGATTGATTCTTTAGGGGAGCAAGCCAGCATCCGAGAAACCATCGGGCAAATCGACATTTCCGGGCATGTCTCTCCTGAAAAATTAGACGATTTCAAGCGGGCCTTCGAAGATTTCTCAGGAAAGAAATCTGAGGCTTGGTCGATTTCCATCCGTGATGGCGAATTTTCCGAAATCGCCACAGATGCCATTGCGAATGAGGATGTCACCCTTGTAATCAAGAAGCCGGTAGGAGGCAGAATTTTCTTTGCGTCGCTAGCAGGATTTTCAGCAGCTTTGGGAGACGTAGCGCTGACATTGGCTAGTGAGCTACTGGTGCTAAGTTCCTTTGATGGGTTCAAAACCAAAGGATTTTCTGTCCTGCCTTGGGATGGTGAACTATTGCCTGGCTTGTCGTGCTTGGAGCCTGATTCAGATGCAATTGACCCTAGAAAAGGCGTAGTGCGAGACTTGACTGGCAACACTGTTCCGGCAGACCCCTATCGTTGGATACTAGTAGGTCATGACGGCGGTGGCGAGCCGTGGAATATATGGAAGACTCTGGCAACTAAAAATCTGGCAACACTACTTGTTTCAGATGTCTGGAAAGAAGATACAACTAAAGTATCTATAAATGGCGCCAGAAAGCGCACTTTCTCGCTTGGAGAAAAGTGCCAGGATAGCAACGCTTATGCGAAAATATGCCAAGCTGCCGATTGGATACTTGTAAAGCAGGATACGGAAGCCAGGCATGAAGTTCTTGTGCGACGTCTTTCTGCGATTGTCAGAGACTCTGACTCCAATGGAGTCCCGGAGTGGCTAACCGTATTGCCTGAATCTCTGCAAGAAGCCCTTGATGGGGCCCGGCTTGATCATCGCGCCTATGTGAGATCAAAGTCAGCAGAAACGGTAAAAGCTATGGCCGACCTCAGGAAGGCGGTTGGAGAAGATGTTTCGCGTATCGTAGAGCGCATTCATAGACTTTCTGCAGGTTTTGTGATTGGCCTGGCTGCATTGGCAACGGGCCTAGGTGTCCGCCTTACATTGCTGACCTCTCAGAAAAACACCTGGGCGGTTGCTGGGATAATTTTCTGCTGCGTCGTATTGGCTATTACATGGTCGAGCATTGTTCTTCAGCATCATGTCAGCTCTAAATCATTGGTAAATGAGCTGCGCAACATGAGGCGTTGGCATAAAAACATTCACATAGCACTAACCCGCTCGGACTATCGAGAACTGGCATTACATCCGGTGCTTGATGCCATTCGACTGTATAAGAAAACAGCGAAGTCCACCATTAATGGAATGATTGCTGCTTCATTAATTTTTATTGCCCTTTTTATTGTTACCCCTTTTTTCTACTCTGCAGAACCTGTTAGCGCCAATGATAAAAATAGGGAGTCGCAATCATTACCTAGTTCTGATATTGAAGAATCGACTTCCAAAGTTAGCCCTGCCCAGAGAGAGGGCATAAATTTGGAAGTAGCTCCCCCTGCAGGGCAAGAATCAAATTCAGAAGACGACAAAGCCGTACGAGATACGAGCAATCTTGATGATAAGCAGGGAAGTTCGTCCCAAGAGGTATTTGAGGCCGAAGAAAGGGGGGCGAAGCCCCGAGAATTAGATTAGCCGTCGCTCAGCGAACGACACCGTGCCTACACCCGCCACGATCATGTGCACCTCCACCAGCCCCAGCGCTTCCTTGAGTCGCTGTGTCAGCACCTTATCGGCACTACTTGGCTCAGGATTACCGCTCGGATGGTTGTGGAACGTCCCACGTAATTTACTAAAGTGTTGAATTTCCGGTCTTTTTTCGATGTGTCTGTTGAGTAGGTGCCGGTAATTGGGGTCTGTTTTTGTGATCGAACGTGACCTCACACCTGATCCCCGTCGCTCCCGGTGAGTCTCCTTGAAGCCCGGCAACGAATCTTATTCGTTTCGTCCCAGGCCTCAAGCTCCACGATGGGATAGAGCACGGCTTTGCCGATCTTCACGAAGGAAGGCCCGATTTTCATCGCACGCCAATTGCGAAGCGTGCCGACAGACACTCCTCCGCGATAGCGTTCCGATACTTCTTCGGCGGTGAGAAATTTTCCGTCAGTCATCCGTCCTCCTTTGATCGGCGTGAGGTCGCCGATCGTTTGCTGATGAGAAAGCGCGAGACGCTTTTCAGTGGAGATACCGATCCCTGTCGGGCCCGCCTGCGAGCATTGGCTCACGCTGCTACACGAACGACCATGTAGTTCGATCCAACGGGCGGAAAGGGTGATTCGGTCGGAGTAGGGCTCCTGGCTATCGGCGGTTAAACATAGGCGGGTCGCGCGGACGCTCGTCCGGCCGGCGACGCCGAATCGGTCTCCAACGTGAACGCCTCGGCGCCCGCGCGCCGGGCACGGCCTTCACTTCAGCAGGCGTTCAAGCACCGCGACGGAATTGCCGATGCCGTGCATGACCATTGACGGATAGAGCGAGCTGGTCTTGTAGCGGACCCGACCGTAGAAGCCGCCTTCCCGAAACAGGATCGCGATGTCGAACAACGCCGTCTCAAAAAGGGGTTTGTCTACCAATCAACAGGAAATCACGATGAAGTGAAAACATCGTATTTTCAACGGGCTGGCGGTGTGGGAGTGGAGTATGAGAATCCTGCCGAAATGGCGCTAGGGGCAGAGACCTAGAGGGCGATCGGCGGCAAAGTGCGGGCGTGGCGGAGTTGGTAGACGCAGCGCATTCAAAATCCGCCGTCCTTACGGATATGTCGGTTCGTGTACGACCGCCCGCACTATCGTCTCATTCACCGCTGAGAAGGGATTGTTTGGGCCGCCCAGGCAAACCCGTAACGCCAAGTGGCGTTGATGTGGCTTATTGGCAGTCGTGGCCAATTCCGGCAAAGGACTTCACCAGATCATCGACGGCCTTCACCTGCGCGAGGAACGCCGGGATTTGGGCGAGAGGCAGGGCGCTTGGACCGTCGCACAAGGCCCTGTCCGGATCGGGGTGAGCCTCCACGAATAGTCCGGCCAGCGACAATGCCATGGCGGATCGAGCGAGTTCGAACGCCTGATCGCGGCGACCGCCGGAGCTGCTTGCTCCGGCCTGGCGCATTTGCAGCGAATGGGTGACGTCAAAAACGATCGGTACGCCAGCCGTCACGGTTTTCATGACACCAAAGCCCAGCATGTCGACAACGAGATTGTCGTAGCCGAAGCTGCTTCCCCGCTCGCATATGACGACCTGATGATTGCCGAAGTCCTCCAGCTTTTCGACGACATGCCCTATCTGGCTTGGGCTCATGAATTGCGGTTTTTTGACATTGACGACCTTGCCCGTTCGTGCGATCGCCTCGATCAGGTCGGTTTGCCTCGCCAGAAACGCGGGCAGTTGCAGCACGTCGCAGACCTCGGCGGCGACCGTAGCCTGTTCGGGAAGATGGATATCCGTGAGGACCGGGACGCCGAAGCTCGTGCGTACCTCCTGAAGGATTTTCAGGCCCTCATCGATCCCCGGCCCGCGATAGGATCGGTTCGATGACCGATTAGCCTTGTCGAAAGAAGCTTTGAAGACATACGGCATGTTCAGGCGCGTCGTCTCCGTCGTCATCACCTCCGCCACCCGCATGGCGAGATCGCGGCTTTCCAGCACGTTCACGCCGCCCATAAACACCATCGGTCGAGTGTTGCAAAACTCTATCGTCCCAAGCCTGACGGTCTTCACATTCACTCCTCGTTCAACTGTCGCTCCGCCTGGGCCGGTGGCACAGGTCGCAGGTTTCGATGTGGTGCGATCAATGGTCTTCCAGCGCGTCATCGTGCGGCTTCTGTCTATGAGGGCCTTTCAGCGAACAGGTCCAATCGACGAGTTGGGTGCGGACATGCTCCGGACGGAAGCCGATCCCAATGAGGCGGCCAGTCAGCCGGGGCAGCAGAGATGACCTGGCTATCAGCCGCATGAAGAGTGGAGGTTTCCGACTTCGCGTATTGCGCGCCTCACCCGCTCGCTTGCGACTGCGCATCATCAATTGCAGCTTCTGGGTCGCTTTGGTTGGAAAGCTGCGTCGGCGCTGTACGGCATCAAGCAAGCATGTTTGCAGCCGGCCCTCGCGCAAGGCTTCCGCCAGCGTGTTGGCCGTGGCTATAGCGTCCTGGATCGCGAGATTTACCCCGACACCGCCGATCGGCGACATGGCGTGGGCTGCATCCCCGATGCACAGCACGCCGGGTTTCCACCACGTCTTCAGCCGGTCGATCCGAACGCTCAGGAGGTGGACGTCATCCCAGGAGCGAATTTCTTCAAAGCGATCGTTCGGCAATGGCGCGACTTCGGCAATCCTCGCGCGAAGCGCGCTAAGCCCCTCCGCTTTCAGGGTATCGACGGTTCCCTTGGCAAGGACATAGCCGCATTGCCAGTAGTCGCCACGATCGATCAAAACCAGCCCCTGCCGCGGGCCGGCATGCCCCATCGCCTGCTGGGGATCGCCGGCCTCTTTCGAGACCTTCATCCAGAGAAGATCGGTGGCAGTACCGAAACTCTGCACGTCAAGTCCTGCCGCCTTGCGGACGATCGAATTGCGTCCATCCGCCCCGATCACGAGATCGGCTTCCAGAACGAGGTCGCGGTCGCCCTGGCGCACGTTCACGCCGACAACGCGTTCGTTGTCCCAACGAAGCGAGGTTACTTCGGTCGACATTTGCAGTCGGAAACGCGGATATTCCCCAGCCTTTTCCGCCAGAAAATTCAGGAAGTCCCATTGCGGCATGAAGGCGATGAACTTGGCGCGCGTCGGTAGCCTGGAGAAATCGGCGATCGTGGCGCTGCGCCCGGCGATCTCGGCGTGGAGCTGGTAGGCTTTCTGGTGGGGAAGAGCGAGAAGCTCGTCGAGGAAGCCAAGCTCGTGGATCGCTTCGAGGGTCGACGGGTGGATGGTGTCTCCGCGAAAGTCCCGCAGGAAGTCCTGATGCTTTTCTATGACCGTGACGTCGACGCCCGACCGGGCCAGTAGGAGACCGAGCATCAGGCCCGCCGGTCCCGCACCGACCACGATACAGCTCTGGCTCCTTTTCACATGGGAATAGTATCTCAACGTCGTGGGTCCTTGGGATGAGGCTAGTGAATCGATACGCGGCCTTTGCTTGAAGCTTTCACCTCAGCATCGCCATCGCGGCTGGTGTCATTCAAGGGCAAAATATCGAGCGGGATCAGATTCCCGTCATTCTCGCTTTCGGCAACGAGCTGAATCACCTTTTCGAGTGTTTCCAGTTGAACGATTTTTTCCTCGACCGCAGCGAGTTGCTCCTTTGCGATGCGGAGCGCTTCGGCCGGACTTGAGAATGAGACGTCGGCAAGTCGAAACAGATCCTTGATCGCCTCGATGCTGAAGCCGAGATCGCGGGCGCGGCGAATGAAAAGAAGGCGATGAACCGCGCCGTGGTCGTAGCGTCTCTGGTTTCCCTTGCTCCGCGAGCGCTCGCGCAGCAGCCCGATCTGCTCATAGTAGCGGATCGTAGGAATTTTGACGCCGGTGAGCTGAGAGAGTTCGCCGATGCCGATATCCATGTTTGAAGTCCCTTCCGGATAGCCGCGTGTTGATGTTTTGCTGTGTGTTCGATCGCTGAGGTCCTCGTGGCCCGACCACGCCGAGGTGCGGCGACGGCCACGGGCAGCCCCGGCGCGGAATCGTGTGCCGACCTCCTTAGGCGTGGGCTTCAGTCGCCTGCTGGGGCGACGCGCTCCGCCTGATCGCGAGCCGGCGCACGACCACATAGAAGATCGGCGTCAGGAGCAGGCCGAACAGCGTCACGCCGAGCATGCCGGCGAAGACGGCGATGCCCATGGCGTGCCGCATTTCGGCGCCCGCCCCGGTGGCGATGACGAGCGGAATCACGCCGGCGATGAAAGCGAGCGATGTCATCAGGATCGGTCGCAGGCGCAGGCGAGCCGCTTCGAGGACGGCGGTCAAGGGATCGACGCCTTCACCTTCCTTCGCTCGGGCGAACTCGACGATCAGGATTGCGTTCTTCGCGGCAAGACCGACCAGAACAACAAAGCCGATTTGCGTGAAGATGTTGTTGTCGCCGCCGGTGAACCACACCCCGGCGATTGCCGAGAGCAATGCCATTGGCGCGATCAGCAGGACCGCGAAGGGAAGGGACCAACTGTTGTACTGCGCCGCGAGGATCAGGAACGCGAGCAGGACGGACAGCGGGAAGACATACATGGCGGTGTTGCCGGCCTGCTTCTCCTGATAGGCGAGATCGGTCCATTCGAAGGCCATTCCCACGGGCAAGGTTTCCGATGCGATGCGCTCCATGGCGGCGGTGGCCTGCCCGAACGAGTATCCGTGCGCGGGACTGCCGCTGATGTCCGCAGACGGGAAGCCGTTGTAGTGCATGACACGATCGGGGCCTGAGCTGTGCTTGATGGTCAGCAGAGCCGAAAGCGGAATCATGTTGCCAGCTGCGTTGCGGACCTTCAGGCGGCCGATGTCCTCGGGCTGCATGCGGAACGGCGCGTCCGCTTGCACCATCACGCGGTAGGTGCGGCCAAAGCGATTGAAGTCGTTCGCGTAGAGCGATCCCAAGTTGACCTGCAACGTCTCGAAGATGGTGTTGAGCGGCACGCCTTGCGACTTCGCTTTCACCCTGTCGATATCGACCTGCACCTGCGGCGCGTTCACCTGGAAGCTCGCCAGCATTCCGGCCAGCTCGGGCATCTGCATCGCTCTGCCCATGATCGCGCCCTGCGCCTGAGCGAGCGCTTCGAAGCCGAGACCCGCTCGATCTTCGATCTGGATCTTGAAGCCGCCGGTCGAACCGAGCCCCGGAACGGGCGGCGGCGGGAACATGCCGGCAAAGCCATCGGGGATCTGGCTGAACTTGCCCATGAGCTTGCCGGCGATGGCGAAGGCCGAAAGCGACGGGTCCTTTCGTTCGTCGAACGGCTTGAGCATCGTAAACATGACAGCCGCGTTGGGGATGTTGACCATGCCGTTGACCGAGAGCCCCGGAAACGCGACGACACTCTCCACGCCCGGCTCGGCAAGCGCGATCTCCGACATTTTCTTAACCACAGCCTCGGTCCGGTCGAGCGAAGCGCCGGTCGGGAGCTGGGCGATGCCGACGAGGTAGTATTTGTCCTGGGCTGGCACGAAGCCGCCCGGCACCGTCTGGAAGCCGACCCACGTCATGCCGAGCAGGCCGGCATAGACGAGCAGGACGAGGCCACTGAGCCTCGCGGCACGGCGCACCGACCAGGCATAGGCGTTCGAGGCGCCGTCGAAAAAGCGATTGAACAGCCGGAAGAACCAGCCGAACAGGAAGTCGATCACGCGGGTCAGGAGATCGCGCTTCACGTCGCCGTGGTGGGGCTTCAGGAGCACGCCAGCAAGCGCCGGAGAGAGCGTGAGTGAGTTGATCGCCGACAGGATAGTCGAGATCGCAATCGTCAGCGCGAATTGGCGGTAGAATTCGCCCTGCAAGCCCGAGAGGAACGCCGATGGAATGAACACGGCCGACAGGACGGAGGTGATGGCAACGATCGGCCCCGTCACCTCGTCCATGGCCTTGCGCGCCGCCTCTTTCGGCGTTTCCCCAAGCGCGATGTGGCGCTCGACGTTCTCGACCACGACGATCGCGTCGTCGACCACGATGCCGATCGAGAGAACGAGGCCGAAGAGGGACAACGTGTTCAGCGAGAAACCGAACATATACATCAGCGCAAATGTGCCGACCAGGGAGACGGGAACGGCGACAAGGGGAATAATCGACGCCCGCCACGTCTGGAGGAACAGAACCACGACGATAACGACCAGCACGACGGCTTCGAGCAGCGTCATGACCACAGCTTCGAGAGACGCCTTGACGAACACCGTGGGATCGTAGGCGATCCGATATTCGATGCCTTCCGGAAAGCCCTTCTGAAGTTCGGCCATGGTGGTGCGGACGGCGCTCGATACGTCGAGCGCATTCGCGCCGGGGCTTTGGATGATCTGCATCGCGAGCGCCGGCTTGCCGTTGAGGAGGCTACGAAGGGCATAGGAGTCTGCGCCAAGCTCGATGCGGGCAACGTCGCGCAAGCGGGTGACCTGACCGTCGGTGCCTGTCTTTACGACGATCTCGCCGAACTGCTGCTCGCTGGACAGCCTTCCGAGCGTGTTGACCGTCACCTGAAACGCCGCCGAGGCTTCGGGCTGCTGGCCGACCGAGCCGGCGGCCACCTGAACGTTCTGTTCCTGAATCGCCCCAACGACGTCGCTGGCGGTCAGCCCCCTCGCGGCCACCTTGGCCGGATCGAGCCACACGCGCATCGAATATTCGCCGGCTCCGCCGAGGATGACGTCACCCACGCCCGGTAACCGGGCCAACTGGTCGCGAACCTGAAGGATCGCGAAGTTCGACAGGTAGAGGGGATCGTAGCGATTGTCGGGCGAGACGAGATGGACGACCATCAGGATGTCCGGGGACGTCTTCTGCGTCACGACCCCGATGCGCTGCACTTCCTGCGGAAGCCTGGGCAAGGCGCGCGAAACGCGATTCTGCACCTGAATCTGCGCCATGTCGGGGTCGGTGCCCTGCTTGAACGCAATGGTCAGGGTCATGCGTCCGTCGGTCGCCGCCTGCGAACTCATGTAGAGCATGTTTTCGACGCCGTTGATAGCCTGCTCCAGAGGGGCGGCGACGGTTTCGGCGATCACTTCGGGATTCGCACCGGGATAGCTTGCGGTAACCTGCACTGTGGGTGGCGTCACTTGCGGATACTCGCTGAGGGGGAGCTTCAGAAGCGTCAGACCACCGGCGATCAGCATCAGGACGGATAGAACGACCGCGAAGATGGGGCGGTCGACGAAAAAGCGCGGAATATTCATTGACGCGCCTCCTGCGATCCCGCGGCAGCTTGGTCACCGTTCTCAGCATCCCCCGGCAGCATGGAGATCATCTGCGGCACCACCTGCATGCCTGGGCGGACGAGTCCTTTCACAATGATCTTGTCGGCTGGCTTGAGACCCGCCGCGACGACGCGCAGGCCATCGATCATGGGTCCGATTTCGACCGGGCGGTATTCCGCCTTGTTGTCGGCCCCGAGAGCGAGAACGTAGCGCCGCCCCTGGTCGATACCGATCGCCTGATCGTCGATGAGCACGGTCTGGGCTGGTTCGGCCGTGACGAGCTTGACCCGCGCGAACAGGCCGGGCGTCAGCCTGCCGTCCGGGTTCTTGACGATGGCTCTTGCGCGGATCGTCCCGGTGCTCCGGTCCACGCGGTTGCCGAGGAAGTCGAGTTCGCCGGTATGCGGGAAGCCCGTATCGGTCATCAAGCCCAGATGCACCGGGAGCTTGCCGGCAACCGTTCCCGTCTCGGGTGCGCGGGCATTGGCTACAAAGCCGAGATAGGTGGCTTCGTCGATGTCGAAATAGACGTAGAGCGGGTCGGTCGCGACAATCGTGGTGAGGAGCGTCGCAGCGCCTGCATTGCCGCCGGTGACGAGATTGCCTTCTGTGATGAGAACCCGGTCGACGCGCCCTGCAATCGGTGCGGTGACGCGGGTGAAGGAGAGATCGAGTTCGGCGGCCGAGACGGCAACCTTGGCGATGTCGACTTGCGCCTGGCGTTGACGCCGCATGGCCTGCGCGTCATCGAAAGCCTTGCGTGGCGCGTTGCCTTTCGAAGTCAGCGCTTCGGTGCGCCCGAAGTCGATCTCGGCCTGATCGTGCAGAACGTTTGCCTGCTGCAACTGTGCCTTGGCCGCGTTCAGGGCCACTTCGAACGGTCGCGGATCGATCTGGAAGAGAAGCTCGCCGGGCCGCACGAGACCGCCTTCGGGAACGCTGACGGTGACGATCGCGCCGCCGACGCGCGGACGCAGCTCGATAGCTTTGGCCGCTTCCAGATGACCGGTAAACTCAACGGACGGCGCGACCTTGCGCGTGATGACCTCGGCAACCGGCACCTGCGGAACAGGCATCTGTGCCGGCTGCGCGACAGCCTCCGAGGCAGCGGTCGAGGAAGCAAGCGCCAGAACGCTTTTGGCGTAGGGTCCGATCTCGTCGCGATAGACGGTGGCAAGCGTGCCACCGGCGATGACGGCGCCGGCCAGGAATAGGGTGGCGGCTTTATTACTCATTCTCGTTCACCTTCAAAAGACGCGCGCTCCCGGCCAGCCGGATGCGGCGACGTTCATTTTTTTTGCGAAGGTGCGGTTTCCAACGATGGAAAGGTCAAGGGCCTTGGAAAAGTTTTTCCGAACGGACCCTTGACGCTGCCGCCTAGCCATGCAGCGGCCAACCGCATGCCTTGCTTCGCCGACGTCTTGGAGGAAGTGGAGTCCGTCCCCGAATGAGCGCGATGGATCAGCGTTACCGCGACGGGCTCCAGTCATGGGAAGCCGCCAGTCCTAACCGGCTGACGGCTCCTTGAGTGCGTGGGACTAGCGGCTTTCGGCCGGGACGAGGGGGCGAGAACGCATACCTTCATCGCGACCGTCATCGGCAGACTTCGCCCCCTTGAAACGCAAGAGCCGCAACGCATTCAGCGTAACGATCGCAGTTGCGCCCGTATCGGCAAGGACCGCGATCCAGAGGCCGGTGATGCCGAGGACGCTGGTGACAAGGAACAACGCCTTCAGCGCCAGAGCGAAGACCACATTCTGGTGAATGTTCGCCATGGTCGCGCGAGACAGCGCGACCAGATGGGCGACATCCGTGACGCGGCTTTTCATGAGGGCCGCATCAGCAGTCTCGATGGCGACATCAGTTCCGCCGCCCATAGCGATACCAACATCAGCAGAGGCCAGAGCCGGAGCATCGTTGATACCGTCGCCGACCATGGCAACCTTCGACTGGCGCTTCATCTCATTCACGAGATTGAGCTTGTCCTGCGGCAGCAGCTCGGCGCTCCACTCGATACCGAGACCCTTGGCAATGGCCTGGGCGGTGCGCCGGTTGTCGCCGGTCAGCATGACGGAGCGGACCCCCATCGCTTTGAGCTGGGCGACACCCTCGCGCGCGTCACGGCGCGGTTCGTCGCGCAGGGCGATGAGGCCGAGGACTTCCTTCGCCTGCTCGTCGAAAAGGACGGCAACGGTATTGCCGCGATCTTCGAGCTTCTCGATGGCGCTGCGCTCCAGCCCCCCGAGCGTCGTCACCTGGGCGGCATGTGTCGGGGAGCTGACGGCGAGGCGACGGCCGGCAACAGTCGCATGCACGGCCTTACCCGCCGTCGCCGATGCGTCCTGTGCGAGGGGAACGGCGACGCCATCGGTTTCGGCGCGGCCGATGATCGCCTTTGCAAGCGGATGGCTCGAACCCTTTTCGACTGCCGCCGCCAACGCGATAACATCGCTCTCCTCATTCTTGCCAAAGGCGAAGACTTCGGTGACGCGCGGCTTGCCCTCAGTGAGCGTACCCGTCTTGTCGAAGGCGATGGCGCTCACCTTGCCGATGGTTTCGAGCGCATTACCGCCCTTGATCAGGAGGCCGCGGCGCGTGCCGACGGCGAGGCCCGAGGCAATCGCCGCAGGCGTCGAGAGGACAAGCGCGCAGGGGCATGCGATCAGCAGCAGCGCGAGGCCGCGGTAGATCCATGTGTCCCAATCACCGCCCATCGCGAGCGGCGGGACGACGACGATCAGCGCGGCGATCAGCATCACCGCCGGGGTATAGTAGCGGCTGAAATTCTCGATGAAGCGCGCGGTCGGGGCCTTGGCGGACTGCGCCTGCTCGACGAGCTGGATGATGCGCGAGATCGTGTTGTCGGAAGCCGTCTTTTCAACGCGGACCTGAAGAACGCCATCGACATTGATGGAGCCGGCGAAAATGCTGTCTCCCTTGGCCTTCGAGCGTGGCACGGATTCGCCGGTGATAGGCGACTCGTCGAGGCTGGAAGCGCCCTGGATGATTTGCCCGTCGGCCGGCACGCGGTCGCCCGGCCGCACCAGAACCAGATCGCTGACACGCAAGGACGTGGCCGGGACGCTGCGCTGCCCGCCATTCGGATCGAGCAGGACGGCCGTTTTCGGCACGAGCGATGCAAGGGCCTTTATACCGGCGCGCGCCCTCCCGGCCGCAACGCTTTCGAGCAATTCCCCGACCGCGAACAGGAACACGACCGCAGCCGCTTCTTCAGCCTCGCCGATCACGAGGGCGCCGATCGAGGCGACAACCATCAACGTCTCGATAGAGAACGGAGATCCAGAGGTCGCGAGCGCGAATGCCTTGCGAGCGAAGGGAATGACGCCCGCGACGACGGCGGCGGCAAAGATCCATTCCGCATAAAGGGGGAAGAATTGGGCAATGGCGTAGGCCGAGCCCATCAGCAGACCGAGCCCAATGACATGCTTGCCCTTGCGGGTCTGCCACCAGCGCTGATTGCGCATCGCTGGCGCGACGTCGATGGCCGCATCGGACGAAGCCGAAAGCCCGCCTGTGTTGGACACCCCGAAGCCGAGGCTCTTGATCGTCTTTTCGATGTCGGCGACCTTGGTGATCGCGCCGGCAGCAAGCGTCAGTTCGAGCGTTTCGGTCGTGAAGTTCACGCGCACGTCGGAGACGTCTGGCATCCGCGCCAAGGCGACCTCGATCTTGCCGACGCAGCTTGCGCAATCCATCCCCTCGACACGCATCGAGACATTGGGTGGAGAGGCCGGTGCGGCGCGGGGAGTTGGCGCGCGGCCCGCGTGATCATGTCCAGAGCAGCCACCGTGGCCGTGATCATGATCGTGATGAGCGTGCTCGTGCTCGTGGTCGTGGTGAGCGTGGTCTTGATCGCCACCGCAAGCACCGTGATGGCCGTGCGCGGCGTGATCGTGACCGTCATGACCATGGTCGTGCTTGTGATCGTGGCCGCCGCAGCCGTTGTGATCGTCGTGGCTTGCGTGATCGTGATCGCCGGCGCAGCCTTTGTGATCATGACCAGCATGGGCGTCGGAGCGCTGCACAGGCGCGGCGGGAATCGCAGAAGGCGGCAGCTCGGACACGTCGAACCCGAGCGAGCGAATCTTCTTGGCGATATCCTTCGACGTCGTTTTGCTTGTGGCATCGCGCGAGAGCAACAATGTCTCAGTCGCGAAGTTGACGGCAACGTCGGAGATACCCCCCAGACGGCCCAAGGCCGTCTCAATCTTGCCGACGCAGCTTGCGCAATCCATGCCGTCGACACGAAAACCGAGCCGTTCATTAGCGCCCGGCGTTGAAAGTCCAGTTGTCATTCCGATCTCCTTTCCGGCCGCCGCAGCGGGCGCGCGTCCTCACACGCCCTGCGCGGCTTCGGAAGGAGTCAATAACACAATTGAACAGTTATTCAAGTGTTTTCAGGAAAATTATGCTCTTTTCCAGGCAGATCAGTCGTCCGCATGGTCCTCCGAAATATGCGTCGCCATATCCTGAAGAACATGGCTGACGTGGTGGTCGGCGATCTCGTAGAAGATTTGCTTGCCCTGGCGATCGCCCTTGACGAGACGCGCGCCACGCAGCAGGCGCAGATGGTGGCTGACGAGGGTCACGGACAGGTCGAGCCGCTCGGCGATGTCGCCCACCGAAATGGGCGCCGGTACGCAGCTCAGCAGGATCTTCAACCGTGAGGGATCGCCGAGCAGGCGAAACGTTTCCGCGAGGATCGTGACCTCGTTCTGCGAGAGCGACGGGAGCAGGAGGTGAGCTTCAACCTCCATATGCGTGGGGGCCGCACGATCGTCCGGCTTCTTGGCGTTCGTCTTCTTGATAGCAGTCATCTGCAAGCTTTACCTGAGTTCGGGACGGAACCTGCCGGCATTTGATCGCCAAGAGCTGTCCGTGTTGATTGGTCTCACCCAGTTTACCGGATGGGCGCGCAATCACAATGCGAAACACGGTCGCTGTCGATCGGCGGGACAGTTGGCGCAGTCCTTCTCTGCCCCTGCGTCACATCTCGAATTTTCCTTTTCCGCGCAAGAACAGTCTTGACCTTACAATCGCTGGAAGCCGCACGCTGCGGACAACCTTGCCAAATCCGCCTACCGTTGTGCGGCCTGGCGGCGGGGCAACCGAGTCGAATTCAGAGAAGGGCAAGACCGATGACAGAGAGCAGCAAACCCCAGATTCTCATCTACACCACACCGACCTGTCCGGACTGCCACGCGCTCAAACGCTGGCTCGACCAACAGGGCCTCGCCTACGAGGAACGCGACCTCACCGACCCGAAGATCGCCGAGGAGGCAAAGGCCCGGACCGGCGTCCGCGTCGCTCCGATCACCATCATAGGATCGGACGTCTTCTACGGGACTTTCCTGAGCCAGAAGCCGGGCCTCGTCAAGGCGCTCGGTCTCGCCGGGGGCCTGTGAGGAGACGCAGATGACGATCAAGTTCGTTGATATCCGGCAGGCGCGGACCAGCCTTGAGGTCCAAAAGGACCAAACCATCCTCGACGCCGCGCTCGCCGCCGGCATTCCCTATCCTCACGGTTGCCGCTCCGGCCGCTGCGGCTCCTGCAAGTCCCGCCTGATCGAGGGCGAGGTGGAATTGCTCCAGCACTCACGCTTCGCGCTCACCGAGGAAGAGAAAGCCGATGGCCTGATCCTTTCATGTCGCGCTCTGCCGCACACGGATGCGGCCGTAGCCTGGTTGGGCAGCGATGACGACGATGCCGTGGAGACGCCGCGACGCCTGGACGCGACTGTCACCGGCCTCGACGACCTCACGCACGATATCAAGCTGGTGCCAGATCGCACTTCCAGCATAAATCCATCACAATCCCGGTTTGAGCACAGGCAGGAAAAAGGCGCTGCATATGGCTTCGCAGGTTGCCCGTTCAGCGCTGCCCATCTGCCTTGATGGGATAGTGCAGCAGCAACCGATAGCCACCGCGCATCATCTTGATGCCGTGTGCAACGAGGCGGCGAGCCTTGTTCTTGCTCGGGGCGATTTCCCAGTCCTCCTTGTTGCCCCTGAATCCAAGTAGTGCTTCGGCGATGGTGCGATAGCTCGCGCCGTGCAGCCGTGCGTCCAAGGCGCGTAGCGACAGGATGTGCCATTGGCGAAGTTGGGCGAGCATGGCCCGAAAGTCCGGCCCCGGCGGGCGGCCTTCGACGGAGCGCCAGAATCGCCGGGCCGCATGAGATCGCAGTTCGTAAAAGGCATCCGAAGGTAAGAACGTGCCGTAGAAGGTTGCAGCGTCGGGAGCAGCGCGAGGCAGCCATAATTGATGCGCGATGCCATCGACACGCCAGATGCCGTGCCAGCCATCGGCCGCGCGGCGCAGGTCGATTCCGTCGAGATGGGCAAGCTTGATGGTCGGCCCGTTCGCGTCGATTACATGCGCGACGGGCAACAGCATGAAGGCGTTCGCATACACGCGCGGCGACCAGAGCAGAGCTTGCAGATCAGCCGCCAAGTCAGGGTCACTCGGGAAACAGCAAGCCCCAGCGCTGCGCAAACGATTCCAGTTGGTGCGCGCTTTGTCTGCTGGCCAGCGCCAACGTCTGGCAGTCTTGGCGATATTCGTCGTCGCGGCGCAGATGCTCCCAAGCGAAATCGGCGGCAGAAAGCTGTGACATGTACCCGTAGGCCGGATGGTGCCACCACTCGATATGCAGCATAGCATCCTCCCTCCATGCCGCGCCTTGATTGGATGGCCGACACAAGAGG
The DNA here is from genome assembly GCF_014195635.1 of Pseudochelatococcus contaminans. GTDB lineage: Bacteria > Pseudomonadota > Alphaproteobacteria > Rhizobiales > Beijerinckiaceae > Pseudochelatococcus > Pseudochelatococcus contaminans. Next base: position 4,271 of record NZ_JACICC010000019.1, on the reverse strand, counting down.
GGCGAGACTCTTAACTGAAGGTCGCTCATTGGTGGTGAACGCCGCCGGCCGCCGCATCGATTAGGTCAGCACATTTAGTTCGTCCGGCGTCCATAGACTGCCAGTCTTGCCAGCAGGATCGCGGCGATGACGGCGGCAGCGACGTTATAACTCATGCCGGAGACGAAGGCGGAGGCGTAGCGCGCGGCCTGTCCGTCCAATCCCGTCCCGAGAGCCGCACCGAACAGGATTCCCACCGCTGCCACACCAAGAGCTGCACCAACCTGCTGGAGTGTCGAGATGACGCCAGAGGCCATGCCCGCCTGCCGCTCCTCCACGAAGCCGAGCACGAGGTTGAGCAGCGGCGTCATGATCATCGCCTGCGCCCCTCCGATCACGATCAGCGCCGGGATGAGATGGGTGACCACCAGATCGGGTCCGGCGATCCACACCTGTCCGATAAGCACGCCGAACGAGACAGCATAGACGAGCGCCCCCATGGCAATGGCCGGCGTGCCGAAGCGTGCGACGAGGCGCGGCGCGCTCAAGGACAGGATGACGAAGGCGATCGAGCACGGCACGAAGACGCTGCCGGCCGCGAACGGGCTGAGGCCGAACCCCGTCTGCACCAAAAGCGCGAAGCAAAGGAAGAAGGATGAGGCCGTCGAATAGATCAGCAGCACCAGCAGTCCGCCTTGCGCGAAGCGGGGTTGGCGCATAAGCACCATGTCCACCAAGGGCTGATGGCCGGCTTTCCGGCGGCACTCCTGATGGCGGTAGAAGGTGGCGAGCAGGATTGCGGCCCCGGCGAGCGACAGGAAGCTCCAGAGCTGCCAGCCATGGGTCGGGGATTCCACCAGCGGCACGAGCAACAGGGTAAGGCCGAGGCTGACCAGCGCCACGCCTGGCCAGTCGAGCGTCGGGCGCTCGGGCGAGCGCGTCTCCGGGATGAAGCGCGCCATCAGAATTGCGAAGACCCCGACAGGCACATTGACGAGGAAGATCGTGCGCCATCCAAGATCGAAGATGTTGGCCTCGACCAGAAAGCCGCCGACGATTTGTCCTGCGATAGCGGCAAGCCCCAGCGTCATGCCGAGGAAACCGAAGGCGCGGCGGCTGTCGTCGCCGGAGAAGTTCACCCGGATCGAGGCATAGACCTGCGGGAAGAGCAACGCCGCCGCCAGCCCCTGCAATACGCGCGCGCCCATCAGGATTTCCACGGTGGGGGCAATACCGCAAAGAAACGATGCGAGGGTGAACCCCGCCATGCCGAGAATGAACAGCCTCCGCCGCCCATAGAGATCGCCGAGCCGTCCGCCCGTAACCAGCAGCACACCGAAGGCGAGTTCGTAACCCGCCACGATGAACCCGATCTGCGACAGGCTCGCCCCGAGTTCGGCCTGCATGGAAGGGATTGCGACATTGACCACGAAAAGATCGAAGATCGTCACGAACCCCGCGAGTAGCAGGATGGACAGACCGAGCCAGGGCGGGCGGCGGATGGCTTCGGGCGATATGGTGGAAGGCGGTTCGGCGGTGCAGGCTTCGGAACTCATCTGGCGTCCTCTTGTGTTGACGCGCCAGCGATTCCACGCCCATTATCCTTTTACAATTTAACTTCTTATACTGTTGCTTTTTGTAATGGGCTAACCGATGCGCACCCTTGAGCGAACCCGATCCGAACTTGCCGATTTCCTGCGCACGCGCCGAGAGCGGCTGTTGCCGGAAGATGTCGGCCTCCCGGCTGCCAAGCGTCGTCGCACGCCGGGGCTGCGGCGAGAGGAAGTCGCCGCCCTCGCAGGCGTGGGACTGACTTGGTATACATGGCTTGAGCAAGGCCGCGAGATCGGGGTCTCCGCCGATTTCCTCGACAATCTCGCCCGCGTGCTCAAGCTCGATGCCGCCGAAAGACGGCATCTGTTCCTGCTCGCCCACGAGCGTCCGCCGGCAGAACCCGGCAAGACGTTCTGCATCGTGCCTTCGCTCGCCGCGCGGTTGGTGGAAGACCTCGCGCCCCACGCCGCCTACATCATCAACCTGCGCTGGGACGTGCTGGCCTTCAACGGTCCCGCCGATTCGCTGTTCGGGTTCAACCGCCACGATTCCGGCCGGCAAAACCTGCTGCGGCTGCTCTTTACCGATCCCGCGCTGCGCGACGCCATCGTCCATTGGGAAGAACAGGCCCCGGCGATGCTCGCCAGCTTCCGCCGTGACTTTGCTGTTGCACGGGAAGACGCCGATGCCAAAGGGCTGGTCGCGGAACTGGAAGCAGTTTCGCCCGAGTTCAAAGACTGGTGGCGCAGTCAGGAAGTTCATGCACCTTGCACCGGCACGCGCATGATCCGTGTCGGCGGGCAGCCCGTAGAGTTCGAGCACACCTCGCTCACCGTCGATGGCGGGCAGCATCTGCGACTCGTCGTCTATGCGCAGAAATCGAACCCTGCGGAAACCTGACGAACAGTAGGGTTGAGCGTCCAGATGTCTTCGCGCGGCGAGCCGCGCGATGGCGGGCGTCGCTGCGATATGTTGGGTCTCCGCGCCGCTCGCCATCGGTCACGCCCGATCCTGCTGCGGTTGAGTTCTGTCATGGGCGTCTGGCCGCAACACCCGACAGGTGCAGGAATTGCACGAAGCCCGTGCCGAGTTTGATGAACTCCGGTCTCACGGCTCGCGCGATGCCGAGGCGGTTTACAAGAAGATCCCTCGCGGCGCAGGCGCCCTATTACGCTGATACACTGAACTCGGTCATCATGCCGGTTTGAAGGTGCGGCATGTGGTGGCAATGCAGCATCCAGCGCGCCGCCTCACCAGCATCGAGCGCCACCGTCACCATGCCCATCGGAGGAACATAGACGGTGTCACGCCGCGCGCCTTCGAACCGCTTGCCGTTGATCTCCACGACCTGAAAAACGTGGCCGTGCAGGTGCATCGGATGGCCCATCATCGACATATTGTGGAACATGATCTCGACGCGCTCGCCAGTCGTTGCGACAATCGGCTTGTGCTCTCCCCAGACCTTGCCGTCGATGGTCCAGAGGTAGGGCTGCATCGAGCCGCCTAGCATGACCATCTGGGTGCGTTGCGCGGCACGCGGTGGCAGATTGTCCGACGCCCGCAGCGTCTGCTCTTGCGAAAGCTCGATGTCGAACGCAGGCGCATCCGCGTCGCCGAGTGCGGGAATCTTCTGAATAGTCGCGCCCGACGTTGCGAGGATCAGCCCGGTGCGCTGCTTTGCGCCCTCGCGCAACGCCAGCACAGGCCAGGCTCCGTCTCCGGCAAGCTCCAGCTCAAGATCGAGACGCTGGCCCATGGCGACGCCGAACCGTTTGCCTTCAAGCGGTTGCACGGCATGGCCGTCGACAGCTACGAGCCGCGCCGAAAGCTCGCCGGTATCAATCCAGAAGACGGTGGCCGAAGCGCCGTTGATCACCCGAAGCTTTACCCGTCCGCCCTTTTCGACCCTGACGATCTGCGGATCGGACAAGGTGCGGTCGTTGGTGAGGTAGGCGTCCCAATCGTAGTCGTTCAGGTCCATGGCCATGCCCTGCATCGAGGGCATATCCATTTTCATGCCGGAATGGTCCATCGACGCGCCGGGATCGGATTGGCCTCCCATCGCGCTCATATCATGGCCGCCGCCATGTACGCCGGTGATCTCCTGCATGACCTCTTCGGGCGTCTTGAACGAGAAATCATGAAGGAACATCACGACCTCCTGGCGGTCGGCCTTCACGTCTTCGGCACTGCGCACGATCAGCGGCGCAGCGAGCAGATTCATTTCTTGAAGCGGGATATGCGCGTGCATCCAGTAGGTGCCGGGAAGCGGCTCATAGTCATAGGAGCGCGTTTCACCGGGTTGCAGCATCGGGCGCGGCACGTTCGGAACGCCGTCCTGCTCGTTGGGCGGGATCTGGCCGTGCCAATGGATCAGGGTCGGCACATCGAGACGATTGGCCAGGTCGACGCGAAAGCGTTGTCCGGGGTCGAGAACCAATCCTTGCCCGCTCGCCCCTTCAAGGCCGAAGACTGTGGCGGCGCGCCCGTCGACGTCCAGCACGCGCGTTGCGGCGCTGAGGGCCATCGCGCTTTGGGCGTTGGCGAAGCGCGGTAGAGCTGCTGCGGATAGCGTGGCAGCGCTTGCGGCGAGAAAGCCGCGGCGTGAGATAAGCTTCATTTTCGGTCTCCTGGGAGGACTATGTGTTGGTTTCCACGCGGAACTGAGCCGGTTTTTCCACCGAGAAGTGAGCCACCTCTGAGTATGGTTTTCTGATCAGGCTTTGGTCAATGGGTTG
>NZ_JACICC010000018.1 GCF_014195635.1 Pseudochelatococcus contaminans | reverse complement strand
GGCACTCACTCAACAAAAACAAATCACCCATCGCAGCCTCCTCAATGGAGACTGTGAATCACATCTAAAGCCAAATTAATAGGTCCTGAACCTAGGCATGCGGAAATGGAACAGGCGCATGCTGGCTGACAGAGCTGGGGGTTAGTGAGAGACGCCGAAAATATAAAGCTAAAATTCTGCTTTGTTATGACCGGTTTCGGGAATGCGAAGCGACGAGCAAACGACTTGAATGGGGTCGGAAGCTGTCGCGCTGCTCCCAAAATATATCGGGCCATAGCGTAGAATCGGCGACTTGCTATCTTACCCGGTGGTATGCGGCGATCGGCGGCAATATCGTGCGATAGAGGGCCATCGGCGGTGTTTGGCGGGCCGAAGTCGACGAAACAGAGAACTACATCTACGCTATAGCCCTCTAAAATGATCCCCATCTATTCTGCATCCGTTTCGCCCGCCCGTGATCGATTTGAGCGATCCCGAAGCAGGGGTCGTTTAGAACTGCATCTGCTAGTCGGACGATAAGCCCTCGATGAAGATTTTAATTTGCTCGGTGCTGACCGGCGGATCGTTCCGCCGAGCGAGCCATTCATCTGGCAGGCCGGCGATGGCGCGGAAGCGCGCGTAGAAATCGCGCCGTCGATCGGGATCGAGCGCCGCAAGGGCTTGCTTGGCTTGTTGTGAAAGGCGCCGTGGAGCCCAGAAGTGCCCGCGACCGTTTATGATAACCACCAGTGAGCGATGCGTGAACCCGCTGGTGTCCCCGCCGCGCCCGCTCGACTTTCCCTTATGATACTTCTGAAGCTTGAGCGCGACAACGAGGTTTCGTTCGGTTGAGTCCAGCAGTGACAGCAACGGTTCGCTCTTGGCGAATAGTCGGTAACCGGTCTTGCTCCATGCGTGTTCGCCCCGTCCACCCTCAGCGCCCCAAGCTTCTGCGCGAAAGGCTGTTGTCCCGTCGATCAACCATCGGCGGACGACTGGATCGTCCGGCTTTGTCCCCATCCGTTCTTGGGTGAACGTCGATGGGAATGGCCTATCGAGAGCTGTGGTGGCAGCATAGGGATCATGGCGATCCAACTGGCGCTCAGTGTTGGAGGTTTCCGCGACCCACGGCCGAACAGTATGACCGTCGCGGCCGAAATGACGACCGATCTCTTCTTCATCGTGAGGTAACCACCGAAAGAACGGTTCGTCAGACAGCAGCGCCATTGTCGTCGATCGAGCATCAATTGCGTTTGCCATTACGCTGCGAACTGTGACCGTCGTGTCGTGGCCAATCGACCATACCCCCGAAACCGGAACCCAATCCGCTGTAACACTACGGTCATCGATACCTAGCAAGGGGGCCAGCAACTGAATATCCTCGCGCACCGTACTGCCATTACCGCTCTCCGGCATAGGCATATCCGCCTCCTTGGTGAGATCGAGCGGAAATGGGTCAGTAAGATCGGCAAGCCACAGGCCATCGTCGCGAGACAGCCGATATTCCTTAAGGAACGCCGTCCAAGCGTCGCCACTCCAGTCCTCACCCACGACAGGACGCGCAGCCAACAGATCACCGGCAACAAGCATGAGCGCATGCCAGCCGAGATATCCTCCATATCGGTCCCGGTTCGGAACATAGCCTGATGACCAAGTTTCATCGTAGCTGCTGCTACGCGGGCAATCATGCATTGCCCGCACGGCGGCGTCCCAACGACGCACCCAGGCACCGATCCGGTCTTCCACTTCCCATCCAGGGCAAGCGAAGACATGACACAGGCGCTCGACATGATATTTATTGAAGTCGTAGTCGAGGTGAAAGGTGTCGTCCCGTCGTGGCGAAGAATCCGGCCGGGGAACATAACGGAACTCGGTGTAATCCGACCGAGGAGCGTGGGGATAGGGCGACAGGTTCGCCGGGGCAAGGATGGCTGTCAATGCATCGCGCTCGTCGGATGCGAGTGTTTGGGTTATCTCAAGCAGTATATCAATTGCGAAGGCACGCATCACTACATGCGGGAACTCAGCGGAGAGGGCGATCCGTTCAAAAAACGCACGTCGAGAGATCAGTGCGTCCACAGAATCTTTTGCCACGCGTGCGAGCGCGATTAACAGCCAGAGCTGTGCATGCATGGAGTAAAAGGGGAGCTTTGCATCACTAAAAGGTAGGCCCGAGCCAGACTCAAAGCTCTCGATCAGCCTTTCAATAACATCGAAGCGCTTAATTTCAGCCACACGCCGCACTGCATGCGCAGCGCGCCAGCGCATTGCCGCAATGGGATGACCGAGTCTCGACCACAGGAGCTCCGCCACCAAGGTGGCCTCCTCGCCCGGAACAGCCAAACGTGCGTCCCAAGGTCCGTCGCCAACTTCAGTAGGTAACTTCTCGCCGGTGTTCGCCAAGAACCTCTCAAGGCCGTCCGCGATGGCGCTGTCGCTAGCATCAGCGGCAAGCCTAGCGGCCAGCGCCAGCCATGCATTCCCACCAAGACCATCTGCGCTGGCGCGAAGACCGGCAACCACATGTTCGACAAGTGCGACACGATTGGCTCGAAAATATCGCTCAAGCCCCCGCCAGCCACCCCATGCATCAGTGCTGGAACCCGCGAGCTCTGTGGCATGTTTTGACGCCAGCCGGAGCCCAAGCTCCGGTAACGCATCGCGCATAGCCGCCGACGAAGCGCTCCAGTCTTCTAGGTAATCGTCCAGCGCTCGGACTTTGTCGGCAAGCGTCGCGGCGCTGGCTTCGACGACCGCGCGGACGAAGCCGAGACGATCTGCGGGCGAGGTCGTCCGCTTCCCCAGTTCAAGCAGTGTCCGAAGCGGCCATCGCCGTCCAGTGTGGTCAATTTCCTCGCTCAGTATTTGCCGATCAATCTCATCTGGATTGCTCAGGTCAATCGGGAAAACCACCGGAAGTTCAGTGCTGATTATCGGCCTATCCGGCGGTAGCTGCTCCGATTTCGGTCCGAGTCTAGCGAGCAGTCCCTCGATCCGCATCCGAGCCGGCGAGGTAGCGGGGAGATTTTGCTTGGCGAGGCGATGTAACCCTTCGATCGTCTCTCGCGCGGGAGACAGCTGATCGTCGCGATCAATCTCGACGATCAGCAGGTTGAACAACCATTCTCTTCGCTCCTGAGGCAGACGGCCCACAGCTTCCGACGCGAAATCAGAAATGTGCCAGGTCCACGTTTCGATCGGAGCAGCTAGGCCGAACAGTGCGACCGCGACCTCAGCCGACAGCTTGGAGTTGCGGATGAGGACTGTGAGCGCAGGGCCGAGGGACAGGCCAAGACGTGCGGCATCACGATCATCCAGCCGCGCCAGCATCGCCAACGTTGCACTACCGGCAATCGGCACCATCGTCTGCGCGTATTCGATCCAAGGAAACCGGTCATCTTCATTCTGATTCAACTCAAGAATGCGCGCGAGGGTGTGCGCGGCCTCAGGCGACAGCTCCGGGCCAGAATAGTGCCCAGTCAATTCCAGAAGGTGATTGGTGCGATCGAAATCGTCCGAACCAATTGCTTCGGCTAAGTCGAGCGCGCGACGGAAGTACGCTGCGGCCTCGTCGGTACTCACTCGCCACAGCGCGCGCGCAAGGCCGCCATAGGCGGTGACCCTAGATCCGACATCAGTATCCAGCTGAATCTTCCGCTCGACGTGGCTGGCGAGCAGGAGCGCGGCATCGTGGCAATGCGGGATACGAGAGAGCCGCGCCACAGCGTCAGTCAGTTCTGGAGCGAACAACCCCGGGGCATTCGCCGCCCATTCGGCCATACGCGTTGCAAGAACTGCGTCGAACGCTCCCAACGCGTCGGCGAGATAGAAAAGCACGCGGAAACCTGTTCGCGCGAGGTAAGCCTTCCCGTCTCGATACGGGTAGTTGGATGCTTCATCGACGTCGCTGACAAGACGGTCGAAAGCCGCGATCAGCATCTCGGTGCGCGTTGTTCCGCGCGGTGGGCGAATGATGTTAGCAGCGTCCTGCGCGTATTGCAGCAACGGCGTGACCCGGTTGCTGAGGACGCGCGAATATTCGGAGCGCTTCTCTTCATCAAGTCCATCGCGCCGTTTTCGCCGCCGCTGCTTTCCATCATACTTTGGTGCGGCCAGCTTCTGATTCAGCACGCGAACGAAGGCAGCTGCGCCGCGCGACCGCGCGCTTACGGGAGCCAATTCAATCAGTTCCGCCGGTGCTATGTCTATTAAAGTGACAGGCTTGCGCCGCAACGCAGCTCGCACGCCGGCAGCGAGCACGATCACATCGACCGTGCGGTCAATCGGATAGTAGCTCGAATAGTCATAGATCGTTTGGGCTTTGAGCGCTGCCCCGGCGAGGATAGCCGTCCCCTCTCGTTCCAAGCCGAGATCGGCCGCTTGGGCTGACGCCAGAACGCTGGCCATCGCCAAGTTCTTGTTGTTGTCGGTTATAGGTGGAGCAGCGGAAAGGGCGGTGATCATCCTGATCACATGGGAGGGGTCGCCGCCGGCGAATTGCAGCGCGGCTGCAAAGAGGGCCCGCGATGGAATTCGGCATCGCAATAGCCGTCTTGCGATACTCGTGGTCGGAGGGTGGGCAGAACGTTGGTGGCGCTCTAGAAGATCAAAAAGGTCGTGAAACTTGGCGAACGCCGCACCGTCATCTCGGCGGGCGAAGAATTGGGCTACACGCACATCGTTGCCCGCGAGCATCTCGACATAGGCGAAGCCAACGTCGTCCCATTTTCGCGACGTGTTCGACTCGTTGAATCGCGCGCCACCTTTTGAGTGTGCCGACCAATTGTGCCAGTCGATCGACCGCCGGGCATGACGGCGAGCTTCGTCTCGATCGCCAGCGAACGCATTCGCCAATGCCAGCGCAGCGTGCTTGCCACCTGGCCAGCCAACATTGGTTGCAGAGAGACGCCGCAGCGCCTCGGGGTCACCTGCCACTGCGGCGAGATCAGGATGCTCGTAGAGAAAACGGTCGGATCGTTCGTGGCCGGCGGCAACAAGCGATGCCTCCAGCAGTAGGCGCAAAAGATCGTCGCGCCGGCCAAGCTCTCCCGCCAACGCGATAGCGGCCGTGATCCGAGCTAACCGGATGTCGCGCGTGCTGACTTGTGACGCCCCGCTGGGAACGCGCAGATCGTAAGCCAGCCGAATGAGCTGATCCGCATCGCGTAGCGATGTAAGCAGCGCCGGCAACGCTCGGGCTGCATAGTTTGAAGTAAGCTGGCGTTCCTCAAGAGCGGCAATAACTCGATCTCGGCCCACTTGACTCGTGCCATAGGTAGATCGGATCAGAGTTTCGGTAGGCTCATCGCGGAACATCAGACCATGGGGTGTTCGCTCCAGCAAGGGAGCGAGATCAGCGGCGAAACTCTCGACCTGCTCGGCGATCAATCCATGCGCTGCGGCGAGCTCTTCGATTGGTACCGGCGGCGCCAGCAGGGCAATGCCGGTGAGCAGAAGATCGATGTCCCGATCTGTGGCACCGCGAGCGCGCGCCGTACTGCGCGCTTCTTCAAGACGCTTGCGGAGAAGCGCATCGAGCAGATCGTGTGGCTCGCTAGGGTTGTCGGGGAAGGACACTGGATCGAAGGGGCGTCCACTCGAAATCAGATTGTCTAGGCAGCGTGGATTGCGGCCGGATCGCATGAGTAACGCAGCGACTTCAGCGGCTGAGGCGTCCGGTACTCGGCGTGCGATAAGAGTACGTGCCTCAGTGTCAGTGAACAATGGAACTGAGAAAGAGCGATGCGAGCTGTCGCCGGTTGCCAACGCGAGCCGCTCGGTGCGGCACGATGCAACGATACGAACACCATCAATCGGATCGATACTGATGCTGCGCAGGAGAAGATGGGCGAATGATGACGTGGCGGTTTCCTGCGCGGCAAGACCAGCGTGGTCGATGGCATCTAGAACCAGCGACAGACATGCGTCGCTGCGCGTGTTCCGAGCCGTTGCGACAGACTGGGCCAACCGCCTCCGAAATGCCCTCAGCAAGCTGGTTACATCAGCGACGGGCAGGAGAATATCGCAAAGTCCTTGCCCGGACAGGAGATTGGCAATGTGAACCAATGTCCGCTCCGGGAGATGCCGGCCGTCAGCAGGGTCCCGCCATCGCCCTGCACCGAACCCGTCGAAGAGTACTACGGGTCCGTCAGCGCGCAACCGGTCGGTCAAGCCCTGCATCAACACCGTTTTGCCCATTCCACCTGCCGCATGGACCACGAGGGGAAAACCAACCTCACGGGCAAGGATTGTGATGTCGTCGAGAACCGCGCGCTGCACGACTTCCTTGACCTCGGAAAATGCATCAGGGGTCGGATACAGGCGATCCTCGTGCTCGACTTCCAACTCAGCCAGGACTGCTACCCGATCAACACGCTTATCTGTTTCGCTGCCGGGGCCGGCCTTAATCCTGATAAGATTCCGCAGCTTGAGCAGGCGCTTCTCCGCGTCTGGATCGCTGGGTTCGCTCCATGCAGCTAGGGTCGCGGAAATCGTGCGCTCCGCGTCGATCAAGCTCCCTTTGCTGCCCATCAAATCTAGCCGACGCAGCAACTCGGCAGCAGGATGCGGGTAGTTCTTCAGAGCTTGCGCGATTCGGGCTGCTTGGCGCCCCTTATCACCATCTTCTTCGGTACCAGCGATCACTGCTGCAATCGCCGGACCTAAATTGTCGTGGATGGGCCGGTTTGTTGAAAATTCATACCTGACCACTTTGTCGACATGGTCATCGCCGTGCATCGCTCGAAGCTCGGCGTCGGTTGCGGCGAATTTGGTGAGCGTAGAAGCAAGGTCTGCGGCTCGAACTGATGTGTCGGCGCTGGCGATCGAGTATTTGAACTGAACGATCGTGACTCGGTGCGCCCGGGCAACGTCGGTTCCGCCGTGGTATCGGACAAGATCAGCGATCTCGACCGCACCGGTTCCCAGCTCTTGCTCGTCTCGTTCATCAAAGCCTTCGAGCGTGATGGCGGAGAGGTCGGTCGACGGCAGAAGAAGCTCAAGCGCCGTACGCGCTGCCCAAGCTTCATGATAAGCATGACCAGCCTTGGAGGCTCGTACCTTGTCTATTGCTATCGGCGTGACGCTCGGGTCTTTGTCATCATTCATGATCAGGTTGATTCACGTCATTTTACCAGTCTTATTGTCCCGCACACCACGCCATGACACCACCAAAAATTCCGGCCCATCAAGCGATGAGGCACGCAACACGCTTACCTGTTGCTACCTCGCCTAGCAGAAGCGCAGCGGGGCTGTGGAGTACCATCGGCGGTTATACTGGTAGGGCTATCGTGCTTGGCTGGGCGTGTGAGAACCCCTCTTCGCACGCCAATCGCCTCGCGGCAATCTATCAGATTGATAATAAATGAAATAATCGTTCAATTTGTGCGGCAATCGGCGGTGTTTGGCGGGTCGAGCGGGATTCGAACCTATATGCTGAAGCAATCAGTTGGGATTCGGATACCTTCATCATCAACACTGTTTTTCGAAAGGCCTCCGGCGTTCGAGGCTAGGCATATAGCTGCCATTTAAAGCCTTGTGTGCCATGGCCGCAGGCGAAGAGTCTCCCCATTGACCGGAAGGGATTCGAACTTTTTCACCATCAAACGCCGCCGTTTCTACGCTTTTTGGAGCACATGCCAGCCATCACCTTGTGTAAAGGCGTAATTTCGGCGGCTATAGCGTACTATGGAGGGCAATCGGCGGAGAAATGGCGCACCCGACACGATTCGAACGTGTGACCTTTGCCTTCGGAGCATTTTGTCCTGGCTATCCTAAATACACGCCAGGGCACGCTATGATACGACAACGATTTGAAACATATGGACAATTCTGCTTTTCCCGCCGAAATCCATATCCAGAACTTCGCTCCGAATTCCATCCGGGTGCTTCCGTGGTGCTTCCGCGGAAGCAACCCTTCCTCAGCGGGAGGAATGGCTAATGTCAAAGCTGACAAAACGTGTGGTGGACGCCGCTGCCGTCCGTGAAAAGGACTATTTCATCTGGGACGACGAGCTGCCCGGCTTCGGCCTTCGTGTCTTCGCGTCCGGAAAACGCAGCTACCTTATCCAATATCGCGCCGCAGGTCGAACCCGTCGTTACACTATCGGCCTCCATGGCATCTGGACGGCAGAAACCGCCCGGCAGGAAGCGAAGATACAGCTCGGCCGGGTGGCCCAAGGTGACAACCCTTCCGAAGAACGCCAGCTCGATCATCAGGCGCTCACCGTCAAGGAGTTGTGCGCGATGTATCTCAAGGATCTCGACGCTGGTCTCATCCTCGGCAAAGGCGGACGCCCAAAAAAGGCAGGCACCATCGTCAGCGATGTGGGCCGAATTCGCCGGCACATCATTCCGCTGATCGGCAACCGCAAGGTCAAAGATCTGGTCAAGGCCGATGTCGCCAAGGTGTTGAAGGACGTCATGGCCGGCAAGACGGCGGTATCGGTCAAAACCAAGAAGCTGCGCGGCAAAGCCATCGTGCGCGGCGGCGCCGGCACGGCTACGCGGACCGTCGGGCTCCTCGGTGGCATTCTCACATACGCCATGGAGGCCGGAATCATCACCTCCAATCCCGCGCATGGTATCCGCAAGCCCAAGGACAATGTGCGCGATCGTCGTCTCACCGAAGCCGAATACCGCATCCTCGGCGAGATGTTGCGGGCGGCAGCCGAGAATCCGAAATATGAGATGACGGTCGAGATCATCCGGCAGATCGCGCTCACCGGCTGTCGCCGCAGCGAGATGATCGGCCTCAAATGGGCCGAGGCGGATATCGACGCGAGTTGCATACGCCTCAAGGAAAGCAAGGAAGGCGCCTCCATTCGGCCCGTTGGCCTGCCGGTGATCGAATATCTGGAAGAACGTCGCAAGACGGCGACGGGCACCTATGTGTTCCCCGGCCAAGGCGAGGACAACGCCTTCGGCGGCTTTCCCAACCACTGGAGACAGATGTTCAGGGACAGCCCGCTGGCCGACGTGACGCCGCATGTCTTGCGGCACAGCTTCGCCAGCATCGCCAACGATCTCGGTTTCACCGAGGTCACGATCGCCGCGCTGGTCGGGCACGCCAAGGGGTCGGTCACGAGCAAGTATATCCATTCGCTCGACACGGCCCTGATCATGGCCGCCGACACGATCTCCGGCTACATTCAGGGATTGCTCGACGGGATCGAATTCAAGCAGACCGCCTATGCGCTGGATCGCGATTCCCGCAAGGCTGCACTGTCGCGCTTCCTGCTTCAGGCGATCGGTGAGCCAGAAACCGAGGAGGATGAGCGCCTTGCAGCCTGATACCAGATTTTCAGTTATTGCAGTTAGCGTTCAGGGCGCCTATATTGGTCAGGAAGGAGAAACCGCCATGGCCAGCCAGGTTGTCAAATTCGCCGGTCTTTCGGACCGGGACCGCAAGAAGGTGCTCGCCCTTCCCAGTCTCGGGGCGGGCGACCGCTTCGAGTTGCGTGTCCGCCGCCGGGACGGAGAGGAGCAGACCGTCGTACTGCCGCCTGCCGCGGCCGATGTGGTCGAGGCCCTGCTGGACCATCTGCGCAGCGGCGAGCGCGTCGCCGTGCTGGCCGAGGATCAGGAACTAAGCCCCGCCGATGCCTCCGAAATCCTCGGCATCTCGCGGCCGCTCGTCGTCCATCGCATGGACATCGGCGATCTGCCGTTCCGCTATGTGGGAAAGCATCGCCGCGCATCGCTCAAGGACGTTCTGGCGCTGAAGGCGCAGATCGACGGCCAGCGCAAGGCGATGGAAGGCCTGGCGGCCGATGCCGAGGATCTCAACCTCCGCTATGGCATTTAATCCCGTTGTCGCGGTCTGCGATGCCTGTGTCCTGTATCCGTTTCATCTGAGGAACGTCATCGTGCAGGCGGCAGTCGACCGCCTGTTCCACGCGCGCTGGACCGATGCGATCCATGACGAATGGATGCAGAACCTCATCGCCAATACGCCGGGCCTTCCGCCCGATCGCCTGATGGGCACGAAGCGTCTCATGGACCTTGCATTGCCCGAGGCGCGTATTGCCGGATACGAACAGCATATCCCTGCCATCAGTCTCCCCGACCCCGATGACCGTCATGTCGCCGCAGCCGCCATCGCGGCAGGCGCATCGACGATCATCACTTGGAACCTGCGCGATTTCCCGGTTGGCGCGTTGAGAAAACACAATCTGGTGCGTCAGACACCAGACGCCTTCCTGGCCGATCTCCATGAACAGCTTCCGGAGCAGACCACCGGGTCGCTGGCGAATGCTCGGCGCAATCTCAGGCGGTCGCGTGTGTCCGCGTCCGACTTCCTCGACATCCTGCGAGGTCAGAAACTCACCAGGCTGGCAGCGCAGATCGAGAAGCATATCGACGATCTCTGAACCGGACGTCCATGCCTGCCGAAGCCCTGATTTACGGATTGCGGGGGAAAGTCTTCCCCCTGGCCGGCGCCTCGGTCGCCGGCGCACCCCCTTCTGCGGGGAGACCCCGCAACGCCCCCTTCAGAGTGAGAGTGCGGACGGGTTTTCCGTGACGGGTTGAGGGCCGGAGGAGAGGCTTCCGGCGCCCGTCGCGGAGATCATCCCGATGGCCAGAGAGCAACGCGCGGCTCGCAAGGGCGGCACGCGCACGAATCTTTACGACGACATCACCGACAAGATCATCGCCGACCTGGAGGAAGGGCGCTTTCCCTGGGTCCAACCTTGGGGCACGGCGGCGGCGAAAGCGCCGCTCGCCATGCCGAGGAACGCGGCGACCGCCCGGCAATATTCCGGCATCAATGTCCTGATCCTCTGGGGGGCCGTGATCCAGCATGGCTATCCCACCCAGCATTGGCTCACTTTCCGCCAGGCGCTGTCGCTTGGCGGCAATGTCAGGAAGGGCGAGCACGGCACCACCGTCGTCTATGCCGATCGTTTCACGCCGGAGGACGAAAAGCGCCGCGCCCGTGAGACCGGGGAGGAAGCCGGCAGCATTCCGTTCCTCAAGCGGTTCACCGTATTCAACGCCGCGCAATGCGAAGGCCTGCCCGACAACATCGCCGTCGAGGCCCCACCTCCACCGCCCGGCATGATCGAGCCGCAGGTCGAGGCGCTGATCGCGGCGACCGGCATCGATTTCCGGATCGGCGGGAACCGCGCCTATTATGCCCCCGCTCAGGACTATGTGCAGGTGCCGCCGCCGCAAGCCTATTTCGAGCCGATCAATTGGCACCGGACCGCCCTCCACGAGATAGGTCACGCCACAGGGCATGAGACCCGGCTCGGGCGGGATTTCTCGGGTAGCTTCGGTACGAAGAAATACGCCTTCGAGGAGATGATAGCCGAGATTTCGAGCGCTTTTTGCTGCGCCTCGCTCGGGATCGTGCCGACGGTGCGCCATGCCGACTATGTTGGTTCGTGGCTGGAGGTGATGCGCGAGGATTCCCGCGCCATCGTGCGCGCCGCCTCGCAGGCGAGCAAGGCGGCCGACTGGATTCTCTCGCATCTGCCGGAGGGCGACGCCGCAGAAGCCGATATGGCGGCCACCGAGCGGAGGGCCGCGGCATGATCCTCCTGACAGATGAACAGCGCGCGCAGCTTCTCGCCAATGGCCGCCAACCGGACGCCGATCACATCCCGGTCGTCAAATTCTTCAACCCCTTCGGCGCGGGTGTCTGGCTTGCGACCGAATTGGACGAGGATGGCGACACCATGTTCGGACTGGCCGATATCGGCTGTCCCGAACTGGGCTCATGGCGCTTCGAGGAACTGCGATCCCTCCAGTTGCCGTTTGGCATGGGCATCGAACGGGATCTGCTTTTCATCGGAGATTTCCCGATCTCGGTCTGGGCCGAGGCGGCGCGTGAGACCGGCAGCATCCGTGATGCCGAGCGCGTGCTTTACCGCGCGGCTCAATCCTTGAGCCGGAAATCCTCCGATACGGAAAGCCGGTTTCCCTGAATTCCGGGTTCCAGGCTCTGCGGGTTCGGCGTCGCTCTCTTCAGAGGAAGAGGGCGGCGCTTCGCTTCGTGACGGGCTGGTTGCCGGAGAGAGAGGCTCCCCGGCGTCCGTCATGGAGTCACTGACATGGCCACTGCCGTTCAGAAAATCACCCTGTCGTCCTCGCGCGACATCCCCTTCAACAAGCTGGTGCTCAGCCAGTCCAATGTCCGGCGCGTGAAGGCTGGCGTCTCGGTCGAGGAACTGGCCGCGTCCATCGCCCGCCGGGGCCTGATCCAGTCCCTGCATGTCCGGCCAGAGCTGGATGCGGAGGGCAAGGAGACCGGCCTCTTCGAGGTGCCCGCCGGCGGACGGCGCTACCGGGCACTGGAGCATCTGGTCAAGCAGAAGCGCCTCAACAAGACCGCGCCGGTGCCTTGCATCGTCTCGGAGGCCAGTGACGACATCCTGATCGACGAGGTGTCGCTGGCCGAGAACATCGAGCGCGCGCCGCTGCATCCGCTGGATCAGTTCCGCGCCTTCCAGACCCTGCGTGAGAAGGGCATGAGCGAGGAGGAAATCGCCGCCGCGTTCTTCGTCGACGCCAAGGTGGTAAAGCAGCGCCTTCGCCTCGTTTCGGTCTCGCCTTCGCTGCTCGATGTCTATGCCGAGGACGGCATGACGCTCGAACAGCTCATGGCCTTCAGCGTTTCCGAGGATCACGCCCGCCAGGAAAAGGTTTGGGAAGCGATCCGGGACGGCTGGCAGAAGGAACCTTATTATATCCGCCGCCTTCTCACCGAAACCACCGTGCGCGCTTCCGACAAGCGGGCGCTCTTCGTCGGGGTTGGCGCATACGAGGACGCCGGCGGCTGCGTGCTGCGCGATCTCTTCCAGCAGGACGATGGCGGCTGGCTCCAGGACCCGGTGCTGCTCGACAGGCTTGTCGGGGAAAAGCTGAAGGCCGACGCGGAAACCATCGCTGAGGAAGGCTGGAAATGGATCGAGATCGCGGTGGACTTCCCCTATGGCCACACCAGCGGGATGCGCCGTCTGGCCGGCGCCACCATCGACTTGACTGACGAGGAGCGTGCCGAACGCGAGAAGCTCCGCGACGAGTTCGACGCGCTGGAGGCGGAATATGCCGAGGCCGACGAATTGCCCGACGAGGTGGATGCGCGGCTCGGCGAGATCGAGGAAGCGCTGGATGCCCTCGAATCCCGGCCGATGATCTATGCCGCCGACCAGATGGCCCGTGCCGGTGTTTTCGTCAGCATCCGTCACGACGGTCAGCTCGCCGTCGAGCGCGGTTATGTCCGCTCCGAAGACGAGGTGGTGGAAGGCCAGGAGGGCGATGGCGCCCAAGGTGCATCTGTTGAAGGCGGCGAGCCCGGCAGTGTCCAGCGCGCCGTCATCACCGTGGGCGGTGCAGCGCCGGAAACCGAGGAGGACGAAGAGGTCGAGACCATCCGGCCGCTGCCCGATCGCCTCGTCAGCGAGTTGACTGCGCATCGCACCTTGGCGCTTCGGGATGCCGTGGCGACCAACCCGCATGTGGCGATGACGGCGTTGCTGCACCGGTTGGTCACGGATTGCTTCCTGCCTCATTCCGCCAGGGGCTGCCTCGAGGCCCAGGTCCGGGAGGTTCACTTCCCGGCGCAGGCAGAGGATCTGGGCGAAAGCGCCTCGGCAAAGTCCATCCAGGATCGGCATGAACGCTGGGGCGATCACATCCCGGCCAACGATGCCGCGCTCTGGGACTGGCTGGCCGATCAGGACGACGACACCCGGATGGAGTTGCTCGCCCATTGCGTTAGCTTCGGCGTCAACGCCCTGCACGAGAAACCCAACCCCTATAGCGGCATGGGCGTCAGCCAGCATGGTCTCGACGTGCGCCTGTCGCAGGCAGACCGGCTCGCTCGGGCGACCGGACTCGACATGGTGGCGGTGGGCTGGCGGCCCACGGTCGGGAACTATCTCGGCCGCGTGACCAAACCGCGGATCATCGAGGCGGTGCGCGAGGGCGCCGGCGACTGGGCGGCGCAGCTCATCGATCATCTGAAGAAAGGCGACATGGCGAAAGAAGCCGAGCGCCTGCTGGCCGAAACCGGCTGGCTGCCGGAGCCGCTGCGCATGGTGGACCGTGATGCCAAGGTCGATACGGACGCGGACGATCTGCCCGAGTTCCTTGTCGACGATGGCGAGGATGAAGAAGCCACCGAGGAGGAGGACGCGCAGTCGATGGTCGCTGCCGAATGATCCTCAGGCGGGGCGGCTTCCGCTGCTCCGTCTCCTCCGTTCCGTTTCCACACTTCGCCCGGTCCTCGTGACCGGGCTTTTTCTTTGGAGATATCCGATGCCCGCAAATATCGACATTGACCAGATCTTTCGCGAGGACAGCGCCACCCCTCCTTCGGAACGCTCGCTGCCGTGGGAGGAAACCCGCGATGGCATTACCGTCGTAGTGGAGCCAAAGCCCCATTGGGCCGACGACATGCGCGCCTTTCGTCTCGATATGCGCCAATATTGCCGCTACGCGGATTGGACCGCGCAGGGCAATGATGCCCGGTTCTACGATCACATCGACACTTGCGGCGATGACGTGATGATGAAGGCGCAAGCCATGATCGCGCGCGAGATCGCTGACGGACTTTGGGATTGAAGGTCGTCACGGACCCGGTACCGGCCTCAATGGTCCCGATACCAGCTTCATCATGATTCCGATGATCCGGTCTGGGCAACGGGTTCCATCCCCGGCCTGGAACACGATCCTGATGCCGCATGAGGGCAAGGCTGGCGCGGAGAAACATCTGCGACGGGTCTTCGGCATCCTGTCAGAGGCAAAACACCACCCCCGCTTCCATTCGCAAACCTTGGTCTGATCCGTCTCTTTGCAGTCAACCCGCAAGGGGTCGGCCTACGCGCGCGTGCCGCTCTCGCGGATTCGGGACACATGCCCGAACGCACGAGAGTGATTGCAGATCCAGTCAGACACTTCGGGCGCCTGTCGCGCGGGGGATGGTCCCCCGCCTCCAGAGACAGGAGCCGATCCCGATGTCCTACGCAGATGCCACCGCCTTCGCCGCCAGCCTCGCCGACACGCTGATGGTCGAGATCGTCGTGTTCCAGGCCGGGGACGGAACCCACGGTGCTTGCCCCGCCGCCGAATTCGACGGCGACAACGACATGGTGAAGCTGGAACTGGACCCATGGGCCTGAGGCGCGACACGCGCCTCATTCCCTCCGCCCGGATCGCGGCTTATCCCGCGACCGGGCGTCCGGTCCTGCGATGACCGCCTATCGCCGGCAGCGCAACCGGGGACGCGCCCCGGCCAGAGAGGAAGAGTGCGGGCCGTTCGGCCGTGACGGGTTGGTTGCCGGAGAGAGAGGCTCGCCGGCGCCCGTCATGGAGTGATCCCGATGACCCATTTCCGATCCGATACTTTCCGGCCCATCGGCCAGATTCTCGCAACCGAGGTGATGCCCGCGCTCTTTCGCGCCCGGAGGCTGCCGCTGCGCATCTCGTGCCTCGGCATCGCCAGCGATGACGGTAATGACAAGGCCGACCGGTTCGACCGCACCATTCCGCTTGGGGAATGCCAATCACCCGAAGAGGCCATGCGCTTTGCCTGCCTGCGCCTGTCCCAGAGCAATATCTGCACCGGCCCCGACAGCTTCCCACACTTCCGCCCACGGATCATGGTCATCGAGGATTGCGAGCATCGCCTGGTCCTCGCCGGTGAAATCCGTGCCGGTGTCATTCTCTGGCAGCAGCCCGTTGCCTCGGACCCCGAGGCGCGCCGGATCGTCTCCGAGGCCAGCCGGTTGCGCGGCATGGCCTTCCGGTCGCCCGATCCCGACGAGGCTCGCGAGTATCGCTACCGCGCCGCCACGCTGGAAGCCCGGCTGGTCGATCCGTTCTGGCGCGAGACCACCACCGAGCTGCTCCGCCTGCCTCAGGCGGCCTGACCTCACGCCAACCTTCCCATCCACTTCGCCCGGCCATCCGCCGGGTTTTTCATTTCAGGAGCCTGATATGGCCGACAACAGCAAAACCGCATCCGAACCGCGCCCGCCGTTCTCCGACTGGGAAGCGCAGGCCGCCCTTCAATCCCGGCTCGAGGCCGATCTGTTCGCCATCAACAAGGCGACATTGTTCGATGCGCTGGTCTTCACCGGCGTTACCACCATCATCGTCACCTTCGACGGATATGGCGATTCCGGCCAGATCGAGGACGTCGAGGTCAAGGCCGGCGACGATAACATCGCCATGCCGGGGGCCATGATCGCATTCGCCAAAACCGTCTGGGGCCAGTCGGAGCCGGAGCGCTCGACCGTCACCATCGCCACGGCTGTCGAGAATCTCGCCTATGACGTCCTCGAACGAACGCATGGCGGCTGGGAGAATAATGACGGCGCCTATGGTGAGGTCATATTCGACGTCGCAAAGCGGGAGATCACGCTCGACTACAACGAGCGTTACACCGCCTCCGAAAACTACATGCACAGTTTCTGAGGGAGGCGATGATGGGACATTGTTATCATCACGCGCTGTCCTCGGCGCGCAAATGGGGTGGCGCGGCGGAAGACTATCTGCCGCTGCACCAATGGTTCGACGAGTCCAAGGAGATCATCGCGGATTTCCGGCATAGGGCGCTCCGCCATCATGCCCAGGGCATATTCGAACTGGAGCGGACGTTCGGCGCCACCATCACCATCTCGACCGGCCGCGTCGTGCCCGTGCGGTTGATCGGCGAACAGCATGTGCTGGAGGATTTCGGCTTCATACCTAGCTTCGCCGATTGGGTGCGCGCGATCCGTCCCCAGCCATGGATGGGCCGCGCCCAGCCGATACACAAGCTGGTCGATCCCTTCGCCGCGACCGCGGAGACCGAACCGAACACCGGCGGCTCGCCGCATCCGGTTCCCGATCCATCGGCACGCTGACCGCCGCCTTTCCTCCCAATTCCGCCCGGCCTCGCGCCGGGCGCTTTCGTTTCAGGAGCCTGACATGGCCGACTATTTCACCCATTTCTCCTGCCTGCTTGAAGTGGGCACCCCCGAAAACGCTGCCCGCGCGCTCGACCTCTATAATGCGCTCTCGGATGATAACGCCGCGGAAGATCCGCCTTCGGACGGATTTCTGCTCTCGATCCAGCCCGAACATGGGGGCTCGCATCTCTGGATGCGCGATGACGGCACGGGCGATCCCGAGCATGTCATCCAGTTCGTCAAACGCTGCGCGGCCGAGTTCGGCCTGACCGGATTATGGGGCATGCAATACGCCAACACCTGTTCCAAACCCCGCGTCGATGGGTTCGGCGGCGGCGCCCATGTCCTCGATCTCGCCACCGGCGAGACTGTGGACTGGATCTATACCGATGGCTGGCTGTCCATCGTGCTGGAGGGAGGCGACCCTCATGCCTGAGATCATCGAAACCACGGTCTACAGGCTCGACGAGCTGTCCGATGCGGCCAAGGACAAGGCTCGCGCCTGGTATCGCGAGGGCGGATTCGACTACGAATGGTACGATGCCGTCTATGAAGATTTCCAGCGCATCGCGGAAATCTTGGGCCTGGACCTCAAGACACGGCCCGTCCGGCTCATGGGCGGCAGCACACGGCAGGAGCCCCGCATCTGGTTTCGGGGATTCTGGTCGCAGGGCGACGGGGCTTGCTTTGAAACGCGGTATTCCTATCGAAAGGCCGCGCCGCGCCGTATCAGGGAATATGCCCCGCAGGACACCGAACTGCACCGCATCGCCGATGCCTTTCACACGATCCAGCGCCGAAACTTCTATCAGCTTCGCGCCGAAGCCACCCATCGCGGTCATTACTATCATGAGTATTGCATGGCGATCTCCGTCGAGCGCGATAGCCCGGCCTGGCAGGACATGACGGACGACGCCGAGGAAACCGTCATTGAGGCGCTGCGTGACCTCGCCCGCTGGCTCTATCGCCAGCTTGAGCGCGAATACGACTATCTGTCCTCAGACGAAGCAGTTGATGAGACCATCATCGCCAATGACTACACCTTCACCGACACGGGACGCCGCTTCGGCTGATCCTGATAAGCGCCCCGCCGTCACGGCGGGGCGCTTTTCCACTGTCATCATCTCAAGAGGCAGAGAGGTGCCGGGACGGGTTGAGTCCGGGTGGTCGAGAGAGAGCGCCCTCCGGGCTTTCCCGTTCCCGCTCTCCTGAGGTTTTCCGTAATGAACATTTCGTCTCCCGCGGCCGAGCCGGTCGCGCCGCTGGCGGCTGCGCCTTCCATCCTGGCCGCCGCCAATCTCATCCTTCCCTATCTCGAACGCGGCCAGCGCGTCGATGTCGCGATCCTGCGCGGCGCGATGGAAACCGCCTTCGGTGCGTCCGACGCCAGCGGCGCCTGGGACTGGAAACTGGCGTATGAAGCCTGCGAGGTCGCCACGGTTCTGTTCCTGCGAAAATACGGAAAGGCGCTTTTCCGTAAAGCCGCGTCTCCGCTTTCCCGGCTCGATCCGCTGGCGAAGATCGCCGGCCTGCTGCCGACGCAAACCCGCCGTTCCGAAGAAAGCCAGAGCTTCCAGCAATTCAGCACGCCTTTGCCGCTCGGCCTCGCCGCGCTGACCGCGGCATCGATCACCCCGGACGATATAGTGCTCGAACCCTCGACGGGCACTGGTCTTGTGGCCATCCTGGCACAAACCCTCGGTGGTTCGCTGATCCTCAACGAACTGGCCGAAATCCGCGCCGATCTTCTCTCTTCTCTCTTTCCGGCCTTTCCCGTCACCCGGTTGGATGCCGCCCAGATCGACGATCATCTGGCCCCGGATGCCGTGCCGTCCGTCGTGATGATGAACCCGCCATTCTCGGTCATGGCGAACGTCACCGGACGCGTAGCGGATGCCGCATGTCGGCATGTCGCTTCCGCGCTCGCCCGGCTGGCCCCCGGCGGGCGGCTAGTCACGATTACCGGCGCGAATTTCAATCCCGAGGCCCCGGCCTGGCGCGATGCCTTCATCCGCTTGCAGGCACGTGGCCGCGTGGTGTTCACCGCCGCCATCGGCGGGGCGGTCTATGCCAAGCACGGCACCAGCATCGACACACGGTTGACGGTGATCGACAAGGCGCCCGCCGACGACCCTGCCATCTTCCCGGTCTCACCTGGGATTGCGCCCGACGTCGCCACGCTGATCGGCTGGATCGAGAGCCAGGTTCCGCCACGCCTGCCGGTCTCCTTGCCGAAAGCCGCTATCGCATTGCCCGCCGAGGCTCCGAAGACGGTGCGCGGTTATCTTGCCCGCGCCGCATCCTCCCGCCCCGTTGCTGCTCCGGCCAACGATCCCGAGGGCATGGAACTCGCCTATGAGCCAGTGGACTGGGCGCCGCCGGAAGGCGCGCGGCTGTCGGACGCGATCTATGAGGAATATGCGCTGCAATCGCTGCGCATCCCCCTCGCCGAGCCACATCCGACCAAGCTGGTGCAATCGGCCGCCATGGCCTCGATCGCGCCGCCCAAGCCTTCTTACCGGCCCATGCTTCCCGCCGACATCCGTACCCGCCTGTCGGATGCGCAGTTGGAGACCCTGATCTATGCAGGAGAAGCCCATGCTGATCATCTCGCTGGCGCCTGGATGGTGGATGAGCATTTCGACAATGTGAGCGCCGCACTCGAGGATGCAGCCGGCGCTGTCCGCTTTCGCCGAGGCTTCATGCTGGGCGACGGGACCGGCGCGGGCAAGGGTCGCCAATCGGCCGGGATCATCCTCGACAATTGGCTGCGCGGACGGCGCAAGGCGGTTTGGATTTCGAAATCCGACAAGCTGATCGAGGACGCTCAGCGCGACTGGTCGGCGCTCGGCATGGAGCGACTGCTAGTCACACCTCTGTCGCGCTTCCCGCAGGGCAAGCCGATCACGCTGACGGAAGGCATCCTGTTTACCACCTATGCCACGCTGCGCTCCGATGACCGGGGCGAAAAGGTTTCGCGCGTGCGTCAGATCGTCGATTGGTTGGGCTCCGATTTCGATGGAGTCATCATATTCGACGAGAGCCATGCCATGCAGAATGCCGGTGGCGGTAAGGGAGAACGCGGCGATGTCGCCGCCTCGCAGCAAGGACGCGCGGGCCTGCGGCTCCAGCACGCTCTGCCGGATGCCCGCGTGGTCTATGTGTCGGCGACGGGCGCCACCACCGTCCACAATCTCGCCTATGCGCAGCGGCTCGGCCTCTGGGGCGGCGAGGATTTCCCGTTTCAGACCCGCGCCGAATTCGTCGAGGCGATCGAGGCCGGCGGCGTAGCGGCGATGGAGGTTCTGGCCCGCGATCTCCGCTCTCTTGGTCTCTATACCGCGCGGTCGCTCTCCTATGATGGCGTTGAATATGAACTGGTCGAGCACCCGCTGACCGGCGAGCAACGCCGCATCTACGATGCTTACGCGGCCGCATTTGCCGTGATCCATGGAAACCTGGACGCGGCGATGGAAGCGGCCAATATCACCGGCAGCGAGGGCACTCTAAACCGGCAGGCCAAATCCGCCGCGCGTTCCGCCTTCGAGAGCACCAAGCAGCGCTTCTTCGGCCATCTGCTGACCTCCATGAAAACCCCGACCCTGATCCGGTCCATCGAGGCAGATCTTGAAGCAGGCCATGCCGCCGTCATTCAGATTGTCTCGACCGGCGAAGCCCTGATGGAACGGCGACTGGCCGAGATCCCGACCGAGGAATGGAACGATATTTCCGTCGATATCACGCCGAGGGAGTATGTCGGCTCGTATTTGCAGCATTCCTTCCCGGTACAGCTCTATGAACCCTTCAGCGATGGCGAGGGCAACCTGTCGTCACGCCCCGTCTTCCGCGACGGTCAGCCGGTGGAATGCCGCGAAGCCGTGGCGCGGCGCGACGAGATGCTGGAGCAGCTGGGTTCGCTTCCACCTGTACCCGGTGCGCTTGACCAGATCGTCCAGCGTTTCGGCACGGATGTGGTGGCCGAGGTCACGGGCCGCTCGCGCCGGATCGTGCGCAAGAGCGACGGAGCATCGGCACGCCTTGCGGTCGAGAACCGTGCGCCGTCCGCCAACCTTGCCGAGACTTCGGCCTTCATGGATGACCACAAGCGCATTCTGGTCTTCTCGGATGCCGGTGGCACCGGGCGCAGCTATCACGCAGAACTCTCGGCACGAAACCAGCGGCTGCGAGTCCATTATCTGCTGGAACCGGGCTGGAAGGCCGATGCCGCCATTCAGGGGCTGGGGCGCACCAACCGGACCAATCAGGCGCAGCCGCCTCTGTTCCGGCCGATTGCCACGGATGTCAAAGCCGAGAAGCGCTTCCTCTCGACCATCGCCCGCCGCCTCGACACGCTGGGCGCGATCACACGCGGCCAGCGCCAGACCGGCGGACAAGGGCTGTTCCGCCCCGAGGACAATCTGGAATCCGGCTATGCCCGCGACGCGCTTCGCCAGCTCTATCTGCTGATCGTGCGCGGCAAGGTCGAGGGATGCTCGCTCGAACGGTTTGAATCCGCCACCGGCCTGAAGCTGATGGACAGCAATGGTGTGAAGGACGACCTGCCGCCGATCACCACCTTCCTCAACCGTCTGCTGGCGCTGACCATCGAATTGCAGGGTATTCTGTTCTCGGCCTTCGAGCAGCTTCTGCAGGCCCGGATCGACGGGGCCATTGCATCCGGCACCTATGACATGGGGCTGGAAACGCTGAAGGCGGAAAGCTTCATCGTCACCGACCGGCAGGTGATCCACATCCATCCGGGCACAGGGGCGGAAACCCGGCTCCTGACGCTCACCGAGCGCAAACGCAATCAGCCGGTCACGCTCGATGCCACGCTGGCTGAACTGGATGATCCCCGCGCAAGATTGCTCATCAACGAGCGGTCGGGACGTGCCGCCGTGCAGATTCCGACCACCAGCGTTATGCTGGATGATGGCGAGATCGAACGGCGCGTGCGGCTGATCCGGCCGATGGAGGCGATAAATATTCCGGTGCGGGCGATGGGCGAAACCCACTGGATCGAGGCCGATCGTGTCGCCTTCAGCGCAGCCTGGACTGCGGAACTGGCCGAGGTGCCGGAGTTCACCGACAGCATCCTGCATATGGTGACAGGGCTGCTTCTGCCGATCTGGAAACGCCTGCCGCAGGAATCCTCCCGCGTCTATCGCCTCCAGACCGACGAGGGCGAACGCATCATTGGTCGCCGGGTCTCGCCGGCATGGGCCGCCAATGCCTCGACCAGTGGCGTCACCAGCAGCCTGACACCGGATGCCGCCTATGCCGCGCTGATCGAAGGTCGCACGATCCTTGATCTCGCCGAGGGGCTGCAACTGCGCCGCGTCCGGGTCATGGGCGCCAACCGGATCGAACTGACCGGCTTTACTGACGCGATGCGCGACCGGCTGCGGGCCTATGGCCTCTTCAGCGAGATCATCTCGTGGAAGCTGCGTTTCTTCGTGCCCGTCGATGCAACGGGACCGGAGATCACCGGCAAACTGCTTGACCGCTTCCCGGTTGAGCGCATCGGTGAGCGGGAGGCCGCATAATGGCGCGTCTCAACGCTTCCGAACTGGCCCAGCGTCTCGGCCGACAGGCCGAGGCGGTGTGCCGCCACTATCTGTCGAATGGTCGTAAACAGGGCAATTACTGGCAGGTTGGCAATGTCCGAAACACGGCTGGACGCTCCATGTTCGTCCGGTTGCACGACAGCGTGAAAGGCATTGCCGGAAAATGGCAGGACTCGGCCACGGGTGAACATGGCGATCTGCTCGACGTGATCCGGGACTCGCTCGGCCTGATCGACTTCGCAGATGTTGCCGAAGAGGCCCGGCGCTTCCTCAGCCTGCCGCATGCTGACCCTGATCCGTCATCCCGCCAGTCTCGAACGCCAGCACCATCGGGATCGTCCGAAGCGGCACGTCGCCTCTGGCGCATGACGCAACCGCTCATCGGCAGTACCGCAGAGGCGTATTTACGCGGACGCGGCATTACGGATTTACGCCAAACCGCAAATCTGCGCTTCCATCCCAACTGCTACTGGCGGCCTGAGGACGATGGCCCGACCGAGACATGGCCCGCCATGATCGCCGCCGTCACCGGCCTCGATGGCAGGATTACCGGCGCACACCGCACATGGTTGGCCCCGGACGGTTCCGGCAAGGCACCTGTCGATCCGCCGAGGAAGGCAATGGGCGACCTGCTCGGGCATGCGGTTCGTTTCGGTGATGCGCAGGATGTCATGGCAGCGGGGGAAGGCATCGAAACCATCCTGTCGCTGCGTCAGACTCTGCCCACCATGCCGATGGTTTCCGCACTCTCTGCCGGACACCTCGCTGCCATCCTGTTCCCGCCACAACTGCGCAGGCTCTATATCGTCCGCGATAACGATCCGGCAGGTGACAGCGCCTGCGATAGCCTGGTGGGCCGGGCGCACGAGGTCGGGATCGAGGCCATCACGCTCTCGCCCATGATGGGGGACTTCAACGAAGATCTCGCAACTCATGGGCTGGATGCCGTTCGGGCAAAGATCCGGGTGCAAATCGCTCCCGAGGACGTCAGCCGCTTCATGGCCTCGATAGCATAGCCGGTACGGGGGCCGTGATCGGGGCGTTCCGATCCTTTCATGCGCATTGGCTGCATCCTGTCATCAGCAGAGGACCGCGCCTTGGCCTTCCGAGAGGGCGATCGGCCCACAAACGCTCCGGTCAGGCAATGGCGGCGCCCGACTGATTTCCGTCGGCGGGCAAGCCCGCCTTTACAGCGCGAAACAAATCAGCCGGGCTTTGCCATCAAGGCCCTCGCCAGAGGCTCGCGCTGCCAGACCGGAGCGCCCGTGGGCTTTCGTCGCCATGAAGGCCGCGACGGTCGCGGTCCAACTGACGGAAGCATCCCATGTACGCGCACGACGATTTCGAACCCGATCACAGCACGTCCCCGACCGGCCATGCCATCGAAGAACTCGAACTCTACGGCTACCGCCCCTCCGAAGACGAGGCCGATCCCCGGATCACACCCGAAGATCACGTCATCCAGGGCGCAGTCTCCGACATCTTCGATGCCCTGATTTCCACCATGGCCGACACCAGCCTCGATTTCGACCTCGACGAGATCCTCTGGTCCACCGTCAACACCTTCCACCGCGCTGTCGAATGGATCGAGACGAAACTCGACGATAACGAGCAGGCACAGAAGCGTCTTCAGCGTGAACAGGATGGCAGCGAGGTCAAATCCGTCCAGCTCGAAACCCTGATCGGCGCGGGCCAAAGCCTGATCGAGCGCCGCGACAGCATGGAAACCTTCCGCGATAGCGCCGCGGACATCTATCTGCGCACCACCGGAACGCCCTGGTCGCAACGCTCCGGCTCACGGGTCAACCATCGCAAGATGACCTCGGCCATGATCGACAGCCGCGACTTCATCGCCGCAAAACGCCGGGCCGACAACGAGGTGCTGCTGCCCGCAGGTCCGAAGATCGCCTTCTCGGGCGGTGACACCACCGATCACCGGACGATCTGGGCCAAGCTCGATCAGGTCCACGCCAAGCACCCGGACATGGTGCTGATGCATGGCGGATCGCCCAAGGGCGCGGAACGCATCGCGGCCACATGGGCCAATAACCGCAAGGTCGCACAGGTCGCCTTCAAACCCGACTGGGCAAAACATGCCAAGGCAGCACCGTTCAAACGCAACGACCAGATGCTCGGCATTATGCCGATCGGGGTCATCATCTTCCCCGGCACGGGCATTCAGGACAACCTGGCCGATAAGGCCCGCAAGATGGGCATCCCGGTCTATCGCTTCGGGACAGGCAGCGCGTGAGCGCTGCCTTCCCAGCTTCATCATGAGCATGGCGATAGCTCACGCCGATCATTCCATGTCGCACAGACAGACATGTTCATGCTAAAGGTCGCGGTGCGCCGTGGTGGTGGTGGAAGGCGCAACCGTCCAACATTTTGCACGGAGACACCACCATGATCGTCCTCGGAATCCTTGTTTCCATCGCAGCCATCGGCACCATGTGCTGGCTGCTGTTCAACCTTGCCGTCTTTGCTCTTCCGTTCTTTATCGGCATAAACGCAGGAACCTGGGCCTATGGCACGGGGGCTGGCTGGCTCGGCGGCATCCTCATTGGTTTTCTCGCCGCCGGTCTGACACTGGCAGTCGGTCAGGGCCTGCTCATGCTGGTCCGCCCGATCTGGGCGCGACTGCTGATCGCTCTGGCCTTTGTCGCTCCGGCGGGTATGGCCGGGTTCTACGCCACCCTCGGTATCGTCAAGCACATGATGCCCTCAGAGACATGGCAACTCATCTTCTCGGTCATCGGAGCGGTTGCGGTGGGCGTGACAACGTTCCTGCGCGTTGCGGGCATGGCCGCGACCGGCCCAGCGGACGGCGGCTTTGTGCGCACTTGAACCACAGTGATCCGTTGATCGCGACCAGAAGCGGATACGGATCATCTTCCATCTTCGTCAGGAATATGGCGGTAGATAGCGGGCAAGCATCGGATCAGCGTGAGACACAGCCGCGCCCCATAGGAGCGTAGGACGGTCAGCGCCAGCGTTCGTGGACTGACCAGAAACCGATGGGGCGACGCCGGTTGGAATAGGCCGGAATGAGAGATGCGCATGGCCTGAGACGCGCGGTGACAAAAGAGCCGGTACGGCCGGTCTGGTCATCCTGTTGAGCCCCAAGGTTGCCACCGTCTCCGTTCAGCCCCCGTGTCTCGACCGCTCCAAACGGCCTCTTCAATGGCCTGATCTGGCCGAAGAACAGCGCGATGCGCTTCGACCGCTTTAGCGCAACAGCGTCGTCACAACTTTCTTCCCCTGCCGGCAGAGCCGCCATTCCGCGCGGAACAAGAAAGTTTCTCCTGTGCTGTCCAGCCCCTTTGGGGTGCGCCAGCGTTCGTCTCCGGCCGGTCGATCGCCATCGAGGCCGCAATGGTGCGGGCTCGGAAACGGAAAACGGAGACTTAAAATGGCAACCATCGGCACCTTCAAGAAGACCGGCTCGAACGAATTCACCGGCGAAATCGTCACCCTCAGCGTCCAGGCCAAGGGCGTGCGCATCGTTCCCGACCTGCGTGCCACCGGCGAGAACGCCCCCAGCCATCGGGTCCTGGTCGGCCGCGCCGAGATCGGCGCCGCCTGGTCCAAGCGCTCCAACGAGGGCCGCGACTATTTGGGCCTCAAGCTCGACGATCCGAGCTTCACCGCCCCGATCTACGCCAACCTCTTCGACGACGAAGACGGCGAGAGCTACGCTTTGATCTGGTCCCGGCCCAATCGCCGCAATGGCGAGTAAGCCCGTCGCGCGAAGATGCCCCGCCCGGACGATCCGGGCGGGGCAAAGCGCTTGAGGGCAACCGAATCAGTCGGCAGCAGTTCAATCTATCCCACCCGTAAACCTGTCAAATTGTCTGGCCAGACCCACGAGGAGCGACTATTATAGTCGTAGTTCTGGCGCGAGAGCTGGTCCGAATGGGAGGTGATCATGCATGATCACCGCCCGACAATCGCGGGCCGCACGCGCGCTGCTTGGTTGGACTCAGGAGACGCTCGCTGACAAGGCCCGAATATCGCTGACCGCGCTCAAACGCCTCGAGTCTGAAAGCAGACTCGACGTGTATGAGACGACGCGCGATCAGGTTCGCAGGGCGTTCGAGAGCAGCGGCATCATCTTCCTGAACCCCGACCAGGGTATCGGAGTGCTGCTGGTCGATGAGAAACACCGACGGTCCCCACCGCCACTCTAGCGCTCACGTCCCGGTCTCGCCTGAAAACAGGCTTGGGATTTCGGTCGCATCGTGGTTAATAAATTCCTTCTATGCGGATAGAGATATCCCAAAGGGGGCATCGTGACCGATTCCAACTTTCTGGATGAGCCGCCGGAAAGCTTTGCGCTCACCGACTACGATCGAGCGCATATGAAGCTCTACATGCGTCTGTTGGATGCAGCAGCTGACGGTGCTGACTGGCGTGAAGCCGTAAGTGTCCTCTTCGGCCTTGATCCCGAGTGCGACCCCGAACGTGCCCGTCATGTCCATGACCGGCACCTGGCCCGCGCCCGCTGGATGACCACCCATGGCTATCGCCAGCTTGTTCGTGAAGGACAAAGCCACTGATCTGGTGATGCGCTGGCCGCAATACCCATTGCAAGCAATGCGGCTTCCACCTTTTGCCCGAGCCGGCAATCGTCTTCGCCTCGACACACCAGAACCGCGAAAAGGCTGGAGGGCAGGATGTCTCCCGACACATCCCGGTGGCGAACACCGTCGAATTATGACTACACCGACCATCTGAACGCATCCGATGTCGGCTGGGAGTGGTTGAGGCGCAACCAGGACTATCAGCGCGACTTCGATGCTCTGCAAAATGCCGCAACTCACACCCCGGCTTTGATTAAACGAGCGAGCCTCCGCTGGGGGCTGCGATTTCGCCGCCCCACCGAGCCTCAACGCTACTGAAACTCCGGTTTTCTGGCTTCCCGAAGACGACGCAGGCGCTGTCATACTCGCGCCGGCGCCCCCGATCCTGCCACATGGCACAATCGCGGCAACTGCTCTGTCCGACGCGCACGAGAGAGTCGGGCCTGAAGCGCATCACATCCTGCATCCGCTCGGCGGCGGCGATCATCTCCATCTCGTTCTGCCGAATGACGCCCCGGTCGATATAGGGCTCGTCGCCATCGTGCCGCTCGGACTAGAAGGATTCGATCGCGTCAAGGCGATTGTCCGTCTGCTTGCTTCGCTTCACCACCGATCCGTCCCGCCAGACACGCGGTTGACGGGTCAGCAACGTGCGCGTGCGCGGCGCATGTTGCAGGCTTTCGATGGGCGGCAGACCGGCGCCACCCATAAGGAAATCGCCGAAGTAATCTTCCACACCGGCAAACTCACCCGCGATGAATGGCAAGCGGCTTCGGAGCGGCATGCCGTGATGAGCCTCCTGGAAGGGGCCGAGGCCATGATTGCCGGTGGCTATCGCGGCCTTCTTCGGCATCGTCGCCGATCATAATTCGCGCCAGCCTCGCAGCCGGTGTGGAGTTTTAGGCCCCCCTTACTTCCCACTGCAACTCGCCGTCCCGCCTTCGCCATCGTGGCCTGCGTCAGCCGTTGCTCGCCAGCGGCCTCAACGCACCCACGGAGGCCCCATCCATGCGACCCGATCTCGCCGCCCTTCCGCCACGCTACCTGCGCACCAAGGAAGCCGCCGAATTCCTGAGCCTGTCGTCCCGCACACTGGAAAAGCACCGCACCTATGGCACCGGCCCCGCCTACCGGAAACTCGGCGGGCGCGTCGTCTATGCCGTCGATGACCTGACGGCCTGGGCCGATAGCGGCTCGGTCAGGTCCACATCCGATCCGCGTGGCGCGGTGCAGCCGGCAAAGCGGCAGGCAACCGCACCCGTTGCCCGTCGTGCGCGATAGCCGCGAGGCGGCTCCCTCATGCCGATGCGCAAAAGCTCAACATCAGAACGTGGGCAGCTCGATCTGTTCAGGGCGCTTCCGGGCGATTTCTCGCCTCGCGATGCACAGGATCTCATGGCCTATCCCTTCTTCTCGCTCTCGAAATCTCACCGGACAGCCCCGATCGATTTTGTCGCCGGCGGCGTCGCGATCCGTGTCGAAGCCGTACCCGACCATGGCATGGCCACCATCTGGGACGCCGACATCCTGATCTGGGCGGCCAGCCAGATCGTCGAGGCCCGCGACGCAGGATTGCCAACATCGCGTCTGATGGCCGCCACGCCCTACGAAATACTGACCTTCATCCGGCGTGGTGTCGGCGCGCGCGACTATCAGCGTCTGAAGGCCGGGCTTGATCGGCTCCAGTCGACAACGGTGTCGACCTCGATCCGGCAGTCCGCGGAAGGCCGCCGCCATCGCTTCTCCTGGATCAACGAATGGCGCGAACGCACCGACCATCGCGGCAGGTCGGCAGGCATTGAACTGATCGTGCCGGACTGGTTCTACAGCGCAGTCCTCGACGACGCGCTCGTTCTCACCATCGATCGGACCTATTTCAACCTGACGGGCGGCCTGGAGCGCTGGCTCTATCGTCTGGTACGAAAGCATGGTGGCAAGCAGCGGCGAGGCTGGCGGTTCGATCTGCGTCACCTCTACCTGAAGTCGGGAAGCCTCTCGCCCTTCAAGCGCTTTGCTTTCGAGTTGCGCGACATCATCCGTCGTCAGCCGCTTCCGGGATATTGGCTTTGCCTTGAGATCGAGGTCAGTGGCCGCACCCTGCTCGCGTTCGAGCCGTGGAAACCCTGTGGAAAAGCTGTGGATGGCGTCGTGCCATCAGGAACCCCGACCCTTGTGCCATCGGGAACCGCGCGCACGTGCCATCGGGAACTCAAACAGGCCGTAACCGATGAAAAAGAAAAAAGAAATCGTGCCCTTAACTTAGAATCTAACCAAGAATCTAACATTGAAGAGCGCGCGCGCGATGTGGATAGAACCTGTCGGGGTGCCAGGTTTCGCGAACCGGGGCGAGGTTTCATGAACTCGTTCCAGGAAACGCGAACCGGATTCACGGACCGGGAGCCGGATCATG
>NZ_JACICC010000017.1 GCF_014195635.1 Pseudochelatococcus contaminans | reverse complement strand
AACACGATACGACCGATGCGCCCACACCTTCTTTTCGGCCATATGCATCGCAGCAGCCGTAACATTCTATCTCAATCAATGAGTCCTGAGCCTAGGATAAAGGGTCGCATGGCCAGCATCGCGAAACGCAAGGAATACCCGATCTCGATGCGACTGCACGAGGCGGACGTCGCGATGATCGATCGCGCCGCCGTGCGCGCGGCCGAGGACGAGCTGATGGAGAATCTGCTGAGTCCAGAAGGGGTCGCGAAATTCATGGAGGTTCTGGCCGCACCGGCCGCGCCCGTCCCGGAGATGGTCGAACTGTCGAAGCGGCCCGCGCCCTGGGAAGCCGGCTTTGAGCCGAAGCGCCGAGCCGTGGTGCTTTCGGCTTCCGAAATGGCCACCCCTACGAAACCGATAAGCACCCTGGCAAACTTGCCGTCCGTCATGCATTCGTCGCTGGTCAATAGATGGGCAAGGACCACGGTGAAAAGCGGTGTCGAGGCGCTCAAGATCGACGCCACGCCTGGGGCGATATGCTGTTGATCCCAGACGATCAATGAGAACGGGATGGCGTTATTCAATAAGCCCATTCCAAAGAAAGCCGCCCAAACACGCCGGTCGCACGGCATACGTTCCCCGCAATGCTGTTGAAGAGGAACGATCCACCTTATACGGTCGCGAGGGCAAGAAGCACCGCCAATTCCAGCGAAGTCATAGGGCGGCTCATTATAGATGATGATGACACTTACCGTGCCGCAGAGAGCCAATCGAACCTCGAACTGGTTCGAGCGCTTTTACAGAACTTCACGGTGCAACAGATCTTCCAGCCAATCGCTGAACACCTGAACTCGCCGCGTGAGGTGTTGGCGGTGCGGGTAGAGCAGCGTCATCGGCAGGGGTTCGGCGCGGTGATCCGGCATCACCTCGACCAGTTCGCCCGTGTTCAGGTGACGGCGCACGTCATAGACGGGGATCTGGATGAGTCCGAGGCCAGCAAGGCAACAGGCGACATAAGCCTCGGCGCTGTTGACCGTCACGCGGCTGCGCATCGGCAGGGTTCGCAGCACGTCTCCGTCCATCCACTCCCAGGGCTCGACCCTGCCGGTCGAGGGCGAAGCGTAGTTCACCACCCAATGATCGCTCAATTCGTCGGGGCAACGCGGCGTGCCGTGCCGGGCGACATAGCCGGGACTGGCGACGTTGACGAGCGGCAGACTGCCGATATTGCGCGCGATCAGCCCTGAATCGTTCAGGGGGCCGACACGCAGCACACAGTCGACGCTCTCTCCAACGAGATCCACGGCCCGGTCGGTCGCACCAAGGGTGACATCGATCTCGGGATAGGCGTCGAGGAAGGCCGGCAGAGCCGGCGCGACGACAAGGCGACCGATTCGTCCGGGCACGTCGATGCGCAGCTTGCCCGAAGGCCTGGTGCCCTGGCGAAAGAAGCTCTCGGTTTCCTCAAAGTCCGCGATGGTCCGCAGGCAGCGTTCATAGAACGCAAGGCCGTCCTGGGTTGGTGACACCTTGCGCGTCGTCCGGTGCAGCAGCCGCGCGCCGACCCGTCCTTCCAGCTCTGCCACTGCCGCCGAGACCGACGAGCGCGGCAAGCCGAGCATGTCTGCCGCGCGTGTGAAGCTTGCCGTGTCAACGACACGGATAAAGGTGCGGAAAAGATCGATACGGTCCAAAGCAGGCACCATCCATTGTTCTTAAATTCTGACATATGATGCCAGAATGTCGATCTTTATAATGTAAATTCAGACGATAAATTGATGCCGAAAGGGCGGCTGCATGATGTGGCCGCCGCATTTCAAGGAGGCTCAATCCATGACCGATCGTTCCATCAACGGCAAAACCGTCATCATCGCTGGCGGTGCCAAGAACCTTGGCGGGCTGATCGCGCGCGACTTTGCCGGACTGGGCGCGAAAGCCATCGCCATCCACTACAACAGCGCCGCCACCGGGGCCGAGGCGGAGGCGACCGTCGCCGCTGTGAAGGCCCTTGGCGCCGAGGCGGCCGCCTTTCAGGCTGATCTCACCACAGCTGGTGCTGTCGAAAAGCTTTTCGCCGATGCCGTTTCTGCCTTCGGCAAGCCCGACATCGCCATCAACACCGTCGGCAAAGTGTTGAAAAAGCCGATCCTCGATATCTCCGAGGCAGAATATGACGAAATGAGCGACGTCAACGCCAAATCGGCCTTCTTTTTCCTCAAGGAAGCCGGGCGGAACCTGAACGACAACGGTTCCATCGTTACGCTGGTGACTTCGCTCTTGGGCGCGTTCACGCCGTTTTATGCCAGTTATGCCGGGCTGAAGGCGCCGGTCGAGCATTTCACCCGCGCGGCGTCGAAGGAGTTTGGCGAGCGCGGCATTTCCGTGAACGCGATCGGACCCGGTCCGATGGACACGCCCTTCTTCTACGGCCAGGAATCCGAAGACGCGCAGGCATATCACAAGACGGCGGCGGCACTGTCGAAAGTCTCGAAGACCGGCCTGACCGACATCGAGGATATCGTGCCCTACATCCGCTTCCTTGTCACCGAAGGGTGGTGGATGACGGGCCAGACCATCCTCGTCAATGGCGGCTACACCACCAAGTAAGATGCGATGAAAAGTGCGGCGGCCTCAAGGGCCGCCGTCATCCTTCGACGCATCCGCTATGGCGCTGCCGTCGTGGAAGCATTTGCCGGGTTCCCGCTTTTTCCAACTCACAGGAGATGCCAATGTCGAGCACACCCTGTGACCTGCGCCTTTTCGTGACGCTGAAGGTGAAGCCTGCGGAACTGGACAGCTATCGCGCGGCGATCGCGGCACTCGGTGGAGTTTGGCGACCGGCGACATGGGCTTTGCCGCCCATGTCGCGGAAAAGCTTCTGATTGCAGCATCGGGGTATGCTCCATACGTGCCATGGTGTGAGGCCGGTCTGCCGAAGACAGCCTGAACGGTGTTTTGCACAGCCCTGCAAGATCAAGTTCGCGGAAGACGTTGTTACTATACATTTATTCTGGTATTTGTAGAGTATGTGGCGGTTTTCGGGGCGATATTTGCGCGTGATCGGAGTCTGGGTAGCGTTGTTACCCTTTGCACTCCTGTCTTTGCTCGCAAATGGCATCATGCCCGCGATGTCTTCCAATGGTGTCGTCATGCTCGTCATCTGCACGGGGGACGGCATGGTTGAGATGGCGTTCGATTCCGCGACCATGGAGCCTGTCGCCGACACCACGGAGAGCGACGGCGAACCCACCCAAAAGGCGGACTATTGTTCATGGGCGGCGTCACACCCGGCTTTCGATCTGCCGGATCTCGTGGCCGTTCAGCAGCCGGACACGACGCTGACGGTTCTTGCGCCGCCTCGCGGTCCATCCATTTTACAAATCGCCGCGGCCACCGGCCTGCCGCCGGCTACCGGCCCGCCTGTTCTGTTCTGAGGCGTCTCCAGCCAGCATTCCGGTTTCATTGAAACCAGGCTTGGGGCTGGTCTTTCGATTTCGAGCGAAGTTCGGCCGGCCCAGCGATGTGTCCGGTCAACAAATGCTCTCATCGACATCTTCAGAACGGATATCGACATGACCGATACAACCAACGGGGTCACCCTCCCGGAGGCAGCCGCGCGCCGCGCGAAGGCTTCCGATCTCTACCGCGCTGTCTGGCGCTGGCATTTCTTCGCGGGACTTCTGGTTCTGCCCTTTATGATTACGATTGCCGTTACCGGGGCGATCTATCTCTTTCGGGCTGATGTGGATCAGTTCGTACATGCAGACTTCATGCGGGTTACTCCCGTCGAGGGACAGGGGCTTGCGCCTTCCCGCATCATTGAGGCAGCTTTGGCTGCCCAGCCGGGGACGGCGGTGAAATTCACCGATCCCGCCGCCGATAATCTCTCGACCGAAATTACCGTCCAGCCTGAGAGCGGTGGCCGGATGGCCGTCTTCGTCAACCAATATACCGGCGAGGTTCTGGAGGTGAGGCCGGATCGCAGCACCTTCGCCTGGACCGTGCGTTATCTGCATTCCTTCCGGTATTTCGGCCCCAACCCCCGGATGCTGATCGAGATCGTGGGCGGTTGGTCCATTCTGCTGACGCTGACCGGCATTTATCTCTGGTGGCCGCGCGGGCGGAAGGGCGGTGTGGTGTCGGTGCGGGGCACGCCCGGGCGACGGGTTTTCTGGCGCGACACACATGCCGTTACCGGCATCATCGCAGGCGGCTTCATCGTGTTTCTGTCGGTAACCGGCATGCCGTGGTCCTCGGTGTGGGGCGCCAAGGTCAACCAGTGGGCCAATGGCAGCAACTTCGGTTATCCGTCCGGGTTGCGGGTCGATGTCCCCATGTCCGACGAGCACCTCGACCATGTCGCCAAGACCTCATGGTCGCTCGAACAGGCACGGATTCCTGAAACCGCGCCACCGCGTGAGGGCATGTCCTCCATCGGCGTGGACGCGGCTGCCGGGATCTTCAAGGAAATGGGACTGCATCGGGGATATTCCATCGCGCTGCCACGACAGGCCACGGGCGTTTTTTCAGGCTCCGTCTATCCCAATGACCTGAGTCAGCAGCGGGTGATCCACCTCGATCAATACACGGGCCAGCCGCTGCTCGATATGAGCTATGCCGAATATGGCCCGCTGGGGCGCTGGCTGGAGTTCGGCATCAACACGCACATGGGCCAGACCTTCGGCGCGCTGAACCAGATTGTCCTGCTGGTGGCGTGCATCGGCATCGTGCTGCTTGCGGTCTCGGCAGCCGTCATGTGGTGGAAACGCCGCCCGTCCGGCAGCCTCGGCGTGCCGCCCCTGCCATCGGATCGCAGGGCATTCACAGGGCTTTTTATCATCCTTGTGATTGGCGGGATCATCTTCCCGCTGACGGGGCTGTCCCTGCTGGTGATGTTGGCGCTCGACCTTCTGTGGCAGAAGTTGAGCGCGGCACGTGACGCAAGAGCCTTCCAGAGTTAAGCCACATGCCGGGCCGGATTTAGCGCGGCCAGGCGATTGTCCCGTTGTCGTGCCGGACCGTCGGCCTTTATGGATATGTCCATATCGCGCAGGCGGTGTCGCGGGCTGCAAAGGCGTTCGCGTGCTGCTGTCGAACCGCGACGACTTCCGCAATCGGCCCGGCAAACCCGGATGGAACACTGCGACGGCCAAGGCTATCGGCAGTGCATAATTTATATAAAATATATAGATTATATATTGACATTACCGAGTGGCTCCCCGAACGTATGACGACGCATTGAAATACGCGGGTGGATGACGGGGCCTTTGGTGTGCCCTGACGCTGCCCGTACCCGGCACCGAGGCTTGCGGCCCTTTTATCTCCGCCGCAGCCCTGCCGGGAATGTCGCCTGTTTTTGCTGAATCGGAGATCCAGTTTCATGGCCAGACGCGATGGATATTTAAAGCTTGGTGCTTTTTACCATGAAGGTGGGCATCACGTCGCCGCGTGGCGGCATGAGCAATCGGATATCGGGGAGGGCGTCGAAAGCCTCGTCAGCTTTGCGAAAAAGGCCGAAGCTGCGAAATTCGATGCCGTTTTCCTCGCCGATGGCGTGAGCGTGCGCCTGAAATATCCCGAAGCAGCGAGCCATAAGGCGCATAGCGGCGTGCGGCAGTTCGAACCCATCACGCTGCTGTCCGCGCTGGCCACCGTGACCGACCGCATCGGACTTGTGGCAACGGCCTCAACGAGTTTCAGCGACCCCTATAATCTGGCCCGTCAGTTCGCGTCGCTCGATCACCTGAGCCATGGCCGCGCCGGTTGGAACCTCGTGACATCCGGCGATCTCGAATCCGCCTATAATTTCGGTCACGACAAACCCATCGATCACGCTAGCCGCTATGAACGGGCGGAAGAGTTCGCGGATGTCGTGCTGGGCCTCTGGGATAGCTGGGACGACGACGCCTTCCTGCGCGACAGGCAGTCTGGCCAGTACTTCGATCCCGCAAAGCTGCATCCTTTAGCGCACAAGGGCCGGCATTTTTCCGTCAAGGGGCCGCTCAACATTCCCCGGTCGCCGCAGGGGCATCCGGTCGTGGTGCAGGCGGGGTCGTCGGAACCCGGAAAGGAACTGGCCGCGCGCACGGCAGAGCTGATCTTCACCGCCCAGCAGACGCTTGAGGAAGCTGTTGCCTTCTATGCCGACGTCAAGGGGCGGCTGGCGAAGTATGGCCGCCTTCCCGAAGACCTCAAGATCCTGCCAGGCGTCAACGCGGTCATAGGGGCGACGGAGGCTGAGGCGAAGGAAAAGTTCGAGGAATTGCAGTCGCTGATCGACACGCGTGTCGGCCTTGCGCTGGTGTCCGAGCATCTGGGCGGCGTCGACCTGCGCGGCTATTCGCCGGACGATCCGGTTCCCGTGCTCGAAGAAACCAACGGCAGCAAGAGCCGGCAGGTGCTTGTTTCGGAACTGGCGCGGCGCGAAAATCTCACCATCCGGCAGCTTTATCTGCGGATCGCTGGTGCGCGCGGGCACTGGCAGCTTGTCGGCACACCGGAGCAGATCGCGGATCAGCTTGAAGAGCGCTTCATCAATTACGGCGCGGACGGATTCAATGTCATGCCGCCGCTGCTGCCCGGCAGCCTTGACGATTTCATCGCGCTCGTGTTGCCCGAGCTGCGCCGGCGCAACCTGTTCCGCACCGAATACGAAGGCCGGACATTGCGCGAGAACCTCGGCCTGAGGCGTCCGCCGAACCGTTTCGCACAGGCCACCGCCGCCGAGTGACTTTTCGGAACAAGAGGCTGCTGCCCCGTCCGTTTGAAATGCGGCGGCAGCCTTTGTTTGCGATTGCAAGCGCTTTCCGGCAGCAGGCGGGAGCTTATCGCCGGGAAGTGTTGTTCATAGATTCAGGATCAGCGCATGAGCAGCACGTCGGAGTTTCTTTGGTACATTCCCAATCAGGTCAATCCGGGTCATCGCGGCGATCCGACCGTCGACAACCATAACAGCCTCGACCGGCTGACCGAGCACGCCAGGGCGCTGGAGGACAATGGCTGGAAGGGCGCGCTCATCGGCACCGGCTGGGGCCGGCCCGATACGTTCACCCTTGCCACCGCGCTTGCTGCCAGAACGACGACGTTCGAGCCGTTGATCGCAATCCGCCCCGGTTACTGGCGTCCGGCGCATCTGGCTTCCGCCGTTGCGACTCTGGATCATCTGACGGGCGGGCGCGTGCGGATCAACATCGTCTCGGGCAAGGACAACCTCGCTGCATATGGCGATAGCGAGGGCGATCAGGACCATCGATATGATCGCACGCGCGAGTTCCTCCGGCTGGTGCGGCGGTTGTGGACGGAAGAAAGCGTCACTTATGAAGGCGAGCATTTCCGCGTTGCGGGTTCAACGGTGGAGCCGCGCATCCAGCCGCGCGGGGAGCGCCGCCATCCCAAGCTTTATTTCGGCGGCGCTTCCGAGGCTGCCGAGCGTGTGGCCGCCACCGACGCGGATGTGCAATTGTTCTGGGGCGAGCCGCTTGAGGGCATCCGGGTGCGGATCGAGCGTCTGAAACAGTTGTCGCGCGATCTTGACCGCGATTTGCCGCCGCTTGAGTTCGGATTGCGGGTGACCACTCTGGTACGCGACACCACCGAGCAGGCGTGGGCCGATGCGCAGGCGAAGGTCGCCGAACTGGCGAAGACATCCGGCGCGGGATGGCACGACCACAAGGAAGAAGTCTCCGTCGGCCAGCAGCGACTGCTCGATCTTTATGGGCGCGGCGAGGTTCTGGACGACAACCTCTATACGACCCCCGGCAGATATGGCGGCGGCGGTGCCGGCACCACTTGGCTCGTGGGCTCGGCGGAAGATGTCGCGCGTTCCCTCAAGAAATACCGCGACTTGGGCATCACGCATTTCGTGCTTTCCGATACGCCCTATCTTTCGGAAATCAGGCGTCAGGGCCAGCAGTTGCTGCCATTGCTGTGAAACTGAGAGATGCGCCGTGCATGCGCCTTTCTTATCATCGGGAAGGAAACTGTGTCTTCCGTCACCGGAAGAGGCTTGTACGTGCCAGTAATGAGAAGGGGCGGGCCATTGGCCCGCCCCTTCCTGGTTGAAACCCGGGCGCCAACTGCTGCGGGTGAGGCGCATATCAACTTCAGCACCCACGGCAGTTCGCGTAGTCTTCTGTATCGGAGGCTTACGCCTCCTCGATCTGGCGACCCTCGTAGACGCCGTACTGCAGGTAATGCGTCAGCGGGTTGACACCTGCGGCGGCAACGTCCGGATTCTCCGCAAGATAGGCCAGCGTGTTGAACTCGGACGATGCCGCCCGACCCTCGCGCCAACCATATGTATTGTAGTGCTCCAGCGGATCAACGCCCGCAGCCGCAACATCCGCGTTTGCGGACAGATAACCGTGCGGATCAAACAAGCTGTTAGCGGCGCGGCCCTCCTTGAAGCCATACTCGGTAAAGTGCTCCCGGGCATCCACACCAGCCGCAGCGACGTCTTCATTGGCGAGGAGATAATACGTCTCGTCGAAGCTGTCGGCAAAGATGTTCTCGCTGATTGCCTTATACACCTTGCGACCTTCAGCGCGACCATAGTCCATATAGTGCTCAAGCGCATTCACGCCAGCCGCCGCGACATCCGGGTTGTTCTGCAGATACAGGCGCACGTCGAAGTGGATAGAGGTATCGCGGCCCTCGGTTGCTCCATGCTGGATAAAGTGCTGAACCGCATCAACCCCGGCCGCTGCAACATCCTTGTTTGCCGCCAGATAAGCACTGACATTGAAGAAGGCGTTGGGATCGCGGCCTTCCCGCGCGCCAAATTGTTGATAGTGCTCGGAAGAGCCGATCCCGGCCCTGAAGACGTCAAGGTTGTTCAGAGCGTAGTACAGCGGATCGAACAACCCGGAGTGCGAGGTCAGGTCGATTGTGCCGTCCTTGAATACGAGCTTCGTGAACCCGACGAGGCTGTCGGCAACCGCGCCACTCTCGCTGATGCTGATGTGGCCGCCCTTGTGCTCGAGGGCATAATCGGCAAGGTTCCTGAGCAGCACCTTGGCCGTATCCCCTGCAGGCGCAATGAATACATCGTGCTTGTTGTCAGAACCCGGCTCACCAGTGGCGCCAGTATCACCACCGTCGCCGTTGTTTCCGCCATCGCCGTTGTTTCCTCCGCCGCTGGTTGTGGCGTTGAAGCTGTATGTGGCCTCGACGTCTGATGCCTTTCCGTCGCTCACCTTGATGGCGATGGAGGCTGGGCCTGCCGCTGTGGCGGTGAAGGTCAGCGCTTCCAGCAGCGTGTTGATGGCAGCGGCCGTGCCGGTGAGCGTGTAGACGTCGCCGTTTTTGGTAATGCTGGAGCCATTCTCGGTCAGGCCCTGAATGGCGCCGTTGGTGGGCGTCAGCGTGACGGTCAGTTCATCGTCGTTCTCGTCTGCGACGGTGAAGTTCGCCAGCTCAGCGGCCGTGCCCACAGTGACACTGGCGGTGTTGGCAGGGACGTCGCTGATGGTCGGCGCTTTGTTTTCGCCGTCGTTGTTTCCTCCGCCGCTGGTTGTGGCGTTGAAGCTGTATGTG
The DNA here is from genome assembly GCF_014195635.1 of Pseudochelatococcus contaminans. Taxonomy (GTDB): domain Bacteria; phylum Pseudomonadota; class Alphaproteobacteria; order Rhizobiales; family Beijerinckiaceae; genus Pseudochelatococcus; species Pseudochelatococcus contaminans. The sequence continues at coordinate 28,006 of NZ_JACICC010000017.1, read as the reverse complement.
GCGTCGACGTCTGGTGCCGTTCCGTCGCTCACCTTGATGGCGATGGAGGCTGGACCTGCCGCCGCGGCGGTGAAGGTCAGCGCTTCCAGCAGCGTGTTGATGGCAGCGGCCGTGCCGGTGAGCGTGTAGACGTCGCCGTTTTTGGTGATGCTGGAGCCATTCTCGGTCAGGCCCTCGATGGTACCGTTGGTGGGCGTGAGCGTGACGGTCAGTTGATCGTTGTTCTCGTCTGCGACGGTGAAGTTCGCCAGCTCAGCGGCCGTGCCCACAGTGACACCGGCGGTGTCGGAGGGGACGTCGCTGATGGTCGGCGCTTTGTTTTCGCCGTCGTTGTTTCCGCCGTCGTTGTTTCCTCCGCCGCTGGTTGTGGCGTTGAAGCTGTATGTGGCGTCGACGTCTGATGCCTTTCCGTCGTTCACCTTGATGGCGATGGAGGCCGCACCTGCCGCTGTGGCGGTGAAGGTCAGCGCTTCCAGCAGCGTGTTGATGGCAGTGGCCGTGCCGGTGAGCGTGTAGACGTCGCCGTTTTTGGTGATGCTGGAGCCATTCTCGGTCAGGCCCTGAATGGTGCCGTTGGTCGGCGTCAGCGTCACCGTCAGTTGATCGTCGTTCTCGTCTGCGACGGTGAAGTTCGCGAGTTCAGCGGCCGTGCCCACAGTGACATTGGCGGCGTCGGCAGGGACGTCGCTGATGGTCGGCGCTTTGTTTTCGCCGTCGTTGTTTCCTCCGCCGCTGGTTGTGGCGTTGAAGCTGTATGTGGCCTCGACGTCTGGTGCCTTTCCGTCGCTCACCTTGATGGCGATGGAGGCCGCACCTGCCGCTGTGGCGGTGAAGGTCAGCGCTTCCAGCAGCGTGTTGATGGCAGTGGCCGTGCCGGTGAGCGTGTAGACGTCGCCGTTTTTGGTGACGCTGGAGCCATTCTCGGTCAGGCCCTGAATGGTGCCGTTGGTGGGCGTGAGCGTGACGGTCAGTTGATCGTCGTTCTCGTCTGTGACGGTGAAGTTTGCCAGCTCAGCGGGCGTGCCCACAGTGACACCGGCGGTGTCGGCGGGGACGTCGCTGATGGTCGGCGCTTTGTTTTCCGGCGCCTGCTCTGCGGCGTTGAAGTTGTATGTGGCCTCGACGTCTGCCTTTCCGTCGTTCACCTTGATGGCGATGGAGGCTGGGCCTGCCGCTGTGGCGGTGAAGGTCAGCGCTTCCAGCAGCGTGTTGATGGCAGCGGCCGTGCCGGTGAGCGTGTAGACGTCGCCGGATTTGGTGACGCTGGAGCCATTCTCGGTCAGGCCCTCGATGGTGCCGTTGGCGGGCGTGAGCGTGACGGTCAGTTCATCGTCGTTCTCATCTGCGACGGTGAAGTTCGCCAGCTCAGCGGGCGTGCCCACAGTGACACCGGCGGTGTCGGAGGGGACGTCGCTGATGGTCGGCGCTTTGTTTTCCGGCACGGTGTTCGTAACGCTCTCGCTCGCGATAGCGGTTCCGGCCAGCACGCCGCCGCTCTGGGTCTTGATGTCGTCGCCTGTGTAGGTGATCGTCACCGTCTCGCCGTTCGCGATTGCCGCCGTGGTGTCCTTCAGAACCAGCGTCACCGTCTTGCCGGTCACGGAAGGGGTCTCGAAGTCGTCCGCTGTCAGCATCCGCTCCGTGCCGTCGGCGCGGGTGATTGTCACGGTGAAGTCTGATGCGGTCGGAACACTGGTCTCGTCCAGATCCGCGTTGAAGGTGAGGACGATGGACTTGCCGTCCGCGCCGGTCGTGATCCCGTCCGTTGCGGCCAGCGTCGGCGACACCTTGTTCGTGACGGTTTCGCTCGCGATCGGATCGTTTGCCAGCACACCGCCGGCGGGTGTCTTGATGGTGCTGCCGGTATAGGAGATCGTCACCGTCTCGCCGATTGCGATTGCGGCGGCGTCGACGAGGTTCAGCGTCACCGTCTTGTCGGTTGCGGAAACGACAAAGGTGGCGAAGTCGTCCGCTGTCAGCATCCGCTCCGTGCCGTCGGCGCGGGTGATTGTCACGGTGAAGTCTGATGCGGTCGGAACACTGGTCTCGTCCAGATCCGCGTTGAAGGTGAGGACGATGGACTTGCCGTCCGCGCCGGTCGTGATCCCGTCCGTTGCGGCCAGCGTCGGCGGCACCTTGTTCGCCGCCTCCATATTCGCGATCGCATCGTTCGCCAGCACACCGCCGCCGGATGTCTTGATGGTGCTGCCTGTGTAGGAGATCGCCACCGTCTCGCCGGCTGCGATTGCGGCGGCGTCGACGAGGTTCAGCGTCACCGTCTTGTCGGTTGCGGAAACGACAAAGGTGGCGAAGTCGTCCGCTGTCAGCATCCGCTCCGTGCCGTCGGCGCGGGTGATTGTCACGGTGAAGTCTGATGCGGTCGGAACACTGGTCTCGTCCAGATCCGCGTTGAAGGTGAGGATGATGGACTTGCCGTCCGCGCCGGTCGTGATCCCGTTCGCCGTGTCAAGCGTCGGCGGCACCTTGTTTGCCGCCTCCATATTTGCGATCGCATCGTTTGCCAGCACACCGCCGCCGGGTGTCTTGATGGTGCTGCCGGTATAGGAGATCGTCACCGTCTCGCCGGCTGCGATTGCGGCGGCGTCGACGAGGTTCAGCGTCACCGTCTTGTCGGTTGCGGAAACGGCAAAGGTGGCGAAGTCGTCCGCTGTCAGCGGCCGCTCCGTGCCGTCGGCGCGGGTGATTGTCACGGTGAAGTCTGATGCGGTCGGAACACTGGTCTCGTCCAGATCCGCGTTGAAGGTGAGGATGATGGACTTGCCGTCCGCGCCGGTCGTGATCCCGTCCGTTGCGGCCAGCGCCGGTGGCACCTTGTTCGCCGCCTCCATATTCGCGATCGCATCGTTCGCCAGCACACCGCCGCCGGATGTCTTGATGGTGCTGCCGGTATAGGAGATCGTCACCGTCTCGCCGGCTGCGATTGCGGCGGCGTCGACGAGGTTCAGCGTCACCGTCTTGTCGGTTGCGGAAACGACAAAGGTGGCGAAGTCGTCCGCTGTCAGCATCCGCTCCGTGCCGTCGGCGCGGGTGATTGTCACGGTGAAGTCGGATGCGGTCGGAACACTGGTCTCGTCCAGATCCGCGTTGAAGGTGAGGACGATGGACTTGCCGTCCGCGCCGGTCGTGATCCCGTCCGTTGCGGCCAGCGTCGGCGACACCTTGTTCGTGACGGTTTCGCTCGCGATCGCATCGTTTGCCAGCACACCGCCGCCGGGTGTCTTGATGGTGCTGCCGGTATAGGAGATCGTCACCGTCTCGCCGATTGCGATTGCGGCGGCGTCGACGAGGTTCAGCGTCACCGTCTTGTCGGTTGCGGAAACGACAAAGGTGGCGAAGTCGTCCGCTGTCAGCATCCGCTCCGTGCCGTCGGCGCGGGTGATTGTCACGGTGAAGTCTGATGCGGTCGGAACACTGGTCTCGTCCAGATCCGCGTTGAAGGTGAGGATGATGGACTTGCCGTCCGCGCCGGTCGTGATCCCGTCCGTTGCGGCCAGCGTCGGCGGCACCTTGTTCGCCGCCTCCATATTCGCGATCGCATCGTTTGCCAGCAGGCCGCCGCCGGGTGTCTTGATGGTGCTGCCGGTATAGGAGATCGTCACCGTCTCGCCGGCTGCGATTGCGGCGGCGTCGACGAGGTTCAGCGTCACCGTCTTGTCGGTTGCGGAAACGACAAAGGTGGCGAAGTCGTCCGCTGTCAGCATCCGCTCCGTGCCGTCGGCGCGGGTGATTGTCACGGTGAAGTCTGATGCGGTCGGAACACTGGTCTCGTCCAGATCCGCGTTGAAGGTGAGGACGATGGACTTGCCGTCCGCGCCGGTCGTGATCCCGTCCGTTGCGGCCAGCGTCGGCGGCACCTTGTTCGCCGCCTCCATATTCGCGATCGCATCGTTTGCCAGCACACCGCCGCCGGGTGTCTTGATGGTGCTGCCGGTATAGGAGATCGTCACCGTCTCGCCGACTGCGATTGCGGCGGCGTCGACGAGGTTCAGCGTCACCGTCTTGTCGGTTGCGGAAACGACAAAGGTGGCGAAGTCGTCCGCTGTCAGCATCCGCTCCGTGCCGTCGGCGCGGGTGATTGTCACGGTGAAGTCTGATGCGGTCGGAACACTGGTCTCGTCCAGATCCTCGCTGAAGGTGAGGACGATGGACTTGCCGTCCGCGCCGGTCGTGATCCCGTTCGTCGTGTCAAGCGTCGGCACGGTGACGGTGCTGGCGTTCGTGACGGCCTTGTCCTTGATCGTATCGCTCGCCAGCACGCCGCCGGCCTGTGTCCGGATGTCGTCGCCAGTGTATGTGATCTCCGCCGTTTCGCCGATCGCGATTGCCGCGGTGGCGGCCTTGAATGTGAGCGTCACCGTCTTGCCGTCCACGGAAACGGTGTCGAAATCGTCCGCGCCGAGCGTCCGCCCGTTGACCTTCACGGCGAAGTCGCCAAGCTCGAACGTTGTGCCGCTGTCCAGATCCTCGTTGAAGGTCAGGGTGATGGACTTGCCGTCCGTGCTGGTCGTGATCCCGTCCGTCGTGTCAAGCGTTGGCACGGTGACGGTGCTGGCGTTCGTGACGGCCTTGTCCTTGATCGTATCGCTCGCCAGCACGCCGCCGGCCTGTGTCCTGATGTCGTCGCCAGTGTATGTGATCTCGGCCGTCTCGCCGATCGCGATTGCCGCGGTGGCGGCCTTGAATGTGAGCGTCACCGTCTTGCCGTCCACGGAAACGGTGTCGAAATCGTCCGCGCCGAGCGTCCGCCCGTTGACCTTCACGGTGAAGTCGCCAAGCTCGAACGTTGTGCCGCTGTCCAGATCCTCGTTGAAGGTGAGGATGATGGACTTGCCGTCCGCGCTGGTCGTGATCCCGTTCGCCGTGTCAAGCGTCGGCGGGGGATAGTAGTTGTGCATGACAGTGTCGCCATATGGCGTTCCAAACGAAACCACCCCTGTCAAACCTGTAGGGGCGGCGCCGCCAGCACCCACAGCCCCCCACACCACGACAGATCCGTCATTCTTCAGGGCCGCGAAGGCGGAGTCGGTCGAGAAGACCTGCACAATATTCGTCAAACCTGCAGGGGCGGTGCCGTTATTATTCCCCCATGTCACGACAGATCCGTCCTCCTTCAGGGCCGCAAAGGCGCTGCGGGTCGAGAAGACCTGCACAACATCCGTCAAACCTGCAGGGGTGGTGCCGCCATTCGTTGGATTCCCCCATGCCACGACAGATCCGTTCTCCTTCACGGCCACGAAGGCGTCGCGGGTCGAGAAGATCTGCACAACATTCGTCAAACCTGCAGGGGCGGTGCCGCCATTCGTTGGACTCCCCCATGTCACGACAGATCCGTCCCTCTTCAGGGCCGCAAAAGCGCTGCGGGTCGAGAAGACCTGCACAACATCCGTCAAACCTGCAGGAGTGGTGCCGCCATTCGTTGGATTTCCCCATGCCACGACAGATCCGTCCCTCTTCAGGGCCGCAAAAGCGCTGGCGCTCGAGAAGACCTGCACAACATCCGTCAAACCTGCACGGGCGGTGCCGCCATAATCCGGATTCCCCCACGCCACGACAGATCCGTTCTCCTTCACGGCCACGAAGGCGTACTCGGTGGAGAAGACCTGCACAACATCCGTCAAACCTGCAGGGGCGGTGCCGCCATAATCCGGATTCCCCCACGCCACGACAGATCCGTTCTCCTTCACGGCCACGAAGGCGCGCTCGGTGGAGAAGACCTGCACAACATCCGTCAAACCTGCAGGGGCGGTGCCGCCATAATCCGGATTCCCCCATGCCACGACTTTGCCGTCACTCGTCACGGCTGCGAAGGCGTTGCGGGTCGAGAAGACCTGCACAACATCCGTCAAATCTGCAGGGGCGGCGCCGCCTTTAGTCGGATCCCCCCACGCCACGACAGAGCCGTCCTCCTTCAGGGCCGCGAAGGCGTCGCGGGCCGAGAAGACCTGCACAACATCCGTCAAATCTGCAGGGGCGGCGCCGCCATTAGTCGTATCCCCCCACGCCACGACTTTGCCGTCACTCGTCACGGCTGCGAAGGCGCCCAAATTATAATATCCTCCAACCGTTTTTCCTTGAAAGGCAGGTGTATCCGGCGCCAGGCTGTAGGGGGCCATGACCGTGATTGTGTAGATATCGGTGACTTCCGTGCCCTGCCCGGCCTTGAATTGATATTCCCCGTCTTCCAAAAGCGGGGTGTGGAACAGCCAGCGACCGCCAACACCCGCTGTCACCGTTCCCAGTGGTGTTTCGCCATTATAGATCGTCACGACTTGGCCTGCCGTTCCGGTGCCGACGAGCGCCAGTCTCGTATCGTCAGTCGTTGCGCCATTCTGGAGGCGTCCGACGATTTTGCCCACGGTATCGATCACGCCTGAAATTGTAATTGCCATGTCGAAATTCCTTTAAAGAGTAATTAGCCTGGAAAATAGCAATGGATAAAATAGTCGGACACACTATTAGTAGCTCTGCTATGGAGGCTAAAAACTTCTTTTGACGGCCGTGCGACAAAAATGTCAAATAAGCGAAAAATGTGCCTGAAATATACTTTCAAGATGCGGGCTGCAAGATGCGGGCTGCGAGATGCGGGCTGCGAGCTTGCGGGCCAGCGGGCGCATATGAGCTGTCATCACCCATATTGCCGTTTCTTTCGGCAAGGTATGACGCGATGGCGGTGGCGGCTTTCTACGATTACACTGACAATACAACCGAGGCGACAATACAACCGAGGCATTGAGACATGACAGATTTTCCGGGAACGAGGCTTCCCATCATTCAGGCGCCGATGGCGGGTGTGTCTACCCCGGCTCTGGCTGCTGCTGTATCGAACGCCGGGGGACTGGGCTCGCTCGGGATCGGCGCCAGCACGGTTGCGCAGGCGCGGCAGGCGATCCGGGAGACGCGGGCGCTGACTGATCTGCCGTTCAACGTCAATGTCTTCTGCCACGAAGCGGCGCGGCGCGACGTGGAACGCGAAGCCGCGTGGACGAAGCATCTTGCCCCGCTTTTCGCCGAGTTTGGCGTGGATGCGCCGGCGGCGCTTGATGAAATCTACAAGACGTTTCTCACCGATGAGGAGGCGTTCCGCCTGCTGCTCGATGAGCGGCCCGCGATTGTCAGCTTCCACTTCGGTCTTCCCGCGCCGGGAAAAATTGCTGCTTTGCGTGAGGCCGGTATCAAAATGCTGGCCACCGCGACCAATCTGGCTGAGGCGCGAGCCATCGAAGTTGCAGGGATTGACGGGATCGTTGCGCAGGGCATTGAAGCTGGCGGGCATCGTGGCATGTTCGATCCCGAAGCGGTGGATGAGCGGCTCAGTACATCCGTGCTGGTGCGTCTTCTGGCGACCAGGATCAACCTGCCTGTGATTGCGGCTGGCGGAATCATGGATGGCGCTGGTATCCGTGCGGCGCTGGATCTTGGAGCCGTGGCCGCACAGCTTGGCACGGCTTTCGTGCTGTGTCCGGAATCGGCGGCGAATGCGGCTTATCGGGAGAAGCTGAAGAGCGAGCGGGCCAGTGTGACACGGCTGACGCCGGTTTTGTCGGGGCGTCCCGCGCGGGGGATTGTCAACCGTTTCATCGCCTATTGCGAGGAGCCAGACAGCCCGCCGATTGCTGCCTATCCCGTTGCTTACGACATCACCAAGCAGCTCAACGCGGCGGCCGAGAAGTCCGGCAATCATGAGTTTGCCGCGCACTGGGCCGGTCAGGGCGCGCCGTTGGCGCGGGAGCTTCCCGCAGCGCAACTCGTCGAGACGCTTGTCCGAGAGTTGGAGGCCGCTGGCCACTCAAAACAATAGCGGAAAGGCTCTATCTTTTTGGTTTGACGCGTTTTCTTCACACAAAGCGGTATCCACTTTGCTTGAAAACGCTTTAATGCGCAAAACGCCTGCGGGCCGGATGGTTTCATCTGATCGGCAGGCGTTTTGAAGTTCATGAGTGTGATGACTTGCGTCCAATTTTATTTGGTCAATTGAACGCAAGTTGTAATCAACCCACCATTGAGCAGATATACTTCAGCTCGGTGTATTCGTCGATGCCGTGGCGCGATCCTTCGCGGCCAAGGCCGGACTGCTTGACGCCGCCGAAGGGGGCGACTTCGTTCGAGATAAGGCCGGTGTTGTGGCCGACCATGCCGTATTCCAGCGCCTCGCCGACACGGATGGCGCGGCCGTAGTCGCGCGTGAAGAAATACGCCGCCAGCCCGAAGATGGTATCGTTGGCCTGTGCGACGACTTCTTCCTCGGTGTCGAATGCGAAGATCGGAGCAAGCGGCCCGAAGGTTTCATCGCGCGCCACGACCATCTCGGCGGTGACGCCGGTAACGATGGCGGGGCGGAAGAAAAGGCCGCCCAGACGGTCGCCACCTTCGACAAGCGTCGCACCCTTGGATACGGCGTCCTTGATGTGGCTCTCGATCTTGTCGAGCGCCTTAGGCTCGATCATCGGGCCGATGTCGGTGCCCGCTTCAAGTCCGTTACCGACCTTGAGCGCGCGGACCTTGGCCGTCAGGCGTTCCACGAAGGCGTCATGGATGCCGCGCTGGACGTAGATGCGGTTGGCGCAAACGCAGGTCTGCCCGGCGTTGCGGTATTTGGAGGCCATGGCCCCATCCACCGCTGCGTCGAGATCGGCGTCGTCGAACACGATGAACGGCGCGTTGCCGCCCAGCTCCAGGCTGACCTTCTTGATGGTGGGAGCGCACTGGGCCATCAACTGGCGACCTACTTCCGTGGAGCCGGTAAACGACAGCTTGCGCACCACCTCGCTATCGGTCAGCGCCTTTCCGATCTCGCGTGCGGGGCCGGTGACGATCTGCAGAACACCAGCAGGGATGCCGGCGCGCACAGCCAGTTCACCCAGCGCCAGCGCGGTGAGGGGCGTCAGGTCCGCGGGGCGGACGATCATCGAACAACCTGCGGCGAGGGCAGGCGCGGCCTTGCGCGTGATCATCGCAGCCGGGAAGTTCCACGGCGTGATAGCGGCGGTGACGCCCACCGGCTGGCGTATCACGGTCAGGCGCTGGTCGGCGCGGGGCGCGGGGATCGTTTCGCCGTAAAGACGCTTGGCCTCTTCGGCAAACCACTCGATGAAGGACGCGGCATAGCCAATTTCGCCTTTGGCCTCGGCCAGCGGCTTGCCCTGTTCCGTGGTCATGATGCGCGCCAGATCGTCGGTGTTGGCGACGATGAGATCGAACCAGCGGCGCAGGATGGCAGAGCGCTCCTTGGCCGGGCGGGTCGCCCATGCACGCTGGGCGCGCGCGGAAGCTTCGATGACCGCAGGAATCTCATCAGCCGGAAGGGCCGGCACCGTGGCCACGACGGAGCCGTCAGCCGGGTTCGTCACGTCAATCACCGCGCCGGAAGGGGCATTCACCCACGAACCGTCGATCAGGCAGGCGGTCTTGAGCAAGGTGGGATCGGTCAGATCGATACTCATGGCAAAAAACCTTCGGTTAGAACGTTATCGTTTATTGGGTCTGGGTGGCCAGACGCTCGCGCCGCTTGGCGAGGAATTGCGATCCAACACCCATCATAACCAGAACGATGGCGGCAATCGCCGTGGACGATACCAGGACGCGATAGCCGGGCACAAACAACATGCCGATCAGCGCGCCGACGATGAAGATGATAGCCAGCCACGTCAACCACGGAAAGAACCACATCCGCAGCGGCATCGGCTTGCCGGAAGCCTCGATCTGCCGGCGCATCCGCAATTGCGAGAAGCAGATGACCAGATACACCAACAACGCAATAACGCCCGTTGTGTTCATCAGAATATCGAGCATATCGCGGGGGCGCAGCGCCTCGAAGAAGTTGAAGATCGCCAGCGCAACGGCGATGGAGCACGATGCCGCGATGGCTGCCACCGGCACGCCGCTCTTCTTATGGACATAGCCGATGAAGGGCAGGGCGTCGCCCCGGCGGGCCAGCGAGAACAGCATGCGCGACGACGTGTAATGAGCCGAGATGAAGCAACTGCTGACCGAGGTGAGGACGACGAAGTTCATCAGATGCTCGGCATAAGGCACGCCCAGCAATTCCAGCGTCCTGCGATACGAGCCGTAACCGGACTGGCCGATGAAGGGATCGTTCCACGGCACGAGGCAGACGATGAGGAAAATGGAGCCGATGTAGAACAGGCAGATACGCCAGACGACCGAATTCGTGGCCTTCACGATCTGGCCGGCAGGGTTCTCGGATTCCGAGGCCGCGATGGTCACGATTTCGGTGCCCATGAACGCGAACATCACGCCGAGCATCGCCACCAGCACGTTTTCGAAGCCGTTCGGCATGAAGCCGCCGTTTCCGGTCAGGTTGGATGCGCCCGACACCTCACCCATAGGCCACAGGCTGAAGAGGGCCAATGTGCCGATGAAAATGAAGATGACGATTGCCACCACCTTGATGAGCGCGAACCAGAATTCGAACTCGCCGTAGCTGCGCACGTTGATGAAATTGATGATGACAAGCGCGAGCGTAACCGCGAGCGTGAAGATTTCGGCGGGGATGAGGGGCATCCAGTAGCTCAGGATGTTGCCCGCGACGAACGCCTCCCACGCCATGAGGATGACCCAGAACCACCAGTAGAGCCAGCCGATGGTAAAGCCCGCCCAGCGCCCGATAGACTTATCGGCATAGGTGGAAAAGGAGCCGGTATCGGGCGAGGATGTCGCCATTTCACCCAGCATGCGCATGATCAGAACGACCAGAATGCCTCCGGCCAGATATGCGAGGATGGCCGCCGGGCCTGCGCTGTGGATCACACTCCCCGAACCGACGAACAATGCACCGCCGATCGCGCCGGCGATAGAGATCATGGTAAGGTGGCGGGCTTGAAGAGTCGTTTTCAGGCCGGTCTCTTGACCTGCCTCCGACGCGATGTCGGGTGATGACATGGGTAAATTTCCCCCTTGAGACATGACATCGTGGCCGATCTTGGCGCCGGCTCACAACAGATAACCGGGGGCAGGCGACCCACCCCCGGGGAACAGCGCTGAGGCTGCGTATTCAGGCCGTGGCCGCCACGAGGCTGTCGGCGATGATGTCGAGACCTTCCTCGATCAACTCGTCCGATGCCGTCAGCGGCACGAGGATGCGGATGACGTTGGCATAGGTGCCGCACGACAGCAGGATCAGGCCGCGAGACTGCGCCTCGGACACGATGCGCTTGGTCAGGGCAGCGTCAGGCGCGCCGGGATTGCCCGCTTCCGCCAGCTCGAACGCGACCATGGCACCGGGGCCACGCACGTCGACGATCTCCGGGTGCTGCTGCGACAGCCCCTTGAAGCGCTCGGTCAGACGGGCGCCGATGTCCTTGGCGCGCTGCAGCAGGTTTTCCTTCTCGAACACTTCGAGCACCGCCAGCGCCGCCGCACAGGCGATGGGGCTGCCGGCATAGGTGCCGCCAAGGCCGCCGACGACTGCTGCGTCCAGCAATTCCGCCCGGCCGGTGACGGCAGAGAGCGGGAAACCGCCGGCCAGAGACTTCGCGGTGGTGAGAATGTCCGGAGCAACCGGCCACTGCTCGCTCGCGTACCACGTGCCGGTACGGCCTGCGCCGGACTGCACTTCATCCGCGATGATCAGGATGCCGTGGCGATCCGCGATCTCTTTCAGGCGGCGAACGAATTCAGCCGGGGCGGGAACGAAGCCGCCTTCGCCCTGAATCGGTTCAAGCAGGATGGCGGCCACACGGCTTGGCTCAACCGTGGTCTTGAACAGAAGCTCAACCGAATCGATGGCATCGTCGATGGTGACGCCGTGCAGTTCGTTGGGGAAGAGCGCGTGGTGGATGTCACCGGCAAAGGGGCCAAAGCCCACTTTGTAGGGGGCGACCTTGCCCGTCAGCGCCAGTGTGAGGTTCGTGCGGCCGTGATAGCCGCTGGCGAAGGCGATGATCGCGGGGCGGCCGGTGGCAGCGCGGGCGATCTTCACGGCGTTTTCCAGCGCTTCGGCGCCGGTGGACAGGAACACGGTCTTCTTCGGGCCGGGGCCTGGCATGAGCGCATTCAGCTTCTCGGCCAGCTCCACATAAGGCTCGTACGCCAGCACCTGGAAGCACGTGTGGGTGTATCGGTCGAGCTGGGCCTTGACGGCGCCGATCACGTGCGGATGCAGGTGACCCGTGTTCAAAACGGCGATACCGCCGGCGAAATCAATGTAACGCTTGCCTTCGGTGTCCCAGATCTCGGAGTTCTCCGCCCTGTCGACGAAGATTTCAAAACCCTGCGCAACACCATTAGACACTGCCGCGCGGCGGCGCTGCATCAGCTCGGCATTGGTAGTCATGACGTGGTTCTCCCCCTTTTGTCATGTATGCCTTGTATTAGAGACGACACAAAGGTGATATCCATGTACAGACATCGGGCGATTTCATTGACACTGTGCAGGGGGACTATGCAGTACACGGAGAATGCATGCTGACACTGGACCCGGAGAGCGATACGCCCCTTGTGCGGCAGATTACGGTCGGGCTTCAGGCGTTGATCGACGCAGGAAAGCTGGCCCCCGGCATGAAACTGCCGTCGATTCGGGTTTTTGCCGCCAAGCATGGCGTCAGCACGTTCACCGTCGTCGAAGCCTATGACCGGCTTGTTGCGAATGGCGTGCTGATGGTCCAGCCTCATCGCGGCTTCTTCATTCGGGGCAAGGAGGTGGCCGCGAGTGCGCCCGCGCCGGTTCTCGCCCCACGGCGGCATTCGTTCGATTCCGAGTGGTACATACGCCGGATCTTTGAAAATCGGTCGCTGGAGATGAAACCCGGTTGCGGATGGCTGCCCGGAGACTGGCTGTTCGAGGATGGCCTGCGCCGCGCGATGCGGCATGTTGCGTCGGACAAGATTGTGATGAGCGGCTATGGCGACCCTCAAGGGTATGCCGGCTTGCGGGAACATATCGCGCGCCAGATGTCGGATGACCGGCAGGTCTGGACCACATCGGAGCAGGTTCTTCTGACGCAAGGCTCGAGCCAGGCGCTGGATCTGGTGATGCGCACGCTGGTCAACCCCGGCGATGCCGTGCTGGTGGACGATCCCGGCTATCCGAACCTGTTCGAGATGTTGCGCGCTTATGGCGCGCGCCCCGTCGGCGTGCCGCGTTTGCCGCGCGACTATGATCTGGCGGCCATGGAAGCGGCCATCGTTCAGCACAAGCCGGTGGCCTTCTTCACGCAGGCCCGTCTGCACAGTCCAACGGGATCGCGCATCCTTGGCGCGCCTTTGCACAGGATGCTGCGGCTGGCGGAAGATCACGGCATCTGGGTGATCGAGAACGATATCTTCGCCGAACTCGATCCCGAGCCCTATACGGGCCTCGCCACGCTGGACCAGTTGCGCCGCGTGGTTGTGGTCGGCAGCTTTTCAAAAACGATTTCGCCGAATGTCCGGACGGGTTACGCGGTGGCGAACACTTCTGTGCTGCAATCCATGGTGGAGTTGAAGATGCGTTCGGGGTTGACGAGCCCGGATGTCATGGAGCGGATCGTACACGCGGTTGTGACGGGCGCGCGGTGGCGCAAGCATCTGCGTGCGTTGCAGCAGCGGCTGCACGATGCGCATCAGGAAGTGGAAGCGCGGCTGGATGCGTTGGGCTTCGAGGTGTTCTGCAGGCCGCGCGCCGGCCTCTATATATGGGCACGGCATGAGCGGCTGTCCGACAGCATTGATCTGGTGGAAACCGCGCTGACACGCGGGATCATGCTTGGGCCGGGGCAGTTGTTTTCCGTGCAGGGCACCACGGGCGGTTGCATCCGTTTCAACGTCGCGCATAGCCTGTCGCCGAAACTGTGGGATTTCATGGCCGCGCAGATCGCAAGGTGAACAAGGATTTCTATGGCTGCCATTCTCTAGGCCGAGCATCACAGCCATCAGTTTCCCCCGGACCTGCCGGAGGACTGCGCCGGTATCCATGCTGACCGTATGGCAGCGCGCCTTGCCCGGTCCGCCAAACAGGCGGAGGATGCAGGCCGGAGCACGCGTGCGCTCAGGTCGCAATACGGGCTGAACTGCAATTTCGCGATCAATCGCAAGGCGAGCACACAAGATCCATCAACTCCTGCATTACTCGAAGACGCACGTCCGGTAGCAGGAAGTGAAGGAGTTGCTGTTGCGGGCTATTTCAGCGACGACATGCCTATCGGGCGCGTCGAGGCGCTGGCCGATATCTCGGAAAAGGCGGGTCTGGATCGCGCCGATACTACCCGCTTGCTCGAAGCCGGCGAATATGCCGGGGCCGTACGCGTGACCGAGTCGGAAACGATCAGCGGGACATGGCCGGCTATTCGATCCCTGATGACAGAGTTGACGGCGATGTCTCGTGACCTGCCGTGGATGATCTGGCGGCCGATTTGCTTCATGTCAGATTTCGCCGAAATGGTGCAACATTGCAACACAATGTATTCTAAAAAATACTACTAGTAGATATAAATAAATTAACATCAAAAATACGAAAACTATAAATAAAATTAATATTTTTCATATAAAATCAATAATTATAAAGATATAAAAATTAGTAATTCAAATATAAACAAATATTTTTAATCCAAACAGATTAATTTATTCCACATATCGATGAGAATTTTCTATAATTTGTAATTAGTATAAGGTAAGAAAAAATGAAAGCAAGATATCCGATTGAATATCGTTTTCTTAAAGCCGATGTTGCTCGTCGCGGTATTGCAGGTCTTTATACCGCGACCGCCATGGTTGCGGTGCTGATGGCTCTCGTCGATTCCGCCTGGGCACAGGATACGCGGGCGCAGCGGGCCGAGACCAATGCAGAGTTGCCGCTGACCGGCGAGGAGCTTCTGCTTGATGAAGTTGTCGTCGTGTCCGCCCGCGAGCAGCTCAGCCAGGCGCCCGGCGTGTCGATCATCGGCCGGCAGCAGATTGAAATGGCCCCGCCCGTCAACGACCTGTCGGATGTCATCCGCCGCCAGCCGGGTGTGAACCTCACCGGCAACTCGGCGGGTGGCCAGCGCGGCAACAACCGCCAGATCGACATTCGCGGCATGGGTCCGGAAAACACGCTGATCCTCATCGACGGCAAGCCGGTGCTGTCGCGCAACTCGGTGCGCATGCGCCGCGGCGGCGAGCGCGACACGCGCGGCGATTCGAACTGGGTGCCGGCCGAGCTGGTCGATCGCATCGAAGTGCTGCGCGGCCCGGCGGCGGCCCGCTATGGTTCCGGTGCGTCCGGCGGTGTGGTCAACATCATCACCAGACGGCCAGAGAAACAAAGCTTCAGCGCGACGACGTTCGCCAATATTCCCGAAAACAGCGACGAAGGCCGCACCTACCGCTCCACAATCGTAGCGGGCGGCCCGATCGACGAGCGCTTCTCATACCGCATCTCGGCCAACTACAATCGCACGGGCGCCGACAACATCGACATAAACCAGTCTGCGACACCATTCATTCCAGTCACCGACTGGTGGACAGGAGCGCCCGTGCTTGGACCGGACGGGGAGCCCCTGATGCAGCGGGATCAGGTTGCCGCCGGCCGCGAGGGTGTCGTCAATACCGACTTCCGCGGCCTGCTCTCGTGGAAGCTGGACGAACGCCATGTATTGGATTTCGAGGCCGCCTGGAGCCAGCAGCGCAATATATATGCGGGCGACACGCTATTCAGCGACGTGTCCGTGTCCGATCTTAACCAGGAACTGGCGCGCGGCGGCCACGAAACAAACCGGGTGACGCGGACCACGCTGTCCGCCACCCATCGCGGCAAGTGGGATTTCGGCACATCGAACACGTTCATCCAGTGGGAAAACGCGAAGAACAGGCGGCTTGGCGAGGCTGAAGCTGGTCGCAGCGAGGGCATCATCGACTCACGTTACGCCAAAGACCGCAAGGTCATCACGCTCGACAACGTGACCGCCAAAAGCGAATGGAACTTCCCGCTGAACATCGTCGTGCCGCAGACCCTCACCGCCGGCGTGGAGTTCCGCGGCGAGTGGATGGACGACGAGAACATGACCAGCGGTCAGGAATTCACCGCAGGGGGCGGGGTCAATACCGTCGGGAATCCGGAGTTGCGTAATCCCAAGAGCCAGTCGCAGCTTTACGCAGTTTATCTTGAGGACAACATCCTCGTTACCGACAAGTTCATCCTCACGCCGGGCCTGCGCTTCGATCACCATTCGGAATCGGGCAACAACTGGAGCCCCAGCCTCAACGCATCCTACGCGCTGACGGACGAACTCACGCTGAAGGCCGGTATCGCGCGCGCGTTCAAGGCGCCCAATCTGTTCCAGACCAACCCGAATTATATCTACAATTCCCGAGGCAACGGCTGCCCGTATACCTATGGTGGTCCGTGCTATGTCGTCGGCAACCCCAATCTGAAGGCCGAGACCAGCATCAACAAGGAAGTCGGCATCGGCTACATCAACGAGGCCGGCTGGAACGCGGGCATCACCTACTTCCATAACGACTTCAAGGACCACATCCAATCCGGCACCACGCCGGTCGGCCGCTTCAACAATCAGGTCGTCTACCAGTGGGAGAACGTGCCGAAGGCTGTGATCCAGGGTCTCGAAGGCAATCTCATCATTCCAGTGCACGAGAAGGTGACCTGGAGCACCAACGCCACATACATGATCGAATCCAAGAACAAGACGGATGGTCAGCCGCTGTCGCTGGTTCCGAAGTACACCATCAACTCAAACGTTCTGTGGAAAGCCACGGAACAGCTCGAACTCAACCTCGGCGTTACCCATTATGGCAAGATCGACGCGCCGACTGTCGATTTCTACACGCTGCGGCAGGCCGGAAACACCCGTTCGCGTTCACCCTACACGCTGGTCAATGTTGGTGCGCGCTACGAATTCAACGAAAATCTGCGCCTGCTCGCAGGCGTCACCAACCTGTTCGACAAAAGCGTCAAGCGTGAGGGTACAGGCAACGCCGCCGGCGCCAACACGTTCAACGAACCGGGGCGCGCCTATTACATCTCTCTGACCGGCTCATTCTGATCCGTCACCAGTTGCGGCATGGAGGCCCGGCAGGCCCTCCATGCCGCACGATATCTTCGAGCGGCTGAACCCACATCCAGGCCACGATCGCCTTATGGCTTGGAAACGACACTCTTGCCCTGAGTAGGTGCCATGACCCGATCAATCTCAGCGTCCCGGAGGCCCGTTTCTGAAACAAGTGCCGGTTCGGGGCGAGATCAGGAAATCGAGATATATGCGCTCTTTCTTGATTCCGGAGCAGAACAGTCGCTTATCGCGGAGGCTTTCGACACGGCAAATTCCGACGCGATCGCGAATGCACTTGGCGTCGTTGCGCGAGCGCGCGGTATTTCCGGTGTCGCCCGGCAGGCGGGCGTGGCGCGTGAAACATTGTATCGCGCACTGCGAGAAGGCGGAGATCCAAAACTCAGTACATTTATTCGTGTTATTGACGCTATCGGCATGAAAATATCGGTACAAGAGAAATAATATCCCGAAACCGCCGCCTAACTTGCATTATGTATATGCAAAATCCGTCTCATTACGAATCGTGAACGACTTTTTCCAGGCATTCCTCACGAATAATATCGAGGCAGTTTTTCCACTGATCCTCCGACAGTTCCAGTATACCGAAGCCACGCAGCAAGGATATTCCTTCGACGGCCATGAAGGCAACGAAGGCAGCGCGGCCATCCGGAGTTGCAATATCGATTTCATCCAGCACACGCCCATATGAAGCTGCTATCGCTTGACGCCGCGATTCCGACTCCATCATGTTGATGATCAGACCTGCGGCTTTCGAGATTGCCGCCCCGTTTTCCCGCCGTGTTGCCGCTATCCAGCCTCGAGCGAGGTCAAGAGGGTCGTTATCCGCTTTGTAGCCGAATGCATCGCGTTCCGGCATTTTCCTGTCTGGTTGCTTTGGTTCCGTATTCTCCGCCTCGGCAGCTATTGCCGCCTCGCGATGGAACCGAACCGCTTCACGCGAGAACACAGCCAGTATCAATTCATCCTTTGTCTTGAAATTATGCGCAATGGAGCCCTTGGTGATGTTTGCAGTTTCTGCAACGAGCTGAAGCGATAAATGATGACCGCGACCGTTGCCGATAGCTTCCTCCGCTGCATCCAGAATCGCATCCCGCGTGACAATCCGTTTGCGTCCCATTTCTCACCTTGTCAGAGCAGCTTGTATTCAATACGGTCCATGGAAATGGACAAGGTTGTGATATAATATAGCCTTTAAAAGCTTTATATTTTTGCTTTTATGCACTTTCCTTGCACAGACTGGCAGCAACTTTCGTTTGAAAACGTTTCAGAATCCGCTCCATCGAAAAGCAGTCATGACGTGAAACCGCCTTTTGATGATATTTAATGATTTGACTTATGCACGGACACACAAATCATCGAAACCCATTCCTTGTATCACCTATCATGACCGGCGACTGTCTTCAATAAATCGACAAAATTAAGAACGATAAAATCTCCACAACAATAAAATTATTATAACTATAATAATTTTATTGTTGTGGGGGCTATTTGGCAAAATCCATATACTCTGAACCGTTCATGAGATACGTCTGAACCGGAAAAGTGAATGAAACCATCGGTCCGTTTCAAACCGTAAACGGCGACCTGAATAATCCTCACTCGTGTTCTTGCCCTATCGCCATGACCGGCAGGCTGATCACGCCGCCAGACCGTGCGGAGCGGCGTTGTGCGCGGAGATCGTTCCATGCATTGCCGTGACCGCTCGCCACGCGATCGCCAGCCCAAGCCCGTATCCGCTGCTCAGCCCCCTTCCCGTTCCCGGCGAGCCTTTCCCCGCAATGCGGACGAAGGGGGCGAACATCGCTTCCAGCATGTCGGCTGGCACGCCGGGTCCGTGATCCTCGATAATCACCTCGATACTGCTGCCTTTGCCCGCAGGCTCCACGGTGACATCGACGCTGTTCCCCGGTTTCGAGATGCGAATGGTGATGCGCCGGCGGCTGCGCGCGAATGGCTCTTCGTCTCTGCTTGCCGGAACATAAGCCGGCACAGCCGATCCCGGCCTCGTTTTGCCCGTTAATGGAACCGGCGTTCCGGGGCGAGGCCCGAAACGCCGGCTGCGTGTCGTCGCGGTTCAGCGGTAGGTGGTGATGCGGCCGAAGGTGCTCTTGGTGCCCCAGACGCCCCGACGCAGGCATTCGAGCTGGAAGATCTGGCTGTGATCGACGAACAGGTTGATGTCGATGCCGTAGTTCTTCACATACCACTCGAATACCTTGGGATCGGCGGCCTCGAACATGACGTTCTCCTGGCCGACTTCCTTGATGATCCGCGCGGCGACATCGGTGCGCCATGGATCGGCGTTTTCAGTGATGCCCTCGGACTCGATCATGATGATGTCGGCTCCGGCATCGAGCGCGGCGCGCGCCGTGTCGATCAGGATCTGCGGATCGCGCGTGCCTTCCGCTTCCAGTTCCTCGCGCGTGGTGTCGCCACCGGCGCCGAACTGGATGCCGATTTCCGGCTTTGCCTTGAGGCCGGCCTTCTTCACCTTCTCGACGAGGCGCAGCAAATCCGGAATGGGCAACTGGATGAAGCCCGTCGACAGCTCGATGTAGTCAAAACCCAGCCGCTTCACTTCGGCGATGTAGTCGTCGACGTGATGGGCGGCGCGCACGATGACATTCTCGATCCAGCCGCCGGTGGAGACGTAGATGCCGGCATCGTGCGCAATGGCGAGGTATTTCTTCACCGCTTCCTCGGGCAGCAGCGAGAAGGAGCCGCCGGAGAACTTGAGGCCGTCGATATGCTCGCCGAACACCTCGAACAACTCCTTGAGGTAGGTCGGCGTGACCGAGGCGTAGTATGGCCCGCGGATTTCGGTGATCGACCTCGTGCGCGGCTTCGGCTGACGGTCGTTCATCGGCACGAAGGGGAACAGCCGGTTCTTCCAGACCTCTGACTGCTCGCGGGCGATTTCTCCATCACTCATGGTGCTTTCTCCTTGTTCTTCGGGGTGAAAAGTTCTTCGGGGTGAAAATCAGACCTTCAGATTGCCGAGGATCGTCGCGAAGTCGCGGATGCGCAGCTTTTCGATGTGCTGCACCGCGTCGATGATCGACGCGCGGGCGCGTTCGGACGCAAACGGCTTGGCAAGGCCGTTGAACTTGGCGATAACCGTCTCCCAGCTCATCGGCCGGGTGCGGAAACCTTCGTAATCCGTCTTGTCGATGGACAGCTTGCGGCCGTCCTTCAACGTCACCGTAATGGTGGTGGCGACTTCGGCGGGGAAGCGGTCGGTGTATTCTTTGCTCGGCCGCACGGTGAAGCGCTTCAGCAGCCCCTGAATGTCATCGCGCAGGATGCGTTCGGGATCGTACTGCGCCGGCAAAACGTTGCCGTCGATGAGCGCCACGCCGACCATGTATTGCAGCGAGTGATCGGCCTCTTCCTTGGTGCGGATGATGGTCTTGTCGCCTTCCTCGCCGCCGCCGATGATGTGATAGGCGACATCGAAGATATCGATCTCGATCGCTTCGATTTCGTCGGCCCGGAAACCGTTCTGCGCCTGAAGCTCCAGCGCCCCCTCGATGGAAGACTGAGAGTGGATTTCGGCGTTGTACTTCTTGATGATCGACTGCTTGACGTTTTCCAGATCTTCCTTCGACCAGTCGATTTCGAACGGTCCGGCAATGGCTTCCTTGAAGCCCTTGTTGCCCTCGAACACTTCTTCCGGTCCGGTGATGCCGCGATAGGCCAGGAAGGCCGAATGCGTGCCCACGAAAGCGGTGTTGGGATAGGCAAGGCCCTTCCAGTGCGAAAGCGCGCCGGTGCGCGTCACCCGCAGGGCGTTGTTGCAGGTGCCGCTGATGGCAATGGCGTTCGCGGTTTTTTCGGCGTCGAGCCGCAACGCCCGCGCGACACCGGCCGCGACCGCATACGCGCCCTGCACGGTGTGGTCGAAACCCTTGGCCCGCACGGGCGCGACATCGCACAGCCGGCCCTGCACCTGATAGGCCACCGCAAGCGCGGACAGGAAGCCCTCGCCATCCTGATCGGCATATTCAGAAGCGGCGAGGACCGCGCCGAGGTTATCGCTCTGATGGCAGGTCTCGCCCTTGGCGAGATAGCTGTCCATGAAATCGAGATAGCGGACCAGTGCGCCGTTGTAGAAAGCCGCCCGGTCCGGCGCTGTTTTGCCGCCGCCAATCAATGTTGCCAGCGGATTTCCGCCGAAATCTTCGATCTGGGTGCGGATATACTTGATCGGTTCCCCATCAAGCGCGCCGATTGCGACGCCGATGCTGTCCAGAATACGCTTTTTAAGCTCGTCACGCGCCTCCGTGGACAGCGTGGCGGCGTCAGCAGACGCGACAAAACGGCCGAGGCGGCGAACCTCGGTGTCCTTGAACTCTGAATGAGGGGTTGTCATGTTCTCTCCTGACACTTCGGGCGGAAAGTCAACATAATGTATTTGCTCCAGAATTATGTAATTCTGGAATTATTATTTATAATGATTTGAGTCCGCCGCTCAATTTTATTTGCGAGTCACATCGTTATTTGCTTATGTATTTGGAGTCAACTGTGAGATTAAACATTTGACTTTCTATAAATCAATGGAAGAGGAAAATAATGAACCGTTCCGGAGCTATAGACGTAAGTGAAATGGATTATCCGCCCGGTTGGGAGCCTATCGGCTTCTCGGATCTGGAACCGGATGAGTCGCGGCTGATTTCACTGTTCCGGAACTGGCGTCATGGCGCGCCAACCGATGCCATAGCAACGCATATGCTGGCTATCAGCCTGACGAGTATGAATTATCACCACTATACAGAAATATTCTTGAATTTATTCAAAAGTATTGATTGCTATCTGAGCAGTCATCCGGACTGGATCGTCTATCCGCTTCTTGCGCCGGAAGAGGAAACCCTCATCGCCTCGGCAGCCGGATCGGTTGGTGAGTCGGTTCCGCTGAGTATCCGGCCGCCGGAGGCAATTACCCGCTCTGGCCGCGATCGGCTGGAAATGGCCATTGCCCGCAGCTATCGCGCCGTTTACGGCCAGCTTCGGTAATTGTTTTCGTCCGCATTGCCTTGAACGCACGGCAAATGAGCATCGCCGCACGGATCAGCGTAGCAAACGGCCTCATGCAAAAACAAAAGCCTCCCGCCGGATGATGAAATCGGGCGGGAGGCCGTTTGTTGACGCGTGATGGATAGCCGATCAGCGCTTCGGCAGCAGGTGCAGAGCGTTGATGAAAGTATCGACATCCTCACGCGTATTATAGAATGCCAGCGAGGCGCGCACTGTGGTCTCAAGTCCGAAGTGGCGCAGCGCCGGCTGGGCGCAATGATGGCCGGAGCGGGTGGCGATGCCATGCTTGTCGAGGTGGCGCGAGACCTGATCCGGCTCGAAACCGTTGATCACAAACGACAGCACGGAAGCTTTCAGCGGTGACGTGCCGATGATCCGCAGGCCCGGTACGGTGGCCAGACCCTCGTTGGCGTATTCAAGCAGCGCATGCTCGAATGCCGCAATCTCGGCGATGCCAACCCCATTGATGTAGTCCACAGCCGCGCCCAGCCCGATTGCGCCGGCGATATCCGGAGTGCCCGCCTCGAACTTTTCGGGCGGCCCCTGAAACACCGTATGCTCGAACGTGACGTCCTTGATCATATGGCCGCCGCCTTGCCACGGCGGCAATGCCTCAAGCCATTGTTCCTTGGCATAGAGAATGCCAATGCCGGTCGGGCCGAAAATCTTGTGGCCGGACAGAACGAGGAAATCGGCATCGAGAGCACGGACATCGATCGGCAGATGCGGCGCGGACTGCGCTGCATCGACCAGCACCGGCACACCCCGCGCGTGCGACAGCGCGATGATCTCGGCGATGGGGTTGATGGTGCCGAGCGCGTTCGCGACCTGGGTCACGGACACGAGCTTCGTGCGCGGCCCCAGCAGAGCCGCGAACCTGTCGAGCAGCAACGTGCCATTGCCGTCGACGGGCGCCACCTTGAGCACCGCACCCGTGCGCTTGGCCAGAAGCTGCCAGGGCACGATGTTGGCGTGATGCTCTATTTCGGTGATGAGGATTTCGTCGCCAGAGCTGATGAACTTCTGCCCGAAGCTGTTGGCGACGAGATTGATGGCCTCCGTCGTGCCGCGCAGGAACACGATTTCGCGCGAATGCGCCGCCCCGATGAAATCGCGCAGCTTGTCGCGCGCACCTTCGAACAGGTCGGTCGCACGGGCGGCAAGTGTATGAGCGGCACGGTGGATGTTGGAGTTATCGCGAGAGTAGAACGACGAGGTGATGTCGATCACGCTCTGCGGCTTCTGCGTCGTCGCCGCGTTATCCAGCCAGATCAGCGGTTTGCCGTTGACCGTCTGGTGCAGGGCCGGGAAATCCCGGCGCACGCCGCGCGACTCGAAAGCGGTGAGCACGCTGTCGCGCGGGGCGTTGTCCGCGGTTTCGACAGCCGGCACCCGCGCGCTGGCGGGGGCCTTCTTGCCGGAAGCGCCCGGGCCGACGCTCGGTGGCACGGCATCGCTCTGCCGAGCTTCCGGCTGCTGGAGGAAATAGTAGTTCGACGCCGAGTCAAGGCGGGTGTGATGTTCCGCAATGGCTGAGTCGCCGTTCTGCCTGTCCTCATACCCTTCGGTAAAGCGTGGCTCACCGAAGGGAAACGTATCGACCGAGGGCAACGGATAGCTGGCGCGATCCGGCACGTATGCCGGAGCGAACTTCGATTCCGGCACGTAGGCCACCGGGTCTGCCTGCGTCACCGGATCGGTATGCGAAACCGCATAGGGAGAAACCGGATCCCAGAGCGGCGGCAGCACGCTGGAGGACGCCGGAATGGCGTCCACGCGCGGAAGCGGCGGAATGGGCGCGCTCGGCACCTTCCGCGGCACAGAGTCGGTGACCCCGGTCGCGGAAGGAGCACTGGAGAAACCCGAAAAGGCCTCACGCACCAGTTGCGAAATCAGGGAGCTGCCCTGCCACTCGCCGGGATTGGCCGGCAGCTCCGGGGTGGGGTCATGCCGGGTAGTCATGGTAACGGCCGATCAGAACGTTATCGAGACGGGCAATGGCGTCTTCCACCAGCACGGCCGCGGAGAAGTAGCGGGTGATGATGTGCGACGCGATGGAGTGATCATCCGTGCCGGCATAGCGCACCGACAGGCCGGGCTCGACTTCGCCGGTGACGCCGGCTTTCTGCAGCCCGACAACGCCCTGATCCGCTTCGCCGACGCGCAGCAGCAGGATGGTCGTGGTTTCCGGCTCGCCATTGTAGCCGCCGCTCACCGGCAGTTTGTTGGAGGGAACCAGCGGCACCCCGCGCCATGTCAGGAAGGGCGCACCGAAAAGGTGAACGATGACGGGCGGAACGCCGCGGCGGGTCGCTTCACGGCCGAAAGCGGCGATGGCACGCGGGTGCGCCAGGAAGAAGCCGGGCTTTTTCCATACGCGCGCCAGCAGCTCGTCAAGGTCATCCGGGGTGGGGGCGCCGGAACGCGTCGGGACGCGATTGACGGGCGCGACTTCGCGCAGCAGGCCGAACTCGGGATTGTTGATGAGTTCCCATTCTTCGCGTTCCTTGATGGCGTCGACGGTGAGACGCACCTGTTCGCGAAGCTGGTCGATTTCGTTGCTGTAGAGATCGGTGACGCGGGTGTGCGTCTGGAGCACGGTCTGGATGGTGCTCAGATGATATTCGCGCGGATGCTCGGCATAGTCCACGAAAGTTGTCGGCAAAGCCGGCTCGCCGCTGTGCCCGGACAGCACATCGATGATCGCCTCACCCCACTCGTTGGTGTGGGCTGCGAGCGCGTGCTGCTCGTCGTTGGAGCGGGCAATCGCCTGGCGCAGTTCAGGCTGCTCGTCGATCTTGGCGATATCGAGCGTGAGAACCGTCGTCGGCGTCAGCGCGATCGCCGTAGTGGCATTGGGGCTGTCTTCCAGCAGCGTGCGGTGGCCGAAATAGCCGCCTGCGCCAATCAGCCGCTGGCGCAGCTTGCCGCCGAACGGGTTGGGGCCTGTCTGCTCCACCGTGCCTTCGGCGACGATGAACAGTTTGCGCGATCCGCTGCCCGCCTCCGCCAGCTTCTTGCCGGCGTCGAAATGGTTGACGGTAAAGAGGCCGGAGACCTTCTTCAGCTCATCCGGAGAAATGCCGGTGAAGGCCGGAATTGCCGTCAGCGATTCGGGCGTGACGGTCAGCTTGTCGCCTTCCCCGACAACGACAATTGCTCCCTCGCGGGCGCTCAGCACCTTGCGGCGGTTGACGCGGTAGACGCCGCCGGCAACGTCGACCCATGGAAGCAGCCGATGCAGCCACCGGGGCGTGCGTTCCGTATTCTGGACAACGGTTACCGTCGCAGTCGCAAGATTGCGCGCCGCAGGAGCGCTCACACTGCGCTGCCCGCCTTGACCGAGGGAAGAAGCCGTCATGATCTACCTCATTGTATCCGGGAAAATGTTGAGCCGGGGGTCCGCGAATTTCAGGTTTTCAACTCCGGATCGACCGTCTGGCCGTCGGTGAAGCAGCCGCGGCGGTCTCTCCGGATCAAGGATATTTGCCGGACGCATCACCGCGCGATCTGCCCGCCAAACAACCTTCTAACAAGGCTCAGTTTCCGCTTATATCATACAATGTCAATAGATATTATAAACTATTAGCCCGGCTGTTGCCATCGGCGGCCAACCCGATTGAGCATTCCATTGCGTGTGAAGATCGTGCGTCAATCACCGCCTGTGCCGGTCGCCGGGTGGGCAGGGGCAAAGGGCGGTGCAGGGGCGGGGCAGGGGCCGGACCGGATATCTGGCCGGCCCGGGTGCAAACCGCTCTATATCGCGGTATCGCGGCTGCGCTGGATGTAGATATGCCGCAGGCGTTTGGCGATCGGGCCGGGGTTGCCGTCTCCGATTGTCGCCCCGTCGATCTCCACCACAGGATTGACCAGCCCAGACGATGAGGTGGTGAAGGCCTCCGCCGCTTCGCCGATTTCCCCCACGGCAAAGGGTCGTTCCTCGACCTTGAGTTGCAGATCGTGGGCGCATTGCAGCACGGAATGGCGCGTGACGCCGTGGAGGATGTCGGTGGACAGGTCACGGGTGACGATTGTGCCGTTGCGGGTCACGATGTAGGCGTTGTTGGAGGTGCCTTCCGTCACGAAACCGTCCCTGACCAGCCAGGCATCGTCGGCGCCGCGCGATTTCGCCTCCATCTTGGCCAGAGAGGGATAGAGCAGTTGCACGGTCTTGATGTCGCAGCGCCGCCAGCGCAGATCCTCGATGGTGATGACGCGCTGGCCGCGCTCCGCGACAGGGTTGTTCAGGATGGCCTTCTTCTGTGTGAACAGAACGAGGGTGCGGGGTGTCGCCGCATCGGGAAACAGAAAATCGCGATCCGCCGCGCCGCGCGTGACCTGAAGATAGATGAGGCCCTCGTCGATCTGGTTTTGCCGGATCAGCGCGCGATGGATGTCGAGCAGATCATCGTCGGATACCGGCGGGGCTATGCGAAGTTCGTTGAGCGAGCGGTGGAGACGGTGCAGGTGTGCGGCGAAGTCCACCAGCTTGCCGCCGAGGACCAGCGTCACTTCATAAACGCCGTCCGCGAACAGAAATCCGCGATCGAAGATGGAGACGTGTGCCTCCGTTTCCGGCAGGTAGCTTCCGTTGACGTAAACTGTGCGCATGGTTCATCCCCAAAGCGATGCAGGTGGCGGCTCCATGAGGGAGCCTTCGTAATGGATCGGCGTTTCGCGATCCCGGGCCAGCAGCAGCGGCCCGTCGAGGTCGACGTATCGGGCGTTCTGCGCCACCAGAAAGGCGGGTGCCATTGCCAGTGAGGTGCCGAGCATGCACCCGACCATGATATCGAAACCGGCTCTCTCCGCGTCCTGCCGCAGTTGCAGGGCTTCCGTCAGGCCGCCGGTCTTGTCCAGCTTGATATTGACGGCGTCGTACTTACCCGCCAGATGCGCAAGGGAGCTGCGGTCGTGGCAGCTTTCATCCGCGCAGACAGGCAGCAGCCGCGCGATGCCGCGCAGCGCATCGTCGTCTTTGGCGGGTAGCGGCTGCTCCACCATCGCCACGCCGAGGCGGACGAACTCCGGCGCAAGTTCGTGATACTGCGCAATGGTCCAGCCCTCGTTCGCGTCGACGATCAGGGTGGAGTGCGGCGCTCCGGCCCGCACGGCCTCGACGCGCGCCACATCCTGCGCGGCGTTGTCCGGGGAGCCGAGCTTGATTTTCAGCAGCGGGCGATGATCGTTTTTCTCCGCCACCTTCCGCATCGCCTCCGGCGTGGCGATGGAGAGCGTATAGGCTGTGTCAAGCTGCACCGGCCTGGGCAGTCCGGCCAGTGTCCAGGCGGGCACGCCGGCCCGCTTCGCCTCGATATCCCACAACGCGCAATCGATGGCGTTGCGTGCCGCCCCCGCTGGCATCGCCGATTGAAGCGCCTGCCGGTCGAGACCGTTGCGCAGATCCTGCCGCACGGCCTCGATGGCCGCGATGACGCCCTCGACCGTCTCGCCATAGCGTGCATAAGGCACGCATTCGCCGCGCCCGGTCGCGTCGCCGTCGCTCAGGGTGACGGTGACGACGCGGATTTCCGTGCGCGAACCGCGGGAGATCGTGAACGTCCCCGCTATGGGAAAGCGCTCATCGACAACGTGAAGCAGAACCTCTGTCATAATGTGTCCAGTGCTGTCACCAGCCTGTCGGCCCCGTGGCGGAAAGGATCGACGACCGGCAGGCCAAGCTGGGCCTCGGTTCTGGCGCAGATTTCCAGCGCATCATCATCAGTGAGGCGCGACGTATTGAGCGATACGCCCACGACCTTGCAGCCCGGATTGACGATTCTCGCCAGTGTCAACGACAGATCCCGCAGCGCCTCAAGCCCCGGCAGGGAGAATTCGGGCAGTCCGCGCATGGGTCGTGTCGCGAATGTGGTGGAAATTGGCGAGCAGCGCGCTCCGAGCATGTAACGTTGGCTCCGGTCAGGCCGCGAGGTCAAGAGACATCGGCA
>NZ_JACICC010000016.1 GCF_014195635.1 Pseudochelatococcus contaminans | reverse complement strand
CAACACAACAAACATACAAAAATCAGGCAAAACACAACAATATCAAACACATAATACAAAAAATAATCCCGCAAAAAATCGCAAAATCAATGCGCACCGTCCCAGTCAGACGTCAGAATCTCGTCGCAAATCACCTTTTCAAAGCGAAGGGCCCCTCCCCTGCCGATGAATCGGCGCGGGAAGAGGCCCTTTTTTATGATGCAATTATATATCGCCCCTTTCCGAGGGCGGATCAGGCGATCAGCGCTGAACAACCACGCGCGTTCCAACCTTCACGCGATTATATAGATCGACGACATCATGGTTCATCATACGAATGCACCCCGAGGACACGGCCTGACCGATGGTCTCCGGCTCATTCGATCCGTGAATGCGGTACAAGGTTGAGCCCAGATAAAGCGCACGCGCTCCGAGCGGATTGTTGGGGCCACCCGGCAAATGAGCCGGAAGATCGGGACGACGCTTGCGCATCTGCGGCGGCGGCGTCCAGCCGGGCCATTCAGCCTTGCGCGTCACGGTCTGCGTGCCGCCCCACTGAAATCCCTGCCGGCCGACGCCGATGCCATATTTCAGCGCCTTCCCGCCCGGCTGGACGAGATAAAGGCGGCGTTCCTGCGTTGAGACAATAATGGTGCCGGGCTTGTGCGGGCCACGGTAATCAACGGTCTCACGCGGAATCGGCGATGCACGCGGTCCGAAATTCTCCGGCTGCGCCAGCGGCTGCTGCGTCAGCGGGTCTATCTGATAAGCAACGGAGGGTGTGATGACGAAGGCGGCGCACAACCCGGTCAAAGCAGCGATCAAGCGCATGATCAACAATCCTGATTTTACCAGCTACAAGAGCAGTGTACTTCACATACATGCATCGGTCTCCGGTTTTGTGAACCTAAACATGCAGGGTCGCAATAGCGTAAAATATGGATGAGGACACCCGCCGATGCATGCCAGACAACAACCCGGAACACAGGAAGAGGCTCCAGACGCATAATGCATTGAAATGCATGGTCCTTTTGTTGATGCAATTTCATGTATGCGGATTACGGCCGGGACAGCAAGCACTTTAAGGAAAACAGCATCCGGGATATGGAAGCTGGATATCCAGCTCACTCAGACATCTCAAATGACTTTCCTGCTTTGATTCTCGAAAGAGAATCGGATCGGTTGGATCTTTCTGCCGCGCGAAATTACAAAATTCCCGATTTGGTTTCACGAATCATCCTCTGTGCGAGCGCGCACAAGCGGGCGGACAGCCGCCACATTCTCATAACCTCTTGTTAAATCAACTGAACTGCAGCGAATCAACTTTGCGGCATGCTGATTCGGTTAAAGCGATTTCCGTGCATGCGGCGTGCCCCGTTCAGGCTGAAGTCAATAAATGACTTCAGTGGCAGCCGTTCAAAATGTCGATTTTGTCACTGTTTCTTTGTTGCAACAGGTGTCATTCGACGGAGAAAATGCTTATAGGCAGTTTGCCGGTGTAGGTTGCGCACGGGAACCCGCGCCGAGGCCCCACTACGCTGTTGCCCCGTGCGAGGTGAAGAGATCCATGAGCAAGATCAAGGTGGCGAACCCGGTCGTCGAACTCGACGGCGACGAGATGACCCGGATCATCTGGCAATATATCAAAGACAAGCTGATCCATCCTTATCTCGATATCGACCTGAAATATTACGATCTCGGCATCGAAAACCGCGACAAGACGGAAGACCGCGTCACCGTCGAAGCCGCCGAGGCAATCAAGCAGTATGGCGTCGGCGTCAAGTGCGCCACGATCACCCCCGATGAGGCACGCGTCGAGGAATTCAACCTCAAGCAGATGTGGAAGTCGCCCAACGGCACGATCCGTAACATTCTTGGCGGTGTGATTTTCCGCGAGCCGATCATCGCTCGTAACGTTCCGCGCCTTGTTCCGGGGTGGACGCAGCCGATCGTCATCGGCCGCCACGCTTATGGCGATCAGTACCGGGCAACGGATTTCCGCGTTCCGGGCAAAGGTAAGCTGACGCTGACCTTCGTGGGTGAGGACGGCGAGAAGATCGAGCGCGAAGTCTTCAACTTCTCCGGTTCCGGCGTGGCGCTCGCCATGTACAACCTGGATGATTCGATTCGCGATTTCGCTCGCGCTTCGCTGAACTACGGCCTGGCACGCAACTATCCGGTGTATCTGTCGACCAAGAACACCATCCTCAAGGCCTATGACGGGCGCTTCAAGGATATCTTCCAGGAAGTCTATGAAGCCGAATTCCAGGAGCAGTTCCGGAAGGCCGGCATCCACTACGAGCACCGCCTTATCGATGACATGGTGGCGTCGTCGCTCAAGTGGTCCGGCGGCTATATCTGGGCCTGCAAAAACTACGATGGCGACGTGCAGTCGGATACGGTTGCACAGGGCTTCGGTTCTCTGGGCCTGATGACCTCCGTTCTGCTGACGCCCGATGGCAAGATCGTGGAATCGGAAGCCGCCCACGGCACGGTGACCCGTCATTATCGTGAGCACCAGAAGGGCAAGGCGACATCGACGAACTCGATCGCCTCCATTTACGCCTGGACGCGTGGCCTCGCTCATCGCGCCAAGCTTGATGACAATGCGGAACTCGCACGCTTCGTCCAGACGTTGGAAAAGGTCGTGATCGACACCGTCGAGTCGGGTTTCATGACCAAGGATCTCGCGCTTCTCGTTGGCGCCGACCAGAAGTGGCTCTCCACGACCGGCTTCCTCGACAAGATCGACGAAAATCTGCAGAAGGCCTTTAGCTGATGCAAAAAAACGGCCTCCCGGTTTTCCCCGGGAGGCCGTTTTCAAATCATCATAGCATTGCGACCAGGGTCACGGTGCCCTGTCCAGAATATCCGCATTAACGTTGCGAATGTCGCGCAAGCCACAGAGAGCCATTGATATATCAAGCTCGTGGCGAATAATGTCCAGCGCGCGCGTAACCCCCGCCTCGCCGCCCGCTCCAAGCCCATAAAGAAACGGACGGCCGATCCACGCGCCTTTTGCGCCGAGAGCCACGGCTTTCAACACATCCTGCCCGGACCTGATCCCGCCATCGATATGGATCTCGATCCGATCGCCCACGGCATCCACGATTGCCGGCAACGCGGAAATTGAGGAACGCGCGCCATCAAGCTGCCGGCCGCCGTGATTCGATACGATGATGGCGTCGGCTCCCGTATCCGCTGCCTTGCGGGCGTCCTCCGGGTCGAGAACGCCCTTGAGAATCAGCTTGCCGCCCCATTTTTCCTTGATCCAGGCCACATCCGCCCACGACAGGCGTGTGTCGAACTGTTCCGCAGTCCATGCAGACAGCGATGAGACGTTGGTCACGTTCGTTACGTGGCCAACGATGTTGCCGAAGGCGCGATTCTTCGTGCGCAGCATGTTCAGGCACCAACCGGGGCAGGTTGCCATCTGCCAGATATGCCGCGGTGTGAACTTGGGCGGGGCAGAAAGGCCGTTGCGCAGATCCTTGTGCCGTTGTCCGAGAATCTGGAGATCGAGCGTCAAGACGAGGGCCCCGCAGCGTGCGGCCTTCGCGCGCTCGATCAGCCGCTCGATAAAGGCCCTGTCACGCATCACGTAGAGCTGGAACCAGAACGGTTTCGTCGTCGCGGCGGCAACTGTCTCAATCGAGCAGATGCTCATTGTCGACAGGCAGAATGGAATCCCGAGGGCTTCGGCTGCGCGTGCGGCAAGAATCTCGCCATCGGCATGCTGCATGCCGGTCAGCCCGGTCGGCGACAGCGCCAGGGGCATCGATACCGACTGGCCGACGAGTTCCGTTTTGAGCGAGCGGTCAGACATGTCCACCAACACGCGCTGGCGCAATTTTAGCCTGGCGAAATCCTCTTCGTTCGCCCGGTAGGTGGATTCGGTCCAGGAACCCGAGTCGGCATATTCGAAGAACATCTTCGGCACCCGCCGGCGGGCGCGCTCTTTCAGATCGGCAATGGTCAGGGCGGATTGCATGGACCTTCTGGCTCCGGATATTGCGACGGAATTTCAATGATCCTGCAATGCAATGTTCCCGCCGCCATGTAAATCACCCTACGGGCAGACGAGCCATGCCCCTGCGGAAAACGTGCGCCCTTCACCTGCCCTGCCGAATAAGATTGTGGCATCTCTTTTAGCCAAAAAAATAAGAGCGCGCGTCCTGATGCAGCAGGTCGCGCGCTCTCGATTTGAATTGCAATGGCAGCTTGCGCTCAACATGGCGAACCAATGGCGAACCACTTGAGCGCGAGATGCTCCGAGGCTGAAACAGACGGTTCAGTTCGACAAGAGCGCCGTCAACGATACGCCTGCCACCGGCAGGAATACCAATACGAGCATGAGCACGAGCAGCCAGACCACGGAGCGGTCAGAGCTGGCGGTTTCGGTGCGCGCGGCGGAGATGCTGCGCTGAACTTTGGCAGAGGTCATTTGCTCACCTTCCTGTCGATCGGGCCGTCGAACGGCCGATCCGGGTGAGCCGATCGAAGATCAGGCTATCCAGAAGGCCGCAGACGGCGAACGCGATCGACTTATACTGTCGCTGGGCATGATTTCCGATTTTCCGATGAGGTCGACCCACGCATCTGCGCGGTGTTGACTATGTGGCTGTTAAATGAGGCCAATAAGAGGCCGCGTCAAGAAAAAAGATGTGCGCCGCACCAAATTTCGCCGCGCCCTTGCGGCTGTCCCCCGAAGGGGTAACCTGTCTGCATCGGCAATCAGAGCCGTGAATGGAATCATGATGACAAAAGAATGGGTTAACCTCCCTCCGGCCGGCACGTCGACGGCGCGTGAACTGTCTGCCCGCATAGCTTTTGGCACGAATCGACTCAATCGCCATTCGGAGCGCCGCGAAAGTGAGGCGGAGCTTGCTTTGCTGCGCGCCGATCCGCGCGCCCGGACCTTTCTCATCGTCGGCGATACGCCGTTGTTGAAAACCGGAGACCGGCCAGACCGCGCCCGTTTCACGCTCGCGGAAGCAACGGCGTTTGGCCCTCCGGTTGAGACCGCCTTCCTCGGCACGCTTGATGACATACCGCTGTTTGCCTTCCTTCTGCCGGCGCAGCTCGCGGATTCCCTGACGGGACACGACTCTTCAGCCGGACAAGGCGACACGGAACTGGCGAATCTGCGCACGCTCGCCGCCGAAGGGTTGTTGCCTGCCGATGAACTGGGGCCTCTCGGCGAGGCGCGAGCGCTTATGGACTGGCATCGCCGCCACGGTTTCTGCGCCAACTGCGGCACGCCCACCGTCGCATTCACAGGTGGGTTCAGGCGCGATTGTGTGGCATGCGGCGCGCACCACTTCCCGCGTGTGGACCCGGTGGTCATCATGCTGGTCGCGGATGGAGACCGTTGTCTGCTGGGCCGTCAGCCGCAGTTTGCGGCGGGCATGTATTCGGCGCTTGCCGGGTTCGTGGAACAGGGCGAAACGATAGAAGACGCCGTGCGGCGGGAAATCATGGAAGAAGCGGGCATTCCGGTGGGTGCCGTGCGCTACATGGCATCCCAGCCGTGGCCTTTCCCCTCATCACTGATGATCGGCTGCGCGGCGCAAGCATTGGGTGACGCCATCGTGATCGACCGGCTGGAACTGGAGGATGCGCGATGGTTCAGCCGCGACGAAGCCCGTCAGATGTTGGCCGGGCATCACCCGGAAGGGTTGACCGCCCCCCGCCCCATGGCCATCGCTCACCATTTGTTGAAAGCCTTCACCGAAACGGAAGGCCTGTTCATATAAACAGATGGGCGGATAAACAATGAATGCGACGGAGTTGTCGATCTCGCTTGCCGATCTCGCTTTCGGCGCGACGCTGTGTTAATGGTCGGCCTTAATCATCATTTTCCATGAGTTTTCAGGCTTCGGCCAGCATAGCAGATCTCCATGACCGACATCTTTCGTGAAATCGATGAAGACCTTCGCCGCGATCGCTATTCCAAACTGTTGCGCCGTCTCGCGCCCGCTATCATAGCGGTTGTTGTGCTGGTCATCGTTGGTGTCGGCGGCTGGCAGGCCTGGCGCTGGTTCGACCGCCAGTCGGCAGCGGAGGCAGGTGGCCGGTACGAGAACGCACTGCAAATCGCCCGCGAAGGGCGGATCGACGAGTCCGCGCAAGCGCTCGCTGCCGTCGCAGCCGACAGCCCGGACGGTTACCGGATGCTGTCGCGGTTCCGTTTGGCGGCCCTTGAGGGCGGCAAGGATCCGGCCAAGGGCGCGGCTGATTTCACGGCGATTGCGAACGATACCAGCATCGATCCGGCATGGCGCGATCTCGCGAAACTGCGCGCGACATTGCTGCAGGCCGACAAGCTGACGCCTGAAGAGCTGCAAGCCGCATTGCAGTCACAGGCTGCACCCGGCCAGCCGTGGCGCTTCACGGCGCTTGAGGCCCTCGGCGTTGCGGCGCTTGAGGCCGGCAAGTTCGAGGATGCTGGCCGTTGGTTCGACCAGATCGTTACGGACCCTGCCGCTCCCGCCAATCTGCGCCGACGCGTGCAGGAATTCTATCTGGCGCTGGTCGCCGCTGGTCCTACGGATTGATCCGGCGACGTATACGGCATGCAACTCCTGCTCGCCGTGCCGCCCTTTATTCTGGTATCGTGTTTATCCGAAAGACGATCAGCGTTCTTCCGGTTCGATACTGTGTTGTTCTGAATAGCTTGCGTCTGGAGTCACCATGAACGCCTCGGTGGCCATTGTCGGCCGGCCCAATGTCGGCAAGTCGACCCTTTTTAACCGCCTCGTAGGGCGCAAGCTGGCGCTTGTCGATGACCAGCCCGGCGTTACGCGCGACAGGCGCGAGGGCGAGGCTACACTTGGACACCTCGCCTTTCGCGTGTTCGACACCGCAGGGCTTGAGGAGGCCGCTGACGACAGTCTCACCGGGCGTATGCGGCAGCAAACCGAAACCGCCATCGCCGATAGCGATATCATCATGTTCGTCATCGATGCCCGCGTCGGTGTGACTCCGTCGGACCGGCAATTTGCGGAGCTGGTGCGCCGTTCCGGCAAGCCAGTGATTCTCGTCGCCAACAAGGCAGAGGGCAGAGTCGGTCTCGACGGCGCCTATGATGCTTTTTCTCTTGGGCTTGGCGATCCGGTGCCGCTGTCCGCCGAGCATGGCGAGGGCACGTCGGATCTGCTGGAAGCCTTGATGCCGTTCTTCCCCGATGCAGACGACGAGGAAGAGGAAGAAGAGGCCGGCCTCGACGAAGAGGGCAACCTGCGGCGCCCGCTGAGAATCGCCATCAGTGGCCGTCCGAACGCCGGCAAGTCCACCCTGATCAATCAGATGATCGGCGAAGAGCGCCTGCTGACTGGGCCGGAAGCGGGCATCACGCGCGATTCGATTTCGCTCGACTGGGAGTGGCGTGGCCACGCAATCAAGCTTTATGACACCGCCGGCATGCGCAAGCGCGCCCGCATCGATGACAAACTGGAAAAGCTGTCAGTTGCCGATGGACTGCGGGCCATCCGTTTTGCTGAAGTGGTGGTCGTGCTGCTCGATGCGACGATTCCGTTCGAGAAGCAGGATCTCACCATCGTCGACCTGATCGAGAAAGAAGGCCGTGCGGTGGTGATCGGCCTCAACAAATGGGATCTGGTGTCGGACCAGCATGGCCTGCTCAAGGAGCTGCGCGAGGAAGCCTCGCGCCTGCTATCGCAGGTCAAGGGCGTGTCGGTGATTCCGGTTTCCGGTTTGACAGGCCGGGGCATCGACCCACTGATGGAATCGATTTTCGACGCTTATCGGATCTGGAACGAGCGTGTCTCCACCTCACGCCTCAACCGCTGGCTCGTCGATATGGTGGAGGGGCACCCGCCGCCAGCCGTTTCCGGACGGCGCATCAAAATTCGCTACATCACGCAAGTAAAGAGCCGCCCGCCGCACTTCGCATTGTTCGGCAATCAGCTCAGCGAACTGCCGCGTTCGTACACGCGCTATCTCGTCAACGGCTTGCGGGAAACTTTTGCCCTCAAGGGCACGCCGATCCGGCTGTCGCTGCGCTCTGGCGACAACCCTTATGATAAAAAGAAGTAGTCCGGTCTTTTCGGCACTTTTTCCGGATGGTTGACATGACCGTCATCCATAATGAGCGAACCAAGCTCACCGCGGCCGCGCTGGACCGCGCATCGACCGCATGCCTCACGGTTGGCGCGCTCGGGCCTCTCGTGGCCGTCATCTATGGGCTCGGCGTGACGGCAGGGCTCAGAGATGGTATATTCGTCGCGGTCGGGAGCATTCTCTGGCTTTTCGTGGCGGGCGCCCTACATATCATGGCAAGGCACCACCTTGGGAGAATGAGGTAATTTGAGGAGAATGAGATGACGAGCCTCTGGATTGTCGCCTATCTCGTCATGCCGCTGATCGTTCTGGCCATGGGCTATGCCGCAACCAGACTGGACGGCGACAAACCCCTGCCGCCGGGCGAATAGAACAGCTTGCGTTCAAGCTGCCCGGTTTCGCAGGATAGCGACATAGAATCCGTCAGTATCCGTACGGCGGGGCGACAACAATAACCCGCCGCCCGGCGTGGCAAACTCAGCCAGATGCGGCAAACCTGCAGCCTCGACGACATTGGAAGGCGCGACGCTTTCGAAATCCGCGTGCCGCTCCAGAAAGCCGGATACGGCGTCGTCGTTCTCTTCCGGCAGAAGTGAGCAGGTGACATAGGCGATGCGTCCGCCCGGCTTGACAAGCGCCGCGGCACGATCCAGCACCGTCGCCTGATCGGCAAGGCGTTCCACCAGCGCGCCGGGGCGCAGCCGCCATTTCGCATCCGGATTGCGCCGCCAGGTGCCAACGCCCGTGCAAGGCGCA
This sequence comes from Pseudochelatococcus contaminans, assembly GCF_014195635.1. GTDB lineage: Bacteria > Pseudomonadota > Alphaproteobacteria > Rhizobiales > Beijerinckiaceae > Pseudochelatococcus > Pseudochelatococcus contaminans. The sequence goes on along the minus strand of NZ_JACICC010000016.1, from coordinate 29,417 downwards.
TCGACCAGCACAAGATCAACTGTGCCCGCAATATCCGCCAACGGATCGGCGACCTGCGGATTACGAACGGGATCGAAACGCCCGCGTGGCACACGCACCTGAACGTTGCGCACGCCGGACCGTGACAGCCGCTCATGGATTGCCGCAAGGCGGCGTGCATCGATATCGGTCGCGAAGATCTGGCCGCGATTGTCCATCTGCGCCGCAAGGGCCAGCGTCTTTCCGCCCGCACCCGCGCACAGATCGACAACCTGTTCGCCCGGAGCCGCGAGAGACAGGAGCGCGGCCAACTGCGAGCCTTCGTCCTGAATTTCGTAAAGCCCCTGAATAAATTCAGGCTCCACCTGCAAGGCCGGTCCCCGCCCGTCGTCTCCGGCATGAAACCGCAGGCCTGCCTCAGCATGCGATGTCGGCTCCGGAGACAGGTGCGCCAGCGCGGATACCAGCGCCTCACGCGTGGTTTTGAGCGTATTGGCGCGAATATCGACCGGCGCGCGATCTGCCAGCGCCTGCATTTCTGCAATAAGATCGTCGCCGAACGTGCGCTCAAGCGATTCCGTCAGCCACTCGGGAAAATCCCCGGCACTGGCGGCAGGCATATCGGGAATGGGCGCTTCGAGACGGGCGCGTTCGTCATCCGTCAGCGCGTCGGGTGCGAAGCGTTCGCCGGAGAACAGGCGGGCAATGTCATCCGCCTCAAGCCCCCTCCCCAGCCGCAACATGCCGAGCACCACGGCGCGCGGACTGTCGGCACCCAGCAGGAAGATGCTGGACGCACGACGCCGCAGCGCGTCGTAAACGATGCTGGCAAGCGCCGCACGGTCCTTCGACCCGGCGAAACGATGCGTCTGCCCCCAATCGCGCAGGGCATCGTTGACAGGGCGGCGGCGCACTTCGAGATCGGCAAGAACCTCGATAGCGGCGGAAAGGCGTGCGGCGGGGGTCATGGTACGGGTGTCTTTCTGTCAGCCGCGGGTGGGATAATTCGGGCTTTCGCGCGTAATCGTCACGTCATGGACGTGGCTCTCGCGCAGGCCGGCATTGGTGATGCGCACGAACTGCGCCCTTTCCTGCAGGTCCGGGATCGTGCGTGCGCCGACATAGCCCATGGCCGCCCTGAGGCCACCGGCGAGCTGGTGCAGCACCGCCGCCACGGAGCCCTTGTAGGCCACCTGCCCCTCGACGCCCTCGGGCACGAGCTTCAGCGTGTCCTTGATATCCTGCTGGAAATAGCGATCGGCGGAACCGCGCGACATCGCACCCACAGACCCCATGCCGCGATACGACTTGTAGGACCGCCCCTGCCACAGGAACACCTCACCGGGGGTCTCGTCCGTGCCGGCCAGCAGCGAGCCGACCATGGCCGTGGATGCGCCCGCCGCGAGCGCCTTGGCGAGGTCGCCAGACACCTTGATGCCGCCGTCCGCGATGATCGGAACGCCCGCGGCATGCGCCACGGTGGCGGCATCCATGATGGCCGTCAGTTGCGGCACACCCACGCCCGCAACGATGCGGGTGGTGCAGATGGAACCGGGACCGATGCCGATCTTCACTGCATCCGCACCTGCGTCGATGAGCGCCTGCGTGCCAGCGGCGGTAGCAACGTTGCCGGCGATCACCTGCACGGTATTCGACAGCTTCTTGACCCGCGTCACGGCATCCAGAACGCGCTGGGAATGGCCATGAGCGGTATCGACCACCAGCACGTCGCATCCGGCATCGATCAGCATCTCGCAGCGCAGGAAGCCTTCCTCGCCCGTTGTGGTGGCGGCGGCAACGCGCAGACGGCCCTGCTCGTCCTTGGCGGCGTTCGGGTAAGCGACCTGCTTTTCGATATCCTTGACCGTGATGAGGCCGATGCAGCGATAATGGCTATCGACCACAAGCAGCTTCTCGATGCGGAATTGATGCAGCAGCCGCTTGGCTTCTTCCTGCCCCACGCCTTCGCGAACGGTGATCAGCCGATCCTTGGTCATGAGTTCGGACACGCGCTGCTCGCTGCTGGTCGCAAAGCGCACGTCACGGTTCGTGAGGATGCCGACGAGCTTGCCGTTGTGGCCGTTGGCCCCGCGCTCGACCACCGGAATGCCGGAAATGGAGTGCGCCTTCATCAGCGCCAGTGCGTCGGCCAGCTTCTGATCGGGGTGGATGGTGACAGGGTTCACCACCATGCCGGATTCGTATTTCTTGACCAGCCGCACCTGATCGGCCTGCTGCTCCGGCGTCAGGTTGCGATGGATGACGCCCAGACCGCCGCTTTGTGCCATGGCGATGGCCATGCGGCCCTCCGTCACCGTGTCCATGGCGGACGCGATCACAGGCAGGTTGAGCGAGATGGTGCGCGTGAGATTGGTCTTGAGCTCGGCAGTGCCGGGCATGACCTCTGAATGCCCCGGCTGGAGCAGCACGTCGTCGAAGGTCAAAGCCTCGCGAATGATTTTTTCTCTGATAACCGACATCGCCAACCCTTCCTGAGCAATAAAGCCATAGCGCGGAGGCCAGAAAAGCCGGATACGAAAAAGCGCCCGTTACCGGCAAATCGCCGGCCGAGCCCTCTCCGGACAGGCGGGAAACACCGCTTTGCCCCGATCACGCTGTAGCTGAGTTGGCGCTGGCGTTTACCACGTTTTTCCCACCCACGTCGAGTCCCGATTTCGCTGGCTGCCCTGCAACAGGCACATGGGCAGCAAACGCATGGGGCGAGACTTGAAACGGATTGGCGGCATGTTTTCCGGCCAATAACTCCGCCTCATACAGCCACCTCCTCTGATGGTCCCGGAGGAATATGTTTCATCCGCCGGTGGAGCTATCCCGAACAAAGCCTTGCTATAACGCTGGAAATTAATCGTCCGTTTACCTTGAGCAGGAAAAGTCTCCATCACGATGCGGCAATGGCGGATCGGGCAGGCTGCGATTCGGCACGGCCACACGAATGCGTAAACGGAATGGACGACGTCACGTCATGACCAGGGAAATCAGGATGGCTCGCTCATGATGCCCCCTCCATCCGGAGCCTCCGCGACAGGAGGCCAGACGCCACACGCCCATTCCCAGGCGCCGTGGAGCATCAAGGGCATCGCGCCGCACATGCGCGAAGCGGTGAAAGACGCCGCGCGGCGTTCCGGCATGACCATCGGCGAATGGCTTAGCGCAGCCATCGCGCAGCAATCTGAAACCGCGCCTGAGCCGCAGCCGCCACGCGATACGCCCGCCGACGCACGATGGGCCGAAATCACCGCGCATCTGGCGCGGCTGGCACGCCGCGATGCCGCGTCATCGGCAGCAGGTCCGCAGCCCGGAACATCATTGAACGGCGTGTCACCGCAGGTCATCGGTCAGTTGTTGCGCGAAGCGGAAATCCGTGCGGTCCAGCGCGAGAAAGCCCGCGCCGCGCACATAGCCGAAGCACTGACCGGCCTTGCACGCTATATCGACAACGCCGAGCGCAGCCGCTCGGAAGAGATGCGGTGCGCCGCCAGCGGGCAGGCGCAGATTACGCAGGAGCTTTCCGACGCGCTCGCGACCATTGCGCAGCAGGTCAAGGACATCGACGGAAGGCTGGCGGAACTCCCCGGCGACACGTTGGCCGGCATTCAGGATGCTGTTGACCGCACCGCCGCAGCGCAAACGGAACTGCTGACCACCCACTTGCTGCCAGCCATGGAGCAACGTCTCGCCGCTGCCTTGCGCGATATCGTCGAAAGTCTGCAAGCTCCCGATACCCGCGCCGCCGCCTCCCCTGCCCCGGCGGGCACCGCCAGCGCGGCGCAGCCCGCACCAGTGGACGAACAGCTCATTGTCGAGGACCGTCTGGCCCGCGCCATCGTCGACATCCGCACGCGGCAGGTCGAACTCGCGCGTCTCGACGCACAGGCCGAGGGAGACGGCCAGCACGCCATCATCGAGCGGCTGGAAAACCTGTCACGCAAGCTCGATGATGCGCTGCGGCCCGTCGCTGGAGACGCGTCCGCGCCCGGGTTCGAAACCGTGCTGGAGCGGCTGGATCATATCAGCTCGCGGCTTGAGGACGGCCGTTTTCCGCCGGCCTTGTCCCGCGTGGAGGATATGGTTCGCGATCTATCGGGGCATGTTGAAGCGTTGCACAAGCGCGAAACGCCAGCCAATGGTGACATGAACGAAGCCGCGCTCGATACGCTGGCGGCGCAAATCAGCCAACTCGCGCAACGTCTTGAAGATTTATCGCGTTCCGGCGCAGGCAGCGACAGCGAGGCTGATCCCGAGGATCGCGCGCGGTTGCAGCAGCTGGAAACCGCCGTCGGCACGTTGTCGCTGCAATTGCGCGATCTGCCGCAGGCCGACCAGGCCACGCTTGAACGCGTGGCCCGCGCCGCCGCTCGGGAGACACTGGGCGCGATCTCACCGGATGACATCCTGCCCGGCGCGCGCTCCGCGGATACGCTGGATGCCGTGCACAGCACGCTGGAGCGAATCGTCGATCGTCTCGCCCTGATCGAAGAGGATATTCGCAGCAGCGGCATTGCATCCCAGCAATTCGGACGGGAAACGGACGACGGCGCTGCCCTTCCTCCGCGCGAAGCATCGCCATTGCCAGAACGAATGCTGCATCCAGAATTGCGCGCCGCACAAGCCTTGAGCCGCGTATTTTCTACAACCGACTCTGCCGAGGCTCCAGCAGCGGCCGCAGACGGGCCTGAAAACCTGCTTGCACCCGGCCGGGCTGGCCTCGCGGAAAACGTCGGCTTCACCGCAGGTTTCATTGCCGCGGCCCGGCGAGCTGCGATGGCGGCGGCGGATGAAACGCGCAACAAATCCGCCGCACCACGCACGAACGATAGCAATGCCGACTCCGAGGATCGCAGGCGCTCTTTGCTGATCGGTCTTGGTGGCCTGATCGCGGCAACCGGCGCGGCACAGGTAGCGGCAACGGTCATGCAGGGCGCGACCCGCCTGTCATAAGCCCACACGCCGGATGAACTGCCGCAAACCGCGCGCTTTGGTGCAACACCGCCGCGCGGATCGATATTCCTTGATTTGCCGCGACAGAATTTAACCGCAATCAATGCCTGACCGTCGACAAGACTGCATATTATTTAATATAATTCTCGACAAGAATCGGCAGGCATTGCACAAGAATCAAGCGTGGTCTGAAATTGGTATGATCCGCGTCACAAGGCAGCGTTGGGCTTGACGCCGGGAAGTTCGATTTATTTCCGGTTAAATGCCCAGTTGAGCTTGGACGGCATAACGGTGATCCCACACAGTCCCTCGCTAGAGCAGTTCGCGTTCAAGTCGATCCATCAAGTGAATGCAAATTGTGGTGACGCATAGAATTTAGAGCGCTTGTTCTGATGTCGTCAGAACATCCGACGCTCCGAAATTCGGGAGCTTCTCTTGTGCAATGCCAGCGTTGTTTTCCTGATGCGCAGCAACCACTGACGTTGTGGCGTATCATGGAGACCGGCGCCAAGCCGAATGATAAAAAAGAGACCGGGGGACACGCCTTTGAATGCTGGACATTCGGCACGGATCGCGATAGCCGACGATCACCCGCTGTTTCGTGGAGCGTTACGTCAGGCCGTCGAAGCCGTGGTGCCGGGAACCGAGATTACGGAGAGCGGTAATTTCGAGTCGCTTCTCGAAGTGCTGGCCCACGCGGACTCCGTCGACCTCGCCCTGCTCGATTTGACGCTTCCGGATGTGCAAGGTTTTTCCGGCCTGCTTTATCTGCGAGCGCAATATCCTGAAGTGCCCGTTGTCATCGTGTCGGCCAATGACGACCCGGTTGTCATCCGCCGGTCAATCGAGTTTGGCGCATCCGGTTTCATTCCCAAATCGCTTGATGTGCCGACAATGGGGGCCGTCTTCGAGACCATCCTCGCAGGCAACACCTGGATCCCGCCCGATATCGACCTGAACCAGCCAACCGATCAGGAGACGGGCGAACTCGTGCGCCGTGTCGCCAGTCTGACACCACAGCAGGTGCGTGTGCTGATGATGCTGTCGCAAGGGTTACTCAACAAGCAGATCGCTTATGAGCTTGCTGTGTCGGAAGCAACCGTCAAGGCGCACGTGTCGGCCATCCTTCAGAAGCTTGGCGTGGAAAGCCGCACTCAAGCCGTGATAGCCGCCGCGCGCATCGCGACAGCCGCCGGCCCGGCCAGCGCAGCCTGAACAGCGACACGGCTTTTCCCTATAGGCAACAATCATTCTGTCCGCGTTCGCGAGAAACGCGGACAGAATGGCAAGATATCAGAGGAAGCGTGCCAGAAAGTCTTCGGCGCGCGACAGGGCTTTATCCGCGAGGTTCCCGCCGAATGCGATGAACACATGCGCCCCGCCCGGCCACACGGCAAGCTCGGCTTGATTCCGCGCCGCGACCCAGCGCGCATGCAGGAACAGCGTATCGTCCAACAGCGGGTCAAGCGTGCCAACGCTCAGGTGTACCGGCGGCAGATCGCGCAGATCGGCGTTGAGGGGAGAGATATCAGCTGGCGCCGGGTCGGCATCGCCGATAAAGCACTCGACGAACTTTTCGATATCACGCGTGTTGAGCACTAGCTTTTCATCCCCCCACCGGCGCACACTCGGCGTCAGCGCAAGGTCAAAGCACCCGGCCATCAGCACGGCGGCATGGAAGGGCCGCAGATTGTGCTTGTCGCGCAGACGCAGCAACGTGACGAGCGCGAGATGCGCGCCGCCTGATTCCCCGCCGATGAACAGCTTGTCCACACCAAACCGGGACGCGCCCTCATTGATGAACCACAACGCCGCCGCTTCGCAATCGTCTGGTCCTGCGGGATAGGGATTTTCCGGCGCCAGACGATATTCAACCGAAACCACCACCACTCCGAGCCGGTCCGCGAGGCGCTCCAGCCGCGGATCTTGCCCATCGGCGGTGCCGAAAGTCCAGCCGCCGCCATGGATGTGCAGGAAGGCGCCGCGCGGCGAAACGGGTTGGCCATTGGCGTCCTGCGGCTCGAAGATGCGCAGCGGCACCTTGCCGTCCGGACCGGGAATGTCCAGCGTGCGGGCACGTGGGCTGAGAACGGGCGCGGGAAATGCACCAAGACCGGCCGCGCGGGCCGCGCGCACTTCTGCCGGCGGCAGGCTCCACTGGTCCGCGACCTCATTCAGCCGCTCCACGATGGCAGCGTTTATGGAGCGCGTCTCGGCATCGACCAGCGCCGGATCGAACAGGCGGGGCTCAAGCTTGAAAGGATCGTAAGATAGCGACACGGCGTTGGCTCCATGAGACAGGCCGCGCGTTCCCCGCCGGGCGTCGCGGCTGACAGAATGATTCGCCGGCAATGGTATCACAGCCTTCACAGAGATTGATGACGGCCAATATCGGGAAAGGCATTGCAGGCAAACCGAATCCGGTGCAATCCATGGTCATGGCGGATTGGCGCGGCCAGCGAAAAGATGGACCATTTTTTGGCCGATAATGACGCGCAGGATCATCGGTCAGTGTAGTTTGCGTTCCGGCCGACCCATCGCATCGACCGCAAGTTGCGATAAAGTACGGCACCCGGAGCGATCAGCGAGGCAACAGCATGTCAAATGGCTCACTCAACCGTTTCATCGGCGGCTCTCCCGGCGGCGTGCTGATCCGGCTTCTGTTTCTGTCGATCGTGGTCGGCGCTATCATGTCGTGGTGGGGCGTTACCCCGTTCGATCTTTATGACGGCACCATTCTGCTCGTGCGCGAACTGATCGATCAGGGCTTTGCCAGCCTGAACAATCTCGGCATCTGGATTCTGTACGGCGCTATCGTGGTCGTGCCGATCTGGCTGGTGCTAAGGTTGCTGCGCAGCGGCTCCTGACGGGCCGTCACGCACGCGTCAATAGAAACCGACAGGAAAATGCCGCAGGTAGATTTCGGTATAGGTGCCGTTTTCCCATAGTTTTCTCAGCGCGTAATCCAGTGCGTCGCGGAGTGAGCGATCTTCCTCGCGCACGATGAAGCCGACGCCTTCGCCGAAGAAGCGACTTTCAAGATATGGCCCGCCGACGAATGCGCAGCAGTCGCCGGCCGCCGCGCCGTTGAGCCACATGGCAAGTGACAGGCCATCGGCAAAAATGAAATCCGCCTCACCGCGCTTCAACGTATCCTGCGCAGCAGCGAGATCCGCCACCGCGACCCGTTCGGCCTTGGGAAAAAACGCCGCGATATAGGCTTCATGCGCGGTTCCGGCCACCACTACGACACGCAGGCCCTCCACTTCTGCCACTAACGAATTCGGCATTCCCTCCCCGCCGCGGCGCGCGACGAAACGGGCCGGCGTGCGGTGGTAGGGTGCGGTGACGCTGAACCGCTCATGCAAACCGGCGCGGATCGGAATGGCGGCTGCAACGACATCGCCGCGCCGTTCCTCCAGCGATTCGAGCAGGGTGTCGAAGCGGCGCGCCTGCACAGTGCAGTTCATCTCCAGATAGGCGCAGGCCGCCCGCGCGAGTTCGACCGAAAAACCTGTCGGCTGCCCATCGACACCGGCAAAATGCATGGGCGGATATTCGTCATCGGTCAGAAAACGCACCACACGCGCGCCGATCAGGTCCGGCTTTTCCACGCGCAATTCCGGCGCCCAGAACCCCGGCACCATCACCCCTGCCCGATCCTTCGGCGCAATGATCTCCGCCTTGTCCTGGGCCAGAACGTTGGTCGCCGAAAACAGCACGCCAGCCAACAGCATAGCCGAAACATGACAGATGTGGCGCAATGCTGTAAGCGGGTGGCGCATGTCGATTGTCATCCTGTGCGGACCAGATGCGGGAGCAGCGGTCAATGATCTCGCCCACTTTACAATATTCGGCATGCCATTCCATTAACGCCGGCAGCCACAGGGACGAGCATATACCGCCCGAACTCAGTTTTCTGCACCGCCACGGCATCCCGCAGGAGACTCTTGCCCTCGCCGTGCAATGGGCGCGGCATTTGCGCGTGTCTCCCGTTGACGCGGCAATCGGGCAGCAGCTCATATCCGAGGATACCTACTATCACGCCCTGGCGCAGGAGTTGGGCCTCCCCCTGCTGCCGGACGGGGCGCGTATTGCGGCAACCGCACGATATCCCAGGATCGGCCCGTGTGAGACTCGCACACCGTTAAGCCTGCCGTTGGAATTGGATGGTCATGGCCTTTGTGTTGTTGTCGCCCCGAACGGGTCTGCGGCAGCGGCAATGTTGCAGCGCCGCGAAGAGTTTCCGCGCGATGGCGTTGCCATGACATCGCCGAGCAGGCTGGAAACCATGATTCGGCACCACTTCGCTGCGGACATTGCAGAAGATGCCGCGATGGGCTTGTCGAGGCTGGCGCCGGCACTGTCCTGCCATGGTGGCCTGTCGCGGCGACAGCGCGCAACACTTGCCGGCATTTCAGTAGCCTTCGCCGCCACGGCCATCATGTCGCCTCTACTGCTGGTGGAACTGTTCATGCTCGGATGCGGTGTGGTGTTTCTGGCCATGTCCGGTCTGCGCATCGCCTGCGTTGCCGCCGCGTTACGCACTCGGACCACCATAGCACCGCCGCTGACCGACGCCGAGCTGCCGCTTTATTCCGTGATCGTGCCGCTGTTCAGGGAGATGCGCGTCATCCCGCAACTGCTGCACGCACTCATGGCGCTTGATTATCCTCCCGCAAAACTCGACATCAAACTGGTGCTGGAAGCGCACGACGCCGAAACCCACGCGGCCATCGCCGCATATCGGCTGCCGGCGCATATCCGTGTCGTGACGGTGCCCTCCGGAAGCCCTGTCACCAAGCCGCGAGCACTCAACGTCGCTCTCGCGGCGGCGCGCGGTCGTCATGTCGTTATCTACGATGCCGAGGATATTCCGGATCCACACCAACTGCGAAAAGCCGCAGCGATTTTCCGCGCCTTTCCGGATGTCGCCTGCGTTCAGGCCCGCATCGTCATCGACAATCCGGCGGATGGCTTTATCGCATCGATGTTCGCTATCGAATATGCTGCGCTCTTTGACGCCATCAATCCGGGGCTGGCTGCTATGGGGCTGCCCATTCTGCTGGGCGGCACATCGAATCATCTGCGCACAGACGTCCTGCGCGACATTGGCGGATGGGACGCATGGAACGTCACCGAGGATGCGGATCTTGGCATTCGCCTTGCGCGGCACGGCCATCGGATCATGGATTTGCCGTCCGTCACCCGCGAGGAAGCGCCGTTTCGCTGGCGCGCGTGGATCAACCAACGGTCTCGCTGGTTGAAGGGCTGGATGCAAGTCTGCATCACTCACTCACGCCATCCGCGGCACACATGGCGCGATCTGGGCGCGGTCGGTTCTCTGGCGGCATGTGCACTGACGATGGGCACGCTTCTGGGCGCGCTGTGCATGCCGTTGTTCATTCTGGCAACGGCATGGACGCTGGTCGATTGGGCGATGGCTGCACCCCATATCTCGGCAGCATCGTGGCCGCTTGCCATGGCGCGCGGCTTTTCCCTCATCGTCATGGTTTGCGGAACGGCGTCTTTTGTTCTGCCAGTCCTCGTTGGCCTCGCCCGGCGCAGGCGGCTGGCCTTGCTCTGGCTGCTGCCATTGTCGCCGCTCTACTTTCTGATGATCACCGTCGCCGCGTGGCGCGGTGTCCGGGATCTCATCCGCAACCCGTCGCACTGGCGCAAGACCGGCCACGGTCTTTCACGCAGGCGATGGTCGGTGCGGGTCACAGATACCTGAGCAGTTCCCGCGCCGCTTCTTCCGGCGGCCGCTTCAGATTGAACGCGTTGACGAACCGGCCCCGCTTATCCAGCATGTAAATGATGGCTGTGTGGTCCATCGTATAATCTTCCGGGTTTTCGCCGGTGGGCACCTTGCGGTAGTAGGCCCTGTAAGCTTTCGTGATCGTCTCGATCTGCTCGGGCGTGCCGATCAGTCCCTTGATGCGTTCATCGAAGCTTCCAAGATATTCCTTCATCACCTCAGCCGTGTCGCGCTCCGGATCGACGGAGACGAACAGCATTTTCACCTTGTCCGCATTATCGCCAGCGACCCGCAAAACCTCGGACGCATCGAACAGGGTAGAGGGGCAGATGTCCGGGCAATGCGTGAAGCCAAAGAAAATCAATGTCGGCCCGCCGACAAGATCCTTCTCGGTGAACGAATGGCCGTTGTAATCCGTCAGCGTGAAAGGCCCGCCAATAGGTGATTGCTCGGGAGGCGTCGACACGCCGCTCAACCGCAGCATGATCGCTCCGCCCAGCACGATCAAACCGGCCAGAAAGACCACAAAGGGCAAGTACCTGCGCAGACCTGTCGCCGCCATTTATCGTTTCCTCCACAACCAAAACGCCCGAGCCTCTGCCCATACCGATCCGGCGCATGGCGCGCAACCCGGTGCGACGCGAGGTCACATATTTTCGAATGCGGCAAATAGCAGCTGGTCAGGCGCCGGGAAGCCACGCAGCCGGCGGGGTGTCGAATTCACCGCCCGGCGCCTCGACCTCGCCGAGCCAGATGCGGTCGTCGATGAACCGTGCGAACCTTGCCCGGCCAGTGCTGTACGAGCCGCCGTCCAGATTGATGCGATCACGCGCGAGTTGGTCGGCTGCTGATGTCACGACATCGAGATGCCCCTGCAGGTGACCATGGGCGACGAAAACGCCCTGATGCCCGCGCCGCCTCTCCTGCCGTGGCCAGAACCGCGCAAAGGTATAGCGCACCCACGCCCAATGCAGGTCGTAATCGAGACGACCGATGTCCACCTCGACCGGCGCGAGCAGGAAGGCGGCAAGCGGGATGCGTGGATTGACGCCGCCGTGAACGCACAGCACGTTGCCAGAGCGATAATATGGACGCAGGCCAGCGAACCAAGCCAAACGATCGGCCCCCAAGGCCTCGCGAACGTGGGATGGGTCGTCGACACCCAATTCCGCCAAAAAGCCGGGGCCACCGTGCTGCATCCACAACTTGCACGCGCTTGCGGAGCGTGGATCATCCGCCGGCAGCGTCGCAAGATGCACGATCTGTTCGTGGTTTCCCCAAAGCCCGACAACTTCATCCGAGCCCGTGCGTGGCCCGGCTTCGCGGGCCAGATCAAGCGCCCGCAGGGATTCGGGACCGCGATTGATCAGATCGCCGAGCAGAACCACGATCCGCCGCTTGCCCTCGACGCGGGGAACCTCGCCGATCCGCGCAAGCGCGGCTTCCAGAAGGCTTGCGTGGCCGTGGATATCGCCGATGGCGAATATTTCGGCATCGGGAGAAACCGGAAACGCGAGCCTGTCTTCTATCTCAAACACTTTATGTCTTTATCCCCAGATACGGCGCATCTGTCTGCAATCGCCTCATCTGTACAATAAACCTGAATGATGACAGGAAAAGGCCGTCATCACCCGAATACCGTCCATGACGATCACCGCGTGAAGCGGTTATCGCGCGGGAAGCCTTTGGGCGGCAGGCGTCCCGCATCAGCGCGGTTGCCAAGCCACGCAACGATTTCGGCTTCCGGCACAGTCCACGTGCGACCGGACGTATCCGTCCACGTCAGACCATCGGCAATGGCGAACACACGCACGTCCGAAACACCGCCATCGCCGTAGCGTTGCAGGCGTACGCCGCGACCGCGCGCCATTTCCGACAGTTGCGAGAGCGGGAACACCAGCAGCTTGCGGTTTTCACCGACCACCGCGACATGGTCCCCTTTGACCGGCACACACAGCCGCGCCTTGCCGGTGGCATCGAGGTTGAGCACCTGCTTGCCCTTGCGCGTGTTCGCGACGATTTCGTCGGCAGAAGCCACGAAGCCCCGCCCGTCACTTGCGACCAGCAGCAGCTTCTCGCCCGGCGTATAAGGAAAAGCGGAGACGATATCGGCGGTTTCATCAAGGTCGATCATCAACCGCAGCGGATCGCCAAAACCACGCCCACCGGGCAGTTTCGATGCATCGACCGTGAACACGCGGCCATTGTCTGCCAGCACGAGTATTCTTGCCGTGGTCTCGGTGGGGAACGACAGGAACAGCTTGTCATCGCCCTTGAATTGCAGCGACGACAGATCGGCTCCGTGCCCCTTCAGCGCTCTGATCCAGCCCTTTGCCGACAGGACGACCGTAATCGGCTCCTTCTCGACCATGGCCTCGGTCAAGTCCACGGCTGCCGCTTCCGGTGCCTCGGCAAACGTGGTGCGGCGGCGTCCCAGATCGGTATCGGGGCCGAAAATCTTGCGCACGTCCCGCACTTCCGTCGCAACCGCTTTCCACTGCTTCTCGTCCGATTCAAGCAGCGCCTCCAGCCCAGCCCGCTCCGCAGTGAGTTTATCGTGCTCGCGGCGCAGCTCCATTTCCTCCAGCTTGCGCAGCGACCGCAGCCGGGTGTTGAGGATGGCTTCTGCCTGAATATCATTCAGCGAAAACACTGCAATCAACGCGGGCTTGGGCTCGTCTTCCTCGCGGATGATGCGGATCACCCGGTCGAGGTCGAGATAGATAATCAGCAAGCCATCGAGAATTTCGAGGCGGCGGACGATCTCGCCCAGCCGGAAGCGCGAACGCCGCTGCAAGACCTCGCGCCGGTGGTCGAGCCATTCGCGCAATGCCGCGGCGAGACTGAGCACGCGCGGCACTTGCCCCGACGTGAGCACGTTCATGTTAAGCGAAAGCCGCGATTCCAGCTCGGTCAGCCGGAACAGCGATTCCATCATCAGCACCGGATCGACATTGCGCGCGCGCGGCTCAATGACGACGCGGATATCCTCAGCCGATTCGTCCCGGATATCCGCGACGAGCGGCAACTTCTTCGCCAGCAGCAGATCGGCGATCTTTTCGATAAGCCGGCCCTTGGTGACGCCATAGGGCACTTCCGTTACCACCACGGACCACACGCCGCGCGCGCCTTCTTCCTTCTCCCACCGGGCACGGACGCGAAAACCGCCACGGCCGGTGCGGTAGGCCTCGGCAATCGTTTCACGGGTGTCAACGATGATGCCGCCGGTCGGCAGATCCGGCCCCTGCACGAAGGTCAGCAGTTTGTCGGTATCTGCATCCGGATGGGCGATGAGGTAGAGCGCGGCGTCGCACAATTCGGCGGCGTTATGCGGCGGAATGGACGTCGCCATGCCCACGGCAATGCCCTGTGATCCATTGGCGAGCAAGTTGGGGAATGCAGCCGGCAGAACCACCGGCTCGCGGTTGCTTTCGTCGTAAGTCTCACGGAAATCGACGGAATCCTCATCGATGCCCTGCAAGAGAAGCTGCGCCACCACAGTCAGGCGCGCCTCGGTGTAACGCATGGCGGCGGCGTTATCGCCATCGATATTGCCGAAGTTGCCCTGCCCCTCGATCAGCGGGTAGCGCAGCGCGAAATCCTGCGCCAGGCGCACCAGCGCGTCATAAATCGACTGGTCGCCATGCGGATGGAATTGACCCATCACGTCACCGACAACGCGGGCGGACTTCTTGAAGGATGCTCCGGGATCGAGCCGCAGCAGGCGCATGCCGTAAAGGATGCGCCGGTGCACCGGCTTCAGCCCGTCGCGCGCATCGGGAAGCGCACGATGCATGATCGTCGACAGCGCATAGGCGAGGTAACGCTCCTCCAGCGCCGCGCGCAGGCTGACCTCTTCGATGCCGCCGTCAGAACCGCCAGATGGCGGCAGATCCGCTTTCTTGCCCATACGATACCAATGCCCGCGATACCAATGCCGGTCGAATCGCCACACGCGTCCCGGACGGAACGGATAACGAACAATCGCCCCCGCCGCAAGGCCGCACCGCCAGACGCCTGTTCAAACCAGCAGCGCGAGCAGGCGGGTGCGGGCGTCCGGCAGCGTCGTCTCACGCGGGCGGAACAGATCGCGCATCAGAAAATGCCCCGTCAGTACAAAAGCCGCGCGCACGGCCTCCACGCCCGGATGGCCGGCGCCCGCCATGAAGCCCTGCCCGGAACCGCTGTCACGCAGAAACGCCGGCAGCGGCAGCAGACGATCGCGATATGGCTCCGCAGCGGCCCGCGACACCGCCCTGCCCGAGCGCGGCGAGACATAGGCCAGATCCTGCGTCGCGCCGGTCAGCGCGCAATGCGACAGATCGAGGCCAAAGCCGAACTCCGCCAGCAGCGCCAGCTCAAATCGCACGAGCAGCACCGGCGCGATATCCGACTGGTCGAGATGTTCCAGCACCACCAGCGTTGCGTCGTAGAGCGCGGGATGGGGGTCGTGCTCCGGCAGCAGACGCAGCAATTCCGTCAGCAGACCCAACCCGTTCAGCGCCACCGGGGACGCGAGATAGCGGCCCGCCCGCGATGCCACCGGCTCGACCCGAAAATGGCCGAGCTGCCCCTCGATCCGTCCGCGCCAGACCGCCTCGACGGAATTGCCGGGCTGAAGCACGGGCTGCATCCGCAAGCTGCGCCCGCCGCGCACCATTCCCTGATGCCGGCCGCGCGCGCGCGTCAGCACGTCGAGGATGACGCCCGTCTCCCCATACCGGCGCGCGCCCAGAACGATGCCTTCCTCCTGCCACTGCATGATCGCTTCATATCACGGGCGCGGCATAGACGCACAGCGGCACAATTTAACATTTTTATTATGTGAAGGAAGGCAATGGCACGCCAGTTGATGCATTATTTTGTCGGCAGGCTGGAAAACTTATGGTATGCGATGACAACATATCTTCCGAACGCTTTCAGGATCGAATTTTCATGAGTGCTCCCTCCAACCCCGCAGAGACGAAGACTCTGGAACCGGCAGCCATTCCCGCCGGAGTCTACGCCGAAACCGTGCTGGACGTTACGCATTATACCGACAGCCTGTTCCGCTTCCGCACGACACGTCCGGACGGTTTCCGCTTCCGCTCGGGCGAGTTCGTCATGATCGGTCTCATCGTGGGGGACAAGCCGCTCTACCGTGCCTATTCGGTGGCAAGCCCCTCCTGGGCGGAAGAGCTGGAGTTCTTCTCCATCAAGGTGCCGGATGGCCCGCTGACGTCGCACCTGCAGAAGATCCAGCCCGGCGATAAGATCCTGCTGCGCAAAAAGCCCACCGGTACGCTGGTGCTGGATGCGCTGACCCCCGGCAAGCGCCTCTACCTGTTTTCGACCGGCACCGGCATCGCGCCTTTCGCAAGCCTGATCCGCGATCCGGAGACATACGAGAAGTTCGAGGAGGTTATCCTCACGCACACCACTCGCGAGGTGGCGGAACTCAAGTACGGCTTCGACCTCGTCGAGGAAATCCGCAACGACGAGATCTTGCGCGACATCGTTGGCGCTAAGCTGCGCCATTACGCCACCACCACGCGCGAAGAATTTCCGTTCCAGGGCCGCATTACCGACCTGATCGAAAACGGCAAGTTCTTCTCCGATCTCGGCCTGCCGCCGCTCGATCCTGCCACCGACAGGGGCATGATCTGCGGCTCGGCCGCGATGCTGAAGGATACCAAGGAGCTGCTTGAAAAGGCTGGCCTCGACGAGGGCGCCAACAACAAGCCCGCAGAATTCGTGATTGAACGCGCCTTCGTGGGCTGATACGCCCTGCGTAAAGCGCGTGAGGAATCCGAATTGTTCGATACTGAAAGCGGACGCGGGGTCGGCAACGGCCTTCGCGTCCATATTGTTGGCGGCGGCCCCGCCGGCCTGATCGCGGCGGAAATGCTGGCCGGACGCGGCTTTGCCGTGACCGTGTTCGAGCGGATGCCCTCGCCCGCACGCAAGTTTCTGATGGCCGGGCGCGGCGGCCTCAACCTCACCCATACCGAGCCTTTCCCGGCCTTCCTGCGCCGCTATGCGCAGGCACAGGACTTGCTGTCCCCTGCCATCGAGGCCTTTTCGCCCCGACGTTTGCGGGCATGGAGCCGGGATCTGGGCGAGCCGACCTTCGTGGGATCGAGCCGGCGCGTCTTTCCTCGCTCATACAAGGCGACGCCGTTGCTGCGTGCATGGCTCAAGCGGCTGGACACGCTTGGCGTATCCTTCGCATTCCGGCATGAATGGCTGGGCTTTTCTCCGCAGGGGCTACGCTTCGCAACACCTGACGGCGAGCAGATTGTCGCCGCTGACGCCACCTTGCTGGCACTGGGCGGCGGTTCATGGCCGCGACTGGGCTCGGACGGCAGCTGGGTGGATGTGCTGCGCGGCGAGGGAATCACGGTCGCGGACCTGCGCCCCTCCAATTGCGGTTTCACCGTCGCGTGGTCGGATATTCTACGCAAGCGCGCGGCAGGCGAGCCGCTGAAGCGCATCGCCGTAACCGGCGCGGGACTGACCGCGAATGGCGAGGCGCTGATTACCGAAACCGGCATCGAGGGCGGTGTGATCTACGCCTTATCGGCAGCCCTCCGCGATGCCATCGACCGCGACGGAGAGACTACGATCCACATCGATTTGCAAACCAGCATGAGCGTTGCGGAACTGGCATGGCGACTGGAAAGGGCGCGGTCGGGTCAATCGGCCTCCACCACACTGCGCAAGATCGCAGGCCTGTCGCCCGCGGCCGCGCTGCTGGTGCGGGAAAGTGGCCCACTGCCTTCATCGCCCGCCGCGCTGGCGGCGCTTATCAAGGCTGCGCCGGTGCGTCTCACGGGCACCCAGCCGCTGGCCCGCGCCATTTCCTCGGCGGGCGGTGTCGTGCATGCGGAAGTCGACGACGATTATATGCTGCGCAAGCGTCCGGGCGTTTTCGTCGCCGGTGAGATGCTGGACTGGGAAGCCCCCACCGGCGGTTATCTGCTGCAGGCGACCTTCGCCACCGGCGTTGCGGCGGCAGAAGGAATTATGCGCTTTCTGGAGTCACCGGATCAGCCTTGATCGTGACGATGTCTCCGTCGATGGAGAAATCGACATCAAGCCCGGCCGCGCGAGCCACCTGCCCGGTATAAAACGCCTGAATGCCGTGTGCGTCCACCTCGCCCGAGGCGGAGCGCCCGGCAACCAGTTCCTGAGCATTGACGGGAATGCGCGCCTGCGGCCCCTGCGCGGAGACGACGATGCGCGTCTCTGCAACCGAAGTGCCGAAATCCACGTCAACCGTGATGCGCCCGCCGCGCGGAATGGCGTTGGTGGCGACCAGAATAAGGTTGAGCAGCAGCTTGACCTTGTTCTTCGGCAGCAGACGGCGTTCGGCGTTCCATTGCAGGGACAGTTTGTCGTCGTGAATGAAGCCCTTGGCCACCTGCTCGGCATCGCCGAGGTCGATTTCAGCCCCGGCTGAACCGGCGGCGCCAAAGGCCAGCCGCGAGAACTGAAGCCGGGCCGATGCCTGACGGGCGCTTTTCTTGATGAGGTCGAGGGCGAACTCCTTCATGGAGATGTCGTCCTCGTCCTCCAGCACCTCAAGGCCGTTGACGATGGCGCCCACAGGGCTGATCACGTCGTGGCAGACCCGGCTGCATAGCAGGGCGGCGAGATCGAGCGCATCGAGGGATACAGCAGTCATGGAAGCTCCGCTACATATGACCTGAAGTGCGGGTGAGCGGATCTCGCCACGCATCGGGTAAAAAGTGTGTTACTGAAAACTCTGTTACACTTGGCTGTCGACCTTGAAAAGCAGCCAGAAGTCACGCTACCCAAATCAGGTTAACAGTTGGCAATTTCAAGCCATAAACCTGTGGGGATAGCGCACGCCGGAGATTGAAGCGTCCGGTGCCGCCGTTTCCATCGTTTACCGTCACTTGCGTTCGATTCGGTTTGACAGAACGCAAACGACTTCAAGGAGCTCCCATGCCGCAACCTCCGGACCCGCATGCTTTTTCACCGGATACCGCATTCACGGATGTCAGCCACTGGCATACGGACGATGCCGCGCGGGACGCGCTGGCGCTGCATCTGGGAGAGGTGTGCCGCCACGCCGGGGGCCTTATTCTGCAAGCGGTTGCACGGGGTTTCAACGTTTATCGCAAGCAGGACGGATCAAGCTATACGGATGCGGACGTCGAGGCCGAACGCTATATTCTGCAATCGCTTGCGGACTATTTTCCGGACGTTCCCGTCATTGCCGAAGAACAATCGGCTGCGCGCGCGGAAGCTGGCGAAGCGATTGGCCCCGCTTCATTGCCCGGAGCATTTTTCCTTGTGGACCCGCTCGACGGCACGCGCGATTTCGCCAACGGCGGGCTCGAATACACGGTCAACATTGCCGCCATCGTTGATTCGGTGCCGGTGGCGGGGGCGGTTTACGCGCCGGCCAGCAGCACCTTGTGGATCGGCGGAACACGGGCCTTTGCCGCCACCACGAAGCCCGACGCGCCGGCGGACGGTATCGAATGGCGGTCTATCCACACCCGTCTTGCGCCCGAAAAAGGATTGACCGCTCTCGCCAGCCGCCGCCACGGCGACGGCCTCACGGCGGCTTTCTTGAAAAAACTGCCGGTTGCCGAACACCTGTCCGCGTCGTCATCGGTAAAATTCTGCGTCATCGCCGAGGGGCTGGCGGACGTATATCCGCGCTTCGGCCCCACCATGGAGTGGGATACGGCGGCGGGTGATGCCGTATTGCGCGCGGCGGGCGGTCTCGTCACCGATGAAACCGGCGCGGCGCTGACTTACGGACGCACACAAGACGGCTATCTTAACGGTCCATTCATCGCGTGGGGCGATTCTCGCGTCAAACGACAGTTTTTCGGCGACGCAGCCTGATCTGGCGATGCCCTGATTCGAAATGCGCCTCGCAACAGCCACGTTTGACGCGCAGGTTTCGGAAGCATTCGGATTTGGTATGGCTTCCGAGGGGCTTGGAACTCGGAAAGGCCTGGAAGAAGCTTTGCAGAAAGCTTTGGAAAGGGCTTGGGCAACGCCTTGAAAGGAACAGCAGATGGAACCGACGCGTAAGGATTGCGCCCCTTCCCGCACCCTGGCCCCCAACCGGCGCGACTTGCTGACGGGTGTCGGTGCGGCACTGGCGTTGGCCGGCGGATTTGCAGCGAGCGGCCCCGCGCTGGCGCAGCAACCTCCGCCGCCCGGCTACACGCCCGCCCCCAACAATGACGACGGCTTCAACCCGGAAGAAATCGTCGAATCGGGACATCGCCTCTTCGGCTCAACGTCTCGCGGGCTTGCGCTGGCTGTGCAGAACGTGTTCGAGCGCTGGGGCAAGCCCAATGGCTACATTCTCGGACAGGAAGCCGCCGGCGCGTTTTTCGGCGGGCTGCGCTACGGCGAGGGCAAGATCTATACGCGCTCGATGGGCGAGCGCACCGTGTTCTGGCAAGGGCCATCGTTCGGGCTGGATTTCGGCGGCTCCGGCACGCGCACCATGATCCTCGTCTATCACCTGCCTTCGGTTGAGCAGTTGTTCCAGCGTTTCGCCGGTGTCGACGGCTCCGCCTATATCGTGGCCGGATTTGCGGTCTCGGCGCTGGCGGGCAAAGGCCAGCCGGGGCAGGATGTCGTCCTTGTACCGATTCGCACGGGTGTCGGCCTCAAGCTTGGCATTAACATCGGCTACCTCAAGTTTACGCCCCAATCGACCTGGAACCCGTTCTGATCTCCTGCCGGCCGAACGCCTCCATCTGACCGGAGGCCGTTTCACCGTTCATTGACCGCGAGAACCGACGTGCTCGAAACCGCTCTTATTTTCGCCGCCGGCTTTCTCGCGGCAGCCGTGCTGGCGCTGATGATCCTGCCCGGCGTCAACACCCGCGCCAGCCGTCTGGCACGCCACAGGCTCATGGCGCAATTCCCGATTTCCATCGAGGAACTGACGGCGCAGATGGATTATGTCCGCGCCGAAGGAGCCGTGGAGGCGCGCAAGCTCGAACGCCAGCTTGTGCGGGAGCGCGAGGCACACGCCCGGACGCGCGGCGAAATGGGCAAGGAAGACGCCGCGAGAAGCCGCGAGTTGCTAGACCTGAGAGAGGCCATCGAGCGGCTGACGGCGGAAAACGCCGAACTCAAAACCGTGAACGCGACTGTCACGCAAGATCGCGACGAAAAGGCCACGACTATTGAGAAGCTTCAGGTGCAGTTGACGAACGCCAATGTCAGCCTGAACTTCCTGCGTCGCAACTCGCCCAACGCTCCCAAGCCGGAAGACATCATCCGCGAGAATGCGCTGCTGCGCAAACGGATCGAAGCCGTGGCTTCGGACCTCGTCACGCTCGTCGAGGCGCGGGCGGGCGATGAAGCGAAAACGGCGGAAAAGCAACCGGCAGCGTGAGTGCGTGCAGATTCAGGCGACTCCTTAGTGCCTTGAAAAGCTTCATCACCCCCGCGCGGCGATGACGGCCAGCGCGGCTGTGACGACACCGGCGATGTCCAGCGCCGACGTATCCAGCACCACGGCATCGGATGCCACCACCAGCGGCGCGGATGAGCGATGCGAATCCCGTTCATCGCGCTGGCGGATTTCGACGAGTATGTCGTCAAGGGATACCGGCTCGCCGCGCGAGGCAAATTCCTGCGCCCGCCGCGCAGCCCGCACCTCCGGCGTGGCGGTGACGAACAGTTTCACCTCGGCGTCGGGGCAGATCACCGTGCCTATATCGCGCCCGTCGAGCACGGCCCCGCCTGGTTGGCTGGCAAACGTCTTCTGCAAAGCCAGCAGCGCCGTTCGCACACGCGGATGCGCGGCGACCACCGATGCCGCCTCGCCCATTTCGCGCCCGCGTAAACGCTCCTCATCCACTGAACCGGGCCTGAACGATTGTGCCACGGCCTCAGCCGCCGCCTCGTCACCCAGAGGCAGGCCGTCGTCCAGCATGACGCGCGCCACGCCCCGATAAAGCATGCCCGTATCGAGATATGGCAGGCCGAAATGCGCCGCGAGCCGTTTGGCCAGCGTGCCTTTGCCTGACGCAGCCGGTCCGTCGATTGCGATAATCATGCCGCCGCCTCGCTGATCTCGCCTCCGAGA
The DNA here is from genome assembly GCF_014195635.1 of Pseudochelatococcus contaminans. Taxonomy (GTDB): domain Bacteria; phylum Pseudomonadota; class Alphaproteobacteria; order Rhizobiales; family Beijerinckiaceae; genus Pseudochelatococcus; species Pseudochelatococcus contaminans. Next base: position 7,638 of record NZ_JACICC010000016.1, on the reverse strand, counting down.
TCGCGCATCAGCGGCACGAACGCCGGGAAGCTCGTGGCGATCATCGCCCCGTCATCGACGCGCATCCCCTCGCGTGCAGCCAATCCGAGCACGAGGAAGGACATGGCGATGCGATGATCCAGATGCGTCACCGCCACGCCGCCGCCGCGCACCTCGCCAGCACCCCCGGTGACGATGAGGTCATCGCCCTCGATGCGCACATCCACACCCGCAGCCGCCAGACCGTCCGCGACGGCCTGCAAGCGATCCGATTCCTTGACGCGCAGCTCATGCAGGCCGCGCATGCGCGTTTCCCCGGAGGCAAAGGCGGCAGCGACCGCCAGCACGGGATATTCGTCGATCATGGAAGGTGCGCGCTCTGCGGGCACATCAACGCCTTTAAGCGCGCCGGCGCGCACGCGCAGGTCTGCGATGGTCTCGCCGCCTTCCTCACGCCGGTTCAGTTCCTCGATATCCGCGCCCATCTCGCGCAGGGTGGTGAACAGGCCGGTGCGCAACGGGTTGGTCATCACCCCTTCCAGCACGATTTCCGACCCGGGCACGATAAGCGCCGCCACCAGTGGAAACGCCGCCGAGGACGGATCGGACGGCACCACGATATCGCGCGCCACCAGTTCCGGCTGGCCCGTCAGCGTGATGCGCCGGCCATGCTCGCCATGCGGCTCCACGACAACTTCCGCGCCGAAATGGCGCAGCAAATGCTCCGTATGGTCGCGCGAGGCTTCCTTTTCGATCACCGTGGTCTTGCCCGGCGCATTCAGCCCCGCCAGAAGCACCGCCGATTTGATCTGCGCCGAGGCGACCGGCGTTTCATAAACAATCGGCACCGCCTCACGCGGGCCGCGAATCGTCAGCGGCAGGCGTCCCCCGTCCTGCTCCGATTCGACGACAGCGCCCATCTCCAGCAGCGGATCGACAATGCGCCGCATGGGCCGCTTGCGCAGCGAAGCGTCGCCATCGAACGTCGCGCGGATTGGATGCGACGCCACCACCCCCATGGTGAGACGCGATCCCGTGCCGGCATTGCCGAAGTCCAGCACGCCGGTAGGTTCCTGCAAACCACCGACACCAACGCCACGTACGCGCCATTCCCCATCACCGAGCCGCTCGGCGATGCCGCCCAGCGCCCGCACCGCATCGGCGGTGCGCAGCACATCCTCGCCTTCCAGCAGGCCGGTGACGCATGTTTCGCCAACGGCGAGCAGGCCGAATAGCAACGCGCGGTGCGAAATCGATTTGTCGCCCGGCACCCGCGCATGTCCCCGCAAGGACGCTGACGGGCGGGCGACGACCTCGAACGGTTCCGGATGGCTTGCGGACATGATCGACATTCCTCAACAAAAGGCTTCGGACAACTCCATATGCCAAAGCCTCCTAGCAGACGCGGCGCGACGCGTCATCTGCGGAAACAATGACGCGTTTGCGCGGTGCGGTGTTGCATATGCCGGCTTGCGTGCTAATCCACGGTCTTTATAGTCGCAGAAATCGCGGGCTCCCGTGTCGCGCCCGCCCAACGGACCGGACTCATGACTGACAAGCGCGTGAAAAAAGTGGTGCTCGCCTATTCCGGCGGCCTCGATACCTCGATCATCCTGAAGTGGTTGCAGACCAACTACCAGGCCGAAGTGGTGACCTTCACCGCCGATCTCGGCCAGGGCGAGGAACTGGAGCCCGCGCGCGAGAAAGCCCTGCTCCTCGGCATCAAGCCCGAGAATATCTTCATCGAGGATCTGCGCGAGGAGTTCGTCCGCGATTACGTCTTCCCGATGTTCCGCGCCAATGCCCAGTATGAGGGCCTTTACCTGCTTGGCACGTCCATCGCCCGCCCGCTCATTGCCAAGAAGCAGATCGAGATTGCCGAAAAGACCGGCGCGGACGCCGTTTCCCACGGCGCGACCGGCAAGGGCAACGATCAGGTGCGCTTCGAACTGGGCTATTATGCGCTCAAGCCGGACGTCACCGTCATCGCCCCGTGGCGCGAGTGGGATCTGACCTCGCGCACCAAGCTCATCGAGTTTGCGGAGATGAACCAGATTCCGATCGCCAAGGACAAGCGCGGCGATGCCCCCTTCTCCGTCGACGCCAACCTGCTGCACACCTCGTCCGAGGGCAAGGTGCTGGAAGACCCGGCAGACGAAGTGCCGGAATACGTGTTCTCGCGCAGCGTCTCCCCCGAGGCCGCGCCGGACAAGCCCACCTACATCACCATCGATTTTGAAAAGGGCGACCCCGTCGCCATCGACGGCGAGAAGCTGTCGCCCGCCACCCTGCTGACCAAGCTCAACAAGCTCGGCGGCGAGAATGGCATCGGCCGGCTGGATCTGGTCGAGAATCGTTTCGTGGGCATGAAGTCGCGCGGCATGTATGAAACGCCCGGCGGCACCATTCTGTGGTACGCGCACCGTGCCATCGAGCAGGTCACGCTCGATCGCGGCGCGGCGCACCTCAAGGATGAGCTGATGCCGAAATATGCCGAACTGATCTACAACGGTTTCTGGTTCTCGCCCGAGCGCGAGCTGCTGCAAAAGCTCATCGACGCCAGCCAGGAATTCGTCACCGGCCAGGTGCGGCTGAAGCTCTACAAGGGCGGCGTGCACATCGTCGGCCGCGAGAGCCCGTTCTCGCTGTACGATCAGGATCTCGTCACCTTCGAGGATGGCGCGGTCGCCTACGATCACCGCGATGCCGAAGGCTTCATCCGTCTCAACGCGCTCCGGCTGCGCACGCTGGCGCAGCGCAAGCGCAAGCTCGGGCAATAATCCATGCCGGTATCCTTCCTTGCGGACAGGGGCGTCGTGAAAGTGGCGGGAGAAGAAGCCCCTCACTTTCTGCAAAACCTTGTCACCAGCCATGTCGATAATCTCGCGCCCGGCGAGGCGCGCTGGTTCGGGCTGCTGACCCCGCAAGGAAAGATCCTGTTCGACGGCCTTGCCGTCGCCGTTCCGGAAGAAAACGGCGGCGGCTATCTACTCGATGTCGCAGGCGATCAGGCTGCCGCACTGGCCAAGCGTCTCGGCTTTTACAAGCTGCGCGCCAAAGTAACCGTCGAGGATCTCTCGGAGTCCTTGGGCGTGGGCGTCGTGTGGGGCGATGAGAATGCCCCGGACGTGCAAGGCATCACTTTCACCGACCCGCGCCTTGCCGCGCTCGGCACGCGGATCATCGCGGATCGCGCAACCCTTACGGCGCTCGGCGATTCCGCGGCCAGTTGGCACGCGCATCGCATCGGGCTGGGTGTGCCGGAAGGCGGCAAGGATTATCCGTGGAGCGACGCCTTCCCACATGAGGTGCTGATGGACCAGTTGCAGGGCGTGGCTTTCGACAAGGGCTGCTATGTCGGGCAGGAAGTCGTGTCGCGCATGCACCACCGCAAGACCGCTCGCACCCGCATCGTGCCCGTGACCTTCACCGGCGATGCCCCGGCAGCGGGCGCGGATGTCTTGACTAGCACCAAGGTTTCCGGCCGCATCGGCTCGGTCGCGCCGGGCCGCGCGCTGGCCAGTCTGCGTCTCGACCGGGCCGCGGAAGCGATTGCCGCCGGCGAGCCGATCACGGCGGATGGCATAGCGCTGACGCTCGACAAGCCTGCTTTCGCCACCTTCGTCTTTCCCGGCGAGGACGGTGCCGCATGAGCGATTTTGTCCGGCTGCATGACGATGGCAAGGCCCGCTGCCTGTGGCCGGGTGTCGATCCGTTTTACGTCGCCTACCATGACGACGAATGGGGCGTGCCGGAATACGACGACCGGGCACTGTTCGAGAAGCTGATCCTGGATGGTTTTCAGGCTGGCCTGTCGTGGATCACCATTCTGCGCAAGCGCGAGAATTTCCGCGCAGCCTTCGCCGATTTCAACCCCGAAATCATCGCGCGTTTCGATGCTGCTCAGGTTGAAGCACTGATGCAGGACACGGGCATCGTCCGCAACCGCGCCAAGATCACCGGCACCATTGAAAGCGCCCGCGTGTGGCTGGCGATTCAGGAGCGTGGCTCATTCAGCGATTTCCTGTGGGATTTTGTCGATGGCCGCCCGGTCGTCAACCATTTCCGTAACCGGGCGGACGTTCCGGCGGAAACCGAAACCTCGCAGAAAATGTCGAAGGCGCTTAAAAAGGCAGGTTTCAAGTTCTGCGGCCCCACCATCACCTATGCTTTCATGCAGGCGGTCGGCATGGTCAACGATCACATGGTCGATTGCTGTTGCCACGCCAGATGCGCCGCGCTGGCCGAAGCACCGCGCCCCTGATCATGGCCCCGCGTTCCCCAAAACCGCCGCGCGTGTGGCAGCGCATGCTATCCGGCCGCAGGCTCGACCTTATCGATCCCTCGCCGCTGGATGTCGAGATCGAAGACATCGCCCACGGCCTTGCCCGTGTCGCGCGCTGGAACGGCCAGACGCTGGGGCCGCATATCTATTCCGTCGCCCAGCACACACTGCTGGTGGCGCAATTTGCACAAGCCGTCGATCCTGAACTGCCGCGCGATGCGCGCCTGGCAGTGCTGTTGCACGATGGGGCAGAATATGTCGTTGGCGACATCATCTCCCCCTTCAAGGCGGTCTTGGGCGACGGCTACAAGGATATTGAAAAACGCCTGCTGGCGGCGATCCATATCCGTTTTGGCCTGCCCCCACACCCCCCCGCATCCATAGCCAAGGCGATCAAGCGCGCGGATCAGGCCGCAGCCTTCTATGAGGCAACGCGCCTCGCCGGGTTCGGGCTGGATGAAGCGCGCGGCTTTTTCGGCAAACCGCTTCCCCTTCCCCATGACGGCGAAACGTTCCTGCAGCCGTGGGACGCCGAAACGGCAAAGACACGGTTTCTCGCCACGTTCGAGGCTGCTTTTAACGGCTGACCAAATGGTGCAGCGCAATGCCGCTGGTCGTGGCCACGTTCAGCGAGTCGAACGTCCCATGCATCGGAATCGAAACCGTGCGGCAGCGAGCCAGCACATCATCGGGCAAGCCCGGCCCCTCGGTTCCCAATAGCAGCGCCGCCCGCCGGGGCGGTTCAAGCGCAGACAAGGTATCCATGCCGCGCGGACTGAGCGCCAGCACGGAAAACCCTGCATCCGTTAGCAAATCGACCAGCGCATGAGCTGATGCCTCACGGAAAAACGGCACGCACAAAGCCCCGCCCACAGAAACACGGATCGCTTTTCGATAAAGCGGATCGCAACTCGTATCATCGAGCAGCACAGCATCCGCCCCGAACGCTGCTGCATTGCGGAAGATGCCACCAACATTATCGTGGTTGGCAAGGCCGACAAAGCCGACGACAAGCGCCCGCTCCGGCAATGCCGCAAGAAAAGCCGCAGCCTCCCCCTGCTCCCGCCGCCTGCCAACAGCAAGCACGCCGCGATGAATGGGGAACCCGGCAACGGCGTCCATCACCTCACGAGACGCGACATAAAGCGGCACGGTCGCAGGCACGTCTTGCAGCAGGTGGGCGATATGCGGCAGGCGCTTGTCCAGCACGAACACGGACTCGACCGCATGCAGCTTCTGCCGCAACAGGACCGCAAGCACAGTCTCGCCCTCGGCGATGAACCTGCCCTCGCGGCCAACGAGATCACGTTCGCGGATGCTCACATAGGCTTCGACCCGCGGGTCGTCCGGCCGGTCTATGTGGCAGACTTCAAAACCGACAGCCGAATATGCGACAGGCACGCGTCAGAAATCGAACAATTCGCTGAGGAAGCTTTCGCGCTTCTTCGGCTTTCCGTCGCGATGCTTGTATTCGTCCTCATCCTTGCGCCGACGATCTTGCGACACGTCATACTCTTCACGCCGCGTCTCGCGCTGTTCGCGCTGCGGAATGAACTGCGCCGCCTGTTGCGGCGGCTGGGACGAGCGCTCCAGAATTTTATCAAGCTCGCCCCGATCCAGCCAGACGCCCCGGCATTTCGGGCAATAGTCGATCTCGACCCCGTTTCGTTCGGTCATCATCAGCGTTTGGTTGTCCACCGGACACTGCATGGCTGTTCAACTCCCTGGCCGTTGCAATCTGCCGCATGAGATGGGCCGCATTCCCCGGACTGTCAAGGAGCACGCAAAATTCAGCCCGGCGGATGTTGGTCACCCGTTGCTCTCCAATGAGGCATGCTTTTGACTGCGCCTCCAACATGAACTGGATAAGGCAGACGATAGGCCGCGGGAAAATCCCGCCCGTCGTTGAAGTGGTAATAGGTGTCGTGCGTCAGCGTGTGATCTTTTATAAGTGGCCAAACCTCGTTTGCGAGGAATAACTGATCCGCGAACTTGTTATCGAAATACTTGGGGCTCTTGCGCAAAATCTCACGGATAGATGGCAAAAGGCCGGCGGCCCCTCCCCACATGCCGGCAAGGATAAGCTCCATATGATACACGTGATCGCGCATGATGTGGAACGCCTTGCCCGAGCGCAGCCATTCCTCGACAGCTATCAGCTCTTGTCCGTTGAGACGTGAATCGGCGTCACGGCACAGGAAAAAATCGATCTGAGGGTCATCTGACGCCAGAAACCGCCAGAACGGCTTCACTCTCGCCAGATCAGGATCGACAACTCGAATGGTTTGCGCTCCAGCCCTTCTCAGCTCTTCGAGCGCATCGGCCGGGACAGAGTCATCGTGATAGAAACGTGCCTTCCAGCCTGTGTAGAGGTGCGGCGTGATGCGGGCGTTCTGAATGGCGCCATGGACGTAAACCGGATTATCTCCCCATAAGGAGAACGCTATGATGTTTTTCGCGTGCGCCCGAGGGTTATAGGCGCGCAAAGGTTCCGTCGCCTTCAAAGCCGGCTTCTCGTTCTGGCTGTTGAAATATTCCGTACTGCGACGGTCCTTTTCGATGAGATTGATGAAGCCTTGCGCAAGGGCATCATTTTTCCGGTCTGCCCGTGCCAGCAATGTGACAAGTGCATTTCGTGTATCGATGTCGCTTCTTATAGAGAGGGATTTTTGCAGCGCCTCTATGGCGTCTGTATTGTTGCCGGCGCGCTTGAGCACCATGCCATACCATGTCCAGCCATCGGCATAGTCCGGGTGGTGATCGAGCAAAAGGCGATAAGCGGCGACCGCCTCTTCCTTTCGCCCGGCCTGTGAGAAGGCACTGGCGCGGTAAAGCAGCGCTTCCCGATCGTTATCCAATAGTCTGGCGGCTTCGAGATAGTATTCACCCGCCTTGTCGACATATCCACTTTTTGCTGCCTTTTGGGCACTGGTCCTGAGATCGCGATAGCGCGTGTTCAAATCCGTTGCAGCATGATTCTCTGCCATGATGACCTGCTCATTTCGATGTTGACTGCCACAAGCTGTAAAAGCAGAAGCGGGCCGAAAGGCCCGCTTCCTTGTTCAGATTATCGGCCGATCTCAGACTTCGTGGATCTCGCGGCCTTCGTAGATGCCGTACTGCAGGTAGTGCGTCAGCGGGTTGATGCCTGCTGCAGCCACGTCCGCGTTCTCTGCCAGATAAGCGTTGGCGTCGAACTCGGACGATGCCACCCGGCCTTCGCGCCAGCCGTAGGTGTTGTAGTGCGCCAGCGGATCGACGCCAGCAGCCGCAACGTCTGCGTTCGCGGCCAGATAGTCAGCCGGATCGAAGAGCGTGTTGGCCGAACGGCCTTCCTTGAAGCCATACTCGGCGAAGTGCGTGCGGGCATCCAC
>NZ_JACICC010000015.1 GCF_014195635.1 Pseudochelatococcus contaminans | reverse complement strand
TCATGATCCGGCTCCCGGTCCGTGAATCCGGTTCGCGTTTCCTGGAACGAGTTCATGAAACCTCGCCCCGGTTCGCGAAACCTGGCACCCCGACACCACGGATCGCGTGCGCGCGCGTCAAAGAAGAAGAGTTAGATTCTTTGTTAGATTCTTCTATAGAGTCCGGCGCGAGATTTGCGCCTAATGTCCCGATACTGCGTGCGCCTAATGTCCCGATAGGATTCACATGGTTATCCACAGGCACTGTGGATAGATTTTCGGGCAGAAACCGCAGCAGTTCGCGCCCATCTTCCCATTCACTCTGGAGCAGGTATCCGGGCAGCGATTGGCGGGCTGCAATCCGGCGCAGGTCGAGCGCGAAATCGGACGGCCGCGCCGCACTGCCGGATTTCTTGTGAAGGTGGGAAACCTCGAACGCCCAGCCCTCAGGCTGGCGTCCGGCGTGCTTGCGGGCGACGCGGTAGAGCCAGCGCTCGATGCCGCCGGTCAGCCGGAAATAGGCCGGGTCGATGGTCAGGACCAGCGAGCGGTCGATGACGCTGTTGTAGAACCATTCGGGCAGGACGAACTCCATGCCCTCCACCCGGCCGGAGTGGGTGGTCATTTCCTCCCATTCGTTGATCCATGAGAATTGCCGCCGCCGCCAATGCTTGCCGTTACGGATGGTGGTGGCGATGACGGTCGACTGCAGGCGCGCCAGCGCGGCCTTGAGCAACAGATAGTCGCGGTTTCCGGTGGCTCGCCCGATCGAGCGCAAAAGCTGATAGGGCATGAAACGGAAGAACCGCGACGTGGCGATGCCGTTGTTCTCGGCCGCCACGATCTGGCTTGCGGCCCAGATCAGCACATCAGCATCCCAGATCGTCGCCATGCCATGTTCGGGCATGGCGAAGACCTGCACCTCGACATCGGCGGCCCGGTAGAGGATCGGCGTGGTGCGCGGTCGCTTCGCCAGCGAGAAGAACGGCCGCTCCATCAAATCGCGCTGGTCGCGCGGAGCGGCGTCGCCGGTCGCCACGATGAACGGGTCCAGGCGAGTGCGCTCGCTATCTTCGTTCGGCGGCGCGGGTCTGGGATCGTCGTCGCGCAGCATTTACAGTTCGTCCCGCTCTTTTGGCGTCAGCGGGCGGGCGGCGAAGACCGTGCCGGCGTTCTTGTCGCTGGTGGATTTGCGGGTGCCGATCGCGCTCCACGCCTCCAGATCGCGGACGGCGTAGAGGACGCGGCCTCCGACCTTGCGGTAGGTCGGACCGGTGCCATAGGTGCGATGCTTCTCAAGGGTGCGGATGGACAGGCCGAGGAAGCGCGCGGCTTCTTTTGTGCGCAGCAAGCGCGGCGGCAGGTCCGCATTGGGGCGGATGGCCATGGAATCTCTCTCCGGTTCGTCAGACAGGCGGCTGTCGCAGCGACAGCGGGCTGTGGCGGACGATGGCGAGGGATCGGCGGCCTGTAGCGTGCCGCAGTTGCGCCTATGCGCTGGCGGCACCCCCCTGACGTGTGATCGTCAGCCGGAAAAGGCGAGAGATTTCAGCGGTTCAATGCCTGTCGCACAGAATTGCCAAAGACATTCGCGCGCGGTTCGGCTAAGAATACAGGCGGAGCAGACGCGCTGCTCTGGGGCGTAGTAACCCCTGTTGGCGGTTGGTGCCGGCCGTGACGGCACCACACTCCTTGACCCTATGGTCGGGGAGCCTGTGGCGTATGCAACAGGCTTTCCAGCTAAAGGCCATGGGGCCGTCCAACACGGTTACTAACTCCCCGATCACCAGGAGTCAGAGAGTTTTGTTTGCGGGGGCGCACCGCAAGCCATCGCTCTCCCAGGATGAAGGGGAATGACGATGCGGGTTCCGGTCGAACTTGATCCCGATGTGGATGACATCGCGCCGACAGGAGACGAGATCACCACCTATGACGAGCGGCATTTCGTGACCTATATGCGCCTTCTCGACGCCAAGGCCGAAGATGCGGACTGGAAGGAAGTGGCGCAGATCGTACTGCACCGTGATCCGAGCTTTGAAGAACTGCGGACCTATCGATGCTGGCAAAGCCACCTCGAACGCGCGCAGTGGCTTTCACGCGAAGGCTACAAGCGGATACTCGAACAGGCGGCTGCGAACAAAGCCTGAAGATGACGGCTGTATTCATCTCGCTTCCTGTCGCGGGTTTTGGGAGTTTTGCGACGCAGTATTTAGCCGCTCGACGGCTGGCGGTGTCGGAATTATCTATAATTCATGACAGACGCTAAAGACGACACAATCGCGGTGCGGATCAGCAAGGCGCTTGCCGAGCGCATCATTTCGGGCGCGCTCGAACCGGGTTCCCGGCTGGGCCAGGATCATATTGCCGAAGAATTTGGCGCGAGCCATGTGCCGGTGCGCGAGGCGTTCCGGCGTCTGGAATCGCAGGGGCTGGTGGTCAGCGCGCCACGCCGGGGCGTTCGGGTCGCCGGTTTCAGCATGGATGAAATCAAGGAAGTGGCGGAGATGCGCGCCGCCCTTGAGGTGCTCGCTTTGCGCCATGCCGCGCCGCATCTGACCAAGGCGATACTGGATCAGGCCGAGGACGCCACCAGGGCGGGCGACAAGGCCGGCGACGTGCAGGCGTGGGAAGAAGCAAACCGCGCCTTTCATCGGCTGATCCTGACGCCTTGCGCCATGCCCCGACTCCTGAAGGCGATTGACGATCTGCATACGGCCAGCGCCCGCTTTCTGTTCTCCGGCTGGCGGGCGGAATGGGAAGCGCCGACCGACCGCGATCATCGGGCCATCCTCGATGCGTTGCGGGCGGGGCAGGTAGAAGCTGCCGCCTCGGTGCTGGCCCGCCATGTCCAATGGGTAGGAAAGAAGCCGGGACCATCGCCATCCTTGCCGGCAACGGGGGCGCGCTGACGCTGCCGTGTGGGTCGGCTCTTGCCTTGTCATCAATTCCGTGGACTAATTAGCGATAGAATCTAGAAATTATAGATAATATCGCAAAGGAGCGCCCATGACCGTCCTATCCGCCGCACAACCAACCCTCATCGGCCGCCTCTGGCCGCAAACCGCTGGCAACAGCATGGCGCGCGCCGCTGCCCTCATCCTGATCGGCAGTGCCCTTATGGCGATCGCCGCTCATATTCAGGTGCCGTTCTGGCCGGTAAAGCTCTCCATGCAGAGTTTCGTCGCCATCGTCATCGGCATGGCCTACGGCGCTCGGCTCGGCGGGGCGACCATTCTTGCCTACATTGTCGAAGGTGCTCTCGGCCTGCCTGTTTTCCAGAGCGGGGCGGGCATTGCCTACATGGCGGGACCGACCGGCGGCTATCTGCTCGGATTCTTCCTTGCCGCTGTCGTCGCAGGCTATTTTGCCGAACGCGGCGCGCTGAACCGCTTGCCGACCGCCCTTGGCGCGATCCTGCTGGCGACCGTGGCCGTCTATGTGCCGGGCATCGCTTGGCTGGCTGTCCTGTTCGGTGCGGAAAAGAGCATCGCGTTTGGCCTGACGCCGTTTATTCTCGGTGACATTCTCAAGATCGTTCTGGCGCTGGTGCTCGTGCCGGCTATCCGGCGCGTCATGCGCTAAGACGATCCGGCCCCGCGCAATGCGGGGCCGTCTCCTATGCTGCAAGCCGTTGGCGCTCCTGCACTTCTCATCCTGATCTGGTCGACCGGCTTCATTGCCGCGCGCGCCGTCGCGCCCCATGCAGACCCGAATCTGTTCCTGACCTTCCGCTTCCTGATCGCTGTCGTCGGCTTCACCATTCTGGTGCGCAATGTGCCGTGGCCGGAAAGGTAAGCAGTTCGTCGGGCATCTTCTTGCCGGCATGGTGATGAACGGCGTCTATCTCGGGGCGAGCTGGTGGGCGGTCGCCAACGGCCTCGCGGCTGGCGTGATGGCGCTCATCGGCGCGCTGCAACCGCTGTTCACCGCCTTGATTGTCGTCCTCATCCTGCGCGGTCCTATCAGTCGTAGGACGGTGTTGGGACTGGTGATCGGCTTTGCGGGCGTTGCGCTCGTGCTGTCGCCACGTCTGGCCGGTGTCGGCATCGAGGGGCTGCCGGCGCTTCCCATCGCGCTCGGGCTGTTCAGCATCCTTGCCCTGACGGTCGGGACGATGGTGCAAAAGTCGTCGCTGGCGACCGCCGATCTACGCGCGGCCGGCGCGGTCCAGCATCTTGGCGCTGCCATCGTGGCCGGGACGCTCGCGATCACAGTTGGCACCTTGCAATGGGACAACGCACCGGCGCTCTGGTTCGCCCTGATCTGGTCGGCGGGTGCGCTCTCCCTCGGCGGCACGGCCCTGTTCGTCTGGATGATCCGGCATGGCGACGTGACCCGGATCACGGCGCTTATGCTGCTGGTGCCGCCCGCTGCGGCCCTGCAAGCCTATGTCTTCTTTGGTGAGACGCTGACCGCCGCGCAGCTCGCCGGCTTCGTCGTCACGCTAGCGGGTGTTTCCATGGTGCAGGGTGTGCGGTTGTCGCGAAAATCCTGATTTTCGCATCAGGACAGGCCAGCGCTGAATTTACAGGGAAAAACCTGTCGCAAATGTCTCGTGCAAAAGTCGAGGTTTTGCGACAGATATTTACGACACTTCGCGGCGAGGATTCCGGGCCGCCGCGCTCCCTGTTTGGGAGTCAGAAAGCGCGCGACATGGCTTGCAGCAGTTTGCGTTTGATTGCCCCTCAACGCTTGTCAGGCTTGATTGGGTAGTGAAGCAGCATCCGATACCCGCCCCGCATCATCCTGACGCCGTGCGCGACCAGGCGGCGAGCCTTGTTCTTGCTTGGGTCGCCCTCGAAATCCTCTTTCGTTCCCTGAAATCCAAGCAGGACTTCAGCAATGGTGCGGTAACTCTCGCCGCGCAGTCGCGCATCCAGCGCGCGCAGGGACAGGATGTGCCATTGCCGGAGCTGTTCGGGCAGAATGCCGATGGGCGGCCCCGGCGAGCGCCGCGTCAGGGATCGCCAGAGGCGACGCGCCGCATGGACGCGAAGCTCCAGAAACGAATCCATCGGCAAGGTCACGGCATAGAAGGCTGCGGCGTCAGGCACCGCGTCCGGCAGCCAGAATTGGTGTGCGATGTCGCCGACCTGCCAGACGCCATGCCAGCCATCGGCCGCGCGGCGCAGATCGAGACCATCGAGATGGGCGAGAGCGACCAGCAGCTCGGTTTCCGCGGCCTCCTGTTCAACAGGCGACAGCATGACCGCCTGCGGCTGAAGGCGCGGAGACCAAAATGGGGGCTGGCGATCAGGCGATGCGTCGGGGTCGCTTGGGAAATCGCAACCCCCAGCGCTGCGCGAAGCGCTCCAATTGCCTTTCACCGAGCCGTCCGGTCAGGGTGATGATCTGGAAATCATGACGATATTCGTCGTTGCGACGAAGATATTCCCAGGCGAAACCGGCGGCAGGTAGAGACTTGGTGTGCGCGTAAGCCGCCGGAGCACGCCAGTCGATGCTAAGCATGGCGCTACCTCCGAATTTCGGGGCCGTCCAAGAGAGACCCGAACTGGAAGCCTGCGGGATTTCGGGAAGCGGCTGTAGCTGCACCAAACATATAACTGGTGTCAGTAACTCGATATATTATTTGGTTATTTTTGTCTTAAACGTGCTTATCTGGATTCGCGAGCCGGGCATAGCCCGGCGAGCGGCGGCCGTGTTTCGGGTATGGCCGCGCCGCCGATCCGCTGCGCCGGATCGGCGCAAAAATCTAGGAACCTAAAAGCCGGAAAACCGTAGAGCCGGTTTTCCGGCTCTACGGTTTGGCGGTCATCGGGTCTTGAGGCGCTGCATCCCCTCGGCAAGCGTCCAAAGGGCGCGATTAAGGGTCACGTTCTGGTCGATGCCGTTGATGGGGCGTGTCTGGCTGCGACGGATGCGGCCTTCGGCGTTGCGCCGCTGTCCGTGCAATCCGCCGCGTATCATGTTCTCCTGAATGGTGTTGTAGGTCATCCAGAGGTTTTGTCCGGCATCCTCGCGGCGGCGCGGCTGGATGATCTGATCCGGGCGGATCGGGCTTTCTTCCTTGCCATAGCGGGCGACAAGGCTGGCCTCGGCCAGAACGCGGCGCTCATCTTCACCAAGCTGGATTTCCTTCATGGTTTCGCTGGCGTCTATCAGCCGGGGGAAGTCCTCCGCGACGGTATAGACGCCTTCGATAATGTCATGCTGGATATTGCCCTTGTGGGGAACGCGCACGTCATCGAACCGCTCTCCCGCCACAAGGCTGTTGGTGCAGACGAAACGGAGCATTCCCGCAAACATCTGGTAGCTGCTCGTTCCGTCGTGCGAATTGACGATGATGACTTCCGCCGCCTCCTCCTTGCCGATGCCGTCATCCCGGCGCAGGCGCAGCATATGCTTGGCGTGGCCGTGGCGGCTGCCGTCGCGCGGAACCGACTGCACGGCGAAAAACGGGAACCATCCTTCCCGGCGCAGCCCCTCCACGATGTCGATGGTGGGGACATAGACGTAACGCTCCGACCGGCTGTCATGGGCCTCGCGGGCGAAGATGGACGGGACATGCCGATAAAGCGCCTCATTGTCGAGCGCTTCGCGCCCGCTGATCTGATGGCTGTTGCGGCCGAACCGGGTAGCAAGGTGATGATAGGTCATGATCTTGATCCTTATGGGTCTGGGTTGGAGCGCAGCGCTGCGCTGCAACCCTGGCCGTCGCCGAGACCGGGGGGTGCAAGGCGCAAGGGCGGACGGGCGGAGGGGGATCACCCGGCCTGCACGAAGCGGATCGAAGTCATGACGAAGGTGCGGAAGCACATACCCGCGCGGAAGGCTGGGGATACCGCCCGGCCGCCCTTGTGCCGCGCCAGGGGGCAGCGCCCCCAAGCAAACCGCCCGGCCGGAGCAAAGCGGAGGCCGGGGAGAAGATCCGATCAGGATACGCAAAACCTGAAAGCTGGAGAGATGTGTTTCCTGATCTCCCTATTTGCGGAAAATTCAGCAGTAACGAGATGAAGCGTTGCGAATCAGATAAGTTTGTGCTTATCTGTTGGTATGATCGAGAACGAGATTTTCAAAGCTCTGGCCGACCCGACTCGCCGCGCGATCTTCGAGAAGCTGGCGAGCGGCAGCATGAACGCCAGCGCTCTGCGTGACGGCATGGACATCAGCCAACCGGCCATGTCCCAGCACCTTTCCGTCCTGCGCAGTGCGCGGCTGGTCCGCGAAGAACGGCGGGGGCGCTTCGTGAACTACGAGGTCGATCCAGACGGCCTCGCGCTGATAGCCGGGTGGCTGGCGAAGTATCGGGCTTACTGGCCAGCCCGGATTGATGCGTTGAAGGCTTTACTAAAGGACATGGACCAATGAGCGAGACGGAGGCCGAAAGGCAGGAAAAAGATCTGGTGCTTGAATGCGAACTCGACGCTCCTCCGGAAAAAGTCTGGCGGGCGATCAGTATTCCCGCCTTTCGGGATAAATGGCTGCCCGGGCAGGAACTGGCGGATGCCGCGCCGATCTCCACGGCACCGGGCGAGGAAGTCAGCTACAGGATGCGGGACGATGAGCCGCCCTTCCTTATGAGCATCGTTACATTTCAGGTCAGGCCCGACGCCAACGGCGGCACGATACTCAGGATCGTTCACGGTCTGACTGATACGAGGCTGGCTCCGAAGATTCCGCCAGCGGCGAACAGCAATGCGTCGTTGATGATGCTGGCTGCCTGACGCTTTAGCCAGCCACCTTAAATCCTAACCTACAGGAGTTCGCCCATGCGCGAAGCGATGCAACTCGTCCCTATGGTCATCGAGCAATCCAGCCGTGGAGAACGCTCTTTCGACATCTATTCCCGTCTTCTCCGCGAGAGGATCATTTTCCTGAACGGCGAGGTCAACGACACCGTTTCCGCGCTCGTCTGCGCGCAGTTGCTGTTCCTGGAAGCCGAGAATCCCAAAAGGCCGATTCAACTCTATATCAATTCCCCCGGTGGCGTCGTCACCAGCGGCCTCGCCATGTATGACACCATGCGATACATCCGAGCACCGGTTCATACGCTCTGCATGGGAACAGCCCGCTCAATGGGGTCTTTCCTGCTTATGGCAGGCCAACCCGGCGAGCGCGCCGCATTACCGAACGCCAGCATTCTCATTCATCAACCGTCAGGCGGCTTCCAAGGACAGGCATCGGACATGCTGATCCATGCCGAAGAAATCCTGAAAACCAAGCAGCGCATGACCCGACTCTATGCCCAACATTGCAAACGCTCCTATGAGGATTTTGAGCAAGGGATGGACCGCGACCGCTTTATGACCGCTGAGGAAGCGCTTGAATGGGGTCTGATTGATCGCATCCTGACGGAACGCGACATCGTTTCAGCACCAGAAATCACCGCATGACCGCGCGTTGGGGAACTCGCGCGGCAGCCGACGCGATAACCGTCACTTCCTGACCGAAGTATGGGCGATGAGGAGACGGATTCACAAGAGCACCGATTCGACTCAACCAACCACATTGCTTCGCGGGCGTATTCCTATGACCGCATTGATTCAAACTCTCGCGGTTGCCGAGTATCTCAGCTTTCACCGCGCCGCCCTGGCGCTCGGCGTCAGCCAGTCGAGCGTCAGCACTCGGATCAAGACACTAGAGAAAGACCTTGGCATCATTCTCTTCGACCGCAACACGCGCGGGGTACGCCTTACCGAAGCCGGACGCCGTTTCGTCGATCAGGTCGAAGACGCCATCGGCATCCTTGATCGCGCCATCCAGACCGCCGGGATGCAGGGGCGCGGCGAGGACGGAGAGCTTCGCATCGGCCTCCATGCGCTCACGCCCGGCTGCTGCCTCGACCGGCTGCTGGAGCGCTTCCACGCCGACCATCCGGGCGTCGGCCTGCACATCACCGAAGGCACCGCGCGCGACGCGCAACTCATGGTGCGCGAAAGCAGGCTCGATCTCGCTTTCATGGCCCGCACCCACGAAATCCCCGATCTAAATTCCCGCGTGATCTGGCGCGACCGCCTGATGGTGGCGTTGCCGGCAGGGCATGCATTGACCGCAATGCAGGATGTCGAATGGCGGCAGCTTGCGGGTGAAACCTTCCTTGTCCGCCATGGCGGCACCGGCCCGCAGGTCCACGATCTGATCGTGCTGCGCTCGGCCGGAAAATGGCCGACGCCAACAATCCGCCGCGTCGATGTCGGACGTAGCGCGCTGCTGTCGATGATCGCGGCCGGGCATGGCGTCTCGATTTTCGTCGAGGAAGGCGCTGCGGCGAACACCGCCAATGTCGCCTTTCTGCCGATCCGCGACGAGCCGGAAACCATCCCCTTTTCGGCCGTGTGGTCGCCGCGAAATCAGAGTCAGCCTCTCCGCAACCTGCTGGCTCTTGCGAGCCTGGTACTTCGCCAACCGGATGGCTGAGCCCCAAGCGGGCCATTCTCCTTTGTTCATGGCGAAGCCAGGGGGCAGCGCCCCCAAGCAATCCGCCCGGCCAGAGCAAAGCGGAGGACGGGGAGAAGATCCAATCGGGATACGCAAATCCTGAAAACCGGAAAGCCGTGTATCCTGATCTCCTTGTTTCCTGAAAGACGGCGGAGATGAGCAAAAAGAAGCCCCGCTCGGTTGAGCGGGGCAATTCCGGGGGGCCGGTCTTAGTCGCCGTTGCGGCGGGACCAGATGAGGTTGTGGGACTTTCCGTCCTCGGCTTCGACCAGGCTGGCGTAGATCGGTGCGGGGAAGCTCGGATCGTCCAGCTTGACGGAGAGGTATTCGCGCTGTGTCTCGCGGGCGGTCTTCCTCCAGGCCGCGCCGAACTCGGTAGCGCCGGCGAAGATGCGGAAGTCGGGGCCGCGCTCGCTGTCGGCCTCGCTGAGGACGAACTTGGCCTTGACGTTGAGGGTCAGGGTCTTGACCGCGCCGGTGAAGCCCGCGCCGTTCTCGTTCTGGGTGAAGGTGCCGATGGTCGCCATTGTCGTATTCCTTTTCCTGTCGGGCCGCACCATTGCGACCTCGATGGTGGTCGTGAGACCGGGGACGATCGGCCCCGCACCCCTCGGGGCTGGAACAACGTGGAAGGCGGCCGACGACGGCTTTTTTGGTTCGCGATGCAAAGCCGAAGGCGGCGGAAAAAAGTTGGCGACGGACGTTGCGGGAAGACGAGCGAGGCGAAGCCGGTCTTCGGTCAGACCGTGCCAATCGAGGACGCGAATGGAGCGCCCGTTTCAGGAAATCGCGGGAATACGGCAATGGCGGCCGTCCTGCGCCTCGCCGGGATCGGGGACGCTGCGCCGGTCGCCTTGGGTGCGGTCCTTTCCACCCTGACCCTCAACGTCAAGGCCAAGTTCGTATGATACCAACGGGGCGTCGGCGGGCACGGCTTCGTCTGACCTTCGCCGGTGCTGGCGTGCTCGGTGTGGCCGGAAAACCGTTTGCGGGGCGACACGCACTCCCTCGCCAAGCGGATGATCCGAGCTTTCTGGCGCTGATCCGCCCCGCCCGTCGAAGCGGACGGAAAGCCTAACGTCATCATGGGGCTGCCGTGGCGACAGTGACCGGCTCCCGAGACCGCCTCACCAACCGGATGGGAGCTTCCCGCGAAATGTCCGCCGCCACCCCTTGCGTTATGGGATTGAAGCCGAATGGCGGAAACGCGCCCTTGGCGTGGTTCCGGCGCAGCCGAAAGCCCGGCCCGGAGGGCAACGCCCAATTCTGTGACGTTCAACAGCATTCGTCATGGATTCGGGGGCGAGGCTTTTTCCAGCCGTGCAACGGCCTTGGCGTCGGAAGCCTCTTTGTGCAGCGCGTCCCAATCGTCGGGGGGATTGCCGTCATCCAGCATCCCCTTGAAGACCTTATAGGCATCCGTTTTGGAGCCGTAGGTCCGCAAGCTGTTTTCGTCGTTCACCCAGGCGAAGATGATGACCTTGCTGGTGCTGCTGTAGCGGAAAAAGAGCCGGAAACGACCATTGCCGAACTTGGCGCGAAACCAGTGCTTGCGGTCATCGCCAAGAGTCGCGCCTTGCCGATAGATGGATGCTGTCGGGTCCGATGGCACATTGACGGTGACGAGCTGGACCAAGGACGCAAGCAACTTGGCGTCGGCGGATTTCTGATAATCGTCCGGTTTCTTCGCCTTGAGCGCGTCGACCGCCTCGATCAGCTTTTCCCACTGATCGAGAAAGAGAGGGTGTGCGAGGACCGTCCAGCCATTGATCGTCGGCATGTCAGATCGAAACGTCCCCCTTGATCTCGGCATCGAGATCGACCGTCATGCCCGCCGTCAGGGTAACAGCCCGGTCGAGCAAGGATTGCGGGAACGGAAGAACAGACTTCTCGGGGTGCTTCGCCATGTCCCGCGCGAGAAATTCGAGAAAGCGATCGATCACGGGATCGGCGGTTTCTTCAATCTCGGCCTTCTGGACATAGACGCGATGCTGCTCATCAATGAGAAAGGCAATGCGTCCACCATAGTCAACGCCCAGCGCCTGCCGAACGGACTTCGGCACGGTGGTCTGTCCCTTGGCGGTGATGGTGCTTTCTTCTTTCAGCAGCGCTCCCATGGCGGGCCTCCATAAATCGGTCGAGTGGAATGTAAGGAATATTCCTTATCATGTCAAGATTGGCCGTCGCCTTGGTCTGCCAGTCGGTTCCAAGCCCTTATCTCGCGGGCTGGCCGACACCGTTAACCAGCCGCGCCAAGGCAGAGAAGCCGACGAATCCGCCGCCAGCGATACAGAAGATTTGCCGCCAGATGTCGGACGGGACGGCTTCCTTGGTGACGCCATAGACCAGAGCATAGCCCGCGACGGCGGCGGGCGCTGCGAAGATCAGCGCGACGATCAGGCGGATGACAGGCGAACGGATCGTCTCGAACAGCCCGGCCAGAATGCCAAAGGCGGCACCCGCCGAGAACAGGCCGACGAGTCCCGCACCGATCAGGCCAGCGCCGGTCTCGTAGGCGAATTGTGCCGCGGCCAGTCCTACGAAAAAGGGCAGCGCATAGACGGCGAGATTGTAGGCGAGGACGCAGAGAAGCACGACCAGCGCAACGCTCATGAACATGACGGCGACCATGATGTTTCACCTTTGCTGACGGCACCGCCTTTCGTGCAATCGCCATGATGGCCGCTGCACGTTCCGATATGTGCCGATGTGTTCCTGTTCTGTCGAGGTCATCCGGCCGCGCGGGGAAGCCGCGCGGCCGGATTTTTCCGGGTGGCAGGCCGGGACCGCTGATGCGATCCCGGCCCATCCTTCATTCCGCCGCCACGGCGAAAGGCTCGTCCTCCATGGCGGGAGCTTCCGGCTGCTCGTCCACCGCCAGCCATGCGGGCCGCTCGGTGCGCAGGATCGGCGGGAGCCAGCCGGTTCCGGCCAGAAGCTGTTCAGCCGCTTCCGCCATTTCCGGCTTCTTCTTGTCCGCGATGCGTTCCGCCGCCTCGTCGCCAAGCGCCTCCCGCACGGCGTCAAGGATATGGGCCTTGGTGACGCGCCCGAAATAGGCCCGAACGGTCGGCGTCCAATGCGCCGTCATGTCGAGCGCAACCGCCGTCGCCAACCTGTCCGCCGTTGCATGGGCGTGACGCTTGTTCTGCTCCCATGGCAGCTTGAGGGCGTTGACGGTCTGCGCGGCGCAATGGGCGAACAGCGCCATGACGCTGGCATGGTCCAGACCGGCGATGAAGCCCCAAAGATCGGCCACGTCGCGGGGCATGTCCGCCGCCCATCCGGCATGACGATCCGCCAGCGCCTTCGCCGCCGCCGTGTCCTCGATGCCGTCCGCATGTCCGCCAAGGCTGGCGCTGATCGGGCGGATTTCGAGGGCGTGGGCATCCCCTCCACCGCGATAGAAGGTCTGCGCGGCAAGGGCATGGATAACGGCGATCAAGGCCATGTCCGGCTGCTCGCCAAGGGCGAGACGCAAGGCAAGGGTGCGATGGGCGGTCAGGTCGCGGATGAGCGAGTCCGACAGGGGCTTGCCGTCTTCCTCCGCTTCCTCGTCCTCGGCGTCGAGCGCGGAAACGTGGTTCCCGTCCTCGTCATATTCGCCGTCTTCCCCGATGATTTCGCCATCGGCGTTGACGCGCACCCCGTCGATGATGGTGCCGCCGTCTGCGCTTTCGGCTTCCTCCGGCTCCGGGGCCTCGTCCTCGGCACGGATGAAACCGCGCTCGATGCGGGCTTCCCCATCATGGTTCAGAACCACGAAAACGCCGCCTCGCGTGATCTCGTCTGGATCGTAGGCATAGCGCAGCCCGTCGATCCGCTCGATCTCGGCTTCAAGCTCCGCAAGACGCTGATCCACTTCGGGCGGGAGGTCCGCATCTGCGTCCTGCCATTCCGCTGACAGGCGCTCAAGTTCCTCCTGCGCGGCTTCGTAGGCGGCTTCCTGTTCCTCGGAAAGCTCCACCGGCTGCGGATAGGTGCGGCGCATGCCGTGGGCGTGAGGCCAGTCGATATAGGCCGAAGCCCATTTCCACCCTTCTGCCTCCTGAACCTCGGCGGCGGTCCTTTCCAGCTTGTCCAGCGCAAGCCGGTCCAGCAGCGCGGCATCCTCGTAGAAGCCGCCGCGATCCTCGGTGAACAGGTCGCGGATGATGTTGCCGCCCGCCTCGGTATAGACTTCCGCGCCGACGAACACCGCCCGCCGATCCGAAGCCGCCACATTGCAGGCGGTCAGGTCGCGGCGGATGATCCACGGCTCGCGATTATGGGACAGGTTTTCAAAAACCTGCTCCTGCCGGTCGTGGTCGTCGGTGATGGCGAACGCCTGCAACTGGTCCATGGTCAGCCCGCCATCGCGGTAAACCTGAATCAGCTTGGGGCTGACAGCGCCGAGGCGAAGCCGCTGCTTCACCACATGCGCGGACTTACCGAACCGGGCCGCGATTTCCTCCGCGCCCCATCCGCGATTTTCCGAAAGCTCGCGGAAGCGTTCAAATTCATCGGCGGGATGCATCGGTTAGGTCATGTGTCAACTGTCCTTCGAAGCATTTTTTGGCAGATATCCGTCAGTTTCTGGTCTTGTTGTCGGGTGACACTGTCCTTCGAGCTTTGGTGGTCGCTGGCACGGCGCGGAGCGCCGTGTCACGCTCGGCGATCAGCCGAGCGTTGTGACGTTGGTGGCGGTGCGCTTCCGCTTCGGCTGTGAGGGCGCGCTGCAACAGCAGCGCGTTCTCGCTAACCAGGCGACGCTGCTCTTGCTTCATGGTGCGGATGAGGCCGTGCAGTTCGTCGAGCTTGTCCTGCCAGGTCGTCACCGGCTTGATGGGATCGCCGAGGATGGCGTGAAGGTCGTCGATGATATCACGATGGTTGGTGTAGATCGTGTTGCGCGCGACCCCGGATTCGCGCGCGAGGGTCGCGACGGTGAGCGTATAGCCGCGCTGATGCAGCGGGTGGACCGGGCATCCTTTGCGCAGCCGTTCGAACGCAGCGTTGAGCCGGACCTGGGTCTGCTGGCGACGCTGTTCATGACGATCGGGTTTCCTGGGCATTGGATCATCCCTCATCGAGCTGGGTGAGGATACGGTCGCATTCGGCGACCCTGGCCTCAGCAAGCGCACGACTGCCGGCATCGAGCACCGGCTGTTCGAGCAGTTTCAGATTGCGGGCACGGCGCATTTCCCACACGGACCGATGTCGGGGCGTGACCGCGAAGTTGGCGCAGGTCGAGCAAGTGGTCTCGGTCCTGAGCACCGGATTGGGGCCGGCCTCGCCGCCGAAGCACGCCGAGGTTTCGGGGCGATAGACGCAGTAACCCCAGTCGCACACGCCGAGCCGCAGGTCGGTTTCCGCCATGAGGAAGTCCACATATGCCTGCACGTCGCCATTCCGGGTGCAGCCGCGGAACCGGGATCGTGCCGCAATGACGCGCCCGGCCTTGCCGCCGAGCGCGGTTGCGGTCAGCATCTCCTCCAGCGCCGCTCGCGTTTCCTCTTGGGCATGACGGTCGATCAACTCGTCGAGCTGGAAGTCGGTGCCGACGTAGCCGCTGTCGGTCATCGCGCGCGTCACATGGCCAAGATGTGCCTGGAGCGCGGCGAGCCCGGTGCGGTCGCGCTTGCCGACGAACCGCGCGAACGTCTTGCGGCCCTGATGGGTGTTGAGGTGCCAGGGCTTGCCCTCGTGGAGCGGCAGGCCGATGAACGGTGCGAACAGCAGATTGAGACGACGGATGATCGTATAAGTGGCCGGCAGGTCGATCTCGACGGCAGGACCGATGAGGCCGGTGCTCGATGTGATCAGGAACAACTCCTCGCGTCGCGACCGGCGCCGCAGCCCATCGGTCAGCTTCTCCATCACTGCGACCGCACGCACGACCGGCTCGGGCGCGATCCAGCGGTGGACGTCACCATGATAGCCGCGTGAGGTCTTGAAGATGCGGCCCGTAAGATAGGCGAACCGCTCGTCACCCGTAGCGGAAGGGTGACGTTCGATGCATCCGGCTTCCAGCCCAAGGATCTCCGAGAGACGGGCGCCGACCAGCCAGGCGATCGTCACGAAGCAGGCATCGTAGAGCCGGTCGGCAAGGTAGCGCACGGTCTTGGTGCTCGTCACCGGCGCCCGATGCCAGGGGGCCTCCTCGCCAGGCAGCACCTGGAACCGGAACGGCGCGATCGCGTCGATGACGCGGAAGCCGGCCTTGGTGGGAGAGAGCCCGGATGCGAGCGCCGCATCATAGGCCGCCTGCGCCTCGCCTTGCAGGGCGAGGATATCATCGGCCGCCGGTCCGATCAGCCGCAGCGCCGACGACAGTAACGGCACCGCGATCGCGTCGGGGGTATAAGGCAGCCAACCTCGATCACTCCTTTTGAACATGCCTGTCGTGCCCGGGAACGGATCACCGATGGCGACCGTCGAGTAGCGCGCGCCTTGGAGATAGATCAGGATGAGCAGGCTGCGATAATGATGGAGTGTGCCCGTCTTGAGCAGTTCGCCCTTCGGGTTTCGGCGCTCGGCCATCGCCGCCATGAACCGCTCGCTTGCGCCGCGATCAAGGTCGGCGAACCGGCGATAGCCCTGATCTGCCATCCAGCGGATGAGGAGGCGAAGCCCCTTGAACAGTCTCATGAGCGTGCCATCATGAACGTGCCTTCGCCCCGGCGGGGGATCGACCTTCGCGCTCCACAACAGGGTCTTTGCCGCCGCCAGCCAGAGCAGTAGCTCAGGATCGGTGAACCGCCCTGTTGCGACCGTAAAACCCCAGTCGAGCGAGTAGTCGCCCCGACTACAACCGGGCCGGATGCCGTCCAGGTGCCATATGTCGTCGCTGAAGCGCGAGCGCGACGATATCGCGATGTCGGGCGCGAACGCCGCCGCCTGGGCGAGCAACAGGGTCATTCCAGCACCGGCAAGGCAGGCAGCCCCGCCATGATCGCCCGCGCGGCATCGTGCAACTCGCCGGGGAAGTCGGGGAGGATATCGCCCGTGAGGATGCGATGGCTCTCGGCGTAGATCAGTGCCCAGCGCGTCGGATCGATCCGTGTCCGTGCTTCCTCCAGTACTGCGATCGCCTGGAGGATGCGCGCCAGATGCTCGGCATCCAGCGGGATCACCAGGCCCGGACAGCGCAGACACGCCCCGAGCCGAGAACAGGGCCTGCCCTGCCTGTCGCCACCGAGCAGATTGAGGCAGTCATGCCCGAACGGCACGCTCGCGGGCATTGCCGCCGGCGGCGCTTGAGAGACGGTATTTTCCCCCATCACCCATCCGATCATCAGCGCCTGCGCGCGGGCGATCGTCTCAGCCTGGATGCGCGCCGCCTCCGGCCCACGCACATAGCGTTCGGTCGTGTCGATGCGCGCATGGTTGAGTAGCGCCTGCGCCGCGATCAGATCGCCTTGGCTCGCGGTATAGACCTGGGTCGCCGCGCTGCCGCGCAGGAACGCCGCCGCAAAGTCGGGAAGCGGTTCGCGCCATCGTTCGGGTGCGGCCCGGTTCCAGATCGCGATCCGGTCATTGGCGCGGTCGATAAACTTCTTGATGCCTTTGCCCAGCGTGCTCATCGATACGAGGCGCACCGTGCCGAGCTTCTCGCTCTTCATCAGGAACAACAAGTCACGCTCCTGCACGCGGGCCTGGCTTGCAAGCGTCGCGGTCATGGCGATCAGCCGATCGATCAGATTGGGCGCCGCATAGGGTCGCCGACGGTCGAACGAACGGCGCTGCGCCCGCTTCACCTTCGCACCAGCACGCGGCTTGCCCCAGTCGATCATCACCCGATGCTCGTCGAGCGGATGCGAGCTCTGGCAGTCGCGTCGCAGACGCCGCAATGGGTCGGGATTACCGGCGGTCTGAACCGCGAGCCCGAGGAAGAAGGCCGGAAGATACTCCAGTGTCAGATGGAGATAACCGGACAGATGCCGCAGCCCGCCACGCGTGCTCAGCGTGGAGACGCCATAGGGGACCTTGCTCGCTGCCGTCACCACGCCATTGCCGACGCGCGCTATTGTGCGCACGAACCGGCACGTTCGCGCATCAACACCGGGCACCGCGCCGCGCGTGGCGAGGATGCGTTGCCCGGTCTCGAACCGGTCCCAGGCTTCGTCGATCTCCTCATAAGCTGCCTGAAGGATGCTTTTGAGCACCGCCTCGCTGAGCTTGGGTCGCGGCGTCGGCGACCGATTGGGCCAGGGATTGTAAGGGAAGTCGATCCGGCTCGGCAGACGATCAGGCGCGTGCCGCTTGGTCCAGTCGACCAGATAGCGCAGCACCGCCAGCGCATTGGCTTTCGAAGGTGCGGTCCAGCCCTTGCCATCCGGGCCTGGCTGTCGGTTGAGCCAGTCCATATAGCGCCCGACCAGTGTGGAGGTGAGGTCGGCCGCGCCAGCCACCGCATCCTCCTCTCGCGCGAACGTCGCGAACAGGCGCAGCGCACGATAGCAGCCGCGCTGCGTATCCGGGCTCGATCCAGCGTGATGCCCCCGGAACGCTTCGGCCAGCAGCACCGTCACATCACCCGGAAGCCCGAGCCTTCCCAGATCGAACCGCTTGTCCACCTCGCCCCAGGCGTCGCGGAACAGGACGATGGTATCACTCGCCTCCCGCGTCACCATGCGCCGGTTGATCGGTGCCCGCCTAGCCATCGTCGATCAGCGCGCCGTAAAGCCAGGCGATGCTCTCCTCCAGTTCGGCACCATGCATTTCCACGCAGCGCAGATAGATGGCAGTGCTGGCGATCGACCTGTGTCCGAGCAGCACCTGGACCACCTTGAGCGGGTTGATTTCCGGTGTCATGCGCGCCTGCCGCTGGAGCTGCGCCAGCATCGTCATCGCATAGCAGTGCCGCAGCCAATGGCCGGTCCCGACCACGCCGGCCGCCTTGAACGCCGCGCTCATCGCAGCCGTGAACCGGACTGGACTGACCGGCGTGCCCCGGCTCGTCAGGAAAAGCGCCGAAGGTGCATGCCATGATGGATCAGCGCGGCGCAGCCGCCGGATCAGCGGGCCGCGCACCTCATCGATGTAGCGATGCGTGGCGTCGAGCAACCGGATCGGCGGATAGACCGTGCGCGGATAGCCGCCCTTGGTGATGCTGAGCCCGATCCCGACCAGCGGATGCTCATCGGCATCCAGGTGGGCGATCTCCGGCACCTGGAACAGCTCCAGCGCGCAAAGCTCCTTGCGGCGCATTCCCGTCACCAGCGCCCAGCTTGCCATCAGATCGTAAGGCGACGCCAGCGCACTGAACAGCCGGCGAAGCTGATCGGCGCGCAGGGCGCGCGGCAGCCGCTCGGCCTCCGGGACGGTCAGCACATTGGCCGCGACGATGCCGGGACGCGCATCGAGATGCGCGAGCATCGACTGCCGCCGATGCGACACACGCACGTCGATGTAATGGAACGGCAGCTCCACGATCCAGCTCCGCTGATGCGCCCAGCCATAAAAGCGGCAGACTGTGCGGACCCGATCGTTGATCGTCGAGCGCCCATAGGGCCGCTTCGTGTGCGGGCTCGGGCGTTCCAGCATCCGGTTGCGCCACGCCGCTATCTCGCGTTCGCCAACCGCGTCCCAGGCGATCCGGGATTGCTCCAGGCTATCGAGCCAGTCGTGTAGATGTTCGCTATAGGTGCGGATCGTCTCGGCCGCGTGGCTGCGGCCCGGGATGGTCGCCAGTTCGTGCAGATACGCGAACGCAGGCTCGATAATCGCCATCCCATCATCGACGATGACCGGGAAGTGCGCCGGGATGTCGCCATAGCCCGGCAACGCTCTGATGATACGCGCCATCTGTCCTCCGTGGCGCGTCGTGCGCGCCCGATAGCAGGACAGCCTATTGCCGTTCAGAGCCCATGATTACGCTCAAAAGGACAGTTTCTGCCCCATGCTTAAATGTGCGGCGCGCTCAGGCGCGCCGATAAACCCAAGGGCGTCCGTGTGACGGACTCGTCGCCCCCGATCGCAAGCGGGACAATACCACAACCGCCGCGCAAGTGCTTGTTCCAGGCCGCCCTCCGCCAGCTCTTCGGGTAAGCGCTGCGGGCGGCCTGGAACAAGCACACCATTCTCTTATTCTTTCTATCGAAGGACAATCTGGACACATGACCTAACAGGTTCTCGCGGTTGACGTTCTCATCAAGGCTGATCTCTGCCGCGTCGTTCGCGGTGTCGATAACGCAGCGGATCGGCTCGGTCTTCTTGATCTCCTTGCGCTTGACGCGCAGAAGCTGCGCCAGCCTGCGGCCTTCTCCGACGCTGACCAGATAGAAGCCGGTTGGCTCCCCCTCCGCGTTCGCTTCCGGCTCCACCACAAGGTTTTGCAGCATCCCCTTGGCGGCGATGCTCGCCGCTTTCCCCTCGATAGACGCCTCGCTATGCGGGGTCTTGCGGGCATTCTTCGGGTGCTTCTTGAGCTTGTTGAGCGGGATGAAAACCGTTTCGCCATGTTCGGCAACGGTCGTGATCTGTGCATTGGTCGTCATGGTCTTTTTCCTCATTGGTCTGGGTTGGAGCGCAGCGCTGCGCTGCAACCCTGGCCGTCGCCGAGACCGGGGGGTGCAAGGCGCAAGGGCGGACGGGCGGAGGGGGATCACCCGGCCTGCACAAGCGGATCGAAGTCATGACGAAGGTGCGCAGCACATATCCGCGCGGAAGGCTGGGGATACCGCCCGTCCGCCCTTGTGCCGCGCCAGGGGGCAGCGCCCCCAAGCAACCCGCCCGGCCAGAGCGGAGCGGAGGCCGGGCACATGGGCCGGATCAAGATACGGAAGGCCGGAAAGCCGTAAGTCTTGACATCCTGATCGCCGCTTGAATTGCTGAGAGGCGCGAATAGAGTTGGAATGTTATCGGAATGATCGGAGGTTCAACTGTCGCGATGACAGAGAAGCGGAACCAGGAGATTTTGAAACGCCGTCGCGCTGGTGAGACGTTCTCCGCCTTGGCGGCAGATTTTGGTGTTTTCAGAGAACGAGCACGTCAGATTTTCGAGTGAGAGGAAAAGCGAGAAGCACGGCGACTTGAATTGGCCGAGGCCGATCGCCGACCGTCTTCCGGTTGAGGCCATACCTCGCCGCTAGCTCTTTGAGCGGAGCCTTCGATCGCTGTATTGCCGCTCGGATGGCGTGCGTAGTCGTGGCCCTGCCATGGAGTATCTGGCCCATAATCCCTCCTGGAATGCGGAGCCGGATTGACTGATTCCATCACACTCCGGGACTGAACACCTAGGTCGGCTGACGGCTTGGTGAAGTCGGCAGGATCAATCACCGCCTGCTGTAACCGACCGTCTTGCGTGGTCTCTACCGTGATCGCGAAGGGGCGCTTGTTCTCCGATCCCTGGCCTGCCTTGGCGCTGTTGCGCTCCCCGCCCAGATAGGCATCGTCCAGTTGCATCACGCCGCCGAGCATCCCGTCCTGCTTTCTGTTCCTCCATGGCCTGCATCAGCTTGTGCTTCATTCGCCAGGCTGCCTGATAGCTCGTGCCATTCCGGTTGGACGGCGATTTCCATGGCACTAGACGACCGGTTTATTTCTATGTATAGCTACACCCATGAACCTGACCAAAAAAGCTCAAGTTACCAGGCAACATATCCTCGACACGGGGTATCGGCTCGTGCTGCACAGGGGGTTCGCTGCAATGGGCCTGATGGAAATCCTCAAGGAATGTGGCGTCCCTAAAGGGTCGTTCTATCACTACTTTGCGTCGAAGGAGGCCTTTGGCTGCGCGCTATTGCAACAGTACGTTGACGAATACATTGAAAAGCTTGCTCGCCTGCTCGCGGAGACAGGCAATGGACGTGAAAGTCTTATGCGGTACTGGAATGCCTGGATCGCCGATCCGACCAGTTCATCTGATTCGGCCAATCCGGTGCAAGGGTGGGCCGATGATTGTCTGGTGGTGAAGCTCGCCGCAGAGGTGGCTGACCTATCCGAAGACATGCGCCGCGTGCTCGATGCGGGCGTTCAACAGTTGCTGGCGAGAATTGCCGCATTGATCGACGAAGCCCGCGAAGACGGCTCAGTGCCCGATGGTGCGCCGTCACCTGCGCTGGCGCGAATGCTGTACCAGATGTGGCTGGGTGCCGCGCTACTCACCAAACTCAGCCAGAACAGGATGCCACTACATCAGGCCCTGATTGCCACGGAAACCCTGCTCGCCTGTGATCAAACGCCCCCAAATGTTCCGATCACGTAATTGATTCTAACCCATCGAAGGATGATTCTTATGAAGATCTTGTTCGTACTGACTTCCCATGACCAACTCGGTGATACTGGTCACAAGACCGGCTTCTGGCTCGAGGAATTCGCCGCTCCTTATTATGTGTTCAAGGACGCCGGTGCTCAGATCACCTTGGTATCCCCCAAGGGTGGCCAACCCCCGCTGGATCCAAAGAGCGATCTGCCCGAGTTCCAGACCGATTTGACCGCCCGCTTCAAGGCCGATCCTCAGGCGCAGGCGGAGCTGGCCAACACCGGAAAACTGGCCGAGGTGGCAGTGTCCGATTTCGATGCCGTGTTTTACCCCGGTGGCCATGGCCCGCTGTGGGATCTGACCAACGACCCGGTGTCGATAGCGTTGATCGAGACTCAGGATCGCGCGCGCAAGCCGCTCGGTCTGGTCTGCCACGCGCCGGGCGCGCTGACCAAGGCGCATCAGGCCGATGGTCGCCCCTTCGTTGCCGGTCGCAAGGTCACCGGATTCACCAATGGCGAGGAAGCGGCGGTCGAACTGACCGAGATCGTACCATTCCTGATCGAGGATGAATTCAAGCGCCAAGGTGGCCTTTACGAGAAGGGCCCGGACTGGCACCCGCATGTTGTCGTTGAGGGTCATCTGGTGACCGGCCAGAATCCGGCCAGTTCCGAAGGAGTCGCCCGCGCACTCCTCAGCCTACTCGGCTGAGGCCGGCCTGGCGTCGTGCCGACCGACCGGCGCTAACGCGCGCCAGTCGCTCTCCCTCTGCCAAAGCGATCCAGGCTGCTCTGCTGCCGCAGCGAGCCGTCATGGGCACATTCGTTCCTACCGGAGGCGGCTTGCCACCGGCTTCGGGATGGTCATTCACTCAGGAAATCCGCCATGAATACTTCAGATATTTCTGCCGCGCTGAACGCCAAGGTCGCGCGGATGAAACAGGCGCACCTGGCCGGTGGCCCGGCCAGCGCCGAATTGCGACGTGACCGTTTGCAACGTGCCGCGGAACTGCTGATCACACACCACGATGAACTGGCTGATGCCATCAGCGCCGACTACGGACATCGTAGCCCTTACCAAAGCCTGCTGGCGGACGTGCTGTCGTCGGTTGCTGCACTTCGCCATGCCAGCGAGCATCTGGAAACTTGGATGCAGCCGGGTGAGCAAGATGCTCCCGGCCCTGGGATGCAAGCGCGCGTACAATATCAGCCGTTAGGCGTAGTGGGCATCATTAGCCCCTGGAATTTCCCGATCAACCTGGCGTTCAGCCCTCTGGCGGGCGTCTTTTCAGCAGGCAATCGTGCGCTGCTTAAGCCCTCGGAGTTGACGCCCCGCACATCCGAACTGCTGGCACAACTCGTCGCACGCTACTTCGACCCACTGGAACTGGAGGTGGTGCTGGGCGATGCCGAAACGGGCCAGGCGTTCAGCGCGTTGCCGTTCGATCATCTGATCTTCACCGGTAGTACGGCCGTGGGTCGCCACGTCATGAGGGCGGCCGCTGAAAACCTGGTCCCGGTGACGCTGGAGCTGGGCGGGAAGTCACCCGTTTTCATTGACACGGATGCTGACATAGCTACCGCCGCTGCGCGTGTACTGACGGTCAAGACCTTCAACGTCGGTCAGATCTGCATCGCGCCGGATTATGTGCTTCTGCCAGAAACGGCGCGCGACGCTTTCGTGGAGCACGCTCGTACCTTTGTCGCCCGCACATTGCCGACGCTGCATGACAACCCGGACTACACCTCCATCGTCAGCGACCGCCACTACCGCCGCCTGATCGGCCTGCTGGACGACGCCCGCGCCAGGGGTGCCAGCGTGGTAGGGCTGGAGCCTGCGGGTGAACCGCATACTGACGCACGCACGCGCAAGCTCGCCCCGACCCTGGTGCTCAATCCGCAGGAAGACATGCAGGTGATGCAGGAAGAAATCTTCGGCCCTGTCCTGCCGGTGCTGACCTACCATGACCCGCAGCAGGCGCTTGATTACATCAACGCGCATCCGCGCCCGCTCGCGGCCTATTACTTCGGCAATGACCCGGCAAAGCAGCAAGCGTTTCTCGAAAGCACGACTTCCGGCGCGGCGGTCATCAACGATGTGATGACGCATGCCGTGGTCGAGAGCGTGCCCTTCGGCGGCGTGGGTCCGTCTGGCATAGGAGCGTACCACGGCATTCACGGCTTCCGACGTTTCAGCCACGCCAAGGCGGTGGTGGTGCAAAGTGCCGATGGCGCGTCCAATCTTCGCTTGCGCGCGCCATATGCCGATGCGCTGGCGCAAGCGCGGGCCCTGCTCGCTGGCAAGGCATAACGCACTCGCTTTGTGTCGTCGTTCTCGTTCAACAGGAGCCAATCATGAAGATTTTCTACAAAACCCGCGCTACCGCCACCGGCGGCCGTTCCGGCCGTACCGCGCTGGACGACGGCAGCCTCGCACTGGACATGGCCATGCCCGGCTCCGGCAAGACCGGAGCCAACCCCGAGCAGCTTTTTGCGATGGGCTACGCCGCCTGCTTCGACAACGCATTGCCCGTGGCCGCCAAGCAATTGGGACTGGCGCCGACCGCCACACGCACCTCGGTGGAAGTGGGCATTGGCCAGACCGCCGCCGGCGGTTACGCGCTGGACGTGGACTTGCATGTGGAAGTCCATGGACTGGACCAATCGGCCGCACGCAAGCTGGTGGAAGCCACCCACCAGGTGTGCCCGTATTCAAATGCCACGCGCGGCAACATCGAGGTGCGCCTGCACGTATCCGTAGCCTGAACAGGAGAAAACCAGCATGCGCAGCGCCATCCATACTGCATTCGGCGAACCCGCCGAAGTCCTCGAACTCGGCGACCGTCCGATACCGCAACCCGGACCAGGCGAAGTCCGCGTCAAGACCACGCTTGCGCCGATTCACAACCACGACCTGTGGACGATCCGGGGCCGCTACGGCTATAGGCCGGACCTCCCCGCAATTGGCGGCAGCGAGGCGGTTGGCATCGTAGATGCGCTTGGCGATGACGTCGAAGGCGTCTCCAACGGCCAGCGGGTAGCTGTTGCTTCGGTGCATGGCACCTGGGCAGAATATTTCCTTGCCCCCGCACGGCTGCTGGTACCGATGCCGGAAGCCATCCCGGACGAAACCGCGGCGCAGCTCATTGCCATGCCCCTGAGCGCGTTGATGCTGCTGGAGTTCCTCGAGGTCGACCAGGGTCAGTGGATCGTCCAGAACGCGGCCAATGGTGCGGTCGGCAAAACCTTGGCGATGCTGGCCGCCGCGCGTGGAATAAATGTGCTCAATCTGGTGCGCCGTGATGCTGGTGTGGATGAACTGGCGGCCCTGGGCATTGATCATGTCGTTTCCACCGCGCAGCCCGAGTGGCAGGAAATTGCCCGCGCCATTCTTGGCTCCGGGCTGGCGCGCGCGGGAATCGATTCCATTGGTGGCGCCGCCAGCGCGGCGTTGTTGGGATTGCTGGGCGAAGGCGGGACACTCGTTTCCTTCGGCACGATGGCTGGAGAGCCGATGCAAATCGACTCCGGCTCGCTCATCTTCAAGCAGGCCACGGTCAAGGGCTTCTGGGGCAGCAAGGTTAGCCTGGCCATGTCGGCGGACGACAAACGTCGCCTGGTGGGTGAACTCTTGCAGCGTACGCTGGCCGGTGAGCTGCTGCTGCCAGTGGAGGCCGTCTACGACCTCGCCGATGCCGCCCAGGCCGCTGCGGCCAGCTTGCAGCCGGCCCGTAAAGGCAAGGTCTTGCTGAGGCCGTAAGCGAGTTGAGGGCCGGGAAGTGCAAAAGAGTGGATCTGAGGCAACGCTGGTCAAGCCGCTGTCGTAGCCCAGTTCTGGAGTGCGCCCCTGCGGGTAGACAGGATCAGGCTACGGATTTGACTGTGAGCCGGGCGTGTTGATCCTCGAACTGCTGCGGACTGAGATAGCCGAGCGCAGAGTGCAATCGGCTGGCGTTGTAGCCCTGATCGATGAAGCGCGTAAGGTCGGCAGTGATGTCTTCGAAAATCTCGTAGGCCATCGGATAGACAGCCCCGACCTTGAGCGTTTCACGAAGCTCTCGGCCTTGGCGTTATCCTACGGATGGGACTATCAGTAATTTTGTGCGCGGGGCCGGTTATCGTCATCAGATGACGAACCGTTCGCCGAAGATCACGGCGAACTGGGTTTTTGCCTCCGACCACTCGCGCGGCGGCCGTTTCCATTCCTCGGCCGCCTTGTTGAGGACGGAGGTATAGTAGCTTCATCGCGGCATCGTCACCGGGGAGGTGGCCGCGGGTTCGCACGGCACGGCGCAGCTTCGAGTTGAGCGCCTCGATCGCGTTGGTGGTGTAGATGATCCGGCGCACGCCTTGCGGGAAGGTGAAGAACGGGATCACCTGGTCCCAGTGACGCCGCCAGCTCTGGGCGATCGCCGGATGCCGCTTGCCCCAATGGCCGGCCTCGAACGCGTCGAGCGCCGCCAGGCCGGTCTCGGCCGTCTCGGCACGATAGACAGCGCGCAGCGCGCTCGCGATCGGCTTGCGTTCCTTCCATGACGCAAAGCTCATGCTGTTCCTGAGCAGGTGGCCAGCGGCCGGGCTACGAATTAGCCCTGCGTGCTGTGTCGGTTTGTCTCCATCGCCAGAGCAAGCAACTTGACGATCGCGGGATCGCGATTTCCGGGCAACCAGACGGCCGAGAAGGCGATGGCGTCAGGCTCGTCGTGGACCGGCAGGAAGACGACGTTCGCCATGTTGAAGGCTGCGCCTTCCTCGGCGAAGAGCGAGACACCATGCCCGGCTGCGATCATCGACAAGAGTGCGCTGCGGCCCACATCGACGCGGCGGATTGCCGGTGTCGGCCATTTTCCGGCGGAGCGTAGCAGGATCAGATCGAGAACCTGCGGTCCTGTGCCGCTATAGCGGATGAGAAATGTTTCCTGTGCAAGTTGCCGCCATCCCACTTCCGATAGTGCTGCCAGCGGATGCCCGGCCGACAGGGCGACCATCAGACGGTCGCGCCAGATTACTCGGGAGCTGAGGTCGTGGATTTCGTGGGTGCAGGCCATGAAGGCGAGATCCAGCCTGCTTTCACGCAACATGATCTGGGCTTCGCGCGCCGTGCATTCGGCGATGTCCAGGCGAATGCACGGATGCTCGGTGTGGAAATGCTCGAACAGACGGTCGAGGAAGCAACCCGGCGTGAGGGCATGGACCCCGATGCGTAGGTTGCCTTCCTCGCCGCGCGCCTGCATCCCGGCTGTAATAATTGCGAAGTCGATTATACCGAGGGCATCACTGATCTGATCGACAAAATGGCGACCTGCTTCGGTCAGCCGGACGCCGCGCGTGTTGCGATCGAAAAGAACGACGCCAAGGTCTTCCTCAAGCGCCCTGATCCGCTGGCTGACACTCGACTGGCTGGTGCTGAGCATTCGCGCTGCGCGATGGAAGCTGAGATACTCGGCTACGGCCAATGTCTGGATCAGGGCGACCATTGGAAAGCGCCCGCAACGCAAAAGCGTATGCTCGATCGTCGTCGGCTGCTTTACGCTACCCCGCTTATGAACTTGCCGGCGACGCATGGGTCATGGCCCAATCGCCGCCGCCGGGAAATGGGGAAGAACGTGCTCGGCCAACTCGTCGAGCACTTCATCCATTGGTCGCCGGAGTGGTTTGAGATTAAGGGCGACATGGGAGACACCTTCGTCCTGTTGCCGTTTCCATAGTTCAACCAGCGCGCGGCGACCGATGCGGATGCCTCGCACGAACTGCAACGAGGCATTGGGGTCAGAGTCGAGATCGAAGAAGGTGCCATATCCGTAAGGTTTGAAGACGGCGTCCGGTGTGGCTGCACGCCATCTGCCGATGACCTCCGGGAGCCGCCCGAAATCGCTTAGGTGCCAAATCCAGCCGTCCATGTTGGCGGCAAGCCAGGCGATGTCTTGGCCGGCCCGACCAATCGCGATCAGCGGCAGGCGCGCGCCGACCGGCTTGGGCACAAGGTTGAGGCTGCCGTCGAGACGACCATAGTGCTGTGACTGAAAGATGCCGAAGTCGCTTTCCGTGGACGCCCGGATCATGGACAGAGCATCGCGGAATCGTTCCGCACTGTTGTCGAACGGCAGTCCGAAGGTCGGATATTCAGCCGGGCGGTCGCCCGTGGACACGCCGAGCAGCAAGCGACCATGGGATAGCTGATCGACGCTTGCCGCCTGTTTGGCGACAATCAGGGGATCGCGCAGAGGGAGCACGATGCCTGCCGTGCCGATTGTGATGCTTTTCGTCTGCGCTGTCAGCCAGCCCGCATACACCATCGGGTCGATGACCTGCCCGATGTCGCCAAATCCGGGGTCGAGAAACGGAACATCACGCAGCCAGATGGCGGAGAAGCCGAGTTCGTCGGCCTTCCGCACCATTGCCGTATGATCCCGCAGCGTCGGCCCCGGCGAGGATGGATAGCCTTCGAGCGGCGCCATGAAGCCGAACGTCAGCCGCCCGGGCTGGAACAGGCGATTGTATGCGGCGTGATCTTCGATTCCTGCCGGCCGCTTCCAATCAAGATTCGCTTCCGGGCGGCTCATGGCTGATCCTCCGCCTCGGCCAGATTGCGGCCGACGAAGAAGCCCCCGGCGACGGCAATGACTGCGAGAGCGACGGCGAAGCAGATCGCGCCCGTTGCCAGTCCGGCTCGATCAATGACCAGGCCCGTCGCCATCGGCATGAGGCCGGCGGGGATATAGCCGCCGATGTTGAGGACGGCGTTGGCTTCGGCGCGGCGTTCGGCAGGGACATGCAGCCCGATAAGCGTCAGCCCGCCGAGTTGACCGAGACCCTGGCCGCTACCGGCGAGCAGCGCCGCGACGATCAGGGCCACGGCACTGGAAGCCGCGACGGCGATCCCGATCCCGACCATGGACAGCACGGTCGCGCTCGCGCCGAGCAGGAAGATCGTGCGCACGGGACGGCTGCGAGCGAGGAATTGCACGCCCGTCGCCGTCAGGAACATCCCGCAGGCCATGGCGCCAGCGATCAGCGGGCTTGCCACGCCGATCAGGCGGGAGAGCAGCGAAGGGCCGAGCGACAGCACGAACGATGTGGCGGTGATCCCCGGCCCGAACACGGCGATGCCGAAGGCAAGGTGTCGGCGGTTGGGCTGTGGAACGCTCGGCAAACGCAGCCGCCATGCAGCGCTGGCCGTGGGCGTGCCCTCTCGCAGCGGCAGGAGGAATACCAATAGCGTCGCGCTGGCAAGGATCGCGAGTTCGGCGCCGAAGATCGGCAGGATCGGTTCGGGCAGCGCAAGCGCGAGACTACCGGCCAGCAGCGGGCCGAGGCCCGCGCCGAGGACCATCGAGACCGAAGCGAGCAACGATGCTTGCCGCCGCCGATCCGGTCCGCCCAGATCGACGACGGACGCCATGCCCGCCGACACCGCCGCGCCGACCGCGATGCCGGACAGGAATCTTGCGATCAGCAACATGATTACCGATTGCGCGCCGGCAAAGAGCAGACATGCTATGATCGCGGCGGCCAAGCCGGGCACGAGGACGGGCCTGCGTCCGAAGCGGTCGGATAGCTGTCCGACGACCAGAAGAGTCAGGAGAAGCCCGAGGATGTATGCGGCAAAGATCGCCGTCAGCATGGTCGAGGAAAAGTCGATGCTGGACTGCCAGCGGACGTAGAGTGGCGTCGCGGAGTTGGAAAGAATGAATATCGCGGTGACGATCCACGCCGCCGCCCACATACGCCAGACCGATCTATCGTTTTTTTTGCCGTGGAGGATGACGAAGCGATGGTCATGCGCCATCCTCGTCATGTGTCCGGACACGTCCGAGCAGTGCGAAAACGATCAGCGCTGTCACAACACTGGCCGCAGCGAGGATGTAAAGCTGCATCTGGAAAGCGTTGTCGTAGCTCTGAACCAGCAGCGCGCGTCCGACATCAGGCAGGATCGTGGTGGCACCGGCGAGGTCGCCCATGGCGATACGGTTCGCCGCCTCGATCATGCCGTCATGGCTTGTTGCCGTGGCGGAGAACATTCTGATCAAGCCGGACTGTATCAGCCCGGCCAGCAGCGCGCCGACGATGGCGATGGCGACGCCATCGGCCGAAACGCGCACCGCGTTGAAGATGCCCGTCGCCATACCGGCGCGTTCCTTTTCGACCACGCTGACGGCAAGACCATCCATCAGGCCCCAGGGCAGACCGATGCCGATGCCGATAGTGGCCATCGGCAGGATGATCGACGCGCCGTTGCCCACCGACAGCGCCTGCGCCAGCCACACCAGTCCAAGTGCGGTGATAAGGAGACCGATGCCGGACAGCACGCCAGCCGTTACCCATCGGGCCAGAGTGGCGGCCAAGAAAGGCACGACGAGCAAGGGCACCGACAAGGCAATCATCAGCCGCCCGGCATCGAGTGCGGACTGACCCTCGATCCCGATGAACCGGGCCGGCAGAAGAATGATGAGGGTCACATAGAAGAAGGCGGGCGATGCAGCGAGGATTTGCACGCCGACAAATTTGGCTCTAGCGAACAGCGACAGGTCGAGCATCGGCCTCGCCACGCGCCGTTCGATGACAATGAAAGCCGCGAACAGAATGGCAGAGACCAGCAGCGATCCGACAACCGCAGCGCTGCCCCAGCCTTCTTCCGGCGCCAGCAACACCGCGTAGGTGAAGAGGGCCAAAGCCGCCGTAAAACTGATGGCCCCCGGCCAGTCCAGACCTGTGGCGTTAGGATCGCGGGATTCCCGCGCCGACCATGCAACCATCACGAAACCAAGGAGGCCAATGGCGGCGGTCGCCAGGAACACCCATTGCCAGCCCAGAGAATCCACGAGCGCACCAGCCGCGAGCGGGCCGAAGGCCAGACCCACGCCAAAGGTTGTGCCGAGCAAGCTGAACACCCGCGTCCGGGCGTGGCCATCATATTCCTGCGCCAGCGACGACATGGCCCCCGCGAATGCGGCAGCGCCTCCAAGACCCTGTATCAATCGGAACACATCCATCCAGATCACGGTCGGCGAAAACGGAATGGCGATGGTGGCGGCGGCGAACAGCGCCAGCCCCGACAGCCAGACACGCTTGCGGCCGTAGATGTCGGTCAGGCTCCCCGCTGCCATCATCGCGCTGCCATAGGTCAGGATATAACCGTTGATGACCCAATTGAGCTGGACGGCCGTGCCGCCGAGCGCTTCGTTCACGGATGGCAGAACAACCGCCGGGCCGGTGAAGCAAAGCGGGATCAGCACGCCAGTCAGGCACGCGGAGAGCAGAAGTAGCCATTTTCTGGCTGAGGATCCATCAAGGGTTGTTGTCGTCACGGTCAGGATTCCGTCTGCAAGGACAGTTGAAAGGTTTGCCAGGCGGAGTCCGACGATTGCTTCAGGCGATTGGTCTTGGTCCGACTGTTTGATTTCGCGGAAACATAAAGACGTGCTGAGAAAAGAAAATCAGGCTACATTTCCATTCTTAGCGGACATATGCGTCCGCAATGGAGATTGGCATGATGGATCACATGGCCGGGCTAGGCGCGTTCATGCAGGCGGCGGAAACCCGCAGTTTCGTTGCTGCTGGCCGCCAGCTTGGCGTGTCCGCTTCCGCCATAGGCAAAGCGGTCGCCCGGCTCGAAGATCGGCTCGGCGTGCGCCTCTTCCATCGCAGCACGCGCAGCATCACGCTAACCCCCGAGGGCGTGCTGTTTCTTGAACGCTGCCGCCGCATCGTCTGCGAAATCGAGGCCGCCGAGTTGGAACTGTCGCAGCGCCAGGAAGCGCCACGCGGAAAGCTGCGCGTCAGCCTTCCGCTCGTCGGTATGTTGTTACTGCCGGCAATCGGGGCTTTTGTCCGCACCTACCCGGAGATTGAGCTGGACCTTGATTTCACGGATCGGCTCGTGGATGTCATTGATGAGGGGTTCGACGCGGTGATCCGCACCGGCGAGGTCAGCGATTCGCGTCTGATGACCCGTGTTATCGGCACGTTCCGGCACCAAATCGTGGCTGCGCCTGGCTATTTGAAAGCCCGAGGCACGCCGCAGACGCCTGCCAATCTCTTGGACCATAGCTGCCTGCACCACAAGTTTCCGAGCACCGGCAAACTTGAACGGTGGCCGCTCCATGCCGATGGAGGGGCGTTGGACATTGAGCTTCCTGCGACGTTGGTGGCGAGCACTATCGAACCGCTGCTGTCTCTGGCCGAACAGGGCATTGGCATCGCCTGCCTGCCGGATTTCGTGGTGGCGCGATACATCGAGGCCGGAAGGCTGGTTCAGATTCTCGAAGAGCACACCGCGAATGCGGGGACGTTCCGATTGCTCTGGCCCTCGACCCGATATCCCTCACCGAAGCTGACTGCGTTCACCGAGTTCATGGCGAAGCATCTGTTCGGCGTTACGATCAGGAAATAGCACTTCAGTTCGGTCGTCTTATTCGGGCTTGCAGAAGAGCGTCCGGAAAAGCTGTTCCGACCGCTCGATTCCCTCGTCGGTCAACACGACGGATTTCGCCTTGCCGAACGGATTGCTGATGAACCTCTTCTCATGCACTCGGTTCATCGCGCCCCAATCGAAGCTCTTCCATGACCGGCCGTCCCGGCCGAGTGAGTGGAAGAGCAGCGCAAGGACTGCATCGTCGATTTTGTCCTTGTCGATTTCCATAGTCCCGATACCCCAGTGTTCATGGTGAGTCCCGACCGGACGGAAGGAGACCGCACCATGAAGACCGTCGATTTTCATGCGTATGCCTATTTTATAGGGTCATGGAGGGCTATGGAGTAGATATAGTTCTCATCGCTATCTCGCATGGCCCGGCTGTCGTCATAGATCGGCTTGCCGGACCCTGCGGGAACCCGATGGGCATATACTCTATAGCCCTCCCACTTGAATCCTAAAAACGGTTTCCAACCTCTTGAAACGACGGGGAAGCTTTATCTTTCGTTTGGCAATCGGCGGGTTTCGACGACGATGACATAGCTATGCCGGCCTTGCAGCTTGCGCTGACGTGAAGGTCGTCCGGCTACGTCGCATAAGACGAATAGACCAAGCGCAAGCATGCCGACAAATATGTGCAGGCCTTACCGCCTGCGCTATCGGCCGACAGCAATCCGGACAGGCGGAGTTGCCGTTCTTGAAAGCCGTCCTGCGCGAGACGCCGGACCAGAACAAGTCAAACCACGTCGATGACGGTTAAAAGCGGCAGAGCGAGCGCCGAGGGGTATGAGACTCTTGGGCCTCGAGGGATGACAGGTCGAAGCTTATGAAAACGCGGAAGAATAGCCTATGCCCGTGAGTCAAAGTGATGCACTGTGTTGCAATTAGAATCATCTATCGCTAAGGTGAACAATAGGAGAACATTAGCAGGTCTGCCATGAGTGATCGATCAAAAAAGCTCGGCCCCCGTGTCACCGTCAGCGTCACGCCCGGAGACTACGACACGTTGAACACGCTCGCCGAAAAGGACGACGTATCCGTGTCCTGGGTCGTGCGGCGTGCCATCCATGAATATTTGCGGCGATACCAGCAGCCCTCACGGGCTGTGCAGCGGCCGGCTCTGGACAAGCGGGCAGCGGCACCGGAGAGGACATGAAACAAATGAAAATGCCGGGGGAAAACGAACAGATGCTTCACACAGCAAACAGGCCACGCAAGGCAGCGCCGGCTATGCCCGCCAAATCTCTGGATGCCCTATACCGCCAGCCACTGGCGGCAAAGCGCACCGGTGCCCTGTACGGGGCCTTTCCATACCCGACAAAGATTTCCCCGGAGGCGATTGCCCTATATATCGCCGCCCATACCAAACCCGGCGACACCGTGTTTGACGGGTTCGGGGGCAGTGGGACGACCGGCCTCGCCGCGCTGCTTTGTGAACGGCCAACCGAGGAATTGCGCGCCGAAGCGATCCGCCTTGGTCTTGACGTGCAGTGGGGTGCCCGCAATGCCGTTCTCTATGAGCTGGGCGCGCTCGGCTCGTTTGTCGGCCGGACCCTGACCAATCCGCCCGATCCTGCCGCGTTCAGGAAGGCCGCCGAAGATGTCCTGGCGGCCGGGGAGAGCGAAGACGGCTGGATGTATGAAGCGCGTGATCCCTCCGGCGCGAAAGGCTCCCTTCGTCACCTGATCTGGAGCGATAAGCTGCGCTGCCCCGGTTGCCGCAGCTCTGTTACGTTGTGGGATGCGTGCGTTTCGCTCGATCCGGCGGAGATTTCTTCCACCTTCTCCTGCCCGAAATGCCGCCATGAAGCGCCGATGGATGATGTGCAACGGGTGACGGTGCAGGAACAGGATGATGTGCTGGGCGAGCAGCGCGCATTGCGCGGACGCGCGATGGCCCGCGTCTATGGTTCGACCGGAAAAAAACGCTGGTCGCGCCCTGCCACGGCCGCCGACCTGACGCTTATCAAGAAGATTGAGGCGGAGCCGATCCCGCCCTGCGTCCCGCAGGCGTTGATCCCCTGGGGCGATCTCTACCGAAAAGGCTACCACCAGGGCATTACGCACGTTCATCACTTCTACACGCGGCGCAATCTCATCGTCTTCGCCCGCATGTGGGACCGTGTGGAATCGTATAGCGGCGCGCTCCGCGAAGGGCTGCGCTTCTGGCTGCTCAGCTATAACGCGGCGCACGGCACGATCATGACGCGCGTCGTGGCGAAGTCCGGCCAGAAAGACCTAGTCGTCACCAGCGCCCAACCCGGCGTGCTCTATGTCAGCGGCCTTCCGGTAGAAAAGAACTTTTTTGCAGGATTGCGGCGCAAGCTTACAACAATTGCGCAGGCGTTTGAGACAATCCACGGCGGCAGCGGTAAGGTCGAAGTGGTCCACGGATCTAGCTGCGCTGTCGCGCTGCCGTCCGGCAGTATCGACTATGTATTCACGGACCCGCCCTTCGGAGCCAACATACCCTATGCCGAACTCAGTTATATAAACGAGGCTTGGCTCAAGACCTTCACCGACCGCACAGATGAAGCCATAGTTAGCCCGAACCAGGGCAAGGCCATTGACGAGTACCGGGACCTGCTGACCCGGTCGTTCAGCGAGGCTCGCCGGATATTGAAGCCGTCCGGCAAAGCCACGATGGTGTTTCATTCCGCATCCGCCGAAGTCTGGAACGCCTTGCAGCGCGCCTACCAGGATGCGGGCTTTGACGTGGAGTATGCGGGGGTTCTCGACAAGAAGCAGGGTAGCTTCAAACAGGTCACAACGGAAGGAGCCGTGCGCGGCGATCCCGTGCTCCTGTTGGGGCCGCGTCGTAAGGCCGAGGCCCGGATCGAAAGCAGGACCGGTGCGGACGAATGTGTATGGACGGTCGCAACGGCCCTTCACCGCGCGGCGACCGCCGCGCATGATCCGGCCGAAGCGACGGCGCAGAGGCTTTATTCCCGCCTTGTGACGCATTTCCTGAGCCATCATCAGC
Organism: Pseudochelatococcus contaminans; assembly: GCF_014195635.1. Lineage (GTDB taxonomy): Bacteria > Pseudomonadota > Alphaproteobacteria > Rhizobiales > Beijerinckiaceae > Pseudochelatococcus > Pseudochelatococcus contaminans. The sequence goes on along the minus strand of NZ_JACICC010000015.1, from coordinate 5,341 downwards.
AAGTCCCGCTTGACGCGGACGTCTTCTATCGCTGGTACGCCGAACAGCCGCTGCCCGGAGTTCTATGCAGTGCCGGCGACTGACGCAGTCGGCGCGATCAGGTCCTCCGCGCGGTCCTTTGAGGAAAGCCTGCCGCCGGCTCAGCGCAAACGGCTGGGGCAGTTCTTTACTGGGTTGCCGTTGGGGGCGCTTCTCGCGCACCTAGCGCGAGACGCCGGCGCGCGCACGGTGATCGATCCGATGGCCGGGCACGGTGACCTGCTTGATGCGGTAGCATTGACGGCGCAGGCGCGGGGAACTCGGCTCAGCCGACTGCACGGAATAGAGCTTGATTCCGAAACAGCCGCCTTCTGCGGTCGCAGGATGGCGGCTTTGCAGGCGGACGAAGCTGCGGAGAGCAGCCATATTCTCACGGGAAGTGCTTTTGACCCCGCCGCCATCGCGGCGCTAGATACCCCCGGCTATGATCTCGTCATCACCAATCCCCCTTATGTGAGATACCAATCGCAAAACGGGAACGGTGCCGGTGTCGGTGACGTGCGCCGGGGCCTGTCCGCGATTGTTGATGCGCGCATGATTGGCGACGAGCGCGCGCTCTGGCAGGCACTGGTTGACGGCTATTCGGGCCTTGCCGATCTTTCCATACCGGCCTGGCTCCTGTCCGCCGTGTTGACACGGCCGGGCGGTCGCCTCGCCCTTGTCGTTCCCGCTACCTGGCGTTCACGCGACTATGCCGATGTCGTGCGCTACCTGCTGCTGCGCTCGTTTCGCCTTGAGTACATTGTCGCGGATACACAGCCCGGCTGGTTTTCCGATGCGCTGGTGCGCACGCATCTTGTGATCGCGCGCCGGCTTTCTTGGGACGAGGCGCAAGCTCCCGTGTCAGGCCGGTCGCTTTTGCCGGCAACCTGGCTGCAAGTTGCACCGGCGGCTGCGGGCGGAGAGTCGCTTGTGGGCGGTGCCTTTCCCGGTTCGGAACCGGAGCGGGATTTTGCGGCATGGGCGGGCGCGGCAAACGGGGACGTGCCGGGCATTGAGCGCCGCCCCTTTGCGCTGGATGAGGAATGGCGCACACTGGAGCAACGCCTTGCACGCAAGGGCTGGTTCCAAAAGGCCGAAAACAGACGCGATGCCCTGCCGCTATTTTCCGCCGGGGACGCAAGGCCTGCGGCGATACCGAAAGGATTGCGGGACATGCTGCCGCCCGGCGCGGCGCCGGCGCACCTCCAAACGCTCGAACAGGCGGGTATCCGGGTCAGCCAGGGCTTGCGTTCGGGCTGTAACCGGTTTTTCTATGTGGCAATGGGCGGTGACGAAGAGGGTGAGACCGTCATCGTCGAAACATCGGACAGCTTTGAGAACATGCAAGTTCGCGTTCCCGTGGCGGCGCTGCGCCACGTTCTTCATCGTCAGGCGGATATGCAGGCCTTTGCAGACGGGCGCGTTCCGGCCACGCGAGCACTTGATTTGTCTGATTGGGTTCTGCCGGAAGACCAGCCGCTCGTCGCAGAAGCGGCGGAGGCCTATCGTAAGCGGCGCCTGTCTCCGCCCCGCGTTATGCCTCCCGAGCTCGCGTCATTCGTGCGGCTGGCAGCCCGGACTGCGCCGGACCCGAAAAAGCCGGCCCAATTCATTCCCGATCTCACGGCCGTGCGCACCAATGTCCGCCGGACCGCGAACGGCCGCGACGTGCCGCGCTTTTGGTACATGCTGCCGGCCTTCACCGCGCGCCACCTGCCTGCGATTTTTACACCGCGCATCAATCACGGCACACCGGCCGTCGCGCTAAATACGCAGCCGCCGGTCCTGATTGATGCCAACTTCTCAACGCTGTGGGCGGAGCAAGGGCGGTGGACAGCTTATGCGCTCTACGCCCTGTTCCACAGCAGCTGGTGCCGGGCGGGGATGGAGGCCGCCGGCACCCCGCTTGGCGGCGGCGCGCTCAAACTCGAAGCGACGCACATCCGTCAGATACCCATTCCCGTTTTGTCGGACCGCGACTGCGAGAGACTTGCCGCGCTCGGACAGCAGCTGGCTGCGGGCGTGCCGTCAGCCCTGCACCAGATCGACATGTTTATCCTGGCCGCTTCGTTTCCCGGTATGAACGAAAACGACCTCAAAGACGTAGCGCGCCATATCGACTCTCGCCTCGAGGCCGCGTGCGCTGCCCGCCAAAGGACCATACATGACAGCTGATATTGTCCGCATTCGTGAAACTATTGCGCGCTGCCGCATGCTGCGGGATGCCAGTCATGTCGAGGCGGTGCTGCGCAGCGAGTTCGTGGGACGGTTGCGGCTTATGTTCCCGGACACCACGCACGAGACCTGGATCAACAACTACACCGAAGGGACGGAAGCCCATACCAAGGTGGGCACGGGATCAGGCAAGGCCGCATCCCGGTTCATCGACAATCTGGTCGGTTCGACCACGATTGAGTACGAGTCCGACCTGCGCAACACAGCCAAGCGCGATACCGGCTACGGCCAGGTGCAGGAGCAGGCGGCGGGGCTTGTGCGCGCGGGCATGCCGATTTCAACGGTCCGGGGCGTACTGTCGGACACGGTAGAATGGTACGCCTACGATGCCAAGCTTGCAGCGGGTGTTGATCCATCGTCCTGCACCGCTGCCGACATCACGCTCGTTGTTATCGACGAACTCAAGCTACTCGATGACGGCGTTCTGTCCGCCGAGCAGCTCGGCGGCTTTATCAAGAAGCATCTGGCGCGCGAACAGTCGCGGCCGTTGCGTTCCGAATTCCTCGCCTCCGACCTTGGCATGGACTCTGCCGCATACAAGAGCAGCGCCGGGCCTTTGTCGTTGCTTGTGGACGAGGGGCGCAAAGCCGATCCGTCCGCGAGCCTTGCCACCGATCTCTGGTCACAGTTCGTCGATCATCTGGAAGGGCCGGCAGGCACCTTCCGCACCGCCGCATATGTTGATGAAGCTTACGTGACCCTTCTCGCGCGGCTTCTGAGCGCGAACGTACTGACAGGCAAGGCGGTGCTCAGCACGAACGACGAGTTGAAGACAATCCTGAACGGGGAATTTTTCCGCAACAATTTCCAGCTGGAGAATGTGGTCGAGCAGGATTATTTCGGCTGGCTTCTCGGCCCGTCCTACATCGACCGGCTTGTCGCGGTGGCCCGCGACCTCCAGCGGGATCTCTATGCGTACGATTTCAGCTGGTATCCCGATGAGGATTTGTTCGGCCGCTTTATGGCGCAGCTCGCCCGCCGCAGCCAGCGCAAGCTGCTCGGCCAGGAATGGACCCCGCACTGGCTCGCGCGCCTGCTTGCCGACCGTTGCATCGACGGCCTCCCGAACGGGGAAAGCCCCCGGATCGTTGATATGTGCTGCGGGTCCGGTACGATGCTCGCAGAAATCATAAAGGCCACACGGGTCCGGTTCGGCTTTTCCGCCATCGAACAGCTTGAAGACGTGGCGACCGGATTCGACATCGACCCGCTGGCGGTCAGTCTCGCCAAGACGACCTGGGTCGTCAGCCTCTCGGCTGAGATCAAGGCGGCGACGAAGCCCATCGTCATCCCGGTCTATCATGCGGACTCGCTGTTCGCCGTCACACCGGTTTCGGCGTCAGTTCCGCTGGTCGGCGAAAGCGATACCATACCGGTATCGCTTGACGGCACGACCGTACATCTGCCGACAGCGTTGGTGCAGCCGGCATACCGCGAATTTTTCGACAAGATCGTGGACTGGGCCTATGACGAGGCGCGCGATGCGCAGCAGCGCGGAACCGTTGCGGGTTTCAGCAAGGCGGACGCGGATAGTTTTCTCGATGGCACGATCGCCGTGTTCGGGATCACGTTGTCGCCGGAGCTTTACAAGCAGCTGTCCGAGGCGCTGTTCCCGCTGGCGCATCGCATGGCTGAACTGGCCGTTGCCGGGCGCAACGGCATATGGGCGTTCATCCTGCGCAATACCTACAGGCCGGGGCTCCTGACCGGCCACTTCAACGGGCTTGTGTCCAATCCGCCATGGCTCGCCATGAGCGGGCTGGCGGACAACCCGTACCGGGACTTGCTGAAAGGCCGAGCGAAACTCTACGGCATCCAGCCCGCAGGACAGTCCTTTCTCCATCTTGAGCTGGGCACGATGCACCTGCTTCATGCCATCGACCGTTATTTGGGACCGGATGCCTGCGTCGCCTGTCTTGTACCCGGCACGGTGCTGAACGGCACCCACCACGAAAGGCTCAGGCAGCATGATTTCCTGACAAGCGACCGCCCCGTCCCGTTCGACATCGCCGAAATCTGGCAGGTCGCGCCCGGAACCTTCAAATATCCCGGCGCGGCGCTGGTCGGTCACAAAAGAGCGAATACGACCGGTCTTCCACAAAGCACGTTTAGCGGCTTTGTGGCGACAGACGCGGGGCTGAACGCCGCAGGCTTTTCGGTTCGCACCATCGGTTCGGCGCGCAGCGCCTGGGTGCTCGAAACGGGCGGCGGTTCAGCCGTGGCCGGCGGTGGCGGCGACCTGCCGCAGCAAGGAGCCGACCTTATGCCACGCACGGCCGTCTGCGTGGACATCGTCCAGAATGCGGGCGCGGAGGTTCGCGTCGATACGCCGACACGCGCTTCCGCGTGGGGATTTACGATCAAATCAGCCAAAGAAATGGCGGCAGACCGCTTCCCCGGCCACGTTGCGCCGCGCTTTCTTTTCCACATGGCCCAGTCGGAAAATCTGCTGCCGTTCGTGCTCGGTGTCCATCGCGCGCCGTTGGCTCTGCCGGCGCTGCGCGCGGCGGGCGGAACGTGGAGCATTCACGACGAGGCCGAAATCCGCAGGCAAGGCTTTACCCAGACCGCACGGCGGTTCGCCGCGATCAACCAGAGGCTCAAAACGGTGGGGAAAGGCAAGTCGCTCCAACAGCGCATCGATGAGCGGGGTAAGCTTTCCAAGCAAGTCTTCGGTATGAGCGGGTACCTCATTCTGGCCGGTGCCGGCGGCAAGATCATCTGCGCGGCGTGCGTTCCGGTTGCGCAGGCTCAGGACCTTGTCGTCGACCAGACACTGTACTGGAAAGTTGTGACGGACGCGGACGAGGCCTGGTACCAGGTCGGCATGCTCAACAGCGAGGCTCTCACCAACGCAACCCTCGCGTTTAACCCAAAGGGCGATTTCGGGGAGCGGCATCTTCACACGCTACCCTACAGAATGATGCCTGCATACGATGCCGCCAACGGCGATCATCAGAAGATCGCGGTCCTTGCCAAAAATATTGCCACACTAGGTTCAGGACCTATTAATTTGGCTTTAGATGTGATTCACAGTCTCCATTGAGGAGGCTGCGATGGGTGATTTGTTTTTGTTGAGTGAGTG
>NZ_JACICC010000014.1 GCF_014195635.1 Pseudochelatococcus contaminans | reverse complement strand
TGCCGATGTCTCTTGACCTCGCGGCCTGACCGGAGCCAACGTTACATGCTCGGAGCGCGCTGCTCGCCAATTTCCACCACATTCGCGACACGACCGCATCATGGCGATGAAAAATTGATTGTCTGGCATGGGCTTCACGGTCCTGTGCCAATTTTGATCCATATCCGGCCCTGCGGGTCGGGGAAGGCAACACCCGCTGCCCGGCGGGAAGCACCCTGTTGAACAAGGAAGTCAATGCCATGCCGATCAGTCTTGCCGCCGCTGCACAGACCTACCGCGAAGCCGCGCGCGATGCGGTGCGCCGCCATTCGACCTTCCACCTGGTACAGGCGGCGCTGCTGGTCGTCGCGGGGATCGTCGCCATCGTCTTCCCGGCCTTTTCTTCGGCTGCTGCCGTCGTGGTGTTCGGCTGGCTGCTGATCGCCAGCGGCATCATTCAGGCCATCGGCCTGATCAGCGCACGCCATACGCCGAACTTCTGGCTGCAGATCATCTCGGCCATACTTGGTGTGTTGCTGGGCATTCTGCTCTTGCGCAACATCGCGCAGGGGATGCTGCTGCTGTCGCTTCTGCTGATCATCTTCTTCATGATCGAGGGGATGTCGAAGGTTGTCTTCGCATTGACGATCCGTCCCTTGCCCAACTGGCTTTGGGTTTTTGCCAGCGGGGTGCTCTCGGTCGTGCTGTCGCTTGTGCTTTTTGCCGCGATGCCGGTCACTGCGCTGTGGCTGATCGGGCTGATGCTGGGGCTCGACCTCATCGCCATTGGCGCGGCCCTTGGTGCGATGGCGTGGAGGCTTCGCGGGCAAGCGGTGCCCGCCGCCTGATCCCCTAGGGCGCCCGGCTTCGGGCGCCATTTTCTTGCAATGAATTGACTGAAAGGCGCCGAAATGGCCAGCAACCCGAAATCGCAGACGCGAAAAACCCTTCCCATCGACCTCGCCTTGCAGGGGGGCGGTTCGCATGGGGCGTTTACATGGGGCGTTCTGGACCGCATCCTCGAGGAAGACTGGTTCGAGATCGATGGCATTTCCGGCACCTCGGCCGGCGCCATGAACGCGGCAATCCTGGCGGCCGGCATGGCCACCGGCGGGCGGCAGACCGCGCGTGAGATGCTGACCGCCTTCTGGCGCCGGACGGCCGATGCCGCGCGCTTCAGCCCGTTCAAGCGCGGGCCGCTGGAGGTCCTGACGGGCAAATGGACGCTGGACAACTCGCCCGCCTTCATCGCCATGGATCTGATGGCGCGGCTGATCTCGCCCTATTCGCTGGGTGGGGCGGCAGGGAACCCGCTGCGCGACATCCTGACAGACCTGATCGATTTCGACGCGCTGGCGACCGGGCCGGTCAAGCTGTTCATCACGGCAACCAATGTGCACACCGGGCAAGGCAGGGTGTTCCGCAAGCATGAGGTGACGGCCGATGTGCTGCTCGCCTCGGCCTGCCTGCCATCGATGTTCCAGGCCATCGAGATCGACGGCGTGCCCTATTGGGACGGCGGCTATGCGGGCAACCCGACGATGACGCCGCTCGTGCGTGAATGTGAAAGCCTCGATACCGTTCTGGTGCAGATCAACCCGGTCGAGCGGCGCGAGACGCCGCGCACCGCGCGCGAGATCGCAAGCCGCCTGAACGAGATCTCTTTCAACGCCCAGCTACTGAAAGAGTTGCGGATGATGGCGCTGCTGCGCCGTGTCATCGACCCCGGCAATGGCGAGGCGCGGTACTGGAAAGAGATGCGCCTGCATCGCATCACCTCGGACATCATGGTGGACCTTGGACATTCCTCGAAGCTGAATGCCGAATGGGACTTCCTGAAGATGCTCTTCGACGAAGGGCGCCGCGCCGCCGAGGATTTCGGCCGCACCCATATTCAGGACATCGGGGTGCGTTCGACCTTCGATATCGACGCGCTGGCGGACGAGCTCTGACATGCTGGGTCTGCTGGGTATTCTGTTGGGCCTTGCCCTGATCATGGTGCTTGCGTTCCGCAGTTGGACAATCCTGCTGCTGGCGCCTTTGGCTGCTGCGGTGGCGGCGCTTTTTTCCGGTCAGCCGATGCTGGCGCACTGGACGCAGACCTTCATGCCTGCGGCGGCGGGGTTTGTGGCGCAGTTCTTTCCGCTTTTCCTGCTGGGCGCATTGTTCGGCAAGCTGATGGACGACAGCGGATCGGTTTCAGCGATCGCCGATTACATGACGCGCCGGCTCGGCCCCTCGCGGGCGATCCTTGCCGTGGTGGCTGCGGGCGCGATGGTCACCTATGGCGGTGTCAGCCTGTTTGTGGCGTTCTTCGTTCTGGCGCCAATGGGGCAGGCGCTGTTCAAGGCGGGAAGCGTGCCGCGCAGGCTGCTTCCGGCGGCACTCGCGCTTGGAACCTCGACCTTCACCATGTCAGCCATGCCGGGAACGCCTGCGATCCAGAACGCGATTCCGATGCCGTTCTTTGGTACCACCCCCTTTGCCGCACCTGGGCTTGGCATCATAGCCAGCATCATCATGGCGGCCATCGGCCTGGGCTGGCTTTCCTTCCGCGAACGTCAGGCCAAGGCGCGGGGCGAGGGTTATGGCGCGGCCGAAAAAGGCTCCGCCGTCTCGCGCGAGCTGGCCAGCACCGCACGCGAGTTTGACCCTGCCGAGATCAGCCGCGCCGGATCCTGGGGCGGGCGGCCACCGATCGGCCTGGCCATTCTGCCGCTGGTTCTGGTTGTCGTGGTCAACCTGATCCTGACGCAGTTCGTGCTGCCCAGCATGGATTTCGATTTCCTCTCGCAGCCCGCATGGGGCGAAACCACCCTGTCGGCTGTCGGCGGGGTCTGGTCGGTGGCGCTTGCGCTTCTGGTCGCCTGCATCGTGCTGGTTGCCATGAACCGGCGCCGCTTTCGCAATCTGCGCGAAAGCATCGACTCGGGCGCGACGGCCGCAGTACTTCCGATCATGAGCGTGGCAAGCCTTGTGGGGTTCGGCGCGGTCGTGGCGGCCCTGCCTGCGTTCGAGATGGTGCGGGACTGGGTTCTGGGCATCGGAGGCGGGCCGCTCGTGTCACTGGCGGTAGCGACGAACATCCTTGCCGCGTTGACCGGATCGGCTTCGGGCGGGATGACCATTGCGCTGCAGGCCCTTGGCCCCACCTTCATGCAGATCGCGTCAGACACAGGGCTGGACCCTGCGCTGATGCACCGGGTGGCCGTGATCGCCTCGGGTACGCTGGACAGCTTGCCGCATAATGGCGCGGTGGTCACGATGCTTGCGGTCTGTGGCTGCACGCATCGCGAAAGCTATCTGGACATCGTCATGGCCGCCATTGTCAGCGCGCTTGTTGCCCTTGTGGCCGTGATCGTGCTTGGCACAGCCTTCGGTTCCTTCTAACCCGATAGGGACAGAGCTTCGGGATCGTCATGACACAGCCCACGCCGACCGCCGCACCACCGGCCCTTTTGAACATCACGCTGGGCGTCATGCTGGCGCTGATGCTGGGGTGGTTCTTCCACATCGCCTCGGGCGTTCTGGTGCCAATGGTGCTGGGGCTGATGATCTCTTATGTGGTCATGAGCGCGGGTCCACGCTGATCACCAGCAATCTGCCCTTCGACGAATGGACCGAAACCTTCGGCACCGAACGCCTGACCGGCGCTCTCCTCGACAGACTGACACACCACGTAAACATTCTCGAGATGAACGGCGACAGCTATCGCCTCAGCCAAAGCCGCGCTCGAAAGGCCCGATCCGCCACCTGATCACACCTAACAGAATTGGCCCTCCGGGCCAATGCGCCATGGCACGTGCCAGCTATTTGGGGAGCGCACGCGCCATGGCGCTTAGTGCCCCGCCACTGGCCTACTTTTGCGCCGCCACGTGGCCGGTTTTGTCTCCGCCGTTGACATACAAATCATCCCGCAGAAGAATCCGGCTAAAATCACATAGATTCCGTAAATATCGGACGCAGCTCGAACTAGCGCCAAGGCTACTGAGGCACTGCCATGGTGACCGTGCAACGTTGTTCTTTCTTCGCCTTGGCGGCCGCCTCTGCGCACGCCGCAAGCGTCTCCTGATTGGCGCGCACAAGATTGCTGGCCTCAACCAGGTTGCGCCAGCCTCCTGGGCTTCCCGACTGCATGAGCGAGATTCCCGCATTCCAGCGGTCGGCATTCATGGCGATCGAGGCTACGGCCATATCGACCGATCCGGGCAGAACGCGCGGAAGGAACAACGTCAACAGCACGCCGGCGACCAGGCCGGCCGCTCCCACGCCCCAAAGCCACCAATCCTGTTCCCGACGAAGGCGGGCGGCCCTGACGAACTCGCGAAGATCGCCGGTCACGCGCTCGAGGGCTTGTCCTCGAGCCTCGATCGTGCGCCCAGCACCCTCCGAAATCCGGTCGCCGGCGTTCTCGAGCGCGCGGGCGTAATGATCGGGGCCATTCCTGAGCGCCGGCGACTTCTGCAAGGCTTCAAGGGCCTGTCCAACGGCGGTAACCTGCTTGACCATACGGCCAAGCTCCGGGCCGTAATCGGGCGGCTGCTGGATTTTCTCGAATTCCTCGAACGCCGCTTCCACCCCCTTGCGGATGACGGTCATTTCGCCGCCAACGTCGCGCGTCAGCTTCTCGACAGATCGCCGCAACGTATCGAAAGCCTGGGCCGGGTCGCTGCCTGCGTCCTGCTCGTCTGGTTCTGTACCCTCGCTCTCGTCCGTCATGGCGTCTCCTATCGTTCCATCCCAAGGCCCTGGCTCCGGCCGCGTGCAAGGCTCTGCTCCATGTTGCGGGCGAGGCTTTCACTCTGCCGCACATGACCGATTCCGAGGTCCTGGCTGCGATTGCGCAGGATCGATTCAACCTGCGGATCGCGCTCAAGGTTCTTTGTCATGCCGCGCATTTGCCCCTCGACCTTCCCGCGCGCCTCGTCGTGCTGCCAACCGCGAAGCTCCTGGCGTTCGCCCTGTAGCTCCTGCCAGCGCTGCACGAACCGTTCGGCCCTGACGTTCGGGTCCGCCAGTGCGGCGCGCTCCCGGTCCATGCCGGCGCTGAGTTGGCCGACACGCTCGCGGCCGGAAAGCTCCTGCATGGCAGCCCGCGTCTCGGGGTCATGCTGCAAGGCGGACACCATCAGCGCCGACGCTCCCGGCCGCGCCTGGTCGAGCTGCTGGCCGGCCTGCCGCAATTCCTGCTTCTGCGTTTCGAGTACGGGCAAGCCCTCACTGTGATTTCGCTCGGCCGCGTCATAGGCCCGCGCATAGCGGTCTATGGCGCGCTCCATGTCGGACGGCCGCCGCAAGCGGTCTGCCTGCCGGTCGGGCGCGGGCACCTCTCGCACGCTCTCCACTCTTTCCGGCTGCGCCTGGCCGGTTGAGACGGCATTGAGCTTCAGGCCGTCGAACATGGAGCGCCGGGGAGTCTCGTCTCTCTCTGGCCGCTCCTGGGCCGGCGCGACGCGGTCCTGCTGCGGCCCTTCAGCCGCCGCGCTCCGCCCGAGTTTCAAGCCCTCGAACATGCCTCGGCGCGGGCGCTGCTGCTGATCGTCCCCATGTTCCTGAATACGATCCTGGGCGAGATCCTTGGACAGCGAAGAAACCCGGTGTGGATCCTCGCCCCTATTTTCGGCCTCGATGCTCGGCCGCTGCGATTGACGATCGGCCCGGGTTTGCTCCTGCGTCGGCTCTCTGTCCGGACGTAGCTCGATCTCGCTGCGAACCCCCATCTGCTCTGCGATCCCGCGCCGCTCGGCAAAGTCGCGGGTATAATCGAGCGTCGTTTCCTTCACGCCCGACCGGCTGAGCCGGTTTTCAAGTTGGGCGTAGGCCAGCTCGCCGCCTTCATGCACCTTCCACGCATTGCGCTCGGCCGTAGTCCCGTCTGGAAGACGCACCGTCTCCGATCCGCGATGCTCAAGGCCGATCTTGTCCCCGATCTCTGGCGCGGCCTCTTTCATGGCGCGCTCAAGGTCCACACCCCAAATCGTATGTTTCTGGCCGCGATCGTTTTCCAGCGTCACGAAATAGCTGTCGCGGTTCTTCGGGTCGTGCTGATAGGGCGCGGCCCCATGATCGACCAAACGACCGGCGTTACGGTCGGCAAACTCATCCATGCCGGCATAGAGCTGCGCGCCGTCGCGATGCCGGGTCATGGCGACATAGGTCAGATGCCTGTCCATCGTGCCCGACGCCATCACAAAGGCGCGGTCCACTGTCGCGCCCTGGTTCTTGTGAATCGTCGTCGCATAGCCATGGTCGAAAGCCCGATAGTCGTTCGTCGGCACGCTGATACTGTCGCCCCTGCCCTTTCCTCCGGGACCGTCGAGCTGCGCGACGATCCGGCCAGCCTCGACGCTCTCGACCGTGCCAAGCATCCCGTTCTTGACGCCAAGGCCGCGATTGTTCTCCAGGAACACGATACGGTCGCCCGGCGCGAACTCGCGCTTGCCGTCATTGGTCTGGAAGGTCAGTCCACCAGCGTCCGAGCCCTCACCGGGCACACTGCTCTTCGCCAGCTCGCCGCGCTCCTGCAGGGCCGATCTGATTTCGTCATTGATGGCGCGAACATCGGCACGGCGATGTGCCATCGCAACGCGCGTGCCCTCCGGCCGTTCGTCGCGATCGGCAAGGTAGTCGCGCACGATCTCGCCGCGCGCCTCGTCCCGCGTTTCGCTAAGCCGGATGCTCCCGTTATCCCGGTAGGCGGCCAGGCCCTCGGCCGTCCGATGGGTGGCGAAGTCAACCGACGCCTCCCGCTGCCAGTCCACGCGCTGCCGGCGAATCTCCGAAAGCTCGGCATGGCCGATTTGCTCGGCGATGGCGCGGAACGGTGCGCCGGCCCCGATCGCCTGGAGCTGCTCATGATCGCCGACGAGGACGATCTTCGCCCCCCGCGCCTCGGCCTCGTTGATGAACCGGGAGAGCTGCCGGCTCCCGATCATGCCCGCCTCGTCGATCACGAACACGTCGCCGCGGCCGAGTGTGCCGCGGTCGTTCTGCCAGCGATATTCATACGACGCGAGCGTGCGGCTCTGGATGCCGGAGGATTCCTCCAATCCCTCGGCCGCCTTACCCGACAGGGCCGCGCCGTGAACCGTGTAGCCATGCGCCTCCCATGCTTCGCGCGCCGCCGCGAGCATCGTGCTCTTGCCTGCGCCAGCATAGCCGACAACCGCCGCGATCTGTTCCGGCCCGGTGATATGCTCGATCGCGCGCCGCTGCTCGTCCGATAGCCGTGCCGAAAGATCGCCAGCGCTCTGACGAATGGCAGCGTCTTGGGCGTCGATCGCGCGGCCGACATGCTGCCGATCGACGCCATGGGTCTGCGCCTCGTGCAGCCTTGTCGCGCTCATCGCCATGCCGGATTCGATCCCGACCATTTCGCGGGTCGAATATCGCGCAAGCTCGATCTCGCCTGTCTCGGGGCTCATTCGCTCGCCCTGCAACTCCACCAGCGCAGGCGAAGCCATGACGGTCGCAAAGGCATTCTGGAACGTCTGCGCGTCGTCGTTGATGTAGCGATGCAGTGTCCGCGCAATGTCGTGCCGATCGAACACGCTCTTTTCGTTCGTGACGATCGCAAGAACCTGTTCCGGCTTCTCCCGGATCAGCTCCGCATTCCGCTGCGCCGCTTCCGCATCAAGCCGGGTGCGCGACACGTCGAGGCCGCGCCGCTGCATCTGCGTGGCATGCACGCCCATATGCTCGGTCGGCTCAAGCTCAAGTCCGCGCTCCTGATGCGAGCGATGATCAATCCGCACATCGAGACCGGCCTTTGCCAAATGCTCGTTCGCATGCTGCTCCCACGACTGTCTGATATCGCGGAGCTGCATTTGCGTCGTCGGCAACCCCTCGTTCAACAGACGCACATTCTTCCACTCGATATGCGTTTTCTCGCCAAGCCGTTCCTCTGTGACCTGGCGCGTCGTCATCAAAAGGTGCGCGTGATAATTCCGAACGTCGCTCGCCGAATGCGGCGAATGGATCGCGAAATCGACCGCCCCGCCATAGCGGTTCGCCAAATCCTGGGCGAACGCCCGCGTTAGCTCTAGCCGCTGCTCGGCTGTCAGCTCGTGCGGTAGCCCGATCTCGATCTCACGAGCGACACGCGCGTCTTTCCGATTTTCGGCAAACTCCGCTGCGTTCCAAAGCGCCTGGCGGTCCTTCGCCCATTCGGCACTCACACCCTCGGGCAACACGATTTCCACATGCTCAACGCCCTGCTTGCGGGTGAAGTCATGCGTGAGGCCATCGCGTTCGTTCGTCAGGCGCTCGCCGGCACGATAGGCAGCAGAGGCAACGGCGCTTCTGCCGCTGGCCCGCGATACCGGTTTCATGCTCGCATGATAGATTGCCAAACGCTGCCTGCCCTTTTCCGATCTGCGATCGGCGCAACTGACTTGCGAAGCAAGTCGTAAGTGCGCCCTTCTCAACTCAATCGCTACGCTCTTTCGTCGCTCGGTGTGGCGCTTGCGGCAAGGTCGATGCGATGAACTGAGGCCCTGATTGTGCTGCAAAGCTGCCAAAAATTCAAGGTAGCGCATAATCGTGTTTGGTGACGCTGCTTGCATCGGATAGACTTCGGCTCAAATGGGAGTGCAGACCGATGGCAATAGACAGCGCCGGAACACTTGCGTTGCTGATCGACGGCGATAATGCCACCCCGAAAATCATAACCGGGCTGCTGGCTGAGATCGCCAACTATGGCACCGCCAGCGTCAAGCGCATCTATGGCGATTGGACCAAGCCGAACCTCAACGGCTGGAAAGAGTGCCTGCTGGAACACTCGATTCAGCCGGTCCAGCAATTCGCCTATACGACCGGGAAGAACGCAACGGACGGCGCGATGATTATCGACGCGATGGACTTGCTCTATACCGGCCGCTTCTCCGGTTTCTGCATCGTCTCAAGTGATAGCGACTTTGCCCGCCTGGCCGCGCGCATCCGTGAGCAAGGCGTCATCGTCTATGGGTTCGGGGAGCGCAAGACGCCCCGCCCCTTCATCACCGCTTGCGACAAGTTCGTCTATTTCGACGTGCTCAACACGGCCGGGGAACAGAAGGAAGCGGAAGCCGTCACCGCGCCTAAAGCGGCCGCCGCCAAGCCTGCACCGGCGAAAGCGGCACTCGATCGCGCTGCCCTCGACATGCTGGCGAAAGCTGTCACCGCCTCGGCCGACGAAGACGGCCGCGCCAATCTGGCCCGCGTCGGCGCGCACCTGGCGAAACAATCGCCGGATTTCGACGCCCGTAACTATGGCTTTCCCCGCCTCTCCGATCTGGTCGAGGCGTCGGGCATTGTCGAGGTCGAGCGCATTGGCGAAAATCCGAAAATTATCATGGTTCGCCTCAAGGGCGGGCCAACCCCTCGCCCCGCTAGATAGAAGGAAACGACACATGGCGCGCAAGACGATCGAACAGCGGTTGGCCGAGCTGGATGCGCAGCGCGCCACGCTCAAGGCCCGGCTCGGCAAACAGGAGCGCGCCAACGATACCCGCCGCAAGGTGCTGCTCGGCGCGCTCGTTCTGCATCGCCTCGAAAGCGGCAAGGATGAGGAATTTTCCCGACGCCTCCGCGAATGGCTCAAGCGCGAGCTGCCCGACTTCCTGACGCGCCCTGGCGATAAGGAACTCTTTGCCGATCTGATCGCCAACGCGCCGGCCAGGGAGACAACAGACAGCGCCGGGGGGGCCGCCTCATGAATCAGGCGACGTTAGCCTGGGCCGCGTTCAAGAACATGATGCGGCAGGCTGCGCGTGATCCGCTATGGGCGTTCCTATCCCTGCTCGCCCTGCCCTTCCGCATCTGGAAACCGCTTCTCGGGCTTCTGTTCATCCTCATCATAACCCTGTTCGTGGTCGGCTTCGGCGGCCGGTTCTTCCTCGAACAAATGGGCTTCGGCCCCGGCTCGGTTCCCTTCATCGCGCTCGATCTCGTCACGCTGCTGGTGCTGGCCGCGATCACCTTCCGGCTCGTCACCAATCCGCTGATTATCCATTTCGGGGATATGGACGGCGAAACCCACGGCTCGGCCCGCTTCGCCACCGACAAGGAAACCGCCGCCCTTGCCCGCGCCGATTCCGGCCTGCTGATCGGCCGCGACGGCAAAACGGGAAAGCTCCTGCGCTATGACGGCCCGGCCCACCTGCTGACGATGGCCCCGACGCGCACCGGCAAAGGGGTGGGAACCATCATCCCTAACCTGCTCACGGCCGACCGCTCCGTGATCTGCATCGACCCCAAGGGCGAAAATGCCAAGATCGCCGGCCACGCCCGCCAGACCTTCGGCCCGGTCCACGTCCTCGACCCCTTCGGCGTCACCGGCCAGCCCTCGGCCGCCTTCAATCCTCTCGACCAGCTCGACCCGGCCGGCCTCGATGTCGCGGAAGATGCAAGCACCTTGGCCGACGCCCTCGTGTTCGATGAACCGGGCATGGCCGGCGAGGCGCATTGGAACGAGGAAGCCAAGGCGCTCATTGCCGGCCTGATCCTCCATATTGCCGCCAGCGAGCCGCGCGACAGGCGAAACCTCGCTACCCTGCGCGAAGCTCTCACCCTCGCCCCTGAAGCCTTCGCGGCGCTCCTGAAGGACATGCAGGCGTCAACGGCCGCCGGCGGCCTGATCGCCCGCGCCGCAAACCGCCACCTCGGCAAATCCGACCGGGAAGCGGCCGGCGTCCTCTCGGCCGCGCAGCGCCATACCCATTTCCTCGACAGCCCCCGCATGGTCGCGGTCCTCGGCCGATCCGATTTCCGCTTTGCCAATCTCAAGCGCCGCAACGCCTCGGTGTTCCTCGTCCTGCCGCCCGATCGCCTCGCCACCTATTCCCGCTGGCTGCGTCTGCTCGTCGCGCAAAGCCTGACCGACATGGCGCGCGACCCCGCCAAGCCGGCCGTGCCGGTCCTCTACCTGCTGGATGAGTTCGCCGCCCTCGGCCACCTCGCCCCCGTCGAGCGCGCAATGGGCCTCATGGCCGGCTATGGCGTCCAGCTCTGGCCGATCCTGCAAGACGTTCACCAGCTCCGCGCCACCTACGGGCAACGCGCCGGAACCTTCCTGTCAAACGCCGGCGTCCTACAGGTGTTCGGTGTCAACGATCACGACAGCGCCCGCCTCGTCTCCGATCTGCTCGGGCAGGAAACCGTGGTGTTCCAGACCATGAGCCGGGCGCTCGATTCCGAAAAATCCGGCCTCTCCTATGGCGAGCAACACACGGCCCGGCCGCTGCTGACCCCCGATGAGGTCCGCAACCTGCCGCAGCATGTCGAATTGCTGTTCCTCGCCGGGCAACGGCCGATCGTCGCCGGCAAGCTCGCCTATTACGCCGATGCAGAATTCCGGGGGCTGTTCGACCAAGCATAAAGGATGAAACCATGACCGACACCGATGCGCCCGAATGGCCCGATCCCGCCGACAAGGCCCATGCCGTTGAACAGGCCAAGCAGCTCCGTGACCAGGCCGCCAAGGGCGGCTTGCGGTTTGAAGCCTATCTGCCGCCGTCGCTGGCCCTGTGGCTGCTCGATCTGATCGAACAGGACACGTTCCTTGATCCGTCCGAAGCCGTGTTCGTGATCCTGGGCGAGCATAAGGAGCTGGCACCCCATGCCGATCTGCGCCGGGAACTACTCAAGCGCCGCATACAGGTGGCGGCCGATGATTCCCGACCGGGTATTTCGATGGAAGAAATGAAAGCCCTACTGCGCGAAAAGCGCGAAGCCCCCCTGCCCGAGCCGGCCAGATGGGAAAAGCGGTCCCGGCGCTGACGCACCGGGGCTTCTCTCTTGCGGCCCTCCGGTCACTTCGGCGCTATGTGGGAGCGCGTTCCCTCCGGGCCGGGGCCGGCTGCTCGCCGGCATCGCTCAACCAGGCCACACCCGCGACGCTAGCCCCCGGCCGTCCCGCTCTCATCATCTAGGGCCGTAGGGACGGCCGGGGGCGGGATGCAGGCAGACAACTTGCCAAATTGCTTGTTTGCCAACTTGCCAGCAATCAGGCAATCGCCTCAAGGCCCCTTTTCTGAATAACGGTCAGCAGCCGCAGCGCCGGGCCGCCGGGCTTCTTCACCCCACGTTCCCAATCTGACACCAGCCCCTTACTCACGTTGAGATAGCGGGCAAAGACAGGCTGCGAGATACGCTCACGCTCACGAATAGAACGGATTTCCTCGGGGGTCAGCGGCTCAACGGTTGTCAGACACCCCTCGTCAAATTCGCGCATCGTCTGCTTGTCGATCGCGCCGGACTCATAGAAGCCTTCCATCATCTCATGGACGGCCGCCAGAGCTTCACTCTTGTAAGTCTTGCTCATCGCAATTCACCTCGAACATTCGACCCGCAGCAACTTCCGCGTCCATCTGCGCATCTGCAAACCCCAAGACCAGCTTTGCGGCCTTCTTCAAGTAGGCTTCTTCCGCATCATCAAGGTTCGCCATATCGCTCTTGGCAAACCCGAACGCGAAAACCGCCCTCGTCTCCGCGCGGAAGAAAACCAGCGTTCGGAAGCCGCCAGACTTTCCAGCGCCGGGCCGCGCTACTCGTTGCTTGATAAGGCCGGCCCCTAGATCGGCGTCGATCTGGCCGCGCTCAGCCCGCTCTACAGCCTCACAAAGCATCGCGTCAGAGATTTTCTCCTTTCGGGCAAACTTGTGAAACCGGCTGTTTTTGAAAACCCTCACGCGACTTCCTCGCCCCTGAATGTATGACACATAGCGTTACACTTCAAGGCCCTTACCGCATCGCCGCTTTGCTGGCAATCAAGCACTATGTTTTGCCAGCAAGTCAGCAAGCGCCTCGCGCATGAGGTCTTCAATGGAGCGGTCGGTGTCGGCTGACAGCCGCTTAACCCGGCGATGTTCCTCCGGCTCGACCACGACTGTCACCCGCTTCATTCCGGCCCGCGTGGCGGCATGGTAACGCTTACCCTCGGCACGATCCGGGGTCGGCGCGGGGGCGGATTCCGCGATAGGCGCAACAGGCGGCGTGGTCTGCGCGCCCACGGCCTTCATGCTCGCGGCTAAACTCGGTCTTTTCGACATGGTTTTATCCCATCAAACTGCCAGTTTGCCAGCAATACCATTATGCCTTATTGCTGGCAATACAGCTTGCCGTCAAATCAGCAATTGGCCTCTAAGCCAGGTCAGCAATTCGGACACTTCCTCGCTGGCTTTGCCGGCCGGCTCATACTCCGGAGCGGTTTTGCCGGCCGTGAGCGCATGTCCGAAAGCCGCCCGCTGCTGGAAGGCGACGGGGGCAACCTCCAAGCCGTGAACCTGAACGGCTTCCCGCGCATCGGCCAGAAGCTGCGTGGCACGCGGCGGCACGGCGTTCAAAACGACAAAGGCCGGCTTTTGGGCGAGTTTCACCAGCTCGGCCGTGCTTCCGATCGCGCGAAGATCGAGGATTCCGGCTCGGCACGGGATCAACACCATGTCGGACGATCGCGTTGCCGCCATTGCGGCCGCTTCCGAGTGCGGCGCGGTGTCGATCACGACCAGCTCGGCCCCGCCATCGGTCGCGGCCTGCAAGCCTTGCGGCAAACGAGTGTGAGGAAGCGCGACGACAACCGGGGCCTCACCTTGTCGGCTATCGCCCCATCCGGCGGCGCTTGCCTGGGGGTCAAGGTCGATGATAGCGGCGGGAAGCCCGGCCGCCTCGGCGGCCGTAGCAAGGTGCAAGGCGAGGGTGGTTTTTCCAGCCCCGCCTTTTTGGCTGACTATGGCGATTGTTTTCATATTGCTGGCATAGCAGCAAACCGCATTGACGGCAAGAATTTTTGCTTAAATGCCTTATTGCTGGCAATACAGCAAATATTAAGCCCCGCCCTTGCCCCTCGCTCCCTCTCGAAAGCCCGTAGGACGGTTGCCGCCGGCGCGAACGTGGCGGTTTTGCTGTGAGGGTGCCGCCTCCCGATCCGCCTTATACGCGGATCGGAACCGCCGCAGGGCTGCGCAAGCAGCCCGAACAGCGGCGACCGCTTATGTTTGCCCTCTTAGATAAAGATCAGATGGGGATTCAGTCTGGTTATCGGACTCACGTTTCATCACACTCTTTGCCAGCATCACGAGGGCCTTACCGAGCGGGCTATCGCCGGTGTCGAGCTGCGTCCGCTCATCGAGGGGCAGGGTGGTCTTGTAGGCGTCGATTGCCTCGCTCCATGCCTGCTGATCCTGTCCATGATCAGCAGGCGGGGGCGGGGCCTTGCCGAACCTGCCGAGAAACTGACGGGCCTTTTCCGGCAAGGACAGGCGATAGGCGTTGCTCGTCTGCTGGACCTGTGGGCCGCGCCCCTCGTTGCCGGTCGGCTCGTAGCGCCGCAGCCAGTCGATGAAACCATGCGCCCGCAGGTTCTTCAGCGCCCGCACGATCGTATCGCGCGACCGGCCTAGCCGATCCATGATCGTGGTGATTGACGGCTCTAACCGGCCGGTGCGGAAGTCTATGAGATTGACGAACAGCCGCAGCACGTCGAGCGCCACCGATCCTAGCGGGCCGCTTCGCTCGCCCTTCTCGTGCAAGCCGGCCTCATTGTAGATTTCGGCCGCCTTCAAGATTGCCTGAACGTCCTTGCGCGTCGTCGGCCGCCATATCCGGCCCTCCGATCGGCCCCGGATATGACTATGCCGGCGAACTGGCGTCGGGCATCGCTCGGCCGGGGGCATGACCAGGCCAAGCCCGGCCTGTCCCGATCCCCGCCACGCCTCGCGGCGCTCATGGGCGAGCGTGGAGAGCTGCCCGGCGTCTTCCTCGGTGAGCTGGCCGGCGCTGTAGCGCGTCCATACCTCCCGCATGATCTCATCAAGCGCGCTTGCGCGCGCGCAGCCGATCGCGGCCGCGATCTGCGTCCTCAACATGCCTGTCGTCCTTCCATTTGAAGGACATGACGGCGCGGACGGCAGGCACGGCTTTCCTGTTTCCGCAAGAATCAATCTTGCGGATTGGAGTGCTGTAGCGTAGATAAGGGGAGAGCTTTGGCCCCGTCTCTACGGTGTGTCTGACGGCCTACAAAAACGCTCGACCGTTGGCGCGGTCGGGCGTTTTGCCGTTATGTCCCTTGCTTCGCTTCGATATAGAGCCTCAATGCTTCCTCGATGATCGGCGCGCGGCCAAGCACGCCCCGCTGCTCCTTGATCTTGTCGATTTGGGCGAGAAGATCAGTCGGAACATACGTGGTCAGCGCGATACGGCCGGCCGCAAGCTGCCGCGCCCGATGGGCGGCAACGTCCTTCCGAATCCTTTCCGAGTCGCGCTTCATTCTTAGCAGTAAGGACGAACTCGCCCGATTCTGCAATCCCTTGCGGAAGGAACCGCGAAAGGCACTACTTCTAGGGCCGGCAACTAAACGTGGTTACGTCAATGCGTATTCACGTCAATGCGTTCTCAAGCGCCCGGTAGAGCGTGGCACGATGCACGCCCAAGAGCCGGGCGACTTCCGCCACCGGCTTCTTGTCGTCATGGATAAGCTGGCGGGCATGGGCGATCTGCTCGGCCGACAGGGCAGGGGAGGGGCCGAACTTCACGCCTCGGGCTTTCGCCGCGATCCGGCCGGCGCTCGTGCGCTCCACGATCAAGCTGCGCTCGAAATCCGCGATGCCGGCGAACACGGTCAACACCATGCGCCCCGCCGGCGTCGTGGTATCGGCCCACGGCTCGGCCAGCGAACGCAGGCCAGCGCCGGCCTCCTTGATCCGCTCCGCGATCGCCAGAAGGTCGCCGGTCGATCGGGCGAGGCGGTCTAGCCTGGTGATCGTCACCACGTCGCCGGCACGCAGATGGTCGAGCATCCGCGCCAGCTCGGGCCGATCCCGCTTCGCCCCGGAAGCCTTTTCCTCGAAGATGCGGACGCAGCCGGCCGCACCCAGGGCGGCCCGCTGCGCATCGAGGTCCTGGCCGCGAGTCGAAACGCGGGCATAGCCGATGAACACGCGGCCGGCGTCGGAATCTGGTCGGCTGCTCACGGCTTCCCCCTGTCGCAAATCATGTCGCAAGTTTTCTACCACTTGCGACAAAGACATGCGACACGAAAAGCCCTGATTTTCCGGGGGCGGCCGATGTGTCGCGGGTTTTAGGACTTGCGCGACAAGGCTATGAGGTGATGAACTGTATAGCGTCGCTTGACACTATACGTTTAGCTTGATAGTGACGGCACATGAGAATCCGAAACGTGGTCCATAAGGGGTTACGCCGCTTCATCGAAGATGATGACGCCACCGACTTGGAGGTGGCCGTAGTGCCGAAAGTCCGTCGCATCGCCACCTTCCTCCAAGATATGGAGCGGGAAGACGAGCTGCGCACGGTCCCGAGCTGGAAGGCCCATCAGCTCACCGGCGATCGAAAAGGCACCTGGAGCCTGTTCGTCACCAAGAACTGGCGGATCACGTTCCGGATCGACCAAACCGAAATCGAGATCATCGACCTCGACTATGAAGATTACCACTAGGAGGTGGCTATGAGTGCGATGCAGGGCATCCGTATGAAAAATCCCGCCCACCCCGGCGGCTTCGTCAAAAGTGAGATCATCGAGCCGCTTGGCCTTTCGGTCACGAGCGCCGCGCAAGTTCTCGGTGTTACGAGGGCGGCGTTGTCGGCCGTGCTGAACGAGCGCGCGCACCTTTCGCCGGAAATGGCGCTCCGGGTCGAAAAGGCTTTCGGCGTGTCGATGGATACGCTCATGCGGATGCAGAACAGCTATGACATTGCCCAAGCCCGCAAGCGGGAAGGGGAGATCAACGTCGCGCCCTTCAAGGGAAAGCCGCTCGATCCGCAAGCGGCTCTGGTCTGATCCGACAACAATACGAATACGGCCGCGCCGAGAAGTAGCGGCAGCTAGTGAGAGGGGCGATCATGAGTGATGACGAAATATTTTCCGTCGCCAAGGAGATATCGGACAGGTTTGTTGCCGAATGGGATCGCTTGAAAGGTGATCGCGTCCCATGGCACATGTCCGAAGTGCAAGAGCGCGTTTTCTTCGAAATATTTCTGCATGTCGTCAACGCACGACATATGACGACCAACGATGTCGTAGAAGTAATAAAGGTCTATCTCCGTCATGCGGATTGGATAGGACTGCTAATTTGTGATTCCTCGCCTTCGAACGGGAATGGTTCGCATGGCCCTACTTGGGCTCTCGTTCGACCAAGAGGTCTTCTGGCAAGTTTTGGCGGCAGTCCGTTTCAGGCGATCTACGAGCCATTATATGAAATACACGGTGAAGAGGACGACCAGGATAGTGAGGAATTCTGGGATGATGACGAGCAAGACCTAACACCGGAGGAACGCAAGAAGCGGTCGAATGAGGTTGCCGAGAATTACCTCCGAAGCCACTTCGGCATTCCATATGAAGATGAGGATAACCCGGAAAACAGCTATATTACCACGCTTCCGGATGGGTTTCGAAATCCGCTCATAATTGAAGAATTCGCCAACGGCGGATCAAATCAGGACGTTATAGGCGTCTCTCGTCGTCTTCTTATGAGAGATCGAGCCGACAGTGAGCAAAATTGGCTCGAAAAACACCGTAACAATCAAGGAGTCGCTTCGAATTTCGATATTCTGACCGCTGCGGCGCTAGATTATCATCAAAAGCGGCCGCTCGTTCGGCAGCTCCGCTCATGGACTGAAGACCAGTACATCGGGGTCCAAGAAGCCGTTATGATCATGGCCGCTGTTTGGCCCGAATTCCTGGCAGGGCGGCTCACATTCGCTTCCTCTCACCACCGATCCTGGATCGTAGTTGAACAGAAGAGCGACAAACCCTTGCTCTTCGAACGTGAGAACTGGCCGATTAACACCTCGCTTTCGCGCATTCTTGCGGTGCTTTCTGGATTGCAATCTTTTCGCGGCATGACATGCCGGTTCGACCTATCGCAGGCAGGACAAGTCGTTTTTGATGGTCAGAGCGGTAAAATCTTGCGTGTGATCACAAAGGACTTTGAGCCGTCAGAAGAAGAAACCAGGAGCGCGCTCGGGCGGCTAACGCAACATCTCGTCAGCCTGGGGCACGATCATGAAGCCGTTCGCTCCTCGATATCTGATCCATCTCGGTTAGGAGAGTTGATTGATCCTGCCGGCCGCCTCTTACGCACCAATCGCTCCGATCCCGAACAGCGCCTCTTCGAAATGGCCGTCTCGATTTCAGATCGAAAACCTAGCCGGAGGAGCGCCAGCCCTATTCTAGGACACCGTACGGATGCGTTGTATAACGCGATCGGGGGAGACGGCCGCGACGACGCCTATCTTTCGGATGGTCTGTGGATATCGCCCGATGGACACCTTTCCGACAAGGGACGCTAGGCGCTGTTGCAAGCGAGCGAGACAAAACTCACCCACCTGCATTTGCAGAGGTGCAGCAACGTAAGAGAAAACCCTGTGGCTACAATTTCTTCGTCGGACAAATTTGATTCTAGTCAGGCTCAATACTGCTTGTCGTCAGATAGTTTTGTGCTTCTGAGAATAGTTCGGTTCCAAGCATCCTATACTGTTATGACAGCGACAGCCGGAGAAGACGACAGAAGTAAAGCCCCATATCCAAATCAAGAACGCCTCATCGAACATGCGGCCAGCATCTTTTCCGCATTTGGGGCGTCGGCCCGACATGCAAGCGACCTCCATGGCAGGCGCTACGTCGAATTTACTGGCTTGAGCCAAACCCAAATCGAGCAAGGAGGGCAATCCTTGGCAAATGCCCTCGGCTTGGAACTGTCGGATATGGCTGAGATATGGGCGGAGCTTTCCGATGCCGCCGACGAAGATGGGCTAGTTTACCTATCAGATGGTATGTATCTAACGGATGATGGTCAGTTAATCGAACGGTGACTTGGAGCCTAAGTGATCTCTACACTTGTTTGCCGAGTGAAAACGCCGATCATTCCGTCGCTTTCACGGTGATGGTGCAACGCTGATCCTCCGGACGTGCGCGCGGCCTCCCAACAAGCCGCTACCGAGTCCCTGTTCGCCTCAATGAGCTGGTCGGCCGACGCCACCCGCTGCCATGCTTCCGGGCTGCCGAACGCCATGAGGCTCATACCGGCCTGCCACGGCCTTTCGCCCATGACGACACTGGCGACACGCGGCGCGGCCGAGAACGGCAACAGGGGGTCGGTTCCGGCTCGGGGCGGAATGACACCCTAAGCGCTTGCCTCCGTGGGCCAGAGATATTCGCCGGTGAGCAGGATGTGCGCCCAGCCCAGAGGAGAGATATGGGCTAAGAGCTCGGGCGGGACATCAAGGCCCTCGTTTCGTCGTTCGACCACGGCGTGGCTGAGATGGACGGTGTTCCAGTAAATGATGATCGCCGTGAGCAGGTTCAGCCCGGCGATCCGGTAATGCTGCCCCTCCGTGGTTCGATCCCGGATTTCACCCTGCCTGCCAATGCGCAAGGCATTCTTGAGTGCATGATGAGCCTCGCCCTTGTTGAGGCCGATCTGGGCGCGCCGCTGCATATCGGTGTCGAGAATCCACTCTATAATAAAGAGAGTGCGCTCGACGCGTCCGATCTCGCGCAGAGCCGCCGCCAAATCGTTCTGTCGGGGATAGGACGCCAGTTTCCGGAGCAACTGGCTCGGCCTGATCTTGCCGGCAGCCATCGTGGCGGCGCACCGGAATAGATCAGGCCAATTTGCGACGATCAACTCTTCCCGGATTTTGCCGCCGACCAGGCCGCGTAAATCCTTCGGCGTTGCTGCGGGGGCGAACACGTAGAGCCGTTTCGATGGTAAATCACGAATACGCAGGATGAGGCGATAGCCAAGCATGGCGCTGATGCCGAAGAGGTGATCGGTAAAGCCGGCCGTATCGGCATATTGCTCTCTAACCTGCCGACCTGCCTCATTCATCAGCAAGCCGTCGAGGATGTACGGTGCTTCGCTGACCGTTGCGGGAATCGTCTGTGACGCAAACGGCGCGAACTGGTCATTGACGTGGGTGTAGGCTTTCAGCCCGGGTTCATTGCCGTATTTGGCGTTGACCATGTTCATGGCCTCGCCCTGCCGGGCCGACGGGAAGAACTGACCATCGCTTGATGCAGTCGTGCCCGTGCCCCAGAACCGGGACATCGGAAGCTTCCCCTGCGCGGTCACCACCATTGCCAGCGCCTGGTCCATAGCCTCGCTCTCGACATGCCAGCGGGCGAGGCGCGAGAGCTGCCAGTAATCATGTGTGTTTGAAGCTTCCGCCATTTTTCGGAGGCCAAGATTTAGTCCTTCGGCGAGAAGGACGTTCAGCAAGCCGACCCGGTCGGCGCATGGCGCTCCGGTTCTCAGATGGGAGAAGGTGTCGGAGAAGCCAATCGCCTTATCAACCTTCAGCAAGATGTCCGTGATCCGCGCCGCCGGCATTCGACGATAAAGATCGAGAACAAGCTCCTCTGCGTTTTCGGGAACGTCCGCGGTGAGCCGATCGATGCGCAGCGTTCCATCTTCGATGCTGCCATGGGGAATAGTCCCATCCCGAGCGGCACGCGCCAGCCGCTTCAAACCGTCCGCAAGACGGGCTTTGCGATCTGTCAGCCAGGCTTGAGGATCAATGGGAACTGCCAGCTTGGCGTTTGCCTGCGCCGAGGTTAACGGTACAAGGACCTGCTTGAGATCACCGTATCGGCGGGAATGATCGAGCCATATGTCACCCGATCGGAAAGCATCGCGAAGATGGAAGAGGACCGCAACCTCCCATAAGCGGTTGTCATTCCCATCTTGCGCGCGGAGATGACGATGCCATTTCGAATTCGGTCGCAAGAAGGACACACTGGTTGGTGTCGGCGCACGCGTTTCACCGATGGCTTTCGCAGCTACAATCAATGGTTCGGCTACCGGCGCGGCCTTGAGCCTCAGGCATCGTAACATCCTTGAAGCATATCGACGGAAGCGATGATAACCTTGTCCTACATGAGCGAGTGGCTCGTCTGCCAACGTGCTGGTAAGCTGCGTCCCTGCCGCGACCAATTGTTCAAGTTGATGCCATTCAGCTGATCGCGCCAATACATTTTCCAGCGGAACGCCATCGTCGCGGGCTTCCAGCAATGAGGCTCCCAACGCCGTGAAAGCGCGAAGCGTATCAGTGACGGCCGCTTTGGAACTGGCAATCCGCTCGTCATGAAGTCGTTTGGCTTCCCGCCAGGTTTTCCCGACGATGCGGTCGTGGGTCTCGACGATGGCGTCGGCAATTGCCGCTTCCCATTCGACGGCGCAAACGGCGAGGATCGCCCACCTTCGATCAGAGCTGATATCGCGCAGCCCGTCAGTGAAATAGCGCTCGCCTTGCCGACACAGGCGCGCGATGCGGTGTGGCGGGATACCCACGAGGATCTGAGGATCGATCTTCAGACCGCGCAGGAGCTCCAGCCGATCAAGCAAGCGGTTCGCTGACGCGGAATTGCTGCCGACCTCGAACTGGCGAAGCCAGATGAAGCGGCTGATATTTCCGTTCACCATTTCAGTCAGAAGCCCGTCCAGGCGCTCACGCGCATCAAGGTCGAGCCGGTCGGCAATTCGTGTCTCGATGCGTCGCTCGGCGGCAACGAGAGCATCCGCGCACAGGCGCTCTATCGTGGACACCGCTGGCAGGATCGTCACCATTTTCCTGCATTGCGAGACGAAGCGCTGCGCCAGATCTTCGTTGGACCTGGCATCTTCGGCCTGATCGAAAAGCCAGTCTCGCAAATCGCGGGCGCCACGGCCTGCGAACGCCTTGTAACCGTAAATCTCGCGCAAGGCTTCCATATGCTGCTGACGAGTTTGGCGGCGAGTGGCGTAAGTGAGAAGCGCATCGGCCGGAACTCCGAGTTGCGCTCCGATGAAGGACAGAACTTCTTGCGGGATCAGCTCGCCGGGTGTCAGCGCACGACCGGGATAACGAAGGGCGCAGAGCTGTAAAGCGAACCCGAGCCGATTTTCCGGTCTACGCCGTTCACGGATATGTTCCAGATCGTCGTCGGCCAGTGTGTAATGCCTGAGCAGCAACAATTCGTCGGTTGGCAAGTCGAAGAGTGCCGAGCGCTGTCGCTCGGTGAGAATATGTCGTCGTGGCATACCAGAATTGTCCCCATTGAAGTTTAGTCTGTTTTGGACAACAATTGGCCCCTACAAATCAAGGTCTTCCGGCACCAAAATCCACGAGGGTTCAATTGGGACAGCGCGCCGCCATCTATTGCCGTGTCTCGACAGCTGATCAGTCCTGTGAACGACAGGAGCGAGATCTCACTTCCTTTGCCGAGCGTGCCGGCTACACGATCGCCGGTGTCTACAAAGAGACGAGCTCCGGAGCGAAGCTGGATCGAGCCGAACGGAAGAAGGTCATGGCGCTCGCCCAGGCCAGAGGCATCGATCTGGTTCTGGTCACCGAACTTTCCCGATGGGGACGATCTACGATCGATCTTCTCAACACATTGCGTGAACTGGAAAGTCGGAAGGTCT
Source organism: Pseudochelatococcus contaminans (assembly GCF_014195635.1). Classification (GTDB taxonomy): domain Bacteria; phylum Pseudomonadota; class Alphaproteobacteria; order Rhizobiales; family Beijerinckiaceae; genus Pseudochelatococcus; species Pseudochelatococcus contaminans. Next base: position 21,369 of record NZ_JACICC010000014.1, on the reverse strand, counting down.
CGGTGATCGCCATGAGCGGCATGACCTTCGATTTGGCCAGCCCGCACGGCCGGATGCTCGCGACGTTTCTGTCCGGGATTGCGGAGTTCGAGCGCGATCTCATCAGCGAGCGCGTGAAATCCGGACTTGCCGCAGCCAAGGCACGCGGGAGACGGCTTGGACGACAGCCCGGTCAGCGCCCAAAGTCGGACAGGCTCGCCCCGAAAGTACTGGCGCTCATCGCGGAAGGCCGCAGCTATCGCTGGATCGCCCGCGATCTGGCAATCAGCAAGAATACGGTTGCAGATATTGCCAAGCGCTACAGGGAAAGCAAATGCGCCAGAGCGTGAAGTGCGCGTGCGGCAGAAACAATCGGCTCAATGACAGAATCGTATGGCATGAAAAATCCATTGTCGGGAACCAAAGTTCTTGCACAAGTTTCGTCGCTCTCGTCGGTTGTGGCGACCGTCAGGCCACGCTGATCAGCACGCCACCGGCTGCGGCCACAAGCACAACAATCCAGGGCGTGGTCTTCCACGCCATCAGCAGAACAAAGCAGGTAAGTGCCAGCGCGAATTGATAAGGGCCGACGATGGCACTGGTGAAAACCGGATCGTAGAGCGCTGCGCCGAGAATGCCGACAACGGCGGCGTTGGCACCCCTCATCAAGGCCTGCGCGCTTTCGCGTTGGCGGAAGCTATCCCAGAAGGGAATAACGCCAAGCAGGATCAGAAAACCCGGAAGGAACACGGCGATCAGGGCAATGCCCGCTCCGATGAGGCCGTTAGGTTCCGGCCCCAATAAGGTTCCAAGATAGGCCGCGAAGGTGAAGAGTGGTCCCGGTACCGCCTGCGCCGCACCATAGCCTGCAAGAAACTGATCGTGACTGATCCAGCCGCTTTTCACCACTTCCGTTTCGAGAAGCGGCAGCACGACATGGCCACCGCCGAAGACCAGTGAGCCTGCGCGGTAGAACGAGTCGAATACGGTGAGCCCTTGCGAGGACAAGGCCGGAGCGAGGATTGGCAGTCCAAATAGTAAAGCGAAGAACAGGACCAGCGAGGTTGCCCCAAAGGTCCGCGAGACCGGGAAGTTGATGTGCCTGGTGACTGCCTCGTGATGATTACGGCAAACCAGAAGGCCTGCTGCCGCGCCTGCAGCGATCGCCGCCACTTGGCCAAGCGCGCCCGCCAGAAGCACGATTATCAGGACCGCACCGAGGGCGATTGTGGCCCGCTCGCGATCCGGGCACAGGTTCCTCGCCATACCCCAGACCGCCTGCGCCACGATAGCGACCGCAACGATCTTGAGGCCGGTGATGATGCCGCCGCCGACCGGGCCGCCAAATACTGCGGCGCCGTAAGCGAAGATCATGAGGAAGATCGCTGACGGCAAGGTGAAGGCTGCCCAGGCGGCAAGCGCGCCGAGCGGCCCGCCACGCAACAGTCCCAGGGCAAAGCCTACCTGGCTCGAGGCTGGACCGGGCAGGAACTGGCTCAGTGCTACAAGATCGGCATAGCCCTTTTCGTCGATCCATTTGCGGCGCAGCACCAGCTCGTCGCGGAAATAGCCGAGGTGCGCGATCGGCCCGCCGAAGGAGGTGAGGCCAAGTTTGAGAAAGGCGGTGAAGACTTCGCCGACCGAGCCTCTGCTTATTTGGATTTCATTGTGGTTCGTCGTGTCGGTCATCGTTTCATCGCCTCTCCGGTAAATTCACGGATGCGCTCCTTGGCCACGGTAAGGCCCTCGCGACCCTTGTCTGTAATGGAATAGAGCTTGCGCACCGTGCGGCCGTCACGCTCCTCGCGCACGGTGAGATAGCCGTCGCGCGCCATCTTGTGCAGCAGCGGATAGAGTGTCCCGGCAGACAGGCGGTAGCCGTGGCTCGCCAGCTCATCGATCATCCACTGGCCGTAAATCTCACGCTCGGCCGCATGATAGAGCACATGCAGGCGCACGAGGCCGGACAGCAGATCGTGATGCTCCATTTTCAGCGAGTGCCGTTTCTCGGGCGCAGCGATTTTTGACGGGTTCCCTGTCATGCCACCTGCCTTCTTGATTCGCGGAGCAATCGGTTCATACTATCGATTTACGATAGCGAAAGACGATTACAAAAGGAAGACAAGACTTTGAGCTTATCCTGATTGGCATTGTGGCGGTGTTCACCGCTGGCGTCACGCTTTTCTCGGGCTTCGGCCTCGGCACGATCCTGATGCCGGCCTTCGCGCTGTTCTTCCCGGTCCCGTTGGCAATCGCGGCGACCGCCGTCGTGCATTTCGCCAACAATATCTTCAAATTCGGACTGATGGCCAAGCAGGCCGATTGGCGCGTCGTGACGCGGTTCGGGCTCCCGGCTGCGATTGCCGCTCTCGCGGGAGCGAGCCTGCTAACTTGGTTCGACAAGTTGCCAGCCGTTGCGAGTTACACCCTTGGCGGGTCGGCCTATGAAATCACAGTGGTCAAAGCCGTCATCGGCGTATTGATTGTCGTGTTCGCCCTACTGGAACTGTGGCCGCTTTCAAGCGCTTGCGTTTTCGCCGCGTTTGTTGCCACTCGGAGGCGTGCTGTCGGGATTCTTCGGCGGCCTTTCCGGTAATCAGGGTGCGTTGCGCTCCGCCTTCCTGCTGAAAACGGGGCTATCAAAGGAGGCTTTCGTTGCCACCGGGGTCGTCTCGGCAGTTATCGTCGATGCAGTTCGGCTAATCACTTATGGAACGAGTATCTTGGCGGAGCACCTTGCCCGGTCTCAGGAACTGCCTGCGCCGGTTGCCATGGGCACGGTCTGCGCCTTCATTGGATCGTTCGTGGGCAAGCGTGTCCTGCAGAAAATCACACTGCGCACCGTGCAGATCATCGTCGCAATTATGATTTTGCTCATTGGGAGCGGACTTGTGGCAGGCTTGATCTAACCCTGAGAGGATGTGGGCAGGACATTTGCGCTTAGGGTGTCATTTCGCCCCGAGCCGGAACCGACCCCAACAGGCGCGGAAGAAACAGCATCACGAGCGCGCCGACGATCAGGCCGAGAGCGAACGCGGCGACAAGCCACCAATTTTGTCGCTTGCGCTCCCGCGCACTGGCGACGTGCGCCGAAAGATTCCGGCCGGCGCGCTCGAGGTCGGACGCCTGCCGCTCGAGCTGTTGCACGGCCGTCCTCACCAAGCCCTCGCCGCTGCGCTCAAGCGCCGCCGCATAGTGCTGCGCGCCCTGCCGGAGAATGGGTGACTGTTCAACGCCGTGCATCCGTTGCGCAACGCTGTCGAGCGCCTGCACGAGCTGGGCGAGCTGGGGCTTGTAGTCGGCCTGCGGCTCGATCTTCTCGAACTGGTCGAAGGCGGCTTCCAGCCCGCGACGGATGACCGTCATTTCCGCGCCGATCTGCGCGCCCTGCGTCTCGATCGTGCGCCGTAGCGCGTCGAACGCGGCGGCCGGGTCGCCGGCGTCCTCGTCCAGTGTTTCCGGCTCGATACCTTCCCTGTCGTCGTCCAGCTCCGTCATGGTCACTCCCTAACCTACATTGGGGCTCTGTGGTCATTTCTACATTAATACACGCTAAGGGCATTTTGCAGGTGACGGGAAACACATGATTTCCGCTCACCGTGATCGCGGGGCAAACTGGCCACGCAATAGGGCCATTTTTTGCGCGACAAACCCTGTCGGAATGTTAGGCTGTGCGGCAACACCTGATTTGAGGTTTGTCGCACATGTTGATCGGTTACATGCGGGTATCGAGTAGTGACGAGCGCCAGTCGGTTGCCTTGCAGCGCGATGCCCTGCTCGCGGCCGGGGTCGATGAGCGCCATCTCCATCAGGATCGCGCTTCCGGAGCGCGTGATGACCGGCCGGGTCTGAAGGCATGCCTCGGCGAATTGCGCGAAGGCGATGTCCTGGTCGTCTGGAAGATAGATCGGTTAGGCCGGTCACTCTCCCACTTGATCCGCATCGTCGAGGATTTGAAGGAACGTGGTGTCGCCTTCCGATCTCTCACGGAGGCGATCGACACCACGAATTCGCACGGCGCGTTTCTGTTCAACCTGTTCGGCTCGCTTGCAGAATACGAGAGAGTGCTGATCACCGAGCGGGTCAATGCCGGCCTGGCGGCGGCTCGCCGACGTGGCCGTAAGGGCGGGAGACCTCCAACGATCGATGCGGAAAAGGTCGAGCAGGTTCTAGCTGCTTTGGAAGCTGGCGCCAGCAAGGCGTCCGTGTGCCGGACGTTCAAGGTGGCGCGCTCGACCTTGATCGACACGTTGAAGCGGACTGGATGGACAGGCCCCGGCAAGACCGGCACGCCCGAAACCGTAGTTTGACGAGTGACCGTGGCTGATGGCGTTTCTCGATGAGCAATCGCGTGCCGTTTTATTCGAACCACCCGAAGCTTATGAAGATGCGCAAGCGCGCTATGCACTGACTTCCGAGGATATTGTCTTCGTCAAGGAGCATCGCCGGTCGCATAATCGGCTTGGCTTTGCGATCCAACTCGCACTGGTGCGTGATCTGGGCCGTCTGCTGCGAATAGGCGAAGTTCCACCTCAGGCGGTTGTCTCTGTTGTCGCCGACCAGCTGGGCATCGACCCTGCAGTGTTCGAGTTCTACGCCCAGCGCGACGAAACGCGCCGGGAACACGCGCGCGAGATCGTCTCTGCACTGGAGCTTCAGCCTGTCCGGACGAGTGACTATCGCGAGTTGATAACGGCGGCGGCACGCGAGGCGGCGGCCACTGAACAAGGTGCGCCGATCGCCAAGGCCGTGATCGAAGCCTTGAAGGAACGAAAGTTGCTCGTTCCTATGCCGGAGCTGCTGATCCGTCTGGCACTGGCCGGCCGGGCGGCGGCGCGTCGACAAGCCTATCGCGAATTGATCCGGGATCTGGAGCAGCCTTCGATCGAGGCGCTTGATCAGCTCCTCGCTGAGCGGGCCGGCGATCGGAGCCACCTTGGCTGGATTGCGGAAGCACCTGAAGGGGCGAAGCTGAAGAACCTCAAAGACTTGATCGCCCGCCTCGAGGTATTGCGCTCAGCCGCCATTCCCGACGACCGTCGCAAGACGATCCATGCCAATCGCTACGGCATCATCGCCAGGGATGCACGCATTCTGCATGCCCGGGAGATACGACGCCTGACATCCGAACGTCGCTACGCCACGCTGGCCGCCTTCGTCATCGAGAGACAGGCGTCGATCACCGACCTGACGATCGACATGTTCTGCAAAATGATTGGGAGCAACCGCCGCAAGGCCGAGATCAGCCGCACGGAACGCCGGCTAAAAGAGGCCGAGGTTCTTGATGGGGTGGCGCTTGAGCATCTCAAGCTCGGCGAGGCGCTTCTGGCCGCTCGTGCGAGCAAAACCGATCTTGCATCGGCGATCGCAGCCTCCCTCGGCTGGGACGGATTGGTCGCCAGCATGGCGGCAGCCAGATCTGTCGTCCACCCTGATCGCAGTAACGAATTCGACGAGCTCATCAAGCGGCACAAATCGTTGCGCAAGCTGGGCAGACTGATGTTCCGCACGTTCTCGTTCCGGTCGTTTCGTGCTGATGATCCGATCCTTGTAGCAGTGGACCATCTGCGCGCGCTCTATGGCGGCCGGAAATTGCCGGCGCAGGTGCCGCTCGCCTTTCTGACCCGCAAATGGCGACGCTGCGTGCGCCCGAACAGTGCCGATATCGACCTGCGCGCCTGGGAAGTGGCGGTCCTCGTTCACCTGCGAGAGCGTCTGAGGGCCGGTGACATCTGGGTCGAAGGCAGCCGGGCATGGCGCAGTTTCGAGGATTATCTTCTGCCTCGGCCGATCTTCGAGCTGATGCGCGCCGAGGGGCGGCTCGGGCTCGCACTCCCCGACAGCTTTGCCGAATGGCGAGCAGAACGGACCGCCACGCTCGATGAGAAGCTGAAAGAGCTGGCAAAGGCGGCGGCTGCCAATGCTATTCCGGATGCAGCGATTTCCGACAAGGGCCTGTCGATCTCGCCGATCCGCGAGGAGGAGCGCGACAGCATCGTCGCGCTCAGCCGCCGACTATATGTTCTGGTGCCACGGATCAGGATCACCAGCCTGCTTGCCGAGGTGCAAAGCTGGACCAAATTCCTCGACAGCTTCACGCATTATCGTACCGGTGAGACGGCAAACGACGAGGCAGCGCTGATGGCAGCGATCCTTGCCGACGCCACCAATGCCGGAGCCGAACGTATGGCGGAAAGCTCACGCGGCGTCACGATCCACCAGATGATGCTGATGGTGGACAGGCATATGCGATCGGAAACCTACGCCACGGCGACCGCCGTGCTGGTCGATGCGCAGCAGGCCCATCCCTTTGCCGCGATCTGGGGTGACGGCCATATCTCCTCCTCGGACGGACAGTTCTTTCCGGCTGGCGGGCGTGGCGAAGCCAGCCTCGACTACAATGCAAAATACGGCAAGCGACCGGGGGCGTCGATCTATGGCTTCCTGTCCAACCGTTTTGCTTCCTTCTTCTCCCGCATGATCCAGGCATCCGAGGGCGAAGCCCCCTACGTTCTCGACGGCCTCCTTCACAACGAAAGCTCCGTCGAAATCTATGAGCACGCAACCGATACCGCTGGCGCCACCGAAACGACGTTCTCCATGTTCCACGCCTTTGGCTACAGGCTCATTCCCCGTATCCGCAATCTCGGCAATCGCAGGCTCTTTGTCATTGATCGCGATCCGGCTTACGAACCGCTCGACGCGCTGATCGCTGGAACCGTTAACATGGATGTCGTCGAGCACCACTGGGATGAGGTCTTGCGGCTGAAGGCTTCGATCGCTGCAGGTTTGGTGCCGCCTTCCGTCATCCTCAAGAAGCTGGCAGCGTCGCCGCGACAAAACCGGCTGAACCAGGCCCTGCGCGAAATGGGCCGGATAGAACGCTCGATCTTCATCTGCGACTGGCTGCTCGATACGAAACTGCGCCGCAGATCGCATGCGATCCTCAACAAGGGTGAAAGCCGTCATGCTCTCGCACGCGCCATCTTCCTCCACCAGCTCGGCGAATTGCGCAACCGCGTCGCCGAAACCATGGCTTACCGCGCGTCCGGTCTTAACCTCGTCGTCAACGCCATCATCCTGTGGAACACTGTCTATCTCAGCCGTGCTGTCGATTATATCAGCAGTCAGGGTATTATCATTCCGGACGAGCTGCTCTCCCAGGTCGCACCACTACCATGGGCGCATATCGCGCTCACCGGCGACTACCTCTGGAACGAAATTGACCGACCCCTCGAACGCTTCAGGCCAATCCGGGCTAACCGCTTCAATCCAAACAACTTCAAATTCCCTTAGCGTGTATTAATGTAGAAATGCCCACGGAGCCCCAAGAAGGGCGCGTGCAGTATGGGGTTCTACGATACGGTTTTCAGCGCGTTCGTCACCCTGCTTGTTACAATCGATCCGCCCGGACTGGCGCCATTGTTTCTGGCGCTCACGCCGGGCATGGAGCGGCACCACCGCGGACAGGTGGCGCTTCGCGCCTCCATCATCGGTTTTATCGTGATGGCGCTCTTTGCCATTGCGGGCGCGCAGATACTCGGCATGTTCGGCATTACCATCGGTGCGTTCCGCGTTGCCGGTGGCCTGTTGCTGTTCTGGATCGCATTTGAGATGATTTTCGAGAAGCGGACAGAGCGCAAGGAAAAGAGCGCCGAGGTTGCCATCACCAAGGACCATATCCGCAATATTGCCGCTTTCCCGCTTGCCATTCCGCTGATTGCCGGTCCGGGCGCAATTTCGGCAATCGTGCTGACCTCGGACTCATTCCATGGCGTCGGGCCGCGTTTGGCCCTTCTTGGCGTCATCTTCGTCTGCCTGCTGATTACCTATCTCGTGCTGCTGCTGGCCGAGCGCGTCGACCGGTTTCTGGGCGAAACCGGTCGTTCCATCCTGACCCGCCTTCTCGGCGTCATTCTGGCAGCGCTTGCCGTTCAGTTCGTTGCAGATGGCATCAAGACACTCATCACCGGTTAAGCCGATTTCTGTGCCTTCTTGCCAATCATGGCGTGACGCAGCTTGGACGAGAACCAGTCGATCACGGCAACAGCGATCAGGATCATGATGATCAGGAAGGAAACGTCCTGAAGGTTCAGAACCTTGATCTGTTCCGCCAGATGCGCGCCGATGCCACCTGCCCCAACAATACCGATGATCGTTGCCGAACGGGTGTTTGACTCGAAGAAGTAAAGCACCTGACTGCCGATCAGTGGCAAAACCTGTGGCAGCACGCCGAAGCGATAACCGTGCAGCTTGCCGCCACCCGACGAGACCACGCCTTCGACCGGCTTCTTGTCGGCCCCTTCAATGGCTTCCGAGAACAGCTTGCCGAATGCGCCGAAATCCGAGCAGGCGATGGCGAGGATACCGGCAAACGGCCCAAGCCCCACAACCGACACCCAGATCAGCGCCCAGATCAGCGTATCGACGCCGCGAATGGTATCGAGGAAGCGGCGGATGCCGAAATGCAGGAAGACATTCGGAATGATGTTCTTCGCCGCCAGAAAACCGAATGGAAAAGCGAGGATCGCTGCCAGCAATGTGCCGAGATAGGCGATTGCCAGCGTTTCCATCATCGACCAGAGATAAAGGCTGAAACGACCGCCGGATGATGGCGGCATCATCATCAAGGCGAAATCGCCGAGGCGACCGAGGCCGTTTAGAATGCGCAGCAGCGAAAAATCGAGCCAGTAGAAGGCGAACCAGACCGAAGCGATAAGCGCTACGGTTAAAATCGCCAGATTGCGCCATGTGCGCCCATTGCCGAACAGATCGGCATATTCGGCTCTGAGTTCCTTTTCGTGCGCATGCGCTTCGCGGGAGAGACTTTGTGCAATGTCGGTCATAATTCTCTCCTCAACCAATACGGCCAAGCAGTGCGTGACGCACGCGCTGGGTGACAAGATCGATCACGACGATCGTCACGATGATCAGAAGCAGAATGGCGCTGACATCGCTGTAATAGAACTGGCGGATCGAGGTAAGCAGTTCCTGCCCGATGCCGCCTGCCCCCACAAAACCCATGACGGAAGCGCCGCGCACGTTGATTTCAAAGCGCAGCAGGCCATAGGAAGCAAAATTTGCGGCCACTTGCGGCAGCACGGCAAAGCGAATGACCTGCAAGCCGGAGCCGCCCGATGCGCGAATACCTTCTACCGGGCGCATATCGATATTCTCGACGACTTCGGAGAACAGCTTGCCCAGTGCTCCTGTCGTATGAAGCATCAGTGCCAGCACACCGGCCATCGGCCCAAGACCGAAGGCGATAACGAACAGCAGCGCGAAGACGATTTCTGGAACCGTACGCAACAATTCCAGCCCGCGACGAACGATGAAGCGAACCGTCGAATTGGGAGCCATGTTGGATGATGCTGCGAAGGAAGCGGCGAAAGCGACGACTGCACCGATCAATGTCGCCAGATAGGCGATCAACAGCGTCTCAAACAGCATCTTGAGCCAGCCGCCGAGGTTCCAGTACCAGGCAGCGAGGTCGCCCCAGAAATTGGCGATGGTCAGATCCGGCAGAATGCGACCGAGATAGCTTGTAAAGCGAAAGAGATTTTCGACCAGTGTGCCCGGCCGAACATCGGCAACGACGGAGGCAGCAATGGCGACAACGACAAGCGCGAGGAGCAGCGCGATACCGTAGAGACGCCGTTTGCCGACTTCTCTGCGATAATCGGCAAGCAGGCCTTTTGCACCGTTGCCGTCGAGTGAGGATACCGTCATGCGAGATTCCTTTAATCAAGCATGATCTTGTCCGAAAACCGGTTCCCACTTTTCGGGATCATGCTCTAAAAAATGCCCGGAACGGGTTAGGTTCCGGGCACTTCAATTGTTCTGCGGATTAAGACTTGCGAGCCTTGTCGTTGAACTTGAGCATCTCGATGATTGGTTCGAAATCCTTCGCTTCGGTGGCTACGAATTCCTGATCCTTGCCGTCGGAAAGGGCGTCAAAGCCAGCCTTGTCCTTGGTTGGCATGTCGAGGAAAGCCTGCTTGATGTCTGCCTTCAACTGGTCTGGCAGCGTGCTGAGAACGGCGAACGGGTCGTCTGGAAGGAGGTCCGACTTGAAGATGACGCGGAAATCGTCCTTCGTCATTGCCTTGCCGTTGGCGTCTTTCAGAACGCTGCGGCTGACCATACGGGTCAGGTGGGAATCGTTTTCCGAGTTCCAGGAGTTGGCAGCGGCGTCAGCGGTGCCCTGCGCAAGAGCAAGAACTGCATTTTCATGGCTGCCAGCAAAGAAGTTCTTACCGAAGAACGTATCGACGCTATAGCCTTCGCGGTTGAGGAAGAAGCGCGGAGCATGGTTGCCCGACGTGGAGTTCGGATCAACGAGAGCAATGGTCTTGCCCTTCAGGTCATCCATTTTCTGGTAGGGGCTGTCGGCGCGAACATAAACGACAGAGTAGTAGCCGTTGACGCCGGTGTCATGACGCTGGTTGACGAGCGGAGTGGTTTCAACGCCGGTCATGACGGCGCGGGCATAAGAAGCCGGGCCATAGAATGCGATCTGGATGTTACCGGCGCGCTGGCCTTCGATGACGGCGGCGTAGTCGTTGGCGACGCGCAGCGTGACCTTGGTGCCAAGTTCCTTGCCGAGATATGCAGCCAGAGGTGCATAACGGTCGGAAGTGGTCGAGGCGTTTTCAGACGGGATAACGCCCAGAACGATTTCCGGATAATCCTTGCTCCAGTCAGCAGCCTGAGCGGTGGAGGCCATCATTGGCATGGTCAGCGTTGCGGTAAGCGCAGCCGCCGCCAGAAAGTTTCTACGGTTAAGCATAGGTATCTCCTGTTAATCCTGAGTTTGGAGCGTGTTTTTTCCGGAGCTTTATGCGCTCAGGCGGAAAGCTGGCGCAGAACGGCTTCAGCCGACTGCGGAGCTGGCATTGGCATTGTTTCAGCCTGTTCATCGGCGTCGATGACGTCAGCGGCTTCCATGCCGTAAAGGTCACGTGATGCCATATCTGTCAGCATCGACGGTGTGCCACGGAATACGATCTTGCCAGCAGACATGCCGACGAGGCGGTCGCAATAGCTGCGCGCAATATCGAGCGAGTGCAGATTGCAGAGGACCGTAATGCCATATTCGCGATTGATGCGGCGCAGGGCGTCCATGACGCTGCGGGTATTGCGCGGATCGAGCGACGCAATAGGCTCATCGGCAAGAATAATGCGTGGCTGCTGCACGAGCGCGCGGGCAATCGCCACGCGCTGCTGCTGGCCACCCGAAAGTTCATCGGCGCGGTGCGCCGCAAGATGCGCAATATCGAACTGCTGCAGAGCGGAAAGCGCGATCAGGCGTTCTTCGTCGCTCCAGATACGCAGGAGCGACTTGGGCGTCGAAACATAATTGAGACGCCCCATCAGAACATTGGTCAGAACATCCAGACGATCAACCAGATTGAAATGCTGGAAAATCATCGCACATTGCGCGCGCCAGTCGCGCAATCCCGAACCTTTAAGGCCCGTAACATCACGACCATCCCAGTGAATTGTTCCCTCGGACGGCTCGACAAGGCGATTGATCATACGCAGAAGCGTCGACTTTCCCGCGCCCGAGCGCCCGATAATTCCCACAAACGTGCCCGGCTCGATTTCGAGGTCCACGCCCGAAACCGCCACCTTGTCATTATAGCGGCGCGTTATGTTGTTCAGTTGAAGCATGAATTCGTCTCCATTCATGCTCGCACATTGCGCGCGCCAGTCGCGCAATCCCGAACCTTTAAGGCCCGTAACATCACGACCATCCCAGTGAATTGTTCCCTCGGACGGCTCGACAAGGCGATTGATCATACGCAGAAGCGTCGACTTTCCCGCGCCCGAGCGCCCGATAATTCCCACAAACGTGCCCGGCTCGATTTCGAGGTCCACGCCCGAAACCGCCACCTTGTCATTATAGCGGCGCGTTATGTTGTTCAGTTGAAGCATGAATTCGTCTCCATTCATGCTCACTTTGAATTGCTTCCATGACACTGCAATGAAAGCATAATGACGTTTGTGTAAATTTACACGCCGCTATAGAGATTTCACCTAAGCAATTGTTTTAACAGTTATTTCCTTCAAATGATGAAGGAAGGTCTCTGTGGATGCATTGACATCACCTGAATTGTCTATTGTGACAACATCTCCGGCATCGTCATCGAAGCTCACTTCACGCGCAAGTCGCGCGGTGATTTCTTCCCGGCTTTCACGACCACGCGACGCAAGCCGTTCTGCCAGAACGTCCGGTCGGGCTGTTATCACGACCACAGAACGTGATTTGTAGAGCCTGCGAATATCGCCAAGCACTCGCCGTGAAACGTTGGCGATCACCACCGTACCGTCGGCGATTTCATCCTCCAGTGATTTTGGCAATCCATAGCTCAGGCCATGCGCCTGCCAGTGCAGAGCGAAGGCTCCCTCGCCTGCAGCTGTTGCAAAAGATGCTTCATCCAGACTGTCATGATCTTCCGTGCCCGGCATTTGCGGGCGGGTGATGATGCGGCGCACAAAATGAAAACGCGTGTCGCCCGCAAGAGCCACACGCGCTGCATCCATGATCGTATCCTTGCCGGCCCCGCTGGGGCCGACGACGGCGACGAAACAGCCTTTCGGCATATCGGATTGCATCTGCATCAAAGCACCCGTTCGCCTTCGCGCCAGACCGTACGGACAACCGGGATTGCACCTTTCGGGCGCACGCGAACGAGATCGGCGCGCTTGCCGATGGCGATTTCGCCGCGATCATCCATGGCCATGGCGTCGGCAGGATTCTTGGTCACGAGGCGGACAGCCTGTGGCAGCGCAATCGGACGTTCACCCGAAGCAAGGCCGAAAGCCGACTGAATGAGGCTGAACGGAATATAGTCCGAAGACAGGATGTCGAGGCTGCCATTGTCCACGAGATCACGCGCGGCGATATTGCCGGAATGCGAGCCACCGCGAACGATGTTCGGCGCGCCCATCAGGATCGAGAGGCCCGCACCTTTCGAAGCATTGGCCGCTTCCATCGTGGTCGGAAACTCGGCAATCCGCACGCCATGGTCGAGCGATTCATCGACATGCGCACTGGTCGCATCGTCATGGCTGGCCAGAACGATGCCACGTGTCGCAGCCATTTCGGCAATGGCGCGGCGATGATTGGCCGAATAGGCGTCCGAATCCGCCATACGCTTCTCACAATGCACCCGGAACTCCTCATCCGTGAGCTTCATCTTGCGCATGTAATAAGTGCGATAGGTCTCAAGATCAACGAATTGACGCTGTCCCGGCGCATGATCCATCAGCGAAGCGAGTTTGACGCGGTCATCGCCCGCAAAAAGCTCGAACGTTTCGAGACAATCTGCCGAAGATACTTCGCAGCGCAGATGCAAAAAGTGGTCTGCACGCAGGCGATTTTCGCGAACACCGCTTTCAATGGCATCCGCAAGCATCCGCATATCCTTACCAACGAAGTCGCGGTCATAGTCGGAGCCGACACGCATCGCATCGAAAACCGTCGTGATGCCCGATGCTGCTACCTGCGCATCATGGGCCTGAACCGCAGCGTCGACATTCCAGCGCACTTTCGGACGCGGCGCGTAATGGCTTTCCAGCTGGTCGGTGTGCAATTCGATGAGGCCCGGAATGACATAATCGCCATCCATGTCATCGCCGCCATTGGCATAGCCCTGATCGATGGCTGCAATTTTGCCGTCACGGATCAGGATAGAACCGGAAACAATCTCGTCAGCGAGCACGATCTGCGCATTTTTCAGAACGATTTCATTAGCCATGGGATAGCTCTTTCATCACCGCATTTGTATTGGCGGCAGTTTCATATTTCGAGAGGAAAGCTTCGATATCGAGCGCGCGGAAATCATCGAGCGCCTCACGCAGACGATCATGGCTCCAGTCCCACCAGGCCAGCCGATCCAGACGATTGCCGGTCGCGGCATCGAAGCGTTCGCGAATGAGACGCGCAGGCACACCGCCCACAATCGTATAGGGTGCCACGTCCTTGCTCACCACCGCTCCGGCCCCGACAACCGCACCATTGCCAACCGTCACACCCGGCAAAATGGTGGAGCCATGGCCGAGCCATGTGTCGTGACCGATTTTCACGGCATTGCCGCGACGCCACTCGAAAAACTCCGTCTCATCCTTTTCCTCCGGCCAGTAATCACCGGCGCGGTAGGTGAAATGATGCAACGTCGGACGCCATGTCGGATGGTTGGTGGCGTTGATGCGCACATGGCTGGCGATATTGGAAAACTTGCCAATTTCCGCGCACCATATTTCGCAATCGACGCCGAGATAGGAATAATCATCGAGCACAGTTTCCGAAACGCGGCTGCGCTCGCCTATCTCTGTGTAGCGACCGAGTGTGCAACCGCTGACGATGGCGGTTTTATGCACCAGCGGTTCTACCGATAGCTTGGTCATGCGGCGGCCCTCGGAGAGAAAGCTGTCACGTCGATAATCCGGTCCGCAACCTCCGTACGCACATCTTCATCGTGGAAGATGCCTAGCATGGCGACGCCCTGCTCCTTCTTGGTCTTGATGAGATCAACCACGACAGCCCGGTTCTTCGCATCGAGCGAGGCGGTCGGCTCATCGAGCAACAGTATCGGATGATCCGTGATGAAACCGCGCGCGATGTTCACGCGCTGCTGTTCGCCGCCGGAGAAGGTTGCAGGCGGCAGGGCCCACAGGCGTTCCGGCAGGTTGAGCTGTAACAGAAGCTCGCGAGCGCGGTTCAGCGCCACTTCGCGATCGACGCCACGCGCAACCAGAGGCTCGGCAACCACATCAATTGCCGCGACGCGCGGCAATGTGCGCAGAAACTGGCTGACATAGCCAATCGTATCGCGCCGCACCGCCAGCACTTCGCGCGGATCGGCTGTTGCCAGATCCACCATACGGTCTTCGTGACGAATGAGGATCGAACCTGCATTCACAGCGTAATTGCCATAGACCATCTTGAGAATGGAGCTTTTACCGGCACCGGAAGGTCCGCCAAGCACGGCGCATTCGCCTGCTTCCAGATTGAAGTCCACGTTACTTACGACTGGCAACTGAATGCCACCTTGCAAGTGCATCGTGAACGTCTTCGCCAGCCCCGACACCGCCAGCGGAGAGGATGTTCTAACTTGTGTCATTTCTCACCTCACGCATGAAGTTTCGCTAATTTACGAACAACACGCTGCAAACATCTGTTTTAATTTACTAAACCTGTAGAATAGACGACACGAGCAGCTGCGTATAAGGCGCTTGCGGGTCATCCAGAACGCGGTCGGTCAGGCCCTGTTCGACAATATGGCCGTCTTTCATGACCATGATGCGATGGGACAGAAGCCGGGCTACGGCAAGATCGTGAGTAACGATGATCACCGACAGACCAAGATCGCTGACGAGGCCGCGCAAAAGATCGAGAAGACGTGCCTGCACGGACACATCGAGACCGCCGGTCGGTTCATCCATGAAAACAAGTCGCGGAGCAGTCACCAGATTGCGGGCAATCTGCAAGCGCTGGCGCATGCCGCCAGAGAAGGCGCGCGGCTGATCGTCGATACGGTCAGAAGCGATTTCGACACGACCGAGCCATTCCGTGGCCGTCGAGCGGATATTACCGTAATGACGTTCACCGACTGCCATCAGGCGTTCGCCGACATTGGCGCCAGCTGAAACCGTCATGCGCAATCCGTCAGCCGGGTTCTGATGCACAAAACCCCAATCGGTCCGCATCAGGAAACGGCGTTCCGCTTCGCCAATCTTGTAGAGATCGCGGAATTCACCGTCACGCATCCGGTATTCGACGGTGCCCGATGTCGGCTCCAGACGGGTTGCCAGACTGTTCAGCAGCGTCGTCTTGCCCGAACCGGATTCGCCGACGATGGCCAGCACTTCGCCCGGCCACAGTTTGAAGGAAATATCTGCACAGCCACGGCGATTGCCGTAAAACTTCGACAGGCTGTTTACTCTCAGCAGGGGTTCGCTGTTCATTTTACGGTCTCCTTGGCCGCAGCCTCCTTGTTTGCAGCCAGATGACCGAAATGGCCGTTGGCCTGACGGTCTTCGCAAAAATCAGTGTCGGAGCAGACGAACATCGAGCCGCCGCGATCATCGAGCACGACTTCATCCAGATAGACGCCCTTCGCGCCGCACAGCGCACAGGGTTCCTTGAACTTCTGCACTTCGAACGGGTGATCCTCGAAATCGAGGCTGACCACCCGCGTATAGGGCGGGACGGCATAAATGCGCTTTTCGCGACCTGCGCCGAACAGCTGCAATGCCGGAGACATATGCATTTTCGGATTGTCGAATTTCGGCGTCGGCGAAGGCGCCATCACATAGCGGCCTTCGATCATCACCGGATAATCGTAGGTCTTGGCGATATGACCGTGACGCGCAATGTCCTCGTAAAGCTTCACATGCATGAGGCCATATTCGGCGAGCGCGTGCATCTTGCGGGTTTCGGTTTCGCGTGGCTCCAGAAAACGCAGTGGCTCGGGGATCGGCACCTGATAGACAATCACCTGCCCCTCGGTCAGCGGATATTCCGGGATACGGTGCCGGGTCTGGATGATGGTCGCCTCGCCCGTATGGGTCGTTACAGCGACATCGGCAGTCTTCTGGAAGAAGGCGCGGATGGAAACGGCATTGGTCGTGTCATCGGCGCCCTGATCGATAACCTTCAACACATCATCCGGCCCCAGAATGGCAGCCGTCACCTGCACGCCGCCGGTGCCCCAGCCATAAGGCATCGGCATTTCACGGCTGGCAAAAGGCACCTGATAGCCCGGTATTGCGATGGCCTTCAGGATGGCACGGCGGATCATCCGCTTGGTCTGTTCGTCCAGATAGGCGAAGTTATAATTGGCCAGATCGCTCATTCTGCGGCCTCCTTCGTTACGCCTTCAGTCTCATTGTGCGCCTGGTCATATTCCGCGCGCATGCGGCGGATGAGGTCGAGTTCTGCCTGGAAATCCACGTAATGCGGCAGTTTCAGATGCTCGACGAAACCCGTCGCCTGCACATTGTCGGAATGCGAGATAACGAATTCCTCGTCCTCGGCAGGTGCCGTCACATCCGCATCGAATTCCCGCACACGCAATGCACGGTCGCAGAGCGACATGGACATGGCCTTGCGTTCGCTCTGGCCGAAAACCAGACCGTAACCGCGCGTGAACTGCGGCGGCTGCTTGGCCGATCCCTTGAACTGATTGACCATCTGGCATTCGGTCAGCTGCACGCGACCGAGCGAGACGGCAAAACCAAGTTCGGGCACGTCGAACTCGACATCCACTTCGCCAATGCGGATTTCGCCGACGAAAGGATGATTGTTGCCATAGCCGCGCTGGGTGGAATAGCCGAGCGCCAGCAGGAAGCCTTCATCACCGCGTGCCAATGCCTGAAGGCGCAGATCGCGCTCCATCGGGAATGTCCACGGTTCGCGGGTCAGGTCGCCCGGTTCGTGACCTTCCGGCAGGGAACCATCATCCTCAATCATGCCGACCGCACCAAGAATATCGGTTACACGCGGCGTCTCTTCCTTCACGGCTTCCCGCATTTCGGGTTCCGGAACGGCAACATCACCGGCCAGATCTGGGTCGAGCAGACGATGCGTGTAATCAAAGGTCGGTCCGAGCAACTGACCACCCGGCAGATCCTTGTAGGTCGCAGAAATGCGGCGTTCGATCAGCATTTCAGCGGTTTCCATCGGCCGCGAATAGCCAAAACGCGGCAAGGTGGTGCGGTAGGCGCGCACCAGAAAGATCGCTTCGATCAGATCGCCACGCGACTGGCGCACAGCAAGTGCCGCCAGTTCGCGATCATAGAGCGAACCTTCGGCCATGACGCGATCAACCGCCAGCGCCAGCTGTTCGGCAATCTGATCGAGACGCAGTGCCGGAACCGAACGGTCGCCGCGACGACGATCATCGAGAAGACGGTGGGCATTATGGATGGCCGTTTCGCCACCCTTTACGGCAACATACATTTTCAGCCCTCCAGAGCGGAAACGCGAGTTGTGCGGGGAAGCGCTGCAACAGCGCCGTCGCTGACCAGAACAAGATCAACGCCGAGCGGGTATTGTGCGCCGTTCTCACGCCATTGCTGGATGAAATCCTGCGGCAGACCTTCGACATGAAGTGCACGTTCGCCATCGATACCGGGGCCTTTCAGCACAAAGCCCCGTCCGCTTGTCAGCGACGCAACAGCGAGAACAACGGTTGTCGAACGGTCGGGAAATTCGGTGTCGCCCTGCGAAAACCCTGCCAGAGACGGCAACAGCGAAACATTGCTGGCTAGAGCGAATTGTGCGGCATCCGCACTTTCGACACGCGGCGCACCCGTGTGGAAAGTAAGCCAGGCGGTTACGCTTTCATCAGCTGCTATCGCTGCATCGCACCAGACAGTTGCATCGTGATCGAGCAGGGTTGCTGCAATAACGCCCAGTTCAGGCGTCAGCGGCTGCGGTGGTGTGGCTGTGCGCGCCAATGGATAAATGCGACCGGGATTAGCCATGGCGTGCATGACGGCATGAAAAGCCGACTGCGCATCCGTCACCGGATCGTCAAAGCCACCTTCAAACGCAGAGGAAGCGCTGTTTTCGAGAGAAAAAGGAAGCATCAATTGTCTCCCCGGACCATTGTGAAGAAATCGACCTTGGTAGCGGCGGCTTCGCCGCGCAGCTTGACGTCGGCATCGTCCAGCCGCTTGCGCAAGACATTCAGCACTTGTGCCTCCACGGCATCGCGATGGCCTTCATCGAGCCACAATGCATCGAAGACAGCGGCAAGCCGCGCCTTTTCCTGATCGCGACCGAGCGCATAAGAGTGGCCGACCGAACCGCCGGAGAGCCGCACCGTAGCGCGCGTCACCGTTGCCTCGCCGACATTGAAGGGGGCGCCGCCGCCGCCAATGCGGCCACGCAGCATTACGAGACCGGTTTCCGGTCCGCGCAGAACTTCAAATTCCGGCTTGTCGGACCATGCCTGCCAGAAGGCATGCAGCTCTTCGCCACTTGCACGCGCAAGAACTGCCATGCTTGCCTGCCGTGCGACTTGAACTGAATCTGGCACGGCATCCGGCACCGTTCCGCTTTCAGTGGTGGAACCGGCTCCGCCTCTCTTCGCACTTTGCTCCGTACCGTACATGAGCTTCCCTGCCCTGTTAGTTCCAGAGCGGGCTTTGACCTGATTGCATCAGATCGCCGCTCTGGAGTTTGTTTTGAGGCGCATCTCGTCCGAAAACCGTTTCATGTTTTTCGGGATGCGCTCCCGTTGACTTGATCTCTCAGATTGTCTAGTTATACAGACAACTATACAATACCAGAATGAATACACCCTGCCAATGACAGGACGATGACAGTTGATGACAAAGACCAGACGAATTGAGAGAAACAGCGGCGTAGCGATCTGGCGGCAGATTGCCGACGAGATACGCGGTGAGATCAGAGCCGGAAGGCTTCAGTCCGGTGCGCGTATGCCCGCCGAGATGGAACTTGCCGACAGGTTTGGAGTCAATCGCCATACGGTGCGCAGCGCAATCGCCGCGCTGACGCAAGAAGGCGTACTGCGTGCCGAGCAAGGGCGCGGCACCTTCGTTGCCAATGCAAAGCGCCTCACCTATCAGATCGGACGTCGCACCCGCATTTCGCAATCACTGGCTTCGCAAGTGCGGGACATGAAAGGCGCGCTGCTCGCTTCCGGCACAGCGCCTGCCTCCCCGGATATAGCCGAAGCTCTTGAGATCGAGCCTGGTTCACCTGTCCTGCGGCTGGAAACCTTGCACAGCGCCGACGGACGCCCCGTGTCGCGCGCAACACTCTGGATCAGTGCCGAACAATTTCCGGAAATTGCCGAGGATTATGCGGAAAGCGGTTCCATCACCGTGGCTTTCCGAAAAGCAGGAGTTGCCGACTACTTCCGTAAATCGACAATCATATCCGCCCGCCATGCGGATTCGGATGATCTGAAACATTTGAAGCTTTCGCCCGGCGCCATTGTGCTGACGGCCAAGGCAATCAATGTGAACACTGACGGTGTGCCCATCCAGTATTCGCTGACACGGTTTTCAGCCGATAATATGGAGTTTTCTATCGACACTTATCCCGGCGACCCGCAGATGAATGATATGAACTGACCCACGCTGGTGCCAACTACGCATGGTGCTTGCAACACAGACAGGAAACTCCCGATGACCGTCACTATTTTTCACAATCCGAAATGCGGCACCTCGCGCAATACGCTGGCAATGATCCGCGCCAGTGGTGAAGAGCCCGTCATAGTCGAATATGTGCAGAATCCGCCCACACGGGACCGTCTGGTCGGGCTGCTGGCGGCAATGAGCGTGACGCCGCGCGAGCTGCTGCGTGAGAAAGGCACCCCTTATGCCGACCTCGGCCTGTCCGATCCCAAATGGACCGATGACGAGCTGATCGACTTCATGATGGCTCATCCGATCCTGATCAACCGGCCCATTGTCGAGACGCCTCGCGGCACGAAGCTTTGCCGCCCATCCGAACTGGTTCTGGATATTCTGGAAAACCCGGTCACATCATTCACCAAAGAGGACGGTGAGCAGGTTAAATCTGAGGGCAAGTCGCGCTGACGAGCTCGCGATCAGACATCATTTTTCCTAGAGAATCGGAAGTATGATCCAATAGAAAAGGCGCTGTAAAACAGCGCCTTATCGTAATTCACTTATAAACTGGATTATATTCGTTCTCAGAACGGAATTTCGTCGTCCAGATCGCGCGAGAAGCCACCGCTGCTGCCACCCTGATTGGATGGGCCGGACGAGCCGAAATCACCGCCGCCACCGGAATAATCAGACATCTGGTTACGGTTGCCGCCACCGCCGCCGAACGAACGGCCTTCACCGCCGCCTTCACCACGGCTATCAAGCATCTGCAGTTCACCACGGAACTTCTGCAGCACGACTTCCGTCGAATAACGGTCATTGCCGTTCTGATCCTGCCACTTGCGGGTCTGGAGCGCGCCTTCGATGTAAACCTTGGCACCCTTCTTCAGATATTGTTCCGCAACCTTGGCGAGGTTCTCATTGAAGATGACAACGCTGTGCCATTCGGTGCGGTCCTTGCGTTCGCCGCTCTGGCGATCGCGCCAGCTTTCCGACGTTGCAATGCGCAGATTGGCAACCACGTCGCCGGAATTCAGACGACGAATTTCCGGATCGGCACCAAGATTGCCGACCAGAATGACTTTATTGACGCTACCAGCCATCGAAAATTACTCCGGGTCTTGCATGCACACTCTTTCCGCACTACTTCGCGCGGACAAGAGGCACTTTTCAAATGAAAGGTCGTGTCTCGGAAGTGGTAGAAATTGTCTGGCGGCGTAATCTCCGGGTGAACCAACACCCACCCAACCGGCGGCGGCAACCGCCAGGGAGATC
>NZ_JACICC010000013.1 GCF_014195635.1 Pseudochelatococcus contaminans | reverse complement strand
CGACCGCAGGTGCCGCTTGCGGCAGAAAATCCTTGTCTAGCGCTCGGATACAGGCGATCTTCACCTCAAACGACACGCCACTTGGGGAATGCAGGATAAAGGATGTATTCGCGCGCCCAGTACATGATGGCGCCAAACAGGCCGAAGCCCATGATGCCGCCCCACATTGTTGTATTGGCCTGAAAGCCCTCGTCACCGAAGCCGCCAACGCCATAGCCGATGCCGGCACCGGTTCCGGTCACCAGAACGTAGCCAACGGCGATGCCGAAATAGACGGCCATCCGCAGCACGATGAACGGCATGGTCCGCGCCATCATTGCCAGCGCATTGCCGACGTTGAAATCCCACATGCTCTGCTCCGCCCTCTATGCCTGTTGCGCAAGCCTAGCAGGCGCAAACCCAATATGCCCCGTTCATTTGGATAGGGACATGCCGGCAAGCCTGAGTATAATTGGCCCCAGCTATCCGAGCTGCAGAACGGATGGAATAAACTGGCAGAAAAAATACACGGAAAAGCCTGGGAGGCAGCGCGTCAATTTGCGAAGATTTTTCTTTTCTATCCTGGCGGCCACGTTGTTTTACTTTTCCTCTGACGTCCATGGACGTGACATGGAAAAAATCCCGCCGCCAACGTCTCCCCCAATACTTGAGGTTCGGGGGGCGATTTCCATTTCAACGGCTACATTCACCTCAAGACGATCCCCGAGGCGTCGCCAGCACTCGTCGAGGAGGCGGGGCTCTATGCCGACCGGCTTTCCATCAATATCGAGCTGCCGACGGAAACCGGCATGGCCGAGCTTGCGCCGGAAAAGCAGACCCCCGTCATTCGCCGCGCCATGGCGGATGTGCGCTCATTCAGGTCAGCGCGGGAAAAACCGTTTCGGCCCTCGATGGCGATCTCGCAGGCCGGATAGCCGACCACTAAAGTCAAAACGCAGACTATCGGGCGCGGCAGCCGTCCCGCTTCCCCCGAACCCCGTTTCATCATTGATCATGCTCTTGCTCATCGGAGAGCCGCCGGCATCGCCAGAGAGGCGATGAAAGCCGGGATGGCCAGCCGCGTGATGTGACGGCTCCTCTTCAGCAGTTTTGTCCTCCTTCACCCAGACCGTACGGTACTGAGCCGCGGAATCTCTCCGGATAATATGATCGTGATCTGAGATCACAGATCATTGACATTGCTTGTTTTGATATGTAGACTTGCATTTATGGAGTGGGCAGCTCGGGAGGAAACCGGATTGAGGAACGGGACTGCGGTCCCGAGGAGACGACCATGAATACCCTTTCACGACGCGGCTTTCTCGCCGCTGGCGCGGCCATGCTGGCCTACGCTCAGGTGCCCCGGATGGCGGCAGCGCAGGACGCCACGCCGCTATCGCTTCGCGCCGCCAGCCGCACGCTCGACATCGACGGACGCGCCGCCACTGTCTGGGGCCTTGCCGGGCCATCCGGACAGGGCCTGACACTCGATCCCGGCATGCCGTTCCGGGTGGATCTAACGAACGAACTCGACACCGCCACACTGATCCACTGGCACGGCCAGATCCCGCCCAATGCGCAGGATGGCGTGCCCGACATGCCCTTGCCGATGCTCGCCCCCGGCGAGACTCGCGCCTATGACTTCGCACCGCTGCCCGGCACCTATTGGATGCACGCGCATGTTCCGCTGCACGAGATGCGCCTTCTGGCCGCGCCCCTGATCGTGCGCAGCGCCGAGGATGTCGCCGCTGACCGGCAGGAGGTGGTACTGTTTCTGCATGATTTCTCATTCAAGGCACCCGAAGAGGTGATGGCGGAGATCAAGTCCGGCCATGGTGCCACGGGCAATCACGGAAGCGGCACAGGCACAGGCACGGGCGGAATGTCAGGTATGAACCACGGCGCGATGGGAAACATGCCGATGACTGGCATGGATCACGGCGCCAAGGGCGGCATGATGGGAATGGGGACCATGGACGGCATGACGATGGACCTCAACGACTACGACTGGGACGCCTATCTTGCCAATGATCGTACGCTCTCGGACCCGGAAGTGGTGCAGGTCGAGCGCGGCGGGCGTATCCGCCTGCGGGTCATCAACGCCGCTGCGGCGACGGTGTTCTGGCTCGACACCGGCGAAGCGCAGGCCCGGCTCGTCGCGGTTGATGGCCATGCCGTTCAGCCGCTCTCCGGCACGAGGTTCGGTCTGGCCATGGGCCAACGGCTCGACCTTGAGATCGACCTGCCTTCGGAGGGCGGTGCCTGGCCGATCCTCGCGCTGCGAGAAGGCGCGCGGGAGCGCACCGGTCTGATCCTTGCCACTCCGGGCGCCGAGATACGGCACATTGATGCTTTGGCAGAGACCGAAGCACCGGCCTTTGACACCGACCTTGCGCAGGAGACGCGCCTGATCGCTTCCGAATCCTTGCCGGAGCGGCCGGTGGACCGCAGCCACATGGTGATGCTGGGCGGCTCGATGCAGCCCTATGTGTGGACGATCAACGGTGCCGTCTGGGGCCAGCATCGCCCGGTTACCGCGAGGCGCGGCGAACGGATCGTGCTGTCCTTCCACAATATGTCGATGATGGGTCACCCGATGCATCTCCACGGCCATGTGTTCCAGGTCGTCGGGCTGAATGGACGTGCGGTCACGGGCGCGCAGCGGGACACGGTGTATGTGCCGCCGATGTCGATGGTCGACGTGGCACTCGATGCCGGAGAAGCCGCGCGCTGGATGCTGCATTGCCATCACATGCCGCATCTTGAAACAGGCATGATGACCGAATTCGCGGTCAGCGCATAGGCAGCGTGCTGGCAGGAGGACGCCGGCACCGGCGTCCTCCTGTGCAACAAGGAGGTGAACCCTATGTCAATGTCTCACGGCGGTCATGCCGGCCACATGCCGGCGAGTGGTGATCGCAAAGCGCTCGTCATTTCGGGCTGGCTTACCGGCCTTTACTTCATCGTGGAACTCGGGATCGGCATCTGGACGGGCTCAGTCGCCGTCATGTCGGATGCCTTCCACACCTTCTCGGCCGTGGGCGGCGTGCTCATTGCGCTGGTCGCCATGCGTCTGGGTGAGCGAAAATCCAGCCCCTCGCGCACCTTCGGCTACATTCGGGCGGAGATCCTGGGGGCCCTCTTCAACGGCCTCTTCCTCGTCGCCATGGCTCTCTACGTGCTGTGGATGGGCGCGATGCGCCTCATGGAGCCCATCGAACTGGCCACGACGCCGATGTTGATCGCCGCAGCGGGCGGCATCGCCACCGAGCTTGTCGCGCTCTGGCTCATGTACGAGCGCCAGAAGGACAACCTGAATATGCGGGGTGCGTATTGGCACATCCTGCAGACCTTCGTCGGCAGCTTCCTCATCATCGTCTCGGCGCTGGTGATCCGATTCACGGGCTTTGTGGCCATCGATCCGCTGCTTGGCATGGCCTTCGGACTGCTGCTGCTCTGGGCTTCCTGGGGTATTATGCGCGAGGCATTGCACATCCTGCTGCAAGGCACGCCCGAAGACCTCGACTTGGAGGCCGCCATCGAGGCCATACGGCAGCTAGAGGGGGTTACCGACGTGCACCACGTCCATGCCTGGAGTCTGACATCCGGGCGCAATGTATTCTCAAGCCACGTCTGCGTTGGGGACTTTCAGGAAGGCGAACGGGTGCTGCGACAAGCAAGCAATCTCCTGCGCGAGCGTTTCAACATCTACTTCTCGACGTTGCAGATCGAGGAATACTGCCTCGACGGCGAGGACTCTGCGGCCGAGATTGACATCATGCAGTCTCAGACGGGGCAAGAACGGACCAGCATCGGAAAGATCCACGACAATCACTGATTGGCAGGAACCCCGGATTCCGATCACCTCTTGACCTTCCAACGGTTGGAAGGCGCAGAATAGGCGAAGAGCAAGCTTAGGATAAGACGCCGAGGAGGCGTGAAAATGGCCAGCAAGACCGAACACGATCACCAGAATCAGAGTCACGCTCATTCCGCCCAAGGTCATGCGCATGATCACGGGGCCGTCGCGCAGGACGACACGCACAAGGTCAAGGACCCGGTCTGCGGCATGATTGTCGATCCCCACACGGCCCAGCACAAGGCCGAGCATGCGGGCCGGCCCTATTATTTCTGCTCGGCCGGGTGCCGCGCGAAGTTCCTGGCCGAGCCCGAAAGCTATCTCGATCCGGCGGCGGCGGAGGTAGTACCGATTCTCGAGGGGACGGTCTATACCTGCCCGATGCATCCTGAGATCCGGCAGGACGGCCCCGGATCATGCCCGATCTGCGGCATGGCGCTGGAGCCGGTACTGGTCAGCCTTGAGGCCGAGCCCAATGTCGAACTGATCGACATGACACGCCGCTTCTGGATCGGCCTCGTTCTGGCGATCCCGGTGTTCATTCTCGAGATGGGCGGGCATCTGTTCGGGCTGACTCATGCCATCGGGCAGCAGGTCTCGAACTGGCTGCAACTGATCCTCGCAACGCCGGTCGTTCTCTGGGCGGGCTGGCCGTTCTTCCAGCGTGGCTGGCAGTCGCTCGTCAACCGCAGCCTCAACATGTTTACACTGATCGCCATGGGCACGGGAACGGCGTGGATATACAGCGTCGTCGCCACGCTGGCGCCGGGCATCTTCCCAGATGCATTCCGCCAGCATGACGGCTCGGTCGCGGTCTATTTCGAGGCGGCCGCGGTCATCACTGTGCTCGTGCTGCTCGGGCAGGTGTTGGAATTGCGGGCGCGCGAGAGCACCAGCGGCGCGATCCGGGCGCTGCTCGACCTCGCCCCCAAGACCGCCCGGATCATTCGTGACGACGGCACCGAGGAGGAGGTTCAACTCGACACCGTTCGGGTCGGCGACCGCCTGCGGGTGCGTCCCGGCGAGAAGGTGCCGGTCGATGGCGAAGTTCTGGAAGGACGCAGCGCCGTCGATGAATCGATGGTGACTGGCGAGTCGATGCCGGTCACCAAGGAGGTCGGCGCCACCGCCATCGGCGGCACCATGAACCAGTCCGGCGCGCTGGTGATCGAGGCGAAGAAGGTCGGCCGCGACACCATGCTGTCGCAGATCGTCCAGCTCGTCGCCGAGGCGCAGCGTAGTCGCGCGCCGATCCAGCGCCTCGCCGATCAGGTGTCGGGCTGGTTCGTGCCGGCGGTGATCGTGGTCGCAATCCTTGCCTTCATAACCTGGTCGATCTGGGGTCCGGAGCCGCGCTTCTCCTTCGGTCTGATCGCGGCGGTTTCCGTGCTGATCATCGCCTGTCCCTGTGCGCTCGGGCTGGCAACGCCGATGTCGATCATGGTCGGCGTCGGGCGTGGCGCACAGGCGGGCGTGCTGATCAAGAACGCCGAGGCGCTGGAGCATATGGAGAAGGTCGATACCATCATAGTCGACAAGACCGGTACGCTGACCGAGGGACGACCCGCCGTCACCGCAATCGTGCCGGCGCCGGGGTTCACCGAGGACGAGGCTTTGCGGCTTGCCGCCAGCGTGGAGCGGGCCAGCGAGCATCCGCTGGCGCTGGCCATCGTTCGCGCTGCCGAGGAGCGGGGGATCGTGACCGCACCGGTCGCGGATTTCGACTCGCCGACCGGCAAAGGCGCCTACGGCACGGTCGAAGGCAAGCGCATTCCCCTTGGAAATGCCAAGTTCCTAGCCGAGCAAGGCGTTGATGTCGCCCCACTGGCGGATGAGGCCGACCGGCTGCGCGAGGACGGGGCAACCGCGATCTTCATGGGAGTGGACAACCGCATCGCTGCCATCTTCGCCATCGCCGATCCGGTCAAGCCCTCGACGCCCGAGGCGCTTGCCGCGCTGAAGGCGCAGGGAATCCGCGTTGTCATGCTTACGGGTGATAACTGGACCACGGCCAAGGCGGTCGCCCGCCGGCTCGGCATCGACGAGGTCGAGGCCGAGGTCCTGCCCGACCAGAAAAGCGCGGTCGTGCAGCGTCACAAGGCGGCAGGCGAGGTGGTGGCGATGGCAGGCGACGGCGTGAACGACGCACCGGCGCTGGCGGCGGCCGATGTGGGCATCGCCATGGGCACCGGTACCGATGTGGCAATGGAAAGCGCAGGCGTCACATTGCTCAAGGGCGATCTCACGGGCATCGTCCGCGCGCGCCGGCTCTCGGAGGCTGTCATGCGCAACATCCGCCAGAACCTATTCTTCGCCTTCATTTACAACGCGCTCGGCGTGCCGGTGGCGGCCGGGGTGCTCTACCCGTTCTTCGACATCCTGCTGTCGCCGATCATCGCGGCCGCCGCCATGGCGCTGTCGTCGGTGAGCGTCATCGCGAACGCCTCCCGGCTGCGGGTCACGAGATTGTAGGAGGCTGACGTGGGCGAAGGTCCTCCATCTGGAAAAATTGGTGACGATGGTGGCGCCAACAGCCCGGATACCGTCCCATCCTTGCGCTAAGTCAAAGTCTGCGGCGAAGGGGGCCGCTATGAGTATCTTTGCGACGGAAGGGCAGAACAGGCCATGATGCAATGTCATGATGTCGGGCGGGATGATGTGGGGCATCGTTCTTCTGGTGCTCGTGCTCCTTACCGCCGCCGCTTTGATCAAATACGTATTTTTCCGGTGATCCAGCTTTGACGAAGTTGCGGCCCAGATGGAGGAACTGAGATGCAAACCATCCATATGATCAGCAGGCGCTCCTTCCTCGCCAGCGCCACCGCGTTCCCCCTCCTGCTCTCAACGGCGGGAACGGTTCGCTCGGCAGGACTGCCTCTGGTGACCGTCACCAAGGATACGAATTGCGGGTGCTGCGGCGCATGGGTCGAGCATATCGAGGCGGCCGGCTTCCCGGTGAGCGTCGTGGAATCGAGCGAGGTCGAAAGCCTCAAGCAGCGGCTCGGCGTCCCGGCGGCGTTGTACTCCTGCCATACGGCCGAAGTGGACGGCTATGTCATCGAAGGACATGTGCCGGCCGCCGCGCTTCGCCGCCTCCTGGCCGCGCGCCCGCTCGCGACAGGGCTTGCGGTTCCCGGAATGCCCGCCGGCTCCCCCGGCATGGACTTTCCCGGCGTGGTCCCCGAGCCATACGAGGTGTTCCTGTTCGGCCCTTCCGTCCAGAAAACCTTCGGGCGTTTCCGCGGCGCGCGGGAGATCTGAGTGGAACGGTGCTCATGATCCATCCGGTCGCCATCAGTCCGATCCAGAACCGGGCCTGCGGGGCAGACCCTGCCTTTGTCAGGAGCTCTGGTTGCCTGGGCTCGGATACTGACGGCCGCAAGGATGTCATCTGGTGCGTGGCAACTCTCCATCCCGACCTCGACAAAGAAGCCAAGCCATGAGCAGGAGCTCGACTGCGGCTTTCGGATCGAAAGGCGACTGGCTCCGCCAGTTCCTGACAGGCCTGCTGCTGCTTGCGTTCAGCGCTTTTGTTTTCCTGGCAGCGGCGCATGCCAGCCCGGGCACACACGGCTCGTATCAGGATCAGACCGTTGCGGGTGCACAGCATGAGGCCCATTCGAATTACTCCGACGACCGAAGCAAGGCTGCGGACGAACGATGCTGTCACACTGAAACGGCGCCGGACCGCGATTGCGGCCAGCTCTGCACCATTGTTGCCCTGCTACCCGAGGCGCCGCCTGTGATGCCATCCTCGGACGGCGAGCCATTGCTCGGTTTCCAGGCCAGCGATCTGGGCCGAAATCCTTCAGTCCTCCTGACACCACCGCGTCTGACCGCCCCTGCGTAGTGAACGCATCGGCCGGGAGGTGTTCTTCTCGGCACTCAAGCAGCAAACAGTCAGACGAAGCCACGGTAGGCGCGCGTCCAGAAATTAGACGCGGCTCTCCGGTGCCAAAGGATGAACCATGACGTACCGAACAATAGTTGCCCTTTCTGCCAGTCTCTTGATGGGAGTCTCCGGCGCTGCTCTGGCGCAGCAGGCAGAGCATGACGCCCATCACCCTCAGACGCCGCAGGCCCAGGAGGAACGGGCCCCTGCCTCCATGTCCCCTTCAGGACAGATGCCTTCGATGCAGGACATGCCGAAGGAATGCCGGGCCATGATGGAGACCATGCCCCAAGCGTGCATGGACGCCATGCAGCAGATGATGCAGGGCGGCATGATGCACGGTGGGATGGCCGCTCCCCAAGGCGGAGAGTCGGCTCCAGCCGACGCCGATGTCGCCGACTTCACCAAGGCCTATCTCGATGCGATGGAGGAGATGCACGGTCCGATGATGGAGGGCGTCATGGCCGAGGACCCGGACGTCGCTTTCATCCGGGGCATGATCCCGCACCATCAGGGTGCGGTCGACATGGCGAAGATCGTGCAGCGATACGGAGATGACCCGCAGACAAGAGAGTGGGCGTCTCAGATCATTGAAGCACAGGAACGTGAGATCGCCGAAATGCAGGCGTGGCTGGACAGGAATGCCGGCCAGCAGCCTGCCGGCTTGGTCGAGACAGGCGGAACCGTGTACTCCGCCAACGAGGGCGACAATTCGATCAGCGCCATCGAACTCGGCACGGGTTCGGTCGAGACGGTGCAGATCGGAGTCTCACCGCACAATGTCGATCGGACACCGGACGGGAGGCTGTTGCTCGCCGTCGGGAGCGCTGCCTCCGATCACGCTCACGGATCGGATGACCAGGGACATGCCGATGCCGGCAACGGGCTTCTGGTGGTGCTCGATCCGCAGCAGCTGTCACAACCCGTCGGCACTGTAGAAGTCGGTGCGCATCCGGCGCATGTCGTCGCCGATCGTAGCGGCCGCGCCTATGTTTCGCTGTCCGGCGGGAACGAGATTGCGGTCGTTGATCTCGCAGCGGCTTCGGTGATCGAGCACATCACGACCGGAGCCTATCCGCACGGGCTGCGCCTCAACCCGGATGAGAGCGAGCTCTATGTGGCCAATGTCGAGGACGGCTCGGTCTCCGTCATCGACACGCAGGAGCTGACCGAGGTTGCGCGCATTCCGGTGGGCGCAGCGCCTGTTCAGGTCGGGTTCACGCCCTCGGGCGATCAGGTCTACGTCTCTCTTCGAGACGAGAACCGGGTGGCCGTCATCGACACCGCATCCCGCGAGGTGACGAACAGGATCGACGTCGGGCCGAACCCGATCCAGATGTTCGCCACCCCGGATGGAGCCTACGTCTATGTGGCCAATCAGGGCACCGAGGCGGAACCGAACGACACGGTCTCCGTGATCGAGATTGAGTCCGGAAACGTGATCGAGACGATCACCACCGGGAGCGGCGCCCACGGCGTCTCGGCATCGGCTGACGGGGCATTCGTGTTCGTAACGAACATTGCCGATGACAGCGTTTCGATCATCGACGTGGCGAGCCAGGAAGTGCTCAAGACCGTGCCGGTCGGCGATCGCCCGAACGGCATAGTCTACGCCGGATCGAACCAGTAAGCAGCGCGGCGCCGGAGCGAAACAGCTCTGGCGCCAGACTTGAGAATTGAGAATAGCTATTGGCGTCGATGAGCAGAGCCGGCGTGCATGACGAACTTCGAGGCAGCACGGCATTGGTTGCAGACATCGGAACTGATCTTGTCGCATATGCCGCCCTTTTCGTAAGCGCGTTCACGTCGGCGACCCTCCTACCAGGGTCGTCCGAGGCAGCGCTCCTGACTCTTCTAACAATGGGACAGGCCAACCTCGTCACCCTAGTGGGCGTCGCAACGGCAGGAAATGTGCTCGGCTCCTTGGTGAACTGGGCGCTGGGCAGGTTCCTCTCAGGGTTTCGAGACCATCGCTGGTTTCCGATTGACGACAGGTCATTTAGCCGTGCATCAGATTGGTACGGACGTTATGGCGTGTGGTCTCTACTCTTGTCCTGGCTGCCGATTATCGGCGATCCGCTGACAGTTGTGGCAGGAGCACTGCGAGTTGACCTTTCTCGTTTTCTCATATTCGTGTCGATCGGCAAAGCGGCACGCTATCTCTTTGTCGCCGGCGCATTTCTCTGGTGGAGCGGTTCTTGAGTGTACTTGCACGTCGAGTCGAGCTGTTGAGAATGGCGGAGACGAAGGGGCGCAGCCGAGCCGCCACCGCGCCCAGAAGCCTCACGCGGCCGCCGACTGGTCCTTGCGTTCGGCCGGATAGCCTGCCTCGGTTAAGGCGGCGGGGAGTACCTGCTCGTCCACCTTCGTGGTGACCGTCACTTCGCGGGTGGGTGGATTGGTGGTGACATCAGCCGCCGGATCGACGCTCAGAAGCGCGTTGTTGACCCGGCGCGCGCAGCCGCCGCAAGTCATGTCGGGAGCAGTGAATCGGAACATGCGAACTCTCCTCTGTTGGGCGTTCACGGACAAATCTGGTCCTTGCCACGTTGGCAAGGTCAAGGGTCAACGAGGAAAAATGATATCGCGGCCAAGGCGGCCTTGACCTTCCCATTGTTGGAAGCCCCATCTGGGGTGCAATGGATCAGGAAGGAAGCATGTCAAGACGAACCTTGTTCCGGCGAATTTGCTGCTAGAGCACGTCCTGTTCAATATGGGTCATATCCTGCTGCCTTGAAGTAGTTGGCGCATTCGTCAGGGGTGAAGCGTTCGAGAACCGCGCCGACCGTATCCCACAGGCCGGCAATCGTCCGCTCGGCCTTTGCCCGCATCAGCGCCTTGAGCTTGGCGAAGGCATTTTCGATTGGATTGAAGTCGGGGCTGTAGGGCGGCAGGTAGAGCAGGTTTGCGCCTGCCGTCTCGATCGCGTCGCGAATGCCGGCGGCCTTGTGGGCGGGCAGGTTGTCCATCACGACGATGTCGCCCTCCGACAGGGTCGGGGCCAGCACCTGTTCGACATAGGCGAGGAACACGGTGCCGTTCATGGCGCCGTCGTAGACGAACGGCGCGGTCATGCCGGTCAGCCGCAGTGCTCCGGTGAAGGTGGTAGTCTTCCAGTGGCCATGCGGCACACCGGCCCTGCAACGTTCGCCGCGGGGCGCCCGTCCGCGCAGGCGCGCCATCTTGGTGGACAGCCCGGTCTCGTCGATGAAGACCAGCTTCGCGGGATCGAGGTCGAGCTGGCCCTCGAACCAGTCCCGGCGCCGTTTCAGGATGTCGGGGCGGTCCTGCTCCAGTGCGTGCGCGGACTTTTTTTGAATGTCCAGCCGTGCCGGCCGAGCCAGGCGCTCAAGGCGCTGCGGCTGATCTTCATCGACTGCTCGGCAAGGAGACACGCCACCATCTCGTTCAGCGTGATGTCCCGGCGCTCTTCGATCATCCCCACGATGAAGTCTTCATGCGCATCAAGGCTGGAGACGCGTCGGTAACCTTGCGGTCGCGGCGCCAACTCGCCGATCTTGGCCCGAGCAATCCAGCGGATCGCGCTGGAGACGCCCACGCCGAACCGTGCCGCCGCTTGCCGGGCAGACATCCCCTCGGCTGAAGCCCTTAGGACCCGCGACCGAAGATCGCCACTCAGTGCCTTTCCCATCATCCACCTCCGTCGAGATGGATGTTGAATCAGCACAAGACGCTGCCGTCACTTCACAATCGATTCATCGATCAAAGGACGTGCTCTAGGACCGTCTGACCGCCGCCCGTTCCTGCCGCGCCAGGCCGCTCGGCCCGTCCGTGAACGACGAATCTGGTCATGTCATGGCCAGCTAGACCACTGATCGCCATTGCCTGATCGGCGCTTCTCGCATGCAAAATGTGGGCGATGTGCAGCTCATCGGCTTATAGATCAAGTTTCAGCGGATTTGGGAAGCAATTTGTTCTTGACCTTCCAGCCGTTGGAAGGATTAGGGGTCTGCGACATCTGAACGCCCCATGAAAAATAACAGGAACTCCGGATGTCTACGCTCTCCCCCCAAACGCCGAAGCCTCCGGTGGCTTCGTCACCTGCAAGCACGACATTGCCGCTGGCCGTCATTGCGACGGCTCAGCTCATGGTGGTGCTTGACGATACCATCGCGAACATCGCCCTGCCGACACTCCAGAACGAACTCGGAATGTCGGCTGCGAGCCTGCCTTGGGTGATCAACGCCTACGTTCTCGCCTTTGGTGGACTGCTGCTGTTCGGCGGCAGGTTGGGCGATATCTATGGCCGGCGGCGCATGCTGCAGGCGGGCATGGCGATCTTCACCATTGCTTCCCTGTTCGTCGGGCTTGCCCAGGACAGCATGAGCATAATCGCGTCACGCGGTCTACAGGGCGTGGGTGCGGCGCTGACGGCCCCCAATGCTCTTGCCTTGATCGCGACGACCTTCCCCGAAGGCAAGGCGCGCAACGGAGCGATGGCCGTTTACGGAGCAATGTCCGGCCTTGGTATCATCGCCGGGCTGATCCTCGGCGGGCTGCTGACGGGGCTGCTGGGCTGGCGCTGGGCCTTCTTCATCAACATTCCCATCGGCCTGGCTGTGCTGGCGGGGTCAAGAACGCTTGTCGAGGCGGAACTGCACAAAGGCCGCCCGGACTTCACCGGCGCGCTCACCAGCATTGTGGGCATGGCCGCGCTCGTCTATGGGATCACCCGTGGCGGCGAACATGGCTGGACGGACAGCATCACGCTCGCCTCGTTCGCTACCGCCGCGATCCTGCTGCCGCTGTTCCTGATCTTGCAGTCGCGCAGCAAAGACCCGCTTCTGCCGCCACGTCTGTTCAAGGAGCGCAACCGGGCGGGTTCCTACCTCGCCATGCTGCTGCTGGGCTTCGGTCCGATGGGGATGATCTATCTGCTGACGCTCTATTTGCAGCACATCCTCGGCTACAGCCCGATCATGACCGCGCTGGCGTTCCTGCCATTCGGTGCGGGTATTATCGTTGGGGCCATTGTCAGTTCCAAGCTTGTCACGCGGTTTGCGCCGCGCGAGGTGGCAGCGCCCGCCGCACTAATAGGCGGCGCTGCCTTGTTCTGGCTCGCCAATATCGGACAGGAACTCAACTATATGTGGCACTTCATGCCCGCGGCCTTCCTCACCGCTTTCGGTTTCGTGGGGGCCGTGATTGCACTGGCGCTGACCGCCGTCAAAGGCGTGCAGACACAGGAGACGGGCATCGCATCGGCGCTCTTCAACGCCTCGCAACAGATCGGCGTCGCCTTGGGGCTGGCCGTCCTTTCGACCATCGCAGTCTCTGCCACGGCTGGCAGGTTGCCGGGTGCACTCGCCGCCCTCTATCGCGGGCGGGAGACGGGTGACGCCGGGCTAGTGAGATCGGCCAGCGATGCGCTGATCCACGGTTATGGTCTTGCGCTTGCGGGAGCTGGAGCTGCCCTCGTGATTGCCGCAGTCATTGCCGCGGTTCTGGTCAACGCTAAGAGGGGACAGGTTTCTACCGGCACGATCGCTGTCCATTGACAGGATAGTCATTAAGCCTACGGCGCGGTTCCGTGGCGCGCTACCCGCCGTAGGCCTTGCGCAGACGCCTGCTTGGACGAATTGCAAGCGGAGCGGTTGACATACAACATATGAACACATATTCATGTGTTGTATGTCAACCGCATGAGCCCTGAAATGTCCCATTCACACAGCCATGGTCATTCTCATGATGACCATTCCCATGATCACTCCCATGCGCCGACCGTCACGAGCGATAATGAGCGCAAGGTCCTTCTCTCGTTCTTCCTGATCCTCACGTTCATGATCGTGGAGGTGATCGGCGGTCTGATCTCAGGATCGCTGGCGCTGCTCGCCGACGCTGGACATATGCTGAGCGACGCGGCTGCGCTGGCGCTAGCTTATGCCGCCTTTCGGTTCGGACGGCGGGCGGCAGACTCCAAGCGGACCTTTGGCTATCTGCGTTTCGAGGTCCTTGCCGGTTTTATCAACGCAATCACGCTATTCGCGATCGTCGTCTGGATTGTCTATGAAGCCTGGCAGCGCTTTCAGGAACCGCATGTTATCCTCGCGGGTCCGATGCTTGGCGTCGCCATTGCGGGGCTCCTCATCAATATTCTCGTGTTCTGGATTCTGACGCGCGGAGATACCGAGCACGTGAACATCAAGGGTGCCATCCTTCATGTGTTGGGCGACCTCCTCGGCTCTGTGGCAGCGGTTTCAGCCGCCATCGTGATCATGTACACGGGTTGGACGCTGATCGATCCTATCCTCTCGGTGTTTGTCTCCCTGCTGATCCTGCGCGCCGCGTGGAATCTCCTCGGCAAGTCGATACATATCCTGCTTGAAGGTGCGCCAGATAACGCGACGCCCGAGAAGATCGAACGCCATCTTGTCGAGAACATCGCTGGCGTGGCGTCGGTGAGCCACATCCATGTCTGGTCGATCACGTCCGGGCGGACCTTGGCCACCCTACATGTGCGGCCGAAAGCCGATGTCGATGCTCGCTCGGTGATGCGCGCGGTCGAGCGTGAGTTGAAGTCACAGTTTAAGATCGAACATCCGACCATCGCCATCGACTGGAATGACGATGCGGACGCGTGCAGCCTGTCGCAAGCCTCTGCCTTGACGGGGCACGCGCATGGGGATCGACACGACCATGATGGGCATCACCACAACCATGGGCCTGAGCATGTCCACAGCAAGCAGGAGCATGAACGTTGAAGCAAGCCCCGTCCCTGTCGCAGAACGACGTAACCGTACTGGCAGAGACTTTTCGCCTGCTGGGCGATCCTACACGGCTGAGAATTCTGCTCTTTTGCCTGCCGGGTCCAAAGTCCGTCGGCGACATTGTTGAGAGCCTGGGACTGTCGCAGACACTGGTTAGCCACCATTTACGCCTGCTCAGAGGTGCACGGCTCGTCAGGGGGGAGCGTCGGTCAAAGCAGGTTTTCTACGAAGTGGCAGACAGTCACGTGAGCGACATGCTGATCGACATGGCAACCCACATCGACGAGGAGCACTTTGATGACTGACAAACAAGGCTTCTTGGCGATGTGATGCCTGTACCGCTGAAGAGCGGGCCGCTAATGCGTTCGTTGAAGCAGGCAGCAGCACTTATCGCCGACACGGCAATCTTCACGCTGCGGTTAAGACCGGGACTTAAGCAATTTCGGTCTTGACCTTCCAATGGTTGGAGGCTGCACGATCTTGCTTGATACCCGTTTCGTCAATGCAAGGCGGCAGAAATGAAGGACCAAGCGAAGAACCGTTCGTCCGTCGACAAATTATTCGGCTCGCTGATCGCGGAAGGGTACGTTTATGCAGATGATGCCGCGGACCTCGATGATGGTGCCGACATACGGATTCGTTTGGGCTTTCTCCAGACATTGATGTTGGCGACCAGAAGCAAGGTGGCCGCATAATGCGGAAAGGGGTCAAGTGTTCGGATAAAGTCGAGCTTCGCCATCTCCGCTATTTCGTGGCTGTGGTCGAGCATGGCAGCTTTCGCAAAGCAGGAGCTGCGGTTGGACGGTCGCAAGCTGCAATCAGTCGGTCCATTGCCAAGCTGGAAGACGAGATTGGCGCCTCCTTGTTTCACCGGCATACATGGGGCGTATCGCAAACCTATGCCGGCCAGCGATTCCTCGTACACGCCCGCAGGGTCATCAGGACTGTTGGAGAAGGCGCTCGAGAGGTTGCCTCCGCAGGTCGTTCTGAAAAGGGACGTGTCCGGATCGGTATTTATTCCTCGATCGCTTCCGGCTTTTTGGCGGAGTTGCTGGAAGTTTACGGCAGGCGACATAGCGCGGTGAGAATCGAAGTGGCTGACGGGAACCCCGCAGAGCATGTCGCAGCGATCCGGCAACTCAATCTCGACGTCGCCTTCATCACTGGAACACGAGACTGGCCGGATTGCGAACGCGTCCTCTTGTGGTCGGAGCGTGTGTTCGTGGTCTTGCCTGACCATCATGCCTTAGCCAACAGGGAGGAAGTCGTATGGCGCGATCTGGCCGACGAGTCCTTTATCGTCAGCGAGACTGCTCCGGGACAGGAAATTTACGATCATCTGGTGCGGCGGCTGGCGGATCTCGGCAGGCATCCCGAGATCCAGGTGCAATATGTCGGTCGGGATAATCTGGTGCCGCTTGTCGCCCTCGGCCGAGGGCTGACTTTGGTGAGCGAAGCCATCACCGTCGCACAATTTCCGGGTGTGGTTTACCGACCGATCCTCGGCGAGGTTCTGCCCTTTTCGGCCGTCTGGTCGGCGAGCAACGACAATCCCGCCTTCCGTCGCTTTCTCAGTCTGGCGAAAGCAATGGCCGTCAGACCTGCGACTTCGGAGACAGGACGGAGCGCCGTGCTTTCGTGAACCCCCTGTCAGTGGCGATAAAGCGCTCCAACATTGGCACGATCAGCCTGACAGGATCAGCGGCGGGTTGGCCGGTCTCGCGGGCCAGCACCTCGGCATAGGTCGCAAGATCGCGATGAAGCGGCCCCGGCAGCTCTACCGTAACCTTGACGGGCTTGTCCTCGACGATGGGACCGAGTTTCAGTTTTGTCATGCTCAACCTCCTGCGGGCTCGAATACCAGGTCGCGGGTCACAATAATCCTGACCGGAAAGCCGGGCCGGATGGTGAGCGTCGGCGCGACCTGCAATTGGCGCTGGACGATCTGCTGCCCGGCCTGATTGACGGTATCCTGTGCGCCGTCGCGAATGGCGCGGATCAACCGGTCCTCGTCGCTGGTCGCCAGCTCTGTACCGACCGCGAGCAGTGTGGAAAGCCCTGCCGCTTTCATCAGATCCCACCAGTGATAATCGACGCCATCCTCAAGCCCGGCGTAACCGGAAGCGTCCGCGCCCGGCAGGCGCTCCAGAACGATGGAGCGGCCGCCCGGCAGGATCAGGCGATTCCACACCAGCAGGACGCGGCGCTGGCCGAAGGTCACGCCGTCATCATATTGGCCGATGATGCGCGTTCCCTGCGGGATCAGAAGCAGCGAGCCGGTCGGGCTGTCATAGACGTTTTCGGTGACCTGCGCGGTGATCTGGCCCGGCAGATCGGAGCGGATTCCGGTGATGAGTGCGGCCGGAATGACGGCTCCAGCCTGAAGGATGTAGGGCGATGCCGGCGGCGTGACGCGATCTGGCGCAACCGTCTGTCGGTCGACCGGGCTATTGAGGAAAGCCGCGTGCCTGTTCTGCCCTGTGCCGTCCGGCTGCAAGCCTATCCCGGCTATTCCTGGCATGGCCGTTCCCGCTGTCCCGCCAGAACGCGACCCGGACTGGAAGAACACGTTGCTCAAGCGCGCGGCCTCTTCCTCGGCGCGGCGGCGCTCCTCTTCGGGATCGACGGCTGGTGTGGTGATTGCCGGAGGCGCGACTGGCTGCCCCCGGTTCTGCGCGTCGAGGATCGGACGGCCAAGGTCGCCCGGCAATGCCGGTCCCAGGACGGGGCCGGTATAGTCGCGCGGCAGACCGGCGAGGCCGTCAGCCGTGGGTCGGTTTTCGGTCGAATAGAGTTCGCCGCCACCCGGCCCCGCATCGCGGGTCTGGAGCGCATAGATCAAGGTTCCGGCGATGCCGAGAAGCGCGACCGCGCCAACGCTTGCCAGCAACTTTCGGGACAGGCGGGTGACACGAGGCGGCTCGGCGCGCAGGCGCATGGGGGCGGCGGTATCGGTATCGCTCATGACGACGATCCTCCCGTGGTCGTGCTGGCTGGTTCTGCTGCGGCCTGCGTCGGGTTGATGCGGACGATCCTGACCACTTGCTGCCGATCGCCGCTGCCAAGGCGCAGTTCGGCCGCACCGAACAGGCGGTCCACGATCAGGACATTCTGGTGGACACGGCTGTTGACGATCTGCGTTTCTCCGTCCGACCCGATGACGAACAAAGGCGGCATTTCGCCCTGCACGATGCCGCGCGAGAAAATGACATAGACGCGGCGGCCATCGTCGAAGACGGAGAGCGGCCGCCATGGCGGGCTGTCGCCCCGCACCTGCAATCCGTAGCGATAGTTCCGCGCCGCCTCGGCGGGGATGATGGGCGCGGCGGGCGTGGTGGCACGGCTTCCCGCCGGCGCCGCGGGATAGGCCCATGCGACGGAAGGCATGTAGAGCGATTCCCGCGCGCGCAGCTCGATCATGTAGGTGCGCCGGTCGGTGGTCACGACAAGGTTGGTGGAAATGTCCGGGCGTGTCGGCTTCACGAGGATGTGGACGCGGCGGTTCGCGCCCGAACCGGATTCGGTGTCGCCAATGATCCATCGTGTCGTATCCCCGGCCGCAATAGGTCCCGCGCCGGTCAGGCTTTCGCCCGGCGCCAGCGCGATATTTGTGATCTGGCCGGGGGCCGCATAGACCTGATAGAGCGCGCCTTCGCTCCACGGATAAATCTGGATGGCGTTGTAATAGCCCTCACGGCGAGGTTCGACACGGGCGGCGGCATTGGCGTTTTCGACACGGCCGTCCGGAGTGCTGGCAGCAGTTCCGCCCCGCGCGACCGTCCAGGCCGGCGGCGTGTGAAGCGGCCGGGGCCGGTCGTCGGTGGCGACCGTCTGCACGGTGGGCAGCGGCGGCACGTCGGCGTCATAGTTGAATTGCGGCGTCCGGTTGGTCGCGCAGCCGGCCAACATGGTCGCGGAAAGCAGCAAAGCCGCGAAAGCGGGTTTACGGAAAACCGGAAAACCGGCTCTACGGAAAGTCGTGCGGGTCATTGGCTCATCTCCCGCGACCATGAAATTGCGTTGATGTAGATTCCCAGCGGATTGGCGCGTAATCGTTCGGCATCGCGCGGGGGCTGGATCACGACAGTCAGGATCGCGGTCCATCGCTCGGTCGTGGAAAGCTGGCCGTTCTCGAAATGGCGTTCGGTCCAGGCGACGCGGAAACTGTCCGGCGAAGCCCGGATGACGCTCGACACCTCGACGGCGATCTGCTGGCGGCCGACCTTGGTGAAGGGATCGTTGGCCCGCGCATAATCGTTCAAGGCCGCCGCGCCCCGGTCGGTGGTGAACTCGTAAGCCCGAAGCCAGTTCTGCCGGACGATGATCGCGTCCGCCGGGATCGCGCGGACCTGCTCGATGAAGCGGCCGAGATGGAAGGCGATCTGCGGATCGGTCGGGCGATAATCGGCGTTCGCGGGCGCGACAGCCTGCGCCTGACCGAGATTGTCCACCTGCACCACCCAGGGCACGACGGTTCCACGCGCCGATTGCCAGACGAGCGCGGCGGCAAAGCCGGCCGAGAGGATCAGACAGCCGAACGCCATATAGCGCCAGTTCTTCGCCTGCACGCGGGCCGAGCCGATGCGTTCGTCCCAGACCTGTGCGGCTTTTTGATAGGGAGTCTCGGGTTCCGGCACCTTGCCGTAATGGGTCGTCGGTCGTTTGAAGATGTTCATGTGCGGTCACTTTCGGAAAGGCTGACGGAGGAGCCGCCGCCGTGGCTGTCGCCGGATCGGACAGCATGAGCAGCAGCCGTGACGCCGTGGCTCATGGCCCGGCCACGCCGCATCTGCTGCGCCCAGGCCGGCGGCCCATCAGGGGTTGAGGGGGTTGACGGCGCAGGCGACGAATCTCTGCCGACGGTGCCCATGGTCGACGTGCCGCCGGATGCCGCGAATCCGGCTTTCGCACCATCGGAATAGCTGGATTTCAGGCTGTCGCTGGCGCGGGAGGCGGCGCGCTTGAGTGGTGAAACGGCGGCGGAGGCTCCGGCGCGCGCCACACCGCCAAGGCCGGAGGCGACCCCGGCCGTGCCGGACCCGCCCAAGGAGCCGAGGGTATAGGCGGACGAAGCCGCACCGGCGGCCGAGGCACCGCCGCGGGCAAGTGCTGCCCCGCCCGAGAGTGCGGCTGCGCCACCCCGCGCCGCGAGCATGGTCGCGCCACCGGCTGCGATCGCAGCGCCGCCAACCGCAAGGCCAGTCCCGACGGCGGCGCCGGCACTGAGTTGCGGGCCTCCGGAGACGAGGCCGGTGGCGATGCCGGGGCCGAAGATGCCGAGGCCGAGAAGGGAAAGGGCTGCCAGCACGATCGCCATGGCGTCGTCGATTGTCGGGGTCGCACCGCCGAAGCCTGCGGTAAACTGGCCGAAGAGCGTGGAGCCGATGCCGATGATGACGGCGAGGACCAGCACCTTGATACCGCTGGAGATCACATTGCCCAGCACCCGCTCGGCCATGAAGGCGGTCTTGCCGAACAGGCCGAATGGAATCAGCACGAAGCCGGCCAGCGTGGTCAGCTTGAACTCGATCAGCGTGACGAAAAGCTGGATTGCCAGGATGAAAAAGGCCAGCACCACCAGCGCCCAGGCGAACAACAGGCACGCGATCTGGATGAAGTTCTCGAAGAAGGCGATCCAGCCCATCAGGTCCGAAATAGATTCCAGCAGCGGGCGACCGGCGTCCAGCCCGGTTTGGGCAACGCGGCCGGGGCGCAGCAGATCGGCAACCGAGAAGCCAGTGCCGGACGCCATGAGCCCGAGCCCGGCGAAGCTCTCGAAGACGATCCGTGCGAGATTGTTCCAGTTGCTGATGAGATAGGCGAAGACGCCGACGAACAGCGTCTTTTTCACCAACCGCGCAATGATGTCGCCGTCGGCGCCCCAGGCCCAGAACAGTGCGGCGAGCGTCACGTCGATGACGATCAGCGTCGTGGCGATAAACGCCACCTCGCCGCCGAGCAGGCCGAAGCCGGAGTCGATATAGCTGGTGAAGATGCCGAGAAAATTATCGATGACCCCCGTTCCGCCCATGGCTCACGGTCTCCCGTTCTGTGCGGGGGTCGCTGGCGCGGGTGTCTTGCCGAGGAAGCGATCGCGGGTCTCGGCCCAGGTTCGGAGGCAGTCGGCATCATTGGCCGCCGCCTCGCCCAATGCCTGGCAACGCCGCTGTTCCAGACGCAGCGGATCGGTGGCGGGCTGAAGCGCTGGGACGGAAGGTGCTGGCGCGGGGCCTTCCTCACGCGACATCTCGATGATCGCCGCCGTGATGGCCACGGCCACGAACACAATGGCCGCGATCCGGGCCAGCACCTTCCCCTCCATACTCCGCCTCCTTTCCTCAGTTGAACATTCGCGCGTTGCCGGGCTGATAGCCTGACCCCGGCGTCAGGAAACGCTCGCGCTGAATGCGTCCCTGTTCGGCTGCCGTGGCGCGTTCGGCCTCGGTCAAGGCATTCGCCCGGCCATTGGCCGAGATGACAGCGATCAGGTCCGAAAGCTGCTGCGACTGGAGGGCGAGAAGCTGGTTGCCAGCCTGGGTCGCCTGAAGCGCGCCGGTCGCCCCCTGGCTTTGGCCGACAAGCTCCGACATTTGCGTGCGATTGCTGTCGATATTGCCGACGACGCCGGCCTGGACGCGCATGGCGTCCTGCAGGCCGCCGACGGTGTTTTCCCAGCGCGAGCGCGCATCGGCGATCATCTGGGTGTCGGTCGCGGTCAAAGACAGCTTGCCGTAGTCCTGCTGGAACATCTGATCGATGTTCTGAACGTCGAACGCAATGTTCTGGGCCTGCCCGAGAAGCTGCTGGGTCCGCTGGACGTTCTGCTGAAGCGCCTGAAGCGAGCTGTGAGGCAGGCTCGCGAGATTGCGGGCCTGGTTGATCAGCATCTGCGCCTCGTTCTGAAGCGAGGTGATCTGGTTGTTGATCTGCTCCAGCGTACGGGCGGCGGTCAGCAGATTCTCCGCGTGGTTGGTCGGATCATAGACGATCCGGCCGAACCCGCCGAAGAAGGCATGGGCCGGGGTGATGAAGTCCGGCGCGAGCGCCAGCGGCGCGGCAAGCGAAAGGGCGAGCGCCGAAGCGCTGGCCATGCGGGAAATCCGGGTCTTTGTGCGCGTCATGGGGTACTTTCCTCTTCTTCCAGGGTGAGCTCGAACGCGTCCTCATCGAAAATGACGGACGGCAGATCCTCGCTTTCGGTCGCGAGATTGCTGAGGTCCGGGATCAGTTCTGCGGCCCATTCGACGCCACGCGCCTTGAGCCAGGCGGCGAGGAACCCGTCGCGGCCATGCTCGGTGAGGATTTCGCTGATCAGGGCCTGATCGGATTTGGCCGATGCGGCGCAAAGCGCCAGCCCGACTTCCGACAATCCGAGGTCAAACAGGCGGTTGCCGCGCCGCGACTGGCAGTAGTAGTCCCGCTTGGGCGTGGCCCGTGCGAGGATCTCGATCTGCCTGTCATTGAGGCCGAAACGGCGATAGATCGCGGTGATCTGGGGTTCGATGGCGCGCTCGTTGGGCAGCAACAGCCGCGTTGGGCAGCTTTCGATGATCGCCGGCGCGATGGCTGAATTGTCGATGTCGGACAGTGACTGCGTGGCGAAGATGACGCTGGCGTTCTTCTTTCGCAGGGTTTTGAGCCATTCCCTGAGTTGGTCCGCGAAGCCTTCGTCGTCGAGCGCCAGCCAGCCCTCGTCGATGATCAGCAGCGTGGGCCACCCGTCTAGCCGGTCGCCGATGCGGTGGAAGAGATAAGAGAGGACCGCGGGCGCCGCGCCGGTCCCGACAAGGCCCTCGATTTCGAATGCCTGCACGTCTGCTGAACCAAGATGTTCGGTCTCCGCATCGAGCAGCCGGCCATAGGGACCACCGACGCAATAGGCGCGGAGCGCCTGTTTCAGATCATTCGACTGGAGCAGCACGGCGAGGCCGGTGATGGTGCGTTCCCCGACCGGGGCGGAGGCGAGCGAGGTCAGGGCCGTCCAGATGTGCTCCTTCACCTCCGGGGTGATCTGGATGTTCTCGCGCGTCAGGATCGCCACGATCCAGTCGGCGGCCCAGGCGCGTTCGGCCGTCTCGTGAATGCGCGCCAGAGGTTGCAGCGAGACGGATGTTTCGGAAGCGTCGGTCAGCTCGCCACCAAGATCGTGCCAGTCACCTTGCATCGCGAGGGCGCAGGCCCGGATCGAGCCGCCGAAATCGAAGGCAAAGACCTGTGAGCGCGCGTAGCGCCGGAACTGCAAGGCCATTAGCGCCAGCAGCACCGATTTGCCGGCACCCGTCGGCCCGACGACAAGCGTATGGCCGACATCGCCGACATGGAGGGAAAACCGGAACGGGGTCGATCCTTCGGTCCTGCCATACAGCAGCGGGGGCGCGCCGAAGTGATCGTCCCGTTCCGGTCCCGCCCACACGGCGGACGAAGGGACCATGTGGGCAAGGTTGAGCGTCGAGACCGGCGGTTGCCGGACATTCGCATAGGCATGTCCGGGCAAGCTGCCGAGCCAGGCGTCGACGGCGTTGACCGTTTCGACCATGACGCT
The DNA here is from genome assembly GCF_014195635.1 of Pseudochelatococcus contaminans. Taxonomy (GTDB): domain Bacteria; phylum Pseudomonadota; class Alphaproteobacteria; order Rhizobiales; family Beijerinckiaceae; genus Pseudochelatococcus; species Pseudochelatococcus contaminans. Next base: position 24,799 of record NZ_JACICC010000013.1, on the reverse strand, counting down.
GAAATCGCGGGACTGGATGATCTTCTCGACCAGCCGCAGCTTTTCGTCGGCGCGGCGGGCGTCCTCGTCCCAAACGGTGACGGTCGCCGTGACATAGGCCATGCCCGCCATGTCGGCGCCAAGTTCCTGCAGGGCCATGTCGGCATCGGCCGCCTTGTTGGCGGCGTCGGTGTCGACGAGCGCGGATTGCTCGTTGGTCATCACCTCTTTCAGGATGGCGGCAATCGACTTGCGCTTGGCGAACCACTGGCGCCTGATCTTCGTCAGCAGCCGGGTCGCATCGGTCTTGTCCATGAGGATGGCGCGGGTCGACCAGCGATAGGGAAAGGCCAACCGGTTCATTTCGTCGAGCAGGCCGGGGGTGGTGGTTGCCGGAAAGCCGGTGATCGTCAGCACCCGGAGATGCTGATTGCCCAGGCGCGGCTCCAGCCCGCCGGTCAGCGGCTGATCGGCCAGCAGCGCATCGAGATAGGTCGGGGTTTCGGGCACGCGGACGCGATGCCGGTTGATCGAAATCGTCGAATGCAGGTAAGTCAGCGTCCCGGCGTCATCGAGCCAGCGGCATTCCGGCATAAAACCGTCGAGCAGCGCCAGCACGCGGTCGGTGCGGTCGGCAAAGCCGCGCACCAGTTCCCAAGGGTTCACGCTCGACGTTTCGCGGCCCTCGTAAAGCCAGGACTCGGAGCGGGCGGCATCCTCGGCGGGCGGAAGCCAGAGGAAGGTCAGGAAATAGCCAGAGACGAAATGGCTGCCTTTCACCTCGAAATCGGCCTTGCGCTCGGCATCGACCAGCGCCGATGCGGGATCGGGGAAGCGGCTCGCCGGATAGGTGGCGGCTTCCGACCGCTGTGCTTCGACGAAGATCGCCCAGCCGGAGCCGAGGCGACGGAAGGCATTGTTAAGGCGGCCAGCGACCGCGACCAGCTCGGCCGCGACGGCGGAATCCAGATCGGGACCGCGAAACTTCGCGGTGCGCTGGAACGAGCCGTCCTTGTTGAGGACAACGCCGAAGCCGACCAGCGCTACCCAGGGAAGGTAATCGGCGAGGCGGGATGCGGTACGGCGGTATTCGGCGAGATTCATCATGGGCTTCCTCACACCGAAAGATGACCGGGGATGCGGAGGTGGCGGCGCGCGACCTCGACGAAGAGCGGATCGCGCTTGGCGGCCCAGACGGCGGCGATGTGACCGACGGCCCAGATCAGGATGCCGGCCAGCCAGAGCTGGAGGCCGAGGCCCACGGCTCCGGCCAGCGTGCCATTGAGGATCGCGACGGAGCGTGGCGCTCCGCCAAGCAGGATCGGTTCGGTCAGGGCGCGGTGAACCGGCACACTGAATCCCGGAACCGCGTCGAGCGCCTCGAAACTCACCGCCATCAGACCAGCGCTCCGCCGCCGAAGCTGAAGAACGAGAGGAAGAAGCTGGACGCCGCGAAGGCGATGGAGATACCGAAGACGATCTGGATGAGGCGACGGAAGCCGCCGCCGGTATCGCCGAATGCGAGCGTCAGGCCGGTGACGATGATGATGATCACTGCCACGATCTTGGCCACCGGGCCTTCGACGGATTCAAGGATGGATTGCAGCGGCGCTTCCCAGGGCATGGAGGAGCCAGACGCTTGGGCGGGGGCAGTCATCAGGCTCGCCCAGGTGAAGGCGGCGGCGGTCGCCAGATGATGACGGATACGAACGGCGCAACGGATCATGCAGGTTCTCCTGGAACGTGAGGGATTGAGGTGTCGGGAAAAGCGAGGGAAATCCGGTAATCGCCGTCGGGGCCGAGCCCTTCGACGCAGGCAAGTTCGGCCAGCCGGCGCGCGGAGCCGCGGCCAGCGAGGACGGCCACGAGGTCGATGGTCTCCGCGATCATCGCGCGCGGCACAGTGACGACGGCTTCCTGGATGAGTTGTTCGAGGCGGCGCAGGGCGCCGATGCCGGAACCAGCATGGATGGTGCCGATGCCGCCCGGATGGCCGGTGCCCCAGGCTTTGAGGAGATCGAGCGCCTCGGCGCCGCGCACCTCACCGATCGGAATGCGGTCCGGACGCAGGCGCAGCGAAGACCGCACCAGTTCCGACAAGGTGGCGACACCATCCTTGGTGCGCATCGCCACGAGATTCGACGCTGCGCATTGCAGTTCGCGGGTGTCCTCGATGATGACGACCCGATCCTGCGTCTTCGCCACCTCGGCGAGCAGCGCATTGGTCAGCGTCGTTTTACCGGTGGACGTGCCGCCTGCGACAAGGATGTTGGCGCGGGACGCGACGGCCGCGCGGAGCGTTTCCGCCTGATCGGCGGACATGATGCCGGCGGCCACATAGTCGTCTAGCGTGAATACTGCGACCGCGGGCTTGCGGATGGCGAAGGCGGGTGCGGACACGACCGGCGGCAGCAACCCCTCGAAGCGCTCGCCGGTTTCGGGCAGTTCGGCCGAGACGCGCGGGCTGCGCGCATGGACTTCGACGCCGACATGGTGGGCGACCAGCCGCACGATGCGCTCACCGTCAGCGGCGGACAGTATTTCGCCCGTATCGGCCAACCCTTCGGACAGCCGGTCCACCCAGATGCGTCCGTCCGGGTTCAGCATGACCTCGACGACAGACGGGTCTTGCAGCAGGGTTGAGATGGCAGGCCCGAGCGCTGTCCGGAGCATGCGCGCGCCGCGGTCCACATTTGCCTGTTTGTGGTTGATGCCTGGCATCTCGTCCCCGTTCCACCGGGGAGGCGAGAGACGATCCCCGGATGGGGATCACTAAAAGAGACACAAAACAGGTCGTTTCAACAAGTTTCGGTCGTCGTAGTAGTGTGGGATAAAATTACAGGAGAACGGCGGTGTGCCTGACCAGTCGGATGATCTGCAGGCACACCGGCATGCTCTCGACTGATTCGACCGGCCCGTGGCGTCAGGCCGCCTCGCCGGGACCGAGCCGACGTTCGCCCCAGGTGGTCCGCTCTCGGAAATCATGTCGCAAGTGGCTTAGCACTTGCGATAAAGTCTTGTGAAACGAATAGCCGCGACTTTCCGGGTGCAGCCGATCTATTGCGGGTTTCAGGAATTGCGCGAGATTGAGGCGCGCGCGCTCCATCTATAAGCAATAATTTCAACAAAACATGAAACGTTGAAATGATATGGACGAAAACGACGCGCTCGCGGGCTTCGCCGCGCTCTCTCACAAGGACCGCTTGCGGATAATCCGCATGTTGGTCGTCGCGGGGGCTGACGGCATGGCCGCTGGTGCCATCGCCGGCGCGCTCGATGATGCGCCGCCGTCGCGCGTCTCCTTCCATCTCAAGGAACTGGAGCGTGCCGGACTCGTGCAGGGGCGGCGAGATGGCAAGTCGATCATCTACAGCGCCAACTGGCCGGCGCTCTCCGATCTCGTCGCCTTCCTCATGCACGACTGCTGCCAAGGTCACTGCAAATATTGCGATCAAGCGATTGCCCTGTTCGCGAAATGCGAGGGCCGCCCAACCGGTACGATCCGCTGCGAATAGGACTGCCGATGCAGAAAGCCCTCGCCTTTGTTGAAAACAATCTCCTGCTGCTGGCCGTTGTAACGGCCGCGCTTGGCCTGCTCGTCCCTTCGCTCGGCATGGTCCTTGAAAGCGGCATAAGCCCGCTTCTGGCATTGCTGATGCTGGTCATCAGCCTGACATTCGACGCTCACGCCGTGAAGCTGGTTTTCCGGAAGCCGAGCCGGCAGCTTTGGGCGCTTGGCCTCGTCTATGGTCCCATGTCGCTCGCCGGATGGCTCACCGGGCGGCTGTTCTTCGGCTCTGGGCCGCTGGCCGCCGGTCAAACCCTTGTCGGCACTCTGCCGACTGACGTTTCCGCTCCGTTGCTGGTCCTGCTCGCACGCGGCAATGTCGCCCTCGCGGCGGTCCTCAATGCGGTCAACACAGTGCTTTCGCCCTTCATCGTGCCGATCCTGTTCCTGCTTCTCACCGGAATCGAGCTGCAAGTTCCCATCGGGGCGATCATCATGGAATTAGTGCTGATCGTGGTGCTGCCGACCGTGATCGGGGTCTACCTACCCACGCGATACCCGGAAGCGGTCGGCCGACACGATGGCCTCTATCCCTCTCTTGGTTCGGTGCTCTACCTGCTCCTGCTTCTGGCGGTCGTGGGTCCAAACGCCGAAACAATCCTCGGCTATGGCTGGTTCGCCCTCCTAATCGCGCTGGCCGCGCTCACGCTGAACCTGATCGGCTATGCGGTCGGGTCCATCGCAAAAGTCTTTGTGGCCGACCGGCAAGAGCTGATCGCCTACCTGTTCACGGTGAGCAAAAAGGAGTTCTCCATTGCGGCGGCGTTCGTAGCGGCGTCCGGGTTGCCCTCGGAAATCGCCGTGCCTGCCGCCTTCTTCGCTGTGATCCAGATGATTACGTCACCGATCGCCGCAAAGATTTTGGCATCGAGAGGCCCGGCGCTGCGGTGAGCAGTCATTAGGTTCTGGCTGGCAGCGGAGACAGGCTCTCTATTATCCTACAATCTGCGACCAGCCCGCATCCACACTGGTCTATCATCCTGTCCAGTTCCGACTTGAGCGCAGTTAGGTCTTCGATTTTTCGCTCGACTTCCTTCCGGTGCTCCTTTGCAATCGCATCAATCGCCGCGCAGGACTGCGAACGATCGTCGGCCAGCTTGAGAAACTCCCTGATCTGATCGAGCGAGAAACCAAGCTCGCGCGCACGCCTGATGAAGCTGAGGCGGTTGAGGTGGCCCGGCTCATATGCACGGTAGTTGCCATCGGTACGCGAGGGTGCGGGCAGGAGACCGTTCTTCTCGTAGAACCGGATCGTCTCGACCTTGGTCCCCGTTCGTCTAGCCAATTGGCCGATCATCAGAATTCTGTCGTTCATCTCTTGACCCTATAGTTACTACAGGGTCTATCTACAATGTCACATCGGGAAAGTCGAGGTGACATCATGGCGGCAGCGAGCCCTTACAGACTGCGTGTAGAAGGCATGGACTGCGCCTCCTGCGCGTTGAAAATTGAAACGGTGATGCAACGCCTGCCGGGCGTTAGCGACATTCATGTCAGCTACGCCAACGAGACGCTCGCATTGCAACTGGATGAGGACCGTACGGCTCTCGGCACCATTGAGCAAAAGATCCGAGCGCTCGGCTACACACCAGTGATCGAGCAGACCGAGGCAAAGGCGAGCCCACCTCGGAAACGCAGCACGGAGGCGTGGTGGAAAGGCAGCAAGGGTCGGCTTGTGCTCCTTACCGGCGCGTTGTTCATCCTTGCCTTCGCCCTCGCGCGTGTCCTGCCCGAATCGGAGCAATGGCTATACTCGGGCGCTGCATTGATCAGCATCATCCCGTTCGCGAGGCGGGCGGTCGCCGGCGCGATGTCCGGCTCCCCCTTCACCATCGAGACGCTGATGACGGTCGCGGCACTCGGCGCGGTCGCCATCGGCGAGGCCGAAGAAGCTGCTGTCGTGATCTTTCTGTTCGCAGTGGGCGAATTGCTTGAAACCGTGGCGGCCGGCCGTGCGCGCGCTGGCATTGAAGCACTGATCGATCTCGTGCCTCGGGCCGCGTTCCGCGAGCGTGATGGTGTTGTTGAGAAGGTCGCCGCAGAAGATCTGGCCGTCGGTGATGTTGTCGTTGTTCGGCCTGGTGACCGTGTGCCGTCTGACGGCACGGTGATTGACGGCGTTTCTGAGGTCGATGAGGCCCCGGTGACAGGCGAATCCGTGCCCGTGCTGAAAGAAGCCGGCGCAAACGTCTATGCCGGCAGCATCAATGCAAATGGCGAGTTGCGGGTGTCGATCAGCCATGTCGCGGCCGACAACACCATCGCCCGTATCATCCACATGGTCGAGGAAGCCCAGGAATCAAAGGCCCCGACGGCGCGTATGATCGACCGTTTCAGCCGCTGGTACACGCCGGGCGCGATGGTCGTCGCGGCTCTGATCGTTGTCGTGCCGCCGCTCGCCTTCGGCGGTGACTGGATGACATGGGTGTATCGGGGTCTCGCGACGTTGCTGATTGCTTGTCCCTGCGCGCTCGTGATTTCCACACCGGCGGCTATTGCTTCGGGTCTTGCCGCCGGTGCGCGTCAGGGACTGTTGATCAAGGGCGGCGCGACGCTGGAAACACTTGGCAAGGTCGTAACCGTTGCCTTCGACAAGACGGGAACGCTGACGCGTGGCCACCCCCAGGTGACGGACATTGTGCCGATCAATGGTGATGAGAACTCCGTCCTTGCCATCGCGGCGGCCGTCGAGCGCAGCACCAGCCATCCTCTCGGGATTGCAATCGTGGAGGCGGCAAAGGTGCGGGGGCTCGAACTGCCCGCCACCTTCGGGGGCGGCGTTGCCACACCCGGCAAAGCGGTCACAGCGCGGTTGAAGGACGGCTTCGCTTCGGTCGGGTCTCCCCGTCACGCCGCCGAACAAACGGGCCTCGAAGAGAGCATCGTTGACACGATCACCGGGCTGGAGAGCCAGGGCAAGACGGTCGTCGTGCTCATCAAGGGCAAGACCATCGAGGGATTGATCGCCTTGCGCGACGAGCCGCGCGACGACGCTATCGAAGGTGTGAAGCGGCTGACAGATCGCGGCGTGCGCCCTCTGATGCTGACCGGCGACAACAAGCGCACGGCCGACGCCATTGCGGCTCATCTCGGCCTTGAGGCGAGCGCCGAACTTCTGCCCGACGCCAAGCTCGCCGAGATCGGCCGCCTCAGGGCTGATGGACCGATTGCCATGGTGGGAGACGGTATCAACGACGCTCCGGCGCTCGCTGCTGCCTCCGTTGGCGTTGCCATGGGTGCGGGCACCGACGTCGCGCTGGAAACCGCTGATGCCGCGCTGCTCAGAAACCGGGTGACGGGTATCGCTGATCTCATCGGATTGTCGCAGGCGACGCTCGGCAATATCTGGCAGAACATCGCAATAGCGCTTGGTCTGAAGGCTGTCTTCCTCGTGACGACTCTATTCGGCATTACCACGCTCTGGATGGCCATCCTCGCCGATACGGGCGCTACTGTCCTCGTTACGGCCAATGCGCTGCGCCTGCTGACCTGGCGCGGCACCCGCGACAAATGAGCTTGAACAGTGCGCACATGCAGGTCGCGGCTTCCACTTCTCGCCAAGAAAGCCGAGGTATAATTTATGAGTAATCAGTCCCAGGGCAGTGCCAATTCATCCGAGAAGAGCGAACAATGGGCGCTCGCATGGGTACTTGCGATTAATACTGCCCAGGCAGCCATTGTGGGAGGATTAGGTTGGTGGGCTCAGTCAACAGGATTGATGGGCTCTGCACTCGATAATCTTGGCGATGCCGGTGTCTACGCCATCAGCCTTTTCGTCGTAGGTCGCGGTTTGGCGGCGAAGGTTCGCGTTGCGCGGCTGTCGGGTATGCTCCTGATAGTATTCGCCGGTTTGCTTCTGTTTGAGGTTGGCCGACGCTTCTTCACTGGCTCCGATCCGATCGGGCCGGTCATGATCGCCGTGGCAATCGCGAGCGCGCTTACGAATATGATCTGCATGTGGTTCCTGAAATCACATCGGGAAAGTGGCGTGCATCTGCAAGCCTCATGGATATTCACGACAAACGATATGCTCGTGAACTCGGCGATCGCTGTTTCTGGTCTTGCAGTAATTCTTTTCAATTCGCCTTATCCGGATCTGATCATTGGCTTGGGTGTGGTTGTAGTCGTTGTCAGAAGCGGCTTCGAAATCCTTGAGAAGGCCGGCGAAGCTGGAAAAGGAGAAAAGGAACATGACTAGTTTGCGAGCCCTATCCGCCGCCTTCCTTGCCCTTGCAGTGTCGATCTCTCCTGCTGTGGGTCACGACTTCCAAGCTGGTTCGATCACCATCAATCACCCGTGGTCACGCGCGACTCCGCCGGTCACGCCGGTAGCCGGCGGCTATCTGACGCTGACAAACGATGGCGATATGGCCGATCGCCTGGTTTCAATCTCATCACCTCTGTCAGACCGGGTGGAAATCCATGAGTCGACCGTGAGCGATGGGGTTGCCAGCATGAGGCCTGTGCAAAATGGCATCGAAATTGGAGCTGGCGAGACCGTCGAGCTTCAACCTGGCGGTATGCACATCATGTTCTTGAAGCCATCGCGCCCTTTGAAGGATGGGGAGCGGTTTGCCGCGACTCTTGTGTTCGAGCAGGCCGGTGCGATCGACGTTGAGTTCGTTGTGCAGAACATGGGCGCTCGTCCGGAATCTGCGAACGAACATGACGGACACGGAGAGGCTGTCCAATGAGCGGCGTCAAACTTTTCCGCCTTGTTGCATGGGTTGCCGTCGCCGCTGTCGGCGGGCTTTTCATCGGCCTGTCCGTATCCAAGCCTTGGCAACAGCAAACCGTGGCGGTCGCGTCCTCGACAGGCACGGCAGCCATCGGCGGCCCGTTCCAGCTCACATCCCATCGAGGCGAAACGATCGACAATGCTGCGCTGGCCGGAAAGCCTTATCTCGCCTTCTTCGGCTTCACCCATTGTCCCGATGTGTGCCCGACGACGCTCTATGAACTGAGCGATCTCATGAACGAGCTCGGGCCGGTGGCCGACCAGTTCAACGTCCTGTTCTTCACCGTCGATCCCGAACGGGACACACAAGAATTGCTGGCTCAGTACATGACAGCCTTTGATAACCGCATCCTCGCACTGCGGGGAAATCGACAGGAAACGGACGCTGTGGTGAAGGCCTTTGCGGCCTATGCGCGAAAAGTGCCTCTGGAAGGGGGCGAATACACAATGGATCATACCGCCGGCGTTTACCTGATGGATGCCGAGAGCCAATTCGTCGGCACGCTCGACATGCACGAGCCGCGTGAGATTCGATTGCAGAAGCTCCGCCGCCTGGCGGGCGAGATTGGCTGATGGAGTTCTCCAGTATCGGAATAGCGACGGCTTTCGCCGCAGGTGTCGTATCCTTCCTGTCGCCCTGCGTCCTTCCGCTGGTGCCGGGCTATATCTCCTACGTCGCAGGCCGCACGATTAGCCCGGATGGCACTGCGGCCGATGCCGAATTCAAGGCGGCAAGCCGAACTCTCGGCCTCAGCCTCTGCTTCGTGCTCGGCTTTACGACCGTGTTCGTCCTCCTTGGGGCCAGCGCAACCGTGTTGAGCCGGCTCCTGCGCATGTATCTTTTCGAAGCGAACCTGATCGGAGGCGTAATCGTCGTCCTCTTCGGTCTGTTCACGACAGGCCTCGTACCAATGCCCTGGCTCAATCGTGAAGCGCGGTTCCATGCCAATCCGGGCAGCGGAAGCGCCGGCGCGGCTTATCTCCTCGGTCTCGCTTTCGCGTTCGGCTGGACTCCCTGCATCGGACCAGTGCTGGGCGCGATTCTGACCCTGTCCGCCGCCAACGCCACGGTCGCAAGCGGAACGACGCTGCTCGCCGTCTACTCGCTCGGCCTTGGCCTCCCTTTCATCTTGGCCGCTTTGTTCATGCGCGGGTTCATGGCGCGGATGATGTCGATGCGCCGTACTGGCCGGGTGCTCAAAATCGTCGCTGGTGGGGTGATGGTGGTGATGGGCATCGCCATGATCACCGGCCATCTAACCAGCTTTGCGATATGGCTGCTCCAGACTTTCCCGGCCCTCGGCCGGATCGGCTAAGCCGGAGTTTAAAGGACATTTGGACATGCTCAGGCTCGGCCTTCCCATCGCCCTTGGCGGATTTTTCCTTGATCAGGCGACGAAGTGGTGGGTCCTGAACCATGTTATGAACCCGCCTCAGGTCATCCCCGTCACCGGCTTCTTTAATCTCGTGCTCGGCTTCAATACCGGCGTGAGCTTCGGATTGTTCGGCCAGGCGCCGGCTTGGCTCCTGATGGCGTTCACGCTCGCTATAGTCGCTGGCCTCCTTGTCTGGATCCATCGAAGCGACAGCCGCCTGACGGCATCCGCCCTCGGGCTCGTGGTTGGGGGGGCGCTCGGCAATCTGCTCGACCGGCTGCGGCAGGGTGCGGTGGCGGATTTCCTGGATTTTTACATTGGCAGCTATCATTGGCCCGCCTTCAACCTTGCCGACGTGGCGATTGTCTGTGGGGTCGGGCTTTTGCTGGTGGAGAGCGTTCTGGCACGAGGCAAAACAAAGGCTGCATGAACAGAAGTCCTCGCCAGCTATCCGAAACTATCGCCGCAAAATTCCCGGAACCTGCAACGTAGCGGGCTTTAGAAGTAGTGCGACATGGCAATGGCTCGGGCGGGCTTAGCCGCAGCAGGCAGACGCTCTCGTCTGCTGCGCGCGATGCCTCGGCTTGCAGATTGCGGGGCGCGGGCTGAGACGCACAATCGTCCGGTCTTTCTCGATCTCGATTCCGGCCCCGTCATAGACCTGCATCGGCTCACCGGGCCGGCTCACCTCCCATGTCAACCGCGCGTCCGTGTCAAGCTGGACCCTGCTGCCGACCTTTCCCAAGATTGACCGGAACTTGGCGACGGTCATCGGCATGCTGCCTTCGGTCGGGGGAATATCCTCGACCTGCAAGACCGTCTCCCGCCACGCATCGGGATTGCCGCCGCAATCGAGCGTGACGAAGGAACCGGCCTTGACCTCCGTGATGTGATAGCCGGCCTGCACCTGCTGCCCGTCGCCATAGGCGAGCACAAGAACCTTGTCGGCATGGCCCTCCAAAATATCGAGGATCGCCCCGAGCGAGGCAACATCAGGAAATTCTGTGATTAAGGGGCTGGCGTAAGCGTTCATGTCCGTGTATCCATGATTCAACTACTCTTGAGATGTTGAGGCATACATGAACGAAAAGCAAGCCCTCTCTGCCTTCGCGGCGCTCTCGCAGGAAACCCGGCTGCGCATCGTGCGCCTGCTGGTGACGGCCGGCCCGGAAGGGATGCCGGCCGGCGCGATCGGGGAAGCGATGGACGGCGCATCGTCGTCGCGCATGTCCTTCCACCTGAGCCACCTTGAACAAGCCGACCTCATCGAGTCGCGGCGCGACGGGCGCTCGATCATCTACAGCGCCTCCTATCCGGCGCTGTCCGGCCTGCTCGAATTTCTCATGCGCGATTGCTGCCAAGGCCACCCGGACGTGTGCAACCCGGCAGTCGCCGCGCTGTCCTGCTGCAAACCGACGAAAGGCGTCACCCATGCCTGAGCCTATGGCCAATCACTCCGATAGAATCTTCAACGTGCTGTTTCTTTGCACCGGAAATTCCGCCCGCTCGATCCTTGCCGAAAGCATCTTGAACAAGGATGGTGCGGGTCGCTTCCGGGCCTATTCGGCTGGAAGCCAGCCCAAAGGCGAAGTGAACCCGCTCGCCCTGAAGGTACTCGAAAGCTACGACTACCCGGCTGAAGGCTTCCGATCGAAAGGATGGGAAGAATTCTCCGGCCCCGACGCGCCGGTGATGGATTTCGTGTTCACCGTCTGCGACAACGCGGCCGGCGAAGCCTGTCCGGTCTGGCCGGGCCAGCCGATGACCGCGCATTGGGGTATCGAAGACCCCGCCACCGTCGAGGGCACCGAGATTCAGCGCATGGCGGCTTTTGTCACGGCGTTTCGCTACATGAAAACCCGGATTTCGGTCTTCGTGGCCTTGCCCGTCGCCAGCCTCGATAAATCGTCGCTCAATATGAAGCTCAACGAAATCGGTCAATCCGAAGGGGCAGCCTCGCCCCGCTCTGGCGCGGCGTGAGGCAATCCATGGATGTCATTGTCTACCACAATCCCGATTGCGGCACCTCGCGCAATACGCTCGGCCTGATCCGCAATTCCGGCGTCGAGCCGCATATCATCGAATATCTGAAAACCCCGCCCTCACGGGCGCTGCTCGCGCAACTCATCGAGCGCGCCAGCCTGACGGCCCGCTCGATCTTGCGGGAGAAAGGAACGCCCTATGCCGACCTCGGCCTTGGCGATCCAGAATTGAGCGATGACGCATTGCTCGACGCCATGATGGCGCACCCGATCCTCATCAATCGCCCCCTCGTCGTCACCCCCCAAGGGGTCAAGCTCTGCCGACCGTCCGAAGCCGTTCTTGATCTGCTGCCCCCACAACGGGGCGAGTTCGTCAAAGAGGATGGCGAGCGGATCATTGACGAACATGGACGGCGCGTTGCTTCCGCCTGACTTTCAGCCTGCGATTGGAGAATACTGATGGCTTCCCTCAAGCCAGCTTCCCGCCTTGGTTTCCTCGACCGCTATCTGACGGTGTGGATTTTCGCCGCGATGGCACTCGGCGTCGTGCTGGGCACGATATTCACCGGCTTGCCGGAAGCTCTCAACGCCATGTCGGTCGGCACCACCAACATACCGATCGCCATCGGCCTGATCCTGATGATGTATCCGCCGCTCGCCAAGGTGCGCTACGAAGAACTGCACCGGGTCTTTTCCGACAAGCGAGTGCTGATCCTTTCGCTGGTACAAAACTGGATCATCGGCCCGACGCTGATGTTCGCGCTGGCCGTGATCTTCCTGCGCGACCACCCGGAATACATGACAGGACTGATCCTGATCGGACTCGCCCGCTGCATCGCTATGGTGCTGGTCTGGAACCAACTCGCGCGCGGCGACAATCAATATGTCGCCGGTCTGGTTGCCTTCAACTCGATATTCCAGATTCTGTTCTTCTCCACCTATGCGTGGTTTTTCCTTTCCGTCTTGCCACCCCTCTTCGGCCTTGAGGGCAGCGTCATAGACGTGAGCTTCTGGACCATTACCGAAGCGGTGCTGATCTATCTCGGCATTCCCTTCCTCGCCGGGTTCCTGACGCGCCGCATCCTCATCGCTCGCAAAGGCGCGGGCTGGTATGAGCACGAATTTCTGCCGCGCATCAGCCCCATAACGCTAGCCGCGCTGCTGTTCACCATTGTCGCCATGTTCAGCCTCAAGGGCGCGGACGTGGTGTCGCTGCCTCTCGATGTCCTGCGCATAGCCATTCCCCTGGCGCTTTATTTCGTCATCCAGTTCCTCATCAGCTTCGCGATGGGCCGGCTGATCGAGGCGGATTATCCGCGCACCACGGCCATCGCCTTCACCGCTGCCGGCAATAATTTCGAGTTGGCCATCGCGGTCGCCATCGCGGCATTCGGTCTCGCATCGCCGGTGGCCTTCGCCGCCGTCATCGGCCCGCTCGTGGAAGTGCCCGCACTGATCCTGCTCGTTCATGTCGCGCTCAGGCTCGGCGCGAAGTGGTTTCCCGAGAAAGGGACGCCCGTTGCCGTTCCGGCCGAGGCCAAGCCATGACGGTTTCCGACCTTCCTAATGTGGTCCGCGCGGTGCTCGACAGCCCATCGGCTGAACGCCTACGAACGACGCCCTCTGCTCATCCGCCGCGCATTCTCCTGCTCTACGGCTCGTTGCGTGAACGCTCCTATAGCAAGCTGCTCACGCTCGAAGCCGAACGGCTCCTCAACCACTTCGGCGCGGAAACCCGTGTGTTCGATCCGCACGGCCTGCCGCTGCCTGATGGTGCGCCCGTTGATCATCCGAAGGTGCAGGAGCTTCGGAAACTTTCGGAATGGTCCGAAGGGCAGGTCTGGACCAGCCCCGAACGTCACGGTGCCATGAGCGGAGTCCTCAAGGCGCAAATCGACTGGATACCGCTCGCGGTTGGCGCAGTTCGCCCCACCCAGGGCCGCACATTGGCCGTGATGCAAGTCTCTGGCGGCTCGCAGAGTTTCAACGCCGTCAACCAACTTCGCGTCCTCGGCCGCTGGATGCGGATGATCACCATCCCCAACCAGTCCTCGGTCGCCAAGGCATATCAGGAGTTCGACGAAGCGGGTCGAATGAAGCCTTCATCCTATTACGACCGGGTGGTCGATGTGATGGAGGAACTGGTGAAGTTCACGCTTCTGACCCGCGACGTCGCTCCTTACCTCACCGACCGCTACAGCGAGCGCAAGGAAACCGCCCAAAAGCTGGAAGAGCGTATGGCGCTCAAGCGCGTCCGGTGACGACAAACCTGCCGGCTCAAACGGGCCTGTCTCCCGACGCGAGAAGGTGGCCCGTCATCTCCGCGCTCGGCATCGTACAGATATTTGCATGGGGCAGCTCCTATTACCTGCTCGCCGTTCTCGCCGCCCCGATCGCGGCCGATACGGGTTGGCCGCTTTCATGGATCGTCGGCGCTCTCTCCATTGGCCTGCTCGCGGCCGGCGTCGTTTCCCCGCGCGTGGGTGACGCCATTGGCCAGCACGGCGGGCGTCCCATCCTTGCTCTGGCTTGCCTGCTGTTCGCTGCCGGCCTCGTCATCCTTGCGGCTGCGCCGTCCCTATGGGTATTCGTCGCCGGATGGATCGTGCTCGGTATCGGCATGGGGGCCGGCCTTTATGATGCGGCATTTGCCACGCTCGGGGGCTATTATGGCCGTTCCGCGCGATCCGCCATCACTACACTGACCTTGTGGGGCGGCTTCGTAAGCACGGTCTGCTGGCCGCTCTCGGCCTTGTTTCTGGAGCATCTGGGATGGCGCGGGGCCTGCATGGCCTATGCCGGCATTCATCTCGCGATCTGCCTGCCGCTCGTGCTGCTGGTCCTTCCGAGCAACGGCAAGCCCAGGCCGATCGGTGGCAAAGACCAAGCTCCTGCGATCAAGCTGCGCGACCATGAGCGCCGGGCCTATCTGATCATGATGGCGATCGTGGTGCTGGCCGGATTGGGCGTCACCATCATATCGGTGCATCTGCTGACCCTGTTGCAGCAACGCGGGCTGTCGCTGGGCGAAGCTGTAGCCCTCGGCGCGCTGATAGGCCCGGCCCAAGTCGCCGGCCGAATTGGCGAAATGGCGAGCGGGGGGAGGCATCATCCCTTCTGGACACTCGCGGCCGCCTCCGTCCTGAGCGCGGCAGGGGTGACGATGCTCGCGGCAGGTTTTCTCATCATCGGCCTGTCGCTCATCCTCTACGGGGCCGGCAATGGCATCTTCTCGATCGCCAAGGGTGCGCTCCCGCTCGCCCTGTTCGGACCTTCCCGCTATGCGCCGATCATGGGGCGGCTTGCCCGGCCCAGTCTCGTCGCCCAAGCTGCCGGCCCAACCGTGGGTGCGATCCTGCTTTCGGTCGGGGGCACCGATCAAACTCTTGTGGCGCTGGCAGCTCTCGCCATCGCCAATCTCGCCCTCGTCGCGCTGTTATGGGGGCCGATCAAAGGAGAAGCGGGAAGCAACGATAAGTTTTGAGAAGCCGTCACGAAGATCCCTGATTTTTGTAGCAGGTCAGGCCAACGTTGAATTTTCAGGGGAATTTCTGTCGCAAATGTCGCGTGCGAAAGTCAAAATTGTGCGACTGATTTTTGCGACACGTCGCGGCCCGGAATCCGGGCCGCAATGGATTACCGCTCTTCCCGCTGCTGTGGTGCTGGACCGATTGTAGCGGGTTCCCCTTCGATGATGCGGATCGGCACGCCCAAAGCAGCCGAAAGGGATGCTTCGCTGCCACCGGCAAGCTCTGTTCCGGGGAGAACCGTAAGAACCACATATCCGGTGCGCTCATCGACATATCCGCCGTAGCCATCGGGAAGAACGCGCGTAATCATCTGGCGGTCATCCAACGCGGCGACCAGTTGATCGACGGTATGGGATGCGCCTGTCAGGACTTCGACACGCACCCGATCTTCGCCCAATTGGTACTGAAGCGTGCCCGCATCCCGGTCTCCCGTTAGCCTGACGACGACATGGAAATCGGGCTCGCGCTCGATGAAGATACCGGCGATACGGTCGCGGAAACGCTCCTGTAGGGCGGCCGAAAGCGGGCCGGTGTCCGGCTCCATCTCATGCGAGGGGATTTCAGGAACATAGTTCTCAGGCAACCCGGCCGGTCTGGCGGACGTGGGCGCCTCCGCGCCTGCCACGGATGCTGCCGCGACAAACACCGTTGCGCCAAAAGCCCCCGCCCATACCCTATTCATTTGTGGTTTTGCCGCGTGCTTCGAAGAGCGCGGCCTTGTCTTCCGCGGGGCTGATGAAACCGTCGCCATCGGTGTCGATCTGGTCGAAGACTTCATCGGTCATGTTCGGATTCCCGGCTTTCGCCTCTTCCCGGCTCAGCTTGCCGTCGCCATCCGTGTCGCCCGCGTCCCATTCGGCCTGCCATGCGGCTTCGTCAAAATCTGCGGGCGGTTCCGTCTGGGCGAAGGCAGGGACGGCGAGACCGATGGCGAACAGGCTGGCAATGGCAAGTCTCAAGGCTGTTCCTCCAAAGTCGAGTGAATATACAGCCATCACCTTAGGATAATTCGCGAAAATCCCAAAGACCGCGACAGTCGCGAAGGCCGCTTCCGGCGGATCCTTGTTACTGCTCAGCCAACCGGGAGCGGGAACTCGTGTCAACGACTAAGGCGGCCAAATTCAACTCTCTGATCCGTCACATCCTCCGACACCTCCTGCCGCAGCTTCGGTCCCTGTGCGAGGCGGCGACCGAGCGCGGTGATGAACGCCTCGTATCGCTCCGCTGATTTGGCCTTCGCGGCCTTTGCCGCCGGCTCAGGCAAGGCCGGTGTGGTGTTGACCCAGAAGCGGATGAAGACCGCCAGGCTTTCGACGGCGATGCCGACGTCTCGTTCAAGCCGGTCCATGCGGCGATCGAGTCGATCGAGGCGCTTGGCGATTATCGCCTCTCGGCGTTCGGCATCGTCGGGAGACAGGAATGAGGCGATGGCCGCCTCGCCGATCATCGACTGCGACCGGTCCCGCCGCGCGGCAAACTCGGTCAGGGCTTTTTCGACATCGGGGTCCAGATAGACGGTGAGTTTTTTCTTCTTCCGGAGATTGGCCATGGCGCTACAGCTCCATGCCGTCGTTCGGGTCCATGGCAACCTGCCGGGCAATGCCCTGCACCTGGCGGATCATGCGCCGATTTTGCATGGCCTCTTCCTCAACTTCATCGGGCGGCGCGATCTCGAATTCGTTCTCGAGGGGCTTTTTCTTCTCCACGGGCTTTACGCGGCTGAGTTCAGGCTGCAATCGGCGTTCGGATTCGGTCGGATCTTCGTCATTGGTTCTCTGGTCGCCGTGATCCGTGGCGCCTTCCGGTCGCGCCGGGATCGGAAGCTTGGTCCAGTCGTCGGGCCGCGTTTCTTCGGGACCTTTCAATTCAGGCGGTGACAGAACGCGCTCGCGAAACCGGGCGTCCTCGTAATAGCGCGCCTTCGTCGCCCGGATCGGGGGGATGCCCGCCACCATGACGATCTCCTCATGTGGGGGAAGCTGCATGATCTCGCCCGGCGTCAGCAACTGGCGCGCGGTTTCCGAGCGCGAGACCATAAGGTGCCCGAGCCAGGGCGACAGGCGATGGCCGGCATAGTTCTTCATCGCCTTCATCTCGGTGGCGGTGCCGAGCGCATCCGACACCCGTTTCGCCGTGCGCTCGTCGTTGGTGGCGAAGCTGACGCGGACATGGCAGTTGTCGAGGATCGAGTTGTTCGGCCCGTAGGCTTTCTCGATCTGGTTCAGCGACTGCGCGATCAGGAATGATTTCAGACCGTAGCCGGCCATGAAAGCCAGCGCGGTCTCGAAGAAATCGAGCCTGCCCAGCGCCGGAAACTCGTCCAGCATCAGAAGGAGCCGATGCCGCCCGGCGTTCGCCTGCAGGTCTTCGGTCAGGCGACGGCCGATCTGATTGAGCAGCAATCGCATCAGCGGCTTGGTGCGGTTGATGTCGGAGGGCGGCACGACGAGGTAAAGCGTGACCGGCTGATCGCCTCCCACAATATCGCTGATGCGCCAGTCGGAGCGGCGTGTGACTTCGGCCACGACCGGATCGCGATACAGGCCGAGAAACGACATCGCCGTCGACAACACGCCGCTGCGCTCGTTCTCGGACTTGTTGCGCAGCTCGCGCGCGGCGCTGGCAACGACCGGGTGCGGCCCCGCTTCGCCCAGATGCGCGGTCTTCATCATGGCGCGCAACGTGGAATCCACCGGGCGCTTCGGATCGGACAGGAATTTGGCCACACCTGCCAGGGTCTTGTCGGGTTCGGCGTAAAGCACATGCAGGATGGCGCCCACCAGCAGCGAATGGCTGGTCTTTTCCCAATGGTTGCGCTTGTCGAGACTGCCTTCCGGATCGACGAGGATGTCGGCGATGTTCTGGACGTCGCGCACCTCCCACTCGCCGCGGCGCACTTCCAGCAGCGGATTGTAGGCCGAGGATTTCGGGTTGGTCGGGTCGAAGAGCAGCACGCGGCCGTGCTGCGAGCGGAAGCCGGAGGTGAGCTGCCAGTTCTCACCCTTGATGTCGTGGACGATGGCCGACCCCGGCCAGGTCAGCAGCGACGGGACGACGAGGCCGACGCCTTTGCCCGAACGTGTCGGGGCAAAGCACAGGACATGCTCCGGCCCGTCATGGCGTAGATAGTCCTTCTCGTAACGGCCGAGAACAACACCATCGGGATCGAGCAGGCCCGCCGCCTTGATCTCTCCTTTCCCGGCCCATCGCGCCGAGCCATAGGTGGCGACGTTTTTCGCCTCGCGCGCCCGCCAGACCGACATGCCGATGGCGACGGCAATGGCGATGAAGCCGCCCGATGCCGCGATGATCCCGCCCTTGGCGAAGATCGGCGGCGCATAGGCTTCGTAGAAATACCACCACCAGAAGATCGCGGGCGGATAATAGATCGGCACGCCGAACATCACGAACCAGGGCGGCCCGAGTTGCGCCTGATAACCGAGGCTCGAGGCGACATACTGGGTCGCGCCCCAGGTGGTGGCGAGGATGATGAGGAAGACGATGGTGATCTGTCCCCAGAGGATCTTGGTCGCGGACATTGCGATGGTCCTTTCTGGTTGAGGCTAAAGGCCGAGGGAGCGCTTGCGCCCGAAGTCCCAATCTACGCCGCCATCATCGCGGGCTACGCCGGAGACGTGACGGCCGATCTGTTTTTCGAGAGAGGGCGACCAGGGCACGAGCTGGAAGCCGAGGCCGTCGTCGATCATGGCGAAGCGGCCGGAGGCGAGCGCGAAACGCTGGCGATAGGAGCCGGCGACATATTCGCCGCTGGCTGCGCGCTCGAAGGACATGCCGGTCTCGGTTGCGAGCTTCTCGCCGAGGTTGTCGAGTTCGCGTTGGCGCAAGGTGCTGAGCAGCCGGCGCGCGAAGACGACGCGACCGCCCTGCCGCTCGGCAAAGCCCTCGCCGATCAGATGTTCAGCGCGTTCGTCCAGAGCCTGACGGACCTCAGCGCCGAAACCGCTGTCCGACAGCGCGATCGGATCGCGGGCGATGGCCTGCCGGTCGAGCCAGGTCGCGCCCGAGGCGCCGACTTGCGCACCAAGATCGAGATCGGCGCGGACGGCGAGCGCGACGCGGCGCTGCCCCTGCGGGTCCTCCCAGGATCGCAACTCGACGATGGAACCGGGCGGACTGTCGCCGGCGGCGTCGAGATGCGGCAGCTTGATGTGATGGGTCCGCCCGTCGGTGCCGTCGACCACGGCATAAGCGGTGCCCTTCAACTCGTCGTCGAGGCCGCGCTCGACCAGGCGGCCGATGACGGGAACGTCAAGGCTTTCGCCGGCGAGGACATAGCTGGCCGAGCCGCGTTCGATGCCGCGTTCGGTCAGGGCACGGTGCATGCGCTTGATGATGTCGCCGCGCTCGCCCAGTTCACGCAGGACCGCTTCGGCTTCGGGCTTGATGAACCATTGCGAGAGGCCGATCTCTTCGGCAAGCCCGCGGATTTCAAGGGTTCGCAGCCGCCCCACCTTCAGAGTATGAAACTCGTCCGGCTGGCGGTCGGGAAGCGGGGCAAGGTCGATGATGCCGGACTTGCCGGCGTCGCGCACAAGCTGCCGGTCGAGCTGCGTCCAGCGTTCCGCCTCGACCTGCCGCTCCAGATTGCGGTGGATCTCCAGATCGGTGCGGGGCCCGAGTTCCTGCGTGACCAGATCCTGCGCACGGGCGCGCATGCCCTCCTTGATGTAGTCGCGGGAAATCACCAGGTCCTGGCCATCGTCGGTGCGGCCGCGCAGGATGATATGGATATGGGGATTGTCGGTGTTCCAGTGATCGACGGCGACCCAATCGAGGCGCGTGCCGAGATCCTTCTCCATCTGCCCCATCAGCTCGCGGGCGTGATCCTTCAGATTGGCCATGTCCACCGCGTCTTCGGGCGAGACGATGAAGCGGAAATGATGCCTGTCGTCCTGGCACTTTTCCGCGAAAGCGCCGACATCCATGTCGTCCCTTTCCGGGCCGAACATCCGCGCCTTTTCCCCGTCGCGGGTCACGCCATCGCGGCGCAGATAATTAAGGTGTGCGCCGAGCGGAGCCGAGCGTGCCGTTTGGCGAACCACGCGGGTCTTGATGACGGCGATGCGCGAGCGTCCGGTGAGAAGCCGGTTGGCCTGGATGCTGGCGCGCTGACCGCGCCCGAAGCGTGAGCGGTTGCCCGAGGTGATCTTGCCGGAGCGCGAGACGCGTCCGCCGGCTTTCTGGGCGGCGGCGAGCGCCTGGGCGACAAAGGGCCTCGCCTGTTGCGCGCGGGTCGAGCGGATACGGCCCGGACGGATGCGGAACTCGTTGTCATCGGACATGGGGCGCCCCCGCACGGTGCAAATCATCAAGGAAAATCAGGAAGAGGAGCGCGCAGCGCACGGTGCGCGCCAGCGCCGCACGGTGCGGGACGCGCCGGAAACCTGAACAAAAACAACCGCCCGCCACAGCCGCACCGTGCGGCCTTTTATCTCGCCATCCTTCGGTCGTGGTGCCTGCCGCCACCGCCCGCACCCTCCATGATGCGCCGGAGCCCGATGCAGTGCGAGAAACCGCGGAGCCGCTCATGGCCGGTCCCCACCGGCATTGCGGGCGACGAAGAGGCCCTCCGGCTGCAAGGCCGTGAGGGCGTCGGGTGTCGCCGGAAGGGGCGAAGGGACGTCATTCGGCGCGCGATCGGGCAACGCCGGATCGGCGGCGGAAGCATCATTTTCGCGGACCACAAAGATCGCCGCCTCACGCCAGTCGAGCGGCCAGGGCGCAACGGAAGCGGAGCCCGAAGGCGCTTCGCCGAGCAGAGCCGGCGCAAGCGAAGCGACATAGGCGCGCGTCTCGGCCGGCAGCGGACGATCTGCCAGGCGGTATTGGTCGTAGCGGCCGGGACCGGCATTGTAGGCCGCCAGCATCGCGGCGACATTGCCGTAGCGGTCCCACATCTCGCGCAGATAGGCCGTGCCCGCGAGGATGTTGTCGCGCGGATCATAGGGGTCGCGACCTAAGCGATAGCGGATGCGCAGTTCCGCCCAGGTATCGGGCATGACCTGCATCAGGCCCATTGCGCCCGCCGAGGAAACGGCGCGCACATCGCCCGCGCTTTCCGCCCGCATGACTGCGGCGATCCATATCGCCGGGATGCCGAAACGCTGCGATGCCTCAGTGATATGCGCGGCGTGCGGATGCGCGGCGCCCCCGCGATCCGGCACGGCGGTCTGCGCCAGAGCGGGCGACGTCGCGATTGCTGAGCTGAAGAGGCCGGAAAGAAGAAGGAGGAGAATGCGGCGATGGACGCCGCATCTCCCGGTGGCGGGGCGAGGACAGGAAGTGTTCATGATCATTCCTGGTCGTCGCGCTTCTTCTGGCGGGTCCAGTGCAGGCCCCAGTCGCGGCCGTCTTCGTCCGACTGGAACAGGCGGGCGCGGATCGGCTGCTCGAAGACGGGATCATCGAGGAGCACGGAGATGAAGGTACCCGCGCGTTCGCCGGAGTGTTTCCAGCCCGCGCCGACTTCCGGCCCGTTATCATCTCCGAGGTGAATGCGATAGGCGGGCGCGTTCTCGGCATCCGTGTTCTCGGTGGGAACGAATGTCAGTTCGACGTCGAGCGAGAGCGTGCGCACACGCCCGGAATAGCCGGACGGGGTGCGGGTGAATTGCCCGATCTGTGGCATTGAAGGTTCCTTTCCTACGCGGTGGAGAAGACGCGGGCCGTTCGCACGCCCCGCTATGGACGCGCCGTCACCGCATCGGCGCGCGCCAGACGAAGCGGCCGTCGCCATCCTCGTCGGTGAAAAGCGGGGTGGCCCGGCCGATCACCGCCGCGGCGGAGAACGGGCCGAAGTAGCGGCCGTCGAGGCTGTCGGCAGCTTCGAGGTTCATGAGGAAAAGTTCGCCGTCGGCGATCACCCGGCAGCCCCGCCAGACCGGCAGGTCGCGGCCACGGCTGTCGCGGTCGCGGGCCTCGCCGAGCGGAACGTCGTCCACCGTGATGGCTCGGCCGTCGCGGCACACCCGCTGACCCGGCAGACCGACGACGTGCTTCAGGATTGGCACGTCACGGCCGACATAGCCGCGTTCGACCATGAAGGAGGCGAACGGTTCGGGCGGCATGACGGCGACGAGATCCGGCACCTCGATCCGTTCTGCCGGGGATACCGTGTAGAAGCCGACCGGCACGCTGGCCGATGCGTTCCAGACCAGCCTTGGCGCGGTCGGAACAAGTCCGGCAATGGCGATGCCGAGCGTGGCCGCGGCCGTCACGATGACATAGCCGGAGCGGTTCATTCCCCGATCTCCCGGCGCCGGAGCCATGCCAGATGGCGCTTGGTCGTGTAGGGACGCGGGATCTCGCCTGCGTTCATCCAGTGGGCGACATGGCGCCAGTGATCGGGATCGGCCTCGGCGGGATCGACGCCGAGCGTCTCGATGCCGTCGACATGGCGGAGCACGTCCTCGACCTTCGGCCAGCTTTCGACCTTCAGCAGGATTTCGCCGCCGGGGCGCACGAAGGGCAGCGTCTGATAGGCGCAGCCGGGCGCGACGGTTCGCACGATGTCGATCCGCGAGATCACGGTGCCGTAGTCGTTCGCCGCCCAGCGGACGAATGCGAAGACGGCGCCGGGACGGAAGGAAACGATGCGGCGGTTGCGGTCGAGAATCTGTGTTCCCGCCTCGTGGCCGAACCTGATCCAGTATTCGATCTTCTTTTCCACCCACGTCAGCTCCACGCGGGTCAGATCATCTTCATGGGCTGCGGCGCCGATCATGAGCGCTCTCCTGATGTGTCGGGAAATTCGCGCGCGAGCAATTCGCGCAGCATGT
The DNA here is from genome assembly GCF_014195635.1 of Pseudochelatococcus contaminans. Classification (GTDB taxonomy): domain Bacteria; phylum Pseudomonadota; class Alphaproteobacteria; order Rhizobiales; family Beijerinckiaceae; genus Pseudochelatococcus; species Pseudochelatococcus contaminans. Next base: position 1,827 of record NZ_JACICC010000013.1, on the reverse strand, counting down.
CGGTGACGGTGCCGCCGCGCCTGATCGCAGCGATCTTGATCCGCCCGCGAAGCTCGGGCGTGATGTCGATCGTCAGGCGGGCGGAATAGACCGCGGCATCGCCGCTGCGTTCCGGCGGCGTGTCACCGGCCCGGATCCAACCATCGGGATCGACCGGACGGGCGGCAAAGCCGCGCTTCCCGTTGCGCTCCGTCATGACGAAGCTCCGTCATGGAACGGCAGCACGGCGGCGATGCGCGCCCGCGCCCGCTCGGCCATGTCGGGGTCGATCTCGCAGCCGAGATAGCGCCGGCCGGAAAGCCGGCAGGCTTCCCCGGCCGCACCAGAGCCCGCGAACCAATCGCCGACCAGCCCGCCTTCCGGGCAACTCGTGCGGATCAGGATTTCCAGCAGCGCCGACGGTTTCTCGGTCGGATGGATCGCGCGGCCGTGGCAGTTGCGCAGGTAGATGACCGACCGCATGAGGCGCGGCCCACCGTCATGGCTGACATAATGGCCAGCGTCGATCTGGCCGGTATGGGGAGGACGTTGCTTGCGGCGAACCGTCCGCGCGGTGGCGTCGGGCGTGGTCTGGACGTCGTTGTAGATGTCACGCCAGGCGGTCTCTGCCGGATAAACCTGGACGGCCAGCTCATGCACCCGCTTGAAGCGGTCGGCATGAAATCCGGTGCCGTTCTGCTTTTCCCAGACGATCTCCTGCGCGATCCGCAAGCCGGCATCGGCGAAGCGGTCGGCCGTCGCCATGAAGCTGCGCAGCGAGCCGAAGACCCAGAGCGAGCCGGTCGGCCTGAGGGCGGCGCGCGCCAGCGCGACCCAGCCCTCGACGCGCCGATCCCAGGCGAGCGAAGTGTCGCCATAGGGCGGATCGGCGATGATCATGTCGTAGGGTGCGTGCCAGGGCATTTCTTCGCGGCAGTCGCCGGTGAGAACGCTCATCGTGCGGCCCTCCCGATGCCCAGCCCTTCGATCTCGGCGGTGAGCGCGGCGATCTCACGGGCGGCAGGAGATTGGCGGTCGATCTCGCTGGCGAGCCGCCCGGACTGCGCGGCGTCGGCGAAGACGACGCGCTGACCGATGGTGCTGGCGAGCAGCGGAGGATCGTGGTCCGCCAGCGTCTCGGCCGTCTCGCGGGCAATGACGGTGCGGGCGCCACAGCGGTTGAGAACGAAGCGGGCGACGAGTTGCGGGCGATAGATACGCGCCTCCGCCAGGAGGGCGAGCATCTCGGCCGAGGCCCAGCCGTCGAACGGCGATGGCTGCACCGGGATCAGCACGAGATCGGCGGCGAGCAGCGCGGAGCGCATGAGGCCGGCGACGCGCGGAGGCCCATCGATGACGATATGATCGGCATCGCGGGCGAGTTCGGGGGCCTCACGGTGCAGCGTATCGCGCACCAGGCCGACCGTGCCGAAGGCACGCGGCAGGCCCTCACGCGCGCGTTGCTGCGACCAGTCGAGGGCAGAGCCTTGCGGATCGGCGTCGATCAGGGTGACGCGCTTGCCGCCCCGCGCCAGTTCTCCAGCGAGATGCAGCGCCAGCGTCGTCTTGCCGACGCCGCCCTTCTGGTTGAGGAGAGAGATGATCATCGGCGTCCTCCCCTCGGATCGACAGGAGTTCGGGCAGTCTCGGAGGCGGTAGATTCAGGGGAGTCGGTTGTTTCTGAAGCCGTCTGGCGCGCGGATGGCGCGACCCATGCGCTCTTCTTCGCAGCTATGCTGAGGCTTCTGGCGGTGTCGCGGATGAGGTTGTCGTTTTTCCAGGTTTCGTGAATCGGCGTGAGAGCGGACATGAGTCCGAACAATGGCTTGCGCGCATAGATGTGGTTCC
>NZ_JACICC010000012.1 GCF_014195635.1 Pseudochelatococcus contaminans | reverse complement strand
CCCCGTCGCTCTTCGCGTTGGGGGAAGGTTCACATGGCTCAATTCTCAATGGAAATTATGCGCCTAACCGGCTCAGTTCTGCGCGGAAACCAACAGCGTCCCGTCAGGCAGGATCTTCGAGACCAGGCAGCGGTCGTTGTCGTAGACGATCGACAGCGGCACCACGCCGAAGAACGCAAAGGCGTGAACATGGCCGTCCATCCAGGCCTCGGCAACGGCAGCCGGATAGGCGCGTACGTAGCAGGCGTCGCTGTGCGGCAGATCGAGCACGAAGAAGTGCGCCTTCTGCTCCACCCCGCCGATCTCGACCAGAGCTTCTCCAAAATCTGCCTGCCCATGGCCGGGTGCGTGTGCCAGCGGCACGAACATCTCCCGGCTGCGCTGATCCCGATCCCGGATGTAATCCTTGATGATCGTGTAGCCTCCGGTGAAGCCATGCTCTTCGCGAAGGCGATCGAACACACGCTTCGCCGTATGGCGCTGCTTGCGCGGAACAGACCGGTCCTCATCCAGCCAGCCATCGATGACCGGAATGAACGCTTCCAGCTTCGGCCGCCGCACCGCAGCGGTGCGCCGGTAGCCGGGCGGCTCGGAATACGACAGCATCTTGCGGACCGTGTCGCGCGATATGTTGAAATGCTTCGCTGCCGCCCGGGCGCTCATGCCGCCCGCGCAGGCAAGACGAACCTTCAGGTAAAGTTCCACGGTGTAAATCCCTCATCCCTCCTCGCCAGCATCGCGAAAAGGGAAAAAGTGGACGACTTTTACGCCGCCCGCAGCAGCACTTCGCCGCCGCTACCGTGGTCTAATTTTGCACCGCCGTTCTCACTTGTCGACCCACCATGGCCTCACCCCGGACGAATATCGTGCGAAATGGGGCCTGCCGGCAGACTATCCGCTGGTCGCGCCAAACTACGCCGCAGCGCGTTCCGCACTGGCAAAATCGATGGGATTAGGACGCAAGCCAAAGCCCGTCGAAGAACCGCCAGCGGCTCCTGCCAGACGAAAGAGACTCGGCCTCAAATTCTCATAGGGCCTCTTTCGACCGTTCCCCAGGTTGCACCGGAACAACTCGCCGCCCCATTTGCGCGATTCAATAGATGCCGTCCTGAATGCACCGGCGCTTCTCCATCGCGAACGGTGAGCAGGGTCAACGGCAGTTCGAAGAACAGACCACCGATGACCCGCACCACTACGGCACCGATGACGAATGTCAGATTCTGAAGGGCAATCCCAGCCGTGCGGCAGGAAGGCCGGTGCGCATCGGGGTCTTCACGTCATCTCCTAGTAAAGAGCTGCCCTCTCGCGGTTCGGTGCGGGAGGGCAAGCAGGAACACCGTTCATGGATGTTGTCGCCGCAAGTCACTGCTTGCGCAACGGCGTTATTCGGTGGTCTTGCCGTCGAAGTGTTCATGCGCGGCGTCGGCTTCAGCCTTGGTTGGATGAACGACACCGTCGACGTGCTCGGGAGGGCTGTAGATCGTATAAAGCTTCAGCGGCTCATTCCCGGTGTTTTTGACGTTATGCCGCGCACCGGCCGGTACGATCATGGCCATATCGGCCCTGATCCTGCTCACATTGCCGTCGATCAGGATTTCGCCTTCGCCGTCCTCGACACGGAAGAACTGATCGCCGTCGTCGTGAACCTCTTCGCCGATCTCCTCGCCGGGCTGAAGCGCCATCAGCACGAGCTGCATATTTCTTGCCGTATAAAGAACACGGCGAAAATCCGTGTTTCCTTCGGTCAGTTCCTCGATGTCATCAACAAATCCACGCATGATATGCTCCATTTCATTGGTTTATTGCAAAAATGTTAGCTCGTCGTTGATCTCACTCAAGTCTCCCCATAAGACTTTCGCATATGGTCGTGTCGCCGATGCGACTTTGGTGAGAGTATCCTCAAGCTGTCCTTCCAGCAGCGGCGCGTCCACATCAAAGCATCCGCCAGGGAATCGAGACTTGTCAACCTGTGCATTTACGCACGGAAATCCCTTTGGTTTAGGCGGCAATTCCACCACAGCTCCCCATGTGGTCGCCCGACGAACCAGAACCAAGGCAGCGGCCTGTGCATTCATGCAAGCCTGGCTTGCCGGTTTCACCAATCGCAATGCGGGGTCAAACCCTTAGATCAATGAGGCAGGGGACACCCCTTCCCCACTATCGAAAGGAACCCGATCATGACCCAGAAAACCATCCTTCGCAGCGATGAGCTTTCCTGCCCCTCCTGCGTACCCAAGATCGAGAAGGCGCTCAACGCCCTTCCCGGTGTGGCAAAGGCCGAGGTGCGCTTCAACACCGGCAAGATCGAGGTCGAGCACGACCCCGCGCAATCGAGCGTTGAAGCGCTGGTCGAGGCAGTGCGTGGAACCGGCTACGAGGCGCGGCCTGCCGCCTTTTGATCGGCACTCCGCCTTTTTCGCCGCGCCGCGTGCCGGCGCGGCAGGCACGCTTTTCCGACATGGATGAAGATGAAAGGAGCGAGGAGATGAGCAATCTTGTCAGCAGGATCAAGAGCGCCTTCGTGCATCCGGCACGGCGGCGTTTCTGGCTGACGGTCGGCAGCGGCGGGTTGATCGCGGCCGGTCTTCTGGCGCGCTACGGCTTCGGCATGGTCGAGGCATGGACCGCGCTGATGGTCGCGGCAGCTTTTCTTGCCGGTTCCGACATCGCCATCCGCGCCTGGCGCTCGCTGCGTGTAAAGCATTTCAGCATCGAACTGCTCGTCACCGTCGCGGCGGTCGGCGCGTTGTTTATCGGCGAGGTCTGGGAGTCGGCGGCCGTCACTTTCCTCTTCATTTTCGGTGGCTGGCTGGAGGCGCGCACCATGGGGCAGACCCGTGGCGCGCTGAAGGCATTGCTCGATGCCGCGCCCGCCACCGCGACCGTGCTGCGCGACGGCGATCCCGTCGAGGTGCCGGCGCATATGGTCCAGCTTGGCGAGACCGTGCTGGTCAGGGCCGGTCAACGCATCCCGGTGGATGGAGAGGTAACCGAAGGCGCCGCCGCCGTCAGCGAGGCGGCGATTACCGGTGAGCCGATGCCAGCCGAGAAAGCACCGGGCAGCCACGTTCATGCAGGAACGATCGCCGAGAACGGGTTGCTGCGCATCCGCGCCACCAATGTCGGCGCCGACACCACCCTTGCCCGCATCATTCAGCGCGTCGAGGAGGCGCAGGAGGAAAAGGCCCCGAGCCAGCGTATGATCGAGCGCTTTGCGCAATGGTACACGCCCTCGATCATCGGACTTGCGGTCGTCGCCTTCGCCGTGACGCAGGACATCCGTCTTGCGTTGACGCTGCTTGTCGTCGGCTGCCCCGGCGCGCTCGTCATCTCGACGCCGGTCTCCATCGTCGCCGGCATCGGCCGCGCGGCGCGCAGCGGCATCCTGATCAAGGGCGGCCAGCATCTGGAAAGTGCGGGCCGCATCGATACGCTGGCGCTCGACAAGACCGGCACGCTGACGGAAGGCAAGCCGCAGCTCGCCTCTATCGTCGCGCTCGGCGACATTGCCGAGGCCGAGTTGCTGCATCTGGCTGCGACCGCCGAGACCGGATCGACCCATCCGCTCGGCCGTCCCATCGTCGAGGCTGGCCGCAAGCAGGGGCCGCTTTCCACGCTCGAATCGCTGGAGGAACATGCCGGCATGGGCCTGAGCGCCCGCATCGACGGCCGCATCATCGCCGCCGGTAACCGGCGCCTCATGGACACGCTCGGCATTGCGCTGGGTCAGGAGGGCGAAGCCGCCCTGGACCGTCTGCTGTCCAATGGCCAGACGCCGATCCTGGTGGCGCGTGACGGGCAGTTGATCGGGATGCTGGGCATGTCTGACATGGCTCGTGAAGGCGCGGCGGAAGCCATCGCCCGCCTGCGTGACATCGGCATAGGCCGTGTGGTCATGCTGACCGGCGACCAGCATGGTGCGGCCGAGGCCATCGCCCGCGAGGTCGGCATCGACGAGGTCCATGCCGGGTTGATGCCCGAGGACAAGCTGGAACTGATCCGGAAGATGAAGGCGGATGGCGCGCATGTCGCCATGGTCGGCGACGGCATCAACGATGCGCCGGCTCTTGCCGCCGCCGACACCTCGATCGCCATGGGCGCGGCCGGCAGCGACGTCGCCATCGAGACCGCCGACATCGCGCTCCTGAAGGACGATCTTGGCAAGATCCCCGAAGCGATGGCGATCTCGCGCGCAACGCTGGGCAATATGCGCCAGAACCTCGTCATCGCACTGGTGACGGTGGCCGGACTGCTGGCAGGCGTGTTCTCCGGCAATGTCCATATGGCCGGCGGCATGCTGGTCCACCAGCTTTCGGTGCTGATCGTCATCGCCAACGGCATGCGCCTGCTGCGCGTGCCAAAGGCCACCGCACCCGGCGGGCGGACCTCAAAAACAGCCACCGCCCGGCCTGCAACTGTGGCCGCGCGAGGCTGAAGCCTCCTCGCAGACCCCGCAGCGATGCGGGGTCTGTTGTTTTTGCGGCGCCAACCCTGTCTCATTGCTCGCAACCGCCAGAAAGGATCGAAATGAATACCAGGACCGCCCCGTGGAACGACGTTCTCGACTTCTGGTTTCCCGAAGGCCGCTCCTCACAGATAAAGGCTGAAACTCATCGCGATCACTGGTCGTGGCGGTTGCACGGCGGAGCGGATGACGCGATCGTCGAGCGCTTCGCCGACCTCACGAGGAGCGCAGCCTCAGGCGATCTCGACGACTGGGCCGACGAACCCGAAGGCAGGCTGGCGCTCATCATTGTGCTCGACCAGTTCTCACGCTCGCTGTGGCGCGGCACGCCGCGGGCTTTCGCGCAGGACCCTGCCGCACTGTCGCTGGCGATGGAGGGTTTCTCGAACGGCCACTATGCATCGCTGGGCATGCCCTGGTTCAGGATCGTCTACAGTCAGCCCCTTGGCCATTGCGAAGGCCCGGATCACCTTGAGCGCATCGATCTGCTCATCGGGCTTCGCGAAGAGATCGCGGCGGAAGCGTCCGCTTCCCTTCAACCGATATACCAGTCGCTGGTGAACCAGGCCGGTGATGTGCGCAAGGTCATCGCCGCTTTCGGCCGTCACCCGCACCGCAATCAGGTCCTCGGCCGAGAATCGACGCAGGCGGAAGACGCTTACATCGCCGGAGGCGATTTCCCGCACGACAGGGCGTTTCAGGCGTGACGCCTGGAGGCGAAACGCATCGCGGGTTGATGCTTTCGTCGGCTGCTCGGGTAGATTACGGTTGTTGCGTATTCATATTCTCTGGAAGGAAAACATCATGGCTGACACCTGGCTTCCCTCACTCAAGACAGCAACCCCGCAGGAGGGGTTCGACCCTGCCACCAAAATGGCGCGGGTCGGCGTCAAGGTGACCCAGCCGTCCGCCGAGATTCGCGACAAGCTGCGCGCGGCCTACGATCAGGACACCACGCAGCTGATCGCCTCCTCACAGGTGATCGCCATCCATTTCCAGACGGTGGCGGCCGCCAACAATTACTGGCGCGACTGACGCCCTCGCCTACGATTGACGCCAGGGCGTCAGTCGCGTCAGCGTTTCAGTCACAGTTTCAGTCCCCGCAACCGCAGCGCGTTGGCAATGACGCTGACCGACGACAGCGACATGGCGGCAGCCGCGATGATCGGTGACAGGAGCAGGCCGAAAGAAGGGTAAAGCACGCCTGCGGCAACCGGGATACCGGCGGCATTGTAGATGAAGGCGAAGAACAGGTTCTGGCGGATATTCGCCATCGTCGCCTCGGATAACCGCCGCGCCTTGACGATCCCCATCAGATCGCCCTTGAGCAGGGTGACGCCGGCGCTTTCGATGGCGACATCGGTGCCCGAGCCCATGGCGATGCCGACATCGGCGGCCGCCAGCGCCGGCGCGTCATTGACGCCGTCGCCCGCCATCGCCACCACTCGACCTTCCGCCTTGAGCCGGCTCACCACGGCGCTCTTTGCATCCGGCAGCACGTCGGCCTCGACCTCGTCGATGCCCAGTTGACGCGCGACGGCTTCGGCAGTGGTTTTATTGTCGCCGGTCAGCATGACGATGCGGATGCCTTCGCCATGCAGCGCGTTCAACGCCTCCTGCGTCGTCGCCTTGACCGGATCGGCAATGGCGAAGATGCCGCCCGCTTTACCCTCGATTCCGATATAGATCGCCGTCGCGCCATCGTGGCGCAAGGCGTCCGCCCGTTCGGCAAGGGCCGACGCATCGACACCATGCTCCTTGAGGAACGCCGCATTGCCGAGCACGATCGCCTTGCCCTCGACGGTGCCGAGGGCGCCCTTGCCGAGCGGAGAGTCGAAATCCACCACGGGCGGGACTTCGATACCCTTCTTCTCTGCCGCTTCCACGATCGCCAGCGCCAGCGGATGTTCCGACGCCTTCTCGACGCCGGCGGCAAGCCGCAGGATTTCCGTTTCGTCGAAGCCGGCCGCCGCAACGACCGCCGTCACCGACGGCTTGCCCTCGGTGAGCGTGCCGGTCTTGTCGACCACCAGCGTGTCGACCTTTTCCATATGCTCGAGCGCCTCGGCGTTCTTGATCAGGACGCCGGCACTAGCGCCCTTGCCGACGCCAACCATGATCGACATTGGCGTCGCCAGCCCAAGTGCGCAGGGACACGCGATGATCAGCACCGAAACGGCCACGACCAGCCCATAGGCAAAGCGCGGCTCCGGCCCCCAGATGCCCCAGACAATGAAGGCGAGAATTGCGATGACGATGACCAGCGGTACGAACCAGCCCGAGACGTGGTCGGCCATGCGCTGGATCGGCGCACGCGAACGCTGCGCATCGGCGACCATCTGGACGATCCGCGACAGCATCGTATCGCGGCCGACCTTTTCCGCACGGATCACCAGCGCCCCGGTCTGGTTCAGCGTACCGCCGATGACCTGATCGCCCACAGTGCGGGTGACAGGCATGGATTCGCCGGTAACCATCGCCTCGTCGAGCGATGAGCGTCCGTCCTCCACCACGCCATCGACCGGCACGGTCTCGCCGGGCCGCACGCGCAGCCTGTCGCCGAGAATAACGTGCTCGACCGGCACGTCTTCCTCTGTGCCGTCATCGCCGATGCGCCGCGCCGTCTTCGGCGCCAGATCAAGCAGCGCCCTGATCGCGCCCGAGGTCTGTTCGCGGGCGCGCAGTTCCAGCACTTGGCCAAGCAGCACCAGAACGGTGATGACCGCCGCCGCCTCGAAATAGACCGCGACCGTGCCATCTTCCGCGCGGAAAGCGGCGGGGAAAACTCCCGGCGCAAGGGCGGCGACGATGCTGTAGGCCCAGGCGACGCCGGTGCCCATGGCGATCAAAGTGAACATGTTGAGGCTGCGATTGATCAGCGAGGCCCAGGCGCGCTCGAAAAACGGCCATCCGCACCACAAAACCACCGGCGTCGCCAGAACGAGCTGAATCCAGATCGATATCCGCATTGGCACCAGATGGTGCAGGGCCGGGAAAAGATGACCGCCCATTTCGAGCACGAAGACCGGAGCGGCGAGAACCAGCCCGATCCAGAAACGCCGTGTCATGTCGGCGAGTTCGGGGCTGGGGCCGCTGTCGGCCGTCACCACCAGCGGCTCCAGCGCCATGCCGCAGATCGGGCAGCTTCCCGGCCCGTCCTGCCGGATCTCGGGATGCATCGGGCAGGTCCAGATCGCGCCCTCGGGCGCTTCCGGTATGGGCGACGCTTCCCCTGCAAGATATCGCGCCGGGTCCGCCTCGAATTTCGCATTGCAGGACGCCGAGCAGAAATAGTGAGTGTGGCCCCCATGGGTCAGGCGATGTTCTGCGGTTTGCGGGTCGACCTCCATCCCGCAGACCGGGTCCGTCACAAGATGCGCATGACCCGAATGGTCATGATCATTCGAATGGTGCCGATGCTCATCGTGTCCGTTCATTCTCTAACCCGCCGCCTCAATGGAACTTGGAAAACTCATCGTTTCGCTACGTTGCCAAATAGCGCGTTCAGCCCCTCGGCCATTGTCGGGTGCGCAAGAACCGCATCGCGCAGGACACTGTAGGACAGACCGCCAAGCATGGCCGCCTGCACCACGGCCATCACTTCCCCGGCCTCCGAGCCGATCATGGTAAAGCCTGCGATCCGATCCTGCGGATCGACCAGCGCCTTCATGAAGCCCGCGGTCTGCGATGTCGTCCGTGTCCGCAGCACCGCCTTCATCGGCAGTTTGACGACGCGCAAATCCATTCCATTGGCCCGCGCTTGCGCCTCGCTCATGCCGATGCGGGCCAGCGGCGGGTCGATGAACATGCAATAGGGCATCAGCCGCCCGGTGGTCGTTCTGTCTCCACCGTCGAGATTGTCCCGGATTATTCGGAAATCATCGAGCGAAGCGTGGGTGAATTGCGGACTTCCCGCGCATTCGCCGATGGCCCAAACGTCCTTTGCGGTCGTCTCCAGGCGATCGTTCACCTTGATGGTGCCGGGATCCGTCAGCGCAACCCCTGCCTCTTCAAGGCCGATGCCTCGCGTGTTGGGCGTGCGGCCGGCTGCAACCAGAATGTCTGTGCCTTCGATCATTCTCGAACCATCCGGCGTCCGAACGGTGACGCGCACGCTTCCGGCTGATCGGCCCTCCACGTTCGCAACTTCAGCCGACAAAAGCACCTCGACGCCCTCCGCCTCCAGGATCAGTCGGACCTCGTCGGAAACATCCTCATCCTCGCGCTTCAGCAGCCGCGGGCCACGGTCCACAACTGTGACGCGACTGCCGAAACGTCGATACGCCTGGGCAAGTTCAAGGCCGACATAGCCTCCGCCGAGAACAATCAGATGTGCCGGCAACCGGTCCAGTTCGAGCGCCTCGATATGAGTGAGCGGCCTGGTCTCGGCGAGGCCGGGAACAGGCGGAATGGTTGCATGCGTCCCAAGATTGAGGAACAGCTTTTCAGTGGCGAGCCGCCGCATCCCGCCGTCGTTCAAGGCAACTTGAATCGTCCCAGGCGCGACGAGGCGTGCATTGCCCATGACGAGTTCCGCGCCGGTCGCCTCGTAGCGCTCGAGATGAAACGCCACGAGGCTCTCGACCATGGCGCGCTTGCGCGCCACAACCGTCTTCATGTCGACCGAGACGGGGCCGGCGACAACGCCATACTCCCCGGCATGGGCAACGGTATGAGCGACACCCGCGCTCCAGATCTCGTTCTTGCTGGGCAGGCAGTTGATGTTGGGACACGAACCGCCGATCCAGCGCCGCTCCATGACGGCTACCTTCTGGCCGGCTTGCGCCATATCCCAGGCGAGGTATTTGCCGCCCTCGCCACTGCCGATCACGACAGCGTCGTAGCGCTCCGCTTCCGTCATCAACTACGTATCCTTCTGCAACAGCGACTCACCGCACGATGAAAATATGGCGCTCGGACATATATGCGGAATCATGTCATACTCTTGCGGGGTCGAACAATTACTGTTGCTTTTGCGGGCGGCCCCTTGAGGTGGCCTTACTGCCAGTATCCGTGCCGTCGCATCATTTCCAGGCCACGGCCTTAAAATGGGCCGGGATCATGGAGTGGAGTGGGTTCTGCTCCGGCTGTATTGCCCGGAAAGGGAACATGCTGGCTGCACAGGATTGGCCGACTTTCTGTAGGAGAAAATCATGTCGTTGAATGGCAAAGTCATTTTGGTAACCGGCGCTGGCCAAGGGATCGGACGCGGTATTGCGCTGCGGCTTGCAAAGGAAGGCGCTGATCTCGCGCTGGCCGACGTCAAGGCCGATAAGCTCGACTCCGTTCGCAAGGAAGTCGAAGCGCTCGGACGCAAGGCCGCCACCGTCGTCGCCGATGTCAGCAAGCGCGACGAAGTCTACGCCGCCATCGACCATGCAGAGAAGCAACTCGGCGGGTTCGACGTCATGGTCAACAATGCCGGCATCGCCCAGGTCAAGCCGATCGCCGACGTCACGCCCGAGGACATGGACCTGATCTTCCGGATCAATGTCGACGGCGTGCTCTGGGGCATCCAGGCGGCTTCGCAGAAATTCAAGGATCGAGGTCAGAAGGGCAAGATCATCAATGCCTGCTCGATTGCCGGACATGACGGCTTCGCCATGCTCGGCGTCTATTCGGCAACCAAGTTCGCCGTGCGTGCGCTGACGCAAGCCGCCGCCAAGGAATATGCCAGCGCGGGCATCACGGTGAACGCCTACTGCCCCGGCATCGTCGGCACCGACATGTGGGTGGAGATCGACGAGCGCTTTTCCGAGATCACCGGAACGCCGAAGGGCGAAACCTACAAGAAATACGTCGAGGGCATCGCTTTGGGCCGCGCGCAGACACCGGAGGACGTGGCAGCGTTGGTCGCCTTCCTCGCGGGCGCCGATTCCGACTACATCACGGGACAGTCGATCCTGACCGATGGCGGTATCGTCTATCGATAAAGCCGCCTGCCAAATCGCGAACGTTCAGAAGCGCCCACACCGGGAAACGGCCTTGTGAGAATTTTTCTCTCCAGCGGAATGGTTCCGTCTGGAAGAACCGCGTTTTGTCGGAGAGAATTGTTCTCTTGTTGCTTGGCATGGTCATCGCCGCCTTCGGTCGCCATTCGCACTACAGGTTCTTGACCGGCAATCGACACCTGCTGAAGATCGATCGGTTTCCTCATCTACGCGCGTTTCGAGCGGGATTGCCGTCATCCGGTCAAACCCCTGACTGGTATGAAGGCTCTACAGGGCCGGCGTTGGATTGGCGTCGCAGTGAGGCCGCACTGCGCGCCCGGATCGGGTCGGCGAGTAGCCTGAGGCCGTTCAGCACCACCAGCACCGTGCCGCCTTCGTGTCCGACGACCGCGAGCGGCAGAGGCAGGGCGAAGAACAGGCTCGAGGCGACCAGAAGCAGCATCATGCCGATGGCGAAAATCAGATTCTGGCGGATAATCCGGTGGGTGCGCCGCGCCAGCCGATGCGCGGCGGCAAGCCGGGCCATGTCCTCCGACAACAGCGCGACATCGGCCGCCTGCAACGCGACATCGCTGCCCGCCGCGCCCATGGCGATGCCGACATCGGCGCGCGCCAGCGCGGCGGCGTCGTTCACCCCGTCGCCGACAAAGGCGACTTTCCCATTCCTCGCCAGTTCGCCCACCAGCCGGACCTTGTCTTCAGGCAGCAGATCGGCATGGACATGTTTTGCTTCCAGTCCGAGCTCCGCGGCGATCCGCAAGCCGACAGAGCGCCGGTCGCCGGTCATCATGGCGATGGTGCCCACCCCAGCCGCTCTGAGCGCAGCCAACCCCGCGGCCGAGGTCGCGCGCGGACGGTCGGCGACGGTGAGCGCGCCATAGACCCGATCTCCCCGCCCCAGCCACACCACGGTCTGGCTGCCGTCCGTCAGCTGCGCAAATTCGGGTGCGTCGAGCGATGCGCCCATGCGCGCGGCCATGCGCGGATTGCCGGCCCAGAGCGGGCCCACGGCATCCTCCCCCGTAATCCCCTCACTGGGCACGGTTTCCACATCGCGCACCACGGCGGCGGTTATGCCTTTTTCGTCGATGTGGCGGCGGATCGCATCGGCAATTGGATGTTCGGAATGCGCCTCGAGACCCGCGATCAATGACAGGAACCGCTCTTCGGCCTGTGCTCCCGTTTCCGACGCCACCACCTGTGTCACCTCGGCCTTGCCTGTTGTCAGCGTACCGGTCTTGTCGAAGGCGAAGATATCGACATCGGCCAGCGTCTCCAGCGCCGCGCCGCCCTTGAACAGCACGCCGCCGCGCGCGGCCGCCGCCAATGCCGAGAGGATCGCGGCCGGGACCGATATCACCACCGCGCAGGGGCTGGCCGCGACAAGCAGCGTCGCGGCGCGATAAAGCGCATCCTGCATCGTCCAGCCAAGCGCGAGGAATATCGCCAAAGCAAGCACCGCACCCACCAGCACCGCGATGGTGTAGCGCTGGCCGAACCAGGCGCTGAACCGTTCGGACGGAGCGCGTGCGGCCTGTGCCTCTGTCACCAGTTCGATCATCCGCGCCACCGTGCTTTCCGCGACCGGGCGGGTGACGCGGACCACCAGCACGGCGTTGAGGTTCACCGTGGCCTCAAACACCTTAGCACCCGGGCTTTTGCCGACCGGCATCGATTCGCCTGTGATCGTCGCCTCATCGAGCGAGCCTTCCCCTTCCGCCACCTCGCCATCGGCCGGCACCCGCGCGCCGGGCCGCAGCACCACCAGATCGCCGGCCACGAGATCGCCCACCGGAACTTCCGTGACGGCGCCCTCTGGGTCGCGTCTCAGCGCGGTGTCGGGGCGCAGCGCCATCAGCGCCTCGACCGCATGGCGCGCCCGGCCCATCGCCCGCTGCTCCAACGTGGTTGAGAGACTGAACAGCGTCAGCAGCACTGCCCCTTCAAGCGCGGCGCCGACCGCAGCGGCAGCAAGGGCTGCCACGATCATCAAAAGATCGATGTCGAGGATCCGCTCACGCCAGAGCGTGGTCAGGGCCCGAACCGCCGTCGGCACACCACCGGCCAGATAGACCAGCACGAGGCCGACCGGTCCCCATAGACCGGGGCTCAAAAAGGCATCGACAGTTGCAAGCGCCATCCCGGCAAGCGTGATGCCGGTCAATGCTGTCATGAAGCGGTCGGAAGAAAGATCGATTTGCAATTTGTGTTCCTGGCTGTGCCGCGACGGCGGCAGTGGCTGGGGAGACCGGCGATGATGCGCCGGATGGGCTGGCGATCTGTCCGGTCGATCAGGTTCCTGGTCGCTATTCCTTTCCATTATGACATTGAGCTTACCTCCAGAATCGCGCCGCCGGCAGCCGCGATCAGCACCACGAGCCAGGGCGGGAATCTCCAGCTCATCAAGGCCACGAAACAGGTCAGCGCCAGCGCAAAGTCGCGGGGCGAACCGATCGCGCTGATCCAGAGCGGATCGTAGAGCGCAGCGCCCAGAATGCCGACCACCGCAGCGTTCGCGCCTGCCATCGGCGCCCGCACGCCGGAGCGTGCGCGCAGTGTGTTCCAGAACGGCAGCGCGCCGACAAGCAGCAGGAAGCCCGGCAGGAAGATCGCAAGAAGGGCGAGCGTCGCGCCGGCGATCCCGTTCGGGCCGGGTTCGAGCAGCATGCCGAGATAGGCGGCGAAGGTGAATAGCGGCCCCGGCACCGCCTGGGCCGCGCCATAGCCGGCCAGGAACGCATCGGGCGTGACCCAGCCCGGGCGAACCACTTCGGCTTCCAGCAAAGGCAGGACCACATGGCCGCCACCGAATACCAGAGCACCGGCGCGATAGAACGCGTCGATCACCGCCAATCCCTGCGCGGGAAACAGCGCCGCCGCCAGCGGTAGGCCGAAGATCAGGATGAAGAACAGGGCCAGCGCGACTATCCCCGCCTGTCGCGAGACCGGGAAGGGCAGCGCTTCACCCGTCTCTCCCGCCGTGTCCCGGCAAAGCCAGAGCCCGGCAAGTCCACCGAGCAGAATTGCACCCACCTGGCCCGTCGCGCCCCCGATCAGCACCACCATCAGGACGGCGGCGAGCGCGATCGTCTGGCGTGAGCGGTCGGGGCAGAGCGTGCGCGCCATCCCCCAGACCGCCTGCGCCACGATGGCCACCGCCACCAGTTTCAACCCGTGGAGCACCCCGATGCCAAGCGGGCCTGAAAACGCCCCCGCTCCGAGCGCGAACAACAGCAGCAGCAGGGCGGAAGGCAAGGTAAACGCCACCCAGGCAGCCAGCGCACCCACCGGTCCGGCACGCTGCAAGCCCAATGCAAAGCCGACCTGGCTGGATGCTGGTCCCGGAAGGAATTGGCATAGCGCGACCAGATCGGCATAGCCACGATCCTCGATCCAGCCGCGCCGGGCGACGAATTCCTCGCGGAAATAGCCCAGATGCGCGATCGGTCCACCGAAGGAGGTGAGGCCCAGTTTCAGGAAGGCGGCCAGAACCTCGCCGGGCGTTCCTTGTCGTTGGCGCTGAGGCATAACATTCAGCGTGTCATTGGCGGGCATGATGTCTCCGTGATGCTCGCGATTTCAGGGGCCTGCCAGGCGCTATGAGAAGACGCATCCGACATTGTCCCTGTATTGGAGCAATGGAACAGACTGGTGACTGCCGAAGCGCGCGCCTTGTTGCTCCATCAGCATCGCAAGCGGTGTCCACAGGACCGCGCCCCGCAAGAGAGATAACGGATGAATCATGCCGTGGTTGTCCGGGGAGGACCCGCCTGTGGCCGGCGACCCTCCAGAAGATCGGCGTCAGCAGCGAGCGCGTCGGCCATGAAATCCATGAAGGCGCGGATACGGGCAGTGTTGCGCAGATCCTCATGGGTCAGCAGCCACAGATCGAGCCGGAAATCTTCCGGAAACATGGCGATGCGGACGAGGTCGGGCGTGCGGTCGGCCACGGCGCAAGGCAGTGGCGCAAGGCCGATTCCGGCCCTTGCCGCGGCAATCGCAGCCGAGATCGAATTGGTCCGGTAAATCGGCCGCACCGTCGGCAGCCAATCCGCCAACTGATGGCCAATCGCTCCATGTGACCGGCCGAAGCCGATCCAGTCATTGCCGGCAAGATCGTCATCGAGTCCGTGAGCGGCGCGTTCCGCCGAGACATAGGCTCCGAATGCCAGTCGGCCGACGCGCCGGCCGACCAATGTTTCCTGCGGCGTGTTGCCGATGCGCAGTGCGACATCGGCCTCGCGTCGGGTCAGGTCCAGGGGAGTGTCCGAAACGATCACTTCCAATTCGATCCCTGGCTGCGCTGCATGGAAGGCCGCCAGATGCGGCGGCAATAACCCGATCGCCAGCATATCGATAGCTGTGATGCGGATAAGCCCGCTCAGGCGCTGGTCCTGTCCGGTCACCTGACGCGACAGGGCGATAATTTCCTCGTCGATCCGGACGGCGGTCTCCTGCATGGCCTCTCCGGCGCCCGTCAGCGCATAGCCGTCCGGCAACCGCTCGAAGAGCCGAACGCCCAGACGTTCCTCGAAGGCGCCGAGACGGCGAAACACGGTCGAGTGCGTTACGCCAAGGCTGCGCGCTGCGCCAGACAGCGTGCCCGCCCGGGCCACAGCGAGAAAGAAGCGCAGATCGTCCCAGTTCTGGTTCTGTGCATCCATGAAGGATCACCCCTTCCAAGCCTGCTCCCATTGCCGGCAGCTTGTCGCCATCTTGCCTGCAACACCGCGCGTTCGCTTTGCCCGTCAGAAAAGCTTGACCACGATCATTGCTCCACTTAAGTATGTGATTGCTCACTTACTAGGTACCTTATGCGAAAATCCGCGGAATTGCGCAAGGCCGAAATCGTCGCGGCCGTCCTCGACCTGGCCGATCGGATCGGGCCGGATCGGGTGACGACAGGTGCTGCCGCAGCGGCCGTGGGCGTCAGTCAGGCGGCCCTGTTCCGGCATTTCCCCACCAAGGCCGCGATGTGGCTTGCCGTGGCGGATCATGTGGCCGGGGAACTGGCAATAGCCTGGCAACGGGCCATGACTGGGACTGATGGCCCCATCGACCGGGTCACGGCGCTGGTGGGCGCGCAACTGGGGCAGATTGTTTCCACACCGGCGCTGCCGATGCTGCTGTTCTCGCGCGAGCTGAATGTCGGCAATGAGGATTTGCGCGCGGCCTTTCGAGGCCTGCTGATGAAGTTTCAGGGGCTGATCGTGGCCGAACTGGCGCGCGGTCAAGCAGCCGGTTCCCTGCGCCGGGAAGTCGCCCCTGAGGACGCCGCCGTGCTTCTGACCTCGCTGGTGCAAGGCATGGCGATCCGCTGGTCGCTCGGCGCGCGCAACTTTTCCCTGATCGAGGAAGGGACCCGACTCCTTGACGTGCAATTGCGGCTTCTGGCCGCGAAGGAGGATTAGGCCATGGGGCGTCGGTGGATGTTCGGTGCGGCGGCGGTTCTGGTGCTGGGCGCGGGGGTGCTGTTCCTCACCGAGCGGCCGCTCACGGTCAACGTGGTGCAGGCCGAGCAGGATGTGGCCCTGCGCATCTACGGCCTCGGTTCGGTCGAGGCGCGGATTCTCAGCCGGGTGGGATTCGAGGTCGGGGCTGCCCTGACCGGGCTGGCCGCCGACGTCGGGGACCGGGTAGTCAGGGGGCAGGAACTGGCGACCCTCGATCCAGCCGAGCAGGAAGCGCGCACCGCCCGCGCCCGCGCCGCGGTCGAGGCCAATGTCGCCGCCCTCGCCCGCGCCGAGGCAACGGTGGCGCGTGCCAGTACCGTTCTGGCGCAGCGCCAGGCGGCAAATCAGCGTCAGCAGGGATTGGCGCAGCGCGATGTGACCTCGATCCAGCGCGCCGAGGAAGCGCAGCGCGACGAGGATGTGGCCCGTGCCGATCTTGCGGTTGCCGAGGCGGATGTGGCAGTGATCCGTGCTCAGGGCGCGGACGCTGCGGCAGCCCTGCAACAGGAGAATGTCCTTCTCGCCCGTCATCGGCTGAGCGCACCCTATGACGCGGTGATCGTCACGCGCCATGCCGAAGCGGGAACGGTGGTACGGGCCGGCGATCCGATCTTCACCCTGATCGCCCCGGAAACCGTCTGGATACAGGCCTATGTCGATGAGGAGCGCGCCGGCCAGCTTGCGCTTGGCCAGCCCGGCACGATCCGGCTGCGCTCGCAGCCGCAGGCTGAGTTCCAAGGCAGTATCGCCCGCATCGGGCTTGAAAGCGACCGGGTGAATGAGGAACGCCGAATCTGGCTGACCTGCACAGACTGCCCCCAACCGCTGTATCTCGGCGAGCAGGCCGAGGTGCGCATCACCACCGGCAACCGCAACAGTGCGCTGATGGTGCCGGAGGTGGCGATCACCGGTTTCGACGGGCATCGCGGCCGGGTCTGGCTGGTGCGGGACGGACGGCTGGAGCAGGTCGAACTGTCCTTCGGCGCGCGCGACGATCGGGGCCGGGTCGAAGTCACGGGCAGCCTGCCGGACGATGCCGCCATCGTCGCCCGGATACCGCAAGGCGCGACCGAGGGGCGGCGGGCGCGGACCAGGACCACGCCATGAACCTTGCCCTCAAGGATATACGCCACGGACTGTTCCGCTTCGTCCTCACCTGTTTCGGGCTGGGGCTCTTGATGACAGTCGTGCTGTCGATGATCGGCATCTATAACGGCCTTGTCGCCGATGCGCTGGCGGTGGTGAAGGCGCCGGCAGCAGATGTCTGGGTGGTCGAGAGCGGCACTAAAGGGCCGTTCGCCGAAGCCTCGAACATCCCGCTGACCACGCGCGACGCCGTGGCGCGGATGCCCGGCGTGACTGAGGCCGGCGCGATCAATTTCCAGAACATCGAGGCTGCCCATGCCGGCGCTTCGCTGCGGCTCTACGTCATCGGCTACGAACCGGGACATCCCGGCGGCCCGCAGCGCATCGCCGAGGGGCGCGGCATCGGCACAAGCCATTTCGAACTGGTGGCAGACCGCAAGACTGGTCTTCTGACCGGCGAGACGATCCGTCTCGGACGCAACCGCTTCATCGTGGTCGGGCTGGTCGAAGGGGCAATGAACGCGGGCGGCGATCCGGCGGTCTATATCACGCTGGCGGACGCGATGGCGCTACAGACAGAGCTTGACCCGGCAGCGCAGCGCGTTCAGGCGGCGCGGGGTACCGTTTCGGTCAAGTCCGCTTCGGTCGCGGCCGTGATCGCACGGTTAGCGCCGGGCGCGGATGTCGAATTGCTGACCGCGACCGTGCGGCAGTGGAAACATCTGGCGGCCCTGACGCAAGCCGAGCAAGAGGACATTCTGGTCTCCTCGGTGGTCGATCTGGCGCGGCGGCAAATCGGCCTGTTTCTCGGCATCCTGCTCAGTGTTTCAGCGGTGGTGATCGCGCTCATCATCTACACGATGACGATGGAGAAGCTGAAGCAGATCGCTACACTGAAGCTGATCGGCGCGCCCGACCGCACCATCATCGGGCTGATCGTGCAGCAGGCGCTGATCCTCGGCGCTTCAGGCTGGGGGATCGGGCTCGTGCTGATCCTGACGGTGAAGGACTATTTCCCACGCCGGGTGGTGCTGGAGCCGTTCAACGTGATGGTGCTGGCCGGGATCATCTTCGCCGTCTGCATCGCCGCCTCGGGTCTTGGCGTACGGGCGGCAATGAAGGTCGATCCGGCCACGGCTCTGGGGAGCTGACATGACGGACGGCGAAATCCTGATCGACGTGAAGGTGGCCAAGCATTTTGGGGACGGCGAAACCCGTGTCGATGCGCTGCGCGACGTCGACCTTCAGGTTCGCGCCGGCGAGGTGATCGCTCTTCTTGGCCCCTCCGGCTCGGGCAAGACCACGCTGCTCAACGTCATCGGCTGCATCCTGGCGCCATCGGCGGGCAAGGTGACGCTGGACGGCGAGACGGTGTTCGACGGGCAATGGCTGCGGCGCGACCTGAGGAGGCTCAGGCTCGACAAGATCGGCTTCATCTTCCAGACCCATAACCTTTTGCCTTTCCTGACTGCGGAGGAGAACGTCGCCGTGGTCCTCGACCTCGCCGGCTGGTCGGTTGAGAAGGGTCGCGCGCGTGCCGGCGATCTGCTCGGTTATCTCGAGGTCGACCACCGCGCCGCGGCCAAGCCAGCGCTCCTGTCGGGTGGCGAGGCGCAGCGAGTGGCCATTGCGCGGGCGCTGGCCAACCGTCCCCGCATCATCCTGGCCGACGAACCGACCGCCGCGCTCGACGGCAAGCGGGCCGGACTGGTGATGGACCTTCTGCGCAAGCTTGCCGTCGAGCAGGAAGCCTGCATCGTCACCGTCACCCATGACGAGAAGATTTTTGACCGTTTCGACCGCCTGGTCCACCTGCGCGACGGCAGGCTGGCCGACGCGTGACACCGGAGGACACCATGACCGCAAGGCCACTTTCCCATTCTATCACCGCAGTTGTGGCGATCGTGTTTGGCCTGGCTACCGTCATTTCGGGCGGCCGCGCGCTCTTCGGCGGCGCTGATATGGGAGCGGTGGTTCCCTTCGTGCTGTGGTTCAATTTCGTGGCGGGCTTCGCCTATCTGCTGGCAGGGATCGGACTATGGCGCGGCACGGCCTGGGCGCCTGCCCTGTCCATCGGTATCGCGGCGGCAACGGCCGTGGTCTTCGTTTTCTTCCTTTGGCACGTCTGGCGCGGCGGGGCCTACGAGAGCCGCACGATGGCCGCGATGGTCCTGCGGCTCGGCATCTGGGTTGCCATTTCGACAGTTGCGGTAAAGATCCGATGGCCACGATAGTGGTGCGCGACGACTGTGCTGGCGAGTCGACAGGCATTCGCTACGTCCAGTATCGCGATATGGCGAAGTTAGATCGAACTAACCTTTGGCAAACCTAACCACTAAATGACAGGGCAACTATGCAGGTACTTGTTTTTAACGCCGGCAGTTCCAGCCTCAAGTTCGGCATCTTCAGCGTGACGACTGAAACACACGAAGTGTTCAAGGGTTCTTATGAGCGCTTTCGGGCCGGAGGATGCGAATGCCGTTTTCGGCATGGAGAAACCGACGAGCGGGGTGCGGTCGAATTCGATAGTCCCAGCGAAGCGCTGAAAGGGGTTCCGGCCGCGCTGAAGCGTTTCGGGCTCGACGCAATCGACGCTGTCGGGCACAGGATCGTCCATGGCGGCGCGGGTGCTGCGCGACCGGCTTGGCAAGCCGCTGATCGTCCGCTCCGCCTATCGCAGCCCCGAGCACAACCGCGCTGTCGGCGGCGCGACCCGGTCGAAGCACATGGACGGCGCCGCCTTCGACATCGCCATGACGAACCACGACCCGGTGGCGTTCGAGGCCGCGGCGCGGGAGGTCGGGTTCCTCGGTTTCGGCTTCTACCCGCGCTCGGGCTTCATCCACGTCGACCTCGGCCCGGCGCGTCAGTGGGGCGAGCGCTTCCCGGTGCGAACGGTGGCATTCGCAGCGGAAACGCCGCCCGCAAGGGAAGTGCTGGCCGAAAGCCGGACAATGAAGGCCAGCGGTGCCGCCGGTGTGGCGACGCTGGGTGCGGCTGGCGTCGAGGTGGCGCAGAACGTCCTGGCGGAAACCCAGACCGCGATCCTGCCGCTCGTCCCCTATCTCGACACCCTGCGCTGGGTGTTCATCGCTGCGGCGCTCGCGGGTCTTGCCGTGACGATCTACGCCCGCATCGACGACTGGAAGCGGGGGGGTCGATGATCGCCGCTCTGTTCACCGGGATCGCCGCCGCCCCGTGGATGCGGGCGGCCCTGCGCTACGGCGCCATCGCACTCGCGGTGCTCCTGTTCCTGCTCACGCTCCGGCGAGCGTGCTGGCCGGCTCGCCGAACGCCTCGAAACCTCGGAGAAGGTCAATGACATCCAACGCCAGATGCTCGACGCGGCAGTTCGCCGTCCTCGTGATCGCAGCGATCTCGCTGACCGCCTGCGCGACGGCCACTTCTGAACCTCGCACGGCTACCGTCTGTCCGCCGGTTGTTGAGTATAGCCGAGAGCTCCAGGCGCGCGCAGCCGACGAGCTCGATCTGCTGCCGGATGGGTCGGCAATCGCCGAAATGCTCTCCGACTACAGCGTCATGCGGGATCAGGCTCGGGCGTGCTCTCAGTAATCTGAGAAATATAGTTGTCTTGATGTTGACCACACTAAACCTTTAGCCCCGCCCATCTGACCATAACACTCCCGGCCAGCATGCTCATGCCAATCGCGAGGAGTAAAGGACCAGCGAATTCCTCTGCAACAATGCCCGATGTCGAGGAAACCGACAGCAGCATCAGGCTGAATTCTCCTCCATGGGCCAGGATGATCCCAGTCCGCCATGAGGTCTGAAGCGACTCGCCGAATATTCGGGCGACGACCAAAACGATCAGCGTCTTGCCCGCGAACGTGATCGCGAGCCAAGTCAGTACGACAGGCCATGCAGATGGAATGATCCAAAGTGGCAATTGCGTTCCGATGCCGACGAAGAATATCCCGACAAACAAATCGCGGAAGGGCTGAATCTCGTTCTCGACAGCATGGCGCGCGTCGCCCTCGCCGATGATCATGCCGGCGCGAATGCGGCGAGTGCCGGAGAAAGGCCGGCGGTGGCCGCGACAATCGCAGACCCTAGTGCAATGGTGAGCGCGAGAAGCTGGGCAAGTTCCGGATCGCCACGCGACGCTACCCAACGGGCCAGCAACTGCAACGGGCCACGGGCAATGAACAGAGCTGCAACCAATGCCGTTGCACTGGCGACGACCGTTATCACGCCATACCCTTCGGCGGCTCCACTCATCGAATCGTGCAGAAGAAGGAATGCGACAGCTGCCAAGTCTTGAAACAGAAGCACCGCAATGGCCAGGCGTCCTTGGGCCGATCCCAGAGCGTTCGCGCTTGCGAGCACCTTGAGGCACATGGCCGTGGATGACATGGCAACGGCCCCGCCGATGAGGATTGCGGGGACGGGCGCGAGATCGAAGATCAGACTCGCTATCAACGACACCGTTATCGTCGTGACTGCAACCTGCACGGCTCCAAGACCGAAGACATGCTTCCTGAGCCTTACGAGCTTCTCGAACGAGAATTCCAGGCCAAGCGCGAACAGCAGCAGCACCACTCCGATCTCGCCAATGCTGCTAAGGGCAGCGTTTTCGGCGATCAGGCCGAGGCCGGCGGGTCCAATGACTATACCGGCAAGAATGTAACCGACAATGCTGGGCACGCCAATCCGTGAACATATCGTCACGAGCACGAACGCGGCAAAGACCAACAAGGCCGCACTCTCGACAAATCCGGTCACGCCATGCATGTTCTTCTCCTGATGGCATGGCGCAGGGAAGGCCGCTACCTGTAACCTCTAGACGTGCGAGCGCGCCCACTGCGCTATCTGCGCGGCAGGCATTGCACCGCTCGTCCTCGCGATTTCCTTGCCGCTCCTGAACAGGATCATGGTGGGAATGCCGCGGATCCCGTAGCGGCCGGCAATCTGCTGTTCGGCCTCGGTGTCGAGCTTGCCCAGGCGGACATGGGGTTCGAGCGAGCGCGCCGCCGCCTCGAACTGGGGCGCCATCATCTTGCACGGCCCGCACCACTCGGCCCAGAAATCGACCAGCATTGGCAGTTCGGCATTCGCATGGCGGTCAAAATTAGCCGCGGTGAGCGTGACGGGCATGCCTTGAAAGAGAGGCGCGCCGCAGCGTCCGCAATTGGGGTTGTCGCTCAGGCGCTCTTG
This sequence comes from Pseudochelatococcus contaminans, assembly GCF_014195635.1. Classification (GTDB taxonomy): domain Bacteria; phylum Pseudomonadota; class Alphaproteobacteria; order Rhizobiales; family Beijerinckiaceae; genus Pseudochelatococcus; species Pseudochelatococcus contaminans. The sequence goes on along the minus strand of NZ_JACICC010000012.1, from coordinate 31,170 downwards.
CGGCACCCTGTTGGTGGAATTGCACTGCAGGCAAGCGACCGTGGGCATCCTGTATCCTTTCGTTGACGAGCCGGGCTCGGCGGCCGAATGATGCAAGCGTTCAGCGCGTGGATATGGCGCGGCGCGCCTCTCGCTGCCGCGGCTCGGGCAGGTATTCCACGCCACCGCCCTGGCGCCGAACCGGCTGCGGATAGAGCGTCATCAGCTCCAGTATTTCCTTGGGCATGTCCGTTCCAACGGGCAGGCCCATGTCGCGGGCCTCATCGGCAGAGATGGGATAGTCGTGGGTCCAGGTGCCCGTCGCCAGCTTCGCCGCCAGCGCCGCCGCGCGGTTCTCGTCCATCTTGTCGGACAGCAGACGTTTCGCGAATGCCTCGATCTGCGCAATGGCCTTGCGACCGACATCGGCCATGATCAGGGTCTGGTCGTCGATCTCGGCGATGGGCTTCTCGGCGACGACCTTGAGGAGCGAGGCAGCAGGCAACTGGCCAAGTTGCGGATCGACGGGTCCCAGCACGGAATGCTCGCACATCACGATCTCGTCGGCGGCAAGCGCGATCAACGTGCCGCCCGACATCGCGTAATGCGGCACGAACACGGTGACCTTGCCCTTGTGGCCCTGAATGGCCCGAGCGATCTGGGTTGCCGCCAGCACAAGGCCGCCCGGTGTATGCAGCACGATGTCGAGTGGCACTTCATCGTCGGTCATCTGGATCGCGCGCAGGACTTCCTCCGAGTCATTGACGTCGATGTAGCGCATCAGGGGGAATCCCAGCAGGTTCATCGTCTCCTGCCGATGGATCAGCAGGATGACGCGACTGGCACGCTTCTTCTCGATACTGGCGATCTTGCGTGCGCGCATCGCCTCAAGATATCTGCGCTGCAGAACCGGCTGCAGCGCCGAAATGATGAAGAACAGCCAGAAAAGCTGCATTATGTCCATGGACCTTGTCCTCCTTCCCGTCGGCCATCCGGCAGAAAGCCATAGATGCCCTCGTCGCGATAATAGTGGCGATAGACGTCGGCGCGCCTTCGCAGGAGTGGCGTTACAAGCCAACCGGCGAGAAACCCGCCGATATGCGCCCACCAGGCAACCCCGCCCGTGGCCGGATCGCTGCCGAGCGATAGGAAACCGGGAACGACCTGCATGAAGAACCAGATCATCGCGAAAATGACCGCGCGCACTTCGAAGAAGAGGGGAATGAACAGAATCGGCACGATCACCACCAGCCGAGCCGCCGGAAACATGCGTGCGTAGCAACCGATCACGCCCGCGATCGCCCCCGATGCGCCAAGCGCGGGAACGACTGAGTCGGGGTTCGCCAGCGCGTGAGCCAGTCCGGCCGCCACACCACAGAACAGATAGAACAGCGTGAATCTACCCGGTCCGAGCCGATCTTCGACGGCGGGGCCGAAGATCCAGAGCGTCCACATGTTCAAGATGAGGTGCAGCCAGCCCCCGTGCAGGAAGATGTTGGTCAGGAACGGGGTCCAGTCGGACGGGGCGACGAGGCTCAGTTGCCCGAAGAAGCGCGAGGGCACCAGCGCGAACTCGAACAGGAACCGGTCCAGCACGCGCGGAGGCAGGCTGATCTGATAGAGGAACGCGAGGACGTTCATGCCGATGACCGCCCATACGATGACGGGCGGGTAGCGGCGCGCGACGCTGTCAAGGTAGGGAAACAAGCGGCAGATCCTCGCTCGCGCTGGCCATTCCGTTCATTATTTTTTCCCGGCGATCGTCACGCCCGTCCAGGCTGGGGGATCGGAGGCCGGGAAGGATTCAAGACTGGCTTCGATAACTGGATCGAATTCCGCCTGTTCTTGCGACGACAGGTCCACCGAGCCTTCCTGATCGACTGCGCGCCGGAGTCGGCGGTCCGTGCGACCCCGATCCAGGCGGGACGGTATGCGAAAGGCGTTCGGGGCGTCGGCTCCCTTGTAGAGGCGATGCCGCTCCTCTCCCCGCCAGCGGTCAGGCGCATGCCGGTGAGCCACGTCCTCACGCACGAAATAGCGCCAGTCCTGCCGCTCCGCGAATTCCACGGCGCTTTCGCGGTCGGGAAATTTCAGCCGGATCGAACGGTAGGGATCGTTGCTGGAGGTATATCCCATCAGCGGCTCGACCTGCAGGGGCCGAGACGGCTCGAATTCCAGTATCCAGTAGTTGGGCCGCGGCGCCGACGTCATCGCGGAACGAGCCGGCCGGTAAATGATCGCGGTCGGAACGTCCCAAGACCTCATGGTGGTCCCGGGTATCGTCGGCGGAAAGGGTGGACGATTGTGTCCGCGCATCATGGTGCTTCCCCTCGGTTGTCCCCCAGAAAAGCGCGTTCCAGCCGAGCGCGATCCCGCAGGGGCTGTGGAATTCGTAACCTTCTCTGATGAGCACTCTCAAAAAATGCATGTGCGGTATCGGACTGACCTGAGTCACGCAGTTTATCGCGAAGATAATCGCGCGCCGACTGCACGATCCGGGTCACGTCGTCTTCGGGAATGCCGAGAACCGAGGAGGCCTTTTCAAGCGGGGTGTCGTTCAGATCGACAAGAAACAGGACCCTGCGCCATAGCGCCGGAAGACCGGCGATCGCCCGGTGCAAGAGCAGTGCGTCCTGCCGTTTAGCGACCGCCGTTTCGGGGTCGTCCCCACCGTCGTCGGCGACGAGTTCCTCGAGCAGCAGCACGTCGTCGGGCTGGTAGAACTCGAACATCTCCTCATCCGACTCGGTAGGCTCCCCGGCCGCCGCCTCGGGCGCCGCGTCGATCGAGGCGGCATCCTCGGGCACCGCGCGGCGCGCAGCCTGCGCCTCGGCCTCGATGGTCTCGAAGGCCAGTTGCGTCAGCCAGTCCCGGACGGAGAATTCGGTCGGCCGCCGCTCGAAGCGGTTGAGCCCGTTGAGGATCGTCGCATCGACGATATCGCCAACGCTCAGGTAGCCAGCCGGCACAGACCCGCTACACTCGAGATAGGTCAACTCGCGCCTGACGGTATCGTAGACCGTATCGAGATGATCCTCGATCAGGTCGAAGAAGAGTTGGCGCCGGTCCGCTTCCGCCGCATCCCGCGCGGACGGCAGCGGGGCGCCGATCCGGCGCCGGCGGGCGGGACGTTTGTATTCAGACTCGTGCTTGAGGCGCGCCACATGCCGGTCAACCCGCTGGCGCAGGTCGGCAAAGGCCTTGCGCAGGACAGGCTCGATCACGAACCCCTCTTCCTGTGCCGCGATCACGCCCGAGGGCAGTTGCAGGCGCAGGCTGACCTGGATGCGCGTCTTGCCGCTCGTCTGGGAGGCGACGACTTCGAGCCGGACGAGATCCTCGCGGAAGCGTACAAGATGCGGTTCAAGTTGCCGCACCTCTTCCTCGATGACCTCAGGCGCGCGCTGTTGGCCGTGCCGGTCGAGATTGCGAAATGCTCTGATGACTTCCATGCCGTATGACCTTGCTTGTCGCTTTTTGACGAAATGAGCCGGCGCGACCGTCATCGCGCCGGCCAGTCCTTCACGACGTCATCCGGTAGACTTATCGCCCTTGGACTGCCCCTTATCATTGGCGTCGACTGGGACATCGGGCGTCGGAGCGTCCGCCTTGTTTTCGGCAACTGCGCTGGACTCGCCGATCCCGGCTTGGGCCGGATCGTCCGGGCTGTCGTCACCGGTGTCCCTTGCGATCTTTTCGAACACGACCTTCTGTTCGTCCGCTGACCAGGCGACGCGGACCTTGTCGCCATCCTCGATCCGCCCCGAGAGCAGTTCGCGAGCCAACTCGGTCTCCAGCTCCGACCGGATCAGCCGGCGTAGCTCGCGGGCACCGAATTCGGGACGGAAGCCGACCGCGCCGAAGTGATCCACGACGCTCACATCGAGTTCGAGTTCGACGCCCTGGGTAAGGGCGGTCCGCTTCACCCGGTTGAGCTGCAACTCGACGATCTGGCGGATCTCCGACTGATTCAGCGAATGGAAGACGATGATCTCGTCGATCCGGTTGATGAACTCTGGCCGGAAATGACCGCGCAACACCTCCATCAGTTCGGATTTCTGCTTGGCCTCGTCGAACTCCCTGCTGCCGCGTTTCGTGAGGTTGCGCTGGATGATGTCCGAACCGAGGTTCGAGGTGGCGATGATGATGGTGTTAGTGAAGTCCACCACGCGGCCCTTGCCATCTGTCAGGCGGCCATCGTCGAACACCTGAAGCAGGATGTTGTAGACATCCGGATGCGCCTTTTCGATCTCGTCGAGGAGCACGACCGAGTAGGGCCGACGGCGCACCTTCTCCGTCAGCTGCCCGCCTTCGTCGTATCCGACATAGCCCGGAGGTGCGCCAACCAGCCGGGCAACCGAGTGGCGCTCGCCATACTCCGACATGTCGATACGGATCATCGCATCCTGGTCGCCGAAGATCACCTCGGCGAGCGTCTTGGCCAGTTCCGTCTTGCCAACCCCGGTTGGCCCGAGAAACAGGAAGGTCGCAGTCGGACCGGAACCTTCGCGCAGACCCGCACGCGCCAGACGCACCGCATCGGCCACGGCGCGGATCGCTTCTTCCTGGCCGATGACACGCTCGTGCAGCTTCTCCTCGAGCTTGAGGAGCTTGTCCTTCTCCTCGGTGGTCAGCTCCGTGACCGGAACGCCGGTGATCTTGGAGACGATCTGCGCGACGTGATCGGCGCGCACCTCGGCGGTCGCCGAAGCCTGGTCGCGCTTCCAGATTTCCAGAAGCTCGTCCAGCTCCTTCTGCTTCTGCTCCAGCTCCTTCTTCAGTTCTGCTGCCCGGTCGAATTGCTTGCGGGCTGCGGCATAGTCCTGCTCGCGCTTGATCTGCGCGGCTTCGGCCTCCAGCTCCTGGACGTCCACGGGGCGCGCTGTGGCGCTGATCTTCACCCGTGCGGCTGCCTGATCGATCAGGTCGATCGCCTTGTCGGGCATGAAGCGGCCAGTGATGTAGCGATCAGAAAGCTCGGCTGCCGCGACGATGGCCTCGTCGGTGATCGTCACCTTGTGGTGCGCCTCCAGCGTGTCGCGCAGGCCGCGCAGGATCATGATGACCTGAGCTATCGTGGGTTCCTCGACATAAACCGGCTGGAACCGTCGCTCGAGCGCCGCGTCCTTCTCGATGTATTTCTGGTACTCGTTGAGCGTCGTCGCACCGATCAGGTTCAGCTCGCCCCGCGCCAGCGCCGGCTTGAAGGTGTTGGCGATGTCGAGACCACCTTCGCCACCGCCCTGGCCGGCGCCGACGATGGTGTGGATCTCGTCGATGAACAGGATCAGGCTGTCCTTCTCCTCGGTGATCTCCTTGAGGATCTTCTGGACTCGCTCCTCGAACTCGCCGCGATACTTCGACCCGGCCACCATCGAGTTGATGTTGAGTTCGACCAGCCGCTTGTCGCGCAGCGCCTCGGGCACTTCGCCCGCGACGATCCGTTGTGCAAGTCCCTCGACGATGGCGGTCTTGCCCACGCCGGGCTCGCCGATCAGCACCGGGTTGTTCTTTTTCCGGCGGGCCAGCACTTCGATCGTCGTCTCGATCTCGCGGGCGCGGCCGATGACGGGATCGAGCTTGCCCTCGCGGGCGAGCTTCGTCAGGTCACGGCTGAACTGGTCGAGATCGGGCGTGCTGGAAGGCGCCTCCACGCGGCCTTCCTCGGCTCCCTTGCCCACGACCTTGGTCACCTGCTGGCGAAGCGCCTGCGGCGTCAATCCGTATTTGCGCAGGATCGACGCGGCCAGGCCTTCACCTTCCTCGGCAAGGCCGATCAGAAGGTGCTCGGGACCGACATAGGAATGGCCGAGTTCGTTCGAGGCGATGAAGGCCCGGTTCAGCGCGTCCTTCAGGCGAGGACTTACGCCGATTTCGCCTTCCGTCTTGGCGTCTCCACGCTTCGCTTCCTTCTCGATCTGGCGCCGCAGATCGTCCACATCGACCTTGAACTGTTCCAGGATCGTCTTGACGACGTCAGACGCGGTCAGTGCCAGAAGCAGATGTTCGGTATCGACCTCGCTGCGCCCGAACTCCCCGGTCTTCTGTGCGGCATCCTGCAGCAGCTTGTTACCCTGTTCGCTCAGCCGGTCGGCGATGGTGCGTCCGCCGCCGCGCCGCGATCCACGCCGCGGCGCGCCCTCGCCGAAAGTGGCGTCGACGACAGCGTCATCGCCATCACCCATGGAGCCGAGCGTGCCGCCTCGCAGCGGACTGTCACCAAAGAGGCTGCCGAAACCGCTCTCGCCGAAGAATTCGTCAAGAAGGGAACGCCGTCCGAACAGGGACTCCAGCGGCGAGGCGCTGCGACCCGACCGGCGCGCCATTTCGCGGTAGTGCTGATCGCACAGCTCTATGTTCTGAACCCTGCCGTTCACCGAGGCGCGCACGCGCGCCGTCGCCGGGCGACCGCAAATATCGCAAGCTCCGTTTGCCATTCGTCTTCTCCGTTTCTCTATCCAGTCAGGGTTGTTCGCAGATCATCTGCGCCAGTGACAGTGTCACGCAGCGACCGCTTCCGTTCTCTTCACCTTGGACCCAATTGCCACAAGATCGGGCTCGTCCAGTGTCTCTCGTTGCAGGAGATCCTGCGCCGATTGCTCGAGAAGATCCAGATTGGTTTCAAGAAGGGTGAGGGTGCGCTTGAACACGCCATCCACGATGTCGCGCACCTTTAGGTCCATTCGCTCGGCCGTGGCCTCGCTGTAGCGGCGGTTGAGCCAGGACGCCTGATCGCCGGTGCCGAGAAAGCCGGGCCGATCGGTGTCGTAGCTGACATGCCCGAGGTCTTCGTCCATCCCGTACCGCGCGACCATGGCGCGGGCGATGTCGGTCGCCTTGACCAGATCGTCCGCCGCCCCAGTCGAGACATGATCGTAGATGATCTTCTCTGCCGCGCGCCCGCCAAGCAGGACTGCGATCTTGTTCTCGAGTTCCTCCCGCGTCATCAGGAAGCGGTCCTCGGTCGGGCGCTGGATGGTGTAACCGAGCGCGCCAATCCCGCGCGGTATGATCGAGACCTTGTGCACCGGGTCCACCCCCGGCAGAGCCATCGCCACCAGCGCGTGCCCCATCTCGTGGTGCGCCACGATCTCGCGTTCGCGCGGATTGAGCACGCGGTTCTTCTTTTCCAACCCCGCGATGATGCGCTCGACGGCATTGTTGAAGTCGTCCATCGTCACCGCATCAGCCTTGCGGCGCGTGGCGAGCAATGCTGCCTCGTTGACGAGATTGGCAAGATCCGCGCCGGAAAAGCCGGGAGTAAGCGCTGCGACCTTCTCGGCATCGACGTCTGGGGCGAGCGTCACTTTCTTCATGTGCACGTTCAAGATCTGCACACGCCCCCTCTTGTCGGGCCGGTCCACCAGCACCTGACGGTCGAAGCGTCCCGCACGCAGCAGCGCGGGGTCGAGGATCTCGGGTCGGTTGGTGGCGGCCAGGAGCACGATGCCCACTGAAGGGTCGAAGCCGTCGAGCTCGGTCAGAAGCTGGTTCAGCGTCTGCTCACGCTCATCATGGCCACCGGCGATCTGGCCCGAGGAGCGCGCCCTCCCAAGAGCGTCGAGTTCGTCGATGAAGATGATTGCCGGGGCGGATTTCCGGGCCTGCTCGAAGAGGTCGCGCACCCGTGCGGCACCGACGCCCACGAACATCTCGACGAACTCTGAGCCCGAGATCGAAAAGAAGGTCACGCCGGCCTCGCCTGCCACCGCGCGCGCCAGAAGCGTCTTGCCGGTGCCCGGCGGCCCAACGAGCAATATGCCTTTGGGGATATGTGCGCCCAGCTTTCCGTATTCGGCCGGGTTCTTGAGGAACTCCACGACCTCCTCCAACTCGGCCTTGGCCTCGTCCACGCCGGCCACGTCAGCGAAACTGACGCCGGTTTCCTTTTCCATGTAAACTTTGGCCTTGCTGCGGCCGACCTGCATGAACCCGCCGAAACCCTGTTTGTCGGCGAACTTACGGAACAGCAGCATCCAGATTCCGAAGAAGACAAGCGCTGGCGCCACCCAGGAAATCAGCGTGCCGAGAAAGGTGTTCTGAGGAACGCCCGTGATCTCGACGCCGGAGCGGTCGATCCGCTGCAGGATCGCGGGATCCACGACCGTGGTGACGAACTGGCTCTTGCCGTCGACGGGGTCGGTGAAGGTGCCGGTGATGGTGTCCGCGCCGACCGCGACGGACGCGACCCTGCCATCCTCGAGATAGCTCTCGAACTGGCTGTAGCTGATCGGTGCGACGGATTGCCAGCCGGCGATCAGGTTCTGGATGAAAAGCACGGCTATGAAAGCCACCACCCAGTACCAGATGTTATATTCGGTCTTCCTTTCCATGCTGTTTGTCCCTTTCACTGGCGCCCGAGCCGCGCCCTGATCCGCTCGAGCAGCGCCAGCAGGATGCGCCTTTCGTCTGCCGACAGATCCTGCAGGATTTCATGTTCGAGCGCCGATTGCCGCGGCGCGAGTTCCTCCAGCATCGCCCGGGCCTTCGACGTTGCGGTGACGATCTGCGACCGCCTGTCGTCGAGCGAGGGCGACCGCTCGACCCAGCCGCCCCGGACCATGCGATCGACGAGCTGGCCCGCAGTGGCCGGGCCGACATCAAGTCGGTCGGCCAGATCGCCGATGGTCAGCCCGGGCGCATCCTCGACATGCGCCGCCGCCATCCAGGACAGGCGGGTCAGGCCGCTGTCGCGGATGTCTTGGTCGATCCGCTGCTGGATGAGCTGCGCGACCCGGTGGATCGTCGTCCCGATCAGCGCGATGTCCGTAGAGATCATAGGTATCCTTCCTCCGGTTGCATGAGACACAGGATAGACCGCACTCCATCCAAAGTGCAATGCACGCATCATATATGCTTGCATAATAAATGGAACCGCCTATCTTGATGGGCGGTCTCCGAACCCACATCCGGCCGGCACCGTTGCCCGGTCCCTCCATGCCGACGGTTCGGGGGCATCGATCAGCAACAGGAGGCCAGTAATGCTCTACCCGACATATCTGCGCCGCAGCGATCCCTTTGCGCTGATGCGCTCCATGATGCGCGATCTCGACCGCGGTTTCTGGCCGCCGGCCCGCGCGGCGTTCCCGGCGGTGAATGTCTGGCAAGGCCCTGAGGCCGTTGCCATCGCCGCTGAACTTCCCGGCATCGAACCGGGCGACATTGAGATTTCGGTTAAGGACAACGTCCTGACGCTTTCGGGCGAACGCAAGGCGCCCGAGGTTCCCGACGGTGCGCGCTGGCACCGCAACGAACGCGGTTTCGGCAGGTTTTCCCGCACTATCCGCCTGCCGGTCGCGGCCTCGGATGACAAGGTCGAGGCGAGGATGACGAACGGCGTATTGCGGATCGTCATCTCCCGGCCCGAGGAAGAAAAGCCGAAGAAAATCGAGATCAAGGCAGCCTGAGAGGAGCTGGAACGATGAGCACCGACATCACGCAAGCCGCCGAAAAGACGCCGACCGACTCGCCCGAGACCACCGGCGGCGGACGCATCTACCGCCCGTTGACCGATATCGTCGAGACCGATCAGGGTGTCTCCATGATGCTTGAAATGCCTGGGGTCGCCGCCGATGCGGTCGAAATCACGCTCGAAAATCGTGTGTTGACGATCCGCGGCAAAGTTGACCCGGTGCGGCCGGAAAACCTCGAACTTGCCTATGCCGAATATAGCGAGGGCGATTTCGAGCGTGCCTTCACGCTTTCCGAGGACTTCGACCCCAACAGGATCGAAGCCGAGATGCGTGGAGGTGTCCTCACCCTGACGCTCCCCCGAGCCCCTGAAGCGCAGCCGAAAAAGATCGCCGTCAAGGGCGCCTGAAAACCGAAGGAGACCATATCATGCAGATCAAAGACCTCATCCCCTGGGCGCGCAAGGACGGCGCGCCAGATGCCAAGAGCAGCGAAGACAACCCGATCGCGACACTCCAGCGCGAAATGAACCATGTGTTCGAGAACTTCTGGAACCGTGTCGGTCATTTCGAATGGCCCTTTGGCAGCGGCGAAGCGAAATCCGACGTGGTCGAGACCGACAAGGCGATCGAAGTATCGATCGAGCTGCCGGGCATGGAGATGAAGGACATCGAGGTGACGGTCAACGATGACATGTTGACTGTGAAGGGGGAGAAGAAGATCGAGCGCCAGGAGGAGAAAAAGGGGTATTACCTGTCCGAGCGCAGCTACGGCGCGATCTACCGGACAATTCCGCTCCCTCCCGGTGTGGATGGCGAAAAGGCGCAGGCATCCTTCAAGAACGGGGTTCTGACGATCAAGCTGCCCCAGACTCCCGAGGCGCAGGCGAAGGTCAAGCGCATCGAGGTCAAGAACGGCTGATTTGCCACATTGGGTGTCGCCGGTTTGCGGCGTCCCCTCCGCTCCTTGCGATATCGCACCGTCTGGAGAAGCCCCGGGGAGCTTGTCTCTCCGGGGCGGCCTTCGAGAGGCAATCATGAAAGACTTGCAATGATCCGGGCTGACCCGTGAACAATGGTCGGCGATGACGCTCTACGAGAAGTTCGAGCAAGTTGTCATCTTCGTCCTCAGCGTCATCATTGCGGCGATCGTCGTGGCGTCGGTCTGGGCGCTGATGCGCGAAGTCGTGAACCGCCTGGTTCTGGGGGCATTCGACACTCTCGATTACGCCACCTTCCAGGTGGTGTTCGGCATGATCTTCACCGTGGTGATCGCGCTCGAGTTCAAGCGCTCCCTTCTTGTTGCGACCGAACGCAGCTTCGGGATCCTCCAAGTCCGCACGGTCGTGCTGATCGCGCTCCTCGCCATCGCGCGCAAATTCATCATCCTGGACCTCGGCGAGACGGAGCCGGCAAAGATTGCCGCACTCGCCGCCGCAGCGCTTGCACTGGGCGCTGTCCACTGGCTGGTGCGCGATCAGGACCGGCGCGAACTCGGAGACCGTACGACGACATGACCGCGACCTCCGCCCGCCACCGTCTGCTCAATCTCGTGCAATCGGCGCTGCTGCTCGGACTCATGGCGGCGCTCGCCTGGGTTTCGGTCACCGTGATCCTGGGGCCCGGAACGGGGCTGCTCGTCGCGCTCGGCATGGTCGCCGGCCTGTTTCTGGCCCCCGACCTGTCCCGACGAATGCTGCTGTCGGCCTATCGCGCCCAGCGTCTGACGGGGCGCGAGGCCCCCGGTCTCATCGCAGCACTTGCCGAGCTCGCGCGCCGCGCCGGCCTGCCGCGCACCCCGGCGCTTTATCGCGTCCCGAGCCGGCTGCCGAACGCCTTTGCCATGGGCAGCCCCGAGGACAGCACGATCTGCGTCACCGACGGGCTGCTCGAGATCCTCGACGGCCGCGAACTTGCCAGCGTCCTCGCGCACGAGATCGGCCACATCGCCCATCGCGACCTCTGGATCATGGGGCTCGCAGATGTGATGTCGCGGCTGGTGTCGCTGGCAAGCTGGATGGGACAGTTGCTTGTGCTGGTGAACCTGCCGCTCGTGATGGCGGGCATGGTCCATGTGCCCTGGTCGGTCGTGGTGCTCCTGATCTTCGCGCCCACGCTGATGGCGCTGATCCAGCTCGGGCTGTCGCGCACCCGCGAATACGATGCAGACCGGGTGGCGGCGGACCTGACCGGCGACCCCGAGGGGTTGATCGGCGCGCTCGGCAAGCTCGAGCGCCGCGTCGGCCGGTTCTGGGAGGACATCTTCCTGCCCGGCAGACGCATCCCCGAACCCTCGCTGCTGCGGACGCATCCGCCGGTGGAAAGCCGGATCGCGAGGCTCCGCGCGCTGGCCCCCAGCCGAACGCTTTCCGTCCCGCCGATGGCCGGGCACGCGATGCCCGCACTGACGTCGCCACAGGCTCAACCGCGGTTCAGGTCCTTCGGATTTTATTGGTAAGGCAGCCGGACGGCTGACGGAAACGCACGTAAGTCATTGCTTTGTAAAGTAAATCAGTGGAGAAGGTTGTCTTTCAGACCCATCCCCTCCGCCACTTTGGTAAAAACCGGGAACGCCGATTCCCGCCGACTTTCCTCCTTTGGTGGCTACCGGCGTCCTCAATAGGGTGTTTTTTGCTGCCCTCGATGTAGATCGCGTCGTCCGCGATCTCGGCGTGTTGGGCGAAGGCGCGGACATGTTCCCGCCGATAGCCGCCCTTTCCAAGCCGGAGGCGAGTGCGAGCTTCGCTTGCCAGTTCCGGCACGGCCGCTTTGGCGTGAATCTAAATTCAAACAGCAAAGCGCCCGATGGATTGCACCGGGCACTTCTTTCTCAAGTCACCTCGAGATTACTTGGTAGCGAGGATTTCGAAATTGTGGACGTTTGCCACCACACCGTCGTCCCATCCACCTGAGATCAATTCTGAAGCCTTTTCATTCAGGAGTCCGGCGACTTGTCCGGCAAAGTGCGCTTCGCGGCCAGAGTTGTCGGCAAAGATGTCGAAGATGGCGAAGTTGTTCCCGTCAATCTGCAGCGCCGCCCAGAACAATGTCTTGGGTTCAGTTTCTGCGACGATGGGGCCGGCGGCGGTCAGCAAGGCTGCCAATTCGGGGCCTTTACCTGGAGCAGCTTCGAGCTTGATGTAAGTTGCGGTCGTTGCCGTGTAGAGATCAACCGGCGCCTTTACCGACAGGACATCGGAGTTGTTGATATTCGCGACAACACCGTCGTCCCATCCTCCGTCGACCAGCGCGTCGGCGTTTTGCTTCAAAGCCGCAGCAACCGCTCCTGAGAAGTGAGCGTCGCGTGCTTCTTCATCTGCGAAGATGTCAAAGATTGCGAGCATATCGTCGGCTTGCAGAGCAAACCAAAGTACAGTTCCCGTCTCTGTTTCCCGCACGATAGGTGCGGCACCTGCCAGAAACTCCGCGAAGGCTCCGGTCTGGCCTTCGGCGGCGGGCATGGCGATGTAGCTGGCAGTATGATTTTCCATTGCGTTGTCCTGTGCAGTTGCAGAAGTTGTGAACAGAGCCAGTGCGGCGAATGTCTGAAGGATTTGCGCTTTCATGGTCGTCTCCTGCTTTGAAGTGCATCGTGTTTGGTTTCGATGCACTCTTGTCCCATGCTGGGTGCGCCGGGCTCCAATTCCGAAATTCTATTCTTTGATAGACGTGGACTATCGAACTTGTTTTGATGGCCTGAAATGAGATGTGACGGAGAATGTGGCGATGGAAATGAACCAGATCAGGTATTTTCTCGCCGTCTGCGAGCACCGAAACTTCACCCACGCAGCCAGTGCCTCCAATGTCTCCCAACCTTCCTTGACGACTGCGATCAAGAAACTTGAAGACGAGCTTGGAGGTGACCTGTTTGTCAGGGACCGTGCGGGATGCAGGCCTACGTCCCTCGGTAAACTCATGCAGCCAAGGTTGCAGAAGGTTCACGATGAGACGCGACAGGCTAAGGCAGAGGCGGTCCGTCATATGCGCTTGGAGCGGGTTCCAATCTCTGTCGGTGTCGGCGAAACGATTGGCCACAACAGGATTTCGGCAGCTATGGAGCGTACTCGTACGCGATTGCCGCAAGCCGAAATCGAATTGATCGTTGCGTCAACCTCCGAGCTTCTTGCCGGGTTACGAGATGGTGAATTTGACGTTGTAGTCACCGCAGAGAAGGTCAGTGAAGACCTCTATCGTATAGACCATCTCTATGAAGAGGACTACAAGGTCGTGGTGTCAAAGTCGCATCCGTTGGCTGAACTAAATGCGATCTCTCTTTCGGCTCTTGCTAAAACTGACATGCTTGACCGCCTAAATTGCGAAATGCGGGATGTTTTGCATGGGACCTGCGCGGATCATGGTCACGAGCTCTACGCGGCCTATCGGTCAAATCGCGTGGATTGGTTAGTTGAACTTGCTCGGCAAGGGTCAGGTGCGGTGATCCTGCCAGCCACCGCTATTCCTTCGGACATGGGCCTGGTGTCGAAACCCATCGATGGCCTTGAAATATCAAGAACTGTTTTGGCCCTTCGATATCGGCACCAAACGACGAGACCAGAGACAAATGATCTGATCCGTGAGATGACGCGCACGCTGGCGTAGTGAGGTCGGTAATCGACATTCGCCCATCGTGCAGCATTCGTCACTTTGGGCTCAGACCAGACTTTCGCGGCATCACGCTCGAACGTCCGTTCTACTTTTCTTCGAGATCTCGCCCGCAATCCGCCACTTAGCGCTGGAGAAATTGCGCCAGATTGCGGTGAAGGTCACAGCGAACCACACCCATTGTGTGCGGTGATAGTCGTCGGTGACGAGGCCGTACTCTTCAAGAAGCCACCGCGCCGCGTGAGGCGACCTTCGGCGCGGGTAACAGTGGGTGGGTTCTTTTCAATCTTGAAGAGCCGCTTGATTTCCCTGATGACCTCTTCAGCAGACGGCCCCGACTTTGCCGTCGGGTGGAAGTGAATGAACGGCAGGTTTCGGGCGCCGAACGCGGCGCTCCGAACGGCGACAATGGGGTCGGAAGCTGTCGCAAAATATGGTCGAAAGATATGTCTTTGTCGTGAAGGTTGTCGCTCCAACAACATGGAGCGCAAGAAATGGAAATATCAGTACCCGCCGCCGCCCCAAATACCTCTTCTCGGGACTGACCAAATGTTCCTGCTGTGGTGGCGGCTATTCCGCGATTTCGGCGACGCTGATCGGATGTGCGACGGCGCGCAACAAGGGGACCGGCATCGATCACAACTTGCAATCGACGCCGGTAAAGATGGTTGCGGGAGGGCGCCCCCATCATAACTTGCTGTTTCGGGCCGCCGCATAGCAACCTTGCCAAGGTTGGAGTCAAGGGTTCGAATCCCTTCGCTCTCTTCAGATTTCTAAAGGAAATCAAAGGATTGAGTAAGGGCCATCTTCGGGTGGCCCTTCCCTTTTTGGGCTTGGCCAACACCTGGTCAACACGAATGACGCCTGAGCAGGCAGGACGGGATGATCGCCTGAACACCAGCCGGACGATGCCTCGGCGAGCCGAACTGATTCGAGTCCGTCTCCAATGCGCATTGCCCAACTGGCTCGGGCAGACAAGTGGACCCGCGTATCGTTTCAGGCCGGGCGAGTTCCTTCACCGCGACCAGCAACAGCCCGATGGACAGGAGGGCCGGAATGACGGGTACACTGCCGCCATGCCAGCGTTTTGTTTCGGCGCTGGGCTGGAGATGCCCATAAGGATCAGGGCGAGAACGGCGTTTTTGCCGGCGCGATTCCAAGTCTCGAAGACGTCCGACTCTTGGCTCAGGTAAGATGAGGTACATCACAGGCGCCCAATCCCCGAACGATATCGAGCGCGCTCAAGTTCGATCCTTAAGGCTGCCTTAAGCCTCGTATAGAAATGCGACCTGGAACCTCGGGTGATAACCATGCGCGTGCTGATAGTCGAAGATGATGCCGTCCTCAGAGACGGATTGACGGTGGGCCTTTCGATTGGCGGCTTCACCGCCGATGCGGTCAAAACCTGCGAAGAAGCCGGCGCAGCTCTCACGAACCATGAGTTCGATGCGCTGGTGCTTGACCTGATGCTTCCCGACGGTTCCGGCCTCGACGTGCTGAAATCCCTGCGGGAACGGCAGGACGCCACGCCCGTCCTCCTCCTGACTGCGCGTGATCAGGTCGCCGACCGGATTCACGGACTGGATGCGGGGGCCGACGACTATCTCGGCAAGCCGTTCGACCTCGACGAGGTCGCGGCGCGGCTGCGCGCGCTCGTCCGCCGTGCCGCTGGCCGGCCGCAGGCGCTTATCGAATGGCGCGGCCTGCGGCTCGATCCTGCAAACCAGAATGTCGAACACCAAGGCGAACCCATCCGCCTGTCGCGGCGCGAATACTCGATTTTGCATGCCCTCATGATCCATCCCGGCCGGATCCTGTCGCGGAGCCAGATCGAGGAGAAGCTTTACGGCTGGCAGGAGGAGGTCGAGAGCAATGCTGTCGAGGTCCACATCCATCATCTTCGCGGCAAGCTGGGACCGGGCATGATCCAGACCGTCCGTGGGATCGGCTATCGCCTCGGAGACGAACCGTGATGCCGTCGATCTCCAAACGGCTGTTCCTGATCCTCGCCCTGACCACCGGTCTCGTCTGGCTGTCGGCGGTCGTCTGGATTTTCCTTTCCACGCGCGCGGAGGTGGAACGGGTTCTCGACGCGCGGCTGATGGAAGCCGGCCGGATGGTTTCCTCATTGATCGTCAGCCAGGAGATCGCCATCGATCCGACGCAAACGATCACGTCCGATCTGCCGGTGCGCGGCCACAGCGCCTATGACCGCCAGCTTTCGTGCCAGATCTGGTCGCTGCAGGGGACATTGATCGGGCGATCGGATGCGGCGCCCGATCAAGCAATGTCGGAGCACACCGACGGGATCTCCGAAACCGTGATAAATGGTGAGCGGTGGCGGGTTTATGCAATCACCAATACCGAGCGCGGTGTTCGCGTTCTGGTCGGCGACAATCTGAGTATCCGTAACGGGTTGGTGAACGACGTCATCCGCGGTCTTCTCCTGCCGGTCCTGCTGATGTTGCCGGTTCTTGCTGTCCTGATCTGGCTCAGCGTCAGGCGCGGCCTTGAGCCGCTAAGGAAGATCGCAGGCGACCTGGAAGCACGACCCGCCTCCGACCTCAGCCCGATCGAGGACGTGCAGACCGCGAAGGAGATTGCGCCGGTCTTGCAGTCGCTCAACGGATTGTTTGCACGCGTGGCCGGGCTTCGGGAACGCGAGCGCAACTTCACCGCCTTTGCCGCCCACGAACTGCGCACGCCGTTGGCCGGCCTCAAGACGCAGGCGCAGGTCGCGCTTGCAAGCGGCGATGGCACGATCCGCGAGCAGGCATTGCGTCAGATCATGGTTGGCGTAGACCGCACCGGCCGGCTCGTTCGGCAATTGCTGGATATGTCGGCGGTTGAGGCGCTCGACCAGGGCGAGCGTAGTGGGAAGGTATGGCCCGGGAGTATACTGAGAGCGCTCGCGGACGAATTAGCAGATCCGACCAGGGGCGTTGCGGTCGAGGTTTCCCCTGATCTTGACCGCATCGAGCTGGACATCGAGCCGGATCTGTTCGCTCTTGCTGCCCGGAATCTGATGGAGAACGCTGTGAACCATTCGCCGCCCGGAGGCGTCGTCAGGTGTCGTGTGGCCGGCCCCGCCGAAGAGGGCCAGATGATCATCGAGGATGATGGTCCCGGTATCCCCGAGGAGGAGTTGGCCCGCGTCACCGAACGCTTCTTTCGCGGCCGCAACAAAGTACCGGTCGGCAGCGGTCTCGGTCTCGCGATCGTCGAACTGGCGCTCGGGCGGAGTGGTTGGCACCTACGACTTCAGAATCGCGATTGCGGAGGGCTGCAAGCGGTGATGGCGAACGCCGCGTGACCCGTTGCACATACATGGTGCGGGGCGCAGCCAACTCATCTTCAAGAAGATGGAGTGCCAGCAGGATGCGCCAACGCAGGGAGTGATCTTCTCGCCGCGCGACGAAGCTATCCCACCAAAAGATGCCCCATAGCCGGATCTGCTATCACAACCAGCGGGCTCCCGTCGCGAACGTTGTCGGCGAGGTGGATGACATCCTGATTGATCATCCGGATGCATCCTGATGAAACGGCCTGGCCGATGGTCCAGAATTCCGGGTTTCCGTGGATGCGATAGATCGTGTCCCGGTTTCCTTCATGAATGTAGAGGGCGCGTGCTCCAAGTGGATTTTTCAGCCCCGGGTCCATGCCGCCATTGGCGATTGAGTAGGGCTCTAACTCGGGTTGGCGCGCAACCATTTCATCGGGAGGTGTCCAGCGCGGCCATTCCCGCTTGTATGCGATATGACGCCCTCGACCAGCCCACGAAAAACCGTCCCTGCCGACACCCACACCGTATCGGGTTGCGCGGCCGTGAGGCTGAACGTGGTAGAGGTAACGGTTTGGCGTATCGACGATGACGATTCCGGCTCGTTCATCGGTTGGATAGTCGACTTCCGTCCGCCACCATTTCGGATCGACCTTGGAAACGTCGACTTCCGGGATCGGGAAGCGCTCGTTCGGCAGTGCGTAGTACATCGGGGGCGTCGGCGGCGGAGGAGGCATCGAGACCGGCTGCGCGACTTGCGGTGTTTGCCTCGTGGAAACGCATCCGGCGAGAGTCATTGCGCTGGCGCCAATGAGGAAAGCGCGTCGCGCGATTGCGGGTGTCGGTAGCTTGCTCACGTTTCGTACGCTCTCTGCTTTGCGATCAATCAGGCCGCACAGCACGATGCCCATCTTAAGAGCAGCTTAAGGTAAGCGCGGCCGAAGATAGCGAAGCGGCGGGGACTTCAGGCGCCGGCCTGCGGCTCAAGTGATCCGGCCGAACAGGTTTTCGATTGGGTGGGGGCACTTTGTTGGAAACGCGGGCTTGCGTCGCAGGCGAGGAGCACTTTTCCGCCCTTAAGCGGGCCTTAAGGAACGCCCGCTTTGCCGCCGGTCCTGTGAAGGAGACGAGGATGCGGACGCGACTTTTAAGAAACAACGCCGTAGCGTCCGCGGAAGGTGTTGGATGCGGCATCGATGCTGATGCTCGACGCAAGAATGACCAATGGACCCGCCGCGAGCTTCTGCTCGGGGGCCTGGTGGTGCCGGTAGGATTGTTGGCGACTCCCAGCGGGATGGCCGCCGCCAATCCGGCTGCAATGGTCACGGACGTCGCTTCCTACCGGGAGAGACTGGAGCAGATCGCACGAACACATAGCTTCGCGCTCATCGACATCCGTGCGGATTGGTGCGCGGTGTGCCACCGCATTGAGCGGGAAATCCTCGCCCACCCTGCTGTGCTGCAACACCTTGAGGCTGTCCCTCTCGTCAAGGTGGACGTCACGGCGATGGACGAGGGAAACCGCCAGCTCCTCTCCCACCTTCGAGCGAGCGGCCCGCCGACATTCTTCGTCGTGGATGCAGCCACCGGACAGGAATACAACGGCACCCGTTCGGTCGGACCGTTCAGCAGGCGCGATCTCATGCGGCGGTTGCGGCCGTTCACCCGATAGTCCGGAGTCAGGATAAACTGCCGTCGCATCTTCGGCTCAATGCGGTCCTTAAGACTGTCTTAAGCTCGGGAGAGTGCGCTCGCTTCAATATCCATGATCTGGAGCTTTGAGACCATGCACGATCGGCGCCTCTGCACACGTAGACCTCATCCTTTCGCTATGGGTAGGCCGCCGTTCCGCGGTGCATTGAGTCGGCGGACCTTGCTCTCGGGCCTGGCGGCGCTCGCTGCCGCCGGCTTTGCCATGCCCGTGCGTGCCGACGACATGTCAGCCGAGATGATCCTGAACGACCCGGAGGCGCCGGTCGGCGGCAACCCGAACGGCGACCTGACGATCGTCTCGTTCTTTGACTATAACTGTCCTTTCTGCAAGCGCACCGTCGAGCCGCTGAATACGGTGCTGGAATCGGACGGCAATGTGCGTCACGTCTACAAGGACTGGCCGATCCTCGCGCAGTCTTCGGTCTATGGCGCAAAGCTGGCGTTGGCGGCCGGGTATCAGAACCGCTACGAGGAAGCCTATCTGGCGTTGATGGGTATCGAAGGGTCGCGGGTGCCAGAAGAGCAGATGCGACAGGCATTGGAAGGTGCCGGCTTCGACACGGCGGGTCTCGAGACCGAAGCCAACCGCCGCGACGCCGAGATCACCGCCTTGCTTCAGCGCAATAACGCGCAGGCCGAGGGGCTCGGTCTGCGTGGCACGCCCGTGTTTCTGATCGGTCGGTTTCTCGTCGCCTCCGCCCTCGACGAGGACGGCTTCCGCCAGGTTGTCGCAGACGCTCGCGAAGCGTCTTGATGCATCCCGATCGCGATCATCCGAGTAATTTCATGTCCTCAATGCCCATACTCCGCCTCCTTGCTGGCCTGTTCTTCGTCTTCCTGTCGCTGCCCGCCGCGGCGCAACAGGAGGATCTCCTGCAAGCCGAGGAAGCCTTCCGTTTCTCGGTTGAGCGGAATGCGGATCAGCAGATCCAACTCCGGTGGGAAATCGAGGAAGGCTATTACCTCTATCGCGATCATCTGGAAGCGAAGGATGCCGCGACCGGCGAGCCGATCCCGCTGTCGACTGGACCGGGCGTCGTGGAGACAGAGGATGCCAACTTCGGTCCTTCGGAGGTCTATTATCTTGAAGCGGTGGCACGTCTCGGCACTGAAGCGCCCGGGCAGGTCGCAGTCACCTATCAGGGCTGCAAGAAGGATTCGATCTGCTATCCGCCGCTGACCCTGACGGTCAACACGGCAAACCTTCAGGTTTCCGAACCCGTTGTCGGCTT
Organism: Pseudochelatococcus contaminans; assembly: GCF_014195635.1. Lineage (GTDB taxonomy): Bacteria > Pseudomonadota > Alphaproteobacteria > Rhizobiales > Beijerinckiaceae > Pseudochelatococcus > Pseudochelatococcus contaminans. The sequence goes on along the minus strand of NZ_JACICC010000012.1, from coordinate 10,954 downwards.
TGGCATAGGTCCAACTCCGGCCGCCCCTGCCGGAGGGACGGGAAACGGCGGCTTCAGCCTGGCTGAGGACACGCAGGACGGCGGCATGGTCGGCTCGCTTCTCGCCAGCGGCGGTGCGATCTGGGTGATCGTGAGTTTCCTCGCCTTCGGGCTGTTGCTCGCCTTCACGCCCTGCGTGCTGCCCATGTATCCGATCCTGAGCGCGACCCTGGCGCGCGAGGGCGAGGCATTGACGGCCCGGCGCGGCTTCATCCTGTCTTTGGCCTATGTGCTGGCAATGGCCGCAGCGTTTGGCCTGCTTGGCGTGGTTGCCGCGTGGTCCGGCCAAAACCTCCAGATGGTGCTGCAATCGCCCTACGCCATTGGCGCCGTCGCAGCGCTGTTCGTCGTGCTGGCGACGGCGATGTTCGGCCTGTTCGAACTGCAACTGCCGACCACCTGGGTCAGCCGGATGGCAGGGGTACAGGCCGGCACGCGCGGCTCGGTGGGCGGAGCCGCCGGAATGGGCTTCCTTTCCGCGCTGATCGTCGGTCCCTGCGTCACCGCGCCGCTCGCCGCGGCACTTCTCTATATCGCACATACGGGCGATGCCTGGATCGGCGCGAGTGCGCTGTTTGCCCTCGGGCTCGGCCAAGGCATTCCGCTGATCGCCTTTGGCACGATGGGGAGCCGCGCTCTGCCGCGTGCGGGGGCGTGGATGGTGCAGGTCAAATACGCGTTCGGCTTCGTCTTTCTCGGCGCGGCGATCTGGATGGTCTCCCGAATCCTGCCGCCGCAAGTGACGCTGGCGCTTTGGGCGGGCCTCCTCTTGATTGTTGCGGTCTTCATCGGCGTCGCTGATCGGCTCCTGGCCGATGCGGGTGCCTGGCCACGTTTCCGCAAAGCCGCCGGACTTGGGGTTTCCCTCGGCGGCGTCATCCTGGCGATCGGGGCGGCGTCGGGCGGGACCGACCCGCTACGTCCGCTCGCCCACTTCGTCATGACCGGTTCGGGCCAGCAGATCGCCCAGTCCGAGATGACATTCATCGAGGCAAACTCGACGCCGCAGGTCGAGCAAGCGATTGCCTCTGCCAACGGACGTCCGACATTGGTCTATTTCACGGCCGACTGGTGCGTCATCTGCAAGACGATCGAACGCGACGTCTTTTCGAGCACGGAAATCGTTGCCGCACTGAACGACTTCCAGCGTGTCAAGGTGGATCTGACCGGACTGGATGAGGCCAGTCAGGGTCTGATGCGCGATCTTGCTGTGGTCGGCCCACCGACCATGATCTTCTTCAACCGAAATGCCTCGGAGGCAAACGGCTCCCGCCTCATCGGCGATGTGACAACCGATACGTTGCTGACATCGGTCTCTCAGGCGAGGCAGTGAGATGAACGCAGTCGCCATCGGGCCTTTCGTCTTCGCACCCGACCGCTTCGCCGCGATCCTCGCCATCGCCGCCTTTCTCCTGCTGAGCGAGATCCTCGCCCGCAAGGTCGATCAGCGCTTTTCGTCCTGGGCCTGGGGCGCGACCGTCGCTTTCGTGGTCGGCGCGCGCGTCGGGCACGTCATCCAGCACGCGAGCAGTTTCCTCGCCGAGCCGCTGCGCGTATTCTACATGTGGCAGGGCGGCTTCATGATCGAAGCCGGCATTGCGCTGGCGTTCGCCTACACGTTCTTTCGCTTCCGGCGCGAATTGCGGCTCACATTGTGGACGGCCCTGCCGAGCGCCGCTGCGGCCTATGTCGCGTTCTTCGTACTGCAGCTCAGCGCCGGCGTGCCGGCGACACCGCTGCCGACCGGAGACATCTACCGCACGCTGGCCGGAGAACGGTTCAATCCAAGTGAACTCGAAGGTCAACCTGTGGTCATCAACCTGTGGGCGACGTGGTGCCCGCCCTGCCGCCGTGAAATGCCGATGATGGCGGACGTTGCCGCAAATACGGACGCTGCCGAACTTGTCTTCGTCAACCAAGGTGAAGGCCAGGAGATCATTCAGCGCTACCTCACAGCCGAGAATCTTGAGCTTGAGCATGTGGTGCTCGACGGACTCGGTGAGTTCGGTCGTCATTACGAGGTACCGGGCCTGCCGGCTACGTTGTTCCTCAAGAGCGACGGGACGCTGCAATCGGTACACATGGGCGAGATCTCAAGAGAAGCCCTCGTGAGCGGCATTCAAGGTCTCGAATAGCCGCCGCAGGTCCGGCACGGCTGGCTTTTGCTGACGACCGTGACGAAGCTGCGACCATCCTCATGATGTTTTGTCATGCAATCCTCATTGAGCCTGCCATTCTCGGACGCTATTGGGCAAGGCAACAGGTCTTAGGGCCTTTGATCGAGACGAGCCTTAATTGTCTCCATCTGCTCGATCTCGCTGCGCTGGGCTGCGATGATTTCTTCGCAAAGCGTCAGCAATTCAGCATCGCGCAGGTCTGCTTCCCGGCACATGAGGATCGCGCCCGAGTGGTGCGGGATCATCGAATCGATGAACTGCCCGTCACCGATCAGGGTTTGGCTTCGTGTGGCTGCGAATGAGGCGATCGTCAAGACGAGGAAGACGGCGTAGAGGGTGATATTGAGCCCTTTTCGCGGAAACATGCCGGGCATCGTTGCCAGCATGAAGATGCCCATCGGCGCCCACATGGTCACGGCCATGTAGAACATGTTGAGATTGTTTCGGAAATCTTGAAATCCGTCGATCATCGAGAACATGACGACGTACATGACGATCAGGCCGAGCGCCATGTTGATCCAGAACATCAGGTAGGGACGTCCTTCGCCGTGATCGGCGTGTTCGTGCTTGCCATTATGGGACGATTGGGTCATCTCGTGGCTCCTTGGTTTTCGCTTAATGTCCGAGACCGATGCCCATGGGCTTGAGTAGCATCCAGATCGCCATTCCGACCATCATCAGGTTCTCCGTCAGCGAGACGAAGCCGAGCGGAACGTTGCTGTCACCGCCAACGCAGGCGCATTTGAGTTCGCGCTTGTCGATATAGACCGCCTTGAAGACCGATACGGCTCCGACAGTGCCGATGAAGAGGGCAACGGGGATCGACAGCCACATCAGCGCGCCGGCCATCATCAGGATGCCCGCCAGCGCTTCGGCGAACGGATAGACGTAGGAGTAGCGCACCCAGCGCTGGGCGAACAGATCGTAGTTGAGGAACATGGTAGCGAAGCTTTCCACGTCCTTGAGCTTCTGCAGGGCGAGCAGACACATGGCGATGGCAATGAACCATTCTGCCGCCGCAACGGTCGCAAGGGTACCGAACGCGGCCCAACTCGTCGCTAGCGCCATCAACGCAGCCATCGCGAACAACGCGATCACCGGCGTATAGGTGGTGGCGTCCTTGTCCTTTACCTCCTTGCCGAAGAAGGCGAGAAGATCGTCGTAGCCGCCGATGCGATTGCCGCCGATAAAGGTCTGCGGTGTGGTGTCGACGCCGTGCGTTTTCTTGAAAGCATCGATCTCGGCGCGCGACGTCAGCTCATGATCGTTGACCTCGTAGCCCTGCCGTTTCAGGAGGTCGAGCGATTTGAGACCGTAGGGACAGGTATGTTCGTGGGTCACCATCCTGTGCAGGTCGGCGCGTTTTGCGGTGGAAGTGGCCATGTCGTCAGTCCTTCGATTTCAGAGTTTTGCTTTTGCGAACACCTCGACCAACTCGCTGAATTTGCGGCGTTGCGCGTCCGCATCACCTGCCGCTATCGCTTCCTCGACACAGCAAGCGGCGTGGGTCTTGAGGATTTCGGTCTCGACCTTGGCCAGCGCCGCCTTGATGGCGTGGATCTGATGCAGGATATCGATGCAGTAACGGTCATCGGCCACCATCTGGCTGACCCCTCGCACCTGTCCTTCGATTCGCTTGAGCCTCGCGCGGAGGGCTTTGTTGTCCTTCTGGCACATGGCCGTAAAATACCCCGTATGGGTATATTTAAGGTTCGAGAGCCATCTTGGTTCCCTCCGATCAAAAAATCTCGCCGGCGCTTTCTGTCTGCTTTGCACCATTGTCGCGATCATCAGTGGGGTTGACCTTCCAATGGTTGGAACCCTCATCTTGGAGGGCCAAACGAAGGAGATGGACATGAAGATCAGAGCCGAGAATCTGATCGCCGCAGTTGGAGAGCTTCGGGTCGGGTTGCTTGCGGTCAGGGATCTGGCCGATACGCTGTTATCCCTGGTCGAGGCCCGCGGACGCATCACCATTTTCGAAACAGGGTTCCAGACGTGGTTCAGCGTCCACGCGAGCCGTTTGCCTTGACCGAAGGCGCACCGATGGGGCGCTTGTCGCCTTCGCGGTGGCAACCGTCCTCGTGCTGATGACCGGCAAAGGAAAAGGGCGGAATTGATCCGCCCTTCACCGTCTCATTGGCTGCGCTTGGCCAGCCATTCCTGCATCTGCGCGATTTCCGCCTCCTGGGCGGAGATGACCTCCTCAGCAAGTGCTCGCACCTCGGGGTCTGATCCGTGTTCGAGAACGACACGAGCCATGTCGATGGCGCCCTGGTGATGGGGGATCATGCCGCGCATGAAATCCTCATCCGCATCGCCCGTAAACTCGATCGCCATATCGGCATGCATCTTGTCGTTGACTTGCTGGTAGGCGCGAATGACAGGGTTATCCGAAGGCGCGGTGGCGCCGTGTCCGGCATGTTCGCCGTGATTCATGGTCGCTCCTTGGCCTTGCTCGTCCATCTGAGACTGTGCGTAGGCGAGTCCGCCAGCAATGACGAACGCGCCGGCAATGAAGATCGGGGTGAGCTTGTTCATGACACAGCTCCTGGTCAGTTTACAGTTGCAGGATAGCCGGCTTCTTCGAGAACCTGCTGAATAGCCCCCGCACTAGCAGTCGTCTCAACCTTGACCGCCCGCGCCTCCGGATTCGTCTCCACCCTGGCGGTGGGGTCGACTGACTGGATCGCCTTGGTGACGGATTTTGCGCAGCCACCGCAGGTCATGTTCTCGATTCTGAGTTCCATGAGAATTCTCCTTGTTTGGTCTCACGTTGCCAAATGTGGGGCTTCCAACCATGGGAAGGTCAATGGCGATTTTTCTCTGTTTGTCCTCTTGACCTTCCCATGGTTGGAAACCCCATCTTCTGTCCGAACTGGAATTTCGGGACAAAAAAGGAGGCGGCTATGAATGCCCCCGTTCGAGCAACAGACCTGTCTGGAACGATATCACTCCCCATTGAGGGGATGACCTGTGCATCCTGCGTAGGTCGTGTCGAAAGAGCCCTCAAGGCCGTGCCTGGCGTCGCCGATGCGGTCGTCAATCTGGCGACCGAAAAGGCGAGCATCACCACGAACGCTGCGGTCGATCCTGCCACTCTCGTCAAGGCCGTGGAGGATGTAGGCTATGAGGTTGCGGCAAGCTTCTCCGCGCCGACGGCAGCCTCGCTTGAAGTGGCGATCGAGGGCATGACCTGCGCATCCTGCGTGGGACGCGTCGAAAAGGCGCTCAAGGCCGTACCCGGCGTCACTAATGCCGTCGTCAACCTCGCGACCGAGAAGGCCACGATCCAGGGCAGCGCCGATGCGGCGGCTTTGGTGGCTGCCATCGAGGGCGCGGGATACGACGCCAGGGTGATCGCCACGGCGGCAGGAACCAGCCAGGGCGAGACGGATGATCGTACCGAAAAGAAGGAAGCGGAACGTCGTGAACTGACCCGCGATTTCACCATCGCGGCGGTGCTGACGGTGCCTGTCTTCATCCTGGAGATGGGCTCACACGTCATTCCGGGCATGCATGACCTGATCGCTTCAACCATCGGCATGCAGACGAACTGGTATATCCAGTTCGTGTTGACGACCATCGTCCTGTTCGTTCCGGGTATCCGCTTTTACGACAAGGGGCTGCCCGCCCTGTGGCGGCTCGCCCCCGACATGAACTCGCTGGTCGCGGTCGGCACGCTCGCCGCCTATGGCTATTCGCTGGTCGCGACCTTCGCGCCCGGTTTCCTGCCTGCCGGAACGGTGAACGTCTATTTCGAGGCTGCCGCCGTCATCGTGACGCTGATCCTGCTCGGCCGTTTGCTGGAGGCTCGTGCCAAGGGACGCACCTCCGAGGCGATCAAGCGTCTCGTCGGCCTTCAGGCCAAGATGGCGCGCGTGCGCAGGGACGGCAAGACGATCGAACTGCCGATCGACGCCGTGCTGTCGGGAGACATCGTCGAGGTTCGTCCCGGCGATCGCATCCCGGTGGATGGCGAGGTCATCGAAGGCCAGAGCTATGTCGACGAATCGATGATCACGGGCGAACCGATCCCGGTGTCCAAAACGAATGGCAGCGAGGTCGTGGCCGGAACGGTGAACCAGAAGGGCGCCTTTGCCATCCGTGCGACGGCGGTCGGCGGCAACACGGTGCTGTCGCAGATCATCCGCATGGTCGAGGAAGCGCAAGGCTCAAAGCTACCGATCCAGGCGCTGGTCGACAAGGTCACGATGTATTTTGTGCCGGCGGTGTTTGCGGTAGCGATCCTCACCTTCGCCGCATGGATGTGGTTCGGCCCGTCGCCCGCGCTGACCTTCGCTCTGGTCAATGCCGTCGCCGTCCTGATCATCGCCTGCCCCTGCGCCATGGGTCTGGCGACGCCGACCTCGATCATGGTGGGCACGGGCCGCGGTGCGGAACTGGGCGTGCTCTTCCGCAAGGGCGAAGCGTTGCAGCTGCTCAAGGACGCCAGGGTCGTCGCCGTCGACAAGACGGGCACACTGACCGAAGGCAAGCCTGCGCTCACCGATCTGGAACTGGCCATCGGATTCAACCGGGCAAATGTCCTCGGTTTGGTTGCGGCCGTCGAAGCGAAGTCGGAGCATCCGATCGCCCGTGCGATCGTGGATGCGGCCGCCGGGGAGGACATCCCGCTGCCGGCCGTGTCGGACTTCGAGTCGGTGACGGGTTTCGGCGTCAAGGCCATGGTCGGCGGCAGCCAAGTCGAGATTGGCGCTGACCGCTACATGGCAGACCTCGGCCACGACGTAGCTGCCTTCGCCAAGATTGCCGAACGTCTCGGCAATGAGGGCAAGTCACCGCTCTATGCCGCCATCGACGGCAAGCTCGCGGCGATTATCGCCGTGGCCGATCCGATCAAGGAGACGACGCCCGCAGCGATCAAGGCGCTGCACGATCTCGGCCTCAAGGTCGCGATGATCACCGGCGACAATGCCCGCACGGCAAAAGCCATCGCGGCTCGGCTGGGGATCGACGAGGTGGTGGCGGAAGTGCTGCCGGACGGCAAGGTCGACGCTGTACGCCGCCTCAAAGCCCAGCATGGCAAGGTCGCTTTCGTCGGCGATGGCATCAACGACGCTCCGGCGCTGGCCGAAGCGGATGTGGGCCTTGCCATCGGCACGGGTACGGACATTGCCATCGAGGCAGCCGACGTGGTGCTGATGTCGGGCAGCCTGCAAGGCGTGCCGAACGCGATCGCACTGTCCAAGGCGACGATCGGCAACATCCGGCAGAACCTGTTCTGGGCCTTTGCCTACAACACGGCTCTGATCCCCGTTGCCGCCGGTCTGCTCTATCCGGCCTACGGCATCCTGCTGTCGCCGGTCTTTGCCGCCGGCGCGATGGCCCTGTCGAGCGTCTTCGTCCTCGGCAACGCGCTGAGGCTCAAGACCTTCCGCGCGCCCGCGCAGGCGGAAAGCGGCGCAGTCCGGCCCCGTCAGCCTGAACTTGCGCCTGCGGAATGAGAAACAGGCGAGCCTGCTTCGGCAGGCTCGCCACATGTAAAGGAATGAAGCGATGACCAATACGGGAACTCCGTCAGTGGTGCTGTATACCACGCCAACCTGCCCCGATTGCCATGCCGTCAAGCGATGGCTTGCTGACCAGGGTGTCCCATTCGAAGAGCGTGACCTGTCAGATCCGCAGATCGCCGAAGAGGCGAAAGCGCGGACCGGCGTGCGCGTTGCCCCGATCACGATTGTCAACGAACAGGTCTTCTATGGCACCTTTGCTGACCAGAAACCTCGTCTGGCGGAAGCCCTGTCATCGGGCGCCGCCTGAGGGAGATTGTCATGGGAAGACAAATCGAAATTCGGCAGGCGGGGCGCATCATCGACGTGCCGGATGGCCGAACCATTCTGGAGAGAGCGCTAGAAGAAGGGATCGCATATCCTCATGGATGCCGTTCGGGCCGCTGCGGCTCGTGCAAGTCCCGACTGGTCAGCGGCGAGGTCGATCTTCTGCCGCACACGCGCTTTGCCCTGACGGACGATGAGCGGTCTCAGGGACTGATCCTTGCATGCCGCGCGCAGCCGCTCACGGATTGCACGGTCGCATGGCTCGATGAGGAGGAAGAACAGCTTGATCTTCCCGTCCGCACCTATCGCACGCGGGTTGTCGCGATCGATGACGCAACCCACGACATCCGGCAAATCAGGCTGGAGGTCGAAACGGGAGAGGCCGTCGCGTTCAAGGCGGGCCAGTATGCGCAGGTGACGTTCGATGGCGTTCCGGCGCGCGACTATTCGATGGCGAACCAGCCGGGTCGAGACCATCTCGAATTCCACATCAGGCATGTGCCCGGTGGAGCGACGAGCGAACACGTCGCCAGGTCACTCAAGGTCGGCGACGAGGTTTCGGTTCGCGGGCCGCTCGGCAGTTCGTTTCTGCGCGAACAGCATACGGGTCCAATTCTGGCGGTCGCCGGCGGATCGGGACTGGCGCCGATCAAGTCGATTGTCGAAACGGCGCTGGCAAGCGGCCTGCGGCAGCCGATCCATCTCTATTTCGGGGCACGGACGGAACGTGATCTCTATCTCGTCGATCATTTCAGTCTTCTGGCGAGCACCTACGACAACCTCACCTTCATGCCCGTGCTTTCGGAGGTGAGCCGATCCGATCACTTCCGAACCGGCCTGGTAACGGATGCGATCGTGAGTGACGTGCAGGACCTCAATGGCTGGAAGGCATATATGGCCGGACCGCCTGCCATGATCGATGCTTCCGGCATCATGCTTCGCGAACTGGGCTTGCGCGGCGAGGACATACATGCGGACGTGTTTTTTACGCCCGAAGAAGCGCCTACATAAGTCGAAGAAAGGAACCAGCGATGAACATCGGTAAAGCAGCGGCGGCATCAGGCGTCTCGGCGAAGATGATCCGCTACTACGAATCGATCGGATTGATCGCGGAAGCGTCGCGGACGGATAGCGGATACCGGGATTACTCCGATAAGGACGTGCATACGTTGCGTTTTATCAGGCGTGCGCGCGATCTCGGTTTCTCGGTCGAGAAAATGACGGAACTGCTTGCGCTCTGGCGAGACCGAGACCGGGCGAGCGCGGACGTCAAGCGCGTGGCGCTCGAGCATGTCGAAGAACTTGAACGGAAGGCGCGTGAACTCAGGGAGATGAGCATGACGCTCAAGCACCTTGCCGAGAACTGCCGGGGCAATGCCCGGCCGGACTGCCCGATCATCGATGAGTTGGCGACGACTGATGACCCTGAGACCAGCCCCACACACACCCGCGATCGTTCCGGCGCGACAGGGAACAGGTTCGAGCACACGAGGCCCGTCGTGTCGGCGAAGGCGGAAAGAAGCGGTCACGGTGCCAGGGAGCAATAGCCATGACGCTTGCCGGCGAAATCCTGCACCTGTTCAAACGGGCATGTTCGGACGGCGACATGGAAGTTGCCGAGAAGCTATTGCAGGCTCTTGAACTGATTGATGCGCGAGGGCTCGGCGTCGCAGCTTCGCACAAGCCGTTGTCTCAAGCTTATCTGGCTATCGGAGAACTTCCTGTGCCTCCGAAAAAATGTCAGCGGCATCACTAGGACATCATCCGTTCAATGAGGCCCAAGGATGGATGAGCCGGAAACGGGACGGGTCAATGCCGACTTCGCAGGTCAACAACTGCCCGCGTAGGCGGGACTCCGAAACTCAGCGGCGGCGGGAGACCTCCTCCTGATATCCGCGCTCTCGTTCCGGCCAAGTACTCTTAATAAAAGCGAGGACAGCCCGGATCTCGCCGTCGCTCAGGGCATCGGCAAAACCAGGCATGTCGCTCTCATAGCTCCCTCCGACGATGGCCGCTGTACCCTCCTTGACGATGCGGAACAGCATCTCATCGGCATGGTGCCAGGTGTGGCCGCTCTCGTCGTGCGGCGGTGCGGGCAGCCGACCGGAGGGAGGCGGCGAGCGCCAGTCCGGCTGCCCTTCGAGATTCGCACCGTGGCAAGACGCGCATTGATCCGCATAGACTTGTCGGCCCTGCTCGACGACCTCCGCTGATGCCGCAGCGATGGATTCGGAACGGGCGTAATGCCACCCAGCCAATGTCGCCACGATCGCACCTGCGAGGAGCGACCCTGCCCAGAATGTATTTAGGAGCTTCTTTCGCATGGCACGCATGTTCAGTAACGAGGAATTGCAACGCACGAGATGGCAAGGAGGATTTGCCAGTGGTGCGACACCATTTGCAATAGACATTCCGGTGAGTAGTACCTATCGTTCCAGTATGTTTGCGCGCGTTGTCTCCATGCTTGCCATAATCGGCGTCGCCGTCATGACGATGGCATTCTCCGCGCACGCGGCACGAATGAGCATACCGCCGGAACAGGCTGTGCATGTGGGCGAGATTACAAACTCTGCAGCCGGCATTGAGCCTGCATGCACCAGCAAACACTGCGGATCGGCAGACATGGATGCGGGAACCTGTGAACTGGTTTGTGCAGGTTTTTCAATCTTTCTCGTATCACCGAGCGGTGGTTCTGGAAACCAATACACGTCAACCGCCTATGTTCTGCCGCCTGATGCCAGCATTCCCGGTCGGGCGCTCGGACTGAACGAACGCCCTCCGAAGATCCGTCTCCTCTGATCGCGCCCGGGCATTCGGCCCGCGGCCTTCCGACAGCTTTGAGCCCACATTTCCCAAGTAAGGCGCTGATTTCGCTGTCCTGACCATTATATTTCCTATATAAAACATGGTGTTGAAGGCTGCGAGGGGCGCGTTTCA
>NZ_JACICC010000011.1 GCF_014195635.1 Pseudochelatococcus contaminans | reverse complement strand
CACGATACGACCGATGCGCCCACACCTTCTTTTCGGCCATATGCATCGCAGCAGCCGTAACATTCTATCTCAATCAATGAGTCCTGAGCCTAGTCATTGAACCACAAAATCTCCGGCAAACCAGGGGCGATTATACCATGTAGAGATGAGGTTAAATCACAGGTCGTCGACCAGTAAAATCCGTTTTGTCAACGTGACTTAGACGAATGGACAGATGAAGGAGACTCGAAGCCGGAAATCGATTATACTAGTCTAACGCTATCAAGTTCAGGTGAACAAGATGCTTAAAAATAGCCCAATGTCACATTTTCTTGTAAGAAATTCAGAAAAGACGACCATAGATGCGATTAAAGCGTTAATCGATGAATTTTGCCTGACGTTCTCCTTCAATTACCTCACCTACTATGCCATCGACGCCCCAATGATCGAAGATAACACATATTTGATCACAAATTATCCCAATAATTGGCAATCGCACTACTTCGAAAACGAATACCAGAAAATCGACCCCGTTCTAAATTTTTCCCGTGGCAGATTGACGCCCCTGGATTGGGGGCACCTTCCACCCCAAAAGGGAAAAGGGGAGAATTTTTTCTCCGATGCACGGAAGCATGGGTTAGGAAATTTCGGCATGACTGCCCCGATCCGCGGGCAATATGGAGAGTTGGTTCTGGTCTCGGTCAACGCCAATTCATCTGTACGAGAATGGTCTGAAACCTGGCAACATGCGATCCCCGACTACACCTTCTTCGCGTACCTCTTGCATATGCGTATCCTCTGCGCTATCGGCGAGGCAAACAAGCCAGTCCCGCGCCTTTCGCCACAGGAGGCTGAAATTATGCGATGGGCGGTAAGAGGAAAGAGCGCTTGGGAAACAGGAAAACTCATGGACCTGACCGAGCGGACGGTTCAGTTTTATTTTAGAAACATCTACGCCAAGCTTGAAGTCGCAACCAAGACCCAAGCAGTTGCGCGCGTCGTGCGTGAGCATCTGATCCCTCTATAGTCAATACTGCAAACTTACCGTAGAGACTTGAGCCTCGCCCGCCATGCAATATTGTCCTCGTTGCATTCATGGGGAAAAGAGATGCTCATCATTGCGCAGGGGAATGAAATTCATTCCCATCAAGGCATTGCGGACCAAATGTTCAGGCTCCGCGCCAAGCTCTTTTCGGACCGGAGGGGGTGGAGGGTCACTGTCGAGAACGGGAAAGAATGTGATCGTTTCGACGAGCTTGAACCTATTTACATATGCTTAACTAACAAGGACCGCTTGCTCGCGTCGCTTCGCCTCCTTCCCACGACAGGCCCACACATGCTCGCGGATGTTTTCCCGGAGGTGATGGGGGACACCGGAGTCGTTCGGCATCCCATGATATGGGAGAGTTCCAGATTCTGCGTCGATACGGAGGCAGCCCGCCTTTTTAGTTCGGACGGAATTAATGTCGTCACGCGTGATATTCTCCTGGGCCTATTCAGCACCGCGCGCGAGATCGGCTTACTAAATATCATCTCGGTCTATGACGTTTATGTTGAGCGCATCCTTCGCCGCGCTGGCTGTCTCTTCGATCGGCTTGGGCCGGTCGTCTCCTATGACGACCTGAAAACAGTTGGAGGACTCTTCGAAGTCTCCGAAACCGTAATTAGTCAGCTCAGCTTTCCCGATGGCCGAATAAAACGGAAACATAAACCCAATCGGGAATCTGTTTCTCTAATATCTGCAACCACACCGTTGCATGGCGGGAACATAAATCGCGAACAAGAAATATCACATATTTCTTTTTAGCCATCTTTTTACCGGTTATCACTACGCCATTAGGCAAAAGATAATAAACACAACATTGTCCGCCAGACGGAAAAACATTTCAGGCGCCACGAACAGGCAGAAATAACGCTAAACTACTTACCGTGTCTAAAACCAAAGCACACCGCCATAGAAATCCTGCAGAGCTCCGGAGAACTTCGTATGGCTTCCCTCAAGGAGGAGAATAAAGTTGCGGCGGTTATTGGCTTTGTATTGTCGGTCCTGCAGGAGGCCACCGGCAGTAAGATTGAAGGGATGCATGCCGATATCCGCTTCGAGGAGATCGGCCTCGATTCTCTGGCGATCCTCAGCTTCAACAGCCTGATCCAACCCAGCGTCCCGCAACTAAGTAAAACGTTGCTGTTCGATTGCCGCTGCCCGCGCGACGTGGCGATGCATATGATTGAACAGCACGGCGAGGCGGTTGAGCGAATCCTGCAACGCCAGTCGCCGGAGCACCCCGCGGCCCGCGAAGCGCCGGCCAGCGTAGAGGAGGCCGACTGGCCCGTTCTGCCGCTGCTCGTGGCGGACGAAGCGCCCGCAGAGCGGGACATCGCCATCGTCGGGCTGCATGGCCGCTACCCCGGTGCAGACAATCCCGAGACGCTCTGGCGAAATCTTCTGGCTGGCAGCGACTCGATCATCGAAATTCCCGACGGCCGCTGGCCCCTTGAAGGCTTCTACGCCCCCGCCGCCGATGCCCGCGAGAGCGGCCTCAGCTATGCCAAGTGGGGCGGTTTTCTCGAAGGAATCGAACGCTTCGACCCAGAGTTCTTCAGCATAACGCCGCGGGAGGCCGCTTATCTCGACCCCCAGGAGCGGCTTTTCATGGAATGCGCCTGGCACACTCTTGAAGCAGCCGGCTATACGGGCGAGCGCGCCCAATTGCTGCGGCAGGCGAATGGCGCAGCGCTCGATATCGGCGTGTTCGTCGGCATCACCAGCAATACTTTTCCCCTGCTTGGCCCGGCTCTGTGGCAGGCGGGCGATACGGCGATACCCACCGGCATGCCCTGGTCAGTGGCCAACAGGGTATCCTACACGCTCAACCTCTTCGGCCCCAGCCTAGCGATCGACACGGCCTGTTCGTCTTCGCTCACTGCGCTGCATATGGCGGTAGCCAGCCTGCGCAACCTGGAGTGCAAGGCGGCGCTGGTCGGCGGCGTCAACCTCTATACGCATCCCGCCAAATACGTGCAGCTCTGTCAGCAGCGCATGCTTTCGCCGACCGGACGCTGCCATGCCTTCGGCGAGGCCGCCGACGGCTTCGTCCCCGGCGAAGGCGTCGGCGCGATCCTGATCAGGCCACTGCAGGATGCCCGTCGTGATGGCGACCGGATCCTCGCCGTGATCAAGGGTAGCGCCATCAACCACGGTGCCCGCAGCAACGGCTACACGGTGCCTAGCGCGGCCTCCCAGGCAGCGCTTATAATAAGCGCCGTTAACGATGCTCGCGTCGCCCCCGGGAGCATCGGATACGTCGAGGCGCACGGTACCGGCACGCGTCTGGGCGACCCGATCGAGGTGGAAGGTCTGCGTCAGGCTCTCGGGGAGGACAGCGCAGCAGCGCCCTGCCATATCGGCTCGATCAAGTCGAACATCGGTCATCTGGAAGCCGCCGCCGGGCTGGCCAGCCTGACCAAGGTGATCCTGCAACTGAAGGAGCGTCGTCTTGCGCCATCGCTGCACGCCGACATCCCCAACCCCGACCTGGCGCTGAAAGACACCCGTCTGCGGATCGTGCGCCAGGCCCAGCCCTGGACGTCACCCGAAGGGCCGCTGCGGGCGGGCATCAGCTCGTTCGGCGCGGGAGGCGCCAACGCCCATGTGATCCTCGAGGAAGCACCGCCGCTCGACAATTCGAACGTCTCCCCCGGCATTGGCGTATTCGTGCTTTCGGCCAGAAGCCAGCCGCAACTCCGCGAACAGGCGCGCCAACTGCTCGACTTGCTGCGCCAGCAGCCCTGCCCCGACTGGCAGAGCCTCGCCTACACGCTGCAATGCTGCCGGCAGGCGTTTGAATACCGGCTGGCCCTCTTGGCAGACGAGTCTGCGGCTCTGATGCGCGGACTGGAGGACTTTCTCGACGGCAGGGAAGACGACGGCATCTTCACCGCTCGCTTCATCGCACACCGGGCGACGACCGCAGTGGCCCTCCCGCAGGACGAAACCCCGCGCGCGCTGGCACGGCGCTGGGTCGAGGGAGCTTTCAGCGAGTGGGGCCGCTTCTGGCCGCAGCCCCCGCTGCCGATGGCCGCCCCGCTTTATCCCTTCGAACGGGAACGCCACTGGCCAGCGACCGACGCGAGAGCCGTATCCCGGACAGCCGCATCAGGCAAGTTCGAATGGATCGTACCCGGCGACGCATTCTACCTGCGCGACCATGTTATCCAGGGCTCGCCAGTGTTGCCCGCCGCCGCCTATATGGATTTCTTCTGCACCCGGGCAGAACGGCACGACCTGCGCCTGCCCCTGCTATTCGACAACATCACCTGGGCCAGCCCGATCATCCAGCAGGGCAGGCAGAACCTGAGCATCCCCGCGCAGTTCGACATCCATGATGGCGCCCTCACCATCGAGCTGCGCGCCACGCCCGAGGCCGCCAGTTCATTCCGCGGGAAATGCCGCCCGTTGGCGGCTGGCGCGCCGCGCAGCCTCGACCTGCGCCGGCTGCGCGAAAAGTGTACAAAGGCGCTGGACACCCGGGCGCTCTATCGCGACCTCGAACGCATGGGCATCGACTATGGCCCGAGCTTCCGCTGCCTAGACGCCGCCTGGCTAGGCCAGGAAGAGGCCCTGACGCAGGTGACCTGCCGCTTGCCGCAGCGCGGCGGGGCACCGATCAGCGCGCTCGACCCCGCCATGCTCGACGCCGTGCTGCAAAGCGCCTTCGTCACAATCCGCGCGTCCGACCGCGCAGACGGGATGACCTTCGTCCCCTATGCCTGCAAGAGCCTGCGCTGCCACGCTGCGCTCGGCGGCGAACTGTTCGTACTCGTGCAGACGCGCGCCAGCGGACCGTCCAGCCGCGTCTTCGACTTCGCGGTGGCGGATAACGAAGGACGCCTGCTGGTTGAAATCGAGGGCTTCGCCTTTCGTGTCTACCAGTCGGAACCCAGGATGGCCGTCCATCTGCTGGAAGCCCACTGGCGCAACTTGCCCACGCCGGACGAGGGCCAAGGCGGGGCCGAAACCACGCTGCTGGTAGGTGCAGATGCCGCGATGACCTACCCCGATGGAGTCTGGCGGGTGTTCCCGGGTCAGCGCTTCCACTATCGCGACGGCCATTCTCTGGAAGCCGACCTCAGCGATCCGCGTCATGCGGAACTGTTGCTGCGCCTGCTGCGTGCCCAGAGACAAGAGCCGCGCGCGGTGGTCTTCGACCTCAGCGCGCTGCCCGAAATAGAAACTGCCGACTGGCGCTACACGCTCGGGCTGGGCAAGGCCCTGCAAGTCAGCCAGATGGTTCGCAACCTCTGTCGCGCCATGTCGCCGCCGAAGCTGCATATCCACGTCCTGACGCCGCCCAGACCCGCTACCAGCCTCGCGGCCCTCCTGCGCACTATTGTCCAGGAAATACCGACCCTCAGCGCGACGCTGATCGAAACCGGGGACGCGACGGAGCGACCGGCTCTGCTGGCTGGGCTGAGCCAACTGGCGCAGCCCGGCATGCGCCACCTGCGCCTGCAGGCAGGCCGCTGGCAGGAGCGCAGCCTGCGCTTCGCCGAAACGCCCGCGGCGCCAGCCGGGGGTTTTGCCGGGGGGCTGGAACCGGGCGATATCCTGCTGGTCAGCGGTGGTCTCGGTGCCATCGGCCGCGTGCTGAGCAGGACTTTGGCCGATGTCGGAGGCTTGCATCTTGCCCTGCTCGGCCGTAGCGCACCAAGCGACACGGATAATGACTGGCTGCGCGAGCTGGAGAGACTGGGTGCCGCCAGCGCCAGCTACTGGCCGGTGGACTGTGCGGACAGCGACGGCCTGCGCGCGGTTCTGGACGACATCCGCCGGCGTTCGGGGCCGATCAGGGCGGTGCTGCATTGCGCGGGCACCCTGCAGGACGGCTATTTCACCCGTCAGGAAAATACCGACTGGGACGCGATCCTGCGCACAAAAGCCCTCGCCGCCAACACCCTGAACAGCCTCACGGCCGAGGACGATCTCAAGCTGTTCATGACCTGCTCGTCACTTGCGGGCATCTACGGCAATGTGGGCCAGGGCGGCTATGCTCTCGCGAACGCTTGGCTCGACCAGTTCATCGCGCAGCGCGAAACGCAGGTGCAGCGTGGCGAGCGGAAGGGCCGCTCGCTGTCGATCGCCTGGCCGCTGTGGCAGACCGAGCAAGGCATGCAGGCGCCAGCGCCGGTTCGTCAATGGCTGGAGGATAACGGGCTCGGCCTGCTGCCGGAAGACCTCGGCGCGGCGACCTTCCTGCAAGCCATCGCCATGCCCCAGTCGCTGCTGGTGCCGGTATATGGGCGGAGCGAGGCGATCGCCAAGCTATTCGCCATCGAGGCCGACCCACACAGCGCCGCCAGCCCGCCCGAGGCGCCGACCTCCGGCGAAGCGACAGAGAGCCTGCCATATCTTCTCGACTACCTTTCAAGGCAATTGTCGGAGGTCACCGGAACTGTCCTGGAGAAAATCGATCCGGACACCTCTCTGGAAGCTTTCGGTCTGGACTCGATCCTGGTGATGGAACTGAACCTCCGCTTGGAAAAGATCTTCCCGGCGATCCCGAAGACGCTTCTGTTCGAGGTTCGCAGCCTGCGCGAACTGGCTGCCACGCTGCAGGCCGACTATCCGGACGATGCGGCGCGGCTGGCCCCGGCCGCTCCACCGACCGAGGCCATAGCGGCACCGCCCCGGAACGCGCCGCCGGCGGCGAGCGCCCCGCAGGCCACCCACTGCACCGGGCCGAGCGCGCCTGAGGACGACGAGGGCATCGCCATCATCGGGCTCGCCGGGCGCTACCCCGGCGCCCCCGATCCGCAGGCGCTATGGCAGCACCTGGCGGCAGGCAGTAACCTGATCAGCGAAGTGCAGCGCTGGCAGCAGCCCGACGGCAGCGACGCTCTCTATGCGCGCTGGGGCGGCTTCATCGACGACTTCGATTGCTTCGACCCGCTGTTCTTCGGCATCTCCCCGCGCGATGCCGAACGCATGGACCCCCAGGAACGGCTCTTCCTGCTGGCCGCCTGGCACTGCGTGGAGGACGCCGGCTACACGCCGCAGAGCCTCAGCGGCTCGCGGAGCAAACCCGAGGAGCGGCGCCGGGTGTCGGTGATCGCCGGGGTCATGTATGGCGAATACCAGTTCTATGGCGCGAAGAGCTGGCCAAAACGCCCCGAGATTTTGACCAACTCCTCCTATGCATCCATCGCCAACCGGGTGTCCTTCTGCCTGGACTTCGATGGCCCCTCCTTCGCCATCGACAGCATGTGCTCCTCCTCGCTCACAAGCTTGCACCTGGCCTGCGACCTGATCCGCAGCGGCACCTGCGATCTGGCGCTGGCAGGTGGCGTCAACCTGTCGCTGCACCCCTATAAATACCGCACCCTCTGCGAACTTGGGTTCGCCTCGTCACAAGGGCAATGCCGCAGCTTCGGCGAAGGAGGCGACGGTTACGTGCCGGGCGAAGGCGTAGGCGTGGTGCTGCTCAAGCCGCTGAGCCAGGCTCGCCGCGACGGAGACCATATCTACGGGGTGATCCGCGGCAGTGACCTGAACCACGGCGGGCGCACATCGGGCTACACGGTCCCGAACGCCGACGCCCAGTCCCAAGTGATTGCCCGGACGCTCCGCAAGTCGCGCCTGCCGGTGCATCGGCTTGGCTATGTAGAGGCCCACGGCACCGGCACCAGCCTGGGCGACCCCATTGAGATCCGTGGCCTCGACAAGGCTATCGGTCAAGCGGTAGAGCCCGACTGGCGCTGCCCGATCGGCTCGATCAAGTCGAACATCGGCCATCTCGAGTCCGCCGCCGGCATCGCCGCGCTGACCAAGGTGCTGCTGCAACTCCAACACCAGCAGCTTGCGCCATCCCTGCACGCACAGCCGCCCAATCCGAACATCGATTTCGAAAAGAGCCACTTCATCGTTCAGCAGACGCTGGACGCCTGGCCAGCCAGACTGGACGAACAACACCAGCCATTGCCTAGGGTCGCGGCGATCAGTTCGTTCGGCGCCGGCGGCGCCAATGCCCACCTCATTGTCGAGGAACACCCGCTGCCGACCCAAACCGCAGCCGCTACCGGCATGCAGCCCTTCGTCTTCTCAGCGCGCAGCGCCGCCCAGTTGCGAGCCTACCTGCGACGCTTCGCGACCTTTCTCGAAGACGCACGCGGCTTCGTCCGGCCAGACCCCGAGCACTATATAGGCCGGCCGGGGTTCACCACGCTGGACGTCGCACACACCCTGCTCAATGGTCGGATGCGCTGCGAAGAGGCGCGCCTGGTGGTGCTGGCAGAAGACTTCGACGCGCTTCGCCAGAAGCTGGGCGAATGGCTCACGGAAAACGACCCGCAGCCGGGTCAGATCCTGCACGACGGCTCGGCCGGCGAGCCATTTCAGGTTCTGGCCCGGCAGTGGCTGGAGGGCAAGGACATCGCCCTGCTCGCCCCGGAGCATCATGTCCTGCGCAAGGTGCCGCTCCCGGGCTATGAATTCCTGCGCCGCCGCTATTGGGTCGATGAGGCCGCCATCCCCTTCGCGGCGCCCGTTGAATCCGCCACGCCGGCGCCAGCCCCCGCGCAGACGCAGACAGTCCCACAGACGCCGGAGCATCCCTCGCCCCAGAGCATCCTCGAACGGGTGAAGCGCAAGCAGATGAGTATTGAGCAGGCGCGAGAGCTTCTGCAGGCGATGATCTGAATCTCGAAGTTCGCCTCGAACATGGAGAAGAGACCGACATGAGAAATCCGCGCATAGCGATCATCGGCGCCGGGGCAAGCGGCATCGGCGTGGCCAAGGCCCTGAAGGAAGCCGAGCTCGATTTCGAGATCATCGAAGCCAGCAGACGCTTCGGCGGCAACTGGCAGCCCGATGGCCCCACATCGAAAATGTACGACTCGGCGCATCTGATCAGCTCGCGGCGCAATACCCAGTTCGCCGACTTCCCGATGCCGGACGACTACCCGGACTACCCGGGACATGCCCTCGTCTTCGAATATTTGCGGAGCCTTGCCGAGCATTACGGGCTGCCGGCGCATACAAGTTTCAATACCCGGGTGACCCGCATGGACAAAACTGTCGGTGGCTGGCGCTTGGAGTTCCATGACGGCCGGCATGCCGATTATGATGTGGTGGTGGTGTGCAACGGCCTGCTGGGCCGGCCAGAGCTGCCCGCCGTGGCGCGAAACTGCCCTATCCCGAGCCTGCATGCCAGCGAATATCGCTCCTGCGAACAACTGCGGGGCAAGCGCGTGCTGGTGGTCGGCGGCGGCAATTCCGGCTGCGACATCGCCGTGGACGCGGCGCAGGCGGCACAACGCGCCTACCACTCCACCCGCCGCGGCTACCACTACATGCCGAAGTTCATCGACGGCCGGCCGACCCAGGAATGGCTGATGGACGAGGCCGCCCGCTTCCCGGAAGAAGACCAATACTGGGAGCATGTGCAGAAGAGCTTCAAATTCGCCGGCTACGATGGCCGCGACTTCGGCCTGCCCGCCCCGGACCACGACATCCGCGCGTGTCACCCGATCCTCAACTCGCAGATCCTCTACTACATCGGTCACGGCGACGTCACGCCCAAGCCGGACATCAGCCGCATCGATGGCCAGGATGTGCATTTCAGCGACGGCGGCAGCGCGACCATCGACCTGATCGTCTGGGCAACCGGCTACCGCGTCGACCTGCCGTTTATCCCGACCGAGGTCTACGACTGGCAGAACGAGTTCAACGCGCTGTTCCTGCGCATGCTGCCGGCGCTGCACGACGACCTGCTGTTCGTCGGCTACCTCAACACGCCCTCGGGCATCGGCAACCTCGCCAATATCACCGGGCGCTTCGTTGCCGCCTATGTCCGCGCCCGCATGCACCGCAGCGACGCCTGGCGGACACTCATGCAGATGAAACAGCAGCCGGGCCAGCTCGACCTCGGCCAGCAGCGCTTCATGGACACCGGCCGCCATGCCCATGAAGTCGATCTGTGGAAGTTCATAAAGACCCTCAACTTCCTCACTGCCCGTCTGCAGACCTTGCCGCAGACCGCGCCACTGGAGGCTGTGCAATGAACCAGAACGCCGTTTTCCCGCCCGACGACCTGAGCGCCATCGACGCCCTGCGCCTGCTCGACGGCCTCGGCGCCGAACTGGCCCCGGCGAATATCGAGGAACGCCTGACCGCGGACCTGCGCCAACTGATCGCCGGTGTCCTGAAGATCGAGGCGGAAGAGTTTTCCCCGACCCGCGCCTTCATGGACTACGGGCTCGACTCCATTGCCTCGACCGAGATCGGCGTGCTTTTCAACGAGCGCTTCGATATCAAGGTGCCCCCGACGGTCTTCTTCGAGTTCCAAGACCTCCGGCGCTTCGTCGCCTACCTGATCAACAACCACGGCGCAGCCTTGCGGGAGTTCTACGGCGATACCGCGAACAGCACCTCCCGTGCAGCTATCGCCCGCACGTCGGAACCAGACGCCCCTATTGCCGACCCCGCGCCGCCCGAAGGAGTTCCGGCGACCCCGGACAGCGAAAGTCCGGCAGGGATCGAAGCCATGTGGCAAATCCACCAGCAGTCGGTGAGCGCCGCAGCCGGTCCGTCGCCTGAGCAAGAGCCTGCGCCTGAGCCAGAGCCTGCCGCCATCGGCGAACCCTCGCAGGCCCTGCTGGACGCGCAGCAGAAAGTCGCCGCACGAGCGCAACGGGTGCAGATCGAACGCCCTGGCGCGCCGCGCCTCGAATACGCGATCTATGGCGAGGGCAGCCCTGTGCTGTTGCTCGGCGGGCTGGTCATGCAATACGATGTGATGTGGCGCCTGCAGCTGGAACCGTTGGGCCGGCATCACCGGCTGATCATGTTCCACCCGGCGGGCTGCGGCGGGGCTGAGCTTTACGACGAGCTAAGTCTGGACAGTCTGGCAAAGGACATCGCCGTGGTCCTCGACCATGCGCAGGTTGACGAGCCCGTGCCGGTCATCGGCTACTCCTTCGGCGGCGTGCTGGCCCAGGCCTTCGCCCTGGCGCATCCGCAACGCTGCGCCGGTCTCTGCATCGCGGTCAGTTCCCCCTCCTCCGAAGGCGCGACGGAATTCCCGGCGCTGATGCGCGAGTTGCAGAAGAGCGCGCGCTTCATGGCGCTCAACCGGGATTGGAACATGGCGGCGCTGCCGCATTACCAGCGGGTCATCGACCAATTCGATTTGCGCCCGCGCCTGCACGAGATCCGCTGCCCCTGCCGTATCATCTGCGCCAGCGACGATGCCTATCAGCCGCCAGCTTATTCGCGCCAGATCGCCGACGAGCTGCCGAATGCCGAACTGATCGAAATGCCCGGCGCCGGGCATCTGCTCGGCTTCACCCATCATAAAGACTACAACGCCCTGTTGCTCGACTTCCTGCAAGGCTTGCCACGCCCGGTGAACAGCCGCGAAACGGCACGTTCAAGCCGGTTCATGCCGGCCACCGCACAGACGCTGGACACCCTCGCGGTCTATGTCGCACTCGGCGAACAGGGGCATTGCGCAATCCTCTCCGCACCTTCGGCCCAGTCCGCGGTGCTGCTGGACAGTCTATGCAATCAGGGCCGCAGCCAGCCCGTCAGCTACCGCAGCTACTTCATGACGTCGCTGGAGGAGGCCCTCGATGCCTCGCTGCGCCTCGCGCGCCACCATGCGCGCAACCACAGGCCGGACGCCCGGGGGCAATTGCTGCTGATCGACAACAGCGGTTATTGGCAAGGCTATTTCGACCCCCTCGGCGACGGCGCAGCGGATGCGCTGGTGCCCGGGGTGCATGTCGTCGACAGCCTTGCAGCGGCCCGCCGCCATCTTGAGCAGTACGCGGAACTGCCCGCCGCGGTGGTCGTCATCGAAGCAGGGGATGTCAGCCCCGCCGCTTGCGACGCGCTGATCAGGCAGCTGCGCGACCTTGGCGTGCTCAGCATCGTGGTCGAGCAGGGCGAACGGGAAGACTGGCTTCCGCAACGGCTTAGGGAAGCCGCTGACCTGATCGTCTTCGGCGAATGCATCAGCGGCTTCCAGGCTCCGGTGGGTGCCTGCATGGTCAGCGAGCGGTTCGACAACCCCTGGCTGATGACGCCCAACGAAAGCTACGTCCGCCATGTCATGACTAACTTCGGCTTGCCGCTCCGGCTGACCTTCGAACACCTGCTGCAGCGCCAGGCGGGCAGCCTTCCCCCCGAGTTGCTGAGCCGGTTGCACCGCATCGCAGCCAGCCACGAGGCCACCTATGCCGCGCATATGCAACATGGCAACGGCGGCTACGCCAAAGTCGCGCGCATGCACGGCTTCGATGCCCGCTTCCACGAGGGGCGGGGCCTGCGCTCGCGATTGGTGCGCGACGGGGAAGCCTCGCGGGAAATCGTCGACTGCTTCGTCAACGTCGGCACCTGCGCCCGTGGCCTCAACCCGCCGGACGTGATCGCAGCCATTGCGCGGCGGCACGATCCGCAGCACGATTACTGGCAGGCGCTGCGCCAGCACCTCGCCCACGCCACCGGCCTGCCCCACGCCATCCCGGCCTCGAGCAACGTCACAGCGGTCGAGGCCGCGCTGACCCTTGGCCTGCTGGCAGCCGCGCCACAGCGCCGCAAGCTGCTCTGCTTCACCGGCGGGCTCGGTTTTTCCATGCTTAGCGCGGCCTCCTCCAGCGACCCGGAATTCGACATCTTCCGCCAGCCATTCCAGCCGCTCTACCCGCACAGCCTGTTCATCGACCCGCAACAGGAGGATGCCGATGCCCGCCTGGAAGAGGCGCTTCTTAGCGGCGAGGTCGCCATGGTCTGGTTCGAGACCATCCAGGTCGACGCCAACGCCTCGCGGCCGCTCCCCGAACGCCTGATCGCCCTGGTCGAGCAGCATCGCGAGCGTGGCGGCTATCTGGTCGGCATCGACGAGACCCAGACCAACCTGATGACCGGATCGCTTCTGCACAGTCAGGCTTTGCTGGCCACGCCGGACATCGTCGCCCTCGGCAGCGCCCTGTGCGACAGCCTGCTACCCATGGGGGTGGTGCTCTGTAGCAAGCAGGTTCGCCAGCGCGCCTACCTGCGCCAGCCTTCGCGGCTGGAAAATCTGGAAACCCGGAGCCTTTCGCAACTTTCAGCGCATATCGCGCTGAACTGCCTTGAGGATATCGAGCGCGAAGACCTGCTGGAACAGGCCCGGACCCAGGGTGAATACTTCCGTGAGCAATTAGAAGAACTCCGGCAGGCATTCCCTCTAATCAGGGAAATCCGTGCCGCTGGCCTGCTGCTGACCGTGGAACTGGATCTCGATAACGAGCCTCCCTTCGTCCAGCGCAGCTTCGGCTACCTAATGTGGGGCAGCATGCTGCGCGACCCGATGGGCGGCGTCGCGGCCGCCGTCTGCCCGATCTACAACAACTGCCTGCGCTACCTGCCGCCCCTCACCGTCAGCCGTGATGACATCGACCTGATGATCGCCAACCTGCGCCGTGCGCTGCAACTCGGCGTCGCGGGCATCCTGCGCGACTGCGCAGCGCATAACCGGCATCTGGGCGATGTACGTACCGCCGGCTTCCTCGAAAACCAGATCGGCCAACAGAAAGGAAGGGAAGACGTGAGCGAGGAATTTCCCGAGAAAGACCTGAAAACCCGCCCGCGGCGCGGCACGCCCCTTCCCCCGCTGGACGGAAAGGGTCCGCTGGTCTGCATCATCGGCGCGGGCGTCGGCGGCCTGTCGATGGCGAAGCAGCTAAAACAGCGCGGGATCGCCTTCGACTGTTTCGAGAAGCGCGCGAAGATCGGCGGCATCTGGGGCTTCGACGAATCCGGCGAGCACACCTCGGTTTGGTCCAGCATGAACATGAATACGCCCAAGGGGCTATACCAGTTTTCAGACTTTCCGATGCCGGCGCATTACCCGGACTTTCCCTCCCACCGGCAGGTGTTCGACTACCTGGACAGCTACGTCGAGCACTTCGGCCTGCGAGATTCAATCCACCTCGACTGCGCCGTGGACGATGCCGAGCGTCTGCCGGGCGGAGGCTGGCGCGTGACCATTGCCTCCGGCGAGGTCCGCAACTACGACGCGATGATCGTCGCCAACGGCCACCACAACACGCCGAACCTGCCAGACTACGCCGAGCAAAACACCACCATCCCGAGCATCCACTCCAAGTATTACCGTTACCGCCATGATTATCGTGACAAGCGCGTGCTTGTGGTCGGGGTCGGCAACAGCGGGGCGCAGATCGCCGTGGACGTCAGCCATGACGCGCAGATCAGCTATCTGTCGCTGCGTCGCGGCGTCTATGTGCTGCCGCATTACCTGTTCGGCATCCGCATCGACAAGGCCATGGGCTTCCTCAACGACTGGTGGGTCAAGAAGCTGCTTCCTTATCCTCTGACAGGCCTGACCTTCACCGGCCTTTACAATTTGCTGATCGCGAAGCGCAAGCAACTGGGCATGCCCAAGCCGGACCACCTGATGATGTCGAGCCTGCCGACGCTGTCAGAAAACTTCGCCAACCGGGTCGGCGACGGCAAGCTGAAGATCGTGCCCCAAGTCCGCAGCATCGAGGGCAATACCGTATATTTCGTCGACGACAGCCAGCTCGAGGTCGATGCCATCATCTACTCGACCGGCTACCAGACCGACCTGCCGTTCCTCGACGAGGAGCTGCTGCAGATCACGGACAACCGCATCCCGCTGTTCCAGCGCATCTTCCTGCCGGAGGTGAACGACCTGGCGTTCATCGGCCTCTTCCAGGCCGTCACCTGGGGCTTTCTCGATATGATGGAGCGGCAGGCGATCCTGGTCGCCGACTATCTCACCGGCCAGTACCAGCGCCCCTCCGCCGAGGAAGAACGGCGCCACATCGCCCGCGAGCACAAGGTCATCGAGCGCGAATTCCTGCCCACCCTGCGCAACAACTATGAAATGCACGGCCCGACCTACATGCACGGCCTGCGCAAGGAACTTGCTCAGGGCAAGGCACGCGCGCGCAACGCCGGCCATACCCGCCCCGTGCAGCCGAAAGTCTGGCAATGGAACCAGGACGATAAGGCCCCGGACGGCAGCCGGCCGCACCTTCAACACGCAGCGGAAGCCCGCGTATGAGCGGCCCCGGACACGAGCCCGTTGCGGTGATCGGCATGTACGGGCGCTTCCCCGGCGCAACGGATCTGCGCGCGTTCTGGGGGAACCTATGTGCCGGCCACGATGCCGTCGGCCCGGTGCCGGGCGAGCGCTGGCAATCCGGTGAAGGGGACGAGGCAGGCCCGGACGTGCATGAGCCGGAGCGGGTCTACCAAGGTGGCTTCATGCCCTGGGTTGACCGCTTCGACCATCGTTTCTTTGGCATCCTGCTCCGGGAAGCACAGTCGATGGACCCGCAGCAGCGGCTGTTCCTCCAGGCCGCCTGGGGCGCGCTTGAAGATGCCGGTCAGGCGCCGTCGCATCTGGCGCAACGCCCGGTCGGCGTGTTCGTCGGGGTGGGCCATGCGGACTACCCGGTGCTGCTGCGCCGCGACGGCGTGCCAAGCGACCCCTGGCGCGGCACCGGCATTGCGCTGACCGCGATCGCCAACCGGCTGTCCTTCTGCCTCGACCTGCGGGGCCCGAGCGAGTCGATCGATACCGCCTGCTCCAGCTCGCTCGTGGCCATCCACCGCGCCGCGCAAGCCCTGCGCGACGGCGAATGCGAACTGGCCATCGTCGGCGGCGTCAACCTGCTGCTCGGCCCGGAGCTGTTCGTCGCCTTCGACAAGGCCGGGATGCTCGGCCAGGGCGGCCGCTGCCGAACCTTCGACACCGACGCCGACGGCTATGTGCGTGGCGAGGGCGTGGCGGCGTTGGTGCTGATGCCGCTACGCCGGGCGATTGCCCATGGTGAGTACATCTACGGGCACATCCGCGGCAGCGCGCTGAACCACGGCGGCCGCGCCCACAGCTTTACCGCCCCCAATCCGCAAGCACAGGCCGATGTCATCAGCCGGGCCTGGGCCAGCGCCGGCGAGTCGCTGCGTCAGGCCGTCCTGATCGAAACCCATGGCACCGGCACGCCTCTGGGCGACCCGATAGAGGTGAACGCGCTGAAAATGGCCTGGCGGGCAGCGCCCGCTGCGCTCGCAGCCGCCCGGGACGGCATCGCGCTGGGCGCGCTCAAAAGCCATATCGGCCATCTGGAAGCCGCCGCCGGCGTTGCATCTGTAGTCAAGACCCTGCTCAGCCTGCAGCAGTGCCAGGTCGTCGGCAACCTGCATCACCGGCAACTGAACCCGCATATCCACTTCGAGGAGACGCCTTTCAATATTCCCACCCGCACGTCGGCACTCGGGGACGGGCCGGCCCTCGCCGGCGTCAGCTCGTTCGGCTTCGGTGGCGTCAATGCCCATGTGGTGCTGCAGGCACATGTCGCTGCCGACGATACGCCGCAGGACAGCGCCGACGCGGCGCCCTACCTGATCCTGCTCTCGGCCAAAACACCCGCCGCACTGCGCGAGCGCGTCAGGCAGTTGCACGCCTTCCTTACGCCATCAGCGACGCAGCACGACAGCCTGCTGGAGCGGCTCAGGCAGCGCCTGGGACTGCCCGACGACGACGCCTGGACCGGCGCTACCCGCCTCGCCGACCTGCCGGTTTCGGCATATCGCTTCATCGCCGCACTGCACCAGTCCACGGAAGACCTCGGCCTGCCCCATCCTGGCAGCGCCTGGCGCGGCGCCCTCAGCGTCGGGGAAATCACCGCGCGGCTGAGCCATGAAGCCAAGCAACCCGGGCAGCCTGACGAACATCTGGCCTGCGCTCCAGTGCTCCCCGAACACGAGCGCCACGGCGCCGGACTCGCGCGCATAGCCCGTAGTCTGCAGGAGGGCCGAGATGCGATGGCCGAGCGCCTGGCCTTCGTCGCGACGCGCCGGGAAGATCTGCTGGAAATTCTGGCGCGCTACCTCGCCGCGGCGCATAAAGAGAATGCCGGCTGGCATGCCAGCGCCCCCGGCCAGCCCGCAATCGACGCGCCGGCGCCCACCACGACGCGTCTTGACGCCGCCGGACTGGAACGTTGGGCCGCCCATTGGTGCAGCGGCAAGGCCCCGAGCCCGGCTTGGGAAGACCTCTATGGGCAGGAACCGCGACCGCACAAACTGCCTTTGCCAGCCTATCCGTTCGCGCTGACCCGGGTCTGGTACGAGAAGCCCGAGGCCAGCCACAGCACGTCTCTTCTCCCCGTCATTGCTTGGGCGGAGCGCCAGCGCCACGGTGCGGAGCTGCCCGCCAGCCTGATGGCCCTGCCCTGCCTGATCATGCAGGCGCAAGCAAGCACCGGCGGAAACATCAGGCAATGGAGCGACCTGCAGTTCGGCCCGCCCGCCGCGCTGACCCGCGATGCCGCCTTCGAATGCAGGAGCTTCACCAGTCACGGCCGGCGCAAGACCCAGGTGATTTCCGGCGGTCAGGTGCTGCTACAGGCAAGCGAGGGCGCCCCGCCATCTCCGCTGCCGCCTCTGATCCTGCTGGACAGCCGGGAGGGCACCACGCAGCCCGGCGAAGACATCGGCTGGCTGCGCAATGTAAGGCGCTCGGCGGCCGGCCTGAGCGCCGAACTGCAACCGGATTGCGGGACCGACACCGGCCAGCGCTTCTGGAGCGGCCTGCTGCACGCACTCATCAGCGCCCTGCGCCTGACACGCTCTGCCAGTGCCCGACAATTGCCCTACCGCATCAGTCACCTGAGCGTCGCGGCGCAGGCGTCCGCGCCAAACTTCCTGCGCATATCCCCGGCGTCCGCAAACGGGCTGTTGGACCTGTGGGTAAGCGATGCCGACAACCTGCCGCTGCTACGCTTGGACGGGATCGAACTGCGCAGCTGGCATCCCCTTAACCGGCTGGATGCACAAGTACGGGAAGCAGTAGCATGAAGGCATTTGTATTTCCCGGACAGGGCAGCCAGCGTCGGGGTATGGGCGAGGAACTCTTCCCCCGCTTCCCGCAGCAGGTCCAGGAGGCCGACCGGATACTCGGCTACTCGATCACCCGCCTCTGTCTGGAAGACCCCGACGATTGCCTGAACCTGACCGCCTATACCCAGCCGGCCATCTACGTCGTATCCTGGTTAGCCTGCCTCGCCGCGCTGGAGGACGGCCGGTCGGCGGACATGGCCGCCGGGCACAGCGTGGGCGAATATACGGCCCTGACCGCGGCCGGTGTCTTCGATTTCGAACTCGGCCTGCGCATCGTCGTTGAACGGGCGCGGCTGATGGCGGCAATCGAAGGCGGTGGACTGGCCGCAGTTATCGGCTGCGACGAGCGGCAGGTAGAACGGCTGATCGCCGACGCCGGAGTGCCGGGCCTCGAAATAGCCAACATCAACAGCCCCCGGCAAGTCGTCGTTGGCGCGCCGCGTGCGGCGCTGGCGGATTTCGTCCGTCACTGCGCCGGTGTGGAACAACGCGTCGTGCCGCTGAGAGTCAGCGGTCCCTTCCACACCAGCATGATGGCTACCGCGGCACGAGCGTTCCGTACTTTCCTCGATACGTTGCAGGCGACCTTCCGCGACCCGCGTTTCCCCGTCTACGCCAACCTCGATGCACAGCCCCACCGCCGCGACGCGCTAGCCGAAACCCTTGCGCGACACATCAGCCACCCGGTCCGCTGGCAGGCGTTGATCGAAAACATGCTGGCGCAGGGTGTCGAGCACTTCGTGGAAATCGGCCGTCCCGCCATCCTCACCCCGATGATCGAGGACATCCGTAAAGGACAGGCGGAAGCCTACGCCTCGCCCCGGCCCGGGCAGGCACCGTCCGCATCGCTCGAACGCGCCTCGTACCGATCTGCCCAGACCAAGCCCGTCCAGATCCAACCCGAACCGTCCGAATACGCCGCGACGGAGGACCGGCTCGGCTGCCAGCGTCCCCTCCTTGCCGGCCCGCTTCCGCTCGCTGCGGCCAGCGTGGAACTCCTCGGGGCGCTGAGCCGCCACGGTGCCCTCGCAATCCTCGACAGCGAAGGGACCGCCCTGGAAGAACTCTCGCAACTGCTGGAGCGACTTGCTGGCCAGCCCGGGCTGCGCAGCCGCTTCGCCCTGGCGCTGAATCCAGACCTGCCGCTCACCCCCCTGCTCGGCCTGCTGGCCCGGCATGCCGTGCACGGTCTGCTGGTGCCAGGCGAACTTCTGGGCAGCCCGCTTTTCGCCGGCCTGAGCCGCCACCCGGCCCGGCCCCCGCTCCTGCTGGCCAGCGTGCGCGACGAGGGAGCTCTTGCCCTCGCCTGGCCCTGCGCAGACGCCATCTATGTCGAAATCGGCGGGCCCGAGGGCAGCGGCGCAGAGCTGCCTTTGCTGAGCACGGCCCTGCACAGGCGCAATACCCGGTTGCAGGGGGACGGGGCGAAGGGGAAAGGGCCGCTGGTCGGCGTCGGCGGAATCGTCGGCACGCCCGCCAACGCACAAGGCATGCGGGAGTTAGGGGTCGACTTCGTGGTTTCCGGCGCAGCCTTCCTCGCCACGCGGGAAAGTGGCCTGCCCGAGGCTACGCGGCAAGCCCTGCGCCGGGTTGGCATGGCGCAGCATCGTCTTCTTCCCGACGGACGCTTCCCCGAGTTCGCGAGCCGTTCCGCCGCATATGTGCTGGCTTCAGATGCCGCGGAACGGGCTGAACGCCGCCAGGCACGCTATCTGCAGGCGCCCGCTGCGCAGCCGGCAGACGGAGCTGACGCGGAACTGGTCCCCGGCGATGCCTCGCTGTGGATGCTCAACAACTGGCTGGCGGGGTGGCCGGGCTCCGCGAGCGCCCACCTGCCCACAACAGCGGAACTGGTCGACTGGCTCTGCCCCACCCATCCATGAAACGATAGACGAGGAAAGCCGCATGATTTCCATCGACACGTTGGAAGCCCATATCAGCCGCTTCATTTGCAATGAGATGGATCTGCTTCCAGAAGACATCGATCCCGACCTCAACCTGGGGGCATTCGGCCTCGGCTCCCTGGCCAGCACCCGGTTGATCGGCTCCTTGGAGGAAACGTTCGCCCTGCGCCTGTCGCCGACCATGGTTTTCGAACACCCGTCCATCTCCAGACTGGCGGAGGCCATCGCACAGATCGCCGCGGAACAGCACGGGGGCGCCGCCCATGTTTGACAAGAGCAGCTTCAACGACCACGAGCTATCCAGTGCCAGCGGCGCCCTGCCGGTGCACGAGACCCTGGCGCTGCGTGCCTGGGCGCATCCGGACAAGGTGCTCTTCACCTTCCTCGATGACGAGGGCGCGAAGCAGGAGAGCCTGACCTACCTGCAGATGTACGACAACGCACGAAGCATCGCCCGGCAGCTCGAGAGCGTCAGCCAGCCGGGCGACCGGGTCGCGCTGTTCTTTCCCCAGGGCCTTGACTTCATCGCCTGCTTTCTCGCATGCCTGATGAGCGGGCGGATCGCGGTGCCGATCAACCTGCCGAACCGCCGCCGCGTCGAGCGCTGCGTCAGCATCCTGCTCGACAGCGGGGCAAGTTTGGCTCTGGTCGACGCCACTGAACATGCGCAACTGGAACGGGCGTTCGCCGGGACCGAAGCGGCGGCCCTGCCCCTGCTCGAAATCGCAAACCTGGAGGCGGCGGCCGCGACGGCATCCTGGGAACCTCGGGCAGAATTCGACCCGCAGCAGATCGCGTTCCTGCAATATACCTCCGGCTCCACCTCGGCACCCAAGGGTGTGATGGTCAGCCACGCCAACATCACGGCCAACCTGCGCATGATGCGCGACGCATGGGAGCTGGACGCGCGCAGCGACTTCGTCACCTGGCAGCCGCACCACCACGATATGGGGCTGATACTCGGCCAGTTGCTGCCGATCATGCTGGGCAACCATACCGTGGTCATGGCGCCATCGACCTTCGTCCGCCAGCCGCTGATCTGGTTGCAGGCCATCTCGCGTTACAAGGCCCGGCTCGCCGGCGGCCCCAACTTTGCCTATGACCTCGCGGCAGAGCGCTACAGCGCCGAGCGGCTGGGCGACCTCGACCTCTCGGGCTGGACCCATGCGCTCAACGGCGCCGATGTCGTCCGCGCCGGCAGCCTCAAGCGCTTCCACGATCGCTATGCCCGCCATGGCTTTTCGATGGATGCCTTCATGCCATGCTACGGCCTTGCGGAGGCAACGCTGTTCGTCTCCGGCGGACCCTATCGGCTCCCCGTCCATAGCGTGACCGCGGACCAGGCAACGCTGTCCTCCGAGCAACGGGTCGCACCGCCTCGGGAAAGCGGTAACGCCGTCACCATGATCGGCTGCGGCGAACCCTCCTGGGAGGTAGAGGTCGCCATCGTCGACCCCGCCACCAGACAGCGTCGCGCGCCGGGCACGGTCGGCGAGATCTGGCTGCGGGGGGCCTCCATCGCCCGTGGCTACTGGCGCAACGACGCCGCGAGCGTCGCGGGCTTTCACGCCACGATCGCCGAGGATCCGCGCCGCGAGTACATGCGGACTGGTGACCTCGGGTTCATCGGCGCGGAGGATCGGCAACTCTACGTATGCGGCAGACTCAAGGATCTGATCATCTGCGAAGGCCGCAACATCCACCCGGAAGACATCGAGCACAGCGTGATCGAGGCTCTCGCCGAAACACGCCCGCAGAGCTGCGCGGTGTTCAGCCACGACGACGAGCAGCAGCGGCAGATCATCGTCGCGGTGATCGAATTGAACCGCGAGCTGAAGCGGCTCCTGACGGACAATCCTCGCGCACTGAAGGCCAACATTCGGGCGGCGGTGGTCGATCAGCATGGCATCCCGGTCCACCGCTTGATGTTCGCCCAGCCGACCAGCATGCACAAGACCACCAGCGGCAAGATCCAGCGGCGAAAAATGCGCGAACTCTACCTGGCGGCCGAGCTGGACGGCATAGATGAGGCTATCTGAGCCACAGGCTAGGGTGTTCGTACCCTGGCTCACCGATCCCCGCACGCCTGTCACCCTGCTCTGCTTTCATTGCGCAGGGGGCAGCGCACAGAGCTTCTTTGCTTGGAAAGCAGCCGCCCGCGGCCTTTGCGACCTGCTGGCAGTCGAGCTGCCTGGGCGCAGCCGGCGCTACCAGGAGGCATTCGCCAGCTCGATCCCGGAGCTGGCGGCCGAGATCGCCCGGGCCTCCATCGGCCTGACGGAGAAACCGCTGATATTCTTCGGCCACAGCCTCGGTGCCCTGCTAGCCTATGAGACCGTCCGCGCGCTGCTGCGCCTCGGCGGGCCCACGCCCAGCCGGCTGATCCTCTCCTCGCGCCAGAGCTGTGACTGGCGCCCCGTCCACAGCGGCCTGCCGGAACTGCACGACGTCGCCCTGCAGCAGTACCTGCAGGACATGGCGGGCACGCCCCGGCAAGTGCTGGAAAACCCGGCACTGGTCGCCATGGCCCTCCCCCCGCTGCGCGCTGACCTCGAGCTGCTTTACAACTATCGCTACACGCCCGCCCTGCCACTTCCCATACCCATCTCGGTGCTGGGGGGTATCGACGACGCGCATGTCCCTTTCGAGTCGCTGCTGGCATGGAGTCGCGCGACTGAGCGCGCTTTCGAGCTTGAGATGATCGACGGCGGTCACTTCGCCGTCATGGAGCAACCCGGCCGCGTGCTGCACAGCCTGAGCACATGCATATAGCTAACATAGAGATCGTCACTGATGGCGGCCGTCGTCGGCGCTGCAGCGCGGCGGAGAAGCGGCGGATCGTCGAAGAAACGCTGGAAGATCATGACAGCATCTCGATCGTGGCGCGGCGCGATGGCGTTGCCGACTTATATCGCCGGATCACCGCACTCCTGAACCGGCAGTTGCGCTCAAACGGCTCAACGCCGTTGAACGCATCCCCTTCTCGAAAGCATGTGCGGCCTTTTTGAAAGTCTAGCTGGTCAATGCCAAGCCCAACATTGGGCGACGCCAACGTCGGCTGCCTCGTCCATATTGCCCCGAGTAAGAGCCGGTCGTGCGGGGCGCGCCTGGTGTCCTATAGCGTCGTCCAGTTCGCCGCTGGCGCGAAGGCTCATGGGCGCGGGAACAGCGCGCTCCCGCGCCGGACGGCCCACCGATAGGCAACGCATGGGGCGCCGCCACCCGAGACCGCCAATGCCAAGCGGTGCTCGAGTGTCGGGCGCTCCCGGAAAAATGCCCAGCGTCCGGAGTCGTCGGGGCATTTTTCCGTGAAGGAGACTCGGGGCGACGGTTGCGAGAGATCGAAGGCGAAGCCGTCCAGTGGCAGCGCGAGCCCCATTCCGCGCGCCTTGATATAGGATTCCTTGAGCGTCCAGTAGGCGAAGAACAACTCGTGCCGCTCCTCGGGAGGGGCGGCCAAAATGGACGCGGTTTCCGCCGGAGCGAAGCTGTGCCGCGCAAGTTTCTCGATATCGGCGTGGCGCCTCGCCCGCTCCACGTCCACGCCGACGTCCATTCCGCGGGTCACGGCGCATACAACCAGCCCGGCGGTGTGGGACAAATTGAAAGTTAGTCCGGTTCCAGAGGGCGTCGCGATCGACGGGCATCCGAAAGCGTTCACGACAAAGCGCCACGCCGCTGGCGGTACGTCAACGTAGCGGGAAAGGGTGGTCCTGACGAGCACACGCCCCATGAGATGCTGCAGCGCGGCCTTTTCGTCCCTGAAGCGCCGATACCGTTCTAGTTCCCAAGGGTCGAGAAAGTCCTCAAAACCTGCCGTTTGCCGGTAGAAGGTGCTATCGAGACGGATAAGCCAAACGTCGATACGTTCGCGGGCGAGATGTGAGATCGGCGGATCACCATCGTATATTTCCAAGCTTGGCATGGCATTCTGACTTGCTTTTCTCGAACCGCGACGGTTTTTTGGGGAAGCTCCAAATCTTGAGCAGAATGAAGCATTGCAAGCGAGATCACGAATAAACTTTTCCTCGGGTGCCTGAACTTGAGCTGCTGCCGGTTTTTGTGGACATCGGGTTAAACTAGGCTGTGTCTGCATTCACTTGAGCCATATCACTGCGCAAGCTAGGTGAACGAAGCCCATGAAGGCTGTAAGTGACTTTTCGCAACGCAGGGCGATGCGTCGGAATCGTTTGAGTTTGTTGAAGAAACACTCAACCTGATGACGCTCCTTATAGAGCGGCCAGTCAATAGGAAGAGCGCGCTTTCGCGTTGGATTGGCCTTGATCTGGGCTTGGGCTCCGAGATCCTTTGCGATGAAAGTCCGCAGCCGATCCGCATCGCAGGCTGCGTCCGCAATGACATGACCGATGCCCCTGAGCCCGGATAACAGCCCTTCCGCCTGAGGACAATCTCCTCACTGCCCAGCAGTTGGATGGGTTTGTACAGGCAAGCTGAGCGCGTCGACCGCTACGTGCAGCTTGGTTGTCAGGCCGCCGCGCAAGCGGCCGATCGCGGCAGCTTGAGCCCCCTTTTTGCTCCCATCGCATCGGCATGCACCTTGCAGATCGTGCTGTCGATCAGGACATACTCAAAATCGGGAGCGTCAGCCAACGTCTTGAAAAGGCTCTCCCAAACCCCGGCATGAGACCAGCGTCGAAAGCGGGCATGAACCGCTGTCCACTTGCCGAACGTAAGCGGCCGATCGCGCCAGCGAGCTGCGTCACCAGCCATCCATAAGATAGCGTCGACAAACAATCTGTTGTCGACGCCGCTGCGAACCGGGGTTCCCGCACGGCCGGCAAGTACCCTTCGATCCGCGTCCATTGCTCATGAGTCAGTGTCCGTCTGCTCAAGGTCCGATCTCCTTCGCAGACGTTGAATCAGATCAGAGACTGAAACGGAATCCATGAATGCAGACACAGCCTAGAGCGTGACGGAAATGACCGGCTTAAGGAATTGACCCGGCGTGGTGAGGAGGTGTGACTGCGCCTGAAACGACTCCTCAAGGCGATTGAGATGGGGCGCTCAGCCTGGATGAACCAGCGTTGCAGGAGCGGCTGGCATATCTTCAGGCGTTGCAAACTCGAACGGGAGAAGAAATCAGAAGCCTTCACGCCGAGCTCAACCACGCTGACTTCCTAGCCATTCCACCTTCGTTGGTGCGCAAGATCATCAAGGTAGCAGAGCAACGCCTGCTGGAGCGAAGACATGGCTTTCGCCGCAGCTACGTGTCCGCCTTCGCCGCACGGATCATTGCTGAGACGGGAAAAATGGAGATTATGTGTGCGAGACAATAGATGTCTCGCATATCAGGTGCACTCGGCAGCTCAGCGCCCCATTTTCGCCGTTAGCGCCCCACTGGGGCGATCCTAAAGCCGGTCGTTCATTCATCCGCCAAGGGTACTATCGGGGATGATCGCTAGCGTGCTTATTTGCTAGGCGGCATTTAGCGATAAGTGATTAAGGCTGCCCTTCGCACTGATGTGGTGGCGGGTGCCCGTATTGAGGCGCTCTACTGTTATCGCTCGCAGTCGCAACCGATTTCTCGATACAGATCGCGTTCTGCACCTGCAAAGAGGTATGTTCTATGATGGCAGATCCATCCACCCTCGGCCGTTCCGCGGTAGACGCGCTGCACGCCTCGCCCGGTGCTCAGTATCTCAACCGGGCCCATGCCCGGACCTTCTCACTCAATATTCTCGAAATGAATGCGCTCGAGTTGCGTGAAGCCGTCATCCGCGCGCACGATGCAGAACTCAGTCTCGACCTCTTCTTCGAGAAGAACAGGGAGGCCAGCCAACAGGCTCATCGTGAGATTTCTCGCCATCTCCACAATTTCCTGGCTGCTGCCAAGACGCTTGTCGACCATACGCGCGCGCTTGTCGCGGAGCATTATGATGGGACACCCCTCCAGACCGCTTATCAGGACCGTCTCAATGCCGGTCCTGGAAGGGAACCGGTCGTGGCCTTCATCCATGACCTGCGCAACTACATGCTGCACAGGGGGCCGCCCGGCACCAGCATGTTTGTCCGGTTCGACCGGAACGATCCTGACACGGATGCGACGATCAAGACCGGCATACATCTGGAGCTGACATCCCTTGCAGCGTGGCCCAAGTTGAGTGCAAGAGCACGCCAGTTCATCGCTGATAAAGGCGACAAGCTCGACTTCCGGCAGTTCGTCGACGACTATCTGACCCATGTCCGCGCGCTGCATGCCTGGCTCGATCAGGAGTTGGAGACGCTGCATCGGGAGGATCTGATCGAGACGGCGAGACTGGAAGCCGAACTTGAACAGCGCGGACGTGGGATGGCGCCTCCTTCACTGCCGAACCCCGAGACGGCGTCTGTCGAGAGGTTCCAATGGAGCCCCGAACACGCGCGTGCGATAGACGAAGCCGCTATCAAGCTTGTCTCAAAGATACGAGCCCTTCGTTTTGCAGCTCGGCCGTCGCCCTCATTTCCGAGCCAGCGGCACGCAGCTGCCACGATCACGCCAGATGATCTCGTCGATACGCCGGTTTTTACCGGCCAAGATGCGGACGGCATGCGTGTCGTCGCGTTCATCCACACTGACACGACGCCCTACGGCTTGGCCGAGGACGATTTTTCTGGCGTTGCCACGCTAGCCGATCTCGTCCGCGAGACACCGTGGGCCGCCCAGTCGCTTGGGCAGAGCTTTATCCAACAGACTTTCATCATCTGGGCTCGTTCTGCGTTCTCTGGCTCGGATGCAGAAAGCTACTCGGACGCACTCAGTGCCGCAGCCAGGAACACAGTTCGGACATGTCGCGTGCTGGCGCCGGTTGCCTATCTCGAAGTCCAATCTGCTTTCCAGCTTGGTCCTGTCGCCATCGAGCCGCTCGGCATCCAACTGATCGAAGATTTCCGCAGCCGGGGAGGCGAGCCGTCACCCGAACAGGCGGCGGATGTGGACGCGCTCCTTTTGCAGATGGAAAGAGATTTTGTGGGTCACGCCGCAATCGCGATCGAACTCATAGCCGAGCCGCACTTCGCGCAGGAAAAGGCACTTCTAATAGCGCAGGATTGCGTCGCTCTCCTGCGCGTTTTCTGTCCGGAATCGATTGTTGCCGCCCTCCTCTGTCCGATGGCACTTATGGGCGCCGAGATCATGCCCTCATCCAAACTGATTGTTCTCTCCGAGAACGAGGCTAGTCTCACAGACAGTCTGCTTGTCAAAGACATCGTGCATTGGCGGCTCTCGGATGCCGCCCGCGAGCGGATAATGGAGCAGGGTCTCGCGCTGGCCGGGCGCCTGATCGCGATCGAGGGGCTCACCCCTTTCGCGCTCGACGTGCGGGCAAGCCTGATCCGGTTCAGCCAGGGACTAACCTCACCCGATCCACTGGTGCGCCTCACCCAAAGTTTCGCGGCGTTGGAAGCCATCCTCCTGCGGCACAGCGTGGAGCCACGGGAACCGAGCGTGGCGCGCCGGATGGAGCTCCTCTTCCAATCTCCTCCCGGCGAACCGGGGGGTGTGGGCGAAACCGTGATGCGGGGATATGCGCTGCTTAAGAGCCCCAAAGTGGGGCCGCTCACGTCCAGCGAGACCGATCTGCTGGGCGCGCTTGCGGCCTATGCCCAGCCTGCACTCCTGACTGCGCTCCGCAATATCGAGAGGTTTCCGACGAGATCGACCTTTCTCGACGCACTCGATGAGCCTCGGGCCTGAGGAGGAGGAGGATGTCACCGTCTCGATTGGCGATAGACGGTTGCCCGGGATTGTGTTGCCGACCTGAGATCCGGTCTGGTTGGCAACCAGCTCTCCGAACGGTTGGGACTCCCGCGTTTCTTACTCGGCCAATCAAGGCCGAGGAGAACTCACATGGGCCATTCTCAATTTGATGATGCCAGCCGCGAGCGTGCAGCTTGGAATACCGGAAAGAAGGTCAGCACCAAGCGTCCTTTCACCCCGAAGCAGATCTGGGCAATTCGATTCTTCCTCGATCGCGAAAGACGCATTCGTGACCGTGCGCTGCCGTCAGAGGCGCTGCTCCGGACAGGGTCTCGTGGCTCATCAATCCTGAGAGCCGGCCATTTATCCCGTCATAGCTTGAAAACAGGCCGCACTCGCAGTTTATGCAATATCACCGCCAGCATTTTTTCAACAAATGAGCTGGTAGAAATGATTTCCGTGACATAATAATTGACAGATAGAGTGTCATATCAAATATAATTATATTTATATTCTGGTGACATCAGACGTGAATATGCTCCATGCAACGCGATCGGCTTATCGTGACCTCCTGCCTCGACAATACGCCCGCCATCAAGCACCAGGATGCAATCGGCACTTTGCATTATAGATGGCCGGTGAGCAACAATAATTACTGTATGGTTACATTTGAGCTTGGCATTACTCTCAAAGAAAACCCTTCGTTCTCGGCATCCAGACTTGAGGATGCCTCGTCAAGAACGTGCTCATGTCAGCCATGTCGAAGAGGATGAAAGAGCATTAGAAAGATATGGCGGGTATCCACGGTATTTCTTTCACCTAATCGGTGTGCTCGCAATGCTTGACGAGATCGAGGAAAATTGATCTGCGCGACCTTTTCTGTTCCAAAAGTGCCTGTCGATTACTCTGCTTAACCAAGTGACGCAAGCGCGCAAAATGAGCGCATTACGCAAGAAACGCCTCTACGATTTATATATGCGGCCGCACAAGCGGGCGAGTTGCATGCGCCAAGGCTTCTCTACAAATGTATTGCCTGTTCTGGGCCGGTGCCATCCGGAACAGGCGGATAGAACGATCTGGCAAGCATTTAATGTAAAGCGCGACTTGCTGGGCAATCACGCAAATTTGGCACGGTGGAGCAGCCTAGTCACCTGTCGTCCTGTACCCATGCCTCTTACCAGCGCCTGTTTTTATTCATTTAATTTATTGCATTTTTTTGATTGCATTATATTGAAATATAATTTACATCACCATCAAGTGCTTACCGCTGCAGATGGGGAGAGCGTCTGTGAACCCAGTCGTAATCAATGAGCGTTTCGCCGTTTGTGGGCAAATCCGCCCGAAGGACATCGCGGATATCGCGCGGGCGGGATACGCGGCGATCATCAACAACAGGCCCGATGGCGAGGTATTCCTGCAACCGTCCGCCGCTGCGATCTCCGCAGCCACCCAAGGCGCCGCAATGGAAAGCGTCAATATTCCCATAGCCGGTCCGGACATCACCGAGGCGAAGGTCCGCATGCTGCAGAAGGTGCTGGCCGAGAGCCGGGGGCCTGTTCTCGCCTTCTGCCGTTCGGGATCGCGTTCCCTGATCCTGTGGGCCATCGGCGAGGTTTTCGACGGACGCATGAGGAAAAAAGATCTCGTTCCCTTCGGAAATGCACGCGGCTTTGACCTATCCCGCGCCGTGGGTTGGCTGACCGAAAACGGTTACTGATCTGCCAGTCATCGCAACTCCATAGTCCAGAAGGAAACACCCATGCCCGGACACCCCGAAGTCACCGGCTTTTTCGACCCCCGCACTTGGTCAATCCAGTACGTCGTCGCCGATCCGGAAACGAAACAATGCGCCATTGTCGATCCGGTTTACGATTTCGACGAGAAGTCGGGCCAGACGGCCACGACCAATGCCGACCGGATCCTCGATTTCATCCACAACAAGGGCTACACGGTTGCGTGGATTCTCGACACGCACCCGCATGCCGACCATTTCTCCGCCGCCCGCTACCTCAAGGAAAAGACCGACGCGCCAACCGCCATCGGCGAGAAGGTCATCGAGGTCCAGAAGCTCTGGAAGGGCTTCTACAACTGGCCGGATTTCCCCGCCGACGGTTCGCAGTGGGACCGGCTCTTCGCGGATGGCGATACGTTCAAGGTCGGCAATATCGATGCGAAGGTGATGTTCTCGCCCGGCCACACGCTGGCTTCGATCACCTATGTTATCGGCGATGCTGCCTTTGTCCACGACACCCTCTTCATGCCGGACAGCGGCACCGCGCGGGCCGATTTTCCCGGCGGTGACGCTCGTGTGCTATGGCGCTCGATCCAGGCGATCCTTGCCCTGCCCGACGAGACGCGCATCTTCACCGGCCACGACTATCAGCCCGGCGGACGCGAGCCGCAGTGGGAATCGACCGTTGCCGAGCAGAAGGCCGCGAACATCCATATGGCCCGGTACAAGATCGAGGACGATTTCGTTGCCGCGAGAGAAGCGCGCGACCGCACCCTGGCGATGCCGAAACTCATCCTCCAGTCGCTGCAAATCAACATGAACGGCGGCCGCCTGCCCGTCCCTGAAGCCAATGGCCGGCGCTATCTCAAGATACCGCTCGACCTGCTGACCGGCGCGGCGTGGGATGAAATGGACCGGGACTGAGCCATGACGGTGTTTACCCCCATCACCTCTCTTCTCGGCGGCGCGCTTATCGGTCTCGCCGCCGTGATCCTCATGGCGATGCATGGGCGCATCGCGGGCATATCGGGCATCCTGTCCGGCCTGCTGCCACCCACGGCAGCAGATTGGGCATGGCGCGCCGCTTTCATAATCGGTGCGATTGCCGCGCCGGCGCTCATCGTGGCAGTCGCGGGCAACACGGTCATCGCTTTCGACAGCCCGGTTCCGGCCCCATGGCTCGTTGTCGGCGGCGTGATCGTCGGCGTTGGCATCCAGTTCGGCTCAGGCTGCACCTCGGGGCATGGCGTCTGCGGCATGGCACGGCTGTCGGTCCGCTCCATCGCGGCGACCCTAACTTTCATGGCGACGACAACCATCACGGTGTTCGTCATCCGGCATGGCCTGGGAGGCTTCTGATGGCGCGCGTTCTTTCAGCCCTCATCGCCGGCCTCGTCTTCGGCGCTGGAATCGCAATATCCGGCATGATCAACCCGGCGAAGGTTTTGAACTTCTTCGACTTCGCCGGATCGTGGGATCCGTCGCTCGCTTTCGTCATGGGCGGGGCGCTGATAGTCACGGCCGCTGGCTACCGCTTCGTGCTGCAACAGCCAAAGCCTTTGTTCGACAAGACGTTCCACCTACCGACAAAGCGGGATCTGGATCTTCCTCTGCTGGCGGGGGCCGCCGTATTTGGCACCGGCTGGGGCATCGCCGGCTTCTGCCCCGGCGGCTCCATCCCCGCGCTCGGCCTGGGCGAGATCAGCGCCGTGATCTTCGTGGCCGCGATGCTCGCCGGGATCGTCCTTGCACGCTTGATGCGCAAGGCCTTTGCGCCGCAAACGTCCGCAGGGAAATGACTTTCACCGGCAAATGAGCGCAACAATGAACGACAGCCCCCAATTTCCCCGGCCGGCACGCGCGCTCCCGTCGATCCGCAGGTTTCTGCCGATCCTCGAATGGGGGTGCTCCTACAGCCGCGCTACCCTGACCAGCGATCTGGTGGCGGCGGTCATCGTGACGATCATGCTGATCCCGCAATCGCTGGCCTATGCGATGCTGGCCGGCCTGCCACCCGAAATCGGCCTCTACGCCTCGATACTGCCGCTCGTCGCCTACGCGCTGTTCGGCACCAGCCGCACGCTTGCCGTCGGCCCCGTCGCCGTGGTGTCGCTGATGACGGCAGCGGCTGTGGGCGAAGT
The DNA here is from genome assembly GCF_014195635.1 of Pseudochelatococcus contaminans. Classification (GTDB taxonomy): domain Bacteria; phylum Pseudomonadota; class Alphaproteobacteria; order Rhizobiales; family Beijerinckiaceae; genus Pseudochelatococcus; species Pseudochelatococcus contaminans. The sequence continues at coordinate 27,342 of NZ_JACICC010000011.1, read as the reverse complement.
GGCGGCGCAGGGAACCGCCGATTACCTGACTGCCGCCATCCTGCTGGCGCTTCTGTCGGGCGTCATGCTGCTGTTGATGGGGATATTCCGGCTCGGCTTTGTCGCCAATTTTCTCAGCCACCCGGTCATTTCCGGTTTCATCACCGCCTCCGGGGTTCTGATCGCCGCCAGCCAGCTCAAGCATATTCTGGGAGTTTCGGCAGGCGGTGACACCCTTCCCGGCATCATTGCCGCGTTGGCCGCCAGTGCGGACATGACTAATCCGATCACCGTCGCGATCGGCGTTAGCGTGCTCGTTTTCCTCTATTTCGCCCGCAGTCAATTGAGACCTCTGCTCACCCGCCTCGGCGTGCCGCAGCGATCGGCGGACATCACCACGCGGGCAGCGCCCATTGTCGCCGTCGCGGTGACGATCCTGCTCGCGGGCAGCCTTGATCTGGCTTCGGAAGGCGTGGTCCTCGTCGGCGCGATCCCGCAGGGCCTGCCCGTTCCGGGTTTGCCGCAAATCTCCCTCGATATGCTGACAGCTCTTGCCGTTCCTGCCTTTCTTATCAGCATCATCGGCTTCGTCGAATCCGTATCGGTTGCGCAGACACTGGCGGCGAAGCGGCGGCAACGGATCGAGCCGGATCAGGAACTGATCGCGCTGGGCGCCGCCAACATCGCCGCCGCCTTCTCGTCCGGATACCCGGTGACGGGCGGGTTCGCGCGCTCCGTGGTCAATTTCGATGCCGGCGCCGAAACGCCGGCCGCGAGCGTGTTCACCGCGCTCGGGATTGCGCTTGCCGCGCTGTTCCTGACGCCGCTGCTCGCCAGCCTGCCGCAGGCAACGCTTGCCGCCACCATCATCGTCGCCGTCCTGTCGCTGGTGGACCTGCGCGAGATCCAGCGCGTCCTCGCCTACTCAAAAGCGGATTTCGCCGCCATGGCCGCGACGATCCTCGTCACGCTGCTGTGGGGCGTCGAACCTGGAGTCGTCGCGGGCGTGGGATTGTCACTGGCATTGCACCTCTACCGCACGAGCCGACCGCATATGGCGGTCGTGGGCCGGGTGCCGGACACGCAGCATTTCCGCAATGTCGAACGCCATCGTGTGGTGACGGAGCCGGGAATCTTGTCGATCCGTGTGGATGAAAGCCTCTATTTTGCCAACAGCCGCTATCTGGAGGACCGGATCGCCGCGCTCGTGGCTGAAGAGCCGGATGTCCGCCATGTCGTGCTGATGTGCTCCGCCGTCAACGAGATCGACGCCAGCGCCCTGGACAGCCTTGAGGACATCAACCGCCGTCTCGCCGACGCCGGGGTCACGTTTCATCTTTCCGAGGTGAAGGGGCCGGTCATGGATCGTCTCCGCCGGACGGATTTTCTCGAACGCCTCACCGGTCAGATCTTTCTCAGCCAACACGAGGCCGTGACCGCGCTTGCCGCGGCGCGACCCGATCCTTCCAGCACAGGAGAGTTCCATGAAAAGTGTTGAAACGAAAGCCGTTGAAATAAAGCCAGCCGACTTCGTTGCCACGATCTTCGACGGCCAATCCAACCCTGCCAAGGTCACAGTCGCCTTCACGATGGCGGTCAACGCACTCAACAAGGGCCACAGCGCAATCATCCTGCTGATGGTCGACGCCGTCGAACTCGGCCAGCCCGGCGCAGCGGACGGCATGGATATCGGCAAGCCCTTCCTCCCGGTGGCGGAACTGCTGGCGGACTTCCGCGCCAAGGGTGGACGCATCGCGATCTGCGCTTCGTGCATGATCCATAATGGTTTCACCGCCGGGCAGATGGCACCGGATTACGAGATCATCACCGCTCCCGATGTCGTCGAGGTGCTGATGGCGGCCAAGGGTTCGCTGCAAATCACCTGATATCCGAATTTTAACTGACATCCCGAACATCGATTTCTTTATAGATGAAGAAACCTGACATGTCTGACAAGCCCCTGCGCAATTTGGTTAACGTCCGCGAAAGCGGCTTCGGCCCCTTTGGCCAGTACATCAACATCGGTCATCATGTCATCGGCGCGGATGAGCCAGGCGCGATGGGCGGGCGGGACACCGGGCCGGACCCGTTCGAGCTGATCATGGCCGGGCTTGGCGCCTGCACAACGATGACGATCCGCATGGTCGCCAATCACAAGAAGTTTCCGCTTGAGGACGTGCGGGTAGAGGTTCGGCAGACTGCCGCCGCCACGTCCGGCACGCCCCATCAATTCGAGCGCATCGTGACCCTCACCGGCCCGCTGAGCGACGAACAACGGCGCATCCTGATCGAGATGGCGGACAAATGCCCGGTCCACAAGATGCTGGAAAGCGGCGCCGAAATCTCCACCCAGGCGTCCGACGCTGCGGCGGCCTGATCCCGTATCGCAAAAAATCCGGCGCGGACACGATCCGCGCCTTCTCACCGCCTGATGCCAGATGGATGGCCGAGATGCAGAAATCCCCTTCCCTTCCGGCAAAGCCTTTCATTGCTGGCCTTGTCGTTCTCGCTGCATTGCTGATCGCGCTGCTCGCCCCCGGCGGATTGACCACGCCGCAGGCGCAGACGCTCGCCATCGTACTCGTCACGCTGGCCTTGTGGAGCACCGGCGTAGTGCCACCCTATCTGGCGAGCCTGATCTTCTTCGCCGTGGTGCTGGTGCTGAGCCTGGCGGCGCCAGACAAGGTCTTCGCCGGGTTCGGCTCAGCGGCCATCTGGCTGATCGTCTCGGGTTTCGTCATCGGCGCGGCGATTACCATCTCGGGTCTGGGAGAGCGCCTTGCGGCTCTGATCGGCCCGCATCTGACCACAAGCTATGCACGGCTGATCGGCGGACTGATGCTGGTGTCGATGCTGCTGGGCTTTCTCATGCCGTCGTCTGTCGGGCGGGCGGCGGTGCTGGTCCCCATCGGCATGGCACTGGCCGATCGCGTCGGCTTTGGCCGGGGATCGAACGGGCGCGTCGGGATTGCCGTCATCCTTGCCGTCGGCTGCAATATGCCAAGCTTCGCCATCCTGCCATCGAACATTCCCAACATGATCTTTTCCGGCGCGGCCGAGACGATCTATGGCGTGCGGTTCAGCTACATGGAATATCTGATCCTGCACTATCCGGTGCTTGGCATCGTGAAATCGATGCTGACCGTGTGGCTGGTCATCCGCCTGTTCCCCGCGCAAACGACGAGCGCCGTCACCGAAACCGCCGGCGTAGATACCTCTCCCCCTGCCGAGGCGAACCTGGCAACGCAGATCCGCGTGAGTGCGATCCTGCTGGTGACGCTGGCCTTGTGGATGACGGACAGTGTGCACGGCATCAACGCGGCCTGGATCGGACTGGTTACGGCTTCCATACTGCTTTTCCCGGGGATTGGCGTGGTACCACCGCCGGCATTCAAAAGCTCGGTGGACTTCGGCACGCTGCTGTTCGTCGCCGGGGCGCTGGCGCTGGGCACGATCGTCGATACGTCTGGATTGGGAACAATGTTCGGCACGGCGCTGGAGCAGGCCCTGCCATTGCAGAAGGGCACGGACGCGCTGAACTTCGTCCTGCTGTCCGTGATGTCGGTCGTGACGGGCCTGTTTACGACGATACCGGGATCGCCAGCCGTGCTCACGCCGATGGCGCAGGATCTGGCCACCCAGACCGGGCTCGATTTGCAGACGGTGCTGATGACGCAGGTCATCGGCTTCTCGACGGTGGTTTTCCCTTATCAGGTCGGCCCGCTGATCGTGGCCATGCAGTTGTCCGGCGAGAAGCTCAGCCATCTCGTGCGTCTGACCGTACCGCTGGCGCTGATCACAGTCGTCGCCCTCGTTCCGCTGGACTTCCTGTGGTGGCGGTTACTGGGCTGGATATGAATCAACACATTATCGGGAGACAGATATGCCGGCAAAACGATTATTTTATACCGGCTTGCGCTGCAACAGCGACTGGACTGTATAAACCAGTATCGCACAGCCCACGGCACCCAGCACGGCGACGGCGAACAACACGATCACATCGATCGGCCCGCCAATGTCGCGGAAACCGGAGTTCGTCACCCCCAGCACGAACAGCACGGCGGCAATCCCCCCGAACGGCATGGACACCTGCGCCCAAAGGAATTTCCGCGCCGAAATCGCCCGATCACGGAACAGGACATAGAAATAGGCGAGCGTAATCACCACCGCGGCGATGACCATCGTCCAGAAAATCCCACGCCCGAATATCTCCTCCAGCACGGCGATATTTCCGATCCAGAAAAGTGGTCGCCAGAAAAGTGGTCGTATGCCCGAAACGCGCTATCGTTTCACGTCGTCATTCACATGCATGCTCACAGAACAATCGATGCATGGTTTCCATGAACGCACGCACGCGCGGGTCCTCAAGACGGTAAAAGACTTCCCGGCCTTCCTTCCGACTCGCTGTCAAGCCCGCTGTGCGCAATTCGGCCAGTTGCTGCGACAGGCCGGGCTGGCGGATGCCGAGCATGTCTTCCATCTGGCGCACGGACAATTCCTCATCAACCAGCGCGCAAACCACCATCAGCCGGTCCGGATTGGACAGCTTTTTCAGAAACTGCGATGCTTCACCGACGTTGGCCTGTAATACCGCGACCGAGAGAAGATGTCCGGTGTCATGGTCTTCCTGGGAATTTCTGGACACGTCGTCGCTCAAAAACAGGTTCTGTCAGCGATCCGATTTCTTCAACGGGCAGGTCGAAAACCCGAACAACCCGTAAAGCGGGCAGTTGCGGAAAAGCCCGGTCGCCAGCGGAACCAGACCGACAAGCCCCCACCAGCGCGCATCCCCCGGGAGAATGAACAAAAGCGACAGGAGAGCGATTCCAATAACGATACGCACAATGCGGTCAATACCGCCAACATTGCTGACCATGAAACTCTCCTTATCCACGCACCGAGTCGTCTGTCTGACGGCCACCAGGAGGATCTGACAGCTCTTGTTCCATGCGGCTGTCATAACTTTATTATCAAATAAATGCAATCATAAAATATATTTTATTAGCCGCAGCGCCGGACGGTCACAGTGACGGCGAAATGCGACAGGCGCCATGCCAGGCCGCACAAACATGTTCGCGTGCCACCGTTCCATCTTAAGGCTGCTTTAAGGATCTGGAACAAAGGATGCCATTCGAAGCGGGACTGTGATGCGGATATTGATTATCGAAGACGATGCGGCACTACGGGACGGGCTGAGGGTTGGCCTGTCGCTGGCCGGTTTCACCACCGATGCTATCGAAACCTGCGATGAAGCCAATGCCGTGCTGATCGGGCACAGTTTCGATGCGATTGTCCTCGACCTCATGCTGCCGGATGGCTCCGGCCTCGATATTTTGAAAGCGTTGCGCGAAAGGGGCGATAAAATCCCCGTGCTGCTGCTGACGGCACGCGACAGCGTTGCAGATCGCATCAATGGGCTTGACAGGGGCGCCGATGATTATCTCGGCAAGCCCTTTGATCTTGATGAAGTCGCCGCGCGTCTGCGGGCTCTCATTCGGCGGGCGGAGGGACGCTCGCAATCCGTTCTTCAGTGGCAGAACGTGACCGTGGAATTGTCATCCCGAAACGTGGAAAAAGATGGTGTGCCGATACGCCTGTCGCGGCGGGAGTTCTCCATTCTGCGCGCCCTTATGAGCCACCCCGGCGCAGTTCTGTCCAAGACCCAATTGGAAGACAAGCTTTATGGCTGGCAGGAAGAAGTGGAGAGCAATGCCGTCGAGGTCCACATCCACCACTTGCGCCAGAAGCTCGGCGCGGAAATGATCCAGACAATCCGCGGCGCGGGCTACCGGCTGGGCGGGGAGTCTTGATGCGCTCCATCAGCACACGGCTTTTCGTTATTCTGCTCATCACCACGGGGCTTGTGTGGCTATCGGCCGTTGCTTGGATTTTTGTCAGCACCCGTGCCGAGATCGAACGGGTGCTCGACGCCCGCCTCATGGAAGCGGGACGCATGGTCAACTCGCTGATCGTCAGTCAGGAGATCGATGTCGCGACGGCGCACAGGCCCGAGGCAAGCGGGCTTGTTCACCTGCCATCGACCTACGAGCGGCAGTTGTCATGCCAGATATGGTCGTTGCAGGGCACGTTGATTGGCCGCTCAGATGGCGCGCCCGATGCCAAGTTATCGGATCATGGCGACGGATTTTCCGAGACCCTGATCGACGGCGAGACATGGCGCGTCTTCGCCATCGAAAATGCCAAGCTGGGTGTGCGCGTGCTCGTCGGGGATAATATGCGCATTCGAGACCGGCTGGTCAGCGATGTCATCCGTGGACTACTGCTGCCGGCGTTGCTCATTCTGCCCGTGTTGGGGGGCCTGATCTGGCTCAGCATCAGACGCGGCCTTGCACCGCTCGGCAGGATCGCCGGCAATCTCGCGGCGCGGCCCGCATCGGACCTGAGCCCGCTTGACGGCGCGGACGCAGCCCGTGAGATCGAGCCAGTGCTGCGATCCCTCAACGGGCTGTTCGCCCGCGTGGCTGGCCTGCGCGAACGCGAGCGCAACTTCACAGCTTTTGCCGCTCACGAGTTACGAACGCCCATTGCGGGGCTGAAGACGCAGGCACAGGTGGCGCTGGCGAGCGACGATCCGGCCATCCGCAACCAGGCGCTGCGCCAGATCGTCTCCGGCGTCGACCGCACAGGACGGCTGGTCCGCCAACTGCTCGATATGTCGTCACTGGAAGCCACCGAGCAAACCGCGCCCGCAAGCCCCGTCAACCCGGCTGCAATCTTGCGCGCACTGGGCGATGAACTGCCGCGGGGAGAAAAAGGCCTGTCGATCACGGTGGGGCCAGATCTGGAAACGATACGCCTTGCGATGGACCCCGACTTTTTCCGGCTCGCAGCGCGAAACCTGCTGGAGAATGCAGCCAATCACTCGCTGCCCGGCGGAACCATCACCTGCGATCTCGCAACACGCGGTGACGCAGTAATCGTCACCATTAAAGATGAAGGACCGGGCATACCCGAGGACGAGTTGCACCGCGTGAGAGAACGCTTTTTCAGGGGGCGCAACCGCGCGCCCGTTGGCAGCGGCTTGGGGCTTGCAATCGTCGAGCTGGCCCTTGAGCGCGCCGGATGTTCGCTTGAGCTGCGCAATGACGCCGATGGCGGGGTATGCGCGGGCATCGTGGCGCCACAGGTCCTCGTTCGACAGGTCGATGCTCCCGTCACCCCATTTCAGGGAGGCTCATGGACGGGTCGGGGATGACCACGATGGTACTGCCGTCCCTCACATCGCCATGCAAATGAATGATATCCTGATGCAGGAGACGGATGCAGCCTGACGAAACCGCCTTGCCGATGGAGCCGGCCTCCGGCGTGCCATGCAAGCGGTAAAGCGTATCTCTGCCGCCCTGATGGATATAAAGCGCCCGTGCGCCCATCGGGTTGTTTGGACCGGGAGGCATGCCGCCATTGGCAATGCTGTAGGGTTTAAGCTCCGGCTGTCGCAACACCATGCTGTCGGGCGGCGTCCAGCGTGGCCATTCGCGCTTGTACGCCACCACAGCACGACCGGACCAGGCGAACCCCTCCCGGCCGACACCGATACCATAGCGGGTCGCACGGCCACCCGGCTTAACGTGGTAGAGATACTTGGCCGGTGTATCGACGATGAGAGTCCCGGGCTTCTCCGATGTCGGATAATCAATATCCGTGCGCCAGAAACGCTCGTCGATCTGCGTCACGTCCACTTCCGGAATTGGAAACCGTTCATCCGGCATTGCGGCATACATAAGCGGCGTCAGCGGAGGCTGAACAGGTTGCGCGACCGCCGGCGCGGGGACCGTTCTCCGGGTTGAGACACAACCACCAAGCAAAAGCGCACTCATGCCCAGCAAAAAGGTCCGCCGGGCGGGGGCGTTGGATAGTCTGTCTTCTCCGGGAACTCGGTCTTGTAAATGCATCGGGATGATAATCCTGTCGCGTTGCTCGAATTCCCCAAACTTCAGACGCACCTTAAGCCGATCTTAAGAAGGTGCCACGCAGCGCAAACAGCAGAAGCTATTCTCGAAAAACCCTTTTTAAGGCTGCCTTAAGGTCAGCCGCTCCCTGTCGCACCATCGAAACCAACAAGTGACACGTGCGGGGATGGCAATTCTCATGAGATCTGACGCGAAAACCGGAGCCACAATCCACCGGCGCACCCTTCTGACTGGCCTGATGGTGCTGGGTGTGGCAGGGCCGGCCATGAAGGTGAGCGCACAAACCGCGCAGCAGGATCTGATCCTGCATGACCCCGAGGCTCCCGTCGGCGGCAATGAGCGCGGCGACGTAACGATCGTGACGTTCTTCGACTACAACTGCCCGTTCTGCAAGCGCACGGTGAAGCCGATGAACGATGTCGTGCGCGCCGATGGAAAGGTGCGTGTTGTTTACAAGGAATGGCCGATACTAGCGAAGTCCTCCGTGTATGGCGCGAAACTGGCGCTGGCCGCGCGATATCAGGGCAAATACCTCGACGCCCATCACGCACTCATGGCGCTTGGCTCTCGCCCCTCCGAAGATGCGATGCGCCGCGCGGTCGCAGCGGCCGGCATTGATATGAGACGTCTGGAGGCCGACGCCCGCACGCATGATCGCGCAATCACCGCCCTGTTAAGACGCAATAACGCTCAGGCGGAAGAACTCGGGTTGCGGGGAACGCCGTCATTCATGATCGAGCCCTTTCTCATTCCGACTGCTTTGGACGCGGCCGGGTTTCGGCAGGTCATCTCCGATGCCCGTGCGGCCCGCTGATGCCGGGCGGAATATCGTTATCCGGGCGGCACTCCAGCGACAAAGACAATCCGGGTCAGGCCAGCTTCCGAATGCTCACTCTTCGCCTCCTCGCAAGCCTGCTGTTTATCGCCCTATCGCTTCCAGCCTTCGCGCAGAAGCAGGCTCTGACGGCGGACGATGCCTTCCAGCTTTCCGCTGAACGCGGGGAGAACGCGGACGTGCTGCTCCGCTGGACAATTGCGGACGGCTATTACCTCTACCGCAACCACCTGGAAGCCAACGAGACAGCGACCGGAAAAGCGGTTACCCTGCAAACCGATCCCGGCACAATGGAAACAGCCGATGCCAGCTTCGGCCCGTCGGAGGTCTATTATCGCGAGGCTATTGCGCGCCTTGGCGGTGACGCACCACAACATGTCGCCATCACATATCAGGGGTGCAAGAAGGATTCCATCTGCTATCCGCCGCTGACCGTATCGCTGGATACGCAGAACCTGCGGGTTTCAAAGGCCGCCATCGGTTTCAATGTCTCATTAATACCTGCTGCGTCTTCAGAAGCAGGTAAAAAGCGCGGCTTCACTCTGGCCGGTCAGGTAAGCGTAGTCGGTTCGCTGCTGGCGAGCGGCGGGGCGTTGTGGGTGATCGTGAGCTTTCTCGCTTTCGGCCTGCTTCTGTCGCTCACCCCCTGCGTGCTGCCCATGTATCCAATTCTGAGTGCGATGCTGGCGCGCGAGGGTGAGGCGCTGACGGCACGCCGGGGTCTGATCCTCTCCTCCGTCTATGTTCTGGCGATGGCGACAGCATTCGGCATGCTGGGCCTCGTCGCCGCATGGTCGGGCCAGAACCTGCAAATGGCGATGCAGTCACCTGTCATTATCGCCGCCGTAAGCGTACTTTTCGTCATCCTGTCGCTGTCGATGTTCGGCCTGTTCGAGCTGCAACTGCCTTCCAGCTGGATCAACCGGATCGCGGGCGTGAAAACCGGCATGCGCGGTTCCCTCGGCGGCGCTGCCGGTATGGGTTTCCTGTCGGCGCTGATCGTGGGGCCATGCGTCACCGCGCCACTTGCCGCCGCCCTCCTCTACATCGCCCAGACCGGCGATGCCTATCTCGGCGCAGCGGCGCTGTTCGCGCTCGGGTTTGGCCAGGGCATTCCGCTGATTGTCCTCGGCGCCTTCGGCAGCAAAGCTCTGCCCCGTGCCGGGCTGTGGATGGTGCAGATCAAATATGTATTCGGCTTCGTGTTCCTTGGCGTCGCAATCTGGATGGCCTCGCGCCTCCTGCCACCGGAAGCAACGATGGCGCTATGGGCGATCCTGCTCCTGACAGCGGCGATATTCATGGGGGCTGCAGACCGATTGCCGACAGATGCCTCTGCCGGACCCCGTCTCCGCAAAGCGGCGGGGCTTGTTCTGTCCCTTGGCGGCGTGATCCTCGCCATCGGCGCAGCATCAGGTGGAACCGACCCGCTGCGCCCGCTCGCTCACCTGCGCGCGGACGCTCTGGACAATCAGCAGTCACCGCCGGGTAACGCCCCCTCCACCACCCTCACCTTCACACAGGCTGGCTCAACGCCGGATATCGAGCACGCGCTTGCCTCAGCCAACGGCCACCCGACGATGATTTACGTCACAGCGGATTGGTGCATGGTCTGCAAAGCGATTGAGCGTGACGTTCTCCCCAACGCCGATGTCATTGCCGGGCTCAGCGGCTTTCAACGCCTCAAGGTTGACCTCACGACCCTCGACGCGGCCAACAAGGCATTGATGCACGACCTCGCCGTGATCGGCCCGCCCACCATGATCTTTTTCAACCGGCAGACCGCGGAAGCAGGCGGCACCCGTCTCATCGGCGACATCACCACCGCTTCCCTTCAGGCATCGATCGCCCGCGCAAGACAATAATATTGAGCTGCTGCCGGTTTTGTGGACACGAAGATAAGATCGTGACCAAGGAACTGGAGAGTGGGCATGACGAGACGTGTCCGTCGTCAGCACATTTGGCGCAGATCGCGGCGTAGATTAGCGGAGTGCGGGCCTCGTCTGGGGTTGGATGTTAGGCGGCGAGCCTGCGGTGCTGCAAGCGCCGATATTCGATGGTCTGTCGCTTGACCCTTTCGCGCTGTTTGATGATGGTCGGCGCTCTGCCGAAGTAGGCGTCGGCGGGTGTCACGTTGGCCAGGCTCTCGTGGTAGCGCTGGTGGTTGTAGTGCTCGACGAAGGCCTCGATCCGGGCCTCGAGATCGTCGGGTAGGAAGTCGTTTTCCAGCAGGATGTGGTTCTTCAGGGTCTGGTGCCAGCGCTCGATCTTGCCTTGGGTCTGGGGGTGCATCGGGGCGCCGCGGACGTGGCTCATCTTGTTGGCCTCGATATATTCCGCCAGTTCGCCGGATGCTTCGCGGCACGGACATCCGGGCCGCAAAGCACTTGCGACTATCGCGAGATAGCGCCCAAAGGCATGGTGTTTGGATCGATCTTCGGATTACTGGCCTGGTTTGCGACGAGTGCTTCAGCCTCCTGCCACGTTTCCACGACCGGCACTGACCCTAGCAAGGGACGACCCGCAGTTTCCTTCAACTTCCAGACTGCGAAGATAGCGATGACCGAGAAAAACATCACATAAAACGCCGGCGCAAACGGATTTCCAGTGCCGTTCAGCAACATCTGGCTGAACAGAGGTGTTGTTCCACCAAATGCGGACATCGCAACGTTATGGGTGAAACCGACACAGCCGTATCGCGATGCTGTGGGAAACAGCTCGGACATGAGCGCGCCAGTATTTGCCAACATCATGGCACTGGGAATTGCGAGCATGAGCAACGTGCTGTAAAGCGCCCATATCGTTCCGTATTGTGCAACGGTAAACGCCGGTATCAGAATAATAACGTTGGCGATGACCGCCACAAACAGAACTGGCCTGCGGCCTACTCTATCGCCAAGGTATCCAAAGAACGGAATAAGGATAGCCTGGATCACAAGAATAATGACTGCTGCCAAAGCTGTATGCGATACGGGGATGCCAATTTGAACTTCCATATAGGTTGGCATATAGCTTTGAAGCAGATAAACGGCCGATCCGTCCGCGGCAATAATGCCTATACCGACAAGAATTGCAGGCCAGTAGCGCCGCAAGATTCCGCCAAGACCGTAGCGCTTGAACAATGAATCCGCCTCGTGCTCTGTCCCGTCAGCTTCCTGCACGGATTCTGCGAGCTCAAACGCGGGAGACTCTGGAATACGGCTACGGAAGGCGATAGCGATAATCCCGAACGGAAACGCAAGAAGGAACGGTATCCGCCATGCGCCATCCACCATTGCCGTCTCACCCCAGGCTGACGTAGACAGCCAGGTCGTAAGCGCGACAATGCCCGCACCCGCAGCAAAGCCGAGTTGGGAGCCGACATTGAGCAGACTTACCATGAAGCCGCGGCGCCTATCGGGAGAGAACTCGGAAATATACGTCGATGCGCCAGAGTATTCACCACCTGTCGAGAACCCCTGCGCCATTTTAAGCAAATAGAGCGGGATAATAACCCATAGCCCCACCTGCTCCGACGTTGGGAGACAACCGATCAACGTTGTTGCGACTGCCATGAGCGCGATGGTGAAAAAAAGCATTTTCCGGCGACCGACTTTATCACCTAACGGCCCGAGGATCATACCGCCAAGTGGCCGCACGATAAACGAGACGGCAAAGCCCAGCAACGTGATCACGAGGCCAATAGATGGATCGAGGCCTGAAGTGAAGACGGTGGTCATGGTAACGGCCAGATAGCCATATACCCCGATATCGTACCATTCGATAAAATTGCCAACACCGGCGCCTATTTGCGCTCGTCTCAGCTCCTTCTTGTCAGCAACGATTACATCGTTGACATGAAGTGGCCGAGACACGGCAGGAATTGTTTCTTGTCTAGCCAATGGTCGTTTCCTCCTACAATGGCTTCTAAGCGAGCCTTTTTTGCAGTTTTTAATTTTCGGTGATCCGCCTCCAGAGGCGTGCTAGCCCTGCTGAAGCAATACTTGATGTTTCAAGCTAACGTCATGCCGTCGCATCTTTGTGCGAACGGAAATTTCCGGAAAAAACCCGATAATCTTGCCGATATCGACCAATGCACGGCAAGCTTTCCGAATAATACGCGTTTTCCGCGATAGCAGCGTCATCTAACTGCTCGACAAACTCCATGTAGAGGCCATGGTATCGTTTGGTAGTTTGGATAACTTATGAAAACTGACAATCGACTTTCCGGCAGTTCGGTATATTCGCCTCGTTGGTGCCAGAGGTAGACGAGCACGAAAGACAGTAGTCGAATTTAAACAGCCGGCACCCTGATGAAGCGGTGGTCAAGCGCTACTAACTGCTTCAAATACTTTGCTATGCTCAAGTAATGAACATAGCCATAGCTTTCATTGTCGGCATGGGCACCCAATATGACGACCATCACTGAGAGGCCATCAGGCTGGGTGCCCTCGCCAAAGGTTTAAACTACTTCCCATCTACCAGACGAAACACTGGATCAACGGTATTGTCGCGCAGTTCAGCGGGAAGCAGCTTCTCTGGGAAACCCTGGAAGGCAATCGGCCGCAGAAAGCGCGAAATGGCTGCAGTGCCAACGGAGGTTGATCCGCTGGCCGTCGAAGCGGGGTATGGACCGCCGTGCTGCTGCGCATAGGTCACAGACACGCCCGTCGGCCATTGATTCCAAAGCAAACGTCCGGTTTTCGTCACAAGAACGTCGATGAGATCAGTCACATCGTCGTTGCTCTCTGCCTGGATAGACGCTGTAAGCTGCCCCTCGAAGACAGAGGCTAGTTTAACCAGTTGCTGCTCGTCGTCATATTCGACAACGAGCGACGCCGGACCGAAGGTCTCTTGAAGCAGATTTTCTGGATTTGCCAAAACTTCGGCAGCAGAAACAATACTCAATGTCGGTGATGGCAGATTGCCATAGGGATCCAAACCGGCATTCAGAGGTTCGGCTCCATTGGCCTGCAAGTCACGTAACGCTTGAATATACCCGTCGCGGATACGCTCGTTCAGCAATGCAACACCATCCGGCAGCTTGGCTGCGCTCAGCGCTGCATGAATACGCGATCCTTGAGGCACCAGGATCGTTCCAGGTTTCGTGCAAAACTGGCCAGCACCCAAGGTAAACGAGGCAATGAACTCCTGCGCAATCGCATCGCCTCGCGCGGCATCCGCCGCTTTGGTAACGAATACCGGGTTATTGCTGCCAAGTTCGCCATAGAAGGGAATAGGATCAGGACGGGCCTGCGCAAGATCGAACAAAGCCCGGCCCCCAGCGATTGACCCCGTAAAGCCAACCGCCTTGATCCTCCGATCCTGCACCAATGCGCGCCCGACATCCGTGCCGAATACAACGGAAAAGGTGCCTTTCGGCGCATCGACTGACGCAAGTGCCTCGGTCACAACGCGCGCGGTCTCGCGGGAGAGTTCGAGATGCCCGCTATGCGCCTTGACGATAACGGGGTTTCCACCAGCAAGCGCCGAAGCAGTATCGCCGCCGGCAACCGAAAATGCGAAGGGAAAGTTGCTTGCAGAGAACACCGCAACCGGACCAAGTGGCACATGCGTGCGTCGCAGGTCCGGCCTCGGCGCTCCCATTGGCCATTCCGGATCGGCATGGTCAATGCGAGCATCCAGATAGCGTCCGTCGAGGACCGTCTCCGCAAAAAGGCGCAACTGGAAGGTGGTGCGCTTCAGCTCTCCGCGAAGCCGCCCTTCCGGAAGGTTCGTCTCGCGCTGACCAATCGGGACCAGAACGTCAGCCGTAGCGTCAAGCGCATCTGCGACAGTTGTAAGGTATCCCGCCAAGGTAGTGCGGTTCTTGCGCCGCAACTCTGCTGCCGCATTATCTGCAGACGAAAGAATTTCTTCCAGACGATCAGTCGTGGTTGATTCTACATGACTCATTTGTTTTCGATGCTCCCCTTCCGCGGAGTTAGGCATTTACGCCGCTGTGTATTCGAACTGAACATCTCCCCAGCCAGCAAAAGTGCCGACAACACGGGTGCCCGGAATAAGTTTCTCTGCCGCCAGGCAGCTTCCAGGAAGAATAAAATCGCCCGCGCGGAACGTAACACCGTATTCCCACACACGACGCGCCAGCCATGCAATCGCCGATACCGGATTACCGTAGATTGCAGATGTGTTACCTGAAGCAACGACCTTACCGTCAAAGCGAATCTCACCCACAGTATTGGCCAGATCCACCTCGCTGAGCCGTCTAGGCTTTGCGCTGGTAATGATACCGCCGACAGAACCACCATCCGCGATAGTATCGAGAATGCCTATATTCCAGTTCTTGACACGCGAGTCGATAATCTCGAAAGCCGGGATTACATAATCTGTGGCAGAGATGACCTCAAAAGGCGTAACATTAGGGCCGCCAAGATCTGCCTTCAACACGAACGCAGGTTCAAGCTCCACAAACGGTGCGATAAACTCTTTTTCCGAAATCCGCAGGTTCTCAGAATAGAACTGGCTGGCAAGAAGCGGACCGTAATCGGGTTCATCAACCCCAAATTTTTCCTGCATAGCCCTTGCGATATTGCCCAGTTTGAACCCCACCTGACGATCGCCCGCCTGCACGCGACGTCGAACGACTTCCTGTGCAACCCGAAAAGCGTCAAGACGGGTTTCACCCTGCCCGCCGGAGCCAATGAGCGTCTCTACGGGAATGCCGGTGCGCTTGGCTTCGATCAATACATCGGCAATCTTATCTATATTGATAGTCATCGCAGCTCCTTATCTTTTATTCCCGAGGTGCACGATCTTCATGGAGGCCAGAAGATCTCGCGGATCCCATACGGTACTTTCTTCAAGAATTTGACCGTTGGCATGCCGGATGAAGGCGGCTCCTCTTACAACGACCTTGCGACCGGTCGGCGGCACGCCCATGAATTCACCGGTGTGGATGCCTGTGCTCTCCCAGAGGATTGCGATCGCCTCGCTATCCTCAAGAGCTTGCAAAATTTCGACTTTAAAATCGGAAAAGGCTCTGTGCGAGGATTTGATCTGCTCGATTACGTCCTCGATGCCCTCCTCACCCGTCTTGGAATGCCGGACATAGCCGTCCGCGACAATATCCTGAAATGCTTGGGTATCGCCTTCGCCCCAGGCGCGCTTCCAGGCAATCCCAACTTTTTCCAGCATTGAACTCATGCCTGTACATCCTCCGCAATGGGTTTAGGTGCAGGAGCGGGCTCGTCCCATTCCAAGAACTCGCCAAACCTTCCGCCCCGGAAAGCAAGAGCGTCACCACTACCAATCTCCATTCCGGTTATATTTGAGACGATGATGTAGTGATCGCCAGCAACGATCTCATAAAGAACCTTGCAGTCCAGCCATGCCGTGGATCCAGGTAAGCGCGGATTGCCATAGGGGCCGGACGCGTATTCAAGGCCTTCAAACTTGTCGACGCCACGGCGCGACAAAGCGCGGCATACGGGTAACTGTTCAACGGACAGAATATTCGCCGTAAAGCTCTCAAGAGTACGAATAGTGGGCCAGGTACTCGACCCCTTATCTACGGAAAACGCAGCAAGCGGGGGATCAATCGATAGAGACTGAAAAGTACCGACAACGAAGCCAACGGGCTTTCCCTCAGAAGAAATTCCGGTGATCGCCGCAACCGCCGTGGGAATAAGGCCAAAAACCTTTCGGTAGTCATTAGCGGAAACGGAACCGTCCTCGGCGAATGGAACCTTTGTCATTACAGCACTAACCCTCTTTATAATGTCAGTCATGACAGGAGTTCATCTGACGACGTTATTACGGCACTGCGTGCCCGGATGCTTATCGGGAAGTCAGAATTTGCCTTCTCTGAGCGGCCTCTCGCGCAAGGTTTTGACTATGGATGCAGTTCAAACGGAGCCGCACTTCTGTAACTGCCGCGCGACAAATGCAATGGAAGCAGTATCTCTCAACAAATATTCTCAATGGAACAGACGCGAGCCAATCAATCCGGCCGGTTCCCGCAATCGAGTAAAGGGCAACCTCTCGAAAAACAGGCTGAATACCAGACCTGAAGACGCGGCAGGATCGACAGCCATAAGGCGCACAAAGCCGCCTTCAGCTAGCCTTATGGAAGCTGGCTCCAGCACAGTCAGCCGCAAAATCAGATGTGAATCGCTTCATATGCCTGATCATCCTTGGGTTTCCCTTTTATTATCGTTCATTTTTTGAACGTTTTGTTCATTTATATGATATTTTATAAGTGCGTATTTGATCGGTGTCAATAGGATTAAGTGCCATTCATAACGGCTGTAGCTCGATTATGAATGCAAAGAGCATTAAGGGAATCGAGATTATTCTCCGCCCTAAACGAATGAAGTCTATGAGATAATTCCATCCCTTCAATGTAACTGAAGGGATGGATGGCTCTCATCACTATGCTGAAACGTAGCTTACGTACTCTTTTTAGCGCGGAAAGCTGCGGAAGGATGTGTATCGAGGGTGCGCTTATGGCCCGGATAGAGCTTTTCACGCAGCGTAGTCGGTTCCGCATCTGCCACGCGTGCTGGAGATACAATCCCCTGTGCCCGCAACTCCGGAAGCGCCAGTTCGATAAATTCCTTCCAGCTGCCCGGCTTGGTCGTATAGCTGAGATTGATGCCGTTCACCCCAGCTTCATCGCGCCAACGTTTCAACTCGGCCGCAACGGTTGTCGGCGAGCCGACAATTGTCGCCCCCGTGCCACCGATCGTCAGAAATTCGGCGATCTGCCGTGGTGTCCACTCGCGGTCAGGGTCGGATTTTGAGAACATATCGACAAGTGATTGACTGGCCTTTGTTTGAACAGAGCGAAGCGGAATGTCCACATCGTACTGTGACATATCAATGCCTGCCCATCCGCTGAAGCGCGACAGCACAGCTTCGACCGTCGCGTTCTTAAGGTAATGCTGATACTTCGCTTCCGCTTCTTCATCAGTGGGGGCAACAATAACTGTAACGAGAGCAACCACGTGCACGTCATGCGGGTCACGACCTGCATCAGCTGCAGCTTTACGTATGCCGTCAACGCTGCGCTTGACCTGGGCAAGTGTATTTGTGTTGATGAATACTGCTTCCGCATGCTTGGCGCCGAACGCTATGCCACTGGCGGAAGAACCGGCCTGAAACAACACTGGCGTGCGCTGCGGTGATGGCTCGCAAAGATGAATTCCGGGGACGGTGAAGTTCTTCCCACTATGTCCTATCGCGTGAACTTTATCGGGATCGACATAGATCGATTTTTCCACATCGCGAACGACAGCGTCGTCCTCAAACGACCCTTCCCATAACTTGTAAACGACATCCATATATTCATCGGCGACGGCATATCGCTCAGCTGGGGCAAGTTGCTCGACCTTCCCCATGTTACGAGCAGCTGACTCAGAATAAGACGTCACAATATTCCAACCCACACGACCATCAGTCAGATGATCAAGCGTGCTGAACCTGCGCGCCAACATATAGGGCAATTCGTAGGTCAGTGAGCAGGTCACGCCAAAAGCAAGATGCTTGGTGACCGCAGCCATTCCACTAATGAGCAAGAGAGGGTCATTGATCGGGCACTGCGCCGCATCGCGTAATGCACCCGCAACAGATGCCGCGTACACGTCATGATAGCCGACGTTATCAGCGAAGAATATACCGTCGAAGCTAGCTTCCTCCAGCATGCGGGCGACACCGGTCCAGTATCGAAGGTCGGTATAGCGGTATCCCTGATCTCCCGGCTCTTTCCAGGATCCCGAAGTAAGATGGGTTGGCGCGAACACGTCGAAAGCGAACAAACTCAATGGCTTATTGGACATAGCCTCATTTTCCTCCGCTAATTTTCTATTATGTTGAACTTGAGCGTTCATAGAACTTATACGTTCATTTTTTGGACGTTATGTTCACTATCTATGTGTTTTTCGTGATTGTCAAGGCTATCAGCTGGCGCCGATGGCTCCGTTAGTATTTTTGGCCTGTGCGGCCAAGATGCGGTTTCAATCACCAGCGCCATGATCGCTTCGAACCTCGGCGTCAAATGCTATTCGTTTAAAACCATCGCTCTTGTATGGGATTGCTAGGTGGCGTGATATCGCACAATTATATTCACCAATATCAAAGTCTTATCATTTGGCCACGCTAAATGCGGACCAAACTGTTTTCCATTGACGCTCAGGAATGATAGATTCATAAATTGGTCATTGCATCCAATATATGAACGAATCGGTGCAGCCAAACTCATAAGAGTTGAGCCCTCCTGAGACGAAGATTCATCCGTCTTCCAAGGTGCTTTTTTGCGCTGGGCTCATGCAGCAGCCGATAAAAAACCAACAGCCTCCTTTTCAGAGGAAAACAGCATGAAAATACACGGCCAAAGTGAACGGGACAGTGGATTGAGGACACCCCGGCTGAACCTGGGAGACGGCAACCTGCATCTTGGTGCATGGTCCTGTTTTCGCGATCCGCTGGTGATTGATATTCTGGCTGCAGAAGCATTTGACTGGATCTGCATTGATGCCCAGCACGGCGGGCCTGAAGCTTCTGAAATTCAGGCATTGGTGGAAGCTGCTCACCTCTTCTCGGTACCCACAATGGTCCGCGTGCCGGGGCATGAAACAGGCATCGCTGGACGTGCGATCGACGCTGGAGCAGGTGCAATCGTATTTCCCACTGTCGAGGATGCGGAAACGGCTCGCAGACTGATTGCGGGATGCCGTTTCCCACCGCGTGGGAAGCGAAGCTATAGCCCGACACGCCGCAGCCCCCGATATCCAAAACCGATCCCGGGCAACCCGGAAGACGATCCGTTGTGCATTCTGATGATAGAAACAGCCCAAGGATTGGAAAATCTTGACGATATACTCGCAACCCGGCCGGACGCGATCCTCGTTGGTCCTTACGATCTGGCGCTGGGGCTGGGTGTCAGTCTGGCAGAACTAACGCGGGGAGAGCCAGATGGTACACTGGCCAAGATCGCACGCCGCTGCAACGAGGCCGGCGTCGTACCTGGCATCTATGCCGGGGAAGTGACACTTGCCGGACGGATGGCGGCCATCGGCTACCGCTTCATGCCTATAGCTGCGGACATAGGGCTGCTGGGTATCGCCGCCCACGATTCCGTAGAAGCGGCCCGAAAGCTGTTTGGCGGAAACTGATTTCTTCTGTCGCGGCCAATTATCATACCCGGCGCATGCGCGTCGGGTTTTTCGGAGCCATTATGGAGCCGCTTTTGATCATTCTGGATCATGTTCATATGATCTGATGCAGTTAAGGCGCTCCATGGACTGAACGATTTTGAGGGATGTGCCAACGGTGCGCGCCCTCGACCGTCTGAGGAATCAGACCACGTGCAGAGCAGATTGCGTTCAAGCCGACGGATCGACTTGAACGCAACTTATAGTAAAATATAGAATTTAGGGCGCTCGGCCTGTTTCCATCAGAGTATTCGGTGCTCTAAAAGCTGGCGACAGGTGATCCAAATTGTTCCCGATCAATCGTCAGGCCTAATCCCGGCCCTTTTGGAAGGGCGATATGACCGCTTTCGATACGCACGCCGGTCTTGTCGTAATGTCCCTCTATATAAGGCGCAGCAATCCAGGCTCCTTCGTTCAAATCTGGCCTGATCGTTGCGCCTAAATGAACGCATGCAGCAGCAATCACATCGCCGCCCCAAGCATCGTCGCTGGTATGCGGCAAGTTTCTTGCGGCGCAAATGTCGCGGAATGTTCGCATCTGCAATAGACCGCCAATTCTGGTAACCTTCATGCCGAACCCATCGACAAGGCCTGTCCCAGCCGCGGTGATCACTGTGCTTAGATTGACGCCGTTTTCATCCATGTAAATTGGATGCTGGATCAGCCTGCGAATGCTAATCAGCTCTTCTATGCTGTTGCAGGGCTGCTCAAGGACAAATGGAATGTCGACGCATACGCGAGTGAGATGCAAAACGTCCCGCGTGTTCCAGCCGCGATTGCCGTCGGCCGCAAGTCGCATGCCGGAGCCTCGGATAACTTCCCAAACTTTGCGTAACGTCGCGATATCGGCATCGACACTGCGCCCGCCAAGCTTGACTTGCAGACGGGGATACCCTTCCTCCATCCGCTCCTTGGCGATGCGAGCGATTTCGTCCGGATCTCCTACGCCGGTGGAGTAATACGTCGGCACACGCTCTACAGCACCGCCGCCCAGAAGCTCCGCGACACGAATACCAAGCTTTTTACCGATCAGATCGTGGGCAGCAATATCGACCGCCGCCTTGGCATAGTGATGCCCATTAAGCAGAGAATCCATGCGCCGGTGAAGCGCAACGGGCCATAAATCGGCGCCAACCAAGCCGGGCGCCATCTCGATCAACGCGGCACGCGCACCCGTGGCGTGCGCTTCTGCATAAGTTGGACCAACCGGGCAAGTCTCTCCCCAGCCTTCTGTCCCATCTTCGGCGACGAGCCTGACGAGCGTTGTATCCAATGAATACACTGTACCACTCGACATGACACGCGGTGGATTCTTTACCGGAAGCTCATGGGCGTAAATCTCTATTTTCTTAATTTTCACTTTGCTTCTCTCCCAGATAAAATCTTATTCGATCTTCTCCGCTAACAGCGCCGCCCTGGCTGCGAGCAGTGCTGCCTGCGTAATCTTCTCTCGGTCTTGAAGTCTTGATGCCTGGGTCATACCTTCATGAAGAAGAAACAACGTATCGGCGATAAGCCGGGTATCACGGTCTGACGCTACCTTTTCCAAGCGAAGTTTGAATTCGTCAGCCAGCATTTTTTTATGAGACTTTACAGTCGCCGCGATTATTTCGCTGTCTGGATATTCAGCAAGCGCATTCATGAAAAGGCACCCGGTATTCGCAACTTCGGCGAGCCAATCGCTTAACCGCACAAGCGGGTGAAGAATGTGCTCGACGCCGGTCTGAGGACCGCCGGCAAGCCAGTCAAAATATCGCCGGTGGCGATACTCGAGAGCTCCAACAATCATCGCCTCTCGGCTTGGGAAATACTTATAGAGTGTACGAAAAGAAACATCAGCCCGCGTTCGAAGTGCATCGACGCCTTGTTCAGCAAATCCGTACGCAGCAAAACTGCGCTCCAGTTCGCACGCTATCTTGTCTTTCACTTCAAGCACCTCTTAGGTAGAATGATCTCTCTACCGCGTCAAGAAAAAAGTAGAGAGATCATTCTACCCGATTGGCCACGTGAATGAAGGGACGTGCTGATTATATTTCGGGGCTCATGCGACAGCCGACATCCGGCACATTCAAGCGCCCTCCTCCCTAATCTATGGAGTCGGAAAATCCTCGTGGCCATGCGGCACAGCCTTCCGTCGGGTGGGAAAATAGCCGGTTGTCAGGCCAAAAGTGTCACGAAAAGAAAGATAGATGCAGGTGTGCACGCTGGCGGAACCTGAACGTGATCGCGATTTGGGCCAAGCTGCTATTTGGTCAGATGGGAGACGGCGGAAGCGACACCGGGCGCTCGGCAATCACTGACAAACCATAGCCTGACAATGCAACCGGCGCATGATGAGAGTTGGTAAGCAAGACCATCTGCTCCACCCCCAACTCCGTGAGGATCATCGCACCAACGCCGTAATCACGCAGCTCTTCCATGTCATTTTCTGACAACGCACCGGCATGAACCTTCAATGCCACCGTGAAACGATCACTACGCATGTCGCTGATAGCAATGATGACGCCGCAGCCCTCCTCGCCTATGATGCGCATCGACTCTTCAAGCATACCCGCACCGCGCCCATCTCCTCCAAAAATGTCGCGAAATGCGGAAATGGCGTGCATGCGCACGAGGGTCGGTCGAGCAGGATCAATTCTACCCTTTACCAGCGCAATCTGCTCGGTTCCGGTCGCGCGGTTCAGGAAAGTTATCGCGCGCCACTCGCCACCCCAGCGACTGGTAAAAACCGCTTCAGCCCTCCGCTCTACCAAGTGGTCATACCGGCGGCGATAAGCGATAAGGTCGCGAATAGTCCCGATTTTAAGGTTGTGGCGCTGGGCAAAAGCGATCAGATCATCCAACCGTGCCATCGTTCCATCGTCGTTCATAATCTCGCAGATCACGCCGGCCGGATTGAGCCCCGCAAGCCGTGACACATCGACAGCCGCTTCGGTATGTCCGGCACGCACAAGGACGCCCCCATCTCGGGCGATCAGCGGAAAGACATGGCCGGGACTGACAATCTCTTCCGGGCCGTTGGCTGTATCGATGGCGACGGAAATCGTCCTTGCCCTGTCCGCAGCCGAGATGCCTGTAGACACTCCGGCACGCGCCTCAATCGAAGCGGTAAAGGCAGTCTCGTGACGAGTTCCGTTCTTCTTGACCATTGGCGATAGGCCAAGGGTATCCACCCGCGCCTTGGTCATGGCCAGACAGATGAGCCCTCGCCCATGGGTCGCCATGAAGTTAATCTTTTCCGGGGTTGCCATCTGGGCCGGAATGATTAGATCGCCCTCATTCTCGCGGTCCTCATCATCCACCAGAATAAACATACGGCCATTTCGGGCTTCTTCAATAATCTCTTCAATGCTGGAGAGAGCGTCAGGCCTTGAAGCGGCAACTCTAAGCGCAACCATGACTCAATCCTTCTCAACGCATTGCAAGCCGAATTTGGGCCGGTCAGTCGATGGTATCGATACAGAGATATTGGTTTGCTTGTGTCTATCAATGCGGCTTCCCAGCAAGACTGCATCAGCGGCTGCAAGCAAAATATTACATTGAATCAATTTTTGCTGGAGAATATCAACCACTTGCACTTGACTGACATCTTTTTCATCGATGATGCTTTGGATTGCATTCCCGCGTGTAAGCCACGGAAAAACCGCATGCCGATCCGCGGACAAGTCTCCTCGCAAGGACAGCCCTAACCCAAATCCCATGAAGCTCCCCATTGATCGTTCACATATCGAACTTATTGTTCATTATGAGATCACAAATAATGGTTCTTTGTGAAACTGTCAATGGTGGACATGCGGCGTGTGTGCCATCTGGGAGAAGGCTCAGCGATAACGAACGTCACACGGCAGCTAGATTGCGGAATGCGTATAATAGATTGATACAATCCATATCGACAAGAACATCGGCTAATGTCAAATGCATTAAAATCACATCATTCTCGTTTATGATGTATTATATTTTGCCCATCAATAAATATACAGAATAAATATCATCCCAAACAGCTACTTCGTCGACAGAGCCTGGACAATGGCATGACTACCGGCTGACAACTCGCGCGCTATATCCCCGGCAGGGCGCTGGCGCATTCTCTCGGACGGGCCGGATACAGAGAGAATTCCAATTATATTATCGCGCCTGTCCCGCACAGGAACGGCGAGAGAGAATAGACTTTCTTCAAGCTCATCATCAATAATAGCGTATCCAAGTTTGCGGATTTCATGAATATTTTGCAGAAACTTATCGTGATCAACAATTGTTGCACTGGCGTATCGCGTCAGCTTCTTAGGTAGACGGGATATGATCTCTTTATCCGTGAGGTTTGAGAGCGCTATTTTACTGGTTGCAGTGGCATGTAGAGGGAAATCCGTGCCGAGATAACCTTGCACGGTTACCATGCGCGACGCATGAGCCTCTGCAATCAGATCGAACTCGCCGTCTCCATTATAAACGGCGTAGCCGATCATCTCATTAAAGGTGTCGGCCAACTGGCGCAGAGCGGGTTGGACACGGGCAATGATACCCCCATGCGGGTCAGCCAGTCGCCCAAGTCTCGCGACTTTCCAGCCCAATGTGTACTTATTCTCCTCCCTCTCGACAAAGCCCGTCTGTTCAAGGCTGAGGAGCAGTCGAAAGACTGTCGGCCTAGACATACGCACAATCTTGGCCAACTCTGTAACACTGATACCAGTGGGATGGCGGCCAAGTTCATTAAGAATGGTCACCGCCTTGATGACCGATTTGTTTATAAGATCGGCAGGCTGAGCGTCATTATTCTCCGACTGATCGTCGATAGTTTCGTCGATGGCATCAGTGTCTTTATCGCTAATCTTCACGCCCAAACCTTTTTTCCATTGCGGCGTGCATATTAGGGAATTCTTCCTTCTGACTCAAGCGCCCCACATACTCGTCTGCGCCCGCCAGTTTTTCTGGCCACTTGAATCTAAAGTTCTCGGCACAGGTTCTGCTGTGCTCGCTGGTAGAATCGTTTGATGGAGGCCAGGATTTCTTCGGCGGATTTAACCCATCAGTAGGGTTTTGGGTTATCGTTGTGCGCGTCGATGAAGGCGGCGATGTTGGCCCCTGTTCGACATCAGCGCCCATGAGACAGAATTGGTTTAATTGAGAAGAGAAGATTTTCGGCTCATCGTAGCTCCCTCAAAGGAAGCGAAGATGAGACAGAAAACCGGGCCGCAGACATCGGCGGCCGACAAGACGATCAAGGATATCCGCCGCGCCACGCGCAAGCACCATTCGTCGGAGGAGAAAATCCGCATCGTTCTGGAAGGCTTGCGTGGCGAGGACAGCATCGCTGCGATCTGCCGCCGGGAAGGGATCGCCGAGAGCCTTTATTATAGCTGGTCAAAGGAATTTCTCGAAGCAGGTAAGAAGCGGCTTGCTGGCGACACGGCCCGCCCGGCGATCAGTGACGAGGTCAAGGCGCTGCGCCGTGAAAGCCGCGACCTGAAAAAGACGCTGGCCGACCTCACCCTGGAAAACCGCCTGCTCAAAAAAAGCATGATCGGGGATGGGGGCGACGACGAATGAGATACCCCGCCGCTGAGAAACTTGAGATCATCCGGCTTGTGGAGCAGTCGCATCTGTCGGCCCGGCAAATCCTCGACAAGCTGGGCATTCCAAGGCCGACGTTCTATCGCTGGTATGATCGCTTCCTGACCCATGGCGTCGAGGGGCTGGAAGACCGGCCGTCCGCGCCATCACGGGTGTGGAACCGCATCCCCGACGATATCAGGGATCGGATCATCACCATGGCGCTGGATCATGCCGATCTTTTGCCGTGCGAACTGGCGATGAGGTTCACCGATACGGAAAGCTATTTCGTATCAGAGGCTTCTGTCTATCGCTTGCTCAAGGCCCATGACCTGATCACGTTGCCCGCCTATATCGTCATCAAGGCTAATGACGAGTTCAAGGACAAGACCACGAGGCCGAACGAGATGTGGCAGACCGATTTCACCTATCTGAAGGTCATCGGATGGGGATGGTTCTACCTGTCGACCATTCTCGATGATTACTCCCGCTACATCATCGCCTGGAAGCTGTGCACCAGCATGAAGGTGGACGATGTCACTGACACGCTCGACCTGGCGCTGGCAGCCTCATGCTGCGACAATGTCAAGGTCGAACACCGGCCGCGCCTGCTGTCCGACAACGGTCCATGTTACGTCGCTTCCGATCTCGGTGAATGGCTGGAGAAATACAAGATCGATCACGTCCACGGCGCTCCCCGCCATCCACAAACGCAGGGGAAGATCGAACGCTGGCATCAGACGCTGAAGAATCGCATCCTCTTGGAAAACTACTTCTTTCAGGAAGATCTCGAAGCCCAGATTGCAGCATTCGTCGAGCATTACAATCATCGCCGATACCACGAGAGCCTCGACAATCTCACCCCGGCCGACGTCTACTTCGGGCGTGGTCAGACCATTCTGCTCGAACGCGAAAGGGGCAAACGAGACACGATCAAACAGCGCCGCTTGAACCACCAAGCCAAAGCGGCTTAAATAAACACGCAAACCGAGCCGGAAACTCCAGTCTTCCAGAGCCCAAAAAGTCTCAAATCATTCGACGACGGACACGGCTACCCTCTGACGGGTATTCTCACATCGAGCGGCAACTTCACGCAAGGCAGCGTGACGGCGCTTGTCAGTTTGGGGGACGACACCCGTATGCTTCAGATTTCTGCACCAGTTCAACCCTGAATAGCGGCGGGCCACTGCTTGATGATGCCGGTAATGTCGTGGGTGTGGTAGTTTCAAAGCTGAATGCCCTGAAAGTTGCAGCGGCTACAGATGATCTGGCGCAAAATGTAAACTTCGCCATCAAAGCAAGTGTCGTACAGGGCTTCCTGGAAGCCCAAGGCATTCAGCTTAAAATCGGCGCCCCCGGTGCCACGACGCTCAAACCGCCAGACATTGCGGACCGGGCGAAATCATTTTCAGCCTTGGTCGTATGCGAGCAGTAGGTCAGCCGCCGGAGAGGCTGTGCCCTCCTCTTGTTGTGTATGGCGTGTCGATTACAACCCGTATGCTGATGCCGGCGCGGTCGCAATCGCGTCGCGCCGGGCAAAGGTGATGATCGCTCCTGCTCATGAGGAGGCCGTAAATCAAGTCATCCTGACAGCTCATACGAGGAACGTTTTATGATTATTTGTTCTGTTTCATGTGCTGTGCGTGTGCCACGGAGGAATTTGTACGGAATGGTACGGTTTGGGGGATTATTTGTAAGTGGCTGGTACTGAACGAAGAATTTTGGATTTGGTGGCAATGGGTTTATAAACGCAAAAACCCGCCTGTGGGGCGGGTTAAACGTTTGACATTATTGCATATTTTTGGTTGCGGGGGCAGGATTTGAACCTGCGGCCTTCAGGTTATGAGCCTGACGAGCTACCGGGCTGCTCCACCCCGCGTTATTATGTTGGGTGGTT
>NZ_JACICC010000010.1 GCF_014195635.1 Pseudochelatococcus contaminans | reverse complement strand
TCGTCGCTATTTCTCATACTCCCAACCATCTCTGGTCAGGACGCAGGAAAAAAACGCCGCCTACGATTCTCTTCCAATCCAAATTGTCAAAGAACAACCTTGCCATCAGGCAAGCACTCTTTCGAGCAAATTCGAGAACTCAGAAAACAGGACAACGACCCAACCTTGTTAGTC
The DNA here is from genome assembly GCF_014195635.1 of Pseudochelatococcus contaminans. GTDB lineage: Bacteria > Pseudomonadota > Alphaproteobacteria > Rhizobiales > Beijerinckiaceae > Pseudochelatococcus > Pseudochelatococcus contaminans. The sequence continues at coordinate 75,505 of NZ_JACICC010000010.1, read as the reverse complement.
GGGCTGTTATCCCAATCCGGTTATCGGAAACTTCTTACCATTCGCCGAGGAACTCGCTGGAAGTTCGCCGCAGCGCCGGTGTGGGTGTTATATAGGCCAGACTTGTTTCGACTGTCAACGCTCTCATGAAATTTTTTTGACGATTTTTGCGATTTTCTTTTCTGGCGGTGGACATCCCATTGCCGGCAATGGGTTTTTCGGAATCGGCCTGTTTGCCCCCCATGCCCGGTGACCCGCATATATGCCGTGAAGGGGGATGTATTGAGGAATTTCGCTTTCGGGGTATATATGTAAGCGATATTCCGGGTCCCCGCTTCGGTACACGTGCGTCATATATATGCAGCGCCGTGTGCGCGTATGATATGAAGACCCTTGATGATGTGAAAACCTTTGCACGGCGCGGCTTGCGCGCCGGATATGGATCGACTTGAACGCGAACCGCTCCTGGTTTGCTTGGAGGATTGATGCTGCAGCGGGCGCCGGTGACGATTCGGACAGAGGCCAACGCCCCTCGCCCGGACTCCTGGATGAATCATCGCAGAAGCGGAACGGGCGCGGTGGATGTTTCGCCGCCTCTCGATCCGAACGGCCTTGCCGTCATCAATCAGGACCGGCGTCGCGTCAGTCTGAGATGGCTTGTCGGCAGCGTTTTGACCGCCCTCAGCGGTGGCGCACTTATTGGCGGTGCAATCGTGATCGCCTTGCAGGGCGAGATCGTTCAAGTTGAACGGCCGCAGCGCATGATTCCCAAGGCGACGAATGTTCCGGAACAGGACACGCTGGCTCGTCGGGCTGATCGGCTGGTTCGCCGGGAAGTGACGCGCAATCTGGCAAGGCAGGAGTTCAAGGCTCCTATTACGGTGCGCGCCGGTGACCGCGAGGTCATCCGCACGCGGGACTTCGTGCGAATCAATGCCCCGCTTGCCCTCACCTCCGGGACTCACGCAACAAACATTCCCCCGTTCAATCCGCTGAACCTCTTTGCGGACACCGAAACCGCAACCGCCAACGCCCGCGAGACGGCTGCCGATGTGACCGATGCGGATGTCTCCATCGTCAAACGGGATCTGGTGGGCGAAAACTTCGCCTCCTCCCAGCCGGGCCTGAACGCCGACGAGGCGTTGGCGCAAATCGTGGCGGAAGAGCGGCTGATGAGCGATTTCAGTGGCCGTTCCGCACTGCCGCAGGCGGGCCGGATGATGCTGTTCCGCTCGTTGCGGCAGGATCAGCCGGCGCCAGCGGCAACCGCCTATGCCAGCCTGAGCGATATGCCTTTCAACGATATCGACGTGCGGGTAGTGCCGGAAAACGTCACCATGTTACCGAAGCGCTCGCCGTCCGCCGGAAACGCCGATGGCACGGAAGAGCATCTCGCGGGCGTTCCCGGCGACGTGATTCTCTCAGTTCTGATTGATGAGAAGGCCACACCCGAGGATGCTCGCGCGCTCGTGACGGCACTCGGGTTCGGCGAAAAAGATAGGCTGGGCGAGGGACAGGTTCTGTCACTGCTTCGTACTGTCGAGCCCGCCAGCGAATCGGCTGAGGTCGATACACCCCGGCGCACCATTGTGAAAACGCAGCAACCGCAGGCCGCTGAGGATAGCAAGGCCATCGGGCGTGTCGTGCTTTATGAAGAAGGCAGGATTCGCGCCGTGGCCGCGCTCTCCGACGACGGTCGCTATGTTCCCGTCTTCCTACCGGAAGACGATATGGCAGGCACCGTGCCCCAGACTGCACGCGGTGCGAGCGAGACCGGCCCGGGCGCACAGCTTTACGAAAGTGTCTACGAGACACTCGCCCGCTATAGTGTTCCCCCTGCACTCGTGAGGGAGATCGTTCCTCTCTTCGCCGCCGATACCGATTTCCAGCGGCGCGTGGAAGCAGGCGAATCGCTTGAGCTGCTCTATACCAACGATGCCGATGGACCTGTCGAACTGCTCTATGCTGCCCTGACAGTGGATGGCGAGACCCGGCGTCTCTACCGTTTCCAGCCGCCCGGCGACGGTGGTGGCAATTTCTATGATAACGACGGCCGGTCGTTGCAGAAGTTTCTCATCCGCAAGCCGATCACCGAAGGGCGTATGACCTCAGGCTATGGCATGCGGTATCACCCGGTTCTGAGCTACGCCAAGATGCATACCGGCGTAGACTGGGCGAACCGGATCGGTACACCGATTCTGGCAGCGGGCGATGGCACTGTTCTCAAGGCGCAATGGGATTCGGGCTATGGCCGGCGCACGGAAATTCAGCACGCCAACGGTTATGTGACGACCTACTCGCACCAGTCGCGATTCGCGCGCGGCATTTCGCCAGGCGTGCGTGTGCGTCAGGGACAGGTCATCGGCTATCTCGGCAACACCGGCCTGTCGACCGGCCCGCATCTGCACTATGAGGTGATGGTCAATGGCCGCTTCGTCGACCCGATGAAGATCAAGCTGCCGCGCAGTAATGAATTGTCCGGCGACGATCTTGCGGAATTCTCGCTTCAGCGCGATCAGGTGAAGGAATTGCTCGCGCGGTCCGAAACCGGCAACGGCAGCGCGACGCTGCGTTGATCCACCGCCCCGGCTCTGGCGCGCGTCCAGCCCTCTTGCCGGGCTCAAATGAGGGTTGCGAAACCCGGTTCCGTCAACAGGTCTCGCGGGTCCATTCCGGCTTCGCGCAGGGCGTGCAGCGGATAAGAACTGCGCGATTTCGCCAGCTTTCCGCCATCTGCGTCGAGAAGCAGATCATGGTGATGGTAAGCGGGCACCGGCAGATCGAGCAGGGCCTGCAACAGGCGGTGAACGTCCGTTGCCGCCTCCAGATCGCGCCCGCGCACAATATGTGTCACGCCCTGAAGCGCATCATCCACGACGACCGACAGATGATAGCTCGTCGGCGTATCCTTGCGAACCAGCACGACATCGCCCCAGCGGGCTGGATTGGCCTTTGCGTGAGATCCCTCTCCGGTCGGAGAAAACACCGGATAATCAAGCGTCACCCGCAGATCCGCGATTCGGGACAGCGCGCGGCGCATGTCGAGGTGGAGCGCGAAAGGCTTTCCAGCCTCCCGGCGGCGGTCCTCTTCATCGGCATCGATAACCGGATGATCGCGCCAGCGAAGCGGCGCGCCATCCGGATCGCGTCCCACGCTCGCGGCCGCGATTTCCGTCCGCGAGGCGTAGCAAGGATAGAGAAGTCCCAGCGCTGACAGCTTTTGCACGACCGCTTTATAATCTGCGAAATGATGCGACTGTCGGCGCACCGGCTCTTCCCAGCTCAGGCCCAGCCAGTGAAGATCGTCGTAGATCGTCTCTATATAAGCGTCCTTGCACCGGGCAAGATCGATATCCTCGATACGAAGCAGGAAACGGCCGCCAAAGCGCAGCGCGAGCCGATGATTCAGCAAAGCGGAATAGGCATGCCCACGATGCAGGAAACCATTGGGACTTGGGGCGAAGCGAAACACCGGCCTCTTATCGTCGCGCCGTTGAGGTTGATCTTGCTGTGGCGTTGCCTGCTGCACGAATTTTCACCTTTGGCCATCATTCGGGCCATGAATTGCTTGCACCGGAGACACGATCCGATTATCCGATTTTTTTCCTTGTCGGCCATCTGGATCAGGATGAGCCGGCAGGATGCCACAGGCAAACCAGCCGCAAGCTGGCGAGCAGGATGATGGATGCCGATCCTGCTTTTTGCATCCATCGTGTCATCATGCATGAGAATGCATGGAGCAAGGCTGATATCGGCAATGCGGAATAAACCCGCGACCCGGCCGATGACCAGGTGTAACGGGAGGGGGCAACGATATGAGCGGACCCACCAGCAACGATAACCCGATCGTGCCGTTTCCGCACGCGCCGCATCCGGACATCGGCGACCTGCAGACGGCGCGGGAGATTATCGCCGCACCGTCCGTCGCGGTCATCATGGGCAGCCAGTCGGACTGGGCCACCATGCGGCACACCGTCGAAACCCTTGACGCCCTCGGCATCGCCCATGAAGCGCGCATCGTTTCGGCACACCGCACGCCGGAAAGGCTGTACGAATTTGCCCGCACGGCGCGTGAGCGCGGTTTCCGCGTTATCATCGCGGGCGCCGGCGGCGCGGCTCACCTTCCCGGCATGACTGCGGCCATCACCAGCCTGCCGGTTTTCGGCGTGCCGGTGGAAACGAAGGCTCTCGGCGGACGGGACAGCCTGCTGTCGATCGTGCAGATGCCCGCCGGCATTCCTGTCGGAACCTTGGCGATTGGCCGTGCCGGCGCCATTAACGCAGCGTTGCTGGCCGCAGCGGTTCTGGCACTTGGCGATCCGGCGCTTGCCGTCCGTCTGGATGCGTGGCGCGCAGCCCGAACCGCCGACGTGGCGGAGTTTCCGGCGGACGAGGATTGATTATGCTGACCCCCGGTTCGACCATCGGCATCCTCGGCGGCGGCCAGCTTGGACGCATGATCGCGCTCGCCGCGGCCGAACTTGGCATCCGTGTCCATATATATGCGCCGGAAGCCGATAGCCCGGCATTCGAGGTGGCCAGCCGGCACACGGTGGCGGCTTATGAGGATGAGGACGCACTGGCCGCCTTCGCCCGTGAAGTTGACGTCGTCACCTATGAATTCGAGAACATCCCGGCGGCATCGGCAGAGGTCATAGCCGCACTGGTGCCACTGCATCCGGGCGTGAAGGCCCTCTCCGTCACACAGGACCGGCTGACGGAGAAGGATTTCATCACAAGCCTTGGCATCGGCACGGCGCCATATCGCAAGGTCGATGATCTCTCCGAACTGGAATCGGCGCTGCAAGCGCTTGGCCGGCCGGGCGTACTGAAAACCCGCCGCTTCGGTTACGACGGAAAAGGGCAGGCGATCATCCGTCCGGACGAGGATGCCGCAGCAGCGCTTGCGAGCTTGCGCCACGCACCGGCGATTCTGGAAGGCTTTGTGCCCTTCACGCGCGAAGTCTCGGTGGTGGCGGCGCGTTCCAGCGACGGTTCCTTCGTAGCCTATGATCTATGCGAGAACACGCATCGCCATCATATCCTCGATGTCACCCATGCTCCCGCCAGGCTTGCGGCGGACGTGGCGCGGAAAGCCGTGGAAGCGGCTCGCCTCATTGCTGATTCGCTGGAATACGCGGGTGTGCTGGCCGTCGAGATGTTCGTCGTCGACGATGGCACAGGCGGCGAAACGGTTCTTGTCAACGAAATCGCGCCGCGCGTTCACAATTCCGGCCACTGGACCATCGAAGGCGCTCAGACTTCGCAGTTTGCCCAGCACGTGCGAGCGATCAGCGGCTGGCCGCTCGGTGCAGTCGGCATGACAGGCGCGGCCGCTACCATGACCAACCTGATCGGCGATGACGTCGACAACTGGCGCTCCATCGCAGCGGAGCCCGGGGCGCACCTGCACCTTTACGGCAAGGGCGCGGCCCGGCCGGGAAGAAAAATGGGCCACGTGACGCGTATTGCACCGCTGGCGTAAACAATCATGCGGGCGTAAGCGCTCAAATGGTTACAGGTTTGCGATTGCAAGCCCGCAAGTGCAAGCTGGTTGTGGACAAGCATGGCATGATCTGCTATCCGCATGACTTCTTTCCGGGCGCACCATCGGCGTTCCGGGTATTTTCCGGCGCGATCGTCGTGCCGGGGGCGGCAAGCCCCTTTCATTCTAAAAGAACACGGGAAGATAAAGCGTGCAGGTTCTCGTTCGCGATAACAATGTCGATCAGGCACTCCGGGCCCTCAAGAAGAAGATGCAGCGTGAAGGCATCTTCCGGGAAATGAAGCTTCGTGGCCACTACGAGAAGCCCTCTGAAAAGAAGGCTCGCGAGAAGGCCGAAGCTGTGCGCCGCGCGCGCAAGCTGCAGCGCAAGCGTCTGCAGCGCGAGGGACTGCTGCCGTCGAAGCCGCGCACGGTTTCCGCACGCTGATCGTTACGGCCTCTCCGGTCGAGAGAAACGACTGGCAGGCCGTGACGTTGCGTTCGGTTTGAGCCTATCAATCCGCCGATTGTGAACCATGTGGCGGATCCAAAAGATCAGACACCGCGTAATCCGGTTGTCCTGCGGGGCAGTCGGGTTTGCGGTTTTTTGCGAATGGACGTCAGCAAAATGGGCGGGGCTAAGTTGAGCAATCGCGTCACGCATGCCGGACACAGAGCCGGCCTCCTGTTTCCGGTGCATTTGCTGACTTTTCCGAAAAGGGCTCTTGTGCCCAGCAGGCGCTTGGCCGCGTTGGCCATCGGCCTTGGCATGAGCGGGCTTCTCGCTGCGTGCGGAACCGTGGGATCTCTGGCGCCGCAGCAGAGTGTCGCGGTTGTCGACAAGGCCAATCCCGATTCGCGCGTCAATATCGATTCGCTCTCGACAGTCATCCGCTCCAATCCGAACGATCCGGTTGCGTATAACACGCGCGGGGCTGCCTATGCGCGGCAGGGGCAGTACAACGACGCTGTCCGCGACTTCTCACAGGCTGTGACGCTGGACCCCGGTTATGCGGCCGCCTACACCAATCGGGCGCTGGCTTACCGCCAGTCCGGCAAGGACGATGCCGCGCTGGGTGATTTCACGCAGGCGATCACCGCCGACAATCGATATGCGGCTGCTTATGTCGGGCGCGCCAATCTGCTGCGGACGCGCGGCGACACGACTCAGGCGCTCTCGGATCTGTCGCGCGCGATCAGCATCAATCCCGAATCGGCTGAAGCGTTCCACGCTCGCGGACTTGTGTATCAAAAGACCGGCAATCATCAGCAGGCGATCCGGGACTTCGATGCGGCGATTGATCGCAACCCCTTCGTTGCCGCGCCCTACACCGCTCGCGGGCAGAGCCTGATCGAGACGGGGCAGTTTGAAAAGGCCGTGGAGGATTTCAACGCGTCGCTGCATGTCAATAACAACAACGCCGATGCGTGGGCGGCACGCGGCGTCGCGCTGGAACGGCAGGGCAAGACCCGGGAGGCGACTGAATCCTATCAGCGGGCGCAAGGAATCGATGATCGGAACCGCGTTGCACGCGACGGTCTGGCGCGGGTGAACAAGGGCAACCGGCTGTTTTAAGGTTGCTAACTGTCACAATTGCAGGCACGCTCCGTGCGCGGCAGGCGAAATGGTTCGCGAGAGCGCAGGATGTTCTGATGGAATCAGAACAGGCGCTCTGAACGCTATATTTTACCGCAACTTGCGTTCAACTCGATGGATCGGCTTGAACGCAAACTGCTCTGAGGCGATCGGCTGGAGTTGATTCGCGCCGGGTATTCCGAATACCGACTCGCATGGAGTAACCATGCGAGGTAATTTTCCGGTAAGGATACGGCGTTAGTCTCGGTCAATCGGGTGCGTCTGCATCTTCACAAGGGTCGGGTGTCTGAATGTTCAAGCAGCTTATCTTGATTGCTGGTGTGGGTTTCGCACTCGCGGGGTGTCAGGAAGCCAGCCAATATGCCAGCAATGCCAAGGCGCGCGCGCCGATCCCCGCTGAAACCGTCGCGTTGATGCGAGAGAAGGGCATGCAGCCCTCCGCACCGATCCTGATTCGCTCCTATAAAAAGGAAGCGGAACTTGAGATCTGGAAAAAGGGCTCGGATGGCCGCTACGCGCTGCTGAAGACCTATCCCATCTGCCGCTGGTCCGGCCAGCTTGGACCGAAGAAGAAGGAAGGCGACCGGCAGGCGCCCGAGGGCTTCTATACGATCACCCAGGCTTCGATGAACCCGAATTCGTCGTATTACCTGTCTTTCGATATGGGTTACCCGAACGCATTCGACCGGGCGCATGGGCGCACGGGTAGCAACCTGATGGTGCATGGCGCCTGCTCATCCGCCGGCTGCTATTCAATGACCGACGAGCAGGTGGCGGAGATCTACGCTATCGGCCGCGAAGCCTTCAACGGTGGTCAGCGCAGGTTTCAGTATCAGGCTTATCCTTTCCGCATGACGCCTGAAAACATGGCGCGGCACCGGCTTGACCCCAACATTGCGTTCTGGCGTAATCTGAAGGAAGGCTCGGATCACTTCGAAACCACCCGTCAGGAACCGCAAGTCAGCGTCTGCGGCAAGAAGTATGTGTTCAACGCGCGCAACTCCGGCTTGAATCCCTCAGGTGCATGCCCCGCGCTTAATGTCGACCCGGCCGTCAGCCAGGCTGTCGCTGCAAAGCAGCAGGTTGACGATGCGAAGATTGCCGATCTGCTGTCCAAGGGCACACCTGCGATTCGTCTGGTTTATAGCGACGGCGGTCAGCACCCGGTCTATCGCGGTGGCCGTCATCCTGAGGACACCAGCGTAATCGCGTTCTCGCGCCGTGCAACGCCGCGTTTCGACGCCAGCAAGGTCAGCCGCCCCGATGCGCTTGCGGCAGGTCCGCGCGAGATCGTTCTTCATGACGGCAATTCGCCGGTTGCTCAGCAGCCCGCCGTTCAGGTTGCAACCGCACCCGCAACAGCCGCACCTGTTGTTGCTCGTGCTCCGGCTGCGCAGACTGCACAGCCGGTCGCGCGTCCGGATAGCCAACCCACTGCCGGCACCGCTGTAGCGGAAGCCGCCACGCCGTCGATGTTCAGCCGCGTGATGTCGTTCTCCGGCTTGCTGTCGAAGACGGAAAATGCACCGGCGTCCGCCGCAATCGTCACCGCCTCGACGCCGGCACCGGCTGTTGCAACACCAGCTACGGTGACCGAAGCAGTGCCGCCGCAACCCCAGTCCCGCCCGGTCACGAACGAGCCCGGTGTTTCCGGTCTGTGGTAAGTGCATAAGCGTTTGACGTGATTTTTTATTCAGGCAGGGCGGTCTCCGCTCTGCCTGAAATCGTTTTAGGCGTCACTCTCTCGCCAAGACGCATCCTAAATGGCCGATGCGCTGATCAAGGACGATAAACCTCGACCTCGCCATCGAACCCGTCGAGGCGGAATGCGCCGAGGCAATTCATCTGGCTATCCATGTGGCGGGCAAACTGGCTGGACATCAACAGCGGCTCACCGAGCACCTTGTTGAGCTGTGCCAGCCGGCTCGTGAGATTGACGTCCCGTCCGACGACGGTGAAATCGAGCCGCTCTCCCGATCCCACATTACCATATGCGGCCTCGCCATGATGCAGAGCGATGCCGGCGCGAATCGGCACGATAAAATCGGCTTCCGCCTTTTCGATTCGAATCAGCGCTTCCGATGCAGCGGCAAGAGCCGACTGCGCAGCCGCGCCGGTGTCATCGCCGCGGTCGCGGAAAATGGCCAGCAAACCATCACCCATATATTTGAGCACCTCGCCGCCTTGCGCCTCGATGGGCGGCACGAGACAATCGAAATAGCGGTTGAGCAGCGCGACGACGTCTTCCGGCTCAAGGCGCGAAGTGATGCGGGTATAACTGCGCATGTCCGCAAAGAGGATGGCAGACCGAATCCGGGTCACCTGGCCGCGCCCGATATCGCCCGCCAGAATCGCATGGTGCGGATCGTTGCCGACATAGATCCGCAAAACGTCATCCATCGATTTGTAGATGCTGAAAATCTCTATCACGGCGATCAGCGCCGGCATGATTTTCCGCAGCACCCCGATATGGCGCGCGGCAAACCCGTCATCGTTGCGTGTGGCCAGTGAGATCACGTTACTGTGGCCATTAACGAAGAAAACCGGGAAGCACAGAAGGTGCGTATAGCCGTCCGCCTTCAGTTCAACGATACCGCTATATCTTTCGTCCGGAATATCCCGAAGCCAGAGGAACAGCGATTTCCGCTCCTCGTGCACTTCACGCATTGGACTGCTCAAATAGGCATCGATGGCTTCCTGGCCATAAGTCTGGAGTTGCTGAAGGGTTTCCTGACCTTTGATCCACGTGCTGGAATGAGCGACATGCTCCGAGTGAAGCACCTGCCCGCCAAACTGCATCCTGTCGACAGGGATGCCAGCCTCATTGAGCCGGACACCGAGCCTTGCGATGACGTGGCTGATGTCGCGCGACTCACGCCCTTCCGTGAGCAGCCAGTCTTTGAGGGCCAGCAGAGTGATGTCGTCCGGCTCCACCTGCGCGGGTTCCAATATCATCTCCATCACGGTCACGGACGAAACAGCCGGGTCCGAACGGCAATCGCGCCACCCGGAGCATTTCCAGAACCATCCTGACAGACCACTAAACCATTTTCGCGATTCGATGAATCGCGAAAGCAAGTCCATCCCCACGGCGCGGCAAAGTGATGGCCGGCTGGAAAAACTTGTGTGAAGGCACTGGATATTTAACCGGCGAAGACCTAAATTCGGTTTGCGGGCTCTGCGCGGTTCGTCAGGAGTCGCATTCCCCGGGGCCTTATTGATCCCATGGGAGCTGTCCCTATCCGGGTCCGTGGACTTGGATACATGGCGCCCACCTACGCTGTAGGTTCCCGGGATCATTCTCCAACGGCCATCGTGGACCCGCACCTTTTTCGATGACGATTCCCGACGCCATCCCGGCCAACTTGCCGCTTGCCGACCGAAAAAGGCTCCTTCGACGTGCGATGCTTGCTGCGCGGGATGCGGCTATAGCATCCGCCGAGGAAGCGGCAGCTGCCGGGGAAGCGATGGCGGCACGGGCGCTGGCCGATCCAAGCCTTGGCGCAATTCTCACCTCCGGCATCGTTGCGGGTTATTGGCCGATCCGGAGTGAGCTGGATCCCCGCCCCCTCTTGCAGGCTCTTGCACAACGCGGCATCGACGTCACCTTGCCCATCGTCACGCCTGACGGGCTTATCTTCCGCCGTTGGAACATGTCGACCCCTCTGGCCGAAGCAGGTTTCGGCACTTTAGGACCATCGTGCGATGCCGAAGACGTTTCGCCGGCTGTCTTGCTGGTGCCGCTCGCGGCGGTTGATTATGCCGGCAACCGTCTGGGATACGGACGAGGATATTACGATGCAGCCATTGCCCGGCTGTCTACGAGCGAATCGGCCCGGCACAGTGCGGCCATGAAGATGCCCTTTGCCATCGGCGTCTGCCACGATATGCAATTGATTCCATCCGTTCCCGCTGAGCCGCATGATCGGCCGCTTGACGCCATCGTCACGCCGATGCAATCGATTGTGGTCGAAACTGGCATGCCGCAAGGTCTGACAAGGCATCCACCGGGGGAAAATAATGCGTCTGCTGTTTCTGGGTGATGTGGTGGGACGACCGGGCCGTGCGGCGATTATCGATCGTTTGCCGCAGCTTCGCGCAAGTTGGCGTCTGGATGTAGTGGTCGTCAACGGTGAGAACGCTGCAGGTGGTTTCGGCATTACCGAAGCAATCTGTGACGATCTGCTGAACGCGGGCGCCGATGTCATTACCCTTGGCAATCACTCTTTTGATCAGCGCGAGGCACTGGTTTTCATTGATCGCCAGCCGCGTTTGCTGCGGCCGATCAACTATCCCCCCGGCACGCCAGGACGTGGTGCAACGGTTGTCCAGACACCGGCTGGCGGCAGCGTGCTGGTGATCAATGCCATGGGCCGCCTTTTTATGGATGCCTTGGACGACCCCTTCGCCGCCATCGATCGCGCTGTTGCGGAATGCCCGCTGCAACAAGTTGTGGATGCGACGATCGTCGATTTCCACGCGGAAGCCACCAGCGAGAAGCAGGCGGCCGGACGTTTCCTCGATGGCCGCGTGAGCCTTGTCGTCGGCACGCATACGCATGTGCCGACTGCCGATGAACGGATTTTGCCCGGCGGCACCGCTTATCAAAGTGATGCCGGTATGTGCGGCGACTATGATTCCATTCTCGGCATGCGGCATGAAGAGCCGGTGCGCCGCTTCGTTGAGAAAACACCCGGTCAGCGTCTGGAAGCGGCGGATGGGTCCGGCACACTCGCCGGCATCGCTGTCGAGACGGATGATGCGACGGGGCTGGCGCTTCGCATTGCACCCGTGCGGATTGGGCCGCATCTCTCCCCCTCCGTTCCGAAATTCTGGGAATAGAACGCCTTCGGGCTCCACTTTTCGATCAAGGCACTGTTTCTGTCATCAGACATCCACTCAGAAAAACTGCCACGTCATATCGGAGGCAAATTGCTGTTGACTGTTTTTCCTGAATATTGATTGTCATATATATGATACGGCAATGACATGCTTTATAGTATGGTCATGCGGTGTCCGGTTGCAGTTCGCGCAGGCGGGAGCAAACACAATAGATTGATATAATCTGGCGGAGAGTTTCATGGCAAACAATTCTCTCAAGGAAACGATCCCCCCTACCGGAGAGCCGCGGGGAGAGGAGGCTGCCAGGCTCGACGTCGCCCACCGCGCCTTTTTCCGTCTCTACCAATGCGCCAACCTCATGCATAAGGTTGGCGCGCGTTTCATCGAGGATTTCAACAGCACGACACAGCAATGGGCCGTGCTGGGTGCGTTGGCGCGTCCGAACCCGAAACAGCGCGGCATGACCGTGAAGGAGCTGATCGCCTTTCTGCTCGTGAGCCGGCAAAACCTGACACCCGTGCTTGATCGGCTGGAAAAACGCGGGTGGATCGAACGCGTCAAGGATGCCGAGGATGCGCGCAGCCGCCGTGTTGCGCTGACACCGGCAGGCGATGCGGTGTGGACCGAAATGGAAATGGCCATTTCCGTATTTTACGCGGAAGCTCTCGACGATTTCAGTCTGGACGAGGAAGTGACGCTCTATCGTCTGCTGGACAAGCTGAAATCACGTCTCAACGAATTGTGATCGCAGGTGGCGCGGTCCCTTCGCTGGCAAATTTGTTTGTTGCAAGCAAGGCCATTGCGCGAGGCCGCTTGACCACGTGCGTCATAACGCATTGTAAAATATAGTCACACAAGCAATCTGACTGCTCACCAGAGACGCTGGAGCATCTTGCAAGGCTAATCCGGATAATCCAGAAGAAGCGCTTGATCATTATATTATACGCAATAAATATGTTATTATTTATATTTGACATATTTTATTGATCAAGTGATGATTGCCCCCGATTAGGCGCGAAATTGCCGGGTGATGTCTCGGAGCGCGCGTCACGCGTCGTGACATATGGAGGGTGGAATGAAAAACGTCGTTTCTTTGGTATCTTCGGGAGCGGTCGCGCTCCTGCTGACAGCGGCAGCCGCCGTGCTTCCGGCCAAGGCTGAAATCCCTGCGGGGCCGCTGGTCTCGACGGAGTGGCTCGACAAGAACATCGACAACCCGAACCTGCGCCTTGTCGAGGTCAGCGTGGAACCGGGTCTGTTCGAGCGTGGCCACGTTCCCGGCGCGCAGAACATCGTCTGGCACACCGATCTGGTCGATACCGTCCGCCGCGACATCGCCACGCAGGAACAGTTTCAGGAACTCGTTCGCAAGCTTGGCATCGACGATGACAAGACCGTTATTCTCTATGGCGACAACAACAACTGGTTTGCCGCCTGGGGCGCGTGGGTGTTCAACACCTACGGCATCGACGTGAAGCTTCTCGATGGTGGCCGCAAGAAGTGGGAAGCGGAGAAGCGTCCGCTGTCCACGCGCGCGACCAGCGTCGCCGCCAGCACCATCGAGCTGCCCGAGGCAAATCCGAAGCTGCGCGCCCGCCTCAGCGACGTGCTTGAGGTTGTGGATGGCAAGGACGATGCCGTGCTTGTCGATATCCGTTCGGCAGACGAATATTCCGGCAAGCTCTTTTCGGCTCCCGGTTCGGCTGAGCTTGCCGTGCGCGCCGGCCACGTTCCCGGTGCGATCAACGTGACATGGAGCAAGGCTGTCGCAGAGGATGGCTCGTTCAAGAGCCCCGAGGATCTGAAGAAGCTTTACAGCGACGCCGGCATTGACGGCTCCAAGCCGATCATCGTCTACTGCCGCATCGGCGAGCGCTCCAGCCACACGTGGTTCCTGCTGAGCAAGATTCTGGGCTATGATGTCCGCAACTATGACGGCTCATGGACTGAATACGGCAACACAGTCGGCCTGCCGGTCGTCAATCAGGCCGGTACGGTCTGGGGCGTGAAGTAACACAACCGGACCCGGTTTTCCTATGCCGGGCAACTTTGAACAGCGAGTTGCAATGGCATCCACAATCGACAGCAGGACGGCGGCAGACAGCCGCCGTCCTTCTCTTATAAGGCGGCGCATCGAAATCGCTGCCGGTATCGGATTGTTCGCCGCGCTGGCGATTATCGCGCGTTTTGTTGCCGGCGAAGGATCGGGAACCGATGCGTTGACCACCTCGCTGGTGCTGGGTGCGTTATTCGGTTTCGTCCTGCAACGCTCCCGCTTTTGTTTCTTCTGCGCCATCCGCGAGTATATCGATGAGCGCAAGGCCGATGGCGTTCTCGGCATTCTGGCCGCACTCGCAGCCGGCGCGGCGGGCTATACAATCATCTTTGGATCATGGCTTCCCGACCCCTCAACCGGTAGGCTCGCGCCCGATGCCTTTATTGGCCCGGTCAGTTGGGTGCTTGCGGCAGGCGGCCTCGCATTCGGCGCCGGCATGGCCATTTCGGGATCCTGCGTCAGTGCACATCTTTATCGGCTCGGAGAAGGCTCCCCGACATCGCCATTTGCGATCATCGGTACGGTCCTTGGTTTCGCAGTTGGCTATGCCACGTGGAACGAGTTGTATCTCGTCGCCATCAGCGATGCTCCGGTCATCTGGCTACCCAACCATCTCGGTTACGCAGGTTCCCTGGCTCTTGCCCTGCTCGTGCTGGGCGCTTTGGCACTGGTGCTTCTCTACCGTTCCGAGCGCCCGGCGAGCACGGCTGGCGGACCGCCGCAGCCGTTGCGCGCAATCTTTCTGGAGCGGTGGCCGGGCTGGATCGGGGGCATCGCCGTAGCTGCCATCGCCACCGCGAGTTATCTGCGAGTGGCCCCGCTAGGCGTAACAGCCGATCTTGGCGGTCGGGGACGGCAACTCGGCGAGTACCTGGGTTTCGTCCCCAGTCACCTTAACGGTCTGGACAGATTGCGCGGCTGTGCGGCCATTGCGCAGGAAGCACTGTTATCGCCGAACGGCCTGTTCGTGGTCGGTATGATTGTGGCTGCTTTCGCGGCTAGTCTCGTCGCGGGACAATTTCGCCCAACATGGCCCACCCTGTCGCAGATCGTGCGCGGTCTTTCGGGCGGATTTTTACTCGGCTGGGGAGCAATGGTTGCGCTTGGCTGTTCCATCGGTACGCTGCTGTCCGGCATCATGGCCGGCGCTGTCTCGGGATGGGTTTTTGCGCTGGCAATGTTTGCAGGGCTCTTTATCGCCCACCGCATCAGGCAGGCCCTGACCTGAACACCTCACTGCAGAGAGCTATAAAAGCCCTCCGGCTTAGTGATGTGCTAACGGGGTCAGAACAAGCGCTCTGAGCTGCGTCATTTACCGCAACTTGCGTTCAGCTCGATGGATCGGCTTGAACACGAACGGCTCTATCGAGCAGTGTCAACATGGCATCGAGGCGGGCTTCGTCCATCCGGGCGATTTCTTCGGCCAGACGATTGGCCAGCAGGGTCGCTTTCGGATTAAGGCCAGCAGTGTCGACGATGACGCGGGGGTTCGACATATCAGCCAGCCGCACCAGTTCGTCCGCCTCGTCCCAGATCAGGTTGAAGTAGTTCAGAATGGACTGGATCATTGCCCATGTCGGCTGCCCGCGGCGGCCATGTTCAAGCGCCGATAGATAAGCGCTCGACACGCGCAGTGCGTTGGCCATCTCCTTTTGCGTGACGCCGCGCTCCTGCCGCAGCTTGCGCATGCGTATGCCGAACGGCGTCATCCGCCATCTCCATTTCCTACACGCCGAAGCCTGACATAAAGCGCCCCGTCGCCGCCATGCTCACGGCTTGCGGGCGAATATCCCAGCACCACCGGGCGCAATTCCGGCTGATCCAGCCAGTGGGGTGTGAGCCGGCGAAGAACGCCACGGTCCACGAAAGGATTGGCGTGAGACGACATATCCCCCTTGCCGGTGACGACCAGAACGAGGCGTGCCCCCCTTACCTGCGAACGACGCAGGAAAGCATTCAACGCGTGATGCGCCTCGATCTGACGCATACCATGCAGGTCGATGCGGGCATCGATCTTGCGCACGCCGCGCCGTAAATCCCGCAATTGGCGCCGCTCCAGTGGTGCGAGCGGCGGCGGCGCGGGTGGTTGCTTCTCTTTTGCCGGCGAAGATACGACTATCGCACTGGCCTGCAAAGCTGCCTTTTCATCGACACGCGGTGGTTCCGGTTTTGGCGGCGCGGGGTCCGGCGCTACGTGATGCCCCGGCAGCGGCGTAATGCTGCGGGTGACATAGCGCCACAAGGCGAGTTCATCCGCCGACAGCCGCCTTTCTCGCCGCCGTTTCATAACGGCTGCTCCGGTTGCACGGGCAGTAAGACGACGAATCGCTCCGGTGCATGCCGCACGATTCCAGCACGATCACCGGCGGCCGAACCCGAGCCGAAAAACAGATCGGCGCGAGCAGGGCCGATAATGGCCGATCCCGTATCCTGCGCCACCATCAGCCGTTGCCACGGATGCAGCGGACCATTCTGAACATGGGGCAATGCAGCTTCGATCCAGACCGGCAAACCGTAGGCCCAGATGCGGCGATCGACTGCCAGTGAGCGACCGGGCGTGAGCTGCACGGAAGCCCCGCCGATGGGACCATGATGGGGCGAGAGTTCGCTGGCCTCGCGAAAGAAAATGTAGGATCGGTTCTGCCGCATCAGCCGGCGAGCGGCATCGGGATTTTCCCGCAGCCATGCAACGAGGCGCGGTGCGGTCATATCCGCGGGAGGAATACCCGTTTCGGCAACGACCAGACGCGCGACGGACGTGTAGGCATGGCCGTTACGCCCCGCGTAGGCGAAACGCAAAACGCGGTCCTGCGCCGCGCCGGCAACAATGCGAACCCGCACCGATCCCTGCACATGCGCCATAAACGCATCGACGCGATCCAGATACACCAGTGGCCGCGCGGCGATACCCAGATCACCATCCTCGATGGCGGCCCGATCGGCATAGGGAGTGAATTGCAGCCCGGCAGATGACTCGACCCTTCTCGCTCCGCGTAACGAAGGATCAAGACCCGGCAAAGTTTCGCCCTCACCCACGGTGACGAGATCGGCAGGGCGCGCAAGAAGCGGGGTATCGTAGCGATCAGTCGGCTGGAGACTGCCGGGAAATTCCGGTTCGAAATAGCCTGTCAGGAAGCCCGCGCCATCGTGGGGCAGAACGTGATAGGCGCGGAAGTAGGTTTCGAAAAATGACCGCGCTGCTTCAGATGACAGTTTGTCACCCCGCGACAAAGCCAGATCGCAAATTTCCGCCAATCCATCCGGCATCGCTGCGCCACGACGCAGCGCATCCTCCTGACGCTGAATAACGGCGCAGGTTGTCTGGAAGACGGCAAAGGTCGCGGCGTGATCGTCCGCCATCCATCCGTTCAGCGCGGAAAATGGCACGTGCCGGAGCTGCGCACCGGGAATCACTGGCGCGTCCGCCGCAAAGGAGGGTGAAGAAAGGGATGTTGGCATGATCAGAAAAATAAGG
Source organism: Pseudochelatococcus contaminans (assembly GCF_014195635.1). GTDB lineage: Bacteria > Pseudomonadota > Alphaproteobacteria > Rhizobiales > Beijerinckiaceae > Pseudochelatococcus > Pseudochelatococcus contaminans. The sequence goes on along the minus strand of NZ_JACICC010000010.1, from coordinate 58,071 downwards.
CAGAGGCGGACAATGTCCCACCTCCGCCAACCATGTCGACGGGGAATGCATGGTGTCGCATTCACCCCGGACATGCCATCAGCCGCCGGATTCGGTGGCGATGAGCAGCCAGTTCGGATCGCGGCTGCGCAGGGTGCGGGAGAATGTCCACGTATCGGTGACATCGACAACAGCATCGGGGGCACCGTCGATCACCTTGCCGTCGACATCGTAAGTTGCGGTGATCAACTTCGACACAAAGCGGACCGTAATCTGAGCCACGAGCGCTTGTACGTCGACGGCGATGAAATCAGCGCTGTCCACGGAGACGAAAGTGGTGTTCACCACCTCCCCGCGCTGCTCCCTTTCAGTGATGGCGCGGTCGAAGCCCTCGAAGACCTCGCGGGACAAAAGCCCCTTCAGGGTTTTGCGGTCGCCCTGGGCAAAGGCGGTCACGATAAGTTCGTATGCGGATTTGGCACCCTCGCGGAAACCGGGGGCATCGAAGGATGACTCTGCGGCGACGATGGCATCAAGGCCATTGGCCACCGGCGATCCCAATTCCGCGAAGCCCTTCCAGCGATCCGGATCGTTGCTGCGGTCCGGGGCATGCGTGTCATTCGCCGGGCCTGGCAGGCGGACGATGTTGTCCCCACCGGACTGGTCATCAGCCGGAGAAACCGCTTTGCCGTTCTGCGCCCCGTTGGCCGGTGCGCCGGGCTTGCCGTTGCGCTCGCGCCGGGCGAAAGGATCGAAAGGCGGACGCTCATTGCCTGTGCGCTGGCCGAGAACCGACCGCAGCCGCCAGATGACGAACACCGCAAGGCAGAGAAACACGATGGTCACAATGTCGAAACTGTCCTGCATGTCTCTGTCGTCTTTCTTCCTCGTATCGCTGACAGTAAACGGGCACACCCTGCCCGTTCGCCGCATGCGCCCTATCCTGCCTGCGCGATGCTCTGCTTCTGTGAAGTGCTGCCACATGCAAATCCGAACAGACAGGCAATCTGGCAGTCTTTGCTCGTAACATCCACATTCAATCAGAACAAGAATGCGTTATATCATGTTTCCTCGAAAGGTGTGGTTCCATTCGAAAAATGTCGGCTCCCAATAATGCTGCCGGCAACTGCATGCCGATATCAGCGACAGGTCGAGATTCTTGCCGTTTTAACGCGACAGCTCTGGTATTTACGCAACGGTGTGCAAAGGAAGGTGTCGAGATGGGGAAAACGCGCCGGAAGACACGATATTTGGCCCACACAGCAGACATCAGCCGCTTGCGTTCGATATCATTACAGGCCACATCATTGTTTCTGTTGAGGGGTGATTGGTGACGGCCCCCTCGTTGATCCAGCGGAGAAATCTGAATGACTGACGCAGCAGCCAATAACCAGACCGACGAAGGGCCGATTCTCAACGCCCTTGCCCAATATATCAAGGATTTCTCTTTCGAGAACCCGAATGCGCCGCGTTCCCTCGCTCCGCAGGAAAAGTCGCCCGAGATCTCCATCCAGGTCAACGTCGGCGGCAACCAGATTGGCGACGAGGACTATGTCGTCGACCTCACGCTCGAAGGCAAGGCTACGGTGGACGGTGAAGTGCTGTTCGCTTTCGAGCTGGTGTATGGCGGTGTTTTCCGCCTGCGCAACGTGCCTGCCGAACACATTCACCCCACGGTGATGATCGAATTCCCGCGCCTGCTGTTCCCGTTCGCCCGTCAGATCATCGCGGACGCAGTGCGCAACGGCGGTTTCCCCCCGCTCTTCATCGATCCTATCGATTTCACGGCGCTTTATCGTCAGAAGATCGCGGAACTGCAGACCGAGCAGGCCAACAGCCCGATTTCCTGAGTGCGTTGCACGCCGGGCGATGGATGACCTCGCCCGGCGTTCCTTCTCTCACTTTTCCAGAATTGACTGCCACACGCTGTTTGCGCCCAGACTTTCCACCAGCGCCGCATGAGCCAGTTTTTCCGCTTCAGTCACGCGTGACGCCAGCGGAACAGGCCTTGGAAGAGCCGCAGGCCGTTTGCCGTCCTCGTTGACGAAGCCCGCCGGCGTAATGCTCAAGCCCAGATCGGCCTGCCGCCCGCCAAGCAGCTCGATATAAACTTCCGCCAGAATTTCAGCATCGAGAAGCGCGCCATGCTTGGTGCGTTTTGAGTTATCGATATTGTAGCGCGCGCAAAGTGCGTCCAGACTGTTGGGCGCGCCCGGATGCTTGCGTCGTGCCAGCACGAGCGTATCGATGATCTTATCCGGCGACAGCGGCGGAAGCTCAAGACGTTTGAATTCCGCGTTGATGAACATCGCGTCGAAGCTGGCATTGTGCGCTACCAGCATCGCATCGCCTATGAAGGTCCGAAAGTCATTCGCGACATGCCCGAACACTGGCTTATCCGCAAGGAAGGCATCTGACAGGCCGTGGACCCGAAAGGCCCCGTCGCTCATCGGGCGCTGGGGATTGATATAGGCATGAAAGGTGCGGCCTGTCGGCACCGCATTGATCAACTCGACACAGCCGATTTCCACCACCCTGTCGCCTGCGGATGGGTCCACGCCTGTCGTTTCCGTATCAAAAACGATTTCGCGGGCGGGTGAAACAGCCATAACAATCAATCCCTATCATGCATCAGTCACTCCGATCCATCATCGGAGAAACTCAATCGAAATCTGAAATATAAATCGACGGGCTCAGACGTTGTCCGATCGCTGCCACTGCGATGGCGGATCGCTGGTTATCGTGCGGATAATATCGCGCACCTGTGCCTCCGCTTCATCAAGCCCACGCGAGCTATCCACGATGAAATCCGCGCGCCGGCGCTTTTCAGCGTCCGGCATCTGTTTCACGTGAATCAGCTCAAACTGCTCTTCGGTCATACCTGGGCGAGCCAACACCCGTGCACGTTGCACCTCAGACGGCGCGGATACAACGACGATGCCGTGGCATCGCGGTTCAGCGCCAGTTTCAAACAGCAGCGGGATATCGAGCACCACAAGCGGCGCGCCATCACGTCGCGCGGCTTCAAGAAACGCCTCTTCTTCTTCACGCACCAGCGGGTGGACGATGGCCTCAAGTTTCCGCATCGCTTCCGGATTGCCAAGCACACGCTCACCAAGCTTTTTGCGATCGACAACGCCATCAATCACGACACCCGGAAATGCAGCCTCAACGAGCGCTGCAGCCCGGCCAGCGTAAAGCGCATGCACTGTCGCGTCGGAATCGTGCACCGGCACACCGGCTTGACGGAAGAACTCCGCCGTTGTGGATTTTCCCATGCCGATGGAGCCGGTCAATCCCAGAACGAAGGTCATTGTGCCACCTCCGGATGCGCGCGCAGAATATCGGCTTCAACGAGGGCTATCAGGTCTGGTGTTACTTCCGGCCGCATCCCGAACCAGCGCTCAAAGCCCGGCACCGCTTGATGCAACAACATGCCCAGACCACCCACCGTGCGCAGACCACGATTTTCGGCAAGAGCGATCAACGGTGTTTTCAACGGGACATAAACCGCATCCGTCACCACTGCATCGTCCGGCAATCCGCTGATATCGATATCGAGCGGAGGCTGATGCGCCATGCCAAGAGATGTCGTATTGACGAGAAGACTGCTCTTCGGCAAGTGCGCCGCAACATCCCCCCACCCTGCCGCGACGATGCGCCCAGATCCGAAATGCTGCCCAAGGTGAGCAGCCAGTGCCTCAACTCGTTCCGGCGTGCGATTGACCACCACGACACGTTCGACACCCCGCCGCAGGAGCCCATAAACGATAGCGCGTGCTGCGCCGCCAGCTCCAAGCACGGTTGCAATACGAGCACCCGTCTCCCAACCCGGCGCACCGGCATCGAGATTGGCGAGAAAGCCTTCCACGTCCGTATTGTCAGCCCAAAGCTGTCCGTCGGTGAACCATAAGGTATTGGAGGCTTCCAGCACGCGTGCTGTTTCCGTCACCTGATCGGCCAGAGCGAACGCAGCTTCCTTGTGCGGAATGGTGACATTGCCGCCAACGAAGCCGTTGGCATGTAAGCTGCGCAGAAAGGCGGGTAGATCTTCCGGCTTCGTTTCCGCAAATTCATAGGCACCGGGCAAGCCATATTCCCGCAGCCAGAAACCATGGACGAGCGGAGACCGGCTATGCATTGCCGGATAACCGATGATGCAAGCACGCGGAAAAGACGGTGACGGTGTTGGCTGCATGGGGTCGTCCTGTCAGGCCAGATAGCTTTCCGCCCGCAGATAGGCGAGCACGGGTAAAAGGGGCAGGCCAAGAATGGTGAAGTGATCACCAGTGATGCGCGAGAAAAGCTGAATGCCGACGCCCTCGATCTGATACCCGCCGACGCTGGTCAGCACGGCATCGCCAACCGTCTCAATGTACCGAGCGATGAATGCATCGTCGAGCGGGCGGACAACCATATCGGCGGTCGCTACGGTATCGAAAACGATGCGCCCGTCTCGAGCGAGAGCCGCTGCGGAATGCAGGTGATGCGTGCGCCCGGCCAAAGCGGCAATCTGTGCCTTGCCACTTTCCACATCTGCCGGTTTATGAAATTGCCGACCGTCGCATTCGAGGGTCTGATCCGCGCCCAGAACGAGCCTTCCCGGTTCACGCGCGCTCACCGCAAGCGCCTTCTCGCGCGCGAGAAGCAAAGCCAGATCCTCGATGGGCGCTCCAGATCCGTGAAATTGCACCTCCAGCGCCCTTTCGTCGACACCCGGATGACGGGTCTCGGCGAAGATGCCGGCTGCCTCGACCATTGCCCGGCGTGTCTTGCTCGTCGAGGCTAGTATGAGCGGTTCGACCGCTATCCATAACGGGGGCAGTTTCGGTTCCGTCATCGGTGTGCTCCGTCTTTTGAGGGTATCCCCGTTTGCTCAGATATCGACGAATTTCAGGCGATGCGTGCGCAGCAGTTCCATGATCGCCGCGGCCGTTTCTTCAATCGATCGCCGTGTGACGTCAATGACCGGCCAGCCCTTGCGGGTACACAGCTTGCGCGATTCCGCAATCTCCGCTGCCACTGCCGCACGGTCGACATACGATGTATCGTCATCCGCGTTGAGACTGAGAAGACGGTTCTGGCGGATCTGGACAATTCGATCCGGATTGGCCACCAGACCGACGACGAGCGCATTGCGCACATTCGCCAGAGCCTCCGGCAACGGCACGCCCGGTATCAACGGCACGTTGGCCGTCTTGATGCCGCGGTTTGCCAGATAGATTGCAGTCGGTGTTTTCGACGTGCGGCTCACGCCAACGAGAATGACATCCGCTGCGTCGAGATCCGGACCCGTCTGACCGTCGTCATGCGCCAGCGTATAATTCATCGCATCGATACGCTTGAAATAATCGGCGTTGACCGTGTGCTGCGCGCCGGGACGATCAATGGTTTCAGTCCCGAGATACGAACGGAACAGATTCACCACCGGATCAAGCACCGACAGCACGGGAATGCTCTCCTGCGAACAAGCACTGACAAGTTCCGCAGCCAGATCGTCGTTGACCAACGTATAAAGCACGATACCCGGCTCGGCGATGATCGCGCCCAGCGCCCGCTCAAGCTGCGTTTTCGAACGCACAAGCGGATAAACATGCTCAATCGCGGAGATGCCTTCGTATTGCGCGGCAACAGCGCGGCTGACTGCCAGAAGGGTCTCACCCGTGGAATCGGACACCAGATGCAAATGGAAATAATTGCGGCTCACGACATCCCCCAAAAAACTGTTGCCTGCATTCTGATGTAGCATCGGCGCAGCAAGAGTGAAACACGACAGCCTCAATCAATCTTCGTGTGCGACGATCTTCACGTCAAAGGCTGTCCGTTCCGATCGATCGTTCCCTTTCGGTAGCGATTCTCCGGAATGCATGCTGATTCACGTGAAACACGGAAGCCGTTTTCGAGCCTCCTCCACAGAATCGGTTGCCAGGAGTCGATTGGTGTGTGTAACGGATCGTTAACCATCGGACCTCCTATCCCCCTGTGAAAGAATCAGAAATCCCTCAACAGGCCAGACCCTGTGGCCTGAATCCGGCCTCCCGGATTCAGGCCGGTGCATAAACCCCGAAGGCCGTCGCTGCTGCCAAAGGTTAACAGAAGGTAAATATTAATGAATCGTTAATGAATTCCGTAGTCGTTAACGATTCTGAAAGCCCGTATCCCTCCATTTCAGAAAATGCGAATCTGGGGATGATATGTGGACACCGTTGGAGAGCCCCAATCCGCTGGCCAACAAGAACAACAGAGTCCATAAAAAATAAGATTCTTTGATTCAAAGCGGGAGTGATAGATGGTAATCCGAGATCAGGCGAAGTCTGATGATGCAAATAAGGAAGTTCTCCGAGACAGCGTATCAGCGGACAGACCTCTCCTTCTGCGTGCTCTCTCCGGAGAAACTCTCGCGACACCGCCTCTCTGGATGATGCGTCAGGCCGGACGCTATCTCCCCGAGTATCGCGCTCTACGTGCTGAAGCCGGATCTTTCCTTAATCTCTGTTATGATCCGGAAAAGGCCTGCGAAGTCACTCTTCAGCCAATTCGCCGCTTTGGCTTTGATGCGGCTATCCTGTTCAGCGACATCCTTGTGGTGCCCGATGCGCTGGGCCAGGACGTAACCTTTGCCGAAGGAGAAGGGCCGCGCCTCGATCCCGTGACACCGGAAACGGGACTTTCCCGCCTTGCCACGGAACTCGATATCGAAAAGCTTGCGCCTGTCTACGAGACCGTGAGTCTTGTGCGGGCTTCGCTGAGCCCGGATGTTGCCCTGATCGGTTTCTGCGGCGCACCGTGGACCGTGGCAAGTTATATGATAGCCGGCAAAAGCACGCCTGATCAGGCTCCGGCGCGCCTGTTCGCATATGAGCATCCGGAATTGTTCGACAGTCTTATCGATCGGCTGGTCGATGCAACTGCGACACATCTTCTTAGCCAGATCGATGCCGGTGCGCAGGTGGTTCAGATTTTCGAGAGTTTCGCCGGCGCCCTTCCTGCAGCGCTCTTCCGGCAGCTGTCGCTGGAGCCGATCCGGCGCATCAGGGACATCGTAACTCACAAGAGACCCGGCGTTCCTGTGGTTGTCTTCGCACGCGGTGCGGGAACCGGTGTGGAGGAACTGGCGCGCTCCGGCATAGCCGACGCCGTGGGGCTGGATTGGAGCATCGATCCATGGCGAGCCCGCGAAACCATTCAGCCGCTGCGTCCGGTGCAGGGTAATCTGGATCCGCTTGCCCTTCTTGCCGGCGGTGATGTGCTGACCCGCGCCGTCGAGGACATCCGTGCGGCTTTAGGAGACGGGCCGCACGTGTTCAATCTCGGTCATGGTATCCTGCCGCCGACTCCCATCGCGCACGTCGAGCAACTCGTCAGACTCGTTCGCGGATAAATATTATTTATCTATCTGATATATAAAGAAAAATTTTATAATCAAAAAATATTCAAAATCGATCCTTGCAGGGCATGCCAGCCGTTTGAGAAAGTGCGTGCGATATCGGTTTTCCGGAGGTGATTCCGGCCCGGTTCGTCACGCAGGTATGATCGGGGTTCGGCATGCTCTATGAATGGGTTACGGCGTTTCATATCATCTCGATCATCGCCTGGATGGCCGTGTTGCTGCTCATGCCACGCCTCTTCGTCTATCATGCACAGGCGGTGCCTGGGTCCGATAGCATAGCGACATTGCGGATGATGGAGGCACGCCTTTACCGCTCGATTATGACCCCGGCGATGATCGCTGCCTGGGTGTCCGGATTATTCCTGGCTTACGATGGTGGATGGTTTTCCTCTGGCTGGCTTCATGGCAAACTGCTTCTCGTGGTTCTGCTCTCCGGTTTCCATGGTTTTCTCGGCGCCGAACGGCGACGCTTGGCTGGAGATCGGCAACCGCGCCCTGCCCGTTTTTACCGCATCATGCATCAGGTGCCGGTGCTGCTGATGGTCGGTATCGTCATCCTGGTGGTCCTGAAGCCATTTTGAAGCCTGTGACAGATAGGCGCCGTGTCGGGGCTTGTCATCGGACGTGAAAAGAGTTAATTGTAGATCGCCTTCCTTTAGCAGGCTCGCGGGCTGCTTGGTTATAGCCCCGCTACGAATGGCCGTCATGTTTCCATTATCGTGACTGGCCCCGTTCCTGCACCTCACCATATCTATCTTTCGGCTGCTTTAGTCAGCCCTATCAAATCGAGAGTTTTCCCCGATGCGGGAGATTAAGCTTCAGGACCTCAAGTCCAAGACGCCGACGGAACTTCTGGCTTTTGCCGAGGAATTGTCGGTTGAGAACGCCAGTATCATGCGCAAGCAGGAACTGATGTTCGCCATACTGAAACAACTGGCTGCCAGCGAAACCGAGATCATCGGTGAAGGTGTTGTCGAGGTACTGCAGGACGGCTTCGGCTTTCTGCGCTCGTCCGATTCCAATTATCTCGCCGGTCCGGATGATATTTACGTGTCCCCCTCGCAGATTCGCCGCTTTGGCCTGCGCACCGGCGATACCGTCGAGGGCACGATACGTGGACCCAAGGATGGCGAACGTTACTTCGCCTTGCTCAAGGTCAACACGATCAATTTCGAGGATCCCGAAAAGATCCGCCACAAGGTTCATTTCGATAATCTGACGCCGCTCTATCCGAATGAGCGTTTGCGGCTGGAGACGGAAGAGCCCTCCAAGAAAGACTATTCAGCCCGCGTCATCGATATCGTGTCGCCGATTGGTAAGGGCCAACGTGCCTTGATCGTCGCGCCGCCGCGCACGGGTAAGACTGTTCTGCTGCAGAACGTCGCGCAGTCGATCACGACCAATCACCCCGAGTGCTATCTGATCGTGCTGCTCATCGACGAGCGGCCTGAAGAAGTGACGGACATGCAGCGTTCCGTGAAGGGAGAGGTAATTTCCTCAACCTTCGATGAACCGGCAACACGCCACGTCCAGGTGGCCGAGATGGTGATCGAGAAGGCGAAACGTCTGGTCGAACATGGTCGCGACGTTGTTATTTTGCTCGATTCGATCACCCGTCTCGGACGAGCTTACAACACCGTTGTCCCCTCCTCCGGCAAGGTTCTGACCGGCGGTGTTGACGCCAACGCGTTGCAACGTCCCAAGCGTTTCTTCGGTGCCGCGCGTAATATCGAAGAAGGTGGCTCGCTCACCATCATCGCCACCGCGCTGATCGATACCGGCAGCCGCATGGACGAAGTGATCTTTGAGGAGTTCAAGGGCACGGGTAACTCGGAGATTATTCTCGACCGTAAGGTGTCCGACAAGCGCGTTTTCCCGGCGCTCGATATCACGCGTTCCGGTACGCGCAAGGAGGAACTCCTGGTTCCAGCGGATATCCTCAAAAAGACTTATGTGCTGCGGCGCATTCTCAATCCCATGGGCACTGTCGATGCAATGGAATTCCTGCTCGATAAACTGCGCCAGACCCGCCGTAATGCGGACTTCTTCGATTCAATGAATACGTAGCTATAAGCTACTTCCAGTCATATGAAGCGACAACAAAGGCCCTTTGCATAAGCAGAGGGCCTTTCTCATATCGACACAAACGACCGAAAATTGAATTTTGTAAATTCAGGCAAATCGCTCTATCTCTTCCGTTGTCATGTCAGGCGGATAAATAATGAGCAACAGCGATACGATTGTCGCATTGGCGACAGCACCGGGCAGATCGGCTATAGCAGTTTTGCGGCTGTCCGGTCCTTCCACAAAGGCTATCCTCGATACACTTTGCGGCAATGTGCCCGAAGCACGGCGAGCCAGCCTGCGTCGCTTACGCAACTCTGCTGGCGAATTGCTCGATCAGGCTGTGGTGCTATATTTTTCCAGCCCCGCGAGCTTCACTGGCGAAGATGCGGCAGAGTTTCATTTGCATGGTGGCCAGGCGGTTGTAAGCGCTGTACTGCGAGCAATTCTTGACACTGGTTTGGGGCGCTTGGCTGAACCGGGTGAATTTTCGCGACGGGCATTTCTCAACGGTCGGTTAGACTTGACCGCAGCTGAGGGAATCGCAGATCTCATAGATGCTGAAACAGAGGCTCAGCGGCAGCAAGCAATGCGGCAGCTGGAAGGTTCTCTATCTGAAACGGTTGAAAGTTGGCGGGATCGGTTGATCACGGCCATGGCCCTGACGGAAGCATCACTCGATTTTTCAGATGAAGGCGACGTGCCAGATGGACTGATCGACGAAGGAATTGCTATTTCCTCGGCTGTCCATACAGAAATCGTCAATGTACTTAATGATGGCCGCACCGGCGAGCGGCTGCGCACAGGCTTCTCTGTGGCTATCGTGGGTCCACCCAATGCGGGAAAATCGACTCTGTTGAACCGCATAGCAGGCAGAGAGGTCGCTATTGTTTCCCCCTTCGCCGGCACGACACGAGATGCTATCGAAGTACGCTGCGATATCGATGGTTTTCCTGTTGTATTTGTTGACACAGCGGGTCTTCGTGACACCGAGGATGAGATCGAGCGAGAGGGCGTAAAGCGTGCTCGTCAACGGGCTGAGGCGGCAGATCTTATTCTGCAACTACACGCACCGGATAATCAGTCGTCTCAGATATCTGGCTCGGAGACGATTTGGCCGATTGATGTTGAGCTTATAGCCGTAAGAACAAAAGCCGATATATCTCTGTTTCCCTGCACAGTCGGTGACGCCAATACCCATGCGGATTTTGTCATTTCCGCTGTAACAGGCCAGGGAATCGATGATCTTTTACTGGCTATCAAAAGGCGTATTTCAAAGCGTACGATTCAGGCCCCCTTGATAACGCGGGAAAGACATCGACGTGCATTGATCGACACCGTGGCACACCTGGAACGTATTTCGGAGACGTCATCCCGTGCTATTAATCCAGAATTTATTGCCGAGGATATGCGGCTATCATTGCGCGCGCTCGGTCAGATAACGGGACGAGTTGGCGTTGAACATATCCTCGACAAACTTTTCTCAGGCTTCTGTATCGGCAAATAGTAATTGAGGCTAACTTTGCCGCTAATTGGTCGTGTTTCACGTGAAACAGTGGGAAGTGGCATTTTCGAGTGAGCCTGCCGTTTCAATGCCACAAAGCATGTTATATAGTGAGGATGAAATATGCGTTGCATCTTGCTTTGAGTGACGCTCAGAAAATTTTTCCTTAAAGACTTGGAAACCATGATCAGCGACAAGAGCCGCTATGATGTGATCGTCATTGGCGGTGGCCATGCAGGCACTGAGGCCGCTGCTGCTGCGGCTAGATTTGGCGCAGCGGTGGCTTTGATAACGCATAATGCATCCACGATCGGAGCGATGTCCTGTAATCCAGCCATCGGTGGATTGGGGAAAGGCCATCTGGTGCGTGAAATTGATGCTCTCGATGGTATCATGGCACGGGCAGCAGATCTTGGCGGCATCCAGTTTCGCCTGCTCAATAAACGGAAAGGCCCTGCTGTGCGCGGGCCTCGTGCGCAAGCTGACCGGAAGCTGTATGCCAAGGCCGTCCAGGAAGCGATCTTCGGCATCGAAAATCTGGACGTCATTGAAGGTGAAGCAACCGATTTGATCGTTGAACAAGGTCGGGTGACAGGCGTTATTCTCGGTGACGGTCGCGAACTCACAGCCGGTTCAGTCGTACTCACCACGGGTACATTTTTACGTGGTTTGATTCATATTGGCGATAAACAAATTCGCGCCGGTCGAATGGGTGAAAAACCGGCTGATCATTTATCAGCCACGCTTGAACGGCATGGCCTGACGCTTGGTCGTCTAAAAACGGGTACGCCGGCCCGTTTGAATGGCAAGACAATCGATTGGACAGTGCTGGAAATGCAGCCCGGAGATGACGATCCGGAGCCTTTCTCATTGCTCACAAAGAACCTACCAAATGCGCAAATTGCGTGTGGCATTACACGCACCACTTCAGAAACACATGCGATCATACGCAGCAATATTCATCGCTCCCCGCTTTACGGCGGTGTCATTGAAAGCCGTGGACCGCGCTATTGCCCGTCCATTGAAGATAAAGTCGTTCGATTTGCAGATCGGGACAGTCATCAGGTGTTTTTGGAACCCGAAGGACTGGACGATGACACCGTGTATCCGAATGGCATATCGACATCATTGCCAGAAGACGTGCAGACTGCTTTTATACGCTCCATGCCGGGTCTGGAAAATGTCGAAATTGTCCGGCCCGGATACGCTATTGAGTATGATTTCGTCGATCCTCGTCATTTAACGTCAAGTCTCGAAACGAGAGCGATAAAAGGGCTTTATCTGGCAGGTCAGATCAACGGTACGACCGGCTACGAAGAGGCAGCGGCGCAGGGGCTGATTGCGGGCTTGAATGCTGCTCGCGCTGCAGCTGGTAATGAAGGCATAAGCCCGGACCGTGCTGATGCTTATATCGGCGTAATGATCGACGATCTTATTACTCATGGCGTCAGTGAACCGTATCGAATGTTCACGTCGAGGTCTGAGTATAGGCTGAGCCTTAGAGTCGATAATGCTGATGACAGGCTGACTGGCAAGGGAATTGAGTGGGGGTGCGTAGGAGCCGTTCGCACTGATATCCATCAGGAGCGCCAAAAAACTCTAACAGAATGGCGCGATCGCCTTATGGAATGGACCCTGACGCCACAGGAAGCTGGCCGATATGGTATTTCGCTCAATCGGGATGGGCAGCGGCGCAGCGCCTTTCAGCTCCTGTCATACCCAGAGATCAATGCAGAAACGTTGATATCTGTATGGCCGGACATCGCCAATATGCCGAAATGGTTGCGTTCAAGACTGGAAACCGACGCTGCATACGCGGTCTATCTTGATCGACAGGTTAGCGACATAGATACGTACCGCCGCGACGAGATGCTGAAATTGCCCGCGGATATTGATTTTACAATGATGCCAGGTTTGTCCGGAGAGCTGAGACATAAGCTGTCGACAGTACGCCCGGCTACGCTCGGACAGGCAGCGCGTATTGAGGGGATCACTCCTGCTGCTTTGGCTATTCTCGCCGGCTATGCATCCGGGCGGAGGCGTTCTCAGAATGAGGCAAACGCGGTTGACCAGCGAGTACCCGCATGATCGAAAGAAACGACGCGAATTTGTCGCATATATTCGGCCTTCTGAACGATGTTTATCCCGTTTCACGTGAAACATGTGATCGTCTGGTGGCTCTCGTTCAGGAATTGCACCGCTGGCAAAAGGTCAAAAACCTTGTCGGGCCTTCCACGTTGGACGATGTTTGGACGCGGCATATTCTCGATTCTTTGCAACTTTTTTCTATCGCGCCAGAAGCGCAGCGCTGGGTTGATATGGGATCGGGAGCTGGCTTTCCGGGACTTGTGATCGGTCTGCTGTTAGCTGAACGCGGGGAAGGCAACATTCATCTGATCGAAAGCAATGGCCGAAAATGTGCATTTCAGCGCCATGCCATTCGCGTTACCGGGGCACGAGCAATTGTGCATGACAAACGCATTGAAAGCGTTGTTCCGGCATTACTGAATGAAAATATAGAGGTCGTGACCGCGCGGGCGCTGGCGCCATTGACTGATTTGCTTGATTTGTCGAAAGACCTGTTGAGAAATGGGGCAATTGGTGTGTTTCCGAAGGGTCAGGACTGGGAGAGCGAATTGACCAAAGTTCCCAAATCCTGGAAACTCACATTGGATCACTATCCTAGCAAGATTGAATCGCGCAGCCGTATTCTGGTCGTTCGCGAATTTCACGAGGGCGATACCGATCATGAGTGATGGTAAGAAACAGCCGCCTAAAACGGACGGTCATATTTCCGGAAGCATTCGTGTGCTCGCATTGGCGAACCAGAAGGGTGGCGTAGGTAAGACCACGACTGCTATCAACCTTGGCACGGCACTTGCGGCCATTGGTGAGCGTGTGCTGATCATTGATCTCGATCCGCAGGGTAATGCCTCCACCGGACTCGGTGTTGATCGGCAAAGCCGCAAAATCTCCACCTACGATGTCATGGTTGGAACGGCAAAACTCGAAGATGCTCTGTTAGAGACATCTGTTCCTGGACTTGCTGTGGCACCATCGACATTGGATCTGCTGGGTGTCGAGCTTGAAATCGCCTCCAGCAAGGATCGCGTTCGTCGGCTGAGCAAGGCGATTGATAAACTTGGTCGCGATATCCAGCCAAATGGCTTCACATATGTTCTGATCGATTGCCCGCCATCGCTCAACTTGCTCACGATTAACGCGCTGACTGCAGCCAATGCTGTGTTGGTACCTCTCCAGTGCGAGTTCTTCGCGCTTGAGGGTCTGAGCCAGTTGTTGAAGACAGTGGAGCAGGTTCGGGCATCTTTGAATCCGGGACTTGGAATTCATGGGATCGTTTTAACGATGTTCGATCCTCGCAATAATCTGTCCACTCAGGTTGTTGCCGATGTAAGAGAGTTTATGGGTCCGAAAGTCTACGACACCATCATCCCGCGGAATGTGCGTGTATCCGAGGCTCCGTCGCATGGCAAACCAGTTTTGCTTTATGATTTGAAGTGCGCCGGATCACAGGCTTACTTGAAGCTGGCCTCAGAAATTATTCAGCGGGAACGGGTTCTGCGCGCCGCGTGACGTGCAGGATGCGGCACAGCCTGGCCGCGTACCTCGATGGAGAGCAATATGGCAGAAGAAACAAACCGCTCCCGCCTTGGACGCGGACTTGCGGCACTTATTGGTGACATTGGTGGCGAATTTGGAGAGGGCGCACGTCCGGCGGCTACTGGATTGCAGCGCGTTCCCATCGAATTTTTACGAGCAAACCCACGTAACCCTCGCAAAATTTTTGATACTGACGCGCTTGATGATCTGGCGGCATCTATCCGAGAACGCGGACTGATTCAGCCCATCGTTGTACGTGCGGTTATTGACGTTGCGGACGTTTACGAAATTATCGCCGGTGAACGACGCTGGCGTGCCGCCCAGCGTGCCAATCTTCACGAAGTACCGATTGTCGTCGTTGATGCAGATGATCGTGTTGCCCTCGAAATTGCCATCATCGAGAACGTCCAGCGTACGGATCTTAATCCGCTCGAAGAGGCAGCCGGTTACGAGCAGCTTATTGCCGAGTTTAACTACTCGCAAAACGATCTCGCTCAGGCGATTGGTAAGAGCCGAAGCCACGTTGCTAATACCTTACGGCTGACGAAACTGCCTGACTCGATCAAGCAGTTGGTGAATGACGGGCAGTTATCAGCAGGACATGCGAGAGCGCTTCTTGCCGTGAAAGATCCGGAAACGGTAGCACAGCAGATTATCGATCAGGGTCTGACGGTTCGGGATGTCGAGAAAATCGCTCAACGCGAGGCAGGAACGGCAACAGATGGCCTATCCCAAGCTGTTATCGAGCAGCGTCCAGAGAAAGATCCAGATACGCGGGCCTTGGAACAGGCACTCGAAGAGGTCTTGGGTCTATCTGTTCTGATTGCTCACAAATCGAAGGGCGGTGAGGTACGGCTGCGTTATAAAACGCTGGACCAACTCGACAGTCTGTGCCGGCGACTGCGGGGTTGATTGATCGCTGGATTTTAGTACAGCGGGATGGGCAGTTAGTTCAGGCCTTAAATAAAAAGCGGGGCGTTACTTCAAAAGTAACGCCCCGCTTTTTTCTACATATTTAGCGAGCTCAGTCTTTTGCTTTTTCAGCGGCAGCGCGATCAATGGCTTCAGTAATAAGCTTGCGAGCCTCTTCGGCATCACCCCAACGCAGGATCTTCACCCACTTGTTCTTTTCCAGATCCTTGTAATGGCTGAAAAAGTGCTCGATCTGCTGCAACGTAATCTCCGGCAGATCCGTGTGATTGATGACACGGTCATAGCGGCGGGTAAGCTTTGGCGACGGAACGGCGATGATCTTCTCATCAACGCCAGCTTCGTCTTCCATCAACAGCACACCCACGACGCGCACTGAAATCACCGCGCCGGGGAGCAGTGCGCGCGTGTTCACGACCAGTACGTCTGCCGGATCGCCATCGCCCGAAAGCGTGTGAGGAATGAAGCCGTAATTGCCCGGATACCGCATCGGCGTGTAAAGAAAGCGGTCGACGAACAGGGTACCGGAAGCCTTATCGAGTTCATACTTGATAGGTTCTCCGCCGATCGGGACTTCAATGACGACATTGACCTCTTCGGGAGGGTTCTTACCAATCGGAATGGCGTCGAGAATCATGATATAACTCCTGGCTGGAAGTACAGCGGATGATGCCTGGCCAGAATAAGCCGGGCGCGCGAACCTTGAACTTGTATCGATGTCACTGCGGGATATTTGGCCGGCAAATATCATGATGCCGACCCGCTGACAAACGATGGCGCGTCTTTCTACAGCATGAACCTGGAAAGTAAAGTTGGCAATTAAGGGTAAAATGCAAACTCTCGGTTGAGTGCCACTTCTCAGGGAAAAACATATGCAACTTTTACCAGTTGCTTTCCACCGACGTGGATATTTTCTTGCATTGCAACCCGACCGCCAAGGCGCTCATAGAATCGGCAAGCGCGCTCATTTTCCAGCAGAGCCCATGTCACCAGTCCTTTGCAGCGCCGCGAAGCGAGTTCGCGCCGAGCCGTGGCGAAGAGCTGCGTGCCGAGGCCAAGCCCCTGATAGAGGGGATCAAGATACAACTCGTCGATTTCGCCCTGTTGCGGCAAGGCCATATTGCGGCTGGCGCCGAAGCAGGCGTAGCCGGCAATATGATTATCGAGATCAAGCACGATCAGATTACGGGAACGCCCGGCACTGCGCTGCCACCAGCGGGGGCTGCGATAGGCAATCATCCGTTCCAGCGCAACGCCGGGAAGAATGCCGCGATAGGCTTCGCGCCACGAGACGTCATGCACCGCCGCCAGTGACTCTGCGTCCGACGGTCTTGCGGGGCGGATGCTGATGACGACTTCATTCATAAGCGAAAGTTTAGATGGCCTTATGGCGCGCTGCAAGACGCAAAGCATATGGCGACCACTACATGGATGGAAATTAACATCGGGGACAACCCGCTCTCGGTGCCGCTGACTGATGAAAATCAATCACTTTGCAGACTAGTGGTTCGAGGTGCGGCACGGGGATTATGTGCGGTGGCCGTGTTGTGAAGTCGGTCCCTGCCTGCTATGCCGTAGTCTTGATGGATGTCAGGTGCGCCTTTCGCCACCGTCGGAAGATTTGTCGCGTTGGCTGCGATATCCGGCAGGGCAGGGCGAAATGCTGGATGCTGTAACAACGTGTTCAACCGTTTTTTGAAGCCCGAAACCCGATATGCGAAGCGTATGGCGCGGATCAAACGTTGGGATGCTCCCATCGCCGATCCGGGCGAGAGGCTTCGGGCCCATGTGAACATGCTGTTTGTCGACCATGGAATATTCCGCGCGATCTATCTCAATCGGCACAAGGTTACGGATAAGTTCTGGCGCGCCGCCCAGCCGTCTCCGTCCGATATCAAACGGATGGCCGATAGCGGCATCAAAACCGTAATCAATCTGCGCGGGGGCCGTGAGCACGGCTCATGGCCATTGCAGCGGGATGCGTGTCGACAGCATGGCATCGTCCTGACGGAATTCATCGTCCGCTCTCGTGAAGCTCCGGCGCGGGAAACGATCCGCGCGGCAAAGGAGCTGTTTGAGACTGTGGAGTATCCGGTTCTCGTGCATTGCAAATCGGGTGCGGACCGGGCGGGTTTGATGTCGGCGCTTTACCTTATTCTGCATGAGGGATTATCGGTCGATGAAGCATCGCAGCAGCTGTCCTTGCGCTATGGTCACTTCCGTTTTGCCAAAACGGGCATACTCGATGCATTCTTCGATCTTTACCGGGAAGAGGGACAGGCAGGCGGTCTGGATTTCCTGACATGGGTCGAGACGGTTTATGAGCCGGATAAATTGAAGGCGCGCTTCCGGGCCGGGTTCTGGTCCGGCCTTCTCGTTGATCGTGTCATGAAACGGGAATGAAATGCATCCGCCATTGGCAAACACTTTGGAACAGGCCGGCGCTACGGATCTGACAAAAACCGGCAAAAGCCCGCATATCGTTTTTCTGGTGACGGAGGACTGGTTCTTCGTTTCACATTTCCTGCCCATGGCAAGGGCTGCGAGGGAAATGGGATTGCGAGTAACCGTGGTCACGCGTGTTCGCGATCATCGCGCTGCAATCGAGGCAGTCGGCGCTCGTGTCGTGGCGCTGGAAGCGGAGCGCAGAAGCCTCAACCCGATTGCAGTGTTGCGTGCCTTGCGGGATTTGAAACGTGTGCTCCGCGAGGAGCAGCCCGATATCGTGCATTGCATTGCGCTTCGCTCTATTATTCTGGGCGGGTTTGCCGCGCCACGCGATACGGCTGCGGTGTATGCGTTGACCGGACTTGGATTTCTGGGAGCGCGGCAGGATTTTGTCGGGCATGCAGCGCGTCGGCTGGTTCGCGGGTTTCGGCGTATTTTCTGGGACGGGCCGCGCACCTGCTATCTGTTCGAGAACGAGGACGATGCTCTTGCGTTAGGGCTTGATCCCGCTGATGGCAGCAGGGTTGCGTTGGCTGGTGGGGCGGGAGTTAATCTGGCTCAGTTTCCGGTTTTCCCTCTTTCGACCGACGGCGATCTGCGGATTGCGGTCGTCGCACGAATGCTTTGGTCGAAGGGCATCGATACGGCTGTCGAAGCGTTGTCCCGGGCCAGAGCTGCGGGCGCGCCGGTGAGTTTGTCCCTGTTTGGCGCGCCAGATCCTTCAAATCCGAGAGCGGTTCCTGAGGAGACATTGCGTCTGTGGAATACGCTGCCCGGCATCACCTGGCATGGCCCGACGCGAGACGTCGCCGGCGTCTGGCGGAATCACGATGTCGCCTGCCTGCCGTCGCGCGGCGGTGAGGGGCTGCCGCGGACATTGTTAGAGGCCGGTGCCTGCGGGCGTGCCATCGTGACAACGAATGTGCCTGGATGCCGTCGCCTCGTCCGCAACGGTATCGAGGGTTTCGTCGTTCCCCCGGATGACCCGGAGGCTTTGGCTCAGGCATTTATTTCGCTGGCGAATGATAGGGAAAGCGTTCGCAGGATGGGAGATGCCGCGCATCGGCGCGTGGCGGATGCCTTCACTGAGCGGCATGTGATGGATACGGTAAAAGCCGTGTACGCCAATCTGCTTGCTGCCGGTCAGCAGAAAGTTGTGAGCTGACGATGGCGAATGGCGAGACGATTGCGGATCGTTCGGCCTTTATTTACGCCCACACGCGGGCTGCTCCTGTGCCGCATGCCCCGGAAATTTGTCTGCATGTTGCCGATGAGGCAACTGCCCTATGGTATAAAACCGAAGAGGAGCTGGGGAGCATCGGCTTGCCGCCGCCTTTCTGGGCATTCGCGTGGGCGGGTGGTCAGGCGCTTGCCCGTTATATTCTCGATCATCCCGAGACCGTATCTGGACGGCGTGTGATGGATTTTGCCTCCGGCTCTGGCCTCGTTGCCATTGCGGCGGCGAAAGCGGGAGGGCGCGAGGTTGAAGCGGTCGATATCGATGCGTTTGCAATCGATGCGATCCGTATCAATGCGTCGGCTAATTATGTGGCAGTCAAGGTTCGGCACGAGAACCTGATCGGGCGCGATGAGGGATGGGATGTCGTGCTGGCCGGCGACATATGCTACGAGCGGGACATTGCTGCAAATGTTATCGCGTGGCTTGCCCAATTGCAGGAACGGGGTGCGCTCGTATTGATCGGCGATCCGGGACGGGCTTATCTGCCGCGCGAAAAGCTAGTTCCGCTCGCAACTTACCGCGTGCCCGTCACCCGTGAGCTGGAGGATGCGGAGATCAAGGTCTCCAAAGTCTGGGCATTGAAGGGTGAACGGGCTACAATTGATATTTAGCCCGGCTAATAAATCATGTGTGCTCCATCCGTATGATGGGCTTGTCCGCAACCGGATCGACGATGAGCAAGAATTCGCATAACACCCGCCAGCCTTTCAAGGTCGATGATCCGGCTCCAAAAGGGTTTCTGATATCGCTGCTGCCTGCGACGTTCAGGCGGGGAGATACGGTGCCCACCATTCGCCGGTTGTGGCGGGAGTGGGTGCGACCACACCGCGCTACTCTTGGTATCGTGCTGGTGCTGATTGCGATTATTGCCGGGGCGACGGCGCTCTATCCGGTTTTGATCAAGGAAGCCTATGATGCTTTCACCGCCCGCGATGCGAGAGCCATCATGCTGGCGCCGATTTTCGTTATCGTCATCACCAGCATCAAAGGGTTCGCGCTTCTGGGGCAGACGGTGCTCACCAATAAGGTGATCGCGCGTATCGAAGCAGATATGCAAACGGCCTTGTATGCGCATCTGATCGATGCCGATCTCGCGCAACTCGGACGGGAAAGCCCGGCGACGCTGACTCAGCGCTTTACGACCGATTTCGCCTATATCAAGGAGGCGTTGACGCGTCTGTTCACCGTGCTGCTGCGCGATGGCGCCACGGTCATTGCACTTGTCTGTGCGATGTTATGGATCGATCCGACGTTGACGCTGGTTGCAGCGCTCGTCGCGCCTTTCGTCGCCCAGCCGGTGGCACGTCTTGGCAAGAAACTGCGCCGTGTCGCCACCTCCACGCAAGAGGAAATGGGCGCGATGGCCAATCTGGTGTCCGAAAGTCTGTCGGGCGCCAAGGTCGCGAAGATCTTTCGCCTTGAAGGCTATCTGAAGGGACGGGCCGCGCAGGCGTTCGATACGGTGCGCGACCTGAAGATCAGGGCGGCCAATGCGCGTGGGCGGCTTGATCCGTTGCTGGAAATTGGCGGGGGTGTGGCTGTCGCGGCGGTGATGATGCTGATCGGTTGGCGCATTGTCGAAGGTCAAAGCACGGTCGGTGAATTTACCGGCTTCGTGACGGCGCTGCTGATGGCGGCGCAGCCGGTGCGCTCCATTGGCAACCTCAATGCGATCGTGCAGGAGGCCATGGCTGCGCTGCGCCGCTATTACGATATTCTCGATGTGCCACCCACCATCGTCGACAGGCCCGGCGCGATTGCGCTTCAGCCGGGGGCGGGGGCTATTGCGTTTCGCGATGTCTCATTCCGTTATCGGCATGATGTCACGGCGCTCGATGGTATTTCCGTCGATCTGCCGCAGGGCAAGATGACCGCGCTTGTCGGCCGTTCGGGATCGGGAAAATCCAGCCTCATGGCGCTGGTGCCTCGCCTGTATGATGTCACGGAGGGGGCGGTGCTCATCGACGGGCAGGATGTGCGTGACGTTACACTCGCCAGCCTGCGCGATCATGTTGTCGTGGTGAGTCAGGAGGTCGTGCTTTTCGATGACACGATCCGCGCCAATATCGGCTTCGGCAAGCCCGGCGCTTCGGATGCTGATATCGAGGCTGCGGCGCGCGCTGCCGCCGCGCACGATTTCATCGTCGCCCTGCCGGAAGGTTACGATACTCGTGTAGGCACTGCCGGTTCCCGCCTGTCGGGCGGCGAACGCCAGCGGGTGTCGCTCGCCCGCGCCATTCTGAAGGATGCGCCGATCCTGATGCTCGATGAGGCCACGAGCGCTCTCGATGCGGAGGCCGAACGTGCTGTGCAGGATGCGCTTGCCCGCCTCACACAGGGGCGCACGACACTGGTCATTGCGCATCGACTCTCGACGGTTCGCCGCGCCGATCTCATTCTGGTGATGGACAAGGGCCAGATCGTTGAACGCGGCACCCATGAAGAACTTGTCACGGAGGGCGGTATTTATGCCCGCCTGCAACGCCTGCAACTCACGGACGATATCGAGAGTGCAATTGGTCCATGATTTCGGATGTCAGGGTGTTCATTTGAATTAGCGGTATTGTGACGGTTTGCTTCAATATCGAGAATAGATTTTCCAGTTGATGAAAGAAATGACTGGTGAAACCGGCCTCCTGCTCTTACGCTGTGCGTGCAGTCGGAGACATGAACGCGCTGGTCCTTCGGAAATCGCCGGAACGATCTGCACGTGTGCCCGGTTCTGTCATGATGGGGCGTTTTCCCGGGCCTATCCGGCGGCGTCCGGACAATCTCTTGAAAGAGGAGCTGTTCATGCTTGATGCAAAGAAGCTACTTGATGCGCTCATCGGCTCCGCCGCGGCGGGTCCGGATACCCGCGCTCCTTCGGGCCAGGCGAGTGCGCCGGCTGACAATCCATTTTTCGGTTCGGGTTCCGGCGGAATCGGTGATCTGCTCGGCAGCGCCATCGGCCAGCTCACAGGCAAGCAGGCTGGTCAGCCCGGTTCCGTGGCTGACGCGGGTTCGGACCTCATCGCTCAGGCGCGCGAATATTTGAACACGCCTCAGGGGCGCAATATTGCCAGCGCCGTCGCGGGTGGGCTTGCGGGCCTGTTGATCGGCAACCGCTCGTCGGGCAAATCCGTCACGTCGTCGGCTGCCAGCCTCGGCGGCATCGCGCTTATCGGCGGCCTGGCATACAAGGCCTATGATGCATGGAAGAGTGGCCAGCCTGTCGCGGCATCGGGCGGCGAGCGGGTCGAAGCTCCGCCGGCATCCTCACCTTTCGGTGCTGAATCGGCCTCGCAGGATACGGCTTTGGTGCTGCTGCGCGCCACCATCGCCGCTGCTGCATCCGATGGTCATATCGATACGGAAGAGCGTGGCCGGATTGTCGGCAGCCTCAGCAGCAACGGTTTCCAGCCGGAGGCCGTGAAGTTCCTCGACAGCGAGTTCGCCAATCCCGCCTCCATAACCCAGCTTGCTTCCGCCGCGACCAGCGAGGAGCTTGCAGTCGAGATCTATACCGCTGCCCGTCTCGCCATCGAGCCTGATACGCAGAAGGAAAAAGCGTTCCTGTCGGAGCTTGCCGAGGCGCTCTCCCTGTCGCCGGATCTCGTTGCGCACATCGACAGCGCCGCGGAAGGTGCCAAAACAGACGTGGCGTAAACCAGCGCTGTACCATCAGTTATGCTTGGCCCGCGTGTGGGCCGGGCACGTATGTTGATCTGGCGGGCGAGGGGATAATGGTCCCGCTCGCCCGTATGGCTTCCTTGCACGCAACCGTGAGCAGCGTCGAATGCAACGCTTTGACGGTTGATTTCCGGCGCGGTTCCAGAGATTGTGTCAAAATTGGACATAAGACAACGGGCACACGATAAATGCCCGGGAAGAAACCGATGACGCCAGTATCCGATTTGCCACGGGGCAATCTTTGCCCATGGCATGCCATTCAATGGCATTGCGCGCGCAGTGCGATTTTTCGCACGCATGACGCGGCACCCTGAAAATCTGGCAACTTCTTGTCGATTGGACGATCTCGTCTGATCGAAATGCGCTTTGGCGAAGGGTGGGCCTTGTCCTGTCTGTCCTCGCTGCTTGCGGTTCGACAACCGCATCTCGAAAGGGAAATCCCGGCCGCGATCAGGCCGGGGCGGTCCTGCAAGATGTCGCAGCGCCTGCTTTCTGGCGCAGGTCGGCGATGCCGCTTTGCGGTGCATGGGATACGTTGGACAGGTGAGGACGATCAGACAAAAAAATAAATATCCGGCAAAAAATGCCGCTCATCAAATTATTTGCCGGGAAATAAGTTTTGCGCCATGCGGCGCTTCCGGCCATGCTCTGGACGCGCCTGCCGCGGGTGATGGCTCAATATTGCAGATGCAATGTTCAGGGGGCCTGTCATGAGCACGATCCATGAACGACGCCGAACCTTCCGCAAACTGAACGAATCATCTGGTACTTACGTGCTGCCCAATCCATGGAATGTCGGCAGCACCCGTTATCTTGAGCATCTCGGCTTCAAGGCGCTATCAACCACAAGCGCTGGAATTGCCTTCGCCGACGGCTTTCCCGATACCGACTGGGCCGTCCCTCGTGGCGTAATGCTCGCCCACATCCGCGAAATCGTGAATGCGACGGAGCTGCCCGTGGTGGCCGATTTTGAATCGGGTTACGCCAACGAGCCGGAAGATGTCGCGCGGAATGTGCTTCTGTGCATCGAGACCGGCATCGCCGGCATTATGATCGAGGATACGACGCAGGATCACCAGCGCCCGTTCTATCCGCTGGAACTGGCGGTTGATCGCTTCCGCGCGGCACGCGCAGCTATCGACAGCAGCGGCACAGGTGTCGTGCTGATAGCCGGCGTTGAACGGCTGACCAACAACCATCAGGAATCCCTGTCTGGCATCATCGATCGCCTCACGGCTTATGTCGCGGCTGGCGCCGAGGGCGTGCACGTTCCCGGCATTACAGATCCGGAGGCTATCCTCAGCATCGTGCGGGCGGTTGCGCCGCGGCCCGTCAGCATTGTGGTTGAGCCTGAATGCGGGTTGAGCATCCGCAACTATGCTGATCTGGGTGTGCGCTGGCTCAGCAGCGGCTCAGGAATGTGCCGTGCTGCGTGGAGCGGTTTTATGCGTGCCGCGGAAGAAGTCGCGAACCAGGGCACGTTTTCGACGCTTGGCGAAACCGTGCCCTTCACGGAGATCAACGAATTTTTCCGTCAGGATATTCGCAAAGGGCGCAAGCGTCCGGCAGTGGATTGATCGCCATCAATCAGCGTGATGCTGATGCGTGCCGCACGCCTATACGGTGCCGGCGCGCACGAGGTCCAGAATGTGAAGCACACCGACCGGGCGATCATCCTCATCGGTCACAACCAGCGCACTGACCTTCGTGCGTTCGATGATCTGCAATGCTTCGCCGGCCAGCGTTCCGGGCGCAATCACCTTCGGGGCGCGTGTCATCACACCGGAAACCGGATGCGCCGGCAGGTCATTGGTCATGTGGCGGCGCAGATCGCCGTCAGTGACGATTCCCGCCAGCTTGCCATCGTCGTGAATCACCACGACGCAACCGAGGCCCTTGGCGCTCATTTCCACCAGCGCATCGGCCATGGAGGCCGTGGCCTTCACCAGCGGCAGCCGCTCGCCTGCGTGCATCATCTCGCGAACGAAGCGCAATTGCGCCCCGAGTTTGCCGCCTGGGTGGAAGATCTTGAAATCCTGCGCTGAAAAGCCGCGTGCCTCGATGAGCGCAATCGCGATGGCGTCGCCGATGACGAGCTGCATCGTGGTCGATGTCGTGGGGGCGAGGCCGTTGGGGCATGCCTCCTGCGCCTTCGGCAGGATAAGCCCGACATCCGCTGCCCGGCCAAGCTCGGATTCGATATCCGAGGTAATCGCCACCACCGGGATATCGAATCGCTTGGCATAGGTCAGTATGGCGGACAGCTCCGCCGTCGCGCCGGACCACGACAGCGCCAGTATGATGTCATCGGTCTGGATCTGACCCAGGTCGCCATGGCTGGCTTCGGAAGGGTGAACGAAATAGGCCGGCGTGCCTGTGGACGACAATGTCGCGGCAATCTTGCGACCCACATGCCCGGATTTTCCCATGCCGGTAACGATCACCCGGCCAGACGCATTCCTGATGCGCGCAATGGCATCCCGGAAGGGAGCCGCAAGACCGTTCGACAGCGCCTCGTTGAGCAACTCAAGACCGCGGCGCTGGGTGTCGATGGTGGCGATGGCAGAGACGAGAGGGTCAACAGGCGCTTGACGAGCTTCCGGCATAATCGGTTGGTTCTCCTGCAAAGCGGGATATGTAGCCCGCAATCCCGCAAGTCGCAAATATGGGAGGCCGGCCGGGAGTCTTTCAGACGATGGCTTCAGATATCGATCCAGCCGCGCAACTCCCGGCGAACGATATGGCTGATGACATCCATCCCTTTGGGTGAATCGTTGAGGCAGGGAATAGCCGCGAACTGCTCGCCGCCGTTCTCCTCGAAGTAGCCGCGGTTTTCCTCCCCGATTTCCTCAAGCGTCTCGAGGCAGTCGGCGGAAAAGCCGGGTGTGACGATGGCAAGGCGCTTGATGCCGCTTTTCGCCAGCGCGATCACGGTTTCGTCCGTATAGGGCCGCAGCCATTCCTCGGTGCCGAAACGCGACTGGAAGGTCAGCATCAGCTTGTCCGGCGCCATGCCCATGGCCTCGCAAAGCAGGGTATGCGTGCGCTCGCAATGGCTGCGATAAGGATCGCCCTTCAGAACGTAGCTTTTTGGCACGCCATGGAATGAGGCCAGGATTTTCTCCGGCTCGAAATCCAGCCCGGCCAGCGATTGGCGAAGGCTTGCCGCCAGCGCCTCGATATAGACCGGATCCTCATAATATGGCGGGCTGACACGAATCGTCGGCTGCCAGCGCATGGCCATCAGCGCCTCGAACGCCTTGTCACAGGCGGTCGCCGTCGTGGCGGCGGCATACTGCGGATAGAGCGGCACCAGCAGGATGCGGTCACAACCTGCATCCTGCAGCACTTTCAGCCGGTCGCGGATGGCAGGGAACCCATAGCGCATCGCCCAGTCCACGGTGATCAACGGTGCAGATTCCGGGGTGCCTTCGTCGATGATGCGGGCGAGTTTTTCGGCTTGCGAGCGGGTGGTGGTCTTGAGCGGCGATTCGTTGAGCTCCTTGTTCCAGATCGTGTCGTAGTCGCGGCCCTTGGGGCCGGGACGCTTGGTGAGCACGATCAGGTTGAGCACTGGCCACCAGATGAGGCGCGAGATCTCGATCACGCGCCTGTCGGACAGGAACTCCTTCAGATACCGACGCATCGACAGATAATCGGTTGCCTCCGGTGTGCCCAGATTGAGCAACAGAACGCCGATGCGTCCGCCTTTGAAAACCGGAAAGCCCTCGCTGGAGGCGAGCGGTATTACAGCATCTGAAGCCATTTCATGTCCCTGCTTCGTTGGTCCGGTCGGTCGCGAGGCGGTTTCCGGAGGAACATGATACCCCGACACGGCCGCACGACCGACAGGCCGGAAAAAAATGCATGGTCGGCAAGATCAAGCGCAATATCACGAGGTTGTAATGCCAATTTCCGCTTATTCCAACCATGAACTGAGTGGCGAGCGATCTATCGGCAAGAAACATCGACGGCGGTAACTGTTTTTGAACAGTGTGTTTTTTCATCAGTCTTTTATGCTTCTAAACTTATAACGCTCTGAAATAGCTTGTTAATTTTTCTTGATTCTTGAGCATCCGGCAGTTACTTGTTGCCCGACCCTTTAACTGGACACAGCTCGTAAGAGACACGAAGTCGCAAGATCCGACATCGCGCCAGCGGGCGAATATGCCGGATCAGTGTACCGGGCAAGTTTACCCGGGCAAATGTACCCAGGTATGCGTTGACAAGTATCGAGTGGCGGCGGGATGACTGTTTCAACCTTTCATTATGACGATGGACCGGACCGGAATGCACTGCTGCGCTGGGGGCTGGCTGCCGTGTTTGTGGTGGCTGTTCACGGCGGGTTGGTGGCGCTTGTCGATTCCTGGAACAGGACCGAAGCCCCGGCTGGTGAACCGCCGCCAGCCATGATGATCGACCTTATGCCAGCCGGCGCCCCCGAGGTGGCCTCGGATGATGCCGACCCCGGCCCGTTGGCGGAGCAGGCTCCGCCGATGGAGGACTTGCCCGAGGTTGATGATGCCCCGCCGATTGAGGACGTTCAGCCGGAACCGGAGCCGGAGATCATCCCTGAACCTGAGCCGATCCCGGAGCCTGTGCCGGAACCGCTTCCCGAGCCGCTTCCGCCGGAGCCGATTGAACCGCTTGAGCCGGAGTTGATCGAGACTCCGCCAGTTCCCGATGCGGCGGTGTCGTTGCCGCCTCCGCCGCCTCCGCGTCCCGTGATCGAGGAAAAGCCGGAACCCAAGCCCGAGCCGAAGCGCGAGGCCAAACCGAAGCCAAAACCCGAACCCAAGAAGCAGCAGGAAAAGCCGAAGGTACAGCCGCGCCGTAACAGCGACAGGCCGCAGGCTGACCGCACGACCGCGCCGCCCAGCTCGCGCGGCCAGCCGGGTCCGCGTTCTGCCGCCCCGTCTGCCGGCAGCGGCATGGCCAGCCTGTCGGCTGCGCCGCCGTCATGGCGCAGCAGCCTGATGGCGCATATCAACCGTCACAAGCGCTATCCTGCTGCGGCACGGGTGCGCGGCGATCAGGGCGTGGCACGGGTGCAGTTCGTCATCGACCGCTCGGGGCGCGTGCTGTCTTACCGCCTCGTCGGCGGCACGGGATCGCCGTTGCTGGATCAGGAGGCGCAGGCCACCATACAGCGCGCCTCGCCATTCCCGCCATTCCCTGATTCGCTTCCCGGCGGCCGCATGTCGATTACCGTGCCGCTGCGTTTCGATCTGAGATGAACTGGAAGCATCGATGACCGTATCCCGTGACGACGCCTCCTCAGCCGGGCTGGCGTTGCAATACCGCCGCTTTGTCGCGACGCGGGTGGCTATTCTCATCGGCCTTGCGGTCACGCTGGGACTCTCGTTCCTGGCCGATGTCGCGACGGGAACATCGAGCCTCGCGGCTGGCGATATTCTGCGCGGTCTTGTCGACTCGTCCACGCTCACCCGGTCGCAAAGTGTGATCCTCTGGGACGTGCGCTTGCCCTATGCGCTGATGGCGATTCTCGTCGGCGCGGCACTCGGCCTTGCGGGTGCGGAGATGCAGACCGTGCTCAACAACGCGCTGGCCAGCCCGTTCACGCTCGGCGTGTCGGCTGCGGCGATGCTGGGCGCGTCCGTCGTTATCGTGTTCAACGTGCTGCCAGCATGGCTCGATCAGAATTATGGCATCGCGCTGGGGGCCTTTATCTTCGCCGTCGGCTCTACAATGTTGATCCAGGCGCTGTCGCGCCTTTACGGCGCAACCGTGGATACCGTCGTCCTGTTCGGCATCGCCATGGTGTTCGTGCTCAATGCGCTGACCGCGCTTATCCAGTTCGTCGCGAATACCGACGCGCTGCAGCAGGTGGTGTTCTGGAACATGGGCAGCCTGACGCGCGCGACATGGGACAAGATCGCCATCGTCGCGGTGGTGCTGGCGCTATGCCTGCCGCTGTCGATGACGCAGGTCTGGGCGATGACGGCGCTGCGCGGCGGTGAAGACCATGCGCGCAGCTTCGGCATCCCGGTTGAGCGGCTGCGGCTTGTGGTCATGCTGCGGGTCAGCCTGCTGGCGGCTGTGGCCGTGTGTTTCGTCGGCACCATCGGTTTCATCGGGCTTGTCGGGCCGCATATCGCGCGGCTGGCATTGGGCGAGGATCATCGTTTCTATCTGCCGGGCAGCGCGCTTGCCGGCGCGCTCGTGCTGTCGCTGTCGTCGGTGGCGAGCAAGCTGATTATTCCCGGCATCATTTTGCCGGTTGGTATTGTTACGTCGCTGGTGGGCATTCCACTGTTCATGGGGCTGATCCTCAGCCAGCGGAGGCGCGCATGACCGGCTCGCTCAAACTTGAGGATGTCAGCGTCGGTTACGGCCGCAAGCCGGTTCTGAACCATCTCGACATCGGGCCTCTGCCGCCCGGCTCGCTAGTGGCCGTGGTTGGCTCCAATGCTGTCGGGAAATCGACGCTGCTCAAGGCCATCGCCGGATTACGGACATCCAGCGGGCGCATTCTTCTGGGCGACACCGACCTGTCGCGCCTGCCCCTGTCTGGCAGGGTGCGCCTTGTGGGATACCTGTCGCAGGCGCTGCCGCAGCCGACATCCCTAGTCGCTTATGAGGCAGTCACCAGCGCGTTCCGTGCGGTGCGCGGCGATCTGTCCACCGCCGAAGCGGAGCGGATGGTCGACGAAGTCTTCACCGCGCTCGATCTGCGTAACATTGCCTTGCGCCGCCTGTCCGAGATGTCCGGCGGCCAGCGTCAGATGGTGGGACTGGCGCAGGTGCTGGTGCGCAAGCCACCGCTTCTGCTGCTCGACGAACCCACCAGCGCGCTGGATTTGCGCTGGCAGCTCAACGTGCTGGAAACGGTGCGCACCATCACGCGCGACGACAAGGTGATCTGCCTGATGGCGATCCACGATATCAACCTCGCACTGCGTTTTTGCGATCAGCTCATCGTGCTTGGCGGCGGCGGGCTGTTGGCGGCTGGACAGCCGGATGTCGTGATGGATGCCGGACTGCTGCGCCGCGCCTATGGGATTGAGGGCAGGGTGGAGCATTGCTCCCGCGGCTTCCCCATCGTGCTGACGGATCGGGCTGTCGCCGCCCCGCCGATGCCTCAATAAACTGGATTTCCCTTGGGCACCTCGGAGCGGGGGCTCAACAGGATGACGTTTCCGGCTTCATCGGCCACACCCAGAATCAGAACCTGCGACTGAAAGCCGGCGATATTGCGCGGTGCGAAGTTGGTGATGCAGACTACCTGCGTGCCGACGAGTTCATCCGCGGCGTAGCTGGTGATTTGCGCGCTCGACCAGCGGATGCCGAGAGAGCCGAGATCGACGGCAACCTTGTATGAAGGGTTGCGCGCCCGCGGGAACGGCTGAACCTCCACGATGCGTCCGGCCCGGATGTCGAGGCTGGCGAAAACATCGTAAGCGACTTCCGGTTTGGAGGCTGCGAGTTCGGTGGCTTCTGAAGTCTGGGGCGTTTCCGTCATTGTTTCGATTTCCTTGTGTTCGTCTCATGAAAACTCCCGGAAACCGCTGGTTTCCGGGAGTGTGTTTAGCAGTCAATCAGGGCAATGGTTTTCTGACAAGAGTTCTCTGACAAGACTTCCCGTCATTCGGCGGGGGAGGGTGCGGCGTGATCCGTTCCCCCCGGGCTTGCCTTCTTCTTCTCGCCAAACAGGCGCAAGACGAAGACGAAGAACACCGGCACGAAGAAGATTGCCAGCACCGTTGCCGAGATCATGCCGCCCATGACGCCGGTGCCGATGGCGCGCTGGCTGCCGGCGCTGGCGCCCGACGCGATGGCGAGCGGCAGCACGCCCAGCGTAAAGGCCAGCGAGGTCATGATGATGGGCCGGAAGCGCAGATGCGCCGCCTCGATGGCCGAGTCGATCACCGACCGTCCCTCGGCGTGGAGATCCTTTGCGAACTCCACGATCAGGATGGCGTTCTTGGCCGACAGACCGATGATCGCGATCAGACCGACGGTGAAGTAAACGTCGTTCGGCATATCGCGCCACATCACCGCCAGCACCGAGCCGATCGCGCCCAGAGGTACCACCAGCATCACGGCTGCCGGAATGGACCAGCTCTCATAGAGCGCCGCGAGGAACAGGAAGACGATCAGGCAGCTCAACGCCATCAGGAACGGCGCCTGCGAACCGGACTGGATTTCCTGCAGCGACTGTCCCGTCCACTCGTAGCCGAAGCCTTCGGGCAGCTCGGCGGCGAGACGCTGCATTTCGGCGATGGCGTCACCCGAGGAATAGCCGGGTGCGGCCTCGCCCGAGATACGGATAGCCGGGTAGCCGTTGTAGCCCACCACCATCGCCGGGCCTTTCAGCCATTCCACGGTGGCGAAGGACGACAGCGGAACCATGCCGCCGTTCGCGTTGTGCACGTTGATGTTCAGCAGGTCGACGACTTGCTTGCGCTTGTCCTGCTCGGCCTGCACCGTCACGCGCTGCATGCGCCCGGTGTTGGGATAGTCGTTGACGTAAGACGAACCGAGGTTCGTCGTGATCGCGTGGTTGATGTCGGCGAAGGTCACGCCGAACGTATTCGCCTTCTCGCGGTCGATGGTGATGTTGACCTGAGCAGCATCCGGCAAGCCTTCCACACGAACCCCGGTCAGGATCGGGCTGGCGGCTGCGCCGGCAAGCACCTGGTCACGGGCGGCTGCAAGAGCAGGCAGGCCCTGTCCGGCACGGTCCTGCAGACGGAAGGAGAAGCCGGCCGACGTGCCGAGACCCTGGATCGGGGGCGGGGACAGACCGAACGCGATTGCGTCGCGGATGCCGAAGAGCTGCATATTCACGCGTCCGGCGATGGCCTCGGCCGAATCCTCGACGCCGCGCTCCGACCAGTCTTTCAGCGTGGCGAATGCCAGCGCCGCGTTCTGGCCCGCACCGTCGAAGCTGAAGCCGCTGATCATCACGAGATTTTCAACGCCCTTCTCGCTCTTGATGATGTTTTCGACCGTCTCGATCACCTCCATCATGCGCCCGCCCGTTGCTTCTGGCGGCCCCTGCATGGAGATGATGATGTAACCCTGATCCTCGTTCGGCAGGAACGCGGAGGGGAGCCGCACGAACAGGTAACCCAGCACGCCGAATATCAGGGCGTAGATCACCATGAACCGCAGCGCCCGCCGGGACATGAACCCGACGATGCCGGTGTAACCGTGAGTCAGCTTGTCGAAATTGCGGTTGAACCAGCCGAAGAAGCCGCGCTTCTCCTCATGGTGTCCCTTGGCCACCGGCTTGAGGAAGGTGGCGCACATGGCCGGCGTCAGCGACAGTGCCAGCAATGCCGAGAACAGGATCGACACCACCATGGTCAGACTGAACTGGCGATAGATGACACCCACTGCGCCGGGGAAGAAGGCCATCGGCACGAACACTGCCGTCAACACCAGTGTAATACCGATGATGGCGCCGGTGATCTGCGTCATGGCCTTGCGGGTGGCTTCCCGTGGGGGAAGCCCTTCCTCGGACATGATACGTTCGACGTTCTCCACCACGACGATGGCGTCGTCCACCAGAATACCGATGGCGAGCACCATGGCGAACATGGTGAGCACGTTGATAGAGAAGCCCGTCACCAACATGACCGCACAGGTGCCGAGCAACGCGATCGGCACGACGATGATGGGGATCAGCGTATAGCGGAAGTTCTGCAGGAACAGGAACACAACGACAAGCACCAGCCCCACTGCTTCGAGCAGGGTATGGAACACCTTGTTGATCGACACTTCGACGAACGGCGCGGTGCTGTAGGGGATCGACCATTCAAGATTGGCCGGGAAGAAGTGGCCAAGCTCTTGCATGCGGCTTTCGATTGCCGTCGCGGTCGCCATGGCGTTTGCGCCGGGCGCAAGCTGCACGCCGATGGCCGCGCTGGGATTGCCGTTCAAGCGCGACGACGTGTTATAATTCTCGCCGCCAACCTCGATGCGTGCCACGTCGCGCAGGCGCACGGACGAGCCGTCCGGGTTGGCGCGCAGCACGATGGAGCCGAACTCCTCAGGCGTGGTCAACTGGCCGCGCACCAGCACGGTTGCTGAAATCTGCTGGTCGATGGGGTTCGGCTGTGCGCCGATACGACCGGCAGCCACCTGCGCGTTCTGCGCCTGAATGGCGTTGGTGATGTCGGCCGTGGTGAGCTGCAGGCCGATCATCTTCTCCGGATCGATCCAGATACGCATCGCGCGCTCGGATGCGAAGAGCTGGGCCTTGCCGACGCCGGGGACACGGCGGATTTCACTCAGCACGTTACGCGTGAGGAAGTCACCGAGGCCGATGGCGTCCATGGTGCCGTCGGTCGAGGTAAGAGAGATGACGAGCAGGAAGCCGGCGCTGGCCTGTTCCACCTGAATACCCTGCTGGGTAACGGCTTGAGGCAGGCGCGGCTCGACGCGCCGCACGCGGTTCTGCACTTCCGTGGACGCGAAGTTGATGTCCGTGCCGGGAGCGAAGGTCGCGGTGATCGTCACCGCGCCGGTGCTGTCAGAGGTCGACTCGAAGTAAAGCAGGCCCTGAACGCCGTTCAGTTCCTCTTCGATCAGGCTGGTGACGCTCTCATAGATCTGGTCGGGCGCGGCGCCCGGATATACAGTCGAAATCTCGACCTGAGGCGGAGCGACTTCCGGATACTGCGACACGGGCAGCATCGGAATGGCGATTGCGCCCGCAAGCACCATGAAGATCGCCACCACCCATGCGAAGACGGGGCGATCAATGAAGAAACTGGGCATGGATCGCGCTCCTTACTGGCCGCCTGCCGCAGGCTCCGTGGCGGCGGGCGGCTGCCCCTCCGCCGCGGCCTGCACCGCTTCCCGCGGCTTCCAGTCAGAGGCCGCGACCGGCGCACCGGGACGGACCTTCTGGAAGCCTTCCACCACGACCCGGTCCCCGGAATTGAGACCCTCGCTGATGACCCACCGGCCACCGATGATGCGCCCGGTCTTCACCGGCCTCACAGCGATTTTCGACTCGTCATCCACGACATAGATAAGCGCCTGTCCGCCGGTGTCGCGCTGGATGGCCTGCTGCGGCACGGCGATGGCTGCGTTCTCGATACCCTGCTCAACCTGCACGCGCACGTACATGCCGGGCAGCAGATCATCCTTGGGATTGGGGAACTGGGCGCGCATGGTCACCTGTCCGGTGGTTGCGTCGACAGTCGATTCCGAGAACAGCAGCCGTCCGGGTTCCTCATAGGGCGTGCCGTCGTCGAACAGCAACCGCACCGGCACTTCGGTCTCGCTCGCCCCGGTTATTGTGCCAGAAGCTGCGGCACGCCGGAGGTTGAGCTGATCGTTCACCGATTGCGTGAAGTCGGCATAGATGGGGTCAAGCTGCTGGATCAGCGCCAGAGGCTCTTGCGAGGTGGAGCTGACAAGCGCTCCCTCGGTGATCAACGCACGGCCGATGCGACCACTGATCGGCGCCTTCACTTCAGTATATTCGAGATTAAGCTTGGCCGTCGACAGCGCAGCTCTCGCGGAAGCCACGTCGGCAGCGGCCTGGGCTGCTCCGGCGACGCTGTTTTCCAGCGCCTGGGTGCTGGCAACTTTACGGGCCTGCAGCTCCTTCACGCGGTCAGCTTCCTGATTGGCGCGCAACTGCGTTGCCTCGGCGCGCTGCATGGCGGCCTCGGCACGCTCCACTTCCAGCCGGAAGGGTTCGGGATCTATGCGATAAAGCACGTCACCTTCATCGACATGGCCACCTTGCGTGAACACCCGCTCGATCAGGATGCCGGATACGCGCGGCCGGACTTCGGCAATGCGGGTCGCTCTGATACGGCCGGGCAGTTCGTTGACGATCGGTATCGCCTCCGCCTCAACGGTAACGATGCCAACAGGCATGGGCGGCATGGCCGGCCCTCCGCCTTGCTGTTGCTGCTGGCTCTCATCCGAGCATGCGGCGAGGGCCAGAGGAGACAGCAGGGACATGCCGACGAGAAAAGCCCTGAGGGACGAAGGGACATGCATGAAATCAGTCCTGGGTTTCATTCGATGACCATGACAAGTCCGTCCGAAGGCAGTCAGCCTTCGGACGGGAAAAATAGCGCCGATTGGAAAGACCATTCTCCGGTGTCAAGAGTCAAGCATGCATCCCGCCGCTGGGCGTTTGCATGTGCGAAGCGGCACCGCCCGGACCCCGTTTCAGGCTTCCAGCGCTTCCAATTCGCTGATGAAACCGTCGATGACATTGAGGCCGTACTGCCAGAATGCCGGATCGCCTGCATCGAGGCCGAAGGGCTGGAGCAGCTCCCGGTACCCCTTCGATCCACCAGCGGAGAGCAAGGTGAAATACTTGTCGACGAAACCGTCCTCCGCGTTCTGGTACACGCCATAAAGCGAGTTCACCAGGCAATCCCCGAAGGCATAGGCATAGACATAGAAGGGCGAATGGATGAAGTGCGGAATATAGGTCCAGAACGTTTCGTAGCCGGGATTGAGGCGGATCGCCGGCCCGAGGCTCTCGCCCTGCACGGAAAGCCAAAGATCGTTGATCTGCTCGGTGGTGAGTTCGCCTTCGCGGCGCGCGGCGTGGACCTTGCGCTCGAACTGGTAGAAAGCGATTTGCCGGACCACGGTGTTGATCATGTCCTCCACCTTGGTCGCCAGCAGCACCCTGCGCTGCACCGGGTCGGTGGTTGCCGACAGCAACTTCCGGAAGGTCAGCATCTCGCCGAATACCGACGCCGTTTCCGCCAGCGTCAACGGCGTGGGCGCCATCAACGCTCCTTGCTCGGCGGCGAGCACCTGATGCACGCCATGTCCCAGCTCATGCGCCAGTGTCATCACGTCACGCGGCTTGCCGAGATAATTGAGCAGCACATAAGGGTGGGCCGAGGGCACCGTCGGGTGCGCGAACGCGCCCGGAGCCTTGCCGGGGCGGGTTGGAGCGTCGATCCAGTGGCGATCGAAGAAACGCCCGGCGATCTCCGCCATGCGCGGCGAGAAATCGCCATACGCGTCGAGCACGGTCTTGCGCGCTTCGTCCCAGCCGATGATGCGGTTGTCGGTTTCCGGCAACGGCGCGTTGCGGTCCCAGTTTTCCAGCACATCCTTGCCGAGCCACTTCGCCTTCAGCTTGTAATAGCGGTGCGACAGCCGTGGATAGGCGGCGCGGACCGCCTCGACGAGCGCCTCGACTACCTCAGGCTCGACCCGGTTGGCGAGGTGGCGTGAATCGGCAATATCCTTGAAACCGCGCCAGCGGTCGGAGATTTCCTTGTCCTTGGCGAGGGTGTTGGTCACCAGCGTAAAGACGCGGGCATTCTCCGCGAAAACCTTCGCCAACGCGTCGCTGGCATCCTTGCGCAGGCTGCCATCCGGATCCTGAAGCTTGTCCAGGGTTTCCTCAAGCGTCAGCGACTTGCCGCGCAGGTCGAACCGCAATGCAGCCAGCGTTTCGTCATAGAGGCGGTTCCATGCGCCGCGCCCGGTCACGGATTTTTCGTGGAACAGTTTTTCAAGCGCGTCGTCGAGCTGGTAGGGCTTGTCCTTGGCCAGATCCTCGATCCACGGCTTCCAGCGTGACAGCGGCTCACGGGTCGCGGCTTCCGCCAGCAACGCGTCATCGAGCCGGTTGATCTCCAGCGGAAAGAACAGCAGCCCGGAACTGATGGTGGTCAGCTTGTCCTGGGTATCGCCATAAAACTTGGCGCGCGCGGGGTCGGTCGTTTCGCCGAAATAGACCAGTCCTGCAAAGGAGATGAGACGGCCTAGCAAATCCTCCAACGCCTCATAGCGGGCCACTGCCGCGCCGAGGGATGCGGAAGCATCGTCGCCGCGCAGCAACGTGTCGAGCTTACCGGCGTAATCGGTGCGGAAACTCTCCGCCTGCTCCTGCGCCTTCGCCAGGTCGGCGGCAAATTCCGGCGCGTCGATGCCGGAGTAGAGGTCGCCCAGATTCCAAACGGGAAGGTTGGAGAGCGCTGACGGCAGATCGGTCGCGGCATTTGCGGGCGCGGACATTCCGGCGGCGGTGCGGCAGAGAACTGCTGCTGTCTTCAAGGGCATGACGACTCTCCATCTGGGCCATTCGGGCCGGCAAGATACTAGAACAAGCTGCCGGAGACTATTTTGAGGATGAACGATTCGCTGCACGGCAATTGGCGCGATAAATTTATCCACAAGATATTCACATTCTGGGCCATGAAAGGTGAGACGTAATTTACAAAATTAAATTGCCGACATAATATTAGACGAGAAAGTATTCCCAGTGTCCGAGTATACGGAATGACTTTCGCCAGATGCGCCATGTGCCTGATGGTCCACGTTAGATGGACCACGGCTGCGCTGAATGGTCACATGAAGTGACCGGATGGCGGGGGCTGATGAAAACAGCCCGGGAGGATAAGCACATTGAACAGGGACAGATGCGCCTGGCACGCGAATGCGCCGCGCGGTGGCTCGGTCGGCGTACAGAAACTCGTCAGCGGACAGACATATGATACAGGCTGGAGAGCTCTGCTCTGGGCGGCGGCGCTGGCTGTCATCGTGATGGCGGCCTTGCCGGTGTTCGCCAACTCTGTTCGCAACACCGTCGATCCGGGGTTCTCAGGCTCCATCAATCCCAAGGTGGATATGCTGCGGATGCACGGCGGCGATCTGATGACACCCGGGATGGAGGCCTACGATCTGGGTGCCCGGCATCACGCGGCGCATCCTCCCGGCCATGCCTGGCCTGGCATCGACAAGCCCATGTCCGTCCAGAAGCTCGGCGACAGGTAGTCCAGTTTGCGGCATTTCAGGTGATGGCCTGCCGGTCCGGCTTGCCGTCACCTGATCGTGATGCGTGTCGTCGCCGGCGGTGACATGAATTTCCCCTGAACAATTTCGTTGTTTTACCGAAATTTTAAGGACGTCTGTTCTGATGCCTGTCAGACTGCATTAGCCTGACGCTGCTGAACCTTCCTGGAAGGAGACATGGCAGCGTTCGGCAGACGGGAGACGGGCGGATATGGCACGCAATGGCCGGATCTGGAGGCAAGGATATGACTCGGGCCGGATGACCCTGCTCGGGGTAACGGTCGCTTCTGCCTTGACTGCGAGCGTGACGCTGCCCGCATTTGCAAACCCGTTGCCTGTTACCGCCGAACCCATCGTCACCGGCTCCATCACTCCGGATGTTGCGACGAGCGGCGAAGATTTCATGTTGTCCGGTTCTCTCGCCGATTCTCCTCCCGCAGACGACACCGCCGGTGCCAGCTCCGGTGCTTATGACATGAAGCGCGGGTGGGGCGGCGGCCGCGGCCTTGACGAAATCGGCATGCCGCTGCCCGACGCACCGGCGCCGCTCGACATTCCCGCACCCGATACGGCGACATTCATCGGCGCTCTGCTTCTGGGCGATACCAATGTGCTGGGTACGGCGATTCCGCGCCAGCAGCGGAGTGTGGTTGTCAGTGCCTATGAGGCGCGAGGCTTTGCGCCGTTCTGGATCGATGGCGGCGCATGGACGCATGCCGCCCGTGCCGCTCTGGCGGTTTTGGCCGACGCGGAAAGCCACGCTCTGACACCCGCCCGTTATGCCGTTTCCGTTGAGGTGCCGGATGGGGCAGAAGCCGTCGCGCATGCGGACATCGCTCTGTCGGCTGCCGTTGTTGCCTATGCCCGCGACGCGCGCGGCGCACGCCTCGATCGCAACAAGATCGGTACGCTCGTCATGCCGCAACTCGATTTGCCGGAGGCGGACGCCGTGCTTGCGGCTGTCATCGCGGCTGGTGACGGGGCGGGGCGCGTGCTGGAAGATTATCACCCGCGCGCGGCGCAATATCACGCGTTGAGGCGCAAGCTGGCCGAACTGCGCGGTGGGCCGCGAGTGCCCCCTGTGCCGGTGGCACGCCTGGCGCCGGGGCCGACCATCACCGTCGGCATGCGTGATGAGCGGGTGCCGCTGATCCGTGCGCAGCTGGGCATCAACCCCGTGGACGATGTCGAGGAAGCGCGAGTTTACGATGCGCGTCTTGCCGATGCGGTGGCGGCATTTCAGCGGGAGCGTGGCCTGCCGGGTAATGGCGCGGTCAATCGCCGCACGGTCGTCGCGCTGGCCGGCGGCGGCGATGCCGCCATTCCAGTGGCCCGCACGGCTGATACGGGCCGCCTCGTGGCGGCAATCCAGCTTAATATGGAGCGCTGGCGCTGGTTTCCGCATGATCTTGGCGAGCGCCACATATTGGTGAATGTGCCGGAGCAGGACGTGAAGATCGTGGACGGTGGCCGGATCGTGCACCGTACGCGCGGCATCATCGGTGCAAACGATACACCGACGCCGGTGTTTTCCGATACGATGCGCTACATCGTTCTCAATCCCTCATGGTACGTGCCGCCGTCCATACTCAAGAAGCAGTTTCTGCCGGGTCTCGCGCGCGATCCGCAATATGCCGCAAAGCGCGGCTATGAGGTGACGCGCCGGGGCAATACGATCTCCGTGCGCCAGCCGCCGGGGCCAAAGAACGCTCTGGGGCAGGTCAAGTTCATGTTCCCCAACGATCTGGCGATCTACCTTCACGATACGCCCAATCGCAGCTTGTTCCAGCGCTCGGAACGCGCGTTAAGCAACGGGTGCATCCGCGTCGAGAATCCCATGAAGCTGGCAGAACAGGTGCTGGGCGGCGGCTGGACGGAAGACCGTCTCCAACGGCAGGTCGGTGGCCGGGAGCGTAGTGTCAAACTGGAAACGCCTCTGCCGATTCATCTCACCTACTTCACGCTGACAGTGGATGCCGACGGGAAAATTCGGACCCTGCCGGATGTTTATGGCTACGATCAGCGCATCAGAGCCGCGCTTTCCGCGCACGACAGGAAGCAACCCGGCGCGCAGCAGGGTGACAAAGCGATATAAGTTTTGTCTCGATGAGTTCCAGTTTGAGGCTTCCGTGGCCGGCTGTTTTGCCGGCTGGACTGGATAACTCCTGAATTGGTTCGGGATGTTCGCCGGCGCAGGGCATTTTAACTGGCGCGAATTGAATTTTTGCTTATGTTTCCTGTGCGCAACAGGTTGATGATTCTCCTGCGTAAAGCTAACTTCTCCTTAACGCATCTCGGCAAGAGTGGGATGGTCGGAGGTGGTTGCCGCCTACCGGATCGTGATCCATCGTAACGACGGCCATCCTTGTCGGATGGTTGTGCAACGGACGAGTATTCTTTTGCATTCGACGCGCACACGGCTGACGCCACGTTTCAATGGCTGGATCTTTCCTGCCGCCCCCGGTTCGGGCTCAGGGAAGGCGGCATCATATTCGTCATGGCTGCGCCCGGCGCTTCTGGGGTGCCTTGGCATAGCGACCACGTTCGGCGCGCTGTTCGCCGGCACCGGCGGATTGCAGAACGCCATCGCCAATGGCGATACCCGTACGCTGTCGTTCTATCACGCGCACACCCGTGAATCGCTGACCGTCACCTTCCGCCGCAACGGCCGCTACGACCGCGCCGAGTTGCAGAAGCTGAACTGGTTCCTGCGCGACTGGCGCAACGACGAATCCATTTCCATGGATCCCAAGCTGTTCGACATCGTCTGGGCCGCGCAGCGTGAGGCAGGATCGCGCGGCACCATCAAGGTGCTGTCGGCCTACCGCTCGCCGAAAACCAATGCGATGCTGCGTCGCCGTTCAAGCGCGGTTGCCAAGAACAGCCAGCACACGCAAGGCCGCGCGCTCGATTTCGCCTTGCCCGACGCGGACATGGCCAGGGTGCGCGCCATCGGCATGCGTCTGCAACGCGGCGGCGTCGGGTATTATCCCAACGTTCCTTTCGTCCATCTCGATTCGGGCTCTGTCCGTTCATGGCCGCGCATGCCGCGCAACCAGCTTGAGCGTCTGTTCCCGGATGGCCGGACAGTCCATCTCCCTGCAGACGGAAAGCCGCTGCAAGGCTATGAGGCCGCGCGGCAAACCATCATCGCGCGCGGAGATCTGGTTCCCGGTATGAGCGCGGCGGCCGTTGCGGAGGCAGCAAGCCAGCCGCAGCGCCGGCGCAGTTTCTGGGCGACGCTTTTCGGCGGCGCGGACGAAGCGGAAGATGCGGATGTCGCCGATACCGCTTCCCGCCGTCAGGTGGCCTCTCGGCCTTCGAGCCAGCAGCAGGCTGCTCCGGACACCGAGGCTGACAGCGATCCGCGTAGTTTCTTCCTCGCCGAGAGCAGGCGTAATGCGAATAACGCTCCGCGCCAGGTGGCTCGGGCTCCGGAGCCCGAGCCAGCCCCCGCACCTGCAGCTGCGCCGCAACCCGCGCCGATCGGACGTGGCGGTCGGCCTGTAACGCTCCTTCCCGCGACACCGGCAGTTCAGCCTCCCGTACCCGAAGAGGTTTTCGAAGGACCGCTTCCGGTCGCACGGCCGACGCCGGTCTTCGTTCCCGGCCCGGCCCCCGCGACAGAACCACCGGCAATTCCGGATACCGCTCCGGCGCTGGTTGCGACACTGCCTCCTGCGCGTCCGGGTATCCCGGCGCTCGCCGCTGTGCCGGGCGAATCGACGGTGGTGGCAACGCTCGGTCCGGCTATTCCCGCTCCGCCCACGCGGCCGCAGGAACTCGCTGTAGCCTCGGCAAGAGATCGCAATGCGCTGGCGGCGCTGGCGTCCGCGTCGGAGACGTGGGGCGAGGGACAGGCCGATACCACCATCCA
This sequence comes from Pseudochelatococcus contaminans, assembly GCF_014195635.1. Taxonomy (GTDB): domain Bacteria; phylum Pseudomonadota; class Alphaproteobacteria; order Rhizobiales; family Beijerinckiaceae; genus Pseudochelatococcus; species Pseudochelatococcus contaminans. The sequence continues at coordinate 16,583 of NZ_JACICC010000010.1, read as the reverse complement.
GACGGCAGCGCTCGCTTATGCTCCGGAACCCGTCAGCATCGCTCCACCCTTGCCGCCCTCGCGCCCGCAGATGGTCGCCGCCGTGGCTCAAGCACAGAGCGCGGAACAGAAGGCACCAACCGCGACGCCGGTGCGTCCGCCAGCATCCGTGAGACTGTCCCCGTCCTTGCCTCCGGCAACTGTTAATGACGAGCGGCGCGCGCTGACGCAACTCTTCGCTACCGTTGCGACCGAAACCAAGCCCTTGCCGCGTGCCACAGTACGCACGGCGAAGGTGGTCACGGCTGAACCGTCCGTCCGCGCACGCGGCCCGGTGACGGCTGCGCCGCCGGTGGTCGTGCAGATGGAGTTCACCAACAACGCGAACGCCACTGGCTTGTCGACGGACAGCTTCAGCGGTGCCGCCGTTGCGCCTCTCCCGGTGTCACGCCTGAGCGAGTAACCGGACCGTAATCGGTTATTACTCTCTTAATCATATAATGAAGCGCGCCACCGGCTTGTTCCGGTGGCGCGCTTTTCTTTTTCAGGCTGGAGTATTTCGGCATTTCGTTGAAATGCAGAAATACTCTATCTTATTGGTTTTACGCGCTTTCTTCACGCAAAGCGGCATCCGCTTTGCTTGAAAACGCTTTATGCGCTCAAACCTTATCGCTGTTCTCCGTGGAGAAACAAAAAGCGGGATGACGATGGTGATCGTCATCCCGCTTTTGATTGGTGCGCCAACAAATTGTTGAGGCGGAAGACCCTTATGCGTCGTCGCGGGGCTTCAGGATCTGACGGCCGCGATAGAGACCCGTCTTCAGATCGACGTGATGCGGGCGACGCAGCTCGCCGGAATCCTTGTCTTCGATGTAGGTCGGGTTAGCCAGCGCATCGGCGGAACGACGATGGCCGCGCTTTGCCGGCGAGGTTTTTCTTTTAGGAACGGCCATGGCTCAACTCCGATCAATGGCAACTGCACGGCGAAACCGGGCGGAACCCATCCGTGCTCAAATTTCAATGGGATGGGGGCTTTTACTCGATTCTGGCAGCCTTGGCTAGTAATTTTTGGACAGTTTTTTGACAGTGCGGCTGCGTCAGTGGGCCGCTTCAGACGATCATGCTTCAAAAAACCGATCTCAAAGGTAGTTCACTCTGTTTATGCCGGCTCCGTTTTTGCCAGGCAACGGGTATCTTCATTTGGCATTCTGCCGAGAAGGCGGTTGGCGGTGCGGGCGTGCATGCGGCTTGGGTTGGCAGGATTGCGCGCGAGGGGGTTGGGCAGGGCGGCCGCCAGCAGAGCTGCCTCGCGGCGGGTGAGGTTGGCGGCGTCCTTGCCGAAGTGGTGGCGCGCGGCTGCCTGTGCGCCGAAAACGCCCTCTCCCCATTCGGCGATGTTGAGATAGTTCTCCATCATGCGCCGTTTCGACCAGATGGTGTCGGCATAGAGCGACAGCGGCAGTTCAAGTCCCTTGCGCAAGTAGGAACGGCCCGGCCACAGCACGAGGTTCTTGACCGTCTGCATGGGAATGGTCGAGGCCCCGCGAGATGGCCCATCCTCGGATGCGGTGTTGACCACCTGCTGCAAGGCGCTCCAATCCACGCCCCCGTGCAGGCAGAAGCGCGAATCTTCAGCGGCGATCACGGCCTGCGTCAACGCGGGGGCAATGGCATCCAGAGAGGTCCATTGCCGGTCCACTGGTTGAAGCGTGGCCCAGCGGCCGATCATCAGCGTCGAGACAGGCGGCACGAAGCCGTAAAGCGCCAGCAGCACAAACGGCAATGCGGCCAGGAGCACCACGAGCAGGATAAGGCGGCGTATGACGCGCCGCAGCCAGGACACGGAAAGCCAAGACACGGAAGCGCGCGGGGTATCGGCCCCGTCTTGCATGGAACGGCGTCTAGTCGTCATGGGCCCCCCGGCGCCTGGTGACAATGTTCGGGCGCTTCCCGGCCCAAGAGCGCTTATTCTGCGCTTGTCCTGACAGAATCGGAACAAGCGCTCTCAATTCTGTATTTTACCGCAACTTGCGTTCAACGCGATGAATCGGCTTGAACGTAAACTGCCCTGCTTGTTTGCGGTGGCTCACGCCTTCGGGCATCTCCCATATGGACACGAGCTGACGAAGCTGAAAGAAGAAGGGAAGCTTCCTCACCGGGCAAGCGTAAGGCTTTCCCCGGATGCGCCCGGATGATACCGCACCGGGCGTGATTGTGAAGTCAGGTTGACGGGTTAGGCGCGTGCTGCGCCATGATGTCGGGAAAGGTAAAGCCATGGAAGTGCAGGCAACCCATATCACGGGTACCGATCTTGATCCGGAGGCCGCGTTCCAGCGCCGATTGACTGCGGTGGCATCCGCTGTCGAGGAGCGCATTGCGGCTTTGCTGGATGATGCGCCGCGCCGCGGTGAGACGGCCCGCCCGGCCCGGCTGATTGCCGCCATGCGCCACGCCATGCTGGGCGGCGGCAAGCGCCTGCGACCGTTCCTCGTCATCGAGACGGCTGCTCTGTTTGACGTGCCGTTTGCCCATGCGCTGAACGCTGCCTGCGCGCTGGAACTCGTTCACGGTTACTCGCTGGTTCACGACGATCTGCCATCCATGGATGACGACGATCTGCGGCGCGGCCGACCCACCGTCCACAGGGAATTCGACGAGGCCACCGCTATTCTGGCGGGAGATGCGCTGCTTACGCTGGCTTTCGATGTCGCGGCCGATGAAACCAGCCATGCCGATCCAGCCGTTCGCGTCGCCCTTGTGCAGGGCCTGGCGCGTGCTGCCGGTGTCGGCGGCATGGTCGGCGGCCAGATAATCGATCTGGCAGCGGAGGGACGTTACGGCGATGTCCTGCTGGATGAAGCACGCGTGCGCCGGCTTCAGGCCATGAAAACCGGGGCTCTTTTCGCCTATGCGATCGATGCCGGCGCCACCATCGGCCGGGCATCGCTGACAGAGCGGCAGGCCTTGGGCACTTATGGCCGGGCTCTGGGCGCGGCTTTCCAGATCGCTGACGACTTGCTCGATCTCGAATCCAGCACGGAGGCGCTCGGCAAGCGCGCCGCCAAGGACAGCGAAAAAGGCAAAGCCACGCTGGTTGCGGTGTTGGGTCCGGATCGTGCGCGCCGCGAGCGGGATACGCTCGTTGAAACCGCCATCGGCGCACTGTCGTCTTTCGGCGCGAAGGCCGACACGCTGCGTGCGGCAGCGCGCTTCACAGCCCTGCGCAAATTCTGATCCGATAAAAAACGCGCTGGCCGGGAGGATATCCCGGACAGCACGCGACAGATTCTCTAGCGTTATAAAGATAGAAGCCGGAATGCCCCGCGTTCTATCGTCGGATAGCCGTGATGTAGCTCGGCTTGCGCCCCTCGCGAAAAGCTTTCTGCTCGTAGCGGGTGCTGATCCAGCCATCCCAAGGCTTGCGCCAGTCGTCGGCGCAGGCCGCCTGCCAGATAAAATCAGACGAGCGGCCAATGCGCGCCAATGTCCACGCGGCATAATCGTCGATGTCCGTGGCAAACCGCAACAGGCCGCCCGGGCGAATCACCCGCCCAAGTTGCGCCAGCGTTGCGTCGGAAATGATGCGGCGTCTGCGATGCCGGCGTTTGGGCCACGGATCGGGATACAGAATGAACGCATGCCCGATGCTGGCGTCCGGCAACCGGCCAAGAACCGGAACAGCATCGGCATCGTGCAGACGCACATTACCGATGCCGGCCTCATCGACATGCGACAGCAATTTGGCCATGCCGTTGATGAATGGCTCGCAGCCGATGATGCCCACGTTGCGATATGCTTGCGCCTGCGCGATCAGGTGCTCACCGCCGCCGAAGCCGATTTCCAGCCATATGTCATCAACCGGCGTGTCGAACAGGGCAGGGGGATCAAGCGGGCCGCTCTCCGGCAGCCGCAACCGGGGCAGCAGATCGGCGATAAGTTCAGCCTGTCTGTCGCGCAGGCGTTTGCCCTTGCGCCTGCCATAAAAGGTGTTCGACCACGGGCTTTCCGCCTCTGGTCCCTCCGCCGTGGCGGAGGGGTCGTCGGGTGTCATCATGATGCGATCGTCGGTTTGCAGCGGGAAATCAGCCGATGGCCGAACGCAATTCATCGACAAGGTCGATGCGCTCCCACGAGAAACCGCCATCCTCTTCCGGCGGGCGGCCAAAATGGCCGTAAGCGGAAGTGCGTGCGTAGATGGGGCGGTTCAGCGACAGGTGCTCACGGATGCCGCGCGGCGACAGGTCGATAACCTTCAGCAGCACATCCTCCAGCTTCGCCTCATCCACGCGGCCGGTGCCGTGCGTGTCGACATAGAGCGAGAGCGGCTGTGCCACGCCGATAGCGTAGGACAGCTGGATGGTGACACGGTCGGCAAGGTCCGCCGCCACAACGTTCTTCGCCAGGTAGCGTGCGGCATAGGCGGCGGAACGGTCGACCTTGGTCGGATCCTTGCCCGAAAATGCGCCGCCGCCGTGGGGCGCAGCGCCGCCGTAGGTGTCGACGATGATCTTGCGGCCGGTGAGGCCAGCGTCGCCATCCGGACCGCCGATCACGAACTTGCCGGTGGGGTTCACGTGCCACACGGTCTTTGCGTCGATCCAGCCATCAGGCAGGGCCTCGCGCACGTAGGGCTCGATAATGGCGCGGACATCGTTGGAGCTGAGCGATTCGTCCAGATGCTGCGTCGATACCACGATCTGGGTCACGCCCACTGGCTTGCCGTCAGCGTAACGCACCGTCACCTGGCTCTTGGCATCCGGGCCGAGCGTGCCTGATTCGCCGGAGTGGCGCGCTTCGGCCAGACGCTTCAGAATGCGATGGGCGTAGTAGATGGGGGCCGGCATCAGCTCCGGCGTCTCGCGCACGGCGTAGCCGAACATGATGCCCTGATCGCCAGCGCCTTCGTCCTTGTTGCCGGCCGCATCGACGCCCTGGGCAATGTCCGCGGACTGCGCGTGCAGCAGCACCTCGATATCGGCGTCATGCCAGTGGAAACCATCCTGCTCGTAGCCGATGTCCTTGATCGCGAGGCGTGCGAGATGGGTCAGATAATCGGCTGTGATCTCGGAAGGACCACGGACCTCACCGGCGATGACCACGCGGTTCGTGGTTGCGAGCGTTTCGCACGCCACCCGCGCCTCGGGGGCGACGGACAGGTACGCATCGACGACAGTGTCGGAAATGCGGTCGCACACCTTGTCCGGGTGGCCTTCGGAAACCGATTCGCTGGTGAAAAGATAGTCTTGGCGCGACACGATCCAATATCCCTGTTGCCTGACGTCGTCTTCGCCCACAGTCCCGGACAGTGCGGGTGGAAGCGGATGCCACCTGACGGAGGGGACCGTGAACAGACAGTTGAATGGAAAGACCCGGCCCCATGGAAAACCGGTCAATCCGGGGCGATTTCACCGGGGGCGCATCCGCTCGTTCATCGTCCGGCTCTGCTGTGACGGCATACCGGCGCTGCGGGCAGACAGCCTCAGGCTTTCTCCAGAACGGTTTGCGTTCAAATCGATCCATCGAATTGGACGCAAAGTGCGGTTTAATACGGAATCAGGAACGACGGACGTTCCGGATTCCTTGAATTTAAACAAATTCCCGTCAGCAGGATGGAGCCATCCGACCGGAATACGTTTCAAAAAAGCGATTCTCGAAGATCTTGGTTCTTCTCGAAGATCTTGACTCTTGGCAGCATGCGACGGCCCGGTCAAGCCGGGATACCGAATTCGTTCTCTAAAAAGAACGGATAGATGTCAAAATATCACCCCTCGTCGGAATTTGACGGGATGTCGCGCGGCTCGGCTATGGATTCGGCGAGCTCGATGATTCGACCGCGAACGGCAGGGTCGCCGATCCGCATGAAAGCGCGCATCAGGCGCAACCCTTCGTCGGCCGGCGTGGTGCTGACCGTATATGCCGGCGTGGCCGGTTCGGCAAAGCCGGAAACATGTGACGGCGCGTCCTGCAGCCCTTCGAAAAAATATCCCGCCGGCACACCAAGGGCCGCGCCGATCTGTTGCAGGCGGCTGGCGCTGATGCGGTTCGTGCCTTTTTCGTATTTCTGGATCTGCTGGAACGTAATACCGAGCGCGCTGCCCAGTTTTTCCTGGCTCATGCCCAACTGTTGACGCCGGGTCTTGACGCGGCCGCCGACATGCCTGTCGACCTTGTTCGCGTTATTCGTCACATGTTCCTCTCGAAGAAGAGCGAAGCGAGATACCCGCCGAAGAGCTGTCTGCCCGATGGTTGTACAGCGTTTTCGGGGGGATGTATCCTGCCTCTTGTGGAGACGACTGATGTCGTCACCGGAATAATCCGGGCTGTGTGATTGTCATCAAATTGTGACATTCACACGGCGGGTGACCGAACTACTCTACCATATTATATCAACTAAGTGATCTGGCAAAGTTATCGTTCGTCTCCACGGCGACCCGGAATGACCCGCCGCCCGCGTGGCGCAGCGATTCCGGCCACGAACAGGGCCAAAACGCCCAACCAGAACATTACCGGCCCGCCCAAGGCATGCAGTTTCACGAAAACAGTCGGCTCAAGCGCTTCGGGGAGGGCGGAATCGACGATTCCGGCGGTGCCCAGCGCCAGAACAGGGGCGACGGGTCTGCCGAACGGATCGACCACGCCGGAAATGCCGGTGTTGGCGGCACGGACCAGCGGCAGGCCCTGCTCGATGGCCCGCAGGCGCGATTGCGCGAAATGTTGATAAGGGCCGGGCGTGAGGCCGAACCACGCATCGTTGGTGAGATTGAGCAGCAGTCCCCGGCTGTCCGATGACAGCGGAAGCAGAATGGCCTCTTCGGGAAAAATCGCCTCGTAACAGATCAGCGACGATATCGGCGGCAATCCGGGCGCGACGAGCGGTTCGCGTGTCTCGCCTGCCTCGAAGCCGCCCGGTGTGTGCACGAACTGGCGGATGCCCAGCCAGCGCAGCAGGCCATCGAACGGCAGATACTCCCCGAACGGCACCAGATGCACCTTGTCGTAGGTTCCCAGACTCAGGGCATTGCTGTCATAAACCCTGATCGCGTTGAAGAAGCGGTAGCGATCTTCACCCGGCAAGGGGGCATCGGCCCGCGCCGCGCCGGTAATCAGCACCGCGCCGTCGGGAAGCAGGGCGGCGATCTCATCGAGCGCTTCGGGCGTATGATCGATCAGAAACGGAAACGACGACTCCGGCCATATCAGATGCGTGGCGTCTTCCAGCCTTTCCCCGTTCGGCCCTTCCTGTGCGCTGATGGCAGCGTAACGCTGGATGGTCGAGGCGCGAAACGCCGGATCGGCCCGCTCTGCCTCATCGATGTTGGGCTGCATGATACGCAGGCGCACATCCGGCAGCACCGGCATGGAATCGGCGGGAATGCGCCAGACGCCATAGGCAGCGGCAAGTACCAGCATGACACCCGCTGCCGCCGGCATGGCCAGACGTGCGCCGCGACTGCCTGTGTCAGCAAGCGTTGCCGGGGCAGCGTGGATGAAAATGACCAACAGCGTCAGCCAGTGCAACCCGCCAAGCGCGGCCGTTTGCGCCAGTACATCGCCCTGCCCGAACGCCATGCCCCAGGCGTTCCATGGAAAGCCGGTGAACTGCGTAGCGCGCAGCCATTCCGCCAGCGCCAGCAAGGCTGTGAACAGCGGTATGCGCCAGAGGTCCGCACGCCAGAGCGCGCCGCTTACACCGAAACCGAGCGCGGTAAACAGCGCCAGAACCATCGGCAGACCGACGACGCCCAGCGGCAGCGCCCACAGAAACTCATCGGCATCGACAAGAAATGCGGACCCGAGCCACCACAACCCGGCCAGAAAATAACCGAACCCGAACCACCAGCCGATTGCGGCAGCAGCCAATGCGCGGCGGCGGATGTTTCCGGCGTCGCCGAGCCAGAGATCGCGCGAGACGGCATCGATCAGCCAGACCGCGACAGGCAGCGATAGAAAGAGCACCGGCCAAAGCCCGAAGGGCGGCATGGCCAGCGCGCCAAGTGCCCCGGCGGCGAAGCCGATGAACCAGCGCACACCCCTACGCGCGGCGGCAAGGCGCGTCGCCGGCCACGGCATGGCCACGGGCTGGCTCATGCTTCAGGCGGCATGGCAGTCTGCGAACCTGCGGCCGGCGTGCCTGCTGCCTCGGTGGCGGGCGGCAGTTTGCCTTCCTTGCGGTCGGCGCGTGTCAGATCGAACACGGCGGCAGGTTCGTGTTTCGGCTGCTCGGCTGCCAGAAGGGGAGCGACGGAGTCCTCCCCGCCCAGGGACAGCCGCAACCGCTTGAGACGGCGGGAATCGGCATCCAGAATATCGAAGACCAGTCCAAACGGGCCGGCGATGCGCTCTCCAGCTTCGGGGACGCGTCCCGCCAGAGTCACGATCAGGCCGCCGATGGTGTCCACTTCCTCCGAAACCTCGATGGTATCGAAGTCGAAACCGGTGGCCTGAGCCACGTCGTCGAGATCGGCGCGCGCGTCGATGACGTAGCTGCGCGGCCCGGTCTGCGTGATCTCGGGAATCTCCTCGCGGTCGTGCTCGTCCTCGATGTTGCCCACCAGCATTTCCATGATGTCTTCCATGGAAATGAGACCGTCTGTTCCGCCGTATTCGTCGATGACCAGCGCCATATGGGTGCGGGTTGCCTGCATGCGCACGAGCAGGTCCATCACCGGCATGGACGGCGGCACATACAGAACCGGACGCAGAACGGCGGCCTGTGAGAGCGGGGTGGTAAGGTCGATGTCGAGCCGTGTCGGCAGCTCGCCTTCGGCGGTGATGAAGGCCGCGCCGCCACGTTCCGCAATGAATTCAAGGAAATCGCGGATGTGTACCATGCCGCGCGGATCGTCGAGGGATTCGCCATACACCGGCAGGCGGGAATGTCCGGCGTCGCGGAATGCCCGGATCGCCTCGGCCAGCGACACATCTTCATGAAGGGCGATGATGTCCGCGCGCGGCACCATGGTATCAACGACGCGCAATCCGTTCACATCGAGCACGTTCTGCAACAGCGAACGTTCCTGCGCGGTGAAGTCGCTTCCGGTGGAGCCTTCCTCCAGCGCATCTTCAAGTGCTTCGCGTACGGAGGTGTCGTTACGCAATCCAAGACCGGTGAGTAGTCGGTCGATCCAACTGTCGCCCTCGCGACCGGATCCGGACTCGTCGGATTTGGAGGGCGGACTTCGATCGTCGCTCATGGCGTTTTCAGGTCTCCAGTTCGAGGTCGGCATAAGGATCGGCAATGCCCAGATCGGACAGCGCCGCGATTTCAATCGCCTCCATGGCCTCAGCCTCCGCGTCGGTTTCGTGGTCGAAACCGAGCAGATGCAGAAGGCCGTGGATGACGAGATGGGATGTGTGGTCGGCGAGCGTCTTGCCGTCGTCGCGGGCTTCGCGCGCCACCGTTTCAAAGGCCAGCACGATATCGCCGACGTGAGGCGCGTCGGCCAGCTCATCGGCCTCGGCGGCGGGGAAGGACAGCACGTTGGTAGGTTTGTCGAGGCCGCGCCATTGCGCGTTGAGCTGCCGTACGGCGGCATCATCAGACAGCGCCACGCTCAGCTCAGCGCCGTTCAGCACTTGCACGCTGCCGCGTGCCAGCGCTGCGGCCGCCGCGCGCTCCACCAGCGATTCGACGCCTTCCAGCGCCGACCATTGCTGGGATTGCACGAGAACATCGACCGACAACGCTTGCGCCATCAACTCCACCAGACACCGATCAATAAAAGAACCAGCCTCAAAAGAACCAGCTTTGCGAGTTTACCACGCGGAAGGCCCCGAGCGCGTCGCCGCAGTTTGCTCCACCACACGCGTATGTTCGCGATCATAAGCATGGACGATGCGTCTGACCAGCGGATGACGGACGACATCGACATCGCGGAAACGGATATGCCCGATGCCCTCGACGCCTTCCAGCACGCGCGTTGCCTCGACAAGACCGGATTTCTGGCCCGGAGGCAAGTCGATCTGCGACGGATCGCCGGTGATGATCATGCGCGACCCTTCTCCAAGACGGGTCAGGAACATCTTCATCTGCATGGACGTGGCGTTCTGGGCCTCATCGAGCAGCACGGCGGCGTTGGCGAGCGTGCGCCCGCGCATGAAGGCCAGCGGCGCGATTTCGATCACGCCCGTTGACAGGCCGCGCTCCACGTGGCGCGCTTCCATGAAATCATAAAGCGCATCGTAAATCGGCCGCAGATAGGGATCGACCTTTTCCTTCATATCGCCCGGCAGGAAGCCAAGCCGCTCGCCTGCTTCCACTGCCGGTCGCGACAGAATGAGTTTTTCCACCACGCCCTGCTCCATGAGCTGCACGGCATGGCCGACGGCAAGCCACGTCTTGCCCGTGCCGGCGGGGCCTTCGGCGAAGACCAGCTCGTGACGGCGCAGCGCGCGCAGGTAAGCATCCTGCGCCGCGTTGCGCGCCTTGACGTTGCCGCGCCGGCGGGTGCTGATATGCTCGAAGTTGGCGCGGCCGGACGGGGCGCGCTCGCGCACCTCGGCCACCGGCTCCGCGGCGGCCGGAAACAGCGAGCCCTGCAAGCTGCTTTCCTCGATGGCGCCGTCCACCTCGCCGGTGGTGATGGTCACGCCGGATGCCACGCGCTCGTAAAGAGCTTCCAGCACGTTCTTGGCCTGCTCGGCCACCGAGGCCGGTCCCTTGATGACGACATGATTGCCGTTGGCGGTGACCTGCAGCCCGAGGCGGCGCTCGATATGGGCGAGGTTCTGATCGTACAGCCCGAACACGAGGCTCGCGAGGCGATTGTTATCGAACGTCAGGGAAACGTCGACGGCGTCGGGGGAGGAGGCTGCTGGCTGGTCTGGGGTCATGAAGGCCGGTTGGGTTGGATCGACGGAAAAAGGCGGGAGAGCTTGTCGTAAACGTTGCTGTTTGTGCGGCAGTTCCTTGACTCTCGCGCCCATGTCTTCTCCTTGGGTTCAGGCTGGAACGGTCATGCCGCGTTCGCTCCTGTCGAATGCGGCCTCTGCACTGCGGTTAACGACGCCGGGTCTGCGCCCACGCGCTGCCCGAACAGGCTGTTGGTGCCCGTCCCGGTGATCTCGACCTGCACGATGTCGCCGATGGCGACCGTTTCATCGTCGAACTGAACTCCCTGAAGCCACGGCGATTTGCCGGCCATCTGCCCCGCATAGCGGCCTTTGCGCTCGACGAGGACGTCGATGGTGCGGCCGACGGTTGCGCGATGGAACCGCTGCCTGTCTTCCTCCAGCGCCTGCTGAAGCGCGGCAAGGCGGGCGCTTTTCACATCTTCCGGAACCTGATTCGCCATCTGCGCCGCGGGCGTGCCGGGGCGGGGGCTGTATTTGAAGGAATAGGCGCTGGCAAAGCCGATTTCGCGCACAAGCTGCATCGTGGCGTCGAAATCAGCGTCGGTCTCACCGGGGAAGCCGACGATGAAGTCCGACGACAGGGCGATATCCGGCCGCGCGGCGCGGGTGCGCTCGATGATGCGGCGGTATTCGTCGCCCGTGTGCTTGCGGTTCATCGCCGCCAGAATGGAATCCGACCCGGATTGCACCGGCAGGTGCAGATAGGGCATCAGCGCCGGCAGATTGCGGTGGGCGTCGATGAGTTCGTCGTCCATGTCGCGCGGGTGGCTGGTGGTATAGCGCAAACGCGCGATCCCCGGCACCTCGGCCAGACGATGCAGCAACCGCCCCAGCGACCACGTGCGCCCGTCCGGACCTTCACCGTGATATGCGTTGACGTTCTGTCCGATGACGGTGAACTCGCGCACGCCAGCCGCCGCCAGCCGCTCGGCCTCGGCCATGATCTTGGCCACCGGGCGCGAGATTTCCGCGCCGCGCGTGTAGGGCACCACGCAGAAGGTGCAGAACTTGTCGCAACCTTCCTGAATGGTCAGGAACGAAGACACGCCGCGCGAGCGGATCTTGTCGCGCGAGGGGGCGGGCAGATGATCGAACTTGTCCTCGATGGGAAATTCCGTGTCCACCACACGTGCCCGCCGGGCTTTTTCCAGCAGGGCGGGCAGGTTGTGATAGCTTTGCGGCCCCACCACCAGATCGACGGCGGAGGCGCGCTTGAGAATTTCGCCACCCTCGGCCTGCGCCACGCAGCCGGCGACGACGATGGTGGTGTCGCGCCCTTCGGCCTTGCGCTCGTCCTTCATGACGCGCAGGCGGCCCAGCTCCGAATAGACCTTTTCTGCGGCCTTCTCGCGGATGTGGCATGTGTTGAGGACGATGAGGTCTGCTTCCTCGGCACTGTCCGTCTCGACGAACCCTTGCGGGGCGAGGACGTCCGCCATGCGCTCCGCGTCATAGGCGTTCATCTGGCAGCCGTAGGACTTGACGTATACTTTTTTCTTCACGTTCCTGCTTTGCAATGCGATTGGCTTGCGATCTGTTGGCTCGCGGTCTAGGCGCTGCCGCCTACTCTAGCACGATTTCAGATCGCACGATAAACATTCGTTTGTCCACTTCGCGTGACAGAAAGATGCGCCGAAGCGATACGGCGCATCTTTGCACAGCTTTTGGCATCATTCCGACAGGCTATACGCTCACCTGCGTACCCACTTCCACCACGCGGTCGGTCGGGATCTGGAAGAAGTCCGTCGCGTCGGCGGCGTTGCGCGCCAGCGACATGAACAGGTGGCGCTGCCACATGGGCATCGCCGAATGCGCCGCCGGGCGGATAGACCGCCGCGACAGGAAGAACGACGTGGACATGATGTCGAACTTGAACCCCTGCTTGCGCAGGATCGCCAGCCCCGAGGGGATGTTGGGCGATTCCATGTAGCCGAAGTGCATTCTGACCAGCCAGAAATCGTCGCTGATTTCCTTCAGCGACACACGCTCGCTGTCCGTCAGGCGCGGCAGGTCGTCCGTCTCGATGGTCAGGATGACGTTGCGCTCATGCAGCACCTTGTTGTGCTTGAGGTTGTGCAGCAGCGCGGTGGGAGCGGTCTCGGGGTCGCTGGTCAGGAAGATGGCGAGCCCCGGCACGCGCGGTGGCGGGTTGGCTCGCAGCATCCCGATCAGTTCCTGCACGGGCACGTCGTTCTTGCGCGTCTTGGCGAAGATGATGCCCGTGCCCTTGCGCCATGTCGCCATCACGACGACGAGGAACGCTGCCAGCACCACCGGCACCCAGCCGCCGGAGACGAGCTTGCCGAGGTTGGCGGCGAGGAAGGCACCGTCGATGATGATGAACGGCAGCAGCAGCGCCAGCGCTGCCGCCAACCCCCAGCGCCAGCCCTTCCAGATGACGATGACGGCCAGCAGGCCATCCATCAGCATGGCGCCGAACACCGATATGCCATAAGCGTGTGATAGCGCGCTCGACGTCTGGAACGACAGCACCAGCACCAGCACGCCCGCGAGCAGCATGCGGTTGACCTTCGGCATGTAGATCTGCCCCGCATGCTCGGCCGAGGTGAAGCGCACTTCCATGCGCGGCAGCAGCCCAAGCTGGATAGCCTGCCGGGTGAGCGAATAGGCCCCGGTGATCCCAGCCTGCGAGGCGATGACCGTGGCCAGCGTCGCCAGCACGATGAACGGCAGCAACGCCCATTCCGGCACCATGCGGAAGAACGGGTTGTCGATGGCCTCGGGATGGTTCATCAGCATCGCGCCCTGGCCAAGATAATTCAGCGCCAGAGCCGGAAACACGAAATACAGCCACGCCTGGCTGATAGGCCGGCGGCCGAAGTGGCCAAGGTCCGCATAAAGCGCCTCGGCCCCGGTCGCCGCAAGGCATACCGCGCCGAGCACGATCACGGCGATGCCCGGATGTTCATAAAGAAACAGCACGCCGTAGTAGGGGTTAAATGCGCGGAAAACGGCGAGATTGTCGAACAGATGAAACAGGCCTGCAAGCCCGATGGCGATGAACCACGTGACCATGACCGGCCCGAACAGCGCCGCGACCTTTGCCGTGCCATAACGCTGGGCGACGAACAGCACAATCAGGATGACCATGGTGATCGGCACGATGTAGTCGTCCAGCGCCGGGGTGGCGAGCTTCACGCCTTCCACTGCGGACAGCACGGACATCGCCGGCGAGATGATGGCGTCGCCATAGAAAAGCGCCGCGCCGAGCATGCCCAGCAGCAGGATAGGCGTGCGCCCTTTGCCCATCACGCGCTGTGCCAGCGCTACCAGCGTGAGCGTTCCGCCTTCGCCTTTGTTGTCCGCGCGCAGCAATATCAGCACGTATTTACACGTGACGACGAGTATCAGCGTCCACAGGATCAGCGACAGCACGCCGACCACGGCGGAGTCCAGCAACGGGCCGCCCTCCGAGGCAGCGAGGGCGGACTCGCGCAGCGCATAGAGCGGGCTGGTGCCGATGTCACCGAAAACGACGCCGATCGCACCCAGCACGAGCGCACGCGCTTTTTGCGGGGGCAGTTCGGACTTCTCCGGTTGCGAAACTGCGTTGTCCGCCACGCCAACGTTATTGTCCGTCATCAATCACCCTTCGAGACGCGCCCTCTGGTGAAGACCCAAGGCAGGGCCGGGCTCTTAGCACAAGGATATGCCCCTGCCAATGACAGGCAGATCTCGCAGTCAAACCTGCGTCTGTCGTTGCGTCGCCTTGATGCCGCTGGCCTTTCGCCGGTTGACAGGTTCGTGGACGGCCAAGGGTATCCGATGTTAACATCAAGTATATCAAAGTGTTGGGCCGCATTGTTTATTGTACGCATCATAAAGTCGCATTGCGCGCATTGCGATTGTGATAGCAATCGACATAGCCCTCATAATCACCGCCCGGAACGCGGGCCTCGAACTGCCGTCACGGCTTTGGCGGTTCATGGCGCAGGTCGAAGAAACGGGCATCGGCTTCCTCGGCCATGGCGCGGTCGATCCTGGTGAAGGAGAATGTCAACGGTACTTGAATCAGATTATGCAGGTGTGCGTGCGCAGTGGCTACCGTGCGTGTTCTGCACATCTCACACAATGACGCGCGGCGGGATCTACTCGAAGACGGCCCTCGGCAATGTCCTCCTCACAGCCTTCACATACGCCATATTCCCCTGTTTCGATCTTCCGTAGAGCCCGATGCAGCAGCGCAACCCTAGCCTGCCTCCGCTTCTCGACTGTTTGAGCCAATGCCTGCACCTGCATGGCGTCCACACGCGAAATTCGCCCGACGCTCTGCTGATCGAGTTCCACAGGCTGCCGGGACTGAGCGGAAGTGGCCGACTGCGCAGCCAATTCTTCCAGCTCCTGCCTCATCAGGGACGCGAAATCATTCAGCAGCTCTGATCTCACCTCGGTTCTCCCTAGACTCATCGGCGCAGCGAATTTCCTCTTCCCGCTCGGTCATGTAAGTGCGAACGATCGGCAAGGAATCGACCCTCTTGGCAAGTTGGATCTGGAACACCATCAGACCGCGATACCGGAAGCCGATTTCCGATGCAGCGAGGTAGAACTCCCAGAGCCTTGTGAAGCGCTCGTCATAGAGCTGGATCGCGTCATGCCGACGGGCGAGAAAGCGCTTCCGCCATACTCTTAGGGTCTGCGCGTAGTGTAAACGCAGGACCTCAATGTCGGTCGTCATCAGGCCGGCGCGTTCGACCGACTGAACAATTTCCGACAGCGAAGGAATGTAGCCCCCTGGAAAGATATACTTCTCAATCCACGGGTTGGTTGGCGATGGAACATCGAATTGTCCGATCGCATGGATCACGGCGACGCCGTCTTCTTCGAGAACCTGCGCTACCTTAGCGAAATAGGTGTCGAACTGATCCTTGCCGACGTGTTCGAGCATGCCGACAGAAACAATGCGATCATATCGAGCCGAGACGTTCCGGTAGTCCTGCAGCTCGAAGCGAACATGTTGTTCGAGACCCTGGCGCTTCGCGCGGGCGTTGGATTCTGCATGCTGCTCGGTGGAAAGGGTTACGCCCGTGACGTCCACCCCAGCGGATCGGGCGAGATAAATTCCGAGTCCGCCCCACCCTGAACCGATGTCCAACACCTTCTGGCGAGGTTCGAGGGCAAGCTTGGAAGCAAGATGGCGCATCTTGGCAACCTGTGCAGCCTCCAGGGTCATGGTCGGAGACTCGAAATAGGCGCAGGAATATTGCCGCTCCGGATCGAGAAACAGGTCATACAGGGCCGGACTAAGGTCGTAATGGAACGCAACGTTCTGACGCGACCGGCGCTTTGTGTTCGATTTGACCACGCGCTCCTTAGTGCGTTGAGCAAGCTCAAGAACCTCAAGCAGACGCTGTCCACCCGCGTCGCTTCGGGTGTTGAGGAAAAGCAGCTCCAGCAAACCGTAGATTGTGCCAGAGATGACGCGCAGCCGCCCCTCGGCGAACGCTTCACCCAGGACCATCTCTGGATCGCGCATGAGTTCGAGCTCAAGCGATTTGTCAGCTAGCTCCACGGCAATCCGGGAACCTGCTTGGTCGCTGCCATAGGTGCTGGTTTCACCATTGGCATAGGTAACCGACAAACAGCCTTGTCGAACGATGGATTTAAGAAAAAGACGAAGTGGCAAACTCATTTCAGCCTGCATTCCCCAAGTGGCGTGTCGTTTGAGGTGAAGATCGCCTGTATCCGAGCGCTAGACAAGGATTTTCTGCCGCAAGCGGCACCTGCGGTCG
>NZ_JACICC010000009.1 GCF_014195635.1 Pseudochelatococcus contaminans | reverse complement strand
CAGTTCACAAACATGGAACCACATCTATGCGCGCAAGCCATTGTTCGGACTCATGTCCGCTCTCACGCCGATTCACGAAACCTGGAAAAACGACACGTGGTGCCGGTGCCAGTGCCGATAGTCGTGCTGCTTCCAGCCGACGAGGTGCGCCATGATCGTCGCGCTTCTCAACCAGAAGGGCGGCGTCGGCAAGACCACGCTGGCGCTGCATCTCGCCGGAGCCTGGGCGCAGCGGGGTCAGCGCGTCATCCTGATCGACGCCGATCCGCAAGGCTCCGCGCTCGACTGGTCGCAGACGCGCAGCCATGAGGGCCTGCCAAGGCTGTTCAGCACCATCGGCCTGGCCCGTGACACCTTGCACCGGGAAGCCCCGGAACTGGTCCGTGACGCCGATCACGTCGTCATAGACGGGCCACCCCGCGTCGCCGCTCTGATGCGCTCGGCGCTGCTCGCCGCCGACCTGGTGCTGATCCCGGTGCAGCCGTCCCCCTTCGACGGTTGGGCCTCGGCCGAGATGCTGGCGCTTCTGAAGGAGGCGCGCATCTACCGGCCCGACCTCGCCGCCCGTTTCGTGCTCAACCGTTGCGGCGCGCGCACCGTCATCGCCCGCGAGACGGCCGAGACGCTTGCCGACCACGACCCGCCCTTGCTCGCCACCGCCATCGGCCAGCGTGTCGTCTTCGCCGATGCTGCGCAGTCCGGCCGCCTCGCATCCGAGATCGACGCCGACAGCCCGGCTTCGCGCGAGATCGCCGCGCTTGCCGCCGAGATCGACCGGCTGCGGGTCGGAGGGATCGAACCATGACCGGACGTACCCGCAAACCCGGCTTCGCGTCCCGGCCGGGCGATCTTGAAAGCTGGATCAAGGCGGCGGACATGCCGCCTGCCAGCAAGGCCGCCGGCGAAGCATTCACCGCCCGCCTGACCATCGACATCACGCCGGAACTGCGCGGGCGCATCAAGGTCGCCGCCTTCCGGCGCGGCATCACCGTCGCCGACATGCTGCGCGACCTGCTCGCCCGCGAATTTCCATCCACCGAAGGAGATCCGATATGACCGGCAACGCGGCCCGCCGCATGCACGGCCGTCCGCTGCCGGACGGGCCTGCGCCCTTCACCACATTGGTCGAACTGACCTTCGACAAGCGCAAGGTCGAGCGCTGGATACGGTTCGGCCGCAAGAGCTACGAACAGATCATCGACCGCCGCCGCAGTATCGTCGGCTTCGCGCCGGAGAGCGTCTTCGCCTTCGTCCGCTGGGCGGCCGGCGAACACGGCACCGTGATTTCACGCATCGACATCGTGCGCGCGGTTCGCCGCGGCGAACCCTTCCAGACGCTGCCCTTCGTGCGCCCCGGAGGCGACATCCTGCTGCGCCTCGATAGCTGGGCGAAAGTGCAGCGCGCGCTTGTCGCCATAGACGCGGTGGAAGCACTCGGCCTCGATCCGGCCGACGCCGCGCCGGATCACTGGCGGCATGTCCACAACCGCCTTATCGCCGGTCTGGAGCCACGCGATTACACGCCGGAACGTCATGCCGCCTGGCTCCATCGTCGGAGGATCGAGCCATGACGCGGTTCGGCTACGTCATGGTGACGTATTTCGCGGCGATGGGCGTCGCCATCGCGGCGTTCATCCCGACGCCCACGAAACTGATCTGGAACGCCACGGCCAGCGCGCCCATCGGCTTCTACACCATCGAGCCGGCTGACCGCATCGGGGTGCCCGAGCTGGTCGCCGTTATGCCGCCCGAACCGCTCGCCGCCTTCATGATCGAGCGCGGCTATGTCGGGCGCGGCGTGCCGCTCCTGAAGCGCGTCCTCGGCCTGCCGGGACAGCGGGTTTGCCGCACCGGCAGCACCATCACCGTCGATGGCGTCGAGATGGGGGAGGCGCTGGAGCGCGACCGGATCGGCCGCGATCTGCCCGTCTGGCAGGGCTGCCGCGTCATCGGCGACGGTGAAATCTTCCTCATGAATTGGGAAGTCCGCGACAGCCTCGACGGCCGCTACTTCGGACCCATCCCCGCAAGTTCCGTCATCGGTCGGGCGCTGCCGCTCTGGACCGATGAGGAAGGCGACGGCCGCTACGAATGGCGTGCGCCGACGCAATGACCGCTTTCCCATCAGCGGGAGCGGTGCCCGCCGATGGTGTTTCCAACCTCACCGCCAAGGAGATTGTCATGCCCCAGATCGGTCAATTCACCGTCGAAAACGAAACCTTCGTTGGCCGTGTTCATACGCTCACCCTTTACCGCGAGCTGACCATCGTTCCTGCCGAACCATCGGATGCGGAGAACGCGCCCGCCTATCGCGTCCACCACGGCGCCGAGGACGGCCCGGAGGTCGGTGCAGGCTGGAAGGAGGTCGGCGAAAAGGCCGGCGACTACATTTCGCTGATGATCGACGATCCCGCTTTGCCGCAGCCGATCCGCGCCAACCTCTTCCAGAACAGCAACGACAAGACAGCCTGGTCGCTGCACTGGAGCCGCCCGAAGCCGCGCGGCGGGCGGGGCTGAAAGCCATGCGATCCCGCGTCATCCCCGCGTTCAAAACCCTCATCCCGTTGTTCGCGGAAAAGCCGTCTCATCCCGTCGTCCCGCTCGGCCACCGGACGGCCGGCGCGCGCAGCGAAGGTCAGGGGCGGCCTCTGGCCGGCGCTCGCGCCTTGCCCTTGACCGCAGCGAGCACGCTGGCAGACTGGAGGTCGAACGGAGGCAGGGAAATCACGCGATATGCCGGTCTGCTGCTGGCTGGCGTGCTCGCGGTCGCAGCCTGTCCGGTCGCCTTATCGGCGCAGGCCGCACCCGTCACGCGCGCGAATCCTGCCGATCCCTATGCCGGCTTCATCACCGAAGCCTCGCAGCGCTTCGGTATTCCCGAGCACTGGATTCGCGCCGTGCTGCGCGTCGAGAGCGCGGGCGACGTGCGCGCGATCTCGTCGGCCGGAGCCATGGGATTGATGCAGGTCATGCCCGATACCTGGGCGGGCCTGCGCGTCCGTCATGGCCTCGGCCGCGATCCTTACGACCCACGCGACAACATCATGGCGGGCGCGGCTTACCTGCGCGAAATGTGGGATCGCTACGGCAATGTCGCGGCAACGCTCGCGGCCTACAATGCCGGTCCCGGCCGCTACGACGAACATCGCGCGACCGGCCGGAGATTGCCCGCCGAGACCCGCGCCTATGTCGCCGCCATCGCGCCGGTGATCGGCGGCCCGGTCGGCACTGAAACACCCGCAACAGCACCGCCACCGCCGCCCGACTGGCGCGACGCTCCGCTGTTCGTCACACGCTCGGCCGACACGCGGACCGTCGCCGCGCCGTCATCCGAAGTGCAGTCCAGCGACACTCGCGCGACCGTTCCGGTGCGCGATGCCGCCGACACGGAGCCGTCAACCGGCAGAATTTTCGTGGCTCGCGCCGATGGCGGGGGAGCGCCATGAGGGGTGCGTTCCCACAGTCGGCGCGAGCCGTTCCGGTGTCCAGTCATGCGGGGTTTCGCCTGGCTGGATTCCGGGCAGGAAGGGCAGGAAGTGCGGAGGGCAAGATAAAGGAACATGGCACCACGTCGCCAATGTTCTGGAAATTGTTATTGTCTGCACACTGGTTAGGGGAGCCGCGAGCGGCACCCTGTTTTTGGAACGCGCGAGCCGCGATTTTGCGCAAAGCCTTGGATTTGCTGGATTTCGTCCGGCACCATGGCCGCAGATTGCCCGATTTTCTTGGATTTCGGCCGGTGGCGCGTCCATGAGCGCCGACGACGAGAACCGCTTCCGGCCCAGGCCGGGCCGCATCCGTTCCGATGCGCCGAAGCTCGGCAAGGCCAAGAGCTTTCTCACCCAGGCGAAGAAGCTCGCCCGCCAGCACAGCAACACCCATCCCAAATATTCGCCGCGCGTGTCGGCGAAGTCGGCCGCCAAGGGGAGCATGGGGGGCGGCAAGGCCCCGCGCGCGCCCGGCGGTCCCGGCGTGCGGCGCGGACGTGGCGCGTCCTTCGTCCTCGCCCGCACCCTGTCCGGCGGCTGGAAGCACAGCACTTCCGGTATGCGCCGCGTCGTCGTCAAGACCCGTTATGTCCAGAGCGCCGGCAAGAACGGCAAGGCCGCCGCCCATCTGCGCTACATCCAGCGCGACGGAACCTCGCGCGACGGCGAGCGCGGCCCGCTTTATTCCGCCACCGAGGATCGCGCCGATGGCGATGCCTTCCTCGATCGCGGCAGGGAGGATCGGCACCAGTTTCGGTTCATCCTCTCGCCGGAAGACGGGGCTGACCTGACCGACCTGAAGGCGCACACCCGCGACCTCTTGCGCCATATCGAAACCGACCTCGGCACCCAGCTCGATTGGGTCGCGGTCAACCACTACAACACCGGCCATCCCCATGTGCATGTCATCGTGCGCGGCAAGGATGACCTGGGAGAGAATCTGGTCATCAACGGCGACTATCTCGCCAACGGCATTCGCGAGCGGGCGAGCGAGTTGACCACGCTGGAGCTTGGCCCCGTCACCGAGATCGAGCAGAACCGCAAGCTCTCGGCCGAAGTCGATCAGGACCGCTTCACCCGCATTGACCGGACGATGACTGAGGAAGCCGATGAACGGTTCCTCGACCTGCGCCATGAACCCGACGATCCGCGTCGCCCGTTTGACCGGACGCTGCGCCTGCGCCGCCTGGGCAAACTTGAGCAGATGGGCCTCGTCACCGAACATGCACCCGGCGTTTGGGAGTTGAGCGAGCGGATGGAACCGACCCTGCGCGAGCTGGGCGAGCGCGGCGACATCATCCGCAACATGCACAAGGCGCTGAAGGCCGATGGCCTGGAGCGTGACCCGATGACCTTCCATATCCATGACGGGCCGCCCGAGACGCCGATCGTTGGTCGCGTCGTTGACAAATATCTGACCGACGAGATGGGCGAGAACCTGACCGTCGTGGTGGACGGCATCGACGGCCGCACCCACCATGTCCCCGGCATCGACCCGGCCCGCGTTGAGGACGCCCGGATTGGCAGCGTCATCGAGATCGGCCCGGCCGAAACCACGCAACGACCGTCTGACCGAACGATCGCCGCCATCGCCGAGGATGGCTTCTATCGGCCGAGCCGCCATCTGGAGCAGGCGAAGTTCGAGGGCCGCGTTCCCGGCGGCGACTATGAGGGCTATGTCAATGCTCATGTGCGCCGGCTGGAGGCGTTGCGCCGCGCCGGCATCACCGAGAGGATCGACGCCGATCAATGGCGCGTCCCAGAGGATTTCGAGAGCCGAGCCGCTGCCTATGATGCAGGCCGCAATCGGCAGGCCAGCATCCGCATCATCTCGGCCTTCAATCTGGAAAGCCAGATCGGGTCCGTTGGGGCGACCTGGCTCGACCGCCGGCTGGTATCGCCCGACGCATCGGATCTCGCTCCGGCCGGGTTCGGCCTACAGGTGCGGGAGGCCATGGACCAGCGCCGCGAGCATCATATCGAACAGGGGGACGCCACCCGATCAAGGGATGGCCGCATCTTCTACCGGCGCAGCCTCCTCGCCACGCTGCGCGAGCGGGAGGTGGCCCACGTCGGCGCGGAGATGGCCGAAAACAAAGCGCTGCCATTCCGGGCGGCGGCGGACGGCGAGAAGATCAGCGGCAAGTTCACCGGGACTGTCCAGCTATCTAGCGGCAAGTTCGCCATCGTGGAGCAGAGCCACGAGTTCACCCTCGTCCCGTGGCGGCCGGTCATCGACCGCCATCTCGGCCGCGAGGTCATGGGCGTCGTGCAGGGTGGCTCCGTGTCGTGGCAACTGGGGCGGCAAAGGGGATTGGGGCTTTAAGCGTTACGCCCATTGCCCCACTTCGCGCAGCACGCGCCGCAGCCATTGATGCCCTGGATCGGCATCATGTCGAGCGTGCCAAGTCTGCACCACCCGGAATGTGGGAATGTCGAGAGGCGGCGGAAAGAGCCGGAGCGGCAGCCGCCCGGCGAGCGGTGCGAACAATCGACGGGGTTCCGTCGCCACCAGATCGGAAGCATCGACCAGCATCGGAGCCATCAGGAAATGGCCGACCGTCACGGCGACATTGCGCTTCAGGCCCTTTTCGGCGAGCACGGCATCGACATAGCCTCGCGGATTGCCCTTCATCGAGACCTGAAGGTGCCGAAGCGAAAGATAGCGGTCGAGATCGACCATCCCGTCGAGGCCGGAATGATCGCCCCGACCGGCGCAGATGAAGTCCTCCTCATAGAGCAGTTCTTCGCGCATATGCGTGGGTGGGTCTGGGAAGTTGCCCGCGATCAGTTCGGCCCCACCATCTTCCAGCATGGGAAGCCCGACGCTGCGACTGGTGTTGCGAACGACAAGGGAAACGCCCGGCGCTTCCCGATCGAGGCGCGCGGTGAGGCGTGGCAGCAGCACGAAGGCTGCGTAGTCGGATAGCCCAAGCGTGAATTGCCGCGTGCTCGATGCCGGATCGAAGGTGCGACCGCCGAGCAGGATGCCTTCCACCTGTTCGAGAATGGACCGCACACCGGGAGCGATGTCCTGCGCCAGCGGTGTCGCCACCATGCCGCGCGGTGAACGAACAAAGAGCGGATCACCGAACAAAGCCCGCAGGCGGTTGAGCGCGTGGCTGACCGCCGGCTGGGTCAATCCGATCCGTTCGGCGGCGCGCGTGGCGTGCCCTTCCGCAACCAGCGCGTCGAAGACGACGAGCAGATTGAGGTCGATGCTGGCGAGATGAACCGTCTTCATGACGGAAATACTAATAATGAATTGGATTTATCGCAAGGCAACGATGATCAAATAGGTGCATTTCAATCAATCGCGCAACTGGCTCAACGCCGGTGTCATGGAGGTAGTGTGAGCAATTCAGAACGTCAGGAAACGCCCGCGGAAGCCAGCGCTCTTGCAGAGTCGCAGGTTGAGACCTCGCATCTGACACGTAGAACCGCCCTGGGGAGCCTTGGGGTGCTCGCCGTGGGCTCGTCTGCTCTCGCGTCCACAGCAACGGCACAGACCGGAGACAATCCTGTCCCTCAAGCTGGCGCGGTGCGTGATCGCTATGCCATCGGCCTGGAAAGACTGTCCGCGATTGATGGGAGAGATGGTCATGCCGTCGTGGAGAGCCTGAAGGAGATCTCGCCCGATTTCGCGCGCTACCTCATCGAATTTCCGTTTGGCGACATCTATGCGCGACCCGGCCTTGACCTTCGCCAGCGGGAAATTGCGACGATTGCCGCGCTTACAGCACTCGGAAATGCACGCCCGCAACTAGAAGTTCACATTGCGGCGGGTCTGAACGTCGGCCTCTCACAGCAAGAGATCATCGAGATTGTCATGCAGATGGCGGTCTATGCCGGCTTCCCCGCAGCGATCAACGGTCTCAACGCAGCGAAGACAGTCTTCGACCGACACCCGACATCCTGAACAGATAAGGAAAAGATAATGTTCAATCGTCGCACCATGTTGTCACATCTCACTCTTATCGCCGCAGCCGCCATGGTCTCCGGCATCGTCACGAAAGCCAATGCTGCCGAGCCCGTGCGCCTTTGGACCGGCTTCAGTTCGCCGGTGGGTATGGCGTTCGACGCCAATAGAAATCTCTTTATCGCCGAATGGGGGGCGGGCCGTGTCTCCCGCATAGCGCCCGACGGCTCCCGAACGACTTTCGCCGAGGGGCTTTCCGGCCCTTCCGGTCTGACCATCGATAAGGACGGTTCGATATATGTCGCGTCATATTCTCGCGACGAAATCTATCGCTTCACTTCCTCCGGTGACAGGGAAACGATCATCACCGGCCTTGCGACCTGATCTGCCCCCCGCTGAGTGGCCCAGAGACTATGATAGTCTGGACCACGAAAGGGACATTGAATGCCGAGCAAGAAGCACAAGCCGGAAGAGATTATTGGCAAGCTGCGTGAAGTTGAGATTGTGCTGTCGCAGGGAGCGAGCACGACTGAAGCCTGCCGCCGGATCGCGGTCAGCGAGCAGACATACTATCTCTATGGACGGCTCTCCCTTTGCAAGCGGCATTGAAACGTTCTGCGTGGATCAGTTGCAAACATCTATCCGGCGTCAGCTGGTTGTCCAGAGCGCCCAAATGGGAAATCCGCACACGCGCACCTCTACAGCTGGTAGGCCTCAAGGGCCTCGATAATAGTCAGGCTCGTCGCGCGTCGGCTCGATCAGTGCAGTCCATTTCTCCGTCTACTCGCAAACTGGTTCGGTTCTTCAGGCGGCGGCGCGGTATTGATCGCCCGTTCGAAGCACGGCCCAGATTATCCGTGCATTCTTGTTGGCGATGGCAACCGTTGCGCGGTTGAACCCGCGTCGCTCCCGAAGCTGGTTGGCCCATTGGCTGATGGGATCATTTTTATTGGGTGCCGTTCTCACGACGGCACGCGCGCCGTGAACCAATAGGCTGCGCAAATGCTGGCTTCCTCTGACGTGACCCCCTGAAACTCCTCCAGGAATAGCTAGAGTCCGCCCCTCGAAAGGACGGACAGAATGAAGCGATCAAGGTTCACGGAAGAGCAGATCATCGGGATCCTGCGTGAGCAGGAGGCCGGCGTCCCGGTGGCGGATCTGTGCAGGAAGCACGGGCTGAGCTCGCCGACCTTCTACAAGTGGAAGGCCAAGTATGGCGGTATGGACGTGTCGGAGGCCCGGCGTCTGAAGGCTCTGGAAGACGAGAACGCCAAGCTGAAGCGGATGCTGGCGGACTCGATGCTGGACAACGTCGCGCTGAAGGATTTGCTGGGAAAAAAGTGGTGACGCCCGCAGCTCATCGAGCGGCGGCGGCGCACCTGCAGTCGGCCTACGCGATGAGCGAGCGGCGGGCTTGTCGGGTGCTGGGTGTGGATCGGACGAGCGTGCGCTATCAGGCGACGCGACCGGACGATGGCGCCCTGCGGGATCGGCTGAAGGCCCTGGCCCAGGAGCGTCGGCGGTTCGGCTATCGACGTCTGCACGTGATGCTCCGGCGCGAGGGCCATGCGGTCAACAAGAAGCGGGTCCAGCGGATCTACCGCGAGGAGAAGCTGACGGTGCGCCGGCGTGGCGGGCGAAAACGCGCCATGGGCACAAGGCGGCCGCTGGAGATCCCTCTGGTCGCGAACCAGCGCTGGTCGCTGGACTTCGTGTCCGATCAGATGACCGACGGGCGGCGCTTCCGCATACTGACGGTGATCGACAACTGCACCCGCGAGTGCCTCGGGCTCGTCGCCGATACCTCGCTGTCAGGGCGACGGGTGGCGCGCGAGTTGGACGCCATCATCCTGCGACGCGGGCGACCCGAGACGATCATCAGCGACAACGGCACGGAATATACGTCCAACGCCATCCTGGCCTGGGCCGACGACGCCGGTGTGGGCTGGCACTACATCGCGCCGGGCAAGCCTCAGCAGAACGGCTTCAACGAGAGCTTCAACGGCCGCCTGCGTGACGAGCTGCTGAACGAGACGCTGTTCCGATCCCTGCCGCACGCCCGCGCCGTGCTGGAGGCCTGGCGGCGCGATTACAACGAGCGGCGTCCGCACTCGAAGCTCGGGTGGCTGACGCCGCAGGCTTATGCAGATGCGCTCACCGGACAGATCGGCCGGTCCGCTGCGCTGGTTGAAAGCTGCGCTGACCGGCCTCTTGCCAACCCCACCAACCCCAGTTCAGATCACCAAAGGACTCTCGTTATGGCTGGATGAGAAACGGGGGTCACGTCAGCGACGGCGCACTCTTCATCGTGGAAACGCGATACGAGCCTGCTCGCCTGGCTGGACACGCTCTGAAATAATGCGAAGGAATTTTGCGCGAACGGCCGACAACTGGGCGGCCCGCGTGCGTTCCTTCGCATTATGGTCACCTGATGATTAGTAAAGTAATCTTCACCTGACCATTACTTCACGTAAGGCTTCACATAGGACGGCGGCATCAGCCGAACGTCATGCCCCATCTCCTGAAGCCTGCGGCCCCAGTCATGAGAACCTGCGCAAGCCTCCATGCCGATCAGGCATCGTGGACGCTTCTGGAAAAACGCGAGCAATTGGCCGCGGCGAAGCTGGCGGCGCACGAGAACTTGTCCACTCTCGTCTACACCATGGATCTGAAAGACGCTCTTTGCGAGATCGATACCGACTGTGGCAAGCTCGGACATGGATGGCTCCTCTTATACGGGATGATGACTTCCCGACTATGGCGCAATGCGACGCCGGGAGCAGGAGCCATCCATCCCATCAATCGAGAACGCCTTTGCCAAGCTGAAGGCAATGCTCAGGGCAAAGGCCGAGCGCTCCATAGAAGGTCTATGGAACACGGTTGGCGAAATCGTCAACATCTTCACCGCCCAAGAATGCGAAAATTACTTCGCTGCCTGCGGCTATGACCCGGATTAAAGTGGACGGGCTCTAGCACCTGTAAGGCGGGTGGTTGATTGCAGCTTCAAGGTCTGTGCAAAGACCGAGATCATGCACGAAGCGGGCAGCCGCGTATAGAGACTGACCTGAGACGCTGAGCTGTCTTCCAGATTTTGGTGGAGTCCGTCAAAGCAGGGTTCGCCGCCATGCGACGATCTTCGGCGTGAAGACCTGCACCACCTCGTCGTGCTGATTGACCGTCTCGCAACGCATGTTGACCATGCCGCGCTCAGGGCGCGAGCGGGATGGCGTGACCGCTGTGACCTCGCTGCGCAGACGGATGGCGTCTCCCGGTCGCGTCGCGCGTGGCCAGGAGATCTCGCCGCCGGCGCCGATCAGCCCGCCGAAGAAGGGCACACTTTCGACCAGCAGGCGCATCGTCGTCGCGGCGGTGTGCCAGCCGCTGGCGGCGAGGCCGCCGAACAGGCTCTCCCGCGCCGCCTCGTCGTCGAGATGGAAGAATTGCGGGTCGTAGCGGCCCGCGAAATCCTTGATTTCCTCGACCGTCAGGACATGCGGAGCGCTTTCGAAGGTCTGGCCGACCGCAATGTCCTCGAGGTAAAGGCTCTGAACATCGTTCGTCATGGCGCGCCTAGCCGATGATGCTGTCGTCGGGGGTGACGCTGGCATATTCCTTGAGCACGATATCGCGGATCGCGGTTTTCAGGAGCTTGCCGGTCGCCGTGTGCGGCAGTTCGTCGACGATGATCACGTCGTCGGGGATGCTCCATTTGGAGATCCTGCCGGTATAGTGCTCGACCATCTCGTGGCGGCCGAAGCTCTCGCCGGGCTTCAGGACGACGACGAGGACCGGGCGCTCGCCCCAGCGCGCATCGGGCTTGGCGACGACCGCCGCCTCCTTCACCGCCGGATGGGCCTGAGCGATGTTCTCCAGTTCGATCGAACTGATCCATTCGCCGCCGGATTTGACGACGTCCTTGGTGCGGTCGACGATCTGGACGAAGCCGTCCTCGTCCATGGTGACGACGTCGCCGGTGTTGAACCAGCCGGGAACTTCGTGTGCGGCACTTTCCGAAGTGTTGTAGTAGCCGGCGGCGACCCACGGACCGCGCACCATCATCGCACCGAAGGCCTTGCCGTCTCGGGTGATCGGCTTGCCGTCGGCGCCGTCGACGCGGAACTCCATGCCGTAGACCGGGCGGCCCTGCTTGGCCTCGAGCATCAGCCTCTGTTCGGGCGTGAGCGACTGATGCTTCGGCATCAGGCAGGCGGCGAGGCCGATCGGGCTGGTCTCGGTCATACCCCAGGCATGGCGGACCTTGACGCCCATGTTGTGGAAGCGGCTGATCATGATCGGCGATGAGGCCGAGCCGCCGATCGCCACCCGCTTCAGGCTGGTGAAGCGCTGGCCGTGGGCGTCCATCCAGTCGAGCAGGCCGAGCCAGACGGTCGGAACGCCGGCGGTGCAGGTGACGCCTTCGGCTTCGAACAGGGCATGCAGGCTGGCGCCGTCGAGGTTCGGACCGGGCATGACGAGCTTGGCGCCGGCCATCGGGCCGGAGAAGGGGACGCCCCAGGCATTGACATGGAACATCGGCACGATCGGCGAGAGCACGTCGTTGGCCGACAGGCCGAGCACATCCGGCATCGAACTCGACATTGCGTGGAGCACGCTGGAGCGATGGCTGTAGAGAACGCCCTTCGGGTCCCCGGTCGTGCCGGAGGTGTAGCACAGGCCGGAGGCGGTGTTCTCGTCGAATACCGGCCAGTCGTATTCGTCGGACTCACCGGCGATCAGGGTCTCGTAGCAGGCAAGGTTCGGCAGGGCTTCCGACTTCGGCATGTGCGCCTCGTCGGTCATCATCACGATCGCCTTCATGCCGGAGAGCCGGTCGGCGAGTGCCTCCAGGATCGGCAGGAAGGTGAGATCGGCGAAGATCACGCTGTCGCCCGCATGCTCGATGATGTAGCCGATCTGCTCGCGGAAGAGCCGCGGATTGATCGTGTGGCAGACGAGGCCCGAACCGGAGACGCCGTAGTAGAGTTCCAGATGGCGGTAGCCGTTCCAGGCGAGTGTGCCGACGCGGTCGCCGAATTCGAGGCCGAGCCGCTTCAGCGCGTTGGCGAGCTTCTGGCTGCGCTTCGACAGATCGGCGTAGGTATAGCGGTGGATCGGTCCTTCGACCGTCTTCGACACGATTTCGGTCGTGCCGTGATAGGTCGCCGCGTGGCGCAGGATGGTCGACACCAGCAGCGGCGAGTTCATCATCATTCCGAGCATGCTACTTCCTCCCTTGGAGTATACGGATCAGAAAAGGTCTTGGTTCAGGGCAATGATCGAGGTCGCTCCGTTGGCGATCGCGGTTTCGAGGCCGAGGGTCTGCGGCAGCATGCGATCGGCGAAGAAATCGGCGACGGCGCATTTGCGGACCTTCGGCGGCGTATCGGCCGCCGCGGCGCTGGCGGCCATCTTCGCCCACATCCAGCCGAAGGCGGTGAGCGCGAAGAGGCGAAGATAGTCGGTTGCGGCCGAGCCGGCCACGGCCGGATCGCCGCTGCCGGCGAGCAGCAACTCGGTCGTGCGTTCGAGGCGGTCGAGCGCCGAGGCGGTGGCGGCGACGATCCGCTCTGTGGCGGGAACGAGTGACGCCGCCTGCAGATCCTGCTTGACCAGATCGAAGAAACGTCCGGCGAGTTCCCCGCCTTCCATCGGCAGCTTGCGGCCGACGAGATCCATGGCCTGGACGCCGTTGGTGCCCTCGTAGATCTGGGTGATGCGGGCATCGCGCACGAACTGCTCCATGCCCCATTCGCGGATATAGCCGTGGCCGCCGAAGACCTGTTGCGAAATCACCGCGGTCTCGAAGCCGAAATCGGTGAAGGCTGCCTTGACCACCGGCGTTAGCAGGGCGACGAAACCGTCGGCGCGCCGGCGTTCGGCGGGATCGGGATGGCGGGCGGCGATATCCATCTGCATGGCGGTCCAGATCGCCAGCGCCCGGGCGGCGTCGATGAAGGAACGGCCGGTCAGCAGCATCTTGCGTACGTCGGGATGCTCGATGATCGGGACGGGTCCGCGGCTGCCGTCGAGCGAACGACCCTGCAGGCGTTCGCGGGCGTAGCTGGCGGCCTTCTGATTGGCGGCTTCGGCGATGCCGAGACCCTGAATGCCGACGAACAGGCGTTCCGCATTCATCATCGTGAACATCGCATTCAGGCCGCGGCCCGGTTCGCCGACGAGCCAGCCGATAGCGCCGTCATAGTTCATGACGCAGGTCGGTTGGGCATGGATGCCCATCTTGTGCTCGAGCGAGCCGACCGACATGCCGTTGCGGGCGCCGAGGGAACCGTCGTCTTCGACGAGGAATTTCGGCGAGAGGAACAGGCTAATGCCCTTAACGCCCTTCGGTGCGTCGGGCAGGCGGGCGAGCACCAGATGGATGATGTTGCCGCCGAAATCCTGGTCGCCGGAAGAGATGAAGATCTTGGTGCCCTTGATCTTGTAGGAGCCGTCGCCGACGGGCTCGGCGCGGGCCGTGAGCAGACCGAGATCGGTGCCGGCGGAAGATTCCGTCAGCGCCATGGCCCCGGTCCATTCGCCGGAAATCATCTTCGGCAGGTATTTCGCCTTCAACTCGTCGCTGGCGTGATGCTCGATCGCCTCGACGGCGCCGCGCGTCAGGCCCGGGAAAAGGCCGAAGGAGAGATTGGCGGAAGACAGCATCTCGTCGAGCAGGATCTGGGTTGCGCGCGGCAGGCCCTGGCCGCCGAATTCCGGCGCGCCGGACAGCCCGGCCCAACCGGCCTCGACAAAGGCCTTGTAGGCGTCTGCGATGCCCTTCGGGGTGGAGACGAGGCCGTTTTCGAGCTTGCAGCCTTCTTCGTCGGCCGGGCGGTTCAAGGGTTCCAGCACGCCGGCGCAAAACTTGCCGCCTTCCTCGAGCACAGAGACGGCGAGTTCGGCGCTCACTTCCTCGTAGCCCGGCAGCGTCTGCATCTGGCCGTCGAAATCCAGCACGTCGTTCAGCAGGAAGGCGATGTCGTCGATCGGGGGATTGTAGGATGCCATGTCGTTGTTCTTCCTTGGCGATCAGTTGCGCAGCGGTTTGCCGGTGGTGAGCATGTGCTTCACCCGGTCCACGGTTTCCGGCGTCTCGAAGAGGGCAATGAAGGCCCGGCGTTCGAGGGCGATGATCTCGTCCTCGGTCGTCGGCTTCAACGGGTCGGCGTTCGGTCCGCCGCTCAAGACATCGATCAGCGCCGCGCCGACGACCTTGTCGTGGGCGGTGGCGCGGCCCGCGAGCGCTTCGCTCTCGACGATGTTGCGCATTGCCGAGGCGCCGGACGGACCGGACAGCGGTAATTGCGGCGGTTCCGGCGCGACGTAGCCGTCCACCAGCGACAGGGCTTTCTCTTTGGCGTCGGCCAGAAGGCGGTCACGGTTCATCGTGACACCATCGGTCGCCCTGAGGAAGCCGAGGCCGCGGGCCTCGAAGGCGCTGCCGGAGACCTGAGCCGGGGCGATGAGGTTGAAGGTGGCGATCGCGGGCGCGACCGGTCCCTTGGTGCCGCCGGCGAGCCCATATTGGCGGACCAGCATTTCCTTGCAGCCGCCCCAGCCCGGCACGACGCCGATGCGGGTTTCGACGAGGCCGATCGAGAGTTCGGCATGGGCCTGGATCGCGTCGCAATGGAGCAGGATCTCGCAGCCGCCGCCGAAGGCGAGCCCGGAGGGAGCGCCGACGACCGGGAAGGGCGCGTATTTGACAGCCATGAAGGTCCGGTGCCCCTTGTCGATGAACTTGCCGAGTGCTTCGGAACCGCCGGTCTCGACGGTTTCGAGGAAGACCCGGAGATCCGCGCCGGCGCTGTAGACGGGCGAATCCGAACCGATCACCAGTGCCTTGAAGCTCCTGCCGACCTCACCGAGCGCCGCATCGATCGCGTCGAGCAGGGCTTCGGAGAAGGTGTTCATCTTGGTGCGGAACTCGAGGCAGGCGACACCGTCGCCGAGATCCCAGAGCGCGGCGCAGCCATAGTCGACCACCGGCTTGCTCGAAAGCTTCACGTCGGCGATGGTGATGACGCCCTCGCCGCGCATGACCGGGCGAACGGCGCCATCGGGCAACAGGCAGCTCCGCCTGCCATCGACGACGCTGTAGAATCCGCCCTTTGCGGCGGCGAGCGCCAGATAGGCGGGAACAGTGAGACCGCGCGCCTCGAGCCGGTCCACCAGCCAGCCGGCGCCGAGGCGGTCGATCAGTTCGAACGGTCCCTGCTTCCAGCCATAGCCGGTGCGCATGGCGTCATCCACCGCGTCGGGGCGATCGGCGATTTCCGGAACGAGGGCGGCGGCATAGGCCAGCGATTTTTCCATGACGACGGAGGCGTAGCATCCGCCGGGGCCGGGATGTTCCATCAAGGCGCGCGCATCGCCCTTCGCGGCATCCAGGCTTTCGGAGGCGACCTTCTTCATCGGCCGGTAGTCGCCGGTCTTAAGGTCGGTGATGTCGCGGGTCTTGCGGTCGGCCGAAAGACGGACGAAACCGGCGCCGCTCTTTCGGCCGAGACGGTTTTCCGCGATCATTTTCGCGATCAGCGCCGGCTCGGCGTCATAGTCGTGGATCGCGTCGGTCTTCGGCAGGGCGTTCTGCAGGCTGCGCAGGATGGTCGGCATCAGGTCGATGCCGACGAGATCGAGCAGGCCGAAGATTCCGGTCGAGGGAATGCCGAAAGGCTTGCCGATGATGGCATCGGCTTCCTCGACGTCGAGGCCCATGGCGATCGCCTCGTTCTGGGCGACGACCATCCAGTAATTGCCGATGCGGTTGCCGATGAAGCCGGGCGTGTCCTTGCAGACGACGACCGTCTTGCCGAGGCCGCGATCGGCGAAGTCATGGATTTTCGCGGTCACGTCCGGCCGGGTCTTCGGGCCGGAGACAAGTTCCAGAAGCCGCATGATGCGCGGCGGATTGAAGAAGTGGGTGATGAGGAAATCGGCGGCGAAGCTTTCCGGCAGGCCGTCCGTCAACGCGGCGAGCGGGATGGTCGAGGTGTTGGAGGAGACGATCGAACCGGGTTTGCGCACCGCGTCGATCGCCTTGTAGAGGGCCTGCTTGATCTCCAGCCGTTCGGCGACGGCCTCGACGATCCAGTCGGCGTCGGCGAGCAGGCCCATATCGTCGCCGGTCGATCCGGTGGTGATGCGGCCGGCAAAGCTCTTGTCCATGAAGCCGTTCGCCTTCAGCTGGCGGGCGACGCCGCCGTCGGCGAATTTCTTTTCGATGTCGAGCAGCACGACCTCGATGCCGGCATTGGCGAGATGGGCGGCGATGCCGGAACCCATGACACCGGCGCCGATGACGCCGGCCTTGGTGATCTTCGTCATCTCACGCGGCCTCCACGACCATGGCGATGCCTTGACCGCCGCCGATGCATTGGGTGGCGAGGCCGTAGCGGCCACCATCACGTTTCAGCAGGGTGGATGCCTTGCCGACGAGGCGGGCGCCGGTGGCGCCGAGCGGATGGCCGAGCGCGATCGCGCCGCCGTCGCGGTTGAGGCTTTTGGGATCGATGTCGAGGTCGCGGCAGCAGGCGAGAACCTGCGAAGCGAAGGCCTCGTTCATCTCGATGACGTCGAGATCCGTGTTCCTGATACCGGCGCGAGAAAGCGCCTTGCGAGTCGCCTCGACCGGGCCGATGCCCATGATCTCGGGCGCGCAACCCGCGACCGCGTAGCCGGCGATCCGGGCGAGCGGCTTGAGGCCGTGCCTGTTGACGAAGGCCTCGGAGCAAATCAGCGTCGCCGAGGCACCGTCGGTCAACGGCGAGGAATTGCCGGCGGTGACCGAGCCACCGGCCTTGAAGGCGGTCTTGAGGCCGGCGAGCTTCGCCGCGTCGGTCTCGCGCGGGCAGCCATCGGCGGTCACGTCGCCGACCGGCGCGATCTCGGCCGCAAGCCTGCCGTCGGCGCGGGCGGCGAGCGCCTTCTTCTGGCTTTCCAGCGAATAGGCGTCCTGCTCCTCGCGCGAGAGCGAATAGCGGTCGGCGAGGTTTTCCGCCGTCAGGCCCATGTTGAGGAAGGCGAGGCGCTGCACGTCGCTCCAGCCGGGATTGGGCATGGGGTTGAAGCCCATCATCGGCACGCGGCTCATGTTCTCGACCCCGCCCGCCACGAAGACGTCGCCGGCGCCCATGGCAATCGCGCCGGCGGCCATCTGGATCGCCTGCATGGAAGAGCCGCACCAGCGGTTGACGGTGGAGCCGCCGACCGATTGCGGCAGGCCGGCGATCAGCGCCGCGCAGCGGGCGATGTTCAGGCCCTGCTCGCCCTCGGGGAAGGCGCAGCCGAGGTTCACATCCTCGATTTCCGCCGGATCGACGCCGGACCGGTCGACAAGCGCCTTGATGACGCCGGCGACGAGGTCGTCCGGCCGGGTGCCGGCGAGGGCGCCGCGATAGGCGGGTGTGAACGGGCTTCTGAGGTAATCGACGATATAGGCCGTGCTCATTCAGATCTTCCTTTTCATGACGGGGGCGTCACATGTTCGGATAGTTCGGTCCGCCGCCGCCTTCGGGCGGGACCCAGGTAATGTTCTGCGCGGGATCCTTGATGTCGCAGGTCTTGCAGTGAACGCAGTTCTGCGCGTTGATGACGAAGCGCGGTTCGGCGTGGTTTTCCGCGTCGTCGTGGACCACCTCGTAGACGCCGGCCGGACAGTAGAGCCGGGCGGGCTCGCCATAGAGCGGCAGGTTGCGGCCGATCGGGATCGACGGATCGGCGAGCCGCAAATGAACCGGCTGATCCTCGACGTGGTTCGTGTTCGACAGGAACACGGAGGACAGCCGGTCGAAGGTCAGGACGCCGTCCGGCTTGGGATAACGGATCGGGGTGACCTCCGAGATCGGTTTCAGGCTTTCGAAATCGGCCTTCCTGTGCCTGAGCGTGCCGAAGGGCGAGAGGCCGGTCAGCGTCTGCAGCCACATGTCGATGCCGCCCAGCGCGACGCCGAGGGCCGTGCCGAAGCGGGACCAGAGCGGCTTGACGTTGCGCACCGGCTTCAGGTCGCGGCCGATGACGGAGGCGCGCCAGCCGTTTTCGTAGTCGTCCAGCGCATCGGCAGCACGGCCGAATTTCAGCGCGGCGAAGGCCGCCTCCGCCGCCTGGATGCCGGAATGGATGGCGTTGTGGCTGCCCTTGATGCGCGGCACGTTCATGAAGCCGGCAGCGCAGCCGACCAGCGCGCCGCCCGGAAAGGCGAGCCTGGGCACCGACTGCCAGCCGCCCTCGGTCAGGGCGCGGGCGCCATAGGCGATGCGTTTGCCGCCCTCGAAGGTTTCGCGGATCAGGGGGTGGGTCTTGAAACGCTGGAATTCCTCGAAGGGAGAGAGCGTGGGGTTCTTGTAATCGAGATGCAGCACGAAGCCGACGGTCACGAGATTGTCTTCGAAGTGATAGAGGAAGGAGCCGCCGCCCGTCTTCAGGTCGAGCGGCCAGCCGAAGGAATGCTGGACGAGGCCGGGGCGGAACTTCTGCGGGTCGATCTGCCAGAGTTCCTTGATGCCGATGCCGAATTTCTGCGGCGAGCGGCCCTCCATCAGATCGAAGCGGGCCAGAAGCTGCTTGGTCAGGCTGCCGCGCGCGCCCTCGGCGAAGAGGGTGTATTTCGCCCGCAATTCCATGCCCGGCGTATGGTCGTCCTTGGCCTTGCCGTCGCGATCGATGCCCATGTCGCCGGTGGCGATGCCGGCGACCGCGCCGTTTTCGTCGTAGAGCACTTCGGTCGCGGCGAAGCCCGGATAGATCTCCACGCCAAGGGCTTCCGCATGCGCCGCCAGATAGCGGGCGACATTGCCGAGCGAGCCGATGAAATTGCCATGATTGCTCATCAGCGGCGGCATGAAGGCATTCGGAAGGCGGATATGGCCGGCCGGCCCGAGAAAATAGAAACGGTCGTCGGAAACCTCGGTCTTCAGCGGGCGTTCCGGATCCTTTCGCCATTCGGGCAGAAGCCGGTCGAGGCCGGAGGGATCGATGACCGCGCCAGAGAGGATATGCGCGCCGACCTCGGAGCCCTTCTCCACGACGACCACGGAGAGATCCGCGCCCTTTTCATCGGCGAGCTGTTTGAGGCGGATCGCGGCGGCAAGCCCGGCGGGTCCGGCACCGACGATGACGATGTCGAAATCCATCGATTCGCGCAGATTGTCGCTCACCCGGTCTCCTCCTCTTGACGCTGTCAATCCTGTATCAAACGATTGTTACAATTGGCAAGCTGAATCTTTACCGGCATGATGCCGGTGAGGTAAGGCTTGTGAAACGATGTCGGTCGGCGCTTCGCGCGGCCGGCCTACAAGTGAAACGGGAAGCGAGAACCAGAATGAAGGACGCGGGAGGTGGGGTCTCTACCCTGCGTGACAGTCTTGCCGCCGCAATGGTCGGCGGCGAGTTGAGCGAGCGGCATTGTGAAATCCTCGAGGCCGCCGCCGGCTTGTTCGCCGAAAGGGGCTATGCGGCGACCTCCGTGCGCGATATCGGCGAGAAGGTCGGCCTGCTGGGCGGTTCGCTCTATCACTACATCAAGTCCAAGGAAGCCTTGTTCGTTCGCATCCACGACATGGCGCTGCAGGTGGCCGGGGACCGGATAGCGACGGCCATGGCGGGCAAGACAGATCCGTGGGAGCGTCTCGAGGCGGCTTGCGTCACGATGCTGGAAATCCAGCTCGATCCGCACTCTCTGACCATGCCGTTGATGAATGATTTCGCTTCCGCGCCGCCGGAAATACGCGAGCGGCTGGTGGCGAAGCGCGATGCCTTCGAAGCGATATTCCGTGAGCTGATCCCGGGGTTGCCGCTCGACCCGGCGCTCGACCGCGGCGTCTACCGTCTGCTGCTGCTGACATTGCTCAACAATGTCAGCAGCTGGTACCGCCAGGGCGGCATGAGCCCGGAGGATATCGGCCGGCAGATCGTGAGGATCTTCCGCCACGATGTTAAGGAAAAAGAGGGCGTAGAGCGAGTATCTCCGGCGAGATGAAACCCCGTCGCCGACAAGCTATCACGAGATGAGACAGAAATCCGGACCGCAAACAACAACGGTTTAAGAGACCATCAAGAGCATCCGCCGGGCGAGGTGCAAGCATCACTCGGTCGAGAACCAAAGCCCGGTGATCGTATTTTGGTAGATCCTGCTCCTCCTCGGTTCTCCGCAACTGCGACCGCGGTCAACGGATCTCGCTCTTGGCCTCCAGAAGCTCCTTCGACGGCATCGTAAACTTAACGGAATTTGGAGCTTGTTGGGCGATGCTGGGGCATGACAGACCGTGATCCCCTCTACCGACGCCATCGCTTTCCAGCCGAAATCATTGCCCACGCTGTGTGGCTCTATTTCCGCTTCCCACTGAGCTTGCGAATGGTCGAGGACATGCTGGCGGCCCGTGGCATCATCGTTTCACATCAGACGGTCCGACTATGGGCGGAGAAGTTCGGTCGCGCCTTCGCCAACGACATCCGCGGACGGGTGTCCGGCCGGTTCGGCGACAAATGGTATCTCGACGAGGTCGTCATTTCGATCCGTGGCAAAAAGCATTGGCTGTGGCGCGCCGTCAATCAGGATGGTTTCGTTCTCGATGTTCTGGTGCAAAGTCGCCGCAACGCCAAGGCGGCAACGCGCCTGATGCGCAAGCTGTTGAGGGGCCAGGGCCGGGCGCCACGGGTAATGATCACCGACAAGCTTCGATCCTATGACGCGGCAAGGCGAGAGATCATGCCGGGTGTGGAGCATCGTTCCCACAAAGGCCTGAACAATCGGGCGGAAAATTCCCATCAACCGATCCGACGACGAGAGCGGATCATGAAGCGGTTCAAATCGACCCGACATTTGCAGCGCTTCGTCTCTATCCACGATCCGATTGCAAACCTCTTTCATATTCCCCGTCACGACATCTCCTCCGGCCATCATCGCGAATTGCACGCCGCTGCAATGGACCAATGGGCAAAAATCGCTCGACTATAACCTGCCGCAGATACCCTGCATCCCAGCTCGCCTCGCAACGGTTAAGTTTACGATGCAATCACATGCCCTGATAGGTCCGTTGTGACGCAACCCATGATGTGGAGATATCGCAGCAGCGAGCGAAGCCGCTCCGCGACAGACTTCAGCGAGCCGCGCGTCAGTTTCGGCGCGCGCAGATCCATGTAACGGTCTATGTCAACGATGCTCAGACCCGCCAAGCCGCCGCTTCCGCAATCGATCTGCCAGGCAAGAAAGTTCCGGGCTTCCCACATCAGCGCTGCGACGCTGGAGCGAGCCAACCCGCGTTCCTCACGCAGCCAGATTTCGTATTCGTCGCAAACTGCAAATCGGGCCACATCGGCCGCGCAGATAGGCTCGATTGCTGGCGGCCATTGACCGTGAGCAAGTCGCAACAACGCATGAATCCCGGAACGCGGAACCTTGTACCAGCGTGCGCTGGGACGTCGACCACGCTCCTTTTCGAACTTTACGATCGCGTGCCGCAGGTATTGCTCTACCTGCACGTCGATCACGTCTGCGACCGGGACGCCCCGCAGTACCAGATAATCGAGAAATCCAGATGCGTAGGTGCAGTAATTCCTCACCACGACCGGGCTGTATCCCTG
Organism: Pseudochelatococcus contaminans; assembly: GCF_014195635.1. Lineage (GTDB taxonomy): Bacteria > Pseudomonadota > Alphaproteobacteria > Rhizobiales > Beijerinckiaceae > Pseudochelatococcus > Pseudochelatococcus contaminans. The sequence continues at coordinate 72,856 of NZ_JACICC010000009.1, read as the reverse complement.
ACTGAGAAGCGAGGAATTGAGTGCGGAAATAAGTTCGTGATGGTTATCGAGCATTGGCGGGTCCTCTGTTGGTCAATTGACCCGCAGAGGTTCGGCACCAAATAATGCAAAGCAAGCCCATCCGAAAACGGCGAAAATCCGCCGATCAGGCCGCGTTCCTCCGCATTATGGAGACCTCGTGATTAGTCCGCTTATGGCGAGGTGACCATAATTTGACAAATGGCTTCACATATTGAGGACTCACGATCTTCACGTTGTGGCCCAACTCTTCAAATTGGCGGGCCCAGCAAAATGCTCCTGTGCAGGCTTCGATCGCGACGGTGCAGGGCTCAATCCCGGCCAGCACCGAAAGTAGTTGGTCGCGCATGACCCGCCGTTTGAAAATCGCATTGCCCTTGCGATCAACGCCATGCAGCTGGAAGACATTCTTCGCCAGATCAATACCAAGTACATCGATGGTCATCATTCCTCTCCTTCGACTGCCGGTTGCACAACGATGCTCCGGGGTGGGAGAGCCGTCCATCCCATTAGCTGGCGCAAGGAATATGGCGGTCTGAAGACCGATCAGGCGCGGCGGATGAAGGATCTGGAGAAGGAGAACCAGCGGCTGCGCCGCGCGATCTCCGACCTGACGCTGGACAAGCTGATATTGCAGGAGGCGGCACGGGGAAACTTCTGAGCCCCGCGCGGCGGCGGCGCTGCATCGATCATATACGACGGGATCTGCCCGTCCGGGTATCCGAGCGACGGATATGCCGGGTTCTGGGGCAGCATCGATCGACACAGCGTAAAGTGCCGCGCGGGGCGGATGACGAACAGGCGCTGACGGAGGACATTATCGCTTTGGCGAAGCAATATGGTCGTTACGGCTATCGCCGGGTGACGGCGTTGCTGTGCCATGCGGGATGGACGGTGAACCATAAACGGGTCGAGCGGATATGGCGGCGCGAAGGGCTCAAAGTGCCGCAGCGCCAGCCAAAGCGCGGGCGTCTGTGGCTCAACGACGGATCATGCATCCGCCTGCGGCCTGAGTATCCGGGGCATGTGTGGGCCTACGACTTCGTCGAGGGTCGCACGCATGATGGCCGCAAGTTCCGCATCCTGACCATCATCGACGAGGCCAGCAGGGAGTGCTTAGCGCTCATCGTTGCACGGCAACTCAAGCATGAGGATGTTCTGGCGGCTCTGGCTGACCTGTTCATCTCGCGTGGCCCGCCAGCGCATATACGGTCCGATAACGTCCTATGTAGGGAAGCAGCAGCGGGCAAAGGCCAGCAGGTCTCGTTGCGCCGAGTGTAATCGGCGCTGATGATTTTTATGATCCAGATGGCTTCCATCGTCAAGGAATGCGCTCTCGGCCATAGCAAACACAGGATCCAGCAGCCGCGTGGGTCGTGGTCCTCACCGTCCTTAAAATGAGATACGGATGCCAGATGGAAGGCCCGAACATTATCTACAGGGTCGCGGTAGCGCCCTCACGGCTGCACAGAGAGGGGTCCTTCCATCTGGTGTCCGCCCGTTCGACGAACGGACGGTACTCGGTTCCCGTCTTGATGACGGCATGCGCAACGCGCGCCATTTTGGCGGTGAGCGCGGTCATCGCCTTGCGACGGCGATCGGGGTCGTTGGGATACCCGGCGACATAGCGCCCCAGCTTATCGCGGAAGCTGTTGTCGCGCTGGCGGATCGCGACCTGCGTCGCCATCCAGAATGTACGCCGCAACCGGGCATTGCCATACTTTGACAGCTTGGTCCGACCGCGGAACATACCGGACTGACAGGTAGCGAGGTCGAGGCCACAGAACTTGAGAAACTGGCGATGATGGCTGAAGCGGCGCAGATCACCGGCCTCGGCAAGGATCGTCAGGGCATTGATCGGTCCGATGCCTGGGATCATCCGCAGAAGCTGATAATCGCGGTTCGCGGCCAGCGCGTCATGGGCGATCCGCTCAATCTCATTGCGTTGTTGGATCAGGGTACGAGCCTGAGCGACGACCATGCGGAACATCGTGATCGCAGTGGAATCCTCGTCAATCGGCAGCGCGATCGATGCAGAGGCGGTCTCATAGATATCGTTGACTACCCGGGCCTTGGAGACCTTGCGACCGATCAACGGCCAGGCCTGTTCAGTGAAGGCTTCGCGGCCGATCGAGATGATGCTCCCCGGCGTCGGGAAACGTTCGATCAGCGCCAGGAACCAGTCAGACCGGCTGTTGCCGGCGAAACGCTCGATCTCCGGGAAATACAGCGGCAGGTAGTGGGTCAGGATCCTATGCCAGGCCTGGGTCTTCGCCTTTGATATGGCTTCATGCGTCTTCGACATCTCCTGCAGATCGTTGATACCGGCTGCCAGCGGATCGACATAGCGCTGGGTCGCACCGATCCTCAACATATGCAGGATCACTTGCGCGTCCTTGGAATCGTTCTTGTCCCAGCCATTGTGCAGCGCTTCGCGCGTCCGGGCCAAGGCGACCGACGAGATCAGGCGCAACTCAAACCCGGCGGACAGCAATCGATGCGCCAGCGTGCGGTGATAGTTGCCAGTCGCTTCGAAACCGACAATCACGGGCTTGCCAATGATCGTCAGATCGTCGGCCAGGCGATCATAATCCGCCTTCGTCGCCATCACTGTCATGCGGCGCCGGCGGCCGCCCTCCGGTCGTTCAAGCAGAACTTCCTGGCGGTGCTTGGACATATCGATGGCTACCAGCACGGCGTCGGCGGGAGTAGAACTGCGCTTGGTCATGATCGGTCAGTCTCCAAAGGGTTGAGTCGACAACTTCACTTTAGAGACCTGCTGACCGGTCATGGCCGCCTTGATGAAGTCTGCGGGCGCTACGCGCCCTTGCCTCCATCAAGGCAATCCGGCCTTCAACAGGCCGCTTCCCAATGTGCTATGGCAGCGAATTTATCGCGACCGCTGTCCAGAAATGGTGGGGGCAAATCGGCGTGAAGACGCTCTACATCGCGCCGGGATCACCATGGGAGAATGGCTATAACGAAAGCTTCAACGGGTCGCTTCGCGACGAACTGCTCAACGGCGAGATTTTCTACAGCCTCGCCGAGGCCAGGGTGCTGATCGAAGCCTGGCGGCGGCATTACAACACCGTCCGCCCGCACAGCAGCCTTGGATACCGACCACCGGCCCCGGAAACGGCGACACCGCTATATCCGGCCTCCGGTTCCGCTTCGCTCCACCTCCGTCCGGATATGGCGGCGATGGGCTTAATCCACTAACAAACCAACCGGCCCACTCGCTGGGGGCAGATCAGTCTTCTCGTCGCCAATCGGCGAACAAACGAAATCCTGGCGTTCGACAAAGACTGGAACCGAAGTGTCGCCGTCTCAGGTCTGCGCACCCCCGTCGGTGCCGTTCATAGGCCAGATGGTGGATTCATTGTGTCGAATATCGGTGGCGGTATCACGATCCTGCGCGGAGATGGCAGACGCATCGAAACCGGCGAAGCCCTTCGCACGCCCGGTCCGGGCATCGCACAAACGCCGGAGGGGCGCGTCTTCGTCGTCGATTACGGGGGGACATCCATACACGAAGTCTTTGATGACGGCCGGACCGTTCTCCTCGCTGACGGCCTATCCAGTCCTGTTGGACTTACTGTATCCCCGATGGGCAATCTCTATTCGGCGGATTGGGGGAACGGTGCCGTTTACCGCATTCCGCTCGCATGACAGCAACCTGAGCCACGCTTATTGCGCAGGCGTTTCGAGCGCCACTCGGCTTTCTCGCACCAGCTCGACAAGAAACTCGCTGACCACGCGAACCCGGCGCGACTGCGCCAGATCGGAATGGACGGCGAGCCATATCTCTTGGTCGATGCCGATGTCGGCTTGCAGGCAAACGAGATCGTTCTGCCGCCCAAGGAAATGCGGCAACACGGCCAGGCCGACACCTGCGATTGCCGCCGATAGCTGCGCCGAGAGGGTGGTGGTCGCCACAACCGGCGGATGCCCACGTAGAGCACGCTCGATCCATTGTGCGGCGGGAAGATGGGCATAGGTCTCGCACCATGTAATGAAGCGGTCGGTCTCAAGCCTCGCCGCTTCATCTCTCTGCCCGGCATAGGTCCGCGAAGCATAGAGGCCGAAACCAAGCGTGCCGAGGCGCCGGATCGTGACATTGCCCCGTTGGGGCTTGATCAATCGAACAGCGAGATCGGCATCACGCCGATGCAAATTGACCGTCTGAACATCGGTGACAATTTCAAGCGTGAGGTCGGGATACTGGTCGGTCAGCTTCGGCATGGCCGGGATGATGACATGGTTTGCCAGCGTCTCGGCCGTAGCCAGACGGACGCGCCCTGCGATTTCAGCCTGCACGGCCGATCCTTCGGCGAAAGCGTCAGCCGCCTGCTCCAGCGCCTCGGCACGCTCCAGCAACGCCGCGCCATCATCGGTCAGCCGGTAGCCATTCTGGTGACGGCTGAAGAGCGTCAGGTTGAGAGCGACTTCCAACCGTTCGATCTGGCGCGAGACGGTGGCGAGACCGACCCCGAGGTGTGCCGCCGCACCGCTCAGCGATCCGTTGCGCGCAATGGCGAGGAATACGCGCGCATCGTCCCATCGCAGGCGGTTTGCGTCATGCTTTCCGATTTCGGAAATCTGATTACGACTATTGGCGGCTTTTCCCATCAAAAAAGAAAACCATCTTTAGCCTGCACAAACAAGGAGCAAAGCAATGCAACAAAGAATGCTCGGGCCTGATCTTTCGGTATCCGCCATCGGTCTGGGCTGCATGGGAATGAGTGAGTTCTACGGTCCACGCGACGACGCGGAATCTTTGACGGTCCTGCGTCGTGCCGTCGATCTGGGCGTCAACTTCCTCGATACCGCCGACACCTATGGCCCGCACCACAATGAGGAGCTGATCGGCCGTTTCCTTGCCGACAGCCACGCGGATGTGAAGATTGCCACCAAGTTCGGCATCGTTCGCAAACCCGGCGAATACACACGCACCATCGACAACAGCACAGATTATATGCGCCGCGCCTGCGAAGCCTCGCTCAAACGGCTCGGTGTCGAGCGAATTGATCTCTACTATGTTCACCGCATCAATCGCGAACGTCCAATCGAGGAGACGATGGAGGGTTTGGCCGCGCTGAAACGCGAGGGCAAGATTGGCCATATCGGGCTTTGCGAGGTCAGCGCCGAGACGTTGCGCCGTGCCCATGTCGTTCATCCTGTAACGGCCGTGCAGACAGAATACTCGCTCTGGACGCGCGACGTGGAAACCGAGATCCTGCCGACCTGCCGCGAATTGGGCATTGGTTTCGTCGCCTATTCTCCGCTTGGGCGCGGGTTTCTCACCGGCCGATTTCAGGCCGGATCGCAGTTCGAAGACGGCGATTTCCGGGCCAGCTTGCCGCGTTTTGCATCGGAGAATGCCGAGACCAACGGTGCGCTGGTCGAACTCGTGCGCGGCATTGCAGCCGAACAAGGCTGCACCCCGGCGCAGGTGGCGTTGGCATGGCTGCTGGCCAAGGGCGACGACATCGTGCCGATCCCCGGCACCAAGCGGGTCAAGTATCTCGAAGAAAACGTCGCCGCCACCGCCGTCACTCTCAGCGAGACAGCACGCTCCATTCTTGAAAAGGCATTGTCCAGCCTGCCTGTTTCCGGAGAGCGCTACACCGCCGAAGGCATGAAGGGCGTCAACGCATGAACCCCTCCGAACAGAAGACTATCGTGCGCATGATCGGCATCGGTGGCGTTGAGAACCTTGAAGTCGCGCAGCTTCCATCGGAGCAACCTGTCTCCGGCATGGTTCGCGTCCGCCACCTCGCTATTGGGGTAAATTTTATCGACATCTATCACCGGACTGGTCTTTACCCGCTCTCTCTACCTGCCATTCTCGGTGTTGAGGGTGCCGGTGTAGTCGAAGCCCTTGGCGATGACGTTTCCGGCTTTTCTATCGGGGATCGTGTAGCCTATGCGGGTGCGCCGGCCGGTGCCTATACAACGGCGCGGTCTTTGCCGGTTTCGCGGCTCATCAAGCTACCGGATGGAATTGAGTTTCGCAGCGCGGCCGCGTCGATGCTCAAAGGGCTGACGGCCCATATGCTGTTGACGCGCACCTACGCGGTTAAACCGGGAACGACCTTGCTAATCCACGGGGCCGCGGGCGGCCTGGGTTCGATTCTCGTGCGTTGGGGGAAGCACCTCGGAGCGACCGTTATCGGCACGGCGGGATCGGCCACAAAGGCCGACATCGCGCGAGGCTATGGTGCGGATCACGTTATCGTCGGACGTGATGCCGATCTGGTATCGGAGGTCGGATCGCTTACCCACGGCATCGGCGTGGACTATACTATCGACGGCATCGGCGGTGATACGCTGCTCAAAAGCTTGGCCTGCACCCGGCGCTTCGGCACGGTCGCAAGCATTGGTCAGGCGGCCGGGCCTATTCCGTTGCTCGCTGTCGAGGAAATCGGCCCCATCCGTTCGCTATCGCTCGCCCGGCCGAGTGTGATGGCATATGCCGCCGATCTACCGTCCTATCACCAGGCGGCCGAAGCCTTGCTCGACGTGATGCAGAAGGGCGTCTCCGCAGAAATTGGCCGCGAGTATCCATTGAGCGATGCGGCGCAAGCCCAATCGAATCTGGAGGCTGGCCGCACAACCGGAAGCCTCTTGCTGATTCCGTAGGGCAACGGAATGCGCAGGAGGCGGGGCAATAGTCATGGTGCAGAAGGGGTGATCGCGATTCCCGGCGGTCGCATCCCGATGATCGCTCTGGTCCAGACGCTCGCTGTCGCGGAATATCTCAGCTTCCATCGCGCCGCTCTGGCGCTCGGCACCAGTCAGTCGAGCGTCAGCACACGGATCAAAGCGCTGGAGGAAGACCTGGGCATCACCCTCTTCGACCGCAATACGCGCGGCGTCCGCCTTACCGAAGCCGGACGCCGCTTCGTCGATCAGGTTCATGATGCCATGGGCATTCTGGACAGGGCAATTCAGACGGCCGGAATGCAGTCACGGGGCGAGGATGGCGAGATTCGGATCGGCGTTCATGCCATCACGCCGGGCTGTTTCCTTAACCGCCTGTTGGAAAGCTTCCAGACCGAGCATCCGGGTGTCCGCCCCAGTATTACCGAAGGCACGGCACGCGACACCCAGCTCATGGTTCGCGAAGGCCAACTGGATGCCGCTTTCATGGCCGGAAACTACGAAATCCCCGACCTCAATTGTCGCGTGATCTGGCATGACCGCCTGATGGTGGCGCTGCCAGCACGACACGCATTGGCTGCGCAGCAGAATCTCGAATGGCGGCAGCTCGCAGAGGAAACCTTCCTCGTTCGCCATAATGGCACCGGCCCGCAGGTGCATGATCTGATCGTTGCCCGTTCGGCAGGAAAACGGCTGACACCAGCAATCCAGCGCGTTGATGTCGAGCGCAGCACGCTGATGTCGATGATTGCCGCAGGGCATGGCATTTCGCTTTTCGTCAAGGAAAGCACCGCTGCCGCTATGGCAAATGTCGTTTTTCTGCCGATCCTTGACGAGCCTGAAACCATCCCGTTCTCGGCGGTCTGGTCGCCGCGAAATCGCGATCCCCTGCTGTCGAACCTTCTCGCCCTGGCGACGAAAATGGGCCGCTCGCATCCAAAATCCGATTCGCGATAGATCGGGACGCACAGTGCTGAAATAGTGCCGCTCTCACCCGTCCTATTTGCCGCCGATCGTATCCCGTAGCCCTACGTCCGAACCTTTGCTGTTGCCTCTCGCGGAAACACCTATTCTCTGATCGGCTCCGTCTCTCTTGCCGATTGGAGCCTGTATGCGTGGAGGCCGAATACTCTGGGGGCAGATTGCCGTCGTCTTCATCATTGTTCTGGTGATGACCTGGGCGGCGACGCAATGGGTGGCGTTCCGGCTCGGCTTCCAGCCCCAACTCGGAAGCCCCTGGTTCGATCTGGCCGGTTGGCCGTTCTACCATCCGCCCGCCTTCTTCTGGTGGTGGTTCTCCTTTGACGCCTATGCGCCCACGATCTTCATGGAGGGCGCGGCCATCGCCACGTCCGGCGGTATCCTCGCCATTGCCGCCGCCATCCTCATGTCGATCATCCGGGCGCGGGAGGCCCGCAATGTCGCCACCTACGGTTCGGCTCGATGGGCGGAAGATAGGGAAATCCGTGCGGCCGGCTTGCTCGGCCCCGATGGCGTCCTGCTCGGCCGTTATACCCACGACTATCTGCGCCATGACGGTCCCGAGCATGTCCTTTGCTTTGCACCGACCCGCAGCGGCAAGGGCGTCGGCCTCGTGGTGCCTACGCTGCTGACCTGGCCGGGAAGCTGCATCGTTCACGACATCAAGGGCGAGAACTGGACCCTGACAGCCGGCTTCCGCGCGAAGCACGGGCGCGTCCTGCTGTTCGATCCGACCAATACCAGATCATCCGCCTATAACCCGTTGCTGGAGGTGCGGCAGGGCGAATGGGAAGTCCGCGACGTGCAGAATATCGCGGATATTCTGGTCGATCCCGAAGGCAGCCTCGACAAGCGTAACCATTGGGAAAAGACCAGTCACAGCCTGCTTGTCGGCGCGATCCTGCACGTTCTCTATGCCGAGCAGGACAAGACCCTGTCGGGCGTCGCCAACTTCTTGTCCGATCCCCGCCGTCCGGTCGAAGCGACCTTGCGCGCGATGATGGACACGACGCATTTGGGCGAAGCCGGCGTTCATCCTGTCATCGCCTCGTCGGCGCGCGAACTGCTGAACAAGAGCGAGAACGAACGATCGGGCGTGCTGTCCACCGCCATGTCGTTCCTCGGCCTCTACCGCGATCCGGTCGTGGCGCGCGTCACGGACCGCTGCGACTGGCGCATTGCCGATCTGGTCGGCAGCCGGAAGCCGGTGACGCTCTATTTCGTCGTTCCGCCGTCCGACATCAACCGGACGAAACCGCTGATCCGCCTGATCCTCAACCAGATCGGCCGCAGGCTGACCGAGGAGCTGACGCTATCCGGCAAGCGGCATCGCCTGCTCATGATGCTGGACGAGTTTCCGGCATTGGGCAGGCTCGATTTCTTTGAATCGGCATTGGCCTTCATGGCTGGCTACGGCCTCAAGTCCTTCCTGATCGCCCAATCGCTCAACCAGATCGAGCGCGCCTATGGGCCGAACAACAGCATTCTCGACAACTGCCATGTGCGCGTCGCCTTCGCCACGAACGACGAGCGCACCGCCAAGCGCGTGTCGGACTCGCTCGGCACAGCAACCGAGATGCGCGACTCCACCAACTATGCCGGCCATCGCCTCGCGCCCTGGCTCGGGCATCTGATGGTATCGCGGCAGGAGACGGCGCGGCCGCTAATGACTCCCGGCGAGATCATGCAACTCCCGCCCGCCGACGAAATCGTGATGGTCGCGGGAACGCCACCGATCCGGGCGAAGAAGGCCCGCTATTTCGAGGACGTGCGATTGCAGGAGCGCATCCTGCCGCCGCCCGAGTTGCCATCCGCACCAGCGGCGAAGCCGGCAACGGACGACTGGACGAGCCGCGTCATCGTCTCGGCGGACAGGCCAGCTTCGACCGCTGCCCGTGACGCCGAGGGCGATCCCGACAATGCCGGCATCCGCCGCGAGCCGGAATTGCCCGAGCATGAGGAGATCATCCCGCCGCCACCAATGCCCGCCCAGGAGTTCGACATTCTGGACGACGAGCCGGACGTGGACGCGGCCAAGGCCCGCGCGCTGCGCTCGCGGATGCGAATGATCGCCCGGCAAGCGTCGATGAACCCCGATGACGGCATAGAGCTTTGAGAGGCCGCCCATGACAGCCCGCACCCGCATGAATGTCTATTTCGACCCGGAACTGCTCAAACAGGTCGAGGCGCTATCGCTGCGCCGGCAGGTCTCGAAGTCCGCTATCGTCGAGGCGGCGGTCGCATCCTTCCTGTCGGGCGACACATCGGATCGGCTGGAAGCGGCCATGTCGCGCCGCCTCGACAAGATCGGCCGGCAGATCGGCACGCTGGACGAAGATCTCGCCGTGCTCGGCGAGACCCTCTCCTTGTTCGTTCACTTCTGGCTGACGATGACCCCGCCATTGCCGGATAGCGCCAAACAGTCCGCACGGATCAAGGGCAACGAGCGGTTCGAGGGCTTCATGCAGAATCTCGGCCGCAGGCTAGCGACCGGCGATAGGTTCCTGAAAGAGTTGTCGCGCGACATGGATTCGCTTCATGACAGTCTAACGGAAGGTGAGCCCGAGGCTGATGACGACCACGCTTAGATTTTCAACCCATCCTATTTGCCGCCGATGGCCGCCGATCACCGCTTTCGCTTAGATAGTTGTTGAAGCAGCCCAATTTCGGGCTTTCTTAATCGACCCGATGCGGGGACCGTCTGTCGCGCCCCGCGAGAAATCGGGGCCGACATGACTGCACATCATCAGAAACCGGAGGCGATAGCGCGTGGCGCGCGGATGCTGCGCACGGCGCTCGGCGCGTCCATCGCCCGGTTTCTCGAAGACCCCGCCGTCATCGAGGTGATGCTGAACCCGGACGGTCGCATCTGGATCGACCGGCTGTCCGAAGGTTTGGCCGATACCGGCGAGATGCTGTCCGCCGCCGATGGCGAGCGTATCGTCCGGTTGGTCGCGCACCATGTCGGCGCGGAGGTCCACGCCCGATCCCCGCGCGTGTCGGCGGAACTACCCGAAACCGGCGAGCGGTTTGAAGGCTTGTTGCCGCCGGTCGTCGCCGCACCCGCCTTCGCCATCCGCAAGCCCGCCGTCGCGGTGTTCACGCTCGACGATTACGTGGTGGCGGGCATCATGTCCGCCGATCAGGCCGCGACGTTACGCGCGGCAGTTTCCTCCCGCGCAAACATCCTCGTCGCGGGCGGCACCAGCACCGGCAAGACCACGCTGACCAATGCGCTGCTCGCGGAGGTGGCGAAGACGCAGGATCGCGTCGTCATCATCGAGGACACGCGCGAACTGCAATGCGCCGCGCCCAACCTCGTCGCCATGCGGACCAAGGACGGCGTGGCGACGCTTTCCGATCTGGTGCGCTCCTCGCTGCGCCTGCGCCCCGACCGCATCCCCATCGGCGAGGTGCGCGGCTCCGAAGCTCTCGACCTTCTGAAAGCATGGGGCACGGGGCACCCCGGCGGCATCGGCACCATCCATGCCGGCACGGGCATCGGTGCGCTGCGCCGCCTCGAACAGCTCATTCAAGAGGCTGTTGTCACCGTCCCGCGCGCGCTGATCGCCGAGACTATCGACCTTGTTGCCGTCCTTTCCGGGCGCGGTTCCGCGCGCCGGCTGGCCGAACTCGCCCGCGTCGAGGGGCTGGGACCGGACGGCGACTACCGCATCACGCATCCCATCACTTCGGCAACCAACCCAAAAGGAGACTCTTCATGATCCGCACGCTTTCGCGCGGCTGCCGCACCATGGCGACCGCAGCCGCCACCGTTTCCATCAGCCTGATGCTCGCCCCGGCGGCCCATGCTTCCGGCTCGTCGATGCCGTGGGAGGCTCCGCTTCAGAGCATCCTTCAGTCGATCGAGGGGCCGGTCGCCAAGATCATCGCCGTGATCGTCATCATCGCGACGGGCCTCGCGCTGGCTTTTGGGGATACGTCGGGCGGTTTCCGCCGCCTGATCCAGATCGTGTTCGGCCTGTCCATCGCCTTTGCCGCCAGCTCGTTCTTCCTGTCGTTCTTCTCGTTCGGCGGCGGGGCGCTCGTCTGATGGCGGGCGGCCTCGAACAACTCGACGCGGTGCCGGGATTTTCCGTCCCGGTCCACAGGGCGCTGACCGAGCATATCCTGCTCGGCGGCGCTCCGCGCTCCATCGCCATCCTGAACGGAACGCTGGCCGGGGCCGTGGGTCTCGGCCTGCGTCTCTGGCTGGTCGGACTCGCCATCTGGGTCGTCGGCCACTTCGCCGCCGTGTGGATGGCCAAGCGCGACCCGCTTTTTGTCGAGGTGGGCCGCAGGCATCTGCGCATCCCCGGTCATCTGTCGGTCTGACGGAGGCGCACATGATGAATCTCGCCGAATACCGCCGCACATCCAGCCGCCTCGCGGATTTCCTGCCCTGGGCCGCACTTGTCGGCTCCGGCGTCGTGCTGAACAAGGATGGAAGTTTCCAGAGGACGGCGAAGTTCCGCGGTCCCGATCTGGATTCCGCCGTCGCTGCCGAGCTGGTCGCGGTCGCAGGACGCATCAACAACGCCGTCCGCCGTCTCGGGTCGGGCTGGAGCCTTTTCGTGGAGGCACAGCGCAGCGAAGCCGCGACCTATCCCGACAGTCAATTTCCCGAAGCCGCATCCGCGCTGCTCGACGCCGAGCGCAAGGCCGGTTTCGAGGAAGCCGGGACGCATTTCGTGTCCGGCTATTTCCTGACCTTCCTCTGGCTGCCTCCCGCCGAGGACGCCGCCCGCACTGAGGCCTGGCTCTACGAGGGCCGCGAGCAATCCGGAGTGGACCCATGGGAATTGCTGCGCGGCTTCATCGACCGCACCGACCGCGTTCTGGCGTTGCTCGATGGCTTCATGCCGGAATGCCGCTGGCTCGATGACGCCGGCACGCTGACCTATCTCCATTCGACCATCTCGACCAACCGGCATCGTGTGCGCGTGCCCGAGGTGCCGATGCACCTCGATGCGCTGCTCGCTGATCAGCCGCTGACCGGCGGCCTGGAGCCGCGCCTTGGCGACCAGCATCTGCGCGTCCTGACCATCATCGGCTTTCCGACCGCGACGACGCCCGGCCTGCTCGACGAGATGAACCGGCTGCCGTTCCCGTATCGCTGGAGCACGCGAGCGATCCTGCTCGACAAGACCGATGCAACCCGGCTGCTGACTCGCATCCGCCGTCAGTGGTTCGCCAAGCGCAAGAGCATCGCGGCGATTCTGAAAGAGGTGATGACCAACGAGCAATCCGCGCTCGTGGACACCGACGCTGCGAACAAGGCGCTCGACGCCGACATGGCCTTGCAGGAGCTGGGCGCGGACATGGCGGGGATCGCCTATGTCACGGCCACCATCACCGTCTGGGATGCCGATCCGCGCATTGCCGACGAGAAGCTCCGCCTCGCGGAAAAGATCATTCAGGGCCGCGACTTCACCGCGATGCCTGAAACCGTCAACGCCGTCGATGCCTGGCTCGGTTCGATCCCCGGACATGCCTATGCGAATGTCCGCCAGCCGCCCATATCGACGCTCAACCTCGCCCATATGATCCCGCTTTCGGCGGTGTGGGCGGGGCCGGAACGGGATGAGCATTTCAGCGCGCCCCCGCTGTTCTTCGGCAAGACCGAAGGCTCGACCCCGTTCCGGTTTTCCCTTCATGTCGGCGATGTCGGCCACACCCTCGTCGTCGGCCCGACCGGCGCGGGCAAGTCCGTGCTGCTGGCGCTCATGGCCTTGCAGTTCCGTCGCTATGAGCAAGCGCAGGTATTCGCCTTCGACTTCGGTGGCAGCATCCGGGTCGCATCGCTCGCCATGGGGGGCGACTGGCACGACCTTGGCGGTGGCCTGACGGAAGGGGACGAGGCGTCCGTCTCGCTCCAGCCGCTCGCCCGGATCGACGATACCTATGAACGCGCCTGGGCCGCCGACTGGATCGCCGCCATTCTCGGTCGTGAAGGTGTCCCGATCACACCCGAAACCAAGGAATATATCTGGACGGCGCTGACATCGCTTAGCACCGCTCCGGTCGGCGAGCGCACCATCACCGGCTTCACGGTCCTCCTTCAATCCAACGATCTGAAACAGGCATTGCGCCCTTACTGCATCGGCGGCGCTTACGGACGGTTGCTCGACGCAGAAGCCGAGCATCTCGGTTCGGCTTCGGTGCAGGCGTTCGAGATCGAGGGGCTGGTCGGGACCGGCGCGGCCCCGGCCGTGCTCGCCTATCTGTTCCATCGCATCGGCGACCGGCTCGATGGACGGCCGACCCTGCTCATCATCGACGAGGGCTGGCTGGCGTTGGACGATGAAGGCTTCGCCAGCCAGCTCCGCGAATGGCTGAAGACGCTACGCAAGAAAAACGCTTCCGTCATCTTCGCTACGCAGTCGCTATCGGACATCGATGGCAGCAACATCGCGCCCGCCATTATCGAAAGCTGCCCGACGCGGCTGCTTCTCCCGAACGAACGCGCCATCGAACCGCAGATCACGGCCATCTATCGGCGCTTCGGCCTCAATGACCGGCAGATCGAAATCCTCGCGCGGGCCACGCCCAAGCGGGACTACTACTGCCAGAGCCGCAGGGGCAATCGCCTGTTCGAGCTTGGCCTGTCCGAAGTCGGCCTCGCGCTCTGCACCGCGTCCGCGAAATCCGACCACAAACGCATCGCCGGACTGATCGCCGAGCATGGCCGCGAAGGCTTCCTCGCCGCCTGGTTGCGCCTGCGCGGCGTCGATTGGGCGGCCGACCTGATCCCCGACCTCACCAATCTCATCCTACAGACCGAGAAGGAGTCCCAACCATGACCATTCGCCGTTCCCGCTCGCGCGCCATTTTCATGGCTGCGACCATGCTTGCCGCACCGCTCGCGCTGTCGCCCATCCTCACAAGCCCGGCCCATGCGCAATGGACGGTCTTCGATCCGTCCAACTATGCGCAGAATGTGCTGACAGCCGCGCGCACGCTTCAGCAGATCAACAACCAGATCACCTCGCTTCAGAACGAAGCGACCATGCTCATCAATCAGGCGAAGAATCTGGCGAGCCTGCCATATTCATCGCTTCAGCAGCTCCAGCAGAACGTCCAGCGCACGCAGCAGCTTTTGAGCCAGGCGCAGAACATCGCGTTCGACGTGCAGAACATCGACCAGGCGTTTCAGCAGAAATACGGCAGCATCTCCCTGTCCGCCACCGATACGCAGCTCGTCACCGATGCCCGCTCGCGCTGGCAGAACACCGTGGGCAGCTTGCAGGACGCCATGCGCGTGCAGGCCGGCGTCGTCGGCAACATAGACACCAACCGCACGCAGATGTCCGAACTGGTCGGCCAGAGCCAGGGCGCGACCGGCGCGCTGCAAGCCACGCAGGCCGGCAATCAGCTTCTCGCCCTGCAATCGCAGCAGCTTTCCGACCTGATCGCGCTGATGTCTGCCAATGGCCGGTCGGAAGCACTGATCGAGGCAGAGCGCGCCACCGCCGCCGAACAGGGCCGCGTCCAGCGTGAACGCTTCCTGACGCCGGGATCGGGCTACCAACCCGGCAACGCGCAAATGTTCGGCAACGGCAACAACTGACCTGACAGGAGGGGCGCGACATGGACGGCAAGATGCTGGCCCGGCTGGGCGCGATCATATTCGTCGCCATCGCCATCACCGCCACGGTGATCGAGATGACCCGGCAGGACGAGCCGCCGCGCGGCAGGCCCGCGCCGGAACTACAGCGTCCCACCGATCCGCTGCGCCAGAGCCTGCGCGATTGCCAGCGGCTTGGCGAGGCGGCCGCGAGCGATCCCGACTGCCTTGCCGCCTGGGCCGAGAACCGTGATCGGTTTCTCGGCCGGACGCCGGTGCCCGCCACCCCGCATCAGAACGGGGGACAGTGAACCATGGGCGGCACCGGCGTCATCGACTCGTTTCTAGGCGTATTCACCTCATACATCGACAGCGGCTTCGGCCTGCTCGGCGGCGAGGTGGCGTTCATCGCCACAACGCTCATCGTCATCGACGTGGTGCTGGCGGCACTGTTCTGGTCGTGGGGCGCCGATGACGACATCATCGCCCGGCTGGTGAAGAAGACCCTGTTCGTCGGCGCGTTCGCCTACATCATCGGCAACTGGAACAATCTGGCGCGCATCGTCTTCGAGAGCTTCGCCGGTCTCGGCCTCAAAGCCTCCGGCACCAGCTTTTCCACCGCCGATCTGATGCGCCCCGGCAAGGTGGCGCAGACCGGCCTCGACGCGGGCCGCCCGCTGCTCGACTCCATCTCCGATCTGATGGGTTACTGGTCGTTCTTCGAGAACTTCATCCAGATCGCCTGCCTGATGTTCGCCTGGGCGCTGGTGCTGCTCGCCTTCTTCATCCTCGCCATCCAGCTTTTCGTGACGCTTATCGAGTTCAAGCTGACCACGCTCGCCGGCTTCGTGCTGATCCCGTTCGGTCTCTTCGGCAAGACTGCCTTCATGGCCGAGCGCGTGCTGGGCAACGTCATCTCGTCGGGGATCAAAGTCCTCGTGCTGGCCGTCATCATCGGCATCGGCTCGACGCTGTTCTCGCAGTTCACCGCAGGCTTCGGCGGCGCAACGCCGACCATCGACGACGCCATGGCGATCGTGCTCGCCGCCTTGTCGCTGCTCGGCCTTGGCATCTTCGGTCCCGGCATCGCCTCCGGTCTCGTTTCGGGCGGCCCGCAGCTTGGCGCGGGTGCGGCGATCGGCACCGGCCTTGCCGTAGGAGGCGCAGCCCTTGCCGCAGGCGGTGCAGCCGGTCTCGCCGTCAAGGGAGGTGCTACCGCCATGTCCGGTGGCGCCGCGGCCGTTCGGGGCGGCGCTGCCGCCTCCGGAGGGGCCGCAGCGACCTACAGCATGGCTTCGCTCGGCCAATCTGGTGCGGCGGGCGTTGCTTCCGGTCTCGGCGGGGTTGCCCGCGCGGCAGGCTCCGCCGCCGTATCGCCTCTGAAACGCGCCGCCTCGAAAGCAACGGAAAGCGTCAAATCCAGCTTTTCGGATGGCGCACGCGCAGCCTTCGGGGTGACAGGGGGATCATCCACCGCAGGCACGGCCGGAGGCAGCAGCGCAGCCCCCGCAGCAGCGTCTTCCCCCGCTGGCAGTCCCCCGGCCTGGGCGCAGCGGATGCAGCGTTCCCAAGCCGTGAATCACGGCGCCACCATGGCCGCCCATGCGGTGCGTTCCGGCGACAGCCACGGTGGCGGCTCCTCCGTCAATCTCTCTGAAAGTGACCGCTCATGAGCATCTTCAAACGACCATCGACCCATTACGGCAAATCGCCCGAACCCGAGACGCCTTACCAGAAGGCTGCTCAAGCCTGGGATGAGCGCATCGGCTCGGCCCGCGTGCAGGCGAAGAACTGGCGCTATATGGCCTTCGGATCGCTGATCCTCTCGGCCGGTTTCGCCGCCGCGCTCGTCTGGCAATCAGCGCGCGGGACCGTGGTGCCGTGGGTGGTGCAGGTCGATAATCTCGGCCAGGCGCAGACTGTCGCACCCGCTAACGCCGATTATCGCCCGACTGACCCGCAGATCGCGTTCCATCTGGGCCGCTTCATCGAACAGGTCCGGGCGATCCCGGCAGACGCCATCATCGTCCGCCAGAATTGGCTCCGCGCCTATGAGTGGACCACGGATCGCGGCGCAGCGGCCTTGAACGACTACGCCCGCAGCAACGACCCGTTCACGAAGGTCGGTCGGCAGCAGGTCGCCGTCGAGGTTTCCAGCGTCATCCGAGCATCGAACGACAGCTTCCGCGTGGCGTGGACCGAGCGCCACTATGAGAACGGCCAGCTTTCCACGACCGAACGATGGACCGCGATCCTGACCATCGTGATCCAGACCCCGCGTGACTCCGAGCGCCTGCGCGCCAATCCGCTCGGCATCTATGTCAACGCAATCTCATGGTCGCGGGAGATGAGCCAATGACCCGCACGACGCTCCGCAAAGCCCCATTTCAGGATTTCCGTAAACCCGCCTTCGCGGCTTTGATGCTGTCGGCCACGATGCTCGCCGGCTGCGCGACCAACCGCACGCCGCAATTCAGCTACGACGCCGACGTGCCGTCATCGCCCGTTGTGCCGGCCGCCGTCACCGATGACCGGCCCCGGCCGCTGCATACGCCACCGGCCTGGACCGTGGCGCGCGGCGGGACCTCCGCCGGAACACCGGCAGGCCGTGTCGAGAACGCCAATGCCGCCGCGCGCGTCGAGCCGCGCCGCGAGGGCTACTATAACGCCATCCAGATTTATCCCTGGTCGGAAGGCGCGCTCTATCAAGTCTATGCCGCACCGGGACAGATCACGACCATTGCGCTCGAACCCGGCGAGGGCCTGACCGGCGCGGGGCCGATTGCAGCCGGCGACACCGCCCGCTGGATCATCGGCGATACCGAGAGCGGATCGGGGACAACACGCCGCGTCCATATCCTCGTGAAGCCGACGCGCCCGGACATCATGACAAACCTCGTCGTGACGACCGACCGGCGCACCTACATGATCGAGTTGCGCGCCCGCGAAGCCCTCTATATGCCCTCCGTCGCCTGGGCCTATCCCGCACCACCAGCGGGCCAGCGCCAGACCGTTCCGGCCGCTCCGGTCATCCCGGCCGAGGCCGCGCGCAAATATCGCTATGGCCTGACCGGCGACAGCCCGCCATGGCGGCCCATCTCTGTCTTCGACGATGGTCGCCGCATCTATGTCGTCTTCCCTCGCGGCATCGTGCAGGGCGAGATGCCCCCGATCTTCGTCATCGGCTCGGATGGCGAAACCCAGATCGTCAACAGCCGCATCCACCAGAACATCCTGATCGTGGATCGCCTGTTCGGCGCGGCCGAATTGCGCCTTGGCAGCGGCGAGCGCCAGCAGACGGTCAGGATCGTCCGCATTGAGCAACGGCAGGCTGCACAGCCGGCAAAAGCGACCGGAGAATCCCCGTCATGACTGAAGACACGCCCCCTGTAGAAGCTGCAGCGGACACCACCACACCCATGCGGCTGCGCACTGAGCCGCCGCGCGTCACCCGTCTGTCCCGCAAGATGCTGGCCGGCGTCGGCGCAGTTGCTTTGCTCGGCATCGGCGGGGCGCTGATCTACGCGCTCCAGACTCGCGATGCAGGGCCGGGAGGCGAAGAACTCTATTCGACCGAGAACCGGCCCACGGCGGACGGCCTGTCCGGCCTGCCGCGCGATTATACCGGCCCGGTCCTCGGACCGGCATTGCCCGGCGATCTGGGCGGCCCGATCCTCGACGCGCAGAACAGGGGCCAGCCAGTTGCGCCGCCGGCTATGGCAACACCAGTTCGCGATCCTGCCGAGGAGCGCCGCCTCGCCGAAGAGGAAGCTGCACGTCTCAGCACGGTGTTTTTCCAGTCCGGGCAGAGAACGGCAACAGCCCCCGGTTCCAATATACCGGGCCTTGCAGGTCTTGGCGTCGGCGGTCAGCCAGCCACGCGAGACCGGCATACGGCCTTTCTCAATGGCCCGGTGGATCGGCAGACGGTCGCCCTGGATCGCATCATGGCTCCGGCATCGCCCTACATCCTTCAGGCCGGGGCCGTTATCCCGGCGGCGATGATTACCGGCATCCGTTCCGATCTTCCCGGCCAGATCACCGCGCAGGTCACGGAAAACGTCTACGACAGCCCGACCGGCAGCCTGCTGCTGATCCCGCAGGGAACGCGCATCATCGGCCAGTATGATGCCGGCGTGACCTTCGGCCAGCGCCGCGTGCTGCTCGTCTGGAACCGACTGATCCTGCCCAATGGCCGTTCCATAGTGCTGGAGCGCCAGCCGGGAGCGGACGCTTCCGGCTATGCCGGCCTTGAGGATGGCGTCGATTATCATTGGTGGGATCTGATGAAGGCAGCCGGCCTCTCGACGCTGCTCGGCATCGGCACCGAACTGGCGACCGATGACGAGGACCGCCTGATCCGGGCTATCCGCGACGGGGCGCAGGACACCATCAATCAGGCCGGACAGCAGATCGTCCAGCGGCAGTTGCAGGTCGCGCCGACGCTGACCATCCGGCCCGGCTTCCCGGTCAGGGTCATCGTCACAAGGGATTTAGTCCTCGAACCCTACAGGAATTGACCATGGCAAAGCTGAAACTCGGCCCGCTGGCCGACGACAAGCCGGTGAAGGTGGCAGTGGAACTTCCCGCGCAGCTCCACCGCGACCTGATCGACTATGCCGCTCTGTTGGCCGATGGCGGTGCGCCGATCGAGCCTGCCAGACTTATCGTGCCGATGCTGGAGCGGTTCATCGCCACGGATCGCGGTTTCGCCAAGGCGCGGCGGCAACCCTCCTGATCCATCGCGGTAGGGGTGCCGCCGGCGCACAGGTGCGAATGCGGCACGCTACACTCCGCCGGTCCCCCTCCATGCTTCGCTTAATTCCGGGGCCTGATGCGCCCCTGAATCCACCAGCGAAACACGGAGGATACCATGTGCGCAGAGCGCCGCCGCGCCCAACGAGGCCGCCCAAGACAGCCGGCCCCTGGAACGCTCCCCGACGACCTTTACGATTATGACGACGATCCCGTGCCGCGCATCAGCCCGTCGCGCGGCAGTCCGCCTCGTGTGTTCGACGTGGAGAAGCTGCCCGTCATTGATGACTGGCCCGAGGAAGTGCCGATCACCGAGGCCGAGATTCTGGTGTTCGAGCGCTGGTTCGCCGATGTTTTCGATGAAATGTTCGGCTCAGTCGATCTGCCTGAAGGCTTGAAAAAGTTATCGCGGTATGATAATGAAAAGCCATAACTGATGATCGAGCTATGCCATGACGACACTCAAGGTCGGGATCGCCGAACCCGATGAAATGAAAGCCCGCACCATGCGGGTCGCCAGGGGCGAGGAAAAGCCCGCACCCGGCGATCCGACTGTCTGGTTCGCGTCCACCATGTCCTTTGCCAAGTTCCTGTCGCCCAGCAACTGCGAACTGCTCCGCATCATCCATGAGCATGAGCCGGACTCGCTGGAGGAACTGGCGCAGATCACCGGCCGCGCGAAATCCAACCTGTCCCGGACCCTCAAGGCCATGGCCGGCTACGGCCTTGTTCGCATGGAGAAGGGCAAGGGTCTCAAGCTGGTCCCCAAGGTCATCCATGACCGCGTGGAGCTGGTCTTGCCCCTGATCGAGCGGCGCAAGTCGAAAGGAACCCGCAAATGAACGCACAATCCCCCAATGTCGCCCTGCGGGCTGCCCTGTATTTGCGCGTCTCTACCGCTCGGCAGGCCGAGCATGACGTGTCGATCCCCGACCAGCGCAAGCAGGGCGAAGCCTGGTGCGCGGCGCGCGGCTATCAGCTTGTCGAAATCTTCGTGGAGCCGGGCAACACGGCCACCAACGACCGCCGCCCTGAGTTCCAGCGGATGATCGAGGCGGGCACGTCGAAGCCCACACCGTTCGACGTGGTTCTGGTTCACAGCTTCTCGCGCTTCTTCCGCGATGCTTTCGACATGGAATATTACTATCGCAAGCTCGCCAAGAATGACGTGCGCCTCATTTCCATTACGCAAGAGCTGGGGGACGACCCGATCCACGACATGATGCGTCGGATCATGTCCTTGTTCGATGAATACCAGTCGAAGGAGAACGGCAAGCACGTCACGCGCGCTCTGAAGGAGAATGCCCGGCAAGGCTTCTGGAACGGTGCGTTGCCGCCGATCGGCTACCGGATCGCCGCCGCCGAACAGCGTGGGGCCAAGACCAAGAAGAAGCTGGAAATCGACCCGCTGCACGCCGACACGATCCGTCTGATCTATCGGCTCGCTCTGGAAGGTCAGGGCGACAGCGGCCAGATGGGCGTCAAGGCGATCGTCAAGCACTTGAACGCCAAGGGTATCTTCACCCGTGATGGCGGCCGCTGGGGCATCGGCCAGGTCCATCGCGTCCTGACCCGCCGCACCTATATCGGCGAACATGAATGGGGGAAGCGCAGCAAGCACAACGACCCGCGTTCCGCCGGCGAAATCGTCATCGTCCCGGTGCCCGCCATCATCGAGCGGGAGACTTTCTACGCCGTTCAGTCGCTTTTGCAGGCTCGCAACCCCAAGACCGAACTGCCCGCCCGCGTCGTGATCGGGCCGACCCTGCTGACCGGCATCTGTTATTGCGGCAATTGCGGTGGGGCCATGACCATCCGCACCGGCAAGAGCGGCCGCTACCGCTACTATGCCTGCTCGATCAAGGCGCGGCAGGGCGAGACCGGCTGCAAGGGCCGAGCGATCCCCATGGACAAGCTCGACGACATGGTGGTCAGCCATATCGAGGACCGCCTGCTCGATCCCGACCGTCTGGAGAAGCTGCTTGGCAGCATCCTCGGCCGCCGCGAGGATCAGGCCGAGCGCCGCCGCGAACACATCGCCTCTTTGCAGCGGCAGGCGACCGAATCGGAATCGCGCCTCAAGCGCCTCTATGACGCCATTGAGGCGGGCGTGGCTGATCTGGACGATCCGGCGCTCAAGGAGCGGATCGCCGGTCTCAAGGTTCTCCGCGATCAGGCGCGGGCTGATGCCGACCGGGCGCAAGCCCTGCTCGAAAGCCCCGGCCACAGTGCCCTCAGTCCCGCGATGATCGAAGGGTTTGCACGCCGCGCGCGGGAGCGCATTCGCGGTCACGAGGGCGGCTATCGGCGGGATCACCTGCGCGCGCTGGCGCAGCGCGTCGAGGTCGCGGACGACGCAATCCGGATCATGGGGTCGAAAACGGAACTGCTAAAGACGCTTATTGCCGGTCAAGGGCGGCAATCGGCGGCGATTGGCGTGCCCAGAGGCGGTCTGAAATGGCGGAGCAAGAGGGATTCGAACCGTGACGATGACAGACATTGTTGTCTAAATCACCGATTACCCGACATCGCCTAATGGGCCATCCTTTTTCTACGCTACCGCATCCCATTCGCCGCACCGCGGTGGCCGACACCTTCCCTGCGCAGACATTCAAGCTATCCATTGTCGCAGCCCCTTTCCGGGCGTGGGATTTTGGAGACGATGGCGGTCAAGCGGAACAGGATCAGTATCGAGGTCACGCCCTCGACCGGACCGGAAACGGACCGGGTTGATTCTGCTCACGCAGATACTGCCCTTAGCGCACTGGCTCGCCTGATTGGTCGCCAGATCGCCCGCGAGCAGTTCGAGCACAAACTGGCAGCGGAGCGCAAAGCGCAACGCCACCTGCGTAGCTGACCTGCCAATCCTCTTGCATTTATACGTGTAACACGTATTTTGTCAGCAGACCTATTCTCCCGGAGTCTGCGATGCCAACCACAACCTCCCTCGAATTCCAGCGTAAGTTCGGACACTATCTGAACGAGTGTCACCGCGAGCCGGTGGAAATCACGCGCCATGGACGGCGAGAGTTCGTGGTGATGTCAGCCGCGCAGTATGACGAGCTGCTGTCAGCAGCGCAGCGCCGGAGCAGGACCGTCGAAACCGCCGCTCGACCTGAACAGAATTAAGATCCCCCCCGACACGGAGCCTGAAAGGACTGCCGATATGACACGCGTTGCGCTCTATGCCCGATATTCTTCCGATAATCAGCGCGAGGCGTCGATCGAGGACCAACTGCGCATTTGCCGTGAGCAGGCCAAGCGCGAGAAGTGGAAGATCATCGGCACCTACAAGGACGCAGGCATCTCTGGCGCAAGTATGATCCTGCGTCCCGGCATTCAGGCACTCCTACAGGATGCACAAGCAGGACAGTTCGACATCGTGCTGGCTGAGGCACTGGATCGCATCAGCCGCGACCAGGCTGACGTCGCCACCTTCTACAAGCACCTCAAGTTCGCTGGTGTTCCGATTGTCACGCTGTCCGAGGGAGAGATCAGCGAGTTGCATGTCGGCCTCAAGGGCACGATGAACGCGCTGTTCCTGAAAGACCTTGCCGCCAAAACCCATCGCGGCATCCGTGGCCGCGTCGAGGACGGCAAGTCAGGCGGCGGACTGTGCTTTGGCTATAATGTCGTCAAGCAGCTCGATGCGCGTGGTGATCCCATTCGCGGCGACCGCGAAATCAACGAAGCAGAGGCGAGTGTTGTCCGGCGCATTTTCCGCGAGTTCGCCGCCGGCGTGGGTCCGCGCACAATCGCCCGCACATTGAACGAGGAAGGTATCCCCGGTCCAGCTGGCAAGCTCTGGAGCGACACGACCATCCGTGGCCATGTGAAGCGCGGTACGGGGCTGGTCAACAATGAACTCTATATCGGCCGCCTCATCTGGAACCGGCTTCGCTACATCAAAGATCCATCGACCGGAAGGCGCGTCTCACGCCTGAACCCGGAATCGGTATGGATTATCAAGGATGTGCCGGAGCTGCGCATTGTCGATGACGAACTCTGGCATTCGGTCCGTGTCCGGCAGGGCGAGATCGCCGAGAAGTTTGCCAACGTCACCGAAGCCGTGCGCAAGCACCACAAAAAGAACCGCCTGAACGGCACACGTCGGCCGAAGTCCCTTCTGTCCGGCCTCGTGTTCTGTGGCTGCTGCGGAGGCCCATACTCGCTTCGCGGCGCTGATCGGTTCGCCTGCTCGAACCATATCAGCAAGGGCGCCTGCTCAAACAGCCGCACGATCCCACGTGAGGAGCTGGAAGCTCGTGTGCTCTCCGGCCTGAAGGACCGCATGATGGCGCCTGAGATCGTCGAGGAGGCGATGCGCGCCTATGCAGAGGAGACCAACCGGCTAAACCGAGAACGCCGCTCCAGCGGCGATGCCTGGAAAGCCGAACTGGTAAAGATTGAGAAGCAGAGCCGCGGCATCATCGAGGCGATCAAGGCTGGCATGTTCCACGAGAGCATGAAGGCAGAGATGGACACGCTGGAAGCGCGCAAGACCGAACTGAACACCCTGCTGGCTGACGCGCCAGAGGACACACCGGACATTCTGCCAAGCGCCTCGGCGATCTATGCGAAGAAGGTTTCGGCCCTGACGAAGGCGCTCAATCGCAAGCAAGAGCGGCAGGAAGCGGCTGAGATATTGCGCGGCCTGATCGAGAAGATTTCGCTGACACCGGGGCCGGAACGCGGTGAGATTTACGCAACGCTTCACGGCGAATTCAGCACGATCCTGAACTGGACGGAGCGGCAAGCCATTGGAAAGGTTGCAAAAACAACAAAACCCGCAACGGATGCTACGGTTTTGTCGTTATCAGTGGTTGCGGGGGCACGATCTAATCTTCACTTGCGCCCCGAGCAAGTAAAGATGGTTGCGGGGACCGGCGTCGATCATAACTTGCGATCGACGCCGGTAAAGATGGTTGCGGGAGGGCGCACCCATCATAACTTGCTGTTTCGGGCCGCCGCATAGCAACCTTGCCAAGGTTGGGGTCGAGGGTTCGAATCCCTTCGCCCGCTCCAAATTTCTTCAGGAAAATCAAAGCGATAAAGACGGTCCTTCGGGGCCGTTTTTGCTTACAGCGCTTGCGCGATGGCTCTTTGTCAGCAGGTTGTCAGCACGAGAGAGAGCGTTTTGGGATGTCCTGGCGTGTTTTTTTGCGCGGATAACCCCTTGTGTGCAGGTACGATCCATTGGTTTCCTGAAAGCGATTGCAGCGTCGTCAAGCGGCTCCGTGCGACTCTACCGCCCCCTGCACGGCTTGGACGTGCGCCATGTTCCGCCGTTAATACAATCAAGATCGCCGTTATGGGGATGGTTCTATTCGACTCTCGTACTTGCCGCTGCATCGGCACTGGCGCTGTCGTCCTCCTTTCTCCCGGGGAATGCGGAGCCCGCTGCATCGGGCTTCGTCCACACGGCCAACGAGCACGGAAACACGATCAGCCGCATCAACCTGTACGACGGAACCGTGGACATCGTCGCGATCGGCATCAAGCTGCATAATGTCCAGTTCGTGCCGGCCGGAAATCTCCTGCTCGCCGCCGGTACGGTTGTGGGGGAGGAGAACGAAACCTCCCACGGCCATGGCGGTGGAAAGTGTGCGGACGACGGCCATGACGGCGACGGCGGTCATGGGCACGACGGGGCGGTGGGCGCGCCGGTTCTGCTGCGCACGGACAGCTCCGCCTCCGGGCCGGGAGATTCGATCGTTGTCGGCAGCCATCCCGCCCATGTCGTGGCGGACGCGGAGGGCCAGCGCGCCTACGTGACGAATGCGGGCGACGACACCGTATCGACCGTCGATCTGCAGGCACGCAAGGCGGTTGCAGCCGCGGCAACAGGCGAATCTCCGCACGGGTTGCGCCTGAGCCCGAACGGGAAGTCCCTCCTATGTCGCCAATGTCCGGGACGGCACGGTATCGGTCATCGACACGGGTTCGCTGACGGAGGTCGACGGGATCGTGGCGAGCGCCGCTCCCGTGCAGGTCGGTTTCACGCCCGATGGCAGCCGCGTCTACGTCTCGCTGCGTGGCGAGAACAGGGTTACCGTCATCAATACCACGCAGCGGTAGGTCGTTGCCCGCATCGATGTCGGGCGCCAGCCTATCCAGGTCCATGCCACCCCGGACGGCCGTTTCGTCTATGCCGCCAATCAGGGCACCGCGGCCGAGCCGGACGACACCGTGTCGGTCAGCCGGCGTAGCTGACGCCGGAAAGGCCGAGCGAGCCGGCGATACACGTCGCGCCGCCTGACAGGCTGGAAGCGCCCGCGTTCAGGCTGGTGTCAGGAAACTCCCCCACTCGTCGCGGGGCCGTTGTCGGCGCCGCAGAGCGGGGGAGATGCATTGCACGTCGATCTTTCGTCCGACCGTCTGACGACGGCGCTGACCGTCGCCACCGTGGCGGGGATGGCGCTTGCCGCCTTCAACGCTTTCGGCATTCCGGGAGTCTGGGGGTCGGCGGGCGTCGCCCTGGTCTATCTCGCCGGCGGGCTGCCGGCCGGGGCGCGGGCGCTGTCGGCGCTGTGGCGCGAGAAGATCCTCGATATCGACCTGCTGATGGTGATCGCGGCGCTTGCCGCCGCCGCCGTGGGTGCGGCGCTGGAGGGCGCGGTGCTGCTGACGCTGTTCAGCATCTCCACCACGCTCGAACACCGCGCCATGGGCCGGGCGCGGCGCGCCGTCGAGGCGCTGATGGCGCTGCGTCCCGATACCGCCCTGCGGCGCGAACCGGACGGCACGGTGACCGAGGTGCCGGCGGCGGCGCTCGCCCCGGGCGATGTCGTGATGCTGCGGCCCGGCGCGCGCGTGCCGGTGGACGGCGTGATCCTCGACGGCGAGGGATCGCTGGACGAGGCCACGATCACCGGCGAATCGATGCCCGTCCACAAGCGCCCCGGCGCCAAGGTGTTCGAGGCCACGGTCAACCTCAACGGCGTGCTGGCGGTGGAGGTGGCGCGCTCCATCGCCGACAGCACCGTGGCGCGGATGATCGCTCTGGTGACGGAGGCGCAGGCCGCCCGCGCGCCGTCGGAACGGTTCAGCGAGTGGTTCGGCCAACGCTACACCGTGGCGGTGCTGGCTGGCTCGGCGCTCGCTTTCGCGGCCTTCGCCTGGCTCGGCTGGCCGATGCGGGACGCGCTCTACCGCGCCGCGACGCTGCTGGTGGCGGCAAGCCCCTGCGCCATCGTGATCTCCGTTCCCGCCGCGATCCTGTCGGCGCTCGCGTCCGCTGCGCGCGGCGGCGTGCTGTTCAAGGGCGGCGCGGCGCTGGAGACGCTCGCCGAAGTCGACACCTTCGCCTTCGACAAGACCGGCACGCTCACCACCGGCAAGGCCGAGGTGACGAGGATCGTTGCCCGCGACGACGATGCGGCGTTCCTGGCGCTGCTGGCGGGGCTGGAGGCGCAGTCGGAGCACCCCGTCGCCGAGGCGATCCGCCGCCATACACAGGCGCGCGGCGTCGTTCCGACGACCATGCGCGACGTGCAGTCCATCCCGAGCGAGGGCATCGTCGGGGCCGACACCGAGGGCACGCTGTGGGCCGGCAACCTGCGCATGGCGGCACGGATGGGCGCGCCGGCGGACACGCCTGAGTTCTCACGCTTCGCCGAGAGCGCCCAGACGGTCGTCTATCTCGGGCGCGGCAGCCAGGTGCTCGGCGCCGTCAGCGTCGCTGACCGGCCGCGCGAGACGTCCGCCGCCGGGCTTGCCGCGCTCAAGGCCGAAGGCGTCACGACCATCGTCATGATGACCGGCGACCGCCGCGCGGTCGGGCTGCGCATGGGCGCCGCACTCGGCTTCGCACCCGCCGACATCCATGCCGATCTGCTGCCGCAGGATAAGGTGCGGCTCGTCGGCGAACTGACGGGCCGCGGCCGGGTGGCCTTCGTCGGCGACGGCGTGAACGACGCCGCCGCGCTGGCGCGGGCCGATGTCGGCATCGCCATGGGGGCCGCCGGCAGCGAGGTGGCACTTCAGGCTGCCGACATTGCGCTGCTGTCGGACGACATGCAGCGGCTCGCCGCCGCCCGCAGGCTGGCTCGCCGAACCCGGCGGATCATCCGGCAGAACCTCGCCTTCGCCATGGGAGCGATGGCGGTGCTGGTGGCATCGAGCCTGTTCCTCGACCTGCCGCTGCCGCTCGCGGTGCTCGGCCACGAGGGTGGCACGGTGCT
Source organism: Pseudochelatococcus contaminans (assembly GCF_014195635.1). Taxonomy (GTDB): domain Bacteria; phylum Pseudomonadota; class Alphaproteobacteria; order Rhizobiales; family Beijerinckiaceae; genus Pseudochelatococcus; species Pseudochelatococcus contaminans. Next base: position 44,689 of record NZ_JACICC010000009.1, on the reverse strand, counting down.
GGTGGTGCTGAACGGGCTGCGGCTCCTCGCCGACCCGATCCGCAGCGACCGGGGCTGAACGCCTCGCCCCGGCCGCGCGAGCGATGTCAGCTCCTTTGCGGAACCAGCATCCGCCGCAATGTCCCGTCGTGGAGCCAGAAGGCGTGGAAGAGCGCGCCGGCTGCATGCAGGACGATGAGGATGATGAAGATGGGCTTGAAGATTTCGTGCAGGTCTCCCCACGGTTCGCCGACGTAGAAGCCGAGCAGCCCGGTGACCGGTGCGAGCACGAGCAGCACGTAAAAGAGATGATGCGTGCCCGCCGCAACCCTGGTCAGGATGCCCTCGCCGATCGGCGCCGGCGCGCCGCGAGCGATACGCAGCGCAAGACGCAGCGCCACAAGGGCGAGTACCGCGATTCCGACCCAGTAATGGGCGTTCCCCAACGCCGCGTCGGTGGCGGACATCGCCTTGCCCTCCTCGGCTGCATCAATCACTTCCTTCATGCTTTCGCCGAAGATGAGCTGGAAGAGCACCAGTGCGGCGATGAGCCAGTGGAGCGCGATCTGCGCAGACGAATAGTCGATGGGTCTCGAAGCAGACATCGTGGGTTCTCCTGAATGGGTTGTCGATGGACGATCCCCTTGGGGATCGCTTCCCTGTCGATTAGCGGGGCGCGGCGAGCGATCCGGAGACGGTCGCGGCGTCAAGATCCGCAAGGCCGCCGCCGGGGGCGAATTCCACCTCGATCCGGCGCAGTGTCAGCGTGTCCGGCTGAAGCTGCGCCTCGATGCGGTTGCCGCGCGCATCGACGGCGTCGATCCTGTAGCAGCCGTCATCGGTGCGGATCCGCCGCACCTGCCAGCCCAGCGCCTCGGCCGCCTGGCCCGCCGACTCGCGCGGCTGCCAGCGCGCCATCGGCACGCGACAACCGTCGTCGGCCCGCGCTGCGCCGGCGCCGATGCCGACGAAGGCCAGCGCCGCGAGCAGAACATGTCGTTTCATCCCTCCACTCCTCTTTATAATCATTCAATGTTACGACGATATATGGTTCTGCTGACGCGGGGCTGAACGTCGCACTCCGCGGCATTCAGCCCCGCGTCAGCTTGTGGGCCGACCATCGCCGGGACAGGTGAAAGACAGGTCATGCGCATCCTTCTGGTCGAGGACGACCGTGGCATCGGAGACGCCGTGCGCGCCCAGATGGCCGCCGAGGGCCACACGCCCGACTGGGTGTCGACGCTCGCCAATGCGCGCGCCTGCGCCGAGACCGTGGCCTATGACCTGATCCTGCTCGACCTGATGCTGCCCGACGGCGGCGGCCTCGACTTCCTGCGGGCGCTGCGCCGGGGCGGCTCGGTGACGCCGGTCATCATCCTGACCGCGCGCGACCGCATCACCGAGCGCATCGAGGGGCTGAACGCGGGAGCTGACGACTATCTGGTCAAGCCCTTCGACCTCGCCGAGCTTTCCGCCCGCGTCGGTGCGGTAGCACGCCGCTATGCGGGCAATCCCAACCCGCTGATCCGGCTCGGCCCGCTCGCCATCGACCTCGCCGCCCGCAGCGTCACTGGTCCGCGCGGCGAGATCGGGCTGAGCCAACGGGAATGGGCCATCTTCGAGACCCTGTTGCAGCGCCCCGGCATCGTCGTGCCAAAATCCCGGCTCGAGGAACGGCTCTATTCCTTCGACGCGGAAGTGGAGAGCAACACGATCGAGGTCTACGTCAGCCGTCTGCGCCGCAAGCTCGGGCGGGCCAGTATCGAGACGCTGCGCGGCCTCGGCTATCGGCTGGGGCGCGGATGAGTGCGCCCGAAATCGCCAGTCCCGCCGGCCGCCCCCCCAGCCTGCGCCGCGACCTGGCGGTGGGGCTGTCGCTCGGGCTGTCGTTGTTCTGGCTGCTGGCGATGATCACGGCGGGGTTCGTCGTCCGCCACGAGCTGGAGGAAATCTTCGATGCCGCCCTGCGCCAGACGGCCGAGCGCATCCTGCCGCTCGCGGTCATCGAGCAGATCAACGCGGAAGACGCGCCCACCTCGCGGCAGATCTCGGCGCTCGGGCCGCCGATGACGGGGCAGATCACCTATGTCCTGCGCGGGCGCGACGGCAGGATCGCGCTGTTCTCGGACGACGCCGATCTCGCAGTCTTCGCGCAACCGTTGGCCGAAGGCTTCCACACCGTGAACGACCACCGCATCTACGCGCGCTCGGCCGTGTCGGGCGCCTACCGGATCGAGGTGGCCGAACCGTTTTCCTATCGGCGCGAGGCGCGGCTTGACACCATAGGCTCGATGTTCCTGCCGCTCATCCTGCTGCTGCCGGCAAGCTTTATCGGCATCGGCCTCTTCACCCGTGCGCGGCTGGCGCCCATAGCGGCGCTCTCCGTCGAGGTGGCGGGGCGCGACGCCTCCGATCTTTCGCCATTGACCACGCCCGGCTTGCAGCTCGAACTGGTGCCGATCCGCACCGCCGTGGACCGGCTGATGGCCCGGCTTTCCCGCACGCTGGACGCCGAACGCAGCTTCACCGCCAATGCCGCGCACGAGCTGCGCACGCCGGTGGCTGCCGTGCTTGCGCAGACGCAGCGGCTCGTCGCCGAGGCCCCGGAGGGACCGCTGCGCCAGCGTGCGCAGGGGATCGAGGCCGAGCTGAAGCGTGTCGCACGCCTGGCGGAAAAGCTGCTTCACCTGTCGCGCGCGGAAGGCGGCGGCGTGCTGGCCGACATTGCAAGCGACATGGCGCCGATCCTGTCGATGGTGGCGGAAGACTTTGTTCGCGCGGGGCACGGCGAGCGTCTGCGGCTCAGCCTGCCGGAGGACGGCGCAAGCTCGCGGATCGACCCCGACGCCTTCGCCATCCTCGCCCGCAACCTGATCGAGAACGCGCTGATCCACGGCGATTCCGCCAAGCCGGTCGAGGTGACGCTCGCACCCGACGGCGGGCTGACCGTTAGCAACGCAGGCCCCGTCATCCCGCCGGAAGTTCTCTCGCGCCTCACTGCCCGGTTCGAGCGGGCGGGAAGCATCAGCGGGGGCTCGGGGCTGGGCCTAGCCATCGCCGCCGCCATCACTAGAGGAACCGGCGCGACGCTGACCCTGACTTCGCCAGCGCCCGGCAGAAGCGACGGCTTCGAGGCGCGTTTCCGGCCGGCTGGCCGTCACGCCAGCCAGTAGCCGATGATCAATCCCGCCGCCGCGCTGGCGACAAGCGTCGTGATCATGCCGACCCTGAACCACAGCATGGCGACCATCGCGGCGGCGGCGAGCACGGCCGCGCGCCAGTTGACCGAGGAAAGGACCGGCACATAGGGGCTGGCGCCGAGGACGTCGACCCTCTGCACCGCGTCGAAGACGACATGCAGCGCAAACCACAGCGCGAGGTTCATGATCACGCCGACCACGACGGCGGTGATCGCCGACAGCGCCGCCGAGATCGCCCTGTTGCCGCGCAGCGCCTCGACATAGGGCGCGCCGAGAAAGATCCACAAAAAGCACGGCGCAAACGTCACCCAGGTGGTCAGCAGCGCGCCCAGCGCCCCGGCGAGGAGCGGATCGAGGGCGCCCGGCGCGCGCCAGGCGGCGAGGAAGCCGACGAACTGCAGCACCAGGATCAGCGGCCCCGGCGTGGTTTCGGCAAGGCCGAGCCCGTCGACCATCTCGCCGGTGGAGAGCCAGCCGTAGCCGTCGACCGCTGCCTGCGCGACATAGGCGAGCACCGCATAGGCGCCGCCGAAGCTGACCACCGCGATCGCGCTGAAGAAGGCGCCAAGCTGCGTCCAGACGCTGGACGAGCCCGTCAGCAGCCACAGCAGCAGCACCGGCCCGAGCCAGATCGGCAGCCACAGCGCCAGCACCTTGAGGAAGCCCGCCGACGACGGATCGGCGTGGGTGAGTTCCCCGCGCGCAAACATCCCGTCGACCACGCCCGCGTCGTCCGCCGCACTCCCCTTCGCGCCGTGCCCCTTGGCAACGAAGAGCTGCGGCATGGCGCGGCTGCCGAGCCAGCCCGTGAGGGCGGCAATCGCAATGAGAAGCGGGAACGGGATACGAAACGCGTAGATGCCGATGAAGGCCGCGACCGCGATCGCGACCAGCGCGGGGCTGGCGAGCGCCCGCCGGCCGATCCGCAGCACGGCGTCGATGACGACGGCCAGCACCGCCGCCTTTACGCCGAGGAACATGGCATCGACGAACGGCAGTTCCCGGAAGAAGACATAGAGCAGGCTGAGGCCCAGCATGACCAGCGCGCCGGGAAGCACGAACAGCACCCCGGCGACCACTCCGCCCCAGGTGCGATGCAGCAGCCAGCCGATGTAGATGGCGAGCTGCTGTGCCTCGGGGCCTGGCAGCAGCATGCAGTAGTTGAGGGCGTGCAGGAAACGCTGCTCGCCGGTCCATCGCCGGTCCTCGACCAGTTCCTTGTGCATCAGCGCGATCTGGCCGGCCGGCCCGCCGAAGCTGAGCAGGCCGATCTTAGCCCACACCCGCGTCGCCTCGGCGAAGGTCGGGACGGCCGGCGCGGCGACGGCTTCATCCGTCGTGACAGTGATTGTCATAGCGACCTCCGTTATGCCGGCTTCTTGGTGGAAGGCCAGTTGTGCGTTTCCTCGGTGGCATCCCGGCTCCAGCGATAGAGGGCGTCGTAGAGCAGCAGACCCGCCTCGAGCTGTTCGAGATCGTCGCGGAACATGCGGGAGAGGCCGAGCGAGGCGGCGAGAAGGCCGGCGGCCTCCGGCACGAGATCGAGCCGCGCCGTGTCCGCCGCGCGCACGATCGCCGCCAGACGGCCGAGCGGTTCGGAGACGAGCCCGAATTCCTCCAGCATGACGTCGAAGGTGCAGCGCTCGCCCCGGTGACTCCAGAACACCCCGTCGATATCGAAGGGTGTTGCGCCGAAGCGTTCGGCGACCGCCGTCACCTCCGGCGCGCCGACGTAGAGGAACACGGCGTTCGGATCGATGAAGCGGCGGATGAGCCAGGGGCAGGCGACGCGGTCGACCTTGGGCCGCGCCCGCGTGACCCACACGGTCCGTCCGGCGTCGTCGCGCGGCGGCAGCCTGTCGGGCCTGACGAGGAGCCCACCGGCGGCGCGCCAAGCGTCGAAACCGCCTTCGAGCGTTTCCGCTCTGGCGCCTTCGTGGAGCAGCCAGGCGGTCACGGCCTGGGCGAAATCCCGCCCCCTGCCGTCGACCACGACGACGTGGCGGCCGGCTAATTCGCAGGCCCAGGCCGCGACACGCGAAGCGTCGCGGCTCAGGGCAGCAGGCAGGAAGCGCGGGTCGGCATCGACGTCCGCCTGCACGCGGACATCGACGATGACCGGCGCGGTCGGCAGGCCGGCAAGACGGGAAAGCTGCGGTACGGTGATTTCGGTATGAGACGGCATGAACGTCCATTCCTCTTTCAGGGAACATGGACGCGATGTTTAGGCTGCCGCCTCACGGGGTAATCGCGATCAACCCCTTGCACCGGAAATTACTCGCAGACCGGTGGTTGCGCAAGGGCTAGGAAAGCGCCTCCGAACGATTTTCGCCCGCGCGGGGATACGCGATACCTGCAGACATGCAGGCCCACCGCATATCGCTTCCTGCCGGCGAGGCGCTGTTATCCGAGGGCGGATCGTGTTGTCTTGATATCGGCTTTCCTTGACAGGAAGCCGACGCGCCGGTTATTGAGGCGCAACCGGATGGTTTGCTACAAGCGGCAAACCATGTGGCGGAAAGTGAGCTGGCGGATGGCCGTTTGGTACACGCTTTCACGGATGCGCTTGCTGCCAGCCCTGCTGGTTGCTGTCGCGTTGTTTGCTGCGCCGTTGGCTCATGCCATGCCGGTACCGTGCCACAGCCAGACCGTTCAGGTACCGGCGCAAGACGGCGTTGGGAATCAACATCAAGCCGCCGTATCCGTTCATAAGATCCATACCGGAAACGGTCAGTTACACGCGGCTGATTATAAGGTATGCTGCAGCTTCGCCTGCGGCGTGTGCGCCGTCGTGGCCGGTGCAGCGGATGCGAGCACTTTCGTTCCGGCTTCCGTCAGGCAATATTACGGATGGGCCGACCAGATTTCCCTTGGCCTGTCGGTCTTGCCCTTGCTGACTCCTCCCCGATCCATGGTCTGAAGCCGTCAGGACGCCGCTCTCCGGCGTCATGTGGATGATTGTGCGCCGCAAGGGCGCGCATAGATCAATTCGCCGACCACCGTGTCGGCATGGAAACGGGTTCCCAACATGAATCGTCGTGACTTCCTCACGCGGCTGACGGCCGGCGCGGTAGCGCTCGCGTCGCCGACCGCCATGTCCCTTCCCGGCCTTGCCCGGGCGCAAACCGCCAGCCCGGCCTCTCCGGCTGAAGACGAAACGCGCCAGCTCGCCGTCATCACCCGTACGCTCGACATCAACGGCAGGGCCGCGCGTGTCTTCGGGCTCGCACAGCCCGACGGAACGCAGGGGCTGACTCTCGACGCAGGCGGCAGCTTCGACGTGACGCTCACCAACCGGGCCAATGCACCGACGTTGATCCACTGGCACGGTCTGACGCCGCCGTGGGAACAGGACGGCGTGCCGGACAACCCGGCTGCCCTGCTGCAACCGGCCGAAACCCGCCGTTACAGCTTTCCGGCGGGCGCCGGCGGCACCCACTGGATGCATGCCCATACGCTGCAGGAGCAGGCCGCCCCGCTGATCGTACGCACCGCCGCCGACCGCGCGCGGGACGAGCAGGAAGTCGTGATCCTGCTGCACGACTTCTCTTTCACACCGGCGGAGGAACTTCTCAATCGGCTGCAGAATGCCACGGGTAGCGGGCGCGGCCAGCACGGCGCCGCCATGAGCCAATCCGCGATGCACGGGTCTGCAGCGCACGGAGCCGCCGGAGGACACGGCACAATGCCGATACCGGTGATGGACCTCAACGACATCGAGTACGACGCCTATCTCGCCAACGACCGCACGCTCGACGATCCGGAAGTCGTGCACGTGGAGAGGGGCGGCCGGATACGGCTGCGCATCATCAACGGCGCGACGGCGACCGCCTTCACCATCGACACCGGCGGCCTCGGCGGGACCCTGATCGCCGTCGACGGACAGGACGTGCGGCCGATCGTGGGCAACGCCTTTCCGGTGTCGATGGGCCAGCGCGTCGACATCCGGCTGCAACTGCCGCAAGGCGGAGGCGCGTGGCCGATCCTTGCCCTGCGCGAGGGCGCCGTCGAGCGCGCCGGCATCGTCCTCGCCACGCCCGGCGCGCCGGTCCGCAGAATCCCGGTGCATGGCGCGGTTGCCGGGCCGGTTCTCGACCTCGACCTCGAAAGGCAGTTGTCGGCGACAGCACCGCTCGCGCACCGCGCGCCGGACCGCCGTTATACCCTTGCCCTCACTGGCGACATGGCCGGTTACGTCTGGGGTTTCGGCAGCAGCGACGCCCTTACAGCCGCCCACGGCGAGCGGATCGCGGTGACGCTTGTCAACACGTCGATGATGGCGCACCCGATGCACCTGCACGGCCACCATTTCCAGGTGACCGGCATCGACGGCAGGGCCATCGGCGGCGCCGTGCGCGACACGGTGCTGGTGCCGCCGCATGCCCGTGTGACCGTCGTCTTCGACGCCGACAATTCCGGCCGCTGGCCGCTCCACTGCCACCATCTCTATCACATGGCGGCGGGCATGATGGCATTCGTCGACTACGCCGCCTGAGGCCTCCGTCTGGGAAAGCGGCGCCCGCAGCGTGCGCGCCTTTCGTATTTCGGATCGCTCGTTCCAGAGCAAACAACACTACCCCGGAGATTTCAGAGGATGACCGATCACAAGTCCCACGCTGGCCATGATGACCATCACAGCGGCCATGCGCATCACCGTCCTGCCGGCAGCGCTATCGTCGCGGCGGCCGGCTCCACCCATGCCGCGCACGGCGGCCATGACCACGCTGCCATGATCGCCGACTTCCGGCGCCGGTTCTGGATCTCGCTGGCGCTGACGCCGCCGATCCTTCTGCTGTCGCCGATGATCCGGCACTGGCTGGGGCTCGGCGACGCGCTGGCGTTCCCGGGTAGCGGGCTCGTGCTCTTCGCGCTCTCCACCATCGTCTATGTCTACGGCGGCCGGCCCTTCCTGACCGGGTTCGCATCGGAGTTGCGCGACCGGCAGCCGGGCATGATGACCCTGATCGCGCTGGCGATCTCGGCCGCCTATTTCTACTCCGCCGCCGTCACCTTCGGCCTTCCCGGCGAGTCCTTCTATTGGGAGCTCGCGACGCTGATCACCATCATGCTGCTCGGCCACTGGCTGGAGATGCGCTCGGTGATGGGGGCCTCGCGCGCCCTGGAGGAGCTGGTCAGGCTGCTGCCTGACACCGCCACGAAGATCGGCGCGGATGGTGCAACCCAGGATGTTCCTATCTCCGCCCTCCAGCCCGGCGACCGCGTGCTCATCCGCCCTGGGGCCAAGGTGCCGGTGGACGGAAAGATCATCGAGGGCGCGAGTTCGTTCAACGAGGCGATGCTGACCGGCGAATCGCGGCCGGTCTCCAAAGCGGTAGGGGCAAACGCCATCGGCGGGGCGATCAACGGCGAAGGCTCGGTGACGATCGAGGTCACGGCGACCGGCGACAAGACCTATCTCGCACAGGTCATCACGCTCGTGAAAGAGGCGCAAGCCAGCCGGTCGCGCACGCAGGACCTCGCCAACCGCGCCGCGGCCTGGCTGACCTATATCGCACTGACGGTGGGCATCGGCACGCTGGTCGTCTGGCTCACCCTCGGCGCCCCCTTCCAGTTCGCCATCGAGCGCATGGTGACGGTGATGGTGATCGCCTGCCCGCATGCGCTCGGCCTCGCCGTGCCGCTGGTCGTAGCGGTCAGCACCTCGCTCAGCGCCGGCAACGGGCTCCTGATCCGCGACCGGGCCGCCTTCGAGAGGGCACGCAACCTGAATGCGGTGGTCTTCGACAAGACCGGCACCCTCACCGAAGGCCGGTTCGGGGTCAGCGACATCGTGCTCCTGGCGGGGGATGAGGCTGAGGCGCTGCGCTACGCCGCCGCCGCCGAGAGCCGGTCCGAGCATCCGATCGCCCATGGCATCCTGGCCGAGGCTAAGAGAAGGGGTCTTGTACCGCCGCCAGCCGGCGACGTGCGCAACATCACCGGTGAAGGGATCGCGGCGACGGTGGGCGGCGAGGACGTGCGCATCGTCAGCCCCGGCCATCTGGCGCGGCAGGGCAATCCTGTGGGCGGGGAACGTCTCAAGCAGCTTGAGGCGCAGGGCAAGACCGTTGTCGTGCTGGTCCGAGGCGGTGTCCCGCAGGCGCTGCTCGCGCTGGCCGACATCGTGCGCCCCGAATCCCGGGAAGCCATCGCGGAACTGAAGCGGCTGGGCGTCAATTCGGTGATGCTGACCGGCGACGCCGCGGGCGTGGCCAAGGCCGTGTCGGAAGATCTCGGCATCGCCAAGTATTTCGCCGAGGTTCTGCCTGATCAGAAATCGGCCAAGATCAAGGAGCTTCAGGCCCGCGGGCTCAAGGTCGCCATGGTGGGCGACGGTGTCAACGACGCGCCGGCGCTGGTGCAGGCTGATCTCGGTGTCGCCATCGGCGCCGGGACCGACGTGGCCGTGGAATCAGCGGATATCGTTTTGGTTCGGAGCGATCCGCGCGATGTTGCAGCGATCTTGGGTCTGTCGCGCGCTACTTACAGAAAAATGGTGCAGAACCTGATTTGGGCAACCGCCTATAACGTCATTGCCATTCCAATGGCGGCGGGCATTACTTTCGGCACCGGCTTTCTCATGACGCCAGCCGTTGGCGCGATCTTCATGTCCGCGAGCACGATCATCGTCGCAATCAACGCACAATTGCTACGATTCTACCGGACCGGCAATTGACAACCGGCAACAAGAAATCGCGCAGAGACCAGGGTGTTTTTCATACCCAGTCCATGCACGATTTATCGCCAATTCTATACTGCAGATGGCGCACTACAGGTGTCGAAAATTTGGCGTGCGTGAAAGCACTTAATCGGACAATCCTATCCATGAGCGGTCCAGGTCTCGGCGCAGAAGCAAGGCTCATAGACTAGCAGGAGGCTGCTATCGAGTGACGCAAACGTGCGTCGGTACACGCGGCGCGGCAAAGGTAATGATGCCTTCCTCTGCCTCTTATATGGCGAGACCAATCTATAGACGTTGGGCATGCTCCCTTTCAGGGGCGTCCCACGAGCCTCTCCGGAGAATCGCATAGCTATTTCCATAGAATTCTAGATTTTTTATAAACTATATGTAATTTATGAGAATCGTACAAACGTCGAAATGCTTGGAAAGGAGACCGAAACTGCTCCGAATTCCATTCATTGCGATTCATCGTCAAACAAGTCGCGACCGCTCTTTATGAGGTACCTCTCCATGAACAGCCCGGTGAATCATCCGCTAAATGCCTCTGGCAGCCACCTCGTCTCGCGAGCGCGGGAGATTGCCAGTCTTGCCCGTGAGCACGCCGTCGCCGCGGAGAATGCTCGGGTCCTGGCGCGAGAGGTGGTAGACGCAATCGGGGCTGCCGACCTGTTCAGGCTAGCAGTGCCTGCCGTGTATGGCGGACCCGAGGCAGATCCCGTGACCTATGTCGACGCGATAGCAGCTCTGTCGGAGGGGGACGCGGCTGCCGGATGGTACGCTGCTGTTTCATCTACGACATCCGTGCTCGCATGGTATCTGCAGCCCGAGGCGGTCCGAGAAATCTACGTTGCCAATCCGGCGTCTCTCACAGGGGGCTCGTTCGCCCCGACGGGGCGCGGCTCATGGGTTGACGGAAGGCTGCGGGTCGATGAGGGGCGGTGGCCGTGGGGATCTTGTGGCCTTCAAGCAGACTGGATGACTGGTGGGGTTCTCGACGGCGACCGTCTCTTCATCATCTTCCTCCCCCGCGGCGATTTTGAGCCGCATGATACATGGCATGCGTTCGGTCTAAAGGCGACGGCTTCAAATGATTTTTCGGTTCGCAAGGGAGCCATCGTTCCCGGGCACCGTATCCTTGAGTTCGGCAAGGGCTTCGTTCCTGCCGCCGATAGCGCCCTTGCCCGTTTTCCGGGCTTCGTCTACATCGCCGCTGCCTATGCTGCAGTACTGCTAGGGAACGCGCGGGGGGCCATCCATGAACTCGTTGATCTGGCTAGGCACAAGGTTCCGACTGGTAGCGAGGCGACACTTGCTGAAACTCCGTTGACGCAACTGACGGTTGCTCAATCCGAAGCTAGGCTTCTTGCAGCCTCCGCATTCGTACGCGAATCTTTGGCCAGCATATGGGAAACCATTCAGGCTGGCGATCCAGCGACAGTAGACCAGAGGACGACCGCCCGCCTCGCCATCAGCCACGCTGCTCAGGAAGCCTCGAAGGTGGTTGACGCCTTGTATACGCTAGGCGGCGCCACCTCGACATTCTTAGCGAATCCGCTCCAGAAGCGACTCAGGGACGCCCATGTCGCCACCCAGCATCTGTTGGTATCGGAGAAATTTTTCCTAATTCACGGACAACAGCGGCTCGGCTTCGCTATCGACGAGAAGGTTATCGCCACACTCTGATGCGATGCAGAGCGACTACCCCGGTCGGGCGCGAGGCCAAAGCCCTGAGTGCATCGATCGCCGATCGCACTTTCTTCGTGGAAATCTCGTTCTCGCGTTGCTCCAGCACGGTGTTCAGCTAAAATAGCTTGTAGCGGTGCATCTCATTGAACATGCTGGTTCTACAACCTGAGCCGATTGCGTATCGTCCGTTTTCTTGAGGGTGTTGCTGCACGCGCCGGCGAGATATTCTGATCGCGCTCATTTGTGGAGGTACTTGCGTTCGGCATATTATTTCGATAAATCTCGACGCATGGAAAAACACATAATCGTCGAGGCTTTTGCAGCCATCGCGCAAGCTACACGACTGGATGCGTTGCGCCTGCTCCTGGATCGCCGGGAGACGGGAGTGCCGGCGGGCGACGTCGCGAAGCTGCTCGACGTGCCGCAGAATACCATGTCGGCCCATCTTGCGGTGCTGAAGCGGGCCGGCCTCGTTCGTACCGAACGGCACGGAACGACGATCATCTACCGGCCGGACACCGAGCGGGTCTGGCAACTCGTCGATTTTCTGGTCACAGACTTTGCGGCTCTCGCGGCGACCACGGACAGGTCCATTTCAACAGCCGTCATTCCGCGGGCTGGCGCTGCACCCGACCCCGTATACAACGTCTTGTTTCTCTGTACGGGCAACTCCGTGCGGTCGATCCTCGCGGAGAGCGTTTTGAACCGCGATGGCGGGGGGCGATTCCGTGCTTTCTCTGCCGGTAACAAGCCACGAGGCGAGATTCACCCGACCACCATCGCAACTTTGGCAGAACTCGATTATCCGACTGAGGGATTGCGTTCGAAGAGCTGGGACGAATTCGCGAGCCCCGAAGCTCCCATCATGGATTTCGTATTCACGCTCTGCGACAGCGCGGCGGGTGAGGAATGCCCGGTCTGGCCAGGGCGCCCGCTGACGGCCCACTGGGGCATCGAAGACCCCTCCATCGTCGGAGAGGCTGATTTTCGGCAAGCCGCCGCATTCCGCCAGGCGGCAGGTTACATCCGAAATCGTGTCGCCGCGTTCATCAGCCTCCCGCTGGATTCGCTCGACCGGATGTCCCTTCGCGACAAGCTCCGGACGATCGGCAGTTTGTAAGGCACCGCGGCTTCTTGTCTTGCGTGACGATGCAGGCTCGCGCCTCGCGCGTCGTAGCGAATCATGCCGCGAGATTCACCGCTCCCTCCCGTCGCCTCAACCGAACCGCCCGGTGATATACTGCTGGGTCCGCTCGTGGCGCGGATTGGTGAAAAATTCCTTGGTCGCGTTGAACTCGGTCATTTCGCCCAGGTGCATGTAGGCCGTGTAGCTCGATATGCGTGCAGCCTGCTGCATGTTGTGGGTGACGATGACGATCGTGTAGTGCTGCTGGAGCTCGTCGATCAGTTCCTCTATACGCGCGGTCGCGATAGGGTCGAGCGCGGACGTGGGCTCATCGAAAAGAATGATTTCCGGATTGGGCGCGAGCGTCCGGGCGATGCAAAGGCGCTGCTGCTGCCCACCCGAAAGGCCGTAGGCGGAATCGTGCAGACGGTCCTTGACCTCGTTCCAGAGCGCCGCGCCCCTGAGTGCCTCTTCCACCCGCTCGTCAAGCACGGATTTGCGATTGATGCCTCTAACCCGAAGCCCCGCCGCCACGTTTTCGTAGATCGATTTCGGAAAGGGATTGGGTTTTTGGAATACCATGCCGATGCGAAGCCGGATCAGTATCGCGTCGGTTTGCGGCCCGACCACGTTCCTTCCCTCCGGCAAGAGCGTAATCTCGCCATCATAGCGGTTTCCCGGATACAGATCGTGCATGCGATTGAACGAGCGCAGCAAGGTGCTCTTGCCGCATCCGGAAGGACCGATGAGCGCTGTAACCTCCCGGTCGGCGATCGGCAGGTTGACCGATTTCAGAGCGAGGAAGTCGCCATACCAGAAGGACAAGTTGCGAACTTCGGCCCGGAGTTTTTCCGGGCGGACTAGGATACCGCCGATGCCGCCAGATTCGGTCTCCCCGGCAATCGGCTTCTGAAAGGTGGGAGCGGGCGTTTCGACCATATGTTCAAGTCCTGTCCTTGGTTCAGAGGCCAATCCGGCGACGCAGCCTGAAGCGGATCCAGATCGCAATGGCATTCATGCCAAGAGTCATGATGAGGAGTACGACACCCGTGGCGGCGGCGTTGACGTGGAAGGCAGCCTGCGGGCGCGAGATCCAGTTGAACATCTGGATCGGCATCACGGTGAAGGGCGCGTGCAACCAGTCAAAGTTGACGAAGGGAAAATCTGGCTGAACCGGCGCCGGCGGCAGAAAGGCAATGAAGGTCAGCGCGCCGATGGTGATGATCGGCGCCGTTTCGCCGATCGCACGCGACAGGCCGACTATCGCTCCGGTCAGGATACCGGGCCGGGCTGCCGGCAGGATGTAGTGCCACATGGTCTGCCACTTGTCCGCCCCGATCCCGTAAGCCCCTTCCCGAATCATTTGCGGAATGCTGCGGACGGCTTCGCGCGTTGCGACGATGACGATCGGCAGGATGAGAAGGGCAAGCACCATGCCGGCAACCATGACCGACCGGCCAAGCCCGGCCAGGTAGACGAAGAAGCCGAGCGCCAGCAGACCGTAAATGATCGAAGGAACGCCGGCGAGGTTGGTGACGTTGATCTCGATGATGTCGGTCAACCAGTTTTTCGGCGCATATTCCTCGAGGTAGAGACCGGCGGCGATACCGAGCGGGATGGCGAGCATGGCAGTGACGAACATGACGAGGCATGTGCCGACCCATGCGGAAAGGATGCCGGATCGTTCGGGGCGCCGGGAAGGAAAATCGGTCAGGAAAGCCATGTCTATTCTGGAAAAGCCATCCACGAATAGATCGGCGATCAACGCCAGCAGGAACGCCATGGCCACGAAGAGAATGAAAAGACCGAGGCCGGCGAAGATGGCATCCCTTCGGCGTGCCCTGCCTACCAGAACGATTTCGTCCTGCTCGGATGAGGCCGTGGTGGCCCGTGTGAGAATTTCGGAGGTCATCAGTACGCTTCCCGGAAGCGTCGGCGCAGGAAGAAACCGACGATATTGAAGAAGAGCGTCAGCAGGAACAACGCAAGGCCGGCGGCAAAGATGGTCTGGTACGCCAGTGAACCGTGCGGCAGATCGCCGAGGCTCATCTGCACGATGTAGGATGTGATGGTCGCCGCCCCCTCACGTGGATCAGCAGTCAGGTTCGGGTTCTGCCCGGCCGCAATGGCAAGCACCATGGTCTCCCCTACCGCGCGGGACATGCCGAGCAGATATGCCGCGGTGATGCCGGAGAACGCGCCCGGGATGATCACCTTGAAGGTGGTCTGAAGGCGCGTCATGCCGAGCGCGAATGCGCCCTCGCGCAGCGACGCGGGAACGGCACGCATTGCATCCTCGCTGATCGAGACGATGTAGGGCAGGATCATGATGCCGAGCACGATCCCCGGAACCAGCAGGTTGAACCCGGTCAAGCCCGGAATGAAGGTCTGAAACAGCGGCGTCAGGAACAGCAGGGCGAAATATCCATAGACGACCGTCGGTATGGCGCCGAACAGTTCGAGCATCGGCTTAACGGTTTCGCGCACGGCGGCCGGAGCATATTCGCTGAGATAGACAGCGAGAACGGTTCCGAACGGGATCGCGATGGCGATCGCTATACCCGCAGCCCAAAGCGTCGCGGTCAGCAGCGGCAGGATGCCATAGCGGGGTTGCGCGAAAACGGGGGTCCACTGAGTATCAGTGAGGAATGTCCATAGCGATACTTCGGTAAAAAAGCCCCACGACTCGCTGACGAGGACATAAACGATCGCGGCAGTCACGAACACGGAAAGCGCCGCCGACAGAAAGAGCACGGCGCGCATGCCGAGATCGATCAACCGGCGTCGGCGAAGGAAGGCCTCGGAAGGCCGGAAGGCGTCAGCCGACGAACTCATTGGCGCATCTCCGGTAGTGATGATGGCCGAGGCGCTTGACCTCAGCCATCGGGGCTGGTCATCGCGTCAGTTGGCTGCGTCCTGAACCAGATCGGTCACAGTCACGCCGATCTTGGAGCCGCCCTCGAAATGGGAGCCTGTCTTGCGGCTCTCGAACTTCATGAGAGCGAGGGTCGCAGCCTCGGCGGGCAGCGCCACGTAGCCAACCTCGCTGACGAGTTCCTTCTGATTATCGGCATCGAACAGGAACGCCACGAACTCACGAACATGTTCCTTCGCGTCCGCCGCCTGCTTGGACACGTAATAGAAGAGCGGGCGGGTCAGCGGCTGATAGGTGCCGTCGGTGGCTGTCGCGATCGAGGGTTCCACGCAGGAGCCGTCCGCCTGCCTGATCGCGACGGCCTTCACCTTGCCGGCGTTCTCGGTGAGGTATGCCAGACCGAGGAAGCCGAGGGCATTCTTGTCGCCGATCACCCCCTGGATGGTGATGTTGTCGTCTTCCGTCGCCGTGTAGTCGCCGCGGCTGGAGTGTTCCTTACCGTTGATAGCCAGCGTGTAATAGTCGTATGTGCCGGAATCAGTGCCGGCGCCGAACAGGGCCAGACGACCGCTCGGGAAGCCTTCGCGGACCAGATTCCAGTTCTGGACCTTGCCCTGTGCCTCCGGTTCCCAGATTTTCTTCAACTCGGCAACGGAAAGGCAGGTAGCCCAATCGTTGCCCGGATTAATGATGGTTGCCAGAGCATCGACGGCCACCGGCAGCTCGATAAATTCGATGCCGCTTTCCTTGCAAAGCGCGATTTCCTCGGAGCGGATCGGACGCGATGCGCCGGTGATGTCGGTTTCGCCGCGACAGAATTTCTTGAACCCGCCGCCTGTGCCGGACGAGCCGACGGTAGCTAGGATCTTGCCTGACTGCTTGTTCTGAAACTCCTCCGCCATGGCTTCGGAGATCGGGAAAACCGTGCTCGATCCATCGATCAGGACGGTCGGCGCCTGCTGGGCGAAGGAAGGCGTAAGCAGGCAGCCAAGCATGAACGCGGCCGTTGCCGCCTTGATGAGCGACTTCGACGCGGGAGCGATGGGGTGGGTTCTGCTGGTCATGGCGACTCTCTTATGAACATGGGAAGGGGCGGCACCGACAGCGCCTATGCTTCACATAGTAATCACAGATGACAATTGTGTGTCAAATAAGTAATATCATAGTATCTGGATGTATTGATATATATTGAATGGCAATTCTCTATGTGAAATACACATATAATCTGGCAGTTACATTTTTATTACCCGCATCCGACAGGGCTGGTTTGGTGAGGCGTTGCGTTTTCGATCGCGCCCCCGAGCGCCATCCGATGACGTTTCGTCGGATGGCGCAGCCACTTTCCCGATCGCGGGAAACCCGCGATCGCCCCTCTGCAATCGCCCTCCGTCAGTGCAACCCCGCAAGGATCGCCTGCGCACGGTTCACGACGGGCGCGGGCAACGGGATGTAGCCGAGTCCTTCGGCGAAAGTCTGGCCCTCTACCAGTCCCCAGCCGACGAACCGCTTCAGTCCATCGGCGACCTGCGGATCCTTGTTGGCCTTGCGCAACAAGGTCCAGCTATAGGAAACGATGGGATAGACCGTATCGCCCACGGGGTCGGGTATGATCTGACGTCCATCCTCCGGCATGCCATCAAGCGCAGAGGCAAGCGCTGCCGAGCCTGAAGCGCCGTCCGCACGAACGTACTGCCCGGCCCTGTTCTCGATCAGCGCAGACCGCAGGTTCAACTGTGCGGCGAAGGAATACTCGACATATCCGATGGAGTATTCCGCGATCGCGATCCGGCCTGCGACACCTTCATTGCCTGAAACGATCATCGCGTTGTTCGGCCAGGCGACGGTGGTGCCGACCTCCTTCCAGGCGTCGCTCACCGCAGCGAGATGGGTGGTGAAAGAGAAGGTCGTGCCGCTCGCGTCTCGCCGGGCAACGACAGCGATATTGCGCTTCGGAATGTCGACGCCCGGATTGGCGGCACGAATCAGCGGATCGTCCCACGTCTTGATCCTGCCGCTCATGATGCCGACGAGGGCTTGGCGGCTTAGCCGCAGATCCCCCGAGAAGCCCGGGATGTTATAGGCCAGAACGACCATCCCCGCGGTGGTCGGCACATGCAACACGTTCTCCGGCACGTTCGCGATTTCTGCATCGGTCATCGGGCGCTCGGTCGAGCCGAAAGCAACGCTCCCCTGCGTGAAGCGCCGAATGCCCTCACCACTGCCAACGCTCTTGTAGGTGACGGTGATGTCCGGGTTGGCCCGGTTGAACTCGGCCATCCACTCTTTGTAGAGATTGGAATGGAATGATGATCCGGCTCCATTGAGTTCAACGGCTCTCGCCTGTCCGGCAAGACAGAAGGCCGCTGCAAGCGTTGCCGCATAAAGCGCGTTCTTCGGGCTAAAGCTCTCCATGAACCATTCTCCAAAGCAGGATCGGGCAACGGTGACAGGCGTGCGCCTTGTTTGAACGAGATGGAAAAGTTTATTTCCGCTGATCATGATAACCTCTTGCTCTGTTGCAGAACACGAACTGACGCATTCTAATAATAAATATTTATTATATACACAATACATAATATTATAATAATATAAATATCGTTTTACTTGGATATATAGAAGAATTTCATCCATTATGGCGGTCTGATATGGTCGCTTGGGAGTTATAAACTGGACTATAGTCTTGACGTCCCGCACTTTCATGGGAGATGGAGCGAAGTCGACCAAGCGCGGCGATCCTGTTTGTCAGCGCAAGACGATCCAGAGTCTCAAGCGGAAAGCTCGTGAAAATAGAAATGCGCTGGGCAAGCATCTGATAGACTTCACACCGCGCCAACGCCCGCTCGGCGGTGTTGCCTTGAGCGAGCGTCGGGTCAGGGATACTCCAATGGGTGGTGATGGGATCTCCGGGCCAACTCGGACAAATCTCGCCCATTGTACGATCGCAAACCGTGAAAACGAAATCGAGTGCAGGTGCGGTGGACGTTGCAAAACTTGCCCAACTCTTTGTCCGAAGCGGCGTCGTGTCGTGTCCAAGCGAACCGAGGAGCAAGCGTGTGTCCGGATCGATTGCGGCCGCAGGATGGCTACCGGCGGAGAATACCTCGAACCGATCGTCCATGTCGCGGAGGATCGCTTCGGCCATAATGGAACGGCAGGCGTTCTCTCGGCAGAGGAAGAGGGTGCGGAACGGCTGGGACGGCATGGAAGTGGCTCCTCCTGTTGTTCGTTGCCCTCATTTCTACAACCATCGAAATGTCACATGCAACGATATTTCGAGAAATATCGATATTTTTCTTGCGCCGTTCATCAACTTCCGTTATTCGCGATAGATAGATATTTGCTCGATGCCCACCGAACGGATTGCACGATGACCGAAATCACGACGGACCAGTCACTTGCCATGCTGGCGGCGCTCGCCCAGGAAACCCGGCTCGAGGCGTTCCGGCTGCTGGTCGCCGAAGGACCGGATGGTTTACCGGCTGGCGACGTCGCGCGGATTGTCGGCGTTCCGTCCAACACCATGTCGACGCACCTCGCCATCCTCGAGCGCGCGGGACTGATCGCATCGCAGCGCTCCGGCCGCTCGATCGTCTACAGCGCCCGGCTCGATGCCATGAAGGCGCTGGTCCTCTATCTCGTGCAGGATTGCTGCAAGGGACAGCCCGGTCTTTGTGGCGAAGTGGCAGCCATGCTCGATCCAGCGTCGTCGTGTGCGCGACCGGAAACGCAGCACTGACATCCGGACCGGACAGCGGGGCCGAAGAACGCCCCCGATCGCGCCGTTCGGGCCCATATTTCGAAGAAGCTCGAAATATGACTTGACTCGATGAACGAGCGGAGGTTACCGCTATTTCCATGAGCATCGAAACAGCGGCAAAACAGCTTGAGGCCCTCGGGAACGTCACGCGCCTGCGCGTCTACCGGACGCTGGTGCGCGCGGGCGACGACGGTCTTCCCGTCGGCAGCCTGCAGGAGCGGATCGGGATTGCCGCGTCGACATTGTCCCACCACCTGCACCGCCTGATCTCGACGGGGCTCGTCACCCAGGAAAGGCAGGCAACGACGCTGATCTGCCGCGCGAACTATCCGGCCATGCACGGCCTCGTCGGCTTTCTGGTCGACGAATGCTGCATCGACGCCCGCTGCGCTCCACGAGAAAAGGCCGCCGCGCTCGCCTGAGGCGTTTTTTCTTCGCCAACTATTTCCATAATCCCGGAAGGATAAAATATGTCTGCGCCTTTTCCTTCTGCATTGCCGATCGCGGTTGTCGGCGCCGGTCCCATCGGGCTTGCGGCGGCCGCTCATCTCGTCGGCCGGGGAATGCCGGTGAAGGTCTACGAGGCCGGTTCAATCGTCGGCGAGAATATCCGCGACTGGGGGCATGTCCGCCTGTTCACGCCGTGGCGATATTGCGTCGATGCGGAGGCGGTGCGGCTCCTCGCGCGGCACGGCTGGCAGATGCCGGATGGGGAAATGGTGCCGACGGGTCATGAACTCGTCTCCCGCTATCTCGAACCGCTGGCGGCCACGCCGGCGCTGTCGGCTATCATCGAGACACGCACCCGCGTCACCGCGATCGCCCGCCATGGCATCGACAAGGTCGTCAGCCGCGGCCGCGACGGGCGGCCCTTCGTTCTCGTTGTCGAGACACCCGAGGGCGAGCGCCGCGATCTGGCGCGGGCGGTCATCGACGCTTCCGGCACCTGGGCCTCGCCCAATCCCCTCGGCGCCGACGGCATCGCGGCGACAGGCGAAGCCGCGTTCGCGGAACGGATCGCTTACGGCATTCCGGATGTGCTCGGGCGCGACCGGCCGCTTTATGCCGGCCGGACGACGCTGGTCGTCGGCGCCGGGCATTCCGCCGCCAATGTCCTGCTCGATCTCGACCGCCTGTCGAGGGAGGCACCGGAAACGGCGATCGTCTGGGCGACGCGGGGCGCGAATCTCGCGCGCGTGTTCGGCGGCGGCGCGGCCGATGAACTCCCCTCGCGCGCGGATCTCGGTACCCGTACACGCCGGCTGATCGAGCACGGCCGCATCCGGCTCGTTGCCGGTTTCGCGATCCGGCACGTGCGCGAGGAGGCCGGACGCCTGCTCGTCGAGGGGGAGACGGCCGACGGGCCGCAGGCACTTCCCCCGGTCGATCGCATCGTCGTCTGCACCGGCCAGCGCCCGGACCTGGCCATCACCCGCGAATTGCGCCTCGAACTTGATCCGGGGCTGGAGTGCGCGAGAAGGCTCGGCCCTGCCATCGATCCGAATCTGCATTCCTGCGGCTCAGTGCCGCCTCACGGCCACCGGGAGCTGTCGCATCCGGAAAAGGGCTTCTACACGGTCGGGGTCAAGAGCTACGGGCGGGCGCCGACCTTCCTGCTGCTGACGGGATACGAACAGGCCCGCTCGGTGGCAGCGGCGCTGTCCGGCGACCTTGCGGCGGCGGACGACGTCCGTCTCGTGCTTCCGGAGACCGGCGTCTGCACCACGCAGATTGCCGACGGACCGCCTGTCGCCGATGGACCATCTAGAGCAAGCTGCTGTGGCGGACCGGAAACGGATGATGCACCCCGGATCGTTGAAAGTGCCGATACGGCCTGCTGCGCCCGCGATCGTTGCTGTGCAGCATGACGGCCGGGGCGAATATTCCCGTGGCCGTGCCGTCGCGACGCCATGTCATCCCCGTCCTTGGGATGACGCAGATACTGGCGTGGGGCTCGTCCTACTATCTGCTCGCGGTGCTCGCCGCGCCCATCGCGGCCGACACCGGCTGGCCTCTTGCCTGGATCGTCGGCGGCCTGTCGCTCGGCCTTCTCACCGCAGGCATCGTATCGCCCCGCGTCGGCGGCAGCATCCAGCGTTTGGGTGGCCGCCCGGTGCTGGCGTTCAGCGCGGCCTGCCTCGGTCTCGGTCTGGCGGGGCTCGGGCTGTCGCCAAACCTGCTCGTCTATATCGCCGCGTGGCTGATCGTCGGCGTCGGCATGGGCGCGGGGCTTTACGACGCCGCCTTCGCCACGCTCGGACGCCTTTACGGGCTCAAGGCCCGCTCGGCGATTACCGCGCTGACCCTGTTCGGCGGCTTCGCCAGCACGCTGTGCTGGCCGCTGTCAGCCTGGCTGGTGTCCGAGCTTGGCTGGCGGGGCGCCTGCTTCGTCTACGCAGGCATTCACCTTGGCCTGCTGATGCCGCTCTACCTCTTCGCCCTGCCGCGCGAGCCCGAACGCCCCATGCCGGCGAAACCGGAGCAGGCGCAGGCCGCTGTCGGCTCCCCCGACGTCCAGACAGCACGCGCGTCCGGTTTGCTGTTCATCCTCGTCGCCCTGACTATCACGGTCAGCTCGATGATCTCGGCGCTGCTCTCGGTTCATCTGCTGACCATCCTGCAGGCCCGGGATATCGCCCTGGCCGCCGCCGTGGCGCTTGGCGCGACGGTCGGTCCCGCGCAGGTGGGGGCGCGCGTGATCGAGATGGCCATCAGCCGCTATCACCATCCCATCTGGACGAAGCTCGCATCGACGGTGTTCGTCGCCGCCGGTGTCGGCGCCCTGTGGGCCGGGCTTCCGCTGATCTCCGCCGCGCTGATCTTCTACGGCGCGGGAATCGGCATCGAGTCGATCGCGCGCGGCACGCTGCCCCTCGCCCTGTTCGGGGAGGAGCGCTATGCCGTCGTCATGGGACGCATCGCCATGCCGAGCCTGATCGCCCAGGCGGCCGCTCCGTCCGTCGGAGCGGTGCTCATCGATCGGTTCGGAGCGGATGCGACGCTTGGTATGTTGCTTGCCGTCGCGCTGACCAATGTCGCGCTGGTCACCGTCCTGTTCGCCATCCTGCCGACATCCGCACGCAGACATCAGCCCGCCTGATACGGCGCCGCCGATATGGCTTCGGCGAGCGCTTGCGCCAGGCGCGGCGTCATCTCTCGTGCCGTCCTTCCCGCCCCCAGGAGCGTGGCCGACGCTGCGCCCGTCCAGTTGCCGTAGCCGGCGAGCCAAAGGCGCGGTTCCTTGACCGCCCGCTGCTCCACGACTTCGATGCGCCCGTCGGGTTCGACGATGCCAAGGGGCTTCAGATGATCGGTCGCAGGCCGGAAGCCCGTACACCAGATGATCGCATCGACCGTGCTTTCGGTTCCGTCACGCCAGACGACGCCGCCCGGAATGAGGCGTGCGAACGGGCGAACGGCCTTGAGCACACCACGTGTCCGGGCTTCCTTCACTGGCGGCACCATGACGATATCGCCGATGGTCGTCGTCGAGGAGGCGTCGTCGATGCCACGCACGCGGGCGCTGGCGCGCTCGAACAGCACGCGCCCGTCGACATCGTCGGGCAGGAAGACGGGTTCCCTGAGCGTCATCCAGGTCGTCTGGGCCACCTCGCTCAGTTCCGCGAGAAGCTGCGCACCGGAATTCCCTCCGCCGACGATCAGGACGCGCTTCCCCGCAAATGCCGCGGGCGTCCGGTAATGGGCCGAGTGGAGCTGGACGCCTTCGAACAATTCGCGTCCGGGGTAGTCGGGCACGAAAGGCGCGGCCCATGTGCCGGTCGCACTGACCACCGCGCGAGCGGCAAGGCTCCCGCCATCACGGAATCCGATCCGGAGAAAAGTGCCCTCCCGCTCGACGGCTCCAACGGTCCGAGGCCGATCGATCGGGAAATCATAGCGCGCCTCATAGCGCGTAAGATAGGAGATCACTTCGTCTCGAGTCGGATATCCGTCCGTTGCGCCCGGCGGAAAGGGCCAGCCCGGCAGCGAACTGTAGGCCGCCGGCGAAAACAGATGTAGCGAGTCCCAGGTGTGGACCCATGCTCCGCCCGGCCCGTCACCTGCGTCGACAATGAGGAAATCCAGTCCGAGTCGGCGAAGATAGTAGGCGACGGCAAGCCCCGCCTGACCGCCTCCGACGACGATCACCTCGTGATCCGGCTTCGTCATGCCGACTTCTTCCGCGATGCGGTGGCGATGGACGACAGGTCGGTTCCGGCGTCTATCGGCTTGCCAGCTTCCTTGCGTTCGGAATAGCGATCGACGAGTTCACCGGCATGCGGCCGCAGAAGGATGGTGAAGCGGACGAGTTCCTCCATCACGTCGACAATGCGATCGTAGTAGCTCGACGGCCTCATGCGGCCATTCTCGTCGAACTCCTGAAACGCCTTGGCAATGCTCGATTGGTTGGGGATGGTGAACATGCGCATCCAACGCCCCAGCAGACGCAGCGCATTGACCGCGTTGAAGCTCTGGGAGCCTCCCGACACCTGCATCAACGCAAGCGTTCGCCCCTGGGTCGGTCGAATCCCTCCCATGCTGAGCGGCAGGTGATCGATCTGCGCCTTCATCAGGCCGGTCATCTGGCCATGACGTTCGGGACTGCACCAGACCATGCCTTCCGACCAGATCGCGTGCTCGCGCAGCTCCCTGATGGCCGGATGGTCGTCGTCGGCAACCTGGTCGGGAAAGGGCAGATCGCCAGGATCGAAGATGCGAGTCTCCGCCCCGAAGAACGCGAGAAGCCGAGCCGCCTCTTCCGTTGCCAGCCGCGAATAGGAGCGCGGACGCAGCGAACCGTAGAGCAGGAGGATACGCGGCTTGCTATCGCCCGGACCCAGACCGATGCCCGGACGACGATGCGCGAAGCGGCGATCGAGAGCAGGCAGATGGTCGGGTTCGGACAACGTACGCAAACGCATGATTCTCTCTTTCTATTGTTTCACCGCCGCGACGGGCGCCGGTGCGGTCGTCGGAAACAATCGTTCCCCAAGCCGCAGCGCCACATGGACCAGCAGGATCAGCACCGGCACCTCGACCAGCGGACCGATCACCGCGGCGAAGGCAACCGGCGATGCGAGCCCGAAGGCCGCGATCGCCACCGCGATCGCCAGCTCGAAATTGTTGCCGGCGGCGGTGAAGGCGATCGCCGTGGTGCGGGGATAATCGGCTTCGATCAGCTTGCCCATGAAGAAGCTGATCAGGAACTGGACGATGAAGTAGATCGTCAGCGGGATCGCGATGATGACAGCGTCGAGCGGCAGGCGCACCACATCGCCGCCCTTGAGGCTGAACATCGCGACGATGGTGAAAAGCAGCGCCGCCAGCGTGATCGGGCTGATTTTCGGCAGGAAGACGTTCTCATACCAGTCGGCGCCCTTTTTCGCGACCAGGATACGGCGGGTCAGGAATCCGGCCAGAAACGGAATGCCGAGATAGATCAGCACCGCTTCAGTGATCGTCCAGAATCCGACATCGACGACGCTGCCTTCAAGTCCGAACAGCGGTGGCAGCACGGTGAGAAATATCCAAGCATAGGTCGAGAAGAACAGGATCTGGAAGATCGAGTTGAAGGCGACGAGACCGGCGACATACTGGTTGTCGCCCTTGGCGAGCTGATTCCAGACCAGCACCATGGCGATGCAGCGCGCGAGGCCAATCAGGATGAGGCCGGTCATGTACTCCGGATGGTCGCGCAGGAAGATGACGGCGAGCGCGAACATCAGCGTGGGGCCGATGATCCAGTTCTGCACCAGCGAGAGCGCGAGCACGCGCTTGTCGGCAAAGACGCGATGAAGTTCCTCGTACTTCACCTTGGCGAGCGGCGGATACATCATCAGGATCAGCCCGATGGCGATCGGGATGTTCGTGGAACCGACCGACAGCGCGTTGAGCTCATCGGGCAGGCCGGTGAAGACGGTGCCGAGAATGACGCCGAGCGCCATCGCGGCGAAGATCCAGACCGTCAGGTAGCGGTCGAGAAAGGACAGCCGCGAGGCCGGCCGAACAGTGGTTTCCATGGGGGAAGCTCCTGGCACGTCAGACGAGCCTGTTGCCGAGTGCGTCGACAACCTTCTCGCCGTCCTCTTTGGTGAACGCGCCGCGTTGCGGGGGAAGCAGGTCGAGCACCGCTTCCGAAGGGCGGCAGAGCCGCACGCCCTGCGGGCTGACGACGATCGGACGATTGATGAGGATCGGATGCTTTTCGATCGCATCGAGCAGTTGGTCGTCGCTCAGCGCTGGGTCATCGAGGCCCAGTTCCGCATAGGGCGTGCCTTTCTCCCGCAGGATATCGCGCACCGTCAGCCCCATGCGCGCGATGAGCTGGACGAGCAGCGCGCGCGACGGCGGCGTCTTCAGGTACTCGATCACATGGGGCTCGATGCCTGCATTGCGGATCATGGCAAGCGTGTTGCGCGAGGTGCCGCAGTCGGGGTTGTGGTAGATGATCACGTCCATGGCTGACCTCATGCGATATCAGCGCGGAAATCGGTCGCACCTTCGATGCGACCGATTTCCGTCACTTTGGCCTTGAGCGATGTGCGGTCGAGACTCTCGATCGGCAGTGCGGCAAAAATGGAGATCCGGTTCTTCAGATAGCGAAGCGCCGTCACGAAAGCGGTCCGCTTCTCGATGTCGGTTCCCTCAACTGCAACCGGATCCTCGATGCCCCAATGGGCGGTCATCGGCTGTCCGGGCCAGACGGGGCAGACTTCGCCGGCAGCGTTGTCACAGACCGTGAATACGAAATCCATCACCGGAGCGTCGGGCTGACCAAACTCGTCCCAACTCTTCGAATGCAATCCCTCGGTCGGGTACTCGAAGCTCTCCAGCGTCTCCAACGTCAAGGGATGCACGTCGCCCCTTGGATGACTGCCCGCCGAGAAGGCATGGAAACGGCCTTCCCCATCCTTGTTCAGGATGCTTTCGGCGACGATGGAACGGGCGGAATTGCCGGTGCAAAGAAAGAGAACGTTGAATACACGGACTTGCAAGGACGGCTCAAGCATGGGCGTTTTCCCCAGTAGTTGAAAGGCAGCAGGAGGACAGGGCCGAGATGGCTGGCGTACACACCTCCGGATGGCCCTGGCAGCAATCGCGCATGAGAAACTGGATGAGGCTGGAAAGCGCCGGATAGACGGCGCTGTAGATGATCAGCCGCCCCCCCCGGCGAGACCGGGCGAGACCGGCATGTTCGAGGTGGCTGAGGTGAAACGACAGGCGCGAGGAGGACGCGCCTCCCAGCGCCTCGCCGATGGCCCCTGCGGGCATACCCTCGGGACCGGCAGCCACTAGCAACCGGACGATACGCAGCCGCGTCTCCTGCGAAAGGGCGCCGAAAGCATCGAGGGCTTGCTTTTCTTCCATTGTTCCACGCCTCAATTAATGTTGAGATATTGGGTAGCAAATGCGCGGGATCGAAGCAAGGGAAATCCCTTCGGTAAGTGCATGAGAAGCGATTCGTAGCGGAAGTTTTACCTGCTGGCGGTGGGGAGCGGGGCGCGCTGCATCATGGCTACAGCAACCGAAATGAATGGCAATCAGGTCGATGCATAAAGCCACATTATTTCTGGAAATCCAGATTTCCAGAAAAATGGCAATTTGTTATGTTATTGTCGTCATTCGCGAGCAGGAGTCTCCCGCAGCCACGAAATCGGAATGCAGCAGCAAATCGGAACCTCTGACGGAGTTATCATGCCTCGACTCTTCATTATCGGCGGAAGCGATGCCGGCATTAGCGCCGCCCTTCGAGCACGCGAACTCGCTCTAGATTGGCATGTCACAATTGCCACTGCAGACCGTTATCCGAACTTCAGCATTTGTGGCATCCCGTACTTCCTCAGCGGTGAGGTGGAAGAAGCTACCAACCTTGCTCACCGCAAGGCTGCCGACATCGAAGCGCTCGGCGTCGAGCTGCTGCTGGACCATGCGGTGGAAGGCATCGATCCTGCCAGTCATCAGGTGACGACCCGGGACAGCAGCGGACGCATAGTCGAACACCGTTATGACAAGCTTGTCATCGGCACAGGAGCGACATCGATACGGCCGCCGCTTCCCGGCCTTGATCTGCCGGGAGTTTTCCTGCTGCGATGGATGGACGACACTTTCGCCTTCGAGAAGCACCTGGAGGAAGCCAAGCCGCGGAGCATCGCCATTATCGGCGGAGGCTATATTGGGCTTGAAATGTCCGAGGCGCTTACGCGGCGCGGCATTGACGTCACGGTGGTGGAAATGGCGCCGAGCGTCATGACGACAATCGACTCCGACCTGGGGCAGAAAGTCGGTGAGGAACTCCGGCGCAATGGAATTCACATCGCCGCTGGTCAGGCTATTTCGTCGATTTCGCGGGATGGCGTGGGACTGCGCCTGGATGGCCCGAACGGCTTCTCGCTGCCGACGGACATGGTTCTTGTCGCCGTCGGCGCCCGGCCGGAAACGGGGCTTGCGGAGGCGGCAGGCATCACCCTCGGGTTCAAGAAAGCCCTGCAGGTGAACCGGCGGATGGAGACCAACATCCTTGATGTTTATGCGGCGGGCGACTGCGTCGAAACATGGCATCGGATCACCCGGGCGAACGCCTACTTGCCTCTCGGAACGACCGCGCACAAACAAGGCAGGATTGCCGGCGAGAACGCAGTCGGCGGCGACCGGCAGTTCGAAGGCAGTCTCGGCACCCAGTCGGTTCGCCTGTTCGAGTCCGTCGTCGCACGCACCGGCTTTCACGACCGGGACGCGGCAAACGCCGGATTTGATCCGCTTTCCGTCGACTCCGTCGTATGGGATCACAAGGTCTACTACCCCGGCGCCAGGGAGATGACGATCCGGGTGACGGGCGACCGTTCGACACAGAGACTGCTCGGAGCGCAGATCATCGGGCACTACGGGACCGAGGTTTCCAAGCGCATCGACATATTTGCGGCCGCCATTCATCACGGGATGAGCGTCGAGGCGGCAAGCGATCTTGACCTCAGCTACACCCCGCCCTTGAGCAGCCCGTGGGATCCGGTCCAGATGGCAACCCAAGCATGGAGTGCCGCCCTTCGCAGCGGATGAAAATGACACGTCGTCAAAGTCTTTTTGAGCAGGCGTATTACGCAACCGAAGCTGCCTCGACCGTTGGAGAGGCAATTGTAAGCCTGTCAAAAATCTACAACATCGATTTTGTAACATATCACTTCGCCCAGACCATTATCGATTCAGTAGACTCCCCGTTCGTCCGGACTAATTATCCTGATGAATGGGTTTCACGTTACTTGTTGAATGGGTATGTCAAGGTTGATCCAATTGTAAAGGAGGGATTTTTACGACAATTACCGTTCCACTGGCGCGAAATCGAAATTCCACCTGACGCCTATGATTTTTTTCAAGATGCACAACGTCACGGAATCGGAGAGAATGGATTTTCAATACCTATTGTTGATAAAGTACGACGTCGCGCCTTGCTATCGATGAATAGTATGAAGGCGCCATCCATCTGGAACAGAACAGTAAATCGCCATAAGGAAGAATGGGTGGAGCTTGCATTACTCGTTCACCAGAAGGCCGTCCTTGAGCTGTATGGTGAACGAGATCCTGCACCGTCTTTGAGCCCGCGCGAACTGGAATGCCTTCATTGGACAGCACTTGGCAAAGGATACAAGGAAATCGCGCTCATACTTGGCATATCCGATCATACAGCGCGGAGTTACCTGAAATCAGCACGAATCAAGCTTGGATGCGTGACAATTTCATCTGCCGCGACGCTCGCATTGCATCTGCGCCTCATTACTTTGTGATCCTATACCCTCATATGAGGGTACTCATATGAGGGAATTTCATCGCGAACTTTCATACTGCATTGTTTATCCACCAATCACCGGTTGGAGGATATGATGTTTATTGTCATCCAGAAGAATGAATACAATAAATACGCCCACCTTATCGATCAATCATTCCGTCTTAGAAAAAGGATATTTGTCGATCAACTGAGATGGAAAGTGGAGGTTACAGGTCCATACGAGCGCGACAGTTACGATAATCTTGGGCCTGCCTATCTCATTTGGTGCGACGAACAAGCCGATCATCTCTACGGTAGCGTGCGCCTGTTACCGACGACCGGTCCGACTCTTCTATATGACGTATTTCGGTCGACCTTCCCTGACATCTCCCTTATCGGACCCGGGATCTGGGAAGGGACAAGAATGTGTGTTGATGAAACTGCAATTCTCGCCGATTTTCCGGACCTCGATCCGAGACGCGCTTTCAGCATGCTACTTCTGGCGCTATGTGAGTGTGCACTTCATTACGGAATACATACCCTAATTTCGAACTACGAGCCCCACATGCGGAGAATCTACCGACGCGCGGGCCTCAAGTTCGATGAGATCGGGCATGCGAACGGTTTCGGCCGTTTTCCGGTGTGTTGCGGCGTATTCGAAGTGTCAGCAGCAACAAGGCATCGGATGAGGCAAGCGCTCAAGCTTTCAGATTCGCTCTACGCACCCCAGCCGGTCATCCGCAGTTACAATGCCGGTCAAAGCTCGCTGGCAATGCACGACGAGCTGACTTAGGCGCTGACCCATTTCGGGGGCGTGCAATAACTTGTCAAGCGGGCGGTGTCGTATATCCCCTGACAGCCAGCCGTTGATACTGAGGTCGTAAAAGGACAGCAGTTGCACGCGATCGTTTGTTTCTCGAAAGGACTGAATCGTTCTCCAAACGAATTGAGTATCGAATCAGCTCAACAGTTCGTTCTCGAGAGCTATGTTTCGCGAGCCTCGAACGCCCGCTTGCATGGCCATCCACTATTGTAGAGGCTGAAGATGTGGACGAAGCACTCGGACATCGAAGTACGTCATCTCCGATATGTTATCGCGGCAGCCGAACATGGAAGCTTTCGGCTGGCTGCCGCAGCCATAGGTGTGCAAGTGTCAGCAGTGAGCCGACGCATTCGGGATGTAGAGGATAACATTGGTGCTGCGCTATTCATCAGGCAGTCGAATGGGGTACGTCTGACATACGCCGGTGAGCTTTTCCTACAACGGGCGAGGCGCGCCATGAAGCATATCAAATCTGCGGGAAAAGATGTCGCGTCTGCAGGCCAGGGAGATGAAGGAAGGATACACGTTGGAATTTCAGTGTCCCTTGCTTCAAATTTTATGACAAGCTTAATCGAAAATTATACTAATAGTCATCCGAAAGTGCGCCTTGAGTTCATTGAAGGCACTCCGTTAGAGCACATCCAAGCCATACGCACACATCAGTTGGATGTCGCATTTCTTACTGGATCACCGCATGTCAGCGGCTGCGAGACTAGGCAGCTATGGAGCGAACAGGTTTTTGTTGCAATGCCCGAGGATGACAACCTAGCTGTGCATGAAAGCATCACTTGGAGAGAACTGCAAGGGCGGCGGTTTGTAGTTTGCGAGACGTGGCCAGGCCCTGAAATCCATGATTTTCTAATAAAACACCTGTCGGAACCGGGGCATCAACCATCAGTTAAGGTGCAGGCGGTTTATCGAGACAACCTCATGCAAATGGTCGCTAGTGGTGGAAATCTGACTCTGGTCAGCGAGGCGGCTACCGCAATGCTTTTTCCGGGCGTGCTATATCGCCAACTTGCAAGCGAGACGGTTCCGTTTTGCACAGTATGGTCGCCGACAAACGACAATCCCGCATGCCGGCGCCTTCTCAGCCTTGCCCGCACTCTCTCAGACGAACAGATTGCCACTGGTAAGTAGCTCCTACCTCGGCCGTGCTAGTATTCTTGTATCATGATGCGCAGGATATTGCAGGATCTCTATTCAGAGGATCGTTTCGCCCTGCTGAATCCCTTGTCAGTGGCCATGAACTGCTGAAGCATTGGGACGATGAGCTTCGCCGGATCATACGGCGCAACCTCACCGGCGTTTCGGGCGAGAATTTCGGCATACACTACAAGGTCTCGATGGAGTGATGCGGGCAACTCCACCGTGACCTTCACGGGTTTGTCGTCGGCGAGGGGACCAAGTTTCAGTTTCGCCATGATCAGCCCCTGTAGGGTTCGAGGACAAGATCGCGGGTAACGACCACGCGGACGGGGAAGCCGGGCCTGATCGTCAGCGTCGGCGCGACATTGAGTTGGCGGCGGACGATTTCCTGACCGGCATCGTTGATCGTGTCCTGTGCGCCGTTACGTATGGCTCGAAGCAGCCTGTCATCGTCGTCGACGGCCAGTTCCGTCCCGACCGCGAGCAGGGTCGAAAGACCGGCGGCCTTGGCGATGTCCCACCAATGGTAATCGACGCCATCCTCAAGCCCCGCGTAGCCCTGCGTGTCGGCGCCGGGCTGGCGTTCCAGCACGATGGAGCGGCCGTTGGGCAGGATGATCCGGTTCCAGACGAGCAGGACGCGGCGCTGCCCGAAGCCGACGTCGTTGCTGTATTCGCCGATCAGGCGAGCGCCCTGGGGCACGAGCAGGATATTGCCGGTCGGGCTATCGTAGATGTTTTCGGTTATCTGGGCGGTGATCTGGCCGGGAAGATCGGAGCGGATGCCGGTGATGAGCGCGGCCGGGATGACTGAACCTGCCTGAAGCACATAGGGCGATGCCGGGGGGGCGACGCGATCGGGGGCGACCGTGCGTCGATCGACAGCCGCATTGAGGAAGGCCAATTGCCGATCCTGCGCGGTGGGTATTCCGGTCTGGCCGGCAAGGCCGAGTCCGGCGAAGCTCGGGTTCGCACCGCCGGCGAGCGTGCCGGTGGCCGCACCTGGACGGGCCTCGGTCTGGAAGAAGACACGGCTCAGGCGTGCGGCCTCTTCCTCGGCAAGCCGCCGCTGTTCCGCCTGATCGACGGCGGGGGTCGTCATGGGTGGCGGAGCGACGGGCTGGCCCCGGTTCTGTGCGTCGAGGATCGGCCCGCCCAGGTCTCCCGGCAGCGGCGGCCCGAGCACAGGGCCGGTATAATCGCGCGGCAGGCCGGCAAGACCATCGGCCGTTGGCCTATTCTCTGTGGAATAGAGTTCCTCGCCGCCGGCTCCGGGATCGCGGGTCTGGAGAGCATAGATCAGCGCTCCGCCGATGCCGAGGCCGGCGACGACGCCAAGGCCGGCCAGCACCTTGCGCGACAGGCGGGTGACGCGCGGCGCTTCGGCGCGCAGGCGCATGGCGGAGGCTGAATCGCTTGCGGCGCCGGTCAGCGGCACGCTGTCTTCTGGCGTGTTCTCGGTATCGCTCATGACGCGGGCCTCCCGTCGGTGCGCACGATCCTGACGGTCTGCTGGCGCTCGCCACTGCCGAGGCGCAGCTCAGCGGCCGCGAAGATGCGATCGACGATCAGGATATTCTGGTGGATACGGCTGTTGACGATCTGCGCCTCGCCCTCCGGGCCGAGGACGAACAGGGGCGGAAGCTCCCCCTGCGCGATGCCGCGCGGGAAAACGATATAGACTCGGCGGCCGTCGTCATAGACCGCGACCGGCCGCCAGGGCGGCGTGGCGCCCGTGAGGTTGTAGCGGTAGTTACGCGCCGCGGCGGCTGGAATGATCGGGGTGGCGGGCGCTGCCTGACGCTGGGACGCGGGAGGCGTCGGGTAGGCCCAGGCGATGGCCGGCATGTAGGGGGTCTCGCCCGAGCGCAGCTCGATCATGTAGGTGCGCCGGTCAGTAGTGATAACCAGATTGGTCGAGATGTCGGCGCGCGTCGGTTTGACCAGCACATGCACGCGACGGGTCACGCCCGAACCGCTCTCGGTGTCGCCGATGATCCAGCGAGCGGTGTCGCCGGCCGCGATCGGGCCGGCACCGGTCAGGTTTTCCCCCGGCTCAAGCGCGATATTGGTGATCTGGCCGGGCGCCGCATAGACCTGATACAGTGCGCCTTCGCTCCACGGGTAGATCTGAATGGAATTGTAATAACCCTCGCGGCGCGGCTCGACACGGGCGGCGGCATTAGCGTTGGTGACGCGGCCGGCCGGGGTGCTTGCGGCATTGCCGCCCCGGCTCGGCGTCCAGGCGGGCGGAACATGCAAGGGGCGCGGCCGCTCGTCGGTGACGGCGGCGGGCACGGCCGGCAAAGGTGGCACGTCCGCGTCGTAGCTGATCTGCGGCGGCTTGTAGGTCGCGCAACCGGCCAGCATGGATGCGGAAAGAAGGACAACCGCGATCGCGGATTTGCGTAAAGCCGGAAATGCGGATTGGCGGAACATCGCGCTCATTGGCCCAACTCCCGCGACCAGTTGATGGCGTTGACGTAGATTCCCAAGGGATTCGTCCGGAGCCGCTCGGTATCGCGCGGGGTCTGGATCACGATGGTCAGGATCGCGGTCCAGCGCTCGGTTCGGGAGAGCTGGCCGTTCTCGTAATGGCGTTCCGTCCAGGCGATCCTGAACGAATCCGGCGAGGCGCGGATGACGCTGGAGACCTCGACGGCAACCTGCTGGCGACCGACCTTCGTGAACGGATCGTTGGCGCGGGCATAGTCGTTGAGCGCTGCCGCCCCGCGATCCGTGGTCCATTCATAGGCCCGGAGCCAGTTCTGGCGGACGATGATGGCGTCGGCCGGGATGGCGCGGACCTGCTCGATGAAGCGGCCGAGATGCCAGGCGATCTGCGGATCGGTCGGGCGGTAGTCGGCCGTGGCGGGGGCGACGGTCTGCGCCTGGCCGAGCCGATCGACCTGAACCACCCAGGGCACGACAGTCCCGTGCGCCGACTGCCAGACAAGGGCTGCGGCGAAGCCGGCGGACAGGATCAGGCTGCCGAAGGCCATGTATCGCCAGTTGCGGGCCTGAACCCGCGCCGATCCGATGCGGTCGTCCCAAGCCTGTGCTGCACGCTGATAAGGTGTTTCCGGTTCAGGTGTCTTGCCGTAATGCGCGGCGGGTCGTTTGAAGAAGCTCATGAGCGGTCGCTTTCGGAGAGATTGACGGAGGAGCCGGAGCCATGGCTGTCGCCGGAACGGACGGCATGGGCGGCAGAGCTGATGCCGTGGCTGATCGCCTGACTGCGCCGCATACGTTGCGCCCAGGCGGGCGGGCCATCAGCGGGCGCCGGGGAAGCAGGGGATGCACCGGCTGCGCTGGCGACGGTGCCCATGGTCGAGGTGCCGCCCGTCGCGCTGAACCCTGCCTTCGCGCCATCGAAGAAGCTGGATTTGACACTTTCCGCGGCACGGCTTGCTGCGCGCTTCAGGGGCGAGACGGCCGCCGATCCGGCCGCGCGCGCAACGCCGCCGAGACCGGAGGCGACACCGGCTGCACCGGATTGGCCCATGGAACCGAGACTGTAGGCGGTCGACGTCGCACCGGCGGCAGCCGCACCGCCCCGGACGGCCGCAGCTCCACCGGAGAGTGCGGCCGCTCCACCTTTTGCGGCGAGCATGGTTGCGCCACCGGCCGCGACGGCCGCCCCGCCGACCGCAAGGCCGGTGCCGACGGCCGCGCCAGCGCCAAGCTGAGGGCCTCCGGAAACGATGCCGTTCGCAATTCCTGGCCCGAATATTCCCAATCCGACCAGCGACAGGGCGGCCAGCACGATCGCCATGGCGTCGTCAATGGTCGGCGTCGCGCCACCGGAGCCAGCGGTGAACTGCGAAAACAGTGTCGAGCCGATTCCTATGATTACGGCCAGCACCAGAACCTTGATGCCCGAGGAGATCACGTTCCCCAGGACTCTTTCGGCCATGAAAGCCGTTTTCCCGAAGAGGCCAAACGGAATCAACACGAATCCGGCGAGAGTGGTGAGCTTGAACTCAATTAAACTGACAAATAGTTGGATCGCCAGAATAAAGAAGGCCAACAAGACCAAGGCCCAGGCGAATAACAAGCAAGCGATCTGGATGAAATTCTCGAAGAACGCGATCCATCCCATCAAATCGCTGATGGATTCCAGCAGTGGCCGTCCGGCGTCGAGGCCGACCTGCGCCACCTTTCCGGGGCGCATGAGGTCAGCGACCGAGAAGCTGGTGCCCGAGCCTTTGAGGCCAAGGCTGGCGAAGCTCTCGAAGACGATGCGGGCGAGATTCGACCAGTTGCCGATGATGTAGGCGAACATGCCGACGAACAGGGTTTTCTTCACCAGCCGGGCGATGATATCGTCATCCGCGCCCCAGGCCCAGAACAACGAGGCTAAGGTGACGTCGACGACGATCAGGGTGGTGGCGATGAAGGCGACTTCTCCGCCAAGCAGGCCGAAGCCGGAGTCTATGTGGGATGTGAAAACCCCGAGAAACGAGTCGATTACGCCGGTGCCGCCCATCGGATCACTGTCCTTCCGCGGTCTGTGGTGCGGCGGGTGCAGAGGCCCGGCCGAGGAAGCGGTCGCGGCTCTCGGCCCAGACGCGCAGGCATTCGGGGTCGCTTGCGGCCGCTTCGCCGAGACGCTGGCACCGACGCTGCTTCTCGCGCAGTGGATCGCGCGCTGGTTCGGCGGAAACGGCCGAGCGGGGCGTCGGCGGCTCCTCCGTGCGGGTCATCTCGATCGCCGTGGCGGTGATGGCGATGGCGACGAACACGACCGCCGCGAGCCGGGCCAGCATCTTGCCGTCCATAGGCGCCCCTCCGTCGGTCAATTGCCGTTGTTGAACATCTGCGCATTGCCTGGCTGATACCCGCTGCCCGGCGTTAGGAAGCGGCGGCGCTGCTCGCGGCCCTGTTCGGCGGCGGCGGTGCGTTCGGCCTCGGTGAGCGCTTCGGCGCGGCCATTGGCCGAAATCAGCGCGATCAGGTCGGAAAGCTGTTGCGCCTGAAGGGCCAACAATTGATTGCCGGCCTGAGTGGCTTGCAGCGCTCCGGTTGCGCCTTGGCTCTGGCCGACGAGCGCATACATCTCGGCGCGGTTGGTCTCGATGTTGCCCACGACGCCGGCCTGAACGCGGAGAGCGTCTCGAAGGCCGCCGACCGTGTTCTGCCAGCGCGAGCGGGCGTCGGCGACGAGCTGCTGTTGGCTCGTCGTCAGCGAGACGTTGCCATATTGCTGCTGGAACGCCTGGTCGATCTGCTGGACGTCGAAGGCGATATTCTGCGCCTGCTGCAGAAGCTGCTGTGTGCGCTGAACGGACTGCTGGAGCTGCTGGAGCGAGGAATATGGCAGGCTCGCCAGATTGCGGGCCTGGTTGATGAGCGATTGCGCCTCGTTCTGAAGCGACTGGATTTGGTTGTTGATCTGCTCCAGCGATCTCGCGGCCGACAGGACATTCTCGATGTAATTCCTCGGATCGAACACGATCCAGGCAGCGGAAGCCGGCGGCGCCAGAACCAGCGAAGCCGGGCCTGAGAGGGCAAGAAAAGATGCGGCAAGCAAGGCCGCGCGGGAATGACGGGTTTTCATGATGAAGTCTCCTTGTCGGGCTGGGGGATGAGATTTGCGAGGTCGGGAATGAGGTCCGCGGCCCAGTCGACGCCGCGCAGGCGAAGCCAGGCGGCTAGGAAGCCGTCCCGGCCGTGCTCGGCGAAGACGCGGGCGATGGCGGACTGGTCGGATTTCGAGGAGGCGGCCGTGAGCGCCAGCCCGACTTCGGACAGGCCCAGCTCGAACAGACGATTCCCGCTGCGGCTCTGGCAGTAGTAGTCTTTCTTCGGCGCGGCCCGCGCGAGGATCTCGATCTGCCGTGCGTTCAAGCCAAATCGCTGATAGATGGCGGTGATCTGCGGTTCGACGGCACGCTCGTTCGGAAGAAGAAGCCGTGTCAGGCAACTTTCGATGATCGCGGGGGCGATGGCAGAATTGTCGATGTCGGACAGCGACTGCGTGGCGAAGATGACCGATGCATTCTTCTTGCGCAGGGTTTTCAGCCATTCCCGCAACTGTCCGGAAAAGGCTTCGTCGTCCAGCGCCAACCAGCCCTCATCGATGATGAGCAAGGTCGGCGAGCCGTCGAGCCGGTCGCCGATGCGGTGGAACAGATAGGACAGGACGGCCGGCGCGGCGCCTGTGCCGACTAGCCCCTCGATCTCGAACGCCTGCACCGACGCACTGCCGAGGTGTTCGGTTTCGGCATCGAGCAGGCGGCCGTAGGGACCGCCGACGCAATACGGGCGCAAGGCTTGTTTCAGGTCGTTCGATTGCAGCAGCACCGTCAGGCCGGTGATGGTGCGTTCCTCGACCGGCGCCGAAGCGAGAGAGGTCAGCGCCGTCCAGATATGTTCCTTGACATCCGGCGTGATCGCGATGTTCTCGCGGGTCAGGATGGAGACGATCCAGTCGGCCGCCCAAGCGCGTTCCGGAACATCATGGATGCGCGCAAGCGGCTGGAGCGAAACGGAAAATGCGTCTCCCTCGGTGAGATCACCTCCAAGATCATGCCAGTCGCCGCCCATGGCGAGGGCTGCGGCCCGGATCGAGCCCCCGAAATCGAAAGCGAAAACCTGGCTCCGCTCATAGCGCCTGAACTGGAGCGCCATGCAGGCGAGCAACACACTTTTGCCCGATCCGGTCGGGCCGACAACAAGCGTATGCCCGACATCGCCGACGTGAATGGAAAGCCGGAACGGGGTGCTTCCTTCGGTCTTGCCAAAGAGCAAGGGCGGCGCACCGAGATGGCTGTCCCGTTCCGGCCCCGCCCACACGGCACTGAGGGGGATCATGTGGGCGAGATTGAGCGTCGAGATCGGTGGCTGACGGACATTGGCGTAAACATGCCCCGGCAGTGAGCCGAGCCAGGCATCGACCGCATTGATGGTTTCCGGCATCGCCGTGAAATCGCGGCTCTGAACTGTCTTTTCGACAAGGCGGAGCTTTTCGTCTGCCAGACGGGGATTGGTGTCCCAGACGGCGATTGTCGCCGTGACATAGGCCATGCCGGCATAGTCGGCGCCGAGTTCCTGAAGCGCGATGTCCGCATCGGCCGCCTTGTTCGCGGCATCGGTATCCACGAGGACGGACGCCTCGTTGGTCATCACTTCTTTTAAGATGGCGGCGATCGACTTGCGTTTCGCAAACCACTGGCGACGGATGCGGGTGAGCAGCCGGATGGCGTCGGTCTTGTCCAGCAGGATCGCGCGCGTCGACCAGCGATAGGGAAAGGCGAGCTTGTTCAGCTCATCGAGGATGCCGGGCGTGGTTGCGGTCGGAAAACCGACAATCGTGAGAATGCGCAGATGCGTGTTGCCGAGGCGCGGCTCCAGCCCGCCAGTCAGAGACTGATCGGCCAGGAGGGCATCGAGATACATCGGCGTCTCGGGAACGCGGACGCGGTGCCGGTTGGTGGAAATGGTTGAGTGTAGGTAGGTCAGCGTCTCGCTATCGTCGAGCCAGTGGCATTCCGGCATGAAGCCGTCGAGCAGCGCCAGCACGCGATCGGTGCGATCCGTGAAGCCGCGCAGGGCCTCGAACGGATCGACGCCGCCTTGCTCGCGGCCCTCGTAGAGCCAGCTTTCGGCGCGGGCAGCATCTTCGGCTGGTGGCAGCCAGGCGAAGGTCAGGAAGTAGCTGGATATATAGTGCGTGCCGGCTTCCTCGAAATCGGCCTTCCTCTCTGCATCGACCAGCGCCGACGCGGCATCGGGAAAACGACTGTCCGGGTAGCTCGCGGCCTCGTAGCGCTGCGCCTCGACAAAGAGGCTCCAGCCGGAACCTAGACGGCGCACGGCATTGTTGATGCGGCCGGCCGTGCCGACCAACTCGGCGGCGACGGCGCTGTCGAGATCAGGCCCGCGGAACCGCGCGGTGCGCTGGAAGCTGCCGTCCTTGTTCAGAACAACGCCCCCGCCGACCAGCGCGGCCCAAGGCAGATAGTCGGCCAGCCGTGCGTTGCGATTGCGGTATTCGGCAAGGTTCATCATCGACAGACTCCTTCAGACCGTGAGGTGGCCGGGGATGCGCAGGTGTCGCCTTCCCACTTCCACGAACAGCGGATCGCGCTTCGCGGCCCAGACTGCCGCGAAATGACCGATGGCCCAGATGGCGAGGCCGACCAGCCAGAGGCGCAGGCCGAGGCCCACAGCCCCGGCGAGCGTGCCGTTCATGATGGCGATGGAGCGCGGGGCGCCGCCGAGCAGGATGTGTTCGGTCAGCGCGCGGTGAACCGACACCGTGAAGCCCGGCACCTCGTCGAGTTGTTCGAGACCGCCCGCCATCAGACCAGCGCCCCGCCACCGAACGAAAAGAACGACAGGAAGAAGCTTGAAGCGGCGAAGGCGATGCTGAGACCGAACACGATCTGGATCAGCCGCCGGAAGCCGCCGGAGCTGTCGCCGAAGGCCAGCGTCAGGCCGGTGACGATAATGATGATGACGGCGATGATCTTGGCGACCGGCCCTTCGATTGACTGAAGGATGGATTGCAGCGGCGCCTCCCACGGCATGGATGAGCCGGAGGCATGGGCCGCCGGCGCGAACATGAGGCTGACGGTCATGGCGGTCGCGGCCGTCGCCATGGCGTTGCAGCCGCACGAAAGGGTTCGAATCATGATTGTTCTCCATTGGGGTTTGCGGGTGGGATCGCGGGGGCGATGCGGTAGTCGGCGTCCGGCCCGAGCCCTTCTACGCGGGCGAGTTCGGAGAGCCGGCGCGCGGGGCCGCGACCGGATAGCACGGCAACGATGTCGATGGTGTCGGCGATGAGCGTCTTCGGGACGGTAACGACGGCTTCCTGGACGAGTTGTTCCAGCCGGCGCAGGGCGCCGATCGCCGTGCTGGCGTGGATGGTGCCGATACCGCCGGGATGGCCGGTGCCCCAGAGTTTCAGCAATTGAAGGGCTTCGGACCCACGCACCTCGCCAACGATGATGCGGTCGGGCCGGAGACGCATGGAGCGGCGGGAGAGATAGAGAAGATCGGCGATAAAGTCCTTGGTGCGCATAGGCACCTTGTTTTCGGATCGGGATTGCAGCTCACGCATATCCTCGACGATGAGAAGGCGGTCGGGGCTTTTGGCAACCTCGTCCAGAAGTGCATTGACCAATGTCGTCTTGCCGGTGCTGGTTCCGCCGGCGACGAGGATGTTGGCGTGGCCGACTATGGCTCCCCGCAGCGTCTCTGCCTGATCCGCCGACATGATGCCGGCGGCAACGTAGTCGTCGAGGCTGAACACGGCGACCGCTGGCTTGCGGATCGCGAAAGCGGGAGCGGTCACTACTGGAGGCAACAGCCCCTCGAAGCGTTCGCCAGTTTCCGGCAACTCGGCCGAAAGCCCTGGCGCTCCGGAGTGAACCTCCGCACCAACGTGGTGGGCGACCAAACGGATGATGCGTTCGCCGTCAGACGGGGACAGACGCTCGCCCGTGTCGGACATCCCTCCCGACAGGCGGTCGATCCACAACCGGCCGTCGGGATTGAGCATCACCTCGGCAACGTCCGGGTCGTCCAGAAACCGGACAATGGCGAGGCCGAGTGCGGTGCGCAGCATCCGCACGCTGCGAGCCAAGCCTTCCGAATTGTGATGCGAACCTGCCATCCGATCCCCGTTCCTGGCCGGGGAAGATCAGACAGTCCCCGGACGGGGATGATTAAAAGAGCCGTAAATTCGACCTATTCAACAAGTATTTAGCGTCGTAGTGGCATGGCGTGCAAATACAGGAGAACGGCGGAGTTGCGATCTCCTTGACCTCACCGGAGTGGTCACTATTCGCCCTGTGCGTCTGCGCCCGAAGCGACCTGACCGTCCGATGAGTCGACAATGTCCTCGCTGATTTCCTGCCGCAACTTTGGCCCCTGCGCGAGCCTGCGGCCGAGCGCGGTTACGAAGGCTTCGTAACGCTCTCCAGCCTTGGCGCGCGCAGCCTGCGCAGCGGGTTCGGGCAATGCCGGTGTAGTGGTGAGCCAGAAGCGGATGAAGACCGCCAGGGTTTCCACCGAGATGCCGAGATCGCGCTCCATCCGGGTCATCCTGCGGTCGAGCTGGTCGAGGCGTTTGGCGATTACCGCCTCGCGTCGCTCGGCGTCGTCCGGTGACAGGAACGACGCGATCGCGGCCTCGGCGATCTGGGAAAGCGATTGCTCCCGGCGTGCGGCGTAGTCTGACAGCATCGTCATCACGTCCGGGTCGAGATAGACGGAAATCTGGGCCTTCTTCTTTCGTCCGGTCATGGCGCTCACAGCTCCATGCCGTCATTGGGATCGAGCGAAACTTGCCGTGCGACGCCGTGCATGAGGCGCGTCAGACGCCGGTTTCGGGTGGCCGCCTCCTCCATGTCGTCGGGTGGATCGATCCCGAACTCGTTCTCGATCGGCGCCTTCTTCTCCACCGGCTTCACCCGATTAAGCTCCGGCTGATGGCGACGCTCGGATTCTGTCGGGTCTTCATTTTCCGCGGCCGAGCCTGCTGGAGCCTCCCCACTTTCCGGGCGAACTGGGATCGGCAAACGGCTCCAGTCGTCGGGGCGCGGTTCACCGGGACGGGTGAGTTCTGGTGGCGGCAAGACCCGCTCCTGAAACTGCGGATCCTCGAAGTATCGCGCCTTTTTCGCCTTGATCGGCGGCGTTCCGGCGACCATGACGATCTCGTCTGATGGCGGCAGTTGCATCACTTCGCCGGGGGTGAGCAATGGCCGGGCAGTCTCCGAGCGCGAGACCATCAGATGCCCGAGCCAAGGCGACAGACGGTGCCCGGCGTAGTTCTTCATCGCCTTCATCTCGGTGGCGGTGCCGAGCGCATCGCTCACCCTTCTCGCCGTCCTTTCGTCATTGGTTGCGAACGAGACCCTGACATGGCAGTTGTCCAGGATGCTGTTGTTCGGGCCGTAGGCGCGCTCGATTTGGTTGAGGCTCTGGGCGATCAAAAAGGACTTGAGGCCATAACCGGCCATGAAGGCCAAGGCGGACTCGAAGAAATCCAGCCGGCCCAGGGCCGGGAACTCGTCGAGCATGAGCAACAACCTGTGCCGCCCGGCCCTCGCCTGCAAGTCCTCGGTCAGGCGCCGGCCGACTTGATTAAGGATCAAGCGAATGAGAGGTTTTGTCCGGTTGATGTCGCTCGGAGGCACGACAAGGTAGAGCGTCGCCGGACGTTTGCCGCCCACGA
Source organism: Pseudochelatococcus contaminans (assembly GCF_014195635.1). GTDB lineage: Bacteria > Pseudomonadota > Alphaproteobacteria > Rhizobiales > Beijerinckiaceae > Pseudochelatococcus > Pseudochelatococcus contaminans. The sequence continues at coordinate 2,464 of NZ_JACICC010000009.1, read as the reverse complement.
TGTCGGTGATCCGCCAGTCGCAGCGGCGTGTCACTTGTGCGACGACGGGATCGCGGTACAACCCCAAAAATGACATCGCGGTCGAGAGCACACCGCTGCGCTCGTTGTCGCTCTTGTTCAGCAGTTCGCGCGCGGCGCTGGCGATGACCGGGTGAGGACCGGCTTCGCCCAGATGCGCCGTCTTCATCATCGCGGCGAGTGTCGACTCGATCGGGCGCTTCGGGTCGGAGAGGAAAGCGGCGACGCCGGCCAGGGTCTTGTCCTCTTCGGCGTAGAGAACGTGGAGAATGGCGCCGACCAACAAGGCATGGGATGTCTTTTCCCAGTGATTTCTTTTTTCCAGGCTTCCCTCCGGATCGACGAGGATGTCGGCAATGTTCTGAACATCACGCACCTCCCATTCGCCGCGGCGGACTTCGAGCAACGGATTGTAGGCGGAAGATCGCGTGTTCGTCGGATCGAACAGCAGGACGCGGCCGTGCCGGGCACGGTAGCCGGCGGTGATCTGCCAGTTCTCACCCTTGATGTCATGGACAATGGCAGAGCCCGGCCAGGTCAGCAGTGAGGGCACGACGAGGCCTACACCTTTGCCGCTCCTGGTCGGCGCAAAGCACAGCACATGCTCAGGCCCGTCATGGCGAAGATATTCGCGCTCGTATCGACCGAGCACGACGCCATCGGGATCGAGCAGCCCGGCGTCTTTGACCTCGACTGTCTCGGCCCAACGCGCGGAGCCGTAGGTGGCGACGTTCTTCGCTTCCCGCGCGCGCCAGACGGACATGCCGATGGCGACGGCAATGGCGATGAATCCACCGGATGCAGCGATGATCCCGCCGCTGGCGAAAACCTCCGGCGCATAGGCATCGTAGAAATACCACCAGACATAGATCGCCGGCGGGTAATAGACGGGCATCCCGAACAGCTTGAACCACGGCTCGCCAAGTTGCGTCTGAAAGCCAAGGCTCCAGCCGACATATTGCGTGGCGCCCCAGGTGGTCAGGAGAATGATGAGGAAGACAATTATGATCTGCCCCCAGAGGATTTTCGTCGCGGACATGGCGATGGTCCTTTCTTGGGAATTGAGAGTTAGAGGCCGAGCCCCCGCTTGCGGCCGAAGCTCCAGTCGACGCCGCCGTCGCTGCGGGCGACGCCAGAGACATGGCGGCCGAGTTGCTGTTCGAGGGAGGGCGACCAGGGAACGAGCTGAAAGCCGAGGCCGTTGTCGATCATGGCGAAGCGGCCGGAGGCGAGCGTGAATCGCTGCCGATAGGTGCCGGCGACATACTCGCCACCGCCGGCACGGTTGAACGCCGTGCCGGTCTGCGCGGCGAGCGTCTCGCCGAGTGCATCCAATTCGCGGCGGCGCAGGGTGTCGATCAGCCGTCTGGCAAAAACGATGCGCCGGCCCTGGCGCTCGGCCAGCCCTTCACCGACCAGATGATCGGCCCTCTGTTCCATGGCCTGACGCACTTCGGCGCCGAAGCCGGTCTCGGAGAGCGCCAGCGGTTCGCGCGCCACAGCCTGCCGGTCGAGCCATGTGGCGCCCGAGGCCGTGATTTGGCGATCGATGTCGAGATCCGAACGGACGGAGAGCGCAATGCGGCGTTCGCCGTGTGCATCTTCATAGGCGCGCAGTTCGACGATCGAACCGGGCGGACTGTCGCCGGCGGCGTCGAGATGCGGCAACTTGATATGATGGCTGCGGCCGTCCACCCCGTCGACGACGGCGTAGGCCGTTCCCTTCAGCTCATCGTCGAGACCGCGCTCGACCAGGCGGCCGATGACCGGCGCATCGAGACTCTCGGCCGCCAGGACAAATTGCGCCGACCCGCGTTCGATGCCGCGTTCGGTGAGCGCATGGTGCATACGCTTGATGATGTCGCCCCGCTCGCCGAGTTCCCTCAGCACCGTCTCGGCTTCGGGCTTGATGAACCATTGCGAATGGCCGACCTGTCCGGCCAGCCCAAGGATTTCGAGGGTACGCAGCCTGCCGACCTTCAGCGCGTGGAACTCGTCGGGCTGGCGGTCGGCGTGCGGGGCAAGATCTATGATGCCGACTTTACCTGCATCGCGGACAAGCTGCCGATCGAGTTGCGTCCAGCGTTCCGCCTCGACCTGCCTTTCGATGGTGCGGCGGATGTCGAGGTCGGTACGCGGTCCCAACTCTTGCGTGATGAGATCGCGCGCGCGATCGCGCATCCCCTCCTTGACGTAGTCACGGGAAATGACGAGATCCTGGCCGTCGTCGTGCACGCCGCGCACGATCAGATGGACATGCGGATGCGCGGTGTTCCAGTGATCGACGGCCACCCAGTCGAGCCGGGTGCCGAGATCATGTTCCATCTGGCGCACGAGATCGCGGGTGAAGGTGTTGGTTTCCACGCGGAACTGAGCCGGTTTTTCCACCGAGAAGTGAGCCACCTCTGAGTATGGTTTTCTGATCAGGCTTTGGTCAATGGGTTGT
>NZ_JACICC010000008.1 GCF_014195635.1 Pseudochelatococcus contaminans | reverse complement strand
AGTTCACAAACATGGAACCACATCTATGCGCGCAAGCCATTGTTCGGACTCATGTCCGCTCTCACGCCGATTCACGAAACCTGGAAAAACGACAACCTCATCCGCGACGCTGCCAGAAGCCTCAGCGTAACGACGAAGAAGAGCGCGCTGATCGAGCCAGTCAAGTCGGTTCGCACGGAAACGCACGACCGCGCCGGCTCTTCCGTTTCCGCCGGCTCCACGATGCCTGGACTTCCTCTCGATCCACCGGGAGGACGCCAATGATCATCGCGCTCCTCAACCAGAAGGGCGGCGTCGGCAAGACGACGCTCGCCCTGCATGTTGCCGGCGAGCTGGCGATGCGCGGCAAGCGTGTGACCCTGATCGACGCCGACCCGCAGGGCTCATCGCTCGACTGGTCGCAGCAGCGTTCGCGCGAGAACCTGCCACGCGCCTTCGGCGTCGTCGGCCTGGCACGCGATACGCTCCACCGCGAAGCACCCGAACTCGCGCGTGATGTCGATCACGTCGTCATCGATGGCCCACCGCGTGTCGCCGGCCTCATGCGCTCCGCGCTGCTCACCGCCGACCTCGTGCTGATCCCAGTACAGCCGTCGCCGCTCGACGGCTGGGCCTCGGCCGAGATGCTGGCGCTCCTGACGGAGGCGCGCATCTACCGGCCCCATCTCATCGCCCGCTTCGTGCTGAACCGCTGCGGCGCCCGCACCGTTATTGCTCGCGAGACGGCCGAGACCCTGGCTGACCACGATCCGCCGCTGTTCGCCACAACCATCGGCCAGCGCGTCGTCTTCGCAAACGCCGCGCAGACCGGGCGGCTCGCCTCGGACATCGACCGCAATTCGCCCGCCGCACGCGAGATCGCGGCGCTAGCGGCCGAGATCGAGCGCCTCCGCATCGGGAGGGCCGCGACATGACACTCCTCACCGGTGACTGCCGCGAGCTGATGCCGCGTTGCGGTCCGTTCGACATGATCCTCGCCGATCCTCCTTACGGCGACACATCGCTCCCCTGGGACCGGCGCGTCGACGGCTGGCTCCCGCTCGCGCGGGCCGCACTTGCGCCGACCGGCTCCCTTTGGGTCTTCGGCTCTCTGCGCAGCTTCATGGTGACGGCAATCCGCTTCGCAGATGCGGGCTTCCGGATCGCCCAGGAAATCGTATGGGAGAAACAGAACGGCACTGGTTTCCATGCCGACCGCTTTAAGCGCGTGCATGAACTCGCCGTTCAGTTCTACCCCGCCGAGACGCCGTGGCGCGACATCTACAACAACGTCCAGACCACGCCCGACGCGACAGCGCGCACGGTGCGGCGCAAGCAACATCCTCCACATACCGGCCAGATCGACGCTGGCCACTATGTCAGTCACGACGGCGGGCAGCGCCTTATGCGCTCGGTCATCTACGTGCGCAACTGCCATGGTCGCGCGATCCACCCGACCGAAAAGCCGTCGGCACTCCTCGAAATCCTGATCCGCACAAGCTGTCCCGAAGGCGGACTGGTCGGTGACTGGTTTGCCGGATCGGGCGCGGCCGGGGAAGCCTGCCGGCTGTCTGGCCGCCGCTACCTCGGCTGTGAGATCGACCCCGAGATGGCCGCATGCGCCCGCGCGCGCATCGCTTCTGTGCTGCCGTTCCATGACGGAGGTCCGTCATGACGGCTCGCACAGAAAAGCGTGGCTTCGTGCAGCGCCCTTGCGATCCAGACGGCTGGATTAAGGCTGCCGACATGCCGCCGGAACGCGACGGCGATGTCGCCATCTACTCCGCACGCCTGACGGTCGACATCACGCCTGAGCTTCGCGGGCGGATCAAGATCGCCGCAATCAGACGCGGCGGCACCGTGACCGACATGCTGCGCGAGCTGCTCGCGCGCGAATTCCCCGACACAGGAGACACACCATGACCGGCTATGCGGCGCTCCGCATCGGCGGCCGTCGGTTTCCGGACGGTCCCGCCGCCTTCACCACGCTCGTCGAACTCACCTGGATCGAGAAGCGCATTGAGAACTGGATCAGGTTCGGCCACCAAAGCTACGAGCAGAAACTCGACCGCCGTCACAGGATCGTCGGCTTCGCGCCCGGCACGATTTTCTGCCTCGTCCGCTGGGCCGCAAACGACTACGGAACGATCATCTCGCGCCTCGACATCGTACGCGCCATCGACCGTGGTGAGCCATACCAGACGTTGCCCTTCGTGCGTCCTGGCGGCGAAATCCTGCTGAAGGTCGAAAGCTGGCCAAAGGTCGAGGACGTGCTTCGTCACGTCGACGGGATTGAGGCCCTCGACATCGATCCCGCTGATGCCGATCCTGATCACTGGCGGCACGTCGCGCACTGGATGAATGCCGGTGAGGCGCCGCGCCCCTACACGGCGGAGCGCCATAAGGCGTGGCTCCGGCGGCGGGAGATCGAGCAATGACGCGGCTCGGCTACCTCGCGGCGACATCCGTCGCCGTGCTCGGCTACCTCGCGGCGACATCCGTCGCCGTGCTCGGCATCGCCGTCGCCAGCGCCACGCCGATGCCGTTGAAACTGATCTGGAACGCGACGGCGAGCGCGCCAGTCGGCTTCTACACCGTATCGCCCACCGGGCGGATCGAAGTGCCGGATCTCGTCGCCGTCATTCCGCCCGAGCCGTTCGCCTCCTTCATGGTCGAACGCGGTTATGTCGGCCGCGACGTGCCGATCCTCAAGCACGTCGTCGGTCTGCCGGGACAGCGCGTGTGCCGCGATGGCCGCGCCATCGCGGTCGACAACGTTCCGCTTGGCGAAGCCCGCGATCGCGACAGCCGTGGCCGCGACCTGCCGGTCTGGCGGGGCTGCCGCTTGATCGGCGGCGGCGAACTTTTCCTCATGAACCTCGAAGCCGCCGACAGCCTCGACGGCCGCTACTTCGGCCCGTTTCCCGCCGCGGCCGTCATTGGCCGGGCCACTCCGCTTTTCACCGACGAGGACGGCGACGGCCGCTTCGTCTGGCGCGCGCGGACGCGGTGAGTGCGCGCCCCTCGCAATTCTACCGCAGCACAGGAGACCATCATCATGGCGCAGATTGGACATTTCACCCGCACGGAATCCGGTTTCGAAGGGCGGCTCAGAACGCTCGGCATCGACGAGGAAATGACCCTCGTTCCCGCCGAACCTTCGGACACCGAGAACGCGCCGAAATACCGTGTCCTGCTCGGTGACGAAGATGGCCTCGATATCGGCGCGGGCTGGACGCATGTCGGCGAGCGCGCCGGCGAGTTTGTCTCGATCACGATCTACAGCCCGCTTCTCGGCGGCACGTATCGCGCGAACCTCTTCCGCACCGGTGACGACGGTTCCGCATGGGTGTTGACCACTGTCCAGCCTCCCAAGAAGCGGCAGGAGGACTGAATGGCGGCGGTCCGACACCGCGCCGGCGCCGGACGCACGTCCGCCGTCCGGCGCTCCGCGCTCCTCCTTCTTCTTTCCGGCCTGATCTTCGCCGCAGCCGCACCACCGACGGCTCTGGCGCAAGTCTCGTCGCCGGTAAGTGCCGCGGCTGCGCATCCGAATGCGGCGCATATCACCGAGGCATCGCGCCGCTTCGGCATTCCGCCTGCATGGATCATCGCGGTCATGCGCGCCGAGAGCACAGGCAACGAGCGCGCCGTCTCTTCGGCCGGCGCGATGGGTTTAATGCAGGTCATGCCGGACACATGGGCCGAGCTTCGCATCCGCTATGGTCTCGGCCGCAATCCTTATGAACCGCGTGACAACATCCTCGCGGGCACTGCGTATCTGCGCGAGATGTGGGATCGCTACGGCGACATCGCCGCCATGCTCGCGGCCTACAATGCAGGCCCCGCGCGCTATGACGAACATCGTTCGAAAGGCCGCCCGCTGCCCGCCGAGACGCAGGCTTACGTCGCTTCGCTCGTGCCCGCGCTGCGCGGCGAGCGCCCTTCGAAGAACGGTTCGGTGATCGCCCGGCCGCTCGACTGGCGCGAGGCGGCGATCTTCGTCGGGCGCGATAGCGGCACTTCCAGCGCCGATTCCACGCCTCCAAATCGCTCGCCGGACGACGCGCTTTCATCCGTCACGGCGACACCGCAGATGCTTGTCGCCGCACAGCCGGACGGGCTTTTCGTCGCCCGGAATGCCGCTGGAGACCGGCCATGAGCGGCCCTGCGGCACTGCGCATCCCATCGTGCGCTGGCGTGTCATGGAGAGTGCCGTGGGTGGTGGCAGGCGCAGCAACCGGACGATGGCAGGATAAAAGGGCGCACGGTGCGCGTCGGTCGGGCGATTGTTTTTGTTCATGTTTTCGGCGCGTTCCGCACCGTGCAGCGCTTGCGCGCACCGTGCGCTCCGCGCCCATCTTCCTGATTTTCTTGTCCGTTTTGCACCGTGCAGGGTTGCGTCATGTCCGATGACCACGAGTTCCGCATTCGTCCAGGCCGCATCCGATCGACCCGCGCGCAGCAGGCCCGGCCTTTCGTGGCGCAGGCGCTTGCCGCAGCGAAGAAGGCGGGCGGCGGCGTCTCGCGATCCGGCAGTGTCACCTCCGGCAATCGGTCACGCTTCGGGCGCGGCCAGCGCGCCAGTATTCAGGCCAATCGCCTCATCACCTCCCGCACGCGCGGAGCCGTCGTCAAGGCGCGCGTGGTCCGCTACTCTCCACGATCCGCGCCGCTGGGGACGCATCTCGACTATCTGCGCCGGGACGGCGTGACCCGTGACGGGGAGAAGGCGCGGCTGTTCGGGCCGGAAACGGAGAATGCGGATGCGCGCGCCTTCGCCGAGCGTTGTGGTGATGACCGGCACCATTTCCGCTTCATCGTCTCGCCCGACGACGCGCCCGAGATGGCGGACCTCAAATCCTTCACCCGCGATCTCGTCGGCCAGATGGAAAGGGATCTCGGCACGAAGCTCGACTGGGTGGCCGTCGATCACTGGAACACCGAGCATCCGCATGTCCACCTGATCGTGCGCGGCGTACGCGATGATGGACAGGACCTCGTTATCTCGCGCGACTACATCAAGGAAGGCATGCGCGACCGGGCGCGCGATCTCATCACGCAGGAGCTGGGGCCGCGCACCGATCTCGATATCCGCCGTGGCCTCGAAAGCCAGATCGAGACGGAACGCTGGACGCAACTTGACCGGCAGCTTGTCCGCGATGCTGGTAAGTCCGGTATCATCGACCTTGCTCCACGCACCGACCGTCAGCCGGACGAATTCCACGCCCTGAAGGTCGGCCGTCTGCGGACGCTGGAAATTCTCGGCGTCGCCGGGCAGGTCGGTCATTCGCAGTGGTTCATCAGGCCCGAGGCGGAGAACGTCCTGCGCGAGCTTGGCGAGCGCGGCGACATCATCAAGCGCATGCACCGCGCACTCACCGAACGCGGCATCGAGCGCGGCTCGGCGAGTTATGTCCTGGCTGGTGAAAGCCTCGACGTGCCCGTTGTCGGCCGCCTGCTCGAACGCGGCCTAGATGATGAGTTGAAGGGGACGGCCTATGCAGTCGTCGATGGCGTGGACGGCCGCACCCATCATATCAAGCTGCCGCATCTCGACGCCGCCGGCGACAGCCCGCCCGGATCGATCGTCGAACTGCGCGCCTATGAGGATGCGCAAGGGCAGCGCCGCGTTGCGCTCGCCGTCCGCTCCGATCTGGACATCCACGCGCAGGTCAACGCAACAGGCGCGACCTGGCTCGACCGGCAAGCGGTTGCCCGCGAGCCGGTCGCGCTGTCGGAAGGCGGTTTCGGCGCAGAAGTCCAGCAGGCTCTTGAACACCGTGCCGAACACCTGATCGACGAGGGCCTCGCCGAGCGGCAGGGCGGCCGCGTCGTCTTCGCACGGCGGCTGCTCAACACGCTGCGCCAGCGTGAGGTCAATCTGCTGGGCCAGAAGCTCGCCGCCGACACCTCCGATCTGGACATCCACGCGCAGGTCAACGCAACAGGCGCGACCTGGCTCGACCGGCAAGCGGTTGCCCGCGAGCCGGTCGCGCTGTCGGAAGGCGGTTTCGGCGCAGAAGTCCAGCAGGCTCTTGAACACCGTGCCGAACACCTGATCGACGAGGGCCTCGCCGAGCGGCAGGGCGGCCGCGTCGTCTTCGCACGGCGGCTGCTCAACACGCTGCGCCAGCGTGAGGTCAATCTGCTGGGCCAGAAGCTCGCCGCCGACACCGGACTGCCGTTCAACCATGCCGGCGGCGGCGAATATGTCGCCGGCTCCTATCGCCAGCGTTTCACACTCGCCTCGGGTCGCTTCGCCATGATCGACGACGGCCTCGGCTTCCAGCTCGTGCCTTGGTCACCGTCTCTCGAAAAGCAGATCGGCCGTCACGTTTCAGGCGTCGCGCGCGACGACGGCGGCATTGACTGGGATTTCGGGCGCAAGCGCGGGCTCGGCCTCTAGGCGTAATCAGAAAGGAGCTTCGCCCATGTCCGCGACCAAAATCCTCTGGGGACAGATCCTGATCGTGTTCCTTATTGTCCTCGGCACCACCTGGGGCGCAACGCAGTATGTCGCGTGGAGCCTCGGCTATCAGGCGCAGCTTGGGCCACCCTGGTTCGTGCTGTTCGGCATGCCGATCTACTTTCCGGCCGCCATCATGTGGTGGTGGTATTTTTACGACGCCTATGCGCCGGGCATCTTTGCGACGGGCGGGATGATCGCCGCGTCGGGCGGCTTCATCGCCATTGCGGTGGCCATCGGCATGTCCGTCTGGCGGGCGCGCGAGGCCAAGCACGTCGCGACCTATGGTTCCGCTCGCTGGGCGGAGAAAACCGAGGTCAAGGCCGCAGGCCTGCTCGACCCCGACGGGGTGGTGCTCGGCCGTTACGAGCACGAATATCTGCGCCACGACGGGCCGGAGCATGTGCTGTGCTTCGCACCGACGCGCTCGGGCAAGGGCGTTGGATTGGTCGTACCCTCGCTTCTGACCTGGCCGGGTTCCGCCATCGTGCATGATATCAAGGGTGAAAACTGGCAGCTCACATCGGGCTTCCGATCACACCATGGCCGCGTGCTGTTGTTCGACCCGACCAATCCGAATTCCTCGGCCTATAATCCTCTGATCGAGGTCCGTCGCGGCGAATGGGAGGTCCGCGACGTCCAGAACATCGCCGACATCCTGGTCGACCCCGAAGGGTCGTTGGACAAAAGGAATCACTGGGAAAAGACCAGCCACTCACTTCTCGTCGGCGCGATCCTGCATGTCCTCTATGCCGAGCCGGAAAAGACGCTGGCCGGCGTCGCTAACTTCCTCTCCGATCCGAAGCGCCCGGTGGAATCGACGCTGCGCGCCATGATGAAGACCGCCCATCTCGGCGAGGCCGGGCCGCATCCCGTCGTCGCCAGTGCTGCGCGCGAGCTTCTCAACAAATCGGATAACGAGCGGTCCGGCGTGCTCTCCACGGCCATGTCGTTCCTCGGCCTCTACCGCGATCCCGTCATCGCCGAGGTGACGCGGCGCTGCGACTGGCGGATCAGCGATATCGTAGGCGGCGAGCGCCCAACGACGCTCTATCTCGTGGTGCCGCCCAGCGACATCAATCGCACAAAGCCACTAATCCGCCTGCTGCTGAACCAGATCGGCCGGCGCCTGACCGAGGATCTGCAATCGGGCGGCGGCCGCCATCGCCTTCTCTTGATGCTGGACGAGTTTCCCGCACTCGGAAGGCTGGATTTTTTCGAGAGCGCGCTGGCGTTTATGGCAGGATACGGATTGAAGAGCTTCTTGATCGCGCAATCATTGAACCAGATCGAGAAAGCCTACGGGCCGAACAATTCGATCCTCGACAATTGCCACGTTCGCGTCAGCTTCGCCACGAATGACGAGAGAACGGCGAAGAGGGTGAGCGATGCGCTCGGAACCGCGACCGAAATGAAGGCCATGAAGAACTATGCCGGGCACCGGCTGTCGCCCTGGCTCGGGCATCTCATGGTGTCCCGTTCGGAAACCGCCCGCCAGTTGCTCACGCCGGGCGAGATCATGCAGCTTCCGCCGACCGACGAAATCGTCATGGTGGCCGGCATTCCACCGATCCGGGCGAAGAAGGCGCGCTATTATGAGGATGCCCGCTTCCGGGAGCGCCTGCTGTCGCCGCCTGACCTGAAACGTCCGGATCAGACCCGTCCGGACGACTGGAGCAGCCTGCCGATCCCGGCGCGGCCGGAAGCGCTCGATGCGACACCGGCAGTCCGATCCGGCGACGAAGACCCGACCGAATCCGAACGGCGTCTGCAACCTGAACTCAGCCGTGCAAAGCCGGTAGAGAAGAAGGCGCCGATTGAGAACGAATTCGAGATCGAACTGCCCGACGACATTGATGAGGAGGCTACCCGCAACCGGCGCATGCTTCGCCAGATGCAGGGCGTTGCGCGGCAGGTCTCGCTCGATCCGAATGACGGCATGGAGCTGTAGGCGCCATGACCACTCGCCGGAAGAAGAAGATAAAGACCACGATCTATCTGGACCCCGATGTTGAGAAAACGCTGGCGGATTTCGCCGCCCGCCGCGATCAGTCCCAGTCCATGATTGCGGAGGCGGCCATCGCTTCCTTCCTTTCCCCGGATGATGCCGAACGGCGCGAGGCGATTGTCGCCAAGCGCCTTGACCAGCTTGACCGGCGGATGACCCGCCTTGAACGGGACGTCGGTATTGCTGTTGAGACCCTTGCGGTGTTCATCCGCTTCTGGATCACCACGACGCCCGCCTTGCCGGAGCCGGCCGCTCAGGCAGCGCGGGCAAAATCTGCTGAGCGCTACCAGGCGTTCATCACCGCTCTCGGTCGGCGCCTGGCGCAGGGGCCAAAACTCCGTCAGGAGGTTTCGGAAGATGTGGCCGAATCAGACGGCTGAGCGTCTCGCGCGCAGAATGTGGGAATAGGCGCAGCGCATTCAAGACCACGGCCGCGCCGCCGTTCTCCTGTATTTGCACGCCATGCTACTACTACGACCGAAACTTGTTGAAACGGCCGGAATCAGGGCTCTTTTAATCATCCCCGATCCGGGGATCATCTGTCGCGTCCCCACGAACGAACGGGGACGATATGGCATCTACTCATCAGAGACAGGAAGCAATCCAACGCGGCACCCGGATGCTGCGCACCGCGCTCGGCGCAGATGTGGCGCGGTTTCTCGAAGATCCAGCGATCATCGAGGTGATGCTCAATCCAGACGGACGCATTTGGGTGGATCGCCTTTCGGAAGGATTGGCAGATACAGGCATGGTGATGTCCGCCGCCGATGGCGAACGCATCGTGCGGCTGGTCGCCCATCATGTCGGCGCGGAAGTCCATCCAGGCAATCCTCGCGTCTCCGCCGAACTCCCAGAGAGCGGAGAGCGCTTCGAGGGCTTGCTTCCTCCTGTCGTGGCGGCAGCGACCTTTGCGATCCGCAAGCCCGCCGTCGCGGTGTTCACCCTAGCTGATTACATCGCCAACGGCATCATGACGGTCGAGCAGGCCGACGTGCTGCGCCTCGCCGTTGAGAGGCGGAAAAACATTCTTGTCGTCGGCGGGACCAGCACCGGCAAGACGACGCTCACCAACGCGCTGCTGGCCGAAGTCGCAAAGACCACCGACCGCGTGGTGCTGATCGAGGACACGCGCGAGCTGCAATGCGCTGCACCCAATCTGGTCGCCATGCGGACCAAGGACGGCGTGGCATCGCTGTCCGATCTGGTGAAATCGTCGCTGCGCCTGCGGCCCGACCGCATCCCAGTTGGCGAGGTGCGTGGTTCCGAAGCGCTCGATCTTCTCAAGGCGTGGGGAACCGGACACCCCGGCGGCATTGGCACGATCCACGCCAATTCGGCTATCGGCGCGCTGCGCAGGCTGGAGCAACTCGTGCAGGAAGCCGTTGTCACGGTCCCCCGCGCGCTTATCGCCGACACCATCGACCTGATCGCCGTGCTTTCCGGCCGCGGTTCCGCGCGTCGCCTCGCCGAGATCGCCATTGTCGACGGGATTGATCCCACGACCGGCGATTACCGCACGCTCAACGCGCTGCTCCATTCCGATCCCTATCCACTCTTGAAAGGTAATCTCGCATGAGCCTGCATGTCTCGCCTATCGCGCCGCACGTCGCCGCCCCCATGATCCTCTCCACTGTTCCGACCCGGCCAGAAACACCGGCCGATTTTGTCGAGCCATCCCAACCCGTCCCTCCGGCCAAGCCCAAGCCGTCCGTCCTGCGGGACGCACGCAAGCGCCTCGCCGGTTCTACAGCCCTTGCGACGATCATGTTTATGGCCGCGATCCCGGCGGCTCATGCTTCTGGCTCATCAATGCCGTGGGAGGCGCCGCTTCAGAAAATTCTCGAATCGGTTGAGGGCCCGGTCTCCAAGATCATCGCAGTCATCATCATCATCGTGACGGGCCTGACGCTTGCCTTCGGAGACACTGGAGGCGGCTTCCGCAAGCTGATCCAGATCGTATTTGGTCTGTCGATCGCATTCGCCGCATCGAGTTTCTTCCTATCGTTCTTCTCCTTCGGCGGCGGGGCGCTCGTCTGATGGCTGGCTTCGAACAACTTGATTCCGTGCCGGGTTTCTCGGTTCCGGTCCATCGCGCACTGACCGAGCACATTCTGCTCGGCGGCGCACCGCGAAGTATCGCAATCATGAACGGGACGCTGGCTGGCGCCGTCGGTCTTGGCCTGCGGCTATGGATTGTCGGCATCGCCATCTGGGCAATCGGACATTTCGCTGCGGTATGGGCGGCAAAGCGCGATCCGCTTTTCGTGGAAGTCGGCCGCCGGCATCTGCGCATCCCTGGCCATCTGTTGGTTTGAGAGTATGGCCATGATGAACCTCGCCGAATATCGCCGTACCGCCGCCCGTCTTGCCGACTATCTGCCCTGGGCGGCGCTCGTCGGCGCTGGCGTCGTCCTCAACAAGGACGGCTCGTTCCAGCGCACGGCGCGCTTTCGCGGCCCCGATCTCGATTCCGCCGTCGCGGCCGAACTGGTCGCCGTCGCTGCGCGCCTCAACAACGCCTTCCGCCGGCTCGGCTCCGGCTGGGCGATCTTCGTTGAGGCGCAGCGGAGCGAGGCCGCGACCTATCCCGACTGCCGCTTTCCTGATCCCGCTTCGGCACTTGTCGATTCCGAGCGTAAGGCCGATTTCGAGGAAGAAGGATCACATTTCGTCTCCAGCTACTTCCTCACCATGCTTCACTTGCCGCCGGCCGAGGAAGCGGCGCGCACCGAAGCATGGCTCTATGAGGGGCGGGAGCGCTCCGGCGTCGATCCGCACGAGGCGTTGCGCGCCTTCACCGACCGCACCGATCGTATCCTGGCGCTGCTTGACGGCTTCATGCCCGAATGCGCCTGGCTCGGCGATAGCGAAACGCTGACCTACCTCCATTCGACCATATCGACCAACCGGCACCGTGTCCGCGTGCCGGAGACGCCGATGTACCTCGATGCGCTGCTCGCCGACCAGCCGCTCACCGGCGGGCTGGAGCCGCGCCTGGGCGACCAGCACCTGCGCATCCTCACCATTGTCGGATTCCCGACCGCGACGACGCCCGGCATTCTCGACGAATTGAACCGGCTCGCCTTCGAATATCGCTGGTCGACGCGCGCGATCCTCCTCGACAAGACCGACGCCATCCGCCTCCTGACCAAGATCAGGCGGCAGTGGTTCGCCAAGCGCAAATCGATCGCCGCGATCCTCAAGGAGGTGATGACCAACGAGCAATCCGTGCTCGTGGACACCGACGCCGCGAACAAGGCGCAGGATGCGGATCTCGCGCTTCAGGAGCTCGGCCAGGACTTCGCCGGAGAAGCATACGTCACCGCCACCGTGACCGTCTGGGACGGCGACGCCCGCGTGGCCGACGAGAAGCTGCGGCTGGTCGAGAAGGTGATCCAGGGCCGCGATTTCACCTGCATGCCCGAGACCATCAACGCCGTGGACGCCTGGCTCGGCAGCCTGCCGGGCCACGTCTACGGAAACGTCCGGCAGCCGCCGGTCAACACCCTCAACCTTGCCCACATGATGCCGCTCAGCGCCGTGTGGGCGGGGCCGGAACGGGACGAGCATCTCGGCGCGCCCCCGCTGCTGTATGGCAGGACCGAAGGCTCGACCCCGTTCCGGCTTTCAATTCACGTCGGCGATGTCGGCCACACGCTCGTCGTCGGCCCGACCGGCGCCGGCAAGTCCGTGCTGCTCGCGCTCATGGCCTTGCAGTTCCGCCGCTACAAGCGCTCGCAGGTCTTCGCCTTCGATTACGGGGGCAGCATCCGCGCCTCAGCGCTCGCCATGGGCGGCGACTGGCACGATCTCGGCGGCGACCTGACCGATGGCTCGGAAACCTCGGTTTCCCTCCAGCCGCTCGCCCGCATCCATGAGGTGCCGGAACGCGCCTGGGCGGCCGACTGGATCGTCGCCATCCTGATGCGCGAGGGCGTGCAGATCACACCGGAGGTCAAGGAACACCTCTGGACCGCGCTGACCTCGCTTGCCTCCGCGCCGGTCGGCGAACGCACCATCACCGGCCTTGCTGTGCTCCTCCAGTCGAACGACCTGAAACAGGCGCTGCGCCCATACTGCGTCGGCGGTCCATACGGCCGCCTGCTCGACGCCGAGAGCGAGCATCTCGGCTCGGCGTCCGTACAGGCGTTCGAGATCGAGGGCTTGGTCGGCTCGGGCTCCGCCCCGGCGGTGCTGGCTTATCTCTTCCATCGCATCGGCGACCGGCTCGACGGCCGGCCGACGCTCCTGATCATCGACGAAGGCTGGCTGGCGCTCGACGACGAGGGCTTCTCCGGTCAGCTCCGCGAATGGCTGAAGACGCTGCGCAAGAAGAACGCCAGCGTGATCTTCGCCACCCAGTCGCTCTCCGACATCGATGGCAGCAGCATCGCGCCCGCAATCATCGAAAGCTGCCTGACCCGGTTGCTCCTGCCGAACGAGCGCGCGGTCGAGCCCCAGATCACGGCGATCTATCGGCGCTTCGGTCTGAACGACCGCCAGATCGAGCTGATCGCCCGCGCCACGCCGAAGCGCGACTACTACTGCCAGTCGCGGCGCGGCAACCGGATGTTCGAGCTGGGCCTGTCGGAAGTCGGACTCGCGCTCTGCGCGGCCTCCTCGAAATCCGACCAGACCCTCATCGCCCAGATCGTCGCCGAACACGGCCGCGACGGTTTCCTGCCCGCGTGGCTCGCGGCGCGCGACGTCGCATGGGCCGCGGACCTCATCCCCGATCTCATCAACTTCGACCCCCAGCCCGAACAGGAGAACTAAAACATGCCGCGCACCTCGCCTCGCATCTCCGCCGCCCTGCTTGCCGCCACCGTGCTGTCCGTACCGCTCGCCGTCGCTCCGGTCCTGACCACTCCGGCACACGCCTGGAAGATCGTCTACGATCCGACCAACTACGCCCAGAACGTCCTTCAGGCCGCCCGCGCGCTGGAGCAGATCACCAACCAGATCACGTCGCTCCAGAACGAGGCGCAGATGCTCATCAACCAGGCGAAGAACCTGGCGAGCCTGCCGTTCTCCTCGCTCCAGCAGCTCCAGCAGTCCGTGCAGCGCACGCAGCAGCTCCTGAGCCAGGCGCAGAACATCGCTTTCGACGTCGGTCAGATCGATCAGGCGTTCAAGACGCAATACGGCAACGCCTCGCTGACCGCCTCGGACGCCAAGCTGATCGAGGACGCGAAGACCCGCTGGCAGAACACCGTCGGCGGTCTGCAGGACGCCATGCGCGTCCAAGCCACCGTTGTCGGCAACATCGACACCAACCGCACCCAGATGTCGGCGTTGGTCGGGCAGAGCCAGGGCGCGACCGGCGCACTTCAGGCAACCCAGGCCGGCAACCAGCTCCTCGCCCTTCAGGCGCAGCAGCTCGCCGACCTGACCGCCGTGATCGCCGCGAACGGCCGGGCGCAGGCCCTGACCGACGCGGAGCGCTCCGCCGCGGCCGAACAGGGACGCGAGCAGCGCCGCCGCTTCCTCACGCCCGGCTCCGGCTACCAGCCTGGAAACGCCAAGATGTTCAACGGCAACTGAGACGCAGGAAAGGGGACGACCATGGACGGCAAGATGCTGGCCCGGCTGGGCGCCGTCGTCTTCGTGGCTGTCGCGATCACCGCGACGGCCATCGAGCTGACCCGCAAGGACGAGGTAAAGGCCCCGGAGCCGGCGCGGACCGTCGAGCGCTCGATCGATGCACTTCGTGTCGAACAGCGCCGGTGCCAGCAGCTTGGCGAGGCCGCCGGCAAGGATGCCGGATGCCTGCGCGTCTGGGCCGAGACCCGCGATCGCTTTCTCGGCCGCACGCCGCAGCCGGTCGCGCCCGCGGCGAATGACGAACGGTGAGCGCAGATGGGCAGCACCGGCGTCATCGACAATTTCCTCTCGGTCTTCACGTCCTATATCGACAGCGGCTTTGGCCTGCTCGGCGGCGAGGTCGCCTTCATAGCCTCAACCCTCATCGTGATCGACGTGACGCTTGCGGCCCTGTTCTGGAGCTGGGGCGCCGACGACGACATCATGGCGCGGCTGGTGAAAAAGACGCTTTTCGTCGGGGTCTTTGCCTACCTGATTTCCAATTGGAACAGCCTCGCGAAGATCGTCTTCGACAGCTTCGCCGGGCTCGGCCTGAAGGGCTCCGGAACCAGCTTCAGCACCGCCGATCTGCTGCGCCCCGGCAAGGTGGCGCAGACCGGGCTCGACGCCGGACGGCCGCTGCTCGATTCCATCTCCGACCTCATGGGCTGGATCGCCTTCTTCGAGAATTTCATCCAGATCGCCTGCATGTTCTTCGCCTGGGTGCTGGTCATCCTCGCCTTCTTCATCTTGGCCATCCAGCTCTTCGTCACGCTGATCGAGTTCAAGCTGTCGACACTGGCCGGCTTCGTCCTGATCCCCTTCGGCCTGTTCGGAAAGACCGCGTTCATGGCCGAGCGGGTGCTCGGCAACGTGATCTCCTCCGGCATCAAGGTCCTGGTTCTCGCCGTCATCATCGGCATCGGCTCGACGCTGTTCTCGCAGTTCACAGCCGGCTTCGGCGGAGCGACGCCGACCATCGACCAGGCCATGGCGATCGTGCTCGCCGCGCTCTCCCTGCTCGGCCTCGGCATATTCGGCCCCGGCATCGCCAACGGCCTCGTCTCCGGCGGACCTCAGCTCGGCGCGGGCGCCGCCGTAGGCACAGGGCTGGCGGTCGGAGGCGCAGCGCTCGCCGCAGGCGGCGGAGCCATGCTGGCCGCCAAGGGCGGTGCGCTCGCTCTGTCCGGAGGCGCAGCCGCCGCGCGTGGCGGCGCTGCCGCAGCCGGCGCAGCCTCCTCGGCTTACACACTCGGCTCCATGGGCCAGTCCGGCATGTCGGGCATCGCCTCCGGTCTCGGCGGCGTGGCGCGCGCCGCCGGTTCGGGCGCTGCCTCGCCGCTGCGTCGCGGTCTCGCCCGCGCCGCTGAAAGCCTCAAGTCGAGCCACACCGGCGGCGTCAAGAGCACTTTCGAAACGACGGGCGGCTCTTCGACCATGGGAACCGTCGGAGGCGGCGGGCAGGCTGCCAACGACGCCTCGGCCGGCGCTGCCGCTGCCGGATCTGTGAATACCCCGCCGGCCTGGGCGCAGCGCATGAAGCGCGGCCAGACGATGAGCCATGGCGTTTCCGCGGCCGCCCACGCGGTCCGCTCCGGCGACAGCCACGGCTCCGGCTCCTCCGTCAATCTCTCCGAAAGCGACCGCTCATGAACCTCTTCCGACGACCCGCCACCCACTACGGCAAGACGCCGCAACCCGAGACCCCCTATCAGAAGGCCGCCCAGATCTGGGATGAGCGTATCGGCTCCGCCCGCGTCCAGGCGCGCAACTGGCGCTATATGGCGTTCGGATGCCTGGCGCTGTCGGCCGGCTTCGCGGCCGCTCTCGTCGTCCAGTCGGCGCGGGGCACCGTCGTTCCCTGGATCGTTCAGGTCGACAAGCTGGGACAGGCCCAGACCGTCGCCGCGGCAACCGCCGACTACCGTCCGACCGATCCGCAGATCGCATGGCATCTCGCCCGCTTCATCGAACAGGTCCGCTCCGTCCCGGCCGATCCGATCATCGTGCGGCAGAACTGGCTGCGCGCCTATGAATGGACGACGGACCGGGGCGCGGCCGCGCTCAACGACTATGCCCGCGTCAACGACCCCTTCACCAAGGTCGGCAAGCAGCAGGTCGCCGTCGAGGTTTCCTCGGTCATCCGCGCCTCGCCGGAGAGCTTCCGGATTGCGTGGATCGAGCGGCGCTATGAGAACGGCCAGCTTTCGACCACCGAGCGCTGGACGGCGATCTTCACCATCGTCGTGCAGCCGCCCCGCGACGCCGAACGGCTCAAGGCCAATCCGCTCGGCATCTACGTCAATGCAATCAACTGGTCGCGGGAGTTGGGACAATGACGCCGCACTTCCGCAATGCCGCAAACCCGGCTTTCCGTAAATCCGTGATCACGGCTTTGCTGGTTTCGACGGCGATGCTCGGCGGCTGCGCCTCGGCGAAGAAGCCGCCCGCAATCACCTACGATTCCGACGTGCCGCCGCTGCCGGCCGTACCTGCCGCCGTGACGGACACGACACCAAAGCCGATCCACATCCCGCCCGCCTGGACGGTGAGCCGCGGCGGCGGCGCGGCCAGCACGCCGACCGCCCGTGTCGAGAACGCCAATCTCGCCGCGCGCGTCGAGCCGCGGCGCGAGGGCTATTACAACGCCATCCAGGTCTATCCGTGGAGCGACGGCGCGCTCTATCAGATCTATGCCTCGCCCGGTCAGATCACCAACATCGCGCTGGAGCCGGGTGAAAGCCTGACCGGCACCGGACCGATCGCCGCCGGCGATACCGCCCGCTGGATCATCGGCGACACCGAGAGCGGCTCCGGCGAGACGCGGCGCGTTCATGTGCTGGTGAAACCGTCGCGCGCGGATATCTCCACCAATCTCGTCATCACCACCGACCGGCGCACCTACATGATCGAGCTGCGCTCGCGCGAGAAGCCCTACATGCCGTCCGTGGCCTGGTCTTATCCGCGCCCTCGTGGCGGTTCGGCCCAGGCGATACCCACAACGCCGGTTATCCCGGCCGTGGCGACGCGAAACTATCGCTATGGCTTCGCATCCGGCGGCAATCCGCCATGGAAGCCGGTCTCCGTCTACGACGACGGGCGGCGCGTCTACATCGAGTTTCCGCGCGGCATCGTCCAAGGCGAGATGCCGCCGATCTTCGTAATCGGCCCCGAGGGCGAGGCGCAGATCGCCAATACGCGCACCTATCGCAACGTGCTGATCGTCGATCGCCTGTTCGGCGCGGCCGAACTGCGGCTTGGCGGCGGCAAGCGCCAGCAGACCGTCAGGATCGAACGCATCGACGGCTCCTCGCGCGCAATGAATGTCCGCCAGGACAAGGGAGGGCAGTCGTCATGACAGACACCGAAAGCAACAGCGCTGCGCCGATGCGCCTTCGTGCCGAAGCCCCGCGCGTCACGCGCCTCTCGCGCAAGACGCTGGCCGGAGCCGGCCTCATCGTTTCGCTCGGTATCGGCAGTGCGCTGATCTACGCGCTCCAGACCCGCGATCGCGGCGCGGATGGCGAGGAACTCTATTCGACCGAGAACCGCGCGACCGCCGATGGACTCGCGGGCCTTCCGCGCGACTACACCGGGCCGGTCCTAGGCCCGGCACTGCCCGGCGATCTCGGCCGGCCGATCCTCAGTGCGCAGAACGAGGGCAAGCCCGTCGTTCCGCCCACGGTCCCCGATCCGACCGTCGATCAGGAAGAGCAGCGGCGGCGCGCCGAAGAGGAAGCCGCACGCACAAGCCGCGTCTTCTTCCAGACCGAGACCCGCACGAACCCGACCGCGAGCGCGGATCCGGCCGCCAGCGCAGGTATGCCGAACCTCACGGGGCTCGGCCTCGGCGGAAACACGGCGCAGGACCGGCAGAACGCCTTCCTCAACGCCGCCGTCGATCGCCGGACCACCGCGGCCGATCGCGTCATGGCTCCGGCATCGCCCTTCGTGCTTCAGGCGGGCGCGGTCATCCCGGCAGCGCTGATCACCGGCATCCGCTCCGACCTTCCCGGCCAGATCACCGCGCAGGTCACGGAAAGCATCTATGACAGCCCGACTGGCCGCGTCCTCCTCGTGCCGCAGGGCACCCGCATCATTGGTCAGTACGACAACAGCGTCCAGTTCGGACAGCGCCGCGTGCTGCTGGTCTGGAACCGGCTCATCTTCCCCAACGGCCGCTCGATCGTGCTGGAGCGCCAGCCCGGTGCCGACAGCCAGGGCTATGCCGGCCTCGAAGACGGCATCGACTACCACTGGTGGGATCTCGCTAAGGCGGCGGGGCTCTCCACCCTGCTTGCCGTCGGCGCCGAACTCGCGACGAGCGATGAGGACCGCCTGATCCGCGCGATCCGCGACGGTTCGCAGGACACGATCAATCAGGCGGGCCAGCAGATTATCCAGCGGCAATTGCAGGTCGCGCCTACGTTGACCATCCGGCCGGGATTCCCGGTCCGCGTGATCGTGACCCGCGACCTTGTACTTGAACCTTACAGGGGATGATCCATGACAAAACTCAAACTCGGTCCGCTTGCCGACGACAAGCCGGTCAAGGTCACGGTGGAATTGCCCGCCGGTCTAGCGCGCGATCTTTCGGCCTATGCCGAGATATTGAGCAGGGACACCGGCCAGCCGGTGCGCGATCCGATGAAACTGATCGTTCCGATGTTGGAACGCTTTATTGCAACCGATCGAGGATTTGCAAAGGCCCGTCGGAGCAACGGAAACAATCCCCGGACTCCCACACCCAGCCCAAGCACATAAGGGCGCTTCTGCGTCAGCACCGGCCGCGAGCGACGAGCATAAATGGCACTGCCGAGTAATTCTCCCTCGGCATGTCGTTCACAGCAATTGACCCTCCATTATTCAAATGGTACGACACCGTACCGTACCAAACTATTTAGGAGTGATCGATGTGCTTCCCAATCAATCTGGTTATGGTTCGCTCGCCGCTCTGATCCCCGACGAATTCCAGATCGTTGATCGCCTTGGCTATGGAAGGACCGGTGAGCTTTTCCGTGTAAGGAACCGTCGAAATAACGAAGAGGTCGTCCTCAAATTAACCGCCACGCAATTCGCTGAGCATTCGCCTCAGCATGAGGCGACGTTTCAGAAAACGTGCAGTCACGAGAACATCGTACGCATCATCAAGACATATGACTGCGGCACGACATTCATCATGGCGATGGAATATATGCCGGATGGGTCGCTTGCCGATCTGCTGGCACGAAAATTTGTGCCTGTCGCGCAATCCATTGCGTATTGCCGTCAAGCTCTCGCCGGCTTGGGTTGGGTCCATAGGAACAGGATCATTCATCGCGACGTGACCGCTGACAACATCATGCTCGCCGGCGAGACCGCAAAGCTCTCCGACTTTGGTGCTGCACAACATCAGGAGACGGGGAGGATCGTATCCGATCTCCTTTATGGTCCCTATATACCGCCTGAGACCGTTGCTGGAGCGGGCTTCTCGGTGGCTACTGATATCTTTGGTATGGGGTTGACGCTTCTCCGTGCGGCAAACAACCAATACGCCTTTCACACTCGTCTAAGCCAAGCGCGCAAGTCCATGCAAGACGGGGAGAACATCGCCGATGTCGTCGGTTTCCAAGGTTACGTTCCTGAGAAGTTGAAACGCATCATCAGAAAGGCGGTCGCATCCGATCCCGCGTGTCGATACTCGACAGCGGGCGCATTCAGGCAGGACCTGAGCCGGCTGGATCCGGTACGTTATTGGCGGCTGGTAAACGAGTCGACCTGGACATGCGAGTATGCCGGTAAAGAGGAAATCATTCGCCTCTATCCCGCGCAGTATGCCACCGTCCTCCACACAGTCGGGGGAAGGACCCGCGCAAAAACCGTGCACGCCAGTCGTCTGGAGGCATCGAACCATATGCTGTCAATCGTTGCGAAGTCGACGCTACAATAGGTCTCCGGTAACCAGCTCAAATCGGCAAGAATGAAATACTGCCTTGACGCCGACGCTGGTGATCAAGGTTGTTCTCATCGCTTCCGGCGGATTACGGTAGCGCACAATCGGATCACCTCACGGCCAAAGCGCCCATGATGCAATGTCTTCAGGCCCCGCGCCCAATGTGACAGACGCCGACATGCCAGCGTCGAGATGAATGCCTTTGGGAATTTCCGTGAGCAAGATCCTAGCCGATAGCGGCTTCACGGTGACGGCGAGGGTTGCTGCTTGCCCTTTGTAATTGTCGGGGCAGCTTCCTGAGCACAAGCCATCGACAACGCCGCGTATCCTGGCTTCCGGATATCGATCGATGACAACACGGGCTGAGCGCCCAACTCTTACATGATCAAGCTGGGCTTCCCTAAAACTGGCGATAACCAAAACATCGTCGTCGGAGTCTCCGTCGAACGATGCCAGTCTGGACCTAACGTAGGCGGTTTCGGATTTTTGCTCTGAGACGTGAACCGTCAGCCATTGCCATCCCACTGCCCACGCGATCGCCAGCAAGCCGTAAACCGCTACGGCCGACGCAGCGACCTTAGCCCTCCGGCCCATCGCCGCCTTCCGCGTTGTTTCCGCCATTCTCTAATCGGGCCTTTACCTGCTCGACGACCGCCCGAACATCATCGGCAGTAACCCCATCGCGCTTCATGAGAAGCTGAACGATCGGATCGTTCAGTGCTTCTTCAAGCGTGACTTCGCGACGATGCTCCTGAGACATGGCGCACCTCGTCAGTGCGCCCCAGGGGCACCTGATCCCGGCTCGACCTTCTTCAGCAGGAAGCAGAATAGGAATCCTACCAGGAAGGCGACGCCCATCGCGTAGAAGCAGTCGCTGAACGCCATGATATTGCTCTCCCTCCTCATGATGCCATCGATCGCTGCGAGTGCGCGCATCTGCGCCAGCTCCGAGCCCGAACCCAACGAGACAAACCGTTGCGTGAGAGCGGCGATCCTTTCTTGGGTAGCTGGCTCAAGCAGCGAAAGATGCTCGGTGATAATGTTGGAGTGAAAGTGCTCACGCACGGTCAGAATCAATCCGACCATCGAAATCCCTACCGCGCCTCCAAGGTTGCGCATGACGTTGAAAAGTCCCGATGCGGACCCCGCTTGTGCCGGCGGAATGTTCGCGGTCGCGACCCCTGATACTGGCTGCATGATGAACGGCATGCTGATAGCGCGCACGACGTTCGACCAGACCATCTGGCTGTAGGCCGAGTCGGCGGTCATGTGGATGTTCATGAAGCAACTGGCCGCAAACACAAGGCACCCGAAGGCGAGCAGATATCTTGTATCCACCTTTGCGGACAGGCGCAGCACAACCGGAACCATGAAGAGCTGGGGAATGCCCAGCCACATCATGACCTCACCGATCTGAAACGGGCTGTAACCTTGGATCTGCGCGAGATATTTCGGGACGAGGAACACTGTCCCAAAAAGGCCATACCGAGAATTGTATTTATCCCGGACCCTACCGTGAAATTTCTATCGGCGAATAGCCGCAGATTTACCAGCGGCTCTTTTCGTCTCATTTGCAGTACGACAAAGGCCGTCAGGAAGATCGCCGCGATCCATGCGGTTTTGACGATGAATTCGGAGTCGAACCAGTTCTCCCGATTTCCTTCTTCCAGCATAAGCTCAAACGCCGCCAGCCCGGTTGCCATCAACCCGATGCCGAGCCAGTCACCTTTCCGAAGCAAGTTGAGCTGCATTGGTTCGTCATCAAGGCCCCGCAGAAGCAGCATGAACATCATGACGCCGGGGATAATCTGGATGTAGAAAATATACTGCCAGCCGTAGTTGTCCGTGAGCCATCCACCCAGCGCAGGGCCGACCGAAGGCGCCTGTGTTGCTGTCAGGCCGAAGAGCGCAAAACCGATCATCTGCTTGGCCGGCGGCAACTTCGTCAGAATGATGGTGAACGCGACCGGGATCAGCGCTCCACCAAAAAAGCCCGCCAGCGCCCTGAGCACGATCATTACCTCAAGGTTCCACGCGAAGCCGCCTGCAATCATGAAGGCGACAAACAAGATGACGTTCCCGAGAATGTAGCGCTTGATGCTGAAGACTTGCGACAGCCACCCGGTCAGCGGAATGACGATGATCTCGGCGATCAAATAGGACGTCGATATCCAAGAGCCTTCGTCGATAGAGGCGCCCAGCGCGCCCTGGATGTCAGCGAGCGACGCATTCACAACCTGAATGTTCAGGACGGCCATGAATGCGCCGAGAACCCCGCCGAACACCGCAAGCCAGTTACGGAACGGAACAGCAGACTGCTCTCGCGATGGGTGAGCGCTGGCCGTGATATCGGTCATCGGCTTGATACCTTCAGGTGCTCCGCGTCAGATTGATCCTCGGCGCCTTTGGTGTTGACCTTTGCAATCACCGACATTCCGGGACGCAAGTCGACGACGTGCGCACTCTCACCATCGACGACGACCTTCACCGGGATTCGCTGGACCACTTTCGTGAAATTGCCGGTGGCGTTATCCGGCGGAAGCAGGGCAAATTGTGCGCCTGATGCCGGAGAGAGGCTGTCGATGTGACCGTGAATGACGCGGCCAGGATAAGAATCGATTTCAAGTTCGACGCGTTGCCCGACGTGCATTTCGCCAACCTGCGTCTCCTTGAAGTTCGCAACGACATAGGCGTCCTCGGTCGGAACAAGCGCCAGCATCTGCGTGCCCGGCTGGACATACCGGCCGACCCGAACTTGAAGATTACCCACGGTTCCAGAGATCGGCGCGCGCACGACCGTATTCTCAAGGTCGATTTCAGCAAGTTTGAGAGACGCCTCCGCTTGCGCTAACGCCGCTTCCGCTCCCTTTTCTTGTGCGTCGAGAACCGACACACGATCCTTTTCGGATGTGATGCGCGCCTGGGCCGCGCGCACCGCAGCGATCGCCTTTGTGGCATTACTGCGCGCGAGATCCGCGCTTTGGATGGAAACAGCGTTCGTGCGAACAAGTGCTTCAGCCCGCTCGAGGTCGCGCTTGGCGCGTTCGACCTCGGCCGCTGCCGAATCTGCGTCCGCTTCGGTCTGGCTGATCACTGCGCGTTGTAACTGTAGTTGGCTTCGAGCTGCTTCAATCGCCGCCCGCCGCGCAGAGACATCGGCCCGTGCAAGATCAACCCGAGCTTGGAAATCACGATTGTCGATTCTGAAGAGAACATGTCCGCGTTTCACAACCTGGTTGTCGACGACTTCCACATTCTCGACATATCCCGCCACGCGCGGCGCCAATAGGGTTACGTCTGCACGAACGTAGGCGTTGTCGGTGCTCTCGACAAAACGCCCCTCCGTCCACCAGTACCAACCGTATTTCCCGCCATAAGCGAGTCCTCCCACCACGAGCAGTCCGACGACGACGTTGCGGGCAATCTTCCTTTTCGATTTTTTCTCGGGCATCTATTGCGCTCTCTTGGTACTGGTTGTTACCATGGATAGGTAACGCACAGTACCTTAAGATGCAAGACTGAATTCGATTGTGGAGCACAAATGAGCGAGATCGCGCGGAAAAGCGGGGGGCGTCGGCAGAGACGAGACAGCGAGGAATTGCGCGCTGCTCTGCTCGCAGCGGCGTCGGAGGTGTTCCTTGAGGAGGGATTCCAGAGTGCCAGTATCGAAGCCGTCATTGAGAAGGTTGGCGGCTCCAAGCGGGCAATTTACAGCCATTTCGGCGGAAAGAAGGAACTATTCCTGGCGCTCGTCACGGACGCATCGAGCAAGATCATCGATTCGCTGCCGCGCAGCGATGAGGTAAGCGGCGATTTCGGGTGGACGCTGAAGACGTTTGGCATGGAGGTGAGCCGGGTGCTTATGATGCCGACCACACTTGCCCTGTACCGCGCCGTAATTGCCGAAAGTGCACGGCAACCCGACGTAGCCGAGACCTTTTTCCTCAATGGCCCCGGCCGAGTGGCAAAGCGGTTGGCTGAAGTGTTGAACCAGTTTGAGGCGAGCGGAGTGATTTCGATCGCTGATTGCCAGCGCGCGGCCGAACGCTTTCTCGGCATGTTGCGCGATGACGTTCATCTCCGAGTCGTGCTCGGTCTCCAGCCGCCACCTTCCGAGAATGAATTGGAGCAATCGGTTGATCAGGCGATCGAGATTTTTCTGCGCGGGATCGAGACGCGCGGTTCCTGATCGCAAACAATCCAATGTTCCACAAATTCCTGGCGGTTCAACGGCTGTATATCGCTTCTGCGATGTGGAATTTCCGATTTTTGAAGGTTATGGTAACGCAACGTACCACGCTGGGATTATCGCAGGATGAACAAGGATGCTGGACGGCCGGCGAAACGGCTGTCGTCACACGAGCGGCGCAGCTTGATTTTAGATGCCGCAGCCACCGTTTTCTTTGAACAGGGCTATTCAGCGACCAGCATGGACGCGATCATTGAGCGCGTCGGAGGTTCCAAGCGCAATATCTATAACGAGTTCGGCAGCAAGGAGGGCCTGTTCACGGCGATTGTCTCCGAAGCGGCAGAAAGCGCACTTCGAGCGCTCACCGCCGAGGAAATCGGCGGGCGAAATCTGCGCGAGACCCTCACAGAATTTGCCCAAAAGCTGATCGAAATCTACATGTCGCCAAAACTAATCGGCGTCTATCGGGTGACGATGGCCGAGGCGTTCCGATTCCCGGATCTTGCGAAAGCGTTCTATGATCGCGGTCCTGGCCGTACTGCTCTTCGGCTTGCCGAGGTGTTGGAAGACGCAAAGCAGCGCGGCGAGATTGAAATTGACGATTGCCGCATCGTGGCAGATCATTTCACCGGAATGCTACGCGACAACATTCACCTGCGCGTCGTGCTAGGTCTGCAACCTCCGTTGACTGTGGACGAGAAGAAGAAGGTCGTCGATTCTGCTGTGGCAATTTTCCTCGACGGCATTCTCACCCAACCTAAGCGTCCACAGTGAGTAATGTGCGCAGTCGGCCCTCAAATCAGAGAATCGCCTCAAGAAGCTGGCCCATCGCGTCAATCCAAGAGTGCTGGAAGGCATTGAAATAGACCGCGAACGCGATGAACCGCCGGACTCCGTTCGCGTGGCGCTTTGGCATTTTGCCCGACGAGACCTCATTGACAATGCGAAGCAGGTATTGAAGCGCGGGGTTTGAGTTTCCCGGTGACCAGATCGCCGTCCAAGGGAGCAACTCGGGATCGCCGCAAATGGGGCGAAACCTGATTCCGTCCGCCGTACCACCAATGATGGAACTGCTCGCGAGCGTAATGCCGTATCCCATCGCAACAACATTGAGGAGGCTCTGCCGGCTGACATTGTGAACATCAATTTTTGGTCTGAAGCCAGGCGCCGATAGTTTTCGCACGAGATAATCCCGAACCTCCGGTCCCGCACCTTGCCGCGTCACCAAGAAAGTCTCCTCCTTGAGGTCGGACCAATGCAACTCGTGATGATCAGCTAGACGATGGTCAGCGGGAAGGGCGACATGGACGCTTTCCGACCAAACCCGAAGGGCCTTTTGCCCCGCGAGTTTCGGTTCTCCGGCGATGAAGGAAATATCGAGTTCTCCGGTCGTCACCCGCGCGAGGTCTTGCTCGGCGGTTCCTTCGTGGAATGATACCCGAATATGCGGATAGCGTCGGTGGAACTCCCGAAGCGCAATGTGGAGGGGGCCAGCAGCAAGCGATAATAGAACGCCTACCTGAATCTCCCCACGCTCGCCGCGTCGAACCGACGATGCGAGTTCAATTGCGTGGCTGAGCTGATGCATTCCTACCGATGCCTCTTCGAGGAAAAGTTCGCCTGCGCTGGTTAGCCTTACCCCGCTAGGGCCGCGGTCAAATATGCGAAAGCCGATTCTATGCTCAAGCAACTGCACCCGCCGCACCAAAGTTGATTGTGAGATATTAAGCGCTGACGCCGCGCGCCGGAAACTTTGGTGCTGAGCTGCGGCAAGTGCATACCGTAGGTATTTCAAATCGAGCGATAGATCCGGCATTGCCTCCCCGACATGAGTTTTGATTTGCTTGAGCGGGATAAAGTCGCCCCTATGACGCTCATCGATGCTTTGCTGGATCAGTCGCAGCGAGATTGCGCGCGCGAGCATATTGCTCGCCCGTGCGGGTATCTTTCATGGTATAAATGGGTTTTCAGTGCATCTCCGAGACGGTGCGATCGGCTCGTACGCCTTTGAGGAAGATGCTCACCACCGACGCGACGATAGCTTCGGCATCTTTCGCTTCCGGCGGATCTTGTAGCCCGAGAAGTACCCTCAGATGCAGGTTGTCGCGCAGCATGCCGACGAAGTGTTCGGCCGCCATGCGGCAATCGGGGACGTCAATCTCGCCCCTCGCACGAGCCACCTCAAGGACAGCGGTCAGCCGATCAGACGTGCGTCCGGGTCCTTTCTCGTAGAAGGCCTTTGCAAGCTCCGGAAAACGTGAGGCCTCTGCCATTACGGTACGGAGCACACCGATGAGCGTCGATGACATATATATACCCAGAAGCCGGCGCCCGAATTCGCTTAGCGATCCGTCAAGATCGCGACTGCCGATGTTTTCGACCGCAAGGGCTTCCAGCGCTTCTTCCGCGGCTTCCGAGACGAGTGCCGTGAACAGGCCCTCCTTGCTGCCGAACTCGTTATAGATGTTGCGTTTAGATCCGCCGATCTGCGCGATTATTGCGTCGATGCTCGTGGCTGCGTAGCCTTGCTCGAAAAAGACAGCCGCCGCCGCCTTGAGGATGGTGGCTCTCCGCTGCTCCGAGGCGCGGCGCCTTGCAGTGATTGAACTGGTCACTCTGACTCTCCAACGCAGATTCCAATTGACGGGTACGGTAAGTTACCGTACTGGTCAAGGCAACTGGTAATAGTCCGTACCAAAGGTGATCATTCGTGCAACGACTTCTTAGAATTGTGATCTTGGGCGGTTTGGCCTGCCTAATACTTGCCCTAAGCGTCATGGGTTGGGGCTGGTGGGGGAGTGGGAGATACGAAGAGACCACCGACAACGCCTATCTCAGGGCAGATATCACATCACTCGCTCCGAAAGTGGCGGGCTATATCGTTGATGTGCGCGTCGATGACAACCAACAGGTGAAGGCCGGTGACATCCTGTTTCGCATCGACGACCGTGACTATAAGGCCCGGCTCGCACAGGCAGATGCAAATATTGCGGCTGCGAATGCCGCCTTGGCCAATCTGGAAGCGGAGCGTAGCTTGCAGGACGCGGCCATCGCGCAAGCGAAGGCGCAACTGGCCTCGGCAGTTGCCGCCCAAACTCTCGCGCGGTTGAACTTCGAGCGCTATGAGAGCCTCGCCCGATCACGCACAGCGAGCGAGGCACAATTCGAGCAGGCGCAGGCCGGCAGCGAGCAAGCCAATGCAGCCGTCGATGGTGCGAAGGCGGCCTTGGAGGCGGCCAATAGGAAACTGAATGCACTTGCTGCCCAGAAACAGGCTGCTGAGGCGGCGCTGAAGCAGGCCGAGGCAGCTCGCGATCTCGCCCAAATCGATCTAGACAACACGGTCGTCCGCGCTCCCGTAGCGGGAGTAATCGGCAATCGACAGGCTCGTGTTGGCCGTTTTGTTACTACCGGGACATCGCTGCTCGATATTGTGCCCGTCGACAACATCTGGCTTGTCGCCAATTTCAAGGAAGTCCAACTCGAACACATCCAGCCAGGTCAGAAGGCAAGGATACGGATCGATGGCTACGCACATGCTGAGATAACTGGAACGGTTGTCAGCCTTGCTCCTGGCACAGGTGCATCATTCAGCCTGATACCTTCTGACAACGCAACCGGGAATTTTGTCCGCGTCGTCCAGCGCGTGCCGGTCAAGATCACTCTCGACGGAAATCCGCTGCAGGGACGCCTCGTGCCTGGGCTATCGGCGCGTGTTGCCATTCGTACAACCGGATCGGGAGGCGATGCGCGTTGACCCCCACCCACGCAACTGATCCGGTTGAGGCTGCCTCGGTGAGCCACCCCCTCGGAGCGACATCGGCGGCATTACTCGTTGTCGGTGTCACGCTCTCAGCGCTCACCGAGGCAGTCGCTTCTACAATCTTGTCATTCGGACGCCTGGATATGTTGGGCGACATCCATGCCACGCCCGATGAATTCGCGCGCCTCGACGTCGGCTATACTGCCGTAAAGCTGTGCTTCTTTCTGCTTGCGCCGTGGTTGATGGGTCGGCTTTCCGCGCAAACGTGCCTTCGAGCGGCCACGGGCCTTATGACGCTTGCGTGCGGATGTGCGGCCTTCACGGCCAATCTCGATCTCCTGTTCTTCTTGCGACTCTTGCAAGGAATGTCGGGTGGCCTTCTGCTTGTGAGCGGCCAAACGATGCTGTTGCAGGCATTCCCGCGTACACAACAACCTATCATTCAAGCGCTATTCGCGATGGGAGCCGTCGTCGCGCCCGCGACTCTAGCGCCATCTATGCAGGGCTGGTTCATCGATACCTTGTCGTGGACCTGGATTTTCCTCGCAATCGTACCTGTCGGGTTGGCGGGCGTAGCGATCCTTGCATCGACGAACCTCGGCAAGGATACCGAAGTACACCAGGCGCGTCTCGATTGGATAGGACTCGCGCTTTTCACGATCGCGGCTTTCTGCCTGACCTATGTCTTTAATCAGGGAAGCCGTTGGAACTGGCTCGAAGAGCCTCGCATTGGCCGTCTTTCCGCCATCGGCGGACTTGCGTTCCTACTGTTCCTCCTCCAGCAATTCCGCGCGCAGCGCAATGGCGCTCTGCTTAATTTCGCGATTTTCCGGGATGAAGGATTTGCCTTCGGCTTTCTGGCGAGCTTTGCAGCAGGCGTGGCGCTGTTCGGCAGCGCCTACCTCATACCGTCTTTTGCCGTTTCTGTTCTGGGAATGACCGCGACGGGTGCAGGCATGCTCCTGCTTCCCAGCGGCGGCGTGTTCATCGCAAGCTTGCTGATAACAGCTTTCCTCGTCCGAAGAGGACGCCCGCCGATCATTACGGTCCCGTTCGGCATACTTATTTTCATGGCGACGATGTGGATGCTGTCTGGATCAAATGGTGAGAGCGGCGCACCAGACATGATGCCCGCCATTGTCCTTCGAGGTTTCGGTCTCGGCTTCCTGTTCCTGTCGATCACGTTGATCACGCTCGTAGACCTTCAGCGGCCACTCGTGGCGTATGGCGTCGGCCTGTTTAATGTTGGCCGTCAAACGGGCGGTCTGCTCGGTGTCGCGTTCCTTGAAACGCTTATTGATCATCAGACCGCCCTGAATAAAAGCGTGCTAGGCGCTCACATCGTGCCCGGCAACATCGCCGTGTCTGAGCACATTGCGATGATGACCAAGGCCCTGACGGCTCGCGGCATGGAAGCAGGCGCAGCCGCCCAGTCCGCCATTCAGATGCTCGGTCGCGAAATTGCAACTCAGGCAACGGTGATCGCCTTCAATACCGCATTTCTAACGATCGCGCTGTTCTTCCTCGCGGCCGCGCCCGTGCTCGTTACTGCAAAGATCGTCATTTCAAAGTTCTCGAAAGCCTCCCGTCGGCAGCCATCGTGAACGAAGGCACTGCGACGCGGACTTGAGAGGAGATCCGAAGAGGGCGCCGTAGCTCGCGGCAGCCCAGAACGAAAGAAAAATAATGACCGAAGAGCGGACGACACGAAAATCACCGTCGGAGGTCGCTGGCGATCCCGTTGATCCAACAGTGGCCGTCGAATTAATCGAATGGCTCGCGGGGGATGAATGCTATGATCTTGACGAAGCGACGCTGGCGGAGGGGCTGGGGCAATGCTTGTGCGCCGCTGGATTGCCGCTCGACAGGCTCACGCTCCACTTCCGAACCCTTCATCCCGAGTACCTCGGGCGTAGCGTGGCATGGTCGCCGGGAGAATCCGTTGAGGTGCTCGATAGGGAGCGAGGCATTGAAACTACGCCTGGGTTCTCGGACAGCCCGCTTCGACGCGTCATGAACACGCGCGAGGCGCTGACAGTACGCCTCCACGGTTCCGTCGAGCCTACTTGGGTTCATACGGACCTCTACCGCGGCCGAGGTTTGAAGGAGTTTATTTTTGTGCCGCTATGCGGGGCCGACGGTCTCGTAAGCGCCGCATCTTTCTCCACGACACGAGCCAGCGGCTTTACGTCGAGTGTGCGAGCGGTGCTGGAGCGGATAATACCGGCATTGCGAAACGCCTGCGAACTACGCACGCTCAGAAGGGCAGAACTGACCCTGCTGAACACATATGTCGGAGCGACGACGGCACGACGGGTCATGGCCGGTCACATACGTCGCGGCGAAATCGAAGCCTTCGAGGCTGCATTGCTGCTGTGCGATTTGCGCGGCTTTACGGATCTATCCAACAGATTGCCGGGGTCTCGTGTGCTCGAATTGCTCGATTCGTATTTCGACCGAATCTTGCCGGCGATCACGCGAGAAGGAGGTGAGGTAATCAAGTTCATGGGCGACGCGGTGCTCGCCTTTTTTCATCACGAGAGCAGCGCTGCATCCTGCTCCGCTGCCCTACGGGGCGCTTTGGGCGCCTTGGACAGCTTGGCCCGTTTTACAGCACCCGATGCTGACCTCGATGCTGGCATTGCTCTACATTACGGCGAGGCCGGATACGGCAATATCGGGTCCGGTCACCGGCTGGATTTCACCCTGATCGGTCGGGATGTTAATCTTGTAAGCCGCATTCAGAGTGTGTGCAGCTCGACGGGTTGCCCGCTTTTGATGTCAAAGCGTTTCGCGACGCTTCTCGATTTGAGGACGGTGATCCCGGTCGGTCGTCACGATCTCAGAGGCTTCGCCGAGCAGGTTGAACTTTATTCTGTTCCCGCGGCGTCGCGCTACACGCAAAAGCCGTAGCTCTTCCCATATCCACGCGAACCGACCACCAATGCCAGCACCGTGCAAGCCGCACACACCGGCCCATAGGACGCTGCAATATCCCTCAATGTCCTCTCCGCTGCTTACATGGTGCTTCCACGACCGGCCGGAAAGCCCGTGTAGCAAAAATGTCTCGAAGAGAATGTTCTAAAAAGCTGATTTTTTTGGAGAAAACTGGAGCGAGCGAAGGAAATTCGAACCCTCGACCCAACCTTGGAAAGTGTTGGTAGATTTTGGTGCGGACGACGGGACTCGAACCCGTACTCTCACAGAGAAGCAGATTTTCGTACCACCTCGACTTTCGCCGCCGCCTTTCGGCGTTCGTGGTCTGGACTGTCCCTTCGCCATGGCCCGAAGGCTTTAGACGCCGCCCGTCCAGTCTCTACACCTTCCCCTCACGGGGCTTGGCTCGGGATTGGCTTAGGGCAGTGCCCGTTAGCTTTCCCCGACTTTGAGCGGTTCTACTCCGCGGATTTCCCCGCGGGCACTCCAATTCTAAAGTCTGCTGCGTCTACCGATTTCGCCACGTCCGCCTTTTGCCGCCGATTCTAACCCTAGCTCTCTGCACCTATGTTGCACCTAGCGCCGAATCGTTCGTTTTCACCCTCGAAAGCCAACGCCTCCTAATGCATTGCTTATCCTATCTTTTCTCGGCCGCGAACTTTTTTGTGGGATGGTAGAAAAAAGACTTTTTAAGTGCCTTCCGTCTACCAGTTTCGGCAAGCGGCCATTGATTGCACTCGCCGCCCGCTGTGTGGGATCATGCCATATGCGGGCGGTATATTCGTCGTTTAACATGCTACAGGCCAATGGTTATGGCCCGCAGCGTCATATCGGGCGTTATTTGCGACAGCAGATGTGACGCCGTCAAGCGAAATGACCTGACACTTGCACCGAAAAACGTTGCAGCGGAAGTTTGGCTCTCCCGCCGCAACGAGACCGCTTGACGCGGCGGCCAGAAGTTACGCTGTCCCGGCCAGGCAGGGAGGCGCTATTCCGCTTCCTTTGCAGGCGCCGGGCCGAGGCGACGATCGAGATACGAATCCACTGTCGCAATCAGGGGCTCCACCTGTCCGTCGAAGAAGTGGTTCGCGCCGGGTATGACCTCGTGCTCGATCTGGATGCCCTTCTGCGTCTTGACCTTCTCGATGACGCTGATCACCTCACGCAAGGGCGCAACGCGATCCTGCTCGCCATGGATGAACAACCCGGATGACGGGCATGGCGCGAGGAACGAGAAATCGTATCGGTTGGCCATGGCCGCGATCGACAGGAAGCCCTCGACCTCGGGCCGGCGCATCAGCAACTGCATGCCGATCCATGCCCCGAAGGATACGCCTGCGATCCAGCAGTTGCGTGCTTCCGGGTTGACCGACTGCACCCAGTCCAATGCCGCGGCGGCATCGGACAGTTCGCCCGCCCCGTGGTCGAACGTGCCCTGGGAGCGCCCGACGCCGCGAAAGTTGAAGCGCAAGGCCGAAAAGCCGCGATTTACGAACGTGTAGTAGAGATTGTACACGATCTGGTTGTTCATCGTGCCGCCGAACTGCGGGTGCGGATGCAGAATAAGCGCTATCGGCGCGCCTTTATCCTTGGCAGGATGATAGCGGCCTTCAATACGGCCGGAAGGGCCGGAAAAGATAATCTCGGGCATCGAACACCATTCGTGCGGTTTACATGGGGTCGGCTGCGTTGGCACAACGCAGGTTGCGGGGTCTCATGCCGGCGTAGCGCTCCCTGCCGCACGTCGATCCTGAAGGGTCGGTCGCGGCGGCCGGAATTGTTCCGGCTGAAGCATTCTGGCATAAGACGCGGCAAGCTTTCATGCGGCCTCTCTAACATGGCACGGGGGGGAAAAAGCAAGCATATTGCGCAAACACTGCCGATTGCCGAAGCTGGCAGGCTTGACAGGGTGGCAGCGGCAACACGCGGGGTATCAGGAGCAGGATGACACGCGAACGCATCTATCTGGACTACAACGCCACCGCGCCCTTGCTGCCGGAGGTGCTGGAGGCGATGTCCGCCGCGTTGGCGCTGACGGGCAATCCCTCGTCGGTCCATACTGAAGGACGGGCCGCGCGCGGGCGCGTGGAGGATGCGCGCGTCAAGGTGGCGGCGCTCGTCGGGGGGCGTGCGGAGAATGTCATCTTCACCGCCAGCGGCTCGGAGGCCAACGCCATGGCGCTGACGCCTCTGGTGCGCGTATCCGGCGCATGCTCCATCGGCGGCTGTGCGACGGGCGAGGCGCGGGCAGTGACGCGGCTTCTTATCGGCGCGACCGAACATCCCAGCGTGCTGGCCGGTGGCGGATTTGCCGCTGATAGGATCGAGCGGCTGCCAGTCGATGACAACGGCATCGTGCGGCTGGACTGGTTGCGTGAACGCCTGACCGCCTTGGCGGCAGCGGAGCCTGATGGGTGTGCGCTGGTCAGCGTGCAGATGGCCAACAGCGAAACCGGGGTGCTGCAACCCGTCGCCGAGATCGCGGCCGCCGTGCATGTGGCTGGCGGTGTGATGCATACCGATGCGATTCAGGCGGCGGGGCGGATGCCGCTCGATATCGGCGCGCTTGGCGTCGACATGCTGACATTGTCGGCGCACAAGCTTGGCGGGCCGCAGGGCGTGGGGGCGCTTGTGCTTGGCGCGGGCGGCGTGGAACTTGGCCACCCGCTGGTGCGTGGCGGCGGGCAGGAGCGCGGCCGGCGTGCCGGCACGGAGAACGTGGCAGGTATCGCAGGCTTTGGCTTGGCAGCAGCCCTTGCAATGTCGCGTATCAACGCGTATCCAGCGCGCTTGAAGGCCGCGCGCGACAGATTCGAACGGGACCTGAAAGCCACGATACCGCAAGCCGAAATTTTCGGCAGCAACGTCGAACGGCTCAGCAATACAAGCGCTTTCGCCGTTCCGGGGCTGAAGGCGGAGACGTTGCTGATGGCTCTCGATCTTGCCGGGTTCGCGGTTTCGTCGGGTTCGGCCTGCTCGTCGGGCAAGGTGAAGCGTTCGCATGTTCTGGAGGCGATGGGCGTGCCGCCGGAGGTGGCGGAAGGCGCGTTGCGGGTCAGTATCGGCCACGCATCGGGCGATGCCGATCTTGATTCTTTTAGAACGGCTTTGGAAAAGGTCGTTGGTATGCTTATATCCCGTCAGAAGGGTCGCAGTGCGGCCTGACGTTTTGGGATATTTGGCGGACGCCATACCAACCAGCGGTCCTTGAAACCGCGACAGGAGGGTTGTGCCATGCCTGCGGTGCAGGAAACAATCGAGCGTGTCCGCACGCTTGACGTGGATCAGTATAAATACGGTTTCGAGACCGAGCTTGAGGTCGACAAGGCTCCAAAGGGGCTGAACGAGGATATCGTTCGCCTCATCTCCGCCAAGAAGGGCGAGCCGGAGTGGATGACCGAGTGGCGCCTCGACGCCTATCGGCGCTGGGTGACCTTGCGTGAGCCGACATGGGCGCGCGTCAACTATCCGCCCATCGACTATCAGGATCTGCATTATTATGCGGCTCCGAAGAAGAATGCCGCGCCCAAGTCGCTCGACGAAGTCGATCCGGAAATTCTGCGGACTTATGAAAAGCTGGGGATTCCCCTGCGTGAGCAGGAGATTCTTGCCGGTGTCGAGCCGTCACGCCGGGTGGCTGTCGACGCGGTGTTCGATTCGGTGTCCGTGGTGACGACGTTCAAGGAAGAACTGCGCAGGGCGGGCGTGATCTTCTGCCCTATTTCCGAGGCGATCCGAGAATATCCCGAACTTGTGAAGAAGTATCTCGGCACCGTTGTACCCGTGTCGGACAATTACTTTGCGACGCTGAATTCGGCTGTGTTCACCGATGGCTCGTTCGTCTACGTGCCGGAGGGCGTGCGTTGCCCGATGGAGTTGTCCACGTATTTCCGCATCAACGAGCGCAATACGGGCCAGTTTGAGCGCACGCTGATCATCGCCGACAAGGGTTCCTACGTCAGCTATCTGGAAGGTTGCACCGCTCCCGCGCGTGACGAAAACCAGTTGCATGCTGCGGTGGTTGAGCTGATCGCGCTTGATGATGCCGAGATCAAATATTCCACGGTGCAGAACTGGTATCCGGGCGATATCGAGGGCAAGGGCGGGGTTTACAACTTCGTCACCAAGCGCGGCGATTGCCGGGGCCGGAATTCCAAGATTTCGTGGACGCAGGTCGAAACCGGATCGGCGATCACGTGGAAGTATCCCTCCTGCATCCTGCGCGGCGACAACTCCCAGGGCGAGTTCTACTCCATCGCCATCTCGAACGGGTATCAGCAGGTCGATTCCGGCACCAAGATGATCCATCTCGGCCGTAATACGACGAGCCGCATCATCTCCAAGGGCATCGCTGCAGGCCGCTCTGAGAATACCTACCGCGGGCTGGTTTCCGCGCATCGGCGGGCGTCCGGCACGCGCAATTTCACCAACTGCGATTCGTTGCTGATCGGTGACCGTTGCGGCGCGCATACCGTGCCCTATATCGAGTCGAAGAACGCCAGCGCCATCTTTGAACACGAGGCAACGACATCGAAGATTTCGGATGACCAGATGTTCTATTGCCTCCAGCGGGGGCTCGATGAGGAAGAGGCGATCGCGTTGATCGTCAACGGCTTCGTCAAGGACGTGCTGCAGCAGTTGCCGATGGAGTTCGCCGTGGAGGCGCAGAAGCTGATCTCGATCAGCCTGGAGGGATCGGTCGGCTGAGCGGGTTGCCGTTTGGCCGGCGTGCGGTTCTGCTGGACCGAAGGTGTGCACCGCCCGGAACGGGCACACTTCCGCAAGTTCCAGCATGGCGGGATTTGAAGGACATAAGAATGATCGAAATCAAGAATCTTGTGGTTGAAATCGAGGGCAACCGCATTCTCAACGGTCTCGACCTGACGGTCGCCGACGGGGAGGTCGCGGCCATCATGGGGCCGAACGGCTCCGGCAAGTCGACGCTGAGCTATGTCATTGCCGGCAAGGAAGATTATGAGGTTCTCGACGGCGAGATCCTGCTGGACGGCGAGAACCTCCTTGAGCTTGAGGCCTATGAGCGGGCGAGCAAGGGTGTGTTCCTTGCGTTCCAGTATCCACTGGAAATTCCCGGCGTCGCCACGATGTCGTTCCTGAAAGCGATCCTCAACGCCCAGCGCAAGGCGCGTGAGGAAGAGGAACTGACCACACCGGACTTTCTTCGCCTCGTCAGGGGTGCGGCGGAAAAGCTGGAAATCAATCAGGAGATGCTGAAGCGCGCGCTGAACGTGGGCTTCTCCGGTGGCGAGAAGAAGCGCATGGAAATTCTCCAGATGGCGCTGCTGCAACCCAAGTTCTGCATTCTCGACGAGACGGACTCCGGTCTCGATATCGATGCATTGCGCATCGTGTCCGAAGGCGTGAATGCATTGCGTGACGAGAAGCGCGCGTTTCTGGTCATCACCCACTACCAGCGGCTGCTCAATCATATCGTGCCGGATACGGTGCATGTGATGTCGAAGGGCCGTATCGTTCGTTCCGGTGGCAAGGAGCTTGCGCTGGAACTCGAAGCCAGCGGCTACGCCGAGTACAGCACCGAGGCGGCGTGAGGACATGACGACGAATCCAGCGACAGAGAGCGCAGAGCGTCCGGCCGCCCAGAACTTTCCGGCCGATACCCGGCTTGCGCAGCACTTCGATGATTTCAGGTCGCGCCTTCCGGATGGCGACGGTTCCGTTGTGCGCCGCCTGGAAGCCATGGAGGACATCCAGCGTGTCGGCGTGCCGAACCGGCGGGTGGAAGAATGGAAATACACCGACCTGCGGGCATTTTTGCATGAAGCCGCTGCGCCTGCCTCGCGCCCCGATGCCGCGACCGTCGATGCCGCGCGCAAATCGGCGCATGTTCTGGCAGATGTGCCAGCGGCGCGGATCGACTTTGTAAACGGTTATCTGGCAGACGCGGCTACCTTGCCGGAGGGCGTCAGCGTTGTCCCGCTGTCAAAAGCACTCGCGGAGGCGCACCCGGCGCTTGCCTCTCTCGATCAGGTGGAGGTTGCGAACGGCAATGCTCTCATCGATCTGAACACGGCTTTTGTCGATGACGGCATTATCGTGCAGGTTGCTGCCGGGCATGAAATCGGCGAGGTGCTGCACCTGCGCTTCATCAACCATGGGAATACCCCTTTCGCCACCGCGACGCGCGTGCTGGTGCTGGTTGAGAAGGATGCGGCGCTGACCATCGCTGAAACCCATGAGGGGCACGTCGCAGCACAGCCGAACAGCCTCGTGGCGTTCGTGCTGGGCGATAGCGCCCGCGTGGAGCATGTGCGTGTCAATGCCGAAGGAGCGGGCGCGATTGCGCTTTCCACGCTGACGGCGTTACTCGGGGGGGAGGCCGATTTTCGGTCGTTCAACCTTGTTGCCGGCAGTGCAGTCTCGCGCCATCAGCTCTTCATCGCCTGCCAGGGTGAGAACGCGCGGGTCACGATTGGCGGCGTGACGATGATTCGCGGCGAAGATCATGCCGATACGACGCTGGTGCTCGACCACGCCGTACCGGGCGGGGAGAGCCGCGAGCTGTTCAAGACCATCGTCGATGGCGATGCCACGGGCGTATTCCAGGGCAAGATCATCGTGCGTCAGGACGCCCAGAAAACGGATGGGCGGATGATGTCGGCGGCGTTGCTCGTGTCGCCCGGCGCAACCATGTATAACAAGCCCGAGCTTGAAATCTGGGCCGATGACGTGCAGTGCGCCCACGGCGCAACCTGCGGCGAACTCGACGAAGATCTGTTATTCTACCTCAGCGCACGCGGCTTGCCGCCAGCCGAAGCCGAGGCGCTGCTGCTGCAGGCGTTCATCGGTGAGGCCATCGAACTTGTCGAGCACGAGTCCATGCGTGAGGCGTTGAACGCGCTTGCAGTAAAGAGGCTGGAAAATCGTTCATAAATGTGGGTTTATGGACATACTGGCAGACTGGGACGTAGCCGGACCGGGTACGACTCCCGGTCCTGAAGAGAGGGATCGATGACCGGCGTTGTAACGGGTGGCAGCTACGATGTGGATGCGGTGCGTCGGGATTTTCCGATCCTGTCGCGGGAGATCTATGGCAAGCCGCTGGTATATCTGGACAGCGCCGCCTCCGCCCAGAAGCCGCGGGCCGTGATCGACGCCATGAGCCGCGTGTACGAGCATGAATATGCCAACGTCCATCGTGGACTGCATTTCCTCGCCAATGCGGTGACAGAAGCGTTCGAGGATGCGCGCGAAACCGTGCGCGGTTTCCTCAACGCCGAAAGCACGGACGAGATAATCTTCACGCGCTCTGCGACGGAGGCGATCAACCTCGTGGCTGACTCGTTCGGCCGTGCCTATATCGGTGAGGGCGATGAGATCGTGCTCTCCATTGCCGAACATCATTCCAACATCGTGCCATGGAACTTTCATCGCGAGCGCAAAGGCGCCGTGCTGAAATGGGCGCCCGTCGATGAAGAAGGCAATTTCCTGCTCGATGAGTTCGAGGCGCTGCTGACGCCGCGCACCCGGATCGTTGCGATCACGCATATGTCCAATGTCATCGGTACGATCATGCCGATCAAGGAAATCGTGCGGATCGCGCATGCTCATGGCATTCCGGTGCTTGTCGATGGCAGTCAGGGGGCGGTGCATCTGCCTGTCGACGTCCGGGAACTGGATGCGGACTTCTACGTCTTCACTGGCCACAAGCTTTACGGGCCGACGGGCATTGGCGTGCTTTACGGCAAGTCGCGCTGGCTGGAGGAACTGCCGCCTTTCAACGGCGGTGGAGAGATGATCGAGACGGTGACGACCGATGGCGTGACATACAACACGCCGCCGCATCGTTTCGAGGCGGGAACGCCGCCGATTGTGGAAGCCATCGGCCTGGCTGCCGCCATTCGTTATGTCGACCGGCTGGGACGCAGTGCGGTTCTGAATCACGAGGAACAGCTGCGTAATTACGCTCATCAGCAGATCGGTGGGCTCAATTCCGTGCGCATTCTCGGGCGGGCGCGAGAGAAGGGGGCGATCCTGTCCTTCGAGATGGTGGGCGCGCACCCGCATGATGTCGCCACCATCATCGACCGTGCCGGAGTTGCGGTGCGCGCCGGCACCCACTGCGCACAGCCGCTGCTTGCCCGCTTTGGCACCACGGCGACATGCCGTGCGTCGTTTGCGCTGTATAATACCAAGGAAGAAGTCGATATTCTGGTTGAGGCACTGCGGAAAGCCGAGCAGCTTTTCGCCTGATTGGCCGGAATGTGGGGGAGAATTCAGTGAGCGAAGAAGACAACAAGGCCTCCGCCGTTACGCCGGTAGGATCGGGCTTGCCGGAAGGTGAGATCGAGCGGCTGACCGAGGACATTATCGCCGCGCTGAAAACCGTCTTCGATCCGGAAATCCCGGTGGATATTTATGAGCTTGGCCTCATTTACCGTGTCGATATCAGCGACGATCGCGAAATCGAGATCGATATGACGCTGACAGCTCCCGGCTGCCCGGTTGCGGGTGAAATGCCCGGCTGGGTCGAGGGGGCGGTAAGTTCCATCTATGGCGTGCAGGGCGTGAAGGTCAACATGGTTTTCGACCCGCCGTGGGATCAAAGCCGCATGTCCGACGAGGCGCGTGTCGCACTCGATATGTGGTGATCCTCTCGACGCGGGGCGAGGGAGACCCTATGTTTATAGGGAGCCGCCAGACTATGCTGGCGGGGTTGCTTTGAAGGATTGCTCACGATGGCATCGTCGCAGAACGCTTCCGATACGGGTTCCGCCG
Source organism: Pseudochelatococcus contaminans (assembly GCF_014195635.1). GTDB lineage: Bacteria > Pseudomonadota > Alphaproteobacteria > Rhizobiales > Beijerinckiaceae > Pseudochelatococcus > Pseudochelatococcus contaminans. The sequence goes on along the minus strand of NZ_JACICC010000008.1, from coordinate 110,834 downwards.
CTCCCGCGGTGCGCAAACGGTCGCGCTTTCAGGTTCTCACCCTGACGGAAGCCGCGGCGGAGCGTTTGCGCGAAATTCTCGATAATACCGATCGCGAGGTTGCCGCCGTCCGTCTTGGTGTCAAGAAGGGCGGCTGCGCCGGTATGGAATACACCATGGAGTACGCCGAGACGATTGCGCCAGGCGAGGATGTGGTCGAGGACAAGGGCGTGAAGCTCATCGTCGACCCTAAAGCGGTGCTTTTCCTGCTCGGCACGGAGATGGATTATCAGGTGGGCAAGATGTCGTCCGGGTTCGTATTCAACAATCCCAACCAGACATCGGCTTGCGGCTGCGGCGAATCCGTGGAGATTGCCCCCGCATCGCCTGAAGCGCTCGCACAGGCGGGGCTGTAATCATATAGTGCGCTGTGCAGACAGATGCCTGGGCGTCAAAGGCTCTCTATAAGTTCGGAGAGTGCCTTGTCCGGGCAGGACTTGTGTTTTGCATGTAGGACGCTGCCCCAATCACTTGTCCGGGTCTATCCGGATTGCCGCTCTGGACCAGAATGGCAAATCCATCGGTATTGTCCGGCAAGGCGCTGGCGCGTGGCAGGTTAATAACGAACGCTTCCGCTGAGGGCGACGATGACGGTAATTGCCCGATCGGCAAGAGGCCGCTGACCACGTTCGTATATGTGAGGCGTTTACCGGCGTTCTCACCGTCATCGACGGAAACCGATCGTTCGCGGTAGAATGGCGCAAGCAGAATCGTTGAGCGCTCGCGGGTGTTGGAGGCTGCCACTGCGATGCGGAACGTTTCGCCGGTTGAAGTGATATCCACTTTGACCGGAAGCGCGGAGGTGGTCGTTGTTTCCAATGCGCCGCCTATGGCCGTTTCGTCAGACCCGACCATGTGCGCTGTCCCATTGATGACAGCCTGCGGCGTATAAATGCTGCGGGATCCACGGATTTTCGCGTAAATACGCTGGCGGATTGTGAAATGATCCTTGGCCAGCGTATCGCGCCAGCCCAGATAATCCCAGCAGGTGACGGGGAGTGTCAGCACGATAATGCTGTTGTCGCGCGCATATCGTCTGATCAGGTTGTCTGCCGGAGGGCAGGAGGCGCAGCCCTGACTTGTGAAGAGTTCGATGACGGCTCGTAGTTGTATGGCCTGCGATGCCTGCTGCGCAGCGGCGGGCAACACCATGCCGGCAAGGAACAGCGCCAGAGTCCCACACAGCAACGCCCCTTTTTTGCCGCGCTCTGTGGTGGCGGCTTTCCGATCAGACAATTGCATCTGATGAGATGGCGCTTTGGCGCTGAGTGTTGTGGGGGAGGGCGTGCATGCTGTTGTCATATCTGTCGAAAGCAACCGTTTCCCTGCGCGATGCCTAACAAATGCGTGAAAAACGCTTCGTCGCCCCGACGGGGCCTCTCAGCCGATGATGGCAGCTTCAGATTACCGATCTCACCAACTTTATCAAAAGAAGAACCACTCGGTGAAACTGACTGATCAAATCCTCGCGGGGCTGGTCTGGTGAAGGGGCTTATGGGACGATTCGGCATCGTCAGCGTGCAAAATGACCAAAATCTCCGCCCAACCTTAACCTTGAGGTTTTGCTCAGCGGCTTGAGTGAACCGCAATTCGGCAGCGAAGGAAAGTCACTTTAGAGAGATCGGCCTTAGCGCGGCTTGGCAGGGGTGCGCCAGCGCCGGTGCATCCATAGCCACTGCTCGGGATGCTCGCGTACCCAGCCCTCGACGACGGCTGTCATTGCCGCCATTGCTCCCGCGGGGTCGACGTGGCCATCGGCATCTCTTGGCAGATCCAAAGGCGGCGTGAGTTCGATTCGGAACCGGTGCCCGGGCAGACGAATGACGCGGACACCGTGAACCGGACAATCGAATCGCCGCGCAAACTTGCCGAGGATCGGATTTGTAAGCGCTGGCCGATCAAAGAAAGGCACCGTCACGCCGCGTGTGAAGTGCTGGTCGATCAGCATGCCGAGGTGGCCACCGTTTTCCAGCACATTGGCCATCACAAAGGCGGCTCCCTGCCGTGCAGCCTGAAGGTTGCCCATGGTGCGGGAACGCACCTCGTGCACCGCTCGCGCGACAGCCGGATCATTCGGCTCGCGGAAAATCGCTGTAGTGTCGAGACCATAGCGACTGGCGCAGATGGCGGGTAGTTCCCAATTGCCGAGGTGAGCGGAAAACACAATGCCGGGGCGCTCGTCATCGCGCAGCGCAACGAAGTGATCGATGCCGACAACCTCGACACGCGCGTCGGGGCGCGGATTGTCGTAATCGAAGTCGAAAAGCTGGTCGAGATGCGCATATTCCGCGCCGGTCCGGCCGAGATTCTCCCAGGCGCCAAGGGCGATTTCGCGCACGCGTGCATCATCCGCGTCGGGAAATGCGGCGCGGATATTGGCCAGCGCCACTTTATGAACGGACATCAGCGGGCCTATTGCCCGCGCTACGCTGCCACCCCAATTGCTGGCACGATCCGGCCCTAGCAGTCGCAGCACGCCGAAAACGCCGCGCACCAGCCCGACCATGGCGATTTCAGCGATGAAAGAACCAAATTTCCGAATGGCGCCAAACGCCTTATTGATACGCAACGCCAAGGTTCTCACACCACGTGGAAAAACAGGTCACAATGCCGCAAAGGCAGCATTGCCGCTGCCGTTTTCTAAAGCAATTGCACGCGGGGGCAAACCGCCCATCGGCAATGCCATGTGCGAAAAACTACAGGTGTGTCGTATTGGCCCACGAGAGGGCGCAGTCATCAGTATGGTCTGAGGTTTTGCCGGAAAACGTAAGGCGGCCCGTCGCCGTGCAAATTGCACATGAAAGCGATGGCCGCCTTGTGGTGGTGCACCCGCGCCGCGGATGGCGTGTATCGCGTTAACCGCGCTCAGGCCGATATCAGGCCAGCCTCTTCGATGGCACGGCGGCCGCTGCCTGCGGACCGGCGTTTCGCCAGATGCTTGCGCGCTGCGCGTTCTGCGGTCTGCGGATCAGCGAAGATCCGTCCGTCGAGATCGTTGAAAGCGCTTTCCGAAGCATGGAAGCGATAGCCATTCGTGTCGCGTGCGATAATCCCGGCTGGCCTGCCGGACACTTCGATCAGATAATTGTCGAACATTTCAGCTCCCACCGGTATGAACCGGCTTCACCATGCAAGTTCGGGGCCAATTAGAAACGCCTTGGCTGCCCGACGATGAACCCTGTGAAAAACGCTCTGCAACTAACGCCGACAGGTCCAATGCGTTCCACACGCAAGCCATGCAATCATGCAGATGGCATGACAGCAGGCGGGTTGGATGGTGATATCCCTCATTTTTCCAGTGTTTCCGTTCCCCAGGGCGACTTTTAGGTCTGTTGTTGTCGTTGCACTGCTCATATAGGCGGTGTTCTGGATTTTCCAAGAAAGTGCCATGGTTCTTTCCTGTCATGGAGGCGCGCTTCCCGTTATCGAGAACAGGACGACCGTGCGCGCATCGAGCCCACGAACTCACTCGTGACGCTTTAGCGTTTGGTCACGCGGCGCAAGCTGCGCTTTCAAATCACCGCGGTTCGCTCGCTCCCGGCAGCTTTCAAGGGGGGGATGTATAGAAGCAACTTCAGTCCCGCCAAGAGGCAGCCCGTCAAGAGCGAACAGACAAGCTATCGCGCAAAAGGGGGCGAGTGTCAATAGAATACTAATTTAATAGAATTTATAAAATTAAAATGATGTTGACGATCATTCTCCTTTTACACCAATTGGTTGAAACATTCCAGACCCGCCTTCAGCAAGCGTGACGATTGTCAATTAAACGCAAAAATAAGTGAAATTATGCAATTCACAAAATTTAGTTCGATTTTAGATTGCATACGTTCTATAATTATGATTGGCTTAAGTTGATCGTTTTTATAGTTTATGGAGAGGGCCATGCTTTACAAGTTTTTGCACCGGGCCGGTCATGGTCTGGTCTCGCGGCGTACGGTTCTTGGTGTCGCTTCGGCGCTGGCGGTCGGACTTGCCGGGTTCACTGGCGCAGCGCCCGCATCGGCGCAGACGACGCTTCTGAACGTCTCCTATGACCCGACGCGCGAGCTGTATCGCCAGATCAACGAGCTGTTCCAGCAGCATTGGAAGAAAGAAACCGGCGAGGACGTTGTCGTGCGCACGTCGCATGGCGGCTCTGGCGGGCAGGCGAACAAGGTCATCGAGGGGCTTGAGGCGGACGTCGTGACGCTCGGCATTGCCTCCGACATCGACCTGATCGCGCGCGAAACGCCGCTCATTCCGAAGGAGTGGCGCGAAAAGCTGCCGAATAACGGCCTTCCCTATACCTCGACGGTGGTGTTCGTCGTTCGCAAGGACAACCCCAAGAACATCAAGAACTGGGATGATCTCGTCCGCGAGGACGTGAAAATCATCACACCGAATCCCAAGACATCAGCCGGTGGCCGCTGGAACTTCCTGACCGCCTGGGGCTTTGCGCTCGACCAGAATGGCGGCGATGAAAAGAAGGCGCAGGAGTTCGTGACGAACTTCTACAAGAACGTGCCGGTGCTCGATCCCGGTGCGCGCGGTTCCACCATCAGCTTCGCCCAGCGCGATCTTGGCGACGTGCTGCCTGCCTGGGAGAACGAGGCTCATCTGATTTTGAATGAATTCGGCCCGGACAAGTTCGACATCGTCGTGCCGCCTTATTCAATTTCGGCGGAGCCGCCGGTTGCTCTGGTCGAGGCCAACGTGGAAAAGCGCGGCACCCGCAAGGCAGCCGAAGCCTATCTGAACTTCCTCTACTCGCCCGAGGCGCAGACCGTTATTGCGCAGAACTGGTATCGCCCCTCGCGCCCCGAGACGGTGACGGGTGAAGTGCCGAAGTTCGAGGAGTTGCAGCTCTTCCGTGCCGAGGACAAGTTCGGCGATTGGGAAACGATTCAGAAGCGCTTCTTCGGCGACGGATCGGTGTTTGACGAGATAAGCAAGGAAATCGCCCAGCGCTGATCGATCTGCCGGGGAGGTGCTTAGCCTTCCCGGTTCATGAACGGCCGCCGCAGCGCGTGTCGACATTGAGAGGCCGAATCGAAGCATTTCTTGCGAACTTTATGTTCCCGGAAATCAGAGGTCTGACCGTCCCGAAATGGGGCTCGATGGCGGCTATGCGCGCGGCGGAACTGTTTTTTGTTTGTGCCGTATTCATCAATCGGCGTGTTGAAAGTCGTTGCCATGTCCGCAACATCACCAGCAACATCGGGAAAGAACCAGGCCGGAGGCGGCGCGCGGCGCGTGTCCCTGTCGCGCTTTCCCGCGCCCAGCGTTATTCCGGGGTTCGGGTTCGCGTTCGGCTACACCATTCTTTATCTCGGTCTGATCGTGCTGATCCCGCTTGGCGGGTTGATCTTGCGGGCGTCCGACATCGGTCTTGCCGGCCTCTGGGCGGTTGCGACGAACGAGCGCGTGGCCGCCGCTTTGAAGTTGAGCTTTGGCACCTCGGCGCTCGCGGCGACTTTCTCGGCGGTGTTCGGTCTCGTCATCGCCTGGGTGTTGACGCGTTACAGGTTTCCGGGCCGGCGTCTTCTTGATGCGGCGGTCGATCTGCCCTTCGCCTTGCCCACTGCCGTTGCCGGTATTGCGCTGTCGGCGATTTATGCGCAGAACGGCGTCATCGGCAGCCTGTTCGCGCCTTATGGCATTCGCATCGCCTATACGCCCATCGGCATTTTCATCGCGCTGGTCTTCGTCAGCATCCCGTTCACGGTGCGCATGGTGCAGCCGCTGATCGCAGAGATCGACCGTGAGCTGGAAGAGGCCTCCGCCACGCTGGGCGCCCGCCGCGGGCAGACCGTGTGGCGGGTGCTGTTGCCGCCGCTTATCCCGGCTATCTTGACCGGACTTGCGCTGGCGTTCGCGCGGGCGGTTGGCGAATACGGCTCCGTGATTTTTATCGCCGGCAACCTGCCTTACGTGTCCGAAATCGCGCCGCTGCTCATTGTGATCAAGCTTGAAGAGTTCGACTACACCGGCGCGACAGCCATTGCGACGGTGATGTTGATGATCTCGTTTTCGGTGCTGCTGCTCATCAATCTGATCCAGGCGTGGAGCCGCAAGAGGTTTGGCTATGTCTGAGCACGTTCCTTCAACCGCCCAGGCATCGCAGGCCGAGCGCGCCGCCGCGCAGGAAACGCTGCGCCATTCCGTGACAACGGAAGCGCCGTGGGTGCGGGGCGTCACGCTGGCCATTGCGTTGGCGTTTCTTGGCCTGTTTCTGATTCTGCCGTTGGTGACGGTGTTTCTGGAGGCGTTCAAACGCGGCGTCGGGGTTTATCTGTCCGCGTTCGCAGAACCGGATGCGCAGCACGCCATCAAGCTGACGCTGCTTGTCGCCGCCATCGCCGTGCCGCTCAATCTGGTGTTTGGCGTTGCCGCTTCGTGGGCTATCGCCAAGTTCCGGTTTCCGGGCAAGAGCTTTCTCGTCACGCTGATCGACCTGCCGTTTTCGGTGTCGCCGGTCGTGTCAGGTCTTGTGTTCGTGCTTCTCTTCGGGGCGCAGGGCTATTTCGGCTCGTTCCTGAAGGAGCATAATATCCAGATCATCTTTGCGCTGCCGGGCATCGTCATCGCCACTGTGTTCGTGACGTTTCCCTTCGTGGCGCGAGAACTCATTCCTCTGATGCAGGAGCAGGGAAATACCGATGAAGAAGCGGCGCTGTCCCTTGGTGCCTCCGGGTTCACCGCATTCCTGACCGTGACGCTGCCGAACATTCGCTGGGCATTGCTGTATGGCGTTCTGCTGTGCAACGCGCGTGCCATGGGTGAGTTCGGCGCGGTCGCCGTCGTTTCCGGTCACATTCGCGGCGTCACCAACACCATGCCGCTCCACATCGAGATCCTCTACAATGAATACAACATCACAGCGGCCTTTGCAGTCGCATCGCTCCTCGCCTTCCTCGCTCTCCTCACCCTCGCTGCAAAGTCCTTCCTCGAGTGGCGTTTCGGACACGCTCTCGCCGGTCGCGGCGGGCACGGCGGGCACTGACGCAAAGCCGCGCGCGGCAGGAACCGTCGGCATTCGCGTACAGGGAATCGAACGCGACTACGAAGGTTTCAAGGCACTGGCTGGTATCGATCTACAGATCCATCCGGGGGAGCTGGTGGCGTTGCTCGGGCCGTCCGGCTCCGGCAAAACGACCTTGCTGCGCATCATTGCCGGCCTTGAGTTCGCGACCGAAGGCAGCGTGTTTTTCGGGGCGGAGGATGCCACGCATCTGTCCGTGCAGCAGCGGCGTGTGGGGTTTGTGTTCCAGCATTATGCGCTGTTCAAGCACCTGACGGTGGCGGACAACATCGCCTATGGCCTTAAAGTGCGCCCGCGCCGCGAGCGCCCACCGGCGGCGGCGATCAAGCGCCGGGTCGAAGAGCTGATCGATCTGGTGCAGCTCAACGATCTGGGGCGGCGTTATCCTGCCCAGTTGTCCGGCGGCCAGCGTCAGCGTGTGGCGCTGGCGCGCGCTTTGGCGGTGGAGCCGCGCGTGCTGCTGCTCGATGAGCCGTTCGGTGCGCTCGACGCGAAGGTGCGTAAAGATCTACGACGGTGGTTGCGTGAGATCCACGATCGCACCGGCCACACGACGATCTTCGTCACGCACGATCAGGATGAGGCGCTGGAGCTGGCGGATCGGGTTGCTATCCTGTCCAATGGCCGGCTGGAGCAGGTCGGCACGCCGGATGAGGTTTATGAGAACCCGGCATCGCCCTTCGTGCTGTCGTTCCTGGGCGATACCGCCAGGTTGCCGGTCGAGGTTCGCGACGACAAGGTGTTCCTCGCCGGCGAGGCGCTGGATGTCGCTGTGCCGCCGGGGACGGGGCCGGGCAAGCACGATATTTACCTGCGTCCCAACGAGCTGACGCTGACCGAAGCGGGAACGGGCGTTCCCGGCATCATAGCCTCGGTGCGCCGCACCGTTAACGGTCGCCGTGCGGAAGTGCGGGTCGCATTCTCCGACAAGCTCATCGAGCTGGATGTGCCGCCCGGCGCAGACCTGAACGTGTCGGACCGCATCGGCCTCAAGGTACAGCAGGCGCGGCTCTTTCCCTCCGGGTGAGAGGCGCGCTCCGCTATCAGGCTGGCGGAGAATGGGAAATAAGCGTTTTCACACCGCGCGCCGGCTTTTACGCCGCGCGCGGCAAGGCGTTTTTCCACCTCACACACAAAAAGCCACTGAAATTATATAATTATCAGGCCTCTTTTATAATACATATAAAAATTGTATTTTAATTTTTAGACGCGCGTGATAATGTTATTTGTCGATCATCGTTGGAAAGCGCCGCTGCCGCCGTTGGCGAGGCCATGACGCCCACCCGCGTAATTGCAGTGCCGATGGCGTGCGCCGAAGTTTGCAACAGATCATAACAACTTAGCAAGGATGGCAGTCAGTCCGTGGCCCGTTTGCGTTTCTTCCCCGTTTCATATGATGTGGCTGGCCGGTCGCTGATTCTCGTCGGCGGGGGTGACGAGGCGCTTGCCAAATTGCGGCTTCTGCTGCGCACGGAGGGCAAGCCGGTCGTCTTCTCCATGCACGTCGCGCCGGACATGGCTGCGCTGATCTCCACGAATGACGTGACGTTGCACCCGCGCGAGCCTGTGGCGGATGACGTGCGGAATGCGGCGCTGCTCTTTGTCGCAACGGGCGACGCGGATTACGACGCGCGCATTTCCCGTCTTGGCCGGGAAGCCGGCGTGCCCGTGAACGTGGTGGATCGGATCGAGCTGTGCGATTTCGCCATTCCGGCGATCGTGGATCGCGCGCCGGTGTCGGTTGCCATCGCTTCGGACGGTTATGCGCCGGTGCTGGCTCAAAGAGTGCGCGCTGCCGTTGAAGCACTGCTTGCGCCTGAGTTCGGGCGGCTGGGTGAGTTGGCCCGCAGCGTGCGGGATAATGTCTGCAACGCCTTGCCGACCAACGCGCTGCGTCGCCGTTTCTGGACGGCACTGTTCGATGGCCGTGGCGGGGAACTCGCGCTGGCGGGCGATATAGAAGGCGCTCGCCGTCACGCCCTGTCTGCCCTCGCCGCAGATGCTCCGGCGGAAGAGGGCGTCGTCTGGCTGATCGGGGCCGGGCCGGGTGCCGAGGATTTGTTGACGCTGCGCGCTCAAAGACTTCTGCAGCAGGCGGATGTCATCGTGCACGATCAACTCGTGCCCGAGGCCGTCGTGGATATGGGGCGCCGCGATGCGCACCGCATTTCCGTCGGCAAGGCCAAAGGCAAGCATTCCGTCGCGCAGGGTGAGATTAATGAATTGCTCGTCCGGCTTGCGCGTGAAGGCCGGCATGTGGCGCGCCTCAAGGCCGGGGATCCGCTGGTGTTCGGGCGCGGCGGCGAGGAAATTGCCGCGTTGCGTGCGGCGAGTGTCCGCTACACGGTCGTTCCCGGCGTTACGGCGGCCTTGGCGGCGGCGGCGGATTATGCCGTGCCGCTGACGTTGCGCGGCGTGTCATCATCGGTTGTGTTCGCCACCGGCCACGGGGCTGGCGGCAGCGAGCCGAACGGATGGCCGGAAGTGGCCCGCTCCGGCGGCACCATCGGCATTTATATGGGCCGCACCGCTGCTGTAGAGACTTTCGAGCGCCTGGTGCGCCACGGCGTTTCGCCGGGGACGCCTGTCGCCGCCATTGAGAATGCAGGCCGCAAGGGCAGTCGCGCGCTTGTCGGTCATCTGTCGGATTTGCCGGCGCTAGAGTCGCGCGGCGATATTTCCGGCCCTGTCCTGATTTTGGTGGGTGAAGCTCTCGCAGCCGGTGATTTCGGCTTTGCGGAGCCGATTGCGCCCCCGGTGGCTGTCATGCAGCCCCTCGTTGCAGCGGAGTAGACATGAAACGTGATGCGAAAGCGGCCATTCCGCAGGTGCTGACGGCGAACGATCTGCACTCGGGTCTCGTGGTCTTCCGCACGCCCGCCGGCGAATGGTCGACGCACATCAATGCCGCTGAAGTCGTCGACACGCCGGAGGCTGCCGCCGTGCTCACCGAAGCCGGCGCCGAAGACGAGCGTCGTAATCTCGTCGTTGGCGCCTATCTCGTCAATGTGAAGCGGGAGGAGGACGCCATTGTTCCGCTCGTGCTGCGGGAAGCGATCCGCGCGGCCGGTGGGCCGACGGCGGGAACCTCCGTAGCGCTGGCGCATGCCCCCTCTGTTTCCTGAACCATCCGGGAGTTCGCGATGTATCGTTATGACGAATTCGACCGCCGTTTCGTGAATGGTCGCGTCGAGGAGTTCCGCGATCAGGTGCAGCGCAGGCTCGCCGGGGAACTGACCGAAGACGAGTTCAGGCCCCTGCGTCTGATGAACGGCGTTTACCTGCAGCTGCATGCCTACATGCTGCGGGTGGCCATTCCCTATGGCACGCTGAGCAGCGCCAAGCTGCGCGGTCTTGCTCATATCGCGCGCCGCTACGACAAGGGATACGGCCATTTCACCACCCGCCAGAACATCCAGTTCAACTGGATCAGGCTGGAGGACGTGCCGGATATTCTCGACGATCTGGCGAAGGTGGAGCTGCACGCGATCCAGACCTCCGGCAACTGCATCCGCAACGTATCGGCGGATCATTTTGCGTCCGCCGCGCGTGATGAGTTGGCGGACCCGCGCGTTTATGCCGAAATTCTGCGGCAATGGTCGTCGCTGCATCCGGAATTCACTTACCTGCCGCGGAAGTTCAAGATCGCGGTGAGTGGCTCGACGCATGATCGCGCGGCCATTCAGGTGCACGACATCGGCTTGCAGATCGTGGAAAACGCGGCAGGCGAACGCGGGTTCACAGTTTATGTCGGCGGCGGGTTGGGGCGCACGCCCATGGTGGCGAAGAAGGTGCGCGAGTTCCTGCCGGAGTCTGAGCTGCTGAGCTACTGCGAAGCCATTCTGCGCGTTTACAACCAGTTCGGCCGCCGCGACAACAAGTACAAGGCGCGCGTCAAGATCCTGCTGCATGAGGCCGGGTTGGACGAGGTTCGTCGGCAGGTCGAGGAAGAGTACGAAGATATCAAGAGCCGCGATGCATTGACGCTGCCGCACGACGAGATCGATGCCATTGCCGCGTACTTTGCCCCGCCCGCGTTCGAGACGCTGCCCGAGCGGTCTGAAACGCTGGAGCGTGCGAAGGTCGTGGATACCGCGCTGGCCGATTTCGTGGCGCGTAACCTCGCGCCGCATCGCTCTCCGGGTTATGGCATCGTGACCGTTTCGCTCAAGAGTGTCGGCAGCGTGCCGGGCGATGCGACGGCCGAGCAGATGGAAGCCATCGCGGATCTTGCGGAGCGTTATTCGTTCGATGAGCTGCGCGTCTCCCACGAACAGAATCTCGTTCTGCCGCATGTGAGGTTGGACGACGTACCGGCGCTGTTCGCCGAGCTGCAAAAGGCGGGCGTTGCGACCGGCAATGCCGGGCTTATCACCGACAGCATCTGCTGCCCGGGCCTCGACTATTGCTCGCTGGCCAATGCGCGGTCGATTCCTCTGGCGCAGCGCATCAGCGAGCGCTTCGCGGACCTGTCACGGCAGCACGAGATCGGCGATCTGAAGATCAAGATTTCCGGCTGCATCAACGCCTGCGGCCATCATCATGTGGCGCATATCGGTATTCTCGGCGTCGACCGCAAAGGTGAGGAGTTCTATCAGATCACCCTCGGCGGTTCGGGGGATGAAACCTGCTCCATCGGCTCCATCGTCGGGCGCGGCTTTTCCAGCGACGATATCGTCGATGCCATCGAAACGGTCGTGAACACCTATATAGCGCAGCGCAGCAGCCCGGAAGAGCCGTTCCTGGCGTTCTTCCGCCGCGTCGGCGAAGCGCCGTTCAAGGAGGCCCTCTATGGTGCAGCTCCAGCCGCCGCGTGAAACCGCCGGACATGCGCCCGACAACGCGCGCGTCGCCACGCTAAACGCCACGTATGGCGATCTGCCGGCGGACGAGGTGTTGCGGGTTGCGCTGACGCGGCTGTTTCCGGGGGAGATCGCGCTGGTGTCCAGCTTCGGGGCGGAGTCGGCCGTGCTGTTGCATCTTGCCTCGCGGGTCGATCGGGCCGTGCCGGTGGTGTTCGTCGACACCGGACGGCTGTTCCCCGAGACCCTGGCTTACCGCGATACGCTGATCGACCAACTTGGCCTGACGGACGTGCGCAGCGTCGGCCCCGATGCCGGCGCGATGGAAGTTGCGGACCCGTATGGCGCGCTGTTCAGCATCGATCCTGATCGATGCTGCCACCTGCGCAAGGTTGAGCCGCTGGCGTCCGCGCTGATGCCGTTTACGGCCTGGATCACAGGCCGGAAGCGGTTTCAGGCGTCGACGCGCGCGGCGCTGCCTGTGTTCGAGGCAGATGCGACGCATATCAAGGTGTCGCCGCTGGCAAGCTGGGGAGCGGGCGAACTGGTTGCTTACCTGCGTGAGCACGATCTGCCACGCCACCCGCTGGTGGCGAAAGGATATCCATCCATTGGCTGCGCCCCCTGCACATCGCCTGTGGCGCCGGGTGAGGACCCGCGTGCCGGGCGTTGGCGCGGACAGGCAAAAACAGAATGCGGCATTCACGTTTCCGCCGCTGGTGTGACGAAGAGGAGTGCCTGATGGCTCTGTTCAGGAACGGTGCGTTCGTTGACGACGAATGGCAATTCGTTGACGCTGATGCGCCGCTGCCGGCTGCCGGGGCGATCGTGCTCGGCAAGGAGCGCTATCTCGCCGAGCGCGCCGTGCTGGAAGGTCGGGCCGATCCCTTAGGGCTTGTTCTCCAGACAGGTGAAACCCTGGAAGGGCTGGAGCAGGACGTGCGCCGCTTTGCGCTGATCGTGCTCGATATACCGAAGTACAACGACGGGCGGCATTACTCGACCGCGCGTATTTTGCGCGACAGACTCGGTTATCGCGGTGAGTTGCGTGCGCAGGGCGATGTGCTGCGCGATCAGATCAACGCCTTGCACCGCAGCGGTTTCGACGCGCTTGAGGTGAAGCACGAAGGCACCATCGAGGCGCTGCGCACTGGCGCCGTGGTTTTCGTGCGCGATCATTACCAGCCAGCTTCGCTGGAGGGCGAGGAAGTGCATCTCAGCGGGCTGCGCCGCCGGCTTCGCGTCACGCAAGGGGACGCCTGACGGCGTTCGCAGGGGCGAGACCCGTCTCGGCGTGCAGCGCGCGAGGCTTTTGAAGAAACCCGGCGTCATTTGGGAGCATCAGGGTTATCAATGTTATCGACCGATTCTTTGAGGGCCGACCAAGGGACGCCAGTCACTACAGGGCGGACGCCGACATCTGCGGCTTCGGCGCGGCGCTTGTCGCCTCATCTTGCGTGGCTTGAGGCCCAGTCCATCCACATCATCCGCGAGGTTGCGGCAGAATTTCGCAAGCCGGTCATGCTGTATTCCATCGGCAAGGATTCCGCCGTGATGCTGCATCTGGCCCGCAAGGCGTTCTATCCCTCCAAGCCGCCATTCCCGCTACTGCATGTCGATACGACATGGAAATTCCGCGAGATGATCACGTTTCGCGACGCCATTGCGCAGGAATATGGCTGGGATCTGCGCGTGCACGTCAACGAGGATGGCGTGCGCCGGGGCATAGGGCCGTTCGCATCCGGGTCCGCTGCGCATACGCAGGTGATGAAAACGGAGGCGCTGAAGCAGGCGCTCGACGCAGGCGGTTATGACGCCGCTTTCGGCGGAGCACGCCGCGACGAAGAGAAAAGCCGCGCCAAGGAGCGTGTGTTCTCTCACCGCACGGCGAGCCACGCCTGGGACCCACGCAACCAGCGCCCGGAGCTCTGGCACCTTTACAATACGCAGATCGCCAAGGGCGAATCGATGCGGGTTTTTCCGTTGTCCAACTGGACAGAGCGCGACGTGTGGCACTACATCGCGGCCGAAAACATTCCCGTCGTGCCGCTCTACTTCGCAGCGGAGCGACCGGTGGTGGAGCGCGACGGCGCTCTTATCATGGTGGATGACGACCGATTTCCCCTCGCGCCGGGTGAGACACCACAAATACGCAAGGTCCGTTTCCGCACTTTGGGCTGCTATCCGCTGACGGGAGCCATCGAATCAGAGGCGGTAACGCTGGCGGATATCATCGCCGAGCTTGAATCGTCGTCCGTCTCGGAGCGGCAGGGCCGGGTGATCGACAAGGACACGGGTGCCTCGATGGAGCGCAAGAAGCGCGAGGGATACTTCTGATGCCTGCTTCTCTCTCCACGGATAATCTGGATGTCAGGACTAATGAAGCGCCAGCAGACGCCGCACCGGCGCGAGGATTGCTGCGTTTTTTGACGTGCGGATCCGTCGATGACGGCAAATCCACGCTGATCGGGCGGCTGCTTTATGAAACCAGTGCCGTTCTCGACGATCAATACTCTGCATTGGAAGATGATTCGCGCCGGGTCGGCACGACAGGCGACGATATCGATTTCGCGCTGCTGGTCGATGGGCTGGAAGCCGAACGCGAACAAGGCATTACGATAGATGTAGCCTATCGTTATTTCTCGACGCCCCGTCGATCTTTTATCGTTGCCGACACGCCCGGTCATGAGCAATACACCCGCAACATGGCTACGGGTGCGTCGAATGCCGCTTTGGCGATTCTATTGATCGACGCGCGCAAGGGTCTGCTCACGCAGACGAGGCGCCACAGCATCATTGCGTCCCTTATCGGTATTCGCCATATCGTACTTGCGATCAACAAGATCGATCTCGTCGGTTACGATCAGAAAAAATTCGATGCCATCGTTGCGGATTACGAAGCCTTCGCCAAGGATCTGGGCTTTCTGACCGTGCAGGCCATTCCGCTTTCGGCGCGTTTTGGCGACAACATCTCCGTCGCAAGTCCCTCGACGCCTTGGTACACGGGGCCGACCTTGCTCGGCCATCTTGAGACCGTAGACGTTGAAGAGCGTGACACAACCGGGCCGTTCCGTCTGCCGGTACAATGGGTTAACCGGCCGAATCTCGATTTCCGCGGCTTTTCGGGCACGATTGCTGGAGGTCGGGTGTCGGTGGGCGATGCCGTTGTTGCTGCCGGATCGGGCAAGAGCAGCACGGTATCCCGTATCGTCACCTTCGATGGCGATTTGCCTGCTGCAGAGGCCGGCGATGCGGTCACTTTAGTTCTCGCCGATGAAATTGATGCGCCGCGCGGCGAGGTTCTTGCCGACCCCCGACATCGTCCGATCGTCGCAACGCGGTTCTCGGCGCGTGTGGTCTGGATGGCGGATGAACTTCTCGTGCCGGGCCGTTCCTATAATTTGAAACTCGGCACCCGCACCGTGCCGGCGACAGTGCGGGCGATCACTCATTATCTCGATGTGGAAACACTGGCCAAAACACCAGTTGTATCGCTGGGTCTCAACGCCATTGGCCTCGTCGAAATCGAGACGCTCGTGCCGATTGTTTTCGATCCTTACACCGAAAGCCACGAGCTTGGCGCATTCATCCTGATCGATCGCTTCACCAACGCCACCGTCGGTGCGGGCATGGCAGTGGAGGCGCTTGGCGCGACTCACGTTCATCGTCATGGCTTCGATGTCGACCGCGCCGCACGATCCGATATCAAGCATCAACGACCGCTCGTGCTGTGGTTCACCGGACTGCCGGGTTCAGGAAAATCCACGATCGCCAATCTTGTGGAAGCAAAGCTGCATGCGCTTGGTCGGCACACGACGATGCTGGATGGCGATGCTCTGCGGCAGGGGCTGAACGCGGATCTTGGTTTCGACGCAGCCTCGCGCACGGAAAATATCCGCCGGGTGGGGGAGGTCGCCAGACTGATGACCGACGCCGGGTTGATCGTTCTCTGCGCCTTTGTCTCGCCCTTCCGAGCCGATCGTGACCGGCTGCGGGAGCGTTTCGCGCCGGATGAATTCATCGAGATTTTTGTCGATGCGCCGGCAGAGGTCTGTGCGGAGCGCGATCCCAAGGGCCTGTATGCGCAAGCCCGCGAGGGCAAAATCGCGGCCTTCACGGGTGTCGGCCAAGAATACGAACCGCCGCTGTCTCCAGAGATCCAGCTCGATGCGACGGAGCCAGACCCCGAGGCCTTGGCTGTGCGGGTCGTGGAACTGGTTGAAACGCTGGTGCTTGGCGCCAACCGGAGCGCGGAAACATCGTCGGAGCTTTGAAGCTTTCCACGTATTCCGTACATTGCATGCATCTCGCTCCTCCCCCAAAGGCCGGCTCACGCCGGCCTTTTTACATTGGTTTCCCCACGGAAATTGCAGGGAACCACGTTGCTGAATTGAGAACATAAAAAGAACTTGATCGCAAGAACAAATTATGTACATGTGATTTGTAAAGAGGATTGGGGAGCACGTTGAAATGGCGCGCGACCTGCCATAAGGATAAACCGAATGTCACAGGCCGGTTTGCGACTCGTAGAAGGTAGTTCCATGGACAAAACAAAGGCTCTCGACGCGGCGCTGACGCAGATCGAACGTGCGTTTGGCAAAGGCTCCATCATGCGGCTTGGTCAGGCGCAGGGGCAGATCGAGATCGAGACCGTGTCCACAGGTTCGCTCGGGCTCGACATTGCGCTGGGCGTCGGTGGCTTGCCCCGTGGGCGTATCGTGGAAATTTTTGGGCCAGAGTCGTCGGGAAAAACGACCCTCGCCCTGCACACCATTGCCGAAGCTCAAAAGAAGGGCGGTTCATGCGCCTTTATCGATGCCGAGCACGCACTTGATCCGGTCTATGCGCGCAAGTTGGGTGTCAATCTGGATGATTTGCTGATTTCGCAGCCGGACACAGGCGAACAGGCGCTCGAAATCTGCGATACGCTGGTGCGGTCTGGCGCGATAGACGTGCTCGTTATTGATTCGGTCGCGGCACTTACCCCCCGTGCGGAAATTGAAGGCGACATGGGCGACATGCAGCCTGGTTTGCAGGCGCGCTTGATGAGCCAGGCGCTGCGCAAATTGACCGGCTCAATCTCCCGCTCGAATACGATGGTCATCTTCATCAACCAGATTCGTATGAAGATCGGTGTGATGTATGGCTCGCCGGAAACGACCACTGGCGGTAACGCACTCAAGTTCTACGCTTCTGTCCGCCTCGATATTCGCCGCATCGGGTCGATAAAGGAGCGCGATGAAATCATCGGCAACACGACGCGCGTCAAGGTGGTGAAGAACAAAGTGGCGCCGCCGTTCAAGCAGGTCGAGTTCGATATTATGTACGGCGAGGGCGTATCCAAGCTCGGCGAACTGCTGGACCTCGGTGTTAAAGGTGGCATCGTCGACAAGTCGGGTGCATGGTTTTCCTACGATAGCCAGAGGCTTGGGCAAGGCCGCGAGAATTCGAAGCAATTTCTGCGGAACAACCCGGAGGTTGCCAACAGAATCGAGGCTGCGATTCGTCAGAATTCCGCCGTTCTGTCCGAGCGCATTCTCGAAAATGCCAGCCCTGATTCAGACGGTGGGGAGGATGATGCGTCCTGAAAATCTAGGATGCGTGGTTGAGGCGCTGGTCAGGTCTCAACGAGTATGTTGGTGAGTAGGATTTGCTGATTTCATATTTGCAGGCTGGCGGATTCCTTCTAGAAGGGGCGCTGGGATAGCGCTTGATTCCGGGCGGAGTCCGTCTCCGGATGCCGGTTTGCCAAACAGACCGGCTATGGAAAACATTGGCAGCAAACGAGCGTTGCGGCGCGGCGTTGGCAGGGGTTCAGGCAGGGCGTTATGAGCGGCGTAAACGAGATTCGGTCCACTTTTCTTGATTATTTCTCGGCCAATGGTCATGAGATCGTACCATCCAGTTCGCTCGTTCCGCGGAATGATCCCACGCTGATGTTCACGAGCGCCGGTATGGTGCCGTTCAAGAACGTGTTCACCGGCGCGGAAAAACGCCCCTATTCTCGCGCCACGAGCGCCCAGAAATGTTTACGCGCTGGCGGAAAGCATAACGATCTCGATAATGTCGGCTACACGGCTCGTCATCACACGTTTTTCGAGATGCTGGGCAACTTTTCCTTCGGTGATTACTTTAAGGAAAATGCTATCGAATTAGCGTGGAAGCTCGTGACACGCGAATTCGGTCTGCCAGAAAGCAAATTGCTCGTTACCGTTTTCTCTGAAGATGAAGACGCAGCACTTTTGTGGAAAAAAATAGCTGGCCTGTCCGATAGTAAGATCATCAGAATTTCCACATCTGATAATTTCTGGTCGATGGGCGATACAGGACCCTGTGGTCCGTGTTCCGAAATCTTTTATGATCACGGAGATAAAATCGCAGGCGGTCCTCCGGGCAGCCCCGATGAAGATGGTGACCGTTTTATCGAGATCTGGAATCTCGTCTTTATGCAATACGACCAGGTCGTGCCAGGTGAGCGGCAACTGCTGCCGCGTCCATCTATCGATACCGGCATGGGTCTTGAGCGCATATCTGCCGTCTTGCAGGGCACGCACGACAACTACAGTACAGACCTGTTCAGGGCGCTGATCGAAGCAGTGGCAACGGCGACAGGCGTTGATCCGGCTGGTCCGCAGGGAGTGAGCCATCGCGTCATAGCCGATCACCTGCGCGCATCCGCTTTTCTCGTTGCCGACGGTGTTCTGCCGTCAAACGAGGGACGCGGTTATGTCGCCCGCCGCATCATGCGCCGTGCGATGCGACATGCGCAGCTTCTGGGCGCGCGCGACCCCCTGATGTGGCGTCTGGTTCCTGCCCTCGTTCGTCAGATGGGCGAAGCTTATCCTGAACTCGTTCGTGCCCAGTCGCTTATCGGTGAAACCCTCCACCTTGAAGAGAAGCGCTTCCGGAAAACTCTTGAGCGTGGTCTATCGATTCTCGATGCTGAAAGCCGGGAACTGTCTGCCGGTACGCAACTGTCAGGCGATGTCGCATTTACTCTTTACGATACCTATGGCTTCCCGCTTGACCTGACTCAAGATGCCTTGCGCCCCCGTTCAATCGGCGTCGACGTTGCCGGCTTCAACGCCGCGATGGAACGGCAGAGACAGCAAGCGCGCGCCGCATGGAGCGGATCCGGAGAAGCAGCAACCGAAACCCTTTGGTTCGCGCTGAAAGACAAGGTCGGGTCTACGGAGTTTCTTGGGTATGAAACGGAGGCAGCCGAAGGCGTCGTAACTGCGATCGTGCGCGACGGTGAAGAGGTTGAATCACTTAGTGCGGGGGAAGAAGGCTTCGTTCTTTTCAATCAGACCCCGTTCTATGCCGAATCCGGTGGTCAGGTCGGAGATATCGGGAAATTGTCTGGCGCTGATCTCAGCGCAGAAATAACCGGGACAACGAAAAAACTCGGCGCTCTCTATCTCCACCGTGTTCAAGTGACAGAAGGCATGCTGGTTATTGGTTCCGCCGTCACCTTGCAAGTTGACGCGGAACGTCGCTCAGCGATTCGCGCCAACCACTCGGCTACACATCTGCTGCACGAAGCTCTGCGCGAAATTTTAGGTGATCATGTTGCGCAAAAGGGCTCACTGGTGACTTCAGACCGCTTGCGTTTTGATTTTAGTCATCCGGGACCAATTAGCGCTGGCGAGCTGCGACAGATTGAAGAGCTTGCCAATACCCTTGTATTGCGCAATGAGCCGGTCGTTACCCGGTCGATGGCCGTGGATGAGGCTATTGAATCCGGCGCTCGCGCACTTTTCGGCGAAAAATATGGCGATGAGGTACGCGTTGTCAGCATGGGAACCCGCCCCGAGATTGGCGGTAAACCATTCTCCGTAGAACTGTGCGGCGGCACGCATGTGTCTCGAACAGGTGATATCGGAATTGTGCGCGTGCTGTCGGAAAGCGCAGTTGCGTCAGGCGTGCGCCGCATTGAAGCTATGACTGGAAAAGGCGCCAGGCGCCATCTCGTAGAAGAAAGTCAGCTTTTGCAGGGCATATCCGAATTGCTACGCACGCCTGTCAGTGAACTCGGTGGGCGCCTGGAGGCGCTCATTGAAGAGCGCCGGAAATTTGAACGCGATCTAACGGAAGCCCGTAAGAAGCTTGCTCTTGGTGTAGGTTCTGGAGAAGATCCCATCCGCGAGGTTGCAGGAACAAACCTACTCGCACGCATTGTTTCTGGCATTGAACCGAAGGATCTCAAAAGTTTGGTCGATGACGCCAAGAAGCGGATCGGCTCCGGCATTGTTGCAATTGTCGGTGTTGCAGAGGATGGGAAAGCAGGCATCGTCGTTGGCGTGGCCGGTGATGCCGGTGAACATTTCGATGCGGTGGCGCTGGTACGCGTAGCAGCAGAGAAACTTGGCGGTAAAGGTGGCGGCGGCCGGCGTGATCTTGCGCAGGCAGGCGGTCCCGACAGTGAGCAGGCGCAGGCTGCGCTCGATGCCATTGCGGAAGCCATTGCTGCAACGTAATAAAGAACCTATGTCAGGGTGGAGGATGCCGTGTCGATTGTTTTGACATTTCCCGGGCAAGGTAGCCAGGTTGTCGGGATGGGTAAGGCGCTTGCCGAAAATTTTATTCCAGCCCGCCGTGTTTTCGAGGAAGTTGATGACGCGCTCGACCAGAAATTGAGCGCGTTGATGTGGGAAGGAAGCAGCGATGCCCTCTCATTGACCGTCAACACGCAGCCGGCTCTCATGGCTGTCAGCCTTGCCGTGCTTCGTGCGCTGGAATCCGAGACCGACCTAGATGTCGCTCGTGATGCGGCCTATGTAGCAGGGCACTCACTCGGAGAATATTCGGCTCTTGCGGGCGCCGGTGGGATCGACCTTGCTGATACGGCCCGGCTTTTGCGGATTCGTGGCGAAGCGATGCAGGATGCGGTTCCGGTACGTGTGGGCGCAATGGCTGCGATTCTCGGGCTGGATTTTGAAGCAGTCGTAGAGATTGCCGAAGAGGCTGCTCAAAACGACATATGTGCGGTCGCGAATGATAATGGCCCAGGGCAGGTTGTTGTTTCTGGTCATGCAGACGCTGTAAATCGTGCCATTCAGTTGGCACAAGCCCGTGGTGCGAAGCGAGCAATTTTGTTGCCAGTCTCTGCGCCATTTCATTGCCCCCTGATGCAGCCAGCAGCTGAGCGTATGCGCGACGCACTGTCTCGCATAGACATTTCTCCTCCACGAGCGCCCATATTTGCAAATGTTCTTGCAGCGCCTGTCGATAGTCCAGCAGATATCAAGGATGCCCTTGTCTCGCAGGTGACAGGTACGGTACGCTGGCGTGAAAGTGTTTCGGCAATGGCCGATGATGGTGTTGATTTTTTTATCGAGTTAGGATCTGGCAAGGTTTTGACAGGGCTTGCCAAGCGAATTGCACCGGGCTCCCGTGCTCTGTCAGTGGGAGGGCCTGACGATTTTGCAGGTTTTATTGAAGCTCTTCAATTGACTCGATAAAAGGAAAGAACGTGTTTCAACTTACAGGAAAAAAAGCACTCGTGACCGGTGCGACAGGTGGTCTAGGAAGTGCGATCGCCAAGGCATTGCATGCGCAGGGTGCAGAACTTGTATTGTCCGGAACCCGCCAAGAGGCGCTAGAGGCTCTGGCTACAGACTTGCGTGAACGCGTTCATATCTGCCCCGCTAATTTGTCCGTTTCTGAAGAAGTGGAGGCGCTTGTTCCTGCTGCGGAGGCTGCACTTGGCGGCTTGGATATTCTGGTTAACAACGCGGGCCTTACCCGTGATAATCTTTCAATGCGCATGAAGGACGATGAGTGGGATTCAGTTATTGCTGTCAATCTGACAGCAGCTTTCAGGTTATCGCGCACTGCCATCAAAGGGATGATGCGTCGCCGCTCTGGACGGATCATTGGCATTAGTTCCATCGTGGGTGTCACCGGCAATCCGGGGCAAGGAAATTATGCGGCATCCAAAGCTGGTCTGATTGGTCTGTCAAAGTCTCTCGCAGCTGAAGTAGCTAGCCGCGGAATAACAGTTAATGTCATTGCGCCTGGTTTTATCGAATCGCCTATGACAGATGCACTTAACGATAAGCAGCGTGAAACCATTCTTTCGCGTGTGCCGGCTGCACGTCTTGGTTCGGGTGGTGATATTGCTGCCGCTGTCATCTATCTTGCATCAGATGAGGCGAGTTACGTTACCGGTCAGACATTGCATATAAATGGCGGAATGGCGATGATCTGATCTGATCTGATCTGATCTGATCTGATCTGATCTGACCATTTTTTGCCGCATTTCAATCAACCTCAGTTCAACTCAACTCTGAGATATGGAGTATGTTAATAATGAGAGTCGGGCGGATGAAGTGAGATTGCTGCTCAAAAGCTTTATAGTCGGGTTGCAACGATTGCAGGTTTAATTACTAAGTTGTTTTTTCAACTTGACATGGCGCATTTTAGCGTAACTTCTAAGCCATAAGTAGTTTTCTGTATGTATATATGATTTCCTAGGGGTTGAAAATTTTATCGTGTCATGCTTTGGCTTGTTCAGTTGGTGACTTAAAGGTGTTAGCAATATCGGGCAGTTTGGAAATTTTGCTCCTGATTTTTGTGGACCCGGGTTGTGTGTGATCGCAGGCTCGTGTAGCCAGTGTCGTCCCGAACGTATGCGAAGCGTTGAGTTCGTCAGCATTATGTCGGGTTTTCGATTGGTGTTGATGTTCGGTCTGCTTGTCTGCCGAAAATGTCAGTCTCTTGAATAAGGAATGGAAATATGAGTGATATCGCTGATCGCGTTAAAAAGATTGTTGTCGAGCATCTTGGAGTAGAGGCAGACAAGGTGACCGATTCCGCCAACTTCATTGATGATTTGGGCGCAGATAGCCTTGATACCGTTGAGTTGGTAATGGCCTTCGAAGAAGGTTTTGGCGTTGAAATTCCGGACGATGCGGCAGAGACCATTGTGACCGTCGGCGACGCTATCAAGTTTCTTGAGAAAAACGTTTCAGCCTGATTGGCTTGGTCGTAGCGTTTCCTATAAGCGCATGCGTCGTATCGGTAATGATCCGGGTGCCTGCGTGTGTATGATACAGGCAGGTGGTCGTTCATGAGGCGTGTGGTTGTAACCGGGCTTGGCATTGTATCGCCGCTTGGCTGTGGGATTGAAACCACGTGGCGCAGGTTGCTTGCAGGTGTCAGCGGGGCTCGACGTGTCGATGCATTTGATACATCCGATTTGCCCTGCAAAATCGCATGTACAGTTCCCGGTCAAGAAGATAGCGATGGCGGCTTTAATCCTGACGACTGGATGGAGTCAAAGGAACAACGCAAAGTTGATCCTTTCATCATCTATGCAATGGCTGCCGCACGCCAGGCGCTGGACGATGCCGGGTGGCACCCTTCAACCGAAGCAGACCGGGTTGCTACAGGTGTCCTTATCGGCTCGGGTATTGGCGGGGTTGGTGGGATCTATGACGCTGCAGTGACGCTTCACGAGCGCGGTCCAAGGAGAGTCTCGCCTTTTTTTATTCCGGGCAGACTTATTAACCTGGCATCGGGTTATGTTTCCATTGCTCATGGGCTCAAAGGCCCCAACCATTCAGTCGTTACGGCTTGCTCAACAGGTGCTCATGCAATTGGGGATGCAGCTCGTCTGGTCGCGCTGGGTGATGCTGATGTCATCGTTGCGGGAGGAACGGAGTCGCCGGTTAATCGCCTAGCGTTGGCCGGCTTTGCCGCTTGCAGGGCATTGTCTACCGCATTTAATGATACTCCTGAAAAAGCCTCTCGTCCTTATGACAAGGATCGGGACGGTTTTGTGATGGGGGAAGGGGCTGGCATAGTCGTTCTCGAAGCGCGTGATCATGCCATTGCTCGTGGCGCCCGCATTTATGCAGAAGTCGTCGGTTATGGATTATCTGGCGATGCGTATCATATTACGTCACCGTCTGAGGATGGCGATGGTGCCTTCCGTTGCATGCAAGCGGCATTAAAACGAGCAGGCCTTTCCGCTGCTGACATCAGCTACATTAATGCTCATGGTACCTCAACTCCGCTTGGTGATGAGATAGAGTTGCGGGCCGTCGAGCGGTTGCTAGGCGAACATGCTGACTCCGTTCTCATGTCCTCAACGAAGTCGTCCACAGGGCATCTTCTGGGCGCGGCCGGAGCTGTTGAGGCGATTTTTGGCATTCTGGCGATTCGAGATCAAATTGTTCCTGGAACACTCAATCTGGATAATCCGTCTGTTCATACTCAAGTTGATCTGGTGCCTCATGAGTCGAGACAAGCGTCAGTCGGTGCTGTTCTCTCCAATTCGTTTGGTTTCGGTGGAACAAATGCATCCTTGATTCTTCGCCATCCGGATGCTTGATTAAATTGAAGCGTTTTACATATGATCCGGAGCGATGAGCTATCATTGCGTCGGATCTTTGTGTTTAGGTAGCCAAATAATCGTGCTCAAAGCGCTTGGTTGCCATGGGCATGGATGGCTATAAATACGGAGCCTGGTTTTTGTCAGAATGTCTACTGATCAAGCTAGTCACGTAGGCGTTCCGGGCACGCTCTCGTTACTGAGTGCCGGCAAGAGGGCTTCAAAGCCTGCGAAATTCGTATAAGAGAGGCTGCGCTTTATGGTTAGTGACAGAAATCAGTCGTCTTCAGAAAGCGGCTCTGTCCGGCATAGTGGTGCGTCGTATAATCGCATTACGCCCCGCTCAGCAAGTGAAGCCATCAAGCCTACGGTTGCCCCTCCGCCCCCGCCACGCATTCGGCAAAAATCAAGCCGTCATAAAGGAAGCTTCCTTTCGGCTCTCAGTGCATTTCTTACAGTCTTATTGATTGGTGCCGTCGCTGCCGGGTTTGCTGTCTATTTTGGGCGAGGTGAATTTTACGCTCCGGGTCCGCTTAAAGAAACGCAGGTTGTATCTGTCAAAGGTGGCAATCAGACCGTTGCCCAGACATTGCAACGTGAGGGTGTCATCGCGCATCCGCTTATTTTCGTACTTGGACTGCATGCGCTAGGTGCGAATGACGACATTAAAGCCGGCGAGTATGCTTTCGCGCCTGGTGCGAGTATGAAGGATGTGATGGACATATTGGTGTCCGGCAAGAGCTTACAGCATCCGATCACCATAGCGGAGGGGCTCACGAGTGATCAGGCTGTAGCGCGTTTGCTGGCCAACGATTTATTGACCGGCGAGATCAAGCCTGTTCCTGTGGAAGGCTCGCTTCTTCCTGAGACTTATCTTGTTCCGCGCGGCACCACGCGTCAGGCGTTAATTGATAGAATGGCTGCAGAGCATCGTAAGGCGGTGGCTGAGGCTTGGGAATCTCGAGCTCCGGGACTTCCTTTGAAATCGCCTGATGAACTTGTCGTGTTGGCATCAATTGTTGAAAAAGAAACAGCTGTTCCCGAGGAGCGGGCCCGCGTCGCCAGTGTTTTTATCAACCGGCTTCGGCAGGGTATGCGGCTCCAGTCAGATCCGACAATCGTATATGGAATTGTCGGGGGGAAGGGTACCCTCGGTCGAGGTATTCGAAAAAGCGAAATTACCGAGCCGACGCCTTATAATACTTATGCGATCAACGGACTGCCTCCCGGACCGATCGCAAATCCGGGGCTCGCTTCCTTGAAAGCGGTTGCTAATCCTGCCGATACCGATGATCTTTATTTCGTTGCGGATGGCTCTGGCGGACACCGATTTGCCAAGACCCTCGATGAGCACAACCGCAATGTTCGTGAGTGGCGCAAGATAGAAACCGATCGTAAGAATGCTGCAGATAATGAGGCTGGTATTGATCGGGTCGACAACATACCGGACGTTGAGCAGCCCGCTAGTGCGGCAGTCGTCGGTGCGCCTGCTTCATCGCCCGCTGGTCCTGTCAAGGTTATAGATGCATCCGAGGGCACGAACCTCGATCCCCTCAAGGATAAAACTTACGATCTGACGTCGCCGAAGACCGTGCCGCAACTTCGGTCGATTGAGTAATTTGGGCAGAGTTGTTAATTCAGGGCGCAGTATGACGGTCGATAGTAAAATTCAACGCCGCGGATTGATGCTGATTTTGTCGTCTCCGTCAGGTGCGGGAAAAACGACGCTGACAAGAGATCTCATCCAGTTGGGCGATCTGTCGCTGTCGGTCTCCATCACCACCCGACCTCGGCGTGCGTCAGAAATTGACGGTGTGCACTACCACTTTATCGGGCGGGATGAGTTTATTTTCCAGAGGGATCGAGGCGATCTTTTGGAATGGGCCGAAGTGCATGGCAACTTTTATGGTACACCGCGCAAGCCAGTTCTCAATACGTTGGCAAGCGGGCGCGATATGGTGTTCGATGTCGATTGGCAGGGAACACTCCAAATTCTTGAGCACATGCGAGACGATGCCGTTACCGTCTTCATTCTGCCGCCGTCGCTGACGGAGTTGCGCACACGGTTGGAACGCCGGGCTGAGGATGCGCAGGAGATTATCAATCGCAGGCTGTTGAATGCGCGTGACGAAATCAGCCATTGGGATGCTTACGATTATGTGATCGTCAATGATGACCTTGATCACGCATTTAAAGCATTGCTGTCTATTCTCGCTGCGGAACGTCTGAAACGCGTCAGACGTGATGGACTCGCCCGGTTCGTTGACGGACTGTTGGCTGAAGACGCGTAACGTCTGATATCAGCGATTCCGCACCAACTCATCGTAAACGTTAGCGAGACGTACAAAACCATCGACAGGAATCTCTTCGGCGCGGGCGGTCTCTTCAAGACCAGCCCGTTGAATCATGCCTGCGACATCTGTCTCTGCATTTGAAAGGTCCAGACTTTTAAGGCTCTGCCGTAGCATTTTTCGCCGTTGTCCAAATGCTGCCTGTGTCACCGTCGCCAATGTGGTTGTCCGGGCAGGTGTTGGAGCAGGGCGGGGAGCTAGGTGGACGATGGACGATGTTACCTTTGGCGGCGGCACGAAAGCTGAAGGCGGGACATCAAACAAAATGTTCGCGTAAGTCCGCCAGCCGCAGAGAACGCCCAGCCGGCCATAGTCTTTAGGCTCCGCAGGTGTTGCCACGATCCGCTCGGCAACCTCGCGCTGGAACATTAAAGTCAAAGACTCCCACCACGATGGCCAAGGATCGGTCGTTAACCATCCGGTGAGCAGTGGG
The DNA here is from genome assembly GCF_014195635.1 of Pseudochelatococcus contaminans. Classification (GTDB taxonomy): domain Bacteria; phylum Pseudomonadota; class Alphaproteobacteria; order Rhizobiales; family Beijerinckiaceae; genus Pseudochelatococcus; species Pseudochelatococcus contaminans. Next base: position 83,848 of record NZ_JACICC010000008.1, on the reverse strand, counting down.
GTGGCCACATTATAAGGCAGATTGGCCACCACTCTGGCCGGGTCGCCGTTGAGATAAGGACTGAGATCAACGGTTAGTGCATCACCCTCGATAACTGTCAAACGGCCCGGGTAATGGCCGCTGATTTGCGCGAGGATTGGCAGACAACGTGAATCGCGCTCAATGGCGATGACGTGCCTGGCGCCGCAAGCCAACAATGCCCTGGTGAGACCACCCGGGCCGGGGCCAACTTCCACAACCGTCACATTTTCAAGAGGGCCTGAGGAACGGGCGATTTTCGCTGTCAAATTCAGGTCGAACAGAAAATTCTGCCCAAGCGATTTCTTCGCTGCCAGCTCATATTGGCGCACGATATCCCGCAGTGGCGGAAGATCATCGATTTGGCTCATGACTGCCGACCGATTACTGCGTCGTGCCGTCGTCAGAAGAGCTGCCGCTGACATCCTGAGAGAAGCTGACCTCTCCAAGCGTCCGAAGCTCCAAGCGGACCATGATGGTGGAGTCCGAGCGCTTCGTACCAGAGGATCGGTCTTTCAGGCTGGAGGTATACACAACATCCAGCACCACGCACTCGTCCTGATACGTCATACCGAGCGACATGTTGGCTGCGGTCCAGGTATTGGACTTTGTATAGGTGTTGATCAAACCAGCCTGATACTTGTAGCGCTCCTCAACACCCCGGTCGAGATCGAACAGCACGGAGCCTTTAAGCGAAAAATTATCTGTAAGCTTCAGCGAGGCATTAGGGCCAAGGCCGGTGCGGCGATACGGATAACCGAGATCCGGCTGCGCTGCGTAACGGGCAAACACCAAGCCTGCGTTCAGACGACCAAATGACGCATTGGCCTGCGCGTCAAAGCGCTGAAGCGCGAAGTTGCTCTCGTCAAAGCGTGCATGGCCAAGGAACGACATGCCTTCCCGGGGTGCCACGTACAGACCCGCAACATAGTCAGAACGCGTGTTTTCAAGACCGGAGTCCTGACCAGCATGCGAGATGTCATATTGCCTGTAGGAGTTACGGCCACCAATCTGGAAGGACTGGCCGAACAGAGCCTGTCCATATGCACCGCCATCCGTCTGCACTGTGTACTTGAGGCCGACGTTGGCGCGTACACCGCCTTCGGCGCGGTCGTATCCGCCGAATTTGTTCCATGAGAACAGGTTGGTGCTGTCGAACACCACACTTTGCGAATCCTCGTTCGGCAGCTCGCCGATGCGGGTTTCGTTCGGGCGCGCAACGATCTGGGCAATCGGTTCGATCGTATGTGTGCCCCATTTCTCAGTGCTGGCGACGAAGGGATAACGATATTCGACACCGATCGTCGGCGTGACGCGAGAGGTAATCGTGTCGTTGCTGCTGACGTTCAGGAAGTTCGTGATCTCGTTATTCTGGAATCGCGTCGCGTTCAGGGCGCGGGCAAACCCGTCGACACGCATACCGACGAACGGCTGCCATACCTGTCCCAACGGATCGATGAAATCGCGTTTCCAGCTCAGGCTGGTTGACACACGTGTATATCGGCCGCCAATGCCGCTCACCAGACAACGGTCGTACTCGAACACCGCGCAGGTCTCGTACGGCATGCCCGTGGGGAAGGTCGTTGCGGTATAACCGGGGATCGCCCGGTACTGGGCGGCTTCACGGAACAGGTTCGTTACGTTGAGATCGAACTCGAACTCGCCGCCGAGTCGTCCCGGCCCTTTGAAACGCCGATTGTAATCAAGCGTGGGCGCGACGACAGGCTGCTGCTTCTGCCAGTCGTCGTAGGCCAGCGTCTTGAAGTAGTAGCCGCGCAGATCGAAGAACGCATTGTCGCTGCGACCGAGTAGATAGGCGGTTGACGTCGATTCCTTGAAGAAGGTGTTCGTCAGGCTCTCGCTGCGGACATTGTAGTTATCGAAAAACCACTTGTCGGACACGAGCGCGACATCCCAGCCCCAGTGCCAGAATTTGTTGATGTCGAAACGGCCTGAACTCTCGATAGATCCGCGGAAATCACGCCCGCGCGGGCCGTAAGGCGATTCGAGAAAAACATCCTCATCCTGCTGAAAAATACCGGCGGCGCGGATGTTATACGAACCCGACATGAAACGCTGGCGCCATTCCGCCTGACCAAGCACACCCTGCTTGGTCAGAAAGGTGGGGGTCAGCGTCAGATCGTAATCGGGAGCAGGGGCCCAGAAGAACGGCGTCGAGATGCCGAAACCAGTGGCGGACGAATAGGTATAACGCGGCGTCAGCAGGCCGGTCTTGCGGCGCACCGTGGGATCAGGCGTCGAGAAATATGGAATGTAGGCGAGGGGCACACCGAAAAACTCGATGGTGGCATCCTCGTAATAGATCATCTGCTCGCTGTTGTCGTGGATGATCCGCGCGGCCTTGACCTGCCACAATGGCGGGCGTTCGGGATTGCGCTTGCAGGGCTCGCAGGCGGTGTAGGTGCCCTTGGAGAAGGTCGTCGTCTCACCAGCGGAGCGCTCTGCGCGCGGGGCGGAGAAGCGGGTCCTGTCCGACGTTTCAACATAGAGCGAATCGATGAAGCCGTCGCGGAAGTCGTCCGTCAGTTCGAAACGGTCGCCGCTTGCCACCGTACCGTCGGTTTCGCGGAGCCGGGCGTTCCCTTCCGCGAGAACGCGGCTGGTGTTGCGGTCATAGGTGACGCGATCCGCCTGCAGGCTGCGGCCCTGATAATACAAGCTGACATTGCCGACGGCCGAAACCGTGTTGCGATCGTTATCGTAAACGATCTCATTCGCGTCGACCACGAGGCTGTCGCCTTCGCCAGGCCCACTGGCAGCGGCAAGACGTTCGTTCAGGGTTTGCTGTGCATGGACGGCTGCTGTCGGCAGCAAAGTTGCGCCGAGCAGGGACACGATCGCGATGCGGGCAACGGAACCGAGACTCAAGCGCTCACTCCTTGACTGAAACACACGTTACGCAAACTACCCGTTCCAGCACCCCTGCAACCTGGCGGGGGCACAGTGCCACGAATGCCTGACACATCCGTTACGAAAGCGGCCACTCCGGCCATTTTCTTCGGAATTGTGCTAGCCATCCTCCTGATAGAGCAATGCAAGAATGCCCAGAAGGCTGCCGACAACGCCGGGAAACCATGCCGCCACGACCGGAGATAGAATCCCGGCCCCCCCGAGATCCTGCATGATTTCAGTTGCTACATAAAGCACGAACCCGGCCACAACGCCACCCAGAACGAGCTTTGCCACACCACCAAATCGAAAGAACCTTAAGGAAACGGAAGCGGCGATCAACACCATTGCGATCAATAACAGGGGACGAGCCAGCAAGACGTTATATTGCAGGATGTATGGCCGGGCATCCAGACCGGCCTGTTCGGTGCGCTGGATCAGATCCGGCAATTGCCAGAAAGAGACTGAACTTGCTGAGGTAAATGACCGGCGCACCTGTGCCGGGTCCAGCGTTGTGGCCAGCAAATAACTGTCGTAAGCCTGCGGTTCGTCGCTGACGGACATCACGCGCGCGTCGTCAAGCTCCCAGTAACCATCATAGAGAGTTGCACTCGCGGCCTCGATCCGCTCCGTAAACGCATTCGCCTCGTTGAACAGAAAAACCGTGACGTTCAGCAGGCGTCCAGTTTCGTCAACAGCGGAGGCCGCGCGGATAATGGCCTGTCCGTCGATACTTTTCTGGCGAATCCAGATATTGCGGCGATCCAGCGACGAGCCCTGCGAGAAGATGCTGGATTCCAGGGTGGCCGCCTTTTGCCGAAGCGTGGCGGACAGCGGATTGTAGAGCGTGACGGAAGCAATTCCCAGCAGCAACGCGGCCACGACCCCCGGCAGCAGGAAGCCCCACGCCGAAATGCCCACCGAACGCGCGATGACCAGTTCAAGCCGCCGGCTAAGTCCCAGAAGGGTGGCGATGCTGCCGAATAGCACGGCGAACGGCAGCACTTCCTCCGTGACGGATGGCGTGCGCAAAAGTGACAGCCACGCCATCGTGTGTGCCGAGGCATCCTTGGCGTCTCCGGCCCTGCGCATCAGTTCGACGAAGTCCAGCGTGTAGACCAGCGCGAAGACAGTGCCAAACACCATGCCGATGGTGGCCAGGAAGCGCCGGCCAAAATAATTTCCAAGCGTCGGTCCGATCAGCATCACGCGCCTTTCGTGCCGGCGGCAAGGGTGCCGGATCTACCTTTGAAGCGCTGTGCCAGCGCGGTCGTGAAGCGGCGGACGCGTGGCCCCTCAAAAATCAGGAAGAGGGCAATTGCGCTCGACACCAGCGGCGCTCCGTAAATGCCCAGCACGGCCAGCGGTTCACGCACGATGGCGCTGGTGGCGAAAAACCCGATGATTCGCACTGTGCCCACTGCAACGACTGCGACTGCTATTGCAACGCCGCGACCCTGACGGGTGGTGCGGGCCTCGCCGAGGGCGGCGAAGGCGATCAGCATGAAGGAGATGCAATATAAAGGTGCGGAAAAACGATCATGCAACTCGGCGCGGAAACGGCCTGACTGAAACATGTACACCGGATCGGTCGGGTCGGGTGAGATCAGCGCGGCGGTCGAGCGTTCACGGGGGCGATAGATCGTTTCCGCTTCGTTGGCCGCGAACACGGACAGGTTGAGGGCATAGCGCTGGAACGTGACGATGGCGGCGTCGCGGCTGTTCTTTTCCTGCTGCTGCACGGAGCCGTTTTCCAGCACGAGGAAGCTGTCATTATCCACGTTCACCGTGCGCCCGCGCTCGGCGATGTAGACGGCGATCTTTTCCGGATTGCGCTCGTCCTGCATGAAAATGCCAAGCAGCGCGTCACCGGATTTTTCCCTGTAATGGAAGGTAATGCCCGAATCGAGCGTCGTGAACTGGCCTTCCTTGACGATGTTGGCGACAAAGTCGGCTCTGATCTGGGTGATGACGTCACGCAGCGTGTTGAAGCTCACGGGCATCAGATAAAGCGTCATCGCGCCGACGAGCGCGAAGGTGGCGAGGCCCAGCGTCATGAAAGGGCGCAGAAGCCGGCCGGGAGGGATGCCGGCAGCGCTCATGACGATCAATTCGGAATCGCCGTTGAACTTGTTGAGCGCATAAAGCGTTGCGATGAAAACGGCGACAGGCGCGATGATGACGATCAGCGCCGGCAGGGACAGCAACGTCACGATCATAAAGATGCCGAGCGTCTGCCCCTGGCCTGTAACCAGATCGAGCTGGCGCAGGATCTGGGTTATCCAGATCACCAATGTCAGCGCAACGAAACAGGCGAAAAACGCCACTGTGACGTTGCGCAGGATGTAACGTTCGATCAGGGTCATCACGCTGCCGTTGTTCCGCGAACTTTCCTGTTGTCGGTCATGCCGCGACCGACAAGCGGACGGATGCAGCCATAACGAACTAATCCGTCTGAGACGGTTCTGCAAGGTTGCTGCCCACCGCAACCGCTCACGCGGCAGGTTGCAAGCGTCCGCATCCGAAGCGATATAAAGGCTCATGCGCTTATTAAAATCGGTGTAATAACTGTCACGGACATCGACGGACGGGCGGGAAAATGCTCTGATAGCGGCCTTCGCCCGGTGGGCGAGGCGGTCGTGGTCGCGGCCGGGGCATGATTCCCGCAAATGAACCTGAGTTCCGGGCTGTTTCCGCGTTTTCATCGAAATGCGGAAATCGGTCAGGGACGTGACTTTGAGCACTTCCTGTGGATCAGATTCCTGTCTGTCTGGAAGGCGCTCCGTCGGGTTTGTTGGCATGGGATGCCTGATCAGGCGGGTGGATGGGGCGCAGGAGAAGCGCCGCCTTTCCATCCGCGATTTCGTGAGGATTTTATGAGCGGTCGCACAAAGGTAGAGTTCAAGGATCTCGTTCGTCCCGAGGGCGGCGAGGCCGTTATTTTTTCAGATGAGAATCTGACGTTTTCGCCCTTCGTGACGGAGTGGCTGGGGGAAGCCGGGCTCAAATTCGTGCGCCGCGCGGCTAAAGTTGAGAAATTCACCGGCAAGGCGCGCAAGACGCTCGTGCTGGCCGCACCGCAGGGCATTGCCGTTGACAGGCTTGTCGTCGTCGGGCTGGGGTCTTCCAAGGATATCGCCGGCGCGGATTGGGCGCGGCTGGGCGGCGTATCGCTGTCGCGGCTGACGTCTTCGGAGCCGGCGATTGTTCTCGATCTGCCTGCGGGCGAGCCGGTGACGGCTGAGGCCGCTGGCGATTTTGCCCTCGGCCTTGCTCTGCGCAGCTATCGCTTCGATCGTTACAAGACTGCTCCCAAGGATGAAAACGGCGATGCGCCGGGCGATGTTCCGCAAACGGTGACAGTGCTGCTGGCGGATGCCGCTGCGGCGCGGAATGCGCGCAAGGACGCCAAGGCGGTGGCGCAGGGCGTCAACCTTGCCCGGGAGTTCGTCAACGAGCCGCCGAATGTGCTCAATCCTGAAGAGTTTGCGCGTCGCGTCGGCGAACTGTCGCAGCTCGATGTCGCCGTCGAAGTGATTGGCGAGAAGGAGCTGGCGGAATTGGGGTTCCGCGCGCTGCTCGGCGTGGGGCGTGGCTCCCGGTTCGAGAGCCAGGTCGTGGTGTTGCGCTGGAAGGGCGCGTCGAATGACGAACAGCCGGTCGCTTTCGTCGGCAAGGGCGTCACTTTCGATACGGGCGGCATCTCCATCAAGCCCGCTGCCAGCATGGAAGATATGAAGGGCGATATGGCCGGCGCCGCTACGGTGGTCGGCCTGATCCATGCGCTTGCCAGGCGCAAGGCCAAGGTCAACGCCATCGGCGTGATCGGCCTGGTGGAAAACATGCCGGACGGCAAGGCCCAGCGGCCGGGGGACATCGTCACCTCCCTGTCAGGCAAGACCATCGAGATCATCAATACCGATGCGGAAGGCCGCCTCGTGCTTGCCGACCTGCTCTGGTATACGCAGGATCGCTTCAAGCCCCGCTTTATCGTCAACCTCGCCACGCTGACAGGCGCGATCATCGTTGCGCTGGGGCAGGAAAATGCCGGCCTGTTCTCCAATGACGACGAGCTTTCCGACAGGCTGACCAAGGCTGGCCGGGCCACTGGCGAGACCGTGTGGCGGCTGCCGCTGCAGGCTGAATATGACAAGCTGATCGATTCGAAGTTCGCGGATGTCAAAAACACCGGCGGCCGTTTCGCGGGGTCGATCACGGCGGCGCAGTTCCTGCAACGCTTCGTCAATGATACGCCATGGGCGCATCTCGACATTGCCGGCACCGGGATGGCTGCCAAGCAGACCGATATCAACCAGTCATGGGGATCCGGCTGGGGCGTTCGTTTGCTGAACCGGCTCGTTCGGGATCATTACGAGGCCGAATGACCGAGGTCCTCTTCTATCACCTGCAACGCCAGCCGCTTGAGGCCGTGCTGCCGACGCTTGTCGAAAAAAGCGTCGAACGCGGCTGGCGTGTCGCCATCGAGGTGCCGGGGGAGGAACGTATGACCGCCCTCGACGACCATCTGTGGACATACAAGGATGACGGTTTCCTGCCCCATTGTACGGACAGGGAGCCCGATTGCGCGCATGAGCCGGTGCTGCTGACCACTGGCAGCGCCAATCTCAACAATGCGGACATCCGCTTTCTGGTCGATGGCGCGTCGGTGGGAGATGATGCGGCGGGATATCAGCGTATCGTCCTTATGTTCGACGGCACGGATGACGTAGCGTTGTCCCGCGCCCGCGAGGAATGGCGCAAGGTGCGCGCCATGGGGCTGGAAGCGACCTACTGGCAGCAGGACGACAATGGCCGCTGGTCGAAGAAGGGGTGAGGCATGCGCGGAACGGGGGATTTCCCGAAGGTGAGGACCATGAAGGTGAGGACAATGCCGAAACACGCTTTTGCCACCGCCATTGCAGCAGCTCTGCTCATGGTTTCCCCCATTGCCGTAGCGCAGGCCCCGCAGGAGGGAGAGCCTGCGCAGCAGCAGGCTCAACAGCAACAGCAGCAACAACCAGAGCCGGCCAGAGCGCGGGGTGATGAAGCGCTGCGACTGCCACCGGCTGCGTCGGTCAAGCAGTTCGTGAACATGGGCGGCAAGCCGCTCAATTATTTGGTGACGGCTGGCCCCATTGTGCTGCGTAACGACGCCGGCGAGCCGCAGGCCGAGGTTGGCTATGTCGCTTATACCGTGGGCGACATGCCGGATCCGTCGCGGCCCGTTACCTTCGTGTTCAATGGTGGCCCCGGCGCGGCGTCCGCTTATCTGAATTTCGGCGCGCTCGGCCCGCGCCGCCTCTCATACGGCAATACCGGCGAAGGCCCGTCGACATCGCCGCGCCTTGAGGACAACCCGGAGACATGGCTGGCGTTCACCGATCTCGTTTTCATCGATCCTGTCGGGACGGGATACAGCCGCTTCGCCAATGACAACCGCGATCTGCGCAACGCCGTGTGGTCGATGGATGGCGACATCAGATCGCTGGCATCGGTGGTGCGCCGTTATCTGACGGACAATGACCGGTGGCAGTCGCCCAAATATCTTGTCGGCGAAAGCTACGGCGGTTTCCGCGTACCCAAACTCGCTTCGCGGTTGCAGAATGAGGAAGGCATCGGTGTCAGCGGCATCGTCATGATTTCGCCGGTGCTCGATTTTACGACGCAGTCGGACAGTGATGGCTCCGTGCTGTCGTTCGCGACACGTATTCCGTCCTTGGCGGCGCTCGGGTTGCAGCGTGCAGGCACGCCGGTTTCGCGTGAGGCGCTCAAAGACGCCGAGGATTATGCTCGCGGTGACTTCGTTGTCGATTTCCTGCGCGGCCCTGGCGATCCGGACGCCGTTAACCGAATCGCCGACCGTGTCGCCGAACTGTCCGGTCTGGATCGTGAGTTTATCGCGGGTCAGGCAGGGCGTTTGGATATCGCGCAGATCGCGCGTGAACTCGGCCGCGATAAGCAGTCGGTTGCCAGCCTCTACGACGCGACGGTTCTGGGGCTCGATCCTCTGCCTTTCGTGCGCAATTTTCAGCCGCGAGATCCGATTCTTGCTGCCAGCATCGCACCGCTGACCAGCACAGCGACGGACTTTATCGGCCGCATTGTCGGATGGCGGGTGGATGCCCCATATCGGCTGCTCAGCAACGAGGTGAATGCGGGCTGGAGTTGGGGAGCGAATCGCAGCGAAGTTCCCGAATCAGTCAGCGATCTGAGAGCTGCGCTTGCACTCGACCCCGCCTTGAAGGCGCTCATCGTTCATGGCGCAACGGATCTCGTCACACCATATTTTGATAGCCAGATCGTTATCGACCGCCTGACGCCCCTTGGCGCGGCCACGCCGCAGGACCGCGTACAGCTCGAAGTGCTGAAGGGGGGACACATGTTCTACAGCGACGACGAATCGCGGGCAGCCCTGACCGCAGCAGCACGCAAGCTCTACGAATCCGAATAAAACAGCTTACGCTCCACCCGATCCGATCGGGTTGAGCGCACGAGGACGGCGAAGTCGACAATCTGGCATACTGATTCTCGGTTTATTCCGCGAACGCTCAGCCGCAAAAAATCAGGCCCTTTCCGCCTGCCAGAGGCGAAAAGAGCCTGATTGAATGCCTTGATAAGGCCTCTGCGCTTATGGCTGGCCGGGCAGTGCCCACCAGCCTGCGCATAAGGGTTATCAGAGCCAGTACGGACCGATGCCGTAGTAATCGTGGATGCGCTGCTCGTAAGCGCGGTCGCGCCAATCCGGACGCTCCTCTGCGCCAAACTGGGGGGCGCCCTCAAGCTGCTCGCGGGTGAGGTGGACGACGTAGCCGCCCTGGTTGACGTCATACGTCAGAGCCGACCACGGCAGCGGATGATACTTTTCGCCAATGCCGAGGAAGCCGCCGAAGGACAGGACGGCGTACGCGACGCGGCCGGTCTTCTTGTCGATGATGATGTCGTGGATGGAGCCGAGGTCTTCTCCGGCTGCGTTGTAAACGGCAGTTCCGGAAACGTTGTCCGCGCCGATCAGAGTCCCTGCGGTGTCGTCGAGATGAGCCATCTTGCCCTCCTGCTGGTTCTGGATCTGGAAGGTGCTTGACCTTCCTGCTGCTTCCCATCGCAGATAAACCCGTCGTCAATACGCATTTGAGAGCGTATTGACCTTATCGTGACCGGCTTTATCTGCTGCGGTCGCTCCAATAACCGTGCTGGAGAGGCGATAGTTCCGCTCGCAATCACACTATTTTCAGCAATACATGCTTTTTCTTGCCAAGAGAAAGCTTGATAACGCCTTCATTGCCAACATCCGCGAGCGTCAACTTGGCCTTTTCATCGCTGACTGTGACGTCATTGACTTTAAGGCCGCCACTCTTCACCTGCCGCCTGGCCTCGCTGGTGGAGGCGACGAGGCCGGTGTAATCCGGCCCGAAGGCGGAGAGAACTCCAAGCCCTGCCTCCAGCGCATCCCGATTGATGTCATGGCTCGGCAAATCCTGAGCCAACGCGCCTTCTTCAAACGTTTTGCGCGCAGTTTCCGCTGCGGCCTCGGCTGCTTCGCGACCGTGCAGCAGGGCGGTGATCTCGGTGGCGAGGATTTTCTTGGCGTCGTTGCGTTCTGCGCCTTCCAGCGCTTCAAGCCGCGCGATTTCGTCCAAAGGCAGATCGGTGAAGATGCGCAGGAAGCGCCCGACATCCGCATCTTCGGTGTTGCGCCAGTACTGCCACAAGCCGTAGGCGGGCAGCAGGTCGTCATTAAGCCATACAGCTCCACCCGCCGACTTGCCCATTTTGGCGCCAGATGCCGTGGTGAGCAGCGGCGATGTCAGGGCAAAGAGCTGCTTGTTGTCGATCCGGCGGCCAAGCTCCATGCCGTTGATGATGTTGCCCCACTGATCCGAGCCGCCCATCTGCAACTGGCAGCCATAACGACGCGACAGCTCCAGGAAGTCATAGGCCTGCAGGATCATGTAGTTGAATTCGAGGAACGACAAAGATTGGTCGCGATCAAGCCGCGTCTTCACCGATTCGAAGCTGAGCATACGATTGACCGAGAAGTGCCGGCCCACGTCGCGCAGGAAGGGAATGTATTCCAGCTTGTCGAGCCATTCGGCGTTGTCGACCATTACCGCGTCGGTGGGGCCGTCGCCGAAGGTTAGAAAACGCGAGAACACCTTGCGGATGCTCTCTTTGTTGGCCTCGATCTGCTCGTCGTTAAGCAGGGGACGTGCATCGTCGCGGAAGGAGGGGTCGCCGATGCGGGTGGTGCCGCCGCCGAGCAGCACGATTGGCTTATGGCCGCTTTGCTGAAGGCGGCGCAGCATCATGATGTTGGTCATGTGCCCGACATGCAGGCTGGCTGCCGTCAGATCATAGCCCACGTAAGCCGTTATCCTGCCGGACAGTGCAAGGGCATCGAGGCCCTCGGCGTCGGAAGCCTGGTGAATGAGGCCGCGCTCATCGAGCGCACGGAGGAAATCGGAACGGAAAACGGTCATCAGTCTGCTTTATCTGGAGGATTGGTGTCCGATCCACGTAAAGGATCGCGCCGGTCTATAACAGCTTGCGCCACGAATGGAAATCAGCCGCATGCCGGCAACAGGGCAAATAACCGTTGGCGATTCGCTCATCAAGGCCGCGATGCTGCTGCTGCGGGCCACTTTCACGCATGATTCGTGGCGCACACAATGCGGAAGGCCTGTATTGTACCCATCGATGAAATTATTTGTGCGGGCGTGAATCATGGCGGGACAGATTTTTCGGGCAGTCGGATTGATGAGTGGTACGTCGATGGACGGCATCGATCTCGCATTCGTCGAGACAGACGGCGTAACGGTGCAGAGTCTCGGTCCGGCGGGCATGCACCCTTACGATGAGGCTGATCGCCTGCTGCTACGCCGCGCAATTGGCGCTGCGGCGGGAATCAAGTCACGCGACGAGCGGCCCGGCCCTCTGGCGGATGCGGAGGCCATGGTGACACATCGCCACATCCGGGCGCTTGAGGGGTTTTTATCGACCTGCAAGCTGAAACACGGTGGCGTGGACGTCATCGGTTTCCACGGGCAGACGGTTCTGCATCGTCCTGAAGAGGGATTGACCGTCCAGATCGGCGATGGTCAAGCTTTGGCTGCTCATTTCGGCGTGCCGGTGGTTCATGATTTTCGCGCCAACGATCTGGCGCACGGAGGGCAGGGCGCGCCGCTGGTGCCGCTGTTCCATCAGGCACTGGTGCGCAAGGTCAAGGCTGTGGGGCCGGTCGCGGTTCTCAACCTCGGCGGGGTGGCGAATATCACCTATGTCGATACCGATGACAGCGACGGGTTGATTGCCTGCGATACCGGGCCGGGCAATGCCCTCATCGACGATTTTATGCTCAACCGCACCGGCTCTCCTGTGGACCGCGATGGCGACAGCGCCAGCCGTGGCGAGGTGAATGAATCGGTTGTCACCCTGCTGATGCAAGATCCGTTTTTCACCCGTCAGCCACCAAAATCTCTGGATCGGAATGCCTTCAACGTGCCGGATCTTTCCGGGTTGTCGGTGGCGGATGGGGCCGCGACGTTGACGGAATTCTCGGCCCGCGCCGTGGCGCACGTCATTCCTCTTTTGCCGCATCCGCCAAAGCTCTGGGTCATTTGCGGTGGCGGCGCACGCAACCGGGAACTGGTGCGACGCATAGGCGTCAACACCGGCGCACGCGTTGTTATCGCCGATGAACTGGGGTGGTCTGCCGATTCCATGGAAGCGCAGGCATTCGCTTATCTGGCCGTGCGGAGCCTGAAGGGGCTGCCGCTGTCACTGCCAGGCACAACGGGTGTGTCCGAACCCACAACCGGCGGTGTGGTCGCAGGCGGGTAGTCAGAGGACGCGTTGGACCGGGGCACGAAACCGAATCAGCAACCGAATGCCGCCGGGTGGACGCTTCGCCCGTGACACGAATCACGTCTGAGGGAAGCGAAAGTCACCCCTTGGCAGAAAGGCGCGATGTCACGTCATAGAGGCAAACGGCTGCGGCGTTGGACACGTTGAGGCTCTTGATTTTTCCCGGAACGTCAAGCCGCGCCAGTACGTTGCAACGCTCGCGCGTCAGCTGGCGCAATCCTTTGCCCTCGGCGCCCAGCACGAGCGCCAAAGGCCGCCTGAGAGGAACATCCGCGAGAGCCTGCTCGCCTTCCGAATCAAGCCCCACGCAGAGATAACCGCGCTCGGACAGCGTTTGCAGCGCACCAGCCAGATTTCGGACGATGACGAACGGCACATGCTCCAGCCCCCCGGAAGCAGATTTCGCCAGCACGCCAGTTGCAGCGGGGCTATGACGCGCAGTGGTCACGATAGCATCCACCCCGAAAGCGCAGGCGGTGCGAACAATGGCGCCGACATTATGCGGATCGGTAAGCTGGTCAAGGACCAGAATAAGTGATTCGGGCGCCAGATCTTCCACCGTGAGCGTCGGGAGCGATTCGGCATAGAGCAACATCCCTTGATGAACCGAGTCAGCACTGACCAGACGGTCGATCTCTGACGGTCGCACGATGGTTGGCATAATGGGAAGGTTGTGGAAAACCTCCGTAAGCCGACGTGCCGCATTCTCCGTGACGAGCAACGACTTGAAACGCCGCGCGGGATTCGCCAGCGCCTCATGAACTGCATGCCAGCCGTAAAGGATAACGCCATCCTCTTCGTGCTCGCCCGTGCGATCCGGCCCTCTGCGGTTGCTGGCCATTCCACGACGCCAATGCGGGCCAGCGCGGTGTGTGCCTGCTGGACGGGGACGGCTGGGTTTATCGTTCATTCTGACGGTTCCTGATTGCGTGCTGCATACGTCGCATGATCGCCACGGATTTGCCAATCCGCGTCACCTCCGGCGCACTGGGAGAAACACAGCTGGCGAAAAAACAGTCCGAATAAGTGTTGACATTGCCATGCGGTCCGCTCTAAGTACCGCCCGCTGCTTCCGCCGATGCGGACGCCACACTGTGATTTGCAGGAGATGGCGTTACGTGCGGTGGTCTGCCGGAATGGGCCGGAGGAGTGCCCGAGTGGTTAAAGGGGACGGACTGTAAATCCGTTGGCTACGCCTACGTTGGTTCGAATCCAACCTCCTCCACCACCCGTTCCGGGACTGTGTGTGTCGCGCGGGTGTAGCTCAATGGTAGAGCAACAGCCTTCCAAGCTGATGACGAGGGTTCGATTCCCTTCACCCGCTCCAGTCACAGGTGCGAAAGATCGGGAGAACGATCCGGTCGCGCCAGATTGACGCGGGATGCCACGCGCAGGCAGAGAAAGTTACGTATGGCGCCGTCCCGGCTGGTGGGGCCGGACGAGGCGCTGGTAAGCCTTCTGTATCGGAAGATACAGGGGGCGTTTCAGTTCGGGACGAGAGAGCGACGTCGATGGCGAAAGAGAAGTTTGAGCGGACTAAGCCGCATGTGAACATCGGAACGATCGGTCACGTCGACCACGGCAAGACGTCGTTGACGGCCGCGATCACGAAGGTTCTTGCCGAGAAGGGCGGAGCGTCCTTCACGGCTTACGACCAGATCGACAAGGCGCCTGAAGAGCGCGCCCGCGGTATCACGATCTCGACGTCTCACGTTGAGTACGAGACGGAGAACCGTCACTACGCACACGTCGACTGCCCCGGCCACGCCGACTACGTGAAGAACATGATCACCGGCGCTGCCCAGATGGACGGCGCGATCCTGGTGGTGTCTTCCGCTGACGGCCCGATGCCGCAGACCCGCGAGCACATCCTGCTCGCCCGTCAGGTCGGCGTCCCGGCACTCGTCGTGTTCATGAACAAGGTCGACCAGGTTGACGATCCGGAGCTTCTGGAACTCGTCGAGCTGGAAATCCGCGAGCTTCTGTCGAAGTACGAATTCCCCGGCGACGACATTCCGGTCGTGAAGGGTTCGGCACTTGCAGCGCTTGAGGATTCGAACGCTGAAATCGGCCGTGAAGCGGTTCTGAAGCTGATGGAAGCGGTTGATTCGTACATTCCGCAGCCTGAGCGTCCGATTGACCAGCCGTTCCTGATGCCCGTCGAAGACGTGTTCTCGATCTCGGGTCGCGGTACGGTTGTGACGGGTCGTGTTGAGCGTGGCATCGTCAAGGTCGGTGAAGAAGTCGAGATCATCGGCATCCGTCCGACCGTGAAGACGACCGTGACGGGCGTTGAAATGTTCCGCAAGCTGCTGGATCAGGGTCAGGCTGGCGATAACGTCGGTGCTCTGCTTCGCGGCACGAAGCGTGAAGACGTTGAGCGCGGTCAGGTTCTGGCGAAGCCGGGTTCTGTCAAGCCTCACACGAAGTTCAAGGCTGAGGCTTACATCCTGACGAAGGAAGAAGGCGGCCGTCATACTCCGTTCTTCGCGAACTATCGTCCTCAGTTCTACTTCCGCACAACGGACGTTACCGGGATCGTGAAGCTCCCGGAAGGAACGGAAATGGTGATGCCGGGCGACAACATCTCGGTTGAGGTGGAGCTGATCGTTCCGATCGCGATGGAAGAGAAGCTGCGCTTCGCTATCCGTGAAGGCGGCCGTACCGTCGGTGCAGGCGTCGTCGCTGAAATCATCGCTTGATTATCTGTCTGCGCATGCAAAAGATGCGCAGACATCAAAAATACGACAAAATGATTCGCAGCTTTTGCGCTGCGAATCTCTAGGAGTGTAGCTCAACTGGCTAGAGCACCGGTCTCCAAAACCGGGGGTTGGGGGTTCGAGTCCCTCCACTCCTGCCAATTCGGCAGGTATTATGAGATTATCAGGCTGGGCAGCTATCTGAGGCAGATAGCTGCCCAGCCTGATTTTACTTTCCAAGGCGCTGTCTGGCAGCCTGTCATCGATTGGCGGGTCTCCTTTATTTGCCAGCTTTTTCCTGGCTCGGATTAAAGATTCCCTTAGGTTTCACCCTTGACGGGACGCGAATCTAAAGGTAAACAAGTCCGACTTTCGGCAAGCCGTAGGTTTTCTGGTTCGAGGCGCCTAGCCTTGATGGATAGACCCTAAACGTTGCCGTTCTTAGCACCGACTGGCCGCAAGTATGGCTTGATTGTCAGATCTGGAGCATGATCAGGTGAGAATCTGATCCTCTGCGTGTGCAAGTGCTTGATGCTTTATTGCATCAGGCACGATAGCGCGTTGTCATTTGTATCCTGACGGATTCATCTTTGGCGGCGCGGCTCAATCGATTTGTTTCAGGGGCCGCTGGCTCTGATGAAGGATTAGGCCAACGGCCGACGTTGTGGATGGTTCGCCATCCAGCGGTTGAAAACGAGAGAAGATAGTATGCCGACGATCAGCCAGTTGATCCGCAAGCCGCGGACGGCGCAAAAGAGCCGGAACAAGGTTCCTGCCCTCGAGTCTTGCCCGCAAAAGCGGGGTGTCTGCACGCGCGTTTACACCACAACGCCGAAGAAGCCGAACTCTGCTCTCCGTAAGGTTGCTAAGGTTCGTCTGACGAACGGTTTCGAAGTTATCGGTTATATTCCTGGTGAGGGTCACAACCTCCAGGAGCACTCTGTGGTTCTTATCCGCGGTGGCCGCGTAAAGGACTTGCCGGGCGTGCGCTATCACATTCTTCGCGGTGTTCTCGATACCCAGGGTGTCAAGAACCGCAAGCAGCGCCGTTCGAAGTATGGTGCCAAGCGGCCGAAGTGATAAATGCGTATCGGGCTGTTTGTTATCAATTGATGTGCAGCGCCTGATTTTCGTTTGAGATGTTTTTTAGGGCAATTCGGGTAAATTAAAAGATTTCCCTTGTCCTTAGTTCTAGGCGGAGCGAAAGCCGATGTCCCGTCGCCATAGTGCGGAAAAGCGCGAGATCATTCCGGACGCAAAGTTCGGCGATATCGTCGTCACCAAGTTCATGAATTCCATTATGCGTGATGGCAAGAAGTCCGCAGCCGAGGCTATCGTCTATGGCGCCTTCGATGTCATCGAGCAGAAACTGAAGACCGAGGCTCTTCCTGTGTTCAAGCAGGCCCTCGACAACGTTGCGCCGGCCATCGAGGTTCGGTCGCGTCGTGTCGGTGGTGCGACGTACCAGGTTCCTGTCGAAGTCCGCAATGAGCGTCGTCAGGCGCTTGCAATCCGCTGGCTCATCACGGCTGCCCGGGCACGCAATGACCGCACGATGGTCGAGCGTCTTTCGGCCGAGCTGATCGATGCATCAAATAGCCGTGGTAATGCCGTGAAGAAGCGTGAAGACACGCATCGCATGGCTGACGCCAATCGCGCTTTCTCGCACTACCGCTGGTAACGAACCGGGTCACACGGAGCCACGACGATGTCTCGCACGCACGCAATTGCCGATTACCGCAACTTCGGAATCATGGCGCATATCGACGCCGGCAAGACCACGACGACCGAGCGTATTCTGTTCTTCACTGGTAAGAACCACAAAATCGGCGAGACGCATGAAGGCGCCGCGACGATGGACTGGATGGACCAGGAGCAGGAGCGTGGCATCACGATTACGTCGGCTGCGACCACCTGCTTCTGGCAGGGTCACCGCCTGAACATCATCGACACCCCCGGCCACGTCGACTTCACGATTGAGGTGGAGCGTTCGCTGCGCGTGCTTGACGGTGCCGTGTGCGTGCTTGATGGCAGCCAGGGCGTCGAACCGCAGACCGAAACTGTCTGGCGTCAGGCCGATAAGTACGACGTGCCGCGTATCGTGTTCGTCAATAAGATGGACAAAGTCGGTTCTGATCTGTTCAAGAGCGTTGACTCCATCATCGATCGTGTTGCCGGCAAGCCTGTGCTGTTGCAGATTCCGATTGGCGCGGAAAATGACTTCGTTGGCGTGGTCGATCTGATCACTCAAAAAGCGATCATTTATCCCGATTCCCAGGGCAACTTTGACGAAACGGATATCCCTGCTGATCTCGCTGAGCTGGCGGCAAAGTACCGCACGAAGCTTATTGAGGCCGCTGTGGAGCTCGATGATGACGCAATGGCTGCTTACCTCGATGGTCAAGAGCCCGACGTCGAGACGCTTCGTGGTTTGGTCCGCAAGGCCGTGCAAGGTCGTGCGTTCCATCCTGTGTTGTGCGGATCTGCGTTTAGAAATCGCGGTATTCATCCGCTTCTCGACGCAGTCGTGAACTATCTGCCGTCGCCGCTTGACCGTGGCGCGATTAAGGGCATCGACTTCAAGACGGAAGAGCCGACCGAGCGGAAGCCTTCTGACGAAGAGCCTCTGTCTGTTCTTGCGTTCAAGATCATGGATGACCCCTTCGTCGGGACTATTACCTTCTCGCGTATTTACTCAGGCGTGTTGAGGGCTGGCGATTCGGTATTGAACTCGACTCGTGACAAGAAAGAACGTATCGGCCGCATGTTGTTGATGCATGCAAATAACCGCGAAGACATTAAAGAGGCGCATGCTGGCGATATCGTCGCGCTTGCTGGCCTCAAAGAAGTCCGCACCGGTGATACGCTTTGCGATACGGCGAAGCCGGTCATTCTTGAGCGTATGGAGTTCCCGGAGCCGGTCATCGAGATCGCAATCGAGCCGAAGTCCAAGGCTGATCAGGAAAAGCTCGGTATCGCGCTTTCCAAGTTGGCTGCCGAGGATCCTTCCTTCCGCGTTTCGACGGACAGCGAGTCCGGTCAGACAATTCTGAAGGGTATGGGCGAGCTGCATCTTGACATCAAGGTCGACATTCTTCGTCGCACCTATAAGGTCGATGCAAATATCGGTGCTCCTCAGGTGGCTTATCGTGAGCGCATCTCGAAGAAAGTCGAGATCGATTACACGCATAAGAAGCAGACGGGTGGTACGGGACAATTTGCACGTGTGAAGCTGGTAGTTGAGCCGGCTGAGGCGGGTGAAGGGTATTCGTTTAACTCCAAGATCGTCGGCGGTGCGGTGCCTAAGGAATACATCCCTGGCGTCGAAAAGGGCCTCGAAAGTGTTCTGGGTGCGGGTATTCTCGCTGGCTTCCCGGTCGTTGACCTGAAGATCGAGTTGATCGACGGCGCTTATCACGAAGTCGACTCTTCGGCGCTGGCGTTCGAAATCGCTGCCCGCGCTGGTTTGCGTGAAGCGCTTCAAAAGGGCGGATCCGTACTGCTTGAGCCGATCATGAAGGTCGAAGTGGTGACACCGGAAGATTACACCGGCTCGGTTATCGGCGATCTCAACTCTCGTCGCGGTCAGATTCAGGGGCAGGATATGCGCGGCAATGCCGTTGTGATCGATGCCATGGTGCCGTTGGCCAATATGTTCGGTTACGTCAATACGCTGCGCTCAATGAGCCAGGGGCGTGCGACGTACACAATGCAGTTCGACCATTACGAGCAGGTCCCCTCAGCGGTTGCTCAGGAAGTGCAAGCCAAGTACGCCTAATAATTTGGACGTACAGGTATTGACTTCAATATTCAGGAATTGATCGGCTAAAGCCGAATAGTTTTCAGGGAGCCGCGAGATGGCGAAAGAGAAGTTTGAGCGGACTAAGCCGCATGTGAACATCGGAACGATCGGTCACGTCGACCACGGCAAGACGTCGTTGACGGCCGCGATCACGAAGGTTCTTGCCGAGAAGGGCGGAGCGTCCTTCACGGCTTACGACCAGATCGACAAGGCGCCTGAAGAGCGCGCCCGCGGTATCACGATCTCGACGTCTCACGTTGAGTACGAGACGGAGAACCGTCACTACGCACACGTCGACTGCCCCGGCCACGCCGACTACGTGAAGAACATGATCACCGGCGCTGCCCAGATGGACGGCGCGATCCTGGTGGTGTCTTCCGCTGACGGCCCGATGCCGCAGACCCGCGAGCACATCCTGCTCGCCCGTCAGGTCGGCGTCCCGGCACTCGTCGTGTTCATGAACAAGGTCGACCAGGTTGACGATCCGGAGCTTCTGGAACTCGTCGAGCTGGAAATCCGCGAGCTTCTGTCGAAGTACGAATTCCCCGGCGACGACATTCCGGTCGTGAAGGGTTCGGCACTTGCAGCGCTTGAGGATTCGAACGCTGAAATCGGCCGTGAAGCGGTTCTGAAGCTGATGGAAGCGGTTGATTCGTACATTCCGCAGCCTGAGCGTCCGATTGACCAGCCGTTCCTGATGCCCGTCGAAGACGTGTTCTCGATCTCGGGTCGCGGTACGGTTGTGACGGGTCGTGTTGAGCGTGGCATCGTCAAGGTCGGTGAAGAAGTCGAGATCATCGGCATCCGTCCGACCGTGAAGACGACCGTGACGGGCGTTGAAATGTTCCGCAAGCTGCTGGATCAGGGTCAGGCTGGCGATAACGTCGGTGCTCTGCTTCGCGGCACGAAGCGTGAAGACGTTGAGCGCGGTCAGGTTCTGGCGAAGCCGGGTTCTGTCAAGCCTCACACGAAGTTCAAGGCTGAGGCTTACATCCTGACGAAGGAAGAAGGCGGCCGTCATACTCCGTTCTTCGCGAACTATCGTCCTCAGTTCTACTTCCGCACAACGGACGTTACCGGGATCGTGAAGCTCCCGGAAGGAACGGAAATGGTGATGCCGGGCGACAACATCTCGGTTGAGGTGGAGCTGATCGTTCCGATCGCGATGGAAGAGAAGCTGCGCTTCGCTATCCGTGAAGGCGGCCGTACCGTCGGTGCAGGCGTCGTCGCTGAAATCATCGCTTGAGTTTGTTTTTGGGGCGTCCGGTTTATGCCGGACGCTACGCTGAGCCGGGTTCGGCCTGAGGTTGCTGTTATGACAAAAGGTCAGAATATACGCATCCGCCTCAAGGCGTTTGACCATCGTGTGCTGGATGCTTCCACACTCGAGATTGTGTCGACTGCCAAGCGGACGGGTGCGAAGGTACGGGGTCCGATCCCGCTGCCTACGCGTATCAAGAAGTTTACTGTGAATCGTTCGCCGCACATCGACAAGACGTCGCGCGAGCAGTTCGAGATGCGCACTCACCTGCGCGTTCTCGATATCGTTGAACCCACACCGCAGACGGTCGATGCTCTTATGAAGCTTGATCTGGCTGCTGGTGTTGACGTGGAAATCAGGCTCTGACCTCCCCTAGGGGATGGTCAGAGCCAGGAACGCCCTGGAGGATATGCTCATGCGCTCCGGCGTCATCGCAAAAAAAGTCGGGATGACTCGTGTCTTTACAGATACGGGGGAGCATATCCCGGTAACGGTTCTCAAAGTTGACAACTGTCAGGTTGTTGCGCATCGGACCGTCGAAAAGAATGGCTATACGGCACTGCAGGTCGGTGTTGGCGTAGCCAAGGTTAAGAACGTCTCGAAAGCCGAACGTGGTCATTACGCGACTGCGCAGGTCGAGCCGAAGCAGAAGCTCGCAGAGTTTCGTGTCGATCCCGGTCAGGAAATTCCGGTAGGCGCAGAAATCACTGTCGATCACTTCGTGCCTGGACAGTTTGTCGATGTGACAGGCATCAGCACGGGTAAGGGCTTTGCCGGTGGTATGAAGCGCTGGAACTTTGGCGGTCTGCGGGCCAGCCATGGTGTTTCGGTGTCGCACCGTTCGATCGGTTCGACCGGCGGTCGGCAAGACCCCGGAAAGACGTTCAAGAACAAGAAGATGCCTGGTCATCTCGGTGTAGAACGCGTCACGACACAAAATCTGCGTGTTGTGCAGACCGATTTGGAGCGTGGGCTTATTCTTGTCGAGGGTGCAGTGCCGGGCGTTGCCGGGGGCTGGATCACAGTGCGCGATTCGGTGAAGCGTTCGCTTCCGAAAGAAGCGCCTGTTCCAGGCAGCTTCCGTGAACGCGGTGCACAGGCTGCTGTGGCTGAAGTTCAGGAGAGCGCAGAATGAAGCTCGATATTACAACACTCGACGGCGGGACTGCCGGCGCGATCGAGCTCGACGATGCGATCTTTGGTCTTGAGCCTCGCCTTGATCTGATTCAGCGCTATGTGCGTTGGCAGCTTGCCAAGCGCCAGGCTGGTACACACCAGTCGCTCGGTCGGTCGGAGATCAACCGGACAGGTAAAAAGCTCTACCGCCAAAAAGGTACGGGCGGAGCACGTCATGGTTCGGCGCGCGCACCGCAGTTTCGTGGTGGTGGCAAGGCTTTTGGTCCGGTAGCGCGCAATCATGCGCACGATTTGCCGAAGAAGGTCAGACAGCTTGCTCTCAAGCATGCACTGTCCGCGAAAGCTCGCGCGCAGACATTGATTGTCATCGACGAGGTCCGCACAGCGGAGCCGAAGACTAAACTGTTGCGTGAGCAGCTTGGTAAGCTGGGGCTTTCTAACGCGCTCTTTATTGGTGGTAATGAGATCGACGTTAATTTCGGTCTCGCAGCCCGTAACATTCCGAATCTCGATGTCCTGCCGGTGCAGGGTATCAATGTCTATGACATCCTGCGGCGGGACACTCTTGTTCTGACAAAGGCCGCCGTGGACGCGTTGGAGGCGCGCTTCAAATGAGTCAGGATCCGCGCCATTATGACGTGATCGTCGGCCCTGTTATTACCGAAAAGGCTACAAACCTTTCGGAGCAGAACAAGGTCATTTTCAAGGTCGCCCGTACGGCGACCAAGCCGCAGATCAAAACAGCGGTTGAAAAGCTTTTCGATGTTAAGGTCGTGAGCGTTAATACGCTCCTGACCAAAGGCAAGACAAAGCGCTTCCGTGGTCTTTTAGGTCAGCGGTCAGACGTCAAGAAAGCAGTTGTGACCCTCGCCGAAGGTCATAGCATTGATGTGACGACAGGCTTGTGAAGCTGGTGAAGGAGTAAACCGATGGCTTTGAAGCACTTCAAACCGGTTACGCCGAGCCAGCGTCAGCTGGTGATCGTCGACCGGACGGGGTTGCATCGGGGGGCGCCGGAAAAGGCGCTGACCGAAGGACTGACCCGTAAGGGCGGCCGCAATAATAACGGACGTATTACCGTTCGTTTCCGCGGCGGCGGCCACAAGCGTTCGTATCGTATTGTCGACTTCAAGCGCCGCGAGCGGATTGGAGAGATCGCAACGGTCGAGCGCATTGAATACGATCCGAATCGCAGCGCGTTCATTGCTCTGCTGGCATTTCCGGATGGAGGAAAATCCTACATCCTCGCGCCGCAGCGTCTTAGCGCCGGTGATTCGGTAACCTCGGGTGAGCAGGCTGATATCAAGCCGGGTAATGCATTACCGCTGGCGAGCATTCCTGTCGGTACGATTGTGCACAACATCGAACTGAAGATCGGCAAGGGCGGCGCCATTGCACGTTCAGCAGGTGCGTATGCGCAGATCGTTGGCCGTGATCAGGGATATGTGATCCTGCGTCTCAACTCAGGTGAGCAGCGTCTCGTTCATGGTCAGTGCTTTGCCACAGTGGGTGCTGTGTCCAACCCGGACCATATGAACACAAACAAAGGCAAAGCCGGTCGTTCGCGTTGGCTAGGCCGTCGTCCGCATAACCGTGGCGTGACCATGAACCCGATCGACCATCCTCACGGTGGTGGTGAAGGTCGTACGTCCGGTGGTCGTCATCCCGTGACGCCATGGGGTAAGCCGACCAAGGGCAAGAAGACCCGTTCCAACAAACGGACGGACGCTTTTATCGTGTCCAGCCGCCACGCGAAGAAGAAGAGGTAAGGGGCGCGCAATGGCACGTTCTACATGGAAAGGTCCGTTTGTTGACGGCTATGTCCTCAAGAAGGCCGAGACCGCACGCGCGTCTGGCCGTTCCGAAGTGATCAAGATCTGGAGCCGCCGCTCTACGATCCTGCCTCACTTCATTGGGTTGACGTTTGGCGTCTACAACGGTCAGAAGCACATTCCGGTTGCTGTCACCGAGGAAATGGTCGGTCACAAGTTTGGCGAATTTTCGCCGACGCGTACCTTCCATGGACACGCAGCTGATAAAAAAGCGAAGAGGAGATAAGCCATGGGTAAGGCATCTGCTCCCCGCGCGCTGAAGGACAACGAAGCCAGGGCTGTAGCACGCAATCTGCGTGTTTCCCCCCAGAAGTTGAACCTTGTTGCGCAGCTCATTCGTGGCAAGAAAGTTGATCGTGCCTTGGCCGATCTTCAGTTCAGCCGCAAGCGTATTGCGATTGACGTTCGCAAGGCGCTGGAAAGCGCTATTGCCAATGCCGAAAACAACCATGAACTCGATATCGATGATCTCGTGGTTGCGGAAGCTTTCGTCGGCAAAGGGCTTGTAATGAAGCGTTTCCACGCACGCGCCCGCGGTCGTGGTGCACGCATCGAAAAACCGTTTTCGCACTTGACCATTGTGGTGCGCGAAGCGGCATCTGAGGCTTGAGGAGGAGACGATGGGTCAGAAGGTCAATCCGATCGGCCTGCGTCTCGGTATCAACCGGACGTGGGATTCTCGCTGGTTCGCGGCGAAGGCCGAATACGGCAAGCTGCTGCATGAGGATTTTGCCATCCGCAAGGCACTCCTCAAGCAGCTCAAGCAGGCCGCGGTATCACGCATTGTTATCGAACGCCCGCACCGCAAGGCACGCGTGACGATTTACTCGGCTCGTCCGGGTGTTGTCATCGGTAAGAAAGGCGCGGACATCGAAAAGCTGCGCCAGATTGTGTCGAAGCTGACGAAAGCCGAAGTCAGCATCAACATCGTCGAAGTGCGTAAGCCTGAAACCGATGCTACGTTGGTTGCCGACTCGATCGCACAGCAGCTTGAGCGTCGTGTGGCATTTCGTCGCGCAATGAAGCGTGCCGTTCAGTCGGCTATTCGCCTGGGTGCCGAAGGTATTCGTATCAACTGTTCGGGCCGACTGGGCGGAGCCGAAATCGCTCGTATCGAGTGGTATCGTGAAGGTCGTGTGCCTCTTCACACCTTGCGTGCTGATATTGATTATGGTACAGCAACTGCCTTCACGACATACGGTACGTGTGGAATCAAGGTCTGGATCTTCAAGGGCGAGATCCTGGAGCACGATCCGTTGGCTCAGGATAAGAGACTGGCAGACGAGGGCAGCAGCGGTCAGCGCTCCCATGGTCATGGCCGGCGTGATTCTGCGGCTTAAGGAGCGGGAGTAGGATAAATGCTTCAGCCCAAGAGGACGAAGTTTCGTAAGCAGTTCAAAGGTCGCATTCATGGCGAGGCCAAGGGTGGGACCGATTTGAACTTTGGTGAGTTTGGCCTGAAGGCGCTTGAACCCGAACGGGTTACGGCACGTCAGATCGAAGCAGCACGTCGTGCCATTACGCGTCAAATGAAGCGTCAAGGGCGTGTGTGGATTCGTATTTTCCCGGATCTTCCGGTATCGGATAAGCCGGCGGAAGTGCGCATGGGTAAAGGTAAGGGGTCGCCTGATTATTGGGCGGCTCGTGTTAAGCCTGGCCGTGTGTTGTTCGAGCTTGCAGGTGTTAACGAGGAGATCGCGCGTGAAGCGCTTCGCCTTGGTGCTGCAAAACTGCCGATCAAGACGCGTTTTGTTCAACGAATCGCCGAGTAAAGGAGGGCGATATGACATCAAAGCAGAGGCTCTCCGACCTCAAGGTATTGTCGGCAGACCAGCTTCAGGATGAGCTTCTTAAGCTCAAAAAGGAGCAGTTCAATCTGCGTTTTCAGCGGGCAACCGGCCAGCTTGAAAACACAGGTCGTGTCAAGGAAGTTCGCCGCGATATTGCGCGGGTTAAGACGTTCCAGCAGGCGAAGCTCGCCAGCGCGGGTAAGGCCTGAGGAGTCGATAATGCCGAAACGTACACTGCAGGGCGTGGTTGTTAGCGACAAGCAGGACAAGACCGTCGTAGTCAAGGTCGAGCGTCGTTTTACCCATCCGCTGCTGAAAAAGACCGTTCGCCGTACCAAGAACTTTCATGCTCATGATGAGGCTAATCAGTTCAAGGTTGGCGATACGGTTTGGATTGAAGAGACGCGTCCATTGTCGCGTTTGAAGTCATGGGTTGTTCTGCAAAATGAGCAGGGTAACTCGGAAGCGTAAGTTTTAAATCGATATAGGCCAGGGGACCAGAAGATCCCCGTCAGGCGTAGTCCGAATGAACGGAAACCGTCTGAGACAGAGAAAGGATCTGTGCCATGATCCAGATGCAAACTAACCTCGACGTTGCCGATAATTCCGGCGCTCGTCGTGTCATGTGCATCAAGGTGCTTGGTGGCGCGAAGCGCAAGTACGCAGGCGTCGGCGATATTATTGTCGTCTCCGTTAAGGAAGCCATTCCACGCGGTCGCGTGAAGAAGGGCGACGTGATGAAGGCTGTTGTTGTCCGCACAGCGAAGGATATTCGCCGTGCTGATGGGTCTGTCATCCGCTTTGATAATAACGCAGCCGTTCTGATTAATAATCAGAAGGAGCCTGTTGGTACGCGTATCTTTGGCCCGGTTCCACGTGAACTGCGCGCTAAAAATCACATGAAAATTATTTCGCTTGCTCCCGAGGTGTTGTAATGGCCGCGAAGATCAAGAAAGGCGACAAGGTCGTCGTGCTTGCTGGCCGTGACAAAGGGCAGTCGGGCGAAGTTGTTAGCGTTATTCCTGCCGAGCAGCGGGCTGTGGTGCGTGGCGTTAACATCGTCAAGCGGCATACTCGTCAGTCGGCGTCCAGCGAAGGTGGGATCATCTCCAAAGAGGCGCCTTTGCACCTCTCCAACCTCGCGCTTGTCGACCCGAAAGACGGTAAGCCGACGCGTGTTGGATTCAAGATTTTGGAAGACGGACGCAAGGTTCGCTTTGCGAAGCGTTCGGGAGATGTGATCGATGTCTGATGCAACCACAGATCTGGGCGCTAACTACGTTCCGCGCCTGCGCACGCATTACGATGAAGTCGTGCGTCCAAAATT
Organism: Pseudochelatococcus contaminans; assembly: GCF_014195635.1. Classification (GTDB taxonomy): domain Bacteria; phylum Pseudomonadota; class Alphaproteobacteria; order Rhizobiales; family Beijerinckiaceae; genus Pseudochelatococcus; species Pseudochelatococcus contaminans. Next base: position 57,211 of record NZ_JACICC010000008.1, on the reverse strand, counting down.
GATCGAGGAGTTTGGATACAAGAATCCTCTCCAGGTTCCTGCTATCGAGAAGGTCGTCCTGAACATCGGTGCCGGTGAGTCGGTCAACGACTCCAAGAAAGCATCTGTTGCTGCGGCAGATCTTGCTCTAATTGCTGGACAAAAGCCGGTCATTACGCGTGCGCGTAAAGCTATAGCGACGTTCAAGTTGCGCGAGAACATGCCGATCGGCGCGAAGGTAACGCTTCGCAAGACCCGCATGTATGAGTTTCTTGACCGCCTTGTAACCATCGCTCTTCCGCGCGTACGCGATTTCCGCGGACTTAATGCGAAGTCATTCGATGGTCGCGGTAACTTTGCGCTTGGTCTTAAGGAACACCTTGTGTTCCCTGAGATTGATTATGACAAGGTTGAGCAGCCTTGGGGTATGGATATCATTGTTGTGACTTCTGCGAAAACGGATGATGAAGCCCGTGCATTGCTGAAGCACTTTAACTTCCCGTTCCGGCAGTGAGAGTTCATCTCTCATACGCGGACACCGGAGATAAGACACATGGCTAAGAAAAGTTCTATAGAGAAGAACAAGCGTCGCATCGCGCTGGTAAAGCGCTATGCGGCTAAGCGCGAAGCGCTGCTTGCAATTGCGAATAACGAAGAATTGCCGATCGAAGAGCGTTTTGAGGCTCGCCTCAAACTTGCTGAACTCCCGCGGAATGCTAACCCGACGCGCGTTCGCAATCGCTGTGAAGTCACAGGTCGTCCGCGCGCTTACTACCGCAAGCTGCGGCTTTCTCGTATTGCATTGCGCGAATTGGGTTCACAGGGACAGATCCCTGGCCTCGTGAAGTCCAGCTGGTAAGGAGATCAGAAATATGGCGATCAATGATCCGCTTGGCGATCTGCTTACGCGCATTCGCAACGCTCAGCTTCGTCGTCGCGGCAAGTTGACAACACCCGGTTCCAAGCTTCGTGCACGTGTGCTTGAGGTGCTCAAGGAAGAAGGTTACATTCGCGGCTATACCACGACGGAATATGGCAATGGCCGTACCGAGTTCGAGGTGGAGCTCAAATACTTCGATGGTGAGCCGGTTATCCGCTCCATCCAGCGCGTTTCAAAGCCGGGACGTCGTGTCTACGCCTCCGTCGATAAGCTTCCGCGTGTTGCTGATGGTCTTGGTGTCGTCATTCTTTCTACGCCGAAGGGGGTCATGGCTGACCACACGGCTAGGGAAGTCAACGTAGGTGGCGAGGTGCTTCTTGAGGTGTTCTGAGAATTGCTTTGGCAATTCTGGTTCATCCAGAGCATTTGAATGAGAGCACGGGAGGCCATTATGTCTCGTATTGGTAAGAAGCCGGTTTCGGTTCCGGCAGGTGTGACGGCCACCGTTACCGGACAGGCTGTCAAGGTTAAGGGACCTAAAGGCGAATTGTCCTTTGTCGTTCCTGATGAAGTTAGCGTTGAATTGAAAGAAGGCGCCATTAAAGTTGATCCTCGCGATGACTCCAAAAAAGCACGCTCGCTTTGGGGTACGTCCAGGTCACAGGTGTCAAACTTGATACAAGGCGTCTCTCAGGGATTTGAGAAGAAGCTTGAAATCAACGGTGTGGGCTACAAGGCCGCAGTTCAGGGTAAGGTCCTCAAGTTGTCGCTTGGTTTTAGCCATGACGTCGATTTCGAGATTCCTGCAGGCATTCTGATTGCGACTCCTAAGCCTACAGAGATTGTTATCAGCGGTATTAACGCTCAGGTTGTGGGTCAAACTGCCGCCAAGATTCGCGATTACCGCCGCCCCGAGCCGTATAAAGGCAAGGGTGTTAAATACGCTGATGAATTTATCTTCCGCAAGGAAGGCAAGAAGAAGTAAGGATGCGCAGCGATGGCTGAAAAAATCAGTACCACGGATCGCCGGCGGGCCCGTGTTCGCCGTGCACTCCGTGCGGCGGCAAATGGCAGGGTTCGCCTTTCCGTTCACCGTTCTTCAAAGCAGATTTATGCGCAGATCATTGATGATGCACAGGGGCGCACCCTTGTTCATGCATCCACTCTTGAAAAAGATTTGCGCGAACAATTGAAGACTGGCGCCGATATCGAGGCTGCTAAGGTCGTTGGTAAGCTAATTGCTGAACGAGCAGTTGCTGCAGGCGTTACCGATGTGGTTTTCGACCGTGGTGCATTTATCTATCACGGCCGCGTCAAAGCCTTGGCTGACGCTGCACGTGAAGCGGGTCTGAATTTCTAACCATTTTTAGTGCCCGGTTGTTTTTAATATGACGGCGGCTTGTTAAAACATGCGAGCAGGGGCCGTCGCCCTGCGTTAGTGAGATTGATATGGCAAGAGAGCGTCAGCAACAACGTGATCGTGAAGAGCGTGATAGTGAATTTACGGACAAGCTCGTTCACATCAACCGTGTTGCAAAAGTCGTCAAGGGTGGCCGCCGTTTCGGATTTGCTGCTCTTGTTGTAATTGGTGACCAAAAGGGTCGCGTCGGGTTTGGACACGGTAAGGCGCGCGAAGTTCCGGAAGCTATTCGAAAGGCTACCGACGCTGCGAAGCGCGCCCTTGTGCGAATTCCTTTGAAGGAAGGCCGCACACTTCACCACGACGTTGCTGGTCGCTGGGGTGCAGGTAAAGTCATTTTGCGGGCAGCTCCTCCCGGTACCGGAATCATTGCTGGTGGTCCGATGCGTGCAGTATTCGAAACCCTGGGTGTTGCCGATGTTGTGGCTAAGTCTATCGGTTCTTCGAATCCGTATAACCTCGTGCGTGCTACGTTTGATGCCCTGAAGCGTGAGGACAGCCCTCGCTCGGTGGCGGCTCGCCGTGGTCTCAAGGTTTCTACTCTTCAGTCGCGTCGTCGTGATGCGGCCGAAGGTGAGAGCCTCGGCACGGATGCGTGAGGAGAGTGACCATGGCTAATACCACAAACAAAACATTGATCGTTGAGCAAACTGGCAGCCCTATTCGTCGTCCCGCTTATCAGCGTCAGACGCTTATTGGTCTCGGTCTTAACAAGATTCGTCGCCGTTCCGAACTGGAAGATACTCCTGCGGTTCGTGGTATGATCGAGAAGGTCAAACACCTCGTACGCGTCGTTTCGGACGCTTCCGAAGCTGGCAAGTAAGGAGGGCGCAATGGTCAAGTTGAACGAACTTTCGGATAATCCAGGCGCTGTCAAAGCGCGTACCCGTGTCGGTCGCGGCATTGGTTCTGGGAAGGGTAAGACGGGTGGTCGCGGCGTCAAGGGACAGAAGTCTCGTGCCGGTGTAGCTATCAAGGGCTTCGAGGGCGGTCAGATGCCCATTCATCGTCGTTTGCCCAAGCGTGGCTTCAATAATATCTTTGCCAAAGATTTCAATGAAATCAATCTTGGCAAAATCCAGGAAGCTGTTGATGCAGGTCGGATAGATGCATCGCAGACTATCACCAACGAAGCACTTGTTGCCGCTGGGATTTTGTCGAAGTTGCGTGATGGTGTCCGTATCCTTGGTGTCGGTGAGTTGACGGCAAAGCTGGCTTTTTCTGTAGCTGGCGCATCAAAGTCCGCAGCGGATGCAATCGAAAAAGCTGGTGGATCGTTGACGGTGCTGAACGCGAAGGTAGCGGAAGCGTAATTTAGCCTTTATATGAGGTGTTAGCAGTGGCGACACGGGGAGAAATCTCTGGCTGTCGCCATTGTTGTGTTAATGACCCTGATAGTGTTGATACTCAGGGTATGCGGCGCGCATAAGGATCTGATACTCATGGCTTCGGCAGCGGAACAGCTTGCGGCTAACCTCAATTTCAGCGCCTTCTCTAAGGCCGGGGAGCTCAAGAAGCGGATCTGGTTTACGCTCGGTGCGTTGATCATTTATCGTCTTGGCACTTACATTCCGCTTCCGGGCATCAATCCCCAGGCGCTTGCGGACATTTTCCAGCAGACCCAAGGCGGCGTGCTCGGACTTTTTAATATGTTCTCGGGCGGCGCCGTCAGCCGCATGGCTATTTTTGCCCTTAATATCATGCCGTATATCTCGGCTTCGATTATTATTCAGCTTCTTACCAGTGTTGTTCCGTCGCTTGAAACACTGAAGAAAGAAGGGGAAGCTGGACGCAAAATCATCAACCAGTACACCCGCTACCTGACTGTGGTTCTGGCCATTTTCCAAGCCTGGGGTATAGCGTTCGGGCTTGAGAGCTCGGGCAGTATCGTCCTTGATCCCGGACTGTTTTTCCGTATCTCAACGGTGATTACGCTTGTTGGGGGTACGATGTTCCTCATGTGGCTTGGTGAGCAGATCACCTCGCGCGGTATCGGGAATGGTATTTCTCTGATCATCTTTGCGGGTATTGTTGCCGAACTTCCAAGTGCGATCGGTGGAACGCTGGAGTTGGGACGGCAGGGTGCGCTTTCAACAGGTATCATTCTTGGTGTGATCCTGATGTCGGTGCTCGTGATTGCGTTCATTGTGTACATGGAGCGCGCTCAACGCCGGTTGTTGATCAATTATCCGAAGCGCCAGGTTGGCAATCGCCTTTATGAAGGCCAGACTTCGTTTCTGCCGCTCAAACTGAATACAGCTGGCGTCATTCCTCCAATTTTTGCTTCGTCGTTGCTGCTTCTGCCGACAACGATTGCCAGTTTCCAGCAAGCAGGAGGGGAAACAGGATTTCTTGGGACCATTGCATCGCACCTTGCCCATGGGCGGCCTGCGTTTATGGTGCTTTATGTCGCATTGATTGTGTTCTTTGCCTTCTTCTATACGGCGATTGTGTTCAATCCTGCTGAAACAGCCGACAATCTCAAGAAGCATGGCGGCTTCATTCCAGGTATCCGGCCGGGCGAGAGAACTGCGGATTATATCGATTACGTTCTCACCCGTATTACCACTGTGGGTGCGGCCTATATCGCATTTATCTGTTTGTTGCCCGAAGTGCTAATTTCCTACGCGGCTTTGCCGTTCTATTTTGGTGGTACGTCATTGCTGATTGTGGTCACCGTGACAATGGACACTGTCGCGCAGGTACACGGTCATCTGATGGCTCACCAGTATGAAGGGCTGGTCAAGAAATCGAGACTGAAGGGGGCAAAAAGACGATGAGATTGGTATTTCTGGGGCCGCCCGGCGCGGGTAAGGGGACGCAGGCCAAACGCCTTGTTGAGAAATATGGCATTCCTCAGCTGTCTACCGGCGACATGCTTCGTGCTGCGGTCGCGGCGGGTACGCCAATCGGTGCCAAGGCCAAGGCTGTCATGGAAGCCGGAGGCCTTGTCTCCGATGACATTGTTGTTGGGATTATCGTTGACCGCATTGAAGAGTCTGATGCTCAGCGTGGCTTCATTCTTGATGGTTTCCCACGGACCCTCGCACAAGCAGAGGCGCTTGATGCTGCATTGAAGTCAAAGGGCCTGAAAATCGATCTTGCTCTTGAACTCAAGGTTGATCATGAAAAGCTTGTAGACCGCATTGTGAACCGTGCCCAAGAAGCTCGGGATCGCGGAGAGGAAGTCCGCAAGGATGATGATCCTGAAGTCTTCAAGACTCGACTTGCTTCTTATGTTCGGGATACTGCAATAGTAGCCCCGCACTATAAGAAGCAGGGGCTCCTCGTTGAAGTCGATGGCCAGCAGCCGATCGACGCGGTGACGGATTCAATCGAGAATGCATTGTCATCAGGCTTGACGAAGAATTAAAATTCGTATAAGCGATCATCTTCCCTTGCATCGATTGGTCGCTACCGGCATCGAGCGGTTGCGGCCATTCGGTTTTTGATGCGCAGGGGCCGGACTCCACCGGACGCGTATCAGAAGTTCCGCCCGTATTTCGGGGCATTATCGAGTTGCCTTTTCAGGCATATATGGAGTTGAGCGTGGCTCGTATAGCAGGTGTTAATATTCCGACTGCCAAGCGTGTGGTGATTGCGCTGCAGTACATTCACGGTATCGGGCCTCAGAAGGCTCAGGAAATCATCGAGAAGGTCAATATTCCGGCAGAACGCCGTGTGAATGAGTTGACCGACGCCGAAGTTCTGCAGATCCGCGAAACCATCGACCGCGACTATGTCGTGGAGGGTGATCTGCGCCGTGAAGTGTCGATGAATATCAAGCGGCTTATGGATCTTGGTTGCTACCGCGGTCTTCGTCATCGCCGCAATCTTCCCGTTCGCGGTCAGCGCACGCATACCAATGCCCGTACCCGCAAGGGTAAGGCGAAGCCGATCGCCGGCAAGAAGAAGTAAGATCGGGCAATTCGCCTGCTTTGCTGTCGCCGTATTGATTCCACGGCGGCGGTCTCGTTCGTTCTATCAACTGTCCCGAGCGCCTGGAATGACGGGCGCGCCTGAAGGATCCGGAAAACTATGGCAAAAGAAGCAACCCGTATTCGCCGCCGCGAACGCAAGAACATCGCCTCGGGTGTTGTGCACGTTAACGCATCGTTCAACAATACGATGGTGACAATTACCGACGCCCAGGGCAACACCATCTCGTGGTCGTCTGCTGGTGCAATGGGGTTCAAGGGGTCGCGTAAGTCTACTCCTTATGCTGCGCAGGTGGCAGCGGAAGATGCAGCACGTAAGGCTGCGGACCACGGCATGCGGACCGTTGAAGTTGAAGTGACCGGCCCAGGCTCTGGCCGCGAGTCTGCTTTGCGCGCACTCCAGGCGGCAGGTTTCACCGTCACCTCGATTCGCGACGTCACTCCTATTCCTCACAATGGGTGCCGCCCGCGTAAGCGCCGCCGCGTCTGATGTTTTTTGTATCCCTGCCGCGCGGTTTTGATGCCGTGCGGCGATTTTGTCCATTGGCGCGGTTGTCTCACTCAATCCGCCAAGGTCGAGCACTCCGAGAGGTGCGGTCGTGATCCAGAAAAACTGGCAGGAACTCATCAAGCCCGGCAAGCTTCGGGTGACGCCCGGCGATGATCCGCGTCGTATTGCGACGATCGTTGCCGAGCCGCTGGAGCGCGGTTTCGGTTTGACACTCGGCAATGCCCTTCGTCGGGTCTTGTTGTCGTCGCTTCAGGGCGCTGCCGTGCAGGCTGTCCATATCGACGGCGTATTGCATGAGTTTTCCTCCATTCCTGGTGTGAGGGAAGATGTCACCGACATCATCCTGAACATCAAGGCTATCGCTATCAAGATGCAGGGCGAAGGCCCCAAGCGTCTTACGTTGCGCAAACAGGGACCTGCAGTGGTCACTGCCGGTGATATCGCCACAGTGGGTGATATCCAGGTTCTCAATCCCGAGTTGCCGCTGCTGACGCTGGACGATGGTGCTGAGATTCGCATCGAGTTCACTGTCAATACCGGCAAGGGTTATGTCCCCTCGGAGCGCAATCGTCCTGAAGATGCGCCGATTGGCTACATTGCCGTCGACAGCCTCTATAGTCCGGTCAAGAAGGTGTCTTATCGCGTTGAGAATACGCGTGAAGGCCAGATTCTGGACTATGACAAGCTGACCTTGGTCGTGGAGACGAATGGCTCCATCGCCCCTGATGATGCCGTTGCCTATGCTGCGCGTATCCTGCAGGATCAGTTGGCTGTGTTCGTCAACTTCGAGGAGCCGCGCCGCGAAGAGGCTGCCGTTACGACGCCGCAGCTGCCCTTCAATCCTGCTCTACTCAAGAAGGTCGATGAGCTTGAGTTGTCGGTTCGCTCGGCGAACTGCCTCAAGAACGATAACATCGTCTATATCGGTGATCTTATTCAGAAGACCGAGGCAGAGATGTTGCGCACACCGAACTTCGGCCGTAAGTCTCTGAACGAGATCAAGGAAGTGCTTGCATCCATGGGCTTGCACCTTGGCATGGAAGTCACCGGCTGGCCGCCAGAGAATATCGAAGAGCTGGCCAAGCGATTCGAAGAACATTATTGATCGGCATCTATGCCTGAAGCGTTGCTAGACGCTTTTCTGTTACGCCGGGCGACGTTGCCCGGCGTGATTTTTAACCCCACGAGCAATTAAAAACACAAAGTGGCGGCTGTTCCGTGGCACGGCGGTCGTCCAAGAACAAGGAGTTCGCCATGCGTCATGGTTTTGCCCATCGCCGTTTTAACCGTTCGTCCGCTCATCGTAAGGCGATGTTCGTCAATCTTGCTTCCGCGCTGATCAAGCACGAGCAGATTATTACGACCTTGCCGAAGGCCAAGGATCTTCGCCCGATTGTCGAGAAGCTGATCACGCTTGGTAAGCGCGGCGATCTGCATGCACGTCGTCAGGCGATTGCGCAACTTCGCGATCCGGTTCTCGTGCGCAAGCTGTTCGACGTTCTCGGTCCGCGCTATAAGGATCGTAACGGCGGTTATACGCGCGTGCTCAAGGCTGGCTTCCGGTACGGCGATAATGCACCGATCGGCGTTATCGAGTTCGTAGATCGCGACGTCAATGCACGCGGTCAGGACTCCGGCCCGGTGCAGGTTGAGGCCGATACCGAGGCGTGAGCTTCCGGCTGATTGTGTCTGAGTGATCGTGTGACGGGCGGCCATTGGCTGCCCGTTTTGCTTATCGGGGCGGGTTTGTTGGCGTGGCGCGCTTTCTCTGCATGACGGATTTTCGCCACGGTCTATTGTTTGTATCGTGCTGCCGCACCTATGTAGGGACGTGCTTTACGTCACAACCCTTGATAAGTTTTGACTGATAGATTTGCGTAGCTTCTTTCATGCGAGGCATGGGCGCGGTGTCGCGCGAAAGAGGCGATCATATCCGGGATTTTTCTATGACTGCGAGTCGGAGTCGAATGAGCGCTCTGTCCAGGGCGCTGACTGTTTCTGCAGCATTGCTGGTTGCTTCTGTATGGGCACCGTTGGCGTCTGCCCAGGGGGCAAATCAGGAAGCGGCCCAGACGAGGGTGGTGCCGGGGGCGCGCGAAGAGGTGCTGATGTCGCTGGCGCCTGTGGTTCGTGAAATTGCGCCATCGATCGTCAACGTCTATGGCTCGCGGGTCGAGCAGCGGCAGGCGCATCCGTTTCTTGATGATCCTTTCTTTGGTCAGTTTTTCGGTGAGCGTGGGTTCGGTGTGCCGCGTGATCGGGTGCAGCGTTCGGCTGGCTCTGGCGTGGTTGTCGATCCGTCCGGTTTGGTCATCACCAATCACCATGTGATTGCCGGCATGACGGAAGTGAAGGTGTCGCTTGCGGATCGGCGGGAGTACCCGGCCAAGGTGGTGATCAGCGATGAACGATCCGATCTTGCGGTATTGAAACTGGAAGGAGAGGGGCCTTTTCCTGCCGCGAGGCTGGGTGACTCCGAAGCGCTTGAGGTTGGGGATTTTGTGATTGCACTCGGCAATCCCTTCGGTGTCGGCCAAACGGTGACTCAGGGGATTGTGTCCGCGCTCGCCCGCACTCAGGCCGGCATCAGCGATTTTCAGTCTTTTATCCAGACGGATGCGGCGATCAATCCCGGTAATTCCGGCGGTCCGCTGGTGGACCTCAACGGCGATGTTGTTGGTATCAATACGGCGATCTTTACGCGCTCCGGCGGCAACCACGGAATTGGTTTTGCGGTGCCGTCGTCTGTCGCGCGGCTTGTGCTGGAGTCGGCGCGTGGGGGCAGTAGTGTCGTTCGCAGGCCTTGGCTCGGCGCGCGCTTGCAGACTGTAAGCCAGGATATTGCGCATGGTCTTGGGCTGCCACGCCCGCTTGGCGCTCTGGTGGCCTCGGTCGTCAATGACAGCCCTGCGATGAAGGCAGGGCTCGTGCCCGGTGACGTGATCACCTCTGTTTCCGGGAGACCTGTCGATGATCCGGATGGATTTGGTTATCACTTCTATTCACGGCCGGTCGACGGTGAGATATCGCTCGCTGTGCTGCGTGGGGGCGATACGGTGACGCTGACTCTGCCGCTGGCCGCTGCGCCGGAACGCCCTGCGCGCGATCCGGTGACGGCTGGGGAAAGGCCGCGTTCGCCGTTCATCGGGGCGACGGTGGTCAACCTTTCCCCGGCGGTTGCGGAGGAAATGGCCATTACCTATGCGGATAATGGTGTCGTGATTCTCGACCCCGGCGCATCGGCGCGTTTTGGTTTTCGGGCGGGCGATATTCTGCTCTCGATTAATGATCGGGACATCGCGAACACGGGCGATTTCGATACTGCGTGGCAGAGTGCGCCGCGGTTCTGGCGCGTCACGCTTAATCGGCAGGGGCGTGTGCTGCGGACGGAGTTTGGCGGTTAATACGGCAGGTTTTTCTGGCTGCTTGGGTGCGCGGTTTGTCGGGGAGCGGAACGCAATAAAAGTTATGGATTCCGACAAATCCCGTTCGGCTGGATGATGCTATTTGATGGAAAACCGCATCGGCGGCGTCTAGTTTGACGTTTGTTTCTACATGAGGATGGCTGGTCGTCATGCCGAACCTTTTTGACGCTGCTGGTTTAGATCGTGACGTGCCACGCCCGCTGGCGGACAGGTTGCGCCCGGCGCGGTTGGAAGATGTTGTCGGGCAAGAGCATCTGACAGGCCCGGATGGGGCTTTGACGCGGCTGCTGCGCTCGGGCTCTGTGGGGAGTCTTGTTTTCTGGGGGCCTCCCGGCACGGGCAAGACGACTGTCGCGCGCCTGCTGGCTGGCGAGACGGATCTTGTCTTTGAGCAGATGTCGGCGATTTTCTCCGGTGTTGCAGACCTGAAGAAGGCGTTCGAGGCGGCGCGCGCGCGCCGGCAGACGGGCAAGGGCACGCTTCTGTTCGTGGATGAGATCCATCGTTTCAATCGCGCGCAGCTCGATGCGTTCCTGCCGGTTATGGAGGATGGCACGATCACGCTCGTGGGGGCGACGACGGAAAATCCGTCGTTTGCACTCAATGCGGCGCTGCTGTCGCGGGCGCGGGTGATGACTTTCCATGCGCTCGATGAAACGGCTTTGCAGGCTTTGCTGTCACGCGCTGAGGAGGTTGAAGGGCGCCCGCTGCCGCTTGATGAAGAAGCACGGCTTTCGTTAGTGCGCATGGCCGATGGTGATGGGCGGGCCGCGCTGACGCTTATCGAGGAGCTGTGGCGCGCTGCAGGTGAGGGGGAGGTGTTTTCCGCCGCGCAATTGCAGGAGGTGTTGCAACGCCGCGCGCCGATTTACGACAAATCGCAGGATGGACATTACAACCTGATTTCGGCGCTGCACAAAACCGTGCGCGGCTCCGATCCCGACGCGGCGCTGTATTATCTGGCGCGTATGCTCGATGCGGGTGAAGACCCGCTTTATCTTGGCCGGCGCCTAGTGCGCATGGCGGTGGAGGATATCGGGCTGGCCGATCCGCAGGCCTTGGTGATCGCGAATGCCGCCAAGGATGCTTATGATTTTCTCGGCTCTCCGGAGGGGGAACTGGCGCTGGCGCAGGCGGTGATTTATCTCGCCACGGCGCCGAAGTCCAACGCCGCCTATGTCGCTTACAAGCAGGCGCGCAGGGTGGCGAAGGAGGGTGGATCGGCGATGCCGCCGAAGGTCATTCTGAATGCGCCGACGAAGTTCATGAAATCCGAGGGGTATGGCGATGGCTACGCCTATGACCACGATCAGCCGGATGCCTTCTCGGGGCAGGATTATTGGCCGGAAGCCATCGGGCGGCAGAGTTTCTATGCCCCCGTGGAACGGGGGTTCGAGCGGGAAATCGGCAAACGTCTGGCATGGTGGCAAAAGCTGCGGGCAGAACGGCAGGACGAGCAATGAACGCGGGGCTGGCGTTGGCGGTGTTCGTTGGCGCCGGGCTAGGCGGTGTTCTGCGCTGGCAGGTTGGCGCATTGGTGGCGCGCTGGCTGGGAGCCTCCTTCCCATGGGGGACGTTGATCGTCAATGTCAGCGGATCGGCCGTCATGGGGGTGCTCGCCGCGCTATTTATGACGCGCACCGATGAGGGGCTGTGGCAAACGGCGCGTCTGTTCATGCTTACCGGCGTGCTGGGAGGCTATACGACGTTTTCGACATTCTCGCTGGAAACGATTGCGCTATGGGAGCGCGGCGCGTTCACGGCCGCGGCGGCCTATTGTTTCGGCTCGGTTGTCTTATCGTTCGCGGGACTATGGATCGGCCTGGTTGTTGCCCGCAGCTTTTCTTGAGGCGGCAAGGCTGAACAGAATAGGGCGCGGGATGTTCTGACGGAATCGGAACAGACGCTTTGAATGCTATATCTTACAGCGGCTTGCGTTCGATTTGATGGATCGATTTGAATACAGACGGCGGCAAGAGTGCAGTTGCGTCCCGTCGCCGATGCTGTATGGATTTGTCAATCGTGCGTTTTCCTGCCAGATGGAATCATCCGGGCGACAGGAATTCGTTTAAAATCAGAAAGTTGGACCGTTTTTCGCTTTTTCGGCGAAATGTTGAACGGTGTGAAGGCGCGCTGTTCAGGCGTCGGATGGAGTATAGGATGAGCACTTCTCGCGGCGGCGGACGTGTGCGCGGATCGTCTGGGGCAGGTCGCAGCGCCCAGCCGGCCCGGCAGTTTCGCAGCGGTAAGCCAACGCGGCCGGGAGCATCCCCGGCGGCGGTGCGTCGGGATGGGCCGGTGACAAAAACCGCTGATGCGCCTGTGGCCAAGCCATCCCGCGCCGAACAAAAAGCGGAGGCGAGCGCCGTGCTCGCTACCGGCGTGCAGACGCTGACCGTGACAGCCGACGAAGCGGATATGCGTCTTGATCGCTTTCTGACGGCGCGTTTTCCGCAACTGCCGTTTACCCACATTCAGCGTATCGTGCGCAAGGGTGAGCTGCGTGTGGACGGCAAGCGGGTCAAGCCGAATGATCGCCTGCTCGAAGGGCAGAGCGTGCGCGTGCCGCCGCTCAAGATCGAGGAGCGTGCGCCCGCGCCGCGCAGTCTCAAGCACGGCGGCGACGATCTGGCGTTTCTGAAGTCGATCACGCTTTATGAGGACAAGGATGTGCTGGTCCTCAACAAGCCGATGGGGCTTGCCGTGCAGGGCGGTTCCGGCACGACGCGGCACGTTGACGGGTTGCTGGAGGCGATGCGCGATGCTGACGGGCAAAAGCCGCGCCTTGTGCACAGGCTCGACAAGGATACGGCTGGTTGCCTCGTGATCGCCAAGACGCGTTTTGCCGCCACGACGCTGGCAAAAAGCTTCCGCTCGCGCACGGCGCGCAAGATCTACTGGGCGCTGGTCGCCGGTGTGCCGCGTGTCAAACAGGGGCGCATTTCCACCTATCTGGCGCGCGAGGAGCAGCAGGATGGCGATGCGCGCATGGCGGTGGCGCAACATGGTGATGATGGCGCAAGCCACGCCGTCACCTATTACGCGCTTGTCGATAACGTGGCGCAGAAGCTTGCGTGGCTGTCGCTGAAGCCGGTGACCGGCCGCACGCATCAGTTGCGCGCTCATACGGCGCATATCGGTCACCCCATCGTTGGCGATCCGAAATATTTCAATGTCGAGAATTGGGAACTGCCGGGCGGCATCCAGAAGAAGCTGCATCTGCTGGCGCGGCGCATCGTGATTGCACACCCGCGCACCGGCAAGCCGCTGGATATCACCGCGCCGCTGCCGCCGCATATGAAGCAATCCTGGAACCTGCTGGGCTTCGATGCCGAGCGCTTCGACCCGATTATCGACGCGCCGGAAGAATAAGCGCCCAATCCGGTTGACCGGACTGGGCGCAAGCAGCGTCTGTTCGGTGTCCTGCCGGCCTGCCTATTCCGCCGCGGCTGCGTTGAGGCGGGCAAATCCTTCTTCCAGATCTGCCTTGAGGTCACGCACGTCTTCAAGGCCAATCTGGAAGCGGATGGTCGGGCCTTCCGGCTCCCAGCGCGTGGCCGTGCGATAGGGCGTTGCGCGGAAAGGAATCGCCAGGCTCTCGAAGCCGCCCCACGAATAACCCAGCCCGAAAAACTTCAGATGATCGAGGAAAGCCGCGACTGCCTTGTGCGGAACGGATTTCAGCACCACGGAAAACAGGCCCGTCGAGCCAAGGAAGTCGCGCTTCCAGATGGCGTGGCCGGGATGGCTTTCCAGCGCGGGATGCAGGACGCGCGATACCTCGGGCCGCGTTTCGAGCCAGCGCGCCAGTTCCAGCGCCGATTTCTGATGGGCCTCAAGCCGCACGGCGAGAGTGCGCAAGCCGCGCAGGGCGAGATAAACATCGTCCGGCCCAACGCACATACCCGTGTCGCCATGGGTTTTGGCCAGCGCACGCCAAGCCCGCGCGTTGGCCGACACCGTACCGAACAGGATATCGGAGTGGCCGGACAGATATTTGGTGCCGGACCATATCGAAATATCCGCGCCGCGTGCGTGGGCCGGGAAGTAAAGCGGCGTCGCCCAGGTGTTGTCGAGCAGAACAAGAATATCCCGCGCATGTGCGGCCTCGGCGATGGCCGGAATATCCTGCACCTCGAAGGTGAGCGAGCCGGGTGATTCGGTGAACACCGCGCGCGTGTTGGGTTTGAACAGGCTGGCGATGTCGCCGCCGATCAGGGGATCGTAATATGTGATCTCGACGCCGAAGCGCGCCAGCACATTGTCGCAGAACGTCCGGATGGGGTCATAGGCCGAATCGGTCATGAGCAGATGATCGCCGGCCTTGAGCACGGCCAGCAGCGCCGTCGACACCGCCGACAGGCCGGAGGGACACAGCACCACGCCCACACCACCCTCAATGGCGCCGATGGCCTCCTGCAAGGCGCTCATGGTGGGCGAGCCGCGCCTGCCGTAGCCGTAGCGATTGGTGCGCTCCGCCATGTCCTTCACGGATGGGAACAGCACCGTGGAGCCATGATAGACCGGCGGGTTGACGAAGCCGAATGCCTCCTCGGGATGGCTCCCCGCGACCGAAAGGCGCGTTGCGGGCTGGAAATCAGCGATTTCGTCAGTGGAAAATTTGCGCATGGTCCATTACCGTTCCAACAATGATGAATAAACACCAACTTTGCCGCGCCAAACCTGACGACGCAAGCCCGGCGGTGGGAACCTGCCCCGGCATGGCTGTGGCCGCATCGCGGATTGTTGTGTCGCGCTGTTGATATTGCTTCTTATTCTATATTATTAATACGATGGATGTGCTGTTGCGGCCATCACGGACAGGGAACAGGACATGACGACCTTAGCACCGGAAGCAGCCCGCGAACCAAAGGATACGCCGGCTATCCGCATGGTGGACGTGAACAAGTGGTACGGGGAGTTTCAGGTGCTGCGCGACATCAACCTCGATGTCGCCCGGGGTGAGCGTATCGTCATCTGCGGCCCGTCCGGGTCCGGCAAGTCGACGCTGATCCGCTGCATCAACCGGCTGGAGGAATACCAGAAGGGCCGTATCATCGTCGATGACGTCGAGCTGACCAACAACAGCAAGCGCATCGAGGAAATCCGCCGCGAAGTCGGCATGGTGTTCCAGCACTTCAACCTGTTCCCGCATCTGACGATCCTGGAGAACTGCACGCTCGCGCCCATCTGGGTTCGGAAGTTGCCCAAGAAGGAAGCCGAGGCCATTGCCATGCGCTATCTGGAGCGGGTGAAGATCCCGGAGCAGGCGAACAAGTATCCGGGCCAGCTCTCCGGCGGGCAGCAGCAGCGTGTGGCGATAGCGCGCTCGCTGTGCATGAACCCCAAGATCATGCTGTTCGATGAGCCGACATCCGCGCTCGATCCGGAAATGGTCAAGGAAGTGCTCGACACCATGGTAACGCTGGCGGAAGAGGGGATGACGATGCTCGTCGTTACCCACGAGATGGGCTTCGCCCGGCAGGTGGCGGATCGCGTGATCTTTATGGATCAGGGCCAGATCGTGGAAATGAACACGCCGGACGAGTTCTTCTCCAACGCCCGGAACGAGCGGACGAAAATCTTCCTCGGCCAGATCCTGCATTGATCTTCCGCGGCCAAGCTGCCAAACAGGATCGAGTCTGAACGGGAGAGCGCGGCCTGGTCCCGCCGCCCGTTCGTCGAGGCGGGCGATCCGGGGGAGCGGGCATGTTGTTCTTCATTTTCGTGGTTATTCTGGCGCTGATCGGCGCGGTAGCGTTGTCGTCCGTTCTGGGCCGGCAGGGCGTTTATGTCGCGTGGATCGCGCTGCTGGGCGGCACGGGTATTGCGCTGCTTGGACCCATCATCACCTCATGCCGCCTCTGCTGGACCGAGGTGATGAGCATCGCGGCGTTCCTGTCCTCGCCGTTCTTCATCGTGGGTTGGATCGCGCTGGCGCAGATCAATGTGCTGCACGTGCCGCAGCGGCTGCTTTATGGTCTCGGCGGCCTGATGCTGGTGCAGGTTCTGTGGGCCTCGCGCGTGACGATCTTCGCGACATTGGAGGGCAATTGCCCCTGTGGTTCGGCGCTGGCCGGGTTCGTATCCACCGAACTGTCGGCTTCGGGCTTTGATCGTATTGCCGGTCCGCTGTTCCTGATGCAGGCCATTGTGACGCTTGCCATCCTCGTCAGCATCTGGCGCCGCGCGCGCACCCGGCCTTCGTACGCTTGATAATTGTCTCAGCCATTCCCGCGTCTCGTTAGATCGCGGGAATGGTTTGATGCTCCGGTTTCAAAGGGCAGCTGCTATGGCGTCACTCCGCCGTGCCGGTGCCGCTCTTGGTGTTCTTCTCTGCCGCCTGTGCCGCCAGCGTTGCTGAAAGCCGTGAGCGTTCGAAGAGAACCACGACGATAATGGCGAACCCCAGCGGGATGATGAGATACAGCAAGCGGAACACCAGCAGCGCCGCCAACACATCCGATTGCGAGAGCGTGTCGCTCGCCATCGCGTTGAGAAACACGAACTCCAGAACGCCAAGCCCGCCCGGTGCATGCGACACCAGTGCCAGCGAGAATGACGCGAGAAACACGCCCAGCACGACGAAGTAGCCGGGGTTGCCGGCTTCCGGCAGGGCAAAATAGATGATGCCGGCGGCGCCGATCAGTTCGAGCGGAGCGGCGAAGATCTGGCGGAAGGTGACGGGCAGGCGCGGATAGTAGACGGCGAATTTGCCGATGACCAGCGGCTTGAACTCCCGCCACGAGCCGAGCACATAAAGCACGACAAGCCCAAGCAGGCCGAAGCCGGTCAGCCTGATAAGCCATATCGGCGCATCGATCATGCGCAGCATGACCTCCGGCTCTCCCACGAGCACCAGCCCGCCGAGCAGAACGGTGCCCAGCCCGAACGTGAACGAGCACAAGGCCACGAGCACGCCAATTTCGCCGATGCTGAGGCCCAGCGTTCCATAGGCACGAAAGCGCACCATGGCTCCGGACAGCACGGACGCGCCGATGTTGTGGGACAGCGCATAGGTCGTGAAGGAAATCAGCGATACCGCCGTCCACGATATCTTGCGGCCAAGATGCAACAGGGCGATGCGGTCATACCAGGCCAGCGCGGCGTAGGCGACAAAAGTGGCCAGCACGCACAACAGCCACTGCACGGAGCTGATGTTGGTGAGGCTCACCCACACATCATCCGCCGAAATGCCCTTTAGCTCCTTGTACAGCAGCCAGAACGAAAAAACGACGGCGGCGAGGCCGATGACCGGCCACACATATTCAAGCTTTTTTTTCATTGGCATTCTGGCGTCTGGTAAGGGGGCAGGGAGGTGCTGACAGTCATCCATGGCACCCGTGAGGACGGCGCATACGGCCGGTGCAGGTATCGCAGGATTGGCACGACGATGGCAAGGGGGCGCAAGACACCTTATTGCCATAAATCCCCGTAAAGGGCGTCTGCTCGCGTTATTTTCATCTCGGTCGGACTCCCGCGAGAAGCAGGAGGATCGGCGCAGGTTTGCCTTTTCCACGGGCAGGCCGCCCACCCTGCGCCTCAATTAAGAGCGCTCGGCGATGCGTTTTTAACATCTGACGCGTTGCTGAAGCTTGCCGAGTGCGCGAGGGCGTCGTATCCATTCGCTGGGTGCATAGCCGACGTGATAGCAGCTTCAGATGTTTCACTGAAACGCCCGTCAGCCGTAACCTTCTGATTGAATGCGTTTTTCGGGGCAAGCGGCCTCACTGTGGCCAAAATATCCGTGCCGAAAACGTTTTGATGCCGAATCTTGCGTGCAGGCGTAGTCTGCCGCACGATAACCACGAGGGGCGAGGCGGTTGCGCAATCATCGCGATGCGTGACCTGTTCGGGGAGAGAAGCGGCCTTGGCGTATTTTGTCGACCAGTTCTTCAACGGGCTGACACTTGGCGCGGTCTATGGGCTGATAGCCATCGGCTACACCATGGTCTACGGCATCATCGGCATGATCAACTTCGCTCACGGCGAGGTGTTCATGATCGGCGCGTTCATCTCCCTCATCGTGCTTCTGCTGCTGGCGCAGATCGGGATTGCAGCGGTGCCCGTGGCGATTCTGGTCACGCTGGTTCTCTCGGCGGTGTTCACCGCGTTGTGGGGATATGTCGTTGAACGTATCGCCTACCGCCCGTTGCGCGGCGCGACCCGGCTTGCACCGCTCATTTCCGCCATCGGTATGTCGATTCTGCTGCAAAGCCTCGTCCAGCTCGCGCAGGGGGCAGGGCAGAAGTCTCTACCGCCGCTGATCACCGGACGCATTACCTTGGGCGAAATCGACGGGCAGACAGTGGAGGTGGCGGTGGTGCGGGTGGTCATCATCGCCGTAACGCTGGTGCTGATGGCGGCTTTCAGCATTTTCGTCGCCAAAACCAGCTTTGGCCGCGCGCAGCGCGCCTGTGAGCAGGACCGGAAAATGGCCGAGCTGCTTGGCGTCAACGTCGACAAGGTGATCTCGCTCACCTTCGTATCGGGCGCGGTGCTCGCGGCTGTCGCAGGGCTGCTTTACACGGTCTACTACGGCTCGATAGACTTCTTCATCGGCTTCCTCGCGGGGCTGAAGGCGTTTACGGCGGCCGTTCTTGGCGGTATCGGCTCGCTGCCGGGCGCGATGCTTGGCGGGCTGCTGATCGGGCTGATCGAGGTTTTCTGGGCGGGCTATGCCTCCGCCGAATACAAGGATGTTGCAGTCTTCGCCATCCTCGTGCTCGTGCTGCTTTTCAGGCCCACCGGCCTGCTCGGCCGCGCCGTTGTGGAGAAGGTTTGACGGCGGGACGAATGATCTGCCCCGCTCGCACGTCACAAAGCGTGCAAGCGGTCGTTACAAGCGGTCGTTACAACCGGAAGTCTGCGATGATGTGTCGCGCGGGTGGCATCCGGTATCGCTGCGGGAAATCGTCTTTGGTGCACATGCGAATCGGGAGAGGGACAATGAAGCTGAACAAAAACTTTTTCTCCATGAAGGGGCGTTCAGGAAAGTTTCTGGCCGGCGTTGCCGTGTTGGCGATGCTGACGGGGGCGAGCGCGGCCCGTGCCGACGTCGACATCGCCCTCGGCATTCCCGCAACGGGTGGCCAGATCGCCGCGCTCGGTGCGCAGGCGCGTCTGGGCGCCGAAACGGCCGTCGCTGCCATCAATGCGCAGGGCGGCATCAACGGCGAAAAGATCAATCTCCAGATCGTCGATGACCAGTGCGATCCCAAAAATGCCGTTTCTGCCGCCAACCAGGTGGTGTCGCGCGGCATCAAGTTCGTGCTCGGGCATCTGTGCTCGGGTGCTTCCATCGCGGCATCCGACGTTTACAACGATGAAGGGGTGCTGGCGCTCACTGCTTCCGCAACCGCCCCTGAACTGACCGAACGCGGCTATCCGCTGATTTTCCGTGCCAACGGCCGTGACGATCAGCAGGGTGTCGTCGGCGGGAAGTTTGTCGCCGACAAGTTCAAGGACAAGCGCATCGCCATCATCGACGACCGTCAGGTGTATGGCCAGGGCCTCGCGCGCGAGGCTGGCAAGGTGCTGACCGAAGCCGGCATCAAGCCGGTCTATGTTGGCACGGTGAACGCCGGCGAACGCGATTACTCCGCGCTGGTCAGCCGCCTGAAGAGCGAGAACATCGATATCGTCTATTTCGGCGGGTATCACACCGAGCTTGGGCTTATCGTCCGGCAGGCGCGTCAGGCGGGGCTCAACACCCGCTTCATCGGCGCGGATGGTCTTGCGGCGAACGAGTTCTGGTCCGTCGCCGGTGACGGCGGTGCTGGCACGCTCTTCACGTTCTCTGCCTCCGCCAAGGATCTGCCGAGCGCGCAGGAAGCCTATGCCGAGTTGAGGAAGGGCGGCGAGCCGGATAACTTCGCGTTCTATTACTACGCTGCCGTCCAGACGCTGGCGAAGGCCATTGCCGAAGCGGGGCAGGATCCGGAAAAGGTCGCAGAAGCGTTGAAGGCCGGCAGCTTCGATACCATCGTCGGCACCTTCCGGTTCGACGACAAGGGCGATCTGGTCGATCCTGACTATGTCATCTTCGAGTGGAACGACGGCACGTACGCGCCGACGAAACTCTAAATCCTGTCTGGCATCGCGGCTTGCGTTCGCATCAAAACGCAAGCCGCACAAAAGTTCTTCCCGATCGGACGGCATCGCCTGATCGGGAGGGAGTAGAACACAATCAGCCGGTTGGGTGATGCGACGCTTCGTGGTTTGCGGAGGTTTCGTATCGGCTTAAACAACGCATGGAAGACGGGAACGGGCCGTTCATGGTTCAATACGCAGCGTCAGACGCATCCGGTGGCCAGTTTCGGGGCGCATTGCGCGAAGCGGCCATCGCTGGCGTGATCATGGTCGGCCTTGCGCTGCCGCTGGTGGGCTTTCAGCTTGAAAACCAGACGGGCGGCGGCGTTGCCATCAGATACCGCTTCGACTGGGTGGTGATTGCGGCGTTGGTCACGTTCTTCGGCCGCTTCGCGATTGCGATGGCGCGTCCATGGCTGGCTGGCGCTTTCGGCGGCGCGAGTGCCGGAGCATCCGGCGTGCGCACGCAGCGTGAGCGGGCCGCCTCCCGGGTCACGTCGGCCCGCCTCGGGCTGGCCATCGGTCTCGTGGCGCTGGTGTTGCCGTTTCTGCCGATAGCCGACCGCTATGTCGTCGACACGGCAACGACGGTCATGATTTACGTGATGCTCGGTTTGGGCCTGAATATCGTTGTCGGCCTCGCCGGTCTGCTCGATCTGGGCTATGTGGCCTTCTATGCGGTGGGGGCCTACGCTTTTGCGTTGCTGTCGACCACCTATGGCCTGTCGTTCTGGATCTGCCTGCCGCTGGCCGGGATCATGGCGGCGTTCTTCGGCATCCTGCTCGGGTTCCCGGTGTTGCGGCTGCGCGGCGATTATCTGGCCATCGTCACGCTGGGATTCGGTGAAATCATCCGCGTCGTTCTGATCAACTTCGATGCGCTGACGGGCGGCCCGAACGGCATCGGCGGCATTCCGCGTCTGACGTTTTTCGGCTACCCCTTCATCAATCGTGCTCCGGAGGGCGTGACGGCGTTTCATGAGCTGTTTGGCATTCCGTTTGCGCCCATCCACCGCGTGATCTTTCTGTATTACGTCATCTTCGCGCTGGTGCTGATTACGGCAGTCGTGTCGATGCGGCTGCGGCGGTTGCCCATCGGCCGTGCGTGGGAGGCGTTGCGCGAGGATGAGATCGCCTGCCGTTCGCTGGGCATCAACGTCACCATGGTCAAGCTATCGGCGTTCGCCATCGGCGCTACGTTCGGCGGTTTTGCGGGGACGTTCTTCGCCGCGCGCCAGGGGCTGGTCAGCCCCGAGAGCTTCACCTTCTGGGAATCGGCGCTGGTGCTGATGATCGTTGTGCTTGGCGGCCTTGGCAGCCAGGTGGGGGTGGTGATCGCCGCTATCGCCGTTGTGGCCCTGCCGGAGTTTTCGCGCGATCTGGCGCAATTCCGGATGCTGGCTTTCGGTGCGGCGATGGTTGCACTCATGGTATGGCGTCCCGGCGGCATCATTGGCGCACGCGCACCAAGCCTGCGCCTGGGACGAACCCCTGCGCGCACGGCGCGGGAAGCCTGAAATCACCGTCGCTGCGCATGCGCGACACGTTGAGATTTGTACGACTGCGAGGGCGAGTTATGTTGAAGACTTCTCTGGGGGCTACCGCCGCACTGCTGCTTGGCATTTGCGCTCCCGTGGGCGCTGTCATGGCGCAGACGCCTGTTGTGGCTGTCACGTCCATCGTTGACCACCCTGCTCTGAACGCCGTTTACGAAGGCGCGCGGGAAGCGCTGGAGCGGGCCGGGTTCAAGGATGGCGAGCAAATCCGCATCGTGTTTGAAAACGCACAGGGGCAACCGGCGACCGCCGTGCAGATTGCACGCAAATTCGTGGGCGAGAAGCCGGATGTGATCATTGCCATTTCCACGCCATCCGCGCAGGCGGCAGCGGCGGCGACACGGACGATCCCGGTGGTATTCAGCGCCGTCACGGATCCGGTCGGCGCGCAGCTCGTCGCTTCCATCGATAACCCTGGCGGCAACGTGACCGGCGTGTCGGACCGCGCGCCCGTTGACGATCAGGTCGCGCTGATCCGCGAACTGACGCCGGACGTCAAGACAATCGGCGTGCTGTTCAATCCGGGTGAGCCGAACTCTGTCAGCTCCGTCAGGGAGTTGAAGGAAGCGGCGGCCAAGGTGGGGCTGTCCGTTGTCGATGCGCCCGCAACCAAGACCGCCGAGGTGCAAGGTGCTGCGCGCTCGCTGGTTGGCAAGGCGGATGCGGCTTTCGTGCCGACCGACAATACGATCGTGTCGGCTCTTGAGGCTGCTGCGGGCGCGCTGACGGCGGCGAAAATCCCGCTCTATGCGGCCGATACCGATAGCGTGCCGCGCGGGGCGCTGGCTGCGGTTGGCTTCAACTACCGGCAGGTGGGCGAGCAGACGGGGGATCTGGCCGTGCGCGTCCTGAAGGGTGAGAAGCCGGCAGAGCTGCCGGTGCGTTTTGCCGAGGGCAGCGATCTGCACCTCAACAAGGGCGTGGCGGAAAAAATCGGCCTGACCCTGCCTGAAGCGGCGCTCTCGCGCGCGGTGAAGGTGGTCGACTGATTGCAGTTGGCTGATTTTAGTTGACATGTCGGATATGGGCGTGCACTCGCACGCCCATATCCGTTTTCGGCGATTCCCGTCGCCCCGCTTATCACGACAGGTTTTTGCAGCATCATGAGCAGTATCGCCTTTCTGGGCGCAGTCGAGCTTGGTCTGATTTACGCCCTTGTCAGCCTTGGCGTTTATCTGTCCTTCCGCGTGCTCGATTTTCCCGACTTGACGGTGGACGGCTCGTTCCCGCTGGGAGCGGCAGTCACGGCTGTTCTGCTCATCTCCGACATCAACCCGTGGGTTGCCACCGCTGCCGGGGTTCTGGCCGGTGCGGCGGCAGGGTTCGTCACGGCTTTCGTTTCAGTGCGTTTTGGTGTGCTGAACCTGCTCGCGTCCATCCTGACGATGATCGCGCTGTTCTCCGTCAATCTGCGGATCATGGGCCGCCCCAACGTTGCTTTGCTGAATGAGGACACCGTGCTGACGCCCTATCTGGGCGGCGCGATGCCGGATGAATATGCAAGGCCGCTGTTTCTGCTGGCGGTCGTCATTGCCGCCACGGCGCTCGTGGCGCTGTTCCTGCGCTCCGAGATCGGCCTTGCCATGCGGGCCACCGGGGCCAATGCGCGGATGGCGCGCGCGCAGGGTGTGCGTACCGGCGCGCAGATTATCCTCGGGGTCATGGTGTCGAACGGCCTCGTCGGCCTTGCGGGGTCGCTGTTCGCGCAGACGAGCGGCTTCGCCGACGTGACCTCTGGCGTCGGCACCATCGTCGTTGGCCTTGCCGCCGTGATCATCGGGGAGACGCTCGTGCCCGGCCGCCGACTGGTGTGGGCGCTGGTGGGATGCATTATCGGCGCGGTGCTGTACCGCCTTGCCGTGCAGGCTGCGTTGTCGCTCGATTTTCTTGGCTTCGAGCCTTCCGATCTCAATCTGGCCACGGCGCTTCTGGTGCTGGTGGCGCTCATCCTGCCCAAGATCAGGCAGCGCGTGCGGGGGAGGGCTTCCGCATGATCGAAGTTGATAACATCGTCGTCACCTTCAATGCGGGAACGCCGCTAGAGCGGCAGGCCCTGCGCGGTGTCTCGCTGCGGCTTGAGGAAGGCGAATTCGTATCCGTGATCGGCTCCAACGGTGCCGGCAAATCGACCTTGCTGGGCGCGATTGCTGGCGATGTATTGCCATCGTCCGGGCGGGTGCTGCTGTCGGATGCGGATGTCACGCGGGTATCGGCGCAGAAGCGGGCGCGCTATGTCGCGCGGGTGTTTCAGGATCCGCTGGCCGGCAGCTGCGGCAACCTCTCCATTGCGGAAAACCTCGCGCTCGCGGCGTCACGCGGGCGGGGGCGGTCGTTCCTTCCCGCTCTGCGGCACTCCCGCTTGTCCAGTATCCGCGCGCGCATCGAGGAATTGAACCTCAAGCTTGAGGATCGGCTTGATCAGCCGATGGGGTCGCTGTCCGGCGGGCAACGGCAGGCGCTGTCGCTTGTTATGGCGACGCTTGCGCCATCGAGCATCCTGCTGCTCGACGAGCATACGGCGGCGCTCGATCCGCGCAATGCCGAATTCGTTCTCGATCTGACGCGCGATCTCGCGGCACGCTTCAACCTGACGGTGCTGATGGTGACGCACTCGATGCGCCATGCGCTCGACACCGGCAGCCGCACGGTGATGCTGCACGAAGGGCGCATCCTGCTCGACGTGACCGGCGAGAAACGCGCTGGCCTGACTATTGAGGATCTCCTCGACGAGTTCCGCAAGGCGCGCGGGGAAGAGCTTGCCGAGGACAGGCTGTTGACGGCCTGATGGCGTGGCGCGCTTCGCCTCCGTCAGCCTCACAGCCGCGCAGCGTGCCGATGCTCGTGCTGGTGCAGGCGCTTCGCGCGGCGGCGGCGCTGTTTATCGTTTTTTTGCATGCGCAATTCGACGCCACGCACTTTGCCGCCCCTGGCGCGTTCGAGGCCATGCGCCCCGTGCCGTGGGAAGTGGGCGTCGATATTTTCTTCGTCATCTCCGGTTTTATCATCGTGCATGCCACGCGCGGACAGTTCGGTGAAAGCGGCGCGGCGCGGGCGTTCTTTGCACGACGGATGATCCGCATCGTCCCGCTTTATTGGCTGGCTACCGCGTTGTTCCTGCTGGCGGCGCTTGTCCTGCCGGGAGCGCTGAACAGTTCGCCGCCATCGGTATGGCAGATCGCCGCTTCATTCCTGTTTTTTCCCTACGTCAACGATGTCGGGGCGGCGCAGCCGGTGTTCACTCTGGGCTGGACGCTGAACTATGAAATGGCGTTCTACCTCGTCTTCGCCGCAGCGATGGCTGCCGCGTGGCCGCGTCGGCAGACTGTGCTGGCGGTGGCGGGGTTTTTCGGGGCGCTGACGCTGCTCGGCCTGCTGGTGCCGCTGCCGATGCCGCTGTCGTTTTGGGCCAGTCCCATCGTGCTGGAATTTGTGATCGGCATGGGCATCGCGCTGCTGCGCGAAACCGGCGCCCGCCCCGGCATCGTGCTGCGTACAGTGCTGGCGGCTGTGGCGATCCGCATGCTCCACGACGATCTGACGCAGGACGGCGTCGAGCGCGCGCTGGCGCTCGGTGTGCCGGCGGCCATGCTGGTGATGGCAGCCGTGCTGGGGCCGGAGCCGCGCCTTCCGGGCTGGCTGTCTCGCTCGCTCGTGCTGCTCGGCGATGCATCCTATGCGCTTTATCTGTTTCATCCGTTTGCGCTGCGGACGGCACGGATTATGCTGTCCTCAACGGCCATCTCGCCGTTGGCTTACATCGTCATTGCCACGGTCGCGTCTGTGGTGCTGGCGATAGCCGTCCACCTCCTGTTTGAACGGCCGGTGATGCAATTTTTCCGCCGGCGACTGGCGCAGAGGACGCAATGAATGGCGATATCCGGGAATGGCGATATCCCGAACGAGCCGGACATTCCCGTTGTCGGTCTGCGGGCGGTGATCGCACCGCCTGTCACCCCTGCAGAGGAAAAGCCTGTCGGGGTAGATAGCGCCAGCGAAGAGGCCGCGCCATCGGCTTCGATGACGTCATCGCCGAGTCCGGTTTCACAGCAGCCACGGCGGCAAAATGCCAGCGGCTGGATCGTGCCTTTTCTGGCTGGCGTGCTCGTTGGCGCGGCCGCGTTCTACGCGCTTTTATGGGCGCAGGCGCTTATCTGAGCGGTCGTTCGTCCAGTGTCACGATATCGTCCGCTGCAGCGTCGTATCCGCGCGTGACGAGGGTGATTGCCGAGCGTTCGCCATCGGGGGCGATGGTCAGCAGGTGATAACCCGCGCGATGATCGAGCGTGCCGCTGATAGCCGATGCCGAGGGTGCGCCGAGAATCACGGCCGGCCGGCCCGTGCGGGTCGGTATTTCTGCGAGCATGGTGCGGTGGTTGTGACCGTGCAGAACGATCTCGGCACCTGCGTCGGCGATCACGCGCTCGAAATCGGCAGCGTCGGTCAGGCCACGGCTGGGTTTGGCCCCCGCCTTGTAGGGGGGATGGTGGATCAGCACCACGCGGCACAAACCTTCCCGGCCCAGCGCCGCGAGCGTGGTTTCAAGTGCGGACAGTTGCTCCCTTCCAAGAGTGCCCGAGGCCAGAAACGGCAATGTCGGCACGCCGGATGACAGGCCGATCAGCGCGACGCCGCCGCGCTTTCGCACATAGGGGAAAGCTGGCGCCGTGTCCCCGTCGCCGCACATCCATGGGCCAAGTTCCCGCCGCATCGGCAGCAGCGCCTGGCGGACGTAGGCATCGTGGTTGCCGGGCACGAAGGACACCTGCTCTGGCGTGCCCAGCCGTTCCAGAAAACGGCGTGCGGGAGGGAATTCGCTGGCGAGGCCGATGTTGACGATGTCTCCGGTCATCGCGACATGATCGGGCGCGTGGGCGGCGATGTCGTCGAGAATGCGGGCCAGCAGGGCCATGTCATGCGTGCGGAACCGTCCCCGCCGCCAGTTTGTGAAGCCGGTGATGCGCTTGCCAAGCAACTCGTGCACGCGCGGGCGCGGCAGCGGGCCGATGTGGGCGTCAGACAGATGGGCGATGCGCATGGAGCCTCGATAGGATGGCGCGGATACAACGCCTTGATGTCGTGGTGCGATGCGATGGTCAAGCGCCCGGGCCGAGAATACCGTCACGCGCAGGAATTATGTGGCAGCCGCGCATCTTGGTGGCGATGGACACGCCTGCGCAGGGGTGATAAGGGGCGTGACGGAAGGATAATGACAATGGTCGGATTCGGCATGACAGAGCGACGACGACGCGGGTGCGCGCGCACCTTCTGCGCGGTCGCGGGCTTGCCGATGTCGCACACGGCGGGCCTGTGCTGAATTTCGTGTTTGATGCCCAACCGTCGCCACGGCCATCGTCCGAGCTGTCGCACGGCCTTTATCCGGTAACGTTCTTCCATGACCTCACTTGCACTGACCATCCGCCGGGAACATCCCTCTGACCGGGATGCCATCGAACGTATGCACGAACGGGCATTCGGCCCCGGGCGTTTCGCGCGCACCGCCTATCGCCTGCGCGAGGGCGTGGCGCCGCTGGATGATCTGTCTTTCGTCTCGCTGGTGGGCACGCTGATCGTCGGTTCGGTGCGGCTGACGGCTGTGCGGGCCGGGGGGCAGCCAGCGCTGATGCTTGGGCCGCTCACGGTGGAGCCGGCTTTCATGGGACGCGGTATCGGCGGAGCGCTGATGCGCGCATCTCTGGATGCTGCCCGCGACGCGGGGCACGCCGTGGTGCTGCTGGTGGGCGATGAGCCTTATTACAGCCGATTTGGCTTCAGGGTCGTGCCCGGTGGGCAGCTGACGTTGCCGGGGCCTGTCGACACCCGGCGCTTTCTCTATCTGGAACTGAATGAGGGGGCATTTGCCGGCATTTCCGGCGCGGTCATGCCCGTGCAGGCGGCGCTATCCGCTTGAGAAATAGCGGATAGCGCTACGCTTATCTGCGGCGTCTGCGACCTTCCACGAGCCACGCGCCGATGACGGCCCAGATCACAAGGGCAAGTCCGATCAGGCCGACGCCCAGTGGTAATTCGCGCACGCCGCGAATTACCGCGGTGTCGCCGGGACGCAGGCCGATCCAGCCGTTGCCCGCGAAGCTGGAACCGGCGCGCACCAGATCGATGCGCGGCACGGTCGGCGTCGTGTTGCCGGAATCGATGCGTACCACGGAGCCGCCGCTGTCCGTTGCCAGACCGGCGAGGCGTTGCGTGTCGCTGAAGACATCGGCAAGTTCACGCGGGTTGTCGGGGCCGGCGTTGACGAAGGCCGAGAGCGTGCCATCCGTCAGCCGGTAGAGACCCTGCTGATCGTTGACGACGATGGCCGAAAACAGCCCTGGCTTCACCTGTTCCAGCGTCACGGTCTGCACGCTGCCATCCGGCGCGGTCAGCGTCACGGGCGCGGCCGAGTCGGCCATCGTTTGACGCTCGATGGAGATGGAACCGTCGCGGGAGAAGGCGCGTAGCGCCTCTTCTTCCAGCGCGGGTTCGAGCATCAGCCAATGCGACAGACGGCGCAGCAGATCGACATGCGGGCCGCCGCCGTCGAAACCGCGCGCCCACAGCCAGGTGTGGTCTGATAGCAGCAGCGCGATGCGTCCTTCCTCGAAACGGGAAAGAACGAGCAGCGGCAGGCCGTCTGCGCCGTCCATCAATGTTTCGCCGCCGCTGACATCCGCGCCGATCTGGCGCAGCCACGTTCCCCAATCAGGGGCGTCGTCGGGGTTGGAATTGCTGCCGGGCAGATCGCGCGTCACCGGATGGCGGTTGCCGCGTGCGGAAATTTCCGGGCGGAAGGGCGTTTCATGGACGCGCCCGTCCGGCGTTGCCGGCAGCACCTCGCCAAGCGAGGTTCGCGCCACGCTGGACGCGCCTGCGAATTCCGGTCCGGCTGACAGCAACAGCGCGCCGCCCTCGCGGACATAGCGGGCGATGTTGTCGTAATACACCGGCGGCAGCACTGTCAGGTTGGCGTAACGGTCGAAAATGATCAGGTCGAAATCCTGAATACGCTCCTGGAACAGTGCGCGCGTGGGGAAGGCGATCAGCGACAGTTCGTTGATCGGCGTCCCGTCCTGCTTTTCCGGTGGCCGCAGAATGGTGAAATGAACCAGGTCGACGTTGGCGTCCGAGGTGAGCAGGTTGCGCCATGTGCGCTCGCCCGGATGCGGCTCACCGGACACCAGCAGCACGCGCAGCTTGTCGCGCACGCCTTCAACTGTCAGAACGGCGCGGTTGTTGGCTTCCGTGAGTTCGCCCGCCAGCGGCTCGACTTCCAGCTCCAGCACGTTGGGGCCGGGATGCTCGACGGGAATCGTCAGCGGCACGGGCTGGCCTGTCGGCGCATTGATGGAGCCAAGCTCCTTGCCGTCGCGGCGGACGGTGAGCCGGGCCGTGCCGGGACCATCCCGTTCATCCACGAGCACGCGCATGGTCAAGTTTCGCCCCACGATGCCGAAGCGGGGCGCATCGACCAGCGCCACGCGCCGATCGCGCTCCTGACGTTCGCCCGTGATGAGCGCATGCAGCGGAGCCGTCAGACCCAGCGCAGCGGCGGAAGGAGGCACGTCATGCACGACGCCATCTGTGATGACGATGACGCCGGCGACGCGCTCTGCCGGAACATCTGCCAAGGCACGTCCCAGCGCGCCGAACAGGCGTGTACCATCGCCGCCGTCACCTTCCGAGACGTCGATGACGCGCGTTTCAAGGCCGGGCAACGCTTCGAGCTGGCGCTCGACTTCAGCCTTCACATTGTCCGTCTGCTCCTCGCGCGGGCCAAGTTTTTGTGATGCGCTGCGGTCGACGATGACGGCGACGATGTCATCGAGCGGTTCGCGCTCCAGCGAAACCAGCGCCGGATTGGCGAGCGCACCGATCATCAGCGCCATCGCCACGCCGCGCAGCAGGCCAGCAAACCATCCGCGCCGCCAGATCGCTGCAAGCATCAGCACGACAGCCGCCGCGCCCAGACCGGCAAGAACCGTTGGCGGCACGAGGGGCGAGAACGAGAGCGACGGCAAATCCGTGAACATCATCTATCCTATGACCTGAGCCTATTGCCCAAGCCGGTCGAGCAGCGCGGGAACGTGCACCTGATCCGCCTTATAGCTGCCGGTCAACACATACATCACCATATTCATACCGCCGCGCGCGGCCATTTCGTGCTGATCCGGGTCGGAGCCGACAGTCGGCAGCAGCGGGTTGCCGAAATCGTCGGAAGCCCAGGCCGCCGCCAGATCGTTGCTGGTGATGATAATGGGCGATACGTTGTCGCCGCCCCGCGCAGGGCGCGGTTCGCCCTCGGGCACGGGCGGCAGGGCTTCCACCCATGTTTCTCCCGTGGCATAACGGCCGGGGAAATGATCCATCAGAAAAAATGTCTTGGTCAGGACGTGGTCAGCCGGCACGGGCTCAAGCCCCGGAATGTCGAGCCCGGCGAGAATCTGGCGCAGGCGCAGGGTTTCGGCAGTGGGCGACGCGTCCGACGAGGCGTTCTGGAGCCATGCGTCACGCGTGTCGAAGATCATCGTGCCGCCAGACTTCATGAATGCGTCGATTTTCCGCAGCGCCGTGCCGGACGGCATCGGCCTTTCGGCAACGACCGGCCAATAAATCAGTGGGTAAAAGGCGAGTTCATCCGTCGCCGGATCGACGCCGACAGGATCGCCGGGCTCGAATGACGTGCGATAGGACAATTCCTGACTGAGGCCAGCCAATC
This sequence comes from Pseudochelatococcus contaminans, assembly GCF_014195635.1. Classification (GTDB taxonomy): domain Bacteria; phylum Pseudomonadota; class Alphaproteobacteria; order Rhizobiales; family Beijerinckiaceae; genus Pseudochelatococcus; species Pseudochelatococcus contaminans. The sequence goes on along the minus strand of NZ_JACICC010000008.1, from coordinate 26,697 downwards.
CCGCGCGGCTGATCTCGTCGACTTCGTCATTGCCGGTGATGACGTAGGCAAGGCGGGTTTGCAGCGCTGCCTGCCGGTCGACATCGGATATGGTCGGAAGCTGTCGCTTGTCCGCTGGCGCCGCGTGCGCCGGGGCGGCGAGCGGGAAGCCGCCGTGAATGACAACGCCCACGAGCAGCAATGAGGCGGCGACTCCCGCAGCGCGGGGGCGCACCCGCCGCCGTCCGCGTCCTGAAATCGCGCTGATGATCGTGTCCAGCATGAAAAGCACCAGCGCGGCGAGCAGCAGCGGCTGGCGCAGATCGATGTTTTGCATGGATGCCAGCGGTTGCACTGTCGTCTCCAGCGCGGATATGTCGAGCGCTACCGGGCGGTCGCCCGGTGCGAGGGCATTGATGGCCACTGGCGCTTCGTTTGCACCGTAAAACCCGGCCGGATGCTCCATGGAGGCTCTCTCCGTCGCGCCGCGCGCCACCGGGCGGGCCGTCGGCGGCGGGCTCTGGAAGGAACCAAAACCGTCCAGCACGCGCTGTGGCGACACGGTTTCCGTGGTTACCACCGCATCGCCGTTGTCCGTCGGGCCGGCGGTTTCCGACAAGGCGATGATGCGGCGCAGGATCTCGACGAACGTGCCCGAAAGCGGCAGGTTGGACCACGTTGCATCCGCCGTGACATGCACGAGCACAATAAAGCCTTCGCCCAGCCGGTTGGCCGTGATGACGGGGGTGCCGTCCGTCAGGGTTGCCCACGTGCGACGGGGCAGGTTGGCATCCGGCTCCGCCAGAATTTGCCGGCTGACGGTGATCTCGTCCGAAACGGGCAGGCCGTGCAGGGGGCTGGTTTCGGGGAAGGGCGCGAAGGTGCGCGGCGTATCCCAGGACAGCGCGCCGCCAATGGTGCGCTCGCCCTGACGCAGGCGAACCGGCACGAACGCCTCATCGCTGTTGGCCATGCGCGGGCCGGAGAACCGCAGCAAGATGCCGCCGCGCCTGACGAATTCCTCAAGCCGCCCCGCTGTGCGAGGGTCGATCACGCCGACGTCCGTCAGAACGATGACGGTGGCCTGCTCGTCGATAAGCCTGTCAACCGCCTCCGATACCGTGCCGCGAGGCTCGCGAAGTTCGGCGTAAGGCTCGAGCGCACGCGTCAGATAGAAGGTCGGCGAAAGCAGTGGCTGGCTAGCGGTATCCGCGCCTGCGCCGGACACCAGACCAACGCGATGGCGACGCTGACGGCCATCGATCAGCGCAACCGCCCCCGCCGACGATTCGCCGGCGACATCGATACGCGCGACGGCGTTGCGGATCTCCACCGGCAAATCGAAACGCGCTTCCGTTTCCAGCGCGCCGGGCGGGAAAGCGAAGCCCGTTTCACCAAGCGTCAGGCCCTTGAGATCGGTCGCGCGCAGACGCCCCTCCGATGTCGCGCGTGGATCGGCGCGGCGGACGCGAACGGTCAGGCCATCGCGTGCGTTGGCGGTGTCTGCGAGGGTCACCCCTGCGGGGAAAGCCGTGCCGCGAACCTCAACGTCCCGCTCGCCGGCCAGCGTGCGCAGCCGGGTGGCGAAATCGTCGTTGGCGCGGGTATTCACGTTTTCGAGTGCGGTGCGATCCGTAATCCATATGATGGTGGAATCCGGGTTTTGCTCCAGAAATCGCTCGATGGTTGGCAGATGCGCCGCGCGCTCGGGCAGGTATGATACGGGCCGCAGCGTGCGCAGCCGCTCGATGGCTTCGGTTGCTCCACCCGGCGATATGTCGCCGGCCGGTTGCGCAAGCCCCACGACGGCTGCCGGACGACCATCGCGGACCGCTGCCTCAAGCGTTTCGCGAGCACTGGCCTGACGTTCCTCCCAATCGCCTGCCGAGGCAAATCCGTTGTCGATCAGCAGCAGAACCGGCCCGCTGCCCGGCGACGCAGGCAGCGGATTCCATGCCGGCCATGCGCAGGCAACGATGACGAGCGCGGCGATGAGAAGACGCAGCAGCAGCAGCCACCACGGCGTGCGTGCGGGTGTCTGGCGCTTCGGAGCCAGATCGAGCGCCAGCCCTAGCGGCGGAAAAGCCACCTGCCGGGGCGAGGGTGGCGTCACGCGCAGCAGCACCCACAGCGCCGGCAACGCCGCCAGCGCAAGCAGAACGAACGGAGCGGTGAAGGCGAGCGGCGTGCCGAACAGCGTCAGTCCTCCCATAGTCAGGCTTTTCCGTCACGGCGGCTGGCGATGAGCGATAGCACACGCAATGCGGCTTCGCTGGCGGGGCGGTCGGTGTGATGGGTTGTCAGCGTCAGGCCGCGTCGGGTCATGATATCCTGCAATCCTGCGCGGTGGCTTGCGATGCGCTGCCGATAACTGTCGCGCCAGGCGGCGGCCTCGCCGAGGCGCAGGCGCTCGCCGGTCTGCGGGTCGATCAGTTCGGTCTGCCCGGCGAAGGGAAAGGTTTCCTCGACGGGATCGACAATCATGATCGCGTGGCCGCCCGCGCCGTTCGAGGTGATGGTGGACACGACACGCTCGATATCCGCCAGCGGCGACAGGAAATCGCCGATCAGCAGGGTTTCATCGCGGCGCTTGAGCGGAATGGCGGGGGGCAGATCGTTTGCCGCCCCAGTGGCATCTGCCGCCAGCACCTGCGCGATCTGTTCGCCGATCTGTCGGTTAGCGCGGGGGCTGAGCGCCCCGGCGTAACCGACACGCTCGCCGGCCAGCACCAGCGTTTCCGCCAGCGCAAGGCCGAGCACGATGGCGCGTTCCACCTTTGGTGCCAGGGCGAGCGAGGATGCGAAGGCCATGGACAGGGAGCGGTCGATCCATAATTGCATGGTCTGGGCGGCTTCCCACTCGCGCTCGCGCACGTAGAGCCGGCCATCGCGGGCAGAACGCCGCCAGTCGACATTGCCGGCGGACTCGCCGGAGTAGAACGGGCGGAACTGCCAGAAGTTCTCGCCCGGTCCCGCGCGTCCGCGTCCGTGGATGCCGTGGGCAAGGCTGGCCGATACCCGGCGCGACTCGAGCACGAGGCGCGGCAGGCGGGCGGCGAGATCGTGCGCGGCCTCCGCTTCCGCGAGACCCGGGAAGCGGCTTCGATCAGGCTGGGTCGCCACGTGAACCATCGGCAGGCTTTCGGCTATGCATCATCCGGACAGGGTACGGAATGAATAAACTGTGGTGATTGTGTGCCGCTTGTCAGATTCTCTCGACGAGCTTTGCGATGATGCCTTCCACCGTGTCACCTTCAGCGCGTGCGGCGAAGGTCAGCGCGATGCGGTGTTTCAGCACTGGCTCTGCCAATGCGCGCACATCATCGACGGACGGCGCCAGACGCCCTTGAATAAGCGCCCGGGCGCGGGCCGCCAGCGTCAGCGCCTGGCTGGCGCGCGGGCCTGGCCCCCACGACAGCTTGCTGGCCGGATCGTCCGCGCTGCGGTTTTCGCCGGGGCGGGCGGAGCGCACGAGATCGAGAATCGCTTCCACGACGCTGTCACCCACTGGCAGGCGCCGCACGAGCCGCTGGATCGCGGCAAGCGTATCGGCGTTGATGGCCGTCAGGTGGGGCTGCTTTTCCGCGCCGGTGGTTTCCAGCAGGATGCGGCGTTCGGCATCGCGATCGGGGTAGGTGATGTCGATCTGGAGCAGGAACCGGTCGAGCTGCGCCTCCGGCAGGGGATAGGTGCCCTCCTGCTCGATGGGGTTCTGGGTCGCGAGAACGTGAAAAGGTTGCGGCAGGTCATAGCGCGTGCCGGCGATGGTGACATGATGCTCCTGCATCGCCTGCAACAGCGCCGACTGCGTGCGCGGACTGGCGCGGTTGATCTCGTCCGCCATCAAAAGCTGGGTGAAGATGGGGCCGTGCACGAAGCGGAAGCTGCGCTGCCCGCCGGTACTTTCGTCGAGGATTTCGGTGCCGAGGATGTCGGACGGCATCAGATCGGGCGTGAACTGGATGCGTTGGCTGGCAAGGCCCAGCACCGCGCCCATGGCTTCCACGAGGCGCGTCTTGGCAAGGCCGGGCACGCCGACCAGCAGGCCGTGGCCGCCGGAAAGCACCGTGACAAGAGCGAGTTCGACGACGCGCTCCTGCCCGAAGATGACGGAACCGATGGCCTCGCGTGCTTTGCCGATGGCCGTCAGCGCGGCTTCGGCCTGGGCTACGAGAGCGGTGGCGGCGATGGTGACGTCGTCTGGCGTCTGGCCGGGCGCTTGGGCTGTCATCAATCCGGTTCCTGTTATAATGAACGGGCTGCGGCGGCATGATCGCCGCCGGCAGGATTCAGGCAGAAAATATGGTTCCCAGTTTTGGGACGCCGACAGGCCGTCCGTCAAGCCACACAACGGCATTGGTTGGGACAAAGCACATCAACGACTATGTTATAGGCATGCATCGTGACATGAGTCTGGCCGGGAGGGAAACATGGGAACGGCATCGCGCGACACGGTATCTTCACCCGCCAGGCAGGCAGAGGACCGCGGACCCGCCGGGCAGGCGGGGGATCACGGCGCACCGGGATCGCTCGCGAGCCTGATGGCGTCTGCCTCCGGCGCAGGGGCGCGGGCCGGGCTGGAGACGTGGAATCCGCCTGATTGCGGCGATATCGACATGCGCATCGCCGATGACGGGACGTGGCTTCATGAGGGCACGACCATCGGACGGCCGGCGCTGGTGAAGCTGTTCGCGTCCATTCTGCGGCGCGAGGGTGATCGCTATGTATTGGTGACGCCTGTCGAAAAGGTGGGGATAAAGGTGGACGACGTTCCCTTCCTCGCCGTGGAAATGACACACGATCCCGCTTCCGGGCGACTCTTCTTTCGCACCAATGTCGATGACGTCGTGGCCGCCGGGGCGGATGCGCCGCTGCGTTTCGAGGTCGATGCGGCTGGCGGCTTCCGGCCTTACGTCAAGGTGCGGGGTGAATTGTGGGCGCGTCTGACGCGGGCGCTGGTGCCGGATCTGCTCGCCCTGGCGCAGGAACGCGACATCGATGGCCGCACTGTTATCGGAATCGCTTCCGGGGACAGTTTCTTCCCCGTGGCTGAAAGTGCCGACTTCTATCGCGAGGACGATGCGTGACGCGGTTCGGCAACGGAAACGCCCTTGCGGCGCGCCTGGCCGCGCGGCTGTTTCACGAACCGCCGGTCGTGAGGACGATGCAGGATTATGTCACCGGCGATCACGCGCTGGGCAACGCCTTGCCGGATATTGCGCCGGCGCGTCCTGCCGCCGTGCTTGTGCCGCTGGTGATGCGCCCCGCACAGAGCGGCGGCGAGCGCTTTTCGATGGTGCTGACGCAGCGCGCCGCGACGTTACGCCAGCATGCGGCGCAAATTGCCTTTCCCGGCGGCAAGATTGATCCGGAGGATGCGTCCCCGGTCGCAGCGGCGCTGCGCGAGGCGCAGGAGGAAATCGGCTTGCCTGCTGGGCTCGTGCAGCCGCTGGGATATCTGGACGGCTACCTCTCCGCCACGGGCTACAGCATTCAGCCGGTGGTCGGGCTGGTCGATCCGGCGTTTTCGCCCGTGCCCAATCCCGATGAGGTGGATGAGGTTTTCGAGGTGCCACTCGATTTTCTCATGGATGCCAATCACCACGAGCGCCACGCCCGTGAATGGCAGGGAACGTTGCGGCACTATTATGCGATGCCCTATGGCAAGCGTTACATCTGGGGTGCGACGGCCGGCATTATTCGAAACCTTTATGAAAGAGTGTATGCGGAATGAGACATCGAAGCGCCGGGAGGAGGCCGTTATGACCAGAGCCGTATTCGAGGCGCTCGTTCTGTTTCTAAGTCCGTTCGTGCTGTTCGGCATCTATCTTTATGCGCGGCGGCGCAACCCGCTCACGAAAGAGGCGTGGGATGGGCATGTGTCCTGGCTGGTGCTGGCGGGGCTGCTCGTTGCCATTCTGGGCCTGCTGATCACCGGGCTGACGGCGGAGCGCCACACCGGCGCTTATGTGCCGACCCATATCGAGGACGGCAAGCTCGTTCCCGGCCGTTTCCAATGACGCCGTTTCCAATGACACATGCACAGGTAGCCGGGCTTCTGGCCGATCCCGCCTTGATGCGGGTGCTGACGGCCATCGACGCGGGCGGTTCGGAAACCCGCGTCGTGGGCGGCGCGGTGCGCAACGCCCTGATGGGCTGCCCCGTGAACGACATAGACTGCGCCACCACCGCGTTGCCCGCCGAGGTTGCGGAGCGTGCTGTCGCTGCCGGGCTGAAGGCCGTGCCGACCGGCATCGACCACGGCACCGTCACCGTTGTCTGCAATGGCAGACCATTCGAGATCACGACCCTGCGCCGTGACGTCGCCACCGATGGACGGCATGCGCAGGTGGCCTTCGGTAATGACTTTGCCGAGGACGCGCGCCGGCGCGATTTCACCATCAACGCGCTTTATCTCGACAAGGCAGGGGTGGTGCACGACTTCACCGGCGGCCTGGCCGATATTACGGCGCGGCGCGTGCGTTTCATCGGCGATGCAGGCCAGCGCATCCGCGAGGACTATCTGCGGATCATGCGGTTCTTCCGCTTTTCCGCCGGGTATGGCGAGGGGCCGCTCGATGCAGCGGGCCTGTCCGCCTGCATCCGTGAGCGGCATGGCCTGTCGCGGTTGTCGCGGGAGCGTATTCGTTCCGAGCTGCTGCGCCTGCTTGTGGCGCGTCGAGCGGTGGAGGTTGTCGGCCTGTTGGCGGATACGGGGATCGTGTCGATGCTGACGGCGGGTGTCGCCGACATCGGGCGCTTCACGCGCGCCGCCGTGCGGAGTGATGATGCGATGACGCGTCTGGCGGGGCTGGCGGTGGTGCTTCCCGAAGATGCCGACCGCCTGCGCGAGCGCCTGCGACTGTCGAACGGTGAGCACGCCCGGCTGCATGCCGCAGGCACGTTGATCGAGCATCTGCATGGCTGGCAGCGGCCCGTCGATGCACGGGCAGTGCGGCGTCTGGTCGTGCTGCACGGTTTGCAGCCTGTTGCGGATGCGCTGGCGGTCGTTTCAGGAGAGCCCGTCCCGGGCGTTACCGAGGAGGCGCGGTCGCAACTCGATGCTTACGGCGACGGGCACGAGTCGGTGCCGGTCTTCCCGCTCACCGGGCGGCAGGTGGCGCGGGCGGGCGTGGAAACCGGCCCACGCATGGGGCGGGTGCTCGCGTATGCGCGCCGCCTGTGGATTGAGGCCGACATGCCGCTGGATGACGCGAGCATCCAATCGCTGTTGGCAGAGGCGATCAGGCGGGAAGTGTGACCGGGCGGCGTTCGAGAGCTTGCGACCAGATGCAGAGCGCCAGCCCCACAGCGGCCAGCGCTGCCGCCACAAACGGCAGATCCTGATAGCCCATGCCGAAAGTCAGGGCCGCGCCGCCGATCCATGCGCCCCCGGCGTTGCCGAGGTTGAACGCGGCCTGATTGAGGCTAGACGCCAGATTGGGGGCGTCGTTGGCGGTGTCCACCACCCGCACCTGAAGCGGCGGGCAGATGGCAAAGGCGACGATACCCCACAGAAAAATCACCGCCACAGTGGCCTGCCATATCGGGGCCGCGAAGTGCAGCGCCACCAGCAGCACGATGATGCCGACGAATATGCCGATCACCGAAGCCAGCAATCGCCAGTCCGCCAGCCGGCCGCCAACGAAATTGCCGATGGTCAGGCCCACGCCGAACAGCAGCAGCACCCAGGTAACGTGGTGCGGCTCCAGCCCCGACACCTCGCGCAGCATCGGCGCGATATAGGTGAACACGCAGAACAGCGCCGCCGAAGCGAGGACACTCATGCCCATGGCCAGAAGAACCTGCGGCTTGCCCAGAACCTTGAACTCGCTGACGATGCTTGCCTTGGGGTTGGGGATGTTGCGCGGCACCAGCAGGATGAGCGCCAGCACGGCGGCGACGCCGATCAGCGACACCGCCCAGAAGGTGGAGCGCCAGCCGAACTGTTGTCCCAGTGCGGTGCCAGCCGGCACGCCGAGCACGTTGGCCAGAGTGAGGCCGCCGAACATCAGCGCCACGGCCTGCGCACGCTTGTTCCGTTCCACGAGGCTGGCGGCGACGACGGCGCCGATGCCGAAATAGGCCCCGTGGCAGAAGGCGGTGACGACGCGCGCCCCCATCAGCAGCCAATAAGTGGGGGAAAGTGCGCACAACACGTTGCCGACGATGAACACGCATGTCAGCCCGATCAGCGTGGCCTTGCGCGGCAGGCCGTTTGTGGCGATGGCAACGATGGGCGCACCCACAACGACGCCCAGCGCATATCCCGACACGAGATGCCCGGCGGAGGGAATGCTGACGCCAAGATCTGCCGCGACTTCAGGCAGCAGCCCCATGATGACGAATTCTGTCGTGCCTATGCAAAACGAAGCGGCGGCGAGGGCGAGCAGTGATAGCGGCATGGCGGGGTTTCCTTGCGCAAATTTCCTGCACACGTCAGGGGTGCTGTGATAGGGCGGGCAGCGTTACCGGAAACCTTCAAAAGAACAATCCATGCATGATGCATCGCAGCCATGCTTCTCATTCAGCCCCTCGCCGGATGCTGAGGCACAGCCTGTCCACCACGGCAAGGAGAGTTCATTGGCGATATTGGACTATTCCGACTGGATACGAATACCGTGGAGCAAAATGTCGTTGGCGGTCTCGAACACGGCTTCCGCGTCGAGTTCGCGGTAGGACGGAGCCAGTTTTCTCATGATCGGGAAGCTATCGGCAGGCAGCCGCTCGATTTCGGCGATCTCGGTTTCCCGCGCCGGTCGTATCAATCCCCCGATCTCGGCCATGCACAGGCCGATGACGCTGGCGTACCATGCAAGGCATACTGCCGGCACAGCCGCGTCAGGGATGCCCGCGTCCTTGAGGGCGCGATGGACCATCTCGATATGCGCAAAGTCCGATACCCCGGTGTTCAGGAATTTTTGCGTGAGCGCGAAGGTATTTGGGTGGCCGAGCGCCAGCGCCCGGTAGTCCCGGGCATGAAGCCGCAGCCGGTCCTCCCAGCGCCGATCTTCGTCGACCGGCGAGAGCCTGGCGGTGATCGCGTCGGCCATGGCGCGATAGAGCCCATCCTTGTTTTTGAAATGATAGAGAATCGCCATCGGATCGCAGCCGATGCGCTCGCCAAGCTTGCGCAGGCTGAAGCCGGCATCCCCCGTCTCTTCCAGCAGGATGACTGCTGCCCCGGTAATGACGTCCTTGGAGAGGCCGCGCGGGCCGGCAGGCAAGCGGACGGTATTGGGCACTATGGCGCACTTTCTTTATGAGATAGATGTCATTCGGCCCATTCTGGATCGCCGGTAAACACGACGGTAAGCCAGCGGTCCGGGCTTTTGTCACCCACAAGATCGCCAATCTCGTCGCGCAGCGCATCCCATTCGGCGATGGTGCGCGCCGGGCCGTCGGCCGGGGCGATGAAGTAAAGCTCGATCTCGCGGGACCGGCCGACGCGCGCCACGTAGGCGCGATAGGAGATGAAGCCGTGCTTCTCGACAAAGGCTTGCGCGACGGTGTCGACATGCTCTTTGAGGTCCACCGGAGTAACGAGGAAGATGTCGGCAAGTGCTTGCCGGACGGTCGAGACCGGAAGCGGGATGATAAGCAGGCAGACGATCGCCAGCACCGCCGGGTCGATATAGGGGGAAATCCATTGCCATTGCGTTCCCTGAACGGCAAAACCGATGAGGAAGGCGATCAGCAGCGCGCCGGTGATGCCGGTCGACATGATCCAGCCCTTGATGTCGAGCCGGACGAATTCCGAGTTGATCCTGTGGTTGGCGCGGGCTTCGACGATGGCGATCGAGGCGCAGGCGATGACGGTGATGACGGCATAGACGATCGCCCAGCCGAATTCGAGGTCGCGGCCGCCTTCCAGCAGGCTGCCGATCGCCGTGACGAAGGCATAGACTGCCGCGCTGATCAGCAATGTACCGTTGAGCCCCAGAACCATGGGTTCCAGATGCCAGAAGCCCATGGAGAAACGCTCCCTGAGCTTGCGGGACAGCCCCTTCGTGGTGGCGTAGGACATGATGAGGTTGACGGCGACCAGCGACAGAAGGCTCATGCTGGCGTCGATCAGCGAGTAAACGCCGTCGAAGACGATGGAGAAGGAGCCGGAGAAAAGGCCGAAGCCGATGCCGAGGCTGGAAATGACCAGCGTGACGGCGATCGACGTTCTCAATACGCCGCGCTCGTCGGTCAGTTCAAAGATGCGGGTGCGCATGCTCATTTTTCTCTTTCCACCGGCCTCCCTGTCAGAAGGACACGAGCTTGCCCGGATTGATCGCCGTGCCGACGCCGAAGGCGGCCTTGGCCGCGGGAATGGCGAACGGCGAAAGCTGGCGGCCGAGCGGGATTGGCTTGTGCTGGATCGCCAGCAGCATCTCCAGATCCTCGCTGTGCCCCGACAGGTCGTCGGCAATGGCCTTGCCGATCCGCACTGTCTGCGCAACCCCGTGGCCGCTCCAGCCATGCACCATGTAGACGGGTGCCGTGCCCTCGATCCGGCGCGTCTCGGTCGCTCCGTTCAGCGTGAAGTCGCTGATGCCGCTCCACGAATAATCCAGCGCCACGCCTTCATATTGCGGGAACACGGTGCGGAAGCGCCCGAGCAGATAGTCGTTGATGCGCTCGGCCGACCAGTTCGTTCCCGTGCCCTGGCCGCCAAACAGGATGCGGTCCTTGCGCACGGGGCGGTAGTAGTCGATCTGGAACTGGGTATCATAAACCGGCATGCCCGTGGGCAGCAGTTGCTCCGTCCCGCCGTCGATCGGCTTGGTCACGCTGACATAGGTGAAGAACGGGATCGTCTTCGGCAGAAGCTGCGAATCGAACATGTGAGTAAGGTCGTGAACGGCCAGCACCACGCCTTTTCGGGCCGTGATCGTGCCGCTGGCGGTGCAGGCCACCACACCGGCCGGGGTCTGTTCGATCCTGGCGATCTCGGTGCCCTCGAAGATGCGCCCGCCATTGAGCAGGAAGCCATGAGCGAGCGTGCGCACCAGAGCGAGCGGATGCGCCTGTCCACCGATCCGGTCGATCAGCGCGCCATGATAAAGCTCCGACGCGATGTGCTCGCGGACCTGATGGCGGCCGACGACTTCAACGGCGTTGTCGCCGAGATGATAGCGGGCGTCAGCGCCTTCGATCAGCGACGCCATATGGCCGGGATGGATCGCAGCGGTGATGTGGCCGTACTGCCGGTCGAGGCCAACATCGTAGCGCGCGGCGATCTCGTCCACGAGATCCATCGCCTCATGGGCGCAGAAGCGCCACAGGCGTTTCGCTTCGTCGGGCGAGAAATGTTCAAGGATGTCCCCGGCCTCCCAGCGGGCGAGGCCGGGCGTGAGCTGGCCGCCGTTGCGGCCTGAAGCGGCTGAACCGATGCTGCCCTTTTCGACCAGCACCGTCTCGATGCCGGCCTCGGACAGATGCAACGCCGTCGAGGAGCCGAGAAGACCGCCGCCTATCACCAGTACGTCGCAGACAAGATCGTTTTCGAGCGTGGGCAGGGCGGGCCAAGGATTGAGCGAGGCTTCATAATAGTTGGCGGGGCTGTCAAGGGCGCCACGTCCGGGGTCAATCCAGTTCCAGTTGGTCGAACCTTTCTTCAGATGCGACTCCATGAACACGGAGTCGTTGAGCAAGACCGGCTTGTGGGCCGACATGATAGTCTCCAGATCGAATGCTTCCCTTGGATGGGGGACAGATGTCCAGCGTAGCCGCCGGACGTTTGACCGGCACAGGGAGAGGCACCCGCATTGAGTTTTTTCTACGCTGTAGAAAATCTACGGCGTAGAACGATTGGTGTCAAGGCTGCAACGAGCGGATCTCCACCTTGGCCTGAGATTGACATATAACCTATGATATCATATGTTTTAAGCAAGGCCAAAAAATGGGAGGATACATTATGGCTAATAACGCAAGAATTTTGCGGAACTATATCAATGGAGGGTATGTAGACTCGGCCAGTTCCGAGTATTTCGACCTGATAAGCCCGGTGACGGGCGAGGTTGTTGCGCGATCTCCGAATTCCAGTTCGGAAGACGTCGATGCGGCCTACCGTGCTGCGGCAGCCGCTTTCAAGGTGTGGGGTCGCACCACGCCCTCGACGCGTCAGAAGGCGCTCCTCGGACTGGCGGATGCGGTCGAGAGGAATGCCGAACGGTTGGTCGAGGCGCAAAGCCGCAACACCGGACAACCGAAATACCTGATCGCTTCCGAAGAAGTGGCGACCTCGGTGGATCAGATCCGTTTCTTTGCGGGGGCCGCGCGGTTTCTCGAAGGGCGTGCGACGGCTGAATATATGGAAGACCTCACATCCTCCATCCGCCGTGAGCCGGTTGGCGTGGTTGGGCAGGTCACGCCCTGGAACTATCCGTTGATGATGGCCGTCTGGAAGATCGCGCCTGCGCTTGCGGCCGGTGATACCGTCGTGCTCAAGCCGAGCGATACCACTCCCGAAAGCACCCTGCTGCTTGCCGAAATTGCCGGCGAGTTCTTCCCGGCGGGCGCGTTCAACGTTGTGCTCGGCAAAGCCGATACCGGCGCGCATGTTGTGTCGCACAAGACCCCGGCGCTGGTCTCGATCACTGGTTCGGTTCGCGCGGGTTTGCAGGTGGCGGCATCCGCAGCGGCAAATCTCACCAAGGCGCATCTCGAACTCGGCGGCAAGGCTCCTGTGGTGGTGTTCGCGGATGCTGATCTCGACGTTGCCGTGGAAAGCATCGGAACGACGGGTTATTTCAATGCCGGGCAGGATTGCACCGCAGCAGCCCGCATCATCGTGGCCGAATCGATCCATGACGAGTTCGTCTCTCGCCTCGTGGCCTTTGCGAAGGAAGTGAAGTTCGGCGATCCGGACAGCACGGACATTCTCTATGGCCCGGTAAACAATGCCGGCCAGCTCGAACGCATCAAGGGATTCATCGAGCGCCTTCCGGCCCACGCGAAGATCGAAACGGGTGGCAGGCAGGCCGACCGGACGGGCCTCTTCTTCGAGCCGACTGTCATCACCGGCCTTGAACAGCACGACGAAGCGATCCAGACCGAGATTTTCGGGCCGGTCATCACCGTCCAGAAGTTCACCGACGAAGCGGACGCCATCGAGAAGGCAAACGATGTCGAGTATGGTCTCGCATCAAGCGTCTGGACCCGCGATCACGCCCGCGCCCAACGCCTCTCGCGTGAACTGGATTTCGGCACGGTCTGGATCAACACCCATATTCCCCTGACCGGCGAGATGCCCCATGGCGGCTTCAAGAACTCCGGTTACGGCAAGGATCTGTCGGCATACGGGTTCGAGGAATACACGCGCGTCAAGCACGTCATGAGCTCGAACAAGTGAGCGGAGGGCATTTCATGAGCGAGCTGGAAAGCAATCGCGCACTGGTCTCCCGTGCTCATCAGGAACTGTTCAGCGAGCGCGACGTCGCTGCGCTGGACAGGTATTTCGCCGCTGACTTCATCGAGCATTCGCCGCTGGTCAAGGACGGCCTGTCTGGACTGCGGGAACTGGTGGAAAGCCGTCCTGATCTGCGCCACGAGGCTGTCAGGATGCTGGCGGATGGCGATCTTGTCGCGATCCACGGACGCTTCACCGGCCTCGACGAGCACCCTTTGGTCGGGTTCGACATATACCGGGTGAAGGACGGAAAGATCGTCGAGCATTGGGACGGTCTGGTTCCGGAGGCTGTCCCGAATGAGAGCGGGCGCACGCAGCTCGACGGGCCAACCGATCCCGGCGATGCCGACAAGGAAGCCAACCGCGCTTTCATTGCGGAATACTTCACAAGAACGTTGATCGAAGGTAACTACGACGGCTTCGATCGCTACGCGGCCGGTGAAAATTTCAAGCAACACAGTCCCGATATCGCCGATGGCGTCGTCGCGGTGAAAGCCTTCCTCAACAAGCTCCGCGACGATGATCAGGGATTGGTTTATGATTGCGTCCACCGCACAGTTGCGGAAGGCAAGTTCGTCCTCACCCACTCCGAGGGAAGCATCGGCGGGACGCGCCATGCCTATTTCGAGTTGTGGTATGTGGAGGACGGCAGGCTGACTGAAATGTGGGACGCCATCACACCTGTTCCTGCTGACAATGAAGCCCTGCATCCGCACGGCATCTTCTGATCGACACGACGAAATCGCCGGCACAGCGGACAATGCGTCCCCTGTGCCGGCTTTCGGCCAGAGCCAGCAGAAAGGTCATGATCACGCATTCCGTTGTTTATTCCCAGATCGGGCAGGCCAGCCGAGCCGAGCAGGTCGTCGAGCGGTTGAGCAACGCCATCGTTTGTGGGCTGCTCGAAGCTGAAGAGCAGTTGCCGAGCGAAAGCGAACTGGCGCGTCTGTTCGGCGTCTCCACCGTGACGGTGCGCGAGGCTTTGAACACGCTACGGGAGCGTCGGTTCATCGACACGCGAAGAGGTCGCAACGGCGGCAGCTTTGTTTGCCACGTGCCCGCTGACCTCGCCTTTTCCAGTCATCCCCTGCGGAGCGTGTCCACGGACTACCTCGCCGATCTTGGCGAACTCCAGTGCGCGATCACCGGCCGAAGCGTGTGGTTGGCATCGCAACGCTCGACGGCGCAGGATTGTCAGCGGCTCGCAGGATTGCGGGACGACTTCGTGTCGGCAGGACAGGCCGAAGCCCGTGTTCAGGCCGACATGCGGTATCAGCTTGCCCTGGCCGCCAATGCACAGTCGGCCCGTTTGGCGAACATGGTTCTGGAAATCCAGGCCGAGTGGGTTCCGCTGGCGGTCGCGATCTATCAGGACGACGCTGTCCACGCCGAGACGGCACGTGCTCATAGCGAAATTTTCGAAGCATTGCAGGCGACCGATGCCCGTGGAGGCCGCGCGGTTGCCGAGAGCTGGATCAAATCGCTGACCGATCATCTGATCGGCTGCAAGCACAGAATGCAAACGACACCGGCGAAAGAGCGGGAATAGCCCGCCAAAGCTATGGGAGGAGGCGAGAATGCAAACGGATTCGTCCCTTTGGGACGCAGACCATCCGTCGAACCTTATAGATGCCTGCAACAGCCGGCTCGAAGCCCTGTTCTGCGACCTTCAGGAGGTGGCGGCACGGATCGCTGCCTACCTGACTCAGGTCATCGCGAAAGAGGGTGCCGATGTTGAGCATCTTCGCCTGAGCGAAGAGGCCCGGGCTCTGCTCCAGCGGGAAATTATCGACAGGCTCGGCGATGCCCGGTGGTGCGACGGCGCCGGATTTGCAAACTACAGCGCGCCATCCGGCGCCGTTCTGCCCATCGCGACTGGAGGGGAAGTGGCTGCGCTCCAGGATAGCGAGTATTGGACGCTTGAATGGTGGGTTTCCGAAGCGGGGGATGTCCGGCAAGTCCCGCTTGAAAGCGATCAGGGACGGCAGCGTCGCGTTGATTTTCGTTCATTCGACTGGTTCCGCGAGCCAGCGGATCGCGGCAGGGCGCATGTCGCGGGGCCTTACGTTGATTACGTCTGCAACGGTTCCTACACTGTCACCGCAGCCCATCCGGTCTTCATCGACGGCCGGTTTGCGGGCGTAGGCGTCGCCGATATTCTCGTGTCGACGATCGAGCGGGAGATGTCGCAATTATTGCGCAGGCTCGCGGGTCCGGCTGTGATCGTCAACCCCGATGGGCGGGTCGTCGTCTCCACAGAACCGTCAGTTCGGCCCGGTGCGCTCTGGCCGGTCGATGATCAATGGCAGGTGATTGTCAGCCCAAACCATCCCTTCCGCCTGGCGGTCAGCCCGCCGAAACCGTCTTCCCTGAGCCGTGACCGGGATCTACGCTGAACGCGCCGCGAATGCGGAACTCCGGGACGCTCTATGGCAGGCCATGTCATGAAGCGGTGCGTGTCGTCTTACGGACCAACGTTGCGATATCGATCCCCAGACGACGAGCGGTCTCACGTTTTGAACCGTAACGATCGAGAAAGACCTTGATGATGTGATCTTCGAACGCACGGCTGAGATCCTTCAGCGTCGTGCCTTCGCTCGTATCCAGACTGTCGACGATGCCGGCTGGAAAGTTCAGCGGAATCGTCGAATCCTCGAACGGTGCTGTACTGAGTCCTTCGGGGAGATCGGACGTTTCGGCCAGTTCATCGGCGACGATGTCAAGGTACTCCACGATGCTGCGCAACTCGCGCAGGTTGCCGGGAAAGGAATGGGCCAGAATGGTGGCGCGGCAGTCCGGCGAAAGGCGCAGCAGGCGTCCGCGTTCCTGATTGGCGCGGGCAATCAGGGCGTCGAGGATGATGTCCTTGTCTTCCCGCTCGCGCAGCGGTGGAATATTGACCGGAAAGGTGGCGAGGCGAAAGTAGAGATCCTTGCGGAATGTTCCCTCGCTCATCATGCTGTGGAGATCGCGGTTCGTCGCCGCGACCACATTCGTTTCGACGCGCCGGCTGACCGCCGAACCCACCGACTGAATGGTGCTATCTTCGAGGAATTTCAGCAGCTTCGCCTGACTGGCGAGCGGGATCTCGCCGACTTCGTCCAAAAAAAGTGTGCCGCCGCCGGCGCTTTCGATGTAGCCGCGCTTTCCGGCCTGAAGCGCGCCGGTGAACGCGCCGCGTTCGTAGCCGAACATCTCGGATTCGAACAGCGTCTCCGGAATGCTGCCACAGTTGACGTGAACGAACGGCCGCGCTGGATCGCCTGCCGACGCATGGATATGCTTTGCTATCGCCGTCTTGCCGACGCCAGACTCTCCCAAAAGCAGAATGCGGAAACTGCGTGCATAAGCTTTCAGCGCCCGATCGATCTGGCTTCTAAGGTCACTTGGAAATGAAAGGGTCTCTCCGTTTTCCTGATGAGATCGTCCGCCGGAGCGCGTGCCTGTGCCACGCCTGTTGCGGTCCCAGCCTTCCGGATCGTGCAGCCAGTAGAGGTGATAACCCCGCGTATCCGTTCCCACGCTAAGTGCCCGGCGCAGCACCCGATAGAAGCGCCCTGTGGAACGGGCGCGCACTTGCCCTTGCGCCTGCCCTTTTTCCGCTGCGGCGAGAAAGTCGTCCAGATCGAGATTGGACTGTTGAAGAAAGGTGGCGAACGTGGCTCCCGATCGGGAATCGGACCATCCTGCCAGCTTATGTGCGGCATCGTTGAGAAACAGCACTGTGTCTTCCGGGCTGACGACGAGAAAGGGGTCCGGTGACAGGTCCGCCACGGTGCGAAACTCGCGTGCTGCGAAAAGCGCTTCGATCTGACTTCGGTCGATGGCTGCAGAAGCCTTCAATTCGACGTGGAAGGATTGGAACTTGGCTGTTTCCATCACGAATGTTTCACCTATTCTCCTACGGAGCATCCGTCCGTTGCGGATGGGTGCTCGCTGTCCAGGTCGGTACCGTCACGATGGTCCAGACGGTGCCAATGTCATCATTCACTTTGGCCAGGTGGATAGGGGGCAATGTCAGTGCTTCTTCTGCGGGCAGCGCTTGCCAGCCGACGTGGGTCTCGCCGTTCCGCAACTGCTCCGCAAGGCGGCGTTCCAGTGCCTCGGCCTTTTCGCCGGCATGGACGAAGGCTTCGCTCCGCGCAACGGAATTGCCGCGCTCATCCAGCACGATCACGCCCATCGGCAGGGCTTCCACCATACGCTGTATCAGGTGGATACTGCCCTCGAACTCCAGGCCGGTGACATCCCGTCCATTGCCCCAAAGACGCAGGAGGAAGCCGTCGACAATGTCGGCGCGCACGTCATTACGCATGTAGAAATGCTTGCGATCGTGGCTGAGGTCGACGCTGAGCGCGTTATCAATATGATATCCAGAGTCGATAATCTGGGCGACAAACCGCTCGTTCGCGGCGCTCCGGGGCCAGTAAAGGCGCACCCCCTGGGCATTGAGATCCATATCGTCCGGCAGATGATAAAGCTTGGCCATTGCTTTATTGCACATCCGCCAGACAGACTGGTTCTCGAAGATCTGGCGTATGATCTCCTCCCTGGGCAGCGTGACATTCACTGGCTCCAGGAACACGATTGCCCAGTGGGCTTCGGTCGAGTGCTCGACGATATTGGATAGGAGCCGTACGTCGTCCTCGACCGTGGCGTGCCTCAAACCGACCGAGCCGTAATCCATCTTCACGAGTGCCAGCGCATCGTTGCCGAACCATTTCACGTATCGCGGTCTGGCGATGGTGGCGATGAGCCGACCACGGCGGCCGACGAGGGTCAGTTCGCTGGTTGGAATTGGCTTCCCCCCGTCCAGGCCGCGCAGCCAACTCTCTATCGCCGACACAGACTGTGGGGCGTAAAGGCTTTCGAAGGGAAGCCCGTCGACTGCATCAGACGAGAGGCCAAGCCTGGCATTCTGGTTGCCGTTGGCCCATAACATCCGCCCGTCCGCGCCGATGACGTCGATCAGCAGGTCATCCACGCCGTCGCGAACGATGGCCTGTCCCTGCTGCTCGACCTCCGTCACAGCCGCGTTTAGCTGTTCCGAACTCGTGCAGCCCGCTTCCTCGACGTCGAGGGTTTGCCGGTTCGGGGATTGCGGATTGAACTCGATGGGCGGAAACATGTCCCTTGGTCCTTTTTTGCAGTGCGCCTGTCGGGCGTTGTTTTATGTCCTCCCGGCTCTGCGCTGTGTGGCTGCCGCGCCGAAGGTGGCCAGCAGCCGTGCGTTTGGTGGCGAAAGCTCGGGGCGGTATTCCGCATGCCACTGTACGCCGATCGCGAATGGATGGTCGAGCACACGAACTGCCTCCGGGGTCCCATCAGGTGCGGCAGCTTCGACCTTTAGGCTACGCCCGATCCTTTCCAGGCCCTGATAATGCAGGGAATTAACCAGAAATCGCTTGGCCCCGAACACGTTTTCAAGGGACGAGCCGTCTACCAGCTCCACCTCGTGCAGCGGTTCGTAGAGTTCCTCCAAGGGTGCCTCTTCGGGCGCATGGTGCTCGATGCGGCCGGGCAGTTTGCGCAACTCCGGTACGAGGCTGCCGCCCAGCGCTACGTTCAACTCCTGAAAGCCACGGCAAATGAAGAGCGCCGGTATCCGTTTCGCGACAATGGCCTCTATGAGCGTCAGCGCGAGGTCGTCGCGCGTGGCGTCGAACGGTCCAGGTGTGTCTTGCGGGCCACCCCAGCGATCCGGGTGGATGTTCGACGGGCTGCCGGTAAACAGAAATCCGTCGAAATATTCGATCAGCGCGCCAATGTCGCCTTCATGTAAAACCGGCAGCAAAAGCGTTGGAATGCCATTCGCGAAGTCGCGAATGCTGCGCGCGTACTTATCGCCGGTGACGTGGTAAGGCATCTGCGAAAGTTCACGGACATCGCCGACGAGGGCAATCAGCGGTAGATCGGTCATCATTCTCACTCCCTGTCCGTGTTACCCGCATCGCTGACAAGGCCGGCGAAGCGCGCGAAGTTGAGCACCATCCGTTCACAGCCGGGCACGAAACGGTAATGCGCCGCATTAGCCGGGTTCAGTTCTGCCCAGCAGGTTGCCATGCGATCGCAGGTCGCTTCGGGGTGAAACTGCACCGAGAGCCAATTGCCGCCGTGGTCGACGGCTGCAGCCGGCAGATTCGGGCGGGTGCCGAGCACCACGTCGTCCGGTGCCAGCTCGATTACGCGCTCGGAGTTGGCGAAGTAGAAGTGCGAGTCGTCGTCAAAACCGTCGAACAATGGGTGTGATGCGCCAGCTTCGGTGCGCGACACGGGCAGCGATCCGATCTCTGGACCATGTGGCGAACGTTCAACCCGTCCGCCCAGCACGGTTGTCATCAACTGGTGGCCGCCGCAGATGCCGAACAGCGGCTTGCCGGTTCGCCGCCAGGCTCCGAGGAACCGGCTGATCTCGTGCTGCCATTCATAGCCGTCCGAGACGAAGGCGAAGCTGCCGCCGAGGATGATCGCGTCTATCGAGCCAAGATCCTCCGGCAACAGTTCGCCCTCATGCGCGCGCACGGCTCTATATTCGACATGGGGCGTGACGCCGATTGCGTCCAGCAAGGCCCCGACGGGCACCGTTTCATCATCCTCGCCTTGCACACGCCGCCATTTCGACCTGTCGTAGCTGCCGGGGTTGGCGAACTGGGATATGAAGAGAAGCGTTGGCCGTGTCATGTCATTATCTTTCTGGCTTTAGTCTCAAGGGTGTCGGAAACGGCGGTCCGGGGCCGTTTCCGGATTCTTGGGATTGAGGTGGCGCCGGCGCGTTTACGCAGGACGCGAAGTGACGGGCACCGCCGCCTGCTCCTCCTCGCTGTTGAGCTTCCATGCGTCGGCGTAGGGCGCCGTTCCGCGCTCGTGGGAGCGGAACAGCACCATGTAAAGCAGGCCCGCTCCCACCACGATCGAGGACGTCAGCAGCATGCTGTAGTTCACGAACCATGGCTCCTCCGGTGCCCGCGGCCACATCATGTTGATGACCGCGCCGATGCCGTAAGTGAGCGCCAGGATATTGACGATCGGCCCCCATGCGCCGAGCCGGAACTTTCCGGCTGGCACCCAACCGCGAGAACGTGCGTAGAGGGCCCCGATCACCACCATCTGGAACGACACGTAGATGCCTACGACGGCAAAACTGATGATCGTCGTCAGAGCATCCTCCACCAACAGGCCGAGCACGACGATCAGAGCCGGAACGATACCTGCAAGCACCAGCGCGGCAGAGGGAACGTGCTGACCTTCGGAAAGGCGCGACAACATCCCGGAGCCGAAGATCATCCGGTCCCGCCCATAGGAAAAGAGCAGCCGGCTGACTGCCGCCTGCAACGACAACACACAGGACAGAAACGACACCATCACCACGATGATGACCGCCTTCGAGCCCCATGGTCCGAACGTCGTCAGCAGGATCTGTTCCAATGGGTCAGTGACCGCGCCGGAGATGACCGCGCCGATGTCCGGGACGGCCAGAATAAGGGCGTAGCAGACGAAAGCAGACGCGCCGACGCCGATGTAAATCGTCATGCGCATGGCCATGGGAATACGGCGGCCGGGGTCCGGCGTCTCCTCGGCTACGTCGCCGCATGCTTCGAAGCCATAGCAGGAGAACAGGCCCACGAGCGCTGCGGTGAGGAAGGCGGGCAGATAGGAACCCGCGCCCTCGGCACCGAGTGTGTGGAACACGATGTCGAACGGCTGCTCGCGGTGAAACGCCAGCAGGTAAACTCCGACGACCAGCGCGCCGACCAACTCACAGATGAAGCCGAACATGGCAACCTTGGCCAGCGTTTGCGTTCCGCCCAGGTTGAGCAAGGTCGAAGTCAGCAGAACCGCAAGAGCGATCAGGGTGATAACGACAGGCGACGGCTCGAAGCCGAGCAGCAGCGCCAGGAACGGACCTGCACCGACCGCGACTGCCGCGATGGTGGTGAACAGCGCCCAAGCATAGATCCAGCCTGCCATCCAGGCCCAGCTCCGTCCCACAAGCCGCCGCGACCACGGATAGAGGCCGCCGGAGATCGGGAACTGAGACACCACCTCACCGAAGATGAGCGCGACGAGAAGCTGCCCGAAGCCGGCGATGAAATAAGCCCACAGCATGGGCGGCCCGCCGGAAGCGAGGCCGAACGCGAAGACCGAGTAGACGCCAACCACCGGCGACAGATAGGTGAAGCCGAGCGCAAAGTTCTCCCATAACGACATGGAACGGTCGAAGTTCGACGTATAGCCCAGCGCCTTTAGTTGCTGTTCGTCGTCGGACAGGCCGGATGAAACGGCATTGATTTCATGATTCACGGTTGTTCCCCTTTTTTAGATTTGAACCGTATCTTCCGGCGCTGCTATGCGGCGTTCCCCAAGCAGGCCGTCGTTACGGATTTCGCGGATGCCGTCCGCGCGAGCCTGCCGGGCTTTTGCCTCATGCAAACTCCGTGCCGTTCTTGATATCCTCCCGGTCTGGTGGATGGGGCAGGCCGGCGCCGCTCTCCCTGCGGCCCGGCTGCAGCCTCATCCGATATGCATCCACACGGATTTCGTCTGGCTGTATTGGGTCAGCGCCTCCAGACACTTGTCGCGGCCGTTACCCGATCGCTTGAAGCCGCCCCACGGAGCTGTGGCGTCGTAGTCGAAATAAGTGTTGACCCAGATGATGCCCGCTGCCGCCTCGCGGGCGAAGCGATGGGCTGTGCTCACGTCCCGTGTCCAGATCGAGGCGGCGAGGCCGTAATCTGTATCGTTTGCCACCGCGATGGCCTCATCCACGTCCTTCACTGGAATGACGGTTGTCACGGGACCGAAGATTTCCTCCCGCGCTATGGTCATGCGGTTGTGTACATTGGTGAAGAGGGTGGGCTCGACGTAATTGCCCTCATTGAGGTGACGCGGTGGATGTCCGCCGAAGGCGAGACTTGCGCCCTCGCGCACGCCGGTCTCGATGTAATCGAGCACCTTGTTCCGATGGCCGCCGTCCACCAGCGGTCCCATTGTCGTCGCCGGGTCGAGCGGATCGCCAGGCTGGAACAGCGCGCGGGTCTGGTCCTCGAACCGCGCTACGAAGGCGTCGTGGACTGCCTCTTCCACCAGCAGGCGGGAACTGGCGGCGCAGACTTCCCCCTGGTTGGCAAAACTGCCGATCACGGCGTTGCGTACGGCGGCATTGAGATCGCAGTCGGCGAGTACAACCTGGGGGGATTTGCCACCGCATTCCAGCGTGACGTGCTTGAGATTGGACTCGCCTGCGTATCGCATGATCAGGCCACCGACGCCGGCAGAGCCGGTGAAGCCGATCTTGTCGACGTCCTGATGCAGCGCCAGTGCCTTGCCGACCTCCTCACCGGGGCCGGAGACGACGTTGAGAACGCCGTCCGGGCCACCGGCCTCCGAGAACAAACGAGCGAGCAACAGGGCTGACAGCGAACTCTGCTCGGCAGGCTTTAATACGACGCTGTTGCCGGTGGCGAGCGCCGGACCGAGTTTCCAGCAGGCCATCATCAGCGGATAGTTCCACGGCACAATGAGGCCCACCACGCCGAGCGGCTCGCGCCTGACGAAATGAAACGTCTCCTGCGCCGTATTCGTCACCACGCCCTCGATCTTGTCGATCGCCTCGGCGGCAAAGCGCAGGTTGGTCGCGGCGCAAGGAATGTCGAAGCCCGTCAGCGACGACACTGGCTTTCCCATTTCGAGGCTGTCGAGCAAAGCGAGTTCGGCGGTATGTTCTTCGATGAGGTCTGCGAACCGTTGCAGTACGGCCATGCGCGACCGCGGCGCCAGCCGTGACCATACGCCGGAGCGGAATGCCCGGCGCGCCGCTGCGACTGCCAGATCGATATCGGCTGCCGTGCCCCTTGCCACTTCCGCGATGGGCCGTTCGGTAGCGGGGTTGACTGTCACGAAGCGGCCTTCGCCAGTTGCCGGGCGAAATGTCCCGTCGATAAAGAGGCGGGTTTCGAAGAAGAGGTTTGCGGCGCGCTCGCGCCAGTCCTCTGCCGACCACGCGCCGACCGGCTTTTGATTGAAACTGCTCATGGGGATGGCTCCTGTGTGCGCTGGTTGGATGGAATGCCCCGGCGCATAACGCGCACGGGGCCGCCTTGCCGCCTCACGGGAAGTAGTCCATGTAACGTTCGATATCCCAGCCGGAGATTTCCTTCATGAAGCGCTGCCACTCGTCCCGTTTCAGCTTGTCGTAAAGCTCGTGCAGCCGGCCGGGCATGGCCTCCAGGATGAAGTCGTCGGCCTTCAGCGCCTCCAGCGCCTCGTGCAGGTTGAGCGGGATCGTGGCGATATCCTCGACACCAGCGTTCAGCACGTCGACAACATTGCGCTTCTCAGGCGGGCCGGGGTCGATCTGGTTCGAGATCCCATCATCAAGGGCCTTCAGCAACGCCGAGCAGAACAAGTGCTGGTTCACCATGGCGTCGACGGCGCGGAACTCGAAGCGGTCAGGAGCGGAAATACGGATCGAGCACGACCGGTTCTGCAAGCCCCAGTTGGCGCCTACAGGTGCCCACAAGCCGATATCCGCAAATCGACGGTAGGAGTTGACCGTCGTCGCGCCCAATGCCGTCAGCGCGCCGATATGTTTGAGCGCGCCGCCCAGCGCGTGACGACCGAGTTCCGTCGGAATCCAGCCTCCCTCGGTATTCTCAAATGCATTCTCGCCACCCTTATTGTAGCTGAATACCTCGTCCATACCGGGCAGCGTGCCTTCCGCCAGCCGCACAACCTTTTGCTCCCCTCCATACCAGATGGAGCAATTGTGGTGGCAGCCATTGGCGGGCACGCCCATCATGGGCTTGGCCATGAAACAGGCTACGAGGCCGTTCTGGCGGGCGACCTCGGCGCAGATCTGCCGATACGTGGTCAAGCGATCGCAGGTGGCAAGCACATCGTCGAAGGCGAAGTTCAGTTCGAGCAATCCGGGAGCGTCCTCCACATCGCCCTGGATCATGTCAAGACCCATGGCTTGCCCGTATTCGTAGACCTTCATCCAGACGTGCCGCGCTGTTTCGAATTGGTCGATGTGATAGGCGGATGCCTTGGTGATGCCCTCGTAAGGACGCTTTACATCGCCCGTAGGACGTAGCCAGAGCATTTCCGGTTCGGTGCCCACGCGCAGGTGCAGGCCGTTGTGCTTTTCCCGGAACTGGCGGTCAAAACGCTTGAGATTGCCGCGCGTGTCGCATTCGTAGTACGCGCCGGGCTTGTTTTCGTCTTCCAGGCTGTAGAACAGGGTGCAGAACACCCGCGCGATCTTCTTTTCCCATGGCAGTTGGCAAAACGTTTCGGGATCTGGAAGGGCGAGGCACTCGCCGTCGTTGGCGGAAAAGCCGATCATGTTGCCACGGATGTCGACCGTGAGATTTGCGACGCCGCCGATCCATGTCTGAATGCCTTTATGAGCATTCTGCTCCCAATGGCGGGCCGGTACGGATTTGCCGAGCACACGCCCGGTGATCGTCACGTATTGATAGTAAATGTATTCGATCCCAAGCTGATCGATCTTTTCTCGCACACGGGCAACGCGCTCCTGCCGCAATGGATCTGCGATCTCGCGCATGACGTCGGTATCGGCAAATCTTGCTTTTCCAGTGACCGCGGGCGCGCGTACCTGGGGCCGTTCAAGCATGCTTATATCTACGTTGCCAGTAATGGCCGCACCGGTATCACGAAGCAGGTTGGAGTTCTGAAGTACCTTCATCTTTATTCCCTCTGTTTTTGAATTATTGTTTCGTTGAGTGTTCAGGCTTCCAGATAACGTTTGACCTCCTGCGAACTGACCGCGCGGGCAAGGCTGGCATTTTCGACCTCGCAGGTTTTAGTGAAGTGCGTGACAAAGCGGTCGCCGAAGAGCCGGCGGGCGTGATCGCTTTCCGCGAGCCTTTCTGCTGCCTCGGCAAGGCTTGCCGGCAGGCGAATGCCGCCTTCGGGAATGTCGTCGGGACCATTGTCCGGTGAGGCGGGCGGGGCGGGCAGCTTCTCTTCAAGTCCGTCCAAGCCAGCGCCCAGCAAGAGCGCCAGCGCGAGGTAGGGGTTACAATCTGCGCCAGGCAGACGGAACTCCAGTCGCGCGGAATCGTGTTTTGAGGGCACGGAACGGATAGCCGTGGTGAAAGTGAATTCCGCCCAACTCACCGATTTCGGTGCCCAGGAACCTGGAGCAAACCGGCGATAGGCGTTTACAGTGTGAGCGCATAGAGCGAACGCCTGCGGCACGGTGTGAGTGAGGCCGCCGATGAAGTGCTGCGCAGTGGCGTTCGTTCTGCCTGTTGTATCGCTGAAGAGATTCAGGCCAGTAGCGCTGTCCCACAGGGAGATGCTGATGTGTCCGCCTATGCCGGGGAAACCCGCTCCGAGATACGGCATGAAACTGGCTGTCTTGCCCAGGCTGCGCGCATAGGCGCGGGTTGCCAACCGAAAAAATGCGGCGTCGTCAGCTGCCTTTAACGGCTCCTCTGCGCCAAGCGTTGCTTCGAAGCAGCCCGGCCCAAGCTCGCCGCCCACGCCGAACACAGCGATATCCGTCGCTCGCAGGATCGCTTCGAGACCGGCAACGAAGGAGCCATGGTTGGCGCCAGTTTGCCCGGACCAACATTTGTTGTCTGGCGCAAACGGGCGCAGCCCGGCAAACTGCGATGTCCGCAGGCTTTCAGCCGTCTCGTCAAGGATCAGCACCTCGAATTCGAATGCAGCGCGCACCTCGATGCCCAGTGCCTTGGCACGCTCGATTTGTCGGCGCAGGACAGCGCGCGGCATGATTTCTGCGGTGGGGCCTGAGAATTCCGCGATTACCACACTTGCATTCGGCTCAAAAGGATATTGGCGCAGCGACGACACGTCGATAGCGACATCTTCCGTGAGATAAGGCCCACTTCCAAATAGAGTGTCTGCTGAATCCCAGAGAGCGATAGTATTGGCAAATTGTGGTTCTCGTGCCCAGGCGATAAATGAATCGCGCGGAAGTCGCCGCTCCCGGAATGTGCCAGCGTGATCGAACTGACCGGCATGAACCACCTCGACGTGGTTCTCTTCAAGTAAATGGGCAAGTTTCTCCGTTCCCATGAGGTGCTCCCTGCTGGGTTGAATGGATATGAGGGTCTTAAATAATCAGCCGACGTCGGCAGCCCTCACGGGCAGTCTGCCGTTCCGCGACGGATCATGATCGTAGTAGAATGTTGAGTTTGAAGCGTTGCCCGGTCTTACAGCGCCCGACGACTAGGCTCAGGACTCATTGATTGAGATAGAATGTTACGGCTGCTGCGATGCATATGGCCGAAAAGAAGGTGTGGGCGCATCGGTCGTATCGTGTT
>NZ_JACICC010000007.1 GCF_014195635.1 Pseudochelatococcus contaminans | reverse complement strand
AGCGCTCTGATTATGCCGAACTGCCGCATGGCCGAAAGCCGGCGTGACAGCCGAAAAGCTCGGCCATGCGGCATAATCCGACTTACGGCATAATGACCGAGTTCGTGCAGAGCCGTCCGGTGCCAGTTGATGGGCTCGAAATACGCCTGGGGCGGCGGGACCCTCACATAGTCCTGGGACGGAGCGTAGAAGGCCCTGTTGCCGCCGATGCGGAAATCGACGCCGGTCGCCTTGATGAGCGCCTCGACCCTCGGCTCGATCAAGCCGGGCGGTGGCGGCGGCGTGACCATGGCGATGTCGTCGGGCAGCCCGTCGCATTGCACCACGTTGAAGACCGTAAAGCGCTTCAGGAACGGGATGGCATGCGCTTCCTCGCCGGCTTCGCGGGCGCGGCGCTTCTCGTCTTCCGGCGTAAAACGGTCGGCATAGACGACCGTGGTGCCGTGCTCGCCCTTGCGGACATGGCCGCCGAGCGAAAGCGCCTGCCGGAATGTAAGCCAGCCCTGGCAGGGAAAGCCGTGCTCGATGACCGCGCCCCAAAGGATGAGCACGTTGATGCCGCTGTAGCTGCGGGAGGTGGCGGCGTTTTTCGGTAGGCCGAGCGGCGCCTTGGCGGTCGATGTACCCCAAGGCTGCACCCATGGCACCCGGCCGGCCTCCAGTTCGGCGATGATTTTGGTGGTGATTTCGTCATAAAGGTTCGTCCGGTCCGAGCCGGTGCGAACGCTGCGATCATGTCTGGACATCGCGGTTCTCCGCGACGGGCGCCAGAAGACTCTCCTCCGGCCCTCAACCCGTCACGGCAAAACCCGTCCGCACTCTCACTCTAAGGGGGCGTTGCGGGGTCTCCCCGCAGAAGGGGGTGTGCCGGCGACCGTGGCGCCGGCTAGGGGGAAGACTTTCCCCCGGCGGAAAACAGCAAATGCGTAAGCCGTAGATAAGGGTTTCGGTAGCAGAGAAACTTGTAGCTCACCCATCTTCATTGACAGCGCCCGGCGCCACACTAGCCTCAGACCCGCAGCGTTTGTTCGGTCGTCTTGCAAGCCATCAGTGCCATCGAGGAAGGTGGCCGTCGTTTTCTCCTCGTAGCCTGCGTTCCCTCGTTCCCTCTCGCTTCGCAAAGCAAAACGACGTTTTAAGAATATTTTGTTATTTTCCAATAAGCTGATGAGACTCTTGCAAAGCTTTTCCGCTATTAGACACGTAGACGAATAGAAAGATCTTGGGGATCTGACTTACAGGGTGGGCAATGAAAATATACTCTGTCGCAATCGAGAATTTCAGGGGCATCCGCTCGGCGCGTTTGGTTTTTCCGGATCATGCGGTGCTTATCGGAGACAACAACACCGGCAAGTCTTCGGTGCTTGAAGCCATCGACCTAGTGCTTGGCCCCGACAGATTGAACCGGCGTCCGCCGGTCGACGAGCACGATTTCTATCAGGGACGCTATTTGGCTGAGCCGCCGTTGGTAGTCGCCGAAGATGAAGATCTTCCGATTGTGCCGGCGGAGGGCGCTGAAGCGGAACCGGCGGAGGGACCAAAAATCACCATCGAGGTGACGATCATTGACCTGTCACTGGAGCAGCAAGCCCGCTTTGGTGGGCAGATCGAATGGCTCGCAACGGACACCGGTGACTTTTACGACGAAGCGGAGCCAGCCGGGGTCGATGCAGCGAATATCGTTGCGGCGCTCCGAGTGACGTTCATCGGAGAATACGATCCAGATGAGGACGATTTCTCCGGCAACACGTATTTCACCCGTAGCATCGCCGAAGAGGCAACGCCAACGCCCTTCTCGAAGAAGGACAAGCAGCATTGCGGCTTCCTTTTCCTGCGTTCACTGCGGACAGGATCGCGGGCGCTGAGTCTGGAACACGGCAGCTTGCTCGACATCATCCTGCGTCTGAAGGAGATCCGTCCCCAGATGTGGGAGGAGACGATAAAGACGCTGGCGGGTTTTGACGTGGCGAGCAAGCCAGAACTCGGGATTTCCGGCGTGCTGGAAAGCATCAACAAGTCGCTGAAGAAGTACGTTCCCCGCGAATGGGGCGCGCAGCCGCATCTCAAAGTCTCGAATTTGACGCGCGAGCATCTGCGCAAGATCGTGACGGCATTTATTGCGACGGGTGGAGGCGATCACGCGGCTCCTTTTTTCCGTCAGGGTACGGGCACGATCAACATGCTGGTGCTGGCCCTGCTGTCGCAAATTGCTGAAGATAAGCAGAACGTCATTTTTGCGATGGAAGAGGCAGAAACGGCGATTCCGCCCTATGCACAAAAGCGGATCGTCCACGAGCTCCGCAAGCTGTCGGCGCAGTCGATCTTCACCTCGCATTCGCCGTATGTGCTGGAAGAGTTCACGCTTAACGAGACGGTGATCCTGTCGCGCTCCGACGATGGCGAGTTGATGCAGTCAAAGATTGCGCTCCCGGAAAGCGTCAAGCACAAGCGTTATCGTCAAGAGTTTCGAACACGCTTTTGCGAGGGGCTGCTGTCGCGCCGCGTACTTATAGCCGAAGGGGCGACCGAAGCCGCATCCTTCCCGGTTGCAGCACGACGGCTTGCCGAATTGAACCCGGCGACCTACGCCTCGGTGGAGGCATTGGGCATTTGCGTGATCGACGCTGGAACCGAGAGCCAGATCGCCGATCTGGCAGCGCTCTACAAGGGGCTCGGCAAGCGGACGTTCGCCATCTGCGATAAGCAGACGGCCGTGGCACAGGCGGCGATCGAGGCCCAGGTCGAGCGGTTGTTCATGCACGCAGAGAAGGGCATCGAGGACCTGATCCTCAAAAATACGACGCCGGCTGCCCTGGAACGTTTTGCCGACGTGCTCGACTGGCCGCCGCACCTTGCGGCGAAGTACCCCGATCCAAAAGCGCAGGCGCAGGCAGCTTTGAAGGAGTATTTCGGCTGGTCGAAGGGAAATTGGGGGATCGCCGATTTTCTGGCGCAATGTAACGAGGTGGAGATCCCTCAGTTCTTGCGCGACGCTTGCCTTGAATTGAAGAACCTATGCGACCCGCCCGCCGCGGCGTCGGCTCCACCGCCGGAGCCGGAAGAAGAGAACGTTTTCGCGGACATTCTGGGGTAGAGGAAGGCGATCGTGGTCGATCTCACCGAGGCACAGAAGGGCGTCTTAGAGGCAGAAGGCCATCAGCTTGTCACGGGCGGTCCGGGCTCGGGCAAGACCACTGTCTCCATTCTAAAAGCAGCTAAGATCGGACGGGAAGCGCTCAAGCCGGGCCAGCGGATACTGTTTCTGAGCTTTGCCCGCGCGACCGTCTCGCGCGTGCTTGAGGCGATCGATGAGGAGAAGCAGATCACCCGTAAGGAAAAGGCGGTGATCGAGGTCGATACTTATCACGCCTTCTTCTGGCGCATTCTGAAAACGCACGGGTATCTGGTCGGCTTCCCACGCCGCATGACGATCCTCACGCCACCGAACGAGGCGATAGCGCTATCAGGCTTGCGTAGTGGGTATAAAGCTGCCTCGAAGCTGACGGATGAGGAGAAAGCCGAGAAAAAAGAGCGAGAAGAAGCCGAGCGGGAGCGCTTGGCACGCGACGAGGGAAAGGTCTGCTTTGACCTCTTCGCGACCAAGGTCGGCGACATTCTCCATGGATCGCAGAAGGTTCGGACGCTGATTTCTACGATGTATCCGTTCATCGTCCTGGATGAGTTTCAGGACACGAGCGCGGAGCAGTGGCGTGTGGTCGAGGCACTTGGGATGGGGAGCACACTCATTGCGCTCGCCGACCCGGAACAGCGGATTTTCGATTTTATAGGTGCCGATCCTGAACGGTTGAACCACTTCAGAGCAACATTCCACCCGTCTGAACATGATCTCGCTGGCGACAACCACCGCAGTAAGGGCACGGAGATCGCACTCTTCGGAAACGACATCCTCGCCGGCCAGTTTCGGAAGTCGAATTATGAGGGCGTGCATTTCGAGGTTTTCGAGTCAAATCCCAACCAAGCGTTTACAACGCTCACGACGCAAGTGCTTCAGGGACGGAAGCGGCTGATCGATGGAGAAAAACGGGATTGGTCACTGGCGATCCTCGTGCCGACCAAGAAGATGACGCGATTGGTCTCGGATACGCTCCGTGAGCCGTTCGGCAATGTCCCGCCGATCGGTCACAGCGCCGCCGTTGATATGGAGGGGCCAATTCTGGCTGCCGAGATCGTCGCCTTTCTCCTGCAGCAGGGTCGACAGGCCGGGGCGTTCGATGACCTCGTTGAATTGCTCTGCAGCTACTATCACGGCCGCGGTGGCTCAACCCCCAACAAAGGCGACCTGGAGGAAGCGGCCCGGTTGCGCGCCGCCCTGGCTAAATGGAATGCAAGTGCGGCGGCAGGAAAGCCGCCGCCAGGAAACAGCGTGCTGAAGGCGACCGCGACGGTCCATCAGGCGGCTATTGCATTGGTATTGACCGGAGACCCGGATAAAGACTGGCGCGCCGTTCGCGCGGCTCTTGAAGGGAGCGCTTGCTCGCGGCTGAAAGAGGTCGCTACCCAGGTCCGAAACGTTCGCCTATTGGAACGCGGGACCCAGCTTCGGCAAGGACTCATGCAAGACTGGCGCGATGCCGGAAGTTATCGCAACGCCCTGGAAATCACGCGCCGAGCTTTCGTTCAGGAACATTTCGCTACGGCCCACAAACCGGAAACTGGCGTCATCGTGATGAACATGCACAAGGCCAAAGGTAAGCAATTCGATGAGGTAATCATATTTGAAGGATGGCCGAGGCGCGCCAAGCGCGAGATCGTCGCCAATCCGGATCGGATAGTCACCGGAAATATTCGCGACGGGGCTATGACGCAGGCTCGCCAGAATTTCCGTGTGAGCGTAACTCGCGCGAAGAGCCGGACGACGATTCTGACTCCGCGTGATGATGTTTGTGTGCTTCTGTTAGAAGACGAAGCCTAAACGTAGCTTTCAGCAGGCTGCGGCTCGGTCATGCGCGTCCTCCAATCGCGGATCGCTTACGCCTCTTTCCGACCGTGGCCCCGGTTTGTCCCTCTATGTCCCCGAGACTGCGCAGATGCAGCACAGGCCGGGAAGGCAGTTTCACGGTCAACTCCAGCTCGCCGCCGATGGCCTCGACATAACCGCGCAAGGTGGACAGATACATATCCGCCTGCTTCTCGATCTTGGAGACGGAAGGCTGTTTGATATTGAGGGCTGTGGCGATGTCCTCCTGCGCCTTGCCCGCGATCTGGCGAAGCTCGCGAAGGCTCTCCACTTCCTGCTTCAATTCCTGATAACGCGCTTCGATGGCTTCCTGCTCGTCCACGGGAAGCGCGGCAATCATGTCGTTCAGGCTCCGTGCCATCTCAACGTCCCTTCTTTGCGGATTTCAGGCTTTCCAGATGTTCGGAAAATCGGAGATCCGCTTTTGCGATGAGCTGCCGGTAGAAGCGCTTCTGGCTCCCGCCGGATTTATCGCCCGCTACGAGCACGATGGCTCGCCGTTCCGGGTCGAAGGCGAAGGCTGCACGCCATTCGCCGTCGGCCGCTTCGAATCGCAGTTCCTTCATGTTGGCGTGTTTCGAGCCTTTGAGCGTGTCGGCATGGGGCCGACCAAGTTGAGGTCCGTAGTCCGACAGTAGCCGGGTGGCTGCGATCAATGCGATACGGACCTCGCGCTCAAAGGCCAGAACCTCGGCCTCGAAGGCTCCATGGAATTGGACTTCCCACTCCATATAGCCTCCAAGCTATGTCCGGTCAATGGAAAGGACGCGCGGCGCCTCTGGCGAGGCTGCTGTCGATCGGCGGCAGCTCGCGGCCCAGGCGTCGAGATCGTCCACGGCGTAGCGGACCCACTTGCCGAACTTATGGTAGGCGGGACCGCCCCCGAGGGAGCGGTAGCATTCGAGGGTGTGCGCCGACAGCGCGAGGTATCGCGCTGCGGCTTCGGTATCGACGAACCGGATCGGGCCGGCATCTGCGACGAACTGGGCGCGTCGCAGGATATCGGGCGTCGGCCAGCGGCGTTGGGCTTTGGCTTCCTCACGCATGGCTTGCCTCCTGCGCCTCGGCTCGCTTGCTGCCGGACGGTGCGGTCCTGTTCTCGCCGCTACGGTGACGGAACGGACGATAGTTCCCGAGGCGCGTGCGCGAGGTGTATTTGCCATCCTCGAAGCCGAGCGGCTTGCCGTCCGGACCAAGGGTGGCCGGAGCGGTGGCCACCACCGGGGCGATGGAGGGCAGCTCCATGACGGGAGCCGGCGGTGGTGCGGGCGGCTGATGCTCGGCACCGATGACGGTCATACGGCGCTGCGTGACGGCTTCCGCCGCAGCCCTGACGGGATCGTCCTCGGTGTGGACGTAGCGCATGAACATCGTCACCGTCTTATGAGCGGTGAGCGCCATGCCGACCTTTACCGGCACGCCGGAGTTGGCGATGTCGGTCGCGGAGCGATGACGGATGCCATGCGTACCGACATGAGGAAGCCCCGCGCGCTTCAAGATGCGCTTCCAGCCCTGGTAGTAGGTATAGGAAGACATTGGCTTTTCCGGATCGAAGATCGAAGGGCAGACGAAGGGCGAGCTTTCGAGTCGAGGCGCGGTCTCGAAGAGGCGCAGCGCTTCGGCACTCATAGGCTTCGACATTCCGCCGGTCTTGCTGTCCGGCCAGACGACACGGCGGTTGTCGAAATCGATCCACGACCATTCAAGCTCGGCGATCTCCGACATGCGCGCGGCGAACTCGAACTGAAGCCTGATCGCGAGAAGGATGAAGGGATGCTCCAGCCCTTCCGCGTCAGCGCGATCGAGATACTCGAAGAGCTTGCGCATTTCCGCATCCGTGATGAGGCGGGTCTTGCCGCGTTCGGGATATTTCGGGACATGGCGGCAAGGATTG
Source organism: Pseudochelatococcus contaminans (assembly GCF_014195635.1). Classification (GTDB taxonomy): domain Bacteria; phylum Pseudomonadota; class Alphaproteobacteria; order Rhizobiales; family Beijerinckiaceae; genus Pseudochelatococcus; species Pseudochelatococcus contaminans. Next base: position 180,729 of record NZ_JACICC010000007.1, on the reverse strand, counting down.
GAACCGTCCGGACGTAGCCCCCAGACCTCGGCGACGTTGAACATCTTCCGGCACATCGCGAGCATCCGGTTCGCGCTGACGGGCGATTTCGCCATCTTCTTCATGAGATCGGCGATGTCGGCGCGCGTCACTTCCGGCACCTTCAGATGCCCGAGCTTCGGAATGAGGTGGCGCTTGGCCCGGTCCCGATTCGACTTGACGGTCGAGGGCTTGTTGCGGCCTTCGGAATAGTCGGTGATGAAGCGATCGAAGAGTTCCTTGACCGTCGGGGCCTGACGGCTCGCCGTCCGCTCGGCGCTGGGGTCTCCTCCGCGCCGGACTTCGGCGAGCCAGTCCTGTGCGATGCCGCGCGCCTGTTCGACGGTGATCTCGCCGTAGCGGCCGATCGCGGGCTTCCGGCGCTGGCCGCTGTTGGTGACATACGCGATCATGAAGGTTTTCCGGCCGGCGGGCGTGACCTTCACGAGAAAGCCGGGTATCGTCGTATCGCGGAGTTCGTAATCGCGTTCCTGCGGGTTTGCGGCGTCCACCGCCGTCTTGGTGAGTTTGATCTTGGGCATTCCTAACCTCCGTTGAGGCCGGATTTCAGGTGCAGAATAGGAGCACCGCGAAAGCCAGCCGTAGCGTGCATCCGGTTAGGCAAGGATGTATCGATAACTGAAAAAAGCTAGTGCCTACAGTCGGTTATCGGGAAATCGGATACCCCCGGATAAACAAAGGATAGGCCATAAGGCGTCGCTTAAAATGCCTCGGGCTTCGCCCGTGTGGGTTCGAGTCCCACAGCGGCCACCATCTTGCGCAGAGTGTGCCATTTCGACTTTTCGTCGGCGCACAATAAATCTATACTTTTCCGGTTTACAGACATCCGCAATCACAAGCGGGGCTGTCATCACGTGTCGTGGAAATGACATGTAATGACCTGAACAAGCATAGCCGGACAGATGGAAAGCAAACAAATGGACGAAATGGCGGAGCGCAGGGCGCAAGCCTCGGCAGATATCACTGCCGAGACCGGGATCGACGATGCGATGATCGCCGTGCTCGTCGATACGTTTTATGCCCGCGTGCGTGCAGATGCCGTTCTGGGACCGATTTTCGAAGGACACGTCACGGATTGGGACGAGCATCTGTCCCAGATGCGGCTGTTCTGGTCGTCCGTCGCGCTGATGAGCGGCCGCTATCACGGCCGGCCCATGCCCAAGCACCTGAATTTACCAATCGACGGACGTCATTTCGATCGCTGGCTGGTTCTGTTCGAAACCGTTGCGCAGGAAGTCTGCCCCCCGGTCGCCGCTGCTTATTTTCTGGAGCGCGCGCGGCGTATCGCGTCCAACCTGGAATATGGGGTGGCCGTGACCAACGGCGCCGAACTCACGCGCGGCCAGCGTTTTCTTAACCCGGGCCTGCCGCCCGTCACTCCGCTGGCGCGCCATGAAGCGGCTGAAAAAACAAGCAGCCCGCCCCAGGACCAGCAGGAAAGCCGACGCCAATGACCAGAACGCCGCCAGTGGATACGCGCAATCGGCCCTTGCCAGACGATCTGCCAACCGGGCTGGTTGCATATCGCCAATCGCCGGTTTTCACGCAGGATACGATCCCGGAGGCTCTGAAGCGCAACCACAGCACCAAAGCCGGTGTGTGGGCTGTCATTCATATTCTGGAAGGTGCCCTGCACTATCGCATTGAAGAGCCGGCAAGTGCCCACATCCTGACCCCGGAAGCTCCCGGTCTCGTTCGCCCCGAGCAGGAGCATAACGTGTCGGCGCAGGGGCCAGTGCGGTTCGTCGTGGAGTTCTACGCGCTGCCGGGTGAAAAAGGTGATCCGCACACGCAAACTGGCGGATAAGCAGGCGCACCATCCACCGCTCTATCGCTTGCGCTCTATCACTTGGCACGACTGCCGATGCAACGGCAGCCGCGATGTACTCCATATTTTACAGCAACTTGCGTTCAGCTCATGGATCGATTGAAACGCAAACTGCTTCAGCATCATGCTTTCTTGACAAACTCGGTCTTGAGCACGAGCCCCTTCACCTGCTTGGTGTTGGCCTCAACCTCGCCCGGCTTGCCGGTCAGCCTGATGTTCTTCACCAGCGTACCACGCTTGAGCGTTTCCGAGGTTCCCTTCACCTTGAGATCCTTGATCAGGGTCACGGAATCGCCGTCGGCCAACGCCGCGCCGTTGCTATCCCTGACAATATCCTCGTCGTCGCTCATGCCGCATCTCCTTCCGGCTTGCCACCGCCACTCTCGATTTCGGCGGGATCGATGTCATAAACCCGCGAGCAGAACTCGCACGTCACAGTGATGCGCCCGTCGTCACCCACCATATGCTGACGATCATCGTCGCCGAACGTTTTGATGGTTGCAACGATCCGCTCCCGGCTGCACCGGCACGCTTCATGCACCGCCTGCGGGTCGTATACGCGCACGCCGCGCTCATGAAACAACCGGAAAAGCAGACGCTGGCTCGATACCGTCGAGTCGATCAACTCATGATCCTCAACCGTATCCACCAACAGCCGCGCCTCGCGCCAACGATCGTCCTCGTCCGCAACCGAGGCCGATGCAACATCCGCCGCCTGGGGCAGGAACTGGATCATCAACCCGCCGGCGCGATAGGTGTTGCGCCGCGTGTCACCGGAACCCAGCGTTTCCTCGCCCACAGCAAGCCTCACACGCGTCGGGATCTGCTCGGATTGGCGGAAATAGGCGTGCGCCGCTTCCTCCAGCCCCTCGCCCTCCAGCGCGACAATGCCCTGATAGCGGGTCATGTCCGCACCCTGATCCACGGTGAGGCCGAGGTGTCCGTTGCCCAAAAGCGCGCCTGTGGTGACATCGCCGTTTTCAAGCGCGGCATTCAGACGCTCGGCATCGAAACGGGCGACGGCCCGCAGTTTGTCCGGTGCATCGAAATCGACCACGATCATCTCGATCGGCCCGTCGGAGCGGGTCTGCAACTGGAACTGGCCCTCGAACTTGAGCGCCGATCCGAGCAGGGTTGTCAATGCGGCCGCCTCACCGACAACGCGCGACACCGCCGGCGGATAATCATGCCGCGACAGGATGAGATCGATGGAAGGTCCGAGCCGCACGATACGCCCGCGCACGTCCAGCCCTTCGACGGCGAACGGCAGCACGGTGTCGTCGTCGCCCTCGCCGGCGATTTCAATATCGGGCGCTACACTCATTCCGCCGCACCCTTCGTGCCACCTGTTGCAAGACGGGTGACATCGGCGGTCGCGGTCACATCGGCAAGACCGACACCAAGGCACCAGGCCAGCACGCCCTTCTGGGCGTGAAGACGGTTTTCAGCCTCGTCGAACACGACAGACTGCGGCCCGTCCATCACTTCATCCGTCACCTCCTCGCCGCGATGGGCAGGGAGGCAATGCATGAAAACCGCGCCCTTGTTGGCGGCAGACATCAACTTCTGGTTGACCTGATAGGGGCGCAGGAGGTTCTGGCGATACCGCTCGTCATCATCGCCCATCGACACCCAGCAATCGGTAATGATGGCATCAGCCCCGTGCACGGCCTCAAACGGATCGCGCGTCAGCAGGACATTGGCCCCGCCCGCCTTCGCCCATTCGATGATATCCGCGCGCGGAGCAAGTGCGGCTGGCGTGGCTATGGAGATATTGAAGCCAAACTTCACCGCAGCGTGAATCCACGAAGTCAGCACGTTGTTGGCATCACCCGTCCACGCAACCGTGCGTCCGGTAATCGGCCCGCAATGCTCTTCGAAAGTGAGCAGGTCCGCCATGATCTGGCAGGGATGCGACTGCTTGGTGAGGCCATTGATAACCGGAACCGAGGCATATTCCGCCAGCTCGCGCATGGCCGTGTGGTCAAGGATACGGATCATGATCGCGTCGACGAAGCGCGACAGCACGCGGGCCGTGTCAGGAATGGACTCGCCGCGCCCGAGCTGCATCTCCGCGCCGGTAAGCATGATCGGTTCGCCGCCAAGCTCGCGAATGCCGACATCGAACGACACGCGCGTCCGCGTCGACGGCTTGTCGAAAATCATCGCCAGCACCTTGCCGTCCAGCGGCCGGTATTTCTGCGCTCCACCCCGAACGCGGCGCGCCTTGAGCGCCTTGCCGATTTCCAGCACCTCACGCAACTGTGCGCCCGTGAAATCCGTCAGGTCGAGAAAATGCCTTACGCCTTCGACCGAAGCGGCTGCATCCGATACCCTGGTGGTCAATGCTGCGCTGCTCTGCGTCATCACACTTTACTTTCTGCTTGGCTTCCAGCCCGGCTTTACGCCTGCTCCGCCACATCCTGCGCCTTGAACGACGCGGCCACTGCGTCGAGCCCGTCAAAGGCTGTCGCTATCTCATTTTCGTCAATGGTCAGTGCCGGCAACAGGCGCACGACATTGTCACCCGCCGCGATCAGCACCAACTGATGATCGAGCGCACGCTTCACGAAGTCACCGTTCGGCACGCGTAGCTTCAAGCCCAGCATCAGGCCCTCGCCACGCACCTCCTCGATGACATCGGGGTGGCTGTCCTTGAGTTCCGCCAGCCGCTGCCGCAGCAATCCCGCCCTGCGCTGCACGTCCTCCAGGAAGCCGGGCGCGAGGATAACGTCGAGCACCGCGTTGCCGACCGTCGTCGCCAGCGGATTACCGCCGAAGGTGGTGCCGTGTGTGCCAAGCGTCATGCCCTTCGCCGCTTCCGCCGTGGCCAACATTGCCCCCAGCGGGAAGCCGCCGCCGATGCCCTTGGCGATGGCGACGATATCGGGCTGAATGCCGGCCCACTCATGCGCGAAGAGCTTGCCTGTGCGGCCCGTGCCGCATTGCACTTCATCGAGCAACAGCAGCAGGCCGTTGTCGTCCGCAATCTGACGCAGCCGGCGCAGGTCTGCAGGCGGCACCGGACGGATGCCGCCCTCGCCCTGAACCGGCTCGATCAGGAGCGCGCCCGTTTCCGGCGTAATGGCTGCGGCAAGCGCGTCCCAGTCGCCGAAGGGCACCTGATCGAAGCCATCGACCTTGGGGCCAAAGCCATCGAGATACTTCTGCTGACCGCCGGCGGCGATGGTCGCGAGCGTCCTGCCGTGGAAGGCGCCCTCAAACGTAATGATGCGGAAGCGTTCCGGGTGACCGTTCACTGCATGATGCTTGCGCGCCGTCTTAATCGCGGCCTCAAGCGCCTCCGCCCCCGAATTGGTGAAGAACACCGTATCGGCAAAGCTCGCGTCAACGAGACGCTGGGCCAGCCGCTCGGCGGAAGGGATGCGGAAAAGGTTCGAGACATGCCAGAGCTTGTCCGCTTGCTCGGCCAGCGCCGCGACGAGATGCGGATGGGCATGGCCAAGCGAGTTGACGCCGATGCCGGAGCCGAGGTCCAGATATCGCTTGCCGTCGCGGGCTTCGAGCCAGAGGCCCTCGCCCTTTTCGAATTCAACTTCGGCCCGTGCATAGGTCGGCAAAATCGGCGACGTCACAGCTTTTCACTCCAGAACGGAAGTGCCGTGCGCGGCGGTTCCGGCACGGCATGCATCTGTCAGCCACGCCGGGGAACGAAGAAGACGCCGGAAGGCAGGCGGCCGATCCGGAACGGCGATGGGCGGCAATGCAATTGAAAAAGCCGCCCATCGGGGCGGCATATTCTCAAGTTTAGCTACCACAGACGACATATTCAAGTTGAATCTGCCCCACGACCGCTTTCAGGACCGTTCTCAACGTTCCGTTGCAGCCAAAAATTCCTGTCGGGCCTTGAAATTGCCGGGATTCACATCATTTTCTGAAGCGTCAAGAATTTGTTTACGACTTCTCCTGTGGGAAAATGGATATCGGCGTATGCCCGACTCTTGCGGTAGAGTCGGGCTATATTGTAGTTTCCCGGGTGACGGCCACGATATGTCGCTTGGCCGCCTCCTACCCAGCGTCTCCTGACAGGTGAACGTTGAGCCCGGTCGTTATACGGCATGGGGCAGGATGGAGGATTCCTCGCGGCGCGAGGCTGAATGGAGCATTATGATGAGCGATCCCGGGAATACCTGGACTGACGAACGTGTCGAACTGTTGCGGAAACTCTGGGGCGATGGCCTGAGCGCAAGCCAGATCGCGACGGAAATTGGCGGCGTCAGCCGCAACGCGGTTATCGGCAAGGTTCATCGTCTGGGTCTGTCGGGTCGCGCCAAAGCTCCCGCCAGCGCAACGCCCCGTCCGGCTGCTCGCAAGGCGCCCGCCACCGCTCCGGTTGCCGCACCTTCCGTCCGCGCTCCGGTTGCGGCGCAGGAAGAAGCCGAGCAGCATCAGGATGATACGTTCAGCAACGCCGTACTTGCTTCTGCGTCGGCGCCCGCTATCGAACCGGAAGACGATATCATCGCCGATACCGCGCCGAGCGTTGCTCCCCGGCCCCTGCCGCCGCAGGCTCCCGCGGCGCGTGAAAGCGTTGTCGTGCCGATTTCCGAGCGTGTCACGATCATGGATCTGCGCGAATACATGTGCCGCTGGCCGGTGGGCGACCCCACTTCGCCGGGCTTCCGTTTCTGCGGCGCGCGCGCCGTGACCGGGCTGCCGTACTGCGCCCATCACGCGAGCATCGCTTATCAGCCAGTCATTGATCGCCGTCGTGACCGCAAGCGCGCCTGATCTGCTCAGGCCATTCACTGCCTAAAAATCAATGGCTCCCGATGATGATCGGGAGCCATTTTTATTGCCGTAATGCGGAAGTGAACCTCAAGATGCTTGGGGCACGCTTGCGGGGCTATTCAGCTCGCGCGAACGTTTCGTCGAAAGCATAACCTGCGCCGCGAACCGTGCGGATCGGGTCAGGGCTGCGCGGACGGTTGATGGCCTTGCGCAAGCGGCCGACATGCACGTCCACGGTGCGCTCGTCGATATAGACGTCATGCCCCCAGACGCCATCGAGCAGCTGTTCGCGCGTGAACACGCGTCCGGGACTCTGCATCAGGACTTCAAGCAACTTGAACTCCGTCGGCCCCAGATGCAGCTCACGTCCGCTACGGCGCACGCGGCGGGTCTCACGGTCCAGCTCGATATCGCCTGCAAGCAGCAGTGTGGCGACATGCCCCGGCTTTGTGCGGCGAAGCAGAGCCCGCACGCGCGCAAGCAGTTCCGGCACTGAAAATGGCTTGACGACATAATCGTCCGCGCCGGTGGCAAGGCCGCGCACCCGCTCGCCCTCATCCCCGCGCGCCGTCAGCATGATGATGGGCAGGCGCTCCGTCTCGCCCCGCGCACGCACCCTGCGGCACAGTTCGATGCCTGACAGGCCGGGCAACATCCAGTCGAGCAGGACAAGATCCGGCACTTGTTCCCGGAGCCGGATTTCCGCCTCGTCGCCGCGCGCGACGCTGTCGACAGAATACCCTTCCGCCTCCAGGTTATAACGCAGCAATAGCGCCAACGGCTCTTCGTCCTCAACGATCAATATGCGTGGTCCTACCATAAGAGCCTCATTATACCAATCACACAGGAAAGAGACGTCACGTAGTTTCAGGTTCCATTAACACAGATTTGCTGCGTGCCATATTCAAACTGCAATATTAAATCTCACCAGTGGTGGTAAAACTTGTGGTGTCACCTTTTGGCCGCTCACCCGCCACAGCCTCACCCGTGGTGACATAATAAATCGTTTCGGCAATGTTTGTCGTGTGATCGCCAATGCGTTCAATATTCTTGGCGAGAAACAGAAGATGCGTGCAATAAGTAATGTTCCGCGTATCTTCCATCATATAGGTCAACAACTCACGGAATACTGAATTATAAAGCGCGTCGATCCGGTCATCCCGGCTCCAGACATCAAGCGCTTTCTGCTCGTTCCGCTCGGCGTAGGCATCAAGAACGTCCTTGAGCTGGGCCTGAACGAGATCGCTCATATGCTGAACTCCAACGACGATTTTGGCCGGATGCGCCTCGCTGCTGATAGCAAGAACGCGTTTGGAGGTGTTTTTCGCCAGATCACCAATGCGCTCGACATCGCCAGCCACGCGGATGGCGGACACGATGTCGCGCAGATCCACGGCCACTGGCTGACGCCGGGCAATCGTGGCGACTGCATTTTCCTCGACTTCGCGCTGGAGATTATCCAGCCGCGAGTCCGCCTCGATCACCTGCCGCGCCAGCGCGCTATCGCGGCGCACAAGAGCGCGCGTGGAATCGTCCAGCATCTTCTCGGCAACACCGCCCATCTCCGCGATCTTGCTGCGCAAGAGTTCGAGTTCGGCATCGAACGAGGTTACAATATGTTCGGGCATGACGCTCTCCTGCTCAATAAGTCGGAACAGGCCATCGAGGGCTGCCCCATACCGCGATCAGCCGAAACGGCCAGTGATATAATCCTGCGTCCGTTTATCGCTTGGCGCTGTGAAGATCTTCGCCGTTTCCGCGAACTCCACCAGTTCGCCAAGATACATGAACGCCGTGAACTGCGATACGCGCGCCGCCTGCTGCATGTTGTGCGTCACGATAGCAATCGTGTAATCCGCCCGTAATTCATCGATCAGCTCCTCGACCTTCGATGTCGAAATCGGATCAAGCGCGGAGCATGGTTCGTCGAACAGAATGACTTCCGGTTTCACGGCAACTGTGCGCGCGATGCAAAGGCGCTGCTGCTGGCCGCCCGACAGGCTTTGGCCCGAGGCGTTAAGCTTGTCTTTCACCTCGTTCCACAACGCGGCGCGGCGGAGCGAGGATTCGACGCGCTCGTCCATCTCGCTCTTGCCGAGTTTCTCATACAGCCGAACGCCGAACGCAATGTTATCATAAATCGACATCGGGAACGGCGTCGGCTTCTGGAAAACCATGCCGACCTTCGCGCGCAGGGCATTCACGTCCTGATCCGGGCCGAGCACGTTGCGCCCGTCGATCAGCACCTCACCTTCCGCGTGCTGGCCGGGATAAAGATCGTACATGCGGTTGAGAACGCGCAGCAGCGTGGATTTGCCACAGCCGGACGGCCCGATGAACGCCGTGACGATACGGTCATACAGCGGCAGATCAATGCTCTTCAGCGCAAGATTGTTGCCATAATAGAACTTGAGATTGCGAACCGAGACCTTTTCGGTAAGCGGCCCGGCGGGAATGGCCGGGGATGCCGGTTGCCTGTTGGTGCCGGTACTCATTTCTTCATCCTTGTCGACAGGGCGCGCGCGATAATACTCATGACGAGGACAGCGAAGGTGATCAGAAGGGCGCCCGTCCAGGCGAGTTGCTGCATGTTTTCGTCCGGCGTCTTCGTGAAGTTGTAGATCACGACCGGCAGGCTGGCGATCGGCTGCGTCATCGACGTCGAGAAGAAGTTGTTGCTCAATGCCGTGAACAGCAGCGGGGCCGTTTCACCGCTGATGCGCGCCACGGCCAGCAGAATGCCGGTGACGATGCCGGCAAGCGCCGCCTTGTAAGCCACCTGCTTGATGATGACCGACCGTGGCAGACCGAGCGCCGCCGCGGCCTCGCGCAACTGGCCCGGCACGAGCAGCAGCATGTCCTCGGTCGTGCGCACGACCACGGGAATCACGATCACGGCAAGTGCCGCCGAGCCGGCCCACCCAGAAAATCCACCGAACGGGGCAACGAGGATCTCGTAGATGAACAGGCCGATCACGATGGACGGGGCGGAGAGCAGGATGTCGTTGATGAAGCGCACGACATGGGTCAGCTTCTCATAACGCCCATACTCCGCCATGTATGTACCGGCCAGCAGGCCAAGCGGCGTGCCGATGAGCACGGCGAAGAACACCATCATGAGCGAACCGACGATGGCGTTCAGCAGGCCGCCGGTGGTGCTGCCCATGCTGGGAGTAATTTCGGTGAAAACCCGCCACGACAGACCGGAAACGCCTTCCCAGACGAGAACGGCCAGGATCAGCACAAGCCAGACGATACCGAACACCGCAGCAACCGTGCAGAGGCCCATGGCGATGCGGTTCGAGCGCTTGCGCGCGGCGTACAGCGACATCGTCAGGCTTCCTGCTTGTTGAGGCGCGCCAACATCAGCCGCGCGACGGCCAGAACGATGAAGCTGATGACGAAGAGGATCAGACCGAGCGCCACGAGCGACGATCTGTAAAGGCCCTCGGACGCTTCCGCATATTCCAGCGCGATGGTCGCCGAAATCGTCGTGCCGGGCTGAAGGATGGACGCCGAGATCTGCCTGGCGTTACCGATGACGAACGTCACCGCCATGGTTTCGCCCAACGCGCGGCCCAGTGCGAGCATCACGCCGCCAACCAGCCCTGCCCGCGTGTGCGGGATGACGACATTGCGCACCACTTCCCACGTCGTGCAGCCGAGGCCGTAGGCGGCTTCCTTCATGACAGCCGGAACCGTCTCGAACACGTCGCGCGACACGGAAGCGATGAAGGGCAGCACCATGATCGCCAGAATGAGGCCGGCGGTAAGGATGCCAAGGCCATAGGGCGGGCCAGCGAAAAGTGCGTTCAGCACCGGCACCGGCGCAAACAGCGAAATGAGAAACGGCTGCAAGGTTTGCTGGAGCACCGGGGCGAAAACGAAGAAGCCCCAGATGCCGTAGATAATGGAGGGAATGCCCGCGAGAAGCTCGACGGCGATGCCGATAGGCCGGCGCAGGACGGCGGGACACAGCTCGGTGAGGAAGATGGCGATACCGATCCCCACCGGCACGGCGATCAGCATGGCGATCAGCGACGTTACCAGCGTTCCGTAGATCGTCGCCAGCGCGCCGAACTGTTCGGTGTTCGCGTTCCACGACTGCGAGATCAAGAAGTCGAAGCCGAAATGGCTCAGTGCGGGCCAGGCGCCGTAGGTCAGCGATGCGACGATGGCGAACAGCAGCACCAGCACCAGAAATGCCGCGCTTCGCGTCAGATGAAAGAAGAATTTGTCTCCGCGCCTGAATCTCTCCAGAACCCGCAACCTGTTCTCTGCTTCATCCCTGCCGTGAGCTGCGTTCTTGATTGCAACGTCGACCATAATTGACTGCCTGTACGCCCTGTATGAAAGGGGCCGCCCGGGGGCGCCCCCAGATGTCAACGGCGTGTCGAGTTCGCGCCAGTTGCCGAAGCGAACACCGGCTTAGTTTGTCTTCACCTCAGCCGCCCACACGGCGCGGATCTCGTTCGTCAGGCTCTCGGGCAGCGGGATGTAGGCGAGTTCCTCGGCATAGGGCGCCCCGTTGGAATATGCCCAGTCGAAGAACTTGAGGGCAGCGGCGGTCTGCGCTTTGTCCTTGGGAGCCTTGTGAACCAGCACGAAGGTAGCGGCAGTGATCGGCCACGATGCGTCGCCGTCCTCATCGACCAGAATCACGCCGAAGCCCGGAGCAGACTTCCAGTCGGCGTTGGCTGCGGCAGCCTGGAAGGAGGCTGTCTCGGGACGCACGACCTTGCCGGCCTTGTTCTTGAGCCGGGTGTAGGACAGGTTGTTTTTCTTGGCGTAGATGTATTCGACATAGCCGATGGAACCGCCGATCTTGGCGACGTTGTTCGCAACGCCGTCGTTGCCCGGAGCGCCAAGTCCCACGGGCCACTGCACGGTGGTACCGACGCCGAGCCTGTCCTTCCAGTCAGCAGAAACGCGCGTCAGGTAGCTGGTGAACGCAAATGTCGTGCCCGAGGAATCGGCGCGGCGGACAACGGCGATGGCCGTGGAAGGCAGCTTCACGTCAGGATTCAGCGCCGCGATGGCGGCGTCGTCCCATTGCTTGATCTCGCCGAGGAAAATCTTGGCCAGCGTGTCGCCGTCGAGCGATAGTTCACCGGGCTTGATGCCTTCGACGTTGATGATCGGCACAACGCCGCCGATGACCGTGGGGAACTGAACCAGACCGGAAGCTTCCAGATCCTCGCCGGAAAGCGGCGCATCGGTTGCGCCGAAGATGACCGTGTTGCCCTTGATCGCCTTGATGCCGTTACCCGAACCGCTGGACTGGTAGTTGATCTGGACGCCGGTTTCCTTGTTGTAGACCTCGGCCCACTTCACATAAACCGGCGCAGGAAAGCTCGCACCAGCGCCGGTGATGGTCTGCGCGGAAGCGGGAGCAACGAACGCTGCGGCAGCCAGGCCGGCGACGGCATAGAGGTTGGAAAACTTCACGGAACACCTCCAAAAGCAGGATATGGACCGAGCTATGCACAGCCGGATGCTGTGCTCTGAAGCCCTCGCCCACGAATTTCTGACAAGCCTGAATGCTCGAACCAGACCTGTTTATGACGCCAGAATGACGCTTGAATGACACTGATGGCAGCGCCTCCGGAACATCGCGATCCCACCGCGCGATGACGCATTGCCATGCCAGAACGTCACGATAACTGGCGGGCAGGCCGCATATAAAGTCTGACAATAACAGTCTACTGGCGCGCATGGTCAGCACAGTACAAGGCGCACCCGTGGCAACTCCATGCAATCACGTCCATGCAATCACGCGCTCTCGCAGCACGCGGTGTTGCGCCTTTTTTGTCGCGATAAACCGTCGGAGATGTCATAAATCTCGCAGCAGACTGGATGAAAATGTCCAGAGCGCGCAGATCAATCGGCCGCGCCGGGGTCCGCCGCCGCCGGCAGATAGACAGTGAAAGTCGCGCCCTCGCCCGGGCGGCTGGCAATGTCGAGGCGTCCGCGATGCCGGTTGACGATGTGCTTGACGATGGCGAGCCCCAGACCCGTGCCGCCCTTTTCGCGGCTCTCGGCCACATCGGCACGATAGAAACGCTCCGTCAGCCTCGGCAGATGCTCCGGCGCGACGCCGGGGCCGTAGTCGCGCACCTCGACCATCACCTCCTGCTCGCCACGGCGAGGGCCGTTGACGGCCTGCACAGTCACATCCACCCTGCGTCCCTGCTGGCCGTATTTAATGCCGTTCTCGACCAGATTTTCCACCACGCGCAGCAACTCGTCCCTGTCGCCGGTGACGAAGAGCGGCGCGGGGGTTTGCTCCAGCGCCAGAGTGACGCCGCGTTCCTGCGCCAGCGGGGCAAGCGTCTCGATCATGTGGCGCACCAGCAGGCCGACCTCCACCACCCGGTTCGGCGGTACGTGCAGGTTCATCTCGATGCGGGATAGCGAAAGCAGATCGTCGATCAGCCGCGACATCCGCTGCGCCTGATCGCGCATGATGCCGAGGAAGCGCTCACGTGCGTTCTCGTCGTTGCGCGCCGGACCTTGCAGCGTCTCGATGAAGCCGATCACCGAGGCCAGCGGCGTGCGCAGCTCATGGCTGGCGTTGGCGACGAAGTCTACCCGCATATGCTCCAGACGGCGCGCGCTGGTCAAATCGCGAATCAGCAGAACCGCGCCTTGCGGTTGATTCTGAACAGAGGCGCCGGTGGTAGTGGCATGGACGGGAGCATGGACGGGAGCAATGTGCGCCTCCAGCGTGCGCTCGACCGCGCCGTGCTCGCGAAATTCGGCATTGACCGCCTGCCCACCTCGCAGAACCGTCTCGATGCCTTCCAGCACCGCCGGAGCGCGGACGATGAAAGCCAGCGGTCGCGCCTCGACGAGCAGCGGAAAGAGCGCCCGCGCGGCGGGATTGATGTTCAGAACGATGCCACGCCGATCGATCAGAACCACCGGATCGGGTAAAGCCGCCAGCAGACCGGCTGTATCATAGGGACCGGATGCCGCAGGTTTCAGCCGCTCCGGCTGCAAGCGGCTGCGCAGGTTTCGCCGGTCCCGGAACAGGGCGGCGGCGGCAAAAACGCTGATGAAGACGCCAGCCGGCAGGGACCACAGGGTGGAGCCGCCGACGAACCAGAGCGCGATGAAGACGACGGAAACCACCAGCGCTGACCGGATGGCGATTGAACGCGCACTCAAACCCATACCTGTCTCCTGCCCGCCAGGCATGGCGGACCTCCCTGTTCACTTGCTTGTTCACTTGCCTGTTCGCTTGCCAGCCAGCGCGTTATGATGCCATCACGGTCATGACAGGGAGACGGCAGAAATGACAAGCCACAAGAAACAGATGCCTCAAGATGTTACAAAAGACATGGCCACTCATGACATCCTGTCGCAATTCGATATCACTGCCCCCGCGCTGCCTGCTGATAACGCCCCCTCAAAAGGAACTTCTGGCCATTTTCGGAGCATGTTAAAGCGCCGGATGTTGTAATGGAATCAGAACATCCGGCGGACAGGGACAGGCCGGAAAGGGAAAAGCCGATGACGATACAACGGATCGAGCGCAGCAAGCGGGGAGCCCTCCCCGCCGTTTATCCGGTCGTTTGCGGGCTGGTGCTGGGCCTGATATGGGCTGCGCCCATCGCAGGGGCGGCCGAAGACCGCGCCATCAACACGCCGCCGGAAATCGGCCCTGCGCTGATCGCCTGCTGGAAGCCGCCGAGCGGCACCGAGGGCCTGACGGCGACAGCCCGTTTCAGTTTTCGGCGCGATGGCAGCCTGATGGGACCGCCGCGCATTACATTTTCGCGGCTGGGGGTCAATGACGCCCGCGCGCGGGCATTCCTGCAATCCATAGCCGATACGTTCATCGACTGCACGCCGTTGAGCTTCACGCCGTCCTTCGGTCAATCCGTCGCCGGGCGTATTTTCACCTTGCGCTTCATTCCCTCCGTCCGCAGCATTTAGTGCGCTGAAGTTCATCAGGCCACTGCCGCGCTTCATGGAAATGCGGCAGTGGCCTGGTAGCGGTCTCAGCTCTTTTTGTTGCTGGCAATCCAGTCCGCAAAAGCCTTCACGAATTTTCCGAGAAATTCTTTCGTGCCTTCATTCTGCAACTTGCCGTCATCGCCAAGCAGCTTGGAAACGCCGCCCAGATAGGCTTCCGGCTGTTGCAGGGTCGGCACGTTGAGAAACACCAGCGCTTGCCGCAGGTGATGGTTCGCGCCGAAGCCGCCGATAGCGCCGGGCGAAACGCTGACCACCGCTCCCGGCTTGCCATCCCAGACGCTCTTGCCATATGGCCGCGAACCGACGTCGAGAGCATTTTTCAGCACCGCTGGCACCGACCGGTTGTATTCCGGCGTCACGAACAGCACGGCGTCGAACGGCGCCACTTTTTCGCGGAAAGCCGTCCACTGGGCCGGCGGCGTCCCCTCGTCATCCAGATCCTGATTGTAATGCGGCAGGTTGCCAATTTCGATCTGTTCGAAACGCAGGCTATCCCCCGCGAGTTCGGCCAGAATATCGGCGATTTTCCGATTGAAGGATTCTTTACGCAGACTTCCCACGAAGACGGCTACCGAAGCCGGAGTACTCGCAGCTTGAGTGCCGGACGCTTGAATGCTCATGGACGCTACCTTTCTTGCACAGGGCCGAAATGGCGCTCGGGGCATGCGATGGTATCACAGCATGCCCCGGCACGCAGTGTCGGAACGTGTATCGGGGTCGTTTGCGTTCCACTTGCTGCATCAATTCTCCGTAAATGTTCTATGTCGCCGAACGCACGGCCCGATTACATCGGAGCGTGCGTTCTTCTGCTCATCTCATTCCGGCAGAAAGCGTGATCGCCTTCAATTGCCGGGATATTTAATGGGCGGGCGCTTTCTTTTCGGCATCATGCGATCCCTGCGCATCGCCATCGTGCGCACCATGACCATGATCACCGTGCCCGGAATCACGCGCGCCCAGCCCGCGCACCGTGAAGCTGACCGGCACCTCCCCGCCCTTTTCGAAAACCAGATCGGCGGTGAAGGTATCGCCTTCCTTCAGCGGCTCTTTCAGGCCCATGAACATGAGGTGATAGCTACCGGGCTTCAGCTCGACAGACTCTCCAGCCTTCACCGGCAGGCCGTCATCGAGCTTGCGCATGCGCATGACGTCATCGACGACAGCCATTTCATGGATCTCGACCTTCTCGGCAATATCGGTTTTGCCGGAGACCAGGACATCGTCGGCGTCGCCCTTGTTATCGAGAACCAGATAACCGGCGGCGACCCGCGCGCCCTTGGCCGTGGCGCGTGACCACGGCGCGTTGATCGTCAGACCGTTCGCGGTGGCGACTGCCTCGGCGGCGTGAGCGTGTTGCGCGTCATGTCCGGCGCGCGGCTCATGCGCCTGTGCGGCAGATAGACCGGCGACCGGCAGCACAAGCGCCAGCACGGAAGCCCGCAGCAGCGCAGCCGGGCGAATGGAAAAAGCGGTTTTCATCATCATGTCTCAACTCCTGAGCGCATCCCGAGCTTGACGGAAGGCTGGCGCTGCCCACGGCACGCGCAAAATCCTCTGACTGCCGGAACGCTCACTGTGATTGATATTGCGTACTGTGTTCACGCGAAGTCGCTTCCGCACGTTTCTGGAAGCGGCATGACGTGGCAATCCGGAAACGGACGATCACGCCACTGGCGGAGCACGGGCCGGAGGAGACAGTCTGGGAAAGGCAGGGAATGGCGGCTGATGCTTCGGAACGATGGCCCGGGCAAACCGCCACTCGGGCACCGGCAGGCCGTCGGCATCCGGAAAAACCTGCAGCGCCATGCCCTGCAAGGCGCAAAGACCGCAGCACAGGCGCGGATGCGGCGTTTGCGGGCCGGAGCCGCCGTCCGTT
The DNA here is from genome assembly GCF_014195635.1 of Pseudochelatococcus contaminans. GTDB lineage: Bacteria > Pseudomonadota > Alphaproteobacteria > Rhizobiales > Beijerinckiaceae > Pseudochelatococcus > Pseudochelatococcus contaminans. Next base: position 164,251 of record NZ_JACICC010000007.1, on the reverse strand, counting down.
TCGGATGCATCCTGAATCGCCGCGCCGGGCCGGCAGAGTGGCATATCCAGCGCCAAAATCGTGCGTGCATCACCCGTCCCCGCCACCACGGGCAGGATGTGTCCAGATGCACCCGCCGCCGTAGCGGCGAGCGTCAACATCAGATGGGCAAACATGGCGTAGGCGCAGAACCATGCTATCCCCACCCGCAGCAAACGGATCGGGTTGAGTCTTCTGGTCGTCTGGAGCATACGGGGGAGCATGGTCGAATCGGCTACGTCCCGGGTTGTCATAACGATCGGAAAAAGCCAGTCTCCCGCCCGCCGGGGCGATTTTCCGGCCTCTTTCGCCACAAAGTTGCGCAGCAGGATTTGACTTGTACCACCTTTTGCCCCCACTTATCCCGCCCGTTGCACAAAACTCAAGTGCAATCGTTGCGCCAGCCATCGGGGATTGAATCATGAAAGTCGTTGTCGTCGAATCGCCCGCCAAAGCGAAGACGATCAACAAGTACCTGGGACCGGACTACGAGGTGTTGGCTTCCTTCGGCCACATCCGCGATCTGCCGCCCAAGGATGGCTCTGTTGATCCGGACGCCGACTTTGCCATGGTCTGGCAGGTGGAGGATCGCGGCGCGAAACGCGTGGCCGAAATCGCCCGCGCCGTGAAGGGCGCCGAAAAGCTCATTCTCGCAACCGACCCTGATCGCGAGGGCGAAGCCATCTCATGGCACGTTGTCGAGGCGCTGGCGCAGAAGAAGCTGCTCAAGGATGTGCCCGTCGAGCGCGTCACCTTCAACGCCATCACCCGCGATTCCATCGCTGAGGCCATGGCCCATCCGCGTCAGATCGATCAGGCGCTGGTGGATGCCTATCTGGCGCGCCGCGCGCTCGATTATCTCGTGGGCTTCAACCTGTCGCCGGTGCTGTGGCGCAAACTGCCGGGTGCGCGGTCTGCCGGGCGCGTACAATCCGTGGCGCTGCGCCTCGTCTGCGACCGTGAACGCGAGATCGAGACCTTCGTCTCGCGCGAGTACTGGTCGCTGGTCGCGCTGCTTGCAACCGCTGAGGGCGCAACCTTCGAGGCACGCCTCGTCGGCGCGGACGGCAAGAAGATCACCCGCCTCGACATCGGTAACGGCGAAGAGGCGGAGGCCTTCAAGCGCGCGCTGGAAACATCGGCGTTCCGGGTGACGAATGTCGAGGCCAAGCCTGCAAGGCGGCATCCGCAACCGCCGTTCACCACCTCCACGCTGCAACAGGAAGCATCGCGCAAGCTCGGCCTCGCCCCGGCGCGCACCATGCAACTCGCCCAGCGGCTGTATGAGGGCATCGAGATCGGCGGCGAAACGGTGGGCCTCATCACCTACATGCGAACGGACGGCGTCGACATGGCTCCCGAGGCGGTTTTCGCCACGCGCGCCGTGATCGGTCGCACTTTCGGTGATGCCTACGTGCCGGGCGCGCCGCGCAAATACACCTCGAAAGCCAAGAACGCCCAGGAAGCGCACGAGGCCATCCGCCCCACCGATCCCGGCCGCCTGCCGAAATCCGTCACCCGTTATCTGGAGCCCGAACAGGCGCGGCTCTATGAGCTGATCTGGACGCGCACCGTCGCCAGCCAGATGGAGTCCGCACAGCTCGAACGCACCACCGTCGACATCGCGGCGAAGGTAGGCGAGCGGGTGCTGGATCTGCGCGCCACCGGGCAGGTCGTGGTGTTCGACGGCTTCCTCAAGCTCTATCAGGAAGGCCGCGACGACGAGACCGACGAGGATGGCGGCCGGCTGCCCCCGATGAAGGCCGGCGACCCGCTGGAAAAGCGCGAAATCCGCGCCACCCAGCACTTTACGGAGCCGCCGCCGCGTTTCACCGAGGCAAGCCTCGTCAAGCGCATGGAAGAGCTTGGCATCGGCCGCCCCTCTACCTACGCTGCTGTGCTGGCCGTGCTGCGCGAGCGCGAATACGTGCGGCTCGACAAAAAACGCCTCGTGCCGGAGGACAAGGGCCGCATCGTGACGGCCTTTCTGGAAAGTTTCTTCCAGCGTTATGTCGAATACGACTTCACCGCCAGCCTTGAAGAAAAGCTCGACCGGGTTTCAAACCACGAGATCGACTGGAAAGAGGTCCTGCGCGACTTCTGGCGTGATTTCATCGCCGCCATCGACGGCACGCGCGAATTGCGCATGACGCAGGTGATCGACTCGCTGAACGATGTGCTCGGTCCTTATATCTTCCCGGCCCGCGAGGACGGAGGCGATCCACGCGCCTGCCCGGCGTGCGGCAACGGCAAGCTGTCCTTGAAGATCGGCAAGTTCGGCTCTTTCGTCGGCTGCTCAAACTATCCAGAGTGCCGCTTTACGCGCCAGCTCGCCGGCGATGGTGACGGCGCGGGCGGCGACGGCGGCCCGAAGGTGCTGGGCACCGATCCCGCGACCGGGCTGGAAGTGTCGCTGCGCGATGGCCGCTTCGGTCCCTACGTGCAACTGGGCGGCGATGCGCCGGAAGAGGACACGAAGGACAAAGAACAAGCCCAGGAAAGCGTTCCTGAAAAGACCAAAGACAAGGCCAAGGAGAAACCCAAGGAAAAGCCCAAGCGGCAGACCCTGCCGCGCGGTCTTGCGCCCGACATTGTCGATCTGGACATTGCGCTCAAGCTGCTGTCATTGCCGCGCGAGGTCGCGACGCACCCGGAAAGCGGCAAGCCGATCAGGGCCGGCATCGGTCGTTTCGGCCCCTATGTGCAGCATGAGAAAACCTACGCCAGCCTGTCGAAAGATGATGACGTGCTGGACATCGGCGCCAACCGCGCCATCGACCTCATCGTCACCAAGGAGCAGGGCGGCGGCCGTCGTGGCGGCTCGTCCGACCCCGGCAAGGTGCTGGGCGAAGAGCCGGAAACCGGCAAGACGTTGTCACTGAAAGCTGGACGCTACGGCCCCTACGTGACCGACGGCACCACAAACGCCACCTTGCCGAAGGGCGTCGAAAGCGAATCGTACACGCTGGAAGAAGCGATCATCCTGATCCGCGCCAAGCGCCTCACCGGCAAGAAGGCACCGGCCAAAAAGGCTGCAACCAAAAAGCCGGCGGCAGCGAAAACAACCGAAAAGAAAGCTGCGGCAAAAAAGCCCGCTGCCAAGAAGCCAGCGGTGAAGAAGCCAGCGGCGAAGAAAGCCGCCACCGCCAAGGCAACGGACGCGGAATCTGCGGCGGATGGTAGCGCGACCACCGAAGCCGCCCCGGCTAAAACCACCCGCAGCCGCAAGAAGCCGGCAGCGGAAGCCTAGATTATTGGTTTTACGCGTTCTCTTCACGCAAAGCGGCATCCACTTTGCTTGAAAACGCTTCAGACGATAGAAAAAGCCCGGTCATCTGACCGGGCTTTTGTTTATCCACCGCGCGGAAATTCCAGTCCCATCTCCCGGTAGCGGGCGGGATCGTCAGCCCAGTTTTCGCGGACCTTCACGAACAGGAACAGGTGCACCTTCGTTTCGGCGATCTCGCCGATCTCGATACGCGCGCGGGAGCCGATGGCCTTGATCGTCTGCCCCTGATGGCCGAGCACAATCTTGCGCTGGCTGTCACGCTCGACGAAAATCGTTTGCTCGATACGCACCGAGCCATCCTTTTGCACCTGCCACTGGTCCGTTTCCACCGTTGAGGCATATGGCAGTTCGTCGTGCAGGCGCTCGAACAGCTTTTCGCGCGTGATTTCCGCTGCAAGCTGACGCATCGGCGCATCGGACATCTGATCTTCGGGATACAGCCACGGCCCCGGTTTGGCGTAGTTTGCGAGACGGGCGCGCAGACTGGCCACGCCATCGCCCTTGAGGGCGGCGATCATGAAGGTCTCGTCGAAAGCCAGCTTCGCGTTGATCGACTGCGACAGCTCAAGCAGCGCCGGACGCGGCACGAGGTCGATCTTGTTGAGGATCAGGATCTTGGGCCGATGCACGTCCGGCAGTTTGGCGAGGATCGCCTCGTTTTCCTCATCCAGCCCCTTACGGGCATCAATCAACAGGCACAGAGCGTCAGCGTCGCCCGCACCGCCCCACGCCGATGTCACCATCGCCCTGTCAAGCCGCCGCTTGGGGCGGAAAATGCCGGGCGTATCGACGAAAATAAGTTGCGCGTCACCCTCGATGGTGATGCCACGCACGAGCGCACGCGTGGTCTGCACCTTATGCGACACGATGGAGACCTTGCCGCCCACAAGCGCATTCAGCAGGGTGGATTTGCCCGCGTTCGGCGCGCCGATCAGCGCGATAAAGCCGCAACGGGTGCCAGCTTCCTCTGATGTATTCTGCGGAAACTCATGCGTCATGACTGGTCAACCCGAATTCCTTCTCGGGCAAGGAACGCACCTGCGGCCCCCTGCTCGGCATTGCGTTTGGATGCGCCGCGCCCTTCGGCCAGAGGCTTGCCCTCAACGCGGACGGCAACGCGAAAATGCGGCGCGTGATCCGGCCCGCTGCGCTCGGTGATCTCGTAGGTCGGCGCGGGCAGCCCCCTGCCCTGCGCCCATTCCTGAAGTGCTGTCTTGGCATCGCGCAGCGGACGGCGCGGCGCATGCATGCGGGCGGCGAAAGCAGACTGCACCAGCGTCTTTGCGGCGGCAAACCCGCCATCCAGAAACACCGCCCCGACGATGGCCTCGCAGACGTCGGCGCAGATGGCAGCGTTGTCGCGCGCGCCGGCGGCGATTTCACCTTCACCAAGGCGCAGGTGCGGCCCCACGTTCCAGCCGCGCGCCACTTCAGTACAGCTTTCCTTACGCACCAGTTCCGCCAGACGGCGCGACAGCTCGCCCTCCTCCGCCTGCGGGAAGGTGGTATACAGCATATCGCTGACTGCCAGCCCCAGTACGCGATCGCCGAGGAACTCCAGCCGCTGGTAGGATTTTACTTTCTGTGCCGGAATGGCGCTGACATGCGTGACCGCCATTTCCAGCAAGCTGCGGTCGGCAAAACGATATGCCAGCCGTTCTTCGAGATCCGAAAGCCCCATCAGCGAACCCGTTTAAAGATGCGATCCCAGCGCACGGCATCCGGCCACCGCCACAATTGCCACGCCGGCGCGCCGTCGATGGAGAAGAACAGCACTTCCGCGCGGCCGACGAAATTATCCAGCGGCACAAAACCGACCGCACTGAGATCGCGGGAGTCGGCCGAGTTGTCGCGGTTATCGCCCATCATGAAGTAGTGGCCTTCCGGCACCTTGTAGAGCGGGGTGTTGTCCCACGGACCCCGGTCGCCATAACGCTCGATGATGGTGTGGCTGGTGCCGCCGGGCAGCATTTCCGTATACTTCGCGACCTCTGGCCCCGTGCCGGGCGAATCCTCGTCGTCGCGATACGTACCGGCCAGTTCGCGGTCAACGATCTTGCCGTTGATATACAGGCGGCCATCGATCATCTGCACGGTTTCGCCGGGCAGGCCGATAACGCGCTTGATATAATCGGTGCTTTCGTCTTTCGGCAGTTTGAAGACGGCGACATCGCCGCGCTTCGGCTCCGCGCCGAGAATACGGCCCTCGAACGGGATCAGCCCGAAGGGAAACGAAAAACGCGAATAGCCATACGCATATTTCGAGACGAACAGGTAATCGCCGATCAGCAGCGTGGGTATGAGCGACCCGGAAGGGATATTGAACGGCTGAAACAGCAGCGAGCGCACCACAAGCGCGATCAGCAGCGCCTGCGCGACAATCTTGACCGTATCAAGAAAGCCGCCTTCCTTTGGCGCGGGCCGGGTTTTCCTGCTATTCGTCACGGCGGTATCGGTCTTGTCCGGCTCCACGCCACCTTGCTCCATAATGCATTCATCCACTCGCGCCGCCAACCCCGCGCCTGTGCTGTGTAGCCGTTTTTTCCGGGCGGGGAAACGGGAAATTTTGCGGTGTCCTCCGACAGCACGACATGATGATCCGCATGTGCATCAAAGATATTTTCGATGCACACTTGCTTTTGTGTGCATCGAAAATATCTTTGATGCACATGGCTTGATGCACGTGGCAGGGGAGGCCGGGATTGTTCGCATCGCATTCACGTTCGGCGCAGGTGGCTTATCAGGAATTGCTGCGGCTTCATCTCGACGAGGCGGCTTCGGAGCTGATCGGCAGCATTGAGGAGCGGTCGCGCAACGGGCGCATCTATCTGTACGACAGGTTCCGTCTCGGCACGGAGATGCGGAGCCGCTACCTTGGCGAGGGCACGCCAGAGCTTCGCGCCCGTCTTGCGCGCGCCGCGGCGCTGAAGGCGGAGAGTGAAGAACGTCGGCGGGTGATGATGCGGCTGGCGCGGGTGTTGCGTGCCGAGGGCTTCATCGGACTCGATCGCGACACGGGATCGCTGTTGCTGGCGTTTGCGCGCACCGGAGTTTTCCGGCTTGGCGGCACGCTCGTCGGCACGGCGGCCTATGGCTTTTATCAGGGGGAACTTGGCGTGCGGTTCGGTTCCGAGGAACTGGCGCAGACCGGCGACATCGACTTCGCCAGTTTCGAGCGGCTATCGGTCGCGCTGGGGGATGTGGTCGAGGAAAATCCCGACGATATTCTGCGGGCCATGAAGTTCGACCCCGTACCGGGCATTCAGGACCGGCAGGTATGGCGATGGCGGCAGAGCCGTGGCGAGGCGATGGTCGAGTTCCTGACCCCCGCTTTCGGCGACGAGCGCATCAAGCCCCTCCCCGCACTGAGGGTGAGCGCGCAGGCGCTCAACTATCTGAATTACCTGATCGCCGAGCCTATTCCGGCCATCGGGCTTTACAGGTCCGGCGTGCTGGTGCAGGTGCCGCGTCCGGAGCGCTACGCGATCCACAAGCTGATCGTTGCCGACCGCCGTTGGGGGGGACCGGATCAGGCGAAGGCGCGCAAGGATCGCGGTCAGGCTGCTTTCCTGATCTCGATCCTCGCCGAGGACCGCCCGGACGACCTGCAGGACGCTTACACGGATGCACTCGCGCGCGGCCCACGCTGGCGCGAGCATATCAAGGCCAGCCTGGCCATGATGCCGGACACTGCCGCGGTGCTGCGCGGACTGGGGTGATGGCCGGCGGGACGGGTGTTCACGGGCGGGCGAGATCCTGTTCGATGAGCATTCGCACGTAGCGCGTGAAGGGAATGCCCTTCGACTTCGCCTTTGTCTTGACCGCATCCAACAATGATTGAGGAATGCGCATGGTCAGCGCCGACGACTTCTTTTTGAACTCATAACTGATTGGTTCTGCGGCATTCCAGTCATATTCAGAGAGGTCGGCATTGTCGACGAAATCTTCGGCTGCCTTATCATCGGGCAGGGTTGGCCAAGGTTTTTCAGGCCAGTTTTTGTTCGAACTGCTCATATCGCCTTACTTCCTTTCCATGCATGTAACGGGCACTGAGCGGGCGCAGATAAAACAGCCCTTTCCGCTCCCGAAGCACGTAAACAATGAATACGGGACGACCGTTCGGCGCTCTCGAAGCGGTTCTGAAACGCGGCTCTGACGGGTTTGGATCGGGTATGCGGAAAGTCGCGCTCTGCACCGCATGTTCAATGTCCGCTTTCGATAACCCATGCTTGCCACATTTAGGCCAATTGCCACCGTCCCACTCAAAACCTTCAATCTCTATCATGAACACCCTATACAAATGTATATACAAAAGCAAGTCAATATGACGGCCTGGAGCCTTTCGGCATTTCGTTGAAACGCCGAAAGGCTCTATCTTTTTGGTTTGACGCGTTTTCTTCACACAAAGTGGTATCCACTTTGTTTGAAAACGCTTTATACTTGAAGAAACGCCCCGGCCTTGTGGGGCCGGGGCGTTGAGCTGGATAGGGTGGGCGCGGGAATGAACCCCCGCGCCTTTTTGCTTTTTGCTGCGTCTTACTGGAAGAGCGACAGGATGCTCTGCGTGGAGCTGTTGGCGATGCCGAGAGCCTGAACAGCGAGCTGTTCCTGCACCTGCAAAGCCTTCAGCTTGGTGGACTCTTCGTTCAGATCGGCGTCGACGAGCTGGCCGATACCGCGGTTGTTGGCGTCCACGAGGTTCTGCACGAAGGTCTTGTTACCTTCGATACGGGCCTTTGCAGCGCCGACGATCGAAGCCGACAGGGTCAGTTCCTGCAGCGCGTCATCGACGGCGCTGATGTAGGACGAGAGCACAGCCTTGTCGAAACCCGTGTCCGAAAGGTTCGAGATGTCGATGTCCGACACGCGCACAGCCTTGGCATTGCCGCCGTTGTTGTCGGAGATGACCGAGCGAACCTTATCAAAGATACCGAGCTGCTGGTTGTTGACGTCACCCTTGGCTGAAGCCGAGTAGGTGGCGATTGCATTTTCAGCGGTCTTGGTGACGAAGGCATCGCGAGCTGCCACACCGACGTACTTGTTGACGGATTCAGCCACGGCAGCGTCATAGGTGGCAAGAGCAGCTGTTGCAGCAGCAACGCGCTCTGCACCAACTGCATCACCAACAGCACCATTGTTAATGTCGGTCAGAGTGGTCTTCAGCGCCGTTGCATTGGCGTTGAGTTCATTGAGCAGAGCAGTTTTGTCATCGGCTGACAACGAGCTAAGGAACTTGCTACCAGCGCCACCAGCGCCGCCGAAGTCAGCCGTCGGGCCGAGTCCAAGCGCCGTGTTCAGCTGAGCTTCAGTAAGGGCTGTAGAAATGGCGGTAACAGCAGTTCCGAAGTCTGTACCGGTTGTTGCGGCGGCACCAAATGAAGTCCTGCCAGCAGCAGGAGTAGCAACACCTGCAATGCTGGTTGTCGTGGCAGGATTATAAGTCTTCTTCAGCGAGTTGTTCCAAGCGGCATTGGTAGCGTTGGTGACAGCCTTGATGTCATCCATAGCCTTTGCATAGACACCCCGAGCAGTGGTAGCCGTTGCGCTATCAAGCGAGGCCGTCACAGCGTCCTGTGCAGACGTGCTGTTCTCGTACAGCTTGGTCTTGGTGATGTCGATCGTGATGTTTTCGATCGTAACCACGCCGGCAGCGCGGGTGAAGGAACCGACAACGTCCTTCTGGGACGTGTAACCAGCAACCGACGTGTCCTGCGTCAGCCAGCTTTCGCTGTTGATAACGGTGGACTTCGAGGTGTCCTTCAGGCGGTTCTGGAGCTGGGTGATTTCAGCCTGCACCTGAGCCTTCGGCACGCCCGACTGGCTGGCGGCAACGAGCTTGGACTTGACCTGATCGAGCAGATCCTTGGTGTCGCTGATACCGGTGTAAACCGTGTCGACTGTTGCAGCGCCGAGGCCCAGAGCGTCCTTCACAGCGCCGAGAGCATTCACGTCCGAACGCAGCGTCGTGGCGATGGACCAGTAAGCGGCGTTGTCTTCAGCCGTGTTGATGCGGTAACCTGTAGCAACGCGGGTCTGCGTGCTGGCGAGGCTCTTGGAAGCTGCCGTCAGCGTCTTGAGAGCGGTTTGTGCGGAAGCATTCGTAAACAAGCTGGCCATAATCAATATCCCTTAATCAGATAACGCAAAACAATGAGACTGATATTTGAAAGGGACATACCGGATAAACTCCGGCGCGGCAGGACGTGACATCATGTCTGCGAATGTTCCGGCTCATAATCAGCGCCATCATTCGCCCCACCAACAGCACACGCACAATGCCGCCCGAAGCTTGCGCGAGGCTTGCGTCAAGGCAAGAAAATACTGATAATTTATGTAAACAGCTAAATGTCATAAGCTTATCATGAATACCATGCAAATATTTTATATGAAATTATTTAAGAATTATCTTTTTTCACCAATGTAAAATGATTTATAATTCATATTTATTTTATTAAGGATACCAATAATGTCTATTGATATAAAGCATGCGATCTGGTGGGGCGCTCTTTCTGCGATTGAGCAATGGAAAAAGTCTCGCCATATTTCAGATGAAGCATTGGTTGAGGCCGCCAGAACTAAAAATCTCAATGGAAAGCTTATCCATAAGTTTGCCCTAGAATACCAGGTATTCCGTTTTCCACTGAACTTACATGATCGCCGCACGGAGCGCCTGCAAGCAATCGCAGAAGTACTTGAAATAAATTACTCCCCAAAAATCAATGACAATGATCATACTGCCGAACTGGCCCAAAGATGGTTCAAAACAATCGGGGATGTCCACGCAACGCTGGCCAGATATGGAGCAGCCGCAAACCTTCGTTCTTTCAGCATGAAGGCGCTCTGGCTGTATCAACCCGAGCACGCAACGATGTGGGATAGTTTTGCTGTTCGGGGATTGAAAAGCTTGGCCGACACCAAGCATCCGCGTGAAATTAAATCTGAAACAGCGGCCGCCGCCTTCCTGCACAGCTTTGAAGACATATTCAAACGCCATGAAGCCTTGATCAATTCTGCAATAAAGCCTGCCGAAGAGATAACGGGAGTTCGATACAAATATCCCCGCCGCGTTCTCGACAAAGCCCTCTGGCTGCTGGGCAACAAGGGTGAAGAGCAGAGAGATGCCGCATTCAACCGCCTGACCGGCCTCTACCCTGAAGCAACAGCAGAATTTCTAGGCACACCTCCGCACGCCTGAAGCCGACAGGGATTGCCCGGATCATTCCAGGGGCAGTTGCATGCCTTCGGTCAACCGGAATACGCCAAGGATACAGGCCGGATTGCGAACGGCAATCTGGATATGCGACTTCTTGTAGAAGCCGCCGTCTTCATAAAGCATCCCGCCTTCATGATACAATCCGCGAAGCGTATCCGCGGATTGCCCCTCTTCCTTCAACAATCCATGCAGAGTCCGGATAACGGCGCAATCGAGATTACGCTGCAACAGATCCTTGCCTCCGGCGTTTTTAGGCAAAGAGCCCTTCACGGCAGCCAACTCCCGCACCAGAGAAGCGTGGGCATCGGCTATGGCTTCAAGGCTGCGCTGGTTGAGCGTATCGATGCAATTTCCCAATGTCAGGACCGCACCGATGACAAATGGCCGTTTTAGCTTACCGCGCTTCTTTTGCTCCCCGGCAAAAGACCGGGCACGGTGAGGATCGTTTTCCCAAAAATAAATACCGGGGCCAAGCCAGTCAAAATCATTATTGCTCTGCTGCAAAAAAGCATCGCCACGCAAGACAGCCTCTCCGACCTCTTCGTCGCATCCATGATAACCTAAAGTCAGATTTGGATTCAATCTGTTGAATGGCATGGATCAATAACCATAAAAACTGAAATAATATACAATCAAAATCCTGCATAACAGAAATATCTCGTCAGCATAAATTTTATTTATGCTTCTTGCGAGTGCCCTTTTCCTTTTTTTCAGCAAGAAACTGCGGCAATAACTTACCATCAGAGCCAAGAATGCCGGCATTCATCAGAAATTCTATTTTTTCTTCAAGTGTTTTCTTCCTGAGCGCCTCCGCACTGCGTTTTACGGCAGCCACAGCCTGATCGGCAAAATCGGGATTGTAATAACGCATGACGACACCCACGGCTGATAATAACCAATGAAATTTACAGGGCGGAATAAAACACGCCACAATGATCATACACGCGATGTTAACGGAAAGACATCACCTGCGTTTCATCGTTTCTCATAATTCAGGCTGTCAGGCGGCGAGCATCATCGCCGCGCCTTTTGCGCCTTGCGATAGAGCTTGTGTGAGGAGCGCGGCAGCCCCCTGTCGCTGACAGCCCGCAGCAGATGGCCCAGCGAGGCATCGCCCGCACGCTCGGCAGCCCTGTCCACCGGCAGCCACTCTATTTCACGCTGCGACGCCTCCAGCCATTCCGGCGCGGAATCCATGACCCACAGCGGGTAAAGCTCCACATAGCAGCGCGTGCTGCCACCATCCTTCAGGCGCTTGTCATACAAATACGCGCCGACCGGGTTCTTGCCCGTGACGCCGATGACGCCCGCTTCCTCACGCGCTTCGCGTGCGGCCGTCTGTGAACCGGACAGCCCCTTGATCGGCCACCCCTTCGGCACGATCCAGCGGCGCGTTTCACGCGAAGTGATCATCATCACCTGCATGCGTCCGTCATCATCCATGCGCAATGGCAACGCGCCGAACTGGCGGCGGTATCCGGACTTTTTCTTTTCCATATCCGGAGGCTTCAGATAACAACTCATTATGGCTGCGCGACCTTCCCCCGTCTGTTGGCATTACCCGACATGAAACTGTATGAAATGTTTATAATCATCCATTAAAGCGTTTTCAAGCAAAGTGGATACCGCTTTGCGTGAAGAAAACGCGTCAAACCAAGAAGATAGACCATTTCGGCGTTTCAACGAAATGCCGAAATGGTCTAGGATAGACAATAGAGAAAGAACCCCGGACAAAACCTCTGGTTTGCGCTTTTCGGATATGCTTCTCATGCAAGAGGCACGTTTGCCGGCTCCAGAAAGGTTATTCATATCGGCCAATACGGTAACAACTTTATGACATTTGCGCACAAAATGCGACATATGTGGCGAGACGCAGAAATAAACACACTGCCTCTGCGGGTGGCAACGCCCCCTTAATCCGCCACATTTACACTGCCAAAAGGCTGCTGGTGTTCAGCAGCGCACGAAGGATGCAATGGGGATAGACAACGATCAGGACCGGCAGGGCCGCAGGGATCAGGGCCGCAGGCCCGCAGGATCGCGGCGTGAACCGCGCTTCGATTTTGGCGAGGGCGGCCCGGCGCATGATGATGGGGCAGAGGATTGGCGCCTCTCCGCGCAGGACCGTCTCGCCCCCCGCACCGGCGACGTTGACGACACCGACAGGAATGAAGAGATGGCACCCCGACAGCGCAAGGCTTCGACCGGCAAGGCATCGACCGGCAAAGCCGGCGGCAGAAACGGCGGGCGCTCTGGCCGCTCACGGCCACCGGCTCGCAAGTCACGCCGCAGACGCTCGCTGATCGGCACGCTGTTTTCCACCTTGTTCATGCTGGGCATCTGGGGGGCAATCGCCGTGGGCGCGGTTGTCATCTATCACTTTTCGCAGCTGCCGCCCATTGATACGCTGACCGTTCCGCGCCGCCCGCCGAATATCGCGGTGCTGGCGGCGGATGGATCGCTCATTGCCAACAAGGGTGACACCGGCGGCCAGACCGTGAAGCTGAAGGATCTGCCGCCTTATTTGCCCGAAGCCTTCATCGCCATTGAGGATCACCGCTTCTACGACCATTGGGGCATCGATCCGCAGGGCGTGGCGCGCGCGCTCGCCGCCAACCTCACGCGGGGCAGTGTGGCGCAGGGCGGTTCGACATTGACGCAGCAGCTCGCCAAGAACCTGTTCCTGACACAGGATCGCACGGTTTCGCGCAAGATCCAGGAAGCAATTCTCTCGTTGTGGCTGGAGCAGAATTACACCAAGGGTGAGATTCTGGCGCTCTACCTCAACCGGGTGTATTTCGGCGCGGGTGCTTATGGCGTGGAAGCGGCGGCGCTGCGGTATTTCGGCAAACCGGCGAAGGATGTCACGCTGGCCGAAGCCGCCATGCTCGCCGGACTCGTACAGGCCCCCTCGCGGCTGGCGCCCACGCGCAACCCGACGGCGGCGCAGGCACGCGCGCAAGTCGTGCTCACCCGCATGGCGGAGCAGGGCTTCATCACCGAGCAGCAAGCCAAAAACGCCCTGATGACCCCTGCCGAAGCCGTGAAACCCCGCGGCGCGGGCACCGCAAACTACGCCGCCGACTTCGTGATGGACGTGCTGGATGACTTCATCGGCGCGGCGGACACGGACATCGTTGTGCGGACCACCATCGAACCGGCGATGATCTCGGCTGCCGAGCGGGCAATCACGGATATCATCGCCAAAAAGGGTACGGAGGCGCACGTGTCGCAGGGGGCGCTGGTTGCGTTGTCGAACGATGGCGCCATTCGCGCGCTGGTGGGCGGACGCAACTACGCCACCAGCCAGTTCAACCGCGCCACCGCCGCGCGGCGGCAGCCGGGTTCGGCCTTCAAGCCATTCGTCTATCTGACCGCGCTGGAGCGTGGCATGACGCCATCGACCGTGCGTGTCGACGAGCCCGTCAATTTCGGCGGGTGGCAGCCACGCAACTTCAGCCGCAGATACAGCGGCCCGATGACGCTGGCCTCGGCGCTGGCGCAATCCACCAATACCATCGTGGTGAAGCTGGCAGTCGAGCTTGGCCCGAAAGCCGTGGCGCAAACCGCCCAGCGCCTTGGAATTACCTCGCCGCTGACAGCCAACGCCACCATCGCGCTGGGAACATCGGAAGTGAGCGCGCTTGAGTTGACCACCGCCTACACCGCCCTTGCCAACGGCGGTATTGGCATTGTTCCGTGGATCATTCGCGATGTCAAAACCGTGGATGGCCGGCTCGTTTACCAGCGCCAGCCGTTCGATCTGGGCCGGGTGATCGACGAGGCGAATGTCTCCATGATGAATTACATGCTGCATCAGGCCGTTACCTCCGGATCGGCCCGGCGCGGCGCGCTTCCCGGCTATGAAGTGGCGGCCAAGACGGGCACGACGCAGGAAACGCGCGATGCATGGTTCGTCGGTTACACCAGCGGGCTCGTCACCAGCGTATGGTTGGGGAACGACGATAACAGCCCGATGAAGAACGTTACCGGCGGCTCGCTTCCGGCAGAGGCATGGCATACCTTTATGGTGGAAGCGCTGAAGGGCGTTGAGCCAAAGCCCCTGCCCGGCAGCCCGTGGGCCGCGCCGGAAGACGCCCCCCTGCCACCGCCGGAAGCCATGCCACCCATGAACACCGCCCCGGAGAGCGGCGCGCAGACTGTGCAGCGCCCGGCACCGCAACGCGAAAAGAACTTCTTCGAGCGTCTGTTCGGCGGCTGATGTTTTTCGCGGGTGGCTCAGGGACAAGAGCCGCCCACGCTGAATTGTCAACAGGAGATTTTGGCAGGCACTGGCGTGAGACTCATCTGCCGCGCGTCGTGAGCGAAACGTGACAGCATGTCAATTGACGATCCAAACCCGGAAAATCCTGTATATCGACAGAAAATCTCGTAAATTCCGTAAAAAGAAGCCGAGCCGGCTTTCTCATGTGGCCGCGAAGGTGCCCGTTAGCCTGACATCGGGGAACATGATGCAGTTTCGGGGGCTTGGCGACCCTGTTCTGGTCCGTTATCGTTCAGCCAGCCGTGCGGTGAGCGGTTGAGTCGGGTGGTGCGTGAAACGCCGTCCCCACGTTCTCCGCCCGCGGGAGCGAGGACTTATGCAACAGACAACAACGATCCAGGCCGGTGAGCCTGCCGACCTGAAATTGCCGACACTGAAGCTTTCCGTTCGTGAGACATTCGGCATCGACTCCGATCTTGAGGTTCCCGCGTTCGCCGAACCGGATGAACATGTGCCGGACGCCGATCCCGATTACCTGTTTGACCGCGAGACCACACTTGCCATTCTGGCAGGCTTTGCGCGCAACCGCCGCGTGATGGTCACGGGTTATCACGGCACCGGCAAATCGACGCATATCGAGCAGGTTGCAGCCCGCCTCAACTGGCCGTGTGTGCGCGTCAACCTCGATAGCCACGTCAGCCGCGTGGACCTCGTGGGCAAGGATGCCATCGTGGTGCGGGACGGGCATCAGGTCACCGAATTTCGTGACGGTATTCTGCCGTGGGCGTTGCAGAACAATGTGGCGCTGGTTTTCGACGAGTACGACGCCGGCCGTCCGGACGTGATGTTCGTTATTCAGCGCGTGCTGGAAGTTTCCGGTCGTCTGACGCTTCTCGATCAGAACCGCGTGATCCGCCCGCATCCGGCCTTCCGCCTGTTCGCGACCACGAACACCGTCGGTCTTGGCGATACGTCGGGCCTGTATCACGGCACGCAGCAGATCAACCAGGGCCAGATGGACCGTTGGTCAATCGTCGCGACGCTCAACTATCTGCCGCATGACAAGGAAGTCGAGATCATCGCCGCCAAGGTGCACAGCTACCGCACCGCGCAGGGCCGCGACACCGTCAACCGCATGGTGCGCCTTGCCGGGCTGACGCGTAACGCCTTCATCAATGGCGACCTGTCGACGGTGATGAGCCCGCGAACGGTGCTGACGTGGGCCGAGAACGCCGACATTTTCGGCGACCTAGCCTTTGCGTTCCGCCTGACGTTCCTCAACAAGTGCGACGAGACCGAGCGTCCGCTGGTGGCCGAGTTCTATCAGCGCTGCTTCGGTCAGGAACTGCCTGAATCCGCCGCCAACGTGGCGCTGTCCTGACAGGGCCGCACGTCGGCAGCGGCGGGCGAAGCAAGTAACGGATGCGATGACGATCACCAACCAGAGGCGGTCCACGGGCGTACAGCCGAACGTGACGGAGCCGCTCAAGCAAGCTGTCGCCGGCACCTTACGCGGCATCGCCGGTCCGCTCGCGCGGGAACTTGAAGTCACGTTCTCGAACGACCGGCCATCGTTGACCGATGAGCGCGCCCGGTTGCCGGAACCACCGCGCCGGCCCTCGCCGCAGGACATCGCCGTGATCCGTGGCAATGCCGATTCCATGGCGTTACGCCTCGCGGTGCATAACAAGGCCGTGCATCAGAAGCTGGCGCCCGAGGGGGCGGCAGCTTTGGAAGCCTATAACGCGATTGAGCAGGCGCGTGTCGAGGCCATTGGCGCACGCCGCATGAGCGGCGTGGGCGCGAACATCGCCGCGATGCTTGAGGATCGTTATCATCGCGGCAACTATGCCGAAATCACCGACCGCGCCGACGCGCCCGTCGCAGACGCGCTGGCGCTGATGGTGCGTGAGCGCCTGACGGGTCTGAAGCCGCCGGCGGCAGCCGAAAAGATCGTCTCCCTGTGGCGCGATGCGATCGAGGCGCGGGCAGGCAAGGATCTCGACCGCCTTACCGGCAATATCGACGACCAGTTTGCCTTCGCGCGCAACATCCGGGAGTTGCTTGCCTCGCTTGATATGGCCGACGACGCCAACCTTGAGCCGGACGATAGCGACGACGGTGATCAGGACGAGGCGCAAGGCGAGGAAGAGAGCAGCGACGGCGAGGCCCAGCAGAGCTCCGACACGGAACAGGCTCGCATCGATGCCATGGATGCCAGTTCCGACGATATGGAGGAAGGCACATCCGAAGCGGACGACGCTCCGTCTGGAGAAATTCCGGAAGAGAGCGAATCCTCCGATGCCGAGGAGTCCGGCACGGCCCGTAACCCGCCGCAAGCGAATGCGGAGGAGTGGCGCGGCCCCGTATACAAAGCGTACACGACGCGCTTCGACGAGGAAATCGCCGCCGAGGATCTTTGCGACGCCGACGAACTGACACGGCTGCGTGCCTATCTCGACAAACAGATCGCCAATGTTCAGGGCGTTGTCGCCCGACTTGCCAACAGGCTGCAACGCCGCCTTCTGGCGCAGCAGAACCGGGCATGGGAGTTTGACCTCGAAGAGGGCATCCTCGATCCGGCTCGTCTAACGCGCGTCATCATCGATCCATTCCAGCCGCTGTCGTTCAAATTCGAGAAGGATATGGACTTCCGCGATACGGTGGTGACGCTGCTGATCGATAACTCGGGCTCCATGCGTGGCAGGCCGATTACCGTGGCGGCAACATGCGCCGATATTCTTGCGCGCACGCTCGAACGTTGCGCCGTGAAGGTGGAAATCCTCGGCTTCACCACCCGGGCCTGGAAGGGCGGGCAGTCACGCGAGGCGTGGTTGCAAGCTGGAAAGCCGCAGGGGCCGGGACGTCTCAACGATCTGCGCCATATCATCTACAAGTCTGCGGACGCGCCATGGCGGCGCGCACGCCGTAACCTTGGCCTGATGATGCGCGAAGGGCTGTTGAAGGAAAACATCGACGGTGAAGCGCTCGACTGGGCACACAAGCGATTGCTTGGCCGGCCGGAACAACGTCGCATCCTGATGGTGATTTCCGATGGTGCGCCGGTCGATGATTCGACGCTGTCGGTAAACCCCGGCAACTATCTGGAGCGCCATCTGCGCGGCGTCATCGAGGAGATCGAAGGCCGGTCGCCGGTTGAACTCATCGCCATCGGTATCGGCCACGATGTGACGCGCTACTACAAGCGCGCGGTGACGATCGTCGATGCCGAGGAACTCGGTGGTGCAATGACCGATAAATTGGCGGAACTGTTCGAGGAAAGCCACGGCCAACCGCAACAAGGCAGCCGCCGCCGCAAGCGGGCCGGTTGATTCTCTCGTCCATTCAAAAGAACAATACAAAAAGCCGGTCAGTATTCTGACCGGCTTTTTTCAGATCATTTTGATTCAGGGAAGCGGTTTAGCTACGCGCCCGCGACACGTCAACGGGTGCGATGAGACGCAGCAGCGCGCCGTAAGGCACCAGCATGAGCAAGGCCATGCCCACCTTGACAAGAAAATCGCTGACGCCCCACACCACCCACACCGGCGCGGTTACCTGCCAACCTGCAACCCCATAAGTTGCCACGTCGGTCACCACGCCTGCAAAGGCCAGTGAAAAGAACAGCGCGGTATCGATGGCTGAACCGATGATGCCCGAAGCAAGCGGCGCCCGCCACCATGCAAGACGGCGCAGGCGGTTGAACACCGACACATCCAGCAACTGGCCGACGAGAAAGGCGATGCCGGATGCCGCAGCAATGCGCGGCTCCGACAGCACAGCCGACATCACGACAGCGATCAGGAACCCCACCGCCACGAGGCGGCGCGCCGCCTGAACGCCGAATCGGCGGTTGGTCAGATCTGTAATGAGAAACGCCGCCGGATAGGTGAACGCGCCCCACGTCAGATAATCCTGCAAGCCCCACGGCGTGAATGGGTGTTGAACCGCAATGTTCGACACAACGACGACAGCGGCCATGGCAGCCACTGGCCACCACAACCGCTTCACTTCGTTACCGATACCGCGACCGATATCACGCATGGCACGCCCCTTGGCCGACAACCGTCGAGGGTCGGCGATCAGCTTGCCAGCGCTTCGGCGTGCTTGCGGGCGATCTCGCGCTTCAGCGCACGAGCGCCGAGCGACAGATCATCCTCACCGGCCTTGACGAGGAACGCGTCGAGACCCCCGCGGTGCTCGACCGAACGCAGGGCAGCCGCGCTGATGCGCAGGCGCACGGAGCGCTCAAGCGCCTCCGACTGCAACGTCACCTTGACGAGGTTGGGGAGGAACCGACGCTTGGTCTTGCGGTTCGAGTGGCTTACGAGATGGCCGACGAGAACGGCCTTACCCGTCAGTTCGCAGCGGCGCGCCATGACGATCATCCTTAATTAGTGCTTGGAGGGTGCCCGCACCGTCGCGCACTAAGCGCAAAACGGCAAAAGCCCGACGTTACCGCCGGGAATGCGGACATCCCATGTCCCATGAAAGATGCGGGTGTATAGTGTATCAGCGCCCCCGGCGTCAAGGAGCACACGGCGCTTTGTCATGCGGATGACGCAAAAGAAGCGTTCGGAATGGTTCTACGACCCGCCGCGCGCCCGGAAACGGCGGATTCGCGGCAAAAGCTGAAGAAAGCCCGGTCACGTTTACACATCGTTATCCATAGTGGGTGATTCTGTCCGATGTGGGCTGCACCAGTGATTCCATCGGCCCGCCTTTTCCCGTCTTTGCCGCGCGGTTGTGCGCGGCGGCGGGAGACGCCTCAGTCAAGGGAGTGATCGACGCATGATGCGGCACCTTATGCTCGCGGCGGGCTGCTTGAGTCCGTTGTTTTTCACTGCCCCGATGCAGCAGGCAGAAGCGCGGACGGCGGATAGCGCCGCCGCTTCTGAAAACAGCCAGCTCGAAACCCGATATGACGTGACGCTCATGGGCATGCAGATCGGCGTGGCGCGGCTCAACGTCGCAGTCGACGGCAATCGTTACAAAGCCGACGTCTGGACGCGCCTGACGGGGCTTGCAGGGGTCATGACGGATGGCAAGGGCGCTGGCAGCGCCTCCGGCTCTTTGTCGGGTGCTGCCGTGGTGCCGGCCAGCTTCGCCGTCACGACCGCGTCGGGCAACCGTTCCGTCAGCGTCCGCATGGCGCTTGCCGATGGCTCGGTGCGGGCACTGAAGGTCTCGCCCCCCGTGCCGAACCGCAAGGATCGCATCGCGCTGCGCGATGGCGACACCCGCAACATCGTCGATCCGGTCAGTGCGCTGCTGATGCCCGTGGCCGGCAAGGCCCTCGCCGGCGATCCGGCCGCCTGCAACCGCACGCTGCCGCTCTTCGATGGCTCCGCACGCTTTGACATTCCACTGTCTTTCGCCCGGGCGCAGAAGATCAACGGCCGCGCCTATTCCGGCACCGTCGCGGTGTGCTCGGGCCGTTATCTGCCAATTTCCGGCCACGTGGCCAACCGTGAAGATATCCGCTTCATGGAAAACAACCGCGATATCGAGGTGTGGCTGGCGCCATCGCCCGATGGCCGCCTGTTCCTGCCCTATCGCATTGCTGTGCGTTCACCCATCGGTCAGGTGGTGATCGAGGCAACCCGCTTTCCGGGCGGCGCTCCGAAACCTGATCTCGTTACGCCGACCTCGGCCACGGAGAAACGGCAATTGCGGGCGAGCAACTGAAAACGGCTTCGGCCGCAAAAGTGATTCGGCTTTGCATTCGCTGCTTTGGCCGCACGTGCATCGGCGGTGCCCGCCGTCGGCACATTGAAGCGCCGGATGCATCGCTGAAAGCCGATGCTTGGCCGCATATTGCTGATTTTACGCATTTTTCGACCGGAAATAATACC
Organism: Pseudochelatococcus contaminans; assembly: GCF_014195635.1. Lineage (GTDB taxonomy): Bacteria > Pseudomonadota > Alphaproteobacteria > Rhizobiales > Beijerinckiaceae > Pseudochelatococcus > Pseudochelatococcus contaminans. The sequence continues at coordinate 143,651 of NZ_JACICC010000007.1, read as the reverse complement.
TGTTCGCAGCAGGATGCTCTGGCCTCCGGCGGTTGATGTGCTAGAGATGCGAGAGGCGTGCGCCTTTCCGGCATGCATTGCGCGTGCCGTGTGTTTCATGTTGCCCGGTGTTTTTTATGGTCATGTTCTGGCGGGACGCCCGGTGGATCACCTGCCCCCTGCAAAGGCAGGGCGCGGGCATCAACGGGCGGTGCGTCGTTCTGAACGACATCGCCCGGCGTTTCCCTGCCTGTGGAGTGTTCGTCGTTTCCCATGGCGCTTAGTCCTCTTCCCCGCTCGCTGCCGGCGCGCGTGCGTGCACGCGGCGTCACTGCCGTTCTTGGACCGACGAACACCGGCAAGACGCATCTCGCCATAGAGCGGATGCTGGCGCACGAAAGCGGCATGATTGGCCTGCCTTTGCGGCTGCTGGCGCGCGAGGTCTACAACCGTGTCGTGGAGCGTGCGGGCGCGGATGCCGTGGCGCTGATCACCGGCGAAGAAAAGATCAAGCCGCCCAACGCCCGTTACTGGGTTGCGACCATCGAGGCCATGCCGCGCGATATCGATGTGGCGTTCTGTGCCATCGACGAAATCCAGCTGGCCAGCCATTTCGACCGCGGGCATGTTTTTACTGACCGGCTGTTGAACCAGCGCGGCCGGGCCGAAACGCTGGTGATCGGGGCGGCCACCATGCGCCCGCTGGTGGAGCAGTTGCTGCCGGGCGTCAATGTCGTGTCGCGGCCGCGCCTCTCCAATCTGTCATTCGCCGGCGAGAAAAAGATTACGCGGTTGCCGCGCCGTTCCGCCATCGTCGCCTTCTCCGCCGAGGAGGTTTATGCCATCGCCGAACTGATTCGCCGCCAGCATGGCGGGGCGGCGGTGGTGCTGGGGGCGCTGTCCCCGCGCACGCGCAACGCACAGGTGGCGCTTTATCAGGATGGCGATGTGGATTATATCGTCGCCACCGATGCCATCGGCATGGGCCTCAACCTCGATGTCGATCACGTCGCATTCGCCTCGACGCGAAAGTTTGACGGCTTTGGCTTCCGCCCGCTCAATCCGGCTGAAATCGGCCAGATCGCGGGCCGCGCCGGGCGGCATATGCGCGACGGCACCTTCGGCACCACAGGCCGCGCGGAGGCTTTCGACGCCGAGACTGTCGAGGCCGTGCAGGACCATCTGTTCGAGCCCGTGCGCATTCTGCAATGGCGCAATCCGGACCTCAATTTTCACACCATCGGCAACCTCCAGGCCAGCCTGGCGATGACGCCCGGAGAGGCGGGTCTGACCCGTGCTCCGGTGGCGGAAGATGTGGCCGCGCTGGACGTGCTGGCGCGCGATCAGACCATCCGCGACATCGCGCGCGGCAAAAGCGCGGTTGAAAGACTGTGGGAGGTCTGTCAGGTTCCGGATTATCGGAAGGTTGCCTCCGCCGCCCATGCCGAGCTTGTCGGCACGATCTATGAGTCGCTGATGCGCCACGGCGCCATCGCCGACGACTGGTTCGCCCGTCAAATCCGGCTCGTCGACCGGATGGACGGCGACATCGATACGCTGTCCGGACGCATCTCGCAGGTGCGCACCTGGACATTCGTAGCGAACAGACCTGACTGGTTACGTGATCCAGACCATTGGCAGAACGTGACGCGTCAGGTAGAGGACAGACTATCCGATGCGTTGCACGAGCGGCTTGCCAGCCGTTTCGTGGATCGTCGCACCAGCGTTCTGATGCGCCGCCTGAGAGAGAACAAGATGCTCGAAGCCGAAGTCACCACTGCGGGCGATGTCCTGGTTGAAGGACAACATATTGGCCGCCTGCAGGGATTCCAGTTTGCGCCGGACGCCGAAGCCGAAGGACAGGTCAATGGCCAGGAGGCCAAGGCGCTGCGCGCCACTGCCCAGAAAGCGCTGACAGGCGAGATCGAAGCCAGAGCGGAAAGGCTCGCCAACAGCGGCGATGACACCTTTCTGCTTTCCAACGACGGCATCATCCGCTGGAATGGCGATGCGGTGGCCCGCCTCGTGGAAGGCGAAAAGCTCCTGTCCCCCGGCCTGCGCATCGTCGCGGACGATACCCTCGCCGCCGGGGCGCGCGAAAAAGTCGAGACGCGACTCACCACCTGGCTGAAGGCTTACGTCGCCCGGTTGCTTGGCGCGCTGGACCTCCTGGAAAACGCCGAGGAAGTCACCGGCCTCGCCCGTGGGGTCGCTTTCCAGATTGCTGAGTCGCTCGGCGTGCTGGAGCGCGCCCGTGTAGCGCAGGACGTGAAAAGCCTCGATCAGGAAAGCCGGGCCGTCCTGCGAAAGTTCGGTGTACGTTTTGGCGCCTACCACATCTACGTTCCGCAGCTTCTGAAGCCCGCGCCGCGTGCGCTGGCCACGCAGCTCTGGGCGCTCAAGCACGGCGGTCTCGACCAGCCGGGCATCGACGACATCGCCCACCTGGCTTCCTCCGGCCGCACCTCGTTCAAGGTTGAGTCGGAAATCGCCAAGGGTCTGTACAGGGCCGCGGGCTTCCGTGTGTGCGGCGAACGGGCTCTGCGCGTGGATATTCTGGAGCGACTGGCAGATCTCATCCGCCCTGCCATTGCCTATCGCCCCGGCGTAACGCCCGGCGAGCCGCCGGCAGGCGCGGCAGATGGCGATGGCTTCGTCGTGACAGTGGCCATGACGTCGCTTGCCGGATGCGCCGGGGAAGATTTCTCCTCGATTTTGCGTTCGCTCGGTTATGTGGTCGAAAAACGGACCGGCCCTGCGATCACCGTGGAGCTGGTTGCAGCGCCGCGTCTTGTGTCCGCACCCGTTGCGACAGACGACGAGGCGGTGCTGACGGACGAGACGGCACAGGAAGAACCGCAGGCTCCCGTTGGCGAGAGTGTTGTGGACGGCGACGCGCCCACGTCTTCAGAGGCGGCGGAAACCGAAGAGCAGCAGCCGGTAGCAGAAACGGCCGATGTCGCTGTGGCGGCAGAATCCGAGGCGGCAGAAGCTGGCGTCGAGACAGCGTCGCCCGCCGATGAAGCCTCGGCAGCATCATCTGTCGAGCCTACACAGGCATCAGCCACGACCGGCGAAACCGTTGCTGACACCACAGACTCCGCATCAGCCGAACCTACGGCCGCAAATGAGTCCGCCGAGCCTTCTGCTACGGAATCCACGGCAGCCGAAGGCGAGGCACCGCAGCCTGGCGACGAGGCAGTTGCGGAGACCTCAGATATTGAAATCTGGCGGCCACATCGGCATCAGCCCAATCAGCAACGCCATGGCGAACGTCGCGGCAGGGGCGGCGGCGGACGTGGACGCCCACAACAGCAAGGCGCCGGCCAGACATCCGGCGAAGGTGGAAGTGGCGATGCCCGTCCGGAGGGCGGATCGCGGACGGATGCCGACCAACAGCAGCGCCGGGATCGGCCAGAGCGGACCCGTCGTCTCGATGCCTACAGCGATGCCAGCCGGAATCGCGGGGGCGGACAGGAGGGCGGCGAAGGCGACAACCGCTCCGACCGCAGGGGCGGTCGCGGAGGACAAGGCAGGCCGCCAAGCAAGGGCGGATATGGCCAGTCGCACGCCGATCAAGGCAGAGGCGGACAAGGCAAGGGTGGCCAGGGTAAATCGTGGCAAGACCGCCGCGGCGCACCTTCCCGCAACGACCGCGCGCCGGATCCGGACTCGCCTTTCGCAAAGCTTGCAGCGCTCAAGCAAACGCTCGAGTCGCGCAAGAATGACAAGGATTGATGTCGGCGTGAGCCGGCAGATCGAAGGAATATGCGGTTGGGCGCAATTTACCTGTGCCAATTGATAAAGCAGCGTATGCCGGTTCGATCCGGCTGCGCCTGCGATTCGATCAGGAGTGCGCTTGGCTTAAGGAGCGCTCTTGGCTGACGATGCACCCCTCCTGCGCCAACGCCTCGACAAGTGGCTTTGGCACGCCCGCATGGCGCGGACGCGGACACTGGCCGCCAAGCTGGTAAGCAGTGGTCATGTGCGCATCGACAGCCGCCGTGTGACGGACCCGTCAAAAAAAGTGCGTGCCGGCGACATTCTGACGCTTGCCCTGCCCCACGCAACGCTTGTTGTCGAAGTGACTGATTTCGCCGAGAAGCGCGGTTCCGCGCCAGAGGCGCAGCGCCTGTACAAACTGCTGAGCCCCCCGGCGGACGGTTCATCCGGAACAAGCGGGGTTCCTTATGACGCTGATCCTGGCGAAGATGACGATGTCGAGCGTCGCGACGCACTTGCGTCTGACGATGATTATAGCTAGATGATAGTTTGGAAACAGTCCAGACATAGCAGCTAATAGGGAAGCGATGGTCGAACGCATCAATCGTCGCGGTTCGCGCTTTATTTGCTCTATGGATGAAATAGGTTATTGTCGTTGGGTTGCGTGCTGCATCCTGCCTTGAGCTGGTGGCCGCGTAATTCTGAGAAATAACCTGTTTCCGAAACCTGTCTCATGCAGGCGTCGTTTCCAGTGCGGGAGACGTTCGCCGTTCAATGAGGACTAGCGTTTCGCCGGACATGTTGAGATTTGTTGTGATATCGACCTCGCCATAGACTGCGCGCAGGGGTCGATGGCAGGAGAGGCGGATGCCCTACGTCGTCACCGACAATTGCATTCGGTGCAAGTACACGGATTGCGTTGAGGTTTGCCCGGTAGATTGCTTCTACGAGGGCGAGAATATGCTCGTCATCCATCCTGACGAATGTATCGACTGTGGCGTGTGCGAGCCGGAATGTCCTGCCGAAGCCATTTTCCCCGATACCGAGCCGGGTCTCGAAAAGTGGCTCAAGCTGAACGCGGATTATGCCAAGGTCTGGCCGAATATCACCCAGAAAAAGGATGCCCTTCCCGAAGCGGCTGAATTCGACGGCGTTCCCGACAAACTGGACGAACACTTTTCCCCTGAGCCCGGCGACGGGGACTAAATCAACGCCCGGCGCGCCTCCCTCTGTGCGTATTTGGGCGGCCAACAAAGCCTGATCGGATCAGTCGGGGGACATCCCTGCCGACTCTCGTTATTTTCGGGTTTTGTACCTCGTTTTATTTCAGGTGCTGATATGTGCTGCGATGCCGAAGCGACAGGTTGATTTTTGCCCTGCATCATTGTCATCTTCCGGTAATCGGGCATTGTTATCCGGTCTCATGGAAAAGTGATTCGCCTTTTTTGATTGGCGTTCGGACCTTTTCCCGTGCGTCTCACACGTATTCCGATCCCGTTAATACTTTTTTCACGTTATTTTTGAGCAAATTGCCCCTAAAAAGCGCTTTCGGCGCGGCTTCTGCCGTGCGGGCGTTAACAATTTTGATTTTTGCCAACTGATATGTTATGCTGGCTTTTATAAATCGGTTTCGTGGTGAGAAATGCTGCCGGGGATCAGGTGGCGGTTCAACAATCAAAGGACTGATATAATCGGCATAGCGGCCTGATGCGGCTGTTGGAAGTCAGCGCGCATTGCGTCCTGTTGTCGTATTTGCTTGCGGTGTCTTTTTCAAGGCCGCAAACAGTCGATTGTTGCCCGCATGCCAATCCGGCATGACATACGCCACGTGGACACGCGCCACGAGCATGTCGCATCCGTTCTGGTGCGAAAAGGAGGCAATCACAACTATGAACAACGCCAAGAAGACTGCCCATCGTTTGGGTTTCAAGACCGGTGAATCGATTGTCTACCCTGCTCATGGCGTCGGCCAGATCATCGCCATCGAGGAGCAGGTCGTTGCGGGCTGTACGCTCGAACTTTTCGTGATCTCCTTCGAAAAGGACAAGATGACGCTGCGTGTGCCGACCGCAAAGGCTGCCAGCGTCGGTATGCGCAAGATCGCGGAAGGTTCGCTCGTCGACAAGGCTCTTGAGACCCTCACCGGGCGCGCGCGCGTCAAGCGCACCATGTGGTCGCGTCGTGCTCAGGAATATGAAGCAAAGATCAATTCCGGCGATCTGATCGCCATTGCTGAAGTTGTCCGCGATCTGCATCGCTCCGACACGCAGCCTGAACAGTCTTACAGCGAGCGCCAGCTTTACGAGGCGGCAATCGATCGGATCGTGCGCGAAATCGCTGCGGTTAACGGTGCTACCGATTCCGAGGCGCTTCGCGTCGTCGAAACCGCTCTCAGCCAGTCACAAGGCCGTCCGGCGAAGAAAGCCGCCAACGAGGAGCAGGCCGAAGACGAGCTTGAAGACGAAGCCGCCTGATTATCGTTTCCTGCGACATCACATCTTGCTATCCATTCGGTCCTTGAAGCCAAGGAACGCTATAAAGGCTTTCGTTCAAGACTGGGGTGAGTGCCTTCGAGCAAATGGATACCATCTCGCCTCGCAGGTACACTGGTGAAAACCAGTGCGTGGCGAAACGCAAGATGTAAAACGACAATGGCCGATCCATCAGGATCGGCCATTGTCGTTTGCGGACACCTATATTCAAGCAAGCCTTATTCGGACACCACCTTGTAGCGCTCTCCGGGCGTCAGTGATTGGCCTTGGCGCAGCCCGTTGAGGATTCGGAAGCGTTCCAGGGCCATCGACGATATCGCCATCTGCGCCGCCAGCGTTTCCGGTGTATCTGTCGGCGATGCCGTTACGAGGCGAATGCGCAGCGGCCGGATCGCGCGGACTTCTGCCGGCGTCATCCGCCGCAGACTTTCCAGCGACGTCAGGAACATGTTCTGGATCGCCGGGTCAGGCTGCCGCGTTGCGATGACGAGGCGGAAAACCGTTTTATCGATACGTATCGCGCCCAGATAGAACACCCACTCCTGCCCGCGGGCAACGCCCACGGCGGCTGGCTGGCCGTTGATCGTGGTGAGAGTCGTGCTTTCCGTGGTGACGCCGTTTATCCATCCCGATGCGAGGAATTTGTCTAGCGGGGCCGCCGTGTCCAGTTCCACGGCATCAAGGCGCAGCGCCAGTTCGCCGCCGTTCGCTACACCGAGCAGAGCCTGCCCCGAGTTGTCGAGCGCAAAGCCTTCGGGCGCGGTGAACGTGATTCCGAGTAGCGGGTGACGGAAAACACGGCCCCGCACCTGACCGTTACCAGGATCCTCACCCCAGCTTATGCCGTCGATGGCAGCGAGATAAGTCTGGCGGTCGCGCGAGCCTGTGCCCGGCGGGGCGATTTCCCTGGCCGCGCGAACGGCCTGCGACACACGCTGCTGCGTGCCGGGGTGCGTGGCCATGAAACTGGCCGCCGTACCCTGCTGCTGCCCGCCGGCGCGGCCCAGCCGCGTGCTCGCGTCCAGCGCCTCCAGAAAACGCGCCGCCCCATACGGGTCGTAACCCGCGCGCGCACTGGTGCGAATGCCGATGCGATCCGCCTCAAGCTCCTGTTCGCGCGAAAAGCCGGCAATCGTCCCCTGAACGTTTGAGCGGAATGTCTTGTCGGCCTCGGGATCTTTCAAAACGTGCGTGTTGACCTTGCTGATAAGATCCGAGCGCTTTTCCAGTTCGTCTCTCGCCAATGCGTGATTGGCGGTGACATGCGCCATCTCATGCGCCAGCACGCCCGCCAGCTCAGACGTATCGTTGGCGAGCGTCAGCAAACCGCGCGTGACGTAGATATTGCCTGTCGGAAGGGCGAATGCGTTGACCAGCGGAGAATCCAGAATGGTCACGCGATAATTGATATCCGGCCTGTCGCTGGCGGGAACGAGGCGCGATACAACGTCCTCTGCCAGCCTCTGCGCGGCGGGCGAGCGATACACACCGCCGAAGGATGCAACCAGACGACGATGCTCACGCTCTCCGGGACGCGCGGTTGTCGCAGCCGGTGGCGCGGGAGAGACGACGGGTGTCGTGTCTGGTCCTTCACGACTGTTTGGATTGATGACGCAGCCGCCAAGCCCAAGCGCAACACTCAACGAAAAGACGGCTACCGTAGCACGCAGCCATCTTGACGAAACACCGTCAAAATCGCGGGCAGGAGATCTTGCCTCTCGAACGCGTGGCCGACCGTCGTTGCCCCCTGACATCAAGGCGCTATGACGGCTCATCGATTTTGAATCGGCAGCGAACGTCAATGCCTCCCCTGAAGAGGGCACGTCGCATGCCGACTTGTTTTGCACCGCAGACCTTTGCACCGGACCGCCCCGCACGTCGATTTAATCCGAATCCTGAATGGAGATACCATGAATCACTGATAGCCTGATTACAGGCGCACGGCCAGTGTTGCCGTGCAGCGAACCATCCGAACCGCCATCCACCGAGCCACGCGTGGTTTTTCTGAACAGCAGATCGCCCCGCACCATAACGCGTCGGCCTTTTAAAGATTCGCCCGACACGCTCTCCTTCGCCATTTTGTCCCAGTCATCGCGGGTGATGAATACCGAGAAGTCGCGGCTCCAGACCTCACCAAAGTTGACAAATGTCATCTTACGACGCTCGCCTACCGAGGTCACCCGCCCCACGATAACAACGTAGCGGCCTTCATATTGTTTCAGGCGGGCACGATCTTCCGCCGCCAGCGGCATTGGCGAGGCACCACCCCAACCTCCGCGCCGCGCGCGCCGGGCGTCACCCTCCAGCGCCAGAAGACGCTCGCGGTAGGATCCGGATAGCGCCGAAACCAGCTCAGAGCCCGCCATCCGGATTGTAAGCGCGCTGTCCCCGCGCCAGATGGCGACGCCATCCTCGACCAGCAATTCCGCCAGTAAAACTTCGCCAGCGCTGCCCTGCACGGCAAGCACAGCCTCCAGCCGGCCCCACCGATCTGGCTTTTCGGCCAAAGCAACGACGCGCACGCCCCGCGTTGAGTGGCGGCGCAGAGCGTCAAGCATCCCAGCATCGTCAATTGAGGCCAGCCCTGCCAATCGCAGCATCCGGCCATCCGCAAGAACGAGTTCTTCATGATCGACCACGCGCGCAACAGCGATCACGTCGCCTGCCTTCGCTGCATGGCCAGGCAGGAAAACCGGCAGCAGCAGAAGGGCGGCGATCATTGTGCAAAGTGGCATAAAACACGAAAAGAACCGGTGCGTGCGCATTGTACTTATGCTAATGGAATGCGCTCGCAGTTGTGAAGTGCTGCCTCTTACAGATTGTGGCACTGATCCACGACGTTATACGTCGTCCGCGTTGGTCCCGGTAGCTCAGCAGGATAGAGCAACGGTTTCCTAAACCGTAGGTCAGGGGTTCGAATCCCTTCCGGGACACCAATTTTTACCGCTGGAACGTGATTTGGCGCACGTCGATGTAGTTGGCGCGGAAGCCCGCTTCGCAATAGTGGAGGTAGAACGTCCATAGTTTGCGGAAGCGTTCGTCAAATCCCAATGGCGCTATCGTTTCCCATGCCTCTTGAAAGCGATTGCGCCATTCGGCCAGTGTCCGGGCATAGTCCTGCGGGAAGATGCGTTCGCGCGCCACGGTGAGGCCATGCGTGGCCGAGAGGCTTTGCATGATCGATGGCGTGGGGAGCATGCCGCCGGGGAAGATGTAGCGCTGGATGAAATCGGGCTGGGCGCGGTAGCGGGCGTAGGCGCTGTCGCGGATGGTGATGACCTGCATGCCAGCTGTGCCGCCGGGCTTGAGGCACTGGTGGAGTTGGCGGAAAAACACCAGCCAGTACCGTTCGCCAACGGCTTCGAACATCTCGATGGACGCGATACGGTCGTATTGGCCGCGTTCGTCGCGGTAGTCCTGCAAGCGGATATCGACCTTCTCGGCCAGCCCGGCGCGGGCGATCCGCTCGCTGGCAAAGGCGTGCTGTTCCCGGCTGATGGTGAGTGCGGTGACGCGGCAGCCGATTTCCCGCGCGGCAAATTCAGCAAAGCCTCCCCAGCCACAACCGATCTCCAGCACGTGATCGGAAGGCCCGATGCCGGTATCGCGCGCAAGGGCCCGATACTTCGCAGCCTGCGCACTTTCCAGATCGTTGGCCCCATCCGCATACAGCGCCGAGGAATAGGTCATGGACGGGTCCAGCCATTGCCGGTAGAACGCGTTGCCGAGATCGTAATGAGCCGAAATGTTGCGCCGCGCGCCCGCGCGGGTGTTGCGGTTCAGCCAATGACGCAGGCGTTGCAGCATGTCGAACAGCGGCCCTGCACCGCGCGCCACTTTCTGGCCCGTGGCCTCGTTCACGGCGAACAATTCCAGCAGCGCAGTAACATCCGGGCTGTCCCAATCGCCGTCGATGTAGGATTCAGCAACGCCCACGGTGGCGCTGGCGAAAGCCCGGATGGCGAGCCTCCAGTTGCGCAGCACGATCTCGCCATGCGGCCCCGGCGCGTTGCCGCCGATGAGAAACACCTGTCCTTCCGGCGTGTGCAGGGTCAGCGAACCGTGCGGCAGATCCAGCACGGTGCCCAGCATCATCCGCGCCTGCAACGGCAGACGGCCCGCAAGAGCGGAAAAGTTTTGGCGATCGAGGCGGACGGGTTCCGACAAGGGGCGACCGGCCGGTGTCTGTGGCATCGGCAATTCCAGTTCAGGCTCTCTCCCCGTGGGGGCTATCATCACGGACAATATCGTCTTCCCCATAGTAAAGCGTTTTCAAGCAAAGTGGATACCGCTTTGCGTGAAGAAAACGCGCAAAACCAATGAGATAGAGCATTTCTGCGTTTCAACGAAATGCCGAAATGCTCTAATATCATGATCGGTCAAACGGCGGCCAGCATCCCGGCAGGGGCGGCACGTCGCGTCATGACGATGCGATCCGACTCTCCGGCGACAGTCCACGGCCGCCTGACGCCGCCAAGCTCCTCGGCAACGGCGAGGCCGGATTGCAAGGCGTCCTCATGAAACCCTGCGCCGAAATACGCGCCGCAGAACCACGTGTTGCGCGTGCCCTGCAAAGACCACAGCTTTGGCTGGGCTTCGCCGGTGGCCATATTGAAACGCGGGTGTTCATAAGTACCTTGCCATAGAACGGTTCCGGCTGCTGGCGCTATGGGCGGGTTCAGGCTTACGAAGCGAGGCGTGGCTGCATCGATGTCCTGCAACTTGTTCATCCAGTAGGTGACGCCGGGCCGCATGGGCTGACCCGCTGCCGGAGCGGTCGCCGCAAGATAATTCCAGGCCGCCCATGCCTTACGGCGGCACGGCATCAGGGCCGGGTCGCTATGCAGCACCGCCTCGTTGCGGCTGTAGGTAAACGGGCCCAGATGGGCGCATTCATCAGCCGAAGGGTCGGCGAGCATACGCAGCGCCTGATCGGCGTGGGCGGCAATGACGACATGGTCGAAGCGTTCCGCAGGCTGCCCGGTGACAGCCACCTCCACACCGGCCGCCCCACGCCGGATGGACGACACCGGCGACGCGATGCGGATATCGCCCTTAAAGGACGCCGTTAGCCGGTTAACGTAACTGCGGCTGCCGCCTCTGATGGTGCGCCAGATGGGACGCCCGACGAATTTCAGCAGGCCATGATTTTCGCAGAAACGGATGAAGCTTTCTGCAGGATAGTCGCCAATGTCGAGAGACGGCGTCGACCAGATCGCCGCCGCCATGGGATAGAGATGATCCTCACGGAAGGCCGGGCTGTAATTGGCCTTGTCGAGATAATGCCTCAGGCTGGCTTTCGGCCCCAGTGCGCGAATGGCGTCGGGTGCCTCGCGATAGAACCGCACCAGATCGCGCAGCATGGACCAGAAACGCGGGCTGACGATGTTGCGCGGCTGCGCGAACAGGCCCGCCAGATCCGAGCCGGCGTATTCGAGCCGCCCGCCATCGACGGAGACGGCGAAGGTCATGTCCGTGGCCACAGTTGGCACGTCGAGATGGCGGAAAAGTGCGGTGAGATTCGGATACGTCACCTCATTATACACGATGAAGCCCGTATCCACCGCCACGCCGCCCCGATCGACGGTGTGGCTGTGGCCGCCGATGCGGTCGTCGGCTTCGAACACCGTCACCGCATGGCGTTGCGACAGCAGCCACGCAGCCGACAATCCGGCGATGCCGCTGCCGACGACGGCGATGTTCAGGCGACGATGGGGATCGGGAAAGTGTTTCATTGCAGTCCGTTCGTGCCTGATGTGGAGGTGGATTCAGCCAAGGTGTTCGGTTAGTTTCTACGGGCATCGCGGCAGGATGGATCACCCGGCACAATGGCCCGGTCGATATTTCGCCGCTGAATTTTTCATGACGCGTGTTTCGCGCCGTGATCCGGTTCGCGCATCGCGACGTAGAAAGGCGCATGAACGATGCTTTGGAACAATTCGCATCAGCGGCCCCGGCGCAATCTCTTGCCTGCCGGGTGCGACTGGTGAACGCGGCGAACGAAGGCCGCGCCGCTGCCGGTGCGGATGAGCTGGTGCGGCTGGTGCAACGCGTCGCGCATGAGCGCGACCGGCAGGCCTTTGCGGCGCTCTTCGGCTATTTCGGGCCGCGCCTGAAAACTTTCTTCATGCGCGGCGGGCTTGCTGCCGGTGTGGCGGAGGATCTTGCGCAGGAGACGATGCTGGCGTTGTGGCGCAAGGCATCGTTCTTTGACAGTGCCCGCGCCGGCGTCTCGACATGGGTGTTCACGATCGCGCGCAATCTGCGCATCGATCATCTGCGCCGCCAGCGCGACCCCGCCCTGCTGGTACAAGAGCCGGCGGAGGAGCCACCGACGCTGGAAGAAGCCGTTCTGACGGCGGAGCGCGAGCTGCGCGTGCGCAGTGCGCTCTCCGGCCTGTCGCCCGAACAATCCACCATCATCCGGCTATCGTTCTACAGCGAAAAGTCCCAGTCCCAGATTGCTGAGGAACTCGGGATTCCGCTCGGCACCGTGAAATCGCGTGTCCGGCTCGCCATGAACCGCCTGCGCAGCCTGCTGGAAGACGACCAATGACCATTGCCCATCATCCAACCGACGAAACCCTGTTGCGCTACGCCACAGGCACGCTCGCGGCAGGTCCGGCAATCGTGGTGTCCGCCCATCTGGCCGCCTGCTCCGTTTGCCGCGAACGCGTCAGAGCCTTCGAGGCGCTGGGCGGCGCGCTGCTGGACGACTTGCCCGCCACCCCGCCAAGCCCCACGGCGCTGACGGCCGTGCTGGCGCGCATCGATGCATTGGCGGACGATGCCGGACCTGCGCGCCGCGAGGAACGCCCGCAGCCCATAGCACTGCCCGTTGCCAGTGACGGCACGCCGCTGCCGGAAGCGCTGGCGGGCTGCGATATCGGCCGCTGGCGCTGGATGGGTCCTGGCATCCGCATGAGCCGCATCCGTGTGCCGCACGATCCCGATGCCAGCGTCATGCTGCTGAAGGTCGGTCCCGGACGTAAACTGCCCGAGCACGGCCATTCCGGACTGGAGTTTACCTATGTGGTTTCTGGATCGTTTTCCGACGCCATCGGCCGCTTCGGGCCGGGCGACATCGCGGAAGTGGATGCCGACGTGGAGCATCAGCCCGTGGTCGACACCGGCGAGGAATGCATCTGCCTCGTGGCGCTGGAAGGCCGGATGCGCCTGAGCGGGATCGTCGAGCGTATCATGCAGCCGCTATTGGGGATCTGACATGCCCGCGATCCTTGCCATTGCGCTTGCAGCGCTCGCACTCTCGCTCATCATGACGCTTGCCTGGCTGGCGGTGACGCGGGGTGCGAAATCCGGCTGGATCGATGCGACATGGTCTTTTGCGACCGGCGGCGCCGGGGTGATGCTAGCACTCGCGCCCGTCGCATGGCCTGCCGATCCCGCGCGGCAATGGCTGGTGGCGGGGCTCGCGGCGGCTTGGTCGTTGCGGCTTGGGGTGCATATCGCCGTGCGCACCGCACGCGGCGGCGACGATCCGCGTTATGCCGCCCTGCGCCGGGAGTGGGGCGATAGCTGGCGCAGCGAACTGTTCAAGTTTTTGCAGATACAGGCGGCGGCAGCATTGCTGCTGGCGGTGACGATTTTTCTTGCCGCGCGCAATCCCGCAGCCGGACTGACGTGGACGGATGCGCTCGGCGCACTCATCCTGCTTGGCGCGGTGGCCGGAGAAGCGCTCGCGGATGGGCAGCTCAAGCGTTTTCGCGACAACCCCGACAATAAGGGAAGCGTCTGCGACACCGGCCTGTGGGGCCTGTCCCGGCATCCCAACTATTTCTTTCAGTGGCTTGGATGGACAGGCTATGCCGTGATCGCCATCGGCGCGGAAGGCGGTTACCCGTGGGGGTGGGCAGCGCTGGCGGGTCCGGCTTTCATGTACTGGATACTTGTTTATGCCTCTGGAATTCCGCCACTGGAGGCGCATATGTTGCGCGAGCGCGGCGACGCGTATCGCGCCTATCAACGCCGCGTCAACGCGTTTTGGCCGGGGCCGCAACGCGACCAGTGAGCCGCGTCAGCGCGGGTCGGCCTCGCCTTCATCGCGAAAGCTTGCCGGGGGCGGCAACGGTGGTTCCGGGTGGAAGCGCGCGCCTTTCAGCCACAGCCTGAGCGCCTGCCAGTGAATAGCGGCGATGATCTTGAACGTCATCAACGGGAAGCGCGCCAGCAGCCCGGCCAGATTGCGCCCTGTGAGCGGTTTTGCCGTGCCGTCGAACGTGGCGGTCAACAGTCCCTCCCCGGCCTCCGTTTCGTGGATATAAAGGCGCACCCGGCGGCCGGGCGGCAGGATGCGGAAACGATAGCGCGCCCCCATCGGAATGAAGGGCGAGACGTGGAAGATCTTCGTGCGCGTCTGGCTGATGCCCGCAGGGCCGGCCTCCCCCTCGCGCAGCGGCGCGACATAAGTGTGGCGCTGGCCAAACGTGTTGCGCACGGCATAGATGAGCGCGACCAGCCTGTCGCTTTCATCGTAAGCGAAATAGACGGACAGCGGATTGAAGACGTATCCAAGGATGCGCGGATACGCCAGCAGCAGCACCCGCCGCGCCGGCCGTTCCAGCCCCGCCTCGCTCAAGAGCGCATCGACATGCTGGCGCAGTGTCTGCCCGGGTTTTGCGACGTGATCCGCCTGATGGAAGGATGCGAACCCCGGCGCGTCCACTGACAGCAGCCGAGTGGCCTGCGCCATTTCCGGCAGCCGATCGATATCCACCAGCAGCGAGAAAACGTTATAGGTGAAGCGATGGCCGAAAGGCTTGAGCCGCTGGTGCATGACCTCGCCCGGATAGAGCACTCCGGCGGCATCTGGCGGTGGGCCATTGGCGGCCATCGGGTCGAGGCGATCAGGCGTCATGATTCGCTCCGCGTCTCGGCATGGGCGGACAAGGCCCTGTCCCGCGCCAGCCGATGATCGACCACGGGGCGGGGATAGGTTTCGCCCAGCTTGACGCCCGCTTGCGCCAGCACGGCAGCGGGAGCGGACCACGGTTCGTGAATGTAGCGCGTGGACAGCCCCGCCAACTCCGGCACCCAGGCGCGGACATATGTTCCATCCGGATCGAATTTCTGCCCCTGAAGAACAGGGTTGAAAATGCGGAAGAACGGCGCGGCATCCGCACCGCACCCGGCCACCCATTGCCAGTTGCCGGGGTTGCTGGCGGGATCGGCGTCCACCAGCGTATCCCGGAACCAGCGCTCGCCCGTGCGCCAGTCGATGAGCAGGTGCTTGGTGAGGAACGACGCCGCGATCATGCGCACACGGTTTTGCATGTAGCCCGTTTGCCAGAGCTCCCGCATGCCGGCATCCACGAGGGGATAACCCGTCATGCCGCGCTGCCACGCCCGCAACGACGCGTCGTCCTCATGCCACGGAAAGGCATCGAAGGACGGCTGAAAGTTCTTTTTGTCGAGATCAGGGTTGTGGAACAACAGGTGATAGCAGAACTCGCGCCAGCCGACCTCCTTGCGAAATTTCATCGCATCGGCGCCGATGGCGTCGTCGCCGGACGATCTGAGCGCGGCGAAAATGCGGGCAGGCGTGATTTCACCGTGTGCCAGATACGGCGACAGCAGCGATGTCGCGTCCTTCGCCGGATAGTCCCTGCCCTCGGCATAGCCATTCAACGCGTCGGACAGGAAGTCCGCCAGCCGCTCATGCGCGCCGGCTTCTCCGGGGGTCCATGTTTCGCGCAGGCCGCCTGCCCAGTCCGGCTTCTGTGGCAGCAGGCCGAAAGCGGCAAGCGGCATGGAATCGAGCGATCCCTGAAAAGGCGTCAGCACCTGCGGGGCATCGAAGGCATCGCCCGGTTCAGGGCCGGCCATGAGCGCCTTCCAGAATGGGGAATAGACCTTGTAATAGCCGCCCGTCGATGTCGCGAGGCGTGAAGGCTCATGCAGCAGATGACCTGAGAAACTCTGCACGACCATGCCGCGATCCCGCAGATCGGCCTTCATCCGTGTGTCCACCGCGATGCCGGCAGGATCATAACGGCGGTTCCAGAAAACAGTGTCCGCGCCGCTCTCGCGGACCAGCGCATCAACGACCTCCCTCATCGCCCCGCGCCGCAACACGAGCCGCACGCCAAGATCCGCCAAAGCCTTTTCGAGCGCGGCCAGCGAATAATGGAGCCACCATCGCCACGCACCGCCCGGCTGCCAATCTCCGGAGGCCGCTTCCTCCAGCACGAAAGCGGCGATCACCGGCTTGCCGCTGCGCGCGGCGGCATCCAGCGCGGCATTGTCGGCGAGGCGGCGGTCGTTACGAAACAGCACCAGCACGGGGTGCTCGCTATCGAGTGTTGTCGGCTTCACTATCTGCTTCCGTGGCGGCTGCTTCAACAGGGCAGCGGGGTGCTGCATCTCTTTTACGGGCCGGCAGGCTTATCGGTTTACCCGCGCGGCCAGTGATCCACCGTATTTCGGCAGCCGTAGAAGGAGAAGACGATAACGGGAGAACGACAGGCATGAAAAACGCTTTCATCGCTTATATCGCCGCGGGGATCGCCTTTCTGGCAGTCGATTCCGTATGGCTTTCCAGTATGGCCGACAGGTTTTATCGCCCGCTGCTTGGCGACAAGCTGATGGATGGCTTCAATCTCGCCCCCGCTGTGGTTTTTTACCTGATTTATGTTGGCGGCATCGTCTTTTTCGCCGTTTTGCCGGCACTTGCATCCGGCGGGTTAATGAAGGCGGCTATCAACGGCCTGGCGCTGGGGCTGGTCGCTTATGCCACCTATGACCTCACCAACCACGCCACCCTGCGCGACTGGCCGGTGGCGGTATCGGTGGTGGACATCGCCTGGGGCACCTTCCTGACCGGCATATCGGCATCAGCCGGATACCTCGCCGTCAGCAAGCTGGGCAACTGATGGGCACGGGCGGTGCGATATGGCACCCGCCTTTCGCTGCCACCCGGTTGCGGATGGACAGAGAGAGCCTCACATCGGACAAAGATATTCCTGTGAGGTTGCGCCCCATGATCCCGCTGTCCATTCTCGATCTCGTCCGCGTCACGCAGCAAAGCGATGCGCGAACCGCGTTGAACAATGCCCGCGACGTCGCCCGGCATGCCGAGCGGTGGGGCTACAATCGCATCTGGATCGCCGAACATCATAACATGGCCGGCATCGCCAGCGCGGCGACATCGCTGGTCATCGGCCATATTGCGGAAGGCACGAGCCGTATCCGCGTCGGCGCGGGCGGTATCATGCTGCCGAACCATGCTCCTTATGTCATCGCGGAACAATTCGGCACGCTGGCGCGGCTCTATCCGGGGCGCATCGATCTTGGTCTTGGTCGCGCGCCAGGCACCGACCAATTGACCCTTCGCGCTCT
The DNA here is from genome assembly GCF_014195635.1 of Pseudochelatococcus contaminans. Classification (GTDB taxonomy): domain Bacteria; phylum Pseudomonadota; class Alphaproteobacteria; order Rhizobiales; family Beijerinckiaceae; genus Pseudochelatococcus; species Pseudochelatococcus contaminans. Next base: position 126,102 of record NZ_JACICC010000007.1, on the reverse strand, counting down.
GCGGCGCGCACCGGAAGCATCCGACCAGTTTCCGCAGGATGTACTGGAACTTCAGGCTTGGTTTGCACCCGCAGGCCCGGACCAGCGCATCGTCGCGGTGCCGGCGGCAGGTACGGAAGTGCCGCTATGGATTCTCGGTTCAAGCGCCTTCGGGGCGGCGCTGGCTGGCGAACTCGGCCTGCCCTACGCCTTCGCCTCGCACTTCGCGCCGGAACATCTGTTGCAGGCGTTGGCGATCTACCGCAGCCGGTTCAAGCCGTCTGAGCAACTGGAAAAGCCCTACGCCATGGTGGGCGTGAACATCATCGCCGCTGAAACCGATGCCGAAGCCCGCAGGCTCGCGACGACGCAGCAGATGTCGTTCGCCGATCTCGTCACCGGCCAACGCGAACTCAGCAAGCCGCCCATCGACGATATCGAGACCTACTGGTCCGGCGCGCAGAAGGACCATGCACGGCGCATGCTGGCCCGCTCCATCGTTGGCTCCCCGGCAACGATCCGGGACGGAATAGAGGCTCTCGTCACAGAGACAGGGGCGGATGAATTGATTATCGTATCGGACGTCTTCGACCACGCCGCCCGCCTGCGCTCGCTCGAACTCATCGCGGGCGCATGGGGCATCGCCGCCTGAGAACCTGAAAGAGCATATGTCCTGGACCCAGCCCATCGACATTTATTGTGAACGGACAGACCCCAGCTTCTGGTCGGAGCCGGTGAATGCCATCACGAATGCCGCCTTCGTGCTGGCCGGACTTGCCGCCTTTCTTTGGGCACGGCAGAGAGGCGCGGATACGTGGACGCGCGTTCTGTGCCTGTGGGTGGTGGCCATCGGGATCGGCTCGTTTCTGTTTCACACCTTCGCCAATCGCTGGTCGGCGCTGGCCGATGTTATTCCGATCTGGACGTTCGTCGCGATCTACGTGGTCTACACGCTGCGGCGGATTTTCGCGTTGGGATGGCCGGGGACCATTCTCGCCCTCCTCATCGGCATTGCCGCCAGCGTGCTGGTGATGCGGCTTCTACCGCCCGAAGTTGCGGCTTACACCAACAACGCAACGCAATACCTGCCCGCCGTGCTGGCGCTGGCCGTGTTCGCCGCCGCCTTCGCATGGGCAGGCCGGGCGGGCACGGGGCTGGTCGTCGCGGCGGGGCTTGTGTTCGCGTTGTCGCTGTTTTTCCGCTCCGTCGATCCCGTCGTCTGCGGAAGCCTGCCGCTGGGCACGCATTTTCTGTGGCATATCCTGAACGCGACCATGCTCGGCCTGCTGCTGGTGCTCGCGATTCGCCACGGCGACACCCATAACAAAAGCGCACTAGTCCGCACCGGAGCAAGCCCCCATAGCACCCGGTAGAGACCACACGCAGGCGGCCGTTACGTATCCGAAAACCCGAACGGCGCGCCCGTGCGGCGATAATCATCCGGCAGAATCTGGCGGCCGATGGGCGGCTCCGACCGCGCCGTGCAGGACGCCCGGTGACACAGCCGGCAAGTGATGCCGATCGGTGTCGGCGTCGGGTGTTGCGGCTGGTTGCGCGTGTATATCAGCCGCTCGGCATGCTGCGCCTCACAGACCAGTGCGATGGCGCGCTCGATTGTTGGCACGCCATAGGCCCCTCCGCCGGAACTCACGGTGCGGGCCACAGAGAAGAATCGTTGCCCGTCGGGCAATTCCAGCCATTGGGTGACGATCTTGCGCGGCATGGAGAAAATCTGGTGCACGCTCCACAACGGGCATCCGCCGCCGTGGCGGGCAAACGGAAACGCGCTGCTGTTCAACCGCTTCGAGACATTGCCTGCGACATCCACGCGGATGAAGAAAAAAGGCACGCGCTCATGCCCCGGCTTCTGCAGCGTGGTGAGACGGTGGGCCGTTTGCTCGAAGCTGGTGCCGAATTGGCGCGATAACGCTTCGATGTCGTAGCGACGGCTTTCCACCGCCTTGGCAAAAGCGGCGTAGGGCATGATGATCGCCGCCGCGCAATAGGCGGCGAGAGCGCGATGCGCCAGACGCTGGGCGTTCTCCGTCTTGAAATGCCCTTCCTGCGTTGCGGCGCGGATGTCCTGATCGAATTCCAGATAGGCCAGCTGGTGAGCAAGCTGAAAGTTCTGGCTGGCCAGATCGAGCGTATCGTCGATCAACACTTCCTTGCGGTGCCAGTCCAGACGACGCAAAGACCCCGTCATCACCTCGGACGGCATCCGCCGGACGCGTAGCCCATGCTTGTCGTTGAAGAAGTTCGCCAGTCCGCCGGCCTCGGCGATTTTGGCCGACAGTTTTTCCGCCGCCGCATCCAGAACCGGAAAACAGTTGCGCCGCGCCGAAAGATAACCGCGCACCGCCGCCACCGGATCGGCCGACGCGCCGATTCCGTCCCCGGATGCATCCTGCCTGCGGTCGGCAAGCGCGAACTGCTCCTCCTTGTAAGCCGTGTGCAGGCGCAATATGGCCTCCGCCACGCCGGGGAAGCTGTGCACGAGATCCGCGACCTCCATCGACGGCAGATCGATGTCGGTAAAGATCGGATCGCGCATCACCCCTTGAACGCGGGCGATGAGATCCGGGCCTGATTCGTCGCTGAAATCGGAAAAATCGACCTTGTAGGCTTTGGCCAGACGCAGCAGCGTTTCGGCCGTGACCGGCCGCTGGTTGCGCTCCATCAGCGCGATGTAGGACGGGGATATATCGAGATCCGCCGCCATGTTGGCCTGGGTCAGACCCAGATCCCGACGCAGCCGGCGGAGCCGTGGCCCCAGATAGACGCCGTGCTTCTCCATAAGTCATTACAACATTACAATGGATTTTTGTAAAGTTTGACAATATGACACGGAAGCCTCTTAGCAAGGGCTTCGGGCCGCTGTATCTCTATTCCCATAGCGCAACCAAACATCGCTGGCAGGGAAAAATGTCATACCAAACCGCAATCCAGGAAGCTGCAAAGCTGATCGAAACCCACCCGAACTGGACCGGCGTGACGCCCGAGGCCGTCGCACGGACCCGCCTCCAGAACCGCTTCCGTACGGGCCTCGACATCGCCCGCTACACGGCGGAAATCATGCGCAAGGATATTGCCGCTTACGATAACGACCCGGCCAAGTACACCCAGTCCCTGGGTTGCTGGCACGGCTTCATCGGTCAGCAGAAGCTGATCGCCATCAAGAAGCACTTCGGCACCACCGAGCGCCGCTACCTCTATCTGTCGGGCTGGATGATCGCGGCCCTGCGGTCCGAGTTCGGCCCGCTTCCCGATCAGTCCATGCACGAGAAGACCAGCGTGCCGGCCCTGATCGAGGAGCTGTACACCTTCCTGCGTCAGGCAGACGCCCGTGAACTCGGCATGCTGTTCCGCGAGATCGACGCGGCACGCGACGCCGGCGACCACAACCGCGAGCGTGAACTGATCGCACAGGTGGACAACTATCAGACGCACGTCGTGCCGATCATCGCCGATATCGATGCCGGTTTCGGCAACCCGGAGGCGACCTACCTTCTCGCCAAGAAGATGATCGAAGCCGGCGCGTGCGCCTTGCAGATCGAAAACCAGGTGTCCGACGAGAAGCAGTGCGGCCATCAGGACGGCAAGGTCACGGTTCCGCACGAAGAGTTCGTGGCGAAGATCCGCGCCCTGCGGCACGCCTTCCTCGAACTTGGGGTGGATGACGGCATCATCGTGGCGCGCACCGACTCGCTCGGCGCGGGTCTCACCAAGCAGATCGCTTTCAGCGCTGCGGAAGGGGACATCGGCGACCAGTACAACGCCTTCCTCGATGCGGAAGAAGTGACGGATGGCCAGCACATCAACGGCGAAGTGCTGATCACGCGTGGAAACAAGGTGCTCCGCCCCAAGCGGCTGCGCTCCAACCTCTTCCAGTTCCGTGAAGGCACGGGTGCGGATCGTTGCGTGCTGGACTGCATCAACGCCCTTCGCAACGGCGCGGACCTGCTCTGGATCGAGACCGAAAAGCCGCACGTCGAGCAGATCGCCAGCATGGTGGACCGCATCCGCGAGGTCATTCCGGACGCCAAGCTGGTGTACAACAACTCGCCGTCGTTCAACTGGACGCTCAACTTCCGCCAGCAGGTGTTCGACACCTGGAAGGAAGCCGGCAAAGACGTGTCCGCTTACGACCGGGCCAAGCTTATGAGCGCCGATTACGACGACAGCGAACTGGCGGCGGAAGCCGATGAGAAGATCAGGACGTTCCAGCGCGACGCTTCAAAGCGCGCCGGCATCTTCCACCATCTCATCACCCTGCCGACCTACCACACGGCGGCTCTGTCCACCGACAATCTCGCGAAGGAATACTTCGGCGAACAGGGCATGCTTGGCTACGTCGCCAACGTCCAGCGCAAGGAGATCCGTCAGGGCATCGCCGCAGTGAAGCACCAGAACATGGCTGGCTCCGACCTCGGCGACGACCACAAGGAATACTTCTCCGGCGAAGCTGCTCTCAAGGCCGGCGGAAAACACAACACGATGAACCAGTTCTCGGCCTGAAACAAACAGACATCACTTGCTATTAATAATATAAGGGTGGGCGGCCAACGCCCACTCCACCAGACCAGAGAGAGAGGAAAACGATCATGACCGAACCGCATCACCAGGAAGAAGACCAACTCCACCCGATCCAGCAGCCCCAGCGCTCGCGTGCGGTGTTCTCCCAGGAAGATTTCGACCTGATCCGCACGGCCATCGCCCACTACCTGAAGGAAATCCGGGATACGCCCGAGGCCTCGAAATACTCCCACCTCTACCACCGCCTCGGCCGCGTCGGCTGAACCTGAAGGGCAAAACCCGAGTCGACTTTCGATACTTGCGTGAAAACTGAACAAGCACAAAGAGCATAATCCGACTCAAAAGGATTATGCTCTTTTTTATTTTATGGCGGTTCCGACAAGGCGCGCAGCGTGAGCTGGCGCTGGATTTATGATCTAAAGTCTATTTGGTCGACGATATATTCAAATCAAGAAAATATAATTTCATTGTCTTGAGTTATTTTATTGTAATGAAAACTGATTTCATGAGGTATCGCGCCTGATGGTCGCGGCAGGCAGAGAGACTGCCATAATGATTTATGCTATTGATATAAAACAGATATTTTATCCAAAAAATAATTTTACCAGCCCGTTCATCTGTTCTTTTGCCGGAACTGAGCTTGAATTGCATTTTATTTTCCGGCAAAGCATTTAATTAATACAATGTATTGAGTTGACAACACGCGATGTAAAAACCTAAAATTCCCAAAAATACTAATAATCGATCATCGTTTGTCAGCTACCTATGATAACTTGATCTATATCAAGTAAAATTATCATCTCCTTACCGCGAGGAAGATCGTAATGTCTGCCAATACCACGTCATCTCCATTCACCAATCAATCTCTCTGGCCTCTGCCCGCTCCGCTTGCATCGTGGGGGAGCGAGGCGCCGCAGTGGCCTGGTCCGTCCGCATCTTCCGCACCGTTGCCGGAGTACCTGGTTGATGCCTGGCAGCGCACCGTTCTCTTCCTCGAAACCCTGCGCGAGCGCGGTAACGAGCAGGAAAAGATCACGTCCAGCCCGCTTGCGACAGTGCTGATCTACGATCATGAGATCATCCTGAGCGGCCGGTCGCTTGAGCGCCCGATCAACTTCTCGTTGTCGCGCATCATTCCGCCGGAAGGCACTATCATCGATCCGGCGAAGCGTCCGGTTGTGATTGTCGATCCCCGCGCGGGTCAGGGACCGGGCATCGGCGGCTTCAAGTCGGTCAGCGAGATCGGCGAAGCTTTCGAGCATGGCCATGCAGTGTATTTCATCGGCTTTGCCGCCCAGCCGGAACCCGGCCAGACTTTCCTCGACGTGGTCGAAGGCCAGGTCAAGTTCTTCGAGCACGTGGTGGCACGTCATCCCGATGCTCCCAAGCCGCTTGCGATCGGTAACTGTCAGGCGGGCTATCAGACGTTGCTCGTCGCCGTTCAGCGGCCCGACCTGTTTGGCGTCGGCATGGTTGCCGGTTCGCCGATGTCCTACTGGCAGGGCGTGCATGGCAAGAACCCCATGCGCTACGCTGGCGGCATGCTGGGTGGTTCATGGCTCACCGAACTGGTCAGCGACCTCTCCGGCGGCAAGTTCGACGGAACGTGGCTGATCCTGAACTTCGACACGCTCAACCTCGGCAACTGGCTGTGGAGCAAGCAGTATGAAGTTTATGCCGATGTCGACTCCGACCAGCAGCGCTATCTCGGCTTTGAAAAGTGGTGGGGCGACTTCATCCAGTTGAACGGCTCTGAAATTCAGTATCTCGTGGATGAAATGTTCATCGGTGACCGCCTGACGCGCAATGAGCTGCGCGGCAACGACGGCACGGTGTTCGATCTGCGCAACATCACGTCGCCGATCCTCGTCCTCACCTCCGAAGGCGACAACATCAGCCCGCCGCCGCAGACGTTGGGCTGGATTCTCGATCTCTACAAGGATGTCGACGAACTGCGTGCGGAAGGCCGCACCATTGTCTACTGCGTCAACCCCACGGTCGGGCATCTTGCCATCTTCGTTTCCGCCAAGGTCGGCGGCAAGGAAGACGAGGAGATGATCCGCCTCGTCGATGTCATCGAGCTGCTGCCGCCCGGTCTCTACGAGATGGTCATTACGCCGACGTCCGAAGAAGAGGTCAAGGCCGGCAAGCTGCCATGGAACACATCGTTCGAGCTTCGCACCTTCGACAACCTGCGTGCGTACGGCCGCAACACCCCCGAGGATGACAAGGCTTTCGCCGCCGTGCGCCGTCTGAGCGAGATCAACCACTCGCTTTACCGCACTTTCCTGCGCCCGTTCGTGCAAACGCTGTCGACCCCGCAACTTTCCGATTTCATCCTGAAGTCGAACCCGCTGCGCCTCAGCTATACCTTCTTCGCCGATGGCAACCCGCTGATGAAGCCGGTGGCCAAACTGGCCGAGGAAGCGCGCGCAAACCGCCGGCCGGCCAGCGAGACCAACCCTTATCTCGTTCTGCAAAAGCACGTCTCGGACCAGATCAACGCCACATTGTCAGCCATCGGCGACGCGCGCGACAAGCTGATCGAACAATCGTTCTTCAATTTCTACGGCAACCCGGTGGTGCAGGGCTTGCTGGGCCTGAACGATGGCGAGCCGGTTCGCCAGCTCCCGCCCGTCAGCCCGGAGAAGCGGGAACAGCGCAAGCGTCAGGCCGAAGCCGTCACCGCCCGTATATCGGTCGGCGGTTACGACGAGGCGCTGGTGCGCTCGGTGCTCTACGTGGCGCTGGCCCATCACAGGTTCAACGACAGGACGCTGCTGGCCCTTAATGAACTGGGCCGGAGCCTGACGCATCTCAACCTCGACAAGTACAAGGAACTCGTCGGCGCGCAGTTTGACGTGCTGATGCTGGACCCGGCTCACGATCAGGCAATCAATGCTCTTCCCGAGCTGGTGTCCGACGCAGCCGCGCGCGAGAACCTGATCAAGGACACGATCGAGATCGTGGGTGCCAACGGCGTGCTGACCGGGCCGGAAGAACAGCGCCTCGACCATGTCGCCCAGGTGCTCAAGGTCGCGGACGAGCCGGATACCGCCGAACAGACGAAACCAGTGCCGGCCCTGACCGGCAAGGCCTCCGCCAAAGTAACTGACGGCACCCGCAAGGCCATTACGACGAGCACGCCTGTTGCCGAATAAATCCGATGCGCTCGCCGGTTGAATACCATCGGGCGCATTCTTCCGCTTCGTTGAAGCAATCGCCGACACCGCGAAGCTGTCTCGAGATACCCCCGCGCCGGGCAACTTTTCAGCGTGGGGGAAGATCGGGCAGCCTCGCCATTTTACAGACTGGAGGTCTTTTCAATGTCGTCTACGACATCAGCTACACTGCCAGCCGGCTCCGGGGCCGCGGCCGCTTCCAGTACGGATGCGTCCGCGACCAAGAAGAGCACGACGCTGGACGCAGCAGGTATTGCCAACACGTTCAAGACCCTGCAATCGTCCGACAAGGGCCTGACCTCGGCTGACGCCAAACAGCGTCTGACGAAGTATGGCCCCAATGCCATTCAGGCCCATGAGGAAAGCCGCTGGAAAAAGCTTCTCGGCTACTTCTGGAGCCCGATCGCGTGGATGATTGAGGCTGCGGCCATCATTTCGCTGCTGCGGCAGGACTGGCCCGACTTCATCGTCGTGACCGCGCTGCTGCTTTATAATGCGGCGGTCGGCTTCTGGCAGGACAACAAGGCGGCCAGCGCGCTCGCGGCACTGAAGAAGGGTCTCGCCCTCAAGGCCCATGTGCTTCGAGACGGGAAATGGGTTGAGGCGGATGCCGCCGATCTCGTCCCCGGCGATATCGTGACCGTCTCCGGCGGTGAAATTTTGCCGGCAGATCTCATTCTTTTCGACGGAAAATATCTGTCCGTCGATCAGGCGGCGCTCACCGGCGAGTCCCTGCCTGTCTCGAAAAAAATCGGCGACAGCGGCTATTCCGGCTCCATCGCCCGTCAGGGTTCGATGACCGGCGTCGTGACCGCGACAGGCAACAACACCTTCTTCGGCCGCACGGCCAATCTGGTGGCATCCGCCGGCGCGAAGTCACACGCGGAGCAGGCCGTTACCCGCATCGGCGACTTCCTCATCCTGCTCGCCATTCTGCTCGCCATCATCCTGATCGGCACGCAGGTCGGCCGCGACATCACCGGCCCCGGCGGCTGGCACTGGTCGGAAGCGGGCGAGATCGCCCAGTTCGTGCTCGTGCTTCTGGTGGCCTCCGTGCCCGTCGCTCTGCCGGCGGTCATGTCGGTCACGATGGCGCTGGGCGCGCTGGCGCTGTCGCGTCAGAAGGCTATCGTGTCGCGTCTCTCCGCTATCGAGGAGCTGGCTGGCGTCGACGTTCTGTGCTCGGACAAGACCGGCACGCTCACCCTGAACCAGCTTGCGCTCCAGCAGCCGATCCTCTTCTCGGGCTCGACGGCGGATGAGCTGATCGTCGGCGCGGCTCTCGCGACCCAGAGCCAGAGCACCGACGCCATCGATCAGGCGGTGTTCAAGGGCTTGAAGGATCGCAAGGTTCTCGACCAGTACAAGCAGGTTGACTTCATCCCCTTCGACCCGGTCAACAAGAAGACCGTTGGCATCGTCACCGGCCCGGACGGCAAGCAGATCCAGTTTGCCAAGGGCGCTCCGCAGGTGATCGCGGCGCTGGCAGGTCTTCAGGAAGGGGCCACTGAGGGCGATGCCAAGACATACTTCGGCGATGTCGATGATCTTGCCCGCCACGGTACCCGTGCACTGGGCGTCGCCCGCTCTGATGACGAGGGCAAGACGTGGAAGCTGCTGGGCCTCCTGACCCTGCTCGATCCGCCGCGCCCGGACGCCAAGACCACCATCGCCCAGGCCAAGGAACTCGGCCTCAGCGTGAAGATGGTCACTGGCGACGATATCGCCATCGGCAGCGAGATCTCGCAGCAGCTTGGCCTTGGTACGCATCTGCTGGTGGCTTCGGACGTGTTCGGCAAGAATGTCGATCCGGATCACATCCCGATCGACGCGGCTCGCGCCGTGGAGCAGGCGGACGGTTTCGGCCGTGTGTTCCCGGAGAACAAGTTCGAGATCGTGAAGGCGCTTCAGGAGCGCGGCCACATCGTCGCCATGACCGGCGACGGCGTGAACGACGCCCCGGCCCTCAAGCAGGCCGACTGCGGCGTGGCCGTCAGCGGCGCCACGGATGCGGCACGCAGCGCTGCGGCGCTCATCCTCACCGCGCCCGGCCTGTCGACCATCGTCAACGCGATCAACGAGTCGCGTGCGATCTTCGAGCGCATCACCAGCTACGTCTATTATCGTATCGCGATGACCATCTGCATCATGTTCGTCGTGGTGCTGGCCTACATCGTGTTCGACTTCCAGCCGCTCACCGCCATCATGATCGTCGTTCTGGCGCTGCTGGACGATATCCCGATCATGACCATCGCCTACGATAACGTCGAACCATCGAAGAAACCCGTCAAATGGAACATGCACCGCATTGTCGTGTTCTCGTCGGTCATGGGTCTCTTCGCGCTGATCCAGAGCTTCGGCCTCGTGGTCATCGCCCAGTACTGGATTCAGGATGCCGGGCTTCAGAGCTGGCTGCATCTCGACTTCCCGCACCTGCAGACGATGCTGTTCCTGCAGCTCGCCGCTGGCGGTCACCTGCTGCTCTTCGTCGTGCGCACGCGTCACTCGCTGTTCCGCCCGCCGTATCCGAGCAAGCCGCTGTTCCTCGCCATCGTGGGCACGCAGATCGTCGCTATCCTGATCTGCCTCTTCGGCGTTGGCCTGGTTCCGCCGCTGCCATGGCAGTTCATCGGCCTCGTCTGGATCTACGTCCTTGTCTGGATGGTGGTTCTGGACTGGATCAAGCTGGCGTACTTCAAGATCGCCGACAGCCGTGAGGCCAACAGCATCACCAAGCCGATCGTGGCTTCCTGATGTGACAGTCGAGGGAGGGCCTTTCCGGCCCTCCCTTTTTTTCGGCGTGGACTGCGTTCCGCATTGATCGGCTGCCCGCGTGGCATGCCGCATTGCGTCCGCACGCCACCGATAGACCAAGGAGACACGTTCGATGCCGACAATCGCGAACAAAACGCTTGAGGAACTGCGGCCCGGAGACACCGCCTCTTCAACCCGTATCCTTCAGGCTGCAGACGCCCGCGCATGGGCCAACGCCTTCGGCGACGCCAGCCTCGCAGCCGGCGAACCCGCCGGGCAGGCCCCCACGGGGATCATAACATCCGTATTCGCCGCCCTCGTGGGCACGTCGCTGCCCGGCCCCGGCAGCCAGATCCGCTCGCTCTCGCTGGACGTGAAGGATGACCTGCCGGCGGAAGGCGAGCTCGTCGCCACCCTGACCGTGCGTGAGGTGCAGCCCGCCGACAAGACCGCATTGCTCGACGCCAAAGCCGTGGTCGGGGACAAGGTCATTGCCGAAGGCACCGTGCTGGTCACAGCGCCTGCGACCAGCATCAAGGTCGATTACGCCGACCACCGCCTCGATGCTTTGCTGGAGCGCGCGCGGGGCCTCAAGCCCATTCCCACCGCCGTCGTGCATCCGTTGAGCGCCGATGCGCTCGAAGGCGCGCTGGACGCCGCCGCTGCCGGCCTTATCGTGCCGGTGCTGTTCGGCCCCGAAGCCGATATCCGCAAGCTCGCCGCCGATGCGAAACTCGACATCTCCGGCGCGAAGATCGTCTCCACCGAGGACGAGGCCGACTCTGCCGCCAAGGCGGCGCTGGCTGCCGGCAAGAGTGAGGTCGGCGCGTTGATGAAGGGCAGCCTGCACACCGATGTACTGCTGCATGCCGTGCTGCAGAAGGAGAGCAACCTGCGCACCGGCCGCCTGTTGAGCCATGCGGCGGTGGTTTCCGTGCCGACCTATGCGCGGCGGGTGATCGTTACCGATGTGGCGCTCAACATCACGCCGGATACCGACCAGAAGGCCGATATCGTCCAGAACGCCATCGGCCTTGCCATCGCGCTGGGCGTCGAGGTGCCGAAGGTGGCCGTGGTTGCCGCTGTGGAACTGGTGCGCACCCGCATGCCCACCACCGTCGATGCAGCGGTGCTGGCCAAGATGTCCGATCGTCGCCAGATCGTCGGCGGCATCGTCGATGGTCCGCTCGATCTCGACGCTGCCGTCGACGCCGAAGCGGCGAAGATCAAGCACATCGTCTCGCCGGTCGCCGGGCAGGCGGACATCATTCTGGTGCCGAACATCGACGCCGGCAACCTCGTCTACAAGAACCTCGTCTTCATGGCGGATTCGCAGACGGCTGGCCTTGTCGTCGGCGCACGCGTGCCGATCATCCTGACCAGCCGCGCCGACACGGCGGTAGCCCGCCGCTTCTCCGCTGCGGTAGCCGCGCTCTATGCCGACGCGCTGGCCCGTAATCCGGAAGCCATCCTGCCGACCGCGGCAGGCTGACCGCACGCCAAACCAAACAACGACAGCAAACCAAGCAACGACTGCCGGCGCCCGTCATCGTGCGCCGGCTTCCCTCCCGAAATCCTGTCCGGGCCAAGCGCCACCTGAGCGCGCCCGGAATGCATGGAGCCTGTGATGACCGACGCCATTATCGTTATCAACTCCGGATCCACCAGCCTGAAGTTCGGCATCTACGAGCTGGATGCCGACAAGACGCTGCCCCTCATCATTACCGGCGGCATCGATAACATGTCGACGCAGCCGCACTTCATCGCCAAGACCGCCGACGGCAAGCCGATCGACGCCAAGGAATGGGGCGACCACCAGCCGATGGACCACAAGAAGGCACTGACCTTCATCATCGACTGGCTGAAAGGGCACGAGAAGCAGATCGAGGTGAAGGCTGCCGGTCACCGTGTGGTGCTGGGCGGCACGCGCTTTGCCCAGCCCACCGTGCTGACGGCTGAGATCATCGACTATCTCGACGATCTCAAGCGCATGGAGCCTTCGCATCAGGCTTATGAAGTGCTGGGCGCGCGCGCAGTCGCGGAAGTCTTTCCCGGCCTGCCGCAGGTGGCGGTGTTCGACTCGTCCTTCCACCGCACCATGCCGGAAGTGGCGCAGATCTATGCCCTGCCCAAGAAAGCCCGCGATACCGGCGTGCGCCACTGGGGCTATCATGGCATCTCCTATGACTACATCCATCGGCAGGTGCCGAAGCATGCCCCGGATGCGCGCCGGGTGATCGTCGGGCATCTGGGCGGCGGCGCTTCGGTCTGCGCAATTTTGGACGGCAAGAGCATCGAAACCTCGATGGCTTTCGCCGGCCTCACGGGCCTGCCCATGTCCACGCGCTCCGGCGACGTGCCGGCGGACGTGCTGTTCTACCTCGTCCGCTCTGGCGCCTACGACATCGAGAGCCTTGAAAAGGCGCTCTACGCCGACGGCGGGCTTCTCGGTCTCTCCGGCATTTCCGGCGACATGCAGGAGTTGCAGGCGAGTGCGGACCCGAATGCCAAGCTGGCCGTGGACTATTTCGTCTATGTCCTCGTCAAGACCATCGGCGCCTACACCGCCTTGCTCGGCGGGCTGGATGCGCTGGTATTTACCGCCGGCATCGGAGAAAACTCGTCGATTGTCCGCGCGGCGGTTGTCGAAAAGCTGGAATGGCTTGGTCTGAAGATTGACAGCGCGGCCAACAACGCCAACAACATCGAGATATCGACACCCGACAGCAAGGTGAAAGTGCTCGTCATCCCGACCAACGAGGAACTGATGATCGCACATCACACCTTCGAGTTGACCCACAACAACGCGTAAAACCGCAGCGGATTGCAATCATCGCCGATAATGACGCGCCGGCCACCCGTCCGGCGCGTGACTTTTGGATAGTGCTCCGCATCGCTAATAAGAAAGTTCACGCGCCGATGGAATCGGATCGCGGGCTCACAATCAAAAACCTGGACCCCGTCTGCGTTCTGAACGAAACGCGGACGGGGTCTGTCGCCTTCTGAGAGATCGACCGACAACAGGCACACCGATGGAAACTTTCACCGTAACGCTCATCGTTCTTGCGGCCATCGCCTTTGGCACCGTCATAGAGCGCATATTGCCGCTGCCCGTTCCTGCGCCGCTCATCCAGACGGCGCTGGGCGTGCTGATCAGCCTGACCACGTCCTACGACATCGAGATAGAGCCGCATATCTTCTTCATCATCTTCATTCCGCCCCTGCTGTTTCTCGACGGATGGCGCATTCCCAACGATGAATTATTGCGGGACAGTCCAACCGTGCTGTCTTTGGCCATCGGCCTTGTGGTCGTGACGGTGCTCGGTGCGGGGCTGTTCATCCACTGGATGGTGCCGGCCATTCCGCTGGGTGTCGCCTTTGCGCTGGCGGCGATCATTTCCCCCACCGATCCCGTTGCGGTATCCGCCATTGCCGCCAGAACGCCGGTGCCAAAGCGCATCATGCATATTCTGGAAGGCGAATCCCTGCTCAACGACGCTTCCGGCCTCGTAGCGATGAAGTTCGCCGTCGCCGCGGTGCTGACGGGCAGCTTCTCGTTTTTCAGCGCGTCCGAAACCTTCGGCTGGCTGGCGCTAGGCGGCATTGTGACTGGCGTCGCCATGACGTTTGTCATCACCGCGCTGAAGAGCCAGATCAGCCGCCGGCTGGGATACCACGGCCCCGCGCGCATCCTGACCAGCATTCTCACGCCCTTCGTGGCCTATATCATTGCCGAGCACATCGAGGCCTCGGGCATTCTGGCCGCCGTAGCGTCGGGCATCGCGATGAGCGTCGCCGAGCGGAACGATACCGACCTTGCCGTCACGCGCATCGACCGCAAGGCCGTGTGGGAAACCATCTACTTCGCCGCCAGTGGCGCGACCTTCGTCATTCTCGGTGAACAGTTGCCTCGGCTCATTGACGGCGCTTCCGATCTCGTCGTCGAAACCGGCCACGGTAACCCGCTGTGGATCGTCGTTTACGTGCTGGCGATCAGCGCCTTTCTCGCGGCAGCCCGGTTCATCTGGGTGAAGATCTCGCTGCTGCTCACCTTCCGCAAGGAAATGCATGGCGATACGCGGTTGCAGACCTTCCGTCTGACATCCGTGATCACGCTCGCCGGCGCCCGGGGCACGGTGACGCTGGCCGGCATCATGACGTTGCCACTGGTCATGACCGATGGTTCGGAGTTTCCCGCCCGTGATCTCGCCATCCTGCTCGCGGCGGGGGTTATTCTGGTGTCGCTGATCGTGGCCAGCGTTGGCCTGCCTGTTGCCCTCAAGGGCCTGCGCATGGACGAGGGCGAGGACCACGAACAGCAGATCGACCGGGCGCTGGTGCTTTCGGCGCAGGCGGCGATCGTCGCCACGGAAAAACGCGCGCTTGAGATCCGCGAGGACGTGGACGAAACGGCCCTGCAACGCCAAACCAGACTGATCCTCGATTTCTACCGAAACCGCATCGACGAGAAGACCAGCGATTTCGGCGAGTTCCAGCCGCGATCCGGCTCGCGCGAATTGATGCGCGTTTTGCTGGCAAGCGCTGTCAAGGCCGAGCGCGAGGAAGTGTTCCGTCTCGTCCGCGCCAAGGAACTGCCGGAAGATGCCGCGCGCAAACTGGTGGACGACATCGACCTCATCGAGGCGAGATTCGCGCCGTAATCGCCTATATCGTGGCGGCGGCATTCACGAGATTGCCGCCGCCACGGATATGGAAATATAGAGTGTCGGCGGCTCGCCGTTGACGAACATATCATGAACATGTAAGTTTCATCCATGAGCCGGATGACACTTCAGCAAAAGCTCGCCATCCTGTCGGACGCGGCGAAATATGACGCCTCCTGCGCTTCCAGCGGGGGAGAAAAGCGGGATTCGAAGCAAGGCGGGTTGGGCTCGTCCGGCGGCAGCGGCATATGCCATGCTTATACGCCAGACGGGCGGTGCATATCGCTGCTGAAAATCCTGATGACGAATTTCTGCATCTTCGATTGCGCTTATTGCATCAATCGGGTCAGCAGCAACGTCGAGCGGGCGCGCTTTTCCGTCGACGAGGTGGTGACGCTGACGCTGGAGTTCTATCGGCGCAACTATATCGAAGGCCTGTTCCTGTCCTCGGGCATTATTCGTTCGCCGGACCAGACCATGAGCGACATGGTCCGCATCGCAAGAACCCTGCGCGAGACGCACAACTTTCGCGGCTATATTCATCTGAAGACCATTCCCGACGCCGCGCCGGAGTTGATCCGCGAGGCAGGTCTGTGGGCGGATCGGCTGTCGATCAACGTCGAGCTGCCGCTGGATGGCAGCGTGCGCAAGTTCGCCCCCGAGAAGCGGCCGGAAACCATCCGCACCGTCATGGCCCAGGTGCGGCTGGAGGGAGAGGCCGCGAAAGACAAGACCCACACCGGCCGCAAGGCCCAGCGCTTTGCCCCGGCGGGGCAGAGCACGCAGATGATCGTCGGCGCGGATGGCGCTGATGATGTCGCCATTCTCTCCAGCGCGACGCGTCTTTACACCGGCTACCGGCTGCGTCGGGTATATTATTCGGCGTTCAGCCCCATACCTGACGCTTCCGCGGCGCTGCCGCTGGTGAAACCGCCGTTGATGCGCGAGCACAGGCTTTATCAGGCAGACTGGCTGCTACGTTTTTACGGCTTCAGCGCGGCTGAAATCGCCACAGGCACACAGAAAGGCCACCTCGATCTGGACATTGACCCGAAAC
Organism: Pseudochelatococcus contaminans; assembly: GCF_014195635.1. Lineage (GTDB taxonomy): Bacteria > Pseudomonadota > Alphaproteobacteria > Rhizobiales > Beijerinckiaceae > Pseudochelatococcus > Pseudochelatococcus contaminans. The sequence continues at coordinate 109,930 of NZ_JACICC010000007.1, read as the reverse complement.
TCGCATGGGCCTTGCAGCACCGGGGGCAGTTTCCGCTGGATGTGAACCGTGCGTCGCGTGAAATGCTGCTGCGGGTGCCCGGTTTCGGCGTGCGTATCGTCGACAAGATCATCGCCGCCCGCCGGGATCGGACTTTGCGGTTCGAGGATCTGACGCACATGGGGGCGTTGATGAAAAAGGCTCGGCCGTTCGTCAGCCTGCCGGGCTGGACGCCGCGCGGCCTCATCGACAGCACCAACCTGCGCGCCCGCTTCGCGCCCCCGCCCGAGCAATTGAGTTTGCTGTGACCTACAGCATCACCCTGCCGGAGCGGAATACTTTGAGCGCATGGCGCGACGCCGCCCGGCGCGCCATCAGCCACCGCATCGCCCCCGGCGACATCGACTGGAACGGCGAAGGCAGTCTGTTCGCTGCCGGCCCCTTGCCGGACAGCAGCGGACCGCATGAGGCGCGTGTGCCGCCGGCCTTTCTCAAATTGGCAGGCTCGGTGATCTGGCATGCCTCGCCGGATCGTTTCGCCATGCTCTATGAAGCATTGTGGCGTCTCGACCGCCAGAAGGGAGATCCGCTATCGCAAGCCGATCCGCTGGGCCGTAAGTTGTATCTCATGGCGAAATCGGTTGGGCGCGATATCCATAAAATGCACGCGTTCGTGCGATTTCGCGAATTGCCGGGAGGGCAACGGCGCAGTTTCGCCGCATGGTTCGAGCCGGAGCATCATACGCTGGAGCCGGGCAGCGCCTTTTTCGTCAAGCGGTTCGGCGACATGGACTGGCTCATCGCCACGCCGCGGCTGACGGCCCGTTTCGAGGATGGCCGCCTGAGTTTCGCTCCCGGAAGTGCACGACCCGACCTGCCGGAAGATGCCTCCGAAGCTTTATGGGCGACTTACTTCACCAACATTTTCAACCCGGCCCGGATCAAGCTGAATGCCATGCGTTCAGAAATGCCGAAGAAGTATTGGAAGAATCTGCCTGAAACCCGACTGATTCCCGATATGCTTGCAGATGCTGAAGCGCGTGTCGCCCGCATGCGCGAGGCAGGCGCCACCAAACCTCGCACCGGCGCTGCAACCGTTACGGCCCGTTACCGCGCAGCCATGCCGCAGGCCGACGACATCCCCACCACGCTGGGTGAAGCTCGTGAAGCTGCCCTGCAATGTCGCCGTTGCAATCTGTGCGAGGCGGCAACGCAAACCGTTTGGGGAGAGGGCACGCCGCATGCTCAATCTATGATCGTTGGCGAACAGCCCGGCGACCGTGAGGATCTGGAGGGGCGCCCTTTCATCGGTCCCGCCGGACAATTGCTGCGAACGATCATGGCCGAGACCGGCAACGAGCCCGCCAGCGTATGGATGACGAATGCCGTCAAGCACTTTAAATTCACCCCAAGAGGCAAGCAGCGCCTGCACAAAAACCCGGATAAGGGCGAGATCGACCGCTGCCGATGGTGGCTTGGTCTGGAACTCTCTTTCATCCGGCCACGTATGACCATCGCCCTCGGAGCATCGGCCGCATTCGCATTGACGGGCGACGACCGCGCCCTTGCCGCCCGGCGCGGAACCATTGAGACCGGCCTGCATGGCGGCCCGGTTCTGATATCGTGGCACCCGGCCTACATTCTCCGCCTCCGCAACCCGCAACAGCAGGCCGAAGCCCGCCATGAACTCAGCGCCGATCTTCGCAAGTTAGCGATGCACCATCCGCCGCCAGCAGACCATATAATGTCCGCCTGATGACAGGCACCTCTACGTCCCGCATCGGGTTTGCGATGGCGACGGACGGTATTTTCTGTTCATGGAAAGGCGTGCAATAGAAACAGCCAGATTGCCGACTTGCCATTTCCGCTGGCGCAGGCTAATTGAGCAAAACTCTGCTAAGGCTCATCCGCCCAACGAAGCGAAAAAGTCTTGGCTGTGAGAACATATGGAAGAGTGGCCGAGTGGTTGAAGGCACTGGTCTTGAAAACCAGCAACGGGGCAACTCGTTCGTGGGTTCGAATCCCACCTCTTCCGCCAAAACAACTGATTGATTTTATTGATTTTTTAGCGCCAGGAAGCGCCTTTTGTCCCACCCTTTTCTCACAGGGATGGCGCGGTGGCGAACCACATTTTTCGACGCGAAGCGTGTAGTGCGCAAAATCAGATGACAATAGAAATTGAGGCGTGAACAGACGTTGAAGCGCCCTGAAATAGCAGATCAAGCCCCTTTCTACGGCGTATAGAGCGCCCGATTCGATTGCCCCATCCGAGCTAATCACCTCAGCGCCCGTGTCAGGGATGATGGAACTATCCGCTACACGCTCGATAGCAACAGGAGTCGTTCCTGATCCGGGGAAGTACAAAATATTGTTATCATGCCGCCACCCTACCCTTGCGATGCACGGTGGCGGAAGATGTCGCGGCAACCCGCCATCTGCGATCAGTAGGCCAGGGTGAGACTGGCGAACAACCCTTGGGCGCGATCGTCTTCCAGCAGTTTGAACCTGTACTGGACATTGAGATCCACGTAAGATCTGGGTGCATTGTACTTGTCCTCGCGGAACCAGTACCGGGCATTGATGCCGGGTCCGGCCCCGGCTGCCCATTTCGTATCGAGCAGGTTGTCGAAGTTGGCGGTTACGCCAACGAACGGCGTAATCATCAACCGATCGCTGATGCTGTCAAGCCGGAAGCTGCGCCCGAGCTTGGCGTCGAGTGTGGCGAAGGTCTGGTCAATATCGAAATAATGCCCCACTTCTCCCGATACCTGCCAGAGCCACCATGAAGGCACGTCCATTCGCAGGTCACCGCCCCGGCCGTCGAAATAGGCCGCGCGGACCATTGTATCTTCACGGCTGTCACTACCAATCCGGAACAGGCGTGCCGCTTCTACAATGACATTATAATTCTGCAGTGGCTTCCAGCGAACGCCGAAGGAGCCTTGCATCGTGCGAAACCCGACAGGTCCGCCGAGATCATCGTGCAGTGTCGTGAAATTACGCATGAAGAAGTCCAGCGTGGAGCCATTCCGGTTGCCGATCACGGGCGGCCGCCAATAAATCTCCGTGCCGGTCTGGGTCGTGGAACCGGACGATGTTTGCGGCGAGAAAGCACCGCTGCCTACGGCGCCGTAGGTAACGCTGGTGTAAGCCCCCCAGGTGCGCGTGAGATCGGCCACCTCGCGGCGCAGTCCCCACAGATATTGCGGTTCCAGCGTCGGGCCAATGGTATCGATGGCCGATTTCAGCAGTTCGACTGCCAGATCGTTGTCGAAAACCTGCCGCGCTGCATAGGCTGCGTCCACCAAGGCAAGTCCTCGCAACTCTCCGCGTTTCTGCACCAGCGTAAATTGCTGACTGGCTGCCACCGGATCGCCGACCCGCAGAGCGAGATAGGCAACATCGAGCGCCGGAAGCGCATTCAACTCGCCGGTTTGCTTCGCTGTTTCGAACAACTGCCTGGCGACGGACTGCTGTCCGAGGCTGACATAGGCGCTGATCTGGGCAGCTTTCGCCCGCGCCCTGTCTTCCGCCGTGGGCGCGGAGGTGACGGCCTGCGTGAACGCGGCAAGCGCCTCGTCGTATCTTTCAAGCCCCCGCAGGATGTTGCCGCGCCTGTAGGCTACATCGAAACTGCCGCTGGTCCCAAGCAGGGACAGGGCGTCAAGCGCCCGCTCCGGCTGATCTGCCGCGGTTGCCGCATCCGCCATGGCGAGCAGCAACGTTCGCCTTTCACTCGGAGACTTTACGAGAGGAAGAGCATTGGCAAAGTCATCGACCGCTCGCGCGGGCTCATTCGCCTGTAATAAAAGGTAGCCGCGTTGTTGCAGGAGCTGCGCGTCAGTGCCGAGCTGCGCGAAGGTCGTGTTGATTTCACGAATTGCTTCCGCTTCTCGCCCTGCTGAAATGAGCAGATTGACAAGCAGGGCGCGAAGCTGCTGCTGCCTTGGAGCCAGCGCGACTGCTTCGCGAGCATGCCTGATGGCTCCCGCGAAATCGCCTCGGCGCTGCAGATCATAAGCTTGTCCGGCGGCGACTGCCGCTGGCCCGCCGAACGATACTCCCGCTTTCTGCGCCGCGAGCATGTTCTTTTCGGCTGTCCTGTAATCCTCATTTTCAGGGGAAAGCCGTATGGCTTCCCGAATTTTCGCAATCGCAAGACTATAATTGCCCGTGCTGGCTGCCTGATATGCTTCCGCGGCGGCCGGAAAGCCTGCGTCGGCGCCTGGCAGGCCGGGCAAGATGAAGCATACGCTATCATATGGCGTCTCGCGGCACTCCAGCTTTGGCACAGGCACACGAGATACCGAGCTTGGAAGTGATGAATGCGACCGCTTGTGTTCGGCGATCCGCGCAATTCGCGCGTCCTTTTGCTTCCTGTCACCGCTGAAGTCGGAAAGTACGTTTTCCGCGCGTGCAAATTCTCCGATGGCTATCAGATAGTCGGCAGCGATGAGCCGAATTTCATTTTTCTCGGTTTCGGCGATCCTGTCTTGCGCCAGCGCGCGTTCAAAATCTGCGATGGCCTGTTGTTTGTTCTGGCCATTGGATTCGTTGAGACGTGAAACGGCTCGGAACGTCGCGGCGATTGCATCCTCTGAATCGGAAGCCAGAGCATCGCTTGCGGATGTTTCCGCCTCCGCGAACCTGCGAGCACGTAATTGCGCCAGGATCAGCAGATGGCGGAAGGTATTCTGATCCGGGTTCAGGCGCACGGCCTCCTGCGCTTGACTGATCGCAACCTCAAAATCGTTCTTTTCGAGAGCGGCATATACACTTTCGGCCGCTTTCTGCGCGAGCGCACTTTTGATGCGCGACATCTGATGAATGATTTGCGGCGACCTGTTTCCCTCGGCGAGAAGTTTTTGGGCCTCTCTCTCAGCCTCCTGCAATTGACCGGATGCCTCAATGGCCTCCAGAAGCAGGACCTTCAGGCTATCGACATCAGGCCGCTGCCGGATAGCTTCGCGAACCTTTGCAATAGCGGTCGCATAATCTTTCGCATCGTATGCCGCATAAGCCTCGCGCGCGATGGCATAAGCCGGGCCGGAAAGTGGCAGATCAAGGACTTCCGTCCCATTCCTTTGCCGTCCGGCTTCCTGATCCATCTGTGCGCCGGCCGGCGCAGGCAACAGGCAAACCGCTGCCATCAGTGTTGCAGCAGGGAGTGTAACCCAGAGCCTCGCCAGCAGGGACTGGTGGGAGAGATTGGCAATCCGGGCCTTGTCCATCTATCGCCTCGGCTGTTCAGGCGCTGCTGTTGCGGAAGCGCCATTGATGTTCACCGACAGCTCCGATGAGACGCTTTCTGCCCCCGGACCGGCAGAGCCGAAACCTCGGGAACAAGGCGGGTATTTCGCGTCACATGGTTTCTGTCGGGTTAATCTTTGCCAGAGGTATGGTTACTGATTGGTTAAGCGCAGGATAAAGTATGACTGGAGAGACGTGTGCGATATTATCTAATTATTAACTATTTTATATATTATTAATTTTTGTAATTATGCTTCCACTATTTTGGATGCTCAGGCTTAGATCGTGGCGCATTAGCGTGCGGGCCTTCATTGATTGGCCGGCAGGAAGCCACGCGTGGTAGCGAAGCACACCCATGAAGGGGCGCTGTCCGGCTCGCATCATGGGCTCATCCGGCGTTCGTAGACCGTCAGCCGGAGCAGCAGGATGGCCGCGATCACGGCGGCGATGACGTTGTAGCTCATCCCTGAGACAAACGCCCATGCGTAAAGCGCGGCATGTCCGTCGGCTTCCGCCGCCAGCGCCAGGCCGAACAGGATACCGACCGCCGCCACGCCAAGCGCCGCGCCGATCTGCTGGAGCGTGGAAATAACCCCGGACGCCATGCCGGCTTGCCGTTCCGCCACGAAGCCAAGCACGAGGTTGAGCAGCGGTGTCATGATCATCGCCTGTGCGCCGCCGATGACAATCAGCGCCGGGATGAGACCCGCGACGATCAGATCCGCTCCGGCAATCCAGACCTGCCCGATCAGCGCGGCATACGCGATTGCGTAGACCAACGCCGCCACAGCGATGGCAGGGGTTCCAAAGCGCGTGACGAGGCGCGGCGCAGCGAGCGAGAAAATTACGAAGGCGACCGAGCACGGCACGAAGACGCTGCCGGCCTCGAACGGGCTGAGGCCAAAACCTGTCTGCGCCAGCAGCGCGAAACACAGAAAGAAGGAGGATGCCGTCGAGTAGATCAACATCACGAGCAAGCCGCCCTGCGCAAAGCGCGGCTGGCGCATCAGCGCCATATCAACCAGCGGCTGGTGGCCGGTTTTGCGGCGACGTTCCTGTTGGCGATAGAAGGCAACGAGCAGTATTGCTGCGCCGGCGAGCGCCAGAAAACTCCAGATTTGCCACCCGTGGGTTGGTGCCTCGACCAGTGGCACGAGCAACAGGGTGAGGCCAAGGCTGACCAGCGCAACCCCCGGCCAGTCCAGCGCCGGTCGCTCGGGCGCGAGTGTCTCCGGAATGAACCGCGCGACGGCAATCGCGAAAAGGCCGATCGGAACATTGATGAGGAAGATCGTTCGCCAGCCAAGACCCAGAATGTCTGCCTCCACGAGAAAACCGCCGAGGATCTGCCCCGCGATGGCCGCCAGCCCCAGTGTCATGCCGAGGAAGCCAAAAGCGCGCTGGCTGTCGTCGCCGGAGAAATTCACACGGATCGACGCATAGACCTGTGGAAACAGCAGCGCCGCCGCCAGCCCCTGTGCCACGCGCGCGCCGATCAGAACCTCGACGGTCGGTGCAATGCCGCAAAAAAGCGAGGCAATGGTAAAACCTGCCATGCCGACAATGAAGAGACGCCGCCGCCCATAAAGGTCGCCGAGCCGCCCGCCCGTGACCAGCAGCACGCCGAAAGCCAGTTCATAACCGGCCACGATGAAGCCGATCTGCGACAGGCTCGCCCCAAGTTCGGTCTGCATGGAGGGGATTGCGACATTGACCACGAAAAGGTCGAAAATCGTCACGAATCCCGCAAGCAGCAGGACAGACAGCCCCAGCCACGGAGGGCGGCGGGTGGCCTGCGACGGTGGGGGAGATAGCGTTTCGGCGGTGCAGGTTTCGGAATTCATCTTGCGTCCTTCGATGGCGACGCAGTACGTTTTCCATGAGCTTCATCCGGTTACAATTTAACTTCTTATGCTATTGCTTTTTGTCATAGGCTGAACCATGCGCACCCTCGAACGCACGCGCTCCGAACTGGCTGACTTTCTGCGCAGCCGCCGTGAACGCCTGAAACCCGAAGATATCGGCTTGCCCAGCGGCCGGCGGCGGCGCACCCCCGGCCTGCGGCGTGAGGAAGTAGCGGCGCTCGCGGGCGTTGGCGTCACCTGGTACACTTGGCTGGAGCAGGGGCGGGAGATCGGCGTTTCAGCGGACTTCCTCGACAATCTCGCCCGCGTTCTCAAGCTGGATGCGGCGGAACGGCGGCATATGTTCCTGCTGGCTCACGAGCGCCTGCCAGCCGAGCCGGGCAAGACTTTCTGCACGGTGCCATCGCTGGCCGCGCGGCTGGTTGAGGATCTGGCCCCCCACGCTGCCTACATCATCAATCTGCGCTGGGATGTGCTGGCCTTCAACGGCCCGGCCGATGCGCTGTTCGGCTTTGGGCGGCGTGGTTCAGGCCGTCGTAATCTGCTGTGGCTTTTGTTCACCGATCCGGCCATCCGCGCGGCGCTCGTCGGTTGGGAGGATCAGGCCACGGCCATGCTGGCAAGCTTCCGGCGCGATTTCGCCGCCGCCCGCGACGATGCCGACGCCAAGGCACTGGTCGCGGAACTGGAGGGGATATCGCCGGAATTCAAGCGCTGGTGGCGCAGTCAGGATGTGCATGCGCCTTGCACGGGCAGCCGCGTGCTGTGCGTCGATGGACAGGCGGTGACGTTCGAGCACACGTCCCTCACCGTCGATGGAGGGCAGCACCTCAGGCTGGTCGTTTACGCGCGCGTTGCGGATGGCTTGACAACGCCGAGCGGGGTCTGCGAAGGATAGCCATCTCCCAAGGGGGGCCTCGCTAGGAGGCTGAGATTCTGCCGGTCTGGACCCGTCCGACAACGCAGTGACCCTATGAACCTGATCCGGATCGTACCGGCGTAGGGATGGGCAACAGGCGGCACGCGCACCTCGTTCCTTCCCCCGTCGTTTGCATCCGTGATCCCCTCTCTTCCGGCATCGCCGGCGAGCGAATGGACAGGAACCGCGTGGATGCAGGATGAAATCATCAGGGAGCTTCTCGCCTTTATCGACCTGTCTGATGCCGATGAGGCGGCCTTCGAAGCGTTGGCGCTGAAAATTTTCGCCTACCAGTTCCGGTTGAATGAGCCCTACCGCAAATTCGCCGTGCGCCGTGGACGCACCCCGCTGACGGTGCGGCGCTGGCGCGATATCCCGGCCGTGCCTATCAACGCCTTCAAGGAGCTGACCCTGAGCTGCTGTCCGGCAGAAGCGGCGGAGCGCGTTTTCATGACCAGCGGCACAACGCAGGGCGTGAGTGGCCGCAGCTATCATCCGACGCTTGCCGTGTACGACGCCTCGATGCTGGTGCATTTCCGCCAGCGTTTCATGCGTGGTCGCGAGCGCATCCGCATGGGCATCCTCTTTCCCGATGAAACCGCGATACCGAACTCGTCGCTGGCGCACTATCTGGCATTAGCGCTGCGCGAATGCGGCACGCAGGACAGCGCGATTTACATCGGCGCGGACGGGCTGGATACCGACCGCCTTTTTGCCGCTCTGGAGCGGGCGCAAGCGCAAGGCGAGCCCTATGCGTTGCTTGGCGCAAGCTACGCCTTTGTCCCGCTTCTGGATGCCCTCGCGGCGCAGGGACGGCGTTTCTCGCTGCCGGAAGGCAGCCGGATTCTCGATACCGGCGGCTACAAGGGCCAGTCGCGCGCTCTCGCGCTGGATGATTTCTATGATGGGCTTTCGGCCGCGTTCGGCGTTCCGCGCTCGGCGTGCATCAACATGTATGGCATGACCGAACTCAGCTCGCAGCTCTACGATGACGGCAACGCAGTCTGCCCCTCCGTGAAATCTGGCCCGCACTGGATGCGCACCCGGGTCGTCGATCCGCTGTCCGGCGAAGATGTGCCGGAAGGTGAGATTGGTGTCATCGTGCATCACGACCTCGCGCATTTCAACGCGGTCGCGGCTCTGCTGACGGAGGACGCCGGGCGCATCGTGCCCGGTGGCTTCCACCTGCTGGGGCGGGTCGACGAGGCAGCCGCTCACGGCTGTTCCGTGGCCGTGGCCGAGTTCATCGCCGCAGCGAAGGGACAGGGCGCGTGAAGGTGTTCGCCGGGCACCTTCCGGGCTTGTCCCGTGATGACGTGGAGTGGCGCGAGGCGACCTTTTCGGCTTGGGGCGAAAGCGTAAAGGTCATGCTGCCGGTGCTTCACGAGGCGCAGGCACGGGCACTGTGCGCAGACATTCGCGCCCATGCCGGCGCCCGTCTGAAGACGATGGAGGTGGCGCGCATCGCCGCCGCCATCGACGCGGCAATCGCCCGCCTGCTCGACCGGGACCATCCATTGCGCCGCGAGGCCGAGAGGCTGCTGCCCGTCGTCACAGGCTACGATCCCGAAACGGTGAGACTTGGGCTGACCAGCTATCTCAAGACCTTCCGTCTGCCGCAGCTCAAGCGCTTTCTGGCCGAGGATTTCGGCAATCCGGGTGTGCTCGATGCGTTTGAGCCAACGCCCAAGGGTGGTTTCGTGCGGGCATATGGCCCGGAATTGCTGCTGCATGTCTGGGCCGGCAACGTGCCCGGCCTGTCGCTGTGGAGCCTGATCTGCGGGCTGCTCGTCAAAGCCGGCAGCGTTGGCAAGCTCGCCTCCGCAGAGCCGCTCATGGCTGGCTGGTTCGCGAGTCTTCTGGCGGAGATCGACCCTGAAATCGGCGCGTGCCTTGCCATCGTCTGGTGGAAGGGCGGGGACGCCGCCGCAGCGGATATCTTTCTCCATGAAGCCGACACCGTGATGGCTTACGGCAGCAACGCCACGCTTGCCGGGTTGCGCGCCAGGCTGCCCGTCACGACCCGCTTCCTGCCGCATGGCCACAAGATCGGCTTTGGCATGATCGGCCGTGAGGCGCTGGACAGCCGCAAGGCTGCGGCAGTGGCGCGGCTCGCGGCCTGTGATGTTATCCGCTATGAGCAGCAAGGTTGCTATTCACCGCAGATGATTTTTGTCGAGCGCGGTGGGCCGGTCTCGCCAGCCGGTTTCGCGCGTCATCTCGGTCATGAACTCGCGGCGGCGGCCAGCAGACATCCGCGCCGCCGCCTATCCGCCGGTGACGCCGGTGCGGTCGCGGCCTGGCGCAACGCGCAGGAGCTTCAAGCTCTGGACGGAGCCGCTACCGTGCTCGGCGGGCCAGGCGATCCGTGGAGCATCGTTCACGTTGAAAGTCCGGAGCCACTGCATCCCAGCGGGCTTTATCGCACGCTGAAACTCGTCGCGGTGGACAGTCTTGAGGAGGTGCCGGCGTTGGTGGGCCGGTTCCGCCATTTCCTTCAAACCGCCGGTGTCGCCGCCTCGCCGGAGCGGCTGCATCGTCTGGCGGCGCTGCTTGGTGCCGTGGGTGTGACGCGTGTCGCGGCCCTCGGCGGCATGACCTCTCCGGAAGCCGGATGGCATCATGACGGCCGCTTCAGCCTGCTCGACCTCGTCACCATGACGGAGATCGAACGCGGGGCGGAACTGGCGGCGGAAGGGTTTGCGCCCTATGTCGACTGATCCGGCCTTGCGGCCCTTCGTTGCAATCGACGACGTCCATTATCGCTACGGCGACGGTCCTGCGATCGTCGATGGCGTCGACCTGACCGTACAGCGTGGTGAGATCCATTGCCTGTTGGGGCGCAGCGGCTGCGGCAAGACAACCCTGCTGAAGCTCGCAGCCGGACTTGTTCTTCCCGATGACGGGAGCGTCAGTATCGGCGGCGAGGCGCTGCGGCAGCCCGGCCAGCATATCAGCTTCGTCTTCCAGACGCCGACCCTGCTCGACTGGCTGACCGTGCTCGACAACGTTCTTCTGCCGATTACGCTGAAGCGGCGACCCGGCGCCGGGGACCGCGCTGCCGCGGCTGATCTTCTGGAACGGGTTGGCCTTTCCGATTATGCACGGCATCGGCCTTTCGAGCTTTCGGGCGGGCAGCGCAGCCGCGTTGCCGTGGCCCGGGCGCTGATTGGCGATCCTGTGCTCCTGCTCCTCGATGAGCCTTTCGCGGCGCTTGATGCGCTCACGCGCGAAGACTTGCAGGACGATCTGCTGCGGCTTTGCACACGCACGGGCATGACTGTGCTGTTCGTCACGCATGATATTGCGGAGGCCGTCTATCTCGGTGACAAAATCTCGGTGATGTCGGCTGGCCGCCTGATCGATACGCGCGATGTTGCGCTGCCGCGTCCGCGCCATCGCGATATGCGCTATGCGCCCGGGTTCGGCGAACTCTGCCGTCAGGTCCGCGAGGTTATGGACGTGGCTGCCGGCCCACACGCCTCCCGGAGGCACGCAGGATGAAGGCGCGGATATCCTCGCTGCTGTTTTTCGCGGCGCTTCTCGCTGTCTGGGAAGTTTTCTGCCGGGTGAGTTCTGTGCCGGCGCTCGTGCTGCCGCCTCCGTCATCCGTGCTGGCGACATTGTGGAGCGAAATCGTATCCGGGCGGCTGTGGCCTCATCTTGGCGTCACTGCGATAGAGGCTGTTCTGGGCCTTGTCGTTGGCGCGCTGGTGGGCATTGCCGGTGGCATCCTGCTCAGTGAAAGCGCTTTTCTGCGGCAACTTCTGGGGCCGTATATCCTTGCCAGTCAGGTGGTGCCGAAGCTGGCATTGGGGCCGCTCTTCATCGTGTGGTTCGGCTTTGGCCTGACGCCAACCATCGTCATCACGGCGCTGATCTGTTTCTTTCCGCTGCTCGAAAACACGCTGACGGGCCTTGAGAGCACCGAGCCATCGAAAAAGGAACTGTTCCGCATGCTGGGCGCAAGCCGTGCACAGACGCTGCTGCGCCTGAAACTGCCCGGCGCTCTTCCCGTCATGATGGCGGGCCTGCGTATTGCGGCGGTTCTGGCGCTGGTTGGCGCGGTGGTGGGTGAATTCATCGGCGGGCGCGCTGGCCTCGGCGCCAGTATCATGGCCGCGCAGAGCATCATGGATACGAGCCTGATCTTTGCGCTCTTCGTGGTGATTACGGCGCTCGGCATCGTGCTTTATCAGGCCGTGTGCCTGCTGCAGCGGATCGTTCTGAGGCGATATCCGCAAGCTTAGACAATCAATGGCTCAACCGCGAAAGGCAGTGTCGTCATGTTGCGTCAATTCCCCGTTATGGCCGCCCTTGGCTGTGCTCTGCTGGCTGCGGCGTTCGGTGCCGCCACGCCGGCATCGGCGCAACCGGCCGATAAGGTGACTGTCGCCGGCTGGAGCCAGCCGATAAGCGAGATCACTAACCTGCTTGCGGAACCCGACAAGGGCTTCTTCGCCGCGCAGGGCATCGCGCTCGATTATGTGCCCGGCACGGGGGGCGGCTCTGCGATCCAGAACATGCTCGCCGGGCAGGCCGATATCGCCTTCACCGATCCCGCCTCGCTCTATCTTGCGCTCGACAAGGGCGCTGATCTGGTGGCGATCTACAATATCTATCCGCAGAATGTCTTCAACGTCGTTGCGCCCAAGAGCGCCGGCATCCGCACGGCGGCAGACCTCAAGGGCAAGCGGATCGGCGTTTACAGCCTTTCCAGCGGTACCCGGCAGAATTTGCAGGTGCTGCTGCATCAGGTCGGGCTGAGCGAGGATGACGTTACCATCGAAGTCACCGGCCTGCTTAACTTCGCCCCGCTGATTCAGGGCCAGGTGGATGCGACAGCCGCGACGGATACGGGGCTTCTCGTCGCGCGCGAAAGAGGGCTGGCGGACGTCGACGTTATCGAGGTGCGCGATCACCTTAACCTGCCGAGCGATATTTTCGTCGTCACGCGTGAGGTTTACGAGGCCAAAAAGCCGTTGCTCCGCCGTTTCCTTGCGGCATACCGCGACTCGGCGGCATGGATGATCGCGTCTCCGGAGGAAGCGGCCCGCCTTGCCGTGACGCGTGCGATCAACGGCCGGGATGAGGCGGTGAATCTCGACATCATCAAACTGCGCAATCTCGCCAGCGTCTCGCCGACGACGGACAGCGAGGGGCTGGGTGCGTTCGATCCGGATGTCATCCAAAAGGGTGCCGACACCTTCCACGAGCTTGGGCTGATGGGGCGCAGCCTCGACATGAACGATATCGTCAAAACCGACCTGATCCCTGCCAAAGATGGCGCGCAATGAAGTTGAAGTTCCGCGACAAGGTCATCCTCGTCACCGGGGCGAGCCGTGGGATCGGCGCGGCGATTGCGAAGGCTTTCGCGGCTGAGGGCGGGCTGATCATCGTCAATTACAGGACGAGTGAAGCAGCCGCACTGTCCGTTGTGGACGCCTGCCGGAAGGCCGGTGGCGAGGCAATCGCTATCGCTGCCGACGTGACCGACTCGCAAGCCGTTGCTGCGATGGCGGAGAGGATCGGGCAGGATATCGGGCGGCTGGACGTGGTGGTGAACAATGCCTTCGCGCCCTACCGTTTCGATCCCGAACAGCGTCAGCGTTTTCCCGAAATTTCATGGGGCGCTTACCGTGCGCAGTTCGACGGCGCGGTCGGCGCGGCTTATGCCGTGTGCCGGGCGATGCTGCCGCTGCTCGACCGGGGGCAAGGCGCGAGCATCGTCAATATCGTAAGTGATCTGGTTGCGCAGCCAAGTATTCCGTACCACGACTATACCACGGCGAAGGCGGCGCTGATCGGGTTCAGCCGCAATCTTGCGGGGGAACTTGGCCCGCAGGGCATCCGGGTGAACTGCGTCGCCCCCGGCCTCGTGCATCCCACAGACTCGAGTGCGGCAACGAAGGAAGACGTGCGTGAAACCCTGATCGCCCAGACACCTCTGCGCCGTCTGGCAACCCCGAACGATGTCGCCGGCGCGGTGCTGTTCCTCGCCAGCGAATGGAGTGGTTTTGTGACCGGCCAGACGCTGCACGTCGATGGCGGCCTCGTGATGGAATAATTCCATTCCCGGCAAACACTCGCCGGTCGACGCCGAAGCGCCGGCCAGCAGTGCCAGAATCCTTGCGGTATCATTAGCGAAACAGACGCCGTTATGCTCGTGAGCATCGGCGGGAAGTTTATCGCCGAATACGAGCGCAGGGGAGCCCCCCTCGTCGTCATACATTCCGCCAGCGATTGTGGTTTCTGTTTCTACACACGCCCACGCGGGGAGCGACTCACGCTCAGCCACATTGATGGCGTCTTCCTCAATGTTTCTACCCACGCTCCCACGCGGGGAGCGACCCTCGGACGGCTATGCCGACGAGATGGTCGGTAAAGAGTTTCTACCCACGCTCCCACGCGGGGAGCGACCTACACCGCCGGCGGTTTGCCGCCGCCGTCCGCATGGTTTCTACCCACGCTCCCACGCGGGGAGCGACTAGTAATCCTCGACGCCCCAATACGGCGGATCGAGGTTTCTACCCACGCTCCCACGCGGGGAGCGACGGCATATGCATTAGCAGATTGTTTGCGCAAAGAAACAGTCGCCCGTGGCGCGATCCTGTCATTATTGTTGGCGTCCAATGAAGGATTGCCGATACCGAATCTGAAAATAGACAGAATTTCAATATGTTGCATGCTGCGCGAACATCCCGGCATTATGCGGCACCCTTAGGGTTCGCACTGCGCCCGTTCCCCTATTCAGACAATCAGGGTTCCGCCGAGGTCGGTCGCGGGTTTTGCGCCGATGTGTTCCACCTTTCGCCGCCAGTTGGAACCTAGATAATAGTAGCGCAGACTGTCGAGTTCCGGTTTGATGACGCTCTCAAGCCGTGCTTTCAGTTTTGTCCATTGAGCAGGATCAACCTCTATTTCGAAGACAGAGTATTGTACACGCTGTCCATAGTCCCGACAGGCCTTGGCCACGGCGCGCAGACGCGCGTCCCCTCCTGCTTCGCTTGCGGGAGCCGCCCTTGTCCGCCACGGCGTGCAGAATGTCGCCCTCCGCCGTGAAGCGGTTGTCGGCCCACAGCCTCTCCAGATGAATGAGCGCCGCCTGCCGCAGACAATAAACCGCATGCTGGAGGGCGGAAAGCGGAATGGGCTCGCCCTCACCCGCATCATGCGCCGCCACGGGCACGGCCGCAGTCACAGTTTCTCGATGATTTCAACTCCGGCCGGCAGATTATCGCGATCAATGCGGACGACATAGTCGGAAAACGCACGGGCGGGCGGCTGGTTGTCCAGCTTCTTGTCGATCGCCTTGAACGCACCATCCACGTTGCGGCCGATCTCGATACGGTCGAACAAGGCGTGCGCGGGCGCATTGCCGAGCGCATTGGCGTGCTTGAACACGATGAGCCGGCGCGTCGCCATTTCACCGCGCGCGGCCGAGCGGTCATGCTCGAACATATTGGCAAGCGCCTCGAACAGCAGATCGAGATCGGCCTCGGAAAAGCCGGTGCGTTCCGCGAACTTGGCCGAGATGAAACCATGCGCCACATACAGGCCGTAAGGCACGACATATTTGCGGCCCATGGTGCGGTTGTCGACGCGCTCCGGGCCTTCCTCGCTGCCCTCCACTCGCTGCTTCTGTTCGGCCGGGGTGGTGGCGGCCATGCGGGTGATAGAGATTTCCAGCGGCATGATCGGCTCCACGGAGCGGGCGAAGGTCATCTGCACCGGCCCCTTCACCTGCCCGCAGTTGACGCCGGTGGACATCACTGCGCCGAACGTGCGCACGTCGAAAAAATTCAGGCACATGAAATCGCGCAGCTTTTTCGCTTCCGCATCGTCCTTTGGATTGAGCTTCGCGTCCTTGTCCACCTTCGCATCACCGGGCCGCAATGCCCGGTAGGCTTGCCGGTGTTTGTCGTTGAGGATGGAGCCTTCCTCGACATAGATATGGAAACCGTCCTCCCCGGTCTTCGCCAGTTCGACGTAGTTGCGGATCTTGCGTTTCAGGCTGACATCCGTGACCAGTCCCTTGCTGGTTTCGGGATCGATGCGGGGCAGATTGCCGGCGTCCGGATCGCCGTTCGGGTTGCCATTGACGACATCGAAGATGAGCGCGAAATCATAGCGGTTGGCGATAACGGTCATTGCGCGGCCTCTGCGGATTCTGCGGCGGTTTCGGTGGCGTCGCCGGTTTTGCTGAAAAATTCATTGCGCTGGTGGTAGTAACCAAGGCCGAACAGGGCTTGGTCTTCGGGCGGCAATGAGGTGGGAAACGGGTCGTTGCCCGGCTTCATTTGTCCCATGATGTCACCGACCGTTCGCTCCAGGTTGACCCGCCATCCCGGCTTCAGCTTGCCCAACTTCGACAGGTGATTGGCGGAACCGCTGTCCAGAATGGGAAACACCTTGCGCGGCTGGGCAGAGGCCGAGCCGTAAAATTTGTCCTTGATGGTGGCGTTGACGTTCTTGCCAAGCGCCGCCCGCTGGATCTGCTCGTAGGTGGCGAAAAGCCGTCCCAGCAGATAACCTCGATTTTGGTTTGTCGGGTCGAGCGCCACTGGCGCCTCCTTCTCTTTCTTGGGGAAGTTGCGCACCAGAACCGCTTTCAGCATGCTGACGCGATAAGCACTGATGTCACCGTCGGCGCGGATGCGCATGAGCGTGGTGGACAGAAGGGTCAACGGATAAGGCGCACCCGTCAGAATGGCGCGCATCCACTCGCCTGCCAGATTGGGCGGCACGTTCTCGCGCTTGCGCTGCACGGCGAGTTCCGACAGATAGCGCCAAAGGCCCGCGTAGGGCTCACGCGGGGGCGGTACGATGCGCATGTCGGCAAGGTATCGCTGATAGTGCTTCGTCAGCATGCCGAAATCGTCCTCATAATGGAAACGGACGGACAGGCGCGCGGCATTCGGGGCAAGGCCCAGTACATTGAAGCGCACCCCCTTGGCCAACTTTGGCTCGATGTTTTCGAGCGGTTCGCCGTTGCGGATACGCTTGAGGTGATCGCCGATGGTGTCCGTGTGGACAGCCGCATCGTCGGCTGCGCTGACGAATTGCGCGAACAGGCTTTCCGCTTCCTCCGCCGCCGCCTCTGCCGCCTCGCCGTCATCCGGTGATGTCGCCCAGAAGACTGTCGAAGCATCGCCGATCTGCACCCGATGCCGGCTGTCACGCGCCAGAAAGCGATTGAGCACCGTCGTATAGGCGAAGGCTGATGCCTCTGACACGGGGGCATTGTCGCCTTGCTCGTGCCCGTAGGAGGTAAAAGCGTCAAGGTTGAAGGAGACGAGCGCCGCCCCGGACGACTGTGCCCCCCAGACGCCCTTGATGGATGGATGCAGCCGCGCCACCGGCCCCGGACTGCCGCTCACGAGACAGATTTTCGCTTCCCGGACGTTCGCTCCCGACAAAGACCGCCAGAGGTCGCACGCTGCCGGACGGTCGTGAATGCGGATGTCCCGCCGACGCTCGCTTTCCAGCGCGAAGACGACATTCTGGTCCTTCATCTCTTCCGGCCAGAGTGGCAGGCTGAACTGTTCCGGATTCCAGGATTGCAGAAAAAGCCGGAACGCCTTCAAGCCCTCATCTTCCGTCCCTTCAAGCGCCTCAAGGTGTCTGGCGACGAAAGCAGCGTGTTCGTCGGCGGTGCGCTTTCCTTCGCTGGCCGTTATGCCCAGAACGTAGGAGGTCTTGTCCCACAGGAAATTCGGCGCGATGCCGGCCGTGCGCTTCACGGGTTGCGGCACGAGAAGCTGACGCGGCTGCCTCTTCCTGCCCGATCCAGCCCGAAGGTCGATGACATGGGCGACTGACCCATCGCTGTTGAGAGAAACCAGAAAGCCGATCTTTTCCGCCGAAAATCCGTAGGGCGGCGCATCCGGCAGCCTGTCATAAGCTTTGACAAGAGAGGTCAGGACGCTCATCGTAAAATCTCCGGCGAGCCGGGTGCAGGCACCCTGACGATGCCGTTTTCCAGCTTCGCCCGGAAGAACAGCGATGGACGGCCCGGCGCCTCATGATCAATGTCCCACAACATGAGACCGAGATCACGGGTTTCATCAATCGCCTTCGGCAAGGGGTCGCCGGCAGGCAGCAGGGAAAAACGGGCTGCGAACTCACGGGTGCCGAGACATGGCTGATTGAAGCACTGCCCCCGCGTCGCACGCCGATTGAAGATATCGAGATGTTTGCCTTCCGTATCATCCGGCCCGGCCTTGTCGGTCAGCACGAAATGCGCCTCAATGACATAGGCAACATCGACCAGCACGGTTGACGCCCGCTGCTGGCGATCTTCATCAACCAGCAGTTGCAGGCCATCGAGGCTGCCACGATTCATGGCCGACCTGACCTTGCCCGCCGGCGCCTTATGCCCGACTTCATTACGGCGAATGGATTGAAACTTGATGGGCCTGAGAATGTGAATCGCGTCAATGACCCATCTTATTGACGGCCTCCAGTGAACCGCCTCCAGAATTCCTCTGGCAGCGGAAGGAGTTATAAGATCATAACTGACGCGCTCTACTTTAAGTTCTGGCCTGGTAAAGCAAGCGTGATCGCCTGATACTGCAAGCCTGATGCCATATGCCAATACCCCCTCCCCCGCTATTTTACCTTATCGTCAACAAGAACGTATCTCGGCAATTTATTGTATCCAACAGACGGATCATTGGCCCCCCAGAAGCCGGATGAACTCCCTTTCCTTCCGTCGAACCTCGGCGTCGGTTGCTTTATCAGACTCCCACAGGATCTCTCGACAAACGGACATCCTCCGGCGCGACGCACGTGTCGGGAAATCCGCCTCAATCAATAACGCCTGCGGGCTGCCGAAATACGCAATGGAATCTGTCAGATCACTGCCCACGTAAATTTTCCCGTTGGGCCAAGTCACCTTGTAAACGATCTTCATGCAAGCCATGACGGCACCTCGAAGCAAGCCGCTGCTCACTTGCGATCAAACGATCAGATCCTCCACCGCCAGATAATCGGCGTCCTCCCAGATCAGGCCCACGTCTTCCTCGTAAAGGCTCATATTGCGCAGCACCGCGAACTGATCCCCGCGTAACTCCGGATTGACGAAACCGGCCTGCCCGTTGGCAATCAGCAATGCGCGTGCCTTCGGCGGCACCTGCACGACATAGCCCTGCAACTGACGCGCGATGGCGCCGGAGGAAATCTTCTCCACACCGAGCCGGGCGACAGCCTCGCGCGCTTTTTCATCCAGCGGCACGATGACTGGCTCCATGCCGCTTTCGATCATACGGAAATCCGCTGCTGCCGAACGATAGGCAAAATCCGTTCCGCTGCGCGCGATTCTGAAACGCTCACAGATTTTCTTTTCATCCAGCCCGTCTTCCCCCATCCGCCAGTAAACTTCTCTGAAATAAGCTTGCATGGCATCGAGAGAAAGCAACTCCGGATGTTGTGGCAGAATACGCTGCATATCGCCGATCAGCCCTGCGATCTCCGCCGGCGGGGGATAATCGGGCGCACGGAACACCGTGACGATACTTTCCGCCGCCGGGCGCCTGCCCTCCCGGTTGCAACGCCCCGCTGCCTGAACGATCTGGTCGAGGCCCGCTTCGGCACGCCATACCCTGGGGAAATCAACATCGACACCGGCCTCGATCAGGCTCGTCGCAATGACCCTTATCGGCTCTGCACTCTTCAATCGCTCCCGCACATCATCCAGAATGCGGCGGCGGTGAGCGGCGCACTGGCGCGTTGTCAGATGCATCAGCCCGGCGATCCCCGCTGACCCGGCTTGCCTGTAGAGTTCCAGCGCGTGCCTGCGGCTGTTGACGATGACGAGCGCCTGCGGCTCGTCCCGGAGAGCCCGAACAAGGGCGTCGTTATCCATATCGCCTGCGTGCCGGATACGCGCCCGGCGGAGTTTGCCCGCCAGCCCTTCGGGATCGGGCGCGAGTTCCCTGCCCTCCAGTGGCAGACCCCCAGAAAGACTGCGGCCATCGAGAGCAGGCTGCGTTGCGGTACAAAGCACGATGGTACAGCCGTAATTCAGCGCCAGTTCGTTCAGCATCCGCATGCAGGGCTTGAGCAGATGGCGCGGAATCGTCTGCGCCTCGTCGAGGATGATGACGCTGTTGGCAATGTTGTGCAGTTTCCGCGCTCGCGACGGGCGCGCCGCGAACAGGCTCTCGAACAATTGGACATTGGTCGTCACCACCACCGGCGCGGCCCAGTCCTCCATGGCGAGCTTTAGCTTGTCCCGCTGCTGCGGCAGCCTGCCGATAGCAAACCTTTCCTCGTCAATGGCTGAATGATGTTCCAGCACATGCTCGGCGCCGAGAATGGCGCGAAAAATCGCCGCCGTCTGGTCGATGATCGAGGTGAAGGGAATGGCGTAGATAATACGCGTATGACCATGGATCCGCGCATGGTCGAGCGCGAAAGCAAGTGACGCCAGCGTTTTGCCGCCACCTGTCGGCACCGTCAGAGTGAAAAGCCCTGGCCCTTCGACAGCCCGGCCGCGCACATGCTCAAGAATATCGCCACGCAACTGATTGAGCGGCGTATCACGTTTCTTGCCCTGCATGAACACGTTGAACGCATCACGAAAATCGGGCAGCAGGGCTTGAAGATCCTCCCAATCGCGTTCAACCTGCCGGCCCTCCAGCACCGTGTAAAACGCTTCGGTATCCTTGAAATCGGCATCGACGAGGCAGGAAAAGATCATCCGTCCCATGACCGAAATCTGGAACGCCGCATGCGGGTTGCGGACGCGTGAGAAAAACGCCGGAACGAGCTCCACAGGATTGGCAGCCAGTTCCTCTTCCCAGACCGCATCAACGAGAGCCATGTTTTTTTCGAGACGATCGTTCAACGTGCCATATGCGTCACCCCGCCGGTCTGGCAGCCCCGCATGATGACCGGCAATGGCGTATGCGACCAATTCTGCCATGCTTCGCTCCCGCCCGGACACAAGCGATAAGACAGCCTGCGCTCCGGCCGTCGAGTGGTCGACCCTTTCCGCCTCGCCTTCAAGGCGCCGCTGGAAGGCGGAAGTATACTTGCCCAGATCGTGCAGCAGGCCAGCCAAACGGGCTGCGTTCTCAAGCCCCAAGGGTCTGGCCAGTTGGGCGGCAAGGTCAGCGACAGCCAATGAATGGTCCTTCAGACTTTGCCAGTCACTTTTATCTGCCCTCTGACCCGAATGGGCATAATAGAATTGAATCATGTTTCCATCCGAATTGGCGGCCTGTATCCTTGCGCAAAACTCTTTCCCAAATATGACAATCAGCGAAAATACTTATTCCCTGCATTATAAGAAAGCAATACTCGAAATTCAATACTTGACGATGATTCAACACTTGCCGATGATCAGCATCTCCGCAATCACGCCAGAAAAATCGACGCACGATGCTCGGCCTCAAGAACAACGTTTCCCGGCGGACTTCGCCAAGACGATCACCGCAACCGGCCCCCAACGGCGTAGCAAAAACGGACGAAACTCTCATCGCCGCTGGATGAAAAGTCAGTGACAGGTCACCGTGCAGGCGCTTCACGGCTGGCATCGTAAAGCGCCAGACCCTGTGGTGTCGGTCGGACAATGCGCGACGCGCGCTCCAACGGGCGCGCGCTCACATGACGCTCCAGATTACGAAGAAGTTTGGTCACCGCCGGCTGAGAAATGGCCAAATCACGGGCTGCTGCCGCAACTGAACCTCGTTCGACGGTGCGCACGAAAGCGCGCAAGGCTGCTGCAACATCCATTTGAATAGAAGATAGTTATGATTTCAATGAATTCATAACACAACGGCAGCCCTCGTGCTAAAAGCCAACTTCCGCATCCAGTAACGATACGCAAATTGCCAGTGTTGCGGCTGATTAAAAAGCCGCAAGCGCCACGGTTTTAAGTGGGCGTGCTCTAGTTAGTGCTCATTGCGTTGGAAATGAATTTTTGGGCTCCCGTATTATCTAAGGCAAGCTTCGGAACCTCCGCAATCAGATGATCGAGAAACGCGCGCACAGACGGCAGTAATCCTTGGCGGGAAGGGAAAAGCGCGGTCATACTTCCGACACCGGCCGTCCATTCAGGTAAAACGCGGCGCAGTGTTCCTGACTGCACCGCCTCATGGCACACGTAGCTTGGTAGCGCAACGATGCCTAAGCCCATGATGGCGGCCCTCTGAAGGCTCAACATGTCGTTGCTTGCGATTCTCGGTGATATCGGAGCACTGTACTCAGCACGTGCATCCCGTACATGACGAAGGTGCCAAGCCGCCGGGGCAGAAGAACGCGACATCAACAAAGCAGAATGTGCTTGTAAATCGTGCGGCGTGGTTGGCTCTCCATAGCGCTCAAGGTAGGTCGTTCCACCGAACAGATGCCACTCCATAGTCACGAGCGATCGCTGCACCAGGTTCGAATCTGGGAGCGGATCGGAGTGTGCCCGGACAGCGACATCGAAGTTTTCGCTTACGATGTCGACGTCCCTGTTTGTTGAATGGCAGACAATATCGACTTTCGGAAACTTCAACAAAAAATCTGTGATGATAGAGGCCAGCGCAAACTGCGTTGTTGCGATAGATGCCGTGCACCGCACCACCCCAATTGGTTCAGAAATTCGTTGACGAACCACAGTCTCCGCCATTTCAGCCTCGCGCAGCATCGCAACCGCATGACGATAGAAATCCCGACCAACATCGGTCAGTCCAACATAGCGAGACGATCGCGTTAGCAGGCGTACTCCAAGTTCAGTTTCGAGATGCATTACCCGATGACTGAGCGTCGACTTCGGGATTTTGAGAGCGCGACTCGCAGCAGTAAATCCACCTCTTTCAACAACCTGCACGAATAGAAGGAAGTCGTTTAAATTACGCATGTATCATATCCGGTTAATTAGAGATCATTGTCCTTGCCAGATTTCTTAAACATCCAAGGCTGCAACAAACCTTCCATCCCGAATAGTCGTTCTTCGTCCATACCATTGGACGCAACGTTTGAAAATGACCGTCTTTCTGGGATGATGGCAAAGCTGCATCTTGCCTCTGCGGCTTCCGGTCACTCTTTAGAATGCGGCCCGGTTGCTTCGACAGGGAGACATCATGAGCTGGACGAAGGAAACGCATTTATCCGCTGAAGATACGCCAGAGGCATTGAGTAGCGCACGTGCAGGCAGCACTAATCAGAGGCCGGCGGTCATCATCGTTGGTGGGGGATCCGCCGGAGCCGTTCTCGCCGCCCGCTTGAGCGAAGATCCTTCACGGCGGGTGTTGCTCGTTGAGGCAGGCTCAAACTTCACACCGAATACCTATCCCTCCAGCCTGACCGACGCTGGCATCGTCGGCACTCCCGACTTCGACTGGAAATACGTTAGCGACGACAAGCAGAAGCTCGGGCACGATATCTCGACCCCGCGCGGTAAGGTGATTGGCGGCAGTTCTGCGGTCAACGGCACGGTCGCGATCCGTGCCCGACCGTCCGACTTCGCGCGCTGGACCGCGCGCGGGATCCAAGGATGGTCATTCGACGAGGTGCTGTCGACCTACAAGGCACTGGAGAACACGCCCACGGGCGACGCGCACTGGCATGGGCGCAATGGACCCCTTCCGATCCGCAAGCGATTGATGGACGAACTTTCGCCGTCGTCGCGGGCCTTCGTGGAAGCATCCCGCACCAATGGTCTGGCTGCGGTTGAGGACTTCAATAGCGACGCCGCAGACGGAGCTGGACCCTATTCCCTTAACGTCGTGGACGGCGTGCGGATGAACACTGGTATCGTTTATCTCACGGACGAGGTGCGTGCGCGCCCCAACCTGGAGATCCGACCCGGCACCGAGGTTGATCGGCTGGTGATCGAAGGCAAGCGCATCGCCGGTGTTCGGCTCGTATCGGGCGAAGTTTTATCGGGAGGCGAGGTCATCCTTTCTTCCGGCACTTTTGGCAGTGCAGCGATCCTGATACGCTCGGGGATCGGGCCATCGGCTCACCTGCGCGAACTGAACATCCCGGTGGTAGTGGATCTTCCTGTCGGAGAGAGGCTTCAGGATCACCCGATCTACTATCACGTCTACGCGCTCAAAGACGAATATAAGTCCATGACGCCCGCCGCCGGAGCGCTTGCATGGACCGGGTCCAAGGCAGCCGCCGATGGGGATCTCGACCTCCAGATCTCCGCGACGCACTTTTTCGACGGAAGAAATAGCCCCACTGGCGGCGCCATCGTGCTCGCTTCAGCCGTCGTGCTGCCGCATTCAGTGGGCTCTTTCCGGCTCTCATCGAAGGATCCACGGGCCGCACCGCGCATCCATTACAACTTCCTTGACGATCCTCGCGACCTTGATCGCATGGTTGATGTCGTTCGGCTTGCGGAGGCGATCGGAGAGAGCGAGCCTTTCGCTGGCATGGTCGCGGCCGACATCACGCCCAAGGTTCCGAACGCAGAAGCGCAGCTGCGAGAGTTCCTGCGGGCCAACGTCCAGACCTACGCGCATCCGACCTCGACCGTGCCGATGGGACGCGACGGCGATCCATCGGCAGTCGTCGATGCATGGGGCAAGGTCCGCGGTGTCACCGGGCTCCACGTTGTCGACGCGTCGATCATCCCCGACGTGCCATCAGTGCCGACTAACGTGACCACGATCATGATCGCAGAGCGCATCTCAGCCCGGCTGCGCGCCTGACCGCACTCGCTAATCCCCCGGCGCTGCCCGAGGGCGCTCCCAATTTCTCAACATGAAATCCAAAGAGCTACTGATGAAAGCCAGTACCAGCCAGCACCCAGTATCTGGACGCGTGACATCGGCAAAGCGCTCCGCATCGCGCCGAAGGTCGAGGCGGGTCTGGTTTGGATCAACGAATGGGCTGCGCTGAGCGAGGACATCGAGGAGGGCGGCACCAAGCACTCCGACCTGGGTCGCCTCAAAATGCTCTAGCCGAACCAGGAATGAAGAAAGGATGAAAATATGAGTCAGCTACTTGTCGATGCAGGAGTCAATCGCAATGTTGTATGCGCTGTCAGTGCGACAGTCGAGAACAGTATCGAGCGCGTGTTCGATTTTACTGTCGCGGAAGATGTAATTACCAAGTTCTTGAAAGGAGAGCCGGCGGTTACCGGCTATGAGGTGCATCAAGGTCCGTGGGGCCAACCCGGCGCGTTTAGGACCGTGCATTTTGGTGACAAGAGTGCCCGCGAACAAATTAACTTCTTCCAACGACCATATGTTTTCGACTACCAACTCACCGACTTTTCATGGGAGCTAAATGAGCTGGCTGATTTAGCCGTCAACCAATTTTTGTTCCGCCCTGTGGGGCCGCGCACGCTTGTTAAATTCTACTACCAGTTCCGCGCACGAAGTGCCGAGACCGTCGAGCCGCTCTACGACTTCGCGACCAATACGTGGTTGGCGTGGATGAACTCGTACCTCGATGCCACCAAAAAGGCGCTCGACAAAGACCCGTTCTCGGCGTGAGATTGGGAATTGCTCTATCTTACTGGTTTTACGCGCTTCCAAGCAAAGCGGTATCCGCTTTGTTTGGAAATGCTTTAATGACTGAAGCGGACCTTGGATAGACGATGAGGCCGGCTGTCACCCTGAAGCCTGCCGCCTTCCATGCATCCATGAACAGATCGACCTTGTTCCAGCCATAGAAGGAAACGGCAAAGCCGCCATCCTTCAAAACCCGGTGCATCTGGTTGAAGGCCGGGCGAAGCCAGCGGCCGTTGTCGTCATTGGCAACGGTGCGGCCCTGCCGGTCGCGGAAGTTGTCACATAGGGCGGGTCGGTCAGGATGAAATCGACCGCCCCCCGGTCGAAAGACCGCATCGCCTCGATGCAGTCGGCGTTGAGGATCACGTTGCGGGGGGTGTTTGCGTTGCCGGTCATGGCTCGTTCCTTTCGTCTGGCATGGGTTTCGACTGCCCTTCTGGACGCGTCTGAAACCCTGCCTCGCGGCGAGCAGCGGGTGTGCAAACGGAAGGAGGCTTCGCGGGGAACCGGCTGCACGGAGCGCGCTCGCGCGTGGAGGAAGCCGGGCGTAAGCCTCTTGAAGTGCGCCGAGGGCGGAGCCCTAAGTTCTTAACCTGTGGTCGGGGAGCCTGTGGCGTATACAACAGGCTTTCCGAGCTAAAGGCCATGGGGCCGTGTAACAGCGGTTTCGAACTCCCCGATCACCAGGGTAACAAGGATGGTTTGCGGGGGCGTACCGCCGGCACCATCCCGACCAACAGGGGAATGAACCGATGCGTGTCGGGCCCAAACATCGATCCCGATGTTGATGACGAAGCGTTGAGCGGCCCCGATATCACCATCTACGACGAGGAGCATTTCGTGACCTATCTGCGCCTGCTCGACGCCCAGGCCGATAATGCCGACTGGACTGAAGTTGCGCGGATCGTCTTACACTGCGATCCGGTTTCAGATGTCGTGCGCACGCGTCGCTGCTGGGAAAGCCACCTCGCCCGGGCAAAATGGATAACGAAGGTCGGTTATCGGCGGATATTGGAACAGGCCATAGAGGAAGAACGTCTCTACCGAAAGTGACATGATCACCAATCAGTTGCACCACGGCGTCTCTTGAACACTTTGGCTATTAAGGGGTGGTGAGCGGTTTGACTGCTTTTATGTGAACATCCGAAAAGCAGACGTTAGGCGGCGTGTTTGACCGGCAGTGGCTGTCGACCCGAAAGATAACTCACAACCCAGGGCCACATCAAGCATTGATGGTTACCAGCAAACCGGCATTCAGTCACAACTTGCCAGTTGACTGCGTCTCTTCTTTAAAGCAACATTGCTGCTGTCAGATCGCGGCAAATGACCACGACTGGCTCGCTAACGCGATTGTACCGAGAGAGCAGAAGGCCGCAGGTTCAATCCCTGTCTCTCCCGCTCAATATGGGAGAGTAGCTCAATGGCAGAGCGTCTGCTACGGCACATTGGGCGTCCTGGTTGCTTGTCAGGACGCCCGCATTGCTAGCATCGTTTATTCTTCCAGTTTCCGACATGCGACCATTCTTGAATGGTGGCCTCGGCAGGATTGAAGTAGACTTAAGTACGCTCCATGGAGAAAGCGTTCGCGGTCGTTCATTACCGTATCTGAGGTCGGCAGGCTTAGCACGAAAACGGTGGCTGGGTCATTACATGCCAGCCGGCGGCGATGGACACTATTATTCTCTGCATCGTATCATTAAGCTTTTGAGTCCTGATGGTTACGCTACGAAGGCTGTCCGTTACTGCAAGATCGACTCGGTGACTGGCCGCGTTGAGTTGAACGTCGTAGTTCCATCCCAGCCTTTTCTATCGCTTGATTTTATTGATGATGTGTTTGACTCGTGTCGCATAGAGCAGACAAAACCAGTCAGAGAATTGACGTCGTTAGTTGAGATATCAGAGAGAATTGGTGGAATTATTCAATCGCGGACTACGAAAGAGATATTTCACCGTTACGGGCATCGTACAGCGGTATTTAGCTCCAGCCCGATTTTGATTCTCGAAGGGAAATCTGGTCGGACGGGCGAACTCACCCGGCAGATGACCGCTGTTCCGATTAAAATGGATGGGCTTCAGCTATTTTTTGGCCAGAGTCGTCAAAGTTATTCTGTTTGGTTGATAGTCAGAGCCAACTCCGACCGATCTTTGAAGATTACGGCGCGGGCACTGCGGATGTATCTTAGTAACTCGCACTGTTTACAAGCCGCATTTAGAGTGATGGCGCGGCGGGTCCCACGCCTTGCCGATGCAATAGATATTGAGGTCGATGTTGATCGTTTTACTCAATACGCAACACGAAACGGTCGCAGTCTTGCTACGCTAAAGATAACCGCTGCCGGGCATTCAGGGGTCGATCTTGCTTCGATGGCGTCTCGGGCTGTTGATATGATGCTGCCAGCAGAGATCCAAAAGATCGAGGCTTATGTTGAATCAACAGTTTCCCGTCGTAATATTGTCAAAATCCTGGAGAAACGTCTAGCTGAGGAAAAAAAGGCGCAAGAGGAGAACGAGCGCAACAAGAGTATAAATCAATATATAATTGCGATTTTCGGATCCATTACTGGAGTAAGACAAAAAATTATAAGGATGGAAGAAGATAAAACATACGACGACATATCGGATTCGTTGTTAAATTTATCTAACAATTTATCGGTTTTCTGCTCTGGATTGGACTCTTGTGTGAGATCTGAATTGGATGAATTAATAAGTGAAATATCCTACGCACTGCAAGTTTACAAAAAGCCAAGATCCAAGATTCTGCGAAAAATCAATAGAATAAGAAAATTGACATCCAGTGTGCACATAGGAAGAAAACAACTTAGTGCATCTATTTTGAATTTTGAAATGAATTTCATTTAATTGTTAAATTTTTAATGATTCATCACGCGGATGTCGCTATCTTTTTTATTTATTTTATAATTTTATTTTCTTAAATTGAAACAATCCGGTTTTCTCTAGGCTGTCAAAGTTTAACGGTTGCGGACTTGAGCAGCATGATCCAGCCTCTTTTATCGGTAGATCGAATTCTGGAAGTTTACAGGCGTTGGTGAGGCCGTTAGAGGAAGGAAGAGAGCTGCTGGCCGCGACTTTTCTCTCTTAACCTCTATCGTGCTAATCTTGATTTGCAGGAGTAAGAAAATGGCAATAGCAGTAGATCATCTGGCTGCAACGATTGTGACCATTGCCGCGCCCTTCGCCCCTTATCTTGTCGAGGGCGGGAAGAAATTTGCGGAGAAAGCCGGCGAGAGTGCCTGGGAGCAAGTCCAGAAGATATGGGCCTGCCTCACATCACCTCGTGACCAGAATACCGACCCTTCCGTTCAACTGCAGATGTTGTCAGCCAATCCAGACTCAGCGGGCTATCGCGCCGTGCTCACCGAGGCGCTGGTAAAGCACCTAACCAAATATCCTGAACTTGCTCCCGAACTGACGAGACTGGTGGCGCAGCATCCCCGTGTACAAGAGATAGTGGCTGAAGGGGGAACGATTGAGGACGTGGTTCAGAAGCTATCAGGTGACGGGCGGCAGATGATAAAGTCAATGAAAGGAGGTGTAATCAAGAACGCACACCAGGAATCGTAAGCGTTTGGCAGCGATGGAAGTTTATCCCTTCGGGCACGACAGGTCCATCGGCAAGCCATGGCGGATGAACGGCGTGGCATCATCAGAGATGTTGCTCAGATGATCGTGCCCGACGATGGATAGGCGAGGCCTTCGACAAGCTGGCGCTATCGAACTGGCGCTATCGAAAGGCCTGCATAACGTTAGCTCTGGGCTGAAGTGATCGCTGCTGGTCAACGGCCGAAATGAGGGTCGAATCATGTCACCCACACGATCCAGATGCGGTCGGCCTTCCACTGTCAATAGAAAACATCTCGCGGAAAAGCTTCTCCGAGGGTGCGATGCCTTCTTCGTTGAGCCAGAAGGATTTCACCCTGTTGACCGGATCGCCGATGAAGCCCTTTTCGTGCAGCCGGTTCATGGAGTTCCAGTTGAAGCCCTTCCACGCGCGGCCATCGCGGGCGAGCGTCAGGTAGAGCAGCGCGAGAATCACGTCATCGATCTTGTCCCTGTCCATCTCCAGCCGGCGATAAACTCCAAAATTACGGACCATCCCTTTCTACGCTATAGTATCCTATTACTACAGTTGCGTATTATTCTGTTTTCGATAGTGAGCGAGGGCGGCACAGCACTGATGTTGCCGTCTCCAGAGTGACCATGCGAAGACAAATGCCTTGCTGATTGGGGGTCTGAGCAGCAGTCTGGACAGGAGGTAGCGGATTTCAGGCACGCTCGGCAGAAGAGCATCCATGGCCGTCAGGCGGTCGTTGCGGCCATTGGACTCTTTTCGTTCGGTTTGCCTGAAGCCCGGCCGTCGGAAGCGGAACGCCTCAGGTCGGCGGAAAGCTTTGCCAGGAAGGCCTGCGCGGCCATGACAAGGCTCATGTGCCGGTGTCAGCCATGCCAGGAACGCGCCTCGCAGTGATCGAGGCCAAGCTCGTCTTTGGCGCGCTCGAAGCATTCCTCGATCGTCCAGCGCAAGTCAGCCGCGCCGGCGAGTTCCGCAAGCGACGTATCCTGTGGCGCGAAGACCAAATAATAGGCTCGCTTGTCCGGCTCCTTCCGGTTGCGGCGGATCAGCAGCCAACGCTCGAAGCCCTCATCGGTGATCCATGGCAATCGCAAACGCGCCCAGTCGTAGAGCCGCAGCCCCTTGGCACCCTCTCCGGCAGCAATCATCGCCCATTCCTGCGCCGGCAGTTCATCGGCAATGGCCTTCGGATCGGTCATGACCAGTCCCTCACGGGTGAGGAAGCGCAGATGATGGTTGGAACGCACCGCCAGCACGTAGGGCTGGCGGCGCTCTTCCAGCATACCCCGCAGACCGTAGTCGCCACCGTAAAGCGCATCCGCCAGCACCCACCGGCAGGGAACCCGCGCATCGAGCGCGGCAGAGATCATGTCATGGGCAAGCGCGATCTTGGTGGCAAAGGCGATGTCTTCGGGAACATGCGCCTTCACGCGCCTGTCGTTGTCATCGGCCCAGGTCCGAGGCAGGTAGAGCCGCCGGTCGATCAGCGTCTGACCGAACCGGCTCGCATAGGCCAGGAACACGCCGATCTGGCTGTTCTCGATGCGGCCAGCCGTGCCCGAATACTGCCGCGCAACCCCGACAGACTGTTCGCCTTTCTTCAAAAACCCGGTCTCGTCGACCACCATGAGGCTAAGGCCAATGCCCGATGGTCGCTGGATTTCGTCCACGACCAGTTTGCCTGTGGAAGACGGTTTCGCGTGCTCAACATCGTCGATGACGTTACGCGCGAATGCCAGGCGGCGATCCCTGATACCTCGATCTCCAGGCGTCGCGTCGCGCGGGAACTTACCGCGCTCCTCGAGCGGCGAGGCAAGCCCGGCATGATCGTCTCCGACCACGGCACGGAGTTCACGTCGAACGCGATCCTGGCTTGGTCGAAGGATCATAAGGTCGAGTGGCACTACATCGCGCCGGGAAAACCGATGCAGAACGGCTATGTCGAATCCTTCAATGGCCGCATGCGTGACGAACTCTTGAACGAAAGCCTGTTCTTCGGCCTCGATCATGCCCGCAGCGCCATTGCCGAATGGGCTGACGATTACAACCATTTCCGACCGTACTCGTTGCTCGGATACAAGACCCCGGCAGACTATGCCGGGATCATCGCCGCAACCGCGCCATTTGGCGTATCCAAAACCGCCGAGACTCTGATCGCTGCCGGATGAAAGTTCAGTGGTAGGTCACTTCCTCGCCGGCAAGCATGCCGCTCACGTCTGCTCTGAAGCGGCGGTTGCGGGCGCTTGCCACGATGCAACGAAGCTGGCGCAGTTCCAATTGTTTCTCCCACCAGGCCCCTTCCCCCGTTTTCTACTGACGTATCTTTTCTTGCTGTTCTCCTGTCCTACTCCAGGTGCGGCTCGCTAATATAGCCGTTATTTCGCCAATTCCGTGATCCTGTTCACGGCGGCGGCAAATCCGTTGAGCGAAATGGTGAATGTCCGGGATACTCCCCCATCAGAGCTGTTCGCGGTGACAACCAGCTTTTCGCCCCTCTTCATCGCCTCCGTATCAGCTGCAGGAAATGCGATGGGGACAAGGCAGCCGACCGGAATGCAGGTCGAGAAGCGTGCATCGAGTTCCAGCGTCTGTTCGTCTATCTTCAGCATCACGCCGTCATCGAGCCGGAGCCCGAACGGCAACAGGATGACACTGTTCGTCCTGCCGTCGGCTGGAGGCTGCAACTCGATCGCAAATACACGCTTTCCGTTCTGGTTGCTGGTATGCGTCTGGCTGAAAACGCATACCTTCTTGTTCTCGACGATGCTGCAGTTGACGATCCAGTCACCATAGGTCTCGTTGATAGAGGAGGCGCCGTTCGGAAGGGACCTTTCAGCCACGAGGGTCTCCGCTTTGTAGGGCATTTGTTGCTCCTGCATGGGTGGAACAACCTCGGGCAGTAGAGCCAGAGCAGCGAGGGCGACAACCGCTGATAGCGGCTCGGCGAGCATGATATTGCGCGGCATTCTGGCTGCTTTCATACGAGTCAGATCCTCTCACCTCTTGTTTCCCGCGTCTCTGCGTTCACCTGCCGGTGAACTGCCCGGGGCTGTGATCGTCCTGTTGGCATCCGATGTAGCGCCGGAGCCGGCGTTGCGCGACGCACTTATGTTGGGCACTTCGGCATCGAGTTTGGGAAAACCCGACGACAGAGCGAGGCGCGCCGTGGGCATGTTGCCGCTGTCATCAATGCGAAATCCAAGCGAATCCGCCCGTATGCAGGGCCAGAGTGATCAGGACGGCGATCGTTCGGATGCGACGCGAAGCACTGACTCATCAGCGGAAAGTGTACGTTGTCGACATAGTATCAGCGTGGGTATCTGTTTTCAGGTGGAGCCCGATGTGCTCAAGCCATAGCTCGATCTGTGTCGCGGAGGAATGCCCGATCCCCGGCTCCGCCAGCAACTCAGCCTTCGTGTATGCCGCCGCGATCCTTGAAAGTGCGCGGGCACGTGCCTCATCCGTATTTCCTCCGAGATATGCATACCGCCCTCGAATAAGAATCCTGATCGCGCGGTCTGGAAGTTTCTTCCACTGGCCCGATTGGTCGCGAAGGCGCTTAATCTCTAGAATTTTTTTCGAGGGCTTCGGGCAGAAGGCAATTGCCTCCCGTGGAGAAATGTCAAGAGCATGCGCAATCATCGAGGTGGAATAGCCAGCATCATGAAGCTTGCCGACTTCCTTGCGCAAGCTGGCCAGCTTGCGCCTGCGGACAAGCAACAGTCGACGTGAGGCAGTACGGGCGCCTCGTCCTTGCTCGGTGGATTCGATAAGTGAGTTCATATCGCCTCCTCTGTTCATCTATCGAGCTGAATCACGCGCCCAAACGCCTTGTCGAAACCATCGAGGGACACCTCGATCATATGAGGCTCTCCACAATTGGAGGTGGGCGCGATGATGAATAGACTTGTGCCCCTCAACCATGGGGCCACAACGCTGGGGTGTCCGATCCGGCCATTTCCACGTTTTCATTGGAATATCCGCCTGTTGCGGACGCGAACGGCAACGTCGCCAGCATGGCGATTGCTGGTCCGATCGAGACCCGCCTCAACCTCATATTGATTCTCTTCCCTGGATTTTTGTGATGATCATGCCGCATGCCTATCCAAGGAAACGGCAACACAGTTGGATGTAGCAGTAAAGCTTCAGAAACATGCTTACTCGAGTGCGCCATGCCGACGTAGAGCGCCCCCAGATACCTATATTTCTAAAGTCATCTATTCGAAAATAATCACATGCTCGCAGGCGACGACGATCAAGCCAATCCTCAACCGACGCACGAACCGACCGGCAACACCCGATAGAGATCACGTAGTGTTTACTTTCTGGCTGATTGAATGTAACAAACACTACAAAAATGATGGTCATCTCAGAAGGCGCTCATGTCCTCAAGGCTAGGTACCTCACGCGCCCGGAAACGGGATGTGTTCAGCGACCGTCTTGCGCGTCGTCGCGAGAGCCTTTCGCCGACGTTCAAGCGCGTAGCGGCATTTATCGACGCCAACCGGCTGACGGTGCTGACCTCGTCGGCCGTTGATCTCGCGCGGGAAATCGGTACGTCGGACGCGACGGTCATCCGCGCCGTACAGGCTCTGGGATTCGACGGGCTGCACGATTTGCGGAACGAGATCTCGGCATCTTACGGCAAGCGTAACGCGCCCGTCGACAACCTGCGGCGCACGCTGGCCGAGACGTCGGAAAGCGTCGAGACGGCGCTGGACACGGTGCTCGACGTTTTCGCCACGGGGCTCGACGTGCTGAACCAGCCCGCATTTCGGGCCAGTGTGCTGGCGGCGCTGAACATCCTGCATACGGCGGACCGTATCGTGCTGTTCGGTATTGGGCCGACGGCCCATATCGCCGCCTATTTCGCAGCCCGGTTGCGGCGCAAGGGCAAGAGCCAGGCTGTGCTCGACCGCACCGGCGCGGGACTTGCCGACCAGCTCCTCGATCTGAAATCGCGCGACGCCCTGCTGATGCTGGCTTACGGCGAACCCTACCTCGAAGCGGAAGTCGCGCTTGCCGAGGCGCGCCGGCGGCGGATACCGGTGGTGCTTGTTTCGGACGCGGCTGAAACGCCCCTCGCCCGGCGCGCGGATGTCGTATTGGCCGTTCCGCGCGGCCAGAGCGAGCGCATTGCGCTGCACGGCGTCACCGTCCTGTGTCTGGAAATGCTTTTGCTCGGCCTCGCGACCTCGGATTCGGAGACGGCCGTATATACGCTGAGCGAGCTTGAACGCCTGCGCAAGGCAACGCGCGCCCAGAAACGATCACCCCACCAAAGAAAACTCCCGGACGAAAACCGATGAACATCCAGCTGATGAAAAGCGACCGTCATCTCGAACTCGACGGCATATCCCGCCGCTTCGGCAATGTGCAGGCGCTCGACGACGTTTCGCTCGCCGTGGAGCGCGGCACGGTCGTCTGCCTCGTGGGGCATTCGGGATGCGGCAAGTCGTCCCTGCTGCGCGTCATAGCGGGGATTGAGTGGCCCGACCACGGCCGCGTGCTGCTCGACGGCCGGGAGGTTTCCGGCGCCGCCAGCCACGTCGAGCCCGAAAACCGCAATATCGGCTTCATGTTTCAAGACTACGCGCTGTTCCCGCACCTGAGCGTCACGGATAATATCCTGTTCGGCCTGAAGCGGCTCGGCCGGCGCGTGGCGCGCGAGCGGTGCGATGAAATCATCGAGCGGCTGGGTCTGGGGCACTTGGCGAAGCGGTTCCCCCACATGCTGTCGGGCGGAGAGCAGCAGAGAGTGGCGCTTGCCCGCGCCCTTGCGCCGCAGCCCGGGATCATGCTGATGGACGAGCCGTTCTCCAACCTCGACCGGGAGTTGCGCCACGTTATCCGCTCCGAGACCATCGACCTGCTGCGGGAGCTCGGCACGACCGTCATCATGGTCACGCATGATCCCGAGGAAGCGCTGTCCGCCGGCGACGTGGTCGTGCTGATGCGGGCGGGCCGGATCGTCCAGTCCGGCGCCGGCGCCGAGCTCTACGAGCGCCCGTCCTGCCCTTACGCCGCGGAATTCTTCTGCTCCTTCAACAAGGTACGCACCGCCTGCCGCAGCGGCTACGCGGAAACGCCTTTCGGGCGATTCGCGGCTCCCGGCTTCGCCGACGGCGAGCAGGCCACGGTCTACATCCGCCCCCAATGCCTGCGCGTGAATTGTGAGGGGGACGGTGTGGAATGTACGGTGGTGGATTGCGAACTGATCGGCGAGATCGAGCAAACATCCATCACTGTAGCAGCGCTGGCGGAGCCGCTGAGGGTCCGCTCCACCGACCGCAGCCGCCTGCGCAAAGGCGATACGGCGCGCGTCTCCGTCGCTCCCGAGCAGGTACTAATTTTTTGAACTATTGCAATATAGATGGAAATTCACTGCACACGCAACAGGTTGCGCTGTGATTTGATACAGTAAATCTCACGCACATGCCAACAGCAAACAAAGCCGTTTACTGCTACGGCCGGATGTCGTTATTCCGTCTCATCGATCAGATCGACGATCTAGATTGTAATCATTATAGTTCTATTTAGACGCCCCGTGAGATGGAGTCAAGTATGAAAAACAAGTTGACGTTGAAGGCCGTGCTGGCGGGTTCGCTTCTTGCGGTTCTGGCCGGCCCGTCCGGTGCCATGGCTGCGGAGCTCAACCTCTACACCACCCGCGAGCCGGGCCTGATCCAGCCGCTGCTCGACGCCTTCACCAAGGCGACCGACATCAAGGTCAACACGATCTTCCTCAAGGACGGCCTCACCGAACGCGTCACGTCGGAAGGCGACAAATCGCCCGCCGACGTGCTGATGACGGTCGATGCCGGCAATCTGATCGATCTCGTGGAAAAGGGACTGACGCAGGGCGTCGACTCCGCCGTGCTGACGGAGACGATCCCCGCCTCCCTGCGCGACGCGAATGGCAACTGGTTCGCGCTGTCGCTGCGCGCCCGCGCCGTTTACGCGGACAAGAACGTCGATCTGAAGGAGATCACCTACGAACAGCTCGCCGATCCGGAATGGAAGGGCGAGATCTGCATCCGCGCCGGCCAGCACCCCTACAACATCGCCCTGATCGGGTCCTACATCGCCCACCACGGCGAGGAGGCGGCCGAGAAGTGGCTTGAGGGGCTGAAGGCCAATCTGGCCCGCAAGGCCGGCGGCGGCGATCGCGACGTCGCGCGCGACATCCTGGGCGGTCTGTGCGACATCGGCGTGGCCAATTCCTACTACATCGGCCTGATGGGCAGCGGCAAGGGCGGCCCCGAGCAGGAAGAATGGGCGAAGGCGATCAAGATGGTCCTGCCCACCTTCGAGGGTGGCGGCACGCAGGTAAACATCACCGGCGCGGCGGTCGCGCGTCATGCGCCGAACAAGGCCGAGGCCGTCAAGCTGCTCGAATACCTCGTGTCCGACGACGCGCAGAAGATCTATGCCGAGGCGAACTTCGAGTACCCGGTCAACGCCAAGGCGACCGTCGCGCCCCTGATCGCACAATACGGCGTGCTCAAGCCCGACACGATCGATCTGGCCAAGGGCGTCAGCTTCCGCAAGAAGGCCAGCGAGCTGGCCGAGAAGGTCGGATTCGACAACTGATACGGACAAGTTGCGGTTGCCGGCCGGCTCGGCCGGCAACCGCTCCCGCCGGTTACAATCGCATTGGTCTCCCATCCCATGAGAACTGTTTCGCGGCGCCTTTCCGGATTGCGGTGGCGCCTTGCGGCATTGACGATCGCCGCTTTCGTCTGCCTTCCGGTTGCGGCGTTGATCCTGACCGCGTTCGAGGGCAGCGCCGGGCTGTGGCCGCACATGCTGCGCTACGTGTTGCCGACGGCGCTCAGGGAGACGCTGCTTCTGCTGCTCGGCGTCGGCATGCTGACCACGCTGATCGGCACGACCACGGCGTGGATCGTGACCGCCTACACGTTTCCGGGCCGGCGATTTCTCGAATGGGGCCTGCTGCTGCCGCTTGCGGTTCCCACCTACATCATCGCCTATGCCTACCTCGATATTCTACATCCCGTCGGCGCGGTTCAGGGCGCGTTGCGGCATCTGCTCGGCTATTCCAGCCCCCGCGAGT
Organism: Pseudochelatococcus contaminans; assembly: GCF_014195635.1. Taxonomy (GTDB): domain Bacteria; phylum Pseudomonadota; class Alphaproteobacteria; order Rhizobiales; family Beijerinckiaceae; genus Pseudochelatococcus; species Pseudochelatococcus contaminans. Next base: position 72,789 of record NZ_JACICC010000007.1, on the reverse strand, counting down.
TCCGCCTTCCGGACATCAGATCGATGTGGGGGTGCATCTTTCTGCTCGGGCTGGTGCTCTATCCTTACGTCTATCTGACCACGCGCTCGATGTTCCTGACACAGGCAGCCAATCTGGTCGAGGTGTCGCGCACCCTGGGCAACCGCCGTCACGACGTGTTCCGGCGCGTGGCCCTGCCGCTGGCGCGCCCCGCCATCGCGGTCGGCGTCAGCCTGGCGCTGATGGAAACATTGAACGATATCGGCGCTTCCGAGTTTCTGGGCGTCAAGACCCTCACCGTTTCCATCTACACGTCCTGGGTCAGCCGCTCTGACATGCCGGGCGCGGCGCAGATCTCGCTGGCGATGCTGGTTCTGGTGATCGGCCTCGTGCTGATCGAGCGCCACGCGCGCCGCAACCAGCGCTACACGGCGACGGCGCAGCGCCCGCGCGCGATGACGCCCTCCCGGCTGACCGGCTACCGCGCGGCGGGAGCGTTCGTGCTGTGCATCACGCCGATCGTGCTGGGATTTGTCGCGCCCGCCGTCTATCTGTGCGCGGAAGCCTACAAGCGATACCGGTTCGCCGGGCTTTCGGACAGGCTGCTCGGCGAGGTCGTCAACACCATCACCGTGTCGACCATCGCGACCGTTGTGATCCTGCTTTGCGGCCTCGTCGTCGCCTATGCGGCGCGAACCTGTCCGGGACGGCAGACCGCAATCGCCGCACGGATCTCCACGGTGGGCTACGCGGTTCCGGGAACGGTGCTCGCGCTCGGCCTGCTGATGCCGGTCGGCGCGTTCGACCGCCTGCTCTCCTCGGGCGCGGAGCGGTATCTGGGCGTGTCGGTGGGCCTCCTGCTGCTTGGCTCCGGCAGCGCGATCGTTCTGGCCTACTGCGTCCGCTTCATGGCAATCGCGACAGGGGGCATCGAGGCGGGGTTCAGCCGCATCTCGCCGTCGCTGGATCATGCCGCCCGCATGCTCGGGCAGACATCCGCAGGAGTGTTCCGCAGGATCCACCTGCCGCTATCGAAGCCGGCGCTCGTTTCCGCGGGACTGCTGATCTTCGTCGACTGCATGAAGGAACTGCCCGCGACGCTGCTGCTGCGCCCGCTGAACTTCGAGACCCTGGCGACGCATCTCTACGGCGAGGCCGCGCGGGGCACTTATGAGGAAGCATCGATTGCCGCCCTGCTGATCGTGGCGATCGGCATATTGCCCGTCGTGGTGCTCTCCCGGGTGGGACGGATAGAGCGGCGGGAGACGGCCGCCCCCACCGCATGAAAACCGGCCGCTTGCGCGGCCCGGGGCCATCTGGTAGTGTTTGCTGCATTACGAGCACATAATAAGCAAATGCTACATGCGGTGGGCCGAGACGTCCCGAATTCGCCGGAAAGGCTTGCTGCGGCGCAGCCTCTGGTTGCAGAGAACCTGTCGCGCGGCAGCGGCCATCCTGCGTTCAGTCTGACTGTCGCGGCGGGAAGCTGCGTTGCCCTCTCCGGCCCGTCGGGCAGCGGCAAGAGCGCGCTGCTCCGCCTGATCGCGGACCTCGATCCCGGAACGGGAACCGCCCGCATCGCGGAGCTGGTGCGGGAGACGATGCCGGCCAACCGCTGGCGGCGGCTGGTGACCTATGTCGCCGCCGATTCCGGGTGGTGGACATCCCCTGTTTCCGCCCACATGGCGGACCCCGAGGCCGCGCGGCGCCTGCTTGCGGAACTCGGCATGTCCGAATCGCTGATGAAGGCCGTCCCCGACAATGTGTCGAGCGGCGAGCGCCAGCGGCTGTCGCTCGTGCGAGCGTTGATCCAGCGACCGCGTTTCCTGCTTCTCGACGAGCCGACATCAGCGCTTGATCCAGAATCCACGCTTCAGGTCGAAGAGCTTCTTATGCGCGTGAAGCAGGAGGGAACGGGGTTGCTCATCGTGTCGCACGATCCGGCACAGGTCGCGCGCATCGCGGATCGCCATTATGTTCTCTCGCGCACAGGACTGGCCGAGGCCAACCCGTGACGCCGGTCAACCTCTCCGTCACAGACCTGCTGCTCGCTGCTCTCAGTCTGATAATCGCTTCAGGACTCTCGATCGTCCTGGCGCTCAACATTCATAGCTCGCTGGCGGTCTCCGCCTTGCGAATGGTTGCCCAACTGCTTCTGGTAGGGCTTATGTTACGTTACGTGTTTGCGGCTTCGTCGCCGACGGTGACCCTGTTCATCCTGGCCGCGATGATCGTCGCGGCAACCTATGAGGTCTACTCGCGACAACAATTCCGCTTTAGGGGATGGAGACGTTTCGGACTCGGCGGCCTGCCTATCACCATCGCAACCATATTCGTCACCGGACTCGCGTTGACGACAGCCTTGCGGGAGGCCGCCTGGCTCGATCCACGACATACCATCCCGCTGCTGGGCATCATTCTGGGCAATGTCATGAACGGTACGAGCCTTGCCCTGAACGCGATGCTGACGTCCATTCAGCGGGAGAAACGCGCCATCGAAGCACGTCTGTCACTGGGAGCCGATCGCTTTCTGGCTCTCGGAGAAGTACGGGTTTCGGCCACACGCAATGGTCTTATTCCGGTCATCAACCAGATGGCCGGCGCCGGCATTATCATCCTGCCCGGCATCATGACGGGTCAGGTCCTGGCGGGCATGGACCCGCTGGATGCCGCGAAATACCAGATCCTGCTTATGTTTCTTCTGGCAGGTGCGGGCACCATCGGCGTCATTGCCGCCACCCAGCTCTGCATCGCCGCGATCACCGACGAGCGGCACCGGCTGCGCCTCGACCGCCTGATCGCAAGAGAATAGAGCATGTCATCACTTCACGGACCGAATACATGCTCCACTCCTTTGCTTGCAAACGACAGCCTCAGCGCCTCCGCCACAGCCGGCTGTGGCGGAATTACTAATCCTTCATCGATGTCCCGCGCGGATATACGATGCACATACACGCCTCTAATTCCGGGCCAGTCATGATCATCGTGACAATCATCCTCGCCTTGACCACCATCTTTGTACTTCGCGCGATGGCACGCAAGGCCGCACTTTTCATCGCCGGCATGACTCCGGACATCCCGCCCGCTCTGGCCGGCTCGCACGCATTGACGCGGCTGCGGCTCCTTCTTTCACGATTGGCCGAACGTTATCCGACGCTCTTCGCATTGATTGCACGGCGAGTCGATCCCCGTCGGCCCACCGGCTTGCCCTTGACCCTGATGGTTCTTGCAGCGCTTTATCTCTTCGCACTCTTCAGCGGGCTGACTGAGGACGTTCTTGAGGCGCAGGGGATCATTCGCAGCGACAACACGATCAATGCCGCGCTGAATCCGTGGCGGGTTGAGCCGCTTGTTTCCATTTTTCTCTGGATCACCAATCTTGGCAGCACCCCGACCGTCGTCGCAGCGGTCATCGTCGCGACAGGCTTTCTCTGGCCGCAAAGAGGAACCTACATCATTGTTTCCCTTTGGGTGACATGCCTTGGCGCCGTTTCCACGACGACGATCGGCAAGCTTCTCAGCGGACGCCACCGCCCCGAGATGATATTCGACATCAACGCGACCGGCTGGTCGTTTCCAAGCGGGCACGCAACGGCGGCGATGGCAGTCTATGGGTTCATCGCCTATGCCATCGCCCGCGCCATGCCCGAGTTCCGCGAAAGGTTCGAGGTTGTCTATTGCGCAACCGTTCTGATAGTGTTGATTGGCTTTAGCCGGATGTATCTCGGCGTCCACTACCTCACGGATGTCCTGGGCGGATTTCTTGTCGGCGGATTTTGGCTGCTGATCGGTTTCGGCATTACCGAAGGGAACAGACCCCAATTGCCGCTGAAACCGCCTGCCCGCAAGGACGGCTAAATTTCCAATAGCATATGCGCACACGGTTCTGCATCATCCACAACCCCAACGCCGGGTCACAGACACGCCGTCTCTACGACGCCGTTTTGTCCCGTCTCAAGCGCTCTTGCAGCGACATCGAGGTCACGGAGACAGCGCGTCGCGGCGAAGGCATGATAGCGGCGGAAGCAGCAGCGAAAAGCGGGCGCTTTCATGCGATCGTAGCGGTGGGAGGCGACGGGACCGTGCACGACGTGGCCGAGGGTGTCCTGGGCCAGAGCACACCGATGGGCATCATTCCCGTCGGTACGGCCAACGTCTTTTCTCGCGAGATCGGTCTACCGCGCTCGCCGGAGGCGTTGGCCAGTACGCTTCTGCGAGGCTGCGAACGGACGATCCCGGTTGGAGAAGTCAACGGGCGGCCATTCCTTTTCGTAGTGGGGATCGGATTCGACGCCGAGGCTGTGCGGCAGTTCGAATTGAAAGGCATGCGGAGCCTAGGGTGGCTGGGACTGGTGGGGCCAACGTTGCGTGCGCTCGTGTCACATCGTGACAGACTGCTGCAGATGGAGACCGAGCGGGGGTTGACGCAGGCGCGCTGGATCATCGTCACCAGAACAAAGCGCTATGCGGCGAACCTGATGCTGGCGCCAACGGCCGATCTCAACGAAGCGCGGTTCCAGGTCCTGAGCATGAAAGGCAGCGGCCCCCTGATGCGGCTCACCCAACTCTCCACTCTTGCCATAGGCGGCCTGCGTTTTGGTCCGGGTGTAACGCTGGAAACCGCTGCCTGGGTAAAGATTGGCGGAGACGGACTCGTACCCGTGCAAATCGACGGCGAAGTGCTTGGGGATCTGCCCCTGGATATTAGGATCCATCCCAAAAAGCTCACACTTATTCTGCCGCATGCAATCTGACGTGCCACGGATAGTGTCTTCCAGAATAGATTAGGCGACCGACTCATAATTTCGCAACCAGATTCGGATTGAAGCGAGTTGTACGGAAGCGAGAAATCTATCATCTCGCTTGTGGTATAGGGCTGCGACGGATCTGAAGCCTTTGATTTTTCTTAAGAAGCAATCGACATCTATCAATACCGCTTACAATTTCCCCAGAAGTGCCGGATTAAAATTCCCCAGTTTGTCAGCTTTTTCTCATCCGTGGAGGTGGTCACCGCGGCCTTTTTTGGCGACCTTCCGCATCGCCTTGGTGGTGGTGGCGGCATGATTGCGGCATGGGATCGGGTGTGCTCGGGGATCGGGGAATCACCACTTTCGGTGTGGCAGCGAGTTCGATTCAAATTTTGAATCGGACGTTTCCGTTTTTTGGAATCTCGGCTTTTCGGTGGAGGACGGAATCACAGACGAGAAAGAGATTGCATTGCGCAAAATTGGCCCCAGTTACGTTTTCTGATGCAGCCTGTCGGATCCGCTTTTTTGTCCGGATCATGATATTTTCCGACGTCATTTTTGAAGCTCAGAATGCGGAATATCGATTCAAATGTATGAAGTACCGCCGCACTGACTCGACAATAAGCCGCTTGATCGCGGGTAAAATGGTCATCGCAATCGGCACAACTTTCTCAGTTTCGGCTGATCGACAGCGGGCGGAAAATGCGATTCCGCCAGTTCCTGAAAGTCGGGTTCTTGCCGAAAATGTGCAGATGAAATGGGGGCAGAAACAGCGGAGCGGAAGCGTCAGCGATAGAATGATGTGGCGGCCAGATCATTTATCTATGCATCTCACACATGAACATCGGTCAGGATCACTGGTCTGTTTCGGCTTCGTCCGGGAAGTGTCTCGTGTGACGTCACCGCCTGTTGCGTTACGGTCCGTCCAAGGCGCTGCCATGGTGGTACCGACTTTGTCAGACTGATCTCTCGGCAAGGAGAGCCCTGAACATAATGCCTTTTACTTTGCCTCGTTGGACGGGGTTGTCCGGACCCAGTAAGGGATCGGAACCCCTCCGGCGGCGTGGTTTTACCCGTCGCCACTTTTGTTCCAGCCACGGCCCGCCAGGGTCGTGCGACGGTGCCCTTTGGGCTGCCGGCGCGCTGGTGCCCCGGCAGCGACCACAGTCCCTCTCGTGGGACCGAATATGTATTTCATGCAAATGATTACAAAACAATCCGAACAATATATTTTTTATATTATCATAAACTTAATTTTTCATGTAAAATTTTGTGAGAAGCGCATTTTCCGCCATATGAGCGACTTGAAAAGTTTTACCTGAAGTAATTTATCAGTATATATTTTTCCGAATAGCGGGGCATCTGGCGTGGCGATTCTGGACGATTGTTCTGGACGTTTGAGGCTGGAGGTTGTCCGAGAGGAGCTGACGGATTTTCTGGCTACTGCAGGGTTTCCTGTCGGACAGAATCGTCGGACATTCTGATGAGACGCGTCTTTCCGACGCCGGGCGGTCCGGCGATGAACAGCGGCGGGCAGGCAAAGCCGACCGCCGGCCGCAGGGCGGCTTCGGCTGCATCCGCGACAATCGAAATGACCGATGCGAGCTGGGGCGCCGTCGCCTCAAGCGCATGCAGGGCTGCCACCTGCTGCGCCTGCGGCACGACGAGCGCCCTGTATCCGGCTGCCGCGTCCGTCGCCATGGCCTTGAGCAAGGCGCCGCGCTCACCCCCTCCTTCCTCGAAGGGATTCTCATCACCGCCACCGACCACGTACACGGAGGCGGGGTCGAAGAGCTTGATGGCAGGTCCCGCGACGGACCGCTCCGGAAATATGGATGGAGATGGCTCCTGCCCCGCCTCCGGTTCCTTGTCGGACACAGGGATCGCGTCGAGAATATCCTCCATCTCTTCCGCTGATGGCTCCTCGAGTGCCGCCAGTTCGAAGGCGGCCCCGGGGTCTGCTTCATCCGGCTTCGTCCGGGTGACTGGCGCGGGTTCACCGGACCTTCTGACCGAGCCCTCAGGGGCCGGGCCGAAACCATCCTCCAGGCGGGTGGGAAAGTGACGCACCGTCCAAAAACTCGTCATCATGGCCACGGCAGCTCCGCGAGGTTCTGGCTGCAAACGGAGCGAATTTCCTCGATGCGCGTGCGGCAGAATGCAACGGCTCGGCCCGCGTCGCGAATGATGCACTCCATTTCCTCGAGGTCACGCGGCCCGGCACGGCTCATGCGGGCAAGGCACTGTTCGAGAGCGGCATAGGCGGCAGCGTAGGAGGAAAAGTCCGGAGATGAAGTGACTTCGATAGTGTTGGTGAATGACATGGAAAATCCTTATTGAGGTTGGTATGCAATCGGGTGGATGTTGGTGGTGATGGATGTGGGAAAACGGATCACGATGCAGTGACAGATGATTCGACGATCGGCTGGATGGTCGCCGCCGGATGGAGCCAGACCGGGATCTGGCCATCGTGGAATTGCAGCGTCAGCGGTCGATCACGGGCCCGGTAAGCGCTCGTGACGATCTCACCGTCCAGCGCCTTGACAATGATCGGGACATCCTCGGCAGGAAAAACATGAGGCACAGGCAGTTGCGCCCGGGATAGCCGGGCCTGTGCGAGCTCCGCTGCATACCGGGCGACATCACGCTCCGCCGTCAGAAGCTGTATTGCGCCCTGCTCCCGGATGACCTGCATCGTCCGATCGAGTTCTTTCAGATGCCGCGAGAATACGCCTGTCGCGCCGTCGGCATGCGCGCGCAGGTCGCCCACCATTCGCGCGATATCGGCGTCGAATCCGCACAGCCTTTCGTCAACGCGGGCGACCACGGTATCAAGGTCGTGATCGCGGCTGGCAAGCTGCGTCGTCTGCTCACCGAGCGTCCGGTACGTGGTTCTCCGGATCGTATTGGCGGCAGTCCGGCACGCCATCTCCTGCGCCGCTATACGCTGGCGGCAGAGGGCAGCGATGGAGCAGGCATGGTTACGTGCCGCAATTGCCGCACCGACAATGAGATCCCGCACGGCGGTCGCCGCGCTCGTGGGTGTACTGCATGCCTGCCAGGCGATTTCGGCCAGGATACCGCGGTCCGCGGCGTGACCGATTCCGAGCACTACAGGCATCGGCATGCGAGCAACTGCTTCGGCGACAGCGCGCGTTTCGATCGTGGCAATGGCAGCTGCGCTGCCACCACCACGCACGATCAGAGTTGCGTCTGCGCGCGGACGCCAATGCTGTCGGGCGATACCCTCAAGCGCCGTGACGAGGCTGCCGGCAGAGCGGCCGGACCCTCGAATTTGATTTTGTGCCAGTCAAGCATCAGCAGCCGCTTCTCGACGAGTGGCGCCAGTACCGCCTCGACATCACCGCGCGCGGCGGAGCCATCGGGGCAGATGACCGCAAGATGGACGATGTCGCCCGGTGTCGGCAGAGCCCGCTGAAGATCGTACAGGCCGCACGCGCTCAACTCCTGTCGAAGTTTTTCCTGTGCCGCGGCGCGCAAGCTCGGCGTCATAGCCGGATCGATCTCCAGGGCCTGCGCCGAAAGTCCGTGACGCGGATGGAGGCGCAGGCCTATCCGCATGGTCATGGCCTGACCGTCGATGAGATCCGGCGTGACCGTGATTCCCGCCAACAGCGAAACCTTCTCAATGAGCTGGGGGCTGATCCGGACGGAGAGGCAGGCCGGATGATTTTTTCCCGGCACGGGATCGGCCAGTTCGGCGAACCAGAAGCCACCTGCATGACGCGTGTTCAGTTTCGCGACCTCGGCGGTAATCCAGACGCCGGCCGGATCAATGTCGGCCGTCATGGCGCGTATGGCGCCATCCATGCGCTGCAACAGTGCATGGAGCGGCAGCACAACGGGCCGACCGGATTCGAGTGGATCGGCGGCGAGCGAACGCCCGTCAATCAGCGGCTGCGGTGCGGGCGTGTTGAGTAGTGATGGAAGAATGGACAATGTGAAGCTCTCTAAAAAAGACCTTGCTACAGACGATGGCGCAGTGCGGCGCCTCCGCTGCAAACGGAAACGGACGCATCGTGTCGATCGCCGCGGCAAAGCGCGAATGCGGTTGGGTGATGAAGGGGAGAGACAGGGCAGCAGGAGACACCGCCGGATTGAAGGAGCTCTCCCCTCGCCTGCTCTCCCGGTACAGGTGAATATCCGGGGCGCACGGCCTGCCGGCCGCGCCGCTATCGCGGTCCCGCGCCCCATCACGCGGATTTCCACGGCCGGCAGCCGGCACAGCGCTGTCGATTGCTCGCTTGCCTTTACCGTATTATTGCTTGTTTTTTATTATGGGGTTTTGTGTTTTGTTTCACACTTTTGTTTTTTATTTCTATATTTTTTTATGTGGTTTATTGAATATATTTTTATTTTAATATGTATCTTCTTTTACTACTGCTTATTACATTCCATGCGGTTCACAGAAACATAGCGCATCAAGCCAACCTCACCGCTGCAACCGGCGAGGAACAGGCCGCCGACCACGCTATGGCCCGTTTGACAATATGCGGAAATCAAAGAGATAGTGCAGCATGGGCGCTCCTGCCGCGTCTCATCCTTCCTGTGGCACTGCCGGGTTCAACATCCCCACCTCGGTTATCCTGGACTGAATCTTGTCACGGAATGTGCAAAGATTGACAAGCTGCGAATCGACCTTGACCAGATGTTCCGCAAGGGTTGCCAATATCTTGTCCCGACTCGCGATCGTCGCGGGGTCCTCGCAATACAGATCGATGACGTCGCCGACCTGCGAGAGACTGAGGCCAATTTGCGTCAACGCGGTAATCGTCTTCACCCGCTCAAGGACAGCCTCATCATAGTGGCGATGAGCATGCTCCTTGCGATCGGCGAGTTTCAGGAGCCCCAGATTCTCATAATGATCGATGGTGCGTGGGGTGAGGCCAGAACGTTCAACAAACTTGCCAGTTTTCATGCGACCGGGCATCAGGAACTACTTTCAAGATTGTGATCTCTACGCAACGTAAGATTCACATCTATTTGAAGGCTGTCAACAAGTTCAGGGTGACTGACCGGCGGAAATGCGCGATAGGAATTTGTTCTTCAGCGTTGCCTCAATACGCCGACCCACCGGGGCAAACATCTACCGGCACAGGTTTTTACGTTTCTGAAGAGGGACAACAGGTCACCAATGCGCATGTCGGCGATGCATGCGAGAAGATAATCGTGCGCTACGCGCAAGACCTTCCACGAAAGGGCCGGATCCTGTCCCGTGATACGATAAACGATCTTGCCTTGCTCGCTACAGATCACCCCGCTCCCGCAGTCGCTGCGTTCCGCCCCGGGGGTGAGGATGCGCGAATATGCGGCAGTGTTCGGTTACCCTTTGACGGGTATTCTCACATCGAGCGGCAACTTCACGCAAGGCAGCGTGACGGCGCTTGCCGGCTTGCGAGACGACAACCGTATGCTTCAGATTTCTGCACCAGTTCAACCCGGAAATAGCGGCGGGCCACTGCTTGATGATGCCGGTAATGTGGTGGGTGTGGTAGTTTCAAAGCTGAATGCCCTGAAAGTAGCAGCGGCTACAGATGATCTGGCGCAAAATGTAAACTTCGCCATCAAAGCAAGTGTCGTACAGGGCTTCCTGGAAGCCCAAGGCATTCAGCTTAAAATCGGCGCCCCCCGTTGCCGCGACGCTCAAGCCGCCAGACATTGCGGACCGAGCGAAATCATTTTCAGCTTTGGTCGTATGCGAGCAGTAGGTCAGCCGCCGGAGAGGCTGCACCCTCCCCTTGTGTGTATGGCGTGTCGATTACAACCCGTATGCTGATGCCTGCGCGGTCACAATCGCGTCGCGCCGGGCAAAGGTGATGATCGCTCCTGCTCATGAGGAGGCCGTAAATCAAGTCATCCTGAGAGCTCATACGAGGAACGTTTTATGATTATTTGTTCTGTTTCATGTGCCGTGCGTGTGCCACGGAGGAATTTGTACGGAATGGTACGGTTTGGCGGATTATTTGTAAGTTACTGGTATTGAACGGAGAATTTTGGATTGGGTGGCTGTGGGGTTATAAACGCAGAAAGCCTCCCGAAGGAGGCTTTAAGCTATTGTGTTTGTTTGTGATTTTTGGTTGCGGGGGCACGCAACCACCGAGACCGACATTCGCTGGAGGTGGCGATTTGATACTTCCCACCCTACACCAATGCGCCTTCCTGACAGCAAAAGACACCATGCGACTGGGCTCGCGCAGTTTCAAGCGAGGAGCAACACGTTGAGTCCCTGTACGCGCTGGAACGCGGCATCGCCCGTCAGCAATACGTGATCGGGACCTAACTGCAGACAACTCGCGGCCTGCAGAGCGTCCGGTGTGCGCAGGCCGTGCCGCACGCGGATGACGGTGGCCAGTTCCACAACGTCGCGGTTCAGTTCCACCCATACGAGGTCTGGCCGGGCAAAGAACGCATCGAACAGGGCCAATGCGGCGGCGTGATTGTGCTTCATCGGTCCCACACGACATTCCAGCCAGGAGAGCCGGCTGACCGCGGCTCCGACATCGGGATGTGCCTGCGAAAGCGCGGCGAGTTGGCTTCGCACGCGGCCGGCGAACGGTTCGCAGCCATCGATCAGATAGATCAGGGCGTTGGCATCGAAGAATGCGATCACCAGTTGCGCTCGTCGGCCACCGAGGCATCGATTTCCGCCTTGTCCCGCGTGCCGGCGGCACGCTGCGACAGCAGCCATTGCATCGCCGTCATGCCCGGACGGACTTGCGGTTGCTCCCCGGTCAGGCGCAGATACTCTTCCTCAGACAGCACAACCGCAGCCGATTTATTGCGCTTGATGATCCGCACTGGGCCGTGCTGCAAGCCCTCCTCGATGGCCGCCATGCCGCGACGCTTGATCTCGGAGACGGTAACGACGTTCATCTGGCACACCTCATTTAGGTACTTTAATTCGATTTAACAGTATCGATTTCGATACTAAAAGGCAACCCTTTCGAGAGGACAACCATATGCTCGCCATGCACGTCACCCTACCGATGTCGGAGACAGAGCTGAAGTCGGCCACATGGCCGAGGCGATTCAGGCGGCTGCTGTGAATAAGCGCCCAAGGTTGACCCTACGGAGTAATTACTTCAGGTATCTTATTTTATTCATTAATTCTCATTTCCGGATGGGGCAACATCAGCGCCGATCCTGACCCCGAAGATAACCATATTTATATTGTAAATTAATGTACTGCACTCAATTTCATCCAGGGCCAATCTTGAGCGCTTAGGCAACTGCTTGCATGCGTCCGGCCGCCGGAAGCCGCACCCGGCTGCGCTCGTCATTCGGACCGCAGCTCGCCCAATATGCTGGGGGAGCTTGTCACCATCCACTTTTCAAATTTGAGCCGCCCCGGGTTTGCCGGAGGCCATTTGGTTAAGTCACGCTGCCATGTCTGGCTGCTCCAGCATGGCGTAGTGTCGTTCCTCGGCTTCGGCCGGCGGGATATTGCCGATGGGCTCGAGCAGCCGGCGATTGTTGAACCAGTCGACCCAGGTCAGCGTGGCGAACTCGACTGCCTCGAAGTTTCGCCATGGTCCGCGCCGATGAATAACCTCAGCCTTGTAGAGGCCGTTGATCGTCTCGGCGAGAGCGTTGTCGTAGGCATCTCCGACACTGCCGATGGAGGGCTCGATGCCGGCCTCGGCCAGACGCTTGGTGTAGCGGATGCTGACATATTGCGACCCACGGTCCGAATGATGAACCAGACCGCCGCGATGAGCGGGCCGTCGTTCATGCAGCGCTTGTTCAAGAGCATCGAGGACGAAGCTCGCATGCGCCGTCCTGCTCACCCGCCAGCCGACGATGCGACGAGCGTACCCCAGCTAACAAAACCTGTTTATGGCCCTGAAACATATGATTGTTGCGGCGATGACGAGGAATGCGCGGTAGAGATCGGCATGGCTTTCGTATCGGATGGTCAAGCGGCGGAATTGGTTGATCCACGCGAATGTGCGTTCAACCACCCAACGATGTTTGCCCAGCTTGGTCGAACTTTCGACGCCGCGCCTTGCGATGCGAGGCGCAATGCCCCCTTGCGCAGATCCCGCCGGCATCGGACGAATTCATACCCCTCGTCAGCATGGAGCTTGCCGGGGTGTTTGCGAGGTCTTCCTCGCTTGCCTTCAACCGGATGGACGGCATCGACGACATCAGTCAGCGCAATGATGTCATGCCGGTTGGCCCCTGTCAGGATAACGGCGAGAGGAATGCCGGTCGAGCATATGCCGCTGCTGGCGATCCCAAAGGCCGATACCCTGCCATTGCGCCAGCAGGTCATGCCCGAGCACCCGGCAACCTCACAGGGCAAGCGTTCCCAAGGGATGCCCGTATAGAGCACAAACAGTATACCCAGCAACGCCTCGCGGTTGCCGACGCGGGGCCCGCCGCCTTTCGGCCGCGCCACCTCGACCGGCATCAGCGATACAATTTCCGCCCAAAATTCATCAGGAAGCACTTTCTTGGCCATTCTGGAGAAATCGCTCAGAGATGGTTAATAAATGGTTTTGTTAGGGGTTCTAAGCCCTTTGCCCGTGCTGCGACAGAATTGGAACAGTATCTAACGGTACAAAATACAGATGGTCAGCATAAAATGTTGCATTATAGAAATAAAATTATTTTTCACAAAAATTAGATATCTGACTTTGTAATTAATTTATTTTCCTCATAGATAATTAGATAAGTTCCGCAGAAAGCCATTTAAAAATTTTGATCTTGTGGTATAAACGTAAAAATTGATGCTCTATCGGAGGTTTAGAGACAGATGTTGGAGCAGTTCAGCATAGTCGACACAGATGAGCTCAAAACGTTTGATGTTGTTGCGACAAAACGCAGTTTCAGTGTTGCATCCGAGGTTCTCGAATGTTCTCAGTCTACAATCAGTCAGAGGATCGCTCGTCTTGAAAAGCGAGTTGGGCGCCGACTTATTTTCCGCACCACACGTCAGGTCAATCTCACGCCTGATGGGGAGGCTATGCTGATATATGCTCGATCCATTCTTTCCATTGCCGAGAATGCACGTCTTTCTCTGATGCGCCCATCGATGAAAGGCACGCTCAGGGTAGGTGTGGAAGATGAATTCGCTACAACGAAACTGCCGCAAGTGCTGGGACTGTTCCGGGCGCAGTTCCCCCACTTCGGCATGCGATTGATCACTGGCCGTAATGAACATCTTCATGACATCCTTCGCTCGCACGAAGTCGATATCATTCTGGGCAAAAGCCATGGCGACCAGCTTAACAGCGAATTGCTCTGGGAAGAGGAGCTGATATGGGTCGGTTGGGCCGCTGAACTTCTGAAGGACGGGGAGTTGGTGCCACTCGTCTCCTATTTGAATCCCAGTATTACAAGGAGTATTGCGGAAGGATCGCTCCGCGCGGCGGGGCGTGGCTGGGTGACTGTGGCAGAGAGCAGCAATCTGCTTGGTCTGCTGGCTGGAGCACAGGCAGGTTTCGGCATTATGGCTATTGGTCGCAGCTTTAGTACGCCCGGACTCACGGAAATATCCGAGGACTTTGGGCTGCCTCTACTCGGTAAACTTCACTACGTTCTCGACGGTAGACTGGAGGACACTGATGAAGCGGTGGATGCTTTTATCTCGGTCCTGAAGGGGGCCGCTAAGCAGATCGCGGCTGTAAAAGACGACCCCGCTCCTTCAAAAACTGACGAGTAACAGCCCAAGCTGGATGATGCCTCACGCCAACAGCATTGATTTCACCCACTATCCGCGACGCCCATTATCTTGAACGGCAATTTATTTGAGTAATTTATAAAAAAATGAATTAATTTTATTAACAAAAACTTCAATCAAATATAATTTTACATGAAATATTACTATTATTTATATTGCCTTATGCATTAAATTATTTCGAGATCGCTGGTGGCATGTTTATGGCAGGTGATGGTTGCATTTCCGAGAAATCATCCAGTGAAACGAACATTGTCGTTTCGCGCTATGAGACAGATTGAATCAGCTGGATCAAGGTCTCGAAACTTGCCGCCGCCAACGCATGGCCGCGGAACAGTGAGGGCGGATCTAATGCGTTGAAATGCTTCGGTCACGACAGCGTGGCGGAAGTCGCTCGATGATATGCGCGTGCTGGCCTGTAGATCACGCAGTGGACCAGCGAGTTCGTCGTGTGTGCAAACGGGTCCGCTCGTTGAGCCTGGCCGACGCTTGAACCGGGGCAGGCTCCGCATCGACCGGCCCGTCTGCCCTGACAGCGTTCATTTCGTTTTATTGCGCCGGGTTCCGATCCGCGCAATTCCCTGCTCCGAAAGCCTGTCCGCTCAGGAGCATGTTGTCCCTGTTAATATCGATGGAGAATCAGATGGTTGCCAGAAAGTTTCAGATTGTGGGCGCTGGTGCGGATCGCAAGATCCAGACGACTGCGCGGGGATATGAGGTTCTTCGGGACCCAGGGCTCAACAAGGGCACGGCTTTTACGAAGGCTGAACGCCAGGCCCTTCAGATCGACGGCCTGCTGCCGCCGGTCGTGACCGAAGACCTCGCGCCGCAGCTTGAACGGGCCTATGCTGCTTATCATGAAGCGCCGACGGATCTCGACAAGCACATCTACCTGTGGCGTCTGCACGACAACAACGTGACACTGTTCTATGCGCTGCTTCAGGAACACCTGCTCGAGATTCTGCCGGTGGTTTACGATCCGGTGGTGGGTGAAGCCATTGAGCATTACAGTGAAGTGTTCACACGGCCGCGCGGCATTTATCTCTCCATCAATGAGCCCGAGACGGTAGAGCAGAAGCTGGCGAACTTCGGTGCCGGACCGGGCGATATCGACCTTCTGGTCGCTTCCGACGCTGAAGCCATTCTCGGCATTGGCGACTGGGGCACCAACGGCGTCGACATCGCGATCGGCAAGCTTGCGGTTTACACGGCCGCGGCCGGCATAAGCCCATATCGCGTCGTTCCCGTAATTCTGGATGTCGGCACCGACAACGAGAAATTGCTGAACGATCCGTTGTATCTCGGCTATCGTCACGGACGCACTCGCGGCAAGGCCTATGACGATTTCATCGATGCCTATGTGACGGCGGCGCGCAAACTGTTCCCGAAGGCGCTGCTGCACTGGGAAGACTTCGGTTCGACCAATGCACGCCGCATCATCAACCGTTATCGCGGCACCATCCCCACGTTCAACGACGATGAGCAGGGCACCGGCGCCATCGTGGTTGCCGCGCTGCTCAATGCCGTGCGGCGCAGCGGCACACCGTGGGCTGAGCAGCGCGTCGTCGTCTACGGTGCCGGCACGGCCGGTGCCGGCATCGCCGACCAGATCCGCGACCACATCGCCAGCCAGGGCCTGTCGAAGGAAGAAGCCACCCGCCGCATCTGGCTCGTCGATGAGCCCGGCCTGCTAACCGACGATCTCAAGGATGGCCTGCTGGATTATCAACTGCCCTACGCCCGTCCGCATGCCGAAGTGGCCGATCTCAAGCGCACACGGGTGGAAACCGATCCGAACGCCGAGACGCGCTGGCCCGAACTGGCGGCCCTGCGCGAGAAGCTGACGAACGGTATCATCGACCTCGCCACAACGGTCGATGCGATCAAGCCGACAATTCTCATCGGCACCTCCACCAAGCCCGGCTCGTTCACGGAAGAGATCGTGCGCAACCTCGCCTCTCATGTCGAGCGCCCGATCATCTTCCCGCTGTCGAACCCGACCGCTCTGCATGAGGCGACGCCTGCCCACCTCATCGAGTGGACCGACGGCAAGGTGCTCGTCGCTACCGGCGCGCCATTCGATGACGTCGAGTACAAAGGCGTGACGTACAAGATCGCGCAGGCGAACAACGCCGCACTCTATCCGGGTGTCGGCCTTGGTGTCATCACCGCCCGCGCCAAGATCGTCACCGACGAAATCCTGTTCGCAGCAGCCAAGGCTGTGGCCGGACAGGCGACAGATGACACGCTCGGTGCTTCGCTGCTGCCCTCCAACGCTGACCTGCGCACCACGTCAAGCGCCGTGGCCGTGGAAATCGTGCGCACTGCCATCAACCAGGGTATTGCCGAGGCCAAGATCGACGATCCCGTTGAGGCCGTGCGCGAGACCCAGTGGTGGCCGGTTTACCTGCCGGTCGAAGCGGTTTGATCCGCCAGCAATGAGCGGTTGCTGTGGCTGCATCTCTTCGGAAACGCAGCCACGGTATTTTTTACAAATATATATATGATGTTTATCAATATATTTCCTTAGCTATGCAATGTAATATAATTGTATTAGCATTGGACTAATAAACTTTCTATCGCGCAATGGATGCTTGCGTCCATTTTTATCAATCGAATACCCTCGCATTTCTAATGAATGCGAGGTGACTAATCTATGAGGATAGCTGAAATGGTAGATTTTCGCTCCGAGTCTGACAGTCTCGGCACGGTGAATGTTCCTGCGGATAAACTTTGGGGTGCGCAGACACAGCGTTCTCTGGAGCATTTCTCGATCGGACCAGATCTGATCCCGCGTGAAATGATTGATTCCTATGCTTACCTGAAAAAAGGGGCGGCGATCGCCAATCATAAGGATGGTCGCCTCGCGGATGAGAAGTTCAAGCTGATCGTGACTGTCTGCGACGAAATCCTTGCCGGACAGCATCGCGACATGTTCCCGCTTCACGTCTGGATGACGGGCAGCGGTACGCAGTTCAACATGAATGTCAACGAGGTCATCTCCAACCGCTGTTGCCAGCTTGCCGGCACGGCGCTCGGCAGCAAGACGCCCGTGCATCCCAATGACGACGTCAACATGGCACAGTCATCGAACGATTCCTTCCCGTCGGCCATGTATATCGCGGCCGCCATCGGTGTGACGAAGGATCTCGTTCCAGCCGTCACCGCGCTGCGCGATGCCATTGCCGCCAAGGCCGAGGAATGGAAGGACATCGTCAAGATCGGCCGTACGCACATGCAGGACGCCACGCCGCTGACGCTCGGCCAGGAATGGTCCGGTTATGCCGGCCTGCTGACCGACGATCTCGACACCATCGACGCCGCTCTCAAAGGGGTCTACCGTCTTGCCCTCGGCGGCACGGCGGTCGGCACCGGCCTGAATTCCGCACCGGGCTTCGCGGAGGCTTCGGCGGCCGAAATCGCCACGCTGACCGGCTTGCCCTTCGTCACCGCGCCTAACAAGTTCACTGTGCAGAGCGCGCACAACGCCTTGGTGAGCCTCTCCGGCGCCCTGAAGACGCTGGCTGTTTCGCTGTTCAAGATCGCCAACGACATCCGCCTCATGTCGTGCGGACCGCGTGCCGGCTTCGCCGAGCTATCCATTCCGGCAAATGAGCCCGGCTCGTCGATCATGCCCGGAAAGGTCAATCCCACCCAGTGCGAGGCGCTGGCCATGGTCGCCACTCAGGTGTTCGCGAATGACGTTGCCGTGAATTTTGGCGGCGCCAGCGGCTATCTCGAAATGAACGTGTACAAGCCGCTGATCATCTACAACATCACGCATTCGATCCGGCTGATAACGGACAGCACCACCAATTTCCGAAAATTCCTCATCGAGGGCACCACGCCCAATCTCAAGAAGATCGAGGAATATGTCGAGCGTTCGCTGATGCTGGTTACGGCGCTGTCGCCGGTGATCGGCTATGACAAGGCTTCGAAGATCGCCCACTACGCCCTGGACAACGATTTGACGCTGAAGGAAGCCGCACTCAAGCTTGGCTTCGTCACGGAGACAGAATTCGACAAGGTCGTCGATCCGAAGAAGATGGTTTCTCCCTACGTGGCGTAATCTCAGCGACGAGGAGTCTGTCAACATGAACGTCAATAACGACAATGAAGCGGCCTATGGCCGCTTCGCACTCGCTTCGCAAGTTGGGCCGCGGTTTACCGCCGACTGGAAGAGTGACAATCACCGGGCACGTCGGCTGGTTGCCGAGTTCATCGGCAGCTTCGGCTTGACCTTCGTTCTTTCTGGCGGAGCGGCGGTTCTTGCTGCCAACGGCGGAGCGGAATTGGCTCCCTACCAGTTTGCTTTCATCCTGTCCGCGGTGTCCGCCCTGTGGCTAGTCGCGGCAGTCTATTGCCTGGGAGATATCTCCGCGCATTTCAATCCGGCGATGACGCTCGGGTTTACCCTGCGCGGCGATATGACCTGGCCGATGACTCTAGCCTATTTCGTCGTCCAGTTCATTGCCGCTTCGGCCGGGTCTCTCACGGCGGCGGAGCTGTTTGGCTATGGCGGCAATCTCGCCGCAACAATCCCCCAGCCCGGGCAGTTGTGGGGAGCGGTCATACTGGAGGCGATCCTCACTTTCGGCATGGTGCTGGTGGTGCTCAGCATGGCCGATGGCCCAAAGCTGGTCGGCTCCGCCATTCCGATCGCGGTAGGGGCCTATGTCATGGCCGCGGGAACGATGGGTGGGCCTTATGACGGCGCCGCGTTCAATCCGGCACGAGCCTTCGGCCCCAATCTTGCCCGCGGGGATCTTTCGACTTATTGGGTGTACCCGTTAGGATCGGCAATTGGTGTCGTCGTTGCCGTCCTTGTGGCACGTTTCCTGCGCGGGCCGGCAAAGGCAGAGGAAGCCCAGGCTGCAATGGGGTCGCCATTGGATAAGGGGCCTTCATAGTAGCTTGTCCGTCGTCAGCTCTGATTGGACCAAAGTGGCTTAACTGAGAACGGAGGATTTCTGGTTCATCGTAGCCTTTCAAAGGTGCAAAGATGAGACAGAAATCCGGGACAGGGAAAGCACCTGCGGAACAGGTCATCAAGGACATCCGCCGAGCGACCCGCAAGCAGTATGGCGCGGAGGAGAAGATCCGCATTGTGCTGGAAGGCCTGCGTGGCGAGGAATCGATCGCCGCGCTGTGCCAGCGCGAGGGGATCGCCGAGAGCCTTTATTACAACTGGTCGAAGGAATTCCTTGAAGCCGGCAAGAAGCGGCTGACTGGCGACACGGCCCGTGCCGCCACCAGCGACGAGGTAAAAGTGCTGCGCAGAGAGGCTCATGATCTCAAGGAAGTCGTCGCCGAACAGGCGCTGGAACTGCGGATTCTTAAAAAAGCATGATTGTAATGACCCAGCGGAATCTGCTCAGGTTAAGCTGCTAATTTGAATGCCTCGGCAGGTGTGCGCATGGCAAGCGCCTGGTGAGGGCGGCGGTTGTTGTAAAAGCTGATCCAGTCACCGATAGCGCGTGTTGCATGCTGGATGCTGTCGAAGCGTTGGCGATGGACGCATTGCTTTTTCAATGTCCGGATCACGCGCTCCACCATGCCATTCTGTTGCGGGCAGTGGGGTGTGATAAACTCCTGCTTCAGGCCGTAGCTTCGGACCAGCGCTGTGAACTTTCGGCTGGTAAAAACGAGCCCGTTGTCCGACCTCAGCAGGAACTCCTTCGGCACCCGACCCAAAGTGCCGAACCGGGTAATCAGCGCATGCTCCAACGCACTGGCTGCGGTCGTGGCCTTGCCGGAGCGCGACAGATGCCACCCCAACAACTCGCGGGTATGGCAATCGATGACCAGGGCCAGTGTGGTCCAGCCATCCCGCCCGGCCCAGATCCGGCACATGTCGGTCGACCAGCGCTCATTGGGAGCTTTGGCTACGGACGGGATCGCCTCAATCCGCGGCCGCATCCCGATGGGTCATTTGCGCACCTGCCAGCCCTTGAGCTGAAAGATCCGTTGAACCGTGTTTTTATTGAACCCCAGAAGCTAGGCCACGGTCCTGTAGCCAAAGGACGGTTCCTGCTCGATCATGGCCTTGATCGGCTCAGAAAAGCGCGGATCGACCTTCGCAGCCGCCTTGGTTGGCCGGTAATACACCGTCCGGCGCGACACCCCAAACCAGGCACAAAGCTTGGTCAGGGGCACCTTGATGCCCTCAGCGAGAAGGCCCTGCTGGATGCGGCGGACGACAAATGATCCAGAGCATCCATCAGGGCCTGGAATTTTTTTCGTGCGCGCAGCTCCAGCATGGCTTCGCCATAGGCCTCCTGAAGATCCTTCAGCTGCTTCTCATATTGCTCGCGGATGTCGAGCGGGTTCGCCCGCAGAGAATTCTCCATTCCCCGCTTGGCGTCTTCAACCCACCCCTCAATCTCGGCGGGCGACAGCTCGAAGGACCGGCTGGCCTCAGCCACCGTGGTCTTGCCCTGAATGATTTCGATCACCAGCGCGGTTTTGCGCTTCGCCGTCCAGCGTTTGATGCTGTCGTCCATAGTTACACTCATCGCTACCTTCTCCCTTGTAGCATGAGCAGAGTTTCACTGGGTCGATACACCAATGCGGAAGGCGCGGACTGGACCGAGGTGACTCGGATCGTCCTGCACCGCGACCCGGATGCCGAGGAAATGCGATCCCGCAGATGCTGGGAGAGCCATCTTGCGCGCGCGCAGTGGATGACGAAGATCGGCTACCGGCGAATTCTCGAACAGGCCGTTGAACAAGAGCGCATCAACCGACAGTGACGTGACAGCCAATCAATTGCGCCAAGATGTCCCATGAGCAATTCGCCTGACAACGGCTGCGATGGGGTGGAAACCGGATTGACAGGTCTTGGCGACTACGTTGGGAAAGCTGCCGTCCATCGGGGCAACGAGCTTGGCAGCAATGCGCCCCAAAGCTGCCGGACTACCGGCCTGGGGCATGGAAATATCGGGCAATAGCGTGGAATCGGCGGTTCGCTATGCCGCATGGTGGTGTGCGGTGATCGGCGGCAATATCGGGCCATAGAGGGAAATCGGCGGGTTTGGCGGATCTGGTGGGATTCGAACACGTACGTCGAAGAAATTGGTTGATCCTCAGATACGTCTAATAGATATCGGCTTTTTGCGAAGGACAGCCGCTTTTCTGACGACGCATTTGGGAGCGCGGAGCGCACCGCTCTGCATGTTTGGCGAGCAGGACCGATATGGGTTTCGAGGCGCTTTGTCGCCAATCACCAGTTTCAGCTTGTGGCTAAGGGTACCTAACGGCTGCCGATAAGTGCAGACGGCAGACCGCCTGTTGACGGCAATATAACATGGAGGCTATGTAGCTTGTACGGCTTATTGGGCTCATTGACGCCTTGCAAAGGAATCTCCTCCTTCGAAAGGTTTCCAGAAAGCACGATCATACGGAGAGTAGTGACATGGGCCGAACTTTGAATGAGATTATCGCCGACCTTCCGCCCGAACGTCAGGAAATGATCGAAGAACGATATCAGGAACTGAAGCAAGAGGTCGAGAGCCTGCGCGAACTACGCCCGATCGTCGGCGCGGCCCAGGTTGATATCGCCAGCACGCTGCACGTCAAGCCGCCGTCTATTTCGTGAACAGCTTACCGCCCCAATTTCAGTGTGCTTCCAGCTTGGCGCGCTTGTATTGTTGTATCATTTTTATCACAATCAGAGCCAAAGTGTAACCGTGCCTATCCGGCTTTACTTCGCCATGGCTTTCTTTCTGGTGCTTCCAGTGCGCTTCCACGGGTTTGTTGTAGAACGCGGAAATCCTCCCGGAGGAGGCTTTATCATACTGACATCATTGCATATTTTTGGTTGTGGAGCAGGATTTGAACCTGCGGCCTTCAGGTTATGAGCCTGAAGGAAACGAATATTTTTCCCTTATTTTTCAATAAACGACACTATCTCATGTGCCATTTGTGTGCCGACCAGATATTGGATACAATTTTATCTAGTTGCGTACAGGACGCTCCCATCCATTATATAGATTGAGGCTCGTTGTGCTTTCCGTGAAGACCAAACTCGCTTTAATGTGAGGAGGATCGAGCATGAAGCATAAATTGGACGACGTATAACTTTAAATCAGATGGTATATCTATTAATAACCGTCGGATAAGCACGGCCACGATTTCTGCCCACCCACTGATCGAGCGAAAAATCCGACCGCACGTCGACGGAGCGATGGCGGATACGCGCGTTGTGCTGATCGCCGGGCCGCGTCAGGCCGGCAAGACAACACTTGCCAGGCAACTTGCACATGAGGGACGTCCTTATGTGACCCTCGACGACATCGGCACACTCGAAGCGGCGCACACAGATCCCGTCGGCTTCGTTCGCGGCTTCGATACGGCGATCATTGACGAGATCCAGCGTGTGCCGGAGTTGATGCTGGTCATCAAGGAAAGCATCGATCGGGATCAGCGGCCGGGGCGGTTTCTGCTGACCGGCTCCGCTAATCTGGCGACCATTCCGGTCATTGCCGATTCCCTCGCCGGGCGCATGGCCATCATCCCGCTGCTACCTTTGGCGCAGTCGGAAATCCGGCAAGGAAAGGGAGCATTTCTGGATCGCCTGTTCGAAGCGTCTCTTCCGATATTTTCAGGCGATGCGCAGACCGGAGAGGATTTGATTTCCATCGTTCTCAGCGGTGGCTATCCCGAGGCCCTGCGCCGCGCCAGCTTGCCGCGGCGACAGAGATGGCTTGAGGATTACGTGGCTCTCATTCTCAATCGCGACGTCAGGGACATCGCCAACATCGACCAGTTGGAGCGGATGCCACAATTGCTCAACGTTCTGGCCGAGCACGCCGGGCAAGTTGGTGAACTATTCGAGATTCGGAGCGGCGCTCGGGCTGTCGAATGTGACCGCACAGAAATATGTGCCATCCTCGAACGGCTT
The DNA here is from genome assembly GCF_014195635.1 of Pseudochelatococcus contaminans. Lineage (GTDB taxonomy): Bacteria > Pseudomonadota > Alphaproteobacteria > Rhizobiales > Beijerinckiaceae > Pseudochelatococcus > Pseudochelatococcus contaminans. The sequence continues at coordinate 49,457 of NZ_JACICC010000007.1, read as the reverse complement.
TATTTGGTGCACACCCTTCCCCCGTGGTCATCAAACCGGCTGAGCCGGCTGATCAAGACGCCGAAGCTGCATTTTCTGGATAGCGGCCTGCTCGCTGCTCTGCGCGGCACAGACAATGACAATATCAGGGCCGATCGCACGCACTTCGGCGCTTTGCTGGAGAGCTTCATTTTTTCCGAACTGCTCAAGCTGGCCTCCTGGTCGGGAACGCGGGCGGCATTCTCACACTATCGCACCAAGGATCGGGACGAGGTTGATATCGTTCTGGAAGACCGCCGCGGACGTGTGGTCGGGGTTGAAGTCAAGACCTCCGCCACCGTGCGCGCCCAGGACTTCCGCGGCTTGCGCCAGTTGCAGGAAGCGCCAGGCGACAGGTTCGTGCGAGGGGTCGTGCTGCATGATCATGACAGGATCACCCCCTTCGGCGAAAAACTATATGCCCTGCCGATCACGGCCCTGTGGCAATGGTGAGCGTAATGCGCCGGCTATCATTTTGAACAAAACTGACGGATGCTCAATATGCGGTGCTGTCTCAGTTCCTGCCGCTGCAGCGCTGCAACGTGAAAATCGATAGCAGGCGCTTGCTTGATGCCTTGCTCTATATTGCGGAGAATGGCTGCAAGTGGCACCGCCTGCCGAAAGAGTACGGCAATTGGCACACCATCTAGATGCGGCTTCGCCGATGGGCCGAAAAGGGAATTCTCGACCGGATTTTTGAATCGCTTCAGCACCAGTGCCTGATTGTCATCCGCGTCGAGTGCCCTGGTCTGGACAGCACCCACATCAAGGTACACCCCGACGCTACGGGGCTCTCAAAAAAGAGGGCCGTAGGCCATCGGCAAATCCAGAGGCGGATGGAACACCAAAATTCATATCCCCTGGTCAGGCCAGCGACAGCGTCAAGGGGCGCTCCCTTCTGGAAAGGTGCAACGAAGGCTTCCTTGACGCCGAACACGGTGTCGGAGGTGAGGTAGGCTCAGGCGGACGCGCGCCGGCTGTTTCAGCGGATCAGCGGCATCTTGCGATAGCCGAAGATGTTCAGCAGCAAGCGGGCGGCAAGCAGAGCCACCACCACGGTAGCCACGATGCAGACCGAGAATGCCGCAGCCTGATTGGTCGCTCCGCGATCCTGAAGATAAAGAACGGACACAGCGGCCACCTGCGTATGAGGTGTGACAAGGAAGATCACGGCTGAGAGCGTCACCATCGAACGCATGAAGAAAAACACCGCTACGCCCACGATCGTAGGCAGCATCAGCGGCAACGTCACCTTGACAAAGGTGTGAAAACGACCGCCGCCGAGTGTCGCCGATGCCTCGTCGAAGCGATTACTGATCTGCTTCATACTGGTGCTGGAGATGAGAAAGCCCTGTGCATGGTAGTAATAGACATTGGCGACCGCAATGATGAACAGCGTGCCATAGATGGCGTAGACAGGGTTTGATGGATTGTTGAACGCCAGAATGTAGCCAAGTCCCAGCACCATGCCCGGCACAGCCGCTGGCAGGATGGCAAGGAAATACAGAAGCCGCGTCGCGGGCGAGGCAAATTTCTCGACGACATAGGCGGCAGCCGTCACCACGACAACGCCGACGCCAGCCGCCATGAGCGATATCCAGATGGAGTTCCATAACGGCTGGATGCCATTCTGCACGTCAAAGGCGTAGTGGCGCAGCGAAAAGTCCATGCGATACGGCCACAGATGCACGAAACTGGCGAACACCACCACGGCCATCACGGCAACGATAGCCACCGAAATCATACCGACAACCAACCCCAGCAGAGTATCCCGGGTGCGGTCCGGCCGGGGTATCAGCGGTTTGGACTGTTCGCTGATGAGCGCATGCTGCCGGGCGCTGATGTACTTTTCCGTGATCGCCGCGATGGCAGCCGGAATAAGCAGGACCATGCCGATGACGCTGCCCATCTCGAAGTTCGCCTGCCCGATGACCTGATTGTACACCTCCGACGCCAGCACGGTATAGTCGCCGCCAATCACCATCGGATTGCCGAAATCGGTGATCACCAGCGTGAAACAAACGAACACCGCTGCCGCGATGCCATATCGCGTCGCCGGCAGCGTGACCGTGCGGAACGCGCGCCATTTCGACGCCCCCAGCATCTGCGCGCTTTCATAAAGCCGTGCATCCGCGACGGCCAGCGCGGCCGAGAGGATCAGGAAGGCATAGGGAAAGACATAAAGCACCGATGCGATCACGATGCCCCAATAGCCGTAAATATCAATGCCGAGCCCGAAAGTGCGGTTGATAATGCCGTTGCGCCCGAACAGCAGCACGAGCCCCTGCGCCTGCACCAGCGAGGGCGCAAACAGGGGGAGCACCGCGATCATTCGGAAAAGCCCCCGCGCCGGAAGCGTCGAGCGTTGGATCGCATAGGCAAAGACGTATGCCAGGACGACAGCCAGCACCGTGCTCGTCAGCGTCATGTCGACGGAATTATAGGTGATGCGCACGAACCGTTCGTTGCCGAGCATTGCGGCGTAATTGCCGAATCCAAAGCCATCGCGGGTGGAAAAGGAACGGCCAAGTATCTGCACCAGCGGGTAGAGAACAAACACAATCAGCGGGATGCCGACGATGATCGTCGGCAGAAGGACACCAAGCCTGATCCTGTTGCTGACTTTTCCGCGCGGCAGGTCTGTTGTTACGATCGCGCTCATCATTCAAGCACTTTCACGGCATCGGCCGGCAACCGGACAGCGATGGACGGCGCTTCGGAAATCGCGCGCAACGCGTGACCCGGCACTTCGGCAACGATTTCCTGCTCATGCCCCTTACCAACCGACAGAACGATCTCGGCGATATTACCCAGATAAACGGTGCTGCGAATACGCGCCGGGATGGCGCCATTTGCGTCCGTAGCCTCTTCGGTCACCACGCATACATTCTCAGGCCGGATACCGATCAGGCGCGGCGCCTCACCGGCCGTGCGCTCCTCGCAACCGACGGGATATCCGGCAAGCAAAATTTTGCCGGCTGCGGCAGAAACAGGCAGCACGTTCATGCGACCGATGAACTCCGCCACGAAGCGCGACGCCGGGCGCTCATAAAGCTGATGGGCGTTGCCGACCTGCACGATGCGACCTGCTTCGATGACGACGATACGGTCGGCCATCGCAAGCGCCTCCTCCTGATCGTGGGTGACCATGATCGTCGTAATGCCGAGGCGCCTTTGCAACTCGCGGATCTCGATGCGCAGATTTTTGCGCACCTTGGCATCGAGAGCGGAAAGCGGCTCGTCCAGCAGCAGCATCCGGGGGTTGGTGGCGAGCGCGCGAGCCAGCGCAACACGCTGCTGCTGTCCGCCTGAAAGCTGCGAGGGCAGCTTGCGCGCATGTTCGGAGAGCGCGACAACGCGCAGCATTTCCTGCACGCGCGCATCGATCTCCGCGCGCGGCCAACCATGACATTCCAGTCCATAGCCAACGTTGCGAGCAGCGCTCATATTGGGAAAAAGCGAATACGATTGGAATACCACGCCAAAGTTGCGTTTGCGCGCCGGGATTTCGGCAAGGTCACGCCCCTCGAACAGCACGGAGCCCTGCTCTACCTGTTCAAGCCCCGCAATCACCCGCAAAAGCGTGGTCTTGCCGCAGCCGGACGGTCCCAGGAAGCAAATGAACTCCCCGCTGTCGATGCTCAACGAAATATCGTCCAGCGCCACCATCTGACCGAAGCGCTTGGTTACATGAGAAATAACGAGCGTCACCGGAAAATCCCTGGAGCGTTTTCCGACCAGACGGAACCATCCGATCGACAAGAATTCACTCAAAAATCAACTGAACATGGTCGAGTATCCCCCGCCCTGTGCGGGCACCGGGCGGGGGACTGTCAGGCGCGCTATCAGCGCTCCAGTTCACGCTGCCAGCGCTCGAGAATGCGCTGACGATTTTCAGCCGACCATGCAAAATCCATGTCCCACAATACGGACGAAATGTCTTCCGGCAGGCCGGCTTCCTTGAAGTTCTCCGGCATGGAGCCGCCGGTCACCGTGACGATCTCCTTCCAGTCATAGTAACCTTTGACGGCGTTGTCGGAGATGGTCCAGTCCAGGAAGCGCTTGGCGGCATCCTTGTTTTTCGATGCGGCCACGAGCGCATTGGCCTCAAGCTCGTTGCCAGCGCCCTCAGCCGGGATCACCATGGCGACCGGATAGCCGCTCTGGATGTTCTTGATCGCGCGCAGGGCGAAGGATGCGCCGATCGCGAACTCACCCTCGCTGGCCGCATTGCAGGGACGCGAACCGCTCTTGATGTACTGGGCGATGTTCTTGTCCAGGCCTTGGAGGAACTTCCAGCCTTCTTCCTCACCCTTTTCCTGAAGAATAGAGGAGACCATCAGGTAACCCGTGCCGGAGCTGGCCGGATTCGGCATCACGACCTCGCCCTTGTAGACGGGGTTGAGCAGATCTTCCCACGAAGTCGGCATGGGCAAGCCCTTCTTCTCCAACACTTCCTTGTTGACGCAGAAGGCCGCCATGTAGCCGGTGGTCGCAAACCACTTACCATCCTTGTCGCGAAACTTGGCGGGAACGCGCTCGATATTGGCCGGCTCGTAGACCTCGATCAACTCACCGATGCGCGGATCGATCATGGAGGTGACGGCCCAACCCCAGATCACATCGTGCTGCGGGTTGTCGGCTTCAGCCAGGATGCGCGCATGCAGGTCGCCGGTCGACAGGCGGAGCACGTTGACGTTCAGATCCGGCAGATCTTCTTTGGCGCGCTTGAGGAAAGCTGCGATTTCATCCTCTTCATAGGATGTATAGACCGTGATGTCATCCGCCTGTGCAACGGCCATGCCCATCGCCGCAGAGAATGCAACTCCGGCAAGAAGATGGCGCAGTGCGCTGTGCTTCGAAAACATGAATGCTGTCATTGTGTCTCGCTCCTCACCTGAATGCTGTGTCGATTTCCCAATAAAGGATGTATGATCACACATAGAAAAAATAAAACCCCGGGCACGCGGCATGATCCCGAGGGATATCCGACGCACGCACGGTCATTTTTCATTCGAGTTTATTGAGCCGGCATATCGGATGAACTTTAGGAAACACATCCGATCCGGCAGCAAGCCGCTCTCGATCAGCAAATCTACTATGCATCAGGTGTGACAGAGATTTGAAAACAACCGCCCAAACATAATATATTCGACATCATCACAATGATTTTTCGTGATTATGATTATAGATTTTATATCAAAAAAAATAACCACTCTATCGATTAACAATTATTGACATCACGCGCTTGGCATCGCTGAGGCTCGATCCCTCGACGCGGGGCATCACGATCACAGGGTGCCCCCAGAACATGCGCTTGACGCGCCGCCGCATGGATTCGTCTAGAGGATGTTAGGGATCTGTAAACCAATATTTCCGAACTTTGCGAGATGACGACAGCTCGCAAACCTTACCCTTCTGATGTTTCGAATGCGCGAATTGTCACTCAGGCCCCCGGCTGACGGACGATCTCTTCCACAACCTGCGTCTGTCCTCGTTTCGTGAACCGGCAGAGAATCTCGGTCGCTACAGGATCACCGGCAAACCGGAGGACATTGGCCGCTTCCAGACGCCAAGCCTGCGCCACGTCGGCAAAACGGCTCCCTGTATGCACAACGGCCTCATCGAGACGCTGGAAGGCATTGTTCACTTCTACGCATGCGGCGGGGGAGAGGTGTGGGCGCGCAACGCCCGCGAGGCGGCGGACTCCCAATATCCGTTCGCTGCCGCACTCTCGCCCTACATCAAACCGCTTGATCTCGACGCCGAAGAACGGGCCGCGCTGGTCGCATTTCTCAAAACGCTCTGACTAATTCCGTCCGGCACCTGAGGGGACTGCCTCTGTCCGAGCTGCCTCAATGTCTTTCAGGATCTGCATGCGTGCTTCAGGCGTTTTGCCGGTCCACCACAGGCGGACATCGGCGTTGTCGATCGGTATCAGCCGGTCGCCATAGGCGGTTTGCACTTCCTCGGGAAAACCGTTGGCCTCGCCCCGGATATACCGATCGAAGAAGTCGCGCACCACATCGTTCTGCAGGGCTATCATCGTTTCGGCCGGCACCTTGCCGAGGAAGACGTCGCCCAAAGGCTGCCGGATGAACAGGGTGAAGTCTGAAAACCCCATGTGCAACGCATCCTTGACCTGGAAGCGATAAACCTCATCCGACTGCCCGGTTTCCTCGAAGCGCTCGTAGGAGAACTGGTTGAAGCTGTGGGCTGCCTCGGGCGCATCTTCGCCGATAACGCGGCGGAACCTCTCTAAGTCGGAATGCAGCATGAGGAAAGGGACGGGCATTTGCGTGCCGAGCGTTTGCAGGTGATAGCTGAGGCCATCGAGGTTTACGCCGGCGGCGCAACGCGTATCGACCGCGCAAAAGCCGCCTGTTGCCGACCCGCCGAAGGACATGCCGATCTGCCCGGTTTTCGAGACATCGCCTGCGGCGGCGATCTCGACGACGGCTTCCGGCACGGTCCCGTCTGCCAGCCTGTCGAGCAGGAATTGCCGATCCGCGACCCAGGCCGGCCCGCTTTGCATAACCAGCCGCGCATCTTGTTGCGGTAGAAGCAAATGCCCCGCGAGGCGCTCGTCGAGGGTTTTGCCGGTGAGAAGGACGCTCATGCCTGCCGGACGCTCGTCGTCATGGCTGCGCTTGAGTTGAGCGTCCATTGGCGCGATGTCGCCGTTCGGAAACACGGTGTCGGACGCATCGTAGGTATGCTGGATGGAATAGACGATATAGCCATGGCTGGCGAGGTCTTCCATCAGCGCGGTATTCTGCCCAAGGAAGGACATGTAACCGTGGCTGTAGACCACCACGGAACGTTTGTCCGGGGCCGGCAACAGGGGCGCATCCTCATAGCCGTTGGTGCGAACATGCTTGAGGTGGCTCAGCAGCGGCCCGAAATTGATCAGCCCGCCCAGCCCGTGCGCCGTGGTGCGCGCTTCTGTGGGAGAGAAGTAGCGCATCGGCCGTGCGTCCTCTGCCGGCGTGGCGGGGTACCAGACCCGCACCAGCAAACGTCGAGGTTCCTTCGGCTGTGCCGAGAAGAGGCCGGGGCGACTGGCATCGGCCAGCTCGAATGTGCGCACGCCGACCGCATGCGGCCCGGTGGGCTTTGGCAGGGGAGCAACCGGGAATATCGCCAGCACTGCCACGGCGGCGGCAGCCAGAAGCGTCAGCAGCGGCCCCGATACAAAGGGAACGCCTTGCTTGCGTCCGCGCGTCAGGAAAAGCGCCAGCAGGAAGGATAGCGCCGCTATTGCGCCCGCGGCCGCCTGCCATCGATGGTCAAGGAAGCCCCAAACGCCTGCGGCCAAAGCGGCCAGCGCGCAGATCAGAAGCACGGATCTGCGCGCCGGTATGGCCGGTATCCACCACGCGACGATAAACACCGCCAGCGCGATGACCAGCACGACATCCGAAGCGATCATTGATCACGCTACCAGCGGTAGGACAAGGTGCCGAGAATGGTGCGGCGCGGGCCGTAGACGCAGCCGTTGTTCACGGCGTAGCAGCCCGAGACGTATTCCTTGTCGAACAGGTTATTGGCGTTCACCGCGACGTTGAAGCCCTTCAACTCATCGAACCGCGCCCCAAGGTCGTAGGAGAGCATGGCATCGACCAGCGTGTAAGCAGGCACGGTGGCGCGCACGGGCGGATAGCCGGTGACCGAGAACCATCCGGTGCTGTCACCGGGCGTCACGCCGATGTAACGAACGCCCGCGCCAAGCGACAGGCCCCGCAGCGGCCCCTGGGACAGGGTGTAGTGCCCCCAGAGTGACGCCGAGTGCTTGGGCACGCCAACAGGGGTGCGGCCGACGGTGTTGAGGTTGTTATCCTTGGTGACCTTGGCGTCGACGAACGTATAGGCGGCGATCACGTTGAGGCCGTCGAACAGGTTGATGCGGGCCTCGGCCTCGAACCCGCGCGAGCGGATTTCGCCGGTCTGCACGCTGAAGTTGGGGTTGATGGGATCGGAGGTCAGGACATTGGTCTGCGTCAGGTTGAAGGCTGAAAACTGGATAAAGCTGTTGAAGCCGGTCGGCTGGTACTTCAAACCGATCTCGTATTGCTCGCCTTCGGATGGATCGAAGGTGCCGCCGTAATAATCCGTGCCGCTGACAGGCTCGAACGAGGTCGAGAAGCTGGCATAGGGGGCAAGTCCGTTATCGAACAGATAGACGACGCCGGCATTGCCGCTGAATGCATCGTCGGTTGCCTTCGTGTGGTTGAAGACGGAACTGCCGGGGCTTGCCTGCGTGCGCTGGCGCGTTTCCACCCAGTCTTGCCGTATGCCGAGCAGGAAAGCCCACTTGTCAAGCCGGATCTGGTCCTGCGCATAGAGGCCGGCGAAATTCTGCTCGCGATCCGTGTAGTTGAGGCCAGCTATTGTAACCGGCTGGAAGTAAATTGGGTTGGTGAAGTTGATCGGCGATGCCGTTCCGCCCGAACTGAGGGACCTGTTCGCCCAGTTATACTGATAATCGAAACCAACCATCGCCGTATGCTGCAGGGCGCCAGTGTTGAAGCGCGCCTCGACCTGGTTGTCGAGGACAAAGCCGTTCGTGCGCTCGCGTGAGTATGCGGGCCGGCGCATGATGGTGCGCAGATTGCTGGCGAGGCTCGCCGCCGCTACAGTCGTGAACTTGGATTCAATGTGCTGGAAGCGGGCATTCTGGCGCACTGCCCAGGTCTCGTTGAAGCGGTGCGAGAACTCATACCCGATCTGGGCGGTGTTGCGGCTGAAGCCCTCGAAGATGGGGTCGCCGGGGAAGAAGGAACTCGGAATCCGCCCATTGGGATTGGGCAACCGCGTGCCGGCGGCAGGCAGGCCACCATAGAAGCCGGTTTCCGGGTCGCGCTGATAGCTGGACAGAATGGTCAGCGAGGTTGCTTCCGTGGGCTGCCATGTCACTGACGGCGCGATGTAGATGCGCTCTTCCTTGGTGAAGTCAACCTGCGTATCCGATGTCCGCGCAAGGCCCACCACGCGGTAAAGCAGTGTTTTCTCCGGGTCGACCGGGCCGCCAATATCGAAGGCTCCCTGTACCCGGTTCCACGTGCCGCCTTGAACCTGGATTTCTCCGTGCGGCGTTGCACGCGGGCGCTTGCTGACCTGGTTCACGATGCCGCCGGGGTTGACTTGCCCGAACAGAACCGATGCAGGGCCGCGCAAGATTTCGATGCGCTCCAGCCCGTAGACCTCAGTAGAGGGGATTGCATAGGAAATGCCGCGCTGCAATTTCAACCCATCGAGATAGTTGATGTAGGCGGCCTGCGTGCCGCCACCGCCGAAGCCGCGCATGAAGACACTGTCGTAGCGCCCGTTCGTGGGCCGCGTCTCCGAGACGACGCCGGCCGAATAGCGCAGCGCCTGCGCGACGCTCTGTGCGCCTTGATCGACAATCTGCTCACGCGGAATCACGCTCACGGAACGCGGGGTCTCGATCAGCGGTGTGTCGGTTTTCGTCGCGGTTGCGGAGCGCCCGGCGATATATCCGTTGACAGGGCCGGTCGCCGTTTCCCGCGTGTCCTCCACGACGATCGTATCGAGCACAACAGATCCATTTGCATCAAGCTGCGTGCGTTCTGTCTGCTGTGCTGCGGCGTGAGATGCGAAGGCGACCATGCTTGCAGTAAGAAGCAATTGCCATGCTAAGCGCAAATCCGACCTCGATCCAGAGACCCCACTCATCCCCACCTCCGTCACCATCATAAGATTATTGGGGATTTTTATCATCGGATATAGATGAATAACAGTGTTTAAATGCAACATAAGAAAACAAATACTATTCTATTTATTTCATTTAAAAAACATCCTGTTTAAAATAATTATAAAAATACATTTCATCTATCATATGCTGAAATTTGATATTTATCTGCATGAAGCGGATCTATCTCATCATGCGATATTGACCATGGAAGGGAGCTTCACAAAGCAGGTGATGCCAGCCGAACCAAGTTGTCATGAAGCTTGGGCTAAGGCTAATATGTGGTGACAATCAAACTATTTAATGCGCAAGATTAAAATTATTCAGAATAAAGAAAAGCAGTGCCAAATGCTCTTTTCTGTGAGACAGGCCGAGCCTCCTGAGCGTCGACCAGATCGTCGACAGCGAAACTGGCGGGATGCCACGTGCGACCAGTTCCTCCCGGATCTCGGCCAACGTGATCTCTTTGCGCGTCGTGGTCAGTCCGCGCAACAGACCCCCATGATCGGCCAGCAGCGGCTTGCGGCATCCGCCGATCTTCGCCGGTGCGGTGCTGCCCGTTGCCCGCGCGCGTCGCACCAGCTTGATGGCCGCGGATAACCCGGTGTCCTCAAAACCGGCAGCAGCTCAAAGCATGCGGCAACGGACAGGCTTGATCGCGTAATCAGACTGAACGTGTCAAACCTCCATCGATCCGGATATTCTGCCCGGTGATGTAGGCTGCTCCTTCCGACGTAAGAAAGGCAATGGTGGCGGCCACTTCATCGGCTGTACCGTAACGCTCCAACGGCACGCTCTGGCGTCGTTCTTCGGTCGCCGGAAGGCTGTCGATCCATCCGGGCAGAACGTTGTTCATGCGGATGTTGTTGCCGGCATAGGTATCCGTGAAAATCTTGGTGAACGCCGCAAGGCCCGCCCGCGCCACGGCCGAAACGGGAAACATCGGGCTCGGCTCGAATGTCCACGCGGATGAGACATTGACGATCACGCCCGACTTCCGCGCCTGCATCAGCGGTGTCACAAACCGGGTCGGGCGGATAACGTTCATGAGATAGGTATCGATGCCGGTATGCCAATCCGCGTCGGTCAACTCCATCAGCGGCTTTCTCGGGCCGTGGCCGGCGCTGTTCACCAGCACATCGATCCGCCCCCAGCGTTCCATCGCACCGTCGACAAGACGGCGATTGTCGTCATTCGACTGGTTCGACCCCGTAACGCCGAAGCCGCCCAGTTCCTCCGCCAGCGCCTTTCCCTTGCCGGAAGACGACAGAATGGCGATCCTATATCCATCGGCGGACAGACGACGGGCAGTGGCGGCTCCGATACCGCTTCCTCCTGCGGTGACGAGTGCAACTTTTTCAGACATGAATGATGCTCCTCAAATTATACTGTTGAAGTTATCGATATGAGCCGCCCGGCCCGCATAAGCGCCGAAGCCGGCCATCGCGCAGCATAGCGCCACACAAAGGCAGAGTGGCACCGTCCAGCTACTCGACATGTCGTGGACAAGCCCAAGCAGCGGCGGCGCGGCAGCGGCCATCGTATAGCCGACACTCTGCGCCATGCCGGACAAGGCGCCGGCCTGGCGCACAGTCGCCGCACGTAAGCTGACAAAGGACAGAGCCAGAATGAAGGTTGCTCCGGTTCCGAAACCGAACAAAGCCGCCCAGATCAATGCCCATCGGGGCGCGACCAGCAAGCCGAGCAGGGAAATCGCCACGATCAGTGAGGTAGCGCAGGCGATGCCACGCTGATCCTTGAAGCGCTGTATCAAAGGCGCAATCACCAAACCCGGAACCGCGGTGGCGAGCTGGGAGACGCCATGAAGCGCCCCCGCGGCTTCCGCCGAATAGCCGCTTTCCGTGAGCATTGCAGGCAACCAGGTTACCACTGAATAATAAATCAGCGAGTTGAGGCCGAAGAAAAGCGTGACTTGCCAGGCCAAGGGTGAATGCCAGATTGGCCCGCTGTGCGGCGGCGTCGCCGTTTCGGCGGGCGGCCTGCTGCGGTTCAGCAACTGCGGTATCCAGACGATTATCGCGACAACAGGCAGGACGATGAAGGCCGCAAGAGACCAATTCCATCCCGAGGACGGCAGCTTCGCGATCGGCACCGCGAGAGCCGAAGTCAGGGCCGCCACCAGACCGGCCACCAGCGCATAGGCCCCGGTCAGGCTGGCAATATGGTCGGGAAAGTCGCGTTTGAGCAACGCCGGCAGGAGGACGTTGGCGATGGCGATGCCGATGCCGATGATCGCGGAGCCGATGAACAGCATCCAGACCGCGCCCATGGATCGAAAAAGCACACCGCCTCCGATCACTATCAGCGCAAGAAACAGGCTTCGTTCAAGGCCGTATTCGCGGGCGAGCAATACGCAGAAGGGCGATGCGAAGGCGAAGGCCAGCAGCGGCAAAGTCGTCAGAGCGCCTATTTCCACCGTTCCAAGGGCGAAATCAGCGCGAATCATGCCGAGCAGCGGCGCAATTCCGGTGATAGGCGCACGCAAAGAGGCGGCGATCAGCAGGATGCCGGTAATGAGCCAAAGTGGATGGGACAGGCTGAAAGAACGCTTTCTCATAAGATGCCATGGGTAACGATGGAGGGTTCTCTGTTCATACCGGATCGCCTTGACTTTGGATTTCAATATATTGACAAAAAATATTTGCATCATGCCAAAAGTGGAGGCCATCTCGCATGGATTACAGCTGCCTCGCCACAGACGACTTCGATCCCGATGCTTCCCGCAGCCCTGCGGTTGCGTTGCGTCTCGACTTCTCGAACTACGAGGTGGAGATACCGGCGCATCGGCATCGAAAGGGTCAGCTCATCCTTGCTCTGCACGGCGCCGTGACCTGCACCGCGGCGAACGGCATGTGGATCGTGCCGCCCCATTGCGGCGTCTGGGTGCCAGGAGGCGTGATGCACAGCAACCGGGCAACGGTTAACGCTCGCTTGGCATTCTTGTTTGTCGAGCCGGGTGAAGCCGCGTTGCCGCGGCATTGCTGCACCTTGGCGATCTCGCCGATGGTCCGCGAAATGATCGGCCATCTTGCTACAAGGCCAGCCGACTATGCCCGCAACAGCCATACGGGGCGGCTGGTCTGCGTTCTGCTCGACGAACTGGCCCTCATGCCCAAGGAGCAGTTGAAGCTCCCGGTATCGGATCATCCGAAAATCCTGCGCATTGCCGAGGCGTTGACCGTCGATCCGGCCGATCGCTCCACACTGGCCGAATGGGCGGCACGCCTGGCTCTTGGCGAACGCTCGCTGGCGCGGCTGATGGTTCAGGAAACTGGCCTACCCTTCGGAAGATGGCGCCAGCAACTACACCTCGTCGTGGCGCTGCGCGAACTCGCGGGTGGTGCGAGCGTCCAGCAGGTCTCAAACCTGCTCGGCTATGAGACCGTCACTTCCTTCATCGTCATGTTCAAAAAGGCGCTGGGCGAGACTCCGGCGCGGTATTTCGCCAACCGATAAATGGCAGTGTCCGACGGCGAGAATCTTGCCGAAAACTTTCACGGTCAGGATGCCTCGATCGCTGATCGTCCTGTTTCGCATATCTGATCCAGTCCATATGCCCGGCCTCCGCTTGGTTCTGGCCATCCGCGACCTGTTCATGGAGGATCGCGGCGGCTTCTACGAAGATACCGCGCGGTTGGAACGGATCACCGCCGAGGTTCGGAATAAGTATCAAATAATCATTAGAAATAATACGAACAGTTTCATCAAAAATTTAATAATTATATATTGTATTTATTATAAATTTATTTGATAATATATTGAATATTTCATGACAATTAGTATTAATAGTTGATTTTATTTCAATAATTTGCATGATTGACTCCGCACTCCCAAGCGCACGATTCAAACTGCATATGATGGGGCTAGAAATGCGTTATTCTCTGCTGAAAACTTTACTGCTCAGTTCCTCGCTGGCGATTGTAGGTTCCAGTATCGCTTATGCGCAAGGCGCATGGGTTGCGTCTCCCGACGCAATCGGCGGCTCCCTGCGGGCAGGCTCACGCGAAGCGCCGGTGCAGCCGGGTGATGAGACCCAACTTCTTGTCCGCAATGCCAAGCCAGGCTCCACGATCACGGTGTTACGCGGAACGGAAGTTCTGACGACGGAACCAGTCACCGTAAGCGAAAAGGGCACGGTTTCGATCCCGTTCAAGGTACCAGCAAATGCGGAAACGGGTAATCATCCGCTCACGGTAATCTCGAACAATCCTGCTGGCGTGCAGTTGGTCAATCTCAAGTTGTCCAGGGTCGTTCCCGCCTCCAATGCCGAAGCCTTCGACAAGACATCCGCCAAGGTGGGCGAACGCGCCTATCAGTCAGCGGTATCGAAGGACGGCAAGCTCTATGTCGCCTCGGCGCGCGGCACAAAGGAAGAAAGCCGCCTGCTGCGCCTCGACGCCAAAACGCTTCAGGTCGAGGCCGAGGCCAATATCCCCGCTTCTGCCGATAAAAAGGATGGCGTGATCGACGTGTTCGGCGTTCAGGTCGATGATGAGCACAACCGCGTCTGGACCACGAATACGCTGAACGAGACTGTCACCGTCTACGATGCCGGAACGCTGGAGCCGGTCAAGGTCTTCGAGGAAGGTAGCGTCGTCCATCCGCGCGACGTGGTAATCAACCCGGCCACCAACCGCGCTTACGTCAATGCTGCTTTGACCAACAAGGTCGAGGTATATGACACCGAAAAGCTCGAACATGTCGGCACGCTGGCTTACGATGCCAATCGCGGCCGGGAGCTTTTCAGCACCGTCTCGCTCGTGCTCGATCCAGAGGCAAACCGGCTTTACTCCGTCAGCCGTGACACACCCTGGTACGGCTGGATCGACCTTCAAACCGGCAAGAACACCACTATCCGCGTACCGGGGCTTTCAGGCGGATCGGGTATCGCGCTCGATCCCGATACCAGCCGCGTCTGGCTGTCAGGACAGGATTCAAACAACGTGATCCTGCTCGACGACGCAGGCAAGGTTCTGGCAGATACCTACGTCGGTGCAGGCGCTGTCAGCGTTGCCTGGGATCCAGTCACCAAGCAGGCCTACGCCGCGACCCGCGCCGGCGGCACCGTGGCGGTTCTGGATGCCGACGGCAAACTCGTTGCCAACCTGCCGGCGGGCGATCTGCCGAACCACGTCGCAGTCGGCCCCGATGGCGCGGTCTACGTCGTGACACTCTATGGCGCGGCAGGAGATAAAGACCCGACCGGCTCAGTGACCCGCATCACACCCAAGTCATGAAGCCGTTGGCGTGCAGGCTGCGCTTCAGCCTGCACGCCCCTTCGGGCGAAGAGCGCGTATCATCGGAGCACCCCGATGTCATTGAAATTGCGTCAGAGTTCCTTTTTGCAACCTAATTGACAGACGGCGTTTTCATCATCGGCCAGAAGGCGTGGAGCCACAATGCGAAAGCCGCCGCCCACAGCAACGCGCCGAGCACGTAATGCACGCCGAACAGAAACGTCGCGATGCCGAGTTCCGGCAGTGTCCGCACGAGAGCGGCGGCGGCCATCGTTGCAACGGCGGCGTGCGCCTGCCACGGCAGCAGCAGATCGCGGCCCGTGTGAAACAACCCTGCTATAATGAACACCGCCATGATGGCCATGCCGAGCGCGCCAAGCGACAACAGATGCAGACCTGTGGACGGCATGAACACCACGTCGCCGGCGGCGATGCCAAGCGAACCAAGCCCCAGCACGAAAAAGCCGGCGCCTGCGAACAGATTGGCCAGAGCGAGCACCAGCACCTGCGTTTGAAACAGCGCCCGGCCGATGAACCATTCGGTCAGCCTGTCCATGAACGCCGCCCCGGCGGCGAGCGCCAGGAAGGCCGGTGCGAGCGATTCCGGAAAAGCCAGCATGGACACCGCGTAGAGAGCCACTAGTCCCGCCGCCAGATTTTGCCGCCCCGGATGGGGGCGATACGGCGTCGTCTCGCGGGTGGGGTCGAGCGTGCGATTGATGACCACCACGCCGATCCGCGCCACGGACAGGGCGAAAAATATCATGAAGATGCACACCGCCGCGATCAGCAGGCTATGCGACAGGTCGAAATCCTCCAGAAACCACGCTGTGCGGATGGCGACTTCGGTGATGGCGAAAAGCGCCGTCCAGACAAGAAACGAGCTGTTGCGCGTGGTGCGGCGAAGCAGCAATGGCCGCGCCACATACCAGCCGAGCACGCACAGAAAGGCCGTGTCGGTCACCCCGGCAAGCGGCGAAAGCACATCCGCACCGACGAGGCCGACTAGACGACCCGGCAACCAGAGAAACAGCAGCAGCAACAGCGCCTTGCCGCGACGAGGCGGCGTATCCGTCCACTCCGGCATGGCGGACGTTAAAAAGCCCGCCAGAGCCATGGCATACGTGCCATAGATCATCTCGTGCGCGTGCCATTGACTGGATGGAATGCTGCCTGAAAAAGGCAGGTCGAGACCGTAAAGCACGACCCACACAACCGGCCACAACGCGCCATGCAGCGCCGTGACCGGAAAGAACAGCCGCAACCCCTCCGACAGCACCGGAGGCAAATCGGCGGGCGACGGCGCGTGGTGACAGCCGCTCATGCGCTCACCCGCCGGTCGGCGTCGAACAACTCCGCGAAGACGGCCTCATGCGACCAGCTCTCGACGATATCGAATATGGCGCGATTGTCGCGCGTTCCCGGCTCTCCGGCGATGATGCGCTGGTCAACCACGCGCCCGTCAATGGCCGACAGCACGATGAGGCGATGCGCCACCCGCACGGCCTCCGCGAGATCGTGCGTGACGAACAACGCTGAAAAATGCGCTCGTGCCGCCGCTGCGATCACGAGATCCTGTAACACCCGTCGCAGCCCGACATCGACGGCGGTAAACGGTTCGTCGAAGAACACGACATCCGGCTCCACCGCCAGCGCCCGCGCCACGGCGGCCCGCTGGCGCATACCGCCGGACAGCTCAACCGGGTATTTGGTCAGATCCTCCGGATCCAACCCCACCTCCAGTGCCCGCGCCGCAGCGATGGCATGGCGGCGGGAGGCCGCGCAGCCGGAGACCTTCAATCCGTAGGCGATGTTGTCTCGCGTTGTGAGCCATGGCAGCAGCCGCGGCTCCTGAAACACAACAGCGTGGCGGCGATAGTTGCGATATACCCTGCCCCGCAACGGCTCGACGAGACCGGCCGCAATCTGGAGGATCGTGGTCTTACCGCAGCCGGACGGCCCGACGAGCGCCACCACTTCTCCCGGCCGCAGCACGAGATCGAACCCCTCGAAGACCGTGCGCCCCAGCCACGAATGCCCGACGTCCTGCAACACGAGCTTCGCCTTTTCATGCGGCATCATCTTTTCACACCCCACGGCAGCCCGGCGCTGCGCCAGCGCTCGGTCATCTCGCGTATCGGATTGAGCACGCCGTATTCGCTGATCAGCGCAAAGGCGACCACGAGAACGATCCATGCCATGACGAGCGGAATATCGAACAGCGCCCGTGCGGTCGCGAGTTCGCCGCCAATGCCGCCGCTGTTGGACAGCAACTCCGCCATCACCGTTACCTTCCACGCACTGCCGATGGTGGTCGTCCACGCCGGGAACAGATAAGACAGCAGATGCGGCAGGGTGACGGAGCGAAAGCGCGTCAACGCGGAGGCTCCGAACGAACGCGCCATCGCGTCGAGAGCCCTGTCACGGGTGGCGACGCCCTCAAGCGCTCCCGCAAACGAAATAGGGAACGAGGCGAGCACGACCGTCAGCACGGCGGCACCGCCGCTCGACCCGAACCAGATCAGGGCGAGCACGATCCACGCAATCGGCGGGACACCGAGGATGACGGTGACGATGGGCCGCATGATGCGCATGGCCGCAAACGAATAGCCCGCAATAGCCCCGGCCAGCGTGCCGATGCCTGCCGCGAGCAGAAACCCCGTCAACGCGCGCCATGCGGTTTCGGAAGCCGCGCGCGCGAGTTCCGGCCCTTGCAGCAGGCCGAGCAGCACCTGAATTGTTTCCAGCGGCGCAGGCAGAATGAACGAGCCGTAGATCTCGTGTCCGGCCTGCCAGGCGGCTGCGAGGCAGAGCAGGCCGGCAAGTCCCACCCATCCGCTCCAGATGTAGCGACCGAACCATTCGGCGGCATCGACAAGCATACGTCCGGCAGACGCGAGCCTGCCGGGCGCATCCGGGCGAGATGCCGGAACGCCTCCCCCCTCAGAGGGCGAAGAAACCGTCATCAGGCAACTTTCCACCGATAATGCGCGGATCTTCCTGCGCCAGCGCCTCGAACAGCGTGGTCAATGCCGGCTTTTCCGCGCTTGCGCGGTTGACGACGAGGTTGCTGAACGGAATCGCCTGCGCGATGACAGGTGCGGGCAGTTCGAGCGTCTGGGACACGGCAGCGGCCGCCGCCGCCGGATCTTTCTGCACCTGCGCAAGAGCCTGCTCAAGCGCGGTCTGTAGCGCCGCCAGCCCATCGGCGCCAAGATCCGCGCTGAGTTTTTCCGTCACCGCAAGCCCGGCCTGCGGGATGACGGACGTGCCCGTAATGGTCTTCCACACCTCCTGTGCGCTGACGGCCCGCTCAAGCTTCTTTCCCGCCACGGAGGCGCGAAGGATGGCGGCGGTCGCCAGCGGTTCCGTCAGGAAGGCCGCATCGACGCGCCCGGTCAGCAGCATCTGCATGGCCTCAGACGGCGAGCCCGAATAATCGATATCGAGATCGGAGGTCGCGAGTTTCGCCGAAACGAGCAGGCGGCGGAAGATCAGATCCGGCATATCGTTGCGGAATGGCACCGCCACCTTGCGCCCGCGCAGGCTGGCGATGTCGGTGACCGTGCCGGAGGGCGCGACCACGAACAGCAGACCGTTCGTGAGCACGTTGACCAGCCGCACACCAAGCCCGCGGTTGTAGAGGTTGGCAGCGACATATGTCGGGACGACGGTGGCGCCGAACGTGCCGGAGCTGATGCCAGCCCGCAGTTCATCGGGGTTCTTCCACGTTCTGAAAGATGCCTCGGGCGCAATATGCTTCAGCGCGCCGCTGGCCACAGCCTGAGCCAGCACGATGGATGGCGCGGCAGGCGGCCCCCAGAGTACCAGCGGCGCAGCGGCGCGCGCCGCAAGCGGACGGAAGGATGTGCCCGCAGACAAACCCGCAAGCGCCAGACCTGCAACAAATGAGCGGCGACTGACCATGATTATCTCCTTATCCTGCGCAAGCCCGTCAGAAGCTGGCCTTGACGCCGGCATAGAATCCGCGCCCGTCGCCAGGCAGGAATGCCGACTGATCGGCACGCGCCTGGTCGACGATGACGGTGGAACCGGCATAGGTTTCGTCGAATACGTTCGTGACCTCGCCAAACACCGTGAAGGTGTCGTTGATGCGATATTCGGTGCGTAAATCGACGACCACCCATGAGTCGGCATAAAGGGTGTTCATGTTATCTACGGGCGTGCGCGCCGGGGACCAGCGCACCGAACCCTGAAGCGTCCACGCATCCGTGGCCTGGAACTGCAACGCGGCGGTTACGAAATGACGCGGCGCGCCGGCCAGTTGATTGTCGCCGCGCAGGGGATCGTTGTCGAAGCGGAAATCCTGATAAGTGTAGGCAACCCGCCCGGACCAGCGATCCCACAGCTTTGCGCCCGCGCCCAACTCAACGCCGAAATGCGTCGTCTTGTCGGCGTTGATCGCGCCGATTGACGCGCCGGTCGCATCTCTGAGATTGAGAAGCTCGTTGTCCACCCACGAGTAGTAGGTAGCGGCATCCCAGGAGAAATTGCCGTAGCGGCCACGCCAGCCGGCCTCGATGGTGGTTGCCGTCTGCGCGTCGAGATTGGGCGTTACGAACGCGGCGGACGCAAGCAGCGGGCTTGCGGGGTTGGGCCGGCCGGGCGAGCTGTTGGGCGTGCCGTTGACGGTGGCAAGCAGGTCTTCATGGCTCGGCGGCTCGAAGCTGCGGCTGACGGCGGCGAACAGGGTGTGGTTTTCGGTCGGCTGATAGGTCAGGCCGAGGCTCGGGCTCCACCCGTCATAGGAGCGGTTATAGCTGGTACTCTGCGTTGGCACCGCCCCGTTTGGCAGCAGGTTCCATGGCCGCGCGGGCGCGAAAGCCACCGTCGGGCGCGTCGCAGCCGTCCAGTTGTCGGTGTTCTTGCGGGATGCATGGGAGTAGGAAATCGCCGGCGACAGCGTGAACTTCTCCCACAGCGGAATATGAAAACCGGCGTGCAGCGACAGCGTCGAGGCGTCAAGGTCGCTCTGGCCGAACTGAGGCCCCTGCTGTCCGGCGATATTGAGATAATTGCCGCGATCAGCCGAGCCGATCGTGTAGAGCGCCGTCGTTTCGAACAGTGGCAGGGGCCGGGCGGCATCGGGCTTGTAGGCATAACGCCCCAGCAACGTCACATCGCCGCCCTTGGTGGTACGCACGCCGGACGAAATCGGGAATCGGAACGTATCGTCCGTGTAGGTATAGCCGATGGCGCCGTCGAGGATGTGAGAGCCGAATGTCGCCGTCGTGCGCGAACCGACGAGGAACTGACTTGCTTCGCGGCGCGGCCTGTCACGATGAACGTTGGGGCCGGGATAGATGGCCCCGGAAGGCGTCACGATAGGGCCGTTCCAGTTCTGCGACGGGCGCGCCTTCAGCGCATCCCACGGCAATGGCCCGGCCACGTCGAAGGCGAGATCGCGATAGCTGGCGAAGACGCGCGTCTTGACGTTCTCCGACCACGAGAAACCGACATTGCCGCCAACCACTACGCGGCGTGAGCTGTTGTAATCGCGGAAACCGTCCCTGCTGCTGAAATCGGCCTGCAACAGCCCGTCATACTTCTCGCCGCTGAAGCCGGTGCGGCCCGCCACATTCACCTGGCCGAAGCTACCGCCGCTGGCGGAAATGCTGGTTCCCGGCGCGCTGATACCAGTGGGCGAGATGAAGTTGACAGCGCCGCCCAGCACCGTCGCGCCCAGCCGGTTGGCCGTATACCCGCGAAACACCTCGATGGCGCTTGCCTGCTGCGGATCGGCGAAGCCAACGATGTAAGACCCGTCCGCGCGGTTAAGGGGCAACCCGTCCTGCAACATCAGGATGCCGCGCTCGACGGGGTTTTGCTGCAACCCGGAACCGCGTATCTGAATGCGGGGCTGATCGTTGCCGCCGAAGAAGTTCTGCACGATGACACCCGGCACGCTCTCCAGCGCCCGCGCCATCGTCAGGTTGGCTGTCGGCCCGATAGCGTTGACGTCCACAAGCGATACACCGCCGGCAATGGCATTGAGCCGCTCTTGCAGCGCTTCGAACTCGGCACCCGAACGGGACGCTTCAACGACGACCGGATCCAGCTCCAGCACCGTGCCGGGAGAGGCCGATTGCGCCAGCGCCGCATGACTGACAGTCGATAGCAAAAACGCCGCCGCAACAGGCGCCGCCCTCCTGACCAAGCTCCTGTTACTTCCTGTCATCGCCAGCCAAGCTCCTTGTTATATTGGACTTATTATAAAGATGAACATGAAATGCATCTTTATACATCAAAATTCATGTCCGCCTTGGCAAGTCAATGATCCATCGCAAAAAGGGCGATACAAAACACCAGGGTTTATATCCCAAAGACGCGCCGGTGATGAGCCAGGTTTTGCTCATGAGACTCTCCTGCAATTGACATGATCAATGTAGGAGGCACAAATTGATGATATAATAGGTTTAATACTGCATAGTATTGCGATAGACATTCACCAATGGATCGTCCGAGCCTCAACGACCTTGCGGCGGGAAGGCTGCGGATCAATGCCAACAAGGGCGCGGCATCCTTAATGCTTCGCGAGATCGCGCCCCGGTTCCTGACCCAATATCCGGATGTCGAGTTCGATATCGTCTGCGATGGCAGGTTTGTCGATATCGTCGAGGCGGGCTTCGATGCCGGCGTGCGGCTCGCCGAAGCCATTCCGCAGGATATGTTGGTCGTCAGGATGGGTGGCGACATCCGCTTTCTTGCGGTTGCTTCCCCTGCCTATCTGGACAGATGCGATCACCGCAGACGCCTCACAGGATCTTTACCGACATCGCTGCATCCACCAGCGCCTGCCGAGTGGGAAACGCTATCGCTGGGAATTCACCCGCCATGGCGAGGAAATGGCAATCGACGTGCCCGGCGCCCTGACTCTGGACGACAGTGAATTGATGGCGGAGGCGGCTGCGGGCCGACTCGGCATTGCCTGTCTTGCGGAGATCTTTGTGCGACCCATGCTGGAGGACGGGAGCCTCGATTGCCGCACCGGCGCAGTTCAGCGCAATACGGCTGGCGCGGTTCCAGAAGTTGTTTGCCAGGGTAGAGGCAAACAAGGCCAGCACCCCTGAAACAATCCAGAAGCGCAACTATTCATCAGGAGCGCCCAGCTGGCTATTCAATCCTTAAATCATCATGACCGCCTAAAAACCCCTCCGGTGGAGCCGGAGGGGGAGTTCATGGGCGTTTCCTGATCAGATTGGTGTTACTGTAGGCTCAGAACGTGTTGAACTTGTAGTTCAAGCCTGCACGGATGACGCCGAATTCGGTGTCCTTGCGCTTATTGTAAACGGTCGGCACGAAGTAATTCTGATCTTCCTTGCCGAGGTTGACGTAAAGACCTTCGACGCGTGCCGTGATGTTATCCGTAAAGGCATATTCGACACCGGCACCGATCGTCCAGCCGGTCCGCGTGTCGCTGTCTTGCGAGTAGTAGATGCCATTATAAACGAAGCCGTTGTCGTTTCCGCCGCCGCCATAAGCGAAACCGCCGGTGCCGTAGATGAGCGCGCGGTCAATGGCAAAACCAACACGGGCGCGAACTGTGCCGAACCATTCAATGCCATTCGACGTTGAAGCAGCGCCGGTGTAGCTCCATGCGTTGTTGCTGTCGCCCTTCAGGTCGGCGTAGTTGATATCGGCCTCAACACCGATGACGAACTGGTCGATCTGATAGTTATAGCCGATCTGACCACCGCCGGTGAACCCGCCATCATCATTGTTCGACTTGTAATAGCCGCCGTTGACGAAGGTGCCATTGTCGTCATTGGTGTTCCACGCGTAACCAGCGTTGACACCAACGTAAAAGCCGGTCCAGCTGAAAACGGGAGCCGTGATCGGAGCAACCGGCTCGATCTGGCGGCTGGGAAGGTCTGCTGCGAAGGCCGCGCCTGATGCGAGGATACCCACAGAGGCGGCGCCTCCCAGCAGCATCTTTCTGACAATGCTCATGCGTTTCATTTTTCTCTCCTGAACGCGGTGCCCCCGCCGGAAGATGTCGGCATTTTCCCGTATTTTCCTCGCTTTACAGCATCTTGCGGAGGATGACGGAATTTGTGCCCGCATCTATTTACAAACAGGGTGATTGTATATATGCATAAGGAGAAATGTCAATCGAGGACCATTCATGTCGAAATCGATCACCAGATTTGTTGGCGTGTGTTGTCTTTTTGCACTTTCGACCTCTTCATCCTGTCAATGGTTGGGCGGGGGCAATGTCCGAGCCAGCGGGTCTGTTGACGTGATGTTTGGTAAGCAGTGGCGTTGAAGTCCGTTTCAAATAATATAGATGGCGTATCGTCTCTCGAGTAAATTTTAAGTTTTACTCGTTGGGTATACGCTGGATTTATTATTTGAGAGACCGTTCATTATGATCGATGGCGGTCCGGCTTCTTCAATGTAAGAGATTTATCGATTCCTCCCCGGAGCTATACGGGTGAGGGAGGGGAAGATGTCCGGTATCGCCCCTCACGACCGGACATCACCGGGGCGCGCATCCTGAAGAACCGTGCGCGTCCCGGAATTCCTCCTTGCCGTGTGTCGCGGTTGCTGGTCGCGTTACAGGAAGTTTGCGCTGATATTCCGCAGAGTATTGGCTTCAAAAGCTCATAAGACAAGAAACTCAACTCATTGAAATATCTCAACTGATAGGAACGGCTATCATGAGTAATCTATCGCCATATACACCTGACGAGATCATCAAAAAATCAACTGTCAGTTTTGGAGCTGCATTCGATTACACAATAGATGTGTGGCAGCGGATGATGCTTTTCGCGGATGTCAGGCGGCAGCGCGGCGACCAATATCGCGCGCATATGAGTGAAACCGCTCCGAACGTGCTGAGTTTCCCATCGGAATTCGTCATGGATGGCCGCGATCTTCCACGCCCCGTGAATTATGGGCTGCTCCGCATCATTCCACCTGAAAATCGCCCCGTGGATCCGGAAAAGCGGCCTTTCGTTATCGTCGACCCACGTGCGGGTCATGGCCCGGGAATTGGTGGATTTAAGGCTGATAGTGAAATTGGCGCAGCTCTTGAGGCAGGGCACCCGTGCTACTTCATCGGCTTTACGCCAAATCCCGAGCCGGGGCAGACAGTGGAAGATGTCATCCATGCGGAGGCTGCCTTTCTTGAGCGAGTGATTGCGCTCCATCCCGAATGCGAGAAGCCTGCGGTGATCGGAAACTGCCAGGCTGGGTGGCAGGTTCTGATGACGGCGGCGCTGCGCCCCGAGTTGTTCGGACCGATTATCGTCGCCGGTGCGCCTCTGTCGTATTGGGCGGGCTGGCCGGGCAAGAACCCGATGCGCTACGCTGGTGGGCTGCTCGGTGGAACCTGGATGACAGCACTGACCAACGATCTAGGGAATGGTCAGTTCGACGGTGCTACGCTGGTGCAGAACTTCGAAAATCTCGATCCGGCCAATACCTTATGGAAGAAAAGCTACAACCTGTATGCCAACATCGACACTGAGGCAGAGCGCTATCTTGGATTCGAGAAATACTGGGGTGGGTACGTACTTCTGAACGATGTGGAGATGCAATACATCGTTGACGAGCTTTTTGTCGGGAATCGCCTTTCATCCGCCGAGATTGTCACCTCGGATGGGATACGTCTTGATTTCAGGAATATCCGTTCGCCGATTGTCGTCTTTTGCTCACGCGGCGATAATATTACACCGCCGCCACAGGCGCTTGGGTGGATCTCCGACCTTTACCAATCCGATACGGAAATTCTCACCCATAATCAGACAATCGTTTATGCGATGCACGAGAGCATCGGTCATCTCGGCATTTTCGTCTCGGGCGCCGTCGGCCGTAAGGAACATCGCAAGTTCGCAACCAATATCGAACTCATAAACTTGATGCCGGCAGGGCTCTATCAAGCTGTTATCAGTGACAAGGATGACAGCATGGCCAGGGCTGATCTTGTCAATGACGAGTATGTCATGGCCATAGAGCGGCGTGAACTTGCCGATGTCCGTCAGATCGTGCGGAACGAGCCGGAAAGCGACCGGCGTTTTGCTGCCGTGGCCCATCTCTCGGATATCCATGTCGGGCTTTATCGCAATTTCGTTCAGCCTTGGGTGCGGGCTGTGGTGACACCCCAATCCGCCGATGTCTTGCGTCGTCTCCACCCTTTGCGGATATCCTACGAGCACTGGTCCAGCGGCAGCCTGCTTGCTTCGGCCGTTGAAGGCGCTGCCGCTGTTATTCGAGAGCAGCGCATGCCCGTTGCCTCCGAGAACCCGTTTTTGAAAGCTCAGGAAGATGTGTCACGGGCGATCGTGTGGGCTCTGGATGCCTGGCGTGACGTCCGCGATGCGGCCTATGAACGCTATTTCGAATGGGCATACAGCTCTTCATTGTTATCGGCGCTGTCGGGTCTCGATGCTTATCCCGGAAAGCCGGTCCGGCCCTTGCCCGGCACGGCGCCGGAGCACCGCGCGCTGGTTGAGCAGGAGCTGTTGCGTTTGAGAGGCGAGTTTGAGCAGGGCGGCTTGCTCGAAGCTGGCATTCGCGCGCTGGCCTATGTCGCCCGTTCTCACCCACGCGTCGATGAACGACAGTTTAATCTGGCTGTGGAGCTTGCGCCGAGCCTCGCGCACCTATCCCCGGAAGCATTCCGGGACGTTGTCCGCCGCCAGAGCGCGCTGATGAAGCTTGACGCGGACGCGGCCATCGCCGCTTTGCCCGTGCTGCTTTCCCGCGCCGAACCAGCCGCAATTCGCAAGGCGGCTGAGGTGATTTCTCTCATCGGCACACTTGATGGCCTGTCCTTGGATGAGCGGAATATGAACCTCGGCAAGATGATCGACGTATTTCACGTGGCCGCCGCGCACGCGGAGAAGACATCGGCAGCCGGCGATGAGAGCGCTGGATCCTAAACCGGAACAGACAGTCGCGGCACATCCATCTGACAAGTCAAGCGACAAGCAGTCACCCATGAGTGGATGCTCTGGGTCAATAGAATCAAGACATTGTCGATCGCAACGAGAGCGGTGAAAGAAATGGCACGTTCGATGAGAGGCTGGATCATTGTCGGCATTGGCTTTGCCATCGCTGTTGGCGGTTACTATGCGTGGAAACGCTATCAGAACCCCGGCTTGCCGGACGGGATTGTTGGAGGAAACGGGCGGATTGAGGCGACCGAGATCGATGTTTCGGCCAAGACTGCCGGGCGGATCAAGGAAATCCTCGTCGATGAGGGGGACTTCATCACTGCTGGGCAGGTTCTGGCGCGCATCGATACCGCGCAGCTTGAAGCGCAGCGCCGGCAGGCCGAGGCCCAGCTTCAGCGCGCAATTGTCAGCGTGGATACGGCGAAAAGCGTTCTCACACAACGCGAGGCTGAACGTGAAACTGCTGCTGCAATCATCGAACAGCGTGAGGCGGAACTGGATGCGGCGGATCGCAAGCTTGCGCGCTCCGAACATCTGATCAAGAGCAACTCTACCTCTCAACAGACGCTTGACGACGACAGGGCATCGGCGCGCGGAGCCCGCGCGGCTGTTTCAGCAGCCAAAGCATCGCTGTCGGCGTCTGAGGCGGCGATCAGCGCCGCCAAGGCGCAGATCATCGATGCCGAAGCGGCTGTCGTCGCACAGCAGGCCGCCATCGAAAGCATCACGGCGGATATCGATGACAGTGTTCTGGTGTCTCCACGGGATGGGCGTGTGCAATACCGCATTTCGCAGCCGGGGGAGGTTTTGGCCTCCGGTGGCCGTGTCCTCAGTCTTGTCGATCTTAGCGATGTTTACATGACTTTCTTTTTGCCGACGTCCGCAGCCGGTCGTGTTCCGATTGGTTCGGATGTCCGCCTTGTGCTTGATGCGGCCCCCGAGCTGGTCATTCCGGCAAAGGCAACTTTCATTGCGGATGTTGCCCAGTTCACGCCGAAAACCGTTGAGACCGAAGAAGAGCGCCAGAAGCTTGTGTTCCGGGTCAAGGCGAAAATCGTGCCGGAGTTGTTGCGCCGTCATATCGAGCACGTGAAAACCGGCCTGCCGGGCATGGCTTATGTCCGGACGCAGCCGGGTGTTGAGTGGCCAGAGAGCCTGACGCAGGGGCTGGCGCAATGACCGACGCATCGCCGGGGAACACGAGCACAAAGCCCGAGGCGTCTCCGGCCGCTCGTTCTCCAGTCGCTCGTCTGGCGGGCGTCACCATCAATTACGGCAAGACCTGTGCGCTTGCTTCTATCGATCTCGATATACCCTCGGGCATTGTCGTTGGGCTTATCGGCCCCGATGGCGTCGGCAAATCCACCCTGTTGAGCCTCGTCGCGGGCGCTCGTCACATTCAGCAGGGTAGGGTTGAGGTACTCGGCGGTGACATGGCCGATTCCGTCCACCGGGACAGGACGTGCCCGCGAATTGCCTATATGCCGCAGGGGCTGGGAAAAAACCTCTATCCAACCCTTTCCGTGGAAGAAAACCTGCAATTCTTTGCACGCCTGTTCGGTCAGGGTGCCGACGAGCGGCGCCAGCGCATCGATCATCTCACGCGTAGCACGGGGCTGCATCCGTTTCTGGATCGGCCGGCGGGCAAACTTTCTGG
This sequence comes from Pseudochelatococcus contaminans, assembly GCF_014195635.1. Lineage (GTDB taxonomy): Bacteria > Pseudomonadota > Alphaproteobacteria > Rhizobiales > Beijerinckiaceae > Pseudochelatococcus > Pseudochelatococcus contaminans. The sequence continues at coordinate 21,890 of NZ_JACICC010000007.1, read as the reverse complement.
CGGAATGAAGCAGAAGCTCGGTCTCTGCTGCGCCTTGATCCACGATCCCGACTTTCTGATCCTCGACGAACCGACCACCGGCGTCGACCCGTTGGCGCGCGCGCAGTTCTGGGATCTGGTCGACCAGATCCGCGCCGGCCGGCCCGGTATGAGCGTGATCGTGGCCACCGCCTATATGGACGAGGCGCAACGGTTCGACTGGCTCGTCGCGATGGATGACGGCCATGTTCTGGCAACGGGCACGCCGCAGGAGCTGCTTGAGCGCACGGGAAGCACAAACCTTGAAGATGCCTTCATCCGCCTGCTGCCGGAGGACAAGACGCAAGGCTACGCATCTGTTGAGATTCCGCCGCTGGATGGCGATGAGAATGATATCGCGATAGAGGCGCAGAACCTCACCATGCGGTTTGGTGATTTCACCGCGGTCGACAATGTTTCTTTTCGTATCCGTCGCGGTGAAATCTTCGGTTTTCTCGGCTCCAACGGGTGCGGCAAGTCCACCACCATGAAGATGCTGACCGGCCTTTTGCCCGCCACGGAAGGGCAGGCTTGGCTTTTCGGCAAGGAGGTCGACCCGAAGGATATCGATACCCGCCGCCGCGTGGGATACATGTCGCAGGCGTTTTCGCTCTACAGCGAACTGACGGTTCACCAGAATCTGGTGTTGCATGCGCAGCTCTTCCACGTGCCCGCGGACGAGGTCGATGCACGCGTCAATGAGATGGTCGAGCGCTTTGGCCTTGGGGATGTGCTGGAAAGCCTGCCCGATAGCATTCCGCTTGGCATGCGCCAACGCCTGTCGCTGGCTGTCGCGATGGTGCACAAGCCGGACCTGCTGATTCTGGATGAGCCGACGTCGGGCGTGGACCCGGTTGCGCGTGACGGTTTCTGGCGCTTGCTGGTGGAGCTGTCGCGGCGGGATCGGGTCACCATCTTCATCTCCACCCATTTCATGAACGAGGCGGCGCGCTGCGACCGCATGTCGATGATGCATGCGGGCAAGGTGCTCGATAGTGATGCGCCTGCCAGGCTGGTGGAAAAGCGCGGCGCGGCGAGCCTTGAGGAAGCGTTCATTGGCTATCTGGTCGAAGCTGGCGGTGACACCGCGGCCAGCGACGGGGAAACAGCTGCGGCGCTGCCGGATACGCAGCCCCATTCCGCTGCGGCGCATCGATGGTTCAGTCCGCAGCGCCTGTTGAGCTATTCATGGCGTGAGGCGCTGGAGTTGCAGCGTGACCCGGTGCGCGCGACATTGGCGCTCGCAGGGTCGCTTATCCTGATGTTCGTGATGGGGTTTGGCATCACACTGGATGTCGAGGACTTGCGTTTCGCGGTACTTGACCGTGACCAGAGCAGCCTCAGCCGAAACTACGCGCTTGATCTGGCGGGCTCGCACTATTTCATCGAGCAGCCTCCGATATCCGATTACGATGATCTGGACCGGCGCATGCGCAGCGGCGAACTGGCGCTGGCGGTGGAAATTCCCGCCGGCTTTGGACGTGACCTGATGCGTGGCCGCACGGTCGAGATCGGCGCGTGGATCGACGGTTCCATGCCAACACGCGCGGAAACCGTGCGAGGCTATGTCGAGGGCATTCATCAGCACTGGCTGAACCAGCAGGCGAGCCGGCAGGCGGATGCACCCGCAGTTGCTTACGCCACGATCCAAAGCCGATACCGTTACAATCCGGATATCGAAAGCATCAAGGCCATGGTGCCGGCCGTGATACCCATGCTGTTGCTGATGCTGCCCGCGATGCTGACCGCTCTGTCAGTGGTGCGTGAGAAAGAACTCGGTTCCATCATCAATCTTTACGTCACTCCGGTAACCCGTGCCGAGTTCCTGCTCGGCAAGCAGCTGCCTTATGTGGGACTGGCCATGGTCAACTTTCTCTGCATGAGCCTGCTGGCGGTTACGGTTTTTGGTGTGCCTGTCACCGGCAGTTTTCCGACCCTGTTATTGGCTACTGCGCTGTTCTGCATCATCTCCACGGGCATGGGGCTGCTGGCCTCCACGGTCACCAGCAGCCAGACGGCCGCCATGTTCTTCGCAATGGTCGGCACGCTTCTGCCCGCGGGCCAGTTCGCCGGGCTGACAAATCCGGTCAGCTCACTGGAAGGGGCTGGCCGTATGATCGGCGAAATATACCCCGCGACCTATATGTTCTCGATCAGCCGCGGCGTGTTCAGCAAGGCGTTGACCATGAGCGACCTGCACGGCGCGATCTGGCCATTGGTGATCGCGATACCCGTGATTCTTGGCGCTGCCATCTTGTTTTTGAAGAAGCAGGAGAGCTGATATGCGCAGCCTTATGAACATCCTGCGTTTGGGGCGCAAGGAGCTGTGGAGCCTGGCGCGCGATCCCATGCTGCTGCTGTTGATTGTGTATGTGTTTACGGCCTCGGTCTATACGGCGGCCACGGCCATGCCGGAAACGCTGCACAATGCGCCCATCGGCATTGTCGACGAGGACCAGTCTCCTTTGTCGGCGCGTATCGTTTCGGCTTTCTATCCGCCCTATTTCACGCGTCCGAAAATCATCACCCGGAGTGAAATGGACTCCGGGATGGATAACGGCGAGTTCACCTTCGCTCTCAATATTCCGCCCGATTTTCAGAGTGACGTGCTGGCCGGCAGGCAACCGGAAATTCAGCTCAACATCGACGCCACGCGCATGAGCCAGGCCTTTACGGGCAACGGTTATATTCAGCAGATCGTCATGGACGAAATCAACGAGTTCATGAATCGCAACCGGGCCGCTACAGACCTGCCAGCCAAGCTGTCGCTACGGTCGCGTTTCAATCCCACGCTGGAGCAATCGTGGTTCGGCAGCGTCGCGGAAATCATCAATTCAGTGGCGATGCTCGCGATTATTTTGACTGGCGCTGCGCTTATACGCGAGCGTGAGCACGGCACCATCGAACATCTGCTGGTGATGCCCGTGACGCCGGCTGAAATCATGATCTCAAAGATCCTGTCGATGGGTTTGGTTGTATTGCTGGCTTCCGCGTTGTCGCTTTTCTTCGTCGTCCGAGGTTTGTTGCAGGTGCCGACCCAGGGTTCCATCGTGTTATTCATGGCTGGCGCGGCACTGTGCATATTTGCGATGACGTCTTTCGGCATTTACATGGCGACGCTGGCGCGCAGCATGCCGCAATTCGGGCTGCTATTGATGCTCACCCTGATGCCGCTGCAAATGCTCTCCGGCGGTATGACGCCACGCGAGTCCATGCCGGAATTTGTGCAGGATGTTATGTTGCTGGCGCCGACGACGCATTTCGTCACCATCGGTCAAGCCATCCTTTTTCGCGGCGCAGGGTTGGACGTCGTCTGGACCTCGTTCCTCGCGCTGCTGATCATCGGATGTGTTCTGTTCGCGCTGTCTTTGTCGAGGTTCCGCAAGACCATATCGCAAATGGCTTGAACGCAACGTTGAATCAGCCACGAGTTCCAAGTCGAGCCTGTTAAGCTGGTGACGAACTGTGGTGTGGCTCTGGAGCGGCCCGGAATCTCGACATTGCAGAGGGTTCACTGGCCTGCCGCATTGGATGCATGAACGGATCATAGCACCGACGACAGTCAGAGCCTTTTCAGGAATGCGACCAGTGCCGCCCGTTACTCGGCGTCAAGGTCAAGCGGTTTGATGTGGGGCGAGAGTGCGGCAGCGAACGGATATTGGAGGTCCGCCGCCTCGCGGGCGTTGCGCGCCTGTATGGCGTGTCGATTACAACCCGTATGCTGATGCCGGCGCGGTCACAATCGCGTCGCACCGGGCAAAAGCGATGACTGCTCCTGCACTCACGAGGACATCGTAAATCAAGTCATCCTGAGAGCTCATACGAGGAATGTTCTATGATTATTTGTTCTGTTTCATGTGCCGCGCGTGTGCCACGGAGGAATTTGTACGGAATGGTACGGTTTGGGGGATTGTTTGTAAGTGTTCGGTATTGAACGGAGAATTTGGGATTGGGTGGCAGTGGGGTTATAAACGCAAAAACCCGCCTGTGTGGCGGGTTAAGAGTTTGATATTATTGTGTTTTTTGGTTGCGGGGGCGCGCAACCATCTTTACTTGCGTTATTATTCAAGAGATTATCCCCTCTTGTCGCAGATGCCTACAGCGTCCCGCTGGGGACTGTTTCGCAGTGCTGCGTAGAAGCTATTGCTGTCCAATGTCATCTTTTCGGACATAGCCAGGCTCCCACGGCGCAGACGGTTTGACCACTTCCACCATTTCGGCGACCGGAGTAGCCTGCGCCGACAAGATCTGCACGAAATCGGCAAAGCCTTCGGGGCCCATGCAGATTGGACGATGGCCCATTACGACTTCCTCGGCTGCACGCACGGCAGCGTCACGCACGAAGTCTGCTCGCGACCAGCCGCACAGTGTGGCCGCGTGATCAATCATCGCTGCGTCCGCAACGGGCAGGAGCATTGAGATCGAGTATTCCTCGCGTTCGGTGGTAAAGGTTCCCCTCATCTCTTTATGATCAAAGTAGCGTCTGCGTAGCGCCAAACGCAATACATGCCATCCCGCTTCATCGATAAGGGGCTTTTCTCCTAACCTTATTAGTCTGAGAAAAGCTGCCCCGATCCAGGATCGATTCGTTCCTTCTCATTGCGTGTAGTCCGCCGAATATGCCTCGTTCGAGTTTCTCGCGCATGCCGGTGAAGTTCTGCCAGCAGCGCGCCACTACCGTCCTGTCGCCCCGCGACACCGACCGTTTTCAGACCTATCTGCTCGGCCTCTTGGCCGCGCACATCCCACCACCAAAGGCTGGAGGCGACTATGACTGGATCACAATCGCTGGCACCTGTGGGATCGATCATGCTGGCCTGAAGCGGGCAACTGGGGTTCTTGAACCTGGCCTAGATGCGCTCAGCCGAGAGGTTGCCCGGCAAGGTGGCTCGGCCCGGATAAAGCCGAAGCGTGTCGCGACGCGTCGGACGCCCAACATTGTTTCCAGTACGGCGCCGGCTCTCGTGGATGAAAAGCCTGCTCCGCCGCCGCGCAGGCGCGGCCCTCGCGCCAAACCGATTGTCGCGTTTCCCGAAGATGACGGCAAGCCGTGGACCGATCCCGTGTCCTTCGCTGATGCGCTCGATCTTCATATGCGTCGGCATGGCGACAGTTCGAAACACCTGGCTAAGGCCCTTGCATCTGTCACGAGTCATGTGGACGCGACCACGATCCGGATGTGGAGGCGTGGTCTCAAGGTGCCTCGAGCGGCGCATAGCCTGGAGGTGCTCGATCACATCGCGAAACGCTATCGGCTCACGGTGGGCTATTTTCAGGCGAAGCTTCCCCTCACGAATCGCTGCACCTCGATGGGAATGATTTCCGGCGTCAGCCGCGCCGAGCGGCGGCGGCTCGCCTGGCATCTGCCGGCGGATTTCGACCGCCGTACGCTACGGGAGCGCGAGGAGATCCTCGAATGGGTGCGGAAGGCGGTCATCTCGGGCTCCACCGAATATCGCCGCTTTCAAGCGGCGGCGATGAAGCAGCGTTATTCGATCCGCTTTCCTGGCCTGCTCTGCGAACCCGTGCGTCCGCGCGGTCTCTACCGCCCTTGCCGCGATGACGATAGTGCCTTGCCCGATCCTGACCTAGCGGCGGCCGCCGTCGATACACCGCCTCAGCTTGCGCAAGAGATGGCCGATCTCGTTCGCTTCAAGACCTCGACGCTGACCGCGTTCGGCTATCAACGCAACGGCGTATGGGGCGAGGAAACCGCCTCGCAGAGGATCGAGCATCTGGGCCTGATGTTCGGCGCCCTGGCGGCGGCGCCGAGCGGGGCCGTTCATGGCTTCGGCGTTCCATTGGAATGCCTGACCTTCGGCCTTCTGGTCTTCCCGGTCGTCTGGGATTGGTACATCCAGTGGCGTGAACGCCGGCGCGGTTTCTACACGGCTTGGGAAGTCGACATGCTACGTGTCGCCGTCACTCTGACCCGCGTGGATACGGGCTGGTTGCGCCAAAATCCGCAGTTCGCCGAGCGGATCAGGCCGATCCCTAATCTTGTCACCGAGCGCGACATCGCCACTGTCCGAGCCAACTGGCCCGACGCTTGCGAGCAGATGCACAAGCATGGCCGTTCCCGTGCACGCGAGGTGCAGCGCGTGGCCCGGATCCACCGCGATCCGTTCGAGCCGATCATGGTGGTGCTGGAGGCCGACAGCCCCGTGGGCGAGTACCGGAAGATCACCGAGGAGATCATCCGTCTCATGCCGGACGAGAAGCGCTATTCGCGCGCTGCCGCCGAGACCGTGAGGGCGTTCCTGATGCTCCGGCTCGGCCTGCATCTCGGGCTACGCCAGAAGAATCTGCGCCAGCTTCTCGTTTGTCCTCGCGGACACATTCCGAGCTCGGAACGTCGCCTCACGGAACTGAAGCGCGGCGAACTGCGCTGGAGCGAGCGTGACCACGGCTGGGAGGTATTCATCCCGCGGTTGCGTTCAAGAATGCCAACTCATCCTTCTTCAGCAGCAAGCCATTCCGGCTGATCCTGCCGGATCTCGGTGGGCTCTACCACTATCTCGATGCCTATATCGACCGGCACCGGAGAACGCTGCTCAAGAACGCCGCCGATCCTGGAACGCTGTTCGTGAAGACGGTGAAGCTCACCAGCAAGGACGCGGCCTATTGCCAGAACACCTTCTATGAAGCTTGGCGTCTCGCCATCCAGCGGTACGGCATCCACAACCCCTATACGGGGCGCGGCGCCATCAAGGGTCTTCTGCCGCACGGGCCGCACAATGTCCGCGACGTGCTCGCCACTCATATTCTGAAGCAGACCGGCTCCTATGAGCAGGCGAGCTACGCGATCCAAGACACGCCCGATATGGTGGCCAAGCACTATGGTCGCTTCCTGCCGCAGGATAAGGCAGCGCTTGCCGCGCAAATCCTCAATCGCGTTTGGGAGGCGGCGTAGCGGCATCGCCTCATTGCTTGAAGCAGTGTTCCCGGTCGCGCTTTGCTGGATGCCGAATGTCGAAAGTTGGCCCTTTCCCGACGTCTGGAACATCCGCTTCAGGGCAAACGCTCAGGTCGCGAGCTCTCAGAGAGGCAGCCGAGCCCCAAATTCGCGCGCCAACAGGATCTCCAGTCGGAACAGAAGCATGAGCTGAATGAAAAGCTGCGATGAGCGCGCGAGATAGACCGCGTAGCTCATCGTCCGGACGTCGCCCTGGCCGCCTTTGCCGGAACGATATTCGATGGTGCCCGTCGCTCGGTCGAAAGCCATGCCCCCATGGTGCGAGGCGTTCCGCATCTGGTTATCGAACTCGATGCAGACGGCCGCCATATCCGCGTTTTCGGCAATCGCCTTGCAGCGCCCGGCTTTGTCGCTGTGTTGGTACGCGGCCAAGGTGATGTTGCGAAGCTGATCGAACGGCCGGTCCTCGATCAGGTTGTTGAGTGCCACCAGTACTTCAACGTTGTCGCCGAAGGCCTCGAAGAGGTTGCCATAAATCATGCGGGTCGCGTCGAAGTTGGTCGACGCTGCAGCGTGGTTTTCGCCGATTTGGATGTTCGTCGTCACGAGGTGGTGAACCCGCGAGAATTCCGTAAACGCGTTCAGATAGGCCTTGCATGCCTCGAAGTAGCGCCGAGCGTGCGCGGCGCTCATCAGTTTTCCGTAGTGCGCAACGAAGCGCCCGAAGTCGTCTTTGCCCTTGGCGATTTTCAGCGGCTGGAAGAGCCGCTCGAAGAGTTGCTCAAAATGCGGCTGTGTCAGAATTCCGGCGAATTGGAATACCCAATCCTCCAGCGTCTCAGGTGGTTCGAGATAGCCAGCGTTGGGGATGAATCCGGCGAGGCGCTTGCCGGCAAGATCGTACTTTTCGTTTCGACTTAACGACCATGCCGCGCGAAGATGCTCCCATTCCTCGGTGATGGGCGCGGGGCGCATTTGGTCGGCCGCGAGCTTGGGCAGATCGTGAGGGAGTCCGGCCTTTTCCCGCGCATCTTTGAGGGCCCGGATCATGTCCCTCCCGAAATCTATGCTCGGAAAGGCGTCAGCGCTTCCGAGCTCTTCCTTCGCGAAGACGAATGACGGATGGAGGTTCACGACTGCGGCAGAGTCGTCCGACTCGATTTTCTTGGCGTTTGGCCCGAAGGTCATGCCAACGCCCGTCTCAAGGCGGATGCCCATCTCAAGGCCGCAGCCCGTGCAGGAAAACTGGTGAGCTTCGACGGGCTCATGTCCGATGCCGATGCGCAGCATATGCGGCGATTCGCACTCGGTGCAGGCTGCATACTCCCTGATGATCATCCACGAGGCCCCAAGGCTGGTGCCGATCCGGCTTTGTCCAGCCATAGCCTCTACTGCCAGATATGACCAGTTTACGCAGAGGCCGTGGCTGATGCCCGCCAAGCTCCTAGGCATGGGTCGCATCGGCAATTTTCAACCAGGCGTTGAGGTTCTTCGTTGAAGCGAATCACGTTCTCAGGGTACAAATCGCGGGTTGTTTTGCGACAATTCAAGCGCCCGCTACTGGCGGTTGAAGCACGAGTATGAGAGGCCTGACTTGATGCCTGCCGTCGACGGCTACGTCGTCCTTCAACAGCCGCCGGCCAAGGGGAGCACAGCGCTGGTTTTTCCAGCGGTTGACGTGCGAGACGGCAGTAAGGTTGCGATTAAGCTGCTGGATACGTCCGTTCAGCCATCGACCTTTATTGACGAGGCGTTTCGACGTGAAACGCTGGCGTTGGGCGAGTTGCTGCACCCCAACATTGTGCGGATGCTCGGGTCCGGCGTCACGGCCGCCTCTGAGAAATACATCGTTTTGGAGTGGATGGCTTCGGATCTGGTGGCCTGGAAATCGAAGACGAACTCGTTCTATTGGCCGGACTATTGGGATGAGATCGGGCGTCCGCTGTCGGAGGCAACGGCGGCAGCTCACGCTAAGAATATTGTTCATCGAGATATCGCTCCACGCAACATCCTTTTCGATGGAGCGGGCGTTCCAAAAATTGCTGATTTCGGCATCTCTAAGCTACGACGGTTCCTGCGCTCCGAGCAAACTGTTCGCCAGTTTGTCAGTCCGCCCTTTACTCCGAAAGAAGTAGACGACGGTTCGGGGAGCTTCACCCGAGACGTCTTTGCATTGGCGACCACGTTCTTGTGGTGTGCTTCACCGATGCCGCTTACGACCTACGAGGAAGTCGGTGCTTTTGCATCCACCTCAGACATGTTCGAGCCAGAGATTCGTCAAGCAATTCTGGCCGCTTTGGCAGACGACCCCGATGAGAGACCGGCGACAGCGGAAGAATTGCTCCGCATGCTCACTCCTCGCCGGTCGGCCCGCAAGCCAGCAAAAGCTCTCCTAACCTGCCAGTTGGAGCTAGCGGCCACCAAATTCGATTCGATTGCGCGCACATTCGGTCTCGCCGAACGGTCGGCGGTTGAAGAGGCTGTTCTTGAAGATCTGAGCACCATTTGCGGGCTCAAGCTCATGCCGAGCTTGGACAGTCAGACCGGGTCGATCGATCCTTCGACCAACCTTCTGCTGCTTGGACTGAGCAATAGCTATCATGCGAAGGTGGAGGCGAGGGGCCAAGATCGCCTCGTGCTCCTTGGCGCGCGTCAACTTCCCCATGGCTTGATGGAGCGGCAACGTGAGACGGCGCTGGTGTTGCCAATATCTTTTCGTTTCGCTTCGCTAGGGCAGCGGGCGGATCGGCAGGGAATTGCCGATCTCCAGTTGCTGATCCGAAACCACATTGCAGAACTTGAGGACAACGCTGGAGCGGATGCCGGCAGGCGACTGTTCGACGCGTGGACTCGCATTTTGCAGGCCAAACAGGATGTTGAAGCGGCCCGGGAGCGGCCTATCCGGTATAATGACTACGCCGTCGATGGGAGTGGACGGCGCGTCATTTTTCACCATGTCGGGCCAGTTCCGCCAAATGTGCTGGAGGAACCGCGGCAGGTTCGGCTTGACGACGGCTCGTTGCTGACGGGACACCTCGAAACCATCGATGATCGCCGAGCGACATTCCTCGTCAGCGCTGGCGACACGGAACGGCTGCGGCGCGTCGGCGAGATCGTGTTCAGCGTTGGCGCAACAAGCGAGTCGCTGCGAAGGCAGCAGCGGGCGCTCGATGCGTTTCAACAAAGAGCCGTGAACCCTGTACGTTTGGCTGACATTTTGATCGATCCCGGCTCAGCTACTGTCCCGGAACCTGTTGAGGTCCCGTTTTTCTTTCACGATAGAGCCGACCCCGATAAGCTGCTGGATGGGGACAAAAGAGCGGCCGTACAGGCAGCGCTCGGAACGTCCGAAGTGATGCTGCTGCGCGGCCCCCCGGGAACGGGGAAAACAACCTTTATCGCCGAACTCATTCTCCAGACGATCGCGCGCAAACCGGACGCGCGTATCCTCATGACCTCCCAGACTAACGTGGCCGTCGATAACGCCATCGAGCGCCTCGCCGAACTGCGGTCTGTCGCTCCGCGTTCTTTGGAGGTCGTGCGGCTTGGAACCAGTGACGAGCGGATTGCAGCGTCCGTCGGGGAGTTTCGGCTCGGGCGCCGACTCGAAGTATGGACCTCGGAAGTGAAAGCACGGGTCGACGAGTTCGCCCGCGCGCAGGCCCACAGCCTGGGTATCGATCACCGCAACGTTGTCATCGGGGTCTCGCTGGAGCAGCTTCACGCGTCCCAGTTGCTACTGAGAAAAATTTCGATCGACGTGGCGGCGCTAGAAGCAAGCCTCAAGCGCGATGGGCAGCCTGAAGCAGACGTAGCTGATGCGCTCGTTGATCTCGACATCGCCGGCAGCGCTAACCAAAGGAGACTCGATCTCTCGCGCCTTCAGGAAGCCCGTAGAAGTGCTCGCGACGAGCAGAACAGTATAAAGAGCCAATTGACCGCTTTAGGCGGCGAGTGCGAAGAGCTCGCGCTTATGGAAGGCAGGGAGCTAGAGGGCTTCATAGCCGACTACCTTGGGGACTCGGAGGAGGCGCGTCGACTCAAGGACCTGATTGCACTAGGTGCTGACTGGACGGCGCGTTTTGGTAGGCAGGACCACTTCGAAGGGCCGTTTCTTTCAATGGCGGACGTCGTAGCGGGGACCTGCGTCGGCATCGCTGGTCCGCGTGCGGCCAGCGATTACGACCTCTGCATCGTTGACGAAGCTTCGAAGGCAACGCCAACCGAAGTCCTTGTGCCGTTAGCCCGCGCCAAGCGCTGGCTACTCGTCGGCGATAGCAAGCAGTTGCCCCCGTTCCAGGACGAGGCTCTGAGGTCCAGGGAACTATTGGATCGCTATGATCTCCGACGCGAGGAGGTTGCAGAATCTCTGTTCACCTACATGGAACGCCGTCTCCCGCAAGCATGCGTGTGGAATCTGAGCATTCAGCACCGCATGATCCAGCCGATCAACGACCTCATCGAAAGCTGCTTCTACGAAGATCAGGCGTTAGAATGCGCGCGAAGCGATAGAGGGTACAATTTCGAGCCCAATCTGCCGCGGCCCGTCACTTGGCTCGACACATCGCGCCACCCGCGACGCTCGGAAGATGAAAGCGACGATGCAGTCTCAAACCGCCTTGAGTGCGAGATCATTCGGGACCGCTTAAAGGAAATAAACCGCAGGGTCAGTCGGGATAAGAAACGAGCGGACAAACCGCGTCTGAAAGTGGCGGTGTTAACAGGCTATGCGGGTCAAAGGAGCCTCTTGGAGCGCACCCTTAATCCTCGCTCGCCAAAATGGTCTCATATCGAGATTATTCTCAACACTGTCGATGCGTTCCAGGGACGGCAAGCTGACCTGGCAGTCTACTCCGTCACTCGATCAAATCCTGACGGCAATTTAGGATTCCTGTCAGAATTTCCGCGCCTGAATGTAGCGCTTTCTCGCGGGCGCGATGGGCTGTTGATCGTTGGCGATCAGAAGTTCTGTAGAGAAATTAAGGGGGATAATCCGTTCAGAAAAGTAATTAATCGAATTAATAATAATCCAGATTGTACTACGGTCGAGATTCGAGAATGACTCCAGAAGAAACTGCTCGGTATCACGCGGACAGGCCGGGCTTTGATCTGCTTGATTTCGCCGAGGTGGGGCTGCCTGTCTATAAAGTCTATATCGTGGCATCTCTGTTGCTGCACACGCCGCTCCCGCCAATCTACGAGTTCGTGCTGCGTTGCGTGCGCTTGGAGCTTGACACTCCAAGCCAGATTTCGGCTTGCCTCGGCATTCCGGCCCGCATGGTCGAGGAGGTATTGCGTTCGCTCCATGCCGCTGAGGAGTTAACTCTTTTACCGCGGCCTCAAAGTGACGAGCTATGCTTTGCTCTGACCCGTCGAGGCAAGCGGACCGTTGAGTCTCTTGAGCAGATTCTCCCTGAGCAGCAAACGCTGCCCATCTATTTCGATGGGCTGACGCGTAAGCCGATCGCCCCTCCCACGACGCAGCTTCTTGCGGGTCGGCGAGCTGCAGATTTGGGCTTGAAGGAAATTCCTGCGCTTCCGGCAATGCGCATCGAGGTTGAAGACATCGATGTGACCGCAGCGGCGCGTCTGTTTAGAAGCGAACGCACGAGCGAGCCTCGTCGCGACTTATTATCAATCAAGTCGATTGATCGGCGGCTTCGCCTTCATTTGCCGGCCACGGCTTTGGTCTACCGATCAAAGGGCGGCGACGAGATCGAGCTGCTGTTTGCAGACCAAACCAAGCTGCTGGACGAGCACACCCAAGCTTTCGCACTGGCAGAAGGACCGAAGAAAACTCGGTTGCTCGCGGAGCTCTCGAAGAGCGAACTCCTCGGCGCCAATTCGTTCGCAAGACGAGTCGCCAAATTGGAACGACGCTCGACGCCCGAGCAGCCTCAATCAGGCCGCCGCCGTCTTTCGCTGCCTGGCACGATCTTGTCCGAACCGCCGGCCGACACCTTGACGGTACTCGGCCCGCTCGATCACGCTCCCCTTTTGCGCGAAGCAATAGCAACGGCTCGCGAAACACTGATAATCATCTGCCCTTGGATCACGACCCAGGTTATCGATGCGCCAATGCTTAACGCAATTGAGGCGATGCTGAAGGTCCCAGTGACCTTCTATCTGGGCTATGGTTTTGACGATGACAGCAAGAGCGTAAAGACAGTCCCCCCAAGTCTTGCAGAACTCGCGACCAGGTACCCGAATTTTCAACTCTTGCGGATTGGCGACACCCACGAGAAGGTGCTCATTAAGGACATGGACTTTGCAGTTCTTACCAGCTTCAACTGGCTTTCGTTCAGGGGGGATCCGAACCGCCCGCTGCGCCGAGAGCGCGGCGTCAAAATCACGGATCCGACATTTGTCGAAAACGAGTTCAAATCGATGGTGGCGCGGTTCGTGCTGAAGCCTCCAAAGCCCTCACGGTCAGTACGCACGCGCTCTAAGCAGTGAACCCCATCGGCGTCTGCTCTGCGCAGCACAGCCCCAGAAAGGGGCATCACCGACGAGGTGCCGGAATTTTGGGGCTGGCCGAGTTTTCTGTCAACCTCCAACATGGAGACGCAAATTGACGATACCCGATCGGCAAAACCTAACTGCCTTGTTTGCCTACGGGCTTGGCGTTCAACCGACGAGGGCGCAGATCGAACTATTTGAGGCGGATCTGTCGAGATCGAGCTTAGAGTTAATTTATGATTCTCTTCGGGAAATCAGAGGGTCCGGAATTCGCGGCCAGACAGGCCTTGATCTCAGATCGGTAGTTTTTGCAGTTTACGCACGAAAGCTTGCAGAAATTTCGAGATTATTTCCCATATTCTTTGTCTTTGAATCGAGCTTTCGAGCATTCGTCGCCGGCCGCCTAGCAGCGATCTACGGTGCTGATGATTGGTGGCGGCCTATCGATCGAGCGGTTCGCAATTCGTCTGATCCTCTGCTGTTGCGGACCCTTAACGGTCAACCGGTCGCGAGAAGCACCCTGCGCACCGTTAGCCGCGTTTTATGCAGCGTTCGCGATGCAGGTGCTCCTTCGCCGAATACTGGCTACGATGTAATTTCTTCAGGAACCATGGCAACTGTAGGCAGTTTAATTGAGCAGCACTGGGGCGACATGATCGACTCCTTTCACTCCGGGCATATGTACCGGCCACATGGTCGCCTAACTAAAACAGAATTCGGAGAACTATTCAAACGAGTTCGATTAGCTCGAAACGAAGCTTATCATCACCGCTCGGTTCCCGCCCAAGCACGAGTCGTAGAGATCGCTGAAGAATTGCTTGATTTTCTTGATGTCCATCTTGAACATTCTTGCCGCAATGTAAACGCGGCGCGCCTCACGCCTCTGCGCTTCAAGGTCCAGAAAGAGCCTAGGCATGCGTGATCAGCAACGTTCAACGGATGGGGTTCAGGGCTCGGTGACAGGGGGTCAAAGCTAGGTCATAGATGCAAATCGCGGGGCCGGCTGACGAAGTGTGGGAGCAGTTGTCCGCCGGATCGGGCGAAGGGCAGATAGCCGAGGTCGTTGGGGGACGATGAAATTCGATGCACGCAAGATGGTCGGAGAGCCAGCCATTTCGACAACATGAGGCACTGCTAAGCGGGTTGATCCGCACGGGTGCGGCGGCGCCGAGCCCGGGAACTGCGCTCGGAATTTAGCTGACTGCGCAGCCATCATGAAGCCCTGATTGGACGTTCGCTCTCGGGCAGGAGCTCAATGGCGGCTACTGGAACCAGGGGCCTGTCGCCCCATTACTCGGCCCTAGCCGCATTTAGGACGACCCGGAATTTGGCGTCCGTGGTCTTCTTCAAGAAGAGTTCCGTCGTCGCCGGCAGCTGGAGAATGGGAACAGTCACGGTATCGGCGTGGGCGCCTGGCTGCACGAGGATGACCTCGAACTCGACGCGCGATTTGCGAGCCTTCTCCTTGAAATACGAGAGTTCGCGCTGCCAGCCCTTGAGGAAACGGGTGTGCTCTGTCACCGTCCATTGCGCCTCGCGCCGCTTGAGATCCCTGACGAGGCGTTCGATTCCCCGGTGCTTTTTAGTGATGCACTTCTGAGCCTGGCCGCAGAGGAAGTAGAAGTTATCAATGAGGGCGGAGATGCGGCCGCCGATGGCACCTTTGCAGTGGACCAGCGTTAACTTGATGGTGTTCTCATCGACGTCCTTCAGGCACACGAGGTCGCCGGCCTCAGCCATACCGTCATCGTTGAAAACCAGGTCGTACTCGTCACGCACATGCTGGAAGGCGCGGTACTGGATGGTCGCCGTGTCACCGGCCTTGCCAATCAACTCCTTGTTGAGCGGCACGCCCTTGAAGTCCCAGGCCTCCAACTGGTCCTTGGGATAGGCACCCGCCTCAAGGTTCGTCGGGATGTGATAGCAATTGTACGAGTGCGTGCCGTCCGCGTAGCGGATAACGACCGGATCGCGCTGGAGGTAGACTTCCAGCGGTTCAGCTTCTCTGGTCACGCGCTTGAACATAACGGCAGGACCGGATTTGCGCTCATAGGCGTACCCACCGGGAAGGCTCTCCGAAATTTTGAGCTGATAGATTGTCTGCGCATCCTCGGCTCCGAAGCTGATGTTGATCGTGCCGCCAGCCTCGATCGAGTCGATGCCGACATCGACCTCGTAAAGCAGCTTCTCGGTCCCGCCGAAGAAGATGGATTGCCTTTCGCTTTGGTTCTGCTGTGCCTGCTCGCCCCATTCGGCAGAAATAGCATGGGACGCGTGGGGAGCCGTCAGCTTGATAGGCTTAAGGAAGCCTTTGATGATGTTCTTCACGTCGTCGTCGGACGTGACCTTGTCCCAAGTCGACTTCGTCCAGGCCACCCAATCAGCGACCGAACCCGACTTGCGCTGCTGCCACACCTTGCCCCGACGTTTGGCACCGCCCCAAAGGACGCGGTCGCCATCGTCGTACCCGACACAGGCAATATTGTTGAGCTCGGCTTCGGACTTGTCGATGTGCCCCAGGCCTTCGGTGACGTTCGTCCCGAAGTAGGTCGTGAAGCTGATCGCGCCAACGCGGCGTGAACCGAGATTCTTCACGAGCGGCAGCTCCACGCCGTTCAGAATGTTGAAGATGGCGTCGCCGCTGAAAAGCTCGACGCCATCGCCAGCGACCGCCTTCGCCATTCGCTCGGTGCGCATCCGGTCGTAGTCGCCGGCGTAGATGGACAGCACGTCTTCAGCCTCGTCCCAACGGACGATGACGAAGTCGTAGAGGGTGTTCACGACGTTCTGGTAATCGCCCCAATTGACCTCTTCGGTCTGTGCGACAACCGCCACCAGGAGTTTGTCCTTGTCGTCGAGAGCATACCAAGTCTCGGCACCGGCCGGCAGGACGCCGGCGTATTCGAGCGGCGTCCAGTTTTTGCACTTCGTCCTATAGAACTGGGTCGAGATAGCCGGGCGGAGATTCCAGAGCGAGAGCTCCGCAGCGAGCGTGCCGTTCTGCTTTAGTTGTTCGATGACGTTCTGCAGCCGGAGCTCGTCGTCAATGCGCTCCTCGCTAAGACGGCGGATCAGTAGGCCCCAATCCGCGCCCTCGGCGTATAGCGTGGCGAGCTTCTTCTCGGCCTCAGGGTCAGCGATATTCGTGACCACGGTCGCTTCACCTACGTCCTCAGGGCCTTTGCGCGTGAAGCGGCCGATGAATTGGAGCGTGATGGCGAGAGACTTGTGCGTATCATGTAGCGCCGCGAGCTTAAGCTGCGCGAAGTCGAAACCTTCCCCGAGCATGTTGACGCAAATGACGATGCGCGAGCCCGTACTCTTGCGGTCGCGGAGCGCCGCCAACGCCGCGCGGTTCTGGCTGTCCGGCCGGTCGGAATAAACCGTCACCGGCACGAATTCGGGGCCGAGCCGTTCGTAAATCTCGGCGAGAGCGTCGGCGCGCGCCTGCGTTTCGGTGCGCGCCATCAAGATGTGGTCGAGCTTCCGCTCATTGACGTCCCGACGCAGGGCCTCGACAGCCGCGCGCGCGACGACCTCGTCGCGCGCCTCCTGGTCGCCATACTCCTCGACCGTCCTGAGGTTGATCTTCATGTAATAGCCGGCGCGCTGGGCGTCCCCGAGTTTGTAGTTGAAGATGATCTTGCCATCTACGCGCTGGTCGTACCGGCGGAACGGCGTCGCAGTGAACTGGATGACTTTCCCGCCGCTGAATCGATCGCGGACCGAACGCCAGGTCCGAGCGGTGATGTGGTGCGCCTCATCGACGAAGAGATGCGAGCATCCGGAGGTGAGCTCCGCAACGGCGTCGGCGTCGGACGCCTCCAGTGAATTCGGCAGCGCGATGATGATGTTCGCATTTTTCAGAAGCTCTTCGGCCTCGTCGACGCTGCGGATGCCGCCCGAGATGAGCGCCACTCTCGGTCCCGATAATTCGCCTGGAATCGCCTGCGCCGCGGGCAGGTAGCCGAGGGTTGCGAACTTCTCCTCGATCTGATCACGAAGGGGCACGCCCGACACCAGCACGAGTGTGCGTGCGGGACGCAGGTAGACTTGGGCGGCAAGCATGGTTTCGGTCTTGCCGGTGCCCGTTGGCAGGACGACCGTCGCTGGCTCGTACTTGTCACCCACCGCGAAGTGCGCTGCGATGGCATGGAGGGCGCCGATCTGCGGAAGACGTAGCCCTGGCTCGTCACTCTGACCTTCTAAGCGAAAACTGAATTGGTTCTCCCAAGTAGCCAGAAGCTTCTCCGGCGTGTCGACGCGCTGGGTGAGCGGTTCGACCACATCCCATTGCAAGGTCAGTGTCTCGGGAAGGGCTTCATCACGTGCTAGATTGGCCGTTAGCGCCGGCAGATCCATCATGCGGCGCTTAGCGCCTTTGCGGCGGATATGAAGCTGGCCGTAAGGCGGTTTAAGTTCTGTCTTGATTAGATCGTGACCCGGCGTGTCGTTAAGGAAGATGCGAGCGCGAGTTGTGGCCCCGCGGAACACGAGCTGCCGGACGGCATTGCGGCCGATCTTTACCCGAAGTCCATGTAGGGGCGGCAGCGTGAGCCTCCCCTTCCAGTCCTCGAACAAGCTCATTAATCCCCCAGGCGGTCTGGCAGCTATTTCGTGTGCCGCTCATTGTTATGACTGCGAAAATCTAGACGCCTAGGGTCTATGCATCGACCTATACGAGAGATGGAGAAGGCTCTGCTGCCGGCTCTCCGTGGCGTCGTTTCGGGCCGATTTCGCGAGCGTCTAATCATGCCGTCGCGCAGCGGCGCGTCAGACCGTTGGGCTCTGAAAGTCCGCTTTGCGGTAGGGCCTTAAAGTCCGGCTCTGGCGCTGCGCGGAGGTGGAGTTCTGTAGATCTGAACGTGCGGCTTCGGGCAGCTCGGCCATTAATCCGGCCCCTCGACCGAGTGTCAGCGATTGTTGGGCTTGGATCGAGCGATAGCGCCCCTCCCGTCATGTCCCGAACACCAAGTTCCGCGATTAAATTGAGAGCACAGGATCGTGGCCACGGTGGTCGTCGCCTTCGTGCTGGTCTTCTTCATCAGGCTGATCGCGCTGATCTGGCCATAGACTTTCGTCTGACGCCACCTGTCGCCGACGCAATTTTCTGCGAAGACGAGAGCCTACGCCCTGCAACTTCCTGTCTTCTGGCAGCTCGTTTCTGAACCGCGCCGGAACAGGCGGCTCATGACGAAAAAATAATGATTCCCGCCGGGTCTGGCGCGGTTTTCCCCGTCGATCTTACATCGATCCCGCGACGGCATGCGCTGTTGCATCTCGGGGAGAGAGGTCGATGGAAGGGGTTGGTTCGGCGTTCGACGAGATCGTCACGCTGCGGCAGGCCAAGCAGCTCATCCGGTGCATGGCGCATGAGCAGAGCTTCCTGCTGCTCTCTCCGCCCGGCCTCGGCAAGTCCGAGCTGGTCTACGAGGCGGCGCGCGAGGCCGGGCTGCCCTGCCGCTCGCTGCTCGGCACCCAGATCGCGCCTGAGGATGTCAGCGGCATTCCGCGCATCGTCGGCGAGCGCTCGGTCTTCTGCCCGCCGCGCGTGCTCCTGCCGGAGAGGCCGGAGCCCTTCTGCCTCTTCCTCGACGAATTGCCGGCCTGCGCGCCCGACGTGCAGAAGGCGTTCTATTCGCTGCTGCTGGAGCGGCGCCTCGGCGAGCATGCCCTGCCGAAGGGCACTTGGGTCGTCGCCGCCGGCAACCGGCTCCAGGACCGGGCGCTATCCGGGCGATGAGCTCGGCGCTGGTCAACCGCGTCACCATCCTGCAATTGCGGGTCGATGCCGGCGAATGGCTCGCCTGGGCTGAGCGCGCAGGGATCCGGCCTGAGATCCGCAGCTTCGTCTCGACCATTCCCGATGCGCTGATGCGGCCGGTCCCGGCCGATCCGGTACCGTTCTCGACGCCGCGCGCCCGGGCGTTGCTTTCGCGCGCGCTCGATCTCGCCCAGCGCTCGGGCCTGCTTACCAACGAGAACCGCCGGGCGCTCGCCTTCGGCCGGCTCTCGCCCGAGGATGTGGTCGTGTTCTGCGCGCTGGCCGAGGATGCGATCGGCGCCCTGCACCCGCTCGACGACTATCTGCGGCGGCCCGAACTGCTGCCCAAGGGCGATTCCGCCCGCTAGTTCGTGCTCGACTGCATCCGCCAGCATGTCCGCGACGGCAAGGCGGCGGGCCTGAAGCCGCAGGCCGTCAACCGTTTCCTGCGCGCGCTCTCGCATGAGCACCAGCTTCTCGTCCTCACCGACATGGTCGGGATCTGGGGCGCGCTCGGGGCCGAGCCGGCGATGCTGGCGCTCCTGCGCAAGGTCGCGGCTGCATGAGCACGGCGCCCGGAACCCGCTCCGATCACAGGGAGATCCGGGCGCGGATCCTGAACGGACTGAGGCTCGTCACGGCCCCGTTCCCGCATCTTAGCGGACTCGCCGCCGCGGTCCGGCTCGAGATCGACGAGCGCGTGTCGACCATGGGTGTCTTCGCCTCCGGCCGGCTGCCGGCCAATCCGGCCTTCAGCGCCCGGCTCTCGACCGAGGACCTCGTCTTCGTCCTCGCCCACGAGCTGCTGCATCTGGCGCTGCGCACCCATGACCGGGCGCGCAGCAGCGCGACGCTCGAATTCAACTACGCCCATGACTACATCATCAACGACATGCTGCGCCATGCACTGGGACTGACCGCAATCCCGGCCGGCGGGCTCGACATGCAAGGCGCCCGGCTGAAATCGGCCGAGGAGATCGTCCTCGAGATGCGCCGCAACGGCACCTCCATGCAGACCCGAACCCAGGTCTGGGAGGGCCCGTCACGGTCGAGCAGGTGCTGGGCGCGGCGCGGCAGGCGCCCGCCGGCAGCACGGGCGATGCACTCGACGCCGCGCGCGAGCGCGCGATCCGGGACCTTGCGGCGAAGGGCATGATCCTCGCCAAGGCGATGGGCGCGCTCAGGGGGCAGGGCACCGGCAGCGGCTCGCAGCAGCGCCATGTCCGGCCCGATCGCGGCCTCTCGCGCACGCCCTGGCAGATCGCGCTGCAAGCCTGGCTCGAAGGCGCGGCGCCCGGCGAGCGGACCTACCAGCGCGCCTCGCGCCGCGGCGCCGGCCATGGCGAGGTCGTGATGCCCGGGCGCAAGCGCCATTCCTGGCGGCTCAGCGTGATCCTCGACACAAGCGCCTCGATGAGCGACGAGGTGCCGCGGGCGCTTGGTGCCATCGCCGATTTCTGCGACATGGCCGGGGTCGACGAGATCCGGGTGATCCAGTGCGACACCACGGTGACCTCCGGCGAGACGCTCTCGCCCTCGGCGCTCGCCGGATACGGGATCAGCGGCTATGGCCGCGCTTGCCGAGGATGCGCGCATCACCGCGGCGGTGATATCACCGACGGCGAGATCGACTATCCGCAGGAGCCGCCGCCCTATGCGGTGCTGTGGGCGCTGCCGAAAGCCTCGCCCTCGTTCCAGCCGCCTTATGGCCGCGTCGTCACGCTCGAAACGGGAGCCTCGTCATGAAGGTCGTGCAGGAGCTCGTCGCCTATTTCGACCAGCGCGGGAAGCTCTCGCGCCGGCAGCTCAGGAAGCTGCTCGAGCAGAATTGCGTCGCCTCCGACGCACCGGCCAACATGCACGGTCTCTGCGAGAGCGTCGGCGCGACCTACTACTTCCGCGTCACCGGCGTCACCGAAGGCCAACTCTGGGGCACCGACATCTATAGCAGCGATTCGATCATCGGCGCCGCGGCGGTCCATGCCGGGCTCCTGAAGCCGGGCGAGACGAAGGTCCTCAGGGTCACTGTAGTGACGCCGCCGGAAAGCTTCCCGGCCACGACGCGCAACGGCGTCACCAGCACCGAATACGGGAAGTACCAATACGCCTGGACGTTGTCGGCGATCTGAGCGCCTTCCCGCGCCATCATGCAGCTGCGATGATACTCCCGATAGATCGTCCAGGCCGCCCCGCCGTGGCGATGCCGGTGCGCAATTGCAGATAATGCAGTACCCCGCAGGCCTACGAACTGCAAGGCGATAGTGCGCAAGCCCAATGTCCGCTGCCGGCGCGGAGCGGAAACAGCTCTCTGCCAGCGGGCCGCAGGAAAATCCCTACTAGACGTCCGGCATCGCACTCCGATTAGCACTACGGCTGCTCCGAAACGTCGTGGTTCCTTCCATCCGATTGGAGTGGCCGGAAACGAGGCCGTCGGCTTTTTGGCTAACGCCTCGAGCTTTCGGATAAGATCGGCCCGACTTGGCGGTAGCGGCTTTCCTCACCGCATAATGGTTGCAGGGGGGCAAGCCACCTGATTTGAACCTGCGATGCTAAGTGATTGATTTTGCTGGATCGCAATGAGTCATAAAAAACAAGACCTCAGCAACTCATTGAGTTTGCTGGGGCCTTTGGTTCGAACTGGTTGCGGGGGCAGGATTTGAACCTGCGGCCTTCAGGTTATGAGCCTGACGAGCTACCGGGCTGCTCCACCCCGCGTTATTATGTTGGGTGGTT
>NZ_JACICC010000006.1 GCF_014195635.1 Pseudochelatococcus contaminans | reverse complement strand
GAACTGTTGGGCTTCGTAGCTGCCATCAAGAAGGCTGCGCAAAAGGCGTGAAATCGGCCTACCGTATATCTGTGCCCCTTTAATGTTCAGGGGCCATCCGGCTGGGCCTTCATGCCGGCGTTTCGGAGGGCAGCTTCGATGAAATCGTCTGGCGAAATATTGTCGGAAACTGTGCGCATCAGAGCCGTCAACCGTCCCTCGCTGATAAGCACCGCGAGGCCATGGACCAGCCCCCAGCGCGCGGCACGGGCGGCGGCTGCATTCAGCGGCGAGGCCCGATCTTCCCCGGGCAATGCCGTCTGGCGAAGGGCGACGCGGGAGGCTTCGATGGCGTCGCGAAGCGCGGGGCGGTGAATATCAAGACGCTCACTGCGAAACATCAGGGCGAACATGCCGCGATGGGCCAGAGCAAAGGCAACATAAGCCTTGCCAACCGCGAGATTCCGGACTCGCGGCTCCTCGCCGCCAGCGGCGCCGGCAGTGGTCAGCGCCTCGGTGAAGCGCCGGTATCCGACTGCGGCAAGCTCGCTGAGAAGCCCCGTCAAGTCACCAAAATGATTCTGAGGTGCGGTATGAGAAACGCCCACGGCACGCGCCGTGGCGCGCAACGTCAACGCTTGCACGCCCTTTTCCTCCACGATTCTCTCCGCCGCCGCGAGAAGCGCGCCGCGAAGGTCGCCGTGGTGGTAGGATCGACCTCTTTTGGACCCCGATTCCATGCCTGATGTTTACACCGTTCATATTTCCGTTGACAGGCCTGCCAAAGGGATATTATCAATCTTTACGGTGTAAACATAAGCGCACCGTGCAATATGGCACTCTGCGTCACCAACGCGTGCTTCACTCTCCGCTCCCCAAGGAGACACATCCTCATGACCGGCGATCCCACGACCGGGCGCGATGCCACGGGCATGACGGCGCATGCGTTCACGTCTTCCCAAGCGTTCACGTCTTTCCAAGCGTTTACGTCTTCCGGCGACGTTCCGTGGACGTCGGCCGATCCCTATCTGAGCGGCAATTTCAAGCCGGTCGGCCGTGAAATTATCAATGAGGATCTCGTCGTGACCGCCGGGGCCATTCCGCGGGACCTCTCGGGCGTTTACATGCGGAACGGCCCGAACCCGTTGTTCCAGCCGATCTCCTTCTGCTACCCGATGGATGGCGATGGCATGGTCCATGCCGTGACCATTGACAGCGGCCGCGCGCGCTACCGCAACCGTTTCGTGGAAACCAACAGCTTGAAGGTCGAGCGTCGTGTGGGGCATGCGGTGTATGGCAGCTTCACGGCTCCGCATCCGGTTGATCCGGCCATCCTGCAACCGGGCGAGAACCCCGGACCGATGAAGAATGGCGCTTTCATCAATGTCATCCGCCATGCTGGCCACCTTCTGGCGCTTAACGAAGCCACGACGTGCTACGAGCTGACGGCCGATCTTGAGACCATCGGGGAATGGACGGCGGGCACCGACAAGCCAATCCGCCTCGGCGCACACAACCGCCACCACCCGGAAACCGGCTCGATGTTTTCGCTGGCCTATACGTGGCGCTCTCCCGAGGTGCTGATTCACGAGATCGACGTGACTGGCCATTTGCGGCGGACGATGACGCTGAACCTGCCGGCACCGACGATGATCCATGACTTCATCCTGACGGAGCGCTACATCGTTATCGTTGCCGGGCCTGCGGTTTTTGACATCGACGCGGCCCGCGCCGGGCGCTCTCTGCTGCAATGGAAACCCTCGCTGGGCATGCGGATTGCACTTCTTCCCCTCGATGGCAGCCCTGAGATCTGGATCGAGACGGATGCGTTCTTCGTATTCCACTTCGCCAACGGCTTTGACCGTGGCGGCGATATCGTCATCGATTATGTTCACCATGAGAGCTTCGACGTCGAGCACCCGTCCAGCAAGGCGACGACTTTCCGCCGCATGGTGATCGATGTCGCGCGGCGGCAGGTGAGCCGGGATGAGTTTGCCGG
The DNA here is from genome assembly GCF_014195635.1 of Pseudochelatococcus contaminans. Taxonomy (GTDB): domain Bacteria; phylum Pseudomonadota; class Alphaproteobacteria; order Rhizobiales; family Beijerinckiaceae; genus Pseudochelatococcus; species Pseudochelatococcus contaminans. The sequence continues at coordinate 227,896 of NZ_JACICC010000006.1, read as the reverse complement.
GTTCGATGTCGAGTTTCCGCGTGTGAACGACCGGCTTGAAGCCCGCGCCACGCGTTTTGCCTATATGCCGACCCTCTCCGACAGCTTCAACATTCCGGATCAGCCGCCTGCGGTGTTCAACACCATGCTGAAATTCGATACCGAGCGGGGAGAGTTCCGGCAGCACGATTTCGGCAATCGGATCATCGGTGAAGCGGCATTCGTCCCGGCTCCGGGCAAGCACGGGGAAGATCAGGGATACCTTGCTGTCTTCGCCTACGACCCGCAGGACAGACACAGCGACTTCATCCTTCTGGATGCAGCGCACATTGAAGAAGAACCCGTAGCCGTGATCCGCCTGCCCCAACGCGTGCCGCAGGGCCTGCACGGCAATTGGATTGCGAGCACCTGAAAGTCACTCCGCCGCCGCCCATAGCGGCCGGGCGGACCGGTCAACTGAAGAGGCCCGCATGAATATCCTTGTTTCCTTCATCCCGTTTATCGTCTTCGCTCTGTTCGACCGGCTGGTAGGGCCGTTCGAGGGTCTCTTGCTCGCGACGGCGGTCTCCATCGCCCTTGTGGTGCGTGAGCGGATCGCCGGGCGCACGCCCAAAATATTGGAAGTCGGCAGCGTCATCCTGTTCGGCGCCCTTACGCTCTACGTCTTCTTCGCCGGGGACAATCTTCCCCTGATGGCCGTGCGGCTTCTGGTCGACAGCGGTCTTCTTGCCATCGTTCTGGTCTCTATCGCGATTGGAACTCCGTTCACGATTCAATATGCGCGTGAAAAGGTTCCTGAGCAGTACTGGCAATCGCCGCGCTTCCGGAAGACTAATCTCGTGATCACGTGGGTCTGGGCGCTGGCTTTCGCCATCACGGTCGCCGCAGATGCAGTGCTGCTTTTCGCACCCCAGGTGCCGCCCCAGTTTGGCACGATCGTCATTATACTGAGCCTCGTTGCAGCCTTTAAATTCACGGTCTGGTATCCAAAGCAGCAGGCCGGAGCGGCACAGGGGAAGTAAAGCGGCCTGCTATCATGCCCATGTTAGAAGGTCGGCGGCGTGCAGGCGCTGACGACCTCGCACGGAACGGGGCCGACGCAGCGAAAACGATGCGGACGACGGCTTTCGAAGTAATAGGCGTCTCCGGGGCCGAGCACCTTGCGCTCGCCATCCACCGTCACCTCAAGCCGCCCACTGAGAATCAGCCCGCCTTCCTCGCCGTCGTGAACGAGCGGGATCACGCCGGTATCGGCGCCGGGCTGATAACGCTCCTTGAGAATCTGTAGCGCGCGGCCGAAAACGTTGTCGCCGACCTGGCGGTATGAGATCCGCCCCTTGCCGATCTCCACCATTTCATCCTCTCGATAGAACGCTTTCTTCGGGGCCGCCGGCTGCAAACCGAAGAAATCGGCCAGGCTGATGGGAATACCGTCGAGAATGCGCTTGAGCGCGCCGACGGAGGGATTGCTGGTGTTCGATTCAATCAGCGAGATGGTGGAATTGGTCACGCCGACGCGCCGGGCCAGCTCTCTCTGCGAAAGCCTGTTGAGCTGGCGCACGTAGCGCAGGCGTGCTCCGAGATCGTCAATCATGCCGGTTCCTCCAAATTCGCCGGAAAGGCGTTGTTGCCGTTGCGTCAGTCGCAACACGCCATTATTCTTGTCCATATATTTCAGCATGTTATTTGCCGATAGAAAAGGACTTGTTGGGCGTTTTCCGACGTGATTAGGCTACATGCACCCTACCAGAGGGGATTGGAGAAAAATCATGACCAAACAGGCAAAAGCCAACATGCCCTCCCTCGACAACTACTGGATGCCCTTCACGGCCAACCGGCAGTTCAAGAAATCACCGCGTCTGCTCGTCTCGGCAGAAGGCATGCACTACACCGCCGATGATGGTCGGCAGGTTCTGGATGGCACCGCCGGTCTGTGGTGCGTGAACGCAGGCCATGGCCGCCGGCAGATCACCAGCGCCGTCGAGCGGCAGCTCGCTACGCTCGATTTCGCACCTTCATTCCAGATGGGTCATCCGGTCGCATTCGAGTTCGCCGAGCGTCTTGCAGCCATTGCGCCTGGCGGCCCGGAGGCGAAACTCGACCGCGTGTTCTATACCGGGTCGGGCTCTGAATCCGTCGATACCGCGCTGAAGATCGCCATCGCCTACCAGCGCGCCATCGGCCAGGGTACGCGCACGCGCGTCATCGGCCGCGAACGCGGCTATCACGGCGTCGGTTTCGGCGGTATCTCGGTCGGTGGGCTCGTGAACAACCGCCGCGTGTTTCCGCTGCTTCCCGGCGCGGACCACATGCGCCACACGCACGATCCCGCACGCAACGCCTTCAGCCGCGGCCTGCCGGAGCATGGCGCAGACCTTGCCGACGATCTGGAGCGGATGGTCGCGCTGCACGGCGCAGAAACCATCGCCGCCGTCATCGTGGAGCCGGTCGCGGGTTCGACAGGCGTGCTGGTGCCGCCGAAGGGATACCTTGAGCGCCTGCGCGATATCGCCACGCGCCACGGTATCCTGCTGATTTTCGACGAGGTGATCACCGGCTTCGGTCGCTTGGGCACCCCGTTCGCGACAGATTATTTCGGCGTGATTCCGGATCTCGTGACCACCGCCAAGGGGCTGACTAACGGCGCCATTCCCATGGGTGCGGTGTTCGCCAAGCGGGACGTCTACGATGCACTGATGACCGGCCCCGAGGCCGCCATCGAGCTGTTCCACGGTTACACCTATTCCGGTCACCCCGCCGCCGCGGCTGCGGGACTTGCCACGCTCGACATCTACGAGAGCGAGGGCCTGCTGACGCGCGGCGCCGATCTGGCGCAGGAATGGGAGGACGCGATCTTCACGCTGAAGGATGCGCCGAACGTGATCGACATCCGCACCATCGGGCTGGTCGCGGGCATTGAACTGTCGTCCCGCCCCGGCGCGGTCGGCGCGCGGGCTTACGACGTGTTCGTGGATGCCTTCAAGAAGGGCCTGCTCATCCGCGTAACCGGCGACGTCATTGCCCTGTCTCCGCCGCTGATCATCGAGCGCGAGCAGATCGGCGAGATCGTGTCCGTGCTCGGCGATGCGATCAAGCGGGCGGAATAAGTCCTATTCCGGCCAGACGAGAACGTCTGATCGATATTCATTCGCCCAAAATTCAAAAACTGGACTGTTTCCGCGTGCCGAGGGTACGCGGAAATGGTCTGAACAACTCCAGACGGGAACATTTCGACATGACGAAGACCATTAATCACTACATCGGCGGACATGAGGTTGCTGGTGAAAGCGGGCGTACCGCCCCGGTTTTCAACCCCGCCACCGGCGCGGAATCCGGGCGTGTGGCGCTTGCCTCCGCCGCCGAGGTGCGTGCGGCCGTCGAGGTTGCCCGCAATGCGGCAGAGGGCTGGGCCAATACAACGCCGCTGCGCCGGGCGCGCATTCTCAACGCCTTCCTGCGTATTCTTGAGGAGCGCACGGAAGAGCTGGCCGCCGCCATCACGGCAGAGCACGGCAAGGTGCTTTCGGACGCCAAGGGCGAAGTACAGCGCGGCCTTGAGGTAGTAGAATTCGCCACCGGCATTCCCCAGCTTCTCAAGGGCGAGATCACCGAGAACGTCGGCTCGCGCGTTGACAGCCATGCCGTGCGCCAGCCGCTTGGCGTTGTCGCCGGCATTACGCCGTTCAACTTCCCGGCCATGGTGCCGCTGTGGATGTTCCCTGTCGCGCTTGCATGCGGCAATGCGTTCATCCTGAAGCCTTCGGAGCGCGATCCGTCCGCTTCGCTGCTGCTCGCGAAGTGGCTGACGGAAGCCGGTCTGCCGGACGGCGTTTTCAACGTCGTGCAGGGTGACAAGGAAGCCGTCGACGCGCTGCTTCACGATCCTGACGTCCAGGCCATCAGCTTCGTCGGCTCCACGCCGATCGCGCGTTATATCTACGAGACGGCGGCCAAAACCGGCAAGCGCGCACAGGCGCTCGGCGGCGCCAAGAACCACATGATCATCCTGCCCGACGCCGATCTCGATCAGGCCGTCGATGCACTGATGGGCGCGGCCTATGGCTCGGCGGGCGAACGCTGCATGGCGATTTCCGTCGCGGTGCCGGTGGGCGAAAAGACGGCCAATGCCTTGATCGAAAAGCTGGAGCCGCGCGTGCGCGCGCTCAAGATCGGCCCCGGTACCGATCCGGAAGCGGAAATGGGTCCGCTGGTCACGAAGCAGCATCTCGACAAGGTGCGCGGCTACATCGATGCCGGCGAGGCGGAGGGCGCGAAGCTCGTCGTCGACGGGCGCGGGCTTACGCTTCAGGGTTATGAAAACGGCTACTTCATCGGCGGCACGCTGTTCGACAACGTCACCACGGATATGAAGATCTACAAGGAAGAAATCTTCGGACCGGTGCTGGCTGTGGCGCGCGCGGACAGCTATGCCACGGCGGCGAAGTGGATCAACGAGCACGAGTTCGGCAACGGCACGGCGATCTTTACCCGAGACGGCGACGCGGCGCGCGAGTTCGCGCACAGCATCAAGGTCGGTATGGTGGGCATCAACGTGCCGATCCCGGTGCCGATGGCATTCCACTCCTTCGGCGGCTGGAAGGCATCGCTGTTCGGCGATCATCACATGCATGGGCCGGAAGGCGTGCGGTTCTATACGCGCCTGAAGACGATCACCTCGCGCTGGCCCACGGGCATCCGCGCCGGTACTGAATTCGTCATGCCCACGCTCGGCTAAAGCGTTTTCAAGCAAAGCGGATGCCGTTTTGCGTGAAGAAAACGCGTAAAACCAATAAGATAGAGCATTTCTGCGTTTCAACGAAATGCCGAAATGCTCTAAAAACGAGTTGCACACAAAAAGCCCGCTTCCGCGTTTTGTTAAAACATGGAAGCGGTCTTTTCTTTTGCCGATGGCGGCGCTCTAATCCGGAGAGCCGGGGAAATCCATACGAATACCGGACGTGCGCTTCAGCCGCTCAGGCCCCGGAGTTTCCCGGCTTAGCAGGTCGGAATGGAAAGAGGCGTCAAGGCGCAGCATGAAATGCTCGGCGCAGCACATATGCTCCTCCATGATGCGTGAAACTGCCCCGTCATCCTGCGCGCGATAAGCCTCCAGCAGCGCCTTGTGGCTAGCGACGTTGTGGTCACCGAACGCTTCGTTTTCCTTGAGGCTGTGGCTGCGATAGCTGACGAGATCGCGCAGCAGGCTGTTGAGGAAGCGGCACATGAACACCAACAGCACGTTGTCACAGGCTTCGCAGAGGATGTCGTGAAACTCCGTCTCCGCCGAGCGTCCCACTGTGCGGTCGCCTCTGGCGTTGGCTTCCTCACAGATGCGGATGTTGTCTTCCAGACGGAGAAAAAGCGCCGGCGTCAGCTTGCCGACGACATTCGCCGCCAGAGTCGTTTCCAGCGACCGGCGCAGCTCATAGACATGCTTGAAATCCAGCTTCTGAAAATGCAGGTATTGCCGCAACTGCTGCATCACGCTGTCAATGGAAACCGTGCGCACTTCCGGGCCGCCGTTGGGGCCGGATTGCATGGTTAGCAGGCCTTCCACCTCAAGCGCCTTCAGCGCCTCGCGCATGGTGCTCTTGGCGCAGCCGTATTCCTCCGTCAGGGCGCGCTCATGCGGCAGGCGGTCGCCCGGCATCATCTTGTCATGGGCGATACGGCGGCGCAGATCGTCGGCTATCTGATCCGATAGCTTGATGCGTTTAACCCGGGCACCGCCCACGCGCGCCCGGGAATGCCTGCGCTCCACCATGTCAGCCCTTTCAACTCCAGTTCGCTCCCTCATCCAGCGGGAAGATCGGACGGGTTACCTTCTCGAACGAGAACAGCTCGTAAGCCGAACTCGTCACGCCCCGGCTGGCACAAGCGATCACAGCGCTGGCGCGCGGCTCGAATACAGGACGACAATACATACGCGATTTCAATATCAGGAAACGCGCGGCAAATGGATCTATCCCCAGACATTGGAACACACCAGCGTCCCAAGGCTCGTGCGGCTGCTCCACAATCAGGATGCGCGCCTGCGGTGTGCGCAACACCGCCGCCCGGCCCATGAAAAACGTCTGCCCGGTATAGATCGGCCCGGACACGGTATAGCGCCCCTCGCCCAAGGCCTCGACGACACCCGTTACAGACAAAGGCGGCAGCGACGCGAACCCGTCCGCCACAATCTTGTTGCCCAGTTTCAGGGTGATCTCTGCGCCCTCGCCCGCCGCCTGACATGCTTCGACCGCGGCGGCATCGTTGATGGGGCCGCACACGATCCCGTCTAGCCCCGCGCCAAGTGCTGCCTCCAGAACATCCATGACATCGCACGTGCCGCCCGACATGCAGTTATCGCCATGATCGAGCAGCAGAACCGGGCCGGCGCCGCCCGCCTCTTCGGCCACACGGCGCGCCTGCGCGATGGAAATGTCCAGCGGTTCCTCGCGAAAGACCAGTTCGTCCCGCCGCTGCCATACCTCCCTCGCGATGTCGGCAGCCACGTCGCGCGCAGTATCTTCACGCGTGGCCGTGACCGCGACGGATACGCCGGCCGTCGGAATATCGGCCAGCGAGAAGCCGCCGAAAACCGACACCGCCAGCACGCCCGCAGCGGTTTCCGCCTCTCTCGCCCGCTCGATAAGGGCGGACATCGCATTGTCCTGCGTGGTGTTCATGCTCAGGGTATGCGCGAACTGGGGCGGATGCGACCACGCATTAACCGGGCGAAGACCCTCGCGAACCATACCGTCGATAATACGGGTGACGTGCTCGCCCGTCTCGTACATGTCGATGTGCGGGTAGGTTTTGAACCCGACGATGCAATCGCAGTTGCTCACGATGTCATCCGTCAGGTTCGCGTGCAGATCGAGCGCAAGGCCCAATGGCACGCCGGGGGCAAGACGCCGCACGCGCGCCAGCAGCTCGCCCTCGCCATCATCGAACGATTGCGTCACCATCGCACCATGCAGATCAAGCAGGATGATGTCGCACCCCTTCGCGACCTCCTCCAGCACGGCTCCCGCGAGCGCCTCGAAGGCATCGTCCGCGACTGGCCCGCTTGGATTGGCCATGGCAAAGACCGGCACGGCAATTTCGGCGCCCTGAGCACGGGCATAGGCGTGAAACGCGCCGATTGCCGTGTTCGAAACCCGCGCCGCCGCTTCGGCCTCCTCGCCCCACAATGGGGTAAACGCGGATAGCGGTGTCGGTATGGGCGAGAAGGTGTTCGTTTCGTGGTTGATCCGCGCCATCACAATGCGCATAGCAGTTCTCCTCTCAGCCTGCATTCCCGGCACGGTTGGCCGCCGTGCGCCGGTCATATGCGAGCACCGCGTCAAGCAGCACCTGCACACCGGCAGCGCATTCGTGGGGAGCGGTAAATTCCGCCGCGTTGTGACTCAATCCGCCCTCGCTCGGCACGAAGATCATGGTGGTGGGCACAAGGCGCGACAGATGAACGGAATCGTGTCCCGCGCCGGAAATAATGTCCCGGCTCGCATAACCCGACGTCGCGGCAGCGTCGCGCACAGCCTCGATGCATTCGTCGTCGAAAGAAACGGCTGCCGTTTCAGCAACCTTCCTGAACTCCGCAGTCACATCGGCGCTATGGGCGGCGTCCGCGATTGCCCGCTCCACGGCGCTCGCCATTTGCGACAGCACGGCGTCGTCCGGGTGGCGAAGGTCAACCATCAGCCGGACGAAACCCGGGATGACGTTGTTGGAGTTGGGATGCGCCTCGATGAAACCGACGCTGCCAACAGCATGGGGCGCATGGTCGCGGGCAACGGCATCGACGCTCTCGATGATCCGGGCCGCAGCGAGCAGGGCGTTGCGGCGCATGCTCATGGGCGTGGAGCCGGTATGCGCGGCCCTCCCCGTCAGCTCCACCTCATACCAGTTCAGGCCCTGCACCCCCTGCACGACACCGATGACGGCGTTTTCTGCTTCGAGGATGGGGCCTTGCTCGATGTGCAGCTCGAACAATGCGCCGAGCGGAACGGAGCCCGCCGGCACGTCACCGCGATAACCGATGCCGTCCAGCGCCGCGCCGAACGTCTCACCGTTCACGTCCGTTCGCGAACAGGCGTAATCGGGGCTGTAGACACCGGCATAGACGCCGGAGCCAAGCATGGCGGGGCTGAATCGCGAGCCCTCCTCGTTAGTCCAGTTCACCAGCGTCAGCGGGGCATGGGTGGTGATGCCCGCTTCATCCAGCGTCCGCAGCACTTCGAGAGCGCCGAGCACGCCGAGTATGCCATCGTATCTGCCGCCGGTGGGCTGCGTGTCGAGATGGCTTCCCATGGCAATCGGCAGGGTGCCGGCTTCCCGTCCCGGACGGGTCGCGAACATGTTGCCAACCGCATCGACCGCCACGTCGAGCCCCAGCGCCTCGCACTGCGCGCGCAGCCAGTCGCGGACCTCCTTGTCATGACGGGAGAGCGTCAGCCGCGCCACGCCGCCGTTCGGCAGCCCGCCGAACTGCGCGGTTTCGAAAATTGTGCCGAGCAGCCTGTCGGCATTGATGCTTATTGTATCCGGCATGATTCATCCATCGTCAGTCTGCCTTGACGCCCAGGTAACGATCCCTGGCTTCGTCGTCGTTGGCAAAAGTTACCGCATCGGCGTGATAGGCTATTTTTCCAAGCTCGATAATGTAGTTCCTGTCGGCAATCTTGGCGCATACGGCCAGATTTTGCTCAACGATGAGTATCGGAATGCCCCTCTGCTTGATCTCAAGAACCTGATTGACGATTTCGTCGACGATGACGGGCGCCAGTCCTTCCACGGGCTCATCCAGCATCAAGAGCCTTGGATGGTTGAGCAACGCGCGGGCAATCGAGAGCATCTGCTGCTCACCGCCGGATAACTGGCCGCCGTTGTTGCGCCTGCGCTCTTCCAGACGCGGAAACATGCGATAAATATCCTTGAGCGACCAAGGCGAGCCTTTGCGCTGGGAGATGCGCAGGTTTTCCTCGACCGTCAGCAGGCCGAAGATGCCACGGTCTTCCGGCACCAGAAGAAGCCCCTCCTGCGCTGCGCGGAAAGCCGGCCAGCCGGCGATGTCCTTCCCCCTGAAACGAATTGCGCCCTGCGCCGGCCGCAACGCGCCGCATACGCTCTTAAGAGTCGTCGACTTGCCCGCGCCGTTACGCCCGAGCAGCGCGACGATTTCGCCCTCGCGCACTTCCAGCCCGATACCTTGCAGGATATGGCTTTTGCCGTAGAAGGTGTTGAGATTTTCCACCTGCAGCGCAATGCTCATGCGATGTCTCCCGTGATCATGTTGCCGAGATAGGCCCGCCGCACTTCGGGATCGTCGCGGATTTCCGCCGGTGTGCCTTCCACCAGCTTCTGCCCGGCGCGCATCACGGTGACCGTGTCGCTGATGTTCATCACGATCCCCATGTTGTGCTCCACGAAAATCACCGTGTGATCGGCGGCGAGGCTGCGGATGAGTTCCTTCATTGCTTCGATGTCGTCGACGCCCATTCCGGATGTCGGCTCATCCATGAGGATCACGCGCGGGCGGGCGGCAAGCGCCATGCCCACCTCAAGCCGGCGCTGCTGGCCGTGGGACAACTCGCCGGCCGCACGCCCCGCGACCTGCGTCAGCGACAAGCGTTCCATCACCTCGCCCGCGGTGGCCATGGCCTCCTTGTTGTGGTTGATGCTGCGCCACGGCGCCAGAGCCTGCCAGGGCGTACGGCCTTGCGAGGCAAGGCGCAGGTTTTCCTGCACAGACAAATTCGGAAACAGGCTCGTCACCTGAAAAGACCGCGCGATGCCAAGCCGCACGCGATCGTCGTCACGCGTATGCGAAATATCCTTATCATCAAGCCGGATGGAGCCGGCGCTTGGCCTGACGCGGCCCGTGAGAGCGTGGAACAGCGTCGTCTTGCCGGCACCGTTAGGGCCGATGATGGAGTGGATGCTGTTGCGCCGCACCGACAGGCTGACCCCGCGCACCGCCAGGAAGCTGCCGTAAGCGACAGTCAGTTCGCTCGTTTCCAGGGCAACCGGATGTGGGGCTGGCGCATGTTTTCCGGAACTGTGGCCAGACCTCTTCAGGGCTTCGTTATGAATGCTCATGCCTTGCCTCCATCAGCCTGTCGATGCAGGGGCCGCTCGGTTGCAGCATTGGGGGTGCGTTTGGACGTGGCTGTGATGTGCGACACCAACGTCTCTATCAGGCCCCAAAGTCCCCGCTGCATGAACAGCGCCACCACGATCAGCGCGACACCGAGAAGCAGCAGCCAGCGAGGCCAGATGGTGGACAGGACATCGGCGAGCAGCATGTAAGTGCCCGCGCCCAGCAGCGAGGCAAAGAGATTGCCGCTGCCACCGATGATGGTCATGATCAGGATGATTTCGCTGGTGTGATATTCGATGCTGGACAGCGGCGCGACGCCGATCAGCATGGCGTGAAGCGCCCCGGCCAGCGCAGTGACCGCGCCGGAGATGGCGAAGGCCGCGATCTTGAATGCCCGCACAGGAAAGCCGACTGCGCTGGCCCGCGCCTCGTTCTCGCGGATCGCGCTCAGCGTGCGGCCGAACGTCGACTGCGTTGTCCGCAGCATCAGCGCGAACACGGCAAGGAAGATCACCGCCACGAACCAGTAGTAACTCCAGAGATTTGTGAAGTCGAAACCGGCGATGACAGGACGCGGCACATCGAGAATGCCGTTATCTCCGCCCGTCAGCCCGCTGAATGAATAGGCAAGGAAGAAGAAGAACTGCGAGAATGCGAGCGTCAGCATGACAAAGTACACGCCCTGCCGGCGGATGGACAGCCAGCCGACCGCGACGGCAATCAGCGCCCCAAGCACCACGGAGAGCAAAAGCATCAGCGGCACCGGAATCTGGTAGCGCGTCAGCAGGATGCCGGCGACATAACTGCCAACACCGAAGAAGATGCCTTGCCCGAAGGACAGAAGCCCTGTGAAGCCAAGCAGCAGATTACACGCCGCAACAGCGAGACCGAAGATCAGTATTTCGCTCGCCAGAACGCCGGAGCGCAGGAACAGCGGCAGACAAACGACGGTCAGAGCGGCGAGGAAGAAGTGAAAGATCGGGTTGTTGATCGTTTTCATGATGTCACGCCCTCCCGAGCAGGCCGCGGGGCATTGCGACGATCACCAGTGCCATGCCGAGATAGATCATCAGCCGCGCGCCTTCAGGCCACAGCGACGCCATCACGCTTTGGGTGACACCCACCAGAATGCCGGCCAGCAACGCGCCGGTGTAGCTGCCCATGCCGCCGATGACGACCACGACAAACGCAATACCAAGCGCCTCCAGCCCCATGAAAGGCTCCACGCCCCGAATGGGTGCGGCAAGCGCACCGGCAAGGCCGGCGAGACCCGCGCCAAGGCCGAATACGGCGGAGTTGATGCGCAGGGTATTGTAGCCGAGCAGCGCCGTATTCTCGGAGGACTCTGAGCCAGCGCGCACGATCGCGCCGATGCGCGTGCCTTCCAGCACCCACCACAACCCGACAGCCAGAACAGCGGTGAAGGCAATCACGAACAGCCGGTATTCCGGATAAATAAAGTCGCCCACGATGATGACGCCGTTCAACCCTTCAGGCGGCGGGACGTTGCCGCCGAGCGGCCCCCAGACGATGATGGTCATCTCCTGGATGATCAGGGCGAGCCCCACCGTGACCAGAATGTGGAACGTATGCGGCAGCTTGTAGATGCGCCGCAGCAGGACGATCTCCGTCAGCGCCGCCAGCGCCATCACCATGATCGCGGCGAGCGGCATCGCGACCCAGAAGCTGTATCCGCGCTCGACCAGATCATAAGTAAAATAGGCGCCAAGCAGGTAAAATGCGCCGTGGGCGAAGTTGACGAACTGAAGAAGACCGAAAATCACGCTCAAACCGACAGCGAGAAGGAAGTAAAGCATTCCAATCCCGATGCCATTGAATATCTGGAATAGATATGTCATGGTTTTTCTCCTGTCGCCTGTAAAGCGGCAGATTGAATGACTTGGGAAATACGCGAACTTCGTCCGTAGGCGCCAGCGCGCAACCCGGATACCGCAAGCAACATGGCTGCGCCTCCGGCATCCGGGAAACTGGACGCACCAAGCCGATAGCTCTCAGCCGAGCCGATGCCCCTCAATGCAGAGGGCGTGCCGTATATTCATTCTGTCTTTGTGACGGCTTCTGTAACGGCTTGGTGGCGGCCTGTCGCGGGAACGATACTCGCGCCCGGAAGGGTCAGCCCATCTTGCAGCCGGCATCCTCGGGAGACAGGAACGACTTGCCCTGGCTGACGATTTCCGCGAAATCGTCCTTGTCGGCCATGTCCTTTTTGGCCTTGCCCTTGAGCAGGTAGTAATCCTTGATCACCTGATTGTCCTGCGCCCGGATGGTTTCCTCTCCAGTCAGCCCCTCATAGGTTTTTCCGCGCAGTTCCGCGGCAACCTTGTCGCCGTCGATTGACCCCGCCTTGACGGCAGCGTCGACGAGCAGCTTCGTCAGAATATAGGAACCGGCCAGAGAATAATTCGGCGTCAGATCGAAACGCTCGCGCACGCTCTTGACCAGCGCCTGATTGCCCGGTGTATCGACACCGTGCCAATATTGAGCGCCGAAATACACGCCCTCGCAAATATCCGGCCCCAGCGCCTCGAACTGTTCAAGTCCCGATGCCCATGCAACCAGAATTGTCATGCGGTTCTTCAGGCCAAAGCTCACTGCCTGCCGCAGCGTGTCCGAAGATTGCGAACCGAAGTTCAGGATGAGCAATACATCCGGCCGTGCGGCAATGGCATTGGTGAGATAGCCGCTGAATTCCTTTTCCGTCAGCGAGTGATAGCTGTTGCCGACGTGCTCAATGCCTTTTTCCTTGAAAATATCCTTGGCAACGTTCAGCAGCCCGTCACCGAAAACATATTGCGGCGTGATCGTATACCAGCGCTTTGCATCGGGAAGCATATCGACAAGCGGGCGAACCGTCTGCTCGATGGCGCCGTAGGTCGGCACGCTCCAGCGGAACGTTGCGGCATTGCAGTCTGTGCCGGTGATTTCATCGGCGCCCGCCGTGGTGATGAACACGCCGTTGCGACGCAACGCCTCCTTGCCCATCGCCAGCGACTCGGACGACAGGATGCCACCTGCATAAAGCTTGATGCCATTGTTATCGAAGGCATCCTGAACCTTGCGCACCGCCGTTGCGGGCTTGCCTTCCGTATCGAGATCCAGCGTTTTCACCTGCCGGCCGAACTCGCGGCTCGCCTCTTCAGCGGCGAGAATACCTCCCAGAGATGCGAATTTTCCGTTTGCGGCGAACGGGCCGGAGATTGGCACCGGAATACCGACCGTAATCGCTTCCGAAGCCGAGAATGCGCGTCCGGCAAGGCCGGGCAACAAGAGAGATGCGCCTGCAATGGCGCCGCTTTGCAGCAGTCTGCGACGATTGATCATATTACCCTCTGATTTTATTTTTTTGCCCCTTTTTTAGGGATAATCATAACTATAATGATAGATAGACAACTGTCTACCACTTTCGTCGCATACTTTGATAAAATCGCGGAGGGCGCGCTGGGGCTTTTCAGGGGGAGGCCGAACCGCTGTTTTCCAGCTTATTGCGCATGCTGGAAAACCGGGGGATGTGTCGCATAAAAGCGCTTTATAACAAAAAGATAGAGCACTCCGGCGTTTCAGGGAAATGCCGGAGTGCTCCAGATTGTCAGCGCGCTGAATCAGTATCCTTTTGCCCGGTCGATCAGGCCATCGGGTTGGCGGCCGTCGAGATCGGCCACGATGCCGGCGACGACATGATGCGCCCCGTCCCATGCGCGTGTCTGGCAAGCGATGTGCGGGGTCACGATGACACGCGGATCGTGCCACAGCCAATGCTCTTCCGGCAGAGGCTCGGGATCGGTCACATCGAGCATCGCCTGCGAGATCTGGCCGCTATCGAGCGCGGCGCGCAGGGCATCGTGATCGAGTTGCCGCCCGCGCCCCAGGTGCACGAGCCTCGCGCCGCGTGGCAGCTTCGCGAACAAGTCCGCATTCAGGAAGCCCGTGGTCTCGGGGGTCAGCGGCAGGAGGCAGAGCAGGATGTGGCTGCGAGCCAGAAAGGCGTCGAGATCGGTGTAGCACTCAACGCCGTCGATCCAGCGCGGGTTGCGGCTCCAGCCTGCCAGCGGAAAGCCGAACGGGCGCAACGCCTCAAGCACCGCCTGCCCCATATTCCCCAGCCCCAGCACACCCACGCGCCGCCGAGCCGCCGGCTCGTTGACGCCTTCCTGCCAGCGGGCGCTGCGCTGGCGCTCAAGGTAAGCGGGAAGATCGCGATGCATGGCGAGCGTCGCCAACGTCGCATATTCCTGCATCTGTTCGGCGATACCCGGCTCCAGCATGCGCACGATGCCGACGCTCTCCGGCAAGGATGCGAGATCGAACTGATCGACCCCGGCCCCCAGCGAGAAGATCAACCGCAGATTGGGATAGGTTTTGGCCAGCCCCTCCGGGGCAAGCCATGTAATGAGATAGCGCACGGCCTCCGGATCGGGGGCTTCGCCGATATGAAACGGCATGTCCGGCAGGCTGGCAGCGAGGACTTCAGCAAAAACCTCGCCGCGTTCCGGATCGGATCGGAAAAGGACGGCCATCGATTCCGCGCCGTCAGCCGACGATCACATAGATCTTACGCACGGTCTCGATGGTTTTCCAGATGCCGCGATAGCCCGGCTTCATAATGAAGCTGTCACCCTTGCGATAGACGACCGGCTCCTTGCCATCTTCCGTCAGCTCGATCACGCCTTCGAGGATATGACAGAATTCGAAAGTCTCGCCCTTGATGGAGATCGTCTCGCCGGGCGTAGCCTCCCAGATGCCCGTTCTGACCTCGCCATTGCGCGAACTGTCCAGCGCCCAGGTGAGAAAGGACGGATCGCCGGCAACGAGCCTGTCGGGCGCGGCCTTGCTCGCCTCAGGCTCGGTCTGCGGGTTGGGGTTGATGGTCAAGAGAAGCGACATGAACATGCCTTTCAATCAAAACAGAAGCACGCAGACAGGTGTTTGCCGTGCGCCTGAAAGCTAATCTGTGAATTCATGCGGTTCTAATGGCATCCGCGATGGCTTTGCCGCAATCCGTGGTGCTGGCGCGTCCGCCAAGGTCACGCGTGCGCAGGCCCGGCTCCTTCAGCACGGTTTCGATGGCGGACATGATGGCCGCCGCGGCATCCGCCTCGCCCAGATGATCCAGCATCATCGCGGCGGACCACACCTGCCCGATCGGATTGGCCACGTTCTGCCCGGCAATATCCGGTGCCGATCCATGAACCGGCTCGAACAGCGACGGATGATCGCCCTCCGGATTGATGTTGCCGGAGGGAGCGATGCCGATGGTGCCGGCGCAAGCAGGGCCGAGATCCGACAGGATATCGCCGAACAGGTTGGAGCCAACGACGACATCGAAGATCTGCGGCTTCAGCACGAAGTTGGCCGTCAGGATGTCGATATGGAACTTGTTGTGTGACACATCGGGATATTCCGCGCTGATCGCTTCCACGCGCTCGTCCCAATAGGGCATGGTGATGGCGATGCCGTTCGATTTTGTGGCCGATGTCAGCAACTTGCGCGGACGCTTGCTGGCGAGATCGAAAGCGAAGCGCAGGATGCGGTCCACACCATGGCGCGTCATCACGGTTTCCTGCAGCACAATCTCGCGCGCCGTGCCGGGGAACATGCGCCCGCCGACCGAGGAATATTCCCCTTCCGTATTCTCGCGCACGACCCAGAAATCGATATCGCCCGGCTTGCGCCCGGCGAGCGGACAGGGCACGCCCTCCATCAGCCGCACGGGCCGCAGATTGACGTACTGGTCGTATTCCCGGCGGAACTGGAGCAGCGAACCCCACAGCGACACATGGTCGGGAACGGTATCCGGCCAGCCGACTGCGCCGAAGAACAAAGCCGAGGGCCGGCCCAGACGTTGCTTCCAGTCCTCGGGCATCATGGTGCCGTGGCGGGCGTAATAATCGCAGCTGGCGAAATCATGCCATTGCTGGCGAACGGAAAATCCGAAACGGCTGGCGGCCGCTTCCAGCGCGCGCACGCCCTCCGGCATCACCTCCTTGCCGATGCCGTCGCCGGGAATGACCGCGATATCATAAGTTCTGTTGCTCATTTCCAACCCCATCAATGATGTCAGCGTCCGTTCAGCCCGCCGATGTGGAACGCCTTCGTTTCCAGATATTCCTCGATGCCCTCGCGCCCACCCTCGCGGCCGAGCCCGGATTGCTTGACGCCGCCGAAGGGCGCGACAGTCATGGAAATGCTGCCCGTATTGAGGCCGACCATGCCAAATTCGAGGTCTTCCGCCACCCGGAAGGCACGTTGCAGATTCTCGGTGAAGAAATATGCCGCCAGCCCGAACGGCGTGCCGTTGGCAATGGCGATGGCCTCGTCATCGGAGCTGAAACGGAACAGCGGCGCGACCGGCCCAAAAGTTTCCTCGTCCGCCAGCCGCATGTCCGTGGTCGCGCCCCGCAGCACGGTGGGCGCAACATAGCGATGTCCTGCGGGCAGATCGGCACGCGGCGTCAGGTTTTCCGCGCCCTTCGCCAGCGCATCCGCCACATGGGCGTTGATCTTATCGACTGCGGCATCGTTGATCATGGGGCCGATCTGCGTGCCGTCTGCGAACCCGGACCCGACACGCAGCGCCTGCACCCGTGCCGCGAGGCGGTCGGCAAAGGCGTCGTAAACGCGATCATGCACCAGCAGGCGGTTGGCGCAGACACATGTCTGGCCACCGTTGCGGAATTTCGAGGCCAACGCACCCTCCACCGCCAGGTCGAGGTCCGCGTCATCGAACACGATGAACGGCGCATTGCCGCCAAGCTCAAGCGAGAGGCGCTTGACTGTCGGCGCGCTGCCGGCCATCAGCAGCGAACCGACGCGCGTGGAGCCGGTGAACGACACCTTGCGCACGATGTCGCTATCCAGCAGCGTCTTGCCGATGGCGGCGGGCAGCCCGGTGAGGATGTTGATCACACCCGCCGGAATCCCTGCCCGCTCCGCCAGCACGCCCAGCGCCAACGCGGAATGGGGCGTGAACTCAGACGGCTTGACGACGACGGTGCATCCGGCCGCAAGCGCTGGCGCCACCTTGCGGGTAATCATGGCATTGGGAAAGTTCCACGGCGTGATGATGGCGCAAACGCCGACCGGCTCCTTCAGTGTCAGGACGCGCCTGTCCGTGGTGGGAGCAGGCACCGTGCCGCCATAGATGCGGCGCGCCTCCTCCGCGAACCATTTGATGAAAGATGCGCCGTAGCGAATTTCATCCCGCGCCTCCGCCAGCGGCTTTCCCTGCTCGGCTGTCATGATGCGGGCAAGATCATCCGCGTTCTCCAGCACGAGATCGTGCCAGCGCTCCAGCAGCGCGCCCCTTTCGGTGGAGGAGCGCTTGCGCCAGGTTTTCAGCGCCGCTTCCGCCGCCGCTATCGCGCCGGACGTTTCATCCGCCCCGGCGGCCGGCACGTTGGCGATGATCTCCCCGGTGGCGGGATTATCCACCGCCACGGTCTCGCCACTGGCGGCGCCAATCCACTCACCGCCAACAAGGCAGCGCGAAACGAACAAGGACTTGTCCTGAAGCTCAAGCATCTTGGTTCCCCGGTCCATGGCCATTGTCTGGCCATTGCATGGTGTGTTGAAAACTATTCCTCATCAAAGCCGACGACAGCCTTGATCTCACTGAATTCGTGCAGACCGAACTTGCCGTATTCGCGGCCATTGCCGGATTGCTTGTAACCTCCGAACGGGGCCGAGCCATCCCACGCGGACCTGTTCAGCCGCACCACGCCCGCGCGCAGTTGCGCGGCAACGGCGCGCGCTTCGTCCTGTTCGCCTTGCACATAGGCAGCGAGGCCGTAGGGCGTGTCATTGGCGATGGCGATGGCGTCTTCCACCGTTTCGTAACCGATGATCGACAGCACCGGCCCGAAGATTTCCTCACGGGCGATGGTCATATCGTTGGTCACGCGGGCGAACACGGTCGGCTGAACGTAATAGCCCCGGTTGAGATGGGCCGGACGCCCCGGACCACCGGCAACGAGTTGCGCCCCTTCCTCGATACCTTTCAGGATCAGCGCCTGAATACGGTCGAACTGCAACTCGCTGACGACCGGCCCAAGGTCCGTCGCAGGGTCTTCCGGCGGCCCGACACGCAGGGCGTCGGCGGCAGCAGATGCAACGCGAATGGCGTCATCCATGCGCTCGCCCGGCACCAGCATCCGCGTCGGCGCGTTGCAGGACTGGCCGGAATTGCCGAAGCACTTCAGCACGCCGTCGCGCACGGCATCGTCGAACGCGGCGCTTCGCAGGACGATATTGGGCGATTTGCCGCCAAGCTCCTGATGCACGCGCTTGACCGTGGGCGCGGCTGCTTCCGCGACAGCGACCCCGGCGCGGGTGGAGCCGGTGAAGGACACCATGTCCACGTCCGGATCGCTCGACAGCACTGCGCCAACGGTTGCCCCGTCTCCCTGCACCAGATTGAACACGCCAGCCGGCACGCCCGCTTCCTCCAGCACCTCCGCGAACAGGACTGCATTGAGCGGCGACACCTCGGAGGGTTTCAGTACCATGGTGCAGCCCATCGCAAGCGCGGGGGCGACCTTGCAGGCAATCTGGTTGATCGGCCAGTTCCACGGGGTGATCATGGCCACCACACCGGCTGCCTCGTGCACGATGCGCGTGGTGCCCTGCATCTCCTCGAACGGGAAAGTGCGGAACGCGCGGATCGTGGCTTCGAAATGGTGCAGGCCGATCCACGCCTGTTCCTGACGCGCCATGGTGCGGGGCGCGCCGATTTCGCGTGAGATGATATCACCGATTTCATCGTTGCGTCGCCGGAGGATTTCCGCAATGCGTTCGAGCAGCGCAAGCCTTTGCGCGCGCGGGATCTGCGAAAATCCCGGGAAGGCTCTGCGCGCGGCAGAGATCGCACGCCGGGCATCGGCCTTCCCGCCCAGCAGGACCGTGGCGAACGGGCGCTCGGTGGCTGGATCGATGACATCGATTGCTCGTCCCTCGATAGGGTCGACCCAGAGGCCGTCGATATAGAACTGATGCGCATGCTTCATGGTATCTCCTCCCTTCATGGTATCTCTTTCGCACCTGCGCGACGGGATCAGTGTCCCCGGCGTATGAAATCGGCAATCCGCTCGGCGATCATGATGGTCGGGATGTTGGTGTTCGCACACGGAATCGCGGGCATGAGCGAGGCGTCGGCGATCCGCAGATTGCCAACACCGTGAACCCGGCCCACAGGCGACGTAACCGCCGCCGGATCGCCCTCGCTGCCCATGCGGCAGGTGCCGGATGCGTGCCACGTCACTCCCACGTTGGCACGCACGAACGCCGTCAGCGCGGCGTCGTCCTGCAACAGGCCATGCATGGTCGTGCCCTGTGTGACGAGGGCATGCACCAGCGCCGCCCGCGCCGGGCCGGCGGCATCCAGCATGGCGGACAGCAGCCCGCGCTGGGCGGCGTTCCAACCGCCGGGAAGCGCTATTTTGGCGACGCGCGGAGAATAGCTGGACGGAAACACAGGGCCGATGCTGCTTGCGATGCGCGGATCGGACAGCACCTCCATCCCGAGCCGCAGGGCGGTTTTCAAACGCTCAAGGTCACGATTGTCCGACAGCAGGCGGAAGTCGACGAACGGCTCCGTTTCCGGTCTGGCATCCTTGAGTTTCAGGAAACCGCGCGAGAACGACTTGTTGACCCAGAAGAACATGCTGCCGATGCGCTGACCGACCGAATGCCAGCCCGAGCGCGACAGGATCGCCGCATGCATGTCTCCGGGAGGCGTATCCGGCAGGTTGGACGAATACCGCCACACGCCCTGCTCGTGATGCTCCGCCGCATCCCGAACACGCATGGCGGGCGGCAGATAGGCCGACACCGCGATGGACGGGTGCTCCATGAGGTTGGCTCCCACACCCGCCAGCGGCGCGACACATGGAACGCCGACCTCCTGCAACGCGTCGGGCTGGCCGATGCCAGAGCGTAGCAACAACGCCGGGGTATGGATGGCACCGGAGCAGACGATCACCTCCCCGGCATCGATTGTTCGGGACACGCCGTCAGGGCCTGCTATCTGCGCTCCGATAGCCTCCCGGCCTGCGAACAGGATGCGCTCCGCCTGATGGCCGGTGAGGATTGTCAGGTTGGGGCGCTGGCGCACCTGCGGCGTCAGATAGGCAATCGATGTCGGCAACCGCTCGCCCGCGTCGCTCACGGCCACCGCACCCCGAAAGCCGCCATCCTGCCAGATGCCGTTCTGATCGGGCCGCAGCGGATAGCCACGCCCGTCGAGCGTTCGCAGCACCCTGTCGACGAAGGGCGAAATCCGGTCGTCGGTGACACGCCGGATCGACAACGGGCCGCTTTTGCCGTGTAGAGACCCATCGAAATCCCGGTCGGCCTCGATGGCGCGGAAAAACGGCAGGCATGCGTCCCAGTTCCACCCGGTTGCGCCCAGCGCCTGCCACTCGTCATAGTCCGCCGGTGCGCCGCGATTGGCCATGAGCGCGTTGATTGCCGATCCGCCGCCCAGAAGTTTCGCCTGTTCGTAACGACGCGGCACGCGCCGCGCTGCCGCACCCATCAGTGCCTGCAACGACTGCCAGATATTGGACGTGTCGAGATAGGCCCGGCCGGGATAACGGCTGCGGATGTCGTCGGGAACGTCATCCGCGCTGATGTTACGCCCCGCTTCCACGAGGATCACCTCGCGCTGCGGGTCTTCGGACAGGCGGGCAGCCATGACGCACCCCGCTGAACCGCCGCCAAGGATGAGGTGAGTGGCCTTCATGTCCATCCGCCTCACTTCTTGCCGCCGGTGCGCGCATTCAGCGACAGCAGCATCACCAGAATGAAGGACGTTGCAGTCAGCAGCGAGCTGATGGCCGCGATGGTCGGGTCAATCTCGTCGCGCAGCGCCGTGAACATGCGCTTCGTCAGCGTCTGGTATTCACCGCCGGAGATGAACAGCGCCACCACCGTTTCATCGAGTGCCGATATGAAGGCGAACAGCGTGCCGGAGATCACGCTGGGACGGATCTGCGGCAGGGTAACGATGAAGAACGTCCTGAAGCGGTTCATACCGAGGCTGCGCGATACCATTTCCTGCGCCGGATCGAACTTGCGCAGCCCGACAAGCACCGCCGTCACCACATAAGGCAGTCCCAGCATCACATTGGCCAGAATGAGCCCGGTCATCGTCGCCAGCAGCCCGACATTGGCATAGACGAAAAAGATGCTGACGGCGGTGATGACGATGGGCACCACCAGCGGCAGGAACAGGATCACCTGCAGGTTACGCACCAGCCGCGACGACGTCATGTTGAGCGCGTAAGCGGCCGCTGTGCCCAGAACAGTGGCGATGACGGCGCTGGCCACCGCCACGATCAGGCTGACGCGCGTTGCCTGCATCCACGCTGCGTTGCCGAGATAGGCTTCATACCAGCGCAGTGACCAGGCAGGCGGCGGGAAGGCCAGAAAGCGTGAATCCGAGAACGACATGGGCACGATGATGACGACAGGGATCATCAGCCAGACGAGCACCAGCGCCACGAAGCCATAAAGAACCGAGCGGGAGAGTGTCATTGGCTCACCTCGTACCCATGATGCGCTCGAAGGGAACGAGCTTTGTCGACAGGCGGAAGATCAGGAAGACGCTGAGCAGCAGCACCACGCTGATGGACGAGGCCGCGCCCCATTCGTGATAGATTTCGATATTGCGCGACACCAGCATGGACACCATGAAAGTGCGCCCGCCACCGAGCAACTCCGGCGTGATGTAAAAGCCCAGTGTCAGCACGAACACCAGCACCATGCCCGCGATGACGCCTGGCATGGACAACGGCAGAAAAACGCGCGTGAAGACGAATACGGGACTGCCGCCAAGGCTGGAGCCAGCCATCGTCAGCTCACGCGGGATCTTCTGCATGGTGGCATAGAGCGGCAGCACCATGAACGGCAGCAGGATGTGAATGGTGGCGAGGACGGTGCCGAACTCGTTGTTGACCAGCAGCAGCGGGCTGTCGATCAACCCCATGTCCATCAACGCCGAGTTCACGAGGCCGCGCCTTTGTAGCAGGATGAGCCAAGCATAAGCGCGCACCAGCACGCTCGTCCAGAAAGGCAGCACCACGGCGGCCAGAATGAGGACGCTCCAGTGGCGCGGGGCCATCGAGGCCGCGTAGGCGACCGGATAACCGAGCAACAGCGTCACCACCGTCACGATTATGGCGATCCGGAATGTCTGCAGGAACGATATCAGATAGATGTCGTCCGTCAGAAACCGCTGGTAATTGACCAGCGTGAAGCCCCCGTCGGCGCGAATGGATTGCCAGGCGAGCCAGAGCAACGGGAGAACGAGCAGGCAGATGACGATGGCAAGAGCTGGCGCCAGCAGCAACAAGGTCAGCCGCTGCTCCCGGCGTTCATGAAGTATTTCGGGACCCGTATGGGAAACGGCCATGGATGTCCCTCCCGATAGTGAGCGTGTAGGGGGGTGAACGGCGCAGCCCGGATCGTGGCCCGGAAACCGGACCGGGATCGCCGCCCGTCAGTGGAACAGCCGGTGCGGATCGCAGCAGCGTCCGCACCGGAGACCGTCAGCGCTGAATGAACGAGGCCCAGCGCCGCTGCGCTTCTTCGCCCTCCGGCGAACTCCACCATTCCTCGGAGACCAGCGCCTGCACAGCCGCGTTGGCCGGCGAGCTTGGAAGCTGCGCCGCGCGCTCCGGGCTGATCTTACCCGTATCGTAGGCTGCGGGGTTGGCCGGGCCGTAATCGATATAGGTCGGGAAGTTGGCCTGGATTTCGGGCGTCAACGCCGCATTGACGAACTTGACCGCCGTATCGGGATTGGGCGCGTTCTTGAGAATGCACAGCGACGTGAATTGCAGCAAGCCGTCGTTGAAGGTGTAGCCGACTGGCGCACCTTCCTTCTCCACGGCGGCGACACGGCCATTCCACGCCATCACGAGATCGGCCTCGCCATCGGCGAGAAGCTGGGCGGACTGCGCGCCGGATGTCCACCACACTGTGATATGCGGCTTGATCTCGCCCAGCTTGCGGAAGGCGCGATCCACATCGAGCGGATACAGCTTGTCGCGCGGCACGCCGTCTGCGATCAGCGCCGCCTCAAGCGTGGCGAGCGGATGATTGCGCAGCGCGCGCGTGCCGGGGAACTTCTCCACGTCCCAGAAATCGGCCCATCCCTGCGGCGGCTTATCGCCATACTTGTCCTTGTTGTAGGCCAGAACGCTGGAATAGAACTCGTAGGCCACAGAATACGGGCTCTTGTAGTCATCCGGCAGGTCCGAGGCATTGGGAATCTGCGCGAAATCGAGCTTCTCGATGAAGCCTTGCTCCCCGCCGCGGATGCAGTCCTTGGTCGGGGTGTCGATCACGTCCCAGATCGGCTTGCCCGTCGCCGCCTGCGTGCGGATCACCGGCCAGGCATCCGGCGAACTATCCTGCCGGATCGTGATGCCGAGCAGTTCCGCAACCGGGTTCAAAATGGCCTTTGTCTGCGCCTCCTGATAAGCGCCGCCCTGCGAGACGAACGTTATCTGCTGCGCCTGCACCGCCCCTGCGGCCAGCATGGCCACGGAAGACAGCAAGGCAACCGTCGTGAATTTCATGCGCATCGTTGTTCTCCTCTGGTTATTATTTGGAATGACGTAAAGCACGAACACGAACACTTCATTTTTATCAAAGCGTGGACAACTCTATATCCGCATTACCCTTTCTTCATTCTGGACATACTGCATACAACCGGCTGGTGAGCATGCATCAACGCCCTGCTGCATCCAGAAACTGATACCACCCCGCAACGAGCCGCACGGCAGGTTCCCGCAGGCCGTAGAATGGCACGTTCCTGAGCGGCAGCGCCGATATCAATCCTGCGTCGACTGCTTTTCCGGTCACGATTCCGGCAACATATCGTCCCATGTTGGAGGCCATGGCAACGCCCGTGCCGTTGTATCCGACGCAGTAGACGACACGCTCATCCAGCCTTCCGACATGGGGGAGACTGTCCAGCGTCATCGCGACCAGCCCTGACCAACGGTGCGTGACACTCACCGATGCCAGTTCAGGAAACTGCCGCACCATTGCCTTGCGCAGCGCGGCAAAAGCACTTTCTGAATCCTGCTTTCCGAACGCACCCCGGCCGCCATACAAAAGCCGGCCGTCATACTTGCGGAACCAACGCATCATGCGCCGGGTCTCGGTATAGCTGCGGTCGGTCTTCAGCAAAGGCTCGCCGGGGGTTCCGGCAAGCGGAGCGGTGGCGATCATCGCCGAGCGGAAGGGAATGATCGCCTTGCGCACCGGGGCCGTGGCGGAGGTGAGATCGGAATAACCATCGGTTGCGATCACCACCTGCCGCGCCGTCACCGTTCCTGTCGGCGTTCGAACGACAACACCCTGCCCGTTTTGTTGAATGCCGGTGACGGGCGACTGCTCGAAAATCGCCACGCCGTCGTTTTTGAGGCCTCCCGCCAGTCCGAGCACGAAGTTCAGCGGGTGGATGATGCCGCCGTGGGTGTTCAGCATCCCGCCGACGAAGTCTCGCGAGCCGGTTTCCTCCGCCACCTCCCCGGCCTGCAGGATCGAGCAGCCGGTATCGCCCAGCTCGCGTTCAAGCCACAGGGTCTCATCCTGCAAAGCCTTGAACGTCAACGCGTTGTGGGCGCAGCGCAACGAGCCGTTGGGGCGATAATCGGCTGATTCTATGTCGTAGGCACGCGTCAACTCGCCGACATGGTCGATGGCCTCCAGCGCAAGATCATGCATGCGCCGTGCCGTGTCCTTGCCGAACCGGCTGGCGATGTCCGGGTAGCTGATGCGGAACTTGCCGGACACGACACCGCCGTTGCGGCCACTTGCGCCCCAGCCGATGCGGCTGGCTTCCAGCACCACCGGCTGAAGGCCAGCCATGGCGAGATAACGCGCGGTGCCGAGCCCCGTATAACCGCCGCCGACGATCGCGACATCGTAGTGATGATCCCCTGTCAGGCGTCCGAATGCCGGACGCTCGACAGCCGTATCCTGCCAGAGAGAGTGAACGTCGGGAAATGGCGGTATGGAGTTCATGTTCGGCACCGATTGTTCTGACGTCAGGCCGCGGCCCTGGTCGTGATGCCGAGTTCCGCGTCGACGGCATCGGCGAGTTGCTTCAGGCTGGAGAAGTGGAAGTCGGGCTTCGTCACCTCACGCGGCTCGGGCGTACCGCCGAAGCCTTTCAGCCCCTGCCGGCGCTCGATCCAGCACGTTGCGTAACCAAGCGAACGGGCGATGCCAATGTCATGGTACTGGCTCTGCGCCACGTGCAGGATCTCCGACTGCTTGTAACCAAGGGCCGACTGACGCCCCTTGTTGAAGGCGAAGAACTCGGGCGCGGGCTTGGCGTAGCCGGTTTCATCGCAGGTAACGCCATCATGGAAAGGGTTACCCAGCGTTTCGGCATAAGCGGAGAAAGCCGTGCGGTCAGCGTTCGTCATCGCGACAAGGCGGAAGTTCTTGCGCAGCCGGGCCAATGCCTCGGCGGAGTCGGCGAAAGCGGGCCAACGCAGGACGGCGAGCTGAAACGCATCGGCGGTGGCGTCGTCATTGTTGAAACCGGCCTCGTTGGCGAGCGAGAGATAGACATCCTTCATTGCCGAAGACGAGCGGCCATAGAATTTTTCACGCCCGCGCAGGTAGGGCTGAAAAATCTCATCGTCGGTTGCCTGGCTGGCCTTTTCGCCGCCGAGGGCGCGGACAGCGTCCAGCACACCCTTTTCGAAGTCAATCAGCGTCCCCACGACGTCGAACGTCAGTACCTTGAAATTCGTGATCTTCATGATGATCCCTTTCAGCAATAGCCCGGGCGCACGCGTGCCATCGGCGAACGCCTGCCCGCCCGAAAGTTTCGATGTCTTTTGCCAAGATCGTCTCCGGGAAGCCGGCGTCACGCCCTCCCGGAAGCGCGTTACGCCTGCGGCACCACGACGGTATCGTCCGGGTGCAGCAGAACCGTAATCGGTTCGCCAGGCTGCTTCAGAAGCCGCCGGCCAGAATGGTTGCTCGGAAGCCGCAGGCTGAGTTCGCCGCCGGTATCGAGCGTGATGAAAACGCGGATGCTCTCGCCCTGATAGAGCGTGTCCTTCACGGTGGCATGCAACACGTTGACATTCGTGTCGTGATTGCCGTCCGAAACTATGAGCTTTTCCGAATGCACCGCGAGAAACAGCTTGTCGCCCGTCGGCACCGGCTGGGTGGAGCGCAGAAGCGTATCGCCAAGCGCTGCCGTGTCGGCACTTTTGCGCACGACCGGCAACAGCGTCGCCTCGCCGATGAAGCTCGCCACGAAGGAATCCGCCGGCCAGTCGTGCAGGCGTTCCGGCGTATCGATCTGGGCGATGCGGCCCTTGTTCATGATCGCCACCCGGTCACTCATCGTCAGCGCCTCGCGTTGGTCGTGGGTGACGTAGATGATCGTGGCGTCAAGCTTGTGGTGCAGTTGCTTGAGTTCGATCTGCATCGTCTCGCGCAATTGCTTGTCGAGCGCCGAAAGTGGCTCGTCCATCAGAATGAGGCGCGGCTCGAAGATCATGGCCCTTGCCAGCGCCACACGCTGGCGCTGGCCGCCTGAAAGCTCATGGATCTGCCGCTGGCCATACCCGGACAGCTCGACCATCGCCAACGCACCTTCCAGCTTGTCGGCCCACTGTGACTTGGGCACATGCCGCGCCCGCAGCGGAAATGTAATGTTGTCGGCCACATTCATATGCGGAAAAAGGGCGTAGTTCTGAAAAACGATGCCGATGTCCCGCTTGTGGGGCGGCGCATATGTAATATCCACTGTTCCAAGATGGATGCTGCCGGATGTCGGCTGAACGAAGCCCCCCAGAATGCCGAGAAACGTGGTCTTGCCGGAGCCCGATGGCCCAAGGATGGAAACGAATTCACCCGGCGCGACCTCAAGGCTGACATTATCGAGCGCCAAAAAGTCATCGTAAGATTTCGTTGCTGAGCGTACTGATACGCCAACAGGCTCCCGAAATGATAATTTCGACATGCTATTCCACTACAGGTTGTCAGTTCAGAAGCATAACTATGCAACTGACCATCTTGTTAGCGAAAACTCGCACAAAATCGCGGCAGGCCGGACCATTTTACAGCCTCTGAAGCGCGCCGCGTTCCCCTTTATTCTTGTCATAGCGCTGATCGCGTTATTGACTGACTTCACCAAAGATTAATTACCCGTGCAATTGAAAAATAATCCACCCTGATGTTACATGGTGTAATGGACAAGCTCAGACGTCGCCTCCCTTCCATGAACAGCCTCTTCACCTTCGAGGCAGCTGCGCGGTTCTGTAATTTTTCCAAAGCGGCGGAGGAGCTTAACGTGACTCCGGCGGCTGTCAGCCGCATGATTTCGCGCCTTGAGGAACACCTCGGAATCGCGCTTTTCGTGCGCCAGCCAGGCGGCGTCGATGTGACCGCGCCGGGACGCATTCTGTTCGACGCCATCGCGCAAGGATTCTCAGGTATCGATAACGCCTTGCGCGAAATCGAGGATCACAAGACCGGCCTTGAGACCATTACCCTCTCGGCTTCGACCGGCTTCACGACGCACTGGATGATGCCGCGCATGGCGGATTTCAAACGTGCGTTTCCCAAAGTCGACCTGCGGTTTCAGCTCGTCATGGGAGAACTGGCGGGCGAAGTTCACGACGTTGATATCGGCATGCGTTTCGGGTCAGGCCCGGACGCCTTGCATGAAGCCGCTTATATCATCCCCGAAATCCTGATTCCGATCAGCAACAACAGTTATCGCGACAATCATCTGCGTGATGGCTCGTGGTGTCAGGAAATCGACAAGCTGGCGCATCTCGATGATATGCGCATGGCATGGTCGAACCTGTTCGTGCCGGGCAACGTCAACGATTCGATGAAGTTTCTCGACTACGCCATCGTGGTGCAGGCCGCTTTGCTTGGGCAGGGCGTCGCCTTCGGCTGGCTGAACGTCATCGCGCACTGGTTGAGCACCGGCGCGCTTGTGCCCGCAAGGCCATGGCTGATCGTGACTCAGCGCCAATGCCTGTTTCTGCGCTCACGCAAAAAACCCTTGCGCCCTATCGTTGCCGATGTGCAGGACTGGATCATCGCGGAGCTGAACAGGGACGTGATGGGCGTCAATGAACGCTATCCGGAACTTGGCCTGAAACCTATCATCGAGAAAAACGCCAAAGGCTGACGCAGATATTATAGTGAATACAATATGAATACATGTTCAAACGCGATAACGTTGTGTTTCTGACTGTTTCTGACACCTCGGCAAAAACAATCGGGAAACAAATTCACTCGCGGGCTGAATAAGCCGGAAACAAACGTCGGTAATCGTGCCGCTTCATGAAGGAGACATGAATGCACGCTTACCCCTTTGGCCGGATGCGGTGCCGCTGGTCGATGATCGCGCCGCGCGGCCTGCCGCCCTATTCGCGAACCACGAAAACCCTGATGGGACTTGGCGTTATCGCAGTGGCTGGCGTTGCTCTCGCATGGACGCTCATTATGCCCGAAGCACCCAAGCCACGGGACGGCTACGCCCTCGTGCGGCTTCGGACCGTTGAGGCGCAGGCGGAGCAGATAGAGGGCGATTACATCCTGCTTGCCGGCGATTCACACGTCGAGCGGCTCTATCTTCCCCAGCTCTGCGGGTTGCCGACGCTCAACGCCGGTCTTTCCGGCGCCACACTTGCAGAGGTCGTGCCGTTCCTCACAGCGGCAAAGATCAGGCCGCCGAAGCTGGTTCTGATCTCGGTGGGCACGAATGACGCCCATCTCAAACGCGCCCCCAATAGTGACAGAAGCCTGAACCGCTTCCGGCGGAATTTCGATGAGCTGTTATCGATCCCGCAATGGGAGGCCACGCCCATCGTCATATCGCAGGTGCCACCGTTGCGGGAAACCGATAACCCCGAGTTCTCCGCAACGGCGATTGCCGCGTTCAACGCCATTGAGAACGACGCCTGTGACGCCGGAAAATGCCGGCGCATCGAGTTGTTCCCGCAGGACTGGCACCCCACGTCACCCATCGTGACCGCAAACGTGGCGGAGGCGCCCGGCCCTCTGACATCGCAGGAATCGTTCCACGCGCCCGACGGCATCCACATCAACCGGCTGACCGACAGAATATTGGCCAAATCCGATGAAATCTGCGGCGCTCTTGCCAACTGAGGCACCAAACGTGGATGCCGGGGCAGCAGGTGTTCAAGCGAGCTGGTAGGATGTCTTGACGCGTGTGAAGAACTGGCGCGCGTAAGTGCCCTGCTCCCTCGGCCCAAGGCTTGAGCCCCTGTTGCCACCAAATGGCACGTGATAATCGACACCAGCGGTCGGCAGGTTCACCATGATCATGCCGGCCGAAGAGTTGCGCTTGAAATGCTCGGCATATTTCAATGAAGTCGTGACGATGCCGGCGGACAAGCCAAACGGCGTATCTTCCGCCGCCGCGAAGGCTTCATCATAGTTCCTGACGCGCAGCACACTGAGGACGGGGCCGAAAATCTCCTCGCGGTAGATGCGCATACCCGGCTGGACATCCGTGAACAGAGCCGGCGAGAAGTGATACGCTTTTCTGTCATTCTCCAGATATTGCCCGCCAAGCACGAGCTTTGCGCCTTCGTCGACACCGATCCGGACGTAAGAGAGATTCTGTTCAAGCTGACCGGGGTCAACCACCGGGCCAATGTCTGTTGCGGGGTCGAGCGCATCGCCGATGCGCAGTTGCCGGGTTCTTTCGGCAATGCGTTCCACGAGACGGTCGTGGATGCCGTCCGTCACGATCAGGCGCGAGCTGGCCGTGCACCGCTGGCCGGTGGAATAGAACGAGCCTTGAACAGCCACCTCGACGGCAAGATCGAGATCGGCGTCGTCAAGCACGATGAGCGGGTTTTTGCCGCCCATCTCCAGTTGCACCCGCACCAGACGTTCCGCAGCGATTCCAGCCACATGCCGCCCGGTTTTCTCCGAGCCTGTGAACGTGATGGCATCGACGTCGGGAGAGCGCAGCAAGGCGTCACCCACAGTGCGGCCCGGCCCGATGACCGTGTTGAACACCCCGGCGGGCAGGCCAGAGCGCGCGATGATATCCGTCAGCGCCCATGCCGAAGATGGCACAAGCTCCGCGGGCTTGAACACGATCGTATTGCCGAAGGCAAGCGCGGGGGCCGCCTTCCACGCCGGAATTGCAATGGGGAAGTTCCACGGGCTGATGATGCCGACGACACCCACCGGCTGGGTGGTGACATCGATGCCAACGTTTTCGCGTACGGAGTCATACTTTTCGCCGTTCGCCCGCAACGCCTCCTGCGCGTAGAACTTGAACGAGCGGCCAGCGCGGTCCACCTCGCCGAGCGCCTCGCGAACGACCTTGCCCTCCTCGCGCGCCAGCAGTGTGGCGAGTTCCTCACGGCGCGCCAGGATCTCGGTGCCGATACGGTCGAGAATGTCCGCGCGGAGCTGGGGGGTGCTGCGCGCCCATTCGCGGCTCGCGGCCTTCGCAGCCGCGATGGCGCGATGGGTCAGTTCGGCGTCAGCCCGCGCGAAACGGTCGACAACCTCACCCGGATTGGATGGATTGAGGTTTTCCAGCACGCCGCCAGCCTCATGCGCGGCTACGAACTCGCCATTGATGAAGCTCGATTTGATCGTATCAGTCATGTGTTTTCCCTCCGAACGGCGCCCTCGGGCTCCTTGCCTTCAACGAACTGGACGATGTTGCCGACAGCCCTGTCGATGAGCCCCTGCATGGCGTCTTCACTGCTCCACGCGACGTGCGGGTTCAGGATAAAATCGGGACGGTCGATCAATTCGAAAAGCGGATCGTCGGGGCGCACAGGCTCGTTCTCGATCACGTCGATGGCGGCTCCGGCGATGCGGTTGTCCTTCAATGCCCTGATCAAAGCCTGTTCGTTGATGATGCCGCCGCGCCCGGTGTTGACGATAATCGCGTCCTGCTTCATGCGCAAGAATGCGTCGTCATCGAACAGGTTGCGGGTTTCATCCGTCAGCGGGCAATTGATCGATATGACGTCGCTGATGTCGAGCAGACGGTCGAAGGGCAGAAACTCGTCGCCTTTGAGACGGCCGAAGAAGTCCTGATAATAGACCGTCATGCCGAAGCATCGGGCCAGTTCGGCCAGGCGCCGCGCAATCGGCCCGCTGCCAATGATGCCGAGCACCTTGCCGCGAATATCCCTCACGCGATAATCGAAATAGATGTTCTTCGGCTCGATCTCACCGCGATGAACCTTGCGCAGGAGATCGTGATAACCGGACGTGCGGCGCATGAGGTCGAGAATGAACGACAGTGTGTGCTCCGCCACCGTGTTCTCGGCATATCCGGGCACGTTCGTCACCACGATATCGTGCGCATGACAGTAATCGACATCGACGATGTCCGTGCCCGTCAGCGCGAGTGAGATCATCCTGAGTTTGGGCAACTGCCGCAGGTGTTCCTCGCGAAGCGGCACGCTGCATGTCATCACGATGGTTGCATCGCGCAGGCGCTCGACGACATCCTCGGGCTGCGTATAGGCGTAGCTCTTCCAGGTGTGCGGAAAAGACGGCTCATGCAGTTTAACGGTCGGCCCAATACCTTCACTGTCGAGAAAAACGATGTGCTCGCTCATACAAATTGATCCCACTTACTTTTTATTCGGGACGTAGCCGGCCGGCGCGAGGCTGGCGAGGAAGTTTGTTATCGGGCCAGCATTGCGGTTCTCATCCTGCAACGCTTCCTTGCGCACCAGTGCATCGCGCACGAGATGCGCGCCGACGTAGCGGAAGGGTTCCGGCGGGAAAAGCTGCATCTTCTGGTCGACAAGCCCGCAGTTGGACCATTCGTCGTTCGCCTCCTCGACAAGCGACTTGATGATCTTGCTGGCGAAAACCGTGGTGGCGATACCGCTGCCGGAAAAACCGATGCCGTAGACGATGCCGCGATGGCCGCCGAGATATCCGAAATTCGGAATGCCCTTCATGGCCCGGTCGAGAGGACCGGTCCATGAGCTGACAATCGGCACATCCGCAAGCTGCGGATAGAAGGAGCGCAGCACAGCCGCCACCTTGTCGGCAGCAGGGGTCGGCTTTTCATAAAGATTGCCGACGCGACCGCCAAAGCCGAACTGGCCCAGCGGCTTGCCAAACACGATGCGGCCATCCGGCGTATTGCGCCAGTAATTGAGCACCGTGCGGGAATCCGTGATGGCGACGCCTGTGTTGAACCCGGTGGCATCAAGCCTTTCCTTGACCGAGGCCGTCGCGACCATATCGCTCGACATGACGGCGATCATCCGCCGCAACTCCGGGAACTGCGCGCCCCAGGCGTTCATGGCGATGACGACCTTTTTCGCCGTCACCTGGCCCCGATCGGTCTTGACCACCGGCTCCGTCGAGCGCTCCAGATGCACCAGCGGCGACTTCTCATAGATCGTCACACCAAGCTGAAGCGCGACACGCCGCAGTCCGCGTGCCAGCATGGCCGGTTGCACGGTGGCGGCGTTGGGATCGAAAAGCCCCTCAAGCGTGCGCGGAGAACCCGTGCGCGACTGCATTTCCTCCCGGCTCACCGGGCGGAAGGGATTGACGCCATACTTATCAAGGCTCTCGACCAGCCCCTGCCAGGAGTTGATCTGGCGCTCGTTGCTGGCAGCCCACAGCCAGCCTTCCTTGCGATATTGCGCGTCGACGCCGTACTCGGCACAGAACTCACCGATTTCGTCGATGGCGGATGCCGCGGCCTCGCAAATGCGCCGTGCTTCCGGCTCACCGCAAATGCTGACAAGGGACAAATACTTTGGCCACCAGTTGGCCGCGTCGCCGCCATTCCGGCCGCTGGCCCCGGCGCCGCAGCGATCGCGCTCGATGACGACAACCGACTGGGCCGGGTTGGCTTTCTTGAGCCGGATCGCGGACCACAGGCCCAGATATCCGCCGCCTATAATGCAGACGTCAGCCCTTATGTTCCCCTGAAGCGGCGGTGCGAGATGACTGTCCAGGTCAAGTGCCTGCGCATACCAAAATCCGCGATACATGTTCTTGTTCCCACAACTGGCCGACTGTCCCCGGAGTAGGCCTATCGTGACAGGCTGAGACCGGCTATTACGTCGATGACAATTACTAGAATGGTCCTGACGTGCCGCGATACGCATGCAGCCGGAACCAGTTATCCGTCAGGCGGCGTGCGTCCTGCCGCGCACGTCATCGAGCAGCGCCTCCACCGGATGACGCAGGCGGCGGCCTTCGAAACGCTTGACCTGACTGCGGCAGGAATAACCCGTGGCCAGCGGCTCCACCTGCTCAGGTACGGCCGCCAGCTTGCGCTGCCACGATTGGGAGAAGATCACCTTTGAGGTTGCGGCGTTCCGGGCCTCATGGCCATAGGTGCCAGACATGCCGCAGCATCCGGTGGCTTCCGTGCGCAGTTGCAATCCACGGCGCAGGAACAACTGCTCCCAGCGGCTGCTGCTCTCGGGAATACTTGTTTTTTCGGTACAGTGCCCGAAGAGCCGGAAGACCTTGCCCGGTTGATCCGGCGTTCCCGGCGGCAGCGCCTGTTCCAGCCATTCCTGCGGCAGCAGAACCGGCGGCGGCGTGCCGACCTCCGGCACGTAAGCGTATTCCTGCCGGTACACCAGCGTCATCGCCGGATCGAGCCCGACAAGGGGAATGCCGTGGCCCGACAAGGCGTTCAAGGACAAAGCATTGCGGCTGGCAGCTTTTGCGAATTTATGGAGGAACCCCTGCACGTTCAAAGGCTTGCCATTGGGCCTGAACGGAGCGAGCCAGACCTGATAACCAAGATGAAACGCCAGCTCGATATAGGCGGAGAAAAGCTCCGTCTCGAAATAACGGGTAAATGCATCCTGGACGAAAATGACGCTCCGCGACCGCTCCGCCTCAGACAAGGCCGCCAACGCTTGCGGCGTCGCCGGGCGAACACGGCAGCGTTTTAACGTGGCAACGAAGTCATGCCGACTGAAAGTCGGGCTGTCGACCATGCCAAAGAGACGCTCGATAAGAGCGCCGACGAGCTTGCTGCCCATCAGCAGATTATAAACACCCCGGACCTTGCTAAGGTATGGCAGGGTGAATTCGAGCGAGCCTATCATGTAGTCCCGCAGCGGACGCATGTATCGGCGGTGATAGAGATCGAGAAAACGCGAGCGGAACTCCGGTACATTGACCTTCACCGGGCACTGGCTGGCGCACGATTTACACGACAGGCATCCGGCCATCGCATCGTAAACATCATGCGAGAAATCCGGGTCGCCGCGCCACGCGTTGAAGCTGTTGCGCAGGCGCGGAACGAACCCCGACACCGGCGACGACCTTTGCCTGGCAACAGCCAGCACATCCACCCCGGCGGCCTGTTGCAGCCGCAGCCACTCGCGGATGAGGGAAGCCCTGCCCTTGGGTGACTGCACCCGTTGGCGGGTCGCCTTCCACGATGGGCACATAGCGTCATCGAGGTCGAAATTGTAACATGCGCCGTTGCCATTGCAGTGCATGGCCGCGCCGTAGCTGCGCCAGACGCGCTCATCGATCTGCCGGTCCAACTCGCCGCGCAGGGGAACACCGTCGATCGTCAGCAACCGCGCCGCGACCGCCAGCGGGGTCGCGATCTTGCCGGGGTTGAACTGGTTGTGAGGATCGAAGGCGGCTTTAAGCTCCTGCAAAGACGGATAAAGCGCGCCAAAGAACGCCGGTGCATATTCCGAGCGAACGCCCTTTCCATGCTCACCCCACAGCAGCCCGCCATATTTTTGCGTGAGCTTGGCCACCGCATCCGACACGGGGCGGATCAGCGCTGCCTGTGCTGGATCTTTCATGTCGAGCGCCGGCCGCACATGCAGCACACCGGCATCGACATGCCCGAACATGCCGTATCGCAGACCATGACTGTCAAGCAACGCGCGGAATTCGGCAATGAAATCGGCGAGCTTTTCCGGCGGCACCGCCGTATCCTCGACAAACGCCTGCGGGCGAGCCTCGCCGCTGACGTTGCCAAGAAGCCCGACAGCGCGCTTGCGCATCGCATAAACCTGCTTCACCGCATCATGGCCAATCGCCAGCGTATGGCCAAGGCGCTCGACGCTGGTGTCCAGACGCAGGTGATCGACAAAGCGCGCCACGGTCTCATCGAGGCGCTGCGGATCGTCATCACTGAACTCAACCAGATTGATGCCCAGTGTTTCCCGGCCGACTTCCGAGGGAAAGTAATCGGCGACCGTTGCCCAGACGATATCCTGCATGGCGAGCAGCAGAACCCGCGAGTCGATCGTCTCGATTGACAGCGGCTTATGCACGAGCAACGCTCTTGCGTCGCGCAGCGCGTCCATAAATCCGGCGTAGCGAATGTTGACGAGAACCGTGTGCTTGGGAATCCGCAGCACATTCAGCCGTGCTTCGACCACGAAACCCAGAGAGCCCTCCGCCCCGCACAGCACGCTGTTCAGATTGAACCGGCCATCCGGCACCTGCAAATGCGCCAGGTCATAGCCCGTCAGGCAACGGTTGAGCTTCGGGAATTTTTCCGTGATCAGCTCCGCCTTTTCCTCGCTGATGCGGCGGGCGGTGCGATAAACCTCTCCGGCCCGATCCTGCCGCGCGCACCATTCATCCAGCTCGGCGCGGTCCATGGCGTGGCTCTGAATCCGCTCGCCGCCCATCAGCACGAAATCGAGCGCCAGCACGTGATCCCGCGTTTTTCCGTAAGTGCAACTGCCCTGCCCGCTGGCATCGGTGTTGATCATGCCGCCGATGGTGGCGCGATTGGATGTCGACAACTCCGGCGCAAAGAACAGGCCGTATGGCTTGAGCGCGGCATTGAGCTGATCCTTCACAACCCCCGCCTGCACGCGCACCCAGCCTTCCTCGGCGTTGATTTCGAGAATCCGGTTCATATGCCGGGAAAGATCGACGACGATGCCTTCGGTCAAGGACTGGCCATTCGTGCCTGTGCCGCCACCGCGCGGGGCGACGACGATCGTCCGATACTCCGCCAGCGCCAGCAGCTCGGCGATGAGTTGCACATCCTGCCCATGCCGAGGAAAAATGGCGGCCTGCGGCATGCGATGATAAATGGAGTTATCCGTCGCGAGCACCGTCCGGATCGCGTAATCGGTCTCTATCTCCCCTTCAAAGCCGCGCGCCGCGAGCGCTTCGAGGAAGCGGCCGCAGACGGTCGAAACAGGATCGACGGGACTCGAAATCTGGGCGATTGACATAGTCGCAAACGGCCTCCACTGCCGGCTGATCCTCTCGATTTTGGGGCATGAGCCACATTCACCTGGCACGCCACCCTGCCAGACCACGGCTCTGTTTGACTAAACGTGGCCATGGTCTGATTTTTAATGTCGAACCGCTTCTATCGACCGGATGATCCTGTCGGATCAAGGGACGCTCTAGAACAGGACATAGGTCTTGCGCAGCGTTTCCTTCACGTCCCAGACGCCCTGGCAATCGGCCGGGAACAAGACGGCGTCGCCCGGATGCAGCTCGACCGGCTCACCGCCATCCGGCGTGAAGGTGCACCAACCGCTGATGATATGGCTGAACTCGCGGTTTTTGAGATGACGGCGGAAAACACCGGGCGTGCTTTCCCAGATGCCGACGCTTGCACCGACATCGGCCGCCTCCTGATGCTGGTTTGTCGCCTGGCTTGCGATGACGTCGCCCTCAGGCAATTTTGCCGGGGCGAAATCCGTCAACGTCGCCTCACCGGATTGACGAACAACCGTAAGAACCTGAGTCATAGGGAAACTCCTTCTATCTCTGTTTCAAAACAGGGCTGGCATCACACGCGCTGGTAAACCCGGGCCGTGTTCTCATCGAAGTAATCCAGCTCTTTCCGCCGGCGCTCTTCAGACCACCCGGCAGCCGCAGCCGCGATGTGCGACAGCTCCTCCGCCCGGTCGCGTCCAAGAGATGGATCGAGGCCATCCGGCAAGCGGCGGCGGACGAGATCGACAAGACGAACGACATGTTCCTCCCGGACGATGCGGCTGACATCGTTGCCGTCGATTCCAGCGAGCATGCCTTTGGTCGGTGCGCCGCGTTTGCCCAGCACTTTCTCAACCGCTCTGGCGGCGAGACGTCCGGCATGGCGGTGCATCATGATGTAGGAGCCGGTCATCGTCACCAGCCCCGGTTTGGCCGGATCTTCGATAGCGCGAACGGGCAAGCTGACCGTTTCGCCATCTTCCGTGGACATGGGCCGCACGCCGCACCACGCATGCTGCACATCCTTGCGGGTCAACGCGAGCTTGGGGAACAGCAGGTTGGCCTCACCGAGAATATAGTCGACCTCTGTCTCCAGCACGCGGACATCATCC
Organism: Pseudochelatococcus contaminans; assembly: GCF_014195635.1. Classification (GTDB taxonomy): domain Bacteria; phylum Pseudomonadota; class Alphaproteobacteria; order Rhizobiales; family Beijerinckiaceae; genus Pseudochelatococcus; species Pseudochelatococcus contaminans. Next base: position 190,483 of record NZ_JACICC010000006.1, on the reverse strand, counting down.
GAGTCTTCAGTGACGACAAGCTCAGTGGGGCCGATGAAGTGATAATCACCCCACGGAAACACGTAAAAGGTTTCGCCCTTGCTGGAAAATGCCTCCAACCCCTGACCGCGCCAGGCATCCGGCAGGCGTATCATCACGTTCACGCCCTTGCGCCCAAGCACCCGTCTGGTTTCACTGGCGCCGCCGCCCGGCACACGGTCAACCCACGGGCCAGCGGCATTGACGACCGCAGCCGCGGTAACGGTCGCCCGCCCGGTGGCGTCGGGGGCCTCCTCATCCAGTGTAACGTGCCACGTGCTGCCGCGCTGTTCGATGCCGCTTACTTTCGCATAAGTGCGGATCGTTGCGCCGCGACGCTCGGCATCCAGCGCCGTATCCACGCAGATGCGCTCAGGCCATGCGTACATGAACTCCTCGAAAACGCCGACGCTGGACACCGGTCCGCCAAGACCCGCCACCATCGCGCTTTCTTTGGCGGCCTGCTCCGGCGACAACCGACGAAACGCCAGCGGAACGTTGCGGCTGGCAACCGTTTCCATGAGCCGGAAACCGAACTCGATCAGCCAATGCGGATACCGGTCTCCGGCGCGGAAAGGATACTGGAAGCGATGCTTCGTCAGGCGGTGCGGCATGTCGCGAACCAGCTCCGCCCGGCAGTGCATGATGTTGCGCGCGTAAAGGAACCGCTTCCAGACGGCCAGCGGCCGGAACGGTATCTGCCACAGCGGAAAGTCCGGAGCCAGATAACCCACGCCGGAATACAGCATGCGGCTGGAGCGCGAAGACGTGCCCGCGCCGATATCACCCCGATCCACCAGCAGGGTTTTAAATCCTCGTCCGGCGAGTTCGCGGGCAGCGGCGCAGCCAACCGCGCCCGCGCCTACGACCACCACGTCCCAGGCCGTGCCTGAAAGCGTTTCAAGCGGTGCGCGGGTCATGCGTTATCCTTTCCTGATAGAAAACCCAGACAGTCAGCCTGACGACATTCGCTGACGCGTGGACAAGACCACGCGTCAGCAAGCGGATGCGGACCTGATGCCTCAATGATCGAGCGAAGCCGCTGCATGAAGATCCAGTTCGCGCGTTTCCGGCGCCATCACATACGTATTCCACGCACCGATGAAACAAACACCGGCAGCAACAAGCATCGTGTTTCCAATGCCGATGCTGCTCACCGAAATCGGCACCAGATAAACGCCCAGAGCGGTGCCGATGCGTGACAGGGACGTGGCGAGACCAACCGCAGTCGCCCGGATTTCCGTCGGGAACAGCTCGTTGGGATAGACGAACTCCATCACCTGCGCGCCGCCATTGGCAAGAGCATAGGCGCAGAACAGCATCACGACGATTATCGGCGCGGCATCGGGGAAGAAGCCCAACACTGCCAACGGAACACCAGACCAGATGAAGCTGTGGATCAGCATCTGCCTGCGCCCCATCAGGTTCACCAACTTCATCGCAAGCAGGCAGCCCAGCACGAATATGATCGTGATGACAACCGATCCGAAAGTCGCATCACTCTCCGCAACGCCGAGGGCCGCGAGCACTGTCGGCGCAAAGGAGTAGATCGCAAACAAGGGCACGACGGCGCAAGTCCAGAAGATGGTGACGAACAGCATGCGCTTGCCATATCCGGAATGGAACAGCGACCATATGGAAAGCTTGCTGTCCTTCTCCGGCTCGGCCATGTTCGCGATGGAGTATTCAGGGCCATAGACCTGCTTGATGATCCGATTGGCCTCGTCCTTGCGCCCCTTGCTGAGCAGCCAGCGCGGCGATTCAGGCGTGCCGGCGCGGGCGAACAGGAACAGGATGCCCGGCACCAATGCGCTGGCGAGCGCATACCGCCATGCATCTTCACCGCCAAAATGCAGGATCAGACTTCCAGCGATGTAGGCACAGGCCGCTCCCGCAAACCACATCACCAGCATGAAGCCAAGCAGCGGGCCACGATGCTTGCGCGGCAGGAACTCGGCCAGAAACGCCGTGGCGATGGGATAATCCGCGCCAACGGCAACGCCGAGCAAAAAGCGCCAGACGAACAGCATCAGGGCCGATTCCACCCAGAACTGCGCAACCGAGAAACCGACGATGGCAATGAGATCGACGAGATAAAGCACCTTGCGGCCAAATCTGTCCGTAAACCAGCCGCCGAAGAACCCGCCGAAGAAGATGCCGATTAGCGCGGAGGCCGCGACAAGTCCCTCCCATGAGGTGCTCAATTCCAGCGCCGATGTAATCTGCGCCATTACCACGCCGATGATACTCAGCACATAACCATCAAGAAATGGCCCGCCTGATGAGTAGATCGTCAGGCGTTTATGAAACTTATTGAGAGGCGCGTCTTCCAGAGAACCAAGCGCCAGACTTTGATTTTTCATGCATTATTCCTCCCTAAGATGTTTTTGATTGCCGGTTCCGCTACAGGCGAGCCTCTTGCACAGGCGAGCGTCTTAGCCCGCTGCGCGACGCAAGGGTTCTGCGTCGGTCGGTGAAACGGCATTGATTGACTTATGTCAGGTAACGAAAAGACCTGATCCAGAAGCAGCAAGTACTACGTCTGGATAAAGCACCTCATCGAAGCGCAGCGGCGCGCAATTTTTCTGGAATACTCCGGTATCAAGAGAACAGCAGGGTGCGAAAAGACCTGCCGATCAACTTTCAAGCCCTGCCCGGCGCTCTCCGTTCCAGAGATTTGCATTGACGCCAAGGCTGAGGAATGGCTCTGGCGGATTGGCCGCCGGAACCGGTGACTGAATGAGAAAATCGATAAGTTCATTGCGGTCACCCGCCAGCCAATCCGCCAGAAGAGTGCCGGTGATCGTCCCGCGCGTCAGGCCCAGTCCGTTGCAGCACACAGCGGCAGAGATGTTGGAGTCCAATGCGCCAAAGTAACTGGTGTGGTTCCGCGACAAGCACATCGCGCCACCCCATGTGTATTCAAACTCGACATCCTTGATAGCCGGAAACCGGCGCTCGAATGATAGTCTATGCTTGCGCTTCGACTGTGCCAGAGCACCGGGATTGACCTGCCCGCGTGGATTAAAGCTAAAACTGTTGCGGACGAGGATGCGATTGTCCGGCGTTCTTCTGAGAGTGGTCCCGAACGGATGCGCCGGGATAATACCCCAATGGTCCTTGCCGCCGATCCGCGCCTGCTCGTCGTCGGTCAATGGCCGAGTGATGCTCGCATAAGTAAAGATTGGCAGCAGACGCCGTTTCAGAAACCCGAAATGGGACGCGAAAGCATTGTTGGTCAGCAACAGGTTACTGGCCTTGATACTGCCCTTGGCATGGCGCAACTCTACTTCCTGACCGCGCTCGAAACCTGTTATCGGTGTATTTTCATAAAGCGTAACGTTGGACGGAAGACTATCCGCAAGCCCCTTTACGAGAGCCGACGGCTGCAAAAGCATCGTTCCGGGCGTATACAGAGCCTTGCGATAGAAAGCCGTGCCCAGATGCGCCGGTATATCTTTGGCCTCGATGACCTCATACGCCTCTCCAAGCTTGTCGAGGCCGCTGCGATAGGAATCGAGAACCGACACACCACTGTCTTCGATCGCGGCCTGATATTTGCCAGAGAAATTGAGGCTGCAATCGATATTGTGGTTCGAAATCAGTCGTTTAAGGATTTCTTGCGCAGCTTTGTTCAGCGCAAGATTAAGCCTCGCAGTGCCAATATCTCCAATGTAATCGGGTGCTCCGATATCATGCGGAAGATCAATAACAAACCCTGAGTTTCGTCCCGAAGGGCCAAATCCCACCTGCTGCCCTTCGATGAGCAGCACTTCATCATCGGGAAACCGGGTTGCCAACTGGCGGGCCGCAGCCAATCCGGTAAGCCCGGCACCAACGACGGCCCACCGCGCCTGGCGGTGACCTTCATGAGCTGAATTGGGTTGCCGACGCTTGCTTAGATGAAACCACCCGCATGACGCATCGTCTGCAGGCACCGGTAACGTTGTTACCATATTACACTTCCTCCCACTTGTTTTTAAACTGCCATTCGGCCATAGCGGGGGCATATAACGGGAGCGACCAATGCTATTGTGTTTGTGTCATTCATCTCGACCTAAAAAATAGAATTGCAAAAAATTATATTTTTTTATAAACTTTAAGTAAAAAATATATAATTTAGTTGTTTTTATATATCTATGTCAAATAATTAATAAAAATTTTAACCAATTTTATCATATGATGAGAATCAATAAAATGAAAAATTCAATATTTATTGATTTAATCTAAACATATATCATAAAAATATAATGGACACACGCCATTAAGCGCTCAATTTTCGGAAAACAAACATCCTACTCGCCCGTAATATTCAGGAAGATGAAGGGTCATCACAACGTCTCTCTCCATGTTTTCGCGACCCCTATAATGTTTCGGTCATTTCCTCGTAGAAGCCGGCCATTTCCGCGATCAAGCGGCAGCGCCATGGATGGCTTGCCGGGTTTTGCAGTTGCCAAGGCGACCTTCAGGTTATAATTTCGGTCGATCTATCATAAAAAAGACATTAGGGAGCACGGGAAGGTGGCTACATTTTCCTCAAATCTGAAACCGGATAGAACCGACGATCCCGAAAAATACGACGGCCATGAGACTGATGAGGCAGAGGCCGCCGGCCCTGCCCGGCCGGATCTGAAAATCGGTTTTGTCCTCATGAACCATTTCACGCTGGCTCCGGTCGCGGGTGTGGTGGAGTCCTTGCGTTTCGCCGCAGACAAGTCTTTCAGAAGCCAGCAGATATTCTGCCAGTGGGACTGGATGACGTGCAATGACCAGCCTGTGACGGCAAGTTGCGGGATGACGATCCTGCCGACAAGACCGCTGGACCTCAAGGAAAAGTACGATTACATCGTCGTCGCAGGTGGATTGCTGGACGGCACACGGAACCCGCCGGAATGGCTTCTCGATGCGCTGAGATCCGTCCATGCGGCTGGCGTGCCGCTTATTGCCCTTTGCTCCGGCTCATTTGTTCTGGGCAAGGCGGGATTGTTGGATGGACATCGTTGCGCCGTGCATTTCTCGATACGTGACGAGTTCGTCGAGCGTTTCCCGAAAGCCACCGCGCTGCTTGATAAAACATACGTGGACGATGGCCGTATCATCACCTGCCCCGGTGGGCCGGCCATCGACCTTGCTATCCACCTGATCCGCAGGCACTGCGGCGCCTTGCGCGCGAAGAAAAGCATTGAATATCTGCTGATCGACGAAAGCCGAAAGGCATCGTCAGCCACGAACGATACCGATGACAAGAACGACGCATCCGTTTATCAAAATGCACTTGTCCATCGTGCAATAGCTTTTATGAAACAGCATCTCGATGCCAATGTATCGTTGAAGGAAGTTGCGAAATTCGTCGGCACGCACCCAAGGCAGTTGCACCGCGTATTCATCACCAATACCAACACGCCGCCCGCTAACTATTGGCGAAAATTAAGGCTTGAACATGCTCGCACTCTTCTTTCAGATACGAGCATGAACATCACATCAATTGGATTCGAGTGCGGTTTTTCCGACGCGTCTCACTTCATATTGTGGTTCCGCAAGTTCTACGGCGAGACACCTCATGCCTATAGAAAACGCCGACACGAAGTGGAGCGCCTGCTCGTATCCGCATAAGGCTCCCTCGAACAACGCTAGTCATTGCGGCATAACCCATCATTGAGTGTGCCGCGTGCTTTTGTCATGGAATAAGAAACGATGCAGAAACCTGTCCTGATCATTCTGGCCGGACGAGCCTATCCTGAAATCAGCGGCGCGATTGGCGATTATGACGACTGGATTGCTGCTGGTCTGGGTGATGCGCTCCCGCATATCGTCGTCGATGCCCGCGAACAGCCGGAGCTGCCGCATCCGTCCGATCTCGCCGGAGTCGTCGTCAGCGGCTCGCACGCCATGGTCACGGATCGGGAGGACTGGAGTGAGCGACTCGCGGACTGGTTGAAATCCAGCGCCGAGGCGGATTTGCCCATACTTGGAATCTGCTATGGTCATCAGTTGCTGGCCCATGCCTTCGGCGGCACGGTTGGCAATCGTCAAACGGGCGTCGAAATTGGAACCAGAGCCATCGCATTGACCGGACAGGCCGACGACGACGAGTTGTTTAAGGGCTTGCCGGCGGAATTCCCGGCGCAACTCGTCCATTACCAATCCGTCCTCGGACTTCCCGATGGCAGCACCGTGCTGGCGTGCAGCGACGAAGAGGCGCATCAGGCGTTCCGCATTGGCAAGCGGGCGTGGGGTGTGCAGTTTCACCCTGAATTTTCTGCCGAAGCCATGCGCGGGTACATCCGGCAGCTTCGCGATCGTCTGGAAGCCCCTGATGCTCTGCTGGATGATGTGAGCGATACCGCAGTCGCCCGAAGCATCCTGCAACGCTTCTCCGCACTATGCGCGGTTTCTCGCCCGAAGGTGGGCTGAGCCAGCTTGCGCGCGGGGTCCTTACGGCGCACAGGCATAAGCAGATCGACGGGAGCCAGATTCGGCGCCCGTCGACTGGATTGCGCAAGAAGGCTTGCCCGGCCTATTCCGCCGCTGCCAGAGCCGCGGACGGCGTATAGTTCAGAACCGGCCCCAGCCAGCGTTCCACATCCGCCAGATCCATGTTTTTGCGCGCTGCGTAATCCGCCACCTGATCGCGCTCCACCTTCCCGACGCCGAAATAGTAGCTCTCGGGATGCGACAGATAAATACCCGAGACGGATGAGCCCGGCCACATGGCCATGCTTTCCGTCAGGCTGACGCCCGTGTTGTTTTCCGCGTCAAGCAGGCGGAACAACGTGACCTTCTCCGTGTGATCGGGCTGCGCAGGATAGCCGGGTGCCGGGCGGATGCCCTGATAAGGCTCGCCGATCAAATTATCCGGGGCGAAAGTCTCTTCCGGCGCATAGCCCCAGAATTCCTTTCGCACTTTCTCGTGCATAAGCTCGGCAAATGCTTCGGCGAAACGGTCTGCAAGCGCCTTGACCATGATGGCGGAGTAATCGTCGTTGGCGCGCTCGAAACGCTCGGCGATAGCGACTTCCTCGATACCCGCCGTGACCACGAAACCGCCGACCCAGTCCGGCTTGCCGCTATCGGCAGGCGCAACGAAATCGGACAGCGCCACGTTGGCCTTGCCATCCCGCTTCGGCAGTTGTTGACGCAGGGTGAAGAGGCTGCCCAGCTCCTGCGTCCTGTCCTCGCCGGTGTAAAGGCGAATATCGTCACCAACGGCATTGGCCGGCCAGAAACCAATCACCGCCCTTGGCGCAAACCACTTTTCAGCGATAATTTTCTCCAGCATCGCCTGCGCATCGCTGAAGAGCTGACGCGCCGCCTCTCCCTGCTGCTCGTCTTCAAGGATCTTGGGATAGCGCCCCTTCAGTTCCCACGTCTGGAAGAAGGGCGTCCAGTCAATATAGCGGGCAAGATCCGCCAGATCCCAGTTGTCGAAAACCTTGACGCCGGAGAAAGCGGGCTTTGGCGGATCATAGGAGTGCCAGTCAATGCGATGCGCGTTCGCCCGGGCTTGCGCCAGCGGCAGCCGACGCTTTTCGCGCTCCGACCGCTCGTGCGCGTCTGCGACCTTCCTGTATTCGGCGCGCAGCGACTCGACATAATCCGGTTTCAGATCCCGCGACAGCAGATGCGACACCACGCCCACAGCGCGGCTGGCGTCCGTGACATACACCGCCTGCCCGCGCTCGTAACGCGGGTGGATCTTCACCGCCGTATGCACGCGGCTTGTGGTTGCCCCGCCGATCAGCAGCGGGATGTCGAACCCCTCGCGCTCCATTTCGGATGCAACATGAACCATCTCGTCGAGCGATGGCGTAATGAGACCGGAGAGGCCGATGATATCGACTTTCTCATCACGAGCGGTCTGAAGGATTTTCGCCGCAGGCACCATGACGCCCAGATCGACGATTTCATAATTGTTGCAGGCCAGGACGACACCGACAATGTTTTTGCCGATGTCGTGGACGTCGCCCTTCACGGTCGCCATCAGAATCTTGCCGGCGCTTTCGTGTTTGCCCCCGCCGCCCGCAAGTTTCTCCTCTTCCATATAGGGCAGCAAAACTGCCACTGCCTGCTTCATGACGCGCGCGGATTTCACAACCTGTGGCAGGAACATCTTTCCGGCCCCGAAAAGGTCGCCGACGACGTTCATGCCCGCCATCAGCGGCCCCTCGATGACATGCAGAGGGCGTTCTGCGTTGAGACGGGCTTCTTCGGTATCCGCCTCGATGAATTCGGTAATGCCGTTGACCAGCGCGTGCTCAAGGCGCTTGTCCACCGGCAACTCGCGCCATGACAGATCCTTTTCACGCACCTGCCCGCCGCCGGTTCCCTTGAAACGCTCGGCGATCTCCAGCAGGCGTTCGGTTGCGGAGCCGCCGGCTTTCGGCTGGCGGTTCAGCACTACATCCTCGCAGGCTTCGCGCAGCTCCGGGTCTATGGCCTCGAACACGGCAAGCTGGCCGGCGTTGACGATGCCCATATCCATGCCGGCCTGAATGGCATGATAGAGAAACACCGCGTGCATGGCCTCGCGAACGGGCTCATTGCCGCGGAAGGAGAAGGACAGGTTCGACACACCGCCCGAAACATGCGCACGGGGCAACGTCGCGGTGATCTCACGCACGGCCTCGATGAAATCGACGCCGTAATTGTCGTGCTCCTCGATGCCGGTGGCGACCGCGAAAATGTTCGGGTCGAAGATGATATCCTCGGGCGCAAAACCGGCCTTTTCTGTGAGCAGCTTGTAAGCGCGGGTGCAGATCTCCACCTTGCGCGCTTGCGTGTCGGCCTGCCCGACCTCATCGAAGGCCATGACGACAATGGCAGCGCCATACATGCGGCAAAGACGAGCCTGGCTCAGAAAAGCCTCTTCGCCCTCCTTCATCGAGATGGAGTTGACGATCGGCTTGCCCTGCACGCATTTCAGGCCAGCCTCGATCACCTCCCACTTGGAGGAATCGATCATCACCGGCACTCTGGCGATGTCCGGCTCGGCGGCGATCAGGTTGAGGTAGTCGATCATCGCCTTTTTGGAGTCAATCAGCCCCTCGTCCATATTGATGTCGATGACCTGCGCACCGCCTTCCACCTGATTGCGCGCGACATCGAGCGCCGCGGCGTAATCGCCCGCCGTGATCAGCTTGCGGAACCTCGCGGAGCCGGTGATGTTGGTGCGCTCGCCGATGTTGACGAAGGGAATGTCTTTGGTCAGCGTGAACGGTTCCAGTCCTGAAAGGCGCATCAGAGGCTGGACCTTGGGAATGTCTCGCGGCGTATGGCGCGCAACGGCCTCGGCGATTGCGGCGATATGTTCGGGGGTCGAGCCGCAGCACCCGCCGACGACATTGACCAGCCCCTCGCGGGCGAACTCTTCCACCTGCCCGGCCATGAAGTCCGGCGTCTCGTCATATTGGCCGAAAGCATTGGGCAGACCGGCGTTGGGATAGGCGCAGATGAACGTATCGGCGACCCCGGACAGTTCCGCCAGATGCGGCCGCATGGCGGCGGCGCCCAGCGCGCAGTTCAGCCCGACCGTGAATGGCTTGATGTGGCGGATGGAATGCCAGAACGCCGTCGGGGTCTGGCCAGAAAGCGTGCGGCCGGAGAGATCCGTGATCGTGCCGGAGATCATCACCGGCAGATGCACGCCTTTTTCCGCGAATATTTCCTCGCAGGCAAAAATCGCGGCCTTGGCGTTGAGGGTGTCAAAGATCGTTTCGATCAGGATGATGTCCGCGCCGCCGTCGATCAGCCCGCGCAGCTGCTCGCCATAAGCAATCCGCAAATCATCAAATGTAACAGCACGATACCCGGGGTTGTTAACATCCGGTGAGATGGATGCCGTGCGGTTGGTCGGCCCGAGAGCGCCGGCCACGAAACGCCGTTTCCCATCCTCCTGCTGCGCCCGATGCAGGGCGCGTTTGGCCAGACGGGCGCCATCGCGGTTCAGTTCGTAGACAAGATCCTCCATGTCATAATCGGCCTGCGCGATGGAGGTTGACGAGAAGGTGTTGGTCTCGACGATATCCGCGCCCGCCTTGGCGTAAGCGTAGTGGATATCCTCGATGGCCTTTGGCTGTGAGAGGATCAGCAGATCGTTGTTACCCTGCTGGTGGCAGGCGCAGCCGATGAAGCGATCGGCGCGGAAATGCTCTTCCTGAAACCCGAGCCCCTGAATCTGAGTGCCCATCGCGCCATCGAGAACGAGTATCCGCTCGCGCGCCGCCTGTTGCAGGGCCGCAAGAATTTCGGAACCATCCGGTTTGGGGGCGACGGGTCCGAAAAGGTCATCGATGAAAGGCATGGGCTGGGTCTTCGTCCTCAAGATGGCGCCTGATGATGCGGACAGTACCCCTATGTTATCGCGCGGACGTTTGCAATCAAGCCGCCATGGACGATTATGATTTGATCACTGCCGGGGAGCGATGAGATCAAGCGGCTGTACGACAAGGCCATGATCGTGTTCGCGCACGTAAGCCTCAACGTGATAGACACTGCGCAGGCGATCGAGCGTCAGCACATCGCGCGGCGGGCCGTCCGCCACGACTGCCCCGGCCTCCATCAGAACAAGCCGCGTGCACCAGCTTGCCGCCAGACCCAGATCGTGGAGACAGGCCACGACACTGCCGCCCTCGCGCGCGATACCGGCAAACGTGCGCATGAGCGTGATCTGATGCTCGGGATCAAGGCCTGCAGTTGGCTCGTCAGCCAGCAGCAATGGTGCATCCTGCGCCAGGGCACGGGCAATCAGCACGCGCGCCTGCTCCCCGCCCGACAGCTCGGTCACCGCCCGCCCGGCAAAGGCTGCCACCCCCATGCGCCGCATTGCCCGTGCCACGGCATCGCGATCCTGCGCACCGGGGCTGGAGAAAGCTGGCAAATGCGGCATGCGGCCTAGCGAGACGACGCGCTCGACCGTCAACGGCCAGTTGACTTCCCGCGCCTGCGGCACGTAAGCGACAACCTTTGCCCGTTCGCGCGCCGAAAGGCCGGTGTTTCCCGCCAGCGCTACAATACCCCTCGATGGAACAAGCCCGAGAGTGGCCCGCATCAGCGTGGTTTTTCCAGCGCCGTTGGGACCGATGAGGCCGACGAACTCGCCTGCATCGACGTTGAGAGAAATGCCGCGCAACACAGGCCGCGCGCCGAGCCGGACATGCAGATCGCGAACATCCAGAAGACTCACGCCGCCATCCTCCTTGCTCGCCAGACCAGCCAGAGGAAGAACGGCGCGCCAACCAAAGCCGTCAAGACGCCGAGCTTGAGATCGCGCTCGGGGGCAATCAGCCGCACGGATATATCTGCCAAAAGCAGGATGGCCGCGCCGCCAAGAGCGCTGGCGGGCAGAAGCCGCGATGGCACGCTGCCCACCAGCGGGCGCAGCAAGTGAGGCACAACAAGGCCGATGAATCCGATGGCGCCCGCAACGGCGGTTGCGGCTCCGACGGATGCCGCCGTGCCCGCGATGGCGAGAAACTGCGTTCGGTGCAAATCGATGCCAAGGCTGGCGGCGGCGTGATCGCCGAGCGTCAGCACATCCAGCGCCCGGCCAGTCAGGGCGAGCATCGCCCAGCCTGCCAGCATGAAGGGTGCTGCGAGGGCCACGTCCTGCATGGAACGGTCTGCGAGTGATCCCATCATCCAGAACACGATTTCAAGCGCAGCGAACGGATTGGGTGACAGGTTGAGCGCCAGCGACGCCATGGCAGCCGAGAAGGCGGAAACCGCGACACCGGCCAGAATAACGGTCAACGTACTGCCGCTACTGCCCGCCATGGCCCGCACCACGATGACGGCGAGAGCCGCACCCGCCAGCGCCGAAAGCGGCAGCGCAAGCGGAAAGGCCAGCGACAGGCCGCTATAAAGGGCCACAACCGCGCCAAGCGAGGCAGAGGCGCTGATGCCGAGCAGGCCGGGTTCCGCCAGCGGATTACGCAGATAACCTTGCAGCACCGCGCCGGACAAACCCAGCGTCGCGCCGATCATCAGGCCAAGAATCGCTCGTGGCAGACGGATCTCGCGCATGATGACGGTCATTTCCGCCGCCTTGCCGGAAAATAGGGCATGCAAGCCCTCGGCAAAGCCAATCGCGGCAGGCCCGACCGTCAGCGACAAGACGAACAGCGCCGCGACCGCAAATCCCAGCGTTGCCAGCACGAGACGATATCGCGCAATCTCACTCACTGTGTTGCCCCGGCAGCATCGCGAAGGATGCGGATAGCCTCAAGCGTGAACGGCGTGCCGCAAGTCCAGTATGCATCCGGAATGCCCACCTGCCTTTCGACGCCAAAAGCGTCATGAAACGCCGGATGGCGGAGATTATCCTGCGCCCGCGCGGGTGCATCGTAGGGCGTGGCGCCGGTGATGACCAGATCAGGTTTAACCGTGAGCAGCACCTCAAGCGGCACGCGTCCGCCCCCTCGAATGCCTTGTTCGGCCAAAGGGTTGGTCAATCCAGCCGCCTGCATCGCTGCATCCGTGAAAGTGCCGGTACCGGCGGCATAACTGTTTGCCGACCACGCCACGGCTGTCTTTCCGGATGCTACGCCATCTGCCGCAGCCAGACCGGTATCGAGGTGGGCGACAAGTTCTGCCGCACGCTCCTCCCGGCCAAGCAGCTTGCCGATACGGACCATCTGCTCGCGGACGTCGGAGAAATCCTTAACAGGTTCAAACAGTTCGACGCGGAAGCCGAGACGCCGCAGCAACTCCACGGTGGCGCGGGCGGTGTAGGTTCCGGCAAGGACAAGATCCGGCTGCATGAGGAAAATCTCCTCGGCGCGTCCATGGTTGATCTTATAGGCCTTCGCAGCCTCGACCATAACGGAGGCGTGCGGGTCCGAAGCCAGATGCGACACCGATAGCAACTGGCCTTCTCCCGCAATCAGCATCGCATATTGGTCTGTGCAAACATTGGTCGAGACCACGCGGGACGGCGCTGCCCCATCTTTCGCCACGGCAACCGCCGGCATCGCCAAGACTGACGCCAGCACGAGCGAACCGGCGCATGCAGCCGCAAACGAAGAACGGCCTGCATGCCCCACACTATTTTTGACTTCAAGCGGATTGCCGCCGATCAGATGACGCCATCCAATCCGCAAGCGCTCCAGCATCAGAACTGCGCCCTTATGCCGACATATCCTGCGATTCCAGGTGAGCCATAGCCAAGAACCGTCTGATAATCCTGATCAAACAGGTTTTCGCCTCGCACGTAAACCTGGGTCGCTTCGTTCAGATTATACGCCACCTTGGCGTTGAACAGCGCGTAGTCGGGAAGCGACACGTTCTTTGCGGGATAGGTGTTAAAGTCGGTGTCGATGGTATCGGCGATGTATTTCAGATCGGCGCTGATGGTCCACTTTTCCGTCGGGCGGGCGGTCGCAGAAAGCACCACGGCGTGGCGCGGGATGCGCAGGCTACGCACGTCACTATCGGTTCTCGAATCCGTGTAGGTGTAGGAACCGCCAAGATCGAGCCAGTTTGTCACGGCGTAGATAAACGACGCCTCCACACCTTGCGACAGCGTATCGCCGGGCACCTGATCGTAGCCCGCGACAGTCCAGTCGATGCGGTCCTTCACCTCAAGCCTGAAATAGGTCGCGCCTACTTTCAACGTCCCGCCGAGCAAGGCCTGCTCAATACCGGCATCGAAGCTGGTGCTGGTTTCAGGTTTCAGCGACGTGTTGCCGTAGTCGGGGTCGTAAAGTTCGTTCAGGCTCGGCGCACGGAAGCCTGTGCCCACGGATGCATGAAAGCGGGTGCCCGTCGCATCGATCAGGTAGGAGCCTGTGCCGCGATAAGTCGTGTGGCCGCCAAATTCAGAGTGCTCGTCGTGCCGCACCCCTGCCGTCAGCACGAGATTGTCCACGGGCTCGACGATGCCCTGTGCCCAGAAGCCAGTCTGATGATTGCTGCCGGCAGACGGCACGGGGTTCCACGACCGGACGCCCTTGGCCTCCTGCCGCTCGTGATCCGCACCATATTGCAGGATAAGCCTTTTGTTGATTTCGAACGAGCCGTTGTAGTCCAGCTTCACGCGCTTGCCGAAATAGTTATCTCTGCTGGGCCGAATATCGCGCTCGACGTGTACCCCCTGAACGGAGAAGGTATTTTTGACCCGGCCATCGAGCAGATCGAGGTTGAAGCCACCCCGGCCGCCTGTCGTCTTGCCGAAATTGCGATTGAACAGATTGTCCGCGCCCGGATCGTCGAAGTCCGCCTTTGCGTCGATATGAAGCGCGGAAGCGAAAACCGAGAACGCATCGTTAAAGCGATGCTCACCGTTGAGGTCGAGCGTTACGTTGCGATAGCCGTCCCGCTCCGGAAAACCCGCAGCCGCCGAAATGCCGTTGGTCCGCAGGCCGGAGATATTGGCCGCCAGCCGCGACGCTTCGGTTGCGGCATCGAACCCATAGCGGCCACGGAAGGTGCCGAAAGACCCACCCTCCGCCTGAATGAGGTGATGGACGCCGGGCTTCCGCTCACCCAGCGTCGACATATCGACCACGCCGGCGATCGCGCTGGAGCCATAAAGCGTGCTCTGCGAGCCTTTCAGCACCTCGATGCGCGAAATGCCGCCGGTCTGAAGATATTCATATTGGGTCTGAACCTGCGGGCTTGAAGCATCGGAAATATCGATGCCGTTATAAAGCGTCTTGATGTAACGCCCCGGCAGACCGCGAATGAACAAGCCCGCCGTCTGTCCCATACCACCCGCCTGGCTGGCGGCGACACCGGGTAACAGAGTGAGATAATCGATGACCGATGGAAACGACTTCGCCTCGATTTCCTCGTTGGTGATCACTTCCACCGTGGAGCCAGTTTTGGCAAGCTCGGTCGGCGTGCGGTTCGCACTGGTCACGAATATGGTGTCAAGAAGAAGGCTGCCACCCTCGTCATCGGCCACTTGCACCGGCGCGGCTTGTCCGCGAGCCGCCTGCTCCTGCGCCCTCACCGTTCCGCTCATACCGAGCCCGATGACGCTCGCGGCGATAATCATGCCCCTCATGGTCGCCCCCAACTTCCGGTCGACAGCGAACCGGAACAGAATTGCACGGTAACCGCGGGCGGAAAGCGAAGCAGAGGAGCGAGAGCTATATCGCATCAGTCTCCGGCGCTGCCCGACATGCGGCACATTCCCTGAATGTCACCGCGACGGACGGCCGTACCGCGATGCGCCCCGCATCGCGACAAGGGTGACTGGAACAGGCAGGTCTCCTGGCTTCCGTGTCAACGCCCGCCCTTTCACCTTCCCGATACGCGTATCAGTGGCACTAGAAAGTCGGCTCGACGGTTACAGTTGCGGGGGCAGCCGCAGCGTTGGCCGGAACCCGGCCGCACTGCGTTCCCATTTTCATCCGCCTCGCGGCAGAACCTGTTCCATTGCAACCTATAATGCGGTTTGATAATGCCCGTCAACGCGCAAACGCACATATGGCAAAGCTGTCAACCGGAGTCTTCCCGGCATGGCGGCGCAGCCAGTCATTTTCGGGAGAACACCATGGGTCATCGCTTATCCAGCATCGTCACGCGCACGGGTGATCAGGGGGAGACAGGGCTTGGCTCGGGTCTGCGGGTCGACAAGGATGCTCCCGTCATCGAAGTTCTGGGCGTCGTCGACGAACTGAATAGCTGGATCGGCGTCGTCATCGCGACAGCAAAATCGGACGGCCTCAAAGAAACGCTGACACTGGTCCAGCACGACCTGTTCGATCTGGGCGCACAACTCAGCGTGCCGGGCACCCCTCTGCTTTCGCCGCCACATGTTGCTCGAATCGAGCAGGCATTCGAGCAGATCAACTCCGGGCTCGACAAACTCAAGGAGTTCATTCTGCCGGGTGGATCTGTTTCGTCGGCGTATTTCCATGTCGCGCGCACGGTGTGCCGGCGGGCCGAGCGGCGTCTGGTCACGCTGCGCAAGCTTGAGCGAGAGAAATCACCCGCCGATGCGCCCGCAGATACTGCCACCGATTATGGAATCATCTACCTCAACCGGCTTTCGGACCTGCTGTTCGTCGCATCCCGTGTGGAAAACCGCGCGGCGGAGCGTGCGGATGTGTCATGGGAGCGGGGTAAAAGCCTTTCATTCTGACCGAAGCAGACTTTTTGTGCGCCGCAGACGTGTTTCGGCCAAGAGACGTGACAAAGACATCTGCAACCCATAAACATCGGCTATCTCGATCTTTCATGCTGGAGAGACCAATGAGCGGTGAAGCGGACAAACAACTCGCGGCGATCAAGCGACTGCTGGCGCATGTGGCCGAGAAGTCCGCCGGGCAGGCCAACCCGACCGATCTCGTCGTACGCCTCTGGAACGGCGAGAGCATACCGCTCAGCGCCGGGGCTAAGGATGATGTCGCCATCGCCATCCGCTCCCCTCGGGCAATCACGCGGCTGGTTCGCTCCCCGCGCCTTCCAACCCTCGTGGACCTGCTGGGGACGGGAGAAATCGATATCGAAGGGGGCAGCCTGTTCGATCTTGCCGCCCGTCGCGGCGCTGCCGGCAAGCGCGTGTGGAAGCAGCTCGATAAAGGGCTTGTGCTCCGTTCCGTGCTGCCATTTCTGTTCGCGCCGAGCAAGCAGGCCAGCGACAGCGCCAGCTTTGCCTATGCGGGCGAGCAGACGGCAAAAGATGCTGAGGGGCGTGACAACAAGGCGCTGGTGCAGTTTCACTACGACGTCTCCAACGCCTTTTATCGCCTGTTTCTCGATCCTGAAATGCAATATTCGTGCGCCTATTTTCCGACATGGGATACGGCCATCGAGGAAGCCCAGCAAGCCAAGCTTCATATGATCTGCAAGAAGCTGCGTCTGCAACCGGGCGAGCGCTTTCTCGACATCGGATGCGGCTGGGGCGGGCTGATTTGCCATGCAGCCCTGCATTACGGCGTGCACGCCCACGGCGTTACCTTGTCTCAGGCGCAGTTCGACCACGTCCGCGAGAAGATCGAGAGCTTGGGACTTGCCGACCGCGTCACGGTAGAACTCAAGGATTATCGCGATCTCGACGGCGAGTTCGATAAGATCGCCTCCATCGGTATGTTCGAGCATGTCGGGCTGGATAATCACTCCGCCTATTTCAGCAAGCTGAACGCCCTCCTCCGCCCACGCGGTCTGCTGCTGAACCATGCCATCACCCGCCCGGCCAAGAAATCGCAGCGCGCGTTCCGCCGCAAGCGCCCGGAATACGCGGCCATCATCGATTACATCTTCCCCGGTGCCGAGCTTGACCACATCGGCGGCACCGTCACGACCATCGAGAGACACGGCTTCGAGGTCCACGATGTCGAAGCATGGCGGGAGCATTACGCCCGCACGACGCGGCTCTGGCACGACAGGCTGGCCGCCAATCGCGCCGCGGCAGTCAAGGAAGTGGGCGAAGCGAAAACGCGGCTCTGGCTGCTTTACCTCGCCGGCGTATCGCTCGGATTCGAGCGCGGCAGCATCGGCATTTTCCAGACATTAGCATCAAAACGCGCCCGCGGCCTCTCCGGCCTGCCACCAACCCGGGCCGATCTCTACGCCTGAAAATCTGATGCCTGTAAGGTGGGCCTGAAGCAAGGCCCACCGAGGGGCGGGCTTTGCCGATCCGTTTAATGGAAGGCAAAACCCTCCGCATAAATATGGTCGCGAGGAACGCCCATAGCGCGCAACTGCGCGATGAAATCGATCAGAAACGGTCCCGGTCCGCATAGCATAACGGCGGTGGAGTGGGCAGGCGTCAGAAAATCCCGGAATTGCTCGGCCTTGATAAACCCTTGATCGGCAGTCACCCACAGATTGTAGTCGATTGTCTCGACGCCAGCAGCAGCCTCCGCCAAGGCAGCATCATAGGGGGCCTGATCCTGCGAGCGGACGACATATGTCAGCGAGATATGGCGGCGCTCATTGTTGGTACCCTCGAATTCAAGAATACCGAGGAAAGGAGCAATGCCTATCCCAGCGCCAATACACAGGACGCGCTCGAAATTCGCTACCGAGTGCAGCGTAAAGCTGCCATACGGACCATACAGCCGAACCTCATGCCCCTTGGGCAGCGTCCGAAGCTTGCGCGTGAAGTCGCCAATCTCCCGGATCGACAGTCTCAGCTCCTGCTTTACAGGAGAGGAAGACAGCGAAAATGGATGCAGATCTCGCGACCAGTGGTTTCCTTCCGCAATCGATATGAAGATGAATTTTCCCGGCGCATAGGACATCCGCTCCGCCCGTGGCGTCATGATAAGATCATAGGCCCCCGGATCGCGTGGAACGACATGGTCAATCTGGTAAACGTAACGCGGACCGGAGCGGCGAAACAGCACGAAGCGATGAAAGAGCGCGGCGATACCGATAAAAGCCAAAAAGCTCATCCAGAGGCGAAAAGGCTCAAACCCGGAAATTGATCCTTCCATGAACAGGGAAATTCCGATCGAGGGAATGAAGAGCACCCCTGTCAGCGCATGAATGGCACGCCATTTCTCATATGCGATCCGCGTGACGTATGCCAGCATGCCGAGAATAATGAAACTATAGGTCGTGACAATAAACGTATCGAAAATCCAGTTATCGCGAAACGGCACAACCAGATCGAGCAGTGGGCGATCTTCGGCAATGTAAAGACAGACCAGCAATAGTACATGGATAACCACAAGGCCGATCGATAACGGGCCGATCACGCGGTGCATGCGCACGGCGCGATCCAGCCCGCCAAACATTGGCTCGACCAATGGGCTGCGTGACGCGGCAAGCAACGTCAGGGCCATCAGAGTCAGTGCCCAGTTGATCGAAAGTTGCACCGGCACACGCCACGGCCACAGCGGCCCGTTGTCACCCACTTCGATTTTCGCGCCAAGCCAGAGAAGCGTGGTTATCGCGAGCGCCACGGAGACGAGTAGCATTCCCGGGTGCAGTGTCAGCACAGATTCGATGAAATCCCGGCGTGGTTCGGGAGGGCTGGCAAGCGCGGTGTTGCTGTTCGATTGACCTGTCGTGTCCGTGGTCACGCTGGACGGCTCCGCTTCTTTTCGGCCCTCTGACAAAACCTCACAAGGGTCGGGGCCGGAGATTTTGTCAGGGGGTTTTTGTCAGGGGTTTTTGCGTGGGTCTAGCTCTTGTGGGACACGGGACGGCGAATGGCCCGCGTCAATACCACCGTGATTACGATGACGCCGATATAAGCGACGAGTTGCAGGCCAGACGGCTGCGCGGTGTACCCAACCAGCGAATGCAGAACACGGCCGACAATGGAATCTTCGGTCAGGATATTGGATGTATCCCACAGCGGATCGGCCCAGACCTCGAAGTAACCGGCGGACTGCAGCAGTCCGATAGACTGCGCCGCCAGACCGGCTGCAAGCAGCGTGATCAACACGGATATCGCGGAAAAGACGTGCTTGAGGGGGATGGCGACGATGCCCAGATAAAGCAGGGCCGATACGGCAGCACCCGCCAGAATACCCAAAAACCCGCCAATGGCGATGGAAGCCGCTGTCGTTCCTCCCGCAGCGACGACGCCATAAAGGAACAGCACAACCTCGAAGCCTTCGCGCAGCACGGCGGCGGCAACCACGATGGCCAGCGCCGTCAAAGGTTTGCGCCCTTCCACGACATCTTTGCCGACGGTCTTGATTTCTTCGGTCAGTTGCCGACCGTGCGTGGACATCCACAAGCCGGTCCATACGAGCATGACAACGGCAACCGCCAGCACGATCGCGTTGAGGATTTCCTGCCCCGTGCCGTCGAACAGATTGGAAATCTGATCGGCAAAGACAGCTATGATGGCCGCGCCGAGAACGCCCGCCAGCACACCGCCGGCAACGTAAAGACCTCGATGGCGGATGCCCCGGCTTGCCGCCAGAACCACGCCGACGATAAGACCGGCCTCCAGAACCTCGCGGAAAACTATGATTAATGCTGCAAGCATGGCGTCGTTAACTCCGCTGGAGCATCATCCCGAAAAACAGATGCTGTTTTTCACCGGCAAGGATGCGCGAAATCAGGAATCCAGAGAGTCGGTTCCGGTGCCGTCGAAACCCGCTCGCTCGGACTTGAAATGTTTATTCTACGATGACCACGCCTTGCGCAGTCGCCGCGTGGAACTCACCCATGAACGGGTATCGTCCGGGCTTGAGACCACGCAGGCGCACTATTCCCTGACTTCCGCCGCCGATCACCTTTTCGATGCGCAAGGCAGTAGAGTCGAACTCATCAGCTGTCGCATCCTGGTTTTTGACCAGAAGCTGAATGGGCGTATCAGGCGGAATACGAATTTCCGACGGCTGGAATACATGATCCTTCAGGATCACCTCGATCTGTCCATCAGCATTGACAGGCGTATAGCCAGTGCTTGCCGCGGCGGCCGGCGGCGGGTTGCTTCCAGCATCCTGCGCGGCGGCGACATGGATGCATGCCATGAAGGACATGGCCGCCACGAGGCCGGCGAGCGTCCTGGGCACAGAAGCCGATAATGTACGAAATACAGAAGAAGCGGTGCGCATGATCAGACGGACCCGTTTTTAAGAGTATCAGACGTCTGCTGAAATCAGCACGTGAAAGATAGATCTTATAGTTTAAAGCAGCCTGCGATTAGCGGAATAAGCACATCACTCAAGAAACGAGAACAAGCAATCTGCTTGGCCATATCCGGATAACAGGCTGCCCACATCACTCCTTCCCGCGCGGCAGGGTTGAAACCGATCGCGCGGGAAAGTCGAGGGCCGCCCGAGATCAATCGTTGGGCTTACTCGGATACTGGAACGTCCAGGAAACCGTAACCGGCTCCCACCATGCCGGGACACCCGTATCCTTGTCGACATGACGGATCAGATCTGGCGGGCTGATGACATAGGTCGCAGTGTATTCGCCCGGCCCATCCATGTTGAAGTTGTTTGCATAATGGGGGCCGTCATTCGCCTGCATCGGTGCCAACACCTTACGCTCGGAGAAATTGGTGCCCTTCTTGGCGATGGTCAGTTCAACATTGAGATAAGGAATCCACGCGTCTTCCGGAAAACCGTGAGGCTCGTCAGCCGCAGCATGAATATCGATCTCGAAATGAATTGCCTTAGGGTCCATCGACATTCCCGGAGGATGACGATCCATTTCGATGCCTTCGAGATAAGCCGGGGAAAGCTGGAGGAAGTTCTTTACAACTGGCTCACCGACATAAAACTCGGCCGCCTGGGCCATCGGCCCCAGCAACGCGGCACCAACAAATACAGCGGAAGCCACCATGAAACCTGATTTCATCGTTATATTCCCATCTTGTCATTAATATCCAGCGGCCGAACAGGCAAAATGATTTATGCAAAATCTCAATAAAAAGGCAACAAAAATAATATATAATTACTATAATGTAAAAAAGTTAGATAATAATAATTCAATATTATTTGTTATAAATATGAAACAATAAAAATTTATAATTTATTTTCGCTTTTATTATTGTATATTTTTTTACTATGAACATGTTATATATTGATTGCTTTATTGACATGATATCTTATCAAGGGGCTCCGGAAACTTTCAAACCGGAAGAAGCGCCGGCTCGCCAAAACAATTGACGGAAAGTGCTTATAAAGGCCCGGCCTCCGTGCGCCGACCGGAAAAGATCACCGCTTCTCTATTTCTCACTTTCAAAATTACCGGCATAATAATGACTGTCATATTTTGATGGCATCATCATTTTCAACGCTAAGGCTGGCTATTTGATGGATGCTGCGTTGGAATAAGGATACCTTCATGCTCAAGTGCCTTCTTCCCATTTTGTGCTTTGCTGGGCTGGGCGTTCATTCTCTTGCTGCAGCTGATATCAAGAATTATGATGTCTTTCTGATACCAAGCACTGACCTTGATAAAACCATTGATGACGTCAGCGGTAAACTCAAGGAATTCGGTATCGAAAGCTTGGCCGCACAGGGTTTCAAGCCGCATATCACACTTTATCTGACTGAATACCCGCAAAGCGCTTTGGATGAACTGAAGAGTGCAGTTGAAGCAATCGCAACCGGGTGGCAGCCCTTCTCTGTAGAAATTACCGAACTTTCGCAAACCAGAGACGACTGGTTGATGTTAACGGTTGCTCCGGATGATGAATTGCAGAAATTGTCCAACGATATCGTGAATACCGTATCAAATTTTCGCAATCCGACCCCTGCCCTGCCATCGTGGGTCAACAGTTATCCGGAAAAGCTTGCGACATTTGAAAAGTATGGCAGCCCAAATGTCTTCGACAACTTTACTCCGCATGTGACGCTTCTGCCCAAAACGGATCATGCCAAGCTCGGCCTGTTCATGGAAAAATACGGTGAAACGATTTCAAACAAAGAGATCAAGGCGCTCGGAATAGGAATTGCAGAGGCGGACAGCAACGGCCAGACAAAGAACATTCTCGCGACATATCACTTTGGCAGCCAGAACTGAGTGCCAAGTATAATGCCGCCGACAAAAATCTGCATGTATGCAACACGTTAATATCAAATAGACAAAATTGCTTAATCGAATATAATTCATTATTAAATCACGGATACCGATAAAAACTTACATAATGTTAAAAAATGCATCCAGAAAACATTAGAGACATAAAATTGTAAATATATATTATTATAATTACTATGCCCTGCCCTATTAATTTACCATGGATGGCAATCATGAACATTCGTCGTGGCCTCAGGAAACATCTGCTTGCTGGCGCTCTTGTTCCATCATTTTTATTTGTCTCTCACGCTATTGCGTTTGAGGCGCCTTCTATTCAAATATTACTCCCGGAGCAGGTGGCGGCTATTGCCGACACGTTTACTTCCGCTAATACAAACAAAGAGTATCGGGAACTGCTCGACAGCCGCGCGGAGGCCATGATCAATACGCTGAAAGGCGGTAAAGACATTGCACTGACGCAGAAGAGCATTGACGATGCTGTACAGAATCCGCCGCTCGAAAACGCAGAATGGTTGAAAGCGTCCGGCTACGATTTCAAGGTCAAAGAAAATCAGCAGGCTGGTATCAAGATACTTGCGCCGTTCTGGCCTCTGCCGCGCTGGCAGCTTCAGCGTAGCGAAAACACCGTGACTATCGTGAACCTGTCGGCGTCTCCCACGCAGCAGGAACACGCGATTATCGACGCGGATGCCATCCCCTATCTCTATTTCCTCCCCGAGGCCCTTGGCCCCAAGTTGGGCGCGGCCTTTCTGCGTGCCTATGAAAAGGGTGATATCGGCAAGGCAGCAGCGCTGATCAAGTCGACCGAGATCAAAACCGGCGCGGCAAAGGCGCATTTCAACTATCCGCGCCCGTTCCTGATCGATAACAACAACATCCGCCTTGTGGCTGATAACTACGTTGCCAAGGACGGGGCTCCTTATTCCGCTTCGGAAGGTTCTTATCCCAGCGGTCACACCAACACCGGCAACACGGACAGCCTGCTGCTGGCGCAAATGCTGCCGGAGCGGTTTCTTCCGCTCGTCGCGCGCGGTGCGGGTTACGGTTACTCGCGCCTTGTGCTTGGTGTGCACTACCCGCTGGACGTGATTGGAAGCCGCATGGTCTCGCAACGCAACGTCGCCCACTTCCTCAACGACCCCGACTACAAGAAGCTCTTCGATGAAGCGCGCGACGAACTGCGTGCGGCCCTGGAAAAGGAATGCGGTACGACCATTGCCGAATGCGCCAAGCCGCAGGGCAATGACGCGGACCCATGGACCGCACCTGAAGCACGCCAGTTCTTCAACTTCACCCTGACCTACGGCCTGCCGCCATCCGGCCTGACGACCGCTGAAATGCAGGTGCCGGAAGGCGCGGAAGCGCTGTTGGACGCTCTTGTGCCAAACGTTTCCCCAGAAAAGCGCAGGGAAGCGCTGAAGAACACGGCGCTTTCCTCTGGCTACCCGCTGGACTCCCAAGACCCGGAAACGGGTTTTTGGCAGCGTATCAACCTGTATGAAGCAGCCCTCGCCGCACAGCAGTAAGTGACCCGACTTCACTGGCCCCTGTCGCTATCGTGGCAGGGGCTTTTAATTCGCCCAATGCCCCGTTGTAAAGTTTTATGAAGGTTGATTTCGCGGGCGATTTTTGATTGGCCAGAAGCGCTTCCGAACCATAATATGCTGGCAAACTGGCCGGAAAGCCTCTTTTCCACGTTTATTTTATGAAGTCAGTTGACCGCGATCGGGTTATCTGCAAATAAGGCATCCCATGGAGACGTGGCCGAGTGGCTGAAGGCGGCGGTTTGCTAAACCGTTATAGGATTTAACGTCCTATCGAGGGTTCGAATCCCTCCGTCTCCGCCATACTCTATTGATTTTATTGATGTTTTTGGTTTCTGAAAATCCTCACTCACGATCTACTACAGGAAATCAGGCGGTAGGATCGGGGCTTCATGCCACATTTGGGGGCTCGCGCGGCCGCTGCTTTCGTTATGGCGGCATCGCACTCCATCAATAGGGTAAAGGCCATTCGTCTATTCCGGCCGGAGAGTGTTTATGCGCGCATCCCCTTTCTTTAAAGCCCTATCAATTGCTATCATTGCCCTCGCGTCCGGTCTCCCGGCACAGGCGCAGACGGTGCAGAATGCCGACATATTGGGCGTCAGGCTCGGCGACAGCCTTGAGACGGCGCAGAAGAAGCTCAAGGACAGCGGCAATGATTATAAGTTCGATGTGACGAAGGGCTCCGTCAGCTCGGGGCCGTTCAGATCGGACGAGATGACCTTCGGTGCTGCGGCGGTGAGCAAGGACGGAAAAGATAAAGTATTGATCATCACTTCGGTGGTCGCGCCCTACCCGATCCTGGCCATTTCAAGAGACCAGAGATTCAAGGACAAGGAAGAGCCTCTCCTGGCCGATATCGAAGCGGGCCTGATAGCCAAAGCGGGGCAGCCTCAATTCAAGGACACCGTGGGCGTCTACCAGTTGCTTCTGGACTGGGGTTTTGATCGCCGCAAAAAAGAAGGATATTATTGTAATTCTCAGTCGCAAGAGATCGTGAGTACGCCGCAGAATGGGAGTCTCATGGCAAATCGCGTGCGGGACGAGTGCGGCACGACCTTCAGTGCGATCGTTGCCAACAGTATGGCGAACCAAAATCTTGCGGTTGCCTTGGGGATTACTCTCGTGGATCACGTTGCGGTAGGGCAGAATGCGCTCAGGGTGCAGGACATTATCAAGAAAGGCGCTGCGGAGGCCCAGCAGCAAGAAATGAAGGCCGCGCCTAAGCCCAAATTGTAAAATCCGCCCGCACGAAAAAGACCCGCCAGCTTTGCGGGCTGGCGGGCAAGGAAGCGACGGCCACAGGGCATACGGTCGCGCTATCGGCGGGGGCGAGGCAGTGCCAACCACAACGTCCCGGCCGATCTCAATCACTCCCGCCAGCCAAGACGATGCGCCGGGACTGTCCGACCGTGGTTGTGTGTGGGCATGGTGCCGGGAAGGCCGTTCGCTTCGTCAATGCGGCGGGGAACTTCGTCGGCCTCCTCGCGGAACAAGCATTCGCTTCCATCCTTGAACGTGACGACCCCGACAACAATGCGTCATCAAGCTTCGTCATCATCTTTACGAAGTCGTCCAGACATCGTTCCATCCGCCGAAATCGCAACTGTAATGCTAAGCTGACAGTTCTCTCCGGATGATTTCTGCGCCTGCGCTTAAAGCATTTAGCTTGCCTCTTGCCACTCGACGAGACAAGGGCGCCATGCCACAGTTGGTGCACGGATAGAGCTTGTCGGCATCCACAAACTGGAGCGCTTTTCGTAGCGTATTGGCGACTTCCTCCGGTGTTTCAATGGTGCTGGTTGCCACATCAATGGCCCCTACCATTACTTTCTTGCCTCGAATAAGTTCAATTAGATCCATAGGAACGTGAGAATTCTGACATTCCAGTGAGATTAGATCGATATTAGACTTTTGCAGTTTGGGGAAAGTTTCTTCATAGTGCCGCCACTCCGACCCCAAAGTCTTTTTCCAATCTGTATTGGCTTTGATGCCGTAGCCATAACAAATATGTACAGCCGTTTCACATTTGAGCCCTTCAATTGCCTTCTCTAAGGTAGCGACCCCCCAATCATTGACCTCATCAAAGAAAACATTGAACGCAGGCTCATCAAACTGGATGATATCGACGCCAGCAGCCTCTAGTTCTTTGGCCTCTTGATTGAGGATTTTGGCAAATTCCCACGCCAGTTTTTCACGGCTCTTATAGTGGCTATCATAGAGCGTATCTATCATAGTCATGGGGCCAGGGAGGGCCCACTTGATCGGCTTCTTGGTCTGCTGACGTAAAAACTTTGCATCTTCAACGAAAACTGGCTTCTGGCGAGATACATCGCCAACAACCGTCGGCACGCTCGCATCGTAGCGATTACGAATTCTGACAGTCTCGCGGTTTTCGAAATCAACGCCGCTGAGGTGCTCGATGAATGTAGTGACGAAATGTTGACGCGTTTGCTCACCGTCACTGACAATATCAATGCCTGCCTGTTGCTGATCGTCCAGGGACAAACGCAGAGCATCGTGTTTGCCCTCAACCAATTGCTCATCCTGCAATTTCCAGGGCGACCAAAGTGTCTCAGGTTGGGCGAGCCAGGACGGCTTTGGCAAGCTGCCGGCGGTTGATGTGGGCAACAATGTTTTCATAACAGGCAACCTTGCGTTTCGGTTATCAAATGACGTAATGAGCAGACCATTGATCGAGAATGGTCTTGTATGGTTTGATAAAGTATTCCTCAGCAAACCTTCCCTGCTCAACAGCCAATCGGCTACGCTCTTCGCGATCATAGACAATTTGGGTGAGCGAGTAGTCTGCGTGCTTCAAACTTGGCTGGTAAATGGCCCCTGCCGCAGAATTGGCATTATAGATCTCGGGCCGATAAATCTTTTGAAAAGCCTCCATCGTGCTGATGGTGCTGATAAGCTCAAGATTTGTATAATCGTTAAGCAGGTCGCCAGTGAAATAAAACGCCAGAGGTGCGACGCTATTCGGAGGCATGAAATAGCGAACCTGCAATCCCATTTTTGCAAAATATTGATCTGTCGACGACAACTCGTTCTGTTTGTATTCGACACCCAATACAGGATGCTGATTTTCGGTGCGATGGTATGTCTTGCTGGTTGATGCACTGAGACAGATGACAGGCATCTTATTGAAATTATCTTTGTAAACGCTTGAACTCAGGAAGCGTTGGAATAACTTCCCATGCAGATCCCCAAAACCATCTGGAGCACTTGATCCTGATTGGTTCTGATTGTGCTCTCGCAGCAATACGCTAAAATCATAATCTCGCACGTAGGAGGAGAAGTTATTCCCTACAACGCCCTCAATGCGTTTGTTCGTTTTTTTATCAACGATGCCTGTTTTCAATATCTCGATGAGCGGGAAGGCATCATGACTGCCTCCGGCATTGATACTCATCTCGACGGAAATGATTTCAATTTCGACGGAATATCGGTCTGCTTTTGGGTTATCCCAATGCGCCAGATTATTGAAACGGTTGTCGATCATCCTGAGGGCCTTGCGCAAGTTCTCTTGCCGGTTGTCTCCTCGCGCCAAATTGGCAAAATTGGTGGTGATACGCGTATTTTCCGAGGGGTGATAATCCTCGTCAAAGCGGATGCTCTTAATATTAAAAGTAAATTCGTCACTCATTGCGATCTTGCATCCTAAATTCCGAGACAAACCTGTATTTATTGTTAAAGCTAGCGGAGTTTCCAGATTTCTGAGGCTGTCTCTGTGAGCAGTCTTGATACTGTCTACAGTCAAAGGTGGTGCGCATTATATGCCCAAGCCATCGCATGACTAAAAATGGTTTTATTTCATTGAAGCATGAATCATATTCATGATTAGGCATTTGGGTAACGTTTTCAAATTTCAGAATATCGTTGTCCTGCAAGCCGTTCTGAGGTGAAGCGATGGAGCTATCGAGTTGCCCGACCAGCTTGTGACCCCTGCGGAGCCAGCCGAATATCTGTTCCGTGATAGATGCCTTGACCACCGAAGCGACATGCGACATTCATTCATCATCGTGGTTCTTTGGGCGAAAGTCTGGAGCTAAGAGGGAATTCGGTCAGATGCCGGAGCTGCCCCCGCAACTGTAAGCGGCGAGCGAAAGTCCATCCATGTCACTGAGGCATGCATCGGGAAGACGGACGGGAGCGACGACCCGTAAGCCAGGAAACCTGCCGCGATAGATAACGTCCACGGGCGGGGTGTCCCGGAGTGCCGCTTTTTCGATCGGCATTTTGGTGCCCTCGTCTCTGCGTCGTGCCACTGCCCTGCCGCAACCTGATGGCGGTGCCAATGACAGAAACAATGACGGTCGAGAAGGAGCGCCATCCGGTTTCCGTCCGCGATAGCGCCCCGGCCGGCCCCTCTCTCTTTGAGCCAGGGCGGGCATAACCATGTTGGATAGACAACATCTGTCGATCCTGCGCGAAGTCGATCGCCTGGGCAGTCTGACGGCGGCGGCGGAACGGCTGAACGTAACCCAGTCCGCGCTCAGCCACACGATCCGCAAGCTCGAAGAACGCTATGGCGTAGCCATGTGGGAGAAGGACGGCCGCAATCTTCGCCTCACCGAAGCCGGACGTTACATCGTGACGCTCGCGCACAGAATCCTGCCGCAACTCGAAAGGGCTGAGGATGTCTTGTCGGATTATCGCTATGGCCAGCGAGGCTCTCTGAAAATCGGAATGGAATGCCATCCCTGCCACCAGTGGCTGATGGGCGTTACAAAGCCCTACCTGATGGACTGGCCGGATGTGGATCTGGAATTGACGACGTCATTCGTCTCCGGCGGTGTGGCGGCGTTGACGGGATACGAAATCGATATTCTGATCACACCAGATCCGATCGAGGCACCGGGCATTCATTATTTACCGGTGTTCGATTACGAGCTCGTGCTTGCCGTTCCGGCCGATCACCCGCTTTCACTCCAACACCACGTCGAGCCTGCCGACCTGCTGGAAGAAACCCTTTTTACGTATGCGGTACCGCCGCAACGGCTGGATGTATTCACGCAATTTCTGGCGCCTGCCAATTGCCATCCGCGCCACCACCGAAATGTCGAGACAACGGAGATGATGCTTCAACTGGTTGCGGCAGGCCGCGGCGTCAGCGCCATTCCGAACTGGCTTGTTCGCCAGGAAGCGGCGAAGCTCGGCGTTCGTCCCGTCAGGATCGGCAAGACAGGCATCCAGAAGAGCATCCATCTGGGCTTGAGAAGCGGCGATGAAGCTGTCGATTTCATCGCCGGGTTTCTTGAAACGTCGCGCCGGACATCAGCCTGATGCAGTCGTGTCCTTGTCGGTACTGCTGTCATAAGGCTTGCCGATCTCCATTGGTTTTTTGGGCTGGGCAGTACGCCCGTTAGCACTGCGGCTTGCAGCTTTTATCAAGGTAAATTGGGCCTGCGCTTCCCCGTTGACACGCACGTCGCCTTCATAGTGACGACCGAGCCAGCGAGCATGAACCGCCAGCGCCTTGATAAAAATTGCATTGCCAACCTGACTGCCGCCTCGTGACATGCGAAATGCCGCATGCGAACAGCCTTCCGTCACCGTTGACAATCTATTTTTATAGTATATTGATAAAAAATATTGTTAAAAGTGTCATCCGACCTGACCAAATTGGCTGTGGGGTGGACGCATCCATCTGGATATAAAAGGGAATTTTAACTGCACGCGCGGCCTTTCCGGGGTCCGTTCACAAACAGCAACCATGCTCTATCCGGGCAAAAAAGTGCGTAGCTGAGGCTTTTTGTATCATGACCCACGTCATAGATCCCGCCGAGTTGAAGCGTTGGCTCTCGGACGGCGCAGAGATTGCTTTTCTCGATGTCCGCGAGCATGGCCAGTTTGGCGAGGGCCATCCCTTTCTGGCGATTCCAGCGCCTTACAGCCGTCTGGAAATCGATGTTCCCCGTCTCGTTCCCCGCCGCACCACTCGCATTGCGCTCATCGATGGCGGCGATGGTGTTGCCGCACGGGCCGCTGAAGCGTTACGCGACATCGGCTACACTGACGTTTCTGTCAGTCGCGATGGTGTTCAAGGCTGGCAAGCTGCGGGTTTCACGCTGTTCAAGGGCGTCAATCTCCCGTCCAAGACTTTTGGCGAACTTGTCGAGCACGCACTTGAAACGCCGCATCTTTCGGCCTCTGAGTTGTCGCACCGATTGGATGCTGGCGAGACCATCGTCATTTTGGATGGACGCCCGTTACAGGAATTCCACAAGATGAGCATCCCGGGCGCGATATGCTGCCCGAACGGGGAATTGGCCCGACGCTTCTGGGATCTGGATATCTCTCCCGAAACGCCGGTCATTATCAATTGTGCGGGGCGCACGCGCAGCATCATCGGCGCACAAACGCTGATCGATATCGGGGTGCCCAACCCCGTCTACGCGCTCGAAAACGGCACGCAAGGGTGGTATCTGCAGGATCTGCCGCTCAACCACGGGCAGTCGCAGACATATCGGCAAATCGATACGCCACCCGCCGAAGCGGTGCTTACTCGCGCAGAGGCCCTGGCAAACAAGAGCGGCGTTGAGCGCGTCGATTCCCGAACGCTGGATGGCTGGGCTCACGACGCAGACCGCACGGTATTTATCCTCGACGTGCGCTCACCGCAGGAGACCGCCGCAGACCCTGTGCCGGGTGCGATCCCGGCCCCCGGCGGACAGCTCATTCAGGCGACAGACCAGTACGTCGGCACGCGCGGTGCGCGTCTGGTGATCGTCGATACCGATGGCGTGCGCGCCCCTGTGGTGGCGAGTTGGCTGCGGCGTCTGGGGCATGAAGCGTATGTGGCTGCACGCACCGACTTGCCCGCCGCCTCTCACGCCGACGAAACATTGCCGTTGCTGCCGGAAGTGCAGCCTGCCGACCTTTTCGCTAACGGTGAGCCGCCCCGCCTGATCGATCTGCGATCCAGCGCCAGCTTCCGGCAAGGCCATATCGAGGGTGCCGAGTGGTCGATCCGCCCTCGCCTACGTCCGGAGCCAAACCAGACTGTCGTGTTCATCGCCGATGATCCTGCGGTCGCGGCGATTGCTGCGCGCGATATTTCCGCCGAACGCGGTGCCGCATTCAGGTTGGCCGGTGGACCGCAAGACTGGGAACAGGCCGGGCTGCGGGTTGTCGCAACACCCGATACGCCAGCGGACGACGACCGGATTGATTTCCTGTTCTTCGTTCACGACCGTCATGACGGCAACAAGGCCGCAGCCCGCCAATATCTCGAATGGGAAACCGGGCTGGTGGCGCAGCTCGATGCCGACGAGCGCAAGCTTTTTCGCCTGCCCGGCATCGCCTAAATCACGCGCCGCTCTCCGGGGATTCCCCACCGCATTAAAACCCGCGGAACGCACCTGCATTCCATAGCTGTGAAGCTGCAAACAGAGAGTTTTAAATGTCCGCTACCCGCCGTCAAATCCTGAAATTTGCCAGCATCGGCATGGCCGCCAGCATGTTGTTGCCCATGGCACTGACGACAGCAGCACGCGCAGCACCCCGCAGCGAAACCCTGATCATCGCGCAGGGTAACGACATTCTGTCCCTCGACCCGGCGAACCATGAGAACAACAGCACGGAATCCGGCCTCATCAATATCTACGACTATCTGGTGCGCAAGGAGTTTCCGAACGGCGAGATGACTTTCGTTCCCGGTCTCGCAAAGTCGTGGAAGAGCGATGATCTCATCACGTGGGAATTCGAGCTGCGGGACGACGTCAAGTGGCATGACGGGACGCCCTTCACAGCCGATGACGTCAAGTTCACCATCGAACGGGTGAAGGCTGACCAGAAGCTTCTCAGTTCAGCGGTGAAGTTCCGCACGGTCGAGCAGGTCAATGTTCTTGGCCCGCATCGCGTTCAGGTGGTCACGAGCCGCCGCGATCCGCTTCTGCTGCACAACTTCGTCGGCAATGGCGGGCTCATCCTGCCCAAGCATGCGCTGGAAACGCCGGAGGGCGCGGAAAAATTCTTTGCCAAGCCCATCGGCACCGGCCCCTATCGCTTCACCGAATGGCGTAAGGGCGACCGGCTCGTGCTGGAGCGCAATCCGGAGTGGTGGGAAGGTACGCCGCATTGGGAGAGCGTGATCGTCCGCGCCATTCCCGAAACCACGACGCGTGTTGCGGAAGCACTCACCGGCGGTGTCGATATCGCCGTGAACATCCCTCCGGAAGACATCACCCGCGTTGAGCAGAACCCGGACACCGGCATCATCTCCTTCAACATCGCCCGCAATTTTGCGCTGCATGTGCGGAATGAGGACGGCAAGGTCACCAGCGATCCGCGCGTGCGCGAAGCCATCGATCTTGCGATCAACCGCAAGGAAATCGCAGAAATCGTCGCGGAAGGTTACGCCACACCGACGCGCGGCCTGTTCCCGGCCGAAATTCCCGGCAACAACCCGGACCTGACAGCCGAAAACGCCTTCGACCCCGAGCGCGCCCGCAAGCTCATCGAGGAAGCCGGAGTCGTGGGCGCGCCCATCAAGCTCAGCACCCCCAGCGGGCGCTGGACGAAGGACCGCGAGGTCTCGGAAGCAATCGTCGGCTACCTTCAGGATGCAGGTCTCGATGCGCAGATCGAGGTGCAGGAGTGGAGCGTCTACAACTCCCGCCGCGACGCGGATACGCTTGGAGAACTCTATCTGTGGGGCATGGGCTCGTACACCGACGCATCCGTAATCCTCAACCTCGCGCTGCTGCGTCGGTTCAATCCACACTGGACCAACGAAGAGTTCGTCAGCCTGTCGAAGGAAATCGATCAGGCGCCGACCGAGGAAGCCCGGCAGGCGATCCTGCGCCGTGCGCAGGAGATCATCACCGGCGATCGCGCCCGGATCGGCATCCTGTATCCCAAGGCGATCCACAGCGTGAACAACCGGGTGAACTTTGCCGGACGCTTCGATGAAATGATCCCGGCAGAGCAAGTGCGGCGGAAATGATCCTGACAGCCTTCGGGCGGCTGCTGTTGCAGGCCGTGCCTGTTCTCTTCACCGTGTCGCTCATCGTGTTCATCCTGGTGTTTCTGGCCGGTGATCCCACGGTGATGATGATTCCGGACGACGCGACGGAAGCGGACCGGCTCGCGCTGGTCGCGGCCTGGGGGCTGGATCAACCTCCTCACGTGCAATACCTGCGTTATATGTCGAACATCCTGAGCGGAGATTTCGGCACGTCTTACAGCTACGGCACCTCTGCGCTTCCCATCGTGCTGGATCGCCTGCCCGCGACCTTGCTGCTGACGGCGGCGGCAATGGTTGTGGCCATCGCCATCGCCGTTCCGGCGGGGATCCTTGCGGCGCTGAACCGCAACAGCGCCATTGACCTTGCGGTGTCGGGAGCATCCGTTCTCGGCAAGGCGATGCCGAATTTCTGGGTCGGGATCATGCTGATCCTGATTTTCGGCGTGCAGCTGCGTTTGCTACCCGTATCGGGCAGCGGCACGTTCGCGCATCTCATCCTGCCCGCCGTCACGCTGGGCACGGCCTTTGCCGCCGATCTCGCCAAGCTCGTGCGCGCCAGCATGCTGGAAACGCTGGGGCAGGACTACATCCGCACCGCCTACGCCAAGGGGATACCGGACTGGATCGTGATCGGCAAACATGCGCTGCGCAATGCCGCCATCCCCACAGTGACCATGACATCGCTGAATGTCATCGCGCTTCTGGGCGGCGCTCTTGTTACCGAAACCGTCTTCGCATGGCCAGGGCTGGGGCAGCTCATCGTCAACGCCATCTATACCAAGGACATGGCCGTTATTCAGATCGCGGTGTTCGTCATCACGGTCATGACCCTTCTGGTCAACTTCGGCACGGACATTGTCTATCGCCTGATCGACCCCCGGATCCGGCTATGACGCAATCGCTCATGACGGATACCCGACTTCCCAAGGATACCGAGCCCTACGTGGATGATGCACACCGGCAACCCGCGCGGCCGCTGCGCGACTTTCTGGCGTCTCTGCTGTCCAGCAAGTCCGGGCTGGTGGGCGCCGTGCTGCTTGCCGCAATCGTGCTGATCACGCTCTCCGCCGATATCCTGCCGATTGCCGATCCGCAAAAACGCAGCCTTTCCACGCGCTACCTGCCGCCGGTCTGGCTGGAGCGCGGCGTGATCGCGCATCCGCTGGGAACCGATGGCCAAGGGCGCGACATTCTCGCCCGCATCATCCACGGCGCGCGCAGCTCGGTGATCGTCGGCGTCTCGGCCGTGTTGCTGTCCGGAATTCTCGGGCTGGTGCTGGGCCTGCTCGCCGGACTGCGCGGCGGGGTTATCGATCTCGTGCTGATGCGTCTGGTCGATGCCATTCTGGCCATTCCGGCCATGCTGTTCATGCTCGTGGTGGCGCTGGTCGTCGGCTCCGGCATTGCGCCGCTGATCGTCGTCATCGCCCTCACCAACTGGGTGGTCTATACGCGCATCGTGCGCGCTGAAGTGCTGCGGGTGAAGGATCTGGAATTCGTTGCGGCCGCACGGGTCAGCCGTGTCCGCGTGACGACGCTGATCCTGCGCCATCTGCTGCCGAACATCCTGCCCGCCGTCGTGGTGGTGGCCACGCTCAATGTCGGCACCGTGATCCTGACGGAATCCTCCCTCAGCTTCCTCGGCTTCGGCATTCAGCCACCGCAGATCTCATGGGGGCAGATGCTGGCCGACGGGCGGCAACAGCTCGCCACAAGCTGGTGGATCAGCACCTTTCCCGGCATCGCGCTGACGATGACCGTCTTCAGTATCATCCTGCTGGGGGATTGGCTGCGCGACTATCTGGATCCGAGGCTGCCGTGAGCACGCAAGCAATTCCGAACAGCCCTGCTGGCAAAGAGCCTGTGCTGCGCTATCGCAACGCCTCCGTTGTTCTGCCGCGCCCTCGCGGCGGCGACTTGCCGCTGATCCGCGGCGTGGATCTTGATGTCTACCGCAACGAGATCGTGGCGCTGGTCGGCGAAAGCGGATCGGGCAAGACCATGACCGCACTCAGCACCCTGCGATTGCTGCCACAGAACGCGCGGTTCAGCGCCGATGAGGCCGTTCTGAACGGCCACGATCTGCGCTCGCTGAATGCGCGGGGATGGCGCGCCCTGCGCGGCTCGCATGTCGGCATCGTCTTTCAGGAGCCGCTATCCTCGCTCAATCCGGTGCTGACGATCGGCGACCAGATCGGCGAGGTTCTGTACCACAAGCGCGGGCTGTCACGGCGTCAGCGCCGCGCGGAGGCTACCGATCTTCTGGCGCGAATGGGGCTGGCGAGGCCGGCACAGCTTCTGGACGAATATCCCTTTCAGCTTTCGGGCGGTATGCGCCAGCGCGTGATGCTGGCGATTGCCATGGCCGGCGAGCCCGCGCTGCTGATCGCCGATGAGCCGACGACAGCGCTCGATAACTCCGTGCAGGCACAGGTTCTCGAATTGATCGTAAGCACCGCCGCCGACACCGGCGTAGGCGTTCTCATGATCACTCATGACCTGTCGGTGGTGGCGCAAGTGGCGGATCGCGTGGCCGTGATGCGTCATGGCGAGATGGTGGAAACGGGCGACGTGCGGGAGGTGTTTCGCGCGCCGAAAGCCGCCTACACCCGCCATCTGATCGATCTGGCCCCGCGCATTCCGGCGGTGGTGCGCGACCCTGCCACGGCACAGACACCCCCGGCGGCCGACGCAGCAGCCGGCACGCCGCTGCTGGAACTGCGCAACGTCACCAAGCACTACGTTCAGCCGGGGAACTTTTGGGGCAGCCGGACGACGCTGGCGCTCGACAATGTGTCGTTGTCGCTCGCGGAGGGGAAGACCCTCGGCCTTGTAGGCGAATCCGGCAGCGGCAAATCCTCGCTGGCGCGGATTATCATCGGCCTGTCGAAGCCGGACAGCGGCGCTGTTCTGTTCGATGGCCGCGATCTCTTCGGTCCCGAGCAGGCGCGCCGTTCCGATGTGCAGATCGTGTTTCAGGATCCGCTTTCGTCGCTCAACCCGCGCATGCGGATCGTCGATATCGTCACCGAACCGCTGGGCGAAAAGCAGCGCCTCACCCGCGACCAACGCCGGCACGAGGCAGAAACACTGTTAGAGACGGTCGGCCTGCCGCGCCACATGATCAGCCGTTTCCCCCACGAGCTTTCCGGTGGACAGAGGCAGCGCGTCGGCATTGCCCGGGCGCTTAGCGTAAGGCCCCGGCTGCTGATCTGCGACGAGCCGGTATCCGCTCTCGATGTCTCGGTTCAGGCTGAAATCATCGCGCTGCTGCAACGGCTGCGTGAGGAGTTCCGGCTGACGACGATCTTCATCGCGCATGGGCTCGACAGCGT
Source organism: Pseudochelatococcus contaminans (assembly GCF_014195635.1). Taxonomy (GTDB): domain Bacteria; phylum Pseudomonadota; class Alphaproteobacteria; order Rhizobiales; family Beijerinckiaceae; genus Pseudochelatococcus; species Pseudochelatococcus contaminans. Next base: position 154,202 of record NZ_JACICC010000006.1, on the reverse strand, counting down.
TTACGCCGTGTCGGACGACATTGTGGTGCTGGAAAAAGGCCGCGTCGTGGAACACGGCCATCGCGACACCGTTTTCGGTTCCCCGCAACACCCGTACACGCGCAAGCTCATCGACGCCATCCTCGATTCAGACCCGGACAACAGCCGCTTCAAACGGGACAAGGCCGATTATCCGCAAGCCGCACGCGTTTCGACGCAACTGGAACAAACATCGCCAATCATTTGATTGACAGCCCCTTTTAACCCAAGCCGGTATCCGTCCCGACCCGGCAATGCGCCAGCGCGATGGACAAAAAATGCCCCAGCACCGCCAACTTCATCTGAACCTGAATATTTACGGCACCGGCGCTCACGCAGCCGCATGGCTCTGGCCCGGCAACGATCCGCAAGCGGTGATCACGACGGACTATTTCGTCAAACTCGCGCAACTGGCGGAACGCGGAACCTTCGACGCAGTGTTTTTCGCCGACAGGCCGGCCTTTCCGGAGAACGGCGCTTTCCGCCCGTTCCCGTCCATCGAGCCGACGGTCCTGCTGGCTGCGATTGCGGCCCATACGCGCCATATAGGGCTGCTGGCAACGGCCTCATCGTCCTACAACGAACCCTACAACATCGCCCGCCGCTACGCCTCCCTCGATTTGATCAGCGGCGGACGCGCCGGCGTGAACATCGTAACCTCTGCCGATAGCGAAGCAGCCCGCAACTTCGGCCTGGGCGCTCCGCCGGCTCATGCGGATCGCTACCGCCGCGCCGACGAGTTCGCCGAGGTTCTCAAAGCACTGTGGGATAGCTGGAGCCCCGGCGGCATCGTGGCGGACCGCTCCACGGGCCGCTACTACGACACCGACCGCATTCGGCCGATCGATCATCACGGGGAATTCTTTTCCGTGCGTGGTCCGCTCAACGTGCCGCCCGGGCCGCAGGGACGGCCCATGATCGTACAAGCGGGCGGTTCACCAGCGGGTCGCGATCTTGCGGCCAAACACGCCGACGCCGTGTTCGCGCTCGCCACCTCCATTGAGGAAGCCCGTGAGTACGCGCTGGATCTGCGCGAGCGGGCTGTCAAACATGGCCGCGCAGCAGAGGACATCCTGATTTTTCCAGGGTTGGCCACGATCATCGGCGACACAGAAGCAGCGGCCCGCCGCCGGCAGGAAGAACTGGCCGATCTCGTGCCCATCGCACAGGGAGTGAACTACCTGTCGGACCTGTTACAGGTGGATGTCGGCCGCTTCGATCTGGACAAGCCATTGCCGGAAACGGTTTCCGCACCGGAAAACGGTATGACGACATTTGCATTGAACGTTATCCGCAAGGCGCGCGAAAACGGGCTGACCATCCGGCAGTTGATACGCGCGCAGAACGGCGGCGGCAGCAACCATAAAACTATCGTCGGCACGCCCGAGCAAATCGCCGCCCACATCACCGAGTGGTTCGGAACCGGCGCTGTCGACGGCTTCAACCTCATGCCGGATGTTCTGCCATCCGGCCTTGAGACGTTCGTGGAGCAGGTTGTGCCGCTGCTGCGCCGCACCGGCATTTTCCGCGAGCACTATGAAGGCGGGACGCTGCGCGAAAATCTTGGCTTGTCGAAGCCGAATAGTCCGCAGAGCGATTTGAAGGCCAGTTGAACGCCGCCTCGCATAACGGCCCTCCCCTTTAACAACGAATACAAATAATGGAAGCCACCTCATGACTCACGATGCCCCCCAAACCGGATTGCTGACGACCGGACGCGACGAAGCCGCCAGCGCCGATCTCGACGCTCTTTTCGCGCAGATCGCCGAAGGGGCATCCGAGCGGGAACGGGAGCGCATCCTGCCGTTCGAACAACTCGCCAGCCTGCGCGCGGCACGCTTTGGGGCCTATCGCCTACCCGTTGAATCCGGCGGCACAGGCTCCAGTCTTGAGCAGCTTTTCGAGAAAATACTGGCGTTGGCGGAGGCAGATTCCAACGTTGCGCACATCCTGCGCAACCATTTCGTCTTCGTGGAGCGTTTTGCACGTCACCCCGACACGCCGCAGGCGCGCGTATGGCAGCAACGGGTCGCCGAGGGGGCGATTTTCGGCCTGGCGAACACCGAACTGGCAAAGGCCCGTTCAGGCGCGCCAAGTGTGACGCGCCTCACGCGCGAGGGCGATCATTACAGGCTGAACGGCGTAAAATTTTATAGCACCGGCAGCCTGTTCTCGGATTTCGTCATCGTGCGCGCACGCGATGATGCCGACCGCGCCGTTACCGCCATCATTCCGGCTGACCGCGACGGCGTCACGCTTGAGGATGACTGGGACGCCGCAGGGCAGCGCCTCACGGGAAGCGGCTCGTCGCGTTTTGAGAACGTGCGCGTGGAGGCGGAGGAAGTCATCGTCGATGATGAGGGCAAAGGCTATGGCCGAGCTTACAAAAGCACGTTGCCGCAGCTTTTTCTCACCGCGGTCAATACCGGCATCCTGCGCGCAATCCTGCGAGATGCGCGAGCGCTGATCCATCAACGTTCGGGCAAGGCATTCTTTTTCGCCGCAGCGGACACGCCCGCCCAAGATCCTTTGCTTCTGAAAAGTGTGGGCGAACTTTCCGCTCAGGTCTTCGCTGCGGAAACCACAGTCCTCTCCGCCGCCCGCGCACAGGATGTCGCCCTGGCGGCGGATATCGCGGACAGTGACCTGAAAGCGAAGGCCCACGCGGCTGCCGTTCAGGCCGCAAAGGCCAAGGTAATCGTCGACGATTACGTTCTCAGGGCAGGCAACGTCCTATTCGATCTCGGCGGCGCATCCTCAACGCAGCGAAGCCATAACCTCGACCGCCATTGGCGCAATGCGCGCACAGTGGCCTCTCACAATCCTGCCCAATACAAAGCCCTGGCTCTCGGTAATCTGGAATTGAATGACATTCCACTACCAGACAAGGACTTTTTCTAGGCTGATTATTTATTCAGAACAGTGACGAGTGGCGACACGATCATGAGAAGGTCAAAGCCCGCACGAAAGCCCGGCGCACGATAGACGTCGGGCCAATTCTGCATCGTTTTTATACTCAGAACGAGCCGAACTTGTAGTTCAGTCCCGCGCGGACAACGCCAAATTCAGTGTCCTTGCGGTTGAGTTGCACAGGCGCAAAGTAGTTTGCCTCTTCCTTGCCAAGGTTCACATAGAGACCTTCAATGCGCGCGCTGATATTGTCGGTAAAGGCATATTCGATACCGGCACCCGCAACCCAACCCATGCGGATGTCATTCTTGGCCTTGAAAATCGCATCGTTGTATACGAATGAGCGATCATTGCCGCCACCGCCGTAAGCCAGACCACCCGTGGCGTATATGAGGGCCTGATCGATGGCAAAGCCGAGCCGACCGCGAACCGTGCCATACCATTCGACACTGCTTTGCGAACCGCCCAGCGACCCGGATGACGGTTCCCACGCCAGCGTGTTATCCTTGCCCTTCAGATCCGCATAGTTGATGTCAGCCTCGACGCCGACGACAAACTGCCCGAACTGAAGATTGTAACCCGCCTGGGCGCCGCCAGTGAAGCCTCCATCGTCGTTGTTGCCTCCGCTATAATAAGTAGAGCCGAAGTACTTGTCATCATCATTGCTGTTCCATGCATAACCTGCATTGGCGCCGACGTAGAATCCGGTCCAGGTAAAGATCGGGGTCGCTATCGGCGCCATTGGCTCGTAATTCTGAATGGGCATGTCGGCGGCGAAGGCTGTACCGGAAGCCATCAGGCCAAGCGCGGCAACACTTGCGAGAAAATACTTGATCATCGTTTGCTCCTCAGAGATTTTTATCATCCAAAACTTGGCTATTCGGATGAAATTTGAACGTCAGCAAAGCATCAGTGCTTCTATCTTGATATCTGAAGCGATGCGGCGAATTGAGTTGAACGGAAAGCGGCTCACCACAAGGTGTCGACAGTGGCGAGAAGGGCCTGCTTTCCAGTGTTGATGACAGCGCTGGAAGCATTCGCCGCCTGCCCCAGAAACGTGCGGCCTCCGTGCAGCACTGCATTGGCGAACCGTGCGTGCACCGGTTCTTCCCGCGGCAGCGCGGCGGCCTGAACGGCGGCCGGTGCACGCACAACCGCGGGAGAATGCGCCGCTGTAGTATCGCGCGAAGACGAACGTGACTGGCAGTTGTTCAGGCAGCCTGCCGGCCTTTTGGATCCTTCCGGCGCCGTTGCAGAAGTCCCAAAGTTGGCGCGCGCCAGATGGATGGGCGTCAGTACGCTCAGCGGCTGCACAGGTGCTGTGGAACGCGTGGATGCGCCGAGGTTCGCCGGACGTCGCGGCGGAACGGGTTGATTGACCGCAAGCGTCATGCGCTCAACCGCCTTATCCTGCACGTCTCCACCATTGATGGCAGCAGTCTTCTCAGCGTCGCCCCGCACGTTAACCGTGCTTTTGACGACATCATGAGTCAACGGTGCACTAGAAGCGGCGGGCGGCGACGCAATAATCGCCAGGCTTTCATGCGGCTCTGTTTTCTGCTGTTCTTCATAGGCAATGATACTGGTCTGCTTTGCCGCTGCAGTATCCAAACCGTCGACAACTTTGGATCCGGCATAGCCTGCTGTATAAGCCAGCCAAACCATTCCGCCGATGACGATCATATGCATACCAAGATGCAGAACAGCCTCTGAATTCCAATATCGCCACATCGTTTTGCGTGCATTCACTGCGCTTTTTCTCATGCGCGATCCGGCCGGCCAGCTACGGAGGGCGCTAGACACCGGCCGGCCGGCGCTCCGTCGATCCGATAGCGGACCGAGCGATTCACGGGACTTTGCGTCTGCGTCGATATCGTATGGAGCCTCTGCCGTGCACTGGCCCGCAATGTGAGCACAGTCACGAAGAGATAGGAGCGGAATTTCATTGTGGGATCGAATAATAGTATTCGGTCCCGTCAATGCTTTGAAGCCCGTTGCATCCGGCGCAGCAATCTGAATGGCTCCAGCGGGCTGATGCGTGTGCGGGCCAGCTAGACGCAAATGTTTCGGCATGACAATCCTCCCGGCAATCCTCAGGATGGAGATACGCCGCACAACGGAGAGAGAACGGGAGTGACGAGACATCGATAAGAACTCCGCGATACTTGAACTGGTCGAGACGGCGAGCACCGTCTGCTATGATGCGACAACTATTATCCGGTTCGTTATTGCTTTGGATGTTGTGATGTTACGATATGTTCGCCGCACAAAATCCGGAGCAATGCAGGTCACGGGAAAACCACCTCCGATAGGACAGCCAGCGATGGACATTCCATTGATGTCATCCAGAACGTGCAATGCACACGGGCCGGTAGATTTTTCGGATCTACAGGCCAAGTGATCGGTGCAATTGAATTGAGACTGCCAGGACAAAAGCCAAAGCAGCGGCTAATTTTTATTTGAATTCAGCCAGAAGCTCATCGGCACCTTTGCGGATACCTACCTTCGATGCCTCAAGACTAGAGAATGTTGCGCCGACGTTCATCGCGTTCGGATATTGCTTGGCTACATAAGCATAAAGCAATCGATTGGTTTTGGCGTCGTAGATCTCGACAGCATAGCTGATCGATCCGGACATGGAACCCTCCTGCCCCCGAACAGCCTGAATGGTGTTATAGACACCACCAGCCATATCAAGACGCGATACCGGTCCGAGCAAAGGAGTTGTTATCTTGGCTCCGGTCATCGTCAAATGAAGCCTCAATGTGTCTGGTCCCGGTGCATTGACGATTGCAAACCGCTGACTCAGTTTCTGAGTAAATTCCTTTTCCATATATCGGGATAGTGTTTCTTTTTCTTTCGGTGTGACGTCTTTGAATTGACTATCCCGTCCATTATAAACCGTGACAGGATCAACAATCATCTTGCTATATTGCTGCCAATTTTTAGTAGAATGATATTTATAAGGGATACGGCCACTTTTATCCTGCGGATTTGGCCGAAGTTGCCCCGCAGAGGCGAGTCCTTCATAAACCTTCGGACTGGCCGTCATGCATCCGGCAAGGGGTGAGCAGGTCATGGTCAACGCTGCGGCAATTCGGATTATCTTGCTCACAAATAGCTCCAATGAATTTAACTCTGAGTCGATGCGAGTTAAATCTATCGGCAACACACGTTGAGCAGTTTTCATTAATATTCAGAAATGTTCGCACCTGGCTGGAAGCGCGAGATGTCTCAGCCTGTGCCAACGATGTCCGCTGAGGCGGAAGTGAGACCTCCAAAACCGTTATCGTGCGCCGGGGGCAGGTTGATTTCGACCATAAGGCCGCTCGGCTTTGCATCATGCAGGGTCAGAGTGCCCCCATGCCCGCTTCGGACAATGCCTTCCGCCGTGGGAAGACCAAGACCAAATCCACCATCTATGCCGCATGTGCGGGCCTCATCCGCTTTGAAAAATGGCTCCATAACGCGTGTTTTGAGCTCATCGGAAAGCCCCGGACCATTATCGGTCACTCTAATGAAAATTCCGCGGCTTTCGGCATCTTTCAGCTCAATCTCGATTTGCGTGGCATGGCGGGAGGCATTTTCCACCAGATTGGTGACAGCCCGCGTCAGAGATTCCGGCTTGCATATGTATTTCAGGCGTCGTGGCCCAGTATATTTGACATCGATCCCTGCCTCTGAAAAATCCGTCGCGATCGTTTGCAGCAGACTCGACAAATCTACCCTTCGCGATGGAACACTGTGCAGAGCATTCGTCAGAAATGCGAGACTCTCTGTAATCATGGAATCCAGCATGGTCAGATCGTCAAGCATCTTGCGTTGCAGTTCCGGCTGCTCGCAACGTTCGGCGCGCATTCGCAATCGAGTAAGCGGTGTTCTCAGATCATGACTGATCGAGGTCAACATGCGCGTGCGGCTCTCCGCCATCTGCAATATTCGACTGCGCATGACATTGAGGGACGCCGCAAGACTTCTAACCTCGGCAGCGCCCTCCGTTACTGCAAACGGCTCCTTGAGGCTATCGTCAGAACTCGCACGTTGCGCGGTCACGGCAAAACGCGTCAGCGGCCGCGTTATCAACCAGCTGCTAAAATAGGCCAGCAAAGCCAGAGGAAGAACGATCTTCAGAATTCCACTCGCCACCGCCGGAAAGAACCATAAATTACGCGGAAATGACGGCAGGTTGAATGCAAGCGCTCTATGCTGATCGACCAATACGATAAAAGTAGCTGGCTTTGCCTCTTTGTCGAACACATGCACCAATATATCGAAAAACTCGCCCTCTAAGACCCGCTGTATTCGTCGCGAAAGATCGTCAGACAGATCAGGATCGTCTCGTGTCGGGATTTGTTCGGGTGATAATTTTTCCGCGGATAACCCAAATCGTCTCGCCAGTGCCAGGGCTTCCTCCTCTTCTGACACGGACTGGGCATGACGAAATCGGTCAACCACTCCTTCTATCCGGCCTACCAGCAAACCAATTTCAACGCCTTTATCATGACGGCCGTAAATAAATGGCTCGGTTGCAGATGCTATCGTTGAAACAAGAATAACCAATAATATTGCCAACACGAGTATCTGTGTACGGATAGAGGCCATGCGGAGACTTTTCACTTTGTTTTCTCCACAAACGCAGCAAAAAGATAGCCGCCAAGCCGAACCGTTTTGATGAATACGGGATCCTTGAGGTTGGGTTCTATTTTCTGCCGGATGCGACTGATATGGGCATCGATGCTGCGCTCAACCGGTCCTGCAGCGCCTGCATGCGTCATGGACAAAAGCTGCTCGCGCGTCAAAATCTTGTTCGGATTACAACAAAAGGCCCACAGCAGATCGAATTCCGCTGTCGTCATGGATACTTCATCGCCATCGGCATCGACCAACTTTCGGCTGCTGGGATCTATGCACCAACCAGCAAAGGTCAAAGGTCCGATAACATCTCCGGGTTTGTGGGCAAGCGATGCCCGGCGCAGGATGCTTCTGATCCGCGCGAGAAGCTCGCGCGAGTTGAATGGCTTTGTGACATAGTCATCAGCGCCGAGCTCCAACCCAAGAATACGGTCGACATCTTCCCGCCTCGCGGTCAACATCAGTATAGGAAGCGAACGAGATGCGCGAAGCCGCATGCAGATGCTAAAGCCGTCCTCTCCCGGCAACATCGCATCCAGAATGACCAGATCGAACTTCTGACGGGTCAGCAGCCGGTCCATGTCTCTGCCGTTTCCAACCGACCACGCGCCAAAACCATGACTTTTCAAAAGGTCCGTCAACATGCTCGCGATGTCGGAATCGTCCTCGACGATCAGAATATTGGGTTGCTCAAATGCCGCCATTTCAAACGCTGTCGCCCGGGTTGAATTAATCGCCTGCCTGCTGGCCAGCAGACAAAATTATTTTATCCGCATGTCGGTGTGTCACGCCACCTTTCAGGATCCGAAAACTGTTTCACTGAGCAGCCTTTGAGGTTTTGTTGTCGCTCCTGAGCCAAATCTCACCCTGAAGATAAAGAGTGCTCACGATAGCAATGCGCCGTGTACGGTTGTGTTTCGAAATGTTGCAATATGTTGCGGGCATCCGCACCCAATTGCGCGGCCCGCAGCCGACGCGCGGTTCAGGCAAATTTTTAAAAGGCCAATTGAAAAGTTCGTTCGATTGAAATATATTATGAAAGTCACCAAGGAGCAGCCATGGCAACCCCGTCAGATTTGCCAAGCGGACACGAAACCAAGAGCGCTAGAACGCGTGCAAATCTGATTAATGCGGCGATCGACGTGATTGGCGCGGTTGGCTACGAAGGCGCCAGCACCCGCGCGCTATCGAAGGCGGCCAACACGACGCTTTCTGCGATCCCCTACCATTTCGGTGGGAAGAAGGAGCTGTATCTCGCGGCCGCCACAACAATAGCGGAATACGTCTTGGGGCGATTTGAAGAGGCGACGGCCGTTCTGGACGATAATCATTCCGGCAGCGGTGTTCTCCGTCTGGAATTAGCGCTGATTAATATTCTGCATATCATCGTAGAGGAGGCTGAACCTTATTCATGGTCATCGTTCGTCGCTCGCTGCACTTACGATAATGATGAAGCGTTCGTCCTGATTTACGATAAGGCCATCGGCCCGACGCTGCATCGACTGGTGCAAGCGGCCAGCGACATTTCCGGGCGTGCCGTGAGTGATGAGGCGCTGCGCCTCCGGATCAGCGCAATCCTGACTGCCATTGTCGGCTTCCGGTTTCAACGCGGCATCATGCTGCGCAGCATGGGATGGACCCAGATGCGCAGTGGCAGCGTCGAGCAAATCGAGGAAATGGTTGGCGATCTTTGCCGCAGTGACTTTCTGACCGGCTGCCAAAACCAGTAACGGCCTGCCCGCGAACTGTCATCTCACACATTCATCAGAGAGTGGAAGGAAATTACAATGACAAATCAAACTGCGCATGATGCTGTAGCCTGGGTAAAGCAGCGCCTTGATGATTTGGATGTGACAATAACCGAAGTCGAGAAGGCTGTTGACGAGCTTAAGGGACAGGCGCGAGAAGCTGCCGATGCCTCCCTGGCTCGCTTGAATGCGTCGCGCCATAAGCTGCAGGAATACGCCGAGCAGCTTCGGTCAGAGGCTGCCACAGTCAGGAGCGGCATCGACGAATCCCAGAAAGCGCTGGAGGATGAGTGGGTTGAAGTCGAATCCGCTGTTCAGTCATTTTTGGTCGCCGCCGAGGAACGCGCCGACATCGTTCGCGATTTCGTCATTACGCGGGCACAGGCTCAGCGTCAGGCATGGGAGGCCTCTTTCAATGATCTGCGCCAACAGGCCGAGGCAGTGGTGGATAAGGCAAACGATGAGCTGGACGCCGCAATCGACCGGCTCTCGGACCAAGCGGAGAAGTTTCAGGCCAGGATAGGTGATGCAAAAGATGCAGGTGATGAATCCTGGGCGGCCGTGAAGCAGGGGCTGACCGACGCCAGGGCCGTACATGACCGCACCATTAAGAAAATCAGGGAAGCCTTTTCAAAGTTGCTCTGAACGGCAATCGAAGGAGATAATCAACATGAAAACTCGTCTATCCGCAATTGGACTGGCAATCGTTGCCCAGACTGCCTTGCTGACCGGCTCGGTCGCATTCGCACAGAATACTGTAGCCCCTCAAGATCAACTGGGTGCACGCGAAGACCGTTCGCTGGCACGACAAGTGCTCGACTGGTCGCAAGACCGCCTCGCCGAGCTTGATGCCACCGTGGCCGTGCTGGAAAAGCAATCTGCAGAGCTTTCCGGAGAAGCCCGGACCAAAGCGGATGAAACCTTGATGGCTCTTCGGGGACAGCGTGATGCCTTCCGGGTTCAGGCTGAGGAAACCGCAGCCAACGCAAAGACGTGGACGAACGCACAGCTTACGACGGCACGCAATTCGCTGGATGAGAACTGGACAGCATTCCAGGCGGCAAAGGATGAATATCTCGAAAATACCAAGGCTGATATCACCACCCGGCGAGCCATTCTGGAAGCGGAACTCGACGCCCGCCAGCAGGCCTGGCAGCGTTCAATCGATGAATTAAGCGCCGAGGCACAAAATGTTGCAGCCGATCAGCGCACAAAGATCGATGCCCGCATCGCTGTGCTGAAGGCTGATGCCGCGAAAGCCAGAGACGATGCCAGAGCGCGGATCGAACGCCTCAAGGACGGTTCGGCGGAGGCGTGGGAAACGACGAAGAAAGGCTATGCGGATGCACGAAACCTTTTCTGGGAGAGTTACAGCTCGATCCGCCAATCCATAGAAAACGCAACGAAATAGTCCTTGTCAGCCGGAGACGCGGTGACCGCGTCTCCGGCGTGCGTGAGAAATCTGATAATCATAAGCGATCTGGCAGGGTGCCCGCCCGCGTGGACGCGGGATCGAGAGCCTGAATACGCTCTCCACAGAGACTGGCACTCAACGCGCAGCGGAGGAAACGCCGAGACAAGTCAAACGGAACGCCTTGGCTGCCGTTTTCCAATACGGCTTACGCGACTTCGTCACGTCAAAAGATTATCGTAACCTCATCGAGATAATCATCAGCGGCTTCGTAGGCCGCTTTTCGCTTGCCCCCTCCACGCGCATATGTCTTTCAGGATGACTCTCATCACGCATCACGACTCTCCCCAGACCGCCCGGACAGATTCACCTGCCAACAGTTCCATCGCCTGGTTGCGGGAGCTGGCAAGGCTCAAGCCCGCTCCGTGGACATGGGGGCAGACGCTGCGCGGCGCTTTCAGCGTTGGTCTGGTACTGACGTTCGGAAGCCTGACCAATTCGCTCACAGAGTCGATCTTTCTGGCCATCGGCATTATCTGCGCATGCGCCGGCGAACCCGTAGGGTCTTACAAGGCCAAGGCGCGGCGTATCGTTGTCACGCTGCTGATCGCCTCGATCGGCGCGTTCGCGGGTCACCTCGATGCCTTTCCGTGGGTCGTCGTTGTCGGCGCTATGACCGCATTGGGATTTTTAGCCACTATCGTCAGCAGCTACGGGGCAGTGTACTCGATCGGCACCATGCAGGCGATGGTGATCGCGGCAGTGTCCATCGGCTTGCCCGAAGTCCGACCGGACTGGCACCTCTCAGCGATGTTTCTGACTGGCGGTGCGCTTTATCTCACGGCTTTGGGGGTGGAGGCAGCGCTTCTGCGTCGATATCCCGAGCGTCACGCCGTTAGTGATCTGATGACGGCGCTGGCCGGTCTGGCGGCGACACGCGCTGCGAAAGCGCATCTTGGGATTACGCTTGAAACAACGGAAATCGCGACCGCACGGGCGCAGGTTACGGAACGCATGTCGGCCCTTTATGCCTTCATGCTCGATATCCGCTCCCACTTCGTAGGCAGGAGCTATCAGGCAAACGCGCTGGCGTTCATCCTGCAGCGAGCCGATGCGGTGTTCGCGATCATCATGTCGGAGACCGACGCCGCGGTGCTGGACGCCGCCGCCAAACGGCTCACGGACGGCGCGGCGGCAGAGTTGAAGGGCGCTGCCGCACCGGCGGCCTCCGGGGCCGCAAATGTGGGCAATCTCCTGCAGGCGGTGGAAAACCTCATCGCGGCATCGACCGGCAGCGTGGATGCGACTGTTCAGCCAAGCGCTCCGCCTGTCAAAGGCCACCGCGACGCGTCCGGATGGTTCTCCATTACGTTCGGCCGTCTCACACCGGGGCGCGACACGGTCGTATCCGCTGCTCGCACCGGCCTGTGCATGGGGCTGGCCTATGCGATCCACTGGGTCTATCCGCTGGATCATTGGTATTGGGTTCCGCTGACTGTCACGCTGGTAATGAAGCCGGATCTCGGCCCCATTTTCGTGCGGGCGGTTTTACGCAGCATTGGCACGATTCTGGGTGCAGGCATCGGCGCGGTGGGTCTGCTGATTTTGCCAAAAGGGCCGGCGCTGCTAATCGCCATTATCCTGCTGACCGGCCTGTTGCCGTGGGCGCAGCGCCGTTCATATGCTGTCCTTGCGCTGGTTGTGACGCCGCTTATCCTGATACTTGAAGATGTGGTGATTGCCGGCTCAAATACAGTCTATTTCGGCTGGGAGCGCATCGTGGCAACGATAGCTGGCTCCGCCATCGTCCTTGTGTTCGGCTACTTCGTCTGGCCGAGGGAGCAGGCAAGCCAACTGAACGGCACGTTTCAGGCCGCACGGCTGGCCACAGCGGATTATCTGAAATCCACCCTCTCGGCTGATACGAACGCTGTATCGACCCAACGCCGGCTGGCCTATGCGCAGCTTTCGGACATGCGCCGGCGCCTTCAGATGTCGCTGGCCGAGCCGCCGCCCGCCTGCTACGAAGCCGCGGCATGGTTCCCGCTCGTGGCAAGCGCGGAGCGCGTGTGCGACATGGTCACAACCTTTTCCGCCAGCACGGAGCCTGTCACTACCGCGGATGCACAAGCCATTTCGCAACTCGCGACCAGAGTGGCCGGAACGCCGTCAGCCGCTTCACCCGGCAACGCCGCGCCCACGGCAGGTTCGTCCCCGGACGTCAAGCCAACGCCGGACCAGGATGTCGCCACCTTGATCGATGGCATAGGCAACGAACTGGCCTACATAACGCGCTTGCAGAAGACGGAGAGCGTTCCAATCATCCCAGGCCCGGCGCTCCATTAAACGCCGTTCGCGGGCAAGTGCCGCAGCGAACAACCTTTATGCTGTCTGGCGCATATTCATCATTCAACGCTGCGTGACAGCTCAAGGCCAAGCGCGTCGGAGAAAATGTCGATAATCCGCTCGATCCGAGCCGCGATCTCTTCGGGGCGGGGACGACTCTGATCTTGTGATGCAAGCGCCAGGATCTGCCACGGATTCACCAGACTGCCGATCATCAGATCGGCCAGTTCCTCCGGGTTTTCGGCGTGGATCGCGCCATCGCTCACCAGACGGCGGAAGCGTTCGCCGACATGGGCGATCACGCCGCCGATCTCCAGCCCCTCGAACGAGTTAGCCAACTCTGGATATTGCGGCGCTTCGGCGATGATGAGACGCGTCAAACCAATCTGCACAGGATCGAGCAGATAATTGGTGAGCGACGTCAGACAACGGCGGATTTCCTCGCGCGGATCGTCGCCGGGACGATGGGCATATGGCGCCATCGGCGGGCGATGATCATGCGCACTCAAAAGCGCTTCCAACGCTGAACGCTTGTCTGGGAAGAAACGGTAAAGCGTGCGCTTCGACATTCCTGCCTCGCCGGCAACCTTTTCCATCGTTGCGCCGGCAAAACCATCGCGCAGGAATACCCGCCCTGCCGCACGGATCAGCACATCGCGCCGCTGGTCATGGCTCAACACAGGCGGGCGCCCGATTCTTGGCCCCTCCCCTCCGTCAGGGGTGCCAGTCAGCGCCGATGCAGCCTTCATGGTTTCATTCTGTTGCATCCGCACAATCCTCCCTTGCCAGATTATCGCTTGACATTAAGAAACGCCAGTGTTTCTAAATTTAAGGAAACAGAAACGTTTTCAAATCACCCCACACCAGCAGGCAACGGACCGGCTGGCGGGCATCCCGTCAGCTCGGAGACATGAGACATGGAAAGACAACACACGATACTTGCCATCTGCTTCGGCGCGATTTCCGCGCTTGGGCCGCTAGCGCTCGACATGTATCTCTCAGCCATGCCGGTGATGGCCGCACATCTGGGGGCGGCCGAGGGGCAGATAGAGTTGACGGTGACGGCCTTCTTCATCGGCTTCTGTGTCGGCCAGCTCGTCATGGGGCCGCTGTCAGACAGGGTGGGACGCAAGCCGGTTGTTATCACCGGGCTGGTGCTGTTTTTGGTGGCATCGATGGCCTGTGCCCTTTCGGGATCAATCGGGCAATTCATCGGCTGGCGCTTGGTGCAGGGTTTCGGCGGTTCGGTTGGCCTCGCCATCGCCATGGCGGCAATCCGCGATCTCTTCACGGGCGCAATGGCGGCGCGGCTGCTATCGATGGTGGTTATGGTGTTGGGGCTTGCGCCAATCGTCGCCCCAATCCTCGGCAGCGGGATGTTGATGATCCTGCCCTGGCAGGCAATTTTCTGGTTGCAGGCGGTGTTGGCGACGCTCGTATTGCTGGCTGTCGTCTTTCTGCTGCCGGAAACGCGCAGCGACGCCGCAAAGCGAAACAGTTACCCGCTGCGCGCGGTCGGCACCTATGTCAGGTTGCTGCTTCGGCGTGACTACATTTCCTATGCCGGGGTCATGGCACTGACGCAGGCCGGATTTTTCGGCTATCTGTCCGCGGCTTCGGTGGTGCTGATCGGCACCTATGGCCTCTCACCGATGAGCTTCTCCTTCGTCTTTGCCGCCAATGCCGTCGGCCTCGCCATCAGCTCACAGATGGGTGGCCGAATGGCAGCGCGTTTCGGCGCGCTGCAAGTTGCGCGGGCGACAAATATTTTCCGTGGTGTCGTCGCGATCGTTCTGCTCGTCTTCGCGCTGGTCTTCGGCCTGTCGCTTCCGGCTTTCATCGTGCTTTGCTTCCTGCTTGTGGCCAGCAAAGGGCTCCTGATGCCGGCGTGCTCGGTCCTGGCGCTCGAAAATCAGGGGCAGGATGCTGGCACCGCTTCGGCCCTGATGGGCGCGCTCGGGTTCGCGCTCGGCTCGCTCGTCAGCTTTCTGATCGGCCTGATGGCAGATGGAACCGCCCTCCCGGTCTCCGTCATGATGGCGGTGACAACGCTGCTCTCGCTTGCCATCAGTACGTTGACGTTTCCGAAGGCTGCGCCAACGCATTGATGGCTGGCTGATTCACTCGTCGCAAAAACACAAAATTACAGTGGCGCGGCCAGTTCCACGAGGATGCCGGGAATGACACCCCCGACATAGACCATCTGGCCGCCCTCGCCCTCTCCGGCCTTGGCCCGTACGACCACATTGATGTCAGGATTGGCCGCCTGCAGCTCCCGCAGCTTCGCGTCGACATCCTCGACGAGGAAAGCCAGATGATGCACAGCGTTGCCATTCTTGTTGAGAAAGTCGAGATAGGGCGACGGTTTATCCGCTTCCGGCTGAATAAACTCCACCTTGACGTTGCCAAGATCCACGAAGACGAAATAGGCACTGTAAGCTAGATCCCGGTCATCATAGCGGGCAACCGGAAAATCGAGTGTGACGGTGTTCACGATCTTCGCGCCGAATGCCGCGCGTAACTTCTCAGCCTCGGCATCCGCGTCGGCAACAATAAAACCGACGTGATCCACGGTCGGGAAAAACGCGCTTGCAGGAATTTGCCCGGCAAGCGACGCCCCGTCGCCATCCTGCGCACGTGCAGGGATGGCAACGCAGAAAATCGCCATCGACACAATGATTGCCAGCCGCCACGCGAGCAACACAGAAGCGGGGCGAAGGGAGTGCGGCATCGCGGTCAGCATCATCTCATCACCATCTTTCTGTCTCGCGTGACATTGCCCATCCGGCGCCGGTCGACGCCACGTAGCGCCTGAACAATTCCGTCAGGCGCACACACGATAAAGGAAACTCACGCGTTTCAAAATGTCAAGAATATCCGCGTCGTCAGGCAACAGTATCGGCGCCGCGCTGGAGAACAACGACGCGGGTGCCGTCTGGCACGCGGCGATGCAGATCGATGATGTCCGGATTGAGAAGGCGTATGCAGCCGGAGGAAATGGACTTGCCGATGGACCAATCCTCATTGGTGCCATGAATGCGGTAAAGCGTGTCGCGGCCATTCCGGTAAAGATAGAGCGCACGAGCCCCCATCGGGTTGCTCGGCCCCGGCTCCATGCCATTTTTCCACGGCAGGTTCCTCTCCGGCTCGCGGGCGATCATGTTGGGTGTCGGCGTCCAGCGCGGCCACGCGCGCTTGTGCTGCACGACACCAATCCCCGCAAATTCAAGCCCCGCTTTGCCGACACCGATGCCATAGCGCAGCGCGCGGTCATTTTCCTGCTGGAGATAGAGGAAGCGGTCATGCGTATCGACCACGATGGTTCCCGGTGCATGACCGCTGTTGTAGGCGACTTCCTGGCGATAGAACTGCGGGTCTATCTTGGAAAGGTCTGGCGCGGGAATGGGAAACGGCTCGTCATTGATCGCAGCATACATATTCACGTAATGCGGCAGCAGGTGCGGCGATTGCACCTGGCTACGCTGAAGCGTGCTTGCGCATCCCCCCAAAAATGCCGGAAGGGCAGCGACAAAAATGCGGCGACTCATGGCCATGAATTCGTTCTCCAAATCTTTAAACGTCTAATTTGTTTGCTGGCGTTGCGACCTGGCAGGACAACAACGCATACGGCAGTGCGCCAACGGGACTTCGCTTGCTTTCAGGGAGAGAGGCTTACGGGAGGAACGCGAGCGATGATGCTGAAGAACTTGCTTTTCCGCCCCTATTGTTCCGCCTCGGCGCAACTGGTGAAAGATGTCCCGATGAACAGTTCACTATCGACAGAGGAAAAGCATAGTTTCAGTAATTCCTCGCGGAAGAATCAATAGTTGAATCACTTGAACCTCATATGCCCTAGCCGCCGCCATTTGAGCGTAATTTCCAACAATAATCGCAGGCTAAAATAAGGCACTCTCGCCACGGTTCGGCATCGTGGCAATCTGTTCCTGTCACTGTTGTATCAATACATCACCCGCGACCGCTCAATTTGTGGATTATATTTAGCCGAGCCAAAGCATATCGTCCGTGATCGTGCCCTGCGACCGCCCAGATCAAGGTCACGTTTCAACGCTTGAAAATTTCATCTCGCCCCAGACGCGTTCCAGTGGAACGTCGTCACTATCATGTCGTCGCAGATAGTTCTGGCGGCAATTAAACTGAGCCATCGACCGCATTATTGCCACATTATCCCAAGCCTCGGGCCGTAAACACGGAACCCGAATACGTCTTTTGCGTTCGGTTTCACATGCGGCATTCGACGCGCCGCCGCGTCATCTGTTTTTTAGCTGTGATTGCCTGAACAGGCGATTTGGGAGATACGTTCATGAACAATATCATCTATCTGGTCGGCCTCGTGGTCGTGGTTCTCGCTATCCTGTCGTTTCTTGGCCTTCGCTGAGGAGTGGTCGCCATGGCACCCACGGAAACTGTAACTGCCGCAGCTGCTCCGCGCCGCGAAGTATCGGGCTCTTATATTGACTGGGCCGCGGTTCTGGGCGGCGCAGTCGTCTCTGCCGCCATCGTCGGGCTGTTCGCAGCTTTCGGCACGGCGCTCGGGCTCTCGACGATCTCGGCCGTGCCGGGCGAAGGCTCATTTAATCTCTGGATTATCGTCACCGCGCTCTGGCTCGTGATCTCGGTTGTCGCGAGTTATCTCGCTGGCGGTTATGTCGCCGGGCGCATGCGGCGCCGCGTGGATGACGCTCCGGCTGACGAAGTATCAACGCGCGACGGGATCAACGGCCTTGTCGTTTGGGGTCTTGGCATGCTCGTAACCGCCTGGATGGCAGCGGGCGCGATCAGCGGCGCGGCATCCGCCGTCGGTACGGCTGCGACGGCTGCCGGATCCGCAATTGGCGGCGTCGTTCAGGGTGCAGGAGCTGTGGCTGGCGGCGCGGTGCAGGGCGTGGCTCAGACGCTGGGTGCAGCCGTGCCGGACGACACGGATGGTGGCGTGCTGGATTACATCAACAGCACGCTGCTTCGTCCTGCGGCCGAGGGCGTGCGTCAGGGCGTTCAGCAGCCGGATGGCACAGTCGCACCTGGCACGCCATCGCTGAATGACGCGGAACTCGCGCGCCAGAGCGGCGTCGTTCTTGGCAACGTGCTACGCACGGGCGAGATTTCCGATCAGGACCGCGCGTTTCTGGTTGCTGCCGCCGCGCGCCGTACTGGCCAGTCCGAAGCCGAGGTGAATGCCCGCGTCGATCAGGCCGTGACCGCTGTTCAGGAAGCACGCCGGAACGCTGATGCCGCCATCGCTGAGGCGCGCGCCGAAGCAGAGCGCGTGGCGAAAGAGGCAGAGGAAGCTGCCATCGCCGCTGCGGAAACCGCACGCAAAAGCGCAATTCTGACGGCGTTCCTGCTGACCGCCGCGGCGCTTGTGGCGGGCGCAGCCGCAGTTGCCGGCGCAGTTCGCGGCGGGCGCGATCGCGACGAGGGCCGGATCTGGGGCGGTCTCAGCTACCGCCTTTGATCGGCGCCAAACGATGTAAACAATAAAAAGGACGCCCACGGGCGTCCTTAATTCATTATGCGGCAAGTCTATCTCTGTGATGTGCAGCAGCCAATGGATACGTATTCCACCAGAAAATCGATAAAAGCGCGAATGCGAGCCGCTAAATGCTCGTGGCCAACATAAACCGCGTGCACGAGTTCAATATCTTCGGCGTTATAGTCTTCCAGAACTGCCATCAGACGCCCGGTCACTATATCCGCCTCCACATGGAAAGCCCCAAGCCGGGCAAGACCAAGGCCGTCCAATGCGAACTGACGCAGCACAACACCACTGTTGCCGTAGGCGTTTCCAGCAATAGGCCGCGTAAACGGCTCACGTGTTACGGCATCGCGGAACGGCCATTCATCCAAATGACGGCGGAAGTTGAAGCGCAGGCAGTTGTGCCGATCGAGCGCATCCGGCGTTGTTGGAACGCCGTATTGCTCCAGATAGGCGGGAGATCCAACAATAACGCGCCGCGTTTCCACCAGTTTACGCGCTTTAAGCGTCGAGTCGCGTAAGTGGCCGGAGCGGATTGCAACGTCTGTGCGCTCGTCCACAAGGTCGATGACGGTATCGGTCAGCGAGACGTCCAGCTCTATCTGCGGATAACGCGCGAGGAACTGTTGCACCAGCGGTAACAGCAGGCACTCCCCGAAGGCGACCGACGCGCTGACACGGAGCTTGCCGCGTGGTTCGATATGGGATCTGTTGGAGACCAGCCGTTCCGCATCATCGATTTCAGCGAGGATGTTCCTCGACCGCTCAAGATAAAGCGCCCCCTCCGGCGTCAGCTGGAGCGTGCGGGTGGAGCGCACGAACAGCGGCGTGCCCAGCCTATCTTCAATGCGTGTGACGAGTTTGCTAACTGCTGAAGGTGACAGGCCAAGCTTTCGTCCAGCCGCCGAGAAACCGCCGCTTTCTGCCGCGGCAACAAAGACACTCATCTCGCCGGAACGATTGTCCATTGCCCATCCTATGAATTAAATTCAAAAACGTTTTTCCATAATATGCTATTCAGTCTCAAATCGAAAGGCGGCATCGTCAGCCAAGATCCATCCTCGTGGCTTTGCCGATGGAGAAGCCGTCGATCCGCCAGATGCCAAGGCGGGAAAGGAACATCCGTGCCCGCCGCGCTTTACGCCCTTACGATTGCGGCTTACGCAATCGGCACCACCGAATTCGTCGTCGTCGGACTGCTGCCAACTGTGGCCGCCGATCTTGGCATCACCTTGCCGCTCGCCGGGCTGATCGTCTCGGTCTACGCACTCGGCGTCACCTTTGGTGCACCTGTTCTCACGGCACTGACAGGCCGCATCGAACGCAAGCCCCTGCTCATGGGGCTGATGGTGGTGTTCGTCGCCGGTCATGTGCTGGTAGCGCTCAGTCCCAGCTACGAAATCCTGCTTGTCGCCCGTGTATTGTCGGCCTTCGCACACGGGGTTTTCTTCGCGGTCGGCTCGACCATCGCCGCCGACCTTGTGCCGGAGGATCGCCGCGCTTCGGCCATCGCCCTGATGTTCATGGGTCTGACGGTCGCTATCGTGACCGGCGTTCCGCTCGGCACTTTCATTGGCCAGACTTTCGGCTGGCGCGCGACGTTCTGGGCGGTCGCTGCGCTCGGCGTGATCGCGCTCGCAGGCATCGCCGCGTTGCTGCCCAACACCATCAGCAAAAGGCCGCCGGCTTCGCTGCTCGATCAGGTGCGCGTGCTTGGATCGGGCCGTCTGCTGCTGGTCTTTGCCATGACGACGCTCGGCTACGGCGGAACTTTCGTCACCTTCACCTACCTCGCCACCATCCTTGAGGACATCACCGGCTTTGCCGCCAGCCATGTCAGTCTGATCCTGATCCTTTACGGCGCGGCCATCGCCGCCGGCAATCTCCTGGGCGGCCGCATCGCCAACAGCAATCCTGTCAGGGCACTGACATGGTTGTTCGCCGCGCAGGCAGCCGTGCTGGTGATTTTCACTTTCACTGCCGGCACGGCAATTCCGGCGCTCGTCACATTGGTTGCGCTCGGTTTTCTGTCGTTCGCCAACGTGCCGGGACTCCAGCTCTATGTCGTCCAGCTCGCCACGCGCTTCCGGCCCGGGGCGGTGGATGTCGCGGCGGCGCTGAACATCGCAGCGTTTAATCTGGGCATCGCACTCGGCGCATGGATCGGCGGCCTCGTGGTCGTTTCCAGCCTCGGCATTGGTGCGACGCCCTGGGTCGGCGCGGTTATGGTCGCCGGCGCACTTGTGCTGACGATCTGGAGCGGCATGATCGATGCCCGCGGCAGATCCGTCGAGCCCGTCAACGCCTGACCCGATCCGCAGATCGGCAATAGGCATCATCATCACGAAGGAAAGCACACAATGCAGACAGTCACCGCCAATGGCGCCGCCATTCCCGCTCTCGGTTTCGGCACGTTTCGCATTCCCGGCCCGGATACGCTACGCATGGTTTCTCAAGTGCTCAAGCTGGGCTACCGCCACATCGACACGGCACAAATCTATGGCAACGAGGCCGAAGTTGGCGAAGCCATCGCGGGCGCCGATGTCTCGCGCGGCGATGTCTTCCTGACCACGAAGGTCTGGGTCGATCATTATCCTCATGACACCTTCATTGCATCGGTGGATGAGAGCCTGCAAAAACTCAGGACTGATTATGTCGATCTTCTGCTGCTGCACTGGCCGAACAACGCCGTGCCGCTGGCCGAGCAGATTGGCGCGCTCAATGAGGTGAAGCAGGCCGGCAAGGCTCGCCATATCGGTATTTCGAACTATACCACCGCGCTCCAGGCCGAGGCGATCCGCCTGTCTAACGCACCGCTCGTCACCAACCAGATCGAGGTTCACCCCTATCTCGACCAGTCGAAGGTGATCGGCGCTGCCCGCGCCGCCGGCCTTTCCCTGACGGCTTACTACGGCATGGCGGACGGCAAGGTCTTTTCCGATCCGGTCCTCACCGAGATTGCCCGCGAGACGGGCAAGTCGGTTGCGCAGCTCGTGCTGCGCTGGCTGATCCAGAAAGATGGGGTCATCGCGCTGACGAAAACCGTGAGCGAGGCACGGGCGGC
The DNA here is from genome assembly GCF_014195635.1 of Pseudochelatococcus contaminans. Taxonomy (GTDB): domain Bacteria; phylum Pseudomonadota; class Alphaproteobacteria; order Rhizobiales; family Beijerinckiaceae; genus Pseudochelatococcus; species Pseudochelatococcus contaminans. Next base: position 132,579 of record NZ_JACICC010000006.1, on the reverse strand, counting down.
AGAAAACCTCGCCATATTCGACTTCGCGCTGTCGCCGGAGACGGTGGCGCGGATCGACGCGCTGGCGCGCCCCGATGGCCGTCTGGTCAGCCCGGACGGGCTAGCCCCCGCGTGGGACTGACACCCCCATAGCGCCGCCAGATTCAAAGCTGCAAAAGGACACCGGTTTTGAGCACGAGCAGATTGCCCGCCTTGCTATCCATGATGATCGGCGGCTTCGCTATCGGCACCACCGAATATGCGAGCGTCGGCGTTCTACCGCAGATCGCCGACGACTTCGGGATTAGCCTCACCCGGGCCGGTCTGGTTGTCAGCGGTTATGCGCTGGGCGTCAGCTTCGGCTCGCCGATTCTCGCAGCTCTGACCGGACGCCTTTCACGCAAAACACTCATGTTGGCGGTCATGGCTTTGTTCATCGCCGCCAACGCCGCCGCTGCTCTCAGCACGAGCTACTCGTTCCTCATTGCCATGCGCGTGCTCTCGGCGCTGCCGCACGGCATCTTTTTCGGTGTTGGCGCGGCCATCGCTGCGAGCTTCGTTTCGGATGATCGAAGGGCATCGGCGGTCGCCATTGTCTTCAGCGGTCTGACAATTGCGGTCGCGGCCGGTGTGCCAATTGCGACCGTCATTGGCCAACGCCTGGGCTGGCCGATGGCCTATTGGTTTGTCGCGGCTATCGGTCTTGCATCGCTGATCACCATGGCCGCCACATTACCTCGGGACATCGATATCGCGCCGGCTGGCAGCCTCGTCGAACAGATCCGCGTTCTTGGCAGCGGACGCCTGCTGATCGCTTTCGGCATGAACTTCTGCGCCTGGGGCGGCACCTTCGTTACCTTTGCCTACCTTCCCGCCATTCTCACCGACATCACCGGCTTTGGGCCGAATGGGGTCGCGTGGATGTTGTCACTCTACGGGATGTCGGTCATCGTCGGTAATTTCCTCGGCGGCAGGGTATCGGACAAAAAGCTGGTGCCAGCGCTGGCTGCAATGCTCGGCGCGCAGGCGGCGGTGCTGCTGATCTTCACCTTCACGGCCCCGTCCGCTATTGGTTCGATCCTGACGCTTGGCGTGCTTGGCGCGTTGATGTTCTGCAACGTGCCGGGGCTGGCGCTCTATGTGGTGCAACTCGCTACACGCTACCGGCCAGCGAACGTGGACATTGCCTCCACGATCAACGTCTCGGCTGCGAATGCCGGCATCGCTCTCGGTGCGATCCTAGGCGGGCTGGTCGCGGAGTCTCGGCTGGGGCTGGGGGCAACACCGTGGGTTGGCGCGATCATGGTGAGCGGCGGCCTGCTGCTGACCTTATGGAGCGGCTGGCTCGACACGCGTCAGGAGCGGCAGAACATAGCCGCAATGGAACCTGGGCAAACCAACAAGCAGCCCGGATGAGCCAATACGCGTTTCCAAGACGTGTTTCCAATACGCGTTTCAATGCCTCGCTTTCAGGCCGGAGAGCAAGCGTTCGACATTGCGCGCGACGCTGGCGAAGCGCCCCTCCGGCGCATCCCCCTCCCCGATCCAGAGAGCAGCTTCGACCAAGGCTCCGTTGATGAGCCGGGCGATGATATCGGGATCACCTTGGTCGATGACACCTTGCGCCATCAACCGGGACAAAATCTCTGCAAGCGATGTCAAACATTGCCGTTGGCTGGCTTGAGTGTAGGCCGCTCCCAGCACTGAGGGCGCATCGCGCAGCACGATGCGCTGGATCTCCGGTTCAAGCGCCATCTCCAGATAGGCACGGCAACGGTGCAAGAACCCCCGCCAGATATCCGGGTCGCTCTCCGTGATCGCCGCCAGCCGCAGGTCCATTTCCGCATCGATTGTTTCCGCGACCGCGAGCAGCAAGCCCTTTTTATCACCGAAATGGTGATACAGCGCCCCGCGCGTGAGGCCGGCAGATGCTGTGAACGTATCCATCGACGTCCCGGCATAACCCTCTTCACCGAAAGCCCGCCGCGCAGCCTCGATCAGCTTGCCCCGGGTTTCCTCGATCATGTCGCTGCGCGCCCTGCGTGTCATCCCGGCCCTCATTTGCATACGTTGCGCATGCCAATTGACATACGTAGCGTATCCTAATATCACTGGCATACGCTGCGTATGCATTAGCGAGCGCTGGAGGCCATGTCCAGTCTGCCTCAGGCAGCGCCTCGCGGTTGAGCATAAAATAAGGCTGACTGTATGACTTACGAGATTCTCGATCTTGGTGACGTTCACCTGCAGTCGAAGCGCTGTATTCGCAACGCCGTGCTCGCTTACAAGACCTTTGGCACGCTCAATGCCGCCAAGGACAATGCCATTATCTATCCGACATCGTTTGCAGCGACGCATGACGATGCGGCGTGGCTGATCGGGACGGGTCATGCGCTCGATCCTGATAAATACTTCATCATTGTGCCAGATGCGTTCGGCAACGGGCTATCCAGCTCGCCGAGCAACACCCCGGCGCCGCATGACGGAAGCCGTTTTCCGCATGTCACCATCCACGACAACGTGGTGCAGCAACATCGGCTGCTGACCGAGAAGTTCGGCATCGACCGGATCAATCTCGCCATTGGCTGGTCACTGGGCGGTGCGCAAGCGTTCGAATGGGCCTCGGCGTTTCCGGACAAAGTGGAGCGTCTCTTCACGTTCCAGAGTGCGGCCCGCACCTCCCGCCACTTCCATCTATTCTTCGACAGCGTGCGCGCGGCCATTGAACTGGACGCGGATTTCAGAGAGGGTTTTTACACACAGCAGCCGCAGCGCGGTCTGCGTGTCGCTGCCCGCATTTACGCGGCATGGGGCTTTTCGCAGGCGTTCTTTCGCGAGCGGCTGGACGAAAGCGCGCTCGGCTATGCGTCCCTCGATGATTTCCTGATCGACTTCTGGGAAGGCTGGTTCCTGAAACGCGACGCCAACAATCTGCTTGCTCAACTCTGGATGGGCCAGCACGCGGACATCAGCGCCAACGCCCTCTACCGCGGCGATCTCGATAAGGCGCTTTCGGCAATCCGGGCAGATACGATCATCATGCCATCATCGAGCGATTTATATTTTCCCGTAGAGGATGCGGCTGATGAAGCCCGACGAATACCCAAGGCGGAACTGCGGGTTCTTGAATCGCACTGGGGCCATGTCGCCGGTGAGGGCCTGAACGACGCCGACACCAAGGTTATTGAAAGCGCGATAACCGAACTTCTCGCACGGTAACTAACGCCATGACCCAGACCGGCTGACTGCCACTTAAGCGTTGGTGCCGGCGCGCAGGGTGAAACGTAGTCCTTCGGACTTGAAATCGAGCAAGGCTTCGCCGCCGAAATAACCCGCTGCAACGCGTTCGATGAGCTTTGACCCAAAGCTGCGCCGCTCCGGCATCGTAACCGCCGGCCCCTCGCTTTCGACCCACTGGAACTCGAACAATCCGCGGGCCTGCCGCCAGCTGATAGACACCCTGCCCTTCTCGTTGGACAGCGAGCCGTATTTAATGGCGTTGGTGGCGAGTTCATGAATTGAGAGAGAAAGCCCTAGCGCCTGCTGCGGGGTCAATCGGTAGGCATCACCGACGATTTCCACCCGCCGGTGGGCATGCTTATGCGCGGCAAGCGCGGCTTCGACGATCTCGCGCGTATCCGCCTCGACGAACTCGGTCTGGGTCAGAATATCCTGCGCGCTGGCCAGCGCTTGCAAGCGGTCGTTGATGACCTGAGTTGCACTTTCCACCGAGGAAGACGCGCGCAAGGTCTGCCCTACGATGGCCTGCACGATGGTCAACGTGTTCTTCATGCGGTGGGCCAGCTCGGCATTGAGCAGCCGCTGGGCTTCCTCTGACGTTTTCCGCGCCGTGATGTCGGACGCAGCCCCCATCCAGCTCTCAATCTCGCCATTTTCGTCAAACAAAGGCACGGCCCGCGACGATGCCCAGCCGATGGTGCCGTCGACCCTGTTGACCGTATGCTCGATGTTGTATGTATCCTTCGCGGCGACGGCCCGGCGGATTTCCGCCCGCACCCGCTCCTGATGCTCCGCAGGAATATACAACTCGATCCACTGTTTGTTGGTCTGGGTATTGTCGGGGATGAAGCCGCCGCCGTTCAATTGAGCAAGCTCGCTCCAGTCGGCGTTGACCCTGTAACGCACCTCTGATGACGAACGCACGAGCGCATCAAGCTGTTCGGCTAGTTTGAGCAGGCTCTGTTGTTCGACAAGCCGGGCGGAGCGCAAAGCCTCCAGCTCAAGTTTAGCCAGAGCGTATTGTTCTCGCAGCACCGTTACCTCCGGCGCTGGATCTAACTGTAGCCCCGGTATCTTTTCCATTGACACGAAATGGTCACTCTCGAACTGGTGCGCGCAAACAGTTGCACGTAAGTTGAACCTTCTGTTTCGCATGTTGTGCCCTTTAAAGCAATCGATTAGGCCTGCCGACACCAAGCGGCGGCAGCGATTGCAGCCGAGGCAAGCCCCGGGAAACACAGCGGACTAGAATGACATTCCGGATGCCGCCTTCTCGGGGAACTCCGCGATGAAAAAAGCGTTATCAGCCAGCGGGATCGCGGTGCGAGAGGCCATGTCCGAACATCGTTTATTGAATCCGGGTGAGAACTGCTGGCGGGTGGAAACAGCCCGCCGGTTCGCGTTTGTCGTCGACGGGGCGGACTATTTCATATCGCTCCGCAAGGCGCTTCTGCAGGCGCGGCATGCGATCACGCTCGTCGGTTGGGATTTCGACACCCGGATCAGCTTCGGCAACAGTGACGACGGCGGACCTGAACGGCTGGGGGACTTCATACTCTGGCTTGCGGACCGGACACCCTCGCTCGAAATCCGGTTGCTGCGCTGGGACACGGGCGCTCTCAAGACCATGCTGCGCGGCAATACGATTTTCACCATCCTGCGCTGGAAGGCGCATCCACGTATCACGTTGAGGCTGGACGCAAAGCACCCGCTGGCGGGATCGCATCATCAGAAGATCGTGGTCATCGACGACAGCATTGCCTTCTGCGGCGGGATCGACCTGACGATGCAGCGTTGGGACACGCGCGAGCATCTTGATGACGACCCGCGCCGTGTCAGCCCGAGCGGACGGCCTCAAGGCCCCTGGCATGACGCGACCAGCGCATTCGACGGCGACGCCGCGCGGGCCATCGGCGATCTGGCGAGAGCGCGCTGGCAGGTCGCGACGGGCGAAAGTTTACAGCCCTGCAGCGACTGCCACGACTGCTGGCCCGAGAGGCTGAAACCGAGTTTCACCGATGTCCGCCTGGGTATCGCACGCACCATCCCCGAGATGGATGAGCAGGAGCCTGTGCATGAGATCGAGGCCGCATGGGTGGATATGATCGGCCGTGCGAAGCGGATGATCTATGCGGAAAGCCAGTACTTCGCCTCACGCAGGATCGCCCGTGCGATTGCCGAGCGTCTTGCGGAGGAAAATCCGCCGGAGATCGTTATCGTGACGCCGCATTCGGCGCAGGGCTGGCTTGAGCCGCTGGCGATGGACACCGCACGGGCGAAACTGGTGGAGGCCTTGCAGCACATCGACCGCCACGGACGGCTGCGGATCTACCACCCGCAGACCGCGAGCGGCGAGCCGATCTACGCCCACGCCAAGGTGATGGTGGTCGACGATGACGTGCTGCGGCTGGGGTCGTCGAATTTCAACAACCGCTCGATGCGGCTCGATAGCGAATGCGACGTGATCCTTGCGGCGGATGAGCCGGGCAACAGCCATCTGCATGATGACATCGCCGCCCTGCGAGATGATCTGATGGCGGAGCATCTGGGCGTCGACCCGGCGGATGTGACCCGAAAACTGGCGGAAACAGGTTCACTGATCGCAACGGTCGAGGCATTGCGAGGCGGCGGTCGCAGCCTCCTGCCCTATCGGATTCCGGAACTTTCCGATTTCGAAGAATGGCTCGCCGAGAACGAAATCCTTGATCCGAACGGCCCCGACGAGATGTTCGAGAGCACGACGAAACGTGGACTCTTCAAAGGGTGGGAGTGGCTGAAAAACCACTTCCACCGTTCTCGCAAATACGATTCACATAAGGCCGACCGATAACCTTTAGCGGCCTCAGATATTGTCGATCTTGAGGACCGCCGCCGTCTCCGCCCGCGCGCGGGCGCAGGCTTGCGCATCGGTTTTAAGGTCGATTCCGTAAGTGGGGATGATGCGCTTGAGCGCCGGCAACCAGCCGTCATCGGTGAGGTGATCGTCGAAGCAGGCTTCGAGCACCTTCACGGCGATGAACGCCGCCGTCGAGGCTCCCGGCGATGCTCCGAGCAGCGCGACCAGCGATTTATCGCCCGCCGGCACCAGCTCGGTTCCGAACTCAAGCGCGCCGCCGCCCCGGTGATCTGGCTTGATGATCTGCACACGCTGGCCAGCCACCGCTTTGGCCCAGTCATCCGGCGCGGCATTCGGGAAAAACTGCTTCAGGACGCCGAACTGGTGCGATGGACTTTGCAGAACCTGCCCGATCAGATACTCGGTCAGTTTCAGGTTGTCCTTTGCCACATCCAGCAGCGGGGTAATGTTGGAGAGCGTGATGGATTCGAACAGATCGAGCAGTGAGCCCTGCTTGAGAAACTTGGTCGAGAAGCCCGCATAAGGCCCGAAAAGCAGCGATTTCTTGCCACCGATGATGCGGGTGTCCAGATGCGGCACGGACATCGGCGGAGAACCGCTCGCTGCCTTGCCGTAAACCTTCGCATGGTGACGCTCGCTGACGGCATCGACATCGCAGCGCAACCAGATGCCGCTCACCGGAAAGCCGCCGAAGCCGCGCCCTTCCGGAATCCCGGACATCTGAAGCAAGTCGATGGCGTCGCCGCCGGCACCGATAAAGACAAACTTCGCCGAGACGCTCTGCCGCGATTTGTCGGAATTGTTTTCCACGGTCACGCGCCAGCGCCCGTCCGCTTCGCGCTGAAGCCCCACCACCTGCTGGTTATAGTGAACCGCAAAGCCCGTGCGGGCCTGAAGCTGCGCGACGAGCAAATGCGTCAGCGACCCGTAGTCCACGTCCGTTCCGGTGATGATGCGTGTCGCCGCCACCTTTTCGCCGGGCGCCCGCCCTTCCATGATCAGCGGCGCCCATTGCGCGATCTGCGCCGGATCGTCACTGAATTCCATGCCATGATAGCAGTGGTGCGCGGACATCTCGTTGAAGCGGGTGCGGAGAAACGCGACGTTTTCGTCTCCCCACACAAAGCTCATATGCGGGCAAGGGTGAATAAAGGCGCGCGGGTCCGGAATCGCGCCCTGGCGCACCAGATAAGCCCAGAGCTGGCGCGAAATATCGAATTCGGTATTGACCTCCAGCGCCTCGGAAATATCGACACTGCCATCGGCGCGCTGGGGCGTGTAATTCATCTCGCAATTTGCGGCGTGGCCGGTGCCGGCGTTGTTCCACGAGTTGGAACTTTCCTGGCCACAATCGCCCAGCCGCTCATACATGGCGATGGATAAATCAGGCTGCAGCTCTTTAAGAAAAGTGCCCAGCGTGGCGCTCATGATGCCAGCGCCGATGAGGACAACATCTGTATTATCTATGGAAGAATTCGACATGACGGCCCCTCCGCGCAATCAACCGGCCGATCCGGCAGGCACGAAACCGAGGTCCGTGCCATCTTCATAGACGACATAAGCCCGCCGCCACGGATCGCTGCCGATCAGCCGCCATTTATGCCCGGTGCCGGAATTGTCCTGCGCGATCAGGATGTCGCCGGGCCGGATGGTGAAGGTCGCGCCAGATTTGGTCTCGAACTCCAGCACGCCGGACAGCGTGATCACATAGCGCGGCTCCGGGTCCTGATGCCATTCGAAGGAGCCGCCGGCGCTGGTTTCACGGAATGAGATGGTCTTGGCCGCAAAGGCCTTGCCGATGAAATCCCCCCGCTCGCCCTCGGAAAGAGCGATCGTTCCTTCCTCGAACAGGGAATTGCCATCCTCGCCCGTCCACATTCTGACGCATCTGATCATGAGTCGATGTCCTTCCGTCTGCCATGAATCCGCAAATTGCCGTGTCATATGCAGCACGCCAATACCATGCAAAGCAATGTCAAAAGGATGACAAATTTCGATTAATTCATTTATTGCCCATACAAATAAATAGACGCCTGTCAGTCATATCGAATGAATTATATCCACGACAAAAATGTATCCATTCACTGAATAAAGCGATCAAGCGCTGCAAGAAAATGCAATTTCGTTGATGATTGGAGCGCAAGGCGAAAAATGATTTAATTATTATGTCGCACAAACATCATATGGGTCTTTATAATCTTTACACATTGCGATATGCGATCATCCTTGTCATCGGCTACGGTGACATCAAGCGTCCGAAGGGAGACCCGCCGTGTCCATCACCATTGCCGATCTTATCGCTGAAACGCTCGCCGATGCCGGCGTGAAGCGCATCTGGGGTGTGACGGGCGACAGCCTCAACGGCCTCAACGACAGCCTCCACCGGCAGGGCCGCATTGAATGGATGCACGTTCGCCACGAGGAAACCGCCGCATTCGCCGCCGGAGCAGAAGCCGCAATCACCGGCAAGCTGGCCGTCTGCGCCGGTAGCTGCGGCCCCGGAAACCTGCACCTCATCAATGGCCTGTTCGATTGCAAGCGCAATCACGTTCCGGTGCTCGCCATCGCCTCGCATATCCCCTCGTCGGAAATCGGCCTCGGGTATTTTCAGGAGACGCATCCGCAGGAGTTGTTCCGCGAGTGCGCCGATTACATCGAGCTGGTGTCCAACCCCGCCCAGTTGCCCGCGGTGCTGCATCGCGCCCTGAACACCGCCGTTGGCCGCAATGGCGTGTCGGTGATCGTGCTGCCGGGCGACGTTTCACTTGCCCCCGCGACGGTGTCCGCAACTCCCAAGCCTGCCTTGCCGACGCAGCCGCGTATCGTGCCGGTGGCTGAAGAGGTGCAGCGGCTGGCGGATTTGCTGAACGAGGGCAAGGCCATCACCATTCTGGCCGGCAGCGGCTGCGCCGGTCGGCATGACGAGGTGGTGGCGCTGGCCGACAAGCTCAAAGCCCCCATCGTCCACGCGTTGCGCGGCAAAGAGCACGTCGAATGGGACAACCCGTTCGATGTCGGCATGACGGGGCTGATCGGTTTCTCATCCGGCTATCACGCGCTGCTGTCCAGCGACACCGTGCTGATGCTCGGCACGGACTTCCCCTACCGGGTGTTCTACCCGGACAACGCGCGCATCGCCCAGGTCGACATCGACCCCGGCGCGCTCGGCAAGCGTGCCCCGTTGACGCTGGGCCTTGTCGGAGATGTCGGCGAGACCATCAACGCGCTCCTGCCGCTGCTGAGCGACCGGACGGATCGCCAGTTCCTCGACAAGGCGCTGAAGCATTATGCCGAGGCGCGCAAAGATCTGGATGACCTTGCCGTGCCCTCCCCCGCTGGCCGGCCGATCCACCCGCAATACCTCACCCGCAGGATCAGCGAACTTGCGGCTGACGATGCCGTTTTCACGGCCGATGTCGGCACGCCGACCGTCTGGGCGGCCCGTTATCTCGGCATGAACGGCAAGCGCCGCCTGCTCGGCTCGTTCAACCACGGTTCGATGGCGAACGCGATGCCGCAGGCCATCGGCGTGCAGGCGGCGCAGCCGGACCGGCAGGTGGTGTCGCTGTCCGGCGACGGCGGCTTCAGCATGCTGATGGGCGATTTCATTTCGCTGTCCCAGCTCGGCCTGCCGGTAAAGGTGGTGGTGTACAACAACGGCTCGCTCGGGTTCGTCGCCATGGAAATGAAGGCCGGCGGCTATCTGGACACCAACACCGATCTCCAGAACCCGAATTTCGCCGCCATGGCGAACGCGATGGGCATCAAGGGCATCCGGGTTGAAGAGTCGGCTGATGTCGATGACGCTCTGCGCGCGGCTTTTGCACATCCGGGGCCGGTGCTTGTGGATGTGGTGACGGCCAAGCAGGAACTCGTTATTCCGCCGGCGATCAAGCTGGAACAGGCCAAGGGCTTCAGCCTCTATATGCTGCGGGCCATCTTCAGCGGGCGCGGCGACGAAGTGCTGGAACTGGCGCGCACCAACCTCTTCCGGTGAGGCAAGAAGCGCCGGCATAGACGTGACATGTGTTTCTGCGTTCGATCAAAAACGCAGAAACACAGTCATTCACAGATAGAAAACGTTATAGTCAAGATAATATGCATCCACTTTGCATGAAAACACTTTAAATGGCGATTTCATGCTTCCACGGCATGTCGATTGCAGATACATGGTTTCCGGTGCATCTACTCTTTGCACGCTAAAAATCATCAGGGTTATCCATTCGGATAGTACACAAAAACAACACATCGAATGCAATTCGTGTGTACTATCATAAAATTATACAAATGACATACTCGTTGATGCATGATGCAGCCTACAGGATGCAACACTGCACTCATCATAATGATGCGCGCTCAAGTCTATCTGTTGGATTTGGCGCGAGATATAGCCATGGATAAATCTCAGGGCGTGCAGTCTGACCCGGTCGGAGTGTACTGCGCTCTCACGTATTTCGATAATCCGCGGGACTATCGAGATGCTTTATCCTTTTGATTTAGCGCGTTTTCTCCATGCAAAGTGGCATCACTCTGCTTGAAAACGCTTTGGCGGGAGTTTTATACGATGGTCAACCTGGCAGTAACGGGCAGAGACAATGCAAAAAGAGGCTTGGGCGCGCTGATTTTTGCCGGCATTGTTGCCGGTTTCATTTCGGCGCTTGTCAAATCCGGTGTCGAAACACTTCTGCCCCCGCGCTTGCCGGGCGTCACGCCGCCGCCGATCGGTCTTCTCGAACTTTTCGGCTACGATGCCCAGTCGATGGTCTACACCTTCTCCGAACAGGTGGTGAATTGGGGCGGTAATGGCGTCCACATTCTGTTTTCCATTGTGATCGCCGTTGTTTACTGCCTTTTCGTCAACGCCAACTCCATCTTCCGCACCTTGCACGGCATCCCCTTCGGCCTTGTGATGGGACTGGGCGCCCACATGGTCGTGCTGCCGATCATCGGGATTGGTCCGATGTTCTGGAACATTCCGTTCGAAGGCTATGTCTCGGAAGTTGTCGGCACGACAATCTGGATCTGGACCATCGAATGCGTCAGGCGTGACGTCCTCACGCGCGTCCCGGCCGTATGACGGTCCGATAAAGATGATCCGCATCCTTGCGCATATGCGACATTGATCACGCCCGTAACGGCCGGTCTGTCGACTGTATAACGGATGCGGACATCTGCCAGGTTCACTATACCGGGGGTATTGTCATGTACCGTGTATGGCGGTTTTGCCTTACGAGCGCGGCCCTTGCTCTTTCATTTCCGGCCTGCGGATATGCTCAGCCGGCGGGCGTCGCCAGCGGCCCCGTTTCGGCCCGCGGTTTCATGGACCCGACCGGGCCTGTCGCGGAAACGCAACTGCATCATTTCGGCGTCATCATCGCCATCATGATGCTGGTTCTGGTGCCGATCTTCATCGCCATTCCGATCATTCTCATTCGTTACCGGCGTGGCGGCAAGGGCGCTTATACCCCCAAGTGGGAATTCAACTCCGTGGTCGAGACGATCATCTGGGGTTTTCCCGTGGTTATCGTGGCGTTTCTCGGCATTGCCCTGTGGAACTATACGTTCAAACTCGACCCTTATCGCCCGCTGGGCGACGACCCGCTTGAGGTCGAGGTGGTCATGCTGGACTGGAAGTTCCTGTTTCTCTATCCGCAGCAGGGCATCGCAACCGTCGATTACCTCGCCATCCCGGAAGGCCGGGCCGTCAGCCTGCGCCTAACCAGCGGCACGGTCATGCAATCCTTCATCATCCCGCAGCTCGCAGGCCAGATCTATGCCATGGCCGGCATGCAGACCAAGCTGAATATCCTGGCCGACACCAAGGGCCATTATATCGGTCGCAACACGCAGTATAACGGCAATGGCTTCGCCTCGCAGTCGTTCACGACAGCGGTTGTCACCTCCGATGAGTTTAACGCCTGGGCCGAGGCGCAGCGCGCGGCCGGCAACCCGCTGGATTGGGAAGCCTATGTCGCGCTGGCGCAGCCGTCGATAACGTATGAGCCGGCCTTCTACTCGGCTTTCGAACCGGGTCTTTTCGATCGGGTTATCGCCAGCTTCGCGCCAGACATGGTCAATGCCGCGCATGGGCACGGCGAAGCACATGGCCAAGGCGAAGCACATGGTCACGGCGCGGCACACGGGACCGACACAGCCGAACGCGCACCTCACCCGCACAGCCACACAGGGATGCAGCCATGAACTGGGACACGGTATTCGGCAAGCTGCGCTGGGATTCCTTCGTCTTCGCCGGCGCCATCGAGAACCCCTCGGCCAGCGAGTTTGTGGCCTTTGGCGCTGGCAGCATCGTCATTCTTGGAGCGATTGCCGTCGTGACCCTGCTGTCCGTGATGGGATGGTGGGTTCCGCTATGGAAAAACTGGTTGACGAGCCTCGACCACAAGAAAATCGGCGTGATGTACATCGTGCTGGCCATCATCATGTTCCTGCGCGCGCTCATCGAGGCGGCTGTGATGCGCTCGCAGCAACTGGCGGCCTATGACGGGCCGGGGTATCTCGCGCCCGATCACTTTGGCCAGTTGTTCACGACGCACGGCACGATCATGATCTTCTTCGTGGCGATGCCGATGATTACCGGGTTCATGAACTACCTCATGCCCCTGCAAATCGGCGCCCGGGATGTCACCTTCCCGCTGCTCAACGCCATCTCCCTGATGCTGACCACCGCGGGCGCCATTCTGGTGATGGCGTCGCTGGTAATCGGGGAGTTTTCGACCGGCGGCTGGTCTGCCTATCCGCCTTACACCGGGTTGGAGTTCAGTCCCGGCGTCGGTGTCGATTACTGGATATGGGCGGTCACGCTCAGCAGTATCAGCTCCACGATGACGGCGATCAACCTGACGGCAACGGTCTACAAGAACCGTTGTCCCGGTATGACGCTGATGCGGATGCCGCTGTTCTCGTGGACAACACTCTGTGCTTCCGTGCTGATGCTCTTCGCGCTGGCGCCGTTGACGGCGGCCACCTCCATGCTGGCACTCGACCGTTATGTCGGGTTCAAGTTCTTCACCAATGCCGACGGCGGCAACATGATGAATTATGCAAACCTCTTCTGGCTGTTCGGCCACCCGGAGGTCTACATTCTCATCCTGCCAGCTTACGGCGTCTGGTCCGAGGTCGTTCCCACCTTTTCGGCCAAGAACCTCTATGGCTATCGCTCGCTGGTTTATGCAACGATTGGCATCGCCTTCGTTTCATTCCTCGTGTGGCTGCATCACTTTTTCACCATGGGGCAAAGCGCGGGCGTGAATGTCGCCTTCGGCATCGCGACGATGATCATCGGCATCCCGACCGGCGTGAAGGTCTATGACTGGATGCTGACCATGTATCGGGGCCGCATTCGTTTCAGCACGCCCATGCTGTTCCATATCTACTTCATCGTGGTGTTCATCATCGGCGGCATGACGGGTATCCTGCTGGCCAATCCGACCGTCGATTTCCAGGTGCACAACTCGCTGTTCCTGGTCGCGCACTTCCACAACATGATTATTCCCGGCGTGCTGTATGCGCTTTTCGCCGGTTACATCTTCTGGTTTCCGAAGGTCTTCGGTTTCCGGCTCGACGAACGGCTTGGCCGGCGCGCGTTCTGGTGTTTTGCGCCCGGCTTCATTCTGGCCTTCTTCCCGCTCTACATCATCGGCCTGGCAGGCGCGACACGCCGCACCGTCAGTTGGTCGGAGCCGTTCTACCTGCCGTATTTCGCCGTCGCCATGTTTGGCGCACTGCTGATCGTGGCCGGCGTCGGCTACCTCATCGTGCAGGTGGTGGTGTCCTACCGCAACAGGGAGCAGCTGGCCGCGCCGCTGGGCGACCCGTGGGATGCACGCTCGCTTGAATGGTCCACGGCCTCGCCGCCGCCCGAATATAACTTCGCCGCGCTGCCGGTAGTCGATGCGCGCGATATGTTCGCCGAGGAAAAGGAAAACGGCACAGCATATCGGTCGCCCACCGTTTACGAAGACATCGAGGTTCTGCGTAACTCGATGACGGCCCCGCTGGTCGGGCTCGCCGCGCTGGCGCTGGCGTTCGCGCTGGTGTGGCACATCTGGTGGCTGGCCATCCTCGGATTTGCGGGAGCATGGGCCGTCATCATCGCCCGCTCCTTCAATACGAATACGATGAAGGTCATTCCGGCCGCCACCTTGAGGGCCGAGAACGAGGCTTTCCTCACGGCGGTTCGCAATGCACCCGGTGTCGACCGTGACCTTGAGTTCAGCCCGCAGAACAAGGGCAAGGCCGCACCGGATCTTGTTCAGGAACGGCCCGCCCCGGCTGGCGGCCATCAAGCGCTGGGAGCCGCCCTATGAGCATGGCCCGGACACGCAACCTCCACCCCGGCATCAATCTTGGAGCCACCGATCCGGACGTCCACCGCGCAGCGGAAGGCGTCGTCTTCGGGTTCTGGCTGTTTCTGATGGCGGATCTCGTGATCTTCGGCGCCCTCTTCGCAACCTATGCGGCGATGAGCGTGCAGGGCATAGCACAGGGGCCATCGCCCGCCGAGATTTTCGACCTCGGCTCCGCTTTCGTGGAAACCGTTCTCCTGCTGCTGTCCAGCTTCGCGTTCGGCTTCGCCACGCTGGAGATGAAGTATCGCGGCAATATCGGCCGGCTGTACCTGTGGCTTGCCATAGCGGGATTGCTTGGCGCCGGCTTCGTGGCGATGGAACTGCACGACTACGCCAATATGATAGCCGTGCACGGCGCGACGCCGCAGACCAGCGGGTTCCTGTCCGCCTATTATCTGCTGACGGGTACGCACGTCGCGCACGTGTCGTTCGGCATTGCGTGGATGGTGGTGCTGATGGTGCAGATCGGCGTCTTCGGCCTCACCGGCATCGTCAAGCTGCGCTTGCTGCGCCTTGGCCTGTTCTGGCACATGCTGGACGTTGTTTGGGTCGGCATCTTCACTCTGGTCTATCTCTTCGGAGTTGTGTCATGAGAAACGATCTCCCAAGCGGTCAGCCGGTCAACGGCAACGAGGACGAAGCATCCGAACGGCTCAACTTCATCGTCGGCTTTGTTCTGGCGATGATCCTGACGATCATTTCCTTCGGGCTGGTTGCGATGAAACTGCTGCCACCCGCAAGCATGCTCGCCACGCTGGGTGTGCTGGCCATCATCCAGATCGCCGTGCATCTGCGATGCTTCCTGCATATCGACTATGAGAAATCTCACCGGGACGATCTGAGACTTGTGATCCTGACCGCAATTATGATCGCCATCGTGGTCGGCGGAACCATCTGGATCCTGTGGGATCAGCACGTGCGCATGATGGCCTGAAGCGGGGCGTCATTGATATTGCGAGGACGGGCTTTGCGTGCATCAGCCCGCCCCGAAGAACCGCAACAGGACGTCAGTCAACTCAAGACCGGTGCGTTGGCGCTCGTGGACTCACGTTTTTTTGCGGCGGCGTCTCTCAATGATACTGACAACCGCAACATCATCGTCAGGCCGTCACCGAACAGTGCGGCGCAAAGCATGCGATAGATAACTCCATAGACTCGCGAAGCTTCCATAGAATTGGAATTATTTTATATAATTGAAATTACTTATTCATTGCAACATAATATAAATTGCGATTGACAGATATTATACGCACCTATTTTATTAAATCAGCTTTGTGATGTCCGCACTTATTAGCACCATTACATGCTGAGCCAGATTCGATATCGAGCTGCAACATGCTTGATCTTTTCTGATGTCATTTGACGCGCTGAACATGGGATTCGCTGCGCGGGCATTATTATATTTTTGGAGAATTGCCTTGGAGGTCATCAGCTCCTGCGGTCTCAGCGTATTCCTTGAGACCTCTCCTGCTCGCCGGCACGCTGTTTGGGAAAGCGTGACCGCCCCCGGCCACTGGATCGGGACGCTTCTGGAAGGCGATCTTTCCGTGAAGCAAGCGCGGTTTGGCGAACGGCGCTGGCGCGATGGCGGAGCGACGATGTTTTCCTGCCGCGAACCGACGCCAACGCACCACATGGCCATGAAAGATGGGCGGATTTCCGCCGTTTTCATCCAGCTTGATGCCGATGCGGCGGAGCCGGTTATTGGCGGAGAGGCGCTGTCCTTCATCACCCGGAGCGGCCCGGAACCCATGCAGGTTCTGCCGGAGCTGGCGCGCACCATTGCCTGGCAGATGCTCGGCTGCCGGATGACCGGCGCGGGACGGCGCCTTTACATGACCGGCAAGGCGCTGGAAATGATCGCGCATGTCGTGAGTGCCGCGGATACACAGGGCAACGGGCATCAAAATGCTGCCCTGTCCACGCGGGATATCGCGCGGCTGCACGAAGCACGGGATATCCTGCTGGCGGAACTCAGTCACCCACCCAGCGTGCCGGAGTTGGCCCGCCGGGTCGGCACAAATGCCAAGAAGCTTGGAAGCGGTTTTCAGGAACTGTTCGGCACCACCGTCTATGGCTTCGTGAAACAGAACCGTCTCGATGTGGCGCGCATTTTACTGGAGGGCGGGGAAACATCCATTTCCCATGTCGCCCGGCAGGTGGGCTATCAGCCGCAACATTTCGCGACGGAATTCCGCCGCCGTTTCGGCCTCTCCCCCACCCAGTTGGCAGGCGGACGCAGATAGGCCGTTTCCCGAACGACTTTGCCGCAATCCCGAACGGGACGCGGGTTGTCCTGCCTGCGACGATCAGATGAAATGCCTCATAAATTTGAGGAATTTCAATGATGATCAAAAGACGTCGTTCAATTTTGCGTGCCGCCACGGCTCTGATGACGGGCATCGTCGCCGTCGATGCCGGCATGGCGCAAGCACAGGAAGCTGCCCCCGCCGAATCCGTGGAACAGTCCCTTGTGCTGGATGCGATTACCGTCACGGCGCGCCGGCGTGAGGAGAAAATTCAGAACGCCCCTGTCTCCGTGACCGTGATTCCCGGCAGCGATCTTGGCAAGGGCCGCGTCGACACGATGGAGGACGCGGCATTCCGCGCGCCGAACGTGTTGTTCAACGGCCAAGGCGGCCCGCTCAGCATTCGCGGCGTCACGTCTCTGGGCATCGCCGGCGGCGTCGACCGGCAACCGGCTGTGGGCATGTTCCTCGATGACGTCTACCTTGCACGTCCGCTGGGATACCCGGTCATTCTGGAAGATCTGGAGCGGGTCGAGATCGTTCGCGGCTCCCAATCGACGCTCTATGGCAAGAATACCATCGGCGGGGCCGTGAACCTGCTCTCCCGTGAGCCGGGAGAGCGAACGGGCGGGGAGATTTCGGCAAGTCTGGGCACGCATCTCGACAGCCGCATCAAGGCCGCGTTCGAAACCCCCATCACCGGCACAGATCTGGCGGTACGGGGCGTTGCCGCATGGAGCGGCAATCAGGGCTATATCCGGAACCTGCCTACGCAATCCCGCGTCAGTGACACGGATGTCTTTTTCGGGCGCTTTGTCGCCGCCGGCGCGGTGGGAGACAACACCCGCATCAAGATTATCGGCGACTACACGCGCGATAGGGGTGACGGCGGCCTCTGGTACGCTCCGCTGCCGCTGGCCTCCAACAAATGGGCCGACCACGACTTCAAGCCGGAGAACCGCGTGGATAGCGGCGGCGTGTCGCTGCGTCTCGATCATGATTTCAGCGCCGCGCGGCTGACCTCGATTACGGCTTTCCGCAGCTACCATATGAAGAGCTTCCTGGATGGCGACTTCACGCCAACGCCATATATCGTGCAGGGTCAGAAGGATACGCAGCGGCAGTTCAGCCAGGAATTGCGCCTGTCATCGCCGGAGGGGCAGGAGCACTTCCGCTGGAATACAGGTGTTTTCTACATGCGCGAGCGGTTCGAGGGCACGCAGTACTTCGATCTTGCCGCAGTTCCCCGCGATCTCATGAGCCGCGACGCCTTCAAGCAGACAGCCGATACGATTTCGGTTTTCGGCGAGGCGAGCTATTTCCTCACGCCAAAGCTGGAGATCACGGCAGGAGCGCGCTACACTTACGATCACAAATCAACGACGAGCGAAATCTCGACACCCAGCGGCACCTACATGTTCGGCATGCCGGGCCGGGTGCGGGATACGGTGTCGTTTTCCAATGTCTCGCCTGAAGCCTCGCTCACTTACCATTTCTCCGATGGCAACATCGTCTACGGCAAGATCAGCCGCGGCTACAAATCCGGCGGCATCAGCCCGTATATCGAGGATGACGGCTCCGCCAACCGCTATGACCCCGAACTCACCACCTCCTACGAGGTCGGCGCGAAGGCGACCTCCAGCGATGGCCGTTTCACGCTGGCGGCCTCGCTGTTCTACATCGACTGGAAAGACCAGCAGGCGGTCATCTATACGACGCCCTTCACACGTGTTTACCGCAACGCGGCTGCCGCCACGTCGAAGGGTTTCGAGGTCGAGGCCACGGCGGAACTCGTGCGCGGAGTCAGTCTGCGGGCGGGCTACGGTTACACCGATGCGGCATATGACGATTTCATCGATACCGTCATGGACATGGACTACACGGGCAACCCCCTGCCCTTCGCGCCCCGTCACAGCGCCACGGCCGGGCTGCTATTCCGCCACGAGATGGCCAACGGGCTGCTGCTGAAAGCCGGGCTCGATTACGCGTTCCGCAGTTCCTATTCCTTCACTTCGGACAACTCCTATCGCCAGTCCGCCACGCATCTGCTGGATGCGCACGTCGGCTTCGAGAAGGATGACTGGAAAGCAACTCTCTGGGCCAAGAACCTCACGGACGAGCATTACCTGAAGAACTACTTCAACTACAGCGGCACCCCCATGGGCGTTGCCGCACCCGGCCGCACGGTCGGCGTCACCGTCGCGCGGGAGTGGTAATGATGAATGCATCTTCATCCACCGCCCTGCCGGTTGACGATACGGCCAGCGGGCGGACGCGGCTTTTCCTGCTGATCGGCGCGCTCTATTTCACCCAGGGCCTGCCCATGGGGTTATCCATGGAAGCCGTGCCGGTGCTAATGCGTCAAAGCGGCGTATCCATGGATATTATTGCGCTGGTGCCGCTTGCGGCGCTGCCATGGATCATAAAACCGCTATGGGCGCCCATGGTGGACAACGTCTGGACTGCACGCCTGGGACGGCGCAAAAGCTGGATCGTGCCCATGCAGGCGATCATGGTGCTGTGCCTCGTCATGCTTGGCTTCGTGTCCTTCGAGGGTGCCGGGTTTTGGCTCGCAGTCGCCCTTCTTGTCATCGGCTCCATCGCCAGCGCGACGCAAGACACCGCAACCGATGGCCTCGCCGCAGAACAGCTTGCCGGGCGCGGACTGGCACAGGCGAACGCGTTGCAGATCGGCGGCCTGATGGCCGGCTTCATGGTGGGTGGCGGCGGCGTGCTGATGGCTTCCGATAGCCTGGGCCAAAGCGGCGTATTTCTGCTGCTCGCTCTTTTCCCCCTGCTGTCCGTCGCCATCGCGTTGCTATGGCGCGAACCAGCGCGCCAGCGACAAGAAACACCCCGCGCGCGTCTGACAGATACTTTTCGACGCCCCGGAATATTCCTGCTGCTTGTCCTCGCCTTCATCTACGGCGGCGCGCACGCAGGCGGCTTGAGCGTCAGCAAGATCTTCCTTGTCGATAATGGCTGGTCTATCGGCAATACCGGGCTTGTCTCAACCATCAGCGGCATCATCATGATGGTGATCGGCTGCCCGCTCGGCAGCGTGCTGACGGCTCGCAACCGCTGGAGCACCATGGTCGCCGGCATGCTGACAGCGGCATTCTCGTTCGTCATCTGGGGGCTGATCGCCGCCGCAGTTCTGCCCGCAAGCTGGCCCGTGGTGCTGGTTGCCATCGGTTTACTGTCAGTGGCGAGCGGACTTATCGCCGTGTCGGCAGCTACCATCATCATGGCTTTCGGCGGCGCCGGCAAGCAAGCGGGCACGGATGTCACCGTGGTTCAAAGCGCCAATATCATGGGTGAAATGGTGATCGCCGGACTGGTGGTCTGGATCGCCGGACGCTCGGGCTACGCCCCCACTTTTGCCGGGGCTGTGGTGGCGCTTCTGTTTGCGGTTGTGTTCGTCTCCCGCGCGGCGCGCTCCATTCCCGTGGGCCGTTGAAGACGCCTGCGCGGTTTCCATCACGCTGTTTCCATATCTCCAGCTATAGACGCTCATTCCATGATTTCGCTCTCTCCCACGCTGATCGACCGTATTGCCCGCAGGCCGGGCGGGTTGCTCGGCTACCTGTTCTATCGCTTCCCGTTTGGCCACAAGGCCGGTTTCGACCTTACGCTGCGACATCTACCGCCCCGCCCGACGGATACGATCCTTGAAGTCGGCTGTGGCGGCGGGGTGTTTCTGAAGCGGGCGCTGGCTTGCGGCTGCCGCGCCATCGGCATCGACCATAGCCCGGATATGATCGCAAACACCGGCCGGCTAAACGCCAACGCCATTGCCGAGGGACGCCTGACATTGCAACAGGCCGATGCCGCGAACCTGCCGGTGGCCGATGCCGTGGTCGACAAGGTTTATTGCCTGAACGCTTTTTTCTTCTTTCCGCAACCGCAGGATAGCCTGCGCGAAATGAGCCGGGTGCTGAAACCGGGCGGCCGGGTTGCGGTTGTCACGGTGCCGCCCGAGTTCAGGCCGCAGATCGCGCGCTTCTCCCGCAGCATGGCGGACAATATGCGGTTCGACACACCGGACATCCTCGCCGATTGGGCCATGAAAGCCGGCCTCACGCCTGTTGAAACAGTGCAGGTTTCCGGCACCGGCTTCCTGTTCATAGCAGAAAGGGACAACAGAGCATGAGTGACAAGCCGATCATCAAAGGGCCGGGCTTTCGCGGTGAGGTCGTGGGGCAGCTTGGCGCCATGACAATTATCGATGCGCAGGTATCGGGCGACATCCCCGCCCATGCAGCTGAAACGGACGAATTCGCGGTCGTCCTCTCCGGCCGTTTTGCCGTGCGACTGGAGGGCAGTGAGCAAACTTGCGCCGCAGGTGACTATCTTTTGGTTCCGGCAGGCATGTCCCACGCTATCCGCGTTCTGGAGCCGGGCCGCCTCATTCTGATTGGGGCGATGTAGAAAGACAGCCACCATACATAAACATTTCTTTATGTTGCATTGACGCCATGAGCGGGGTGTCTCGGAGTGCATCTTGGCAGGCTTCCGGAATTCAAGAAGATTGGTGACAAGGCAGCCCGCAAAGCACAGCGATTCCAGCTTACCTGACCGACGCGCTGTCGGGCATCGACGACATCAACGCCCGTCAGTTCCGGTACGGGCAAACTGCACCGGAATTGGAAATACGATATGCATGAGCCAGCTTACATCGCATGCCGAATGCGGCAGGCATAAAGTGCATCAGCAGAAGGAAAAGCGGGGCCAAAACTTAGCATAGCCAGCATGTTAACAACGCAACGAGGCATGGAGAGGCGACGCATCTTCTTCAGGTTCATGACGATGCCCTGCCGATCCGGCATCGCATGTTCAGCATTCCGATGATCTGCTCGTCCGTGAAGCGTGAGCGCCTCCTTCCGTATGCCGTGCGTCTCCTTGATACGATGGAGTCTGCAAAAATCTGGAGAAAGTTCAGAGGCTCAGGTCACGACCTGGAGCATTTCGGCATTTCGTTGAAACGCAGAAATGCTCTATCTTATTGGTTTTAAGCGTTTTCTTCACGCAAAGCAGCATCCGCTTTGCTTGAAAACGCGTTAGACCACACCTGCCCGGATGTGACCAGAGAGGCGCTCCTGTTGATATGAGTCTGTGCATCTGCCGGCGTGATCACATGCACCATGCCGACAAGAAGAGACAGAATGGCGATACTTTCCAGTAAGGGGCTGGACACTCTGGGTTTTGCAAGGGGAGAAAACTTACGCATTTGCTACATCTCGCGATAATTGGTCGAAAAACAACATCCACAGCAGCGGATTTCGAACCCACCACCAAAATCAGCATGAATCTAAATAGAATACGCCCGCTCTGATTGTCAAAATTCAATATGTATTTGAGATTTATTCTATAATAATAAAAAATGAATATATTTCTTATACAATTTTTAAACTTAAATCTATTTACTAATTTATGATTGAAATTAATTAATTACATAAGAAAATAAATATAAAAATGCAGCGCCTCTTTAGTTCATATATCTACTCGGGAATTGGAACATAACGCCGATAAAAATGAGACACAGGGACGATTCAGCAGCCGGCGCCACGACAGAAAACATCATCCGCCCCTGTGGAAATTGAGAATCGTTGCATGATAATGGTAATTCAGCGCCAAATTCGCCAAAAAACAGACAACCCTGTCTGTGATTAAAAAACGGTTTGATCAGACCGAGTCATATAATGATGACGAGTAGCGACGACGTGCCGCTCATAATCCAAATTCAGACCATGCCCGCGCTTCAACGGCGTGCAGACACGAATTACTAAACGAAATAAAACTCACACCAACGTAAAATATTCATTTTTATTGCAAAATTTACATTGTCAAAATTAAATTGATATAAAATACAAAAATAAAAAAATACTGTATCCGATCATATTTTTCTAATTTTATTTAATGACGCGCTCACGAAGCGTCGCAAAATAATTCAGGAGATGAGCGCTTCCCTCTGCTTTTTCCAAATGTAATGCCTGTCTTTCCTGCCTCGCCTGACTTGGCGTTATACCAAAACGCGCACGGAACCCCCTGAGAAATTGATTGCTGCTGGAAAAACCGAATCTGTAGCTGATCTCTGTGATCGAGAGAGCAGCGGAATCCCTGCGCGTCAGTTCCACAAACGCAGCATCCAGACGTTTATCGCGCAGCACTTTTGCGATCCCGCCATCATCGGCGAATGTCCGGTATAGATGAGAACGGGACACATGAAAACGACGCATGATGGTTTCGGGCGACAGATCCGGCAAATTGATGTTCTGATCGATAAAAGTCACAATCCGCTGCTGCAACGCAATCTTGAGTACAGAGTGACTGCCTGCTGCCTCCAATTCATCGTTTTTCAAGGCAGCGGCCATCAATGTAACAGCGGCCTCATGAGCCGCATCTGCCTCGAAGGTCGATAATTGCGTGCCGACGGAGTGCAGCCCCGTCAGATACGTCATGACTAATTGCGTGACGGGCCAGTGCCTCTTGAGAACCGTGCCATGCAGATTTCTACCGCTGACAGCTTTTTCCAGCGGCTGGCGCGGAATGACGATATTGACCCGCGACCCCTCCGTCACCTGGTTCTTGAGGGGCTGGGATAAATCCAGAATGAGAATGTCTCCGGGCCCCGCAGAAGCCCGGACGCCGTTGAAGTCCCCCGCCAACTCTCCAGATGTTACGAGTTGGACGAGATAGCTATCGAGGCCGCTATTGAGAATAAAGCGCCGGTCCTTATTGTATCGCTGCCGGTTGAAAATGGAACGTGCCGTCATCAGAGAACCGACCGGCACAGCTCTGACCGATCCGGACAAGAATAAACCTCTGTCGTCCGAATGGGGCAAAGCCTCGAACATGGGCCTGCTGATCTCGCGCCACAGGTCGGTACGCTGATCTTCCTCGACCAGTTCCGTAGAGATAAAAACCTCTCTCGTCATCAGGGTTCCCTTCGAGGAGACAGGACGCGCAGTATCCCGCATCTCGCAGAAATCTAGCGCTTGGAAACCGGGTCAATATATCAAGAAAACCATCCAATCCAAGCGCCTCGATACAGGCTTGTATTTGCACAAATCAATAATTTCCATCGATTAAACAAAATATATATGTAATTCACTATGCATGTTATTATATCAATTGCGATAAGTATGGCAAAGACTATGAGGCATGCAAGTGGTTTGCTTTATCACTTGGTAGCATGGAGCTTTGTGCTCACGCCTGTGCGAGGTCTGTCGCGGAGTGTACGCCTTCCCTGACATGCTTTGCACCGAGGCAGGATTTTGCCCAGCGCATATCCTCCCGCAAAATCACGGCTCCCGTGCATCGGTGGAAACCGGCACACGGAAATCGAACAGGTTGGGTTGTAGCGATCCTGCGGATTATGCCGGCAGAACGATCACTTTCGTCTTCACGGGCGTTTTATTATAAAGATCGATCATATCCTGACTGAGGAGACCGACACAGCCGCTTGTCACCCCCGAGCCGATCGTCTCCGGCGCGCTGCTGGCATAGATCGTGTAGAGAGTGTAAACGCCGTTCTGGTAGAGATAAAGCGTGCGGGCGCCGAGCGGGTTATCGAGGCCCCCAGGCATGCCGCGCGCATATTGGGCCGCTTCCGGCTGACGCAGGATCATCTCCCTCGGCGGCGTCCAGATCGGCCACTCGGCCTTGCGCCCAATGTAAGCGTCGCCGTTCCACAGGAAGCCCGCGCGGCCGACATTGGCGCCATAGCGCGTCGCCGTTCCCTCGCCTTCAACGCGGTAGACATAGTAATTGCCCGGATCGACGATGATCGTACCCGGCTCTTCCTTCGTATCGAAGCGAACCGTCCGGCGGAAGTATTTCGGATCCACCTTCCGGACATCAACCGCCGGAATGGGGAATTTTTCGTGCGGCACTGGTCCATAGACCTGCTCCGCCTCGGCATAACTCATAAAGCGGTCTGACGACGTCGCGCACCCTGCCAGCCCAAGCGCGCCAACACCGGCAGCGGAGCCGAACAGAAACGACCTGCGATCCAAAAGCCCCGCCCTGCGTCCGGGCAGATTGCCTTCATTCTCATTGCCGATACCGGCATCCCTACCGCGCGTGCTCATGATCCGGGACTTTCCTTGTCCTGCTGCCTGTCGAGACAATACGCCCGCGACGCGGAGATTGCCAGCACTATGGCAGCCGGAAAGCGCTGACTTGCAAAGCACTGACTTGCGCTGACACCTTTCTGCCTCCGCTGCACCATTCCGCTACCGTTTAGAGACATCCCCGGATTTCGAAGCCGGCTGCCGTTTTTAGGCTAGTAAATACACTGATTATATGTACTGTATAGTCTATCGGGTGGCCGCCCATGATGAATTTCAGCAAACACATGCCTGGCATGTGAATTTTCATGCATGCTCTCGGACGCGTCTCGACGCAGCGCCGGTTGAGAGCCTTACTGACGCTCAGGACATCGAAATGCAGTTAAATCGTCGGACCTTCACCAAATTGCTGCACGGCGCGATCATTGCAGCCGCCGGCCTCGTTTCCAGCGCCGGGCTCACTGCCCTGCACGCGCAGGACACGAAGCGGAATCCCGGTGGCGAGATCACCTTTCTGCTGGCCAGCCTCGATAGCGGCTGGAGCCTGAATGAAAAGGTCGACATTTACACCGGCCAAGTATGGGGCCAGATCGCTGACAAGCTGCTGCACGTCAACGAAAAGGGCGAGCCTACGCCCTGGATTGCGGAAAACTGGGACGTGAACGACGATTATTCCAGCTTCGTCCTGCATCTGAAGAAGGGCGTCACCTTCTCGGACGGCACGCCGCTTGATGCGGCTGCGGTGGCTGCGAACATCGATATCTGGGCCAAGGGTGACCCCGAGCGCGGCATTGGGCGTCTGGGGCTGTTTCCCTCATCGACCTATACCGGCACGGATGTCGTTGACGACCATACCGTTCGCGTCAACTTTTCCACCCCGACCTTGAGCTTCCTGCCGACGCTTGGTTACCACAAGACATTGCTGCGCTCGCCCGCGAGCCTCAATCTGAAGCCGGAAGAACTCGGCAATCTGAGCAAGCAGATCGGCAGCGGCCCGTTCGTCGTCGAGTCCTGGCGCGAGGGCGATAACGTCGTGCTGCGCAAGCGTCCGGATTACGATTGGGGTCCGGCGGCCATCGATCATTCCGGCCCGGCCAGCCTCGACAAGATCACCTTCAAGGTGGTCAAGGAAGCTGCCTTGCGTGGTTCCGCACTTGAGGCGGGGCAGGCCGATGTGGCGCTGAACATTCCGCCGCACGAGCTTGCCGGCCTGCGTGGCAAGGGCCTGACCGTTGTGGCGCCGCCAAGCCTCGGCTTTGTCAGCGGCTTCCGCGTCAACACCAAGGCGCCGCACTTTTCTGAACTCGCCGTACGACAGGCGATCCAGCACGGCATAAACCGGCAGGAAATTCTCGACACGGTGTTCACCGAAGATTGGGGCCCTGCAAAGAGCTTCCTGGAAGCGAACGTGCCCGAGGCCGGGGATTTCAGCAGCCTCCTGACCTACGACCCCGAGAAGTCCAAGCGGTTGCTTGAAGAGGCCGGTTGGGTAGTGGGCGACGATGGCATCCGGACCAAGGATGGCCAGAAACTGCGCTTCAACCTCTATGCCAGCCCTTGGGTCAGCACCTCGAAGCAGGTTGACGAACTCATCGTCCAGCAGCTGCGCGAGATCGGTGTGGGCGTAACGCTCAACGTTGTGGATATCGCCACCTTCAACGCACGGGTGCGGAACAACGACACGGTACCGCTGGTCGAGATCAGCCGCAGCTTCCTGGATGCCGGTGTGGCCGGCCGGGTGCTGACCGATCTGCACGGCGGCGATAACTGGTTCAACTATGACCAGACCAACGAAAAACTGAACGCATTCGCCAATGCCGTGGACAATGCTGACAACTACGAGAAGCGCGCTGAAATTCTCAATGACGTTCAGCAGCACGTGCTCGAACAGGCGCTGTTCATCCCAACGACCCAGTTGATCCAGCGTCTTTTCGTCCAGTCACCCAAACTGAAGGGCGACGTCTATAGCGGCGCGGCCTACCCGCTGTATTACGGCGCATGGCTGGAGCCCTGATTGCACTTCAATCCCCGCCGGGCGGTAAAAACCGCCCGGCGGATCGGATCCTGCAAGACTTCGTATGGCACGGTACTGAATGAATCATCGATCCAACTATATTGGTTACGCTATTGCCCGTCTCGCCCAGTCGATTGTCGTCATCGCGCTGGCCTATACTTTTACGTTTCTGATCATCAACGTTCTGCCAGGCGATCCGATCACCAATATGCTGCTCGATCCAGAAAACGGCTTTTCGCCTGCCGATATTGAGCCGATCATCGCCTATTACGGCCTCGACAAGCCGGTACTGGAGCAATTGTGGATCGCGCTGTCGCGTTTCGTCGTCGGCGATCTGGGGATATCGCTGCGCTCAAATCTGCCTGTGTCCGGGTTGGTCCTCAGCGCCCTGCCCTCGACACTGGTGCTCGCGCTGAGTGCCTTGGCCGTTGCTCTGGTGGTGGCGTTCCTGCTTGCTTTCGCATCGCAGAATCTGCCGCCGCGATACGGCCAGGGCTTGCTGCGTCTTCTGCCCGCCGCGTCGCTCTCGGTGCCGGCTTTTATTATCGGCATCTTTCTCATACAGATTTTTGCGTTTCAGTTCGGCCTGTTCCGCATCACCAGTCCTAACAGTTTCGCGGCGACGGCTTTCGCGGCGATTGCGCTGGGCATCCCGGTTTCCGCACAGATTGCCGAAGTGCTGATCGCCAATCTCGACCACGAGGCGCGGCAGGAATATTTTTCGGTGGCGCGGTCTCGCGGCCTCAGCCGTTTCGAGCTTTTCGCCCATCACCAGTTCCGCCCGTCCTCGCTACCTGTCGTCACGATGATCGCACTGGCCATCGGCGAGCTTCTGGGAGGCTCCCTGATCACGGAGTCCATTTTCGGCCGCACCGGCATTGGCTCGCTCGTGCAGGGCGCGGTGTCCTCGCAGGATTATCCGGTCATTCAGGCCGTGGTGTCGCTCGCGGCGGCCGTGTTCGTCATCGTGAACCTGATCGCCGATCTCGTTTACCCCCTGCTCGACCCCCGCCTGCGCACGCGAAACCGTGGGCGCGAGCCCCTCGCGGATGAGCCCCTCGTCGATACGGAGGCCGTCGCGAAATGACGTTGCTGATTCCAACTCCTGTCACACGCCGCCGCACCCGTTTTGCAGCATGGGACGTGCCGCTCGCCGTGATCCTGTCCTTTCTGTTCGTGACGCTCGTGATCGCATGGTCGCTGTTTCCGAGTCTGTTCGCGGGATACGATCCCTATTTCGGCGATACCTCGCGCAAGTTACTGCCGCCAAGTGGTGAATTCTGGTTCGGCACCGATCATCTCGGGCGCGATGTTTTCTCGCGCGTCGTGCATGGGTCATGGTCATCCGTGACCAGCGCCGCCATCGCGGTTTGCATCGGCCTTGTCGTGGGCGGTTTTCTGGGGCTGGTCAGCGGTTTCGTCGCCGGTTGGACGGATGTCATCGTGGCGCGGTTCATCGACGTGTTGCTTGCCATTCCCAACTTCCTGCTGGCGGTCGTCATCGTCAGTTCCTTCGGCTTCCAGACGATCAACGTCGCCATCGCCACAGGCATCGCCTCCGTGGCGATCTTCGCCCGGGTGATGCGCGCGGAAACGCTGAAAGCCAGCACGTCCGTGTTCGTGGAAGCATCCGGACTGCTGGGCGGCTCGCGCTGGCATATTCTGCTGCGCCATATCCTACCCAACGCCTACCGCTCAATTCTGGCATTGGCCGTGCTTCAGTTCGGCTCGTGCATCCTGATCATCGCCGGCCTGGCATTTCTGGGTTATGGCGATCCCCCGCCGGCGGCGGACTGGGGCGTGCTTGTATCCAACGGCAAGGATTATCCCAGCTCGCCGTGGCTCGTCTTTGCCCCCTCATTGGTGATCGTGGCAACTGTGCTCGCGATCAATCGCATCAGCCGCTGGCTGCGCCGTTGATGCGCTTGTCTGACGAGCGCAGAGACGCCACAAAATTGGACCTGTCGGATTATCATGAACATGCCGTACACGATTGATTTGCCAGATCTATTGCATGTCGAGGGGCTTTCCGTCTCCTACGGCGGCGAAACCGTGGTGCAGAACGCCAGCTTCGCGCTGAAAAAGGGACAGGCGCTCGCCCTCATCGGTGAATCGGGGTCCGGAAAATCCACCATTGCGAAAGCCGTGCTCGGCCTGCTGCCGGAAACGGCGCGGACGGCCGGTAGGATCTCGTTCAAGGACCGGAACCTACTTGAGCTGAGTGACCGCGTCTTCCGCCCCCTGCGCGGACGGTCCATCGGTTTCGTACCGCAGGATCCGCAGAATGCGCTCAATCCCGTGCGCACGATTGGCGCGCATGCCCATGAAAGCGCACGCCTGCTGGACCTGTCCGGACGCACCGCCGAACGGACGGCAATCTTCGAGACGCTGGAACTTGTCGGACTTTCCGAGCCGGAGCGGATCTATCGTTCCTATCCGCACGAGCTGTCTGGCGGCATGCTGCAACGCGTCCTCATCGGCCTCGCCGTTTTGCCGAGGCCGGAGGTGATTGTTGCGGACGAGCCCACTTCGGCCCTCGACGTCACCATCCAGAAGCGGATCCTCGATCTGTTGTCCAGACTACGCTCCTCGCTCGACCTTAGCCTGCTGCTGATCACCCATGATCTGGCGCTCGCCGCCGAGCGGGCTGACAGTGTTGTGGTGCTCAAAGGCGGTGAGGTTCAGGAAACCGGCCCGTCCTCTCGCGTCTTCCTCAAGCCGTCATCCGACTATACGCGCAAGCTGCAGAACGACGTTCCCTCCCTGAATCCGTTTCGTTTCCGCACGGCGGAGCGGCGAGCCAATGCCGGAGAAGGCACGGGCGACCCTTTTATCCGTGTGCAATCGGTTTCCAGAATTTTCGACACTGGCGACCGGCAGGTGCGCGCTGTCGACGATGTGTCTTTCTCGCTCCAGAGCGGTCGCACCCACGCGCTGGTGGGCGAGTCCGGCTCCGGCAAGACAACGCTGGCGCGTCTGCTGCTCGGGCTGGACACGCCGGACAGCGGCGCCATCACCGTGAACGGACAGCGTGTCCACGGACGTTCAACAAGCGCGCTCCGCGATTTGCGCCGCGATCTGCAACTCGTTTACCAGAATCCGTTTACGTCGCTCGATCCCACCTGGAAAGTGAAGAGCATTGTCCGCGAGCCGCTGGACCGCTATGCAATCGGCTCCCGGCAGGAGCGCGATGAACGCGTGCACGAAGCCATCAGCGCCGTGGGATTGAGCGAGGACTTGTTGCGCCGGCGTCCGGCGGCCCTGTCCGGCGGCCAGCGCCAGCGGGTGGCGATTGCACGCGCGCTGACGCTGCGGCCGAAAATGCTGGTTCTGGACGAGCCGACATCCGCACTCGACGTGACGGTGCAGGCCGGCATCGTCGAAGCGCTATTCGCGCTTCAGGAGCGTTTCGGCCTCACCTACCTGTTCGTTTCGCACGATTTGTCGCTCGTGCGTCAGGTCGCCGACACCGTGTCCGTACTCCGGCACGGCCGCCTGATCGAGCAGGGGCCGGTGGATCAGATCTTCGAAAATCCGGCAGAGCCCTATACGCGGCTGCTTCTGGAATCCATCCCTGCGGCCAACGCCGCGCAGTCCGCCGCTGCGCAGCCCGGATACGCACGCCTTTCGCTCGTCAAAACCGCATAACAGGAGCCGCCGATGTCCCCGCCCCGTGATCGCCTCATACTCGTTGCGTTCGCCGATCCCAACTCGTTTTATCAGGGCGATCTGGCGGCCCAGCGTGACCCTCATCGCTTCAAGATCGAGAATTTCATCAACCACGCGAAGCTTGCCGAAAGCGCAGGCTTCGATGCCATTTTCAAGCCGGACTTCCTGGGCCTCGATCCGTTGAAAGCGGATGTGCGGCCGCGTGCGGGCTTCGAACCGCTGACGCTGCTGACCGCGCTGTCGCAGCACACCAAGCGTGTCGGCCTGATCGTGACGGAATCCACCTCTTTCACCGAGCCCTTCAACGTCGCGCGCTATTTCACCTCACTCGACAATCTGTCCAACGGGCGCAGCGGCTGGAACGTCGTGACCTCCTATTACGGCGAACAGAATTTTGCCGAGGGCAAGCTGTTGCCATTGGCTGAACGTTATGAAAAGGCAGATGAATACCTGCGCGTCGTCTACAAACTCTGGGAGAGTTGGAAGGAAGGGTCCGTTTCCTATGACGAGACCGGCCACCATTTCAATGGTGACTTCATCGAGGAAACGGATTTCAATGGCGAATACTTCCGCATCAAGCAAGCTCTCGATATTCCCCCCGGTCCGCAGGGACGTCCGGTGATCGTGCAGGCAGGCGCTTCCGAGGAAGGATTGGATTTTGCCGCACGCCACGCCGAAATCGTCTTCACCGCCACCCCGGATATCGATGCCGGGCTGTCATTTTATCGCGACCTCAAACAACGGGTGACGTCTTATGGCCGAAGCGCCGAAAGCGTCAAGGTGCTGCCCGGCCTCAATGCCTTCATTGCGCCGACGGCAAAGCAGGCGGACGAGATTTATCACAGCCAGTTCACCGACAAGAACCTGCTGAAATATCGGGATAAGGTCGTTCGCGAGGCTCCGCTTTTCAGGCTCAGCGAGCTTGATCTCGATGACCCGATCCCGGCCAGTGCGATCCCCAGCGTGGAAGAACTGACCCAGGTTGAGCGGCGCCGCAGCAGAGGGCTTCTGCTCCGTCCCTACTTTGCTCGTCCGGGAGTGACGTTGCGTCAAGTCCTGTCCAGCATCTACGAATTCGGCCACTTCACGCTGATCGGAACACCGCAAACCATAGCCGACGAGATTGCCCTGTGGTTCCAGAGCGAAGCGTCGGACGGTTTCGTCTTGAAGGGCGGCAACTCCTTTGCCAGCTTTGCCGAAGAAGTGATCCCGATTTTGCGCGACAAAGGTGTGGTGAAAGAGCCATCCCCTGAAGCGGAAACCTTCCGGCAGGCATTGTTCGGCCCCGCTCTTTAGAAAGCTCGCAGTTGCGGGGGCCGACTATGCCAATGGCATAAGCAATCCGCCCTAACAGCTCCCAGACATTTGCCGGGCGGCACTGCTTTAATGGGCAGTGCCGCCTGAATTTTAGAAGAACCCGAGCTTCGGCAAAGGTTCGCCATTGATGTGATAGTTGCCGATCGCGGCCGCTTTGTAAGATGCCGGATTATGGGACGCAAGCGTCCGGGCATTTCGCCAGTGGCGGTCGAGATTGCGTGAGCGTTTCGTCGCGGATGCTCCGCCGACATCGAATATCTGCCCGCCAGCGCGGATCGCCAATTCATCGATGACGACCTTGGCCTTCGCCGCGCGCAAAGAAGCCTGCAACGCCAGCTCTTCCGTGTCCTTGCCGGCAGCATTGGCGGCGTCCAGACGGTCAAGTTCATCTGCGGCGGCAAGAACAAGCGTCTCGGCGGCGAAAGCGGCGCTGGCAATCTGCCCCACCGTCTGCTGAAGCAGCGGGTCTTGCGCCGGCGTTTCCGCGGCGGCGTGGTGGAAGGTGCGGCTACGCTCCCGCACGAGAGCCGCCGCATCCTGCGCCAGTGCCTGCAAGATGCCCGCGTTGACGGCCGTCAGAAAAAGTTGCGGCAGCGTGCTTGCGTAAACCACACCGTAGCCGACACCCGGCGCGTCATAGACCACTTCGTCTTCCTCGACGCGCACATCTTTCAGAATGGTTGTGCCCGTTCCCGTCAGGCGTTGGCCGGCACCGTCCCAGTCATCGACCAATTCAACACCCTCGCGATCTACCGGGATGATGACGGATGCGGAAGAGCCGTCCGGCCCGACGGCGCGGATCAGCACCAGATCGGAATACAGCGTGCCGGTGCTGTAGTATTTGGTGCCGGACAGACGATAACCGTCTCCGTCACGTGTCAGGGTCGTTGCGTAAACGCGCCCGCCAACCTTTTTGCTGTCAAGCTCACCATTGGCGAGGCCGACAATCTTGCCCGCCACCACGGCGCGTTGCCATTCGCGCTCGCGCGCGTCACGCGGATTGCGGGCGTAACGCTCTGCAAAAACGTAATGATTGCGCAGGCTGTGAGCGACATTAGAATCCGCCGCACCCAGCCGGATCACGGTGTCGTAAAGGTCTCTATAGCTCGCGCCGCCGCCACCGTCTTCGCGGCGAATGCGCAGCGCCCCGAGGCGCGTCTGGCGGATCAGATCGAAGATATCATACGGATGGATCCGTTCGCGGTCACGTTCGGCGGCACCCTCCGCTATCGTGTCCAGCAAAGCCTCTAAACGGGGCGATCCTGCCGTCAAGACTTCGGCGGCAGATGTTTCGACTAGCGTATCACTCATGGCAAACCCGCATTTTTATTGATTTGAACACGTCATCGATTGAAGGCATCGGCAGAGCAAGCAACCGGATCAGGCAATGCGTGCTACCACTGCACGCCGCCGCTTTGTCCCACGAGCACGCGATCACGGACGAAGAACAACAGTGTCGTGACCCCGGAAAACAGCACCGCCATGACGATCAGCGCGCCGTAAAGATGGCCATAGGCAGCCCAGCCCTGCGCCCAATCCAGATAGAAACCGAGCCCGGCCTTGACGCCGAGCATTTCCGCAACGACCAGCACGGAAATTGCGCCGCCGAGCGCCATGAACAGGCCCACGAACAGGTGCGGCAGCGTGGCCGGAATAGCGACTTTCAGCAGCAGGAAACGTTCTTTCGCGCCAAGTGTTCTCGCGACATCATAATAGCTGGAGTCGACACTGGAGACGCCGGACCACGTGAGAACCGCCACCGGGAACCACGTCGCCAGCGCAACCAGGAACGCACCGCCGCTGAAGCTGGTCGGGAAGACAAAAAGCACGATCGGGATCAAGGCCGTTGCCGGCACCGGCCCAAACAGCCGCAGGAAAGGAATGGTCCAATAGCCGACACGCGGCGACCAGCCCGTGGACAAGCCCGTCAGAAACCCGGCGAGCGCCCCGAGGCCGACACCAAAGAACAGCAGGATCAACGAAGCGCGAATACTATCCGCCAGCCGCACGTAATCCTTGATATAAGCATCCAGCACGCCTTGAGGCGGTGGAAAATAAGGCTGCGGCCATAGACCCAGCTTGGCCGATGCCACCTGCCAGATGGACAACAAGACAGCAAGAGCGACCAGCCGCCACGCATTGTAATGCAACTTGCGAAAAAGCCCGGCCAGTTGGCCTCTGAAAACATGCACGACCAGCAGCAAGGCGGCGAATATCCATTGCAACACGGCAAGGTCAGTGGTGCGTTCGAACTCCTGCGTATTGGGCCACAGAAGCGTGATGACGCCCGACACCGCCCATGCGCCCGCAGCGTAGATCAACTCGGGGTTGGCGGAGAGGGTTGAGGCCCGCTTGATCGGGGAAATTTCGGCTGTTGAAATCGTTTCGATGGCGCTGTGGTTGCTCACGGGATCACCTGACTTTCCACGTTCTTTTCAACCGTTCCGGCGCGATGCGAAGCGGTCGACGTCCGGAACGGCCGGCTTCCCCGAGGCTTGTGCACCACCGGGAAAGCCGCCGCGACATATGTCGCTATCGATCAGACCTCGATGTCGATCGTGGCGCGCTTGGCCAGTTCTTCCGGATCGGTGCGGCGGCGGATGACGCCAACCTCACGCAGGTCATTGGCATAAATCGCCACCTCATCCCGCAGACGCCTGTTGGCCGTGTAGTTGACATCGTGGCGATGGCTGCGGATCACTTCGGCCAACAACGGCGCGGGGTGCGGCGAATACTTGGCCGCAACGAGCGAAGACTCATCTGGATTCTCAAAGACCCACTGCGCCGCTTCCGTCAGCGCGTAAGTTGCGGCGGCGGCGTCCTTGGGACGCTCCTCCACAAAGGCCTTGCTGACGGTCACCGCGCAGCATGACAGACCGGAATAGATGCCCGTATCCTGACCGCCGATTTCCTTCAGGAAGCCCCGGTTGTTGCGCAGCAGCAGGAAGGTGCCGGGGTCGGCGTCGGCAGCGGCCTGGATCTCGCCCTTCTTGATCGCCTCGGCGAAGAGGTCCACCGGATAGACGCGCCATTCGACGTCGCTCTGCGGATTGATACCCGCCTTGTGCAATTGCACGGACAGGAAGTTCTTGCTGGGGCTGGCAAGGCTGCTGACGCCGATGGACTTGCCCTTGAGCGAGGCATAGTCCACTTCCGGCGTGCCTTCTGCCGCGACGACGCGGATGCAGCCGCCGTGCACCGAGCCGGTAAAGCGGATGTTCGCGCCCTGCTCCAACGGCTTGAGCAGACGCAGGATGAAGCCGATGGTCACGTCGATCTTGCCGCTGGACAGGGCCTCCAGCACGGCGTCGTTACCGCCACCAAAAGCAAGCAACTCCGGTTCCAGTCCGTGCTTCTGGAAGAAGCCTTTATGGAACGCCGATGGAAGCGAGTTGTGGCAGATGCTGGAGCCGGTCCAGCCGACATTGATCTTCTTCAGCTCCGATGCCCGTGCAATATATGGGCCGGGGAATATTCCGGTCGCCACCGGCAATGCTGCCGCAGCGCCCGCGGCACCCCAAAGAAGAGAGCGCCGGGAAATACCTTTTGATCTGGAATTGGTCACGTTTTAGCTCCTGTTCAACTGGACAATGCTTGCGAAGACGAAAAGGCCGTTACGCAGGGCGCGTGCCCGTTCACCACGTCGAGTCCAATCCAAGTTCGGCAAGGCTCCGGTGCCGCAGTTCCGCAAGGCGCGGATCGCCACGGTGGCGGGGATACGGAAGGTCGACCTCGAAATCGGCCTTGATCCGCGCGGGGCGGTTGCTGAAAATGATGACGCGGGTGGAGAGGAATAGCGCCTCCTCGACGTCGTGTGTGACGAGGATCGCGGTGAAGCCCTTCTCCTGCCACAAGGAAACCAGCTCGGACTGCATGGTGAGACGCGTCAGCGAGTCCAGCTTGCCCAGAGGCTCATCGAGAATGAGAATGGACGGATCGTTGACCAGCGCTCGCGCCAGCGCAACGCGTTGCGCCATGCCGCCGGACAACTGGTGCGGATACGCCTTCGAGAACTGGCCAAGGCCGACGAGATCGATGGCTTCATCAACGCGCCCCCGGCTTTCCTTCAACTTGCCCTGCGCCTCCGGCCCAAGCGCCACGTTGCGCCACACCGTGCGCCACGGATAAAGCGTAGGGTCCTGAAACACCACCACGCGCGAGGGATCAGGCCCGGTGATCGTCTGTCCGTTCACCTTGAGAGCGCCGGCGTTGGGCGGTTCAAGACCTGCGATCAGGCGCAGCAGGGTGGATTTTCCGCAGCCTGAAGGCCCCAGCAACGCCACGAACTCACCGGGTTTCACGTCGAAGGATACGTGGTCCAGAACGTGCAGCGTCGAGCCGTCCAGATTGAATGCGTGACTGACGTTGTCGATGTCGAGGGAGGCACCGGCGGAGGGACGCGCAAGCGTTTCCGGCGACGTTTGAGCAAGCGCGGAGGCTACCATTTGACGAGACCTTTCTGCCAGGAGAGCACGCGCCCCCGGATTTTGAACAACGCCGTAATTGAGAAAGAGCAGAGCAGCGCCAGCACCAGAACCGCCGTGAACACGCTGTTGTAGGAGCCCCAGCCCTGCGACCACTGAATGAAGAAGCCCAGACCGGCTTTAACGCCCAACAGTTCCGCCACCATCAGCGACGAGAATGCCGCGCCCAGCGCCATGAACAGGCCGACGAAGACGTATGGAAGGGATGCGGGGATCGCGACTTTCAGCACCAGCGCCAGCGGCGATGCCCCAAGCGTGCGGGCCACGTCATAATAGGCCGGGTTGACGCTGGCGATACCGGACCATGTCAGCACAGTCATGGGAAATGCCACAGCCAGCGCCACAAGGAAGATGCTGGCGCTATAGCTGGACGGGAACGCGAAAAAGATGATGGGCAGCAACGCCGTAGAGGGCAGCGGGCCGACGAAACGCAGGATCGGGTGTATCCAGTATGCCGCAAGTTGCGACCACCCAAGCGCCACACCGCCGATGAAGCCGACCACACCGCCATAGATGAAACCGACGATCAGCAGCTGCGCCGAAGCCACCAGACTGATGCCAAGTTCAGCGTAATCGTAGGTGAAAACCTCGATAATGCCTTGTGGCGGCGGAAAGAACGGCTGCGGAAGCCAGCCCAGTTTTGCCGATGCAAGCTGCCAGACGGACAGGAACAGCGCGATAGCGATCAGCCAAGGGCTTTTATCGACAAGCCACCGGCCCAATGCCGGCGATACCCGCTGCAACAGCGCAGACGCCGCCAGCAGCACGGCGATAATGGCTCCGGCTATCGCCAGATTTTCCGTCTCCGGCCAGTCGCCCACGTCCGGCAGCAGGCCTGTCGTGGCCGCCACGAGCGCCCATGCCCCAGCGGCTGCAAGGCCCAGCAACGTGCCATTGCGGCCGGATCGTTGCCCGATTGTGTTTTCCGAGAGTGTGCTCATTCGGGTTTTCATCCCCATTTTCTGGGCCCGCATCCCTGCCGGGCAGGCGGGCCACGGAAAAGCGCCTGAAACGTTCTCAAGCGAGGCGGACGCGGTATCGCGCCAATAAATCGCACTGGAACAGCGGGATAGAGATTGTCGGCGCTTCTGTTGAAGCGCCGAAGTGTTCTAGAAAAACGCCCCGTTCGGCAATGCCGCACCGTTAACGACGTGGTTGCCGATGGCGCGCGCCTTATAGGCCAGCGGATTGTGCGACGAGATCGTCCGGATATTGCGCCAGTGCCGGTCGAGAGACTTGCTCTGCGTGGCTGCCGAAGCCCCGCCTACGTCGAAGAGTTGCGTGGCCGCGCTCAACGCGAGTTCGTCGATGACGATCTTCGCCTTTGCGGCGCGCAGCGCAGCCTCTTCGAACAGCGCGACATCCGCCTTGCCCGCAGATGCACTGGCGAATGCGTCACCAAGAGCCTCGGCGGCGCGCAGCACGGCGGCCTCCGCGACATAGGCCACGCTCGCCAGCCGCCCGACCGTCTGCTGCAACAGCGGATCGTCTGCGGGGCGCTCTGCCACGGCGTGGTAATAGTTGCGACCCCGGCCGCTGACGAGCGCCGTCGCGTCCTGCACGATCCGACGCAGAATGCCCGTCACGATCGAGGTAAGGTAGAGCTGCGCGAACGTCGCGTTGAACGGCAGCCGCGTCTCCTGCTCCGACTGGAACAGGACATCGCCCGCTGCAACGGGTACATCAGTGAAAATGGATGTGCCGCTGGCCGTGAGCCGCTGGCCGATACCGTCCCAATCGTCGTCGACATTGACACCCGCCTGAGCGGTTCGCACCACGGCCGACACCGGCTCGCCTTCCGGCGTGCGTGCCTGCACCACGATGAAATCGGTGTAGTAATTGCCGGTGCTGTAGAATTTGCGGCCATTCAACACATAGCCATCGCCCTGCGGTGTCAGCAGGGTTTCTACATAGCCCGAGCCGATATTCTGGATGCCGAGTTCACTGGCGCCAAGCCCGAACAACTTGCCGTCCCGCGCCTTCTCCCGCC
This sequence comes from Pseudochelatococcus contaminans, assembly GCF_014195635.1. Classification (GTDB taxonomy): domain Bacteria; phylum Pseudomonadota; class Alphaproteobacteria; order Rhizobiales; family Beijerinckiaceae; genus Pseudochelatococcus; species Pseudochelatococcus contaminans. Next base: position 94,339 of record NZ_JACICC010000006.1, on the reverse strand, counting down.
AGCGTTGCAACTTGTCGCTGCCCGGCGCGCGCAGGGCACGCTCGACGAAGGCGAAGTGATTGCGCAGGATATGCGGAATATTGGAATCGGCAGCGGCGAGATCGATGATCAGCGCATAAAGTTCCGGCAGCGACGCGCCGCCGCCCCCCTGCTCCACGGGCAAGCGAAATGCGCCGAGGCGTGCCTGACGCACGAGTTCAATCGCGGGCTGTGCCGGCAATTCCCCCCGGTCGCGTGCAACCGCATCGGCCGCGACAGCCTCTATCAATTCCGATAATTCGGGGGAACGCGGCCTGATAGCCGTGGCTCCGGTCGCCGCCGTGGACTCTTCCACCGGCAGAATACCTGCGTCACTCATTCATTCGGCTCCTGATCAAACATCATGCGCTCGCGGCGCCATAAAAACGGGCCAGCAGCAGCAGTGATGCGGCATCATGTCATTGTCTACTTAGTCTGTCTATATACTAAATTAGTCAATTAATCGAAATTCGGATTGTGTTGCTTGCCACGATCTTTGCCGCGATCGTTCTCGTGCGCGCATGCGTTCGGGTCCGATATCCGGCGCCAGGCGCCGGTCGGTCAGCCATCGGTCGAGGCCGGTTGAGGCCAGTTAAAGCTCTGTTTTAGTCCTGCGGTTTACGCGCGGTGAGGAAGGTCAGATAGCGCGTCAGGTTGAAACCGCCGGATGAGCGTTTCGGCTCCAGCACCTGTTCAATCGCCAGCCGAAGACGTTCACGCTCGTCATCCGACAGCACGGCAAGAAAATTACCGAATGAACTGCTGGTGGACAGAGCAATCAACTCATCCACTTCAGAATAGAGCGTGTCGAAACTATGCAATGTCGCAGCATAATCGACGAACCCGGCGGAGGTCAGCAACGGCTCAAGCTCGGTTTGCGGCACGCCTATCGTGGGCTGCACCTGTTCCGCCGAAAATGGCAGGCCAGCGGCGGTCACTGCCTCCTCGACGAGATAGCGCAGATCATGCGGCTTGTCCGGGTTTTGCGTATTCAACGCGATCCGGCCACCCTTGCGCAAAACGCGCCGGGCTTCCGCCAACGCGCGCGGTTTATCCTGCACCCAGTGAAACACGCTGTTGAGATACACGGCGTCGAAGCTCTCGTCCGGAAATGCGGAGAGATCCTCTGCCTGCGCAACGCTCACCTCAAAGCGGCCATTGGCCCGCCTGCGCGCGAGATCGACCCGCAACGGCAGCGGATCGACGGCAACCACGCGCCCAGACGGGCCGACGATGGAGGCGACATATTCGGCCAGACGTCCCGTGCCCGCGCCAACGTCAAGAACATGCTCACCCGGTTGCAGATTCAGGCTGGGGATAAGAACATTCTTGCCATGCTCGAACTGGCGATCACTCGTCTGGTCATAGACTTCCGCCAGCTCAGGCGTGTCGTGCTCGAAACTGATTGAGGGGCGGGATTGCGTGGCAGCGGTCATGTTGCTTCCGTCCAATTTCTGGAATGTTGGAAAAATCGCGCGACAACGAACAACCCATCACCGGCAAGGCGAGTAATATCCCGCCAAATGAATGCCTCGTACAAGCGCCTATCGACCAATGCCGCGCATCGAATCTAGTTCATAAATTCTATATAATATATATTCTGATTCGGGAACAATGCGAGAGATATCGACGTTTAAGCACCCGCTTGATGTTCAGCGCCATACCGCAACGCCCACCGCCGCTTGGCCTGGCTGCGCAGAAACGACATAGGAGCCGGGACGCAATTGACTCTAGTTATAATATAGACATAATAGACTATATTCCTCAAATCGTCCCGGATATCCTCCTTTGACCATTCATGTTCAATCCGGTCGCCCGGCTGCGCGGCAACTTCATCTCAATGCCAACGTGATACCTTCAGGACGGCATAATGCCGCCTGGCGGCGGCGAAACAATCCCGATGCCGTCGTTGATATCGAAGGGTTTCTCGACATTGCCCGCACCGCGGAGCGCGGCACCTTCGATGCGGTTTTCTTTGCCGATCAGCCGGGGCTTGATGAAGCCGCCGCATTCAGGCCATGGAACGCGCTTGATCCCACGATCCTGCTCACTGCGCTGGCGGGGGTAACGAAACATGTCGGGCTTGTCGCGACCGCCTCGACCACGTTCGATCACCCCTATCATATTGCCCGGCGCTTCGCGTCGCTGGACCATGTCAGCGGCGGTCGTGCGGCATGGAATATCGTCACCACCCAGCACAACACTGCGGCGGGCAACTTCGGCCTCGCCAATCTGCCGCCGCATGAGGATCGCTACCGGCGCGCGGAAGAATTCGTCGAGGTCGTCGTCAGGTTGTGGGACAGTTGGGAGGACGGTGCCGTGCTCGCCGATGCCACAACGGGCCGTTACGCCGATCTTGCCCGCGTGCATCCGATCAACCACAAGGGCGCGTCCTTCTCGGTCACCGGGCCGTTGCAGGTGCCGCGCTCGCCGCAGGGGCGGCCCGTCATTGTGCAGGCCGGCGCTTCCGAGGCCAGCAAGCGTCTTGGGGCGCGGTGGGCCGATGCGCTGTTCACGGTGCAGCGGACGGTTGAGGGTGCACGTGACTTCTATCGCGACGTCAAGACGCTTGCCGCAGGCTTTGGCCGCAACCCCGATAATCTCATCGTTCTGCCCGGCCTCTACCTTGTCGTGGGCAGCACGGAGGAGGAGGCCTGGGCGCGCAAGAAGGAATTCGACGACCTTCTCGACGCCGAAGCCGACAAGATCCGGCTCGCCGAGCGGTTCGGGGTCGATCCCGAGCGGCTGGAACTCGATGCCCCGCTGCCGGACGACATTCTGGACACCATCAGCCCGCACGTATCACGCGGTTTCCTTGAGAACATCGTTCTGGAGGCACGGCGGGATAATCTGACAGTCCGCCAGATACTGGGCCGCAACGCCTTGAGCGGCCACCGCGTCGTGGTCGGCACGCCGGAGCAGATCGCCGACAACATCGAGGCGTGGTTCACCACCGGCGCGGCGGACGGGTTCAATCTCAATATGGACTCGTACCTCGACGGCTTCGAGTTGTTCGTCGATCACGTTGTGCCCGAGCTTCGCCGCCGCAACCTTTTCCGCACCGAATACAGCGGGTCCACCCTGCGCGATCATCTGGGCCTCGCCCGGCCGCCGCACCCCGCCTGAATCCCACCGCTTTCCCGCCACCACGGAGATCTGCCGTCATGAGCCTCAACATTCAACCAGCCCCCGCAACAGCCAACGCGACGCCTGTCGGCGTCATCACGCCGCAGGAGCTGCGTACCGAAGCTCTCGATGGCGGAGAAATCGCCGTGGTGGATGCGCGCACCGGCGATCGCTACATTCAGGGACATATCTCCATTTCCGTCGAACTGCCCTACGGCGAAATCGAAACGCAGGCCGATAGCCTGCTGCCCCGTCGCAGCGTGCGTGTGGTTGTGACCGATGACGATGGCGGCGACCTGGCCTTCGCCGCTGCGCGGCGTTTGCTCTCCCTCGGATATACGGATGTGCGCGTCCTTGAGGGCGGGCTTGAGGGCTGGCAGCGCGCCGGCAACATCCTCATCACAGGCCAGTATGCGCTGAGCAAGGCGCTGGGCGAATTCATTGAGCGCCGCTACCACACGCCGCGCATCAGCGCGCAGGATCTGCACGCGCGGATCGAAGCGGGCGAAGAACTGGTTATCCTCGATACACGCCCGCTGGACGAGTTTCACCACATCAGCATTCCCGGTGGCATCGCCGCACCGGGAGCCGAGCTGCTTTACCGCATTTTCGACAAAGTGCCCTCACCCGATACGCCTGTGGTGATCAACTGCGCCGGGCGTACACGCGCCATCATCGGCGCACAGGCGCTGCGCAACGCCGGTTTTCCCAATCCCGTCGTATCGTTGGAAAACGGCACCTCGGCATGGCTGCTGGAGGGCTTCGAGCCGGCGCGCGGCGCAAGCGCCGAGGCAGCGCGCCCGACACCGGAAGGCGTCGCGCGCGCCAGCGAAGCGGCATCCACGCTGGTTGACCGCTTCGGTATCCGCACGCTGACGAAGGCCGAACTCGATACCTTCCGCGCCGCGGAGAACGAGCAAACGCTTTATCTGTTCGATGTACGGACGGCTGACGAATATGCACAGGGCCACCTCCCCGGCGCGCGTTCCGCCCCCGGAGGGCAACTCGTGCAGACCACGGACAGGTTCGTCGGAGTGCGTCAGGGCCGCATCGTGCTGATCGACGACCCGGATCTGGTCCGCTCGCGGATTACGGCCTCGTGGCTCATCCAGCTCGGGCACGAGCATGTCTATGTCTATCCCGCCACGCGCGAGGAGTTGACGGAAACCGGACAAGGCGACATCCGCGTGCTGCGAGATGCCGATGCCGCCAAAACCATCGAATCCTCGGAACTCGAGGCGCTTCTGACAGCGGACGAAGCCGTGGTGATCGATCTGGACCCGCCGCCGCCCTATTTCCGCGAACGCCATTTTATCCCCGGCTCGCACGTCGCTCGCCGTGTAACATTGGCGCGCAACCTCTCGCGGATTCCGGGCAATGGCCACATCGTCCTCACCTCCGGCGACGGCGCCATCGCACGTCTGGCGGCAGCCGAGCTTGTCGATGGCGAGCGCCCGGTCGTGGCATTGGCCGGCGGAACGCAGGCATGGATCGCCGCCGGCCTGCCGGTGAAAACCGGCCTCGATCAGCCGGCCATCGATCCTGCCGAAGCCCTGCCGCCGCTGCCGACCCTTGAGGAACGGCGCGTCAGTCTGGCAGCCTACGTCAGCTGGGGCGACCACATCACGGACGAGCTGCAGAAGGACGGCCTCGTCAACTTCAAGGAAGGCGCGCAGTAAGCGCCTTTTGCCGGATGGCACCGCATCCGCTCCAGGCGGAGCGGCATATGAGACGGCGTTTTTCGCCGTCTCATCCTTTTATCCCCCCATAACATCAACACACTTGCTGTATTGGAAGCTCTATCAATGACGGAATACAGACCGCTGGGCAGAACCGACTTGCGCGTTTCAAGCATCGCTTTGGGAACGATGACGTGGGGCGAGCAGAATACCGAAGCTGAAGGCCATGCCCAGCTCGACCTTGCGCTCGATCAGGGCATCAACTTCATCGACACAGCGGAGAGCTATTCGATCCCTCCGCGTGCGGAAACACAGGGTTCGACTGAGACAATCATCGGCAACTGGTTCAAGGCACGCGGTAACCGTGATCGCGTCATCCTTGCGTCTAAGGTCGCCGGCCCCAGCGAGCGCACATGGCTGCGCGATGACGGTTCCTATCCCCGGCTGGACGCGCGCAACATCAACGAGGCCATCGACAAGTCTCTCCGACGGCTTCAAACGGATTATATCGACCTGTATCAGTTGCACTGGCCCAACCGGGTGCTGCCGCTGTTCGGCAATGCCGCCCATGCAGTGCGCGGCGGGATCGTCGAGGAAGTGCCTATCGAGGAAACACTTGAGGCGCTCGACGCGCTCGTCAAGGCTGGCAAGGTGCGCCATATCGGCCTGTCGAACGAAACCGCCTGGGGGCTGTCGCGCTTTCTGCACCTTTCGGAAACGCGCAATCTGCCGCGCGTTGTCAGCGTCCAGAACGCCTTCAACCTGCTCAACCGCACCTATGAAGGTGGGCTTTCGGAGTTCCACGCGCGCGAGCAGGTGGGGCTGCTGGCCTATTCGCCGCTGGCGCAAGGTTTCCTGACAGGGAAGTACCAGAACGGCGCCCGCCCGGCAGGGGCGCGTCTCACGCTGTTCGATCGCGGCGGGCGGTATCAGAAGCCCGGCACGGAAGAGGCGCTGTCGCGTTATCTGGCCATCGCGCGCGATTTCGGCCTCGACCCGGCGCAATTCGCCATTGCCTGGGTCACAAGCCGGCCGTTCGTTACCTCCAACATCATCGGCGCGACCAGCATCGAGCAGTTGAAATCCAACCTTGCCTCGCAGGAGCTGACGATCACACCCGAGATCGAAGAGCGCGTCGATGCGGTGTTTCAGCTACACGGCAGCCCCGCGCCTTGATGCGGCGCGTATGTTTTAAAGCGTTTTCAAGCAAAGTGGATACAGCTTTGTGTGAAGAAAACGCGTCAAACCAAAAAGATAGAGCCTTTCGGCGTTTCAACGAAATGCCGAAAGGCTCTGGACAGCCAGCTATTCCAACGATCCCGGGCGGCCATCCGCCCGGGTTTTTCGTGTCCGCTTCACACGGTTATGTCACCGCAAGCTGTTCCTTGTCCTCGCTGGCGGCGGAAGCGCGGTTATTCCAAACCGAGGATGCATAAACATCACGCGTGAAATCGGGGGCGGCCACGGGCGCGGTAATGCGCCGCACGTGATCCTGCTGATCCTCGAAGAACAGGCTGTCGCCAATGGCGTTGGCCAGATGCGGAATGCCCCATTTGATGGTCGGAATATCGCCGATCAGACGGCCAAAACTCAGCTGGGCCGCATTTGTATAGCAGAAGATGCTGCCGACATAAGGCGCGGTACCGGGCTCCTTCTCCGTAAACTCGAAGCCTGTTCCAAGATAGGGATAATCCAGCAGCGCCTCGTTTTCCTCCCCGGCCGGCGGCGTATAACGGTCGCGCCACAGCGCGATGTCATCTGCAATGGCAGACAGCGCCGGGGCCGTCGCCGGGCGCTGGACAAAGCCCGTGCCTGCGATGACGAAATCGAAGGTGAACGCTTCATCATTGACACGCGCCTGAATGCGCCCATCGTTCACGGACACATCCGTCAACTCCGCCCCGAGATGCAGGTGGAAATTAGGGAAAACGGTGGCGCGGGTAATGGAGTCCGCCGGCGGCGGAGACCCCGCGCGCAGCACCGTGTTCACAAGTGTCCAGCGCAGGGCGTCGGGCAGCAGGTGGAAGCGGTCCGCGACACCGGGATAGCCGCGCTGGCGCAGAATGCTGAGCGCGGGAACCTCCGCCCGGCGAGACAGCACATGCACAGCCTCGGCACCGGCCTCCAGTGCCTCGGCGGCGGCATCGAACGCGGAGGACGCCGCACCGATGACGCCGACTTTTTTACCCGCAAGCGCCTTGTAGTCGATCTCTTCCGACGTATGCCGATACAAGGACTGCGGCAGCGAGCCGCTGATGATCGGCGGGATGAACGCCCCGCCCAGACTGTCGATGCCGCTCGCCAGCACCAGCTTGCGGGTGATCTCGACAGCGGGCGTTCCATCGATATCGAGATGCACGCGCAGCGCATCACCCGCCGGCTCAACACCAACGACGCGGACGCCGTGGCGGACATCGATTTGCGTGCGCTCCGCAAACCATTGCAGATAAGCATCCCATTCAAGGCGCGGAATGCGGGCCACATCCTGAAACGCCCCCTCCCCATGAACGGCCTCATACCAGCTCGGGAAAGACAACGCCGTTAGCCCGATATCCGGCCCCACCAGCGTTTTCAACGTGCGGAGGGTGCGCATGCGCGCCGTTCTCTTCCAGATTCCGGCCTGGCCTTTTGCGTGCGCATCCACGACGCTGACTTTGCCGATGCCGGCGCGTGCCAAAGCAAAGGCCAGCGACAGCCCGCTCTGGCCACCGCCGACGATCAGCACGTTATGGTCAACGCCCTCGCGCGCCGTCACCCAGTCCGCCACCTTGATATCCTGATAGTCGAAGATACGGCGAACCTGTTCGTTCAGCAGATCGAGACGAGACATGCGCAAATTCCTCCTGTGATATCGAGACCCGCGCGGCCGGAAAACCCGTTCAAAGCTTGCGGGGTCTCACGGCTTCGCTTGTTGTCCTGCGTTCAGCCGCCGCGGCTTGCCCGCGCGGCGGCAATCTTGTTTCAAGCTGGCGTCAATGTTTGTGCCCAGCCCCGGCATCGCCGGGAATTGGCTCCTTCGACAACGTGGTCACCGTGTCCCGCCAGAAATCCTCGTCAGTCAGCAGCCGCGTGGTCGGTGCCCGCAGGCGTAGCCAGCCGTTCGCGTCCAGCAGCACACTGGTTCCGTCCAGCCCGGCGTCATCCTCATGGGTCACGATGGCGAATGCCCGCCACGCATCCGGGGATGAGCTGAAACAGACGTCCGGGGCATCGAGGGCTATCGAATCCTGATCGGTGAGGACAACGGTTCGCAGGCCAATTCCCGCTGGCGGCGGCGGAAGCGTAACGGGCGCATCCCCGGTGGCGGCAACGATGTGGATGACGTTGCCGCGCAGGTCGGCAATCGTGCGCGTGCTGCCGTCGCCGCACACGAAATCAAACCGGGGCGCCGGCACCGGATAGGGCCAATCCTGCCGCCCACGAACGGCGAAGCCCGTGGAGCGTGCGCGGAAATAATCGATCAGGAACCAGCGTTGTCTTTCGGTCAGCGCCGCTATCGTGCCGTGTGGCATGGGGCTAAAGCCTTTGACGTCGAAGACGTCGACAAGCCAGCTGAAGAGATCGCCGTCAGACCGCCGCCAGAGGTTGTAGGATGACAGATCGGTGGGATCCAGCTCGGCGCGGAAACACTCTGGCACGCAATTCGCCCGCACGATGTCTTCTCCGCGCGCAATCGAGGACGCGGCATAACCTGTGGGAGAGCGATAAAAACTCGTGGGATAGGCCGGCTTCGCCAATACCCGCAGGTTCGGCCACGGTGTCGCGAAGACGACGATCGCAGCCAACACCGGGCCGGCGATGCGCGTGCGGCGGAAAAATAGGCACAGCACGGCAATCACCGCCGCCGCGGCCAGAATGGCAACGCGCCACAACTCCCGCCCGTAGTACCAGATATGGATATTGCTGAAATCCGGCTGGAACGAAAATGGCCATTGCGGCTGCAAATGCTTGCCGGGCGGCAGCGTCGCAAGCACCACCGCAGCGGCCACCAGCACGAGCGCAACAGCCGTTTCGATCCCGATACTAATCAGCAATGCCGTGCGGGAGGCCCCTGCCCCTTCAAGCTTCGGCGTCAGGATGAACCTGTTGGCAGCCGCGATCAGCAGCAGAAGCGCGAACAGAACCGTTTTGCCGATAGCGACAATTCCGTAGGTCGTACCGAACCACCCGCCAACATCGCCGATGAGATAGAGCGACTGCACCCACGCCGTGGCGAACAGAGCCACAACCGCCACAAGTCCGAGACCGGAAAATCGCCGCGCCGCAACGGCAGCCGAATCCGGGAACAGGTGGACGAAAAGCAGCAGAGGAACCAGCGCCCCGAGCCAAGCGCCGGCTGCGATGACATGCACAGCAATAAGCAACGGCAGAACGATGTCATCCGTGGCCGCCGCGTGCCCTTGCTCGATCAGAAGAGCGAGTGAAAGGCCCGCAAACACGGTTGCAAGAGCGACCCGCCACCCAGACAGCAATGAGCCGGCGACCGCAACCGCCGCCGCGAACAGCACGACCCGCGCGATCAAGGCCCGGCCGAAAAGAGTGCCTGTCGCGACCTGCGAGATCGCAGACCATCCGATGGCCCCGTCATCGCCGGCCATGGCCAGCGCCTGGCCGAAAAGCCATAACAGGCTGCTGGCCACTTTTACCGCGAGCAGTAGCAAGGCCGCTTTCCGCACGCCGCCGCGCCACCGCGTTTTTTCGCCAGCTTCCACCAGAGCCGGCAGCGCGATGGCCCATGTGTAGAGCAGCGTGCCGAACAGGCCAATCGAGGCCAGCAGGTCCACGCCCCTCGCCAGACGCACAAGCACCGACACCTCAAACAGATCTTCAGGCATTATCGATCTTTTCGATGCGGGAGTGTCGATGCGCGCGTATCTGTCCTTTTACAAAGCTCAGGGCTTGACGGTGAAGTTGAAAGAACCCTTCGTCTTGTGCGTGTCGACGGACAGAATATCCCATTCAACGGTGTAGATGCCCGGCACCAGATCATCGACCGAAACACTCACGGTCTTGTCGTTGATGTCGATATCGCCCTTGTCGACCTTACGTCCCTGCGCGTCCTTCACCGCGACATTCGAAAAACCTTTTTCGAGCGCCTCGGTGAACGAAACAACGACCTTCTCCGGCGCTTTGCGCACGGTGGAATCGGCGGCAGGCGTTGCGGAATCGAGATGCGCGTGCGCCCAGACCGGGGTATAAAACACACCGGCCAACAAGCCGCCGGCGACAAGCGCGGCGACGGAGCTGCGAACTCTCGCACGGCCAGCCACGACAGACGGCCTGTTGAATATTTTATGTCCTGATGCAATCATGATCTTTGCCTGTTTCCTGTTTGGGGGACGATCCATTCCGGCTGCAAATGCGCCGACATGAAGCGATATTCAATCTGTAAAATCTATATGTCAAGTATACTTATTTGGCGCAAAAAAGCCCGTCTGGGCGTGTCGGCACGGTCATTCCAAACCCGTCTGCGGTTCAAAATACTGGCTATGAGGGCGTGACAGGCCGAAGTGATCGCGCAGCATCCGACCCTCGTAATCGTCACGAAAAAGGCCGCGCCGCCGCAGGATCGGCAGCACCTCGCTGACAAAGATATCGAACTGTGACGGCAGGATGGGCGGCATGACGTTAAATCCATCTGCCGCACCAGACTTAAACCAGTCCTCGATCGTATCGGCTATCTGCTCGGGCGTGCCGGAAATGGCAAAATGCCCCCTCGCGCCGGATAGCCGATGCAGCAGCTCCCGCAGCGTCAGTTTTTCGCGGGCAACCAGATCGGTAATGGCGATAGCGCGGCTTTGCGCAGCCTGCACCTTTCGCGGGTCCGGAAAATCCTCAACCGAGAGGACGCCATCCAACGGCAGATGAGAAAAATCATGCCCGCCGAAGCGGTCCGCGAGCCGGTCGAGCCCCACAGCGGGGTGAGTCAGGGCATTCAACTCATCCGCCAGCCGGTGGGCTTCGGCCTCGGTGGCGGCAATCGTCGGGCTGATGCCGGGCAGGATGACGAGACTGTCCGGCGCGCGCCCCAAAGCGGCTGCCTGTGTCTTGATATCGGCGTAGAACCCCTTCGCAGCGGTTTTATCAAGGTGCGCCGTGAAGATCGCTTCGGCATGCGCGGCGGCGAATTGTCTGCCGGAGACCGACGAACCTGCCTGCACATACACTGGCCGCCCCTGCGGCGAACGGGGAACGTTGAGCGGACCACGCACCCTGAATCGCGGGCCGACATGATCAATGCGGCGGATGGCATCTTGCCGGGCGTAGACGCCTGCCGCCCTGTCGTCGAGGACCGCGCCATCGTCCCAGCTATCCCACAGCTTGCCGACGACATCGATGAATTCCCACGCTCTTTCGTAACGTTCCGCATGCTCGATTTGCCGGTCGTCACCGAAATTCGGCCCGGCTCCCGAAACCCATGAGGTAACGATATTCCAGCCCACGCGGCCATTGGTGATGTGATCGAGCGAGGCAAACTGACGAGCAAGATTGTAAGGCTCGGAATAGGTCGTCGACGCGGTGGCGATGAGGCCAAGCCGCTCCGTCGCGCCCGCAAGCGCCGCAATGATGGTGATAGGCTCAAGCCCGCCCTTGGCGACATGCACCACTTCATCGCCAATACCCAGCGCATCCGCGAAGAATATAGCGTCGAAGCGCGCGGCTTCGGCCTTGCGGGCCAAGTCCGTGTAATACGCGATATCCGTCAGGGATCGATGGGTAGCGCCATCGTGCCGCCAGGCAGCTTCATGATGCCCGCGGCCATGCACGAACAGGTTCAGGTGTAATTGGCGATTGGTCATATCTCAAAGGCAAGAAATGCGGCGCGCACCGCAAGGCAGATTGCACTGTGCGTGATGCTGTTTTCGCCTGGCTGAACGAAATGAAACGAGAGATCGCTGCAAAGCGACCTGCATGACGATAGCCGCCGTTACGGAGCGACGACAGTCGCAGCAGCAGAAATCTTATCGCCGCCCACCGCATATTCGCGATGATCGTTGGTGTTGAGAACGACTTCGATGCGGTGCTCTCCCGGCTTCAGCCCTTCAAGATGATAAGCGTTGCCATAGAGACGCGAAACCTTGACACCGTCGACATAGACATGGCCATGCCCCTTGCCCGCAGCATGCTGCTGGCTGGCCAGCTCCGGCGCGAACTCGAAATTCTCGGTGACCAGAAAAAGGTTGAAGCCGCTTTTTGCATCTTCAACCACCTTGAGTTCCAGAATGCGCGGCGCTCCAGCGGCTGCCACTTCCAGCAGCGAATGCGCATGGCCATGCCCTGCCCCGGCAGTGCCGCCCTTCACGTCATGGGCGACACCGCCAGCGGTCAAGGCCATCAGCAATCCGGCGGCCATCAGTGAACGTTTCATCATGCTGTTTCTCCAATGGAAACCGGAATGGGGCGCTCCGGAACCGGCAACGATGCAAGCGGAAACATCGTCTGGTTCATTAAGCCAGACCAGCATTTCGCCCCTTCCCATCAGAGTCAATATATAAAAATTATTATTTTTATAGAAAATTGATTGCTATCGAAATTTATATACCCTCTTCCAGCCTGCGGACGTTGAAAATGCTCGGATTCACAGCCCGAGTTCCGCCAACGACGCCTCCAGCCGTTCCCGCGATTTCTTCGGCAACTTGGCGGCCTTGATGGCCTCGATGTTTGTCGGTGTTTCATCGCCAACGATCACAAGCGCTATCATGCCCATGGGAAGATGCGGCGCGCATTTGATGAGATAAGCCCCTGGAACAGAAAAGGTCGCCGTTATTTCCTGATTGATTTTGCCTCTGAACGTCTCCGCGCCGTCAGGCACCAGCCCCTTGACGGTCTCGGCATTGTGCGTCCTGTGCGTCGGGACGAAGGTTACCGTATCGCCAGGAGCGATGCGCAGGGTCTGTGGCTCGAATACCATCAACCCGCCCTTGCCCTTGTTGAGCATCTCGACCTTAAAATCCTCAGCCGCCGCAGGCATCGCCATCGCGAGCAAAAGCGCCCCGCTCCACAAAGCGTTCGTCAACACTCTAAACATCGTTTTTCTCACTATGAATCATTGAATCCATATCTGTGATGGAATCATTTCGCCGTATTGCTCATCGAAAGAATCAGGTGGATCGATTATTACGCGTCGGCGCTACCCTATACGACTTTAAGACCCACCGGATGCAGGAGCGGCTGCTTCAAAGCAGCGCAGTATCGATGGACTCGGAAAAGCAGGTGAAAAACTCACAATTGCAAATAATTTTCTATTAAAATAAGTATAAATGTGATTTATTCTTATAATCTGGCAGCCTCATGACTGTTCCACCCCGCGTCACACTCTATGCCGCTATTCCGAGGACAAGCAAAGCGAGCTGCCCATCCTGCCGAGTCGCTCGACCACATCAGCCGCAATCAGGCGGATGCAACCACCCTCTGCAAGCACCTGACGTTTGCCGGCGTCAGAATCGTCATACCGGGGCGCGATTCGGCTTCCAGACAAGACAAAAATAGCCGCCCTACGGGTAGCTTTTGCCTGAAAGTCACGTCACGGCTTTCCTGAGCATCGGGCTTTTACCGGCCTCCAATGACCCTCTCATAAAAAATTGCCACTTGTTGCATGAATAACACATTCGGGCGACGCACGGAGCGCTGTTTCGTCCATCCTCTTATTGATGCTATGGAATTTCAGAAAAATAGATATAGATCTATTAAAAAAGAAGCCAAACAGTTGAATTTATAAAATATAATGAGAAGCCCTGTTTTAATTCATTAAATTTACTGCGGATGCGAACGTAAACATATGGATTGAGTGCATTTTTATTTTTAGTTAGCTGTCCCCATCTGCCGATGGAGGAAGTATTATGTCGAGACTACATTTCTGGCTCACACGGGCCAGCGCGGCTGCGCTGCTGATAGCGATCTGCCAGCCCGCGCAAGCGCAGAATGTACAGGCTCAGGGTGCAACGGAACGGACGTCCCGCGATGCGGCGGCGCAGACCGATCAGGCTGCTGCGAGCGATGCGGTGCCGACTGTGGAGCTGGATGAGATATCTGTCGTTGCGACGCGACAAGCGACACAGGTTCTCGACATTCCTGGCACGGTCAGCGTGATCTCCCGCCGTCAGCTTCAGACCCATATCGTGCAGGACAATCAGGATCTTGTCCGCTATCAGCCGGGCATCTCGGTCGGCCGTCAGACGTCCGGCACCGATCCGTTCGGCAATGTCGGCGGCTTCACCATTCGCGGTGTTTCCGGCAACCGCATCCAGATGCAGGTGGATGGCACGCGCATCATCGAGCGCATCACCGACGGCAACCGTAACTTCGTCGATCTTTCCCTGCTGAAAGCGGTTGAAATCGTTCGCGGTCCCGGTTCCGTGCTGTGGGGTGCCGATGCCATCGGCGGTATCGTCGCATACCGCACGCTTGACCCGAGCGACCTGCTGACCGACCCGAAGAAGCCATACGCGTTCCAGCTCGAAGGCGCATATGACAGCCTGAACGACTCCTTTACCCAGACTGGCATCGCCGCTTTCCGCCTCTCGCCGGAGTGGCAGGGATTGCTGGCCTTCACGCATCGCAGCAACAGCGAGGCGAAGCTGGGCCGGGCCCGCGCTGACGGTGGCCGCTGGGGCTGCCCGCGTGTGCCGGACGCAATCCGATGCAACAAGCTCAACCCGCTCGACGCCGAGGTCTGGAACGGTTTGGGCAAGCTGGTCTGGAAGCCGACGGTGGATCACCAGTTCCGGCTGACGGGCGAAGGGTTCAAGTCCAACAGCACGGCCGACCAGCGCTATGACTTCGGCCTCCAGACGACGGGCGCATACAACGGCCCCTACATTCGCGAGCAGGAGCAGACCCGCTTCAGGGTGTCGCTCGATCACGAATGGGATGTGAATGCGAAGTTCATCGACAAGCTGAAGTGGCAGTTGTCCTATTCGCCGCAGAAGCGCGACATGACCTCAAATCGTTTCCAGGTGCTCGCCAACCGCCAGCAGCAGACGATTTATGACGAGACGAATTACGAAGAAAAGTTCACGCAATTCGATATTCAGGGCACGTCGAGCTTCGGCCTGCTCGGCGTCAGCCACATCCTGACCTATGGCTTCCAGGGCGATCACACCCGGACGGATTATGAAAAGCTGACGGTGACGCGCAATCTTACCCGCGGCACTGTCACCACGTCACGTGGCGGCGGCTTCAACTTCGCCAACGCCACGACAACACGCGCTGACCTGTTCGTGCAGGATGAGATCAAGCTGTTTGACGAGCGCCTCACCCTCACGCCGGGCGTGCGGTGGGCGAACTACTCCATCGACCCGCGCATGAATTCGGATTACAAGGTCAGCCCCGGCGCCGATCCTCGCAAGCAGGATTCCAGCCGCTTCATTCCGCAGGTCGGCGCCCTGCTGAAGCTGGACGACAACTACTCCCTCTATGCGCGCTACGCCGAAGGCTTCAAGATGCCGACAGCGCAGCAGCTCTACATGTCCCTGCCGGGAACCTCCTTTAACCTCGTGCCCAACCCCTCGCTGAAGCCGGAAAAAGTGCGCTCCTATGAGGGCGGCCTGCGCGGACAGTTCGAGGCCAACCGCTATTTCGACAGCGCATGGTTCTCTGTCGGCGCGTTCTATGCCGATTACACCAACTTCATCCAGTCGCTGGTGCCGGCGCCCGGCTCCAGCACGGATTACACCTCGCGCAATCTGTCCAGCGTCGACATCTGGGGCATCGAGGCATCCGCCGAGGTCATTCTCACTCGGAACTGGGCGCTCAACGGTTCGCTCTCCTGGCAGCGCGGTGAGCAGAAGGCCGAACCGGGTGCGCGCACAACGCCTTACACGGACGCCATTCCGCTCACCGGCGTTGTCGGCGTGAAGTGGATGAAGCCCGAGTGGGGACTGGAAGCGGAAGTTCTCGGCACCTTCGCGCAGAGCGTGAAGCGTACCGCCGATCCCAGTGCATTCCGCCCCGGTGGCTACGCTGTCTTCGATACCTTCCTCAACTGGTCTCCCAACATCAAGGATCTTGGCTGGAACGGTATTGAGTCCGTCACCATTCGTGCAGGCGTGCAGAACATCTTCGACAAGCGCTACTTCGACTGGCCGCTCAGTTATTCGTTCGCAAACGTAGGATCGTCGTCGGTGGCAATCAGCAATCCGCTTGAATTGCAAACAGCGCCCGGGCGTACCTTCAAGGTCAGCGCGCAGATCAAGTTCTGATCCGGAAAGGTTTCAGGCTCCCAATAACTGGCGGCGGAGCAGCACGACGCAATGCGCACGTACTGCTCCGCCTCCCTGCCGCCCATTTTGCTAAAGCATATCCTCGAAAGATACTTCATGAGCACAGCTAACGATCCGGCCAACGATTCCGCCAAGCCCGCCCTTCGCGAAATCCTGCAGGGTGATTTCGCCGCTATCCTTGAGCGCGCTCCCGCGCTCGGCAAGGTTATGGTGATGACGCGTGTGGCTGGCGCGACGCACGAGCGGATCGGTCCGGTGGAGAGCGTCGAAATCGATGGCGGTCTGGTGCGCTTTGCTGGCGCTGCCCATAGCGCCGCCGTCGACACCACCGCCCTTGCCCGCGCTATCGCTGACCGTTCTGTCGTCATGGGCGATAACGTATTGCCCCGTATCGAGTTTTCCGATGCGGCCGGCGAAACGGTTTTTTCCGTCATTGCTCTCGACGGTATCGGCCCCTTCGATTCCGGCCTGGGAGCACTGGGGCGCGGCCAGCCCGAGGCGGAGGCTGAAAAGCCGGCGCGCGAGCAGTCGACGGTCGCGGATGACGATGCAGGCGCGCACCTGCTTGGAAAGATACAGGCCTCCGGCATCCCGGTCACGATCCGGGTGGTGCGTCCCGGTTTCGATCAATCGTGGACGGGAGTTGTCGCATCCGCCAAGCCGGGCGCGGGCTTCATTAATATCATGACGGACGATTTCCATCTGCATCTGCGCGGTGGCGCGGTGACGGGTTGGGAGCGGGAAGACGGCAATGGCACTGTCTCCTTCCACGCCATCGGTTCATCCGGAACGCGCGGCGGCCTGACCGTCAGCGGGCCGGCTGCAGCTTTCGGAGAGTGAACCCGTGAGCACGCAACCCACAGACACACCAACGGATGTGCCGCATGAGCGCGGACGCTGGCTCGACCCGACAACCGGCAACACGGTGGACCAACAGGCGCTGATGCGCGCCCTTGCCGGTCGACAGGCGGTGTTGCTGGGAGAGCGTCATGACATAGCGGAAATTCACCGCTGGCAATTGCATGTCACCACCTATCTGCATGGTCTGCGGCCAAATCTCGCTGTGGGATTCGAGATGTTCCCTCGCCGCTTGCAGCCTGTGCTCGATCGGTGGGTGGCCGGTGAGTACGACACCGCGACATTCATTGAAGACAGCGAGTGGCATCAGGTCTGGGGTTTTGACCCGGCAATCTATCTGCCGCTGTTCCATTTCTGCCGTCAGCAGCGCGTTCCCATGCTGGCGCTCAACTGCCGCCGCGCATTGGTGACCGAGGTGGGGCAGCAGGGCTGGGAGGCAATCGCCGAGGCGGACAGGGATGGTGTGACACCCGCCGCCCCCGCTCTCGACGCTTATCGGGAGTATCTCTTCTCCATCACGCGGGGGCCGCCGACGCGCAAGGCCACTTCGGCCCACGATCCTGCCTATGACCGCTTCATCCGCGCCCAGCAGACATGGGATCGCGCTTTCGCGTGCAATATCGCGAACGCAATCCGTTCGGCAGAGGCGGAAGGCAGGGAGCCGCCGCTCGTCGTCGGGATCATCGGCCGGGGGCATCTGGAGTACGGTTACGGAACGCCCTACCAGTTGCATGATCTGGGCATCGAGGATGTTGCGGTTCTGCTGCCGAACGACCGCGAGACCCTGACCATCGAGCCGCATCGGCGCATCGCGGAAGCCGTGTTTCGTCTCGATACGCCCGAGCCGCCGGCGGAGCGCGGTGAAAGGCCCCGCCCGGCAGCGAACCCTGACGCCGGAACGGGCGCGGGATAGCCACAATGACCATGCCGCTCGTCATCCGCCAGATCGCCCGTCTGATACGCCTCTGCATTGCCGGGAAGGGCGGGCGGCTGGCCGCGTTCTATTTCGTCGTGGTCGTCTTCATCGGTTTTGCCGGTACGGCTGTCGGCGTCTGGCTCATCAACTGGAATGCGGATTTCTACAATGCCCTGCAAAAGGTGGACGGCCCGGAGATCGTCCGCCAGATCGGCATTTTCGGGATTATCACCAGCATTTCCGCCTCCCTTTACCTCGCGGGCCGGTACATCCTGAAGCTGGCGCAGATCCGCTGGCGGCGTTCTCTCACCGAAGTCGCGCTCGATCGCTGGCTCGGCGACAAGGCTTACTGGCATCTGCGGGCCGGGAACGGCACGCATCCCCCCGTGGACAACCCCGACCAGCGCATCGCCGAGGACTGCCGGCTGTTCGTCGAACTCGTGACGGACAGAGGCACCGAACTCATCAACTCCGTTGTGGCGTTGGTTTCCTACTTCGCCGTGCTGTGGACCCTCTCGACCTTCACGCTGTCGTTCTCGCTGTTCGGCTTCGGGGTCGAAATCCCCCGTTACATGGTCTGGGCCGCGCCGGTCTATGTCCTGCTGTCGAGCCTCATCACCCACTGGCTCGGCGCACCGTTGCATCGCCTGAACTTCATGCAGCAGAAGCGGGAGGCCGATTTCCGGTTCGCGCTGGTCCACATGCGCGAGTCGAATGAGGCGATCGCCTTGCAGAACGGCGAGGAGGCGGAGCGGCGTGTGCTCGGCCAGCGCTTTCAGGGCGTCATGGCGAACTGGTATGCGCTGACCCGCCGAGATCTGATCCTTGGGCTTTTCACCCGCCCGTTCATGCAGACCGTTCTGCGCATTCCGACTTTTCTCGCCCTCCCCGCCTTCATCGCCGGCAAGGTCACGCTTGGCGGGCTGATGCAGGTGGCGAGCGCCTTCTCGAACGTGGTCACCACCCTGTCGTGGTTCATCTTCAAATACCGCGACCTGGCTGAACTTGCAGCCACCGCCGCCCGCCTCGACCAGTTTCTCGCTGCCACAGAAGCGGCAAACGCTGCGGAAAGCGGCCCGACGGTCATCGATACCGATGACGACATCCTGCACGTAGAGGACTTGACGCTACGCTCGCCGGATGGAGAAACGCTGCTCAAGGTGCCGGACTTTTCCGTCGCCAAGGGGGAGGTCGTCTGGATCAAGGGCAGCAGCGGCCTCGGGAAAAGCACGCTGCTAAAGGCGATTGCCGGCTTATGGCGATATGGCGAAGGCTTGATCGAACGCCCGCGCGGCAAACGTCTTTTCCTGCCGCAGCATGCTTATCTGCCGCTGGATAATCTGGCTGCCGCTATCACCTATCCGCAGCCTGTCGGCAGCCATGCCCCCGGCGACATCGAAACATGGGTGACGAACGCCGGCCTCGCAGGCCGCATCGGAGAACTGCACGCCTCGGACATGGTGACGACTGCCAACAAGGGCCTTTCAGGCGGGGAGTTGCAACGCCTCACGCTTTTACGCGCGATTGCGGGCAAGCCTGACTGGGTGTTTCTGGATGAACCGACAAGCGCGCTCGATCTGCCCGCGGAAGAGCGGATGCTCACCCAGTTGCGCCAGGCTCTGCCGCACGCAACCCTCATCATCATCGCCCACCGCCCCCCGGCAGGGCTGACAATCACCCGCAGCATCGACATGGAGTCCGCGATAGAGTCCACAGCCGCGCCAGCCGAAACGCTATCGGAAGCAAGAGATTGAGCATCGACTGGAGGTCGCGGCAGGTATTATGTCGATAAGGTGCGCCGGCCTGCTGGCGCACAACAGACAAGGCTCATGACCGAATGATCCATGAGCGGCCCGATGCCTCCCGCTGTCAGTGCTATACGATCTCCTCATCAACTGGCGGCGAAAGGACCCGGCACCGCTGCAAGCAATGTCCTGGTGTAGTCATGGGCAGCGTGAAAAAACACGTCGTCCACGGGTCCGCGCTCCACAATGCGACCATCCTTCATCACCAGCACGCTATCCGCTACATGGTGGATGAGGCCGAGGTCATGAGAGATGAAAAGAAGCGCGGTCCGCAGCCGGGACTGCAATTCGCCGATGAGATCGATCACCTGCGCCTGAATGGAGATGTCCAGCGCAGACACCGGCTCGTCGCAGACGATCAGCGCCGGTTCGGCGGCAAGAGCCCGGGCAATCGCCACCCTCTGCCGCTGGCCGCCCGACATGGTTCGCGGATAGCGGTCGAGAAAACCGGAGTCGAGACCAACCTGATCGAGCAGCCAGACAATATGCTCCAGCGTCTGCTTCCGGGACAGGCCCCACACGTTTTCAGCGACGATGTCGCTGACGCGATAGCGTGGATCGAAACTGCTGAGCGGGTCCTGCGGAATATACTGGAGCTTCGAGCGCAGGGCACGCCGCTCGCTTTCACGAATGTCGGACCACGGCTTGCCGAGAAGCCGGACCGTTCCGGTGTCAGGCTTCAGCAAGCCGAGAATGATCTTGGCGCACGTCGACTTGCCGGAGCCGGATTCGCCCACGAGCCCGACGACCTCGCCAGTACTGACGGTAAACGACACATCGTCGAGCGCGACGAAAGTCTCCCGTCCGCCGCCCACCCCTTTCCGGCGGCGATACCGTTTCCCGATGCTTGCGACATCGAGCACGACCTCACCCGACACAACCGGACGAGGCGGAAGGGGATCGCGGATGATACGGATCGGTTGCGGCTGCCCGTCCTCGTCCCCGCTGCCGGAAGCCGCTTCAAAATCGACCCTCGCCGAAGACAGGCGTGTACCCCGCGACGTAGCGGAAGGAACGGCCGCGATGAGTTGGCGCGTATAGACGTGGCGCGGTCGCGACAACACCTCGGCTGTCGGCCCAGATTCAACCACTTTCCCGGCCCGCATGACATGCACGCGGTCGGCGATTTCCGCCACCACGGCGAGATCGTGGCTGATCAGCAACAACCCCACACCCTCGTCCCGCACGCGGCGCGACAGCACATCGATCACCTGTTTCTGCACCGTGGCGTCCAGAGCAGTCGTCGGCTCGTCAGCAATGACGAGCCGGGGACCGGCAGCGATGGCAGCAGCGATCAGGGCGCGCTGCCTCAGCCCGCCGGACAATTCGTGCGCGTACTGCCGGGAGCGGATTTCAGGATCGGGAATGCCCACGCGGGCCAGGGTGTCGATAACCCGCTCCTCGATCTCTCGCCGTCCGCGCAGCAGGCCGGCATTGGTTACAACCTCCCCCACTTCCTGTGCGATGGAGCGCAGCGGATCGAGCGAAACGAGAGCATCCTGCATGACGAGGCCAATTTCCCGGCCGCGCACACGCCGCCAGCGGGCAGCGTCGAAGCGCATGGCATCCTCGCCCGCGAGCCGGAAGCGCCGCGCCGTTATCCGGGCGCCATTGCCGGCGAGATTCAGCAGTGTGCGTGCAGTGACGCTCTTGCCGGAACCAGACTCGCCGACCAACGCCACACACTCG
Source organism: Pseudochelatococcus contaminans (assembly GCF_014195635.1). GTDB lineage: Bacteria > Pseudomonadota > Alphaproteobacteria > Rhizobiales > Beijerinckiaceae > Pseudochelatococcus > Pseudochelatococcus contaminans. The sequence continues at coordinate 73,026 of NZ_JACICC010000006.1, read as the reverse complement.
CCGGGATGGATAATCAGGCTGACATCCTCCACCACCGGCCTGCCGCCGTCAGCATGACCGAAATGGACGGTGAGACCTTCGATATCGACGAGCGGCTGCGGGATGGAGATGGAAATGGCCGCTTTGCTCATGAGTTGTCCCGACCTTCGAAGACATCCTGAAGATAATTACCGAACACCGTGAACGCGATCACGGTCAGCGTGATCGCCACCCCCGGAAACACGCCGGGCCACCACGCCACGCGCAGGGTGTCGCGGCTTTCCGCCAGCATCACGCCCCATTCCGGCGTCGGCGGCTGCGGTCCAAGGCCGAGAAAACTCAGGCCGGATACCGCAAGGATGGCTGAACCGATGAAAACAGTCGCCGTCACGGGAACGGCCACCAGCACGTTCGGCAGCAGATGTCGGAAGAATATCTCGATATGTCCCCGCCCATAGATATGCGCGTGCGTGACGTAATCGGCATTGCGCACGAGCTGCGTCTGTGCCCGCACCACGCGGCCGAATTTGGGAATACCGGAAAGTCCGACCGCAACTGCGATGTTGAACATCCCTTGCCCGAGAAAGGTGACGACCAGCATCGCCAGCAGAACCGTCGGGAATGAAGATACGATATCGAAAAGGCGTGAGTTGGTTTCGTCGAGAAGCCGGCTTTTCTGCCCGGCAAGAATACCGAGCAGCACGCCGAAGACCACGGAGATGAGCGTGGCCCCGATACCGATGAACAGCGAGTATCGCGCGCCATACACGGTGCGGGCAAATACATCCCTGCCAAGACGATCGGTACCGAAGGGATGCGCGGCATCAGGCGCTTTCAGGATGGAAAGAAAATCGCCTGCCAACGGATCATAATTTGTGAACAGGCCGGGAGCGGCAACCGCGACCAGCAGGAGCGCAATGAATGCGCCAGACGCAACTACCCCTGCGGGTATCCGCCGCCTGACCGTGCGCATGGCGCGAGCCGGGGCGACCTCCTGCTCCGCCCTTGTGCCTGGTGTGGTATCGAACGTTTGTGTCATTGCGCCTTCAGCCTCGGATCGATGATGACGTAAAGCACATCGAGAATTGTGGATGCAGCGACGTAGATGAAAGCGGCCAGCAAAACGACCGCAAGCACCACGGGTACATCGTGTGACAGCACGGCGTTGAGGGTTGTCGTGCCCAGCCCAGGACGGCCGAAAACTTTCTCCGTGATAACCGCGCCGCCGAGCAGCCCACCGATGATCCAGCCGCCAAGCGTCATCATGGGCAAGGCGGCATGGCGAAGTACATGCTGCACCCGAATCTGCCTCTCGCTCAGCCCGCGCGCCCGCAGAGTGGTGACGAAGGGCTGGTCGAGCGTTTTCTCGATGGCGTCACGCAGCACCTGTGTCAGCAGACCGGCCGTAGGCAAAGCCAGCGTAATCGCCGGCAACACCAGAGAACGCCAGCCTTCAGCACCCGAAACAGGGAACCATCTCAGGTTGAATGAGAACACCATCAGCAGCAGGATGCCGATCCAGAAGACGGGTGTCGATGCGAACGTCAGTTCGACGATAGATGCGATCCGACGCGCGACGCGACCCCGGCCGGAGGTCAGCGTCGCCAGTACGACAGCGATGGAGAAAGCCAGGATTCCCGCCGTCGCCGCCAGATAGACGGTTGGCAGGAGTTGCGAGGCCACGACATCCGTCACGGGCTGACGCAGCTCGTATGACATCCCGAAGTCGCCCGAGGCGATCCGCGTGACGAATGCGACGTACTGCTCGCCAATACCCCGATCGAGGCCCCATTCGGCAGCGATCGCCTCGCGAAGTCCGGGATAGTCGAGATCGCCGGCAAGAATGTCCTCAACCTGTCCCGGCAGAGCGTGAAGCGCAAGGAAAGCAACCGTTATGCTCCCCCACGCCACCACGAGACTAGCCCCCAGCCGGGCGAGCACCTGGCGCCACATGGCGGTTCTCCTCAGTCCTTCGCCAGCCAGACGTCATAGAAGTTAGACGGTGAGTCGAGCTGCGTCTCGAACGACAGGCCGCGCACCTTGTCCTTCGCCGCCAGCTGATAATTGGCCGAGAACAGCGGCACAATGATCGCCTGATCCACAGCATAACGCTGGGCCTCGTCCACGAGCTTCTTCTTTTCGTCCGGATCGGTGGAGGCAAGCGCCTCGTTAATCAGGCGGAAGAGTTCCTTGTCGCCCTTGTCCGCCACAGCCCGGATGAAGCCCAGCTCGCCGATGTTGCCCTGAAGCATCTGGGCGGCGTCTGCCGGCAGATACGTGTTCGGGTAGATGGTCCAACTGCCGGCCTGAAGGGCTTGCGCCCACTCGCCGCCACTGATGAAACGCAGTTTCAGGTCGAAGCCGAGATTCTTGCGCAGCTCCGCCTGAAGCCCCTGAATCAGCACATCGCGGTTATCGCGCACATAGGGCTGCGGGTATCCGACCTCGATGGACAGGCGCTCACCATCCTTGGTGCGGAATCCTTCTGCATCGCGACCAGTCCAACCGGCCTCGTCCAGAATCCGGTTCGCCTCGGCGACATTGTTGCCCCACGCGCCCTCAAGCGCCTTGTTATAGAAGAAGCCGTCCCGACCGATGTTGGAGAAAGCCCGTGGATACGCCCCCAGATAGACGCTCTTCACCAACGCGTCGATGTCCGCTCCATCACGCAGCGCCCGCCGCACACGCACGTCGGTTGCTGGCGGAATAGTGTAGTTGATATTGAGCGTGAATGACGTCTGAGCGCCGGACGGACCAGTGAGGAACTGGAAGCCCGGCTGATCTTTGAACAGGCCGATATCCGTCGGCTGCACGCCTTCGATGACGTCCACCTGCCCGGAAGACAGCGCGCCTGCACGAACGGCGTATTCCGGCAGGAAACTCACCGTAACCTTGTCAAGGTATGCTGGACCCTCGTGCTTTGCATAGTCCGGACCCCAGTTATAGTTTTCGTTTTTGACGAAAGTGACGGACTGTCCCCGCGTATAGTTGTCGAAGATGAATGGGCCAGTGCCCGCCAGTTCACGGCCGCCGGCGCAAAGACCGTTGCCCGCCTGGAGCGACTTGGGAGAGATGATCCCCAGACGAATGCTGGCGATCGATTCCAGAAGCGCTGAATCGGGCTTGGTCAACCTGATCCGGACTTCAGTCGGGGAAACCGCCTCCACGCTTTCGACGGCGCGCAGAAGATCACCGGACGAATTGGTGTTTTCGGCATTCTTCACGAAATCGATGTTGAATTTGACGGCTTCCGCGTCGAATTTGCTGCCATCGTGAAATGTCACGTCATCGCGCAGCTTGAAGATATATTCCTTGCCGTCCGGAGAGATGCTCCATTCCGTTGCGAGCCAGGGAACGAACTTGCCGCCCTCCACCTTCCCCACGAGTGAGTCAATGTAGTTGCGTATGAGGATATATGCATTTTGCTGCGTCGACCTGTGCGGGTTGAAGCAGACAGGCTCCGTCGTGACGCCAAAAATGAGTTCACCGCCCGCGCTCGGCGTTTCGGCGGCGGCCACCTGCATCGTTGCTGCCAGCCCCAGTGCAACGACTGGTAAGGAACGGCCAAAGAATGATCTCAGTTTGTTTAGGGACATGAAAACTCGAACTCCGTGGGATTTTTGATTGTCAAGAGAGGACCGGGCAGCAAATAGCTTTTCATGCACTGGCTGCCTGCCTCGAAGCCGTGAGACTGCTCGCGGGACGATCCAGCCCAAAATGGGCGCGCAATGTAACGTCTCTGTAATACGTGCGAAAAGTGCCTTTGCGCTGGAGTATGTTGTCGCGATCACTGTTGTCCCTGCTCCCTATCGCAAGCAAAGATCAGCCTGAATGGTGCGACTACCGTATCGTGACGGCTACCATATAATGATGGTTACTTGGCCCTGCCTCCAAAACATGCTGGAAATTCATCATGAAAATCTTTTCCGGCCCTGTCGATGATCTCAGGCACATCGAAAGCGTGACGTGCCGCACCTGGCTGCCGATCAGGGCCTCATGGGTGAAAAGCCGACCGGCGAAACCGCTTCAACATAGGGGTAACGGCTGGAATTTTATATGTCAATAAACAAGATTGATTTTATATACTATTTGCGCAAACTCAGCCCAGAGAACAAGGCATCATACTGATTATCTAATTATTTCATATAGTTACGAAAATAACATCCATTGCTGTGGGTGGCTTTGAAAAGCCGCCAATGGCTTTACATATTTTCAATAGCATTTATATACTTTTCTGAGCGAGCCGGGCGATTCCAGCTTCGTTATCATGTCGGCCGGCCCGTCTCGCCGGACGAATCCGTCGGCCAGATGCGATCAGCGTAAGTTGCGGTGAGTTCAGATGAGTAACGTGTTTCGCCTTGATGATGTTTCCAAGTCGTTTGCCAGGCAAGGTGAAACGTTTCATGCGTTGGACGGGTTGTCGCTCAGTATTCCCTCGGGCTCGTTCTTCGGCATCGTCGGAACTTCCGGAGCGGGAAAAAGTACGCTCCTGCGGCTTCTCAATCTGCTGGAGCAGCCCACAAGCGGCACCATATGGTTTGGCGACCAGCGGCTGAACGGCCTCAAGGGAGCCGCCTTGCGGGACTACCTGACAAAGGTCGCGACGATATTTCAGCATTTCAACCTGTTCCACGGCAAGACGGTGCTGGAAAATGTCACGCTTCCTCTCGCCGTTCGCGGGGTGTCGAAACAGGTTCGCGTGCGCAAGGCGCAGGAGCTGCTGGAACTGGTCGGGCTGAAGGACAAGGAGCGAGCGTATCCTTCACAGCTTTCGGGCGGGCAGAAGCAACGCGTGGGCATCGCGCGGGCGCTCGTTGCGGACGCCAGTGTGCTGCTATGCGACGAACCCACAAGCGCGCTGGATTCCGAAACCACGACTCTCATCCTCGACCTACTGCTGAAAGTGAAGCAGCAATTAAATCTGACGATTATCCTGATTACGCATTCATGGTCCGTCGTTCGTTATGCAGCCGATTCCGTCACGTTGTTGCAGCATGGCAAGGTGGTGGAAAACGGCAGCGTGCGTGCGCTGCTGCAGGATGCGGATTCATACCTTGGCCGGCAACTCTTGCCAGCACCCGATCTGGGAGCCCGTCCCGGAGACGGCTGGGTCCGTTACGATCTGATCCTTCCCGATGTCAGGACACAGAGCACGTTCTTTTCCGAGGTCGCGAAACGCCTCGATGTCACGGCATCCATCGTATCCGGCGGCATCGAGCGCCTGAGCGGCATCGATGCAGCGCGTTTCAAGGTCGATTTCGACCTGCATGACAGAGACCCCGCCATTCGGGACTCGCTGTCCGCCATCCTGCGCGAAAAAAGCATTGTACTCGGCAAGGTGGCCTGATGCTCAACAGAGACTGGAAAGTTTACCTCCCGGATTTCTGGGAAGCGCTGGGGCAAACGCTCTACATGACCGCCGGATCGGGCGTGCTCGTCATATTCTTCGGCATCGTCATCGGGCTGACACTGTATCTGACGGCTCCCAACTCATGGAGTCCGCATCCGATCATATATCATGTCGTCAATACCATCGTTAATATTGGCCGATCCATACCGTTCATCATTCTGATTGTCATCCTGATCCCCGTGACCCGGCTGATCGTCGGCACGCCTCTCGGCCCGGTGGCGGCGCTGGTTCCGCTGACCATCGGCTTTACGCCGTTCTTCTCGCGGCTCATCGAGGCCAACCTGCGGGAGCTAGATCAGGGCCGGGTCGAGGCGGCAAGGGTAATCGGCGTCACCACGCCCCAGTTCATCTTCCGGATTCTCCTGCCTGAATCGTTATCCGGCATCATTGCCTCGGCAACCATCATCCTCGTCGGGCTTGTCGAGGGCACGGCGGTCGCCGGCGCGATCGGGGCCGGCGGAGTTGGCGACTTCGCCCTCACCTACGGTTACCAGCGCTGGTACACCGAGCTGATCCTGATCTCGGTCATATCCATGGTTCTTCTGGTGCAGTTCATCCAGCTTACCGGCGATATCTGGATCAGACTGAGAAAACACAAAAGATGACATATCCGGCAAGGTGCATGACTGCACCCCGCCGCCGATCGTTCCGCCTGCAGGTTCCTGCAGAACGTATTTGAAGACATCCGCAAAAACATCCGGTTCCCGGAAGGAGAGTCATGATGGACAAAATCACAATGAATAAAGGAAAGCGTACTTTGGTCGCAATCGCCGCCGCGGCCATCGCCGCCGTCGGCGTGCTGACTGCCCCCGTACAGGGCCGCGCGGCCACCGTATCCAGCGAACCGCTGCAAGTATACCTGACGCCGACGCCACAGGGCGATGTCATCCGCTTCGTGCAGAAGCTCGCCGACGAAAAGGGCTCCGGCCTCAAGCTCAAGGTCATCGAGAGCAGTCAGGGGCTGGACGCCAATCAGCTTGTATTCAAGGGTGACGTCGACGCCAATCTCTATCAGCACCAGCCTTATTTCAGCTCCTGGCTGGCGGCGCATCCGGATGCGAAAGGCGAGGTCGTTCCCGTTGCCACCTTGCTCGTCAATATTTTCGGGCTTTATTCGTCGAAGTTCAAATCCGCGCAGGATATTCCCGAAGGTGCATCGATACTGGTGCCGAACGAACAGACCAACCTGCCGCGCGCTCTCTTCATCTTACAGAAAGAGGGCCTGATCGAGCTGGATTACCCCAAGTCGGACGGTTCCTCGCAGGCTGTCGCCATTGACGAAAAGAACATCGTGTCGAACCCGAAGAAGCTGAAGTTCGTTCCCACCGACACCACGCTGCGCGCCAAATCCCTGCCAGACGTGCAGGCATCGTTCATCAATGGCGACATCGCACTGACCAACGGCATCAATCCCGACAGCGCCCTGTCGCTTGAGGATGCAGAGAACAATCCGTATGCGAACATTCTGGCCGTCAGGAAGGAACTTGTCGACGATCCGCGTGTCAACCTGCTGGTAGAGTACCTGACCGGCCCGGAGGTGGCGAAGTTCATTGAGGACAGTTACAGCGGCTTTATCGTGCCGGCCCAGGAGCGTCTGACGCCAACTCCATGAAACCTTGTATTGATCTTCGATGGTCCCTGCCCTTGCCGGGATCAGGGCCGGCACATCGGCAGAGGTTTCGGCCAAACGGGTAGTGATGTCAGCCTTCTGATGCTCCGGCTCGTCCATCCGGGCCTGCATCGAAGGCTGATACATACCGTCCTAGATGGCTGCGATGATCGCGGAAATGGCGCGCTCGATCTTTGCGAGCACGCGGCGGGCGTTCTCCGCCAGTGTTTCCACCAAGCGACATCACCTGGCGGAATAGACCGCTCGGGTCAGGTCTTCGGGGAAACGTCCGCCCGGAGATTGCCCGTCGAGACCGGCATTGGTGAAAGCCACAAGGCTGAGCCTGTTGGCGAAATCGACCGACCATGAATGCCCATAAGCCCCGCCCATGCGCCATGTGCCGGGCGTCTCCGCGAAGCCCGCTGCGGCGGGATCGCGCAGAATGGTGAAGCCGAGACCGAAGCCGCGCCCCGGCCATGGCGCGAGGTCCATACCGGCCGCATGATCGGTGGCCATTTCGCTGACGAGTTCGGCAGGCAGAAGCGGTGCGCCACCCCGCCGCAACGTTTCGAGAATGCACAACGTATCCCCCGCCATGCCGATCATGCCCGCGCCACCAGAGGGGAAAGCGTTCGTATCGAAGGCGCGGGCCGGCGACAGGCGCAGCCCCTCGACCCCTTCCCAGAGGGGCACGATTTCAGAATCTGCCATCCGACGTGGGCCGGACGCTTCGTTGACGTATGGAACGGCCAGACGAGCAGGATCGGCGACTGTAAATCCGGTATCATCGATCCCGAGCGGTTTCGTCACCAGCTCCCGCACCGCCTCGGGGAGCGGAATGCCCGTCACTCGTGCGATCAGGCCACCCGCGACATCCGTTGCGAGCGAGTAGTTCCATGCCGTTCCCGGTCGAAAAAGAAGCGGCACCGAAGCGATACGGCGGATGTTTTCCTCAAGCGAGATGTCCGACCGGTCCATGCCATCGGACACACCCGCGCAGTGATAGGGACCATCGGCGGATTCGAGGAAGCCATAGCCGAGACCGGATGTATGGGTCAGCAGATGGCGCAGCGTGATCCGCACCGCCGAACCGTCTGCCAGTTTCGGGTGGAAGTCCGTCAGCCATGTATCGATGGGCTCGTCGAGCGCCAACCGCCCTTTGGCAACCAGCACCATGGCGGCGATGGACACATAGAGTTTGGAGACCGATGCCAGCCGGAACAGCGTGTCCTCGCGCATCTCGCGGTTTGCCTCACGGTCGGCAAAGCCGGCGGCCCGGCGATAGACGAGTTTCCCGTCCAGGGAGAGAAGGACAACGGCCCCGACAAGGCGTTGCTCGGCAATGGCCGTGTCGATGGCGGCGTCGATGCGATCCGGCAGGTCGTCAATATTGATCGCCGTCGAGGATTCTACGGTGACTATAGATGTGTTCATGGTCTTACCTGTCTTGCGGATCATTGGCCCGGCTGGCGGCCACCGGGTGTTTCGATGACGGGAAACCGTGCGCGCATGCCGACCAGGCGACGGCGAATGTCGCGATGAGCAGCGCCAACACGCTCCATGGGAAAGCAGATACGCCCACGGTTTCCAGCAGGACGCCGCCGATGATCCCACCACCGGCAATGGCGATGTTCCAGACCGTGACGATCATGGATTGCGCCACATCGGCTGCTTCGCCCGCCGTTTTGGCCGAGGCGGTCTGGAAGAGTGTTGCTGCCCCGCCGAAGGCCAGTCCCCAAATGGCCACCGCGACGTAGATCACTGCCGGCGCCTGTCCCCAAATCCCGAGCAGCAGCGCGGACAGGCCGAACAGCAAGGTGCTGACAAGAACCAGCTCGCGCAGCCATCGGTCGATCAGCGCTCCGATGAACCATATGCCGAGAAGCGCCGTCACACCGAAGACGAGCAGCACCACGTCGATGCGCTCCGCGATGCCGGCCGGCACGAGGAAGGGAGCGATGTAGGTGTAGAGGATGTTGTGGGCAAGGACGAAGGAGAGCGTTACGAACAGGACCGGCCGGATACCAGGCAGGGTGAAGACAGCCCGAAGGGTAAAACCATTTCCACGCGCCTGACCGGGGAAGTCCGGCACCTTGGCGAGCACCCAGAATACGAGGATGACAGTCAGCACGCTCATAAGGGCGAAGGTGATGCGCCAGCCGAAGGCCGCGCCGAGGAAGGTGCCTGCCGGAATGCCGAGCGAAAGGGCGAGCGGCGTTCCGACCATGGCGACGGCGATAGCGCGACCTGTCAGATGCTCGGGCACCATGCGCGCCGCGTAGCCGGCGACCAGCGCCCAAAGCAGCCCGGCGAACACGCCTGCGAAGAAGCGGGCAACGAACGTGATTGCGTAGCTGTCAGAAATGGCCGTTACCGTATTGACGATGGCGAAACCGCCGATGGCGATCAGCAACAGCGGCCGACGCCGCCACCCTTGCGTCGCGGTCGTCAGCGGAATGGCCGCGACCAGCGAGCCGACCGCGTAGATGGTGACGAGTTGGCCGACCAGCGCCTCGGAAACCTCAAGGCTTTCGGCCATCTGAGGCAAAAGCCCTGCCGGCAGGGCTTCGGTCAGAATCGTGATGAAGGCCGCCATGGCAAGCGCCAGCAACGCAGCCAAGGGGAGCCGGTCGCCTGCGGCCGAAGATGCATCGTCCTGTTCGATGGAAGGGTTGTCCTTTGTGGTCGTTGTCGTCATTGGTCCGCCTTAACCTTGTCTGAAAAACCGCTGGCGGATGAGGCGATCCCGAAAGGCCGGCGCGATCCGCCGATGACGGCATTGGCCAAAAGCTAGACGTGTTTCTGTTTGTGGAGAATTAAGCTACAGTTCAAAACACTTATGACTTATTTATCAGCAATGGAACCATGCCAATGGACAGCTTCGGATCGCTCAATGCCTTCGTCCAGGCAGCGGAGTTGCGCAGCTTTACCGCTGCCGGGCAGAAGCTCGGCATCTCGTCATCGGCGATCAGCAAGGCGGTGGCGCGGCTGGAAGAACGGCTCGGCGTGCGTCTCTTCCATCGCTCGACACGCACCGTCACGCTGACGCCGGAGGGCGCGCTGTTCCTCGAACGCTGTCGGCGCATCTTCTGCGAGATCGAGGCGGCCGAACTAGAGCTGTCGCAGACCAGCGGTGAACCGCGCGGCAAGCTGCGGGTAAGCCTGCCGCTGGTCGGGATGCTGATGATGCCGACGCTCGCCGCCTTCATGCGGGCGTGGCCGGAAATCGAACTCGATCTGGATTTCAGCGACAGGCTGGTGGACGTTATTGAGGAAGGTTTCGACGCCGTGGTGCGAACGGGCGAGGTCAGCGACTCGCGCCTGATGACGCGCAAGCTCGGCACGTTTCGCTATAAACTTATCGGCTCACCAGCCTATTTCACAGAGCATGGCAAACCAAAGACGCCGGCCGATCTGTCAGCCCATCACGGCCTGCGCCATCTCTACCCAAGTATGGGCAAGATCGAGGACTGGCCGCTGCATGACAGAGGTAGTTCCACGCCCGCCGACATTCCAACCACCGCCGTCGCCAGTGCCATCGAGCCGCTGATCTATCTGGCCGAACAGGGACTTGGCCTAGCCTGCCTGCCGGACTTCGCCATCCGCGATCAACTTGCCAAAGGATTGCTGGTGAGCGTGCTCGAAGATGCGGTCAAGCATAGTGGCACATTCCGCATTCTGTGGCCATCCAGCCGGCATCTCTCACCCAAGCTCCGCGTCTTCGTGGATTTCATGACCGAGAACCTGTTCAAACAAACCGAGCCACCTCTACGGGACCACCCCTGCCCTGGAATGGACGTCTGCCAATGAAAATCATGGAGGTTATCCGCTCCCTGAATGACGCACTGCCGCACGCTCCGTTGATACATGCGGCTGCGTGATGACGCCTCACGTCAGCTCCGTTCGGGAAAGTCCGCCCCGCCACGTATGCAGGCGAATGACAACATCATGTGGCTACGTAGCTATGCGGTTTCGTTGCTGCCATCCTGATCGGCAGAAAATGCGATTTCGCGTTGAGCCTTGATGCCGGCAAGGCGCTTTGACAACTCCCGGACGATATTCTCATAGGCTGTACTGCCCAGGGCGAGTCGCAACGGAGGTGTTTTGCTGTCGGCTGCTGAAATCATGGCGTCCACCGTGCGCCCTGCATCGCCTTTGATCGCGAAATCCCCGCTGTCGAGCGCCTTTCGCACAGCACCGGCAGGGGTGTCGTCATATACGTCCGTGGGCGTCGCGCGCATCAGACCAGCCGCAAAATTGGTCGCCGTAGGCCCCGGTTCGGCGAGGATGAAGTCGATCCCGAACGGCGCGACTTCCTGGGCCACCGCTTCGACAAAGCCCTCGATCCCCCATTTGGTGGCGTGGTAAAGGCTGAAATTAGGATAGGCGATCAAACCCCCTTCCGACGAGAGTTGAAGGATGCGTCCGCCGCCCTGCCGGCGCAAATGCGGCAACACGGCGCGGATCGTCTGGATGGAGCCGGTCAGATTGGTGGCGATCTGCTGATCGATCTGAGCGTCGGAGAGTTCCTCCGCCGCGCCGAACAAGCCATAGCCGGCGTTGCTGACCACGATGTCAATCCGGCCCATCCGCTGGAATGCCTCGTCAACGGTTGTCCTGATGCCATTTGTATCCGTGACGTCGAGCTTCGCCACGGAAAGGCTGTCGCCATAGGTCTGCCGGAGATCGGCGAGTGCATCTTCGCGCCGCACGGTTGCGGTGACACGATCGCCGCGCGCCAGAAGACGTTCCGCCATCATCTTGCCGAGGCCGGAAGAGGCGCCCGTGATGAACCAGGTTTTATTCATGAAAAGCTCCTGAAGTTGACATCCTTGATATAGGAGCCGGAAATTGATGAGGTAATATATTCAATGTGGCATGACCATGTGATACTAATTCACCAATGAACCGCCCGAGCCTCAACGACCTTGCGGCCTTCGCCGCTATCGCCAACCAGCGCAGCTTTCGGAAAGCGGCGGACGCGCTCGGCGTTTCGCGCTCTGCCCTGAGCCATTCGATGCTCAGGCTGGAGCAGACCCTCAATGTGCGATTGCTTAACCGAACGACCCGAAGCGTGTCTCTCACCGAGGCGGGCACCCGGCTGCTGGCACAACTCGGTCCCGCGCTCCGGGATCTGGACGCAGCGCTCGATACGCTGGCCGACGCGCGCGGAGCCCCAGCCGGAAGGCTGCGGATCAATGCGAACAAAGGCGCGGCGTCTCTGCTGCTTGGTGAAGTCGTTCCCAAGTTCCTGTCCCGCTATCCGGACGTCGAGCTGGACATCGTCTGCGAGGGCCGGCTTGTCGATATCGTCGAGGCGGGCTTCGACGCCGGCGTACGGCTGGCCGAAGCCGTGCCACAGGACATGGTGGCCGTCAGGCTGGGGAGCGACATCCGCTTTCTTGCGGTTGCTTCCCCCATGTATCTGGCCGACCGCAATCCGCCGGTGACCCCCGATGATCTCTACCAGCACCGTTGCATCCGGCAGCGCCTGCCGAGCGGAAAGCGCTATCGCTGGGAATTCGCCCGGCATGGCGAGGAAATCGCCATCGACGTGCCGGGCGCCTTGACGCTGGACGACAGTGAGTTGATGGCGCAGGCCGCCGCAGACGGACTCGGCATTGCCTATGTTGCGGAAATTTTCGTTCGGCACATGCTGGAGGCCGGTCGCCTCGTGACGATTCTGGACGATTGGTGTCCGCCGATTCCGGGCCTTATGCTCTATTATCCCGGCAACCGTCATGTGCCGGCGGCCCTGAGGGCCTTCATCGATGTGCTGAAGGAGGCGAACCGCCGATGAATGCAGGCCGCGTTCCCCCTCCCCCAGGCGTCACTGATGCGGAGGCCGACCCCGTTTAACGCCCTCCGCAAAATGGGAACGGCGTGGTCGATGAAGACGCGAACGGCACCGCCATCGAACCGGCGCGGCGAGAACACCAGATGGCGCGGATATCACCGTTTTTCCCGCTGCCTCACGGGGTGCCGCGCGTCGATGACCGGCGCGTGGTCAGTGGCATCGTCTACGTGATCAGGAACGGTTTGCAGTAGAAGGACGCGCCGAAGGACTACTGTCCGCACAAGACAATCTACAACCGCTTTATGCGCTGGAGCCGGTTGGGCGTGTTCGACCGCATTTTCGCCAGTTTCGCCGGCGAAGGCCCACAGCACAGCGGCGAGCCTTCTTTAAAAGGGGATGTTCCCCGTCATATCGGGCGAACCAGAGGCGGGCTGAACTCGAAGCTGCATGCTGTTTGCGACGAGAAATGGCGACCGCTCGTCTCTGCTCCTGAGCGAAGGCCAGATGAGCGACCACAAGAGGCTCTCCTCATCATGCTCGATGTCCTGCCACCTGCGGCCAATCTGATCGCCGACAAAGGCTACGACAACAACTGGTTCAGACAAGCCCTCATTGAAAAGAGCATCGAGCCGTGCATTCCGTCAAACAGAACCCGAAAGCAGCCGCTGCCTTACGACAAGAGGCTCTATCGCCAGCGCCACAGGATCGAGAATATGCTTTGCATACTCAACAACTGGGGGCGCATCGCAGCAGCCGTCACATTCTATCTTAATCAATGAGTCCTGAGCATCAAAGGGACCCAAATAAAATTCAAGTATAAACTGTATATCATAACTGCTTATTTTAACCACTATAAAAACAAAAATATAACTTTTTCCTAATGGACCCTCTGCGCAATTTGTCGCACCTTTCCGATGAAATTAGAAAATAAGCTGACTAATGCATGCAAAGCGATAATGTTCTTAGGGCGCAAAATATGTAAATGGCATTATATTAAGTATTATTACTTTTATTTATTGAGGCGATCAATAGTTATTAGAATGAATTAAATAAAACAACTCAAATAACGCAAAGGCTTGGATATCATGGGTGTGACACGAAGAGATGTAATCGTCGGTGTTGGTGCCGGCGCTGTTGGTGTTGGTGCGGCGACATTCGCGCCTGATCTGCTCCGCGGGGGTAGCTCAAGTCAACCCGGAGCGGTGAAGACAGTTACTTCGCTTCCTGCAGACGATCCCACTCCCGGCTGGTTTCATACAAGCCCCAAGCGTGAACCACAGCCGCCGCTGATCGGCGATGCACAAGCTCCATGGGTGGTTATTGGCGCAGGATTCACGGGTCTTGCCGCTGCGCGTCAGCTTGCATTGAACTTCCCCGATGATCAGATCATTCTTGTCGAAGCGCAACAGGTTGGCTTTGGTGCGTCCGGCCGTAACGCCGGCTTTCTCATCGATTTGCCGCATGATATCGGCGCGCCGGACTATATCGGCAATCCGGAAACGGCCAATCAGATCCTAGAGCTGAATCACACGGGGCAGACCATTCTTCGGGAATTGGTGGAGCAGCACCAGATTACCGATGCACAGCTTCGCCACTCGGGAAAATATCAGGGAGCGGTCGAGGATAGCGGCATTGCCGTGCTGGATGCCTATCGCGGTGGCCTCGAAAAACTGGGCCAGCGTTATGAAATGATCGAGGGCAAGGACCTTCCCGAGCATCTGGGTACATCGTTCTATCGCAAGGCGCTTTATACGCCCGGCACCATTCTGGTGCAACCGGCGGGGTTGGTAAAAGGCTTGGCGAATAGTCTGCCGGAGAACGTTACACTTTATGAAAACACGCCAATTACCGGCGTGGAGTATGGCGCCAAAACCATTCTGCATCATGCCTCTGGCAGGATCACAGCCGATAAGCTCGTTCTCGCGAACAACGCATTCGGAACGCACTTCGGCTTTTTGGAGCGGGCGATCCTCCCGATCTTCACCTACGGCAGCCTTACCCGTCCGTTGACGCCGGCGGAACAGGCCAGCATCGGCGGTAAGAAGTTCTGGGGCCTGATTCCGGCAGATCCTTTTGGAACAACGCTTCGCCGCACTCATGACAACCGTATTCTTGTGCGCAACAGTTTCAGCTACAATGGAGACGGTCGCGCACGGCCGGGTTACACCGACAAGGTTGTCAAGGCCCACCGGGAGTCGTTCGAGCGCCGCTTCCCAGCGCTCAAGGATGTCGAGTTCGAATACACCTGGGGCGGTGGCTTGGGAATGACACGCAATGGCCAAGGCTTCTTCGGCGAGCTGAGGCCCAATGT
Organism: Pseudochelatococcus contaminans; assembly: GCF_014195635.1. Classification (GTDB taxonomy): domain Bacteria; phylum Pseudomonadota; class Alphaproteobacteria; order Rhizobiales; family Beijerinckiaceae; genus Pseudochelatococcus; species Pseudochelatococcus contaminans. The sequence continues at coordinate 57,920 of NZ_JACICC010000006.1, read as the reverse complement.
CTATGGATCTCTCGGCTGCAATGGCCTTGGCACGGTGCGTGGTACTGCGACAGGTGTTCTTTTGGCAGATTGGCTCGCTGGTAAGAACCACAGCTTGACGGAGTTCCTGCTGACTGCGCCGAAACCCGTTTCCAACCCGCCGGATCCATTCCTGACGGTCGGGGTCGATTTTACTCTCTGGCGTGGCCAGTCCAAAGCCGGGCTTGAAGCCTGACGCGCCAGAGCCGTTAAAACCAGAATCGCTTGCGTTCAAATAAGCCCTTCGTATTGAACGCAAGCATCTGGTGCCGATATTACGCAGTAGAAACCAGACGATATTCGGACTCACGCGGCGTTGCAGCTATTCACCTGCGTCGAGGTGACGTACCCATAAAAAAGGATTCCCGAGTTGGACTTGTTGTGATTCACTGCTCTCAGTCCGTGGGTCTATCGCCAGCGCAACGCGGTTGAGCGCTTCTTCAACAAAGTCAAACACTTCAGAGTCGTCGCAACCCGATACGACAAGCGAGACGATAACTTTCTTGCTTCCGCACAACTTGCTTCAATCCGCATCTGGTTGCGAAATTATGAGTCAGTCACCTAGCCAGCCGAGACCGGAAGCCGTCTTGGCTTAGTGTTTGGGTTTCGTCACTTCAGAGATCAGGTCCGTAGGGTGGCGATTTCGGATCGGCTGGCGAAAAGGATTTCCTGATCGTCATGAGTTCTCCCTCTCCGATCTCAGGCCACCGCCTGCGCACCGGTTATTTCCACAAGGGAGCCGCACATGAAGGCTGCCTCGTCGGATGCGAGAAATGCGACGAGGGCAGCGACCTCTTCGGGCTTACCAATCCGGCCAAAGGGTACGAGTTTATCGAGGTCGGCGATGGTGCGCCCGGAGCGCTTCACGCCGGCCTCCAGCATGGACGTGTGAATTTCGCCTGGGCAGACTGCGTTGACGCGGATATTGTCTGGAGCATAGTCACGAGCAAGGTTCTGCGTGAAGCTCGCTACCGCCGCCTTCGTGACATTATAGGCAATGTGATCAGGTGCCGGATGAAGCCCCCATTGCGAGGACGTATTGACGATAACGCCGCCACCAGCCGCGATCATATGCGGCAGCACTGCCTGACAAAGATGGAACATCGCATCGAGATTAACTGCGAAGCTCAATCGCCAGTCATCCGGCGTCAGCGACAGCAGATTGCCACGACGGTTGATGCCAGCATTATTGCAGAGCACATCGATGCGCCCTTCCGTCGCAATGATGTTTTCTATGATTGCCCAACAGCCTTCGGCGGTCGAGATGTCGCTGGTGAGCGCCCGCGCCCTGCCGCCATTGGCGTGGATCTGCGCGACGGTCGCTTCGGCACCATCGCCATTCATGTCGGTGGCGACGACTTCGGCGCCCTCAGCAGCAAAGCGGGCGCTTATAGCGCCGCCTATACCGCCTGCGGCCCCGGTGACGATCACAGTCTTATCCTTGAAGCGCATAAGAATTTACCTTAGATAGCTGCCGCCGTTTACGTCCAGGACGGCACCGTTGAGCGAGGACTGCGAGGAACGGAAGGCAAAGGCAGCGATCTCACCAATCTCCTGCGGATCGGCCATCCGAGCGATGGGGATACCGGCAAGGGCTGCGGCCTCGCCGTGCTCGGCTATATAGGCTTCGGCCATTTCGGTGCGCACCCAGCCGGGCGCGAGCGCTACCGCCGTGATCCCCTCGTGAGCGTGACTCTGGGCGATGGACTTTGTCAGGTTGATCAATGCCGCTTTTGAGGCGCCGTAAGCCATGGCGTTCGAAGCGTAGCCACGCTGCCCCGCGCGGCTTGCCATATTGATGATGCGCCCGCCGCCATGCAGCCGGAAATGCTGGATCGCCAGCTTGGACAGATCGACGGCGGCGAGGAAATTCACCTGCATTTCCCGTGCCCACACTTGCTGCCATTCGGCCATTGGCGCATCGACGGCGACTTCGGAACGGATGCCGGCATTGTTGACGAGGCCTGTGACCCGCCCGGTTTTTGCAACCGCCTCGCTCCATAGCATTTGCGGGCCTTGCGTATCCGCCAGATCGGCGGGTATGCACCAGCCTTTGCCGTCGAGTGCTGCAAGCAGCGCCTCGGCCGCTTCGCGATTGCGTCCGTAATGAATGACGACCCGCGCGCCGTCATTCACCAAGGCTTGGCAGATGGCCTGCCCTATGGCCCCCGTCGCGCCGGTGACGAGGATGGTCTGACCGGAAAGGCTCATAGTTCACCGACCTGCGGACCCCAGGTGTCCGACAGCGCGAAGCCTGTGGCAAAGGGATCGTGCGGATCAAGGCGCAACTCCTGCCGGCCGAACACATACCCCTGCCCCGTGATGCGCGGGAGAACGGCGGGGCGGCCGCCAACCGTGGTTTCACCCAGCATCTCCGCAGTAAAGGTGCCGCCGATGATGCTGCGCGAAATCCGCTTGTCGCCAGTCTTCAACTGCCCGCGTGCGTGAAGGATGGCGAGATTGGCGGAACTGCCGGTGCCGCAGGGCGAGCGATCGACGCGTCCGGGTTTCAGCGTCGTGCAGGTGGTGATCGTGCCGTCATCATGCCGCTCACGGAACATGACATAGGCTATTTCGTTCAGGCTCGGAATGTCCGGATGCTCGACATCGATCTGGTTTTTCAGCAGCGCCTTGATTTCGGTGCCAGCTTCCGCAAGCGCCCGCGCGGCTTCCGGAACGATGCGCAATCCCACCTGATCCACATCGATTTGCGCGTAGAAGACGCCGCCAAAGGCGATATCTGCCTGGATAGTCCCCCATTTCGGGGTCTCTATCGCCGCATCGAGGCTGACGACGAAAGCCGGTACGTTGTCGAGGCTGACCGATATGCAGCGCCCACCCACGCACCGCGCTCGGGCGACGATAAGCCCGGCAGCGGTGTCGAGACGCACGATGGTTTCAGGCTCCGTCATCTTCACACGGCCGGTTTCCAGAAGCGCCGTGACCACGCAGATGCAATTGGAGCCGGACATTGGATGCGCCATGTCCGGTTGGAGCACGATGAAGCCGGCATCGGCATCTGGCCTGCTAGGCGGCAACAGCAGGTTGGTGGTCTGCACAACCTGCGCTCTTGGCTCGCGCGTCAGAAACAGGCGCAGGCTGTTATCGACGTGGTTGAGAAAATTCATTTTCTCAAGAACAGTGGCGCCCGGCAGTTCCGGAGCGCCGCTGACCAGCACATTGCCGCTCTCGCCCTGACAATGCACCAGCAGAATTTCAAGGCTGTTTGCGGTCGTCATTTCAGATACCAACCCCATGGTTCGTTGCTGATGAAGTTGGTAATCTGTTTTGTTTCCAGATAGTTATCCAGCCCCCAGCGTCCCAGCTCCCGCCCGATTCCGGATTGCTTGTAGCCGCCCCACGGCGCTTCGGTGAAGGTGGGTTGCGAGCAGTTGATCCAGACGATCCCGGCGCGGAAGGCACGTGCGACACGCTCTGCCCGCGTCTCATCCGCCGACATCACCGCAGCAGCGAGACCAAAACGGGAATCATTGGCGAGGCGGATTGCCTCTTCTTCTGCCTCGAAGGGGCGAACGCAGACCACAGGGCCGAAGATTTCCTCGACCCATGCGTCGGAGTCGAGCGCCATGTCGGTGAGGATTGTCGGCTCCAGATAATAACCCTTGTCGTATCCCTCCGGCCGGCGGCCGCCAGCGGCCACTGTGGCGCCCTGCTCAATGGCTTTATCGATGTGGCGCAGCACGTCCTCGTATTGCGACTTGTTGACCAGCGGCCCCAGCAATGTTCCCTCATCCAGCCCGTTGCCTATACGGATCTTTTTGGCCTCCTGCACCAGCCGCTCCAACAGACGCGGATAAAGCGATGCTTCGACCAGAACACGCGATGTGGCCGAGCACACCTGCCCCTGATTCCAGAAAATGCCGAACATGATCCATTCGACGGCTTTTTCGATGTCGCTGTCCGCAAACACGATGAACGGCGACTTGCCGCCCAGTTCAAGACTGACTCGCTTGATGTCCTTAGCTGCCGCCGCCATGATGCGCGAGCCGACCGGCCCCGAGCCGGTGAAGGCCAGCTTGTCCACTTGCGGGTGCTCGATCAGCGCCTGCCCAACGACCGATCCTTTGCCGGAGAGGATGTTCAGCACACCGGCGGGCAGTCCTGCGGCTTCCGCGATGGCGCCCAGCTCCAGCGCCGTTAGCGACGTGGTCTCCGCTGGTTTGAGGATCATTGTGCATCCGGCAGCAAGGGCGGGCGCAACCTTCCACGAGGCCATCAGCAGCGGATAGTTCCATGGCACGATCGCCGCCGCCACACCGATCGGCTCGCGAACGGCTTTGGAAACAAAGCGCGCATCGGCGAGCTTCACCGTTTCGACCTCATCATCGAGTTCCTCGGCGAGCCCGGCGTAGAAATCGAAGCAGCCGGCGGCGTCTTCCAGATCCCAGGTGGACTCCGGCAGCGGTTTGCCGTTGTCGCGTGTTTCAATGCGTGCAAGTTCTGGCAGTCTGTCGCGGATGCCCTGCGCAATGGCGCGCAGAACCGTCGCACGTTCCGCGCCGCTCATGCGGGGCCACGGCCCGGTGTCGAACGCCGCCCGCGCGGCATGCACCGCAGCATCGGCATCTGGCGCGGTCGCAGCCGGAATATGATGAAAGACCTCCTCGGTGGCAGGGTCGATCACCGGCAACGTACCGCCCTCGACAGGGGCCACCCATGCGCCATTGATGTAAAGTTTCGTCTGCATGTTTCCCTCTCGTTATACTTGTCACACCGTCATCATCTTTAAGGATAACGGCAGTGGTGCAATTGAATCGTCGTTTGGCGAAGGATTACAGGCCTTTGCCTTTCTCTCAGAACCGATCGACGCGGTAGGGCGTCATATCCACCGGCGGCGTCGCACCGGTTATCAGGTCGCCCATCAGCCGCGCCGTGGTTGCCGCATAGGTCACCCCAAGATGGCCGTGACCCGTGGCGTAGAAGACGCCGGGTGTTTTCGCCGAAGCCGACATCACGGGTATCGTATCCGGAAACGCCGGACGATGGCCCATCCACTCGGTTGTGTTTTCGGCTTTCAGTTTCGGAAGTGCCGTCTGCGCGCGTTTCAGAGTGATCTTGGCGCGGCGGTAATCGGGCGCACTGTCTAACCCCGCCATCTCGACCGTGCCGCCGACACGGATTCCGCCCGCAGTGGGCGTCACCATGAAGGCGCGAGCTGGCCAGATGATCGAATGGCGCATCGCAATGCCGGGAGACATGATCTGCGTGTGATATCCTCGCTCGGTTTCAAGCGGTATCGGTTCGCCAAGCATCCGCGACAACCGGCCCGAAAATGCGCCGGCAGCAATCACCACCTCATCGGCGGGAAGACGGCGCCCGTCCTTCAGAATAACAGACCGAATGGCCTCAGAGCGCTCGAAACCGACCACTTCACCTTGCTCGATACGCCCGCCCAACGCCACGAACTTCTCGGCCAACTTCAGCACAAGCCGATAAGGATCACGCAGGCTGCGGTTATCGGGAAACAGCACGGCCATGCCGATGTTTTCCGACAGATCAGGTTCAAGTTCACGCGCCTGCGCGCCGGTAAGGACGCGGTGCTCGAAACCGAAACGTTCGAGAATTTCGATATGATCGCGATCTGCCCTGAACTCCGCTTCATCGGTATAGAGCGACAGGCAACCCTCCGCGCTCAGCTCCGCCTCAAGGCCAGTTTCACGCAGCAGTGCGCCGAGATCCTCGTGAACGCGCTTGCACAGCACGGCTCCCTGCTCCTCAAGCACCCGCAGTTTTGCAGGCCGGGACGCCGCGATGAAGCGCATGAACCACGGCGCAAGCTTGGGCATGTACGCCGGGCGCACCCGGACAGGACCTTCCGGGTCCAGCATCCAGCCGGGTATCTGCTTCCAGATGGATGGCCTCGACGCTGGCATGAACTCGGTCACCGCTATCGATGCCATGTTGCCATATGACGCGCCGCGCCCCGGTGCGTGCCGGTCCACCAGCACGACAGTACGGCCACGGCGTTGCAGATCATATGCAAGGGCGGTCCCGATGATACCCGCGCCGATGATGACAGTCGCCATCACCCTCTCCCCATTTTATGGTGATGGCGGGCGACCTTTTGCCGCCCGCCGCGATCAATCATGCCCAGCTCAGAATGGGTTCCATGGCAGTGCGGAACTGCGCCTTTTCCTCGTCGGTCAGCGGCCCGAGCGGCGCGCGGCATTGGCCGACAGGCGTGCCCTGAAGCTCGCAACCATATTTGAGCTTTTGCACGAACTTTCCGGATTCCAGAATGTTCATAACAGCATAGAGGATCGCCATCTGCGCCTTGGCCTTGACCAGATCGCCGGACCGGAAGGTGCGGTCCAGATCGCAAACGGCCTTGCCCAGAAAATTGGACGGCCCGCAGATCCAGCTATCGGCGCCCCAGATCATGAAATCCAGCGCGATATCGTCCGAACCGGACACAAGCTGGAGCCGATCCTTATACCGCGTGGAGATGCCGATAGCGCGCTGCAGCGACCCCGAGCTTTCCTTGATGCCAATGACACGGGGATGATCCGCCAGCGCATCCAGCACCTCCCAGCCAAGCTCAACGCCGTCCTTGTCCGGATAGTTGTAGAGCACGATATTGACGTCGACAGCATCGAGAACGGTCTCGAAATGCTTGATCAACTCGGCCTGTGTCGGTTTGGTATAGAATGGAGTGGCCAGAAGAACAGTGTCGTAGCCAATTTCCTTCGCGCGCCGGGTGTTAGCGATGACGCCGGCGGTGTGGGGCGCATTGGTGCCCGCAATCAGGATTTCATCAGGAGTGGCGAAATCCTTGACGAATTGCAGAACCGCATCGCGCTCGGCATCGGAGAGAAAGTTGTACTCTCCCGACGACCCGCAAGGCACCCAGCCGGAGACGCCCGCGGCGCGAAGATCGGTCAGCAAGGCCTTGAAAGCCGCGAAATCGATAGCACCATCGGCGTCGAAAGGCGTGACAAGCGCAGGAAGAATACCTGTAAGTTTCATCGTACTTTCCTTTATGAAAAGAGAGATCAGGCTTTCAGTTTTCTGAGCATTCGGCGCTCGAAAACCGTAACCACCCGGGTGATGGGAAAAGCGATGACGAAGTAGATCAGAGCAACGATCGTCAGAACTTCCACGGGTCGCCCGGTGGTGTTCGAGATGTTCTGGCCAACGAACATGAGATCAGCCAGACCGACAGCGGAAACGAGCGCGCTTTCTTTGAACAGACTGACGGAGTTGGAGAGCAGCGGCGGCGCGGCGCGCAGAAGCGCCTGTGGCAACACCACATAAGTCACCTCGACATGGCTCGGCAGGCCGAGGGCAATCGCCGCATCATGCTGCTCGGGACCGACTGTTCTGAGAGCGGCCCGAAAGGTTTCGGACGAGACCGCGCCCATATAGAGCGACAGCGCGATAACGCCCGAGACCAGGTTTGACAGTTCCACCCCCAGAATGAGCGGGAGGCAGAAGAAGATCCAGAACAACTGCACGAGCACCGGCGTACCGCGAAAGAATTCGACATAGGTCGCGCAGATAAAACGCAGTACGCCGTTGCTGGATGTGCGCGCAAGCGCCACCGCAAAGCCGATCACCGAGCCGATCAGGATTGACAACACCGTCAGCTTGAGCGTCATCACCAGGCCAAGTGTCAGCGCATCGGAGAAGCGCAGAACGACACTGAAATCATAGGACATCATGGCTGTTCCTCCGGGTCACGCGGGCCTGCGCCGCTCCAGCCAGCCGACGAGCTGACTGACCGGGAGGGAGATGGCGAAATACATCAGCGCGACGATCGTAAAGGTTTCGATCGGGCGATATGTCTCGGTTGCAAGGGTTTTGGCCTCGTACATCAGATCCGGAACAGCAACGATGGAAACAAGCGCGCTTTGCTGCAATATTCCGATGCCATTCGTCAGCAAGACCGGTACAGAAGCTCTGATGGCCGATGGCAGAATGATGTAAAGAACACGCTGCAATGGCGAGAGACCAAGCGCTATCCCTGCATCTTCATGCTCGCGAGGCACGGCCTGAATGGCTGCCCGATAAGCCTCGGCGTTGAAGGCGGCAAGGTTCAGGCCAAGCGCCAGCACGGCCATTGTTATCGAGCCGATAAATACGTTGAACAGCATCGGCACGCAGTAAAAGAACCAGACGATCTGGATCAACGCCGGCGTACAGCGGAAAAACTCGACAAATGCCGTTGCTGGTCCCCGCACCAGTGCAAACCGGCTGACAAGCATCAACGCAAGCAGAAAGCCAAGGATCAGCCCGACTATATTAGCAGCTATTGTCAGTTGCAGGGTTAGCGAAAGCCCTTGCAGCAAGACATCGAAGTTGCGCGTCACAGCGCCGAGATCGAACGTGTAGTTCATCGCGCCCCTCAAGTCTTGATATGGAAAACGCGTTCAAGGAATTCTCGTGTGCGTTCCTCGCGCGGGTTGCCCAGCACCTGCTCCGGCGGGCCGTCTTCGATGATCCTGCCTTCGGCGGCAAAGATAACGCGCGACGCGATATTCTTGGCGAACCACATATCGTGCGTGACGATCATCATCGGCATATTCTGGGCCGCAAGCTGCAGAATGACCTGTTCGACCTCGGCAACCAATTCAGGATCGAGCGCCGATGTCACCTCGTCGAAAAGCATGAGCTTGGGATCGAGCATGAGTGCGCGGGCAATGGCGACACGTTGTTTTTGCCCGCCGGAAAGCTGCGCCGGGTATGCATCGACGCGGTGCGACAGTCCAAGGCGCTCAAGAAGAGCCCGCGCGCGCTCGGAGGCGGATGAACGGCTTTCGCCGGCCACCTTGCACGGCGCAAGGATCAGGTTCCCCAATACACTGAGATGAGGGAACAACGTGTAATGCTGGAAGACCATACCGATTTTCTTGCGAACACCAATATCGATCTTCGTCTTCCCCTTATCAGCAGTAATATAAGGGTCGCCTCCGAATGTAATCTGACCGTGCTGGATCTGCTCAAGGCCCATCATGACGCGAAGCAGCGTGCTCTTGCCGCTGCCGCTTGGCCCGATCAGCACGACGCGCTCACCGGGTTTCATTTCGATGTCCATACCTTTGAGCACTTCAACCGGGCCATAGCCCATACGAAGACCTTTTACGCACAACAGGGCACTGCCGTCGCCCTGCGCGGGCGCGACTGTCATAGTATTTCCCATGTCTGCCTCTCGATAGACGGCAAGGAGGCGCGGCAGCCATCAAGAACAGCCGCGCTCTTGGCTTTACTGACCGGCGATGACTTCGGCCGTTGCCTTGTCTATGAACGATTTAACCTTGCCAGCAGCGCGAAGCTGCTCAATGAAGATATTCGCCACTTGAACATCTGAATACGACAGATGCCGCGGCAAGCCGAAGCCCACGCCATATTCGGCCAGCGCCGGAGTTGGATTGAACAGCACGGCCCAGTCTGGATTGATGCCTGCAAAAATAGCATTGGTATCTGACGGAGCAACGAGTACATCGGCCCGCCGCGAGACAAGCGCCATACGCGTCTCTTCAGTTGATGGCAGGCGAAGAATACGAGCGTTCTTGATCGCCTCGGACACAGTCTTGTCCTGAGACGTCCCGGACATCACGACAAACGTCAGATCCTTTTTGTCGAGATCCGCGAAAGACACCAGACCTTCAGGTATCTTCGTATTGTTCTTGTTGTAGACGAAGGAGGTTTGATACTCCATCGCAGGTGCAGAGAAGTTGATGGCCATCGCGCGGGCCGGCGTGCGGCTCAGGGCAAGGGAAACGTCCCATTTTCCAGCCTGAAGGCCTGCGACGATATTGTCCCAGGTCGTATCGACGAATACAGGCTTAACCTTCAGGACTTCAGCGAATTCACGGCATAAATCCGCAAAAAACCCCGAATACTCACCCGTCGCCGGGTTACGCATGACATAAGGCTGATCGATGGCTGCGCCGCAGCGCAGTGTGCCCGCTTTCTGGACACCCTGCCAGAAACCATCGCCAGTTTGCGCCGCTGCTGAAGTCATGGAGAGCCCGGCGACGAGCGCCAAGGCAGACGCCGCACACATTGCGGGCGCGAAAGTTTTAGCAAACATATGACTCTCTCCCGAAATAAAGCCATCTTGAATGGCTCGTTTTATCCCCGGCTTATTGCCTTTATTGATTTTGTGTCGTCACAGTGTCGACCGTAGAGAGTTTGGCGGCAACAGATCATCCGTGTCAAGCGGAAAGTTGATTGTCGACATCGTGAATTTCACGCGCTATGGATTCGCTTGAAAACGGCGTGAGATAGGTCGAACGGGATGGATAAGAGACAGGTGAAGGGGTCTGGCTGGAGAACAGTCTATGAAACCCTGCGCAATGAAATTCTGACGCTGACGCTTCAGCCGGGGCAACTGCTGGATGAAAATACGCTGGCAGAGCGTTTCGGCATGTCACGCTCGCCCGTGCGGGAAGCATTGATCCGGCTTGCGGGGGAAGAGCTTGTCGTAACGCTGTCGAACCGCAGCACCATTGTTGCGCCTATCGAGGTCAGGACTTTTCCCAAATATGTCGAGGCGCTGGATATTGCCCAGCGAATGACCACGCGTCTGGCAGCAGCCTTGCGCACAGCGGCGGACCTGAAGCAGATCGCCAGCCGTCAGCAGTCCTTCGAGGCTGCCGTTCAAGCCAACGACTATCTGGAGATGTCAGAAGCCAACAAGCAATTCCATCTTGCCATCGCCAAAGCCGGAAAGAACCCCTACTTTACATCATTTTATGAGCGCTTACTCAATCAAGGCCAGCGCATGCTGCATCTTCATTTTGAGTATATTGAGAGAACACAGGATAGTTATCTTCTGACGGATGAACACAATCAGATGTTTGAAGCAATCCGCGCGAAGGATGTCGACCTGGCCGATCAGCTGGCCCACGCCCATACGCGCCAGTTCCAGGATAACTTCATCAATTTCATGCGCGAGAATTATACCAGCGACGTATCACTCTCCCCACTTACGACATCTGGAAACAAGCATGCCAGAAGGGATTAGGTCATGTTGACAAATGGCAGAGCCATAGCCTGATGCAGGCGACATCGACGAAGCCGAGGAAACTGTCTGCGGTTTTGTCATCGCGGGTTGCCAGCCGGCGGCTGTCTCCTGCTCGAGCGTATTGACCAATTCGATGGTCGAGAAGAAGCGGACTTTTCGGCAGTGATGCTCGATAGCCTGGACGCCGAGGGCGGTCTCGACGTATGTTTTGCCTGTGCCCGGCCCGCCGACGAGGACAATGTTCTGCGCTCCGTTCATGAACTCGCATCGATGCAGTTGGCGAACCGTCGCCTCTTTTATCTCGCTGGCGGCGAAATCGTAGCCTTAGATATCCTTGTAGGCGGGGAAGCGCGCAGCCTTCATATGATAGGCTATCGAGCGGACCTCGCGCTCAGCCATCTCGGCTTTTAGCAACTGGGACAGGATCGGCACGGCCGCATCGAAGACTGGAGCGCCTTGCTCGATCAGGTCCGTGACCGCTTGGGCCATGCCATACATCTTCAGGCTACGCAGCATGATGACGACGGCGGCGCTGGCGGGATCATGACGCATGGCGACCTCCCACGATCCGGACCCGCAAACCATTGTAGCGTTCCACATTGGCCTTGGGTTCAGGCAGCAAGGTCAGTGCCTGTGGCGTGTCAATGTCAGAGCCGTCAGTCGTCTTCCCATCGATCAGAAGATGCAGCAGGTTCAGCACATGCGTCTTGGTCGCGACGCCTTGATCCAGAGCTAGGATGATGAGCTATTAATATGACTTGAGATGTGATTGACAGTCTCCATTGAGGAGGTTGTGATGGGTGATCTGTTTTTGCTGAGCGAGCGCCAAATGGGGCAGATATCGCCGTTTTTCCCGCTGCCGCATGGTGTTGCGCGCGTCGATGATTGGCGCCTGGTCAGTGGCATCGTCTACGTGATCAGGAACGGTTTGCAGTGGAAGGACGCGCCGAAGGACTACGGTCCGCACAAGACGCTCTACAACCGCTTCATCCGCTGGAGCCGGCAGGGTGTGTTCGACCGCATCTTCGCCAGCCTCGCCGGCGAAGGCCCAAACCTGAACGCATCATGATCGATGCCACGCATCTGAAGGCCCACCGCACGGCGGCGAACCTTCTTCAAAAGGGGATGTTCCCCGTCGTATCGGGCGAACCAAAGGCGGGCTGAACTCGAAGCTGCATGCTGTCTGCGACGAGAAGGGACGACCGCTCGTCTCTGCTCCTGAGCGAAGGCCAGATGAGTGACCACAAGGGGGCTCTGCCTCATGCCTGCTGTCCTGCCACCTGCGGCCAACCTGATCGCCGACAAAGGCTACGACAGCAACTGGTTCAGACAAGCCCTCATCGAAAGGGGCATAGAGCCGTGCATTCCGTCAAACAGAACCCGAAAGCAGCCGCTGCCTTACGACAAGAGGCTCTATCGCCAGCGCCACAGGATCGAGAACATGTTCGGCAGACTCAAGGACTGGAGGCGCATCGCAACACGATACGACCACGCCTTCTTTTCGACCATCTGCATCGCAGCAACCGTCACATTCTATCTTAATCAATGAGGCCTGAGCCTCATAGGGACCACGCCGATGTGCCGCAGACTGTATCCAGCCTTCCGGCCTGACAGGCTCACCTCTTCCACATGCAACGCTATAGCCATCCTTGGCTAATTGTGGCTATCTCCCGTCCTTGAAGTCGGTGTCCGGCCGCCCCCGAACCCATACTTCGAGCAGGGTGTCGTTCAGTCGCCAGGTGTTCTCCCATTTTTCCGCCATGCCCAGACGGGAGAGGCGCCTGATCGCTGTTTGGACCGCTGCGTTCGACGGGGCAGACTTTCCCGTCAGGCTCGCCATGCGTGCGGTCGACGCTTCCGCGTAGATCTGCTCTGTTTGCTCGACCAGAAGTCTGAGAACCGCGCGCTGTAACCCGCTCAGGCCCCTCCAGATCCTGTCGAAGTCAAACTGCACCCCAATGTCTGCAAGGACATGATCGATTGCGGTAGCCGGAGTCAGCTCCGAATGGACCATCAGCGCGATGAGCCATTGCTGAAAGAAAAGCGGGTTTCGCTGAATCTTGTCGAAGACCGCCAGCGCATCAGTCCTTTCGATCTTACGCTTTGCCTTGCTTTTGAAGACAGCCAGTTGATGATCGATGAATTCCTCGTCCAGCTCCGGCAAGGTCATTTGCGTAGCGAAACGATAGAATGGCGCATCTTTGGCGCTGAAAACCTTTCTCAGCCCTTCCTGCGATGAGCCGGTGAAAACCGACAACAGACTGCCATGGCGCTTGTCCAGGCTGGTTCGCAAGGCTGCAACGATCGGAGCGCTGTTCTCGCTGCGCGCCAGTTCTTGAAACTCATCGAACAGCAGAATGGTCGGGTGTTTTTCATCCGCAAGGCGTTCGCAATACTGATCGAGCAAAAGGAGATGATTGTCCTGCGGCTTGCCGCGCAACGCACCCACATCGATTTCGATCTCTGCGCCGGTTCCTGGCGCCTTGAGCTTGAACTTCGGCGCCAGTCTGCGCGCGGTGTCTTTGATCCGGTCGGTCAGACTGCCGCCGCGCAAGGCGCTGTCAAAAGCATAGAGAAGGCTCGCCATCGGCGCTTGGACCGTCTGCCACAGGCTGACATACACGACGCGGTGCTTCCTGCCCTCCGCCAGCGGCGCCAGATCCTGCTGAAGGAACTCCGTCTTGCCCGTTCGGCGCGGCCCGAAGAGGCTGACCGCGGAGGCCGGGCTTTCAACGAGGACGCCATAGACGCTCGCCGCAAACGCGCTACGCGGAAAATGCCATTCTTTTTTCGCCATGAATCACCTCTTGTAGCTACTTATAGCCATAAATAGCTACAGATGGCTAATCCATGCGGCCCTTGTCGGTCGCGCTCTTCCACAGCAAGAATCTTGCATGTCGCATAGACAACAAAAATCCCGCTAAACTGTTGTTTTAGAGTGTTATTTTCTGTCGCGGGGGCTTGCAGTCACCGATGCAGACATTCATTGGAGGCAGCAATTTGACACCGCTATCCTAAACCACTAGTGCCCTCGCGAAAGCAACAGACAACTCGGGGGTGGGCTCGCACAGTTTCAAGGAGAAGAGATGCGTGTGATATTTGGCCACTGCTCCTGGCTGAGGTGAATGGAGTGCCCGGCATGATCCCTTCGCTGGGCCACATGCCTCGCCACCTGCGCCACATCATGGTGTGCCTAGTACCGCATGTGGACGGGCGGGAAGTGCCGCAACGATCCGGCTGGCTAGTTCCCTCAGAGGAGTAGCATAGCTTTCGATGGCATCGCGCGTGTTCAGGGCGCTTCGTATCCAGATCATCGAAATGCAACCGACGATACCGTCGGCCGCGATGATCGGCGCGGCCAGCGACGCCGTATGCGGACGAAACTCCCCCGCATCGCGCAGCGCGACGCGGCGCTCGCGCGTTTCGTACATCATCCGCGCCAGCCATAGCGGTTCGAGAAAGGGGTCGTCGGCCGGCTCGCCCAGACGCCGGATATGCGTCAGGATCAGCTCACGCTGGGCCTGGTCGCAGAAGGTCAGATAAGCCCTGCCCGCGGACGTCCGCAGCATCGGCAGGCGCGAACCGATCATCGCCCGGTCGATGGACAGCGGCGAGCGGCCATGCGTCGTTTCCTGAACGACCATCGCAGCGCTGTGGTGAACGGTCAGATCAAGCGGCCAGACCAGTTGCGCGGCATATTCCGCCAGCAGCGGCGCAGCGATCTGGCAAATCTGGGAACTCAGGGCCGATCCGTCGCCCAGCGAGGCCGCGAGCCGGGTCACGCGCACAAGGTTGGCGCTGGCGGAAAAGGCAACATAGCCGGCCTCTTCCAGCGTTTGCAACAAACGATAGACGCTGGAACGCGGGATGCTCAGTGCATTGGCGATCTCGCCGGGCCGGGCCTCGCCGACAGCGTTGACATGGCGCAGGATTGCGAGGCCGCGCGTCAATGCGCGCACGGTCTCGGATTTTCGGTCCTGTTTTTCGCTCGCCGTCATGGCGGTCCGGGTTGCATGAGATACAAGCGCTTCTCGGGCTTCAGGCCTCGGCCTTCACCTTATTCGAAAGAGTGCCGATGTTCGAGATCTCGACTTCGCTGACATCGCCGTCGCGCAGCCACAGGGGCGGATTGCGGCGCGCACCCACGCCGCCGGGCGTTCCCGAAACGATGACGTCGCCGGGAAGCAGCGGCAGGATGGTCGAGCAATAGGCGATCAATCGCGGCACCGAGGCGATCAGCAAGGTGAGTTCGGTATCCTGAACGATCTCGCCGTTCAACCGCGTCTGGAGATGGAGCTTCGATGGATCGGGGATTTCGTCCGCCGTCACCAGCCACGGGCCGAACGCGCCGGTGCCCGCGAAAGTCTTGCCGGGCATGAACTGGTGCGTGTGCTTCTGCCAGTCGCGGATCGAACCGTCATTGTAGCAGGCATATCCGGCGACATAGTTCAGCGCCTCCGCTTCCGGGATGCGGCGGCCTTCCTTGCCGATGACGACGGCCAGCTCGCCCTCGTAGTCGAACTGGTCGGATTCCAGCGGCTTGATCAGCGGCTGGCCGTGACCGATCTGGCTGCCCGCATAGCGGGCGAAAAGGACCGGGTTCGGCGTTTCCTCACGCCCGGTTTCCTGAATGTGGTCGTGATAGTTCAGCCCGACGCAGATGATCTTGTCGGGGTTCGGAATCACCGGCGCGTGCGTTACATCGTCAAAGGCGTAATCCGCCTTGCTGTCGGCAAGGGCGGCGGCCGGCGCGAGGTCGCCCTGGGCCAGGAAGTCGCGCAAGGTGGGCGCCAGCCCGCGCTTGCCCAGATCGACGATACCGTTTTCGGTGACGAGGCCCCAACTTGCGCGGCCATCCTTCGTGAAGGAAGAAAGTTTCATGGTCAGACCATCTCCGGTTCTTGAGATTTGACAGGATCGGGAAGCGCGCGTTCGAGCAGCGCCGCCAGTTCGGTAGCGGTGTCGGCTCCGCCGAGCGTATGGCGATCGGGGCGCAGCAGCACGGCCCGCGTTGCAAGGCGCTCCAGATGTTCGGCGGCGTCGGCCGAGTTTTCGGTGGTGACGAGGCCGATACCGGGCGGCAATTCCACTCCGGCGGCGAGCGCGGCATCCGCCACCACAACCCACCGGTGGCGATAGACCTCGTCCATCAGCCGTCCATCCGCCAGCCGCGGCTGGCCGAAGAGCCGGCCCGCGACATCGCCTACGCCAAGCCCCGGGCCGATCGGCGGCGCGATGCTCTCCATCTTGGCCGAGCCACGGTTGCCGGGCAACGCGGCGCGCAGGGCCGCCTCGGTTCCGCAGGTGTTGATCAGGCCGCCGAGCCGCACCGCCGTCTGGATGTATTCGCGGGCATTGGGCTTGCGCTCGCTTTCGTAGGTGTCGAGCAGCCTTTCGGCCGCATCGCCGGTGACCGCGCCCTTGCAGACCAGCGCCAGCTTCCAGTAGAGATTGGCGACATCGCGGACGCCCGCGCACATGCCCTGCCCCATGAAGGGCGGGGTCTGGTGGCAGGCGTCTCCCGCCAGCAGCAGGCGCCCCTTGCGCCAGTCCTCGGCAACCAGCGAGTGAAACACATAGACCGCCGCGCGCTCCAGCTCGGCCTCGTCGGGCTTCAACCACGGCGAGAGCATGTCCCAGACCTTTTCGGGACGGGTCATCTCGGCGGTGGTTTCGTCAGGCAGAACGGTGATCTCCCAGCGGCGACGGCGGCCCGGCGTGCGCACATAGGTCGAAGGACGCTCCGGCACGCAATACTGGATCGAATGATCGCCCAGTTCCGGCTTGTCGCCATTCAGGATCACGTCGATCACCAGCCAGCGCTCATGGAAGCCGTAATCCTCCATCCCGGATTCGATAAACCGGCGGATCAGCGAGCGCGCTCCGTCGCAGCCGACGACATAACGGGCACGCGCCCGCTCCACCTTGCCGCGGCTCATATCCTCATAGCGCAGGGTGACGCCGGCGTCATCCTGCTCGACCATGAACAGATCGCAGCGGGTGCGCACGGTGACTTCCGGCCGGCTTTCCATCGCATCGCGGAGCAGCCGTTCGAGATCGGGCTGGTGAAAGCGGTAATTCGCCCGCCAGCCCTGCGGCCCGGTTCCCTGCGGGCGAGGCCAGTCGAGCAGCAGCGCGCCGTCCGGCCCAACGAAGCGCATGCCCGGATGCAGGCACGTCAGCTCCTGCATGGCGTCGGCGATGCCGATCCACTGGAACACCCGCATCACCTCGGCGTCGAAATGCACGGCACGCGGCAAGTGATAGGCAGCGCCTTCGCGCTCCAGCACCAGAACGCTCAGTCCGCATTGGCCCAGAAGATGCGCAAGCGTGGCCCCCGTGGGACCGTAACCCACGATGGCGACGTCGTATTGTTCCATCGTCATTTCCCCGTTTTTGCGATTTCGTTGTAAAGCCAGGGGCAATCCGGCACCGGCGGCGAACGGCGCCCGCGCGCCGCGGCGTCGAGGCGCATGTCGCGCAGCCGCTTGCGCCCACCCTCCTCGGTCAGATACAGGCGCTCGTGCCCCCAGAAGCTGGGACCGTCATGGGTTTCGTGCGGCTCCCAGGTGGCGGGATCTATCAGCCGCCCGCCCCAGCCGTTCTCGACGAAGAAACCCGACGGCGAGTTGGCGTAGAAACTGGTCATGTAATCGTTGGTGTGCCGCCCCAGCGTATAGGCGACCCGCCCCTCCTGCTGCTGGGCGATGTCGTAGCCCTGCCCGACATCGTCGAGGTTCTGGAACTCGACCATGAAGTGATGGAAACCCTGCTGTCCCGAACCGACCATGGCGAAGGAATGGTGGCGTTCGTTCAGATGGAAGAAATACAACCCATAAGGCTGCAACCCGTAATCCGAGACGTGGAAATCCAGCACGTCGCGGTAGAACGGCATCATCACCTCGATGTCCTGCACATGCAGAACCGCATGGCCCATGCCGAGCGGGCCGGTCCTGAAGCCGTCGATGGGGCGCCCGGGCACGAACGGATCGCTGGCGATCATCGGCGCATGAAACAGCTCCACGCGGTTGCCCATCGGATCGAGGAACCAGACCAGATCGCCCACGAACCGCCTGTCCGCCAGACCGGGCGCAGCAGGGTGAACCTTGATTCCGGCGGCCTCGACCCGCGCGGCATAGAATTGAAGGTCGCTCTTGTGCTCGACCTCGAACCCCAGAAACGCCAGCGTCTCGCCCGGCTCGTCCGAGACAAGCAGCCGCTGGACACGGTCGTCCATGCGAAAGGCCAGCGCCTTGCCGCCACGGTCGATTTTCTGCATTCCCAAAAGACGGCCGGCAAAATCGGACCAGTCATCCAGCCGGTCTGAGCGCACGCCGAGATAACCCAGTGCAATGATAGCCATGGCACCCTCCCATGTTATTGTCCGGTTGATCCGCTTGCCGCCCTGCCCCACACCAGCATGCGAAAATTCCGGTTCTCATGGCCGTTTTCTGCACGAACCGACGCGGCAAATCAGCAGCGCACGCAATTCTGTCCGTCAGGCGGACACTTTCGATCCCGCGATTTCGCCGCACAGTGATTTGCCGTTTCTGGCGGAGATCGCGGGCATCCCGATAAAAGTGGCCGCGCGGTGAAGAATCATACGTGCCGGATCGCGACTTCCAAGCGGACACATGAGCTGCCGCACGGAAGCGCGTCACCAGACACAAATCCGCTGGGAGGAAAAAACAGTCATGAATATGATCGACACCCTGAAACAGGGGCCGATGCGTCTGCCACAGATCGGCATCGTCATGCTGTGTATCGTGATCGCCATGGTCGACGGATACGAAGTCGTCGCAATGCCATTTTCCATGTCGGCCATCGCCAGGGACTGGCAGTTGCCCAACTCGCAGGTGGGCTATCTTCTCAGCGCCGGCATTGCGGGCATGGCGCTCGGGGCGCTGTTTCTGGCGCCTCTGGCGGACCGTGTCGGCCGGCGGCAGCACATTCTGGCGTGCCTGGGCGCAATCACCGTGACCATGGTGCTGTCGGGGCTGGCGCAGGGATTGTGGCAACTGGTCATCATCCGGCTGATCGCCGGGCTGTTCATCGGCGCGCTGGTGCCGAGCCTGAACGTGATCGTCTCCGAATACTGCTCCGACAAGCGGCGCGGGCTGGTGATGGGCCTGTACGGCATCGGCCTTCCGCTCGGTTCCGCGCTGGCGGGCTACGCGATTTCGCCGCTGATCGACGCCTATGGCTGGCGCGCGACCTTCCTGTTCGGCGGCGTGCTGAGCTTTGCGGTCATGCTGTTCGCGCTCGTGCTTCTGCCCGAGTCCATCGACTATCTGGTCCACAAGCGGCCGGCCGATGCCCTCACGCGCTACAATCGCATCGCGCGCCGGCTCGGATTTGCGGGAGCCTCGAAGCTGCCCGAGCCCTCCACGGACAGGACCGGGCAACGGCGACTGGCCGACCTGTTCCGGGGCGAGCTTTTGCCGCGCACGTTGCTGCTGTGGGTCGGCTTCGCGTGCCTCAGCGCCTCGTTTTACTTCGCCAATACCTGGACCGCCAAGATCATGGCCGACATGACGGGCGACCAGCATCTGGGAATTCAGGTTGCGATGCTGATCCAGTATGGCGGCGTGGCGGGCGCACTGATTTTCGGCCTGCTCACCCTGTGGCTGCATCCCAGAACCGCAACCGCACTGCTGATCGGCCTCGGCGGCATCGCCTTCTATCTCTACGCCGTCAACGTGACGAACGTCTCGGTGGCCATGGTGATCGCCGTGGCGGTCGGCATGTGCGCGAATGGCGGTCTCGCGGCCTATTTCGCCATCAGCCCCTCCATCTATCCAACCATGCTGCGCGGCACCGGCGTGGGCCTGATGATCGGCGTCGGCCGCGGCTTCGCCATTCTGGGGCCGATCGTCACCGGCTTCATACTGGCCGGAAGCTGGACGCCGGTCGATGTCTACAAGCTGTTTGCCGGAGCCATGGTCGTGTCGGCCATCGCGACCGTCGGACTGATCCTGACGTTCCGGGAAAAAGAGCCGGTTGTCAGCAACGCCTGACGCCGTCGGCGCCGGTCCCCGACCGGCGCCGGAAATTCGGCCGTCAGCCATTGCCAGCCGGGATCGGAAACCCGGTCCGGGAAAAACGCACCGACGCTTCCACAGGCCGCCGCGCCTGACGTATGCTAAGGCAACGGCGGTCCGGTGCGCATTCCCGGACCAGGACGTGTTCCCAACCGATACGGAGGCCCCATGACTGGCAGTTCGCCTCGCCGCAGCTATGAGCCGGTGCGCGCGCTCCAGCGCGGGCTGCTTGTCATGCAGGCCATTTCCCACTCGAAGGAGGCCACGGCGGCGCAGCTTTCGCGCCAGCTCGGCATTCCGCGCCCGACGGTCATCCGCATCATGGAAACCCTGGAGGACATGGGATTCATCGAGCGCAGCGCCTCGACCGGAAGCTGGCGGCTGACCCATCGGTGCCGCACGCTTTCGGACGGATACAACGACGAGGCATGGGTGCGCGAATGCGCGATCCCCGAGATCGAGCGGCTGGGCCGGGAAATCCTGTGGCCCGTGGACCTCATGGCATTCCAGAATTATCGGATGATCGTGCGGGAATCGACCCATCGTTTCAGTCCGTTCTCGATCATTGGAGGAATTGTCGGCACGACGCTTTCCATGCTGGAGACATCGAGCGGCCGGGCGTGGCTGGCCTTTTGCTCTCCGACGGAGCGGGAGGAAATTCTCGCTCACTTGACCGCCACGGAGAAATCAGGCTTCGATGAAACCACGGTCAACCGGATGATCGCGCAGACCGTGAAACAAGGCTATGGCCTGCGCTGCGGCGAGATCTACAAGGAAACCAGCTCGCTGTCCGTGCCGATCTTCGCACGCGACCGGCTACAGGTGGTGCTGACCGTGGTGTGGTTCTCATCCGCGCTGTCGGTTGAGGAAGCGGTGCGGCGCTTCCTCAGCCCGGCGCGCGAAAGCGCCGCCGCGATCGGACGCAAGTGCGACGCTCATCCCGATCTTCAGCAGGAATGAACGGCGCTTATCCCGCCATCTCCTTGCCGGCGAGATAGCCGAAGGTCATGGCCGGGCCGATCAGCGAGCCGCCGCCGGGATAGCTGCCCCGGAAGACCGACAGCATGTCATTGCCCACGGCGCGCAGACCGGGGACCGGGCGCCCTTCGCCATCCAGCACCTCGGCGCGCGGGCTGACCGCAAGCCCGGCGAACATGCCGATATCGCCCGGATGAACAAAGACGGCGCGCCAGGGCGCCTTGTCGAGAGGAGCGACATTGGGGTTGGGGCGATGCATGGGGTCGCCCAGGTAGCGGCCATAGGCATGGCTTCCCTTCCCGAACACGGGGTCGAGCCCCTGCCCGGCCGCGCCATTGTACTCCCGGATCGTCCGTTCCAGCATGACGGGATCGGCGCCGATCGATCGCGCCAACGCGGCAATGCCGCCCGCGCGATGCACATATCCCTTCGACTCCAGCCAGCCGGCCGGCAGGATCGGCTTGACGAAGCCGATGCCATATTTTTTGAAGGCCCGGTCATCGCAGATGAGCCAGCAGCCTTTCTGATCCGGCGAGGGATCGGCCGCCACCATCGCGCGGACGAAATCGTGATACGACAGGCTTTCATCGACGAAGCGCCGGCCCTCCCGGGTAACGGCGATAAAGCCCGGCTTGCCCTGATTCAGCGAGTGCAGGAACAGGCCCCAGCCACCGTCGCGGCGCGGCACTTTCGAGACCGGCATCCAGCCGCCGCCGTCCGAGACATCGCCGCTGACATGACCGCCGAACGCAGCCGCCATGCGGGCGCCGTCGCCCCGGTTGCCGGGTGCGGTCAGCGAGAAATGCGCTTCCGCTCCCGCCGGATGGCCATACAGGCGCTGGCGGGCCTCGACGTCGTGCGAGATGCCGCCGCTTGCAAGGATGACGCCTTTCGACGCGCGTATGCGGTGCAGCCGCCCGCCGCGGCTGACGATCGCACCGTCCACGCGCGCGCCGTCGCCCGTCAGGCGAAGCGCGGGCGCGCCGAGCCACAGGGGCACGTCGAACCGGCGCAGCGCCAGCCACAGCCGCGCCACCAGCGCATTGCCATTGGCCAGTCGCGTCGGGCGGCCGTGAAGCACAGCCTGCATGCGGTTCCATGCGAGCATCCGGACCACCCGCAGGCTCGGCCCCAGCTTGCGGCCGAAGGCGTAAAGATCGTCCAGATTGATGCCGGAACCGATCTGAAGGCCGAAAAGCGTCATCTCCTCCAGCGGCGGACGCAGATGCCGGAGATCGCGGCCGAGCGCGGTGCCCGACAGGCCGGCCACCTGAACGCTGCGTCCCCGCGCCAGCGCACCCGGCAGATCCGAACGGTAATCCGGGGTGCCTATCTCCGTCGTCAGCGGCAGGCGCAGTTCCTCCTCCAGGAAGCGCAGCATGTCCGGCGCGGTTGCGAGATAGGCGTCGATGAAGGGCGGGTCGTAACGATCCCCGAGAAGGGCGCGCAGATAGGCGCGCGCGAGGTCGGCATCGTCCTCGACACCTTCCCGCCGCGCGACGTGGTTGGCCGGCACCCACATCACGCCGCCGGAAACGGCCGTGGTGCCGCCGAAGACGCTGGCTTTCTCGACCACCAGCACCCGCGCGCCACCCGCCGCCGCCGACAGCGCGGCCGACATTCCGCCGGCTCCGCTGCCGATCACCAGCAGGTCGCAATCGACAACGGGCATCGTCATTTCAGCAGCCGCCCCGCATCGATCACCAGATCCGCGCCGGTGATCGACTCCGCCTCATGGGAGCCGAGGAAGGCAACGGCATAGGCCACGTCCTCGGGCCGGGCCAGGCGGCCCAGCGGCAACTGAGCGGCGATGGCGCGCTGCGCTGTCTCCGCATCGCGATAGATCCGCAGCATCTTTCCCTCGATCAGCGAGGTCCAGACGAAGCCCGGATGGACCGTGTTCACCCGCACGTTATGGCCCGACAGCGCGGCGGAAAGCGCCGCCTGCTTGCTGGTGTTCGAGACGGCGGCCTTGCTGGGACCGTAGGCGGCGGCATCCGCCGAGCCGACATAGCCCGCCACCGAGCCGATGTTGACCACCGCCCCGCCCCCGTGCGTCTTCATGTGCCGGATGGCGGCGCGGGTGCCCAGGAAAGTGCCATGCGTGTTGATCTCGAACAGCCGGCGCCAGTCGTCGTAGGGAAAATCCTCGAAGGCGTAGCTTTCGGGACAGATCACACCCGCACCGTTCACGAAAAGGTCGATGCGGCCGCGCCGATCCTCCACTTCCGCCACGATCCTGTCCCAACTGGCTTCGTCGGTCACGTCCAGCCGGATCTCGTCGCCCTCCGCGCCCGGGGTCAGCGACAGGCCCTCGTAGGCGATATCGGCCAGCACGACCCGCGCCCCCTCCGTGCGCAATTGCCTGGCGATGGCCTGTCCGAACGCGCCGCGCCCGCCGGAAATCAGCGCCAGCTTGTCAGTATAGCGTGCCATTTGTCCTGCCTGTCATTTCCTGAAGAGAGAAAGTGCTCCGCGCGGCAGCGCCAGAAGCATCACGACCAGAAGCGCACCGAGGAAAACCTTGTTGCCATCGCCCCCGAGAGACAGAAACCGCTCCTGGAACAGGATCAGCGCCACGCCGATGAGAGGCCCCAGCAGCAGGCGCTTTCCGAGCAGTATCACCGCGCTGAGGAAGAGCATGATGAAATAGGGCTCGAACACGTCGGGACCGACGTAGTTGCGCTGATAGGCGTAAAGCCAGCCGCCGACCGCCGTGACCGGCGCCGAAAGGAGGAAGACCTTCAGCCGCGTACGGCGCAGGTTGACGCCGAGGCTTTCGGCGAGATCGGGATTGAGATGCGACATCAGCGCCTCCGCTCCCAAGGTCGACCGGCGGAACAGCGCCATGAGGCCCAGCACCAGCAGCAACATCAGAAAGACGATCGGCCACAGCCGCAGGTTGGTGTCGGCGACATAGCTGAATGGCCCCAGCGTCAGTTCCATCGAGGGAATGCCGAGGATGCCCTCCGAAGCGCCGAGGAACTCCAGATTGTAGGCCACCTCGTGCGCCACGACGGCAGCGCAATAGGTGACCAGCGAGAACATGAACTCCCGCACGCGCAGCGTGATGAACCCGAGCACGGCGCCCAGCGCCAGCGCCACGACGATCGACAGCGCCAGCGTGGCGACGGGCGAAAGGCCGAGGCGCGTCGTGCCGATGCCAACGCCATAGGTGCCGGCGGCCAGAAAGAGCGCCTGGCCAAGGCTGACCTCGCCCAGATCCGACGTGATCATGTCCACGCCGTAGCTCATGATCGCGAGGATGGCCGTCAGCACGCAGTAGCCCACGATCACCCGGCTGTCGGACCAGGCATAGGGAACGAGGAAAAAGCCGATCAGCGCGAGGGCGAGAAAAAGGTGTGACAGGGGAAGGGATTTCGGCATGATGCCTCCCGAAGTGGATAAGGTCGTCTCCCGCATCGATCAGATTCCTTTGCCAAAACCGGACGGGCGCGCCACGAGAAACACCAGCAGCGTTGCGAAAACCGCCGACAGCGCGAAGGCGGAGGACACGAGCGCGCTGAAGAATGAAATGAAGATGCCGATCGCCAGACCGGCGACAAGCGCGCCGGGAACCGAGCCGATCCCGCCGATGACCACGATCACGAAGGTCAGGATCACCTCCTGAAAACCCATCGTGGTCAGGATCGGCGCCCGCGGCGCGATCAGCCCCGCCGCAAGAGCCACACTGGCCCCCTCGAAGGCGAAGATGCCGCCGAGCAGGAGCGCCGGGTTGATCCCGTAAAGCTGTGCCAGCTTGCCGTCCTCGGCGAGGGCGCGCATGGCGGCGCCGATGCGCGAGCGCCGAAGGACCAGCCACACGGCGGCATAGATGATCAGCGTCACCAGAATGATCGTCAGGTCGAGACCGGTCAGGCGGACGTCGCCGACGGTCAGGCGCAGCGCCCGCAAGGGAGAAGCGATGTTCTGGGGCGTGCCGCCGAAGAACAGGCCGGCAGCCCCCGTCAGGATATAGCTGATGCCCAGCGTGATGATCATGATGCTGGTCAGATCCTGTGTCTGGATCTGGCGCGCCATCATGTGCTGCATGACGATGCAGAGGACGGCGAGGACCAGACAGGACACGAGGATCGCCGGCAGATACTCGAAGCCCTGCATCCGCATCAGATACCAGGTGACGAACGCCGCCAGCATGTACATGGTGCCATGGGCGAAGTTCACCAGCCGCGCCATACCCAGAAGGATCGTCCAGCCGATGGCGATCAGGGCATAGCCAAGCCCCGCCACCGTGCCGTTCAGCAGAAGCTGAAGGAAATACGACAATTGCATGGATCATTCCTTCCGTTTGCCGAGATAAGCGTCCTGGATGCGGCTGTCGCCGGCCACCTCGCGTCCGCCTTCCAGCACTTTCCTGCCCGTTTCCAGCAGCACGACCCGGTCGACGACCTTCAGCGCCGCCTCGGCGTTCTGTTCCACCAGCAGCACCGGCAGGCCGCGATCCACCAGCCGCCGCACGGTCTGGAGAAGTTCGGTCACGATCATCGGCGCAAGGCCGATCGAGGGTTCGTCCAGCAGCAGGACCCGCGGGCAGGACAGAAGCGCGCAGGCGAGTGCGAGCATCTGCCTTTCTCCGCCGGACAACTGCCCGCCCAGATGGCTGCGGCGCTCGGCAAGGCGGGGAAAAAGCTCGAAGATCTCATCGGCCGTCACGCGAAAACGTGTGTCTTCCGGCGCCGGTATGCGGATCAGCCGGAAATGGTCGGAGACGCTGACCCGGCCGAAGACATTCTTGCCCTCGGACACGAGCGCGACGCCGGAGCGAAAGCGGACATGCGGCTTCACCCGCGCGATACTGCGCCCGAGCAGGCTGATCTCGCCGCTGACCGCAGCCGCCCCCCGCGACCAGCCGGCAAGCGCATTGACGAAGGTCGACTTCCCCGCGCCGTTCGCGCCGAGAACGCCGATCATCTCGCCGCGATGCATGTCCAGGCTCATGTCGTGCAGCGCGACGCTGGCGCCATAGCGCACCGACACATCGCGGCAACTCATGACAGCAGCACCTGTCGTCATGCCTCACCTCCAAGATAGGCAGCGCGGACCTTGGGATCTCTCTGGATTTCGTCCGGAGTGCCATAGGCGATCTGGGTGCCGCGATCGATCACGGCGATGCGGTCGCAGACCTGCATGACGAGATCCATGTGATGTTCGATGAGCACGACGGCCACGCCCAGGCCGCGCAACTTGTCCAGAATCCGGGCGAGGACTTCCATGTCCTCACCGCCGACCCCGGCGGCAGGCTCGTCGGCCAGCAAGACTTTCGCCCCGGTGCCGTAGGACATGGCAATGGACAGCAGGCGCTGGGTGCCATAGGGAATCTCGTCCGGGCGCAGGCTGCCGTACTCCGGCGGAATATGGAACTCCGCCAGCAACTCACGGGCGCGTTCGATACGAACCCGTGCGCGCCGGCCGATCGAGAACGGATTGCGCAGGAGAGCCGGCAGGCTCGGGCAATAGGCCCTGCCAAGCGCCATCTCCGCATTGCGCAAAACCGTCAGTTCAGTAAAGAACGAGTTCTGCTGGAAAGTGCGCTTCAGGCCGAAACGCTGCATCTCACAGGTGGGAACACCGTCGAGGCTCTGCCCCGAAAGCGTCACGGTGCCTTTCTTCTCCACCCGTCCGGTGATCGCGTTGAAGGTGGAACTCTTGCCGGCGCCGTTCGGCCCGATGATGCCCAGAATCTCGCCCCCGCGACACGTGAAGGTCATGCCGCTGACTGCCTTGAGCGCGCCGTAGCTGACCTCGAGGTCGCGGACTTCCAATATTGTCATTGCATACTCCCGTTGGTCCCGCCCGCCACGGGAGCGGCAGGGCGAGACGATTGCGGAGGATCAGTCTTTGATGATGAGCCGGACGATCGGAACGATCAGTCCGGAAGAGGCGTGCGCTCGCCGTCCGTCACCTGGAACAGGGTGTAATTGGCGCTGAGTTGGCCACGGTCGTCGACCGACACCTCTCCCCAGATCGTGTCGGGAAAACTCTGGCCGCGCATGGCTTTGGAGACGGCCACCCGTTCGGTCGTGCCGGCGCGGCGCACGGCCTCCGCCCACACCTGCACGGCAATGTAGCCGGAAGCGGCCATTGCATCCGGTGTCACGCCGTATGCCGCGCGATAGGCCTCGACGAACTCCTTGTTCAACGGAATCTCCGAGTAAGGCGGCTTGTCGGCGAAGTAGAAGCCCACGCTGTAGACGCCATTTGCCGAAGGGCCGGCAGCCCCGACGGTGATATCGGTCAGGCCGCCCTGCATCACCACGATCTTGTTGGGCAGGTCGATCTCATCGGCCTGTTGCAGCATGGCGGCCATGCCGGATGCCTGACTGGAATTGGTGACCACGATCACGTCCGGGTTCAGGCTGCGCGCCTTCTCCAGAAGGTTGCGGAAATTGGTCTCCTGATACTGGAACTGCTCCCGCCCCAGCACCTTGATATCCGGCCGCAGGGCAAGGATTTCGGCCTCCATGGCCTTCTGCGTCGTATCGCCGTAGACGTCGCTCTGGCTCATGAAGAGCACGGACTTCGCATCCAGCTTGTCGACCACCAGTTTCGCGATCTGGCGCGCGTCGTCCTTGTTGTCCGGCGAGATCTTGAAAGCGTGCTTGTCGGCGCCGGTCAGGACCTGATCAACCTTGGCGATCGTCGCGATGGAGAAGATGTTTTCCTTGGCCAGTATGGGCTGATAGGCCAGCAATACCGGGCTGTTCCACCCTCCGACAAGGACTTCGATATCCTTGGCCAGAAGCTCGTTCACACGGCTCAGGCCGATGGCGGGCACGCTTTCGTCATCCGCGACGACGTAGTCGATCTCGCGTCCGAGCAAACCGCCATTGGCGTTCAGAGCTTTGAGCCCCAGTTCGACGCCCTCGCGCGTCTGGTTGCCGACGGCGGCGGAAGGCCCGCTAAGCGGCAGCATCACGCCAACCCTCAGAGGCTGCGCCAAGACTCCGGATATCAGAAAACCTGCGGAAAATACCGATAGCGCGCACGCGCCGGCCACTCTGGTCAACAGCGACATTCAATCCTCCCTTTGGCTGCTCTCATGCAGCATCTTGTTGTTTGATCATGCTAGGTTGAACAGGGGAGCGACCTCAAACCAAATCCCGGAATCGTTCATCAGGTGAACTCGCCATTGGGAAATCTCAGGTCTGCTGCCTGAAAAACCGGATCGTTGGGAGCTTGAACTTTCCGCGAAAGTCTCTCCGCCGAGCGGAACGCAACACACCGGGGCAGTGAAGCCAACATCATGCTCGACGTGCTGGAGACGAGACTGGTGATGTCGATCTCGCGGTCATCTACGCAGCCGAAAGCCGCCGCGCCTGTTCGACGCGGCGGCTCATACTGACTATGAAAATGGACGAAAAGGCTATTGGCCAGAAGCCGTTAAAAGTATTGACTTGGGTATTGCGCCCACTGGTCCAAGTAATGCAGCAGGGCGCTCCGCCGTCAGATAGCCGTCATCAGCGCATCCATAGCCAGCACGGCATCCAGGTCTGCCTTTGGTGGTCCTGAAAACAGCCAACTGACTGGCCAGATACGGCGATGCTTGACGATAAAAGTAAACTGCATATCACCATACGCTCAGCGGGGCTCACCTCGATAAAATCCTTGCACACCGCCAGATTGTTTAGCCATTCATACCCGCTCAAGCGCAATGGCAATGCCCTGGCCGACACCGATACACATAGTAGAAAGCGAACGCCGGCCGCCAGTGAGTGACAGTTCCAGCGCCGCCGTGCCCGTGATGCGCGCACCCGACATGCCGAGCGGATGACCGAGCGCGATCGCTCCACCATTGCGGTTCACGCGCGGATCGTCATCGGTTATGCCAAGATCGCGCAATGTTGCAAGCCCTTGACTAGCAAAGGCTTCGTTCAGCTCGATCACGTCGAAATCATCTGTGGCAAGACCAAGTCGTGCAATCAGCTTCTTTGAGGCGGGCGCCGGGCCGATGCCCATGACACGCGGCGGAACACCCGCCGCAGCACCCCCCAGTACCCGCGCGATCGGGGTGAGACCATATCGGGCAGCTGCCTCCGCGCTGGCCACGATCAGCGCCGCTGCACCATCATTCACGCCCGAGGCATTGCCTGCGGTGACGCTGCCGCCCTTGCGGAACGGTGCAGACAACTTCGCGAGAGCTTCAAGCGTCGTGGCGCGTAGATGCTCGTCCCGGTCGATCACCCTGGGATCGCCTTTGCGTTGTGGGATCGTCACCGGCACGATTTCCTGCGCCAGCCGGCCGTTCTCCTGCGCAATGGCCGCCCTCGCCTGCGAGCGCAATGCGAAGGCATCCTGATCCTCGCGGCTGACAGCGAAATCTTCAGCCACGTTCTCGCCGGTCTCGGGCATGGAATCGACGCCGTACTGAGCCTTCATCAGCGGATTGATGAAACGCCAGCCGATGGTGGTGTCGTGGATTTCCGCCTGCCGCGAAAAGGCAGTCTCCGCCTTGGGCAAGACGAAAGGCGCGCGCGACATGCTCTCAACGCCGCCGGCGATCAGCAATTCAGCCTCACCCGCCTTAATAGCCCGTGCCGCCGTGATGACGGCATCCATGCCGGAGCCGCACAGGCGGTTGATCGTCGTTCCCGGCACGCCGACAGGCAGCCCCGCCAGCAGCAATGACATGCGGGCAACGTTGCGGTTGTCTTCACCCGCCTGGTTGGCGCAGCCAAAGATCACATCATCGATGGCGTCCCAGTCGACCTTAGGGTTGCGCTCTATCAAGGCCCTGAGCGGCACAGCACCGAGATCGTCGGCTCGCACGGAAGACAGCGCCCCGCCGAAGCGGCCGATGGGCGTGCGGATGTAGTCGCAGATGAATGCCTCGGTCATCCCGGTTCCCTCACAGTTCGGGTACATTCAGGTCGGTCACCAGCCCGTCGATGACGAGTTCGGCGCCAGTCAGCGATTGCAGTCCTTCAAGACTGATGGCGGGCAGCTTCTCGCGCAGCACGAAACGAGCGTTCTCGATGTCGATGACAGCGAGGCTCGTGTAAATGCGCGTCACGCATCCCACCCCCGTCAACGGCAAGGTGCAGCGTTCCAAAAGCTTGGGCTCGCCCTTCCGGGTGATGTGCTCGGTGAGCACCGCCACCCGCTTCGCCCCGTGGACGAGATCCATGGCGCCGCCCACCGCAGGCACACCCTTGGCCCCGACGCTCCAGTTTGCGAGGTCGCCGTTCTGGGCCACCTGATAAGCGCCAAGGATGGCGACGTCGAGATGGCCGCCGCGCACCATCGCGAAGCTGTCCGCATGGTGGAAGAAGGCGGCGCCCGGATTCAGCGTAACGGCCTTCTTGCCGGCGTTGATCAGGTCCCAGTCCTCTTCGCCCGCCGGCGGTGCCTCGCCGAAGTCGAGGATGCCGTTCTCGGTGTGAAAGATCGCCTCCCGGCCGGGCGGCTGGTAGCGCGCAACCATCTCCGGAAAGCCGATGCCGAGATTTACATAAGCGCCGTCCGCAATGTCCTGCGCCGCGCGCCATGCGATCTGCGCATTGGACAGCTTGATGTCTTCGTAGTTAGCGCTCTTTATGGCATTCATGGGCTGGTCCCCTCGGGATAGACCGCGCCAGCGCGGTTCAGCTCTTCTTCCTGGGCGGGATCGGGCACCTCGACGACCTGGCTGACGAAGATGCCCGGCGTGACGACATGCTCCGGATCGATGCCGCCGGGCGGCACGATCCGCGACGCCTGCACGATGGTGGTGCGCGCAGCCATGCACATCAGCGGATTGAAATTGCGCGCGGCCTTGTTGTAGGTGAGGTTGCCGTGCGTGTCGGCCACATGTGCCTTGACGAGCGCGAAGTCGGCCTTGAGCCAGCGTTCCCGCACATAGGGACGGCCCTCGAACTCCGCCACCGGCTTGCCCTCGGCCAGTTCCGTGCCGTAGGAAGTGGGCGTGTAGAAAGCGGGAATCCCCGCTCCGCCGGCGCGGATGCGCTCGGCAAGGGTGCCCTGTGGCACTAATTCCAGCTCAATCTCGCCGGCAAGATACTTTTCCGTGAACACGCGCGGATCGGCGGAACGTGGGAAGGAACAGATAAGCTTCCTCACCATTCCGACCTCGATCAGCGCCGCGAGGCCGACGTGGCCGTTGCCGGCGTTGTTGTTCACAACAGTCAGGTTTTTCGGGCTTCCGGTCTTCACATACCGGTCGATGAGTGCGTGGATCAGCTCGATCGGCGCGCCGGAACCGCCGAAGCCGCCGATCATCACCACCGCCCTGTCCGCGATGCCGGCGACCGCTTCGGCGGGGCTGGCAATTGTCTTGTCCATCGGGATGTCCCTCCTGATCGCCCCGGCGCGCCGGAGCCGTTTCCTGTTCGCAGATCTAGGCCCCCACGATCTGGACAGCAAGACGATTTGTGCGCTATGCGTTATTTGTTCGATATTCGCACAAGCCCTGCAAGGGAGTTCCGCCGATGAGCATCAGCCCGCGCGACACGATGGGAGGTCTCGCCAAGGGACTTGCCGTTATTGAAACGTTCGCGGCCAGTCGTCCCCGCCAGTCCATCACCGACGTGGCGACAGCAAGCGGCCTCGACCGGGCCACGGCCCGGCGCTGCCTGTTGACGCTGGCGCAGGCGGGTTATGCGGACTATGACGGCAAGTTCTTCACGCTGACGCCGCGCGTGCTGCGGCTCGGCACGGCCTGTCTCGCCACGATGCCGCTGCCGCAGATCGTGCAGCCGTGGCTCGATCGTCTGTCCGATGCGCTGGGCGAGAGCACGTCGGTGTCGATTCTCGATGAGGACGAGATCGTCTACGTCGCGCGGGCGGCGCAGCGGAAGGTGATGTCGATTGCGCTGATGCCCGGCTCGCGCCTGCCCGCCTATTGCACGTCCATGGGCCGCGTGCTGCTTGCCGCCCTGCCGGAGGACGAGGCGCGGCGGCGTATCGCCATCAGACTGCTCACCGCCCGAACGCCCCTGACGCTGACCGATCCGGAAGCGGTGGTGGCACGGATCGGGCTTGCACGCGAGCAAGGCTATGCCGCCATCGATCAGGAGGTGGAGATGGGATTGCGCTCTATTGCCGTCCCGCTATTGAACGCGCGCGGCGCGACGGTGGCCGCGCTCAATGTCGGACTTCCGACACAGGGCGACGACGCCGGGATACTCGTGTCGCGATATCTTCCGGCCCTGCTGGACCTCCGGGATGAAATCCGGAAAATCCTGCACTGATCAACACGCGCGGTCTGCGGCCAGTCATGGCGCTGTTCGCCTCACCGGCCGCCGGTGAGGCGATCCCGATCACCGAAGGACCACATAGGTCTCGGGATCAATGGCACTCACGCGTACCGCCACATGTTCCTGCGATTCCTGAGCCAGAAAGTCGCGGATTTTTCCTGCAACCGCCACAACCACTTCGCGCGTTCGCTCCGGTTTGGGCAGCAGCTGAATTTCAACGGAAATCCGCGTCTGATCCTCCAGACCGTGAACATCCACGATCCCGATCTGACATAGTGAAGCATCCACCTTCAGCTCGCGGCACACCAGCTCGCGCAAGGCGGGCAACGCCTTCGCGAGTCTGTCCTTGCGTCCGGCCTCAATCGTTTTATCGGCATAGATCTTGAGCAGCGGCATGCTTTTCTCCCGTGGTTGAAGTCTCGTCATGATAGGCGATGCCCTGCTCCGGCACGAGTACGAAATCAAAGTGCGATCGCCATATGGTTTTTCCGTCGCGCACGCTCTGGAAAGGCGCGACGAGGGATTGCTTGACACCGAACACAGTGTCGGAGGTCAGGTAGGGATCCTCCCCCACAAACGTATGCGTCACCAGTTTCTGGTATCCCTCGGCGGTCACCATGTAGTGGGTGTGCGCCGGGCGATAGGGGTGGCGTCCCAGATGACCCAGCATCTGCCCGACAGGGCCATCGTCCGGGATCGGGTAGGACACCGGCTTGATGCCGATGAAGCTGTACCGGCCGTCGGCGCCGGTAACGAAGATGCCGCGATTGTTCCATTTCGGCTGGATATCCGGCTGCTGTACGTCATAGTAGCCCTCGTCGTTGTCCGACCACACGTCGATGCGCGCGCCCGCGATGGGATTGCCGTCGAGGTCGATGACGCGGCCCTCGAAGAGGCAGCTCTCGCCCTTGCCGTCGAGGCTGATGGTGTCCCCCATCTGCCGCACCGGCGCGCCCAAGACATGGAACGGGCCGAACACCGTGTTCTCCGTCGCGCCTTGCGGGCGGCGGTTGTTGATGGCGTCGACCAGCATGGAGAAGCCGAGCGTGTCCGAGAGCAGGATGAACTCCTGCCGCTCCCCGCTGCAGATCTGACCGGTGCGGGTGAGGAAGTCGATACCGATTTCCCACTCTTCCTGCGTGAGCTGGATTTCCTTCGCGAACGCATGCAGGTGCCTGACGAGGCAGGTCATGATTTCGGCCAGTCGCGGATTGATGTCCGATCCCATGCGGGCATTGACAGCATCGACTGAGCCTTCTTCGGTGAAGTAGGCTGTCACGATCGTTTCCTCCGTCGTTATCGTTGTTTGTCCGCTCCGGTTACGGGCGAGTGCCCTGCCATGCGCTTTGCAGCAGCGCGCGGATGGCGTCGCGCTCGATGGGACGCGGGTTCCAGTAGGGGTTTTTCACCGCGAGGTCGGCGGCGCGGTCGAGATCGCTCTCGGCGAGTCCGATATCCCTGAGGGCCAGCGGAGCATTGAGGGATGCGGCGAAGTCGTAGAGTCCGCCGCCGATGGAGCCACCGAAGAGTTCGGCGACGGGCGCGAGTTCCGTTGCGGCAGCTTCGGCGTTGTATGCTGCGGAATGGGGCAGCAGGATCGCATGGGTTTCGGCGTGGGGGAGATCGAAGCTGCCGCCCAGCGTGTGGCAGAGCTTGTGGTGCAGCGCCATTCCCACCGAACCAAGAACCGTTCCGCAAAGCCAGGAGCCGTAGAGAGCACCGGAACGCGCCTCGATATCGTGCGGCGTCTCGACGATGCGGGGCAATGCCTGCTTCAGCGCGCGAATTCCCTCGACGGCCTGCAGTGACGCGATCGGATTGCGGTCCTGCGCATACAGCGCCTCGACCGCATGCGCCATGGCGTTGAGTCCGCTGGCAACGCTCATCGCCACCGGCAGGCCGGTCGTGAGTTCGGGGTCGTAAATGACCGTTTCCGGAAGGATGCGCGGATCGCGCCGGGTGGTCTTGAGACCCCCCTCGGTTTCCCCAAGGATCGGCGTCACCTCCGATCCCGCATAGGTTGTCGCCACGACGATCTGCGGCGTATCGTTCCGCCATGCGATAGCCTTGCCGAGCCCGATCGTCGAACCGCCGCCGTAAGACACCACGCAATCCGCGCCGATGCCCGCAAACGCGGCCACGGCCTCTTCGGTGACCGACACGGGAGTGTGCATGGCCGCCCCGGCGAAAACGCCGGCTGCCAGTTCACCGAGTTGCGCGGCCAGCCGCTCGGCATCGGCTTTCTGGAACGGCGTTGCCAGCACCAGCGCGCGCTTGCATCCGAGCCGCGTCACCTCCGAAGCAACATTCCCGAGAGTGCCGCGCCCGAAGACGACCCGGGCCGGATTGACAGTGCAGATAAATGTATCGACCATGGCCCAGCCCTCATTACGCGACAGCAAGCTGGACCGGCGAGCGCGCATGAATGCGTGCCATCACCTCGCCGAAGCTGCGCCGCAGGTCCTCGGGCGACCGGGCGGTCGCCGCGACATAGAAGTCCGGCCGCAGCAGAACATAGGTCGCGTCGAGTTCTTCCAGCCAGCGTGCGTAAGTGCCTTCGACATCTATGACATCAGCCTCCGCGCCAGCAGAGCCGATCTTCACTGTCCGCCCGTCGAGGAATGACAGTTGCGCCAGTTGATCGGCCGTGAGAGCGGTCGCTGGATCATGATCGAAGCCAATGACCATCCAGCCGGAGCCGACGATCTGGTCAAATCGATCCCGCTTGTCGCCGGCCTGCACAACCCCTTGTACCGACAGCTCACCCGCATGGGCAGTGCCCTTGCACCACGCACCGGGGCCGAGTTGACAGACGTCGGTCGGCACCGGCCTGAAGTTGCGTGCCGCCAGTTCCTCCTTCATATGTCGGTCGCGAGCGGCCGCCTCTTCAGGATCGGAAATGCAAATGATCTTGCCGAGTTCCTGGCTGAAATGAATGTAGTGCTTGGCATGTTCCAGACGCTCAGTCGTGTAGCTGTCCAGCACATCGGCCGCGAGTTTGCCTTCGAGTATGCCGTTCAGACGCCAGCCGAGCGCGAAGGCGTCGCGAATGCCAGCACACATGCCCTCACCCGCGAAGGGAGGCATGAGGTGGGCCGCGTCACCAGCGATCGCGCATCGGCCAACGTTCCAGACCTTCGCCCAGCGTGCCTGGAAGCGGTAGACGGCGCTACGCTCCAGCGTCGCGTTCTCCGGCGTCATGCCCCATGGCTCAAGCAGCTTCCAGGCATTGTCTTCCTTCGCGATTTCCTCGGGGTTTTCATGCGGCAGCACCATGTATTCCCAACGCCGCCGTCCAGGCCCACCGGGCACGATCGTCGTCGGGCGCCGAGGATCACAAAGCTGCCATTGCGCGGGAGACGCGGTGTATTCCTCGTGGGGGATCATGTCGAGGATGAGCCAGTCGAAGAAATAGCCCTTGTCCTCGTTCTCGATGCCCAGCGCCTGACGCACGAAGCTGTTGGCGCCATCGGCGCCGACAACGTAACTGGCGCGGATAGTCCGCGTTTCGTTGTCGTCCGGCGCCTCCGCCGGGGTGCGCCGCAGCGTCAGGGTCGCACTGTCCGCATCCTGTTCAAGGCCCGCGGCCTCGTAGCCGCGAAGATGCGTGATTGTCGGATAGCTGTCGGCGATGCGCGTGAGCCTGGTCTCGAGATCCGGCTGGTTGAACCAGTAGCGCACACGCCAGCCAGACGCTGACACGCTCTGCCAATCGACGATCTGGAGATCTTCACCGGCGGCGTCTTTCCAGTAATAAAGCTCGTCGTGATAGTTGATTGCCGGATCGTTTTCTGAATCGATACCGAGAAGCGCAAGAATTCGGGCGATCTCGTGATCGAATGTCACCGCCCGTGGCCGACCATAGGGGATCGACCAGCGTTCGACGAGGGTGACTCTCCTCCCCTGACGGCCCAGCAATATCGCAAGGAACGTACCTACAGGGCCGCCGCCAACAATGGCGACATCGGCTTCATGATCGGTGCCGGCAACGGGTGCGGCAGTCGAAGCGACTGTCATCCTGACTATCCTCCCAAATTGGCATGCGGTGCGCCAATCGATCACACCACACCGCATCGCCACATTCTTTTTTTCGAGTGGTTTTCGATGTTCGGTGACTCTCGAATATATCGAAACTGAATAATCGTCAAGTTTGAAACTAATTCAGTTTCTGGAATGTTTGCGTCATGTCAATGTTTTATAACATATTGATAATAAATGATATTTTTATCATTTTGCATGCTGTGCCGTTGCTCGTGGCACAAAAAATCCGGTATGAAAAATGGGACACGGAGCATCTGGCTGCCGATGGGATCGTGCATAGTACCGACCTAAGCCAGGAACCCGGTCGCATCGTTCGCATGTGCGGCCATTCGCATATGAAGACCCTCAGTTGCGAAGGACACGAACGCGGTTTATTCAGTCCCTGATCGGACAATAGTGAGAATCGAACTGGCGATGACGTCGACACCGGATCTGCACGAGGGGCGGGTGGCACGCCGCAAGCGGCGTGTTCGCGACGCCCTTATCGATGCCGCCCGACGGATCATGAGCGAAAAGGGCGTCGACGCGGCGACCATGCTGGAAATCGCCGAGCGTGCCGATGTCGGTGCCGGGACCATATACAATTACTTTCGCTCGAAAGATGATCTCGCCGTCGCAGTGCTTGAAGAGATGATGCACGATCTCGCACTGCGCATCGAAAATGTTACCAATACGTTTGACGATCCGGCACAGGTCTATGCCTATGGCGTTCGCATGGTACTGGAAACCGCCACGGGAGATATACGCTGGAGGCAATTGCTCAACCGCTCGGAGGTGATCGCAGACGCCATATTCCGCCGTATGGGGCCTTTCGCCATCCGTGATCTCCGGCAGGCATCCGAAGCGGGACGCTTCTCGGTGGGCGATCCGGATCTGGTCTGGAAGATGTCGACACATGCAATCGTCGGCATAAGCCTGACAATCACCACCGGGAACTTGCCGGAAAAGAAGCTTCACGAAGCGGTGGTTGCCCTGCTCTGCATGACGGGCATCGGAACCGAAGCAGCTCGTGAGCTGGCCTCCCGCCACCATCCCGCTCTAACCCCTGAGGATTGATGGCTACGACGCCGGAAGAAACAGCTGCCCTTGTCGGCACAACCTGGCGGCATGCCAATATCGGCCGTTTGCTCAATAACGCAGTGCGCCGCTTCGAGGCACGGGTTCTCGACATCATGAGCGAGAAAGGCCACGCCGAAGCGCGGATCGCTCATATCAATCTAACCCGCAATCTCGATATCGGCGGCACGCGCCTGACGGAACTGGCGCGGCGCGCCTCCATGAGCAAGCAGGCGATGGGCGAACTGGTCGATCAATGTGCAAGCCTTGGTCTTGTCGATCGCACGGAAGACCCGAGCGACAGGCGAGCCCGGCTTATCATTTTCACCCCAACCGGAGTCAAGTGGCTGGAATCATTTCGCGCCGCCGTCGATATCGCCGAGGCCGAGATGCGCGCGGAACTTGGCGCCAAGGTCATGGATGCAATCATCAATGGCCTGACAACCTATGCGGCCACATTCGACACACTCGATTCATAACCAACGACCTGTGTTTACTCATCAACGGCGCCCGGCCCTCTTGATCCACCGGCGTCATCGTCTCGAATGCCGACCACTCGTCAGGGGGCTTGACTAATATGGTCAACCTGCCTTACTGTTGCGGATGTAACAATAAGCAATCGGGAGGAAGCCTGTGCGCAGACGCCAAATCGCCAGCGTGCATGTCATATCAAGCCAATCTTCATCGTATCTGCCACTGTTTGGCATGCCCGGATGCGAGAGAGTGCTTTCGGTAATGATCGATCGACTGCAAGGGGCAGCCGGGAATGACAATTGCGTCCACTGACGCGAACCCCTCATTCTTCAGATGTCGATGAGTTTTATGAATGCCCGCCGGAGAGTAGCCTTTGCGGACTCTCTGTCCGCGGACTATTCCCCAGGAACAAAGCAAGTGCCTTCAAAAAAACAGAATACAGATAAGACAACAAGCTAGGCACTATAAGTATTAACAACAATACGCATGACAAATATTGCTCCTGCCGAGGAACACATACTCGTGCGGACAGCATTATTTTCTTCGCAATACAACTTCGTGTGCGGAACATGGACGATCGCTCCGTTCCCACGCCTGTCCATGAATGCCTGCGAAAAGACAAGCCATCAAGGGAGATACCATCATGAAAATTGCAATTGCGGGTGCCGGTATCGGCGGGCTGACAGCCGCACTGTGCCTGCATGAAAAAGGGCATGAAGTCCGGGTTTTCGAAGCGGTTGAAACTCTGCAGCCTCTGGGTGTCGGCATTAATCTCATGCCTCACGCCTCGGGCGTCCTGCGCGGATTGGGGCTGGCCGATGCACTCGACGAGATGGCCATCCGCACCCGCGCTATCGAGTATCGCACGCGCTTCGGCCACCTGATCCAGTCCGATCCACGCTCCGTCGAGGCCGGTTTCGAACATCCCCAGTATTCGATCCATCGGGGGGAGTTGCAATTCCTGCTGCTCGACACGGTTCGCTCCCGTCTGGGCCACGAGACGGTGACAGCCGGCAAGGCCATCGCCAGTTTCTCGCAGGATGATTACGGTGTTCGCGCTACATTTGCCGACGGCACGTTCCACGACGCCGATCTGCTGATCGGCGCCGACGGCTTCCGGTCGCAAGTGCGTCGGCAGCTTCATCCCGATGAGGGGCCAGCCCATTACGAGGGCACGATGATGTGGCGCGGCGCCAACCTGCAAGCGCCTTTCGCCGACGGCCGCACCATGTTCATCGCCGGCGACCACAACGTGAAGTTCGTCTGTTATCCCATCAGCGGCCGCGCAGCGCGTGAGGACCAGGCGCTCATCAACTGGGTCGCAGAGGTGCGTCACGATCAGCCGCGCGCCGCCGATGACGCCGACTGGACCCGGGAAGGCGACCGCGACTTCATTGCCGAGTTTCTGGGCTTCCGGATGCCGGACATCGATATTCCAGCCCTGCTCGGGAACACGCAGCACATTACCCAATATCCGATGATCGACCGCGATCCGCTGCCGTGGTGGACGCAAGGCCGGGTGACGCTGTTGGGCGACGCCGCGCATCCCATGTATCCGATAGGCGCCAACGGCGCGTCCCAGGCGATCATCGACGCGCAGGCGCTTGCCGATGCGCTGGCCACGCAACCGGGGCCTGAAGGTCTCCTCGCCTATGAGGCGACACGCCTTCCAGTCACGACGAACGTCGTTCTCAACAACCGCAAGTCCGGACCAGAGCGTGTACTCGACATTGCGGCAGCGCGCGTCAAGGGACCGGACGACCGGATCGAGGATCTGATCACCCCTGAAGAAGTCGAGGAAGTGGCGGCAAACTATCGCCAGATCGCTGGCTTCCTGAAAAAAGCGGGGTAGAGTCATGCGGACATTTCATGTGGGCTTCGAGCCCGGACACCCGTTGGTGCGCGTGCGCCTCGGCGCCGGAGTGCTCGCGGAGATCGGCTCCGAAATGGCAGCGCTCGGCCTCTCTCGTGCGCTGGTGCTGACGACGCCGGAGCAGGCCGCGCAAGGGGAAGCGATCCTGGCGCAGCTCGGACCGCGCGCGCATGCGCGGTTCAGCCGGGCGGCCATGCATACGCCAATCGAGATAACCGAGGCGGCAATCGCTGCCGCGCATGGGGCCGACTGCATCGTCGCCATCGGCGGCGGCTCGACCATAGGCCTCGGCAAGGCGATCGCGCTGCGCACGGACCTGCCGCAAATCGTTTTGCCGACAACCTACGCGGGGTCCGAGGCCACTCCCATTCTCGGCCAGACGGCCAACGGCATCAAGGAGACCCTGCGCTCGCCAAAGGTGCAGCCGGAGGTCATCCTGTATGATCCGGAACTCGTGGCGACGCTACCCGCGAATCTGACGGTCACGAGCGGGCTCAACGCCATGGCGCATGCGGTCGAGGCGCTGTATGCGCGTGACGCCAATCCGCTTTCCGATCAACTGGCGCTCAGCGGCATCCGGGCTTTCAGGGATGGCCTCCCGCAGGTCGTCGCCGACCCGGGCAACCTCGACGCGCGTGAGCAAACCCTGTTCGGCTCCTGGCTTTGCGGAACGGTTCTTGGTTCGGTGGGAATGGCGCTGCACCACAAGCTCTGCCACACGCTGGGCGGCAGCTTCGATCTCCCCCACGCCGAAACCCATGCGATCCTGCTGCCCCATTCCGCAGCATACAACGCCGAAGCAGCCGAAAGGGAACTCGCACCCGCCGCCGAACTCTTCGGCGGCTCCATCGGCGGCGGACTCCACGACTTCGCCGCATCCCTCAATGCTCCGCTGGCGCTCAGGGATATCGGACTCGCCGAGAGCGATCTCGACCGCGCCGCCGACCTCGCGGTGAAAAACCCCTACTGGAACCCGCGTCCCATCGAGCGCGACGCCATCCGCGCGCTGCTGCAAAGCGCATGGCAGGGCACTCGCCCGTAACCGGAGCGGACAAACAACGATAACGACGGAGGAAACGATCATGACAGCCTACTTCACCGAAGAAGGCTCAGTCGATGCTGTCAATGCCCGCATGGGATCGGACATCAATCCGCGACTGGCCGAAATCATGACCTGCCTCGTCAGGCACCTGCATGCGTTCGCGAAGGAAATCCAGCTCACGCAGGAAGAGTGGGAAATCGGTATCGACTTCCTCACCCGCACCGGTCAGATCTGCAGCGGGGAGCGGCAGGAGTTCATTCTGCTCTCGGACACGCTCGGCTTCTCCATGCTGGTCGACGCCATCAACAACCGCCGCCCGCAAGGCGCGACGGAGAACACGGTGTTCGGCCCGTTCCATGTCGTGGGCGCGCCGGTGCGGCAGATGGGGGACACCATCAGCCTCGACGGCAAGGGCGAGAGCTGCCTCTTCGAGGGCCGCGTCATCGACCTCGACGGCAATCCCATCGCAGGCGCGCGCATCGACGTGTGGTCGGACAACGACGAGGGCTACTATGACGTGCAGCAGCCGGATATCCAGCCGAAATGGAACAATCGCGGCATCTTCGTCACCGGCGCCGACGGCTGGTACAGCTTCATCGGCATCAAGCCGGTGTCCTACCCGATCCCGGACGATGGCCCTGTCGGTCAGATGCTGGGCCATCTGGGACGCCACCCCTATCGCCCGGCGCACACCCACTACATGGTGACCGCCGAGGGATACCAGAAACTGGTGACGCATACGTTCGTGGGGGAGGATCCCTACCTGACCTCCGACACTGTGTTCGGTGTCAAGCAATCCCTCGTCGCGCCTTTCGAGCGCGTGGACGACGGAGCAACCATATGGCGATCGCAATTCGATTTCGTACTCGTGAAAAAGGATAGCGCCGGAACGAGATAATCGCGCTGTACGCTTTTTTGATCACGTGATTTTTCAGATCACCCTTTCCCTATCGTCCTCTTGCTCATTTCGACCCGACGGGATGATGCGGTCGATAATAATCTGCTCGAAAACTGCAGTATAGATCATGTATCCGTCGGCATCATGCATGTAGAGACGGCCATACGGGAAGTAGAGGGCTCGCCAACACCATAAACAGTGACAAGACATTCAAGCCGGGAGGAAAAAATGGCTGACAACGAAACACCCGTAAATGTTGATCGACTGATCGACGAGGGACGATGGTCCTCTTTTCAGACATTGACGGTGGGCCTGTGCGCCGCCGTCACGGTCATCGACGGCTTTGACACACAGTCGATCGCTTATGTCGCGCCGGTTGTGGCGCGGGAGTGGGGCCTGGAGGCGTCGGCTTTCGGGCCGGTTTTCTCCGTTGGCCTGATCGGCATGATGGTCGGTGCGCTCGCCCTGGGACCAATCGCGGACAGGCTGGGCCGGAAACTGGCGATCGTCGTCTCGGTTGCACTGATGGGGATATTCTCGATCGCGACGATGTTCGCGGAGACCGTTGAGGCGCTGATCGTTCTACGGTTCCTCACGGGTCTTGGCCTGGGCGGCGCCATGCCGAACGTGATCGCGCTCAGCGCCGAATATACACCCGCGCGCTGGCGTTCGACGGCGGTCGGGGTGATGTTTTGCGGCTTTCCGTTCGGTGCGGTGCTGGGCGGTCTTCTCGCTGCGCAGATTATCCCCATCTTCGGTTGGCAGAGCGTGTTTCTGGTCGGCGGCGTGGTTCCCCTGCTATTGATGATCGTTCTGATCCTGACGTTGCCGGAATCCGTACGCTTCCTCGTCGCCAGAAATGGCTCCAGGGAAAAGGTGGCGACGCTCATTACCCGGGCCGTGCCGGATGTGCGGCTTCCTGAGAACGCGACGTTTCAGACCCCCCAGAAAGCAGATGAAACCAGTCGCGGCACGGCGCGCGCCGAACTGTTCGGGCCGAAGCGGATCACCGTCACCCTGCTGCTGTGGGCGACGTTCTTCATGAATCTGCTGATGTATTACTTCCTCATCAACTGGCTGCCGCTGATCCTGCAACACGCCGGCATTGCCCTTTCACAAGCCATTCTCTTCACCGCATTGCTGAACGCAGGCGGAATTGTCGGCACCATCGTCCTGGCGCGCGCCATAGACCGCGTCGGCTCCTTCAAGATACTCGGCGCCGTCCTGTTCGCGGCCGCATTCGCTATCGCGGCAGTCGGATACATCGGCGGTGACGGTGGAATCGCGTTGGCAATCGCGATCTTCATTGCGGGTTTTTGCGTCAACGGCGCGCAGAACAACATGAATGCCCTTGCCGCCGGCATTTACAGCACGCCCGCGCGCTCGACAGGTGTAGGAATGGCGCTGGGAATCGGCCGTATCGGCTCAATCTTGGGTCCGGTCATCGGCGGGGTCCTGTTGTCGGCAAACATGCCGTTACAGACGCTGTTTCTGATCGGGGCGTTACCTGCCTTCATCGCAGCCGCAGCGATGTTCTTCCTGACACAACGCACCCAGCCTCAGGCCACTGCAACGACGGTGCAGGCTCACTGAAAACGGTGAACGCAAGCAAATAGGCCGGTAAACCGGGAACACCGATCGGCCTCCCAGCGGTAGTAGCGTATGCTGTCACGTTCATGGCAAGGCCGTAGATGCCCCAGTCCGCAGCAAGCGCCTTCGTCTCTTTTGCGTGGTCGATAACTCACTGTTGGGTGAGCATGTCGGCCACGAACTGGAGAAGATATCACTCTGTACAGGCTATCCCTGCATGATCGTGTCGGCAACGAAACCAAGTTGAACCCGAACGCCATCCTCAAATGGCAGCGAGACCATGCTGTCGAGTAGCATTACACCGGGCCAGGAGTGGTGATCGGGAAATGTTACAAGCGCCACCGGGCCAACCGAGTTTCTCGACTTTCTGAAGCGGATCGACATGGCCATGCCGAGAGGGCAGGACGTGCATCTTGTGATGAATAATTATACGACGCAAAAGACGCCGAAGATCAAAACCCGGCTCGCGCGCCGCCCCCGTTGGCATGTTCACTTCACGCCCACCTCGGCGAGTTGGATCAACCAGGTCGAGGGTTGGTTCGCGGAACTGAGGCGCAAGCAACTGCAACGGGGTGTCCACCGCTCTATAGCCGAACTGGAGGCTGACATCGCCACCTCCATCGACGCGCACAACGAGAACCCAAAACCCTACCGATGGGTCAAATCCGCCGAAGAAATCCTGCCCTCACGTCATGACCTGCACTGTGCAATTATGCTTGCCGTCGGCAACTTACTGAGACTGCAACTGGTGGGAAGAGGCATACCATCTGCCCAACTACGCCTTTCTTTTGTCGACGTTTGGGGGCCTACGGCATTGTCCTTGGCTCCTGATCGCAGTCCTAAGCCAATGGTGCTGAGACCTTCGGACCCTGCACGCAACTGTGTGGTCAGTTTATTGGCTCTTCACGGCTGAGTGCCGAAGGTGCCTTTCCGCATGGAGTTCATAGAGGATCGGCACCACGAAAACGGTGAGCCCGGTTGAAGCGACGGTACCGAAGATCAGTGAGATGGCGAGGCCACCGAAGACGGGATCGGTTATCATAATCGCCGAGCCCAGAACGATGGCCAGCGTCGTCAACAGGATCGGCCGCAGGCGCACGGCCCCCGCCTGCCGGACGGCGACGTCGAGCGGCATGCCGTGTTTCAGGTTCTCCTGGATGAAGTCGATGATCAGCAGCGAATTGCGGATGACGACGCCGGACAGCGCGATGATACCGACCATGGAGGTCGCCGAGAAATCTGCACCGACAAGCCAGTGTCCGGGGAAGATGCCGATGATGCCGAGCGGCACAGACGACATGGCAATGACCGGCACGAGGAAGGAGCGATAATAGGCGACGAGCAGGAAATAGACCGCCAGAAGCGCGCCGCCGAGCGCAATCCCCATGTCGCGATAGACATTGAGAGTCATGCGCATCTCACCGCCCCAGAGCAACTGATAGCCGTCGATGGTGTCGGGAACCTCCTCGCTGAAGCTGAGGTTGCCAGTCCGCAGCGGGCGTCCGTCTGGAGCGGTGATCCCCGCCAGTCGCCGTTGAAGGTCGAGAACGGCATAGAGCGGCACCGAGTTCGACAACTCCGCGCCGATGAAGGTCACCCTCTCGTTATCGCGGTGAAGTATCGGCCGATCTGCCGAGGTTGGCTGAACGGTAACCAGCTCGGAGAGCGGCACCGGCTTGCCGTCGACATTGTCGACGAATACGCGATCGAGACGGGTCGGATC
The DNA here is from genome assembly GCF_014195635.1 of Pseudochelatococcus contaminans. GTDB lineage: Bacteria > Pseudomonadota > Alphaproteobacteria > Rhizobiales > Beijerinckiaceae > Pseudochelatococcus > Pseudochelatococcus contaminans. The sequence goes on along the minus strand of NZ_JACICC010000006.1, from coordinate 12,983 downwards.
CACGGCGAAGCGGCGCGGCACGAAGGCCCTCACGTCAACCGGGTTGCGTTCATCGGGCAAATGAGCGCGGCTCAGCGTGTTGCCGCCGTAGACTAGAGAAAGAGCCTCGGCAATCTGCGCCGTGGAAACCAGCGAAAGCGCAGCCTTTTCTTTGTCGGGCACGATGCGATGCTCGATCACGTCGACCGGCTCGGTATCGGTCAGGTCGACAATGTCAAAGGTCGCCTCGAACGCCTTGCGTACCTCGTCGGACAGGGCGCGCAGCCCGTCCGAGTCCGGGCCATAAAGTTCGGCAAGCACGGTCGAACGCAGCGGCGGACCGGGCGGGTCCTCGACAAGCGTGACCTCGACGCCGGGCCAGGCGGCACGAACGGCATCGACCTTTGGCCTGAACTCTCTCACGATGTCGATCGAGCTTTGCGACCTGTCATGCTTGTCGGTGAGGTTAACACGGATTTCCGCTACGTGATTGCCGGTGCGCCCGGCCGTGCCCTTGAACAGGCCGTTGAAATCCTCGACGCCCGCCTGCCCTATCCATGTCTGGTAATTGACGACCTCCTTCTCCTGCGCGAGCAGCGTGGCAATCTCACGCACGAACCTGTCCGTCTCTTCGACCGGGGTATCTTCCGGCATGGAGACGACAATGTTGAAGGTGTTCTTGTTGTCCTTTGGCAGGAAGCCGATGGCGACGCCGAGTTGCGACACTGCTCCGCCCACTCCGGACGGACGGACGAACTGCCAGGCGCCCTGCATGATCGATGCCCCCATCAGAACGAGGATCACGACTCCAAAGGCAAACCGCACCGGGCGACGCTGCTGCAACGGGGTGATGAGCCGAAGGTAAAGACGCTCCATGCGCCCCGGCTCCCCACGAGCATCCTCCCGCGCATGCATCTCCTCCTCGCGGACGTCATGGCGGTGGAGCCAGCGATTGGCGGCCCAGGGCGTAACGATATAGGCGACCACGACGGAGGCGGCCATCGCGATCGGGACATTGTAGGCGATCGGATAGAAATAATCGCCCGCCATGCCGGTGACGAGGAACAGGGCAGCGAAAACCAGCATCACCGCGACGGTCGCGAGATTGGTGGCGTTGCCGATCTCGTTGGTGGCGAGGACCGTCATTTCCTCTTTGCTGGTGCCCGCCCGTGCCGAGCCATAGTGGCGATGGATATTCTCGATGACGACGATAGCCGCGTCCACCAAGAGACCGAGAGCGAGGATCAACGCGAACAAGGTTACCCGGTTGATGGTCACGCCACCGAGCAGGTCGGCCATGAGGGTGATCGAGAGGATGAGCGGAACGGTGACCATGACGATCATGGCCTCGCGCCAGCCGAGAAAGAACATCAGCACCAGACCGACCGTCCCCAGGGCGATGAGGAGGTGTTCGAGGAGAAGGTTCACGGCGGCGTCGGCTTTCTCGCCATCGTCGCGGGTGACGACGACCTGGATATCTTCCGGCACGAAAGACCGCTGCATACGCTCGATGCGGTCGATCACCGCGTTGGCGACGACCACCGCATTGGCGCCCTTCTTCTTGGCGACGGCGATGGTGACGGCCGACATATCCATTGAATTGTCTTTTCCGAAACGGGCGTCCCCCGGACCGAACGAAAATCGGCTGAAGGCCGCGACTTCGGACGGCGGCCCGTCGGTCACCGTTGCCACGTCACGGACGTAGACGGGACGGCCATCGTGAATGGCGACGATCTGGTTTTTCACATCGTCCGCTGACTGGAAGGAGGCCGACAGCTTGATCGCCTCGACCTTGCCGTGACGCACAGTCGGTTGCATCGGCACGGAAAGATTGCTCGCGCCGAATGCGCCATAGGCCTGGCTCAGGGTGACGCCGAAAGCCTGCAAACGATCAGGATCAAGCTCTATGGCGATTTCCCGCTTGTGGCCGCCCTTGATGCTGACGACGGAGACGTTATCCGTGCTGCGAAGCCGGTCGGCCATCCGCTCGGCTACCCTCTTCAGGGCGTAGTCGTCATATTGCGACGAAGCGAGGGTGACGGTCACGATAGGGACGTCGTCAGCGTCGATGCTCTGGACGACAGGCGTCCCCGCGTCCGAAGGCAGGCGGCTGCGGCTCGCCAGCACGCGGTCGTAGAGCTTGACCAGAGACTCTTCCTTCGGCTGGCCTACCTTGAACTGCACCTGGATTGCGGCAACCGAGTTCCGGGCCGTGCTGTCGATATGATCGACCCCGGGAATCTCTTTCAGGATGCCTTCGAGCGGGGTCACGAGGAGTTCCTCGACTTCCGCTGCCGAGGCGCCGGGAAGGCTTACGGTGACCAGGGCCGCGGGCACGACGATCTGGGGATTCTCCTCGCGCGGCGTCTGCAACACCGCCACGACGCCCATAAGGGCAACCGCGATGATGAAGACGATCGTCAGCTTCGAGGTGATGAAGGTCTGCGCGAGACGGCCCGCGAAGTTCAGACGAGTCTCGCTCACCGTGCTTCCTCCGCCGTCTGCACGACAGAGCCGTCACGAATCGTATCATTCGCCGCCGCAAGAATAGTCTCGCCGCCTGACAGCCCGGACACGACCTCGACCGCGTCGCCCCACACCCGACCCGTCCGCAACCAGCGGAAGCGCGCCACGTCACCGTCCAGCACGAATACCCCGTCCAGGCCGCCGCGGCGAACCAGAGCAACCTGGGGGATCAGCGTGACGAACTGCTTGCCCAAAACGATCTCCGCGCGTCCGAACATGCCCGGGACGAGACGCGGATCACTTGGCAGGACGATGTTGACCTCGTAGCGGCGGGTGACATCGTCCCCCGAAGGCACGATACCGCGGATGCGTCCCTGGAAGACCTCGCCCTTGAGCGTATCGATCCGAACGGTCACCGGTGTTTGCGGATCGATCGCCGAAAGGTTGCTTTCCGAAACAAAGGTCTTGAACAACAACACCTCGCGGGATTCCACCGTCATAATCGTGGAGCCCGCCGTCGCCATCTCGCCGCTGCGGCGGGCAACGGAAACGATGACGCCGTCCACCGGGCTAGTCACAGTGGCATAGCTCTTCTGGGCCTCGGCGGAATTGAGCGCCGCCCGCGCCTTGTCGAGATTGGCGCGGGCGATATCGACCCGCACTTTAGCCTTGCGCAGTGTCTCGGCGGCTACGGTTCCGGACTGTGTAAGGCGCGCGAATTTCTCGACATCCTGCTCTGCGTCGTCGAGGTCCTTCTGGCTCGCGCGAACGCCGGCCTCGGCCTGGCGGACTGCCTCATCGATATCGGTCTGGTCGATCCGCACGAGCAGATCGCCCCGGGACACCTTCTGTCCCTCGCGAACGTCGAGTTGCTCGATAAAGCCGACCACGCGCGAGGAAACGTCGATGCGCCCATCGGAGACGACGGAACCGGGAACCGTGTAGGTGATCGGTATCTCCATCATCTCAACCTGCGTCACGGGAAATGCCGGCAGATTGATCGGCTTCTCCTGAGTGGTTGCGCCAGCGGCAGCCGTCAGGAAACAGAGGAAGATCAGAGCGGGAGCAGTGCGCAATACGGTACGCATCTCAGTTGTCCTTGGCATTTGAGTGAAAAGCCTGTTGCAGCGCTCTGGAGATATGGCGGGCAGCGGCTTCGATGATGGCCGTTCGTGTGTCGCCAACTTGCATCAAGTTTCTCACAAGCCGATTGAACGTTCGTTCAGTGACGATTTACGCCTCGGGTTGATCGTCGTCAATTGCAAAGTTCGTTCGATTGAATTATTTCTTTGCAGAGTTAATCGAAGTGTGATTCCCCGGCGCGAAGCAAATATCGCCGGAAGGCTCAGCGACCTTTCGATCGACCCTGTCGCGTATGCACAGCTTCTAGATCGAGCAGAAACATCATGAAGAACGGTATGTTGTCACACTCCCCTCCAACGGGAACCATGGCACGGATAGGGTCATGATCAAGTCAGGAACTCGCTGGATCCTTCCGGTTATCGGCGCCGTAGCCTTGGCAGGTGGCTACTATGTCTGGAGGACGTACGATCCCCGGAGCTTGCCTGACGGAATCGTGGGAGGGAATGGCCGTATCGAGGCGGTCGAGATCGACATATCGACCAAGATTGCGGGTCGTGTACGTGAAATCGTTGCCGATGAGGGCGATTTCATCTTGGCGGGCCAGGTGCTGGCACGCATGGATACGACCCAGCTGGAGGCACAGGAACGTCAGGCGCAGGCAACGTTGCGACGCGCGATTATCAGTGTCGATACAGCGAAGAGCCTCGTCAATCAGCGCGAAGCTGAACGAGAGGCTGCGGATGCGGTGGTCGCGCAACGTGAAGCCGAACTCGATGCGGCGGAACGAAAGCTGGTGCGTTCTGAGCATCTGATCCGCACCAATGCCACCTCCCAACAGACGCTCGACAACGACCGCGCGGCGGCCGGAGGCGCGCGGGCGGCCGTGGCCGCTGCAAAGGCATCGCGCGCGGCCGCCGAGGCCGCCATCAGCGCCGCGAAGGTTCAGGTCGTCGACGCGGAAGCATCGGTCGAGGCTGCGAGGGCGGCCATCGAAAGCATCAAAGCCGATATCGACGACAGCGTACTGAAATCTCCGCGGGACGGCCGCGTGCAATATCGCGTGGCGCAGCCGGGCGAGGTGCTGTCAGCCGGTGGGCGCGTTCTTAATCTGGTCGACCTCAGCGATGTCTACATGACCTTCTTCCTGCCGACCGCGGAAGCTGGCCGTATCGCGATTGGCACCGACGTCCGCCTCGTTCTTGATGCCATGCCGCAATACGTGGTCCCGGCGAAAGCGAGTTTCGTCGCCGATGTCGCGCAGTTCACACCGAAGACTGTCGAAACGGAGGAAGAACGCCTCAAACTGATGTTCCGTATCAAGGCCAAGATCCCTCCCGAACTGCTGCAAAAGTACATCCAGCAGGTCAAGACGGGTTTGCCGGGAATGGCCTATGTGCGTGTCGATCCAGAGGTTGATTGGCCGGCAAGCCTGACGGAGACACTGGTGCAATGAGCAGATCGAGACAGTGTCCGGTCGAGCCGGCGGCGCGCCCTCCGGTCGTGCGCCTTGAGGAGGTGGGGCTTTCCTACGGCAGTGTCGTGGCGCTTGTCCGGATCACCCTCGATATGCCGGCTGGCGTCATGATCGGACTGATCGGACCGGACGGCGTTGGCAAATCCAGCCTTCTGTCGCTGATCGCCGGTGCGCACGCTGTTCAGCAAGGATGCGTTGAGGTTCTGGGCGGAGACATAGCCGATGCCGATCACCGGAGACGAACCTGTCCGCGCATCGCCTACATGCCGCAAGGTCTCGGCAAGAACCTTTACCCGACCCTGTCCGTCTTCGAGAATGTCGATTTCTTCGGCCGTCTTTTCGGACAAGGACGGGAAGAGCGCGAGCGCAGGATCAGCGATTTGCTGGCGCGCACGGGACTTTCTCCTTTCGCCGACAGACCGGCGGGCAAGCTGTCGGGAGGCATGAAGCAGAAGCTCAGCCTGTGCTGCTCCCTGATCCACGACCCCGATCTGCTGATTCTCGATGAACCGACGACGGGCGTCGATCCGCTGTCGCGCCGGCAGTTCTGGGAGCTGATCGACGACATCCGACGTGAGAGGCCGGCGATGAGCGTGCTCGTCGCAACGGCCTACATGGAGGAGGCGGAGCGCTTCGACTGGCTCGTGGCGATGGATGGCGGCCATGTCCTCGCCACCGGCACCCCGGCTGAGCTTCTTGGCCGTACCGAAACGGCGAATCTTGATGCCGCCTTCATTGCCCTTCTCCCGGAGGAAAAGCGCAGCGGCCACCGCAAGGTATTCATCCCTCCCCGTCCCGCCGGCGTGGATGAGGAGATTGCCATAGAGGCGGAACATCTCACCATGCGCTTCGGCGACTTCACAGCCGTCGACGACGTCAGTTTCCGTATCCCGCGCGGCGAGATCTTCGGTTTCCTCGGTTCGAACGGCTGCGGCAAGACCACGACCATGAAGATGCTGACGGGCCTGCTGCCGGCAACCGAGGGGACCGCGAAGCTGTTCGGCCGGGAGGTGGACCCGAACGACCTCGAGGTGCGGCGGCGCGTGGGCTACATGAGCCAAGCTTTCTCGCTCTATTCCGAATTGACCGTCCGGCAGAATCTTGAGCTTCATGCTCGCCTTTTCAGCCTGCCGACGGAGGCCGTCCCGGCGCGCATCGAAGAAATGGTCAGGCGCTTCGATCTGACGGATGTCCTCGACGCGCTTCCCGACGCACTGCCCCTGGGCATCCGCCAGCGGCTGTCGCTCGCCGTGGCGATGATCCACGCGCCCGACATCCTCATCCTTGACGAACCCACTTCGGGCGTGGATCCCATCGCGCGAGACGGCTTCTGGCAAATCCTGTCCGATCTATCCCGCAAGGACAAGGTGACGATCTTCGTCTCCACGCACTTCATGAATGAGGCGGCGCTTTGCGACCGCATATCGCTGATGCATGCCGGCAAGGTACTGGTCAGCGACACGCCACAGGCAATCATTGAGAAACGTTCCGCCCAAACACTCGAGGAAGCCTTCATCTCTTATCTTGAGGAGGCATCGGGGGAACAAGTATCACCTGCGCAGCCCCGCGCGCAGTGTGAAGCGGCGGATGGAGCGGCGAATTCCACCCTTCCCGCTCCATCCGTCCGCGACTATTTCGACTGGCGCCGCATGTTCGCGTATACGCAACGGGAAGCGCTGGAACTGAGGCGCGATCCGATCCGCGCCACACTCGCCATTCTCGGCAGCGTTTTCCTGATGTTCGTTGTCGGTTACGGCATCAATCTGGATGTCGAGGACCTGTCCTTCGCGGTGCTCGACCGTGACAACACCACCATCAGCCGGGATTACACGCTTCAGATCGGCGGATCACGTTATTTCACCGAAAAGGCGCCGATTACCGACTATGAGGATCTCGACCGGCGCATGCGCAGCGGCGAAATCAGCTTGGCCATCGAAATACCGCCAGGGTTCGGCCGTGATGTGGCGCGCGGACAGGCCGTGGAAATCGCTGCCTGGATAGACGGCGCCATGCCCGTGCGCGCCGAAACCGTGCAAGGTTACGTTCAGGGCATGCACCAGAGCTGGCTGACTCAGAAAGCCCGGGAACTCTATGGAGACGCCGCGACAATCGGCAACTTCCGGATAGAGATGCGGTATCGCTACAACCCCGGCATCGAAAGCCTCGTGGCGATGGTGCCCGCCGTTATTCCGCTCCTCCTGCTGCTGATTCCGGCGATGCTTGCCGTGCTCAGCATCGTCCGGGAGAGAGAACTCGGCTCGATCATCAATTTCTACGTCACCCCGGTGACAAAGCTGGAATTCCTGATCGGCAAGCAGATCCCCTACATCGCACTCGGCATGCTGAATTTCCTGATGCTCACCGCATTCGCGATCCTGGTATTCAGGGTTTCACTGACGGGCAGCTTCCTGACGCTTGCCGCAGCGGCGCTCGTTTACGTGACGGTCACCACGGGTATCGGCATCCTGGTCTCCACTTTCACGACCAGCCAGATCGCCGCCCTGTTCGCGACAGCCATCCTCACGCTCATTCCCGCCATCCAGTACTCGGGGCTGATCGACCCCGTATCGTCGCTTGAGGGAGCGGGTGCCTTCATCGGGCAAATCTACCCGACAACCCATTTCGTAACCATCGCCCGCGGCGCGTTCTCCAAGGCGCTCGGTTTCGAAGACCTTGCCGGTTCGTTCGTACCCCTGCTGATTGCCGTGCCGGTGCTGCTCGGAGCCAGCGCTTTAATTCTCAGGAAACAGGCAGGCTGACCATGCGCGTGTCCAATATCGTATTGCTGGGAGTCAAGGAACTGCGCGGACTTGCCCGCGATCCGATGCTTGTCCTTCTGATCGTCTACGCCTTCACGATTTCGATCTATGTCGCGGCGACGGCGATCCCGGAAACACTGAACAATGCGCCGATCTCCATTGTCGACGAGGACCAGTCTCCCGTGTCCTCACGCATCCTGACGGCTTTCCAGCCACCCTATTTCGCCATCCCCGGGCTTATTTCCCAATTCGAGATGGACAGGCGCATGGATTCCGGCCTCGATACTTTTGCACTCAATATTCCGCCGAGTTTCCAGCGCGATCTTCTCGCTGGCAGGTCTCCGGCCATTCAGCTCAACATCGATGCCACGCGGATGACGCAGGCATTTGCCGGCGGAGGATATATCCAGTCCATCATTTCCAGTGAAGTCAGTGAATTTCTCGATCGCCACCGCGGCGCGGCAACGGTGCCGGTCGATCTCGTGTTGCGCTCTCGCTTCAACCCGCAACTCGATAAAACCTGGTTCGGTGCGATCACGAACGTCATCACGGCGATCAGCATGTTGTCGATCGTTCTCACCGGCGCGGCTCTCATTCGCGAACGCGAGCACGGAACCATCGAACATCTTCTGGTCATGCCGATCACACCCGCCGAAATCATGCTCGGCAAGATCTGGTCCATGGTGCTGGTGGTGCTCGTGGCTTCCGCCTTCTCGCTCGTCGTCATCGTCCAGGGGATGCTCGACGTGCCGATCGGCGGCTCATTGCCGCTGTTTCTTCTGGGCGCCACCTTGTACATGTTCGCCATGACTTCGCTGGGGGTTTTTCTGGCGACGATCGCCGGCACGATGCCTCAATTCGGGCTGTTGCTGATAATGGTGCTGTTGCCGCTGATGGTCCTCTCGGGCGCTTTGACCCCTCGTGAAAGCATGCCCCAGATCATTCAGGACGTGATGCTTGTCGCTCCCAATACGCATTTCGTCATTCTGGCGCAGTCGATCCTGTTCAGGGGAGCCGGCATCAACGTCGTCTGGCCGCAACTGCTCGCGCTCCTGGCGATCGGGAGCCTGTTCTTCGGCTTCGCCCTGCGCAGGTTCAGGCGCTTCCTGCGATAGCTGCGGTCCACACCTTCTACCGACCCGGATGCAAGGGAAGAGGGAGCGAAAAGTTATCGTCCGGGGCGCATCAGGAGGGCCATCGCCTCGAACTGTGCTTCGTGCAACAGGCGCAGAGGAAATCTGTTTCATTGCCAGTGCAAATCTGATTGCCAGAAATCATGCCACGTTATCGGTGAGTACCGACGCGACGCAGGGCGGCCAGCCTTTCGGCAAGGCCCGGTCCCTGCGAATGCTCCGGAAGGTCAGGCTTTGGAAGATGACAGCAGCTTACGCAGCGCGGAAAGGATGCCGACGCCGAGCGTCAGACTGCTGCCGAGATTTTCGATGCGGTGACCGGCTGCATTGACCATCTGCACGACACCTTGTGTGTCCGCGACGATCGTTTCGAGGGCGGCCGCCTCCATTTCGGCAAGCGCGTCCAGCTCCGGCGAGCGCGGTTCGCGCAACGTGTAGTCTAGCAGGACAAGAGCTGCGGCGAGGTAAAGTCCCATGATCGCCAGCGTCGCGCCGAGGTCGCCGAGCGGCATCCTGATCGCCAAGAACAGCGCGTAGCTTCCCAGCCCTGCCGTCACGATGAAGGCTGCTACCGCCAGCGCGCCGGCTATCGCACGCCGGATCGCCTGCCGCAGGAGAACCTGCCGCCGCAGCAGCGCGACGCGGCCGTAAAGCTTTGCGGAATTGAGAGTGGACATGATCGACCTTTCGAACAAGGCTAGCGGAGCTGGCGGCCGATGACGATACCGGCGGCGAGGCCGACACCGAGCGCGGCGAGAGCGCTGAGCCGGGGATATTTGTCCAATTCACCGGCAAACGTGTCGAGCGTCTCGTTCACCGCTTTCAGGAACGCTTCGATGTCTTGCTGGGCGGCATCCTGCTGCACCTGCGCTTCGCCTGATGGCGGCGTTTCCAGAGCGGTGGCGGACGTTGCACTGTCTTCCCTTGCCGGCGCCTTGCTCACCTGCGCTTCGATCTCTGCACGCAGGGCCTGGATTTCACTTGTCAGACTCATCGGCCTTCTCCCGGAGCGTTCTGCCGGAGACAGGAATGGCGGGAGGGGCCGCCTGATCCCGCCTCCGACTTCATGGAGGACTATTGCGTTGCGTCCTCTATGGATTTGCGGATCGAGACATAGGTGTCGGAGAGGCGCTTCTGGGTTTCCGCATAGTCCCGCTTCACGGCCTGCCATGCTTCGGCTGAGGCATCCTGAAGCCGTCCAAGGCGGGCCTTCGCCTCGTTCACCTGCGCATTAAGGGCAGCGATGCGGGCATCGATCGCCGCGCGCTGGTCTGCGGCAATCGTCTTCGACCTGGCTTTCAGTTCCTCGAGTGACTTCTGCCATGCCTTCTGCTGTGCATCGATTTCCGCTTCGAGCACCGCCCGGCGTGTCGCGAGATCGGCCTTGATCGCATCTAGATATTCGTCACGCGCGGTCTGAACCGCCGTCCAGCTCTCTTCGAGCGATTTTTGCGCCTCGGCAACCTGCTTGTCCGTCCACGCTTTGGCATTTTTGGCCGCCTCATCTGCCTTGGAGCGGTAGGTGTCGCGTGTCTCGCGAAGCGTTTTCAGCGCAGCCTCGGCTTTCGCTTTTGCGTCGCCCTGAAGTCGCGCCGCATCCTGTTCGATGACACCGATGGCAGCGTCGATTTCGGCAAGGCGGCCCCGCGACCATTCCAGCGCCTGCCGGGCAACAGACGGATCGTCCTGGGACACCGGCTGAGCCTGGGAGGCACTATCTTGTGCGAAAACGGCCGGAACCGGAAACAGCATGGCCTGGGCGGCGAGCGCGAGACCGAGGGCCCGAAAATGGAGTTTCATGTTCTTGTCTTCCTGTGGGATCGGAGTGGCAAAGCTGACTGCCGGGAGGGTTGTCAAAGGAGTTTCGAGAAGGCACCCTTGATCTTTTGGATCGTACGGTCGTGAACGGCCTTGGCGTCTACCAATCCATCTTTCACGGCCTTCCAGGACTCGTCGCCTGCATCCTTGGCATCGCCGATCCGGGTCTGAAATTTCTCGGCCTCATCCGACAGGCGCTTAAGGGCGACATCAAACTCTCCACGAGCCGTTTCCACCGCCGCCTCGGCCTGATCACGCAGATCTTTCAAAGATGCTTCCCAGGACAGACGTTGAGCCTCCGTCCTCGCTGCAACGACCTCGCGAACCGTTTCCGCCCTGCCTTTCACCGTCGACAGGAACGTTTGAAACGCGGATTCGACTTCGACCCACTCCGTATCGATTGCTTCCTGAATGTCCTCGACGTTGTGCTTCGCCGCCGTCACTTCGGTTCGCAGCCTGTCTTCATATGCCTCCAGCTTGAGCCGGGAGGCACGGAGCTGCTCCACCACACCATCGGCTTCCCGGCGGACGCTTTCCTCCAGTTTCTCGGTAGATTTCTCGACCTCCGAAATGATTGTGTCGAGATCGTCAAGACGCTGCTTCGCCCAAGCGACGGCCTCACGTGCATATGATTGGTCGGTCATCTAACTTGTCCTTCACTGATGCAAAAGAATATTGAGCGCCCCAAGCTGCACACACTTCCGATCATGCGTTATTGGGGCAGGTGGACCTGAAGAAAGTCACTGCGGCAAAGATCGCGAACCATGTCCTCGATCTGCCCGATGCTGTCGGGCTGGATCTGCGTCCATGCCATCCCGCGCAACATGATGCCGCGCAGAAACCTGAAGCTGATGATTGCCGTCACAATCGCACTGATGCGCAACCGTAGCGCTTCGTCCTCAGGGGGGCGGCCGGAGAGTTCGCTTGCAGCCTGTACGAGACGTTCCAGCATGGGTGCGATGGCGCGTTCGTAAATCAAGGCAAAAGCTTCGTCATTGTCATAGGCGCAGCGTGCGATGAATGACGACCACGAGTTCAGTTCCTCGTCCTTCAGGACGAGGCGAAGGAGGCCGGTGAGAGCCTGCTCGAAGCGAACAGCTTTCTCGGCTGCCTCATCTGTATCCAGAGTGGAGACCACCTCCTCGAAGCGTGCGTGCGCATACTCAGCAATCATCTGCGCAGCGGCGAGGTATAGTTCCTTCTTCCCCCCGAAATGGTACGGAATTGCAGACAAATTGGTCTTGGCGGCTGCGGCCAAGACGCGCGTACTCGCGCCTTCATAGCCGACTGCACCAATCACCTCGATGGCCGCCTCGATCAGATGAGTCCGCGTCTTGGCGCTCCGAGCCTCGTGTCCACTCTGCGCCGTTGGACTGGCCGTCATGGGCATTTCTCCGTGTTTTAGCGATCCATAAATAGATCAATCGAATGAACTTTGCAATTGATGCCGATCAATCTGTGTGCAAATTTCCTCAGCAGACATTCAGCTCTCTCCGCTGCAAACCTTGCACCTAGGCTACTCCGTCATCCGAAGCAGTCTTCTCCATTCTGACATTGCAAAGCAATATCCAGCGCGAGTCGAGCCCCCCTTGTGAACGCTCATCAAGCCTTCGCTCAGGGGCGGGACGAGCGGCCTCCCCTTCTCGTCACAGATAGAACGCGCACCTTCGTCTATGGCAGCGGTTCGCCGAAGGCGAGGCTGGCGGTGATGATGATCGAGGTGCGTTCGTGGAGTGATTTCACTTATGTCTTCAGTTGGCAGGGCATGGTTTATGTGGCCTTCGTGATCGACGTCTTTGCCCTCAAGATCGTCGGCTAGCGCGTCTCGATCTCGATGACCACTGCCGAAAGACAGATCCATCACAGCGACCGTGGCAGCCAATACCTGTCGATCCGATACACCGAGCGGCTGGCTGAGGCTGGCATCGATACATCGGTCGGCAGCGTTGGTGACAGATACGATAACACCCTGGCCGAAAACATCATCGGGCTGTTCAAGACCGAGGTCATCAAGTTCCTCGGCCCTTGGAAATCGGTCGGCCAAGTCGAGTGGGGAACTTTGAAGTGGGTAGACTAGTATAATAACACACGGCTGCACAGCGCCACTAGCTACGTTAAGCCGAACGAAGCAGAGGAGGTCTTTTACGCAAGCTTGAACGAGACTGAAAAAGCAACCTAGGTTCAGGACCTATTAATTTGGCTTTAGATGTGATTCACAGTCTCCATTGAGGAGGTTGTGATGGGTGATTTGTTTTTGTTGAGTGAGTGCCA
>NZ_JACICC010000005.1 GCF_014195635.1 Pseudochelatococcus contaminans | reverse complement strand
CAGTTCACAAACATGGAACCACATCTATGCGCGCAAGCCATTGTTCGGACTCATGTCCGCTCTCACGCCGATTCACGAAACCTGGAAAAACGACAGAACCACGCGCACATCTTCAGGCAGCGCCCATAATCGCGCGTCGTGCAATCGCCGCAGAACATCTTCCCGGCCAGTCTCGATAGATACTTCCGGCTCCCCAGCCGCCGTTCACCTCCCCTTCGATGATGAACCGGGAGGGAAGCCATGATCGTCGCTCTCCTCAACCAGAAAGGCGGCGTCGGCAAAACCACGCTGGCGCTGCACCTCGCGGGAGAATGGGCCGCAAGGGGAAAGCGCGTCACGCTGATCGACGCTGATCCACAAGGCTCCGCGCTCGACTGGTCGCAGACACGCAGCCATGAGGGGCTGCCAAGGCTGTTCAGCACTATCGGCCTGGCCCGCGACACCTTGCACCGGGAAGCGCCGGAGCTGGCCCGCGACGCCGATCACGTTGTCATCGACGGGCCGCCGCGCGTCGCAGCTCTGATGCGCTCGGCGCTGCTTGCCGCCGACCTGGTGTTGATCCCGGTGCAGCCATCCCCCTTCGATGGTTGGGCCTCGGCCGAAATGCTGGCGCTTCTCAAGGAAGCGCGCATCTACAGGCCTGAGCTGGTCGCCCGTTTCGTGCTCAACCGTTGCGGCGCGCGCACCGTCATCGCCCGAGAGACGGCCGAGACGCTGGCCGACCACGATCCGCCCTTGCTTGCCGCCACCATCGGCCAGCGCGTCGTCTTCGCCGACGCCGCGCAGTCCGGCCGGCTTACCAGCGAGATCGACGCCGACAGCCGGGCCACGCGCGAGATCGCCGCGCTTGCCACGGAGATCGACCATCTCGGCATCGGGCGGAGCGCGCCATGACCCGCGCTCCCGGCAAGCCTCGCTTCGCATCCCGGCCGAGCGATCCCGAGAGCTGGATCAAGGCTTCGGACACGCCGCAGACCGGCAAAACCACAGGCGAGGCGTTCACCGCTCGCCTGACGATCGACATCACGCCCGAGATGCGCGGGCGCATCAAGGTCGCGGCTTTCCGGCGCGGCATCACCGTCGCCGACATGCTGCGCGACCTGCTCGCGCGCGAATTTCCATCCACCGAAGGAGATCCGATATGACCGGCAACGCGGCCCGCCGCTTGCACGGCCGTCCGCTGCCGGACGGGCCTGCGCCTTTCACCACATTGGTCGAACTGACCTTCGACAAGCGCAAGGTCGAGCGCTGGATACGGTTCGGCCGCAAGAGCTACGAACAGATCATCGACCGTCGCCGCAGCCTCGTCGGCTTCGCGCCGGAAAGCGTCTTCGCCTTCGTCCGCTGGGCGGCGGGCGAGCATGGCACGGTGATTTCCCGCATCGACATCGTGCGCGCCATCGGCCGCGGCGAGCCGTTCCAGACGCTGCCTTTCGTCCGCCCCGGCGGCGACATCCTGTTGCGCCTCGATAGCTGGGCGAAGGTGCAGCGCGCGCTGGCCGCCATCGACGCGGTGGAAGCGCTCGGCCTCGATCCGGCCGACGCCGCGCCCGATCACTGGCGGCATGTCCACAACCGCCTGACCGCCGGTCTGGAGCCGCGCGACTACACGCCGGAACGACACGCCGCCTGGCTCCATCGCCGGAGGATCGAACCATGACACGGTTCGGCTACGTCATGGTGACGTATTTTGCGGCGATGGGCGTCGCCATCGCCGCGTTCATCCCGACGCCTACGAAACTGATCTGGAACGCCACGGCCAGCGCGCCCATCGGCTTCTACACCGTCGAACCCGCCGAGCGGATCGAAGTGCCCGAGCTGGTCGCAATCATGCCGCCCGAACCGCTCGCCGCCTTCATGGTCGAGCGCGGTTATGTCGGGCGCGGCGTGCCGCTCCTGAAGCGCGTCCTCGGTTTGCCCGGACAGCGGGTTTGCCGCACTGGCCGCACCGTCACCGTCGATGGCGTGGAAATGGGCGAAGCGCTGGACCGCGACCGGATCGGCCGCGATCTGCCGGTCTGGCAGGGCTGCCGCGTCATCGGCGACGGCGAAATCTTCCTCATGAATTGGGAGATCCGCGACAGCCTGGACGGCCGTTACTTCGGACCCATCCCCGCAGATTCCGTCATCGGCCGGGCGCTGCCGCTCTGGACCGATGAGGAAGGCGACGGCCGCTACGAATGGCGCGTGCCGACGCATTAATCCTCCCTGAAACCTGCAACCATTGGAGACTTGTCATGCCACAGATCGGTCAATTCACCGCCGAAAATGAAACCTTCGTCGGCCGTGTTCATACGCTCACCCTTTACCGTGAACTGACCATTGTTCCCGCCGAACCATCGGATGCGGACAACGCGCCCGCCTATCGCGTCCTTCATGGGGCCGAAGATGGCCCCGAGGTCGGAGCGGGCTGGAAGGAGGTCGGCGAAAAAGCCGGCGATTACATTTCGCTGGTGATCGACGATCCCGCCTTGCCGCAGCCGATCCGCGCCAACCTCTTCCAGAACAGCAACGACAAGACGGCGTGGTCACTGCACTGGAACCGCCCGAAGCCGCGTGGCGGGCGGGACTGAAAGCCATGCGCTATTGCGTCATCCTCGCGTTCAAAACCCTCATCCCGTTGTTCGCGGCAAGGCCGTCTCATCCTGTCGTCCCGCTCGGCCACCGGACGGCCGGCGCGCACAGCGAAGGTCAGGGGCGGCCTCTCGCCGGCGCTCGCGCCTTGCCCTTGACCGCAGCGAGCACGCTGGCAGGCTGGAGGTCGAACAGAGACAGGAAGATCGTGCGATATGCCGGTCTGCTGCTGGCTGGCGTGCTCGCGGTCGGAGTCAGTCCGGTTGCCGTATCGGCGCAAGCCGCACCCGTCGCGCGCGCGAATCCCTCCGATCCCTATGCCGGCTTCATTACCGAAGCCTCGCAACGTTTCGGTATTCCCGAACACTGGATTCGCGCAGTGCTCCGCGCCGAGAGCGCGGGCGACGTGCGCGCAATCTCGTCGGCCGGAGCGATGGGATTGATGCAGGTCATGCCCGACACTTGGGCGGGCCTGCGCGTCCGCCATGGCCTCGGCCGCGATCCTTACGACCCACGCGACAACATCATGGCGGGTGCGGCTTATCTGCGCGAAATGTGGGACCGCTACGGCAACGTCGCCGCGATGCTCGCGGCCTACAATGCCGGTCCTGGCCGTTACGACGAACATCGCACGACAGGCCGTGCCTTGCCCGCCGAGACGCGCGCCTATGTCGCTGCGCTTGCGCCAGTTCTGGGCAGTTCGGCCGGGGGCGAAATACCCGCGCCAGAACCGCCACCGCCGCCCGACTGGCGCGCGGCTCCGCTGTTCGTCACGCGCTCGACCGACATGCGAACTACCGCCGCGCCGTCATCCGAAGTGCAATCCGGTGACATCCGCGCGCCCGTTCCGGTGCGCAATGCCGCCGATACGGAGCCGACCGGCAGCATTTTTGTGGCCCGCGCCGACGACGGGGGAGCGCCATGACAGGCGTGTTCCCGCGCTCGGCGCGATACGTTCCGGTGTCCAGTCATGCAGGGTTTCGCCTGGCTGGATTCCCGGCAGGAAGGGCGGAAAGGGCAGTAAAGGCGGAGGGCAAGATAAAGGAAACCGGCACTACGTTGGCCCGATTTCTGAATTTGTTGTTGTCTGCACACTGGTTGGGGGAGCCGGGACTGGCACCATGGTTTTCGCCCCGTGGTGCCGGAGATTCGCGCAAAGCCTTGGCCTTGCGGGGTTTTGACCGGCACTACAGCCGCATTTTAGCCGATTTCCGGCGGGTTCGGCATTTTTTTGGCCAGAGGCGCACTCATGAGCGCCGATGATGAAAACCGCTTCCGTCCGAAGCCCGGCCGCATCCGAGCGGATGCGCCGAAGCTCGGCAAGGCCAAGAGCTTTCTCACCCAGGCCAAGAAGCTCGCGCGCCAGCATAGCAACATCCCTGGCAGATCGTCTCCATCGGCATCGCGATCCCCGTCACGCACCACTTCGGGTTCGGCCGGAAAGAGCGGGAAGGTTTCGCGGGCCAGCAAGGGGCCGGGCGTCAAGCGCGGACGCGGTGCGGCCTTCGTGAATGCTCGAACCCTGTCGGGCGGCTGGCGCCACAGCGCGCCGGGAATGCGCCGCGTCGTCGTCAAGACGCGCTACGTCCAGCAGGCCGGCAAGAACGGCAAGGCCGCCGCCCATCTTCGCTACATTCAGCGTGACGGAACCTCGCGCGATGGCGAACGCGGCCAGCTCTATTCCGCCACCGAAGATCGCGCCGACGGCGATGCCTTCGTCGAGCGCGGCAAGGACGATCGCCACCAGTTTCGGTTCATCGTCTCGCCCGAGGATGCTGTCGATCTCTCGGACCTCACCGAGCACACCCGCGATCTGATGAAGCAGATCGAAGGCGACCTCGGCACGAAACTCGATTGGGTCGCGGTCAACCATTACAATACCGGTCATCCCCATGTGCATGTCATCGTCCGGGGGAAGGACGATCTCGGCGAGAACCTCGTCATCAACGGCGACTATCTCGCCAACGGACTCCGCGAGCGGGCGAGCGAGCTGACCACGCTGGAGCTTGGTCCCGTCACCGAGATCGAGCAGACCCGAAAACTGTCGGCCGAGGTCGATCAGGACCGCTTCACCCGCATCGACCGGGCGATGACCGAAGAAGCCGACGAAAAATTCCTCGATCTGCGCCATGAGCCCGACGATCCGCGCCGCCAGTTCAATCGCACGCTGCGCCTGCGCCGTCTTGCCAAGCTGGAGAAGATGGGGCTGGCGACCGAACACGCGCCGGGCGTCTGGGAGTTGAGCGACCGGATGGAGCCGACCTTGCGCGAGATGGGCGAGCGCGGCGACATCATCCGCAACATGCACAAGGCGCTGAAGGCCGATGGCCTGGAGCGCGATCCGATGACCTTCCAGCTTCATGATGCCGCGCCCGAAACGCCCATCGTCGGCCGGGTCGTGGACAAATATCTCACCGACGAGATGGGCGAGAACCTGACCGTCGTGGTGGACGGCATCGACGGCCGGACACATCATGTTCCGGGCATCGACCCGGCCCGCGTCGAGGATGCCCGGATCGGCAGCGTTATCGAGATCGGCCAGGCCGACACCGCAAGCCGTCCGTCCGACCGCGCGATAGCGGCCATCGCCGAGGACGGCACCTATCGGCCGAGCCGCCATCTGGAACAGGCCAAATTCGACGGCCGCGTTCCGGGTGGCGACTATGACGGGTTCGTCGATGCTCATGTCCGGCGACTGGAGGCGCTTCGCCGCGCCGGGATCGTCGAGCGGATCGACGCCGATCGATGGCGCATCCCCGAGGATTTCGAGAGTCGTGCCGCCACCTACGACGCCGGCCGCAACCGGCAGGCCAGTATCCGCGTCATCTCGACCTTCAATCTGGAAAGCCAGATCGGTTCTGATGGCGCGACCTGGCTCGACCGGAGGCTGGTGACGCCTGACGCATCGGATCTCGCTCCGGCCGGTTTCGGTCAGCAGGTGCGCGAGGCGATGGACAAGCGCCGCGAACATCATATCGAACAGGGCGACGCTACCCGAGCACGGGACGGCCGCATTTTCTACCGGCGCAGCCTTCTCGCCACTCTGCGCGAGCGCGAAGTTGCCCGCGTCGGCACGGAGCTGGCCGAGAGCAAGGCGCTTCCGTTCCGGGCGGCGGCGGATGGCGAGAAGATCAGCGGCAAGTTCACCGGAGCGGTGCATCTATCGAGTGGCAAGTTCGCCGTGGTCGAACAGAGCCACGAGTTCACCCTTGTCCCATGGCGGCCTGTTATCGACCGGCAGCTCGGCCGCGAGGTCGCAGGCATGGTGCAGGGCGGATCGGTATCGTGGCAGCTGGGGCGGCAGCGAGGAATGGGGCTATGAGGAATTCCGCGCTCATGACGCCCTTCAATGTAATTCCAGAGGCAGATCGCTTTTACGTTCAGATCGAGTCGTGATCACTGATTCCAAGAGAGTGCCGGAATAGTGCCGGCGCGACCGTCCGATTTACCGCCGACAGTATCCTGTCGCCCTACGGCTGCACCTTTATTGTTGATCCCTGCGAATTTGGCCATTTTCTGATCGGCTCCACCTCTCTTACCGATTGGAGCCTGTATGCGCGGAGGTCGAATACTCTGGGGGCAGATTGCCGTCGTCTTCGCCATTGTCATGGTGATGACCTGGGTGGCGACGCAATGGGTCGCCTTCCGCCTCGGCTTCCAGCCCCAGCTTGGCAATCCGTGGTTCGAACTGGCGGGCTGGCCGGTCTATTATCCACCGGCCTTCTTCTGGTGGTGGTTTTCGTTCGACGCCTATGCGCCCACCATTTTCGTCGAGGGTGCGATCATCGCCACGTCCGGCGGCTTCATCGCCATCGCCGCCGCCATCCTCATGTCGATCATCCGGGCGCGTGAAGCCCGCAACATTGCGACCTATGGCTCGGCACGATGGGCCGAAGATCGCGAAATCCGCAGCGCCGGGCTGCTCGGCCCCGATGGCGTCCTGCTCGGTCGATACGATCGCGACTATTTACGCCATAACGGGCCGGAGCACGTCCTATGCTTCGCCCCCACGAGATCGGGCAAAGGCGTCGGGCTGGTGGTGCCGACGCTGTTGACCTGGCCGGGAAGCTGCATTGTCCACGACATCAAGGGGGAGAACTGGACCCTTACGGCCGGCTTCCGCGCGAAGCATGGTCGCGTCCTACTGTTCGATCCGACCAACGCGAAGTCATCAGCCTACAATCCGTTGCTCGAGGTGCGCCAGGGCGAATGGGAAGTCCGCGACGTGCAGAACATCGCGGACATATTAGTCGATCCCGAAGGCAGTCTCGACAAGCGGAATCACTGGGAAAAGACCAGCCACAGCCTGCTGGTCGGCGCGATCCTGCATGTTCTCTATGCCGAGAAGGACAAAACCCTGTCTGGCGTCGCCAACTTCCTGTCCGATCCCCGTCGCCCGGTCGAGGCAACCTTGCGCGCGATGATGGACACGCCGCACCTTGGCGATGTCGGCGTGCATCCCGTCATCGCCTCGTCGGCGCGCGAGTTGCTGAACAAGAGCGAAAACGAGCGTTCGGGCGTGTTGTCCACCGCCATGTCGTTTCTCGGCCTCTACCGCGATCCGGTCGTGGCACGCGTCACGGATCGTTGCGACTGGCGCATTGCCGATCTCGTTGGCAGCCATCGGCCGGTCACACTCTACCTTGTCGTCCCGCCGTCCGACATCAACCGGACGAAACCGCTGATCCGGCTCATCCTCAACCAGATTGGCCGCAGGCTGACCGAGGAACTGACCCTATCCGGCAAGCGGCATCGCTTGCTCATGATGCTGGACGAGTTTCCAGCATTGGGCCGGCTCGACTTCTTTGAATCCGCGCTCGCCTTCATGGCTGGCTACGGCCTCAAATCCTTCCTGATCGCCCAATCGCTCAACCAGATCGAGCGCGCCTATGGGCCAAACAACAGCATTCTCGACAACTGCCACGTCCGCGTCGCCTTTGCCACCAATGACGAGCGCACCGCCAAGCGTGTGTCGGACTCGCTCGGCACGGCGACCGAGATGCGCGATTCCACCAACTATGCCGGTCATAGGCTCGCGCCCTGGCTTGGGCACTTGATGGTATCGCGGCAGGAAACCGCGCGGCCGCTGCTGACTCCCGGTGAGATCATGCAGCTTCCGCCCGCCGATGAAATCGTCATGGTCGCCGGCACTCCGCCGATCCGGGCGAAGAAAGCCCGCTATTTTGAGGACGGGCGATTTCAGGAGCGCATCCTGCCGCCGCCAGAGCTGCCATCCGCTCCGGCAACGAAGCCGGCCACCGACGACTGGACGAGCCGCGTCATCGTAGCGGCGGAAAGGCCAGTGACGAGTGTTGCCAGCGGCGCGGAGGGCGACCCCGACAATGCCGGCATCCGCCGCGAACCGGAATTGCCCGAGCATGAGGAAATCGTCCCGCCGTCGACACCGCCCGCCCAGGAGTTCGACATTCTGGACGACGAGCCAGACGTGGATGCCGCCAAGGCGCGCGCTCTTCGCTCGCGGATGCGGATGATCGCCCGGCAGGCGTCGATGAATCCCGATGACGGGATCGAGCTTTGAGGGGGAGCCAATGACAGCCCGCACCCGCATGAATGTCTATTTCGACCCGGAACTGCTCAAACAGGTCGAGGCGCTGTCGCTGCGCCGGGGGGTGTCGAAGTCCGCCATCATCGAGGCGGCAGTCGCATCCTTCCTGTCGGGCGACACGTCGGATCGGCTGGAAGCGGCGATGTCGCGCCGCCTGGACAAGATCGGCCGACAGATCGGCACGCTGGACGAAGATCTCGCCGTGCTTGGCGAGACCCTTTCCTTGTTCGTCCACTTCTGGCTGACGATGACCCCGCCGTTGCCAGACAGCGCCAAGCAGTCCGCACGGATCAAGGGGAATGAGCGTTTCGAAGGTTTCATGCAGAACCTCGGCCGCAGGCTGGCGACCGGAGACAGGTTCCTGAAAGAGCTATCGCGCGACATGGATTCGCTTCACGACAGTCCGCCGCAAGATCAGACCGGCACGGATGGCGACGCGGCCTAGGTTTTCAATCCATCCTATTTACCGCCGATAGCCGCCGATGCCAGCACGGACGTAAATACTTGTTGAACAGGCCCAATTTCGGCCTCTCTTAATCGACCCCGATCCGGGGATCGCCTGTCACGTCCCCGCCAAGAAACGGGGCCGACATGACCGCCAACCATCACAGACCGGAAGCGATCCAACGCGGTGCGCGCATGCTGCGGACCGCGCTCGGGCCTTCCATTGCGCGGTTTCTGGAAGATCCGGCCGTGGTCGAGGTGATGTTGAACCCGGACGGGCGGTTGTGGATCGACCGTCTGTCCGAGGGGCTTGCCGATACGGGCGAGCGCCTGTCCGCCGCCGATGGCGAACGCATCGTGCGGCTGGTCGCGCACCATGTTGGCGTGGAGGTTCACGCCCGAAGCCCCCGCGTATCCGCCGAGCTGCCGGAGTCGGGCGAGCGGTTCGAGGGCCTGTTGCCACCCGTTGTTGCCGCCCCGACCTTCGCCATTCGCAAGCCCGCCGTCGCGGTGTTCACGCTCGACGACTATGTGGCCGCCGACATCATGACCGCCAATCACGCGGCGATGCTGCGCTCGGCGGTCGCCTCTCGCGCCAATATCTTGGTCGCGGGCGGCACGTCCACCGGCAAAACCACGCTGACCAACGCGTTGCTCGCCGAGGTGGCGAAGACTTCGGATCGCGTCGTCATCATCGAGGACACGCGCGAGCTGCAATGCGCCGCGCCCAACCTTGTCGCCATGCGGACGAAAGACGGCGTGGCGACGCTTTCCGATCTCGTCCGTTCCTCGCTGCGCCTGCGCCCGGATCGCATCCCCATCGGCGAGGTGCGCGGATCGGAAGCCCTCGACCTTCTTAAAGCGTGGGGCACCGGCCATCCGGGCGGTATCGGCACCATCCATGCCGGGACCGGCATCGGGGCGCTTCGCCGGCTCGAACAACTCATCCAGGAAGCCGTCGTCACCGTCCCGCGAGCCCTGATCGCCGAGACCATCGACCTTGTTGCCGTCCTTTCCGGGCGCGGTTCCGCGCGTCGGCTGGCCGAACTCGCCCGCGTCGAAGGTCTCGGCCCGGACGGCGACTACCGCATCAACCCCGCAACCCCGATCAGCACAGGAGAACCTTCATGATCCGCACCATCTCGCGCGGCTATCGCCGCATGGCAACCGCAGCCTCTACTCTCGCCATCAGCATCATGCTCGCCCCGGCCGCCCATGCTTCCGGTTCGTCGATGCCGTGGGAAGCACCACTCCAAAGCATCCTTCAGTCCATCGAGGGGCCTGTCGCCAAGATCGTCGCCGTCATCATCATCATCGTGACCGGCCTGACGCTGGCCTTCGGCGATACAGGCGGTGGCTTCCGCAAGCTGATCCAGATCGTGTTCGGCCTGTCGATTGCGTTCGCCGCGTCGAGCTTCTTCCTGTCGTTCTTCTCGTTCGGCGGCGGGGCGCTCATCTGATGGCGGGCGGCCTTGAACAACTCGACGCGGTGCCGGGATTTTTGGTCCCGGTCCACAGGGCGCTGACCGAGCATATCCTGCTCGGCGGCGCTCCGCGCGCCATCGCGATTCTGAACGGGACGCTGGCCGGGGCCGTGGGCCTCGGCCTGCGCCTATGGCTGGTAGGCCTCGCCATCTGGGCCATCGGCCATTTCGCCGCCGTCTGGGCGGCGAAGCGCGATCCGCTCTTCGTCGAGGTCGGGCGGCGGCATATCCGCATCCCCGGTCATCTGTCGGTCTGAGGGGGCGCCGCCATGATGAACCTTGCAGAATACCGCCGCACCGCAGCCCGTCTCGCCGACTATCTGCCCTGGGCCGCGCTGGTCGGCCAGGGCATCGTGCTCAACAAGGATGGCAGCTTTCAGAGGACGGCGAAGTTTCGCGGTCCCGATCTGGATTCCGCCGTCGCGGCCGAGCTGGTCGCGGTTGCCGGCCGCATCAACAACGCCGTGCGCCGTCTCGGTTCCGGCTGGAGCATCTTCGTCGAGGCGCAGCGCAGCGAGGCCGCGACCTATCCCAACAGCACCTTTCCCGACGCCGCATCTGCGTTGCTGGACGCCGAACGGAAAGCTGCATTTGAGGAAGCCGGGACGCATTTCGTCTCCGGCTACTTCCTGACCTTCCTCTATCTGCCACCGGCCGAGGAAGCTGCCCGCGCCGAAACCTGGCTCTACGAGGGCCGGGAGCAATCCGGCGTCGATCCGTGGGAAGCCCTGCGCGGCTTCGCGGATCGCACCGACCGCGTGCTGGCGCTGCTCGACGGCTTCATGCCGGAATGCCGCTGGCTCGATGACACCGGGACGCTGACCTACCTTCATTCCACCGTGTCGACCAACCGGCATCGGGTGCGCGTGCCCGAGGTGCCGATGCACCTCGACGCGCTGCTGGCCGACCAGCCATTGACTGGCGGGCTGGAGCCGCGCCTTGGCGACGCGCATCTGCGCGTCCTGACCATCGTGGGATTCCCGACCGCGACGACGCCCGGCCTGCTCGACGACATGAACCGGCTGCCGTTCCCGTATCGCTGGAGCACCCGTGCCATTCTGCTCGACAAGACCGACGCGACGCGGCTGCTGACGAAGATCCGCCGCCAGTGGTTCGCCAAGCGCAAGTCGATCGCCGCCATCCTGAAAGAGGTGATGACGAACGAGGCGTCCGCGCTCGTGGACACCGACGCCGCCAACAAGGCGCTCGACGCCGACATGGCCTTGCAGGAACTTGGCGCGGACGTGGCGGGCATGGCCTACGTCACGGCGACCGTCACCGTTTGGGATGCCGACTCCCGCATTGCTGACGAAAAGCTACGCCTGGTCGAGAAGATCGTTCAGGGCCGCGACTTCACCGTCATGGCCGAGACAGTCAACGCGGTCGATGCCTGGCTCGGCTCTCTGCCCGGACATGCCTACGCGAATGTGCGACAGCCGCCCATCAGCACATTGAATCTCGCCCACATGATCCCGCTTTCGGCGGTGTGGGCGGGACCGGAACGGGACGAGCATTTCGGGGCACCACCCTTGCTCTATGGCCAGACCGAAGGCTCAACCCCGTTCCGGTTTTCCCTCCATGTCGGCGACGTGGGGCACACCCTCGTCGTCGGACCCACGGGCGCGGGCAAGTCCGTGCTGCTCGCGCTCATGGCCTTGCAGTTCCGCCGTTACGAGGGCTCGCAGGTCTTCGCCTTCGATTTCGGCGGCTCGATCCGCGCCGCCGCGCTCACCATGGGCGGCGACTGGCACGACCTCGGCGGCGGATTGACCGAAGGGTCTGACGCCTCGGTTTCGCTCCAGCCGCTCGCCCGCATCCACGACACCTATGAACGCGCCTGGGCGGCGGACTGGATCGCCGCCATCCTCATGCGCGAGGGTGTTGCGATCACGCCCGAGGTGAAGGAGCATCTTTGGACCGCGTTGACTTCGCTTGCGTCCGCGCCGGTCGAGGAACGCACCATCACCGGCCTTGCGGTCCTGCTGCAATCCAACGATCTGAAACAGGCGCTCCGGCCGTTCTGCGTCGGCGGTGCCTATGGCCGGCTGCTCGACGCCGAAGCCGAACATCTCGGCTCGGCGGACGTGCAGGCGTTCGAGATCGAGGGCCTTGTCGGGACCGGCGCGGCCCCCGCCGTGCTCGCCTATCTGTTCCATCGCATCGGCGACAGATTGGACGGGCGGCCCACGCTGCTCATCATCGACGAGGGCTGGCTTGCGCTGGACGACGAGGGTTTCGCCGGCCAGCTCCGCGAATGGCTGAAAACGCTGCGCAAGAAGAACGCCAGCGTCATCTTCGCCACGCAAAGCCTGTCCGATATCGACGGCAGCACCATCGCGCCCGCCATCATCGAGAGCTGCCCGACCCGGCTCTTGCTGCCGAACGAGCGCGCCATCGAGCCGCAGATCACGGCCATCTATCGCCGCTTCGGCCTCAATGACCGCCAGATCGAAATCCTCGCGCGGGCGACGCCCAAGCGGGACTACTACTGCCAGTCGCGGCGCGGCAATCGCCTGTTCGAGCTTGGCCTGTCCGAAGTCGGCCTCGCGCTCTGCGCCGCATCCGCCAAATCCGACCAGACGCTCATTGCGCAGATCGTCACTGAGGCCGGCCGCGACGGCTTCCTCGCCGCATGGCTGCGCGAGCGCGGCGTCGATTGGGCGGCCGACCTGATCCCCAACCTCACCAATCTTGCCGACCGGCCGGAATCCGCCGCGCCGGCTCGGCTCGATACCCACCCCACACAGGAGATTCTTCCATGACCTATCCCAAGATCGTCGGAGCCTCGGCTCTCGCGCTGGCGCTCGCCGTGCCTGTCGCGTTTTCGCCCATGCTGGCAAGTCCGGCCCATGCTCAGCTTTTCGGCCGGATCGTCTATGACCCATCCAACTACGCGCAAAACGTCCTCACGGCCGCCCGCACTCTGGAGCAGATCAACAACCAGATCACCTCGCTCCAGAACGAGGCGCAGATGCTCATCAATCAGGCCCGCAATCTTGCGAGCCTGCCGCATTCCTCGCTCCAGCAGCTCCAGCAGAATGTCCAGCGCACGCAGCAGCTTCTCGGGCAGGCGCAGAACATCGCCTTCGAGGTCGGGCAGATCGACCAAGCGTTCCAGCAGCGATACGGCAATGTTTCGCTTTCGGCGACCGACGCCCAGCTTGTCGCCGATGCGCGTTCGCGCTGGGAGAACACGGTCGGCGGCTTGCAGGACGCGATGCGCGTGCAGGCGGGGGCGGTCGGCAATATCGACAGCAACCGCGCCGAGATGGCCGCGCTTGTCGGCCAGAGTCAGGGTGCGACCGGCGCATTGCAGGCGACGCAGGCCGGCAACCAGCTTCTCGCACTCCAGTCGCAGC
This sequence comes from Pseudochelatococcus contaminans, assembly GCF_014195635.1. Lineage (GTDB taxonomy): Bacteria > Pseudomonadota > Alphaproteobacteria > Rhizobiales > Beijerinckiaceae > Pseudochelatococcus > Pseudochelatococcus contaminans. The sequence goes on along the minus strand of NZ_JACICC010000005.1, from coordinate 320,788 downwards.
AGCTCTCCGACCTGATCGCAGTCATCTCGGCGAACGGCCGAGCCGACGCGCTGACCGAGGCCGAGCGCGCGACGGCTGCCGAACAGGGCCGCGAGCAGCGCCGCCGTTTTCTGACGCCCGGCACCGGCTACCAGCCGGGCAACGCGCAGATGTTCAACAACGGCAACAACTGACGGGAGGCTCGCCATGGACGGCAAGATGCTGGCGCGGCTCGGGGCCGTTGTGTTCATCGCCATCGCCGTCACGGCGACCGCAATCGACATGGCGCGGAAGGACCAACCTTCCGCGCCTCGCCCCGCGCCGGCCTTCCAGCCGCCGGCCGATCCGCTGCGCGAAACTCTGCGCCGCTGCCAGCAGCTCGGCGAGGCTGCCGCCAGCGATGCCGGCTGCCTCGCCGCATGGGCTGAATCCCGCGACCGCTTCCTCGGCCGTGACCGCAGCGAGGCGCGCTGACCATGGGCAATACGGGCGTCATCGACAATTTCCTCGGCGTATTCACATCCTACATCGACAGCGGGTTCGGCCTGCTCGGCGGCGAGGTCGCGTTTGTGGCGACCACGCTCATCATCATCGACGTGACGCTTGCCGCGCTATTCTGGGCATGGGGCGCGGATGACGACATCATCGCGCGGCTGGTAAAAAAGACGCTGTTCGTCGGCGTCTTCGCCTACATCATTTCCAACTGGAACAACCTCGCGCAGATCGTCTTCGAGAGCTTCGCCGGACTTGGCCTCATGGCGTCAGGCACCAGCTTTTCCGTTGCCGATCTCATGCGGCCGGGCCGCGTCGCGCAGACAGGCCTCGACGCCGGCCGGCCGCTGCTCGATTCCATCTCCGACCTGATGGGCTGGATTAGCTTCTTCGAGAACTTCATCCAGATCGCATGCCTACTGTTCGCATGGGCGCTGGTGGTTCTGGCCTTCTTCATCCTCGCCATCCAGCTCTTCGTCACCCTGATCGAGTTCAAACTGACCACGCTCGCCGGTTTCGTGCTGATCCCCTTCGGGCTGTTCGGCAAGACCGCCTTCATGGCCGAGAAGGTCTTGGGCAACGTGGTGTCGTCCGGCATCAAGGTTCTGGTGCTCGCCGTCATCATCGGCATCGGCTCGACCTTGTTCAGCCAATTCACCGCCGGTTTCGGCGGGGCAACCCCGACCATCGACGACGCCATGGCGATCGTGCTCGCCGCGCTGTCGCTGCTCGGCCTCGGCATCTTCGGCCCCGGCATCGCCAACGGCATCGTGTCGGGCGGCCCGCAACTCGGCGCGGGTGCGGCCGTAGGCACCGGCCTTGCCGCCGGCGGCATGGTGCTCGCAGGAGGCGCGGCGGCGGGAGGTGGAGCGATGCTGGCCGCCAGAGGCGGCGCCGCCGCTCTGTCCGGTGGAGCCGCGGCCGTTCGCGGAGGTGCTTCCGCCGCAGGCGCGGCGACGGCCGCCTACAGCGTCGGCTCGCTCGGCCAGACCGGCGCGGCCAGTGTCGCCTCCGGCCTCGGCGGTGTCGCGCGGACCGCAGGTTCTGCCGCTGTATCGCCCTTGAAGCGCGCCGCGTCGAAAGCATCGGAAAGCGTCAAATCCAGCTTTTCCGATGGCGCACGCGCCGCCTTTGGTGTGACCGGCGGCACGTCCACCGCAGGCACGGTCGGCGGCGCGAGCGCTACTCCCGCCGCCGCACCGTCCGCCGTCGCAGGCAGTGCTCCGGCCTGGGCGCAGCGGATGCAGCGCTCCCAGGCCATGAACCACGGCACGACCATGGCAGCCCATGCGGTGCGCTCCGGCGACAGCCACGGCTCCGGTTCCTCCATCAACCTTTCCGAAAGTGACCGCTCATGACCATCTTCAAACGACCAGCAACCCACTACGGCAAGTCGCCGGAACCCGAGACACCCTATCAGAAAGCCGCGCAGGCATGGGACGAGCGCATCGGCTCGGCCCGTGTTCAGGCGAAGAACTGGCGCTATATGGCGTTCGGCTCGCTGATCCTGTCGGCCGGCTTCGCTTCCGCCCTTGTCTGGCAGTCCGCGCGCGGGACCGTCGTGCCCTGGGTGGTACAGGTCGACAATATCGGCCAGGCGCAGACCGTCGCGCCCGCAAACGCTGACTATCGCGCCACCGATCCGCAGATCGCTTTCCATCTCGGCCGCTTCATCGAGCAGGTCCGCGCGATCCCGGCCGACGCCATCATCGTTCGCCAGAATTGGCTTCGCGCATACGAGTTCACCACCGACAGGGGCGCGGCTGCCTTGAACGACTATGCGCGGGCCAACGACCCGTTCACGCGGGTCGGCCGTCAGCAGGTCGCCGTCGAGGTCTCGAGCGTCATCCGGGCATCGCCCGACAGCTTCCGCGTGGCTTGGACCGAACGCCACTACGAAAACGGCCAGCTCGCCACCACCGAGCGATGGACGGCGATCCTGACCATCGTGATCCAGACGCCGCGCGATGCCGAGCGCCTGCGCGCCAACCCGTTGGGAATCTACGTCAATGCAATTTCGTGGTCACGGGAGATGAGCCAATGAGGACGATCACCCGCACCCCCACAATCGCGGCCGTGCTGCTTTCGGCCACCATGCTCGCAGGCTGCGCCACCAACCGGACGCAGCAATGGAGCTATGACGATAGCGTGCCGCCGCTGCCAGTGGTGCAGGCGGCCGCGACCGACGAAACGCCCCGGCCGCTGCACACGCCGCCCGCGTGGACCGTCGCGCGCGGCGGCGCCGCTGCTGGAACACCGACCGGCCGCGTCGAGAACGCCAACGCCGCCGCTCGCGTCGAGCCGCGCCGCGCAGGCTATTACAACGCGATCCAGATTTATCCGTGGAGCGAGGGCGCGCTCTATCAGGTCTATGCCGCAGTCGGGCAGATCACCACCATTGCGCTGGAGCCGGGCGAGAGCCTGACCGGCGCGGGGCCGATCGCGGCGGGTGATACCGCAAGGTGGATCATCGGCGACACGGAATCCGGGTCCGGCGCGAACCGCCGTGTCCATATCCTCGTGAAGCCGACACGCCCGGACATTGCCACCAACCTTGTCGTCACCACCGACCGGCGCACCTACATGATCGAGCTGCGCGCGCGGGAATCGCTCTACATGCCTGCCGTCGCCTGGGCCTATCCGGCACCGCCAGCGGGCCAGCGCCAGACCGTTCCAGCCGCACCCGTCATTCCCGCCGAGGCCGCGCGGAACTATCGCTACGGCCTGACCGGAGACAGCCCGCCGTGGCGGCCGGTTTCCGTCTTCGACGATGGACGGCGCGTCTATGTCGTCTTCCCGGCCGGGATCGTGCAGGGCGAGATGCCGCCGATCTTCGTACTCGGCTCCGATGGCGAACCGCAGATCGTCAACAGCCGCATCCACCAGAACATCCTGATCGTGGACCGCCTATTCGGTGCGGCCGAGCTGCGCCTTGGCGGCGGCACCCGCCAGCAGGTCGTCAGGATCGTCCGTATCAACCCGACGCAGGCGGCCGCCGATCAGCCTGCCAGCGCGACCGGAGACTCCCCGTCATGACAGACACCACCAACACCACGGACGCCTCGCCGATGCGGCTGCGCGCCGAACCGCCGCGCGTCACCCGCCTGTCACGCAAGATGCTCGCTGGCGTCGGCGCTGTAGCCTTGTTCGGCGTCGGCGGCGCGCTGATCTACGCGCTCCAGACCCGCGATGCAGGTCCGGGCAATGAAGAACTCTATTCGACCGAGAACCGGCCCACGGCGGACGGCTTGTCCGGCCTACCGCGCGACTATACCGGCCCGGTCCTGGGGCCGGCGTTGCCCGGCGACCTCGGCCGCCCGATCCTCGATGCGCAGAACCGGGGACAGCCGGTTGCGCCGCCGGTCATGGCGACGCCCGCCGTCGATCCCGAGGAACAGCGCCGTCTCGCCGAGGAAGAAGCCGCGCGCGTCAGCCGCGTCTTTTTCCAGACCGCGCCCGGCACGGGGACGGCAACCGGCATCGCCATGCCCGGCCTTGGCCTTCCGTCCGGCGCGACCGGCCCCCAGGACCGGCACACCGCCTTCCTAAACGGGCCGGTGGATCGGCAGACCGTCGCCCTGGACCGCATCATGGCTCCAGCGTCGCCCTACATCCTACAGGCCGGAGCCGTCATCCCCGCCGCGATGATTACCGGCATCCGCTCCGATCTGCCCGGTCAGATCACCGCGCAGGTCACGGAAAACGTCTATGACAGCCCGACCGGCAGCCTCCTTCTGATCCCGCAGGGCACGCGCATCATCGGCCAATACGACGCCGGCGTGACCTTCGGTCAGCGCCGCGTGCTGCTGGTCTGGAATCGGCTGATCCTCCCCAATGGCCGCTCCATCGTGCTGGAGCGCCAGCCCGGCGCGGATGCCAGCGGCTATGCCGGGCTTGAGGATGGCGTCGACTATCATTGGTGGGATCTGATGAAGGCCGCAGGGCTCTCGACCTTGCTTGGCGTCGGCACGGAGTTGGCGACCAGCGATGATGACCGGCTGATCCGCGCCATCCGCGACGGGGCGCAGGACACCATCAACCAGGCCGGCCAACAGATCATCCAGCGCCAATTGCAGGTCACACCCACGCTGACCATCCGGCCAGGCTTCCCGGTCAGGGTCATCGTGACCCGCGACCTTGTGCTCGAATCCTACGGAGGCTGAGCGATGGCGAAGTTGAAGCTGGGGCCGCTGCCCGACGACAAGCCCGTCAAGGTGACGGTGGAGCTGCCGGCACCGCTCCACCGCGATCTGATCGCCTATGCCGAAGTGCTGGCCCGCGAGACCGGCCAGACCGTCGCCGATCCCATGAAGCTGATCGTGCCTATGCTGGAACGCTTCATCGCCACGGATCGAGGCTTCGCTAAGGCGAAGCGGGAGCCAGGAAGATCGTGACAAGTCAACGCGAGGTTCATCACTCGACGTAGCGTTTTGCGATCATCGTCTCGGCACCCAAAGCAACGAAGCGGGCGGACGGCTATCGTTGGCATGTCGGACTACTTGGCCCGCGCCAGTTCTTCGACAAGAAACGGCGCCGTCCGGCTACCGGGTGTTCGGGCCACCTGTTGAGGGGAGCCGGCCACGACTATCTTGCCGCCAGCATCGCCAGCACCTGGTCCTACATCGATTACCCAATCGGCCTGCGCCACAGCGCGCATGTCGTGCTCGATCATCACCACACTATTTCCGGCATCGACCAGCCGCTGCAATTGTACCAACAGCCGGTCGGCGTCCGAGGCATGCAGGCCGGTGGTCGGCTCGTCGAGCACGTAGAGACTGCGCCCGCGCTGGCTGCGCTGAAGCTCGGTCGCCAGCTTGATGCGCTGTGCTTCGCCACCGGACAGTTCGGTGGCCGGTTGGCCAAGTCGCAGATAGCCCAGCCCGATCTCGCGCAGTAATTGCAATGGTCGTGCCACCGCGTCCTCACCCGCGAAGAAGCCGTGGGCCTCGTCCACCGTCATGGCCAGCACCTCGGCGATGTTGCGCCCGTTCCAGCGCACCTTCAGCGTGGCATCGTTATAGCGCGCGCCATGACAGGTCGGGCACGGCGCATAGACGCTCGGCATGAACAGCAGTTCCACGCTGACGAAGCCCTCGCCCTCGCACGTTTCGCAGCGCCCTTTGGCCACATTGAACGAGAACCGTCCGGCGTCATAGCGGCGGCGCCGCGCATCGGGGGTGGCGGCGAACAGCTTGCGCACATGGTCGAAGAGGCCCGTATAGGTCGCCAGGTTCGAGCGCGGGGTGCGGCCGATCGGTTTCTGGTCCACCTGCACCAGACGCTGCACGGCATCCACGTCGCCGGCGAGATGACCGCCGGTGACTTCGATGACCGTCGCGCCTTCGCCAGAGCCGCTTTCGGCCGCGTCGTCCTCGGGTTCGTGACCCAGATGCAGCAAGATCAGTTCCGGCAAAGCCTGCGCGACGAGGCTGGATTTGCCCGAGCCAGAAATGCCGGTAACGGCCGTCAGCACGCCGAGCGGAATGCGCGCATCCACGCCGCGCAGATTGTGGCGATGGATGGCTTGCAACTCCAGCCAGCCCGAGGGCTCGCGGCCTCGGCTCGCGGGCGCGGCGATCTCGTCGAACAGATAGCGCGCGGTCCGGGATTCGGCGATCTGGCGCAGGCCCTCCGGCTCGCCGCTAAAGAGCACGTGGCCCCCGTGTTCTCCGGCATCGGGTCCGACATCCACCAGCCATTGCGCGCGGCGCATCAGGTCCAGATCGTGCTCGACCACGAACACCGAATTGCCCGCGTCGCGCAGCCTGTCGAGAGCGTCGTAGAGGGCCTGGCTGTCGGCCGGGTGCAGCCCCGCCGAGGGCTCGTCCAGAACATAGACGACGCCGAACAGCAGGGAACTCAACTGCGTGGCCAGCCGCAGGCGTTGCAGTTCACCCGCCGAAAGTGTCGGGGTGGCCCGGTCCAGCGTCAGATAGCCGAGGCCCAGCCCCCGCAGTTGATGCAGGCGGGCCATCACGCCACCGGCGATGCGTTGCGCGGCGAGACGCTTTTCTTCCGAGAGTGCGGAGGTGCGGCGCACATCGGGCGACACTGCGTGAACGGCCTTACCGGAGGCCGCCCGTTCGGCCCGGTCGCGCTGGGTCGCCTCCCTGTCCGTACCTTCCCCCGCCGTATGGGCGCTGAAATCGCCCTGGACGATGGGTTCGAGCAGGGCCGCCAACTGGTCCAGCGGCATTTGCATGAAGGCGCCGATATCCACTCCGGCGAAGGTGATCGCCAAGGCTTCGGGTTTCAGTCGCTTGCCGTCGCAAGTGGGGCACTGCTTGCCCTCCATGAAGCGCGATACGCGCTTGCGCATCAGGGCGCTCTGGGTGTTAGCGAAGGTGTGCAGCACATAGCGCCGGGCGCCGGTGAAGGTGCCCATATAGCTCGGCTCCAGCTTACGCTTGAGCGCCGCTCGGGTTTCGGCGGGCGTGAAGCCCGCGTAAACCGGCACGGTGGGCGTGTCCTCAGTGAACAGAATCCAATCTCGGTCCGCCTTGGGCAAATCCTTCCATGGCCTGTCCACGTCGTAACCCATGCTGACGAGGATATCGCGCAGGTTTTGACCCTGCCAAGCGGGCGGCCAGGAGGCTATCGCCCGTTCCCGGATGGTCAGGGAGGGATCGGGCACCATGATGGCCTCGGTCACCTCATAGACATGCCCCAGGCCATGACAGGTGGGGCAAGCCCCCTGCGGCGTGTTGGGGGAAAAATCCTCGGCGTAGAGCATCGGCTGACCGGCCGGATAGGCGCCGGCGCGCGAATACATCATCCGCACCAGGCTCGATAGCGTGGTGACGCTCCCCACGGAAGAACGCGCGTTGCTGGCGCCGCGCTGCTGCTGCAAGGCGACCGCCGGTGGCAATCCGTCGATGGCATCGACGTCGGGCACGCCAGCCTGGTCGATCAAGCGCCGTGCATAGGGGGCTACCGACTCGAAATAGCGTCGCTGCGCCTCGGCGAAGATGGTGCCGAAGGCGAGCGAGGATTTGCCGGAACCCGAGACACCGGAGAATACCACCAGAGCGTTGCGCGGGATGGAAACGTCCACGTCCTTGAGGTTGTTCTCGCGCGCACCGCGCACCTGCACGAGACCGCTCGCTGCGGCAGTACAAGAGGATTCACCGAAAGGAGAGTCTGGCATGTTCTTATCCTGTAGTTCGTGAGCTAGCGATGGGCCGGATTCGGGGAAGATCGGTCAAGCGTCCGCGCTTGGCGGCGTCGCGTGATCGAGCGAGCGCCAGCCCCCCTCGCTCGCCCGACCCGCTCCGGTGCCTCCCGGCTCGAGACCCCGCTCAGGACTGGGCTTCTTGCGTCCGGGTGCCGCGGCGGCTGGCTTCGAGCGCAGCAGTGAGCGTGCGGGCGTCGTAACTGCCGAGCAGACGACGCCCCTCGACGAAGAACGTTGGAGTGGCGTGCGCACCGCTGGCGACCGCACTGGCGAGGTCGCGCTCGACGCGCTCGATCACCGCGGCGCTGTCGAGATCCGCGATAAACCGGTCGACGTCGAGGCCAACCTCTGCGGCGTAGCCGATCAAGTCCTCGCGCTCCAGCGCATGTTGGCGGGTGAACACGAAGTCCAGCCACGGCCAGAACATCCCCTGGTTCGACGCGGCCTCGGACGCCCGCGCGGCGATCAGCCCGTGCGGGTGGTGCGGCAGCTGGCGCACCACATACCTGAGGTCGTCCCCGAAGTGCTCGCGCATATCCTCCCACGAACCGGTCGCGTGCGCACAGTACGGGCACTCGAAGTCCACGTACTCCACGAGCGTGAGCTGGGCGTCCTCCGGACCACGGATGTGGTCGACCTCGGGATCCACCGGCGGCTCGAGCACCATCGGCAGATCGGCGGTCTCCTCACCCCATCTCCGGGCGGCAACCTTGAAGATGAGCCACCCGAGCAACGTGGCGAGCACCATCGACACGAGCACACCGACCGTCGCCTGGCGGCCCAGGTCGGAGGTCGTGCCGAACGCGAGCCCGATGATGAGCAGCGACACGGTGAACCCGATCCCGGACAGTGCCGCTCCACCGAACACGCTCCCCATCCCGACGCCCTCGGGCAGCCGACCCAGGCCGAGGCGGATCGCGGCGAGTGTGATGAGTCCGATGCCCAGGACTTTGCCGAGCACGAGCCCCGCAATGACGCCCCAGGTCACGGGCGAGCCGAAGGCCTCAGCGAGCAGCCCGCCACGCAGGTCCACCCCGGCGTTCGCCAGGGCGAACACCGGCACGATCAGCAGCGCGGTCGGTAACCGCAGGAACTCGTGCAGCCGCTCGTTCACCGAGATACCTCGGGACAGCCCGCGGTCCACCGCGTGGGCCGATGCGGCACTCGGAGACTGCCAGAAATCTCGGAACAGCTGTCTTGCCGCGACGACCTTGTGACGCTGTGTCGCGTAGGCAGGGATCAGGAGCCCCGCGGCCATCCCAGCAAGGGAGGCATGGATGCCGGAATACACGGTTGCGAACCACAGCCCGATCACGATCAGCACATACGGCGTTGCCCGCCACTGGCGGGTGCGGCCTAGCAACCACAACCCGACGAGACTGGCGAGGGCGATTAGCAGCGGGACGATCCGGATCTCCTCGCTGTAGACGATGCCGATGATGGACACGGCGAGAAAGTCGTCGACCACGGTCAGGGTGAGCAAGAACACGCGCAGCTGACCGGATAGTCGCGGACCGACGATCGCCAGGGTGCCCAGCATGAACGCCGTATCGGTGCCGACCACCGCACCCCACCCATGCAGGCCCTCACTTCCGGCCAGCCCCACGATCAGGACATACACCAGTGCGGGAAGCACGACACCCGCGACCCCTGCGATCAGAGCGAGACGGGCACGGCTGCGGTCCCGGAGAGATCCGTGGGCAAACTCCTGACGCACCTCCAGGCCGATCAGGAAGAAGAAGACGACCATCAGGCCGTCGTTGACCCAGTGATGCAGATCCATGTGCAGGCCGAACGGGCCGAAATTGAACCCGACATCCAGGTGCCACAACGCAAAGTAAGCGTCGGACAGCGGCGAGTTTGCCCACACGAGCGCCACGACCGTGACGATCACCAGCAACACCGCAGCACCAGGCTCCGTGCGCAGATAGTGGGCAACTCGTCTCCGTCTGATATTCGCCGTGGATTCACCGAAAGAAGAGTCTGGCATGTTCTTGTCCTGTAATTCGTGCGGTAGCGATGAGCCGATTTCGGGGGAGATCGGTCAAGCGTCCCCGCTTGGCGGCGTTGCGTCATCGAGCGAGCGCAGCCAAGCAAGCCTTTCTCCCAGCCTGCGCTCGACGCCTCTGTCGGTTGGCTGGTACCAGCCCGGCCGCGCTACGCCCTCGGGAAAATAGGTTTGCCCGGCGGCATAGCCGCTGGGCTCGTCATGGGCATAGCGGTAGCCTTCGTGATACCCCATCTGCTTCATCAGCTTCGTCGGTGCATTGCGAAGATGGAGGGGAACAGGCTGGGAGCCGCTGCGCTTGACGAATGCCTTGGCCTGGTCCCAGGCGGCATAGGCGGCATTCGACTTGGGGGCGAGGGCGAGGTAAGTCACCGCCTGCGCCAGCGGTATCTCGCCCTCTGGCAAGCCCAGCCTGTCGTAGGCCAGCGCGGCGTTGAGTGCCAGTTGCAGCGCCTGCGGGTCGGCATTGCCGATGTCTTCGCTGGCCATCACTATCATGCGGCGGGTCACCTGGCTCACGTCGCCGCTGCCGTCGAGGATGCGGGCCAGCCAATACAAGGCTGCATCGGGGTCGGAGCCCCGCAGCGACTTGTGGAAGGCCGAGAGCTGCCAGTAGAACTCGTCGCCGCCCTTGTCGAACCTGCGCAGTGATGGGCTGGTGGACAGCCTGGCGAACTCGCCATCGACCACAGCCTTGCCAGCGCCCGACGCAGCATTCGTCACCTGCTCAAGCAGATTGAGGAAACGCCTGCCATCGCCATCTGCGAAGCCCTTGAGCAGGTCCAGTGCGTCCGCATCCAACGTGACGCCCCGAAGATGCGGCAGGGCGCGTTCGTAGAGCTGGTTCAACTCGTCGCCGGATAGCGGTTCGAGGGTATAGACCTGTGCGCGTGAGAGCAGTGCGGAATTCACCGCCAACCCGGGATGCTCGGTGGTTCCCCCCACCAGGGTCAGGAGCCCCGACTCGACATGGGGCAGCAAGGCGTCCTGCTGCGCCTTGTTGAAACGATGGATCTCATCGACGAAAAGCACTGTCGATCGACCATGGTTGTCCAGTTCAGCCTGGGCCTCGTCGATGGCCTGCCGAATGTCCTTCACCCCGGCAAGCACGGCCGAGATGGCGATGAATCGGCTGTCGGTCGCGCGTGCCGCCAGGCGCCCCAAAGTGGTCTTGCCCACACCTGGCGGTCCCCAGAGGATGAACGAGTGCAACCTGCCGGACTCGAAGGCGAGGCGCAGTGGTTTTCCCGGACCCAGCAGATGCCGCTGCCCCACGAATTCATCGAGAGATCCGGGGCGCAGGAGTTCTGCCAAAGGCGGTCTGGGCTTTGTCGTGAACAAATCAGTCAAGATCGCCTCATGGGGTCATTGCATCGAATGGCGCAGCGTTCCCACGCCAAACCGAATCCACCAGCCAATAATGATTATACTCGGTCCTACTATACCGTATACGCACTCCAGGGCGCAACATTCGAATCTCATCCGTTCGGAGCGCTCATCGCCGAGAGACCGCCCGACAGCGCTGCGGAAGGCGACCTCCGCTGGAGGGATCGAGCAGGCAACTGTCATAGCCCTTGATACTGGGCAGGAGTATTCCTAAATGTGCGTAGCTGGGATATTTGGGCCTCGTGCGCCCATGTAACCATTTGACCTCGCATGCGCTTTGAAGGAGCCGGAAATGGCGAACGGATGGGGACCCGAAGGCGGGGTTCAGGACCAGATTGACGCTACTGTAAGGGATGCGCTCTCAGCGGCACGTTCTCGACTTCCTTTGGGAGACGGCACCCTCGAATGTGAGGTGTGTGGAGAAGAGATCCCGCTGCGACGTCGCCAAGCCATTCCATCAGTCAGGACATGTATTGCTTGCCAAGGCGAACGCGATAAGCGACCAACGTTCTCCGCGATCAACCGCCGGGGCAACAAGGATAGCCAACTGCGTTGAATGGCAGGTGCAGATCGGCTCTTAAGCTTGCTTCGGAGTGGACGTGAGTCGTCATCTTCGTTCGACGGTCAACCGTCGTTCCTAGTGGCCTGAAAGCCGATCAGAATCCGCGCACGAAGGCACAAGACCGGTCCTCTGGCTTGGCCGCATCCAAAGGCCTCGCGGCGGGAAGTCGGCGTCCACCCGATAAAGGCGTGGACATCACACATGGATGAACATATCTCCTGTATAGTATGCCTCAGCGCCGAACAGGAAGATTTGATGCCATACACACCAGAAGAGAAAAGTCGGGCCGTCACTCGCATTCGTCGTATCAGGGGCCAAGCCGAAGCGCTTGAGCGTGCGATCCAAGCTGGGGCCAGCTGCGCAGCGTTGCTTCAGCAGATCGTGGCGATGCGTGGCGCGACCAACGGCTTGATGGCGGAAGTGATGGAGAGCCATCTTCGGGAGACCTTTGATCCACGGATCAAGTCCAAAGCCGCTCCAAAGGCCACTGATTACGATGAAGACCTTGAAGGTGTGATGAAGATCTTACGAACCTATCTCAAATAGCGCATCCCTGTCGTTACGAAACGCGCTTCTTACATCAGTATTTTTCTTTGTTCATCAGATGCTTGAGACGTCCAGCCCCGCAACAGATCGACTGATTCTGCGAAGGCGTTTTGAGTTTGACAACGGGTGCTCTCCTCGCCGTTCTAGCATAGGAGGCGATCTATGATCGTGAGAAATTTTGGATACCTGCTTGCGTTGTATCGCGAGGGGCACTTCGGCAGAGCGGCCAAGAGTTGCAACGTATCGCAGCCCACGCTTTCCGCCGGCATCAAGCAGCTCGAGCAAGACTTGGGCGTCGAGATCGTGCGGCATGGTCGGCGCTATGACGGCCTCACCTTGGAAGGTGAGACCGTGCTGGCTTGGGCAAAGAAGATCGAGAGCAACTGCGAGGGGCTGGAGCGCGACATTTCGGCTCTCAAACGTGGGCTTGAAGGGCAATTCCGCTTAGGCCTCCTGTCGAGTGCGTCGGTGGTGGCGCCGATCCTCAGCTTGGCCCTCGCTGAAAGGATGCCTCTTCTTGAACAATCCATTCGCGCGACCCAGCTCTCGTCGCTGACCAAAGCCTTGCTGGCGCATGAAATAGACATGGCGCTGGTCTATCTCGAAGACGTAACAGAGGAGGACTTCGATACTCACCTTCTATACCGAGAGCAGATCGTCATATTCCAAGCGACCAGAGACCCGTTGCCGCGACAGGTCTCATGGGATGATGTCGCAAATCTGCCCCAGTGCATCTTGGACTGCGCGCTACCCAAAGCCGCGCACTCCAGACTCGGGCACTGTGCCGCAAAGACGATCAGGACCAACAATGTCGATGTTCTCACCGCCCATATAGCGAGTGGGCGATATGCCACCGTCCTTCCGCAATCCCTCGCAACCTATTTTGCTCGGATTCCCGACATTCGGGCGGTTGAAGTCACAGGTGAAGGCACGGATGCCGCTGTTGGGTTGGCTACGATCAGAAATGAGCTGAAATCGACGCCTTCGACCGCACTTTTGGAGATAGTCCGCTCTCCCGAAACAATCGCCGCGATACAGGATGCTTTGGACCTGTATCGCCAGTTTCAACCCGATGGGAGCTGACCGACCGTTCATGCCGTGGCAACGCGGCATGAACGGTCCCGCGACCCGCTATTCCACGTAGATCATTTTCTTGGTCATCCCGCCGTCGACCACAAGCGTTTGCCCCGTAACAAAGCCGGCCGACGCCAGATATAGAACGGCCTCGGCAATGTCCTGGGGACGACCGACCCGGCCCACCGGATGCTGCGCCTCGTCCTCGGCGCGCAGATTTGTTTCGTTCGTGATCCAACCAGGTGCGATTGTATTGACCCGAATTTTTGGGCCAAGTTGCACAGCTAGCGCCTGCGCGAGTGCCACCATGCCACCCTTTGCAGCGGCATAGGCAAAGTCGACGCCTTCCGACATCAACGCGCGCGTGGAAGCCATCATGACAATTGAACCACCGCCGGTGAGTAGGGGCGATGCCGCTCGCGACATCAAAAAGGCCCCTGTCAGATGGCTACCGATAGTGTTGTTCCACTGTTCGAGTGAGGTGTCCCCGAGCTGCATGAATGTGTCGTAAACAAGCCCGCCATTGTTGACGAGCAAGTCTAGTTGATCCCAGCCAAGGGTGCGGAAAGCTTCGGTTACAGATTTTTCGCTCGAAAGATCGCAATAAATCTGCTGACCGATTGCCCCCTCCTTCAGATCAAACGATGCGACTTCCCATCCATCACTCAACAAGGCGGAGCATATCTCCTGACCGATCAGCCCAGACCCTCCTGTTACAATCGCGCGCTTCATAAGGACTCCTTTCTGTCTAGGAATGATAACTAGACTGGCCGCGTTCCGCCAACACAACTAATGCCGGATGAGTGTGCGTGGAAGGCGCCTCGATGAACTTTAACTGCTCCTTCTCTTCGACAGGCATTATGTCGCTACGTTTGTGATATGTTATATCGTATTGTTTTGACGCAGCCGCCATCATCTCGCGGCGTGTTCATAGAAATTTCTGATCCTGGGATAGAATCTTCGAGTTTGCCGCGACGAAGAAGCGAGGGCATCCTGCTTCTACGGTAATGATGAGCCACTCAACGGCGTTATTGTGCTGTGTCGAAGTTATTCGGCTCGGCAGATTGAGGCGCGTCAAATTTTATTCTCATCAATGCTTAGGGGGCACTGAAAAGAACGTAGGAGATATCTGATGGCTACCGGCAACCGGATCGTAACCTTCGAGAAACCGATGGAAATGAAGGTCAACACCTTCAAATTCCCGGAGCTGATTACCCCGCAGGGCAAGAGGGCACCGCACGGCGCCATTCTCAAGATCGTCACCACGAACATCTGCGGCAGCGACCTCCATATCTATAGAGGGTCGTTCGAAGTCCCCAAGGGAATGACGATGGGCCATGAGATGACCGGCGAGGTGATCGAGGTCGGCTCTGATGTCGAGTATATCAAGGTCGGCGACATCGTATCTGTCCCCTTCAACGTGGGCTGCGGGCGCTGCTACAACTGCAAGCACATGCGCTCGGAGGTGTGCGAAAACACCAATCCCGAAGTCGATTGCGGAGCCTATGGCTTCAACCTGGGCGGTTGGACCGGTGGGCAAGGGGACTACCTGTTCGTCCCCTATGCGGATTTCAACCTACTGGCCTTCCCTGACAAGGACGCGGCCATGGAGAAGATCCGTGATCTGACGCTGCTGTCGGACGTGCTGCCGACCGCGTTCCATGGTTTCGCCGCACCCGACTGGCCGGCGCAGCCCTCCTATATCGTCGGTGAGAATGTGCTGATCTTCGGCGCGGGGCCTGTCGGTCGTGCGGGTGCTGCTTGCGCGCGACTGCTGGGCGCAGGCGCCATTATCGTCGCCGACTTCATTCAGGAGCGGCTCGACCTGCTCAAGCCGCACGGGATCGAAACCATCAACCTGTCGGACGGGACGCCGATCGAGGACCACCTCGAACGCATCACCGGCAAGCGTCAGGTCGATCGCGTAATCGACTATGTGGGGCTGGACTGTCGAGGCTTCGGGCCGGATTCCGACAAGATCGTCGAGAATGCCGTGACCAACGCGCTCCTGAAATATGTCCGTTTCGGTGGGATGACCAGCACGGTCGGCGTTTACTGCCCCAATCCGATCTCCAAAGATCCGCTCAGCAAAAAAGGCAGCATGGAAGTCGATTGGGCCAGTGGCTGGATCAAGTCGCCGCGCATGTCGGCGGGTCAGTCGCCGACCGCGAATTACAACCATGCCCTCATGCGGGCGATCCTGAATGATCGGATGCCCTATCTGACCCCGATGATGAATATCAAGTTCATCGCCCTGGAGGATGCCCCGGCGGCCTACAAGGAGTTCGATGACGGATCTGCATTCAAGTACGTCATCGATCCCCATGGCTCGGTGAAGCACTGATCCTCACAACCGGAATGTCTCACGATCATGATCGGGGGGCATTCCGGTTTCGCAGGACGGCTTGACGCAAGAATGCCAATCTTGGCTTGCCAATCGCGCACGCCGCCAGATCGACGAGCCAAACCATTCCGGACCGCACTATCGGCCAGCTACTGCGGTTTTCCGAGTCTCTAACCTCCCTTCACTCCCTGGCAATCCTTGATTTGGACATCCTCTTGCATTCTGCATGGGAGTATACTAGGTGTACTCCCATGCAGTATATGCGGCCCACGAATCGACATGTCACAACAGGCATGGCCGCTGGCAGCCCGCTTCAACCCACGAGGAGAATCCAAAGATGAAATCTCGCGCCGCTGTTGCCTTCGAGGCAGGCAAGCCACTCGAAATCGTCGAGATCGACGTCGCCCCGCCCCAGAAGGGTGAAGTGCTCATCAAGGTTACGCATACCGGGGTGTGCCACACCGATGCTTTCACGCTGTCCGGCAATGATCCGGAGGGCATCTTTCCGGTCGTTCTCGGCCACGAGGGCGCGGGCATCGTCGTCGAGGTCGGCGAGGGCGTCACCAGCGTCAAGCCGGGGGATCACGTCATTCCGCTCTACACGGCCGAATGCGGCAAGTGCGAGTTCTGCACGTCCGGCAAGACCAATCTGTGCGTCGCGGTTCGCGAAACGCAGGGCAAGGGCTTGATGCCGGATGGCACCACGCGCTTTTCGTACAATGGCCAGCCTCTATACCACTATATGGGCTGCTCGACATTCAGCGAATATACGGTCGTTGCCGAAGTCTCGCTCGCCAAGATCAATCCCGAAGCGAATCCCGAGCATGTCTGCCTTCTCGGCTGCGGTGTCACCACCGGCATCGGCGCGGTCCACAACACCGCCAAGGTTCAGCCGGGAGACTCCGTTGCCATATTTGGCCTGGGCGGCATCGGTCTCGCAGCGGTCCAGGGCGCGCGTCAGGCCAAGGCGGGCCGCATCATCGCGATCGACACCAATCCGTCCAAGTTCGAGCTGGCCCGCCAGTTCGGCGCGACCGACTGCATCAACCCCAAGGATCATGACAAGCCGATCCAACAGGTGCTGATCGAGATGACGGGCTGGGGCATCGATCACACCTTCGAGTGCATCGGCAACGTCCACGTCATGCGCGCGGCGCTGGAAGCCGCGCATCGTGGCTGGGGCCAGTCGATCGTCATCGGCGTCGCCGGGGCCGGACAGGAGATTTCGACGCGGCCGTTCCAGCTCGTCACCGGCCGCGTCTGGAAGGGGTCGGCCTTCGGCGGCGTCAAGGGACGGACCCAGCTTCCCGGCATGGTCGAAGACGCCATGAGAGGCGACATCGATCTGGCTCCCTTCGTCACCCACACCATGGGTCTGGAGGAAATCAACGAAGCGTTCGACCTGATGCACGAAGGCAAGTCGATCCGCACCGTGATCCACTACTGATCCGACAAATCAAGTCTGTTAACTTCAATAACTAACCTCAAGGAAGAATATCATGGCTGACCCCGTTATCTCCGGCAACGGCGTGTTCTCGCACGTCTTCATCGGCGCTGCCGACGTCGAGCAGTCGGCAGCGTTCTACGACGCCGCTTTGGGCGCTCTGGGCATCAACAACCTCGGCCCCTTCGGCAATGGTTGGGTGCTGTACGGTCGCGAAAAGCCCGCTTTCATCATTGCCCGCCCCGGTAATGGCGAAGCGCCCTCCAGCAATGGCGTGACGGTCGGCTTTGCTGCCGCGACGCCCGCCGAAGTGGATGCTTTCCACGCCGCCGGCCTCGCTGCTGGTGGCACTGACGAAGGCCAGCCTGGCCCCCGTGGCCACCTGCCGGGTGCCTATGCTGCCTATCTGCGCGATCCGGCGGGCAACAAGGTCTGCTCCTACACCTTCATCTAAGGCCGGAAGGTGATGGCGATACCCGCAACCCTATGACTGGCTGTCGCCGGCGCTGAAACAGCCGCCGGCGCTTCCCCCGCACAACAGCCATGAACAGGAGCCTATCGGCACACCGTCCACCAACCGTCGAAGCAAGGAAACAAAAATGGAACGTGTCGAACATCACGCCAGCTTCGGCGGTTGGCAGGACGTCTATCAGCATGACTCGATCAGCCTGGGTTGTCCGATGAAGGTCGGCGTCTATCTGCCTCCCCAGGTCAAGGACGGTCGCGTGCCGGTGCTGTATTGGCTGTCCGGCCTGACCTGCACCGAGCAGAATTTCATCACCAAGTCCGGCGCGCAGCGTTTCGCGGCGGAGCATGGGATCATGATCGTCACGCCGGACACCAGCCCACGAGGCGAAAGCGTGGCAGACGATCCCAGCTATGATCTTGGGCATGGCGCAGGCTTCTACGTCAATGCGACGCAGCAGCCCTGGGCTGCCAATTACCGCATGTATGATTACGTCGTCGAGGAATTACCGGCACTGATCGAAGCCACATTTCCGGCCGATGACCGTCGCGCGATTGCGGGGCATTCCATGGGCGGACATGGCGCACTCGTCGCGGCACTGCGCAATCCCGGACGCTATCGCAGCGTATCGGCTTTTTCGCCAATCGTCGCGCCGAGCCAGGCGCCTTGGGGCGAGCGCGCTTTCACGGCATATCTCGGCGATGACCGTTCTGCGTGGGAGCAATATGATACCATCGAACTCATCAAGACCGTCCGAGAGCGCCTGCCGCTGCTGATCGATCAGGGTCTTGATGACGAGTTTGCAGATCGTGAGTTGCGTCCGAGTCTCCTGCAAGCAGCGTGCGAGGCAGCGGAACATCCGCTGATCCTCCGTCAGAGGCCCGGATACGACCACAGCTACTATTTCATCGCGAGTTTCATCGACGAGCATATGGCCCATCATGCAGCGGCGCTGTTCCAATGACCGCGCCAGCATCTTCGCCCATGCGCGAAACCGCATCGGGCCTTGAGACCGCCTCAGGTCGCCATCGTGTGGTGGTCGTGGGGGCAGGCTTCGGTGGGCTGGAGGTTGTGCAGAGGCTCGCCGGAAGCGGTGTCGCCGTCACCCTTGTCGACCGCCGCAACCATCACCTTTTCCAGCCGCTGCTCTATCAGGTCGCAGGCGCTTCGCTGTCGCCGTCAGACATCGCATGGCCGATCCGCGCGCTCTTCCGCAAGCGCAGGGACGTGCGCACCTTGCTCGGTGAGGTCCGGCATGTCGATACGGACGAGCGGCACGTCCTCCTGGAGGACGGCCCGGCGCTTGCCTACGACACGCTCGTCATCGCGACGGGGGCGACGCATTCCTATTTCGGCCATGACGAATGGGAGCCTTTCGCGCCCGGCCTGAAATCGCTCGAAGACGCGACGACCATCCGTCGCCGTGTCCTGCTGGCTTTCGAGGAAGCCGAGCGCGAAACTGACACCGCCCGGCGAGCCGCCTTGCAGACTTTCGTCATCATCGGAGGCGGACCAAGCGGCGTGGAGCTTGCTGGCACGATAGCGGAACTCGCCCATCGGACGCTCGCGCACGATTTTCGCATCATCGACCCTGATGCGACGCGCGTGGTGCTGATCGAGGCGGGGCAACGCCTCCTGTCGGTCTTCCCGGAGGATATGTCCGCCTATACGCGCCAGGCGCTGGAAAAGCTGGGTGTCGAGGTCAGGCTCGGCATGCCGGTTACGGACTGCTCGTCCGATGGCGTCATTGTCGATGGTGCGCTTGTCCCCGCTCAGACGATCCTGTGGGCGGCTGGCGTGCAGGCATCACCGGCTGCGCGCTGGCTGAATGCGGAAGCTGATCGCGCCGGGCGTGTCATCGTCGGACCTGACCTGACAGTGCCCGGCCAGCGCGACATTTTCGTGATTGGCGACACCGCGGCTGCTACCGGCCCGGACGGAAAGCCCGTCCCCGGCCTCGCTCCCGCGGCCAAGCAGGCAGGGCAATATGTGGCGCGGCTGATCCGTCAGCGGATGCGGGGCTCTAAGACCACCACGCCTTTCCGCTATCGGCATCAGGGCAATCTGGCGACGATAGGCAGCCGTCTTGCCGTCGTCGACATGGGGCGGATCCGGCTGCGCGGCACACTGGCATGGTGGATGTGGAAGCTCATTCACATCTACTTCCTGATCGGGGTGCAGAATCGTCTTAGCGTTGCGCTAAGCTGGTTGTGGACGCATGGTATGGGATATCGTGGTTCCCGGCTGATTACTTATAACAACTACGATGGTTACGGCGCCGCAAAGAAGAATGACAAGGAAGGACCGTCAGTTGAGTGAAGGAGGCGCCACACCGCTTGGCAGTTCTACAGTCTATGGTATGCCAGTCTTGGGTAGCAGGAAGATTGCCCTAGATGAGCTTCATGCCCGCCCGTTTCCCTTGGTAGAAGCTCCGCGCGCCTTGGTGCAACTTGCCTTCATGAACGAAGGCAATCTGGCGAAGGATCGCGAAACCCTGGCCGAACTATCGAGCCGGGTGGGC
Source organism: Pseudochelatococcus contaminans (assembly GCF_014195635.1). Classification (GTDB taxonomy): domain Bacteria; phylum Pseudomonadota; class Alphaproteobacteria; order Rhizobiales; family Beijerinckiaceae; genus Pseudochelatococcus; species Pseudochelatococcus contaminans. Next base: position 300,792 of record NZ_JACICC010000005.1, on the reverse strand, counting down.
GCCTCACTACCGGATCAGAGCACTCCCCTTCACGGCCTGACATTCGAGCAGGGCGATCTGCATCGCGAGAAGCACACTGAGTTCTTCACCTACCTGTGGTGCGCACCTCTTGACCCTGAGACCGGGAATCCGGTGGGTCTCGATCCCTTCAAACATGGCTTCATCCCGCCTGGGCCGATCGTATCGGGTATCCGTCTGGATGTCGTGACCTGGACTGAGGAGAGTGCGCAGTCTTACATAGATCGCTTCGATCCGGTCAGCCGCTGCCACTCGCTTGTCGAGGATGGCATGGCCGATATCATTACCGATTTCCGTCAGGACAGCGATGGCCTGACGCGAATTGTCATTCTGGATCGGGGGCTAACGCCAATACGGCTTGGCGCCCTGGCCCAACGGCTTCTCGAAATCGAAACCTATAGGACGCTTGCCCTTCTCAGCATCCCGATGACCCAACAGCTTGGACCGCATCTGCGGGAGATCGAGAAGCGACTTGCCGCCATCACCGACGAGATGCGCCAGTCCGCGCGCCGCAACAGCGAGGAGCTGCTGTCCAGCTTGACGGACCTGTCGGCAACGCTTGAGGCCGACACGGCGTCGAGCCTCTACCGCTTTGGCGCCAGCCGCGCCTATTATGAAATCGTCGAGGAACGGCTGACCGCACTCGGCGAGACTTTCGTCCCCGGCTGCTATCGTTGGCGCAGTTTCCTACATCGCAGGATTGCTCCGGCAATGCGAACCTGCCGTTCTATTGAAGAGCGTCAGGCCAACCTGTCCGACAAGCTGGCGCGCGCAACGACGCTGCTTCGATCCTGGATCGATGTGCAACTCGAACGACAGAACAGCGATCTGCTGGCCTCCATGAACAATAGGGCGAGGCTGCAACTGCGGCTTCAGCAGACCGTAGAAGGTCTGTCTGTCGCGGCAATTTCCTACTATGTCATTGGACTATTGTCCTATCTCATAAAGGGCCTCCCAGGGTACCACGATATCGTTTCACCCGAACTGGTAATTTCTGCCCTCGTTCCCGTGGTCCTGCTCGCGATATGGTGGACCGTTCGGCGGATCAGGAACTCTCATAGCGACCCTGGGCTTCCGGATCGGAGGGATCGAACATGACCCGACAACCTAATTCGGGTGCGAAAGGCGCTCACGAAGCATGCCTCGCCTCCAAAGACCGGATTGCCGGAGCCTACCGGTATTTAGGTTCTAATGGCAGTAATGCCGGGAAGATATTCACCATGAAACGACGCTTGCAGGAGGGTTTCTAATGTCTACCGGCGTTTTCATTTTGCACTCTCAATATACCCCCTCGGGCGATCAGCCCGAAGCCATCGCACGGCTGATCTCAGGCATCGAAGAGGGGGCGCATCATCAGACCCTGAAGGGGATCACCGGATCGGGCAAGACCTTCACAATGGCCAATGTGATTCATCGCCTGAAGCGGCCCACCCTGATCCTGGCGCCGAACAAGACGCTGACCGCGCAGCTTTATGACGAAATGAAACAGTTCTTCCCTGAGAACGCGGTGGAGTATTTCGTTTCATACTATGACTACTTCCAGCCGGAAGTATATCTGCCGGGTAGTGATCGGTTCATCCCGAAAGATTCCGCGATCAACGACCATCTGGAGCGCCTGCGCCTGTCCACGACGAAATCGCTCATCGAGCGTCGAGACACCATCGTCGTCGCTTCGGTGTCGTCCATCTACGGAATGGGCGATCCCGACGATTATCGGGCATTGCAGGTTCCGCTCTCGCCGGGCGCGAGGTTGAGCCTGAACGAGCTTCTTCATGGCTTTGCCCGATTGCAGTATGATCGTACCGAGCACAAGCTGAAGCGTGGAACCTATCGCGTTACCGGCGATATGGTCGAGGTCTTTCCAGCGGATTCGGAATACAAGGCCATTCGTCTCAGGTTGTCGAATGGCGTGATCGAGACCCTTGACTGGATCGACGCAGCTACCGGACAACAACTGGAGAGCATCGCTCACTATCTTGTCTCGCCGAAGACGGTTCTGGCAGCCTCGGCAAGCCAGGTGGAAACCGCCGCCACGGCGATCCTTGAAGAGATGGAAAGGCGTGTTGCTCAGTTAAACAGCGAAAACCGCCATGTGGAAGCGGAACGCCTATATGAGCGGATTACGAACGACGCCGAAATGCTGCGGCAGGTCGGATACTGCTCGGGCATGGAAAACTACGCCTGCTATCTGAGTGGCCGCGATCCCTCCCTTCCTCCGATCACCTTGCTCGACTACCTCCCGAAGGATGGCCTTCTGTTCGTCGATGAATCCCATGTGATGATTCCGCAGATCTCGGCCATGTATAGCGGCGATCAGAGTCGCAAGGACACGTTGATCGAGTTCGGCTTCCGTCTGCCGTCCTCCAAGAACAATCATCCTCTGAGCTTCAGGCAGTTCGAGGCCATGAAGCCGCAGACGATCTTCGTTTCCGCAACCCCTGCCGCATATGAGCTGAATATTTCGCAGGATCGCGTCGTTGACCAGATCGTGAGACCCACCGGCCTGCTGGACCCTGAAGTCGAAGTCCGTCCCTGCGAGGGAGACATCGACGATCTGCTGCGCGAGATTACCGAGCGTGCGGCCAGAAACGAGCGGGTGCTGGTGACGACGCTCACGAAGGTCGCCACGGAAAATCTTCATGCCTTCCTTGAAAGCAAGGGCGTTCGGGCGCGGTATCTGCACTCCGATATTAAGACGGAAGACCGGATTGAGATCATAAACGGCCTTCGCGCCGGCGAGTTTGATGTCCTGATCGGTATAAGTCTCTTGCGCGAGGGACTGGATATTCCCGAGGCATCCCTGATCGCGATTCTCAACGCAGATCGCGCGGGCTTCCTACGAACGGCGCCGACTCTGATTCAGATGATCGGCAGAGCCGCCAGGAACGTCAACGGGAAGGCAATCCTTTACGCTGATGTGGTGACACCGGCAATGAAACAGGCAATGGATGAAACAATCGATCGAAGGCAGCGTCAGATTGCCTTTAACGAAGAGCATGGCGTCACCCCCTCTTCATCCATCCGAAAAATCGCCTCCGAGCAATCTCCGGCGTCCGAACCTTCAGTTCACTCGGAAGCGTTCTGTGCCAACCTCTCGGAGCTTTGTAATCGGATCGGCGAGGCAGAGCATCGTCTGCTGTCGGCCGTCGACACCGGCGACGACGCACTGGCGGAAGACATTCGCCTTCGCCTGGACAAGCTATATGGCCAGTTTATCTATCTATGATCACATTAGACGTGGATCGGTATCTGAAGCGTTCTGGCCACCCGCTGAAGTACATTCATTAATGAGCAAAGAGGTATTTTTCCTGGAACGATGGTTCGTCCGACGCAAATACGGGCTTCGGCAGCACAGATCCGTGAGGCTGGGGATCTTGGGTAGATCAGGACGATGAGAATATTCACCATTGGGTTCACCAAGTCATCGGCTCAGCACTTCTTCACGAGGTTGAGAGACTCCGGCGCCAAACGGCTTGTCGATGTTCGCCTCAATAATGTTTCACAGTTATCAGGCTTCGCGAAGCGTGACGACCTGAGATATTTTTCCGAAGCCCTGTGTGGAATGGAATATGAGCATCTGCCGGAACTCGCACCGACGAAGGATATGTTCGAAGATTTCAAGGTAAGAGGGGGAGACTGGAACAGTTATGCCGCAAGATTTCGGGATCTGATATCGCGACGCCAGATCGAGATGATCGACAAGGAGAAAATTGAAGGTGGATGCCTGTTGTGCAGCGAGGACAAGCCGCACCACTGTCATCGACGACTTGTCGCAGAATACTTAGCAACAAAATGGCCTAACGTTGAGATCGTGCATCTCTAGAGCACGAACAAAAGACGGCAGGAGATAGGCCCTCCTCTCTGTTCAACAGGGTGCCAGACCGACAGCCGCCGTCTCAATCACATGCGGGAGGATTTCGCTGTATGAACGAAGCTGCCCTGCGGCATTTGAAATATGTACTCAAGGTCGTCGAACTGGGTAGCATGCGGAAGACCGCGCAGGCCCTGAGCGTTCAGGAGTCTACCGTTAGCAGAAACATTGCCGCCATCGAACAACGCCTCGACCTGCTCCTGTTTGAACGCCACAATAACGGCGTCAGACTGACCGCTGCCGGACGGGACTGGATCGAGGGTGTGCGCGAACATTATCGCGGGCTTGAGGCGGCGCTCAGCCAAGGCAATCAGCAAACAAAACATAACGACCTACTCCGCATCGGCCTCAGCACACCGTTCGGTCGCGAGTTCCTTGTCCGTCTCATTGATCGGTTCGAAAAGCGCTATCCGCGCATTGCCGTCACGTTTCAGGATGGTTCATGCCGCAACCATACAAACGCCATCCGTCGTCGCCATCTGGACATAGCCTTTATGTGCGGCGGCTATGAAACTAGACCCTGCCGGCGTGAAGATATCTGGAGTGAAGGCCTGGTCGCTTTGCTGCCGGCCGATCATCGCCTTGCCGAAAAGGAAGCCTTGACTTGGAGCGATTTTGCTGGGGATCGGCTGCTCGTACCGCAAGGCGCTGACGGTCCGCTGCTCGAGCCTTGGCTTACAGATCGCATCTCCGCCGGAGAACGGGCACCCGTTATCGAACAGTGTCAGGCCTGTCAGGCCACGATCGTTCTGAAAGTGCAGATTGGCAGTGGCTTTACCGTCACCGGGGTAAGCTTTGCCGACGCCATCGATATCACTGGTACGGTATGGCGGCCAATCGTCGGACCGGACAGCATCGGCACGATAAGCGCCGTCTGGCTTGATACCAATCCCAAACGCGCAGCCCTGCATCTGCTCGGCATCGCCAGAAATATGGCGGTCGAACTGGAGCAAAGATCAAGTTGAAGAAAAATGGGTGGCGCACCCGACAGGATTCGAACCTGTGACCTTCGGCTTCGGAGGCCGACACTCTATCCAGCTGAGCTACGGGTGCATCTGTGTTCAGATAGGGTTCGAGACCGAACTGGGTCAATCACGAATCCGACTTCGAATCGACGATACCGGACTAGGCTAAAAAGCTCTGCCGATTGTCGCCGCTCGTTCTCTACAGCCTCCTTCAGTTTGCTTCCGTGATGCTTCCGTGACCACGGAAGCGGTTTTTGCGCTTCCTTCGAGCATCACCAAGATATTGGTTTTGCTCAATTTTCTTACCTAGCACCCACAACCCACTTGACTTAGCCTTGCCTTCGGAGGGCAACGCTCTATCCAGCTGAGCTACGGGTGCCTGCGCTTTGCTCGGGTATCAACCTAACAAAGCGTTATATTATGCCATAGCACTTAAAGTATTTTTTCGTCGTGCGCTATTGTTTTTTCCCGTGGTCCACAGTTCTCTGGTCGGCAACGTTATGATCCGTTGTTGATGGCGTGCGGCGGCGGAGCAGGAAGACTGCTTGTGAGCCGAACAGATTCCACAGCCACCACGGGGCGTTTACGCCAACCGGACGGCCATTGGCGTGAAGGGCGACCGCTCGCTCTATATCCGCGCCGACAGCGTCGCACAGCTCTACGAAATCACGGATGGTGCAGAAGTGGATATTGGGCGTGTCGTACCACGTGTCCGGCAGGTTCTTTGTCACCGGCATCGTACCCTTCAATGCGAGATGCGTTCTGACGCGCCAGTGGCCGAAGTTCGGCAACGATACGATAGCACGGCGGCCGATGCGCAGAAGATGCTCCAGTACGACGCGGGGGCGGCGCGTCGCCTGTATCGTTTGGGACAGGATGACGTAATCGAAGCAGTCATCCGGATAAGCGGCAAGATCGGCGTCGGCGTCGCCCTGAATCACTGACAGTCCGCGCGCCACGGAGCGGCTGACGCCCTCGTGTGACAACTCTATGCCACGCCCATCCACATCCCGCTCACGCACCAGCAAATCGAGGAGCGTGCCGTCGCCGCAGCCGACGTCCAGCACACGCGAGCCCGGCTCCACCATGCGCGCCATGAGCAAATGGTCGAGGCGTTCGCCGTCGTGATCGAAGTGCGGAGAGGAAATCGCCATGCGTCAGATGCCCCGTTTCCGCGCCGCAGCCGCGAGGAAGCCGCTCGTGGTGGCGATAAGCTCCGGCTCGTCCAGCAGGAAGGCGTCATGCCCTTTGTCGCTGATAATCTCGACAAAACTCACCGACGCCCCGGCGGCGTTGAGGGCGTGCACCACGCTGCGGGAATTGCCGGTGGGGAAGAGCCAGTCCGATGAGAATGAGATAACGCAAAATCGCGTACGCGTGCCGCGAAACGCGTTGGCAAGAATGCCATCGTGGCTGCCCGCGATATCGAAATAGTCCATCGCCCGCGTTACATAGAGGTAGCTGTTGGCGTCGAAGCGCTCGACGAAGGCTTCCCCCTGATGACGCAGGTAACTCTCGACCTGGAAATCCGCATCGAAAGTGAATGTCGGCGCGGAACGATCCTGCAATCGCCGGCCGAACTTCCGGTGCAGGGCTTCTTCCGAAAGATACGTGATGTGCGCGCCCATGCGCGCCACCGCCAGCCCCTTTGCGGGCCGCGTGCCGGCCTCCAGATAGCGCCCGCCGCGCCATTCGGGGTCCGCCATGATGGCCTGGCGTCCAACTTCGCTGAATGCGATGTTCTGCGCTGAATGAATCGCAGCGGTGGCAATGGGCATGGCGCTGTAGACACGCTCGGGAAAGCTCGCGGCCCATTCCAGCACCTGCATGCCGCCCATGGAGCCGCCGGCCACGCAGAAAAGTTCGTCGATGCCCAGAAAGTCCACCAGCATCGCCTGCGCGCGCACCATATCCCGGATCGTCACCAGCGGGAAAGTCAGCGCCCAGGGCTTACCGGTTTCCGGGTTGATGGAAGCAGGGCCTGTTGTGCCCAGACAGCCGCCGACCACGTTGGAACAGATGACGAAATAGCGATCCGTATCGATGGGCTTACCCGGCCCGACCATCGTGCTCCACCAGCCAGGCTTGCCCGTTACCGGATGAACGTTGGCGGCGTGCTGGTCTCCGGTTAGCGCATGACAGACCAGCACGGCGTTGGAACGCGCCGCGTTGAGTTCACCATAAGTCTGATAGGCAATCTGCAACGGCGACAGTTCCACGCCGCTGTCGAGAACGAGCGGACGCTCAGGGCCGAAACGCGCCACGAGGCTGTCGGGCGATTCGACTTGTGAAGCGGAAATCTGGGGGAGGGTGCCGCTCGTCATGATGCAAGGATTATCCGGGTCCACGAAAGCAGGCGGGTGGGTGAGACGCGTCAATGGCCGTCGGTAGCCTCTTTCCACCACGGCCATCAGCGTTCTTTATTCCGAACATTTCGGACAGATCGGCAACGCTGTCAAGGGCATGTCGCGCCGCTCACAAGGTTCCGGCGCGCTCTGCCAGCCTTTGCAACCTGCATGCGGACGGGTGAAACATACGGCTTTGCATATCGGTGAACGTGGCCTTATACCAGATGCTTGCGGTCCGTGACTGCTCGCATGCGGGCTTGCGCCAGCCTTGCGGATATGCCCGACGATGGAACAGACGATGAGTGCGCCAGAAAGCATAGAAAAGACTGATGCCGCCCGGCTGGCGGACCTGCGGCAGAACATCGACCGTATCGATGCCGAGATGCATGGTCTGTTGATCGAGCGCAGTGAGATCGTCAACGCGCTCATTGCTGTCAAGGGCACACGCTCGTCCGGTCAGGCGTTCCGGCCGGGACGCGAGGCGGATATGATGCGCCGGCTGGCTGCCCGGCACCGTGGCATTCTGCCGCTCGATACGGCCGAGAATATCTGGCGCATCATCATTTCCACATTTACTTATGTGCAGGCGCCGTTCAGCGTCCATGCCGACATCTCTGCCGGCGATGGCCCCATGCGCGACTCGGCGCGGTTTCATTTCGGCTTTACGGTGCCCTATGTTCCGCATGCGGGAGCGGCTGCCGTGATTGACGCGGTGGCGCGCTCGCAGGGGGACCTCGGTATTTTCCGGCCGGATCAGAAAACCGCCGTCAACCCGTGGTGGGAGGCGCTGCGCAATCCGGACGCTCCGAAGATCATCGCGCGCCTGCCGTTTATCGAGCGACCGGACCATCCGGCCGGCACGCCGCTTTATGTCGTGTCGAAGCCGCTTGAGGATGCCGCTGTGCGCGAAACCGTGCTGGTCGCGGCCCGGGTGGAGCGATGGCGCGAGGATACGCAACAGGCGCTCGCCAGCGCGGGAGCCGAGATCACTGGATCTGCCGGCGTCGAGGGCGGGCTGTCCTTGCTCGTCGCCATCGATGGCGCCACTGGCAGTGAAGCAGTTCGGGAAGCGCTTGAGCATGCCCGCGTCGGGCGTGTCGAGGTTGCGGAAATCGGTAGCCACGCGAACCGCTTCCAGCTCTCCTGAACGACGACGCCTTGCTGTCGCCGCCTCCCTTTTATGAATGATATCGTCTGAAGACCTGCCGGAGTTATTATTATGAGCACCGCATCGACCCGCCCCGTTCCCAAGCCCGGCGTTCTTGCCATCGATACTTATGTTCCGGGCCGCAGCGGGGCGACGGGTGTCAGCAAGGTGTACAAGCTTTCCTCCAACGAAACGCCGCTTGGCCCGAGCCCGGCGGCGCTAGAGGCCGCACGCGCTGCAATCAACCATATCGAAGCTTATCCCGATGGCGGGGTGACGCGCCTGCGCGAAGCCATTGGCCGGCGCTTCGGGCTTGATCCGGCGCGCATCGTGTGCGGGGCGGGATCGGACGATATTCTGCATCTTCTGGCGCAGGCTTATGTTGGCCCCGGCGACGAGGGCATCCTGACCGAGCATGGCTTTCTCGTTTACAAGATCGCGATTCAGGCAGCGGGCGGTACCCCGGTCATCGCGCCGGAAACGAACTTCACCACGGATGTCGACGCCATTCTGGCGCGTGTCACAGAGCGCACGAAGATCGTCTATATCGCCAACCCCAACAATCCGACCGGGACTTATCTGCCCTTCGACGAGATCAAGCGGCTCCATGCCAGCTTGCCGGGGCATGTGGTGCTGGTGCTCGATGGCGCTTATGCCGAATACGCGCGCGCCAATGATTACTCTGCCGGTACGGAACTGGTATCGGAGAACGAAAACGTCGTGCTGACGCGGACTTTTTCCAAAGTCTACGGGCTTGCCGCCCTGCGGATCGGCTGGGCTTATGGTCCGGCGGGCATCATCGATTCCCTCAACCGCATTCGCGGGCCGTTCAACGTCAACACGCCAGCGAGCGAAGCAGCTATCGCCTCGCTTGCCGACGAGGCGCATCTGGCCAGTTCCCTCACGCACAACAGCGAATGGCTTGAGTGGCTGACTGGCTCTCTCAAGGCACTCGGCCTTGAGGTAACGCCGAGTGCGGCCAACTTCCTGCTGGTTCACTTCCCGCCGGAGACGGGCAAGGATGCGCAGGCGGCGGACGCCTTCTTGGCCGCGCGTGGCGTGATCGTGCGTGCGGTCGCTGCCTATGGCTTGCCGCATGCATTGCGCATTTCCGTGGGCACGGAAGAGGCAAACCGGCTTCTGGTCGCGACGCTGGCGGAGTTTCAGGGGCAGGTTAATGATTGATGGTTTGAAGCGCCTCGACGCGCCTTTGTTCGGGCGCGTCGCGGTTATCGGCCCCGGTCTTATCGGTTCGTCCATTCTGCGCGCCGCGCGCGAAACACACCTCGCCGAAACGCTGGTGACCTCGGATGCCAATCCGGATGTCCGTCGGCGGGCGCTGGAACTCGACCTTGCGGATGAGGTGCCGGAGACATCGGCTGAGGCCGCTATCGGGGCGGATGTGGTTATCATCTGCGTTCCCGTGGGAGCCATCGCGACGGTCGTTGCCGATATTGCCGGCAGCTTGAAGCCCGGTGCGATTGTTTCTGATGTCGGATCGGTCAAGGCGGGCGTCGTCGACAAGGTGCTGCCGCTTCTGCCCGCAGGGGTGCACTTCGTGCCCGCTCATCCCGTCGCCGGCACGGAATACTCCGGGCCGGACGCCGGCTTTCCGACTTTGTTCCTGAATCGTTGGTCGATCATTACCCCGCCGGACGGCGCGGATGATGAGGCTGTCGCCCGTATCGCGTCGCTGTGGGAGACCATCGGCGCGAATGTGGAATTCATGACGGCAACACATCATGACCTCGTGCTGGCAATCACCAGCCATGTGCCGCATTTGATCGCGTACAACATCGTCGGCACAGCGGCGGATCTGGAGCAGGTCACGCAGTCTGAAGTCATCAAGTTTTCGGCCGGCGGCTTTCGCGATTTTACGCGCATCGCGGCGTCAGATCCGACGATGTGGCGCGACGTGTTCCTCAACAACAAAGAGGCGGTGCTGGAAATGCTCGGCCGCTTCAATGAGGATCTGGCGGCGCTGGCGCGGGCTATCCGCTGGGAGGATGGCGACAAGCTTTTCGAGCTGTTCACGCGGACGCGTGCTATCCGGCGCAACATCATCGAACTTGGTCAGGAAACCAGCGCGCCGGACTTTGGCCGCACCGGCGCTGCCCCGATCAATCCGGAAGCCGCGCCCGTGCAGGAAACTGCGTCAGTATAACGGTCGCAGAATGCCCAGGCGCAGCGGCCCGACGAGCACTTGCCCGTCACGCAGCGTTATGGGGGGCAGGGTGGTGAGATTGGGGTCGGCGTTTTCCGGCCTCTGTCCCCCGCCGCCGAGAATCGCCAGACCGCTGGCGATCAGGTTGCCACGCCCACCAAGGCCGAAACGGCCCAGCAGTTCCTCGAGACCCGCAACGGACGCCTGCACCCGTCCCTGCGGACGGCGCAGTTCATCAAGCGCAAACTGACCACGCGCCTCAATACGCTGCTGCCCCTTCACCGCATTGAGCTGATCGATTTCGAGGACTCCGCCCGCAAGTCGCCAACGCTCAAACTCCACGAAAGGCGCACGAGCGGTAAAGGATGCTGCCTCGGTAATCGCGCCATGGAAGGCGATCGTTGTCGTTTCTTCGTTACCGGCAAGAAGATTGAGCGCCGGAATGCGCGCATCCTGCAACGTGAACGATATGTCGTAGACGTGATCTTCCGCCGGACGCTCCGGATCGACACGCAAATGCGATTGCCATGAGGCCGCCCGCAGAACCTCGGTGTCCGCATTTGTCGTCGTGCCGGTATAGATGACGGGTTCGGCCACGGATATCGAGAAACGGTCCAGCCGGTTGCCTGTGAAAACGGCGCTGGCGTCGAACTCCGTCCAGTTTGCTGTCAGGCGCTCGCCGCCTTCGCTGTCAGCGACAAGCGGCCCCTCAATCTGAACGATGACATGGTTGGGCTTGTAGACCTGCGCCACTGCCGTAAATTGCGCCACCGTGCCCGTTACGATGCCCGCCGGCGTCGTGCCTGTGAAATGCAGATCGGAACAACGCACCTCGAAGCGGAAGGGAAAACCGCCGAGCGATCTGTCCGGGCACGTCCAGTGGCGCTGCTGTTCGGCCTCCTGCGCCAGCCAGATGGTGATGGCATCATTCACCCGTGCGCGCGCGATGAACCAGAATGCCGACCACGCTGTCAACAGCACAAGAAGGAACGCCAATGGCAGGAAGAGCGCCACCCGGCCGCCACGTTTGAGCGAAGGGGACAACGCTGTTTGGGAGGGTTCGCTCACGGGATATAAACTCCAGATGGACGCGGCACGATCAGCACGGGCGAATTCTCCACTCGAATATCGGCGATTTTACGAGAGGGCGAGCCTGTGCCGGCAGATGTCTGTGGATGTTGTTTGGTCCGTTACCGCTATAAGCGTTTCACGTTTCCGGTTTGCGCGGGGGTGCAGACCGTTCCGCCGCCGATTGTGCAGTAGCAAAGGCGGCATCGTTGCCTGCGGTCAAGCGGGCGCATTCATCCTCGATACGCTGTTCGAGCACGCCCACCACGTTCTTGCGTGGCAGGTTCTGCGGCAGCGGCGGCATGATGCTGACAACCACCGTGCCAGGACGGCGCAGGAAGCTTTGCCTTGGCCAGAAAAGCCCCGAGTTGAGCGCCACCGGCAGACAAGGCACTTTCAGGCTGTCGTAGAGGAACGCGACACCCGTCTTGTAGTCCGGCGGCGCACCGGGCGGGCGGCGCGTACCTTCCGGGAAAATGATGACCTGATGGCCATCGCGCACGCGCTCCCGCGCCGCCCGGGCCATCCCGGTGAGCGCTGACGCACCGGCTGATCTATCGACGGCGATCATGCCGACACGGCGCAGATACCAGCCGAAAAGCGGCAGCGACAGCAGCTCCTGTTTGAGCACGAAAATCGGCCGGTCGAAAATTGCCACGAGAGCAAAAGTTTCCCACGCTGACTGGTGTTTGCTGGCCACGAGCAGCCCGCCCTTGGGGATGTTATCCAGCCCGCGCCACTCCACGCCGAGCCCGGCCACGACGCGCAGCATCCACAGGTTCGTGCGTGCCCACGCCCGCGCAACCGGAAACAGATAATGCGGCGGAGCGGCAAGCAGCGGCAGGCACGCCACCAGCCACAGGGCGAGGTTGGCGTAGAAAAGCACGGCGAACAGCGCGGAGCGAATAAAAAGCATGACAACCGATTCCAGAGCCTGGCCCCGAAAGTTGGGTGCCACTTTAAAGTCAGAATACTCACAAACGGGTGGCGTGGACAGCAGCGGGTGAAGGCCGTTCGTCTCCCGCATAATCAGGAAAGCGGCTTTCTGCCTCCGAAAAGAACTGCGAATGGCGAATGCTCCGGATCGGTCTCCACGGACGTACGTGTGAATGCCGCCAGATACTTGACGTATTCCCACAACAGGAAGCGCAGTGCGTCACTGTCGGTCAGCCATTCACTTCCGTCCGATCGATGTGAGGTAACCGGGTAGGGGGTCAGCGCGACATTGGGCAGGACGTTCTCAAGCTCCAGCAGCGTGCGCGGCATGTGATATGTCGACGTCACCACGATGAGGGAGTGGAAGTTGTTGGTCTCCACCCATCGCCGGGTCTCGATGGCATTCCCCACCGTGTTCAAGGCGCGGTAGTCGAGATCGACGCAGCAACCGCCTTCTCCCACGACGGGATATGTCTCGGCAATCTCCGCGCGCGTCGTCGCTTCATTGACGCCGGTGATGAGCATGCGCTTGGCCCGGCCTTCGACCATCAGCGCAGCGGCATCGGCGATCCGCTGCGAACCGCCGGTCAGCACGACGATGCCGTCGGCGCTGGCATTGGCATCGATCCGATAGGATTCCACCATCTGCACGAAGGCGAGAAAACCGCCGGCGAGCATGATGCCGCCCGCGACAAGTAACAGCATGATGCCGCGCGACAACCGGCGCGCGAAACGGAAACGCCTTTCACGCGGCCTGTGCCGGCTGGAAGCGGAATCTCGGGCGTTCGCCTCGTTATTGAACTGCTCTGCCAACCGCAACCTCGCTACTGCAGCCGCGTCAGATACCGGCGCACAGTGAAGCCCGATACGACCGCAGTGACGACCGAGACGATGGCCGCCACTCCGAACATCGAGGCATAGCCGCCCCATCCCATTGTGAAGGCGCCGAACAGGGCCTGCAACTGATCGCCGCCGGCGCTGGATCGCCACCACGAGGATAGCAGCCCGGCCCCGACAATAAAGAGCACAGCCGCGATGCTTCCCCACAATCCGCCGCGCAATCCCATCTTGAAAAACCGCATTTCGTATTCACGCGCGATGAACTTGTCGTCAGCGCCTACGAAGTGCAACACATCGAGGATTTCCCGGTCACTCGCCACCGCCCCCCGCGTTGTGGTGGCTATGGCCAGCGCGGCCGCCGTCAGGACGAGCGCAACAATCACGATGGCAACCAGCACCACCGTACCGGCCATGGCCGAAAGCCGCTCGATCCAGTTGCGGTGGTCATCCAACGTGGCGGAGGGTACGCTATCGGATAGCTGCTGGCGCAACTCGCCCATATCCTCCACCATCGTCGCGCTGCCCTCGCGCAGCGTCAGCACGATGATGCGCGGGACCGGCAACTCGACAAACTCAACCCCCTTGCCCAGCCACGGTTCCAGCAGGCGCTCCGCTTCCTGCCGCGACATCACGTCCACCCCCGCAATGGAGGGGTATGCGCGCGCGATTTGCGCAGCTTGCGCGATATCTGCCTCGATGTCGCGGCGCGAATCGGGCTTGATCTGGATGGTCGCCTCGCGGGCAATTGTGTCGGTCCAGTTGCTTGAGGCAGTGGCCACGAGTTGCGCCGTGCCCGCCGCCAGCGCGGCAAGAAACGTCAGGATCGCCACAACCGTCACGAGCGCGCGGCCGGATACCGAATCAGGCGGCACCAGCGGCTGATTACGCACCAGATTTTCCGGTAGGCCAGAGGAGGGCGGGGCATCGCTCACAGGGTGTGCCGGAGCATGAGATCGAGAGGTGTCGGCATGATCGCTCATCAAAAGCTCCGACTCAGTCAAAAATATGGAGACGGCCGTCGCCAAGCACGAAGCGGCGCGCGTCGACGAGATCCATCAGCGTCAGATCGTGAGTGGCGATGATGACAGAGGTGCCGAGGCGATTCAGCTCGACGAAAAGGCGCAGCAACCGGCGCGCCAGCGCGGGATCGACGTTGCCCGTCGGCTCGTCGGCGAGCAGCAGTTCCGGGCGGGAAATTAGGGCGCGGGCAATGGCGGCACGCTGCTTTTCACCGCCTGAAAGCACCGGCGGCAAAACGTGCATCCGGTCGCCAAGTCCGACCCAGCGCAACAGTTCCACGACCTCCGCGCGATACTGCGCCTCTTCCTTGCCCTGCACACGCAGAGGCAGGGCGACGTTCTCGAACGTCGTCAGATGGTCGAGCAGGCGGAAGTCCTGAAACACAATCCCCATGCGCCGGCGCATGGCGGAGAGTTCCGGCCCGGTAATCGTGGAGATGTCGCGCCCGAACAGCGATACCAGCCCGCGTGTTGGCTTGAGCGACAACAGGATGAGCCGAAGCAGGGTGGTTTTACCGGCGCCTGACGGGCCGGTGAGAAACTGGAAGGATCGCGGCTCTATGGAAAAAGTCAGATCCCGCAGGATCTCCGGCCCCATGCCGTAACGCAGACCGACATTCTCGAAACGAACCAAAGGCCCCAACTCCCCATCCGGCCAGAGCGGCGAAGCCGCGCTCCGGCAAGAGCTTTAGCATGTCCTGACCGTCCGCGCTAAAACGCAAGAGGCGGCCCATGGAAAGCCATCCACACGCAAACGCGAAACCTTATGCCGGATTGCAATGTTGAATGGCAAGCATGACAACCGGCCGGGGCAGCATTGTGGCAAAATATGCGTGGGCGGGAAAGTTCACACGGCGCGCCGGACGCCTGCATCAACATGCGGGCGCGACGCGAAGTGACCGTATAGACGTGACCGTATATCAGCCGCGCTGTTCGCGCAGAAGCTGGGCGACACGGGGGGCGAAATAGGTCAGAACGCCATCCGCGCCGGCGCGCTTGAACGCAATGAGGCTCTCCATCATTGCCCTGTCGCCGTCAATCCAGCCCTGCCGGGCGGCGCCTTCGATCATCGCGTATTCGCCGGAGACCTGATACGCGAACGTCGGCACGCGGAAAGCCTCCTTCACGCGATACAACACATCGAGATAGGGCATGCCGGGCTTGACCATCACCATGTCCGCACCTTCTTCAAGATCGAGCGCGACTTCACGCAGCGCTTCATCGCCGTTGGCCGGGTCCATCTGATAGGTGCGTTTATCCCCCGTAAGGGCGGGGCTGGTGTTGAGCGCCGCGCTGGAGCCAACCGCGTCACGGAACGGTCCATAGAACGCGGACGCGTATTTCGCGGCATAGGCCATGATCTGCACGTCGCGGAAGCCCTCACGATCCAGCGCTTCGCGAATCGCGGCCACGCGTCCGTCCATCATGTCGGACGGCGCGATGACATCCGCGCCCGCCGCAGCCTGCACGATGGCCTGCTCCACGAGAGCCGCGACCGATTCGTCGTTCACGACCACACCGTCGCGCAACACGCCGTCATGGCCATGGCTGGTGTAGGGATCGAGCGCGACATCCGTGACGATGCCGATTTCCGGCACGGCAGCCTTGATGGCGCGGGTGGCGCGGCACACGAGATTGCGGCTGTTGAAGGCTTCCGTACCGGCCTCGTCACGCAGAACAGGGTCGGTGTAGGGGAAGAGGGCGATGGCGGGAATATCCAGCGCAGCAGCACGTTCGGCCTCACGCACGGCTGTTTCGATGCACATCCGGCTAACGCCCGGCATGGCCGAAACATCGATGTCCTGGTTGCCCTCCATGAGGAAGACCGGCCAGATAAGATCGTTCGTGGTCAGCTCGACCTCGCGCACAAGGCGGCGAGACCATTCGGCACGGCGATTGCGGCGGGGGCGCTTGGTCAAGCCCAGATCAGCAGCGGGGAGGGTGTCGAGATGAACGTCCTTGCGGCGCTCGAACGGTGTAACCACGCGACTGACCATTGCCTTCAATTCCTGTCCCTGTCGCCGCTCAAACCACCCGCTGCGGCGTCCGCGCCGATACTCCTATCACATAGGAACGGTTCAAAAAAAGATGGATAAGTCGTCGCAGGGGGATAATTTGCGTCTCACACCCGTCATCTTCGTTCCTGCGCACCGTGTCGCGGCCGTTTTGCACCGCGCACGGCAGGTCAGATATTTGACCTTGCCGGTATGGATGCCGCATGGTTCATACGAGATCGTCAGGCGCGAGATCGTCAGGCGTGCACGCAAACAGGGAGGAAGC
This sequence comes from Pseudochelatococcus contaminans, assembly GCF_014195635.1. GTDB lineage: Bacteria > Pseudomonadota > Alphaproteobacteria > Rhizobiales > Beijerinckiaceae > Pseudochelatococcus > Pseudochelatococcus contaminans. The sequence goes on along the minus strand of NZ_JACICC010000005.1, from coordinate 284,136 downwards.
CCGCGGAATGTCGTTCCAGCAGGAACATGCTCAGTCGGGCGATTCGCGCGTTCGCGAACTGCCTCCCCGTGACGTCGCCCTGCAAACGGGAGATGTGCGCGAGCGCACATTCCGTTGGGATCTCGCCCTCGTCTGGTTCATGCGGCTTGTTGCCGTGCTGTGGCTGGCAAAAGGGTTGACGTACTGGGCGATTCTGCTGGGTGTCCTGCCGTGGGCAGGTCCGTTCGAAGATCAGCCGCTGCAATGGCAATCTGCCGTCGTCTATTTCGCCGTAATCGACCTTGTCGCCGCCGTGGGCTTGTGGCTGACAAGCAGTTGGGGCGGCGTTATCTGGCTGATGGCTGCGATGAGCTATTTTCTGGCCGTCTTCGTGGCATCTCACGCAGTTGTGAGCACTCTGCCGGTGCTCGTGACGCTTGGTGTTCTCGTGGTCACTTATTTCCTATTGTCTTGGCAAGCCTCACGAATCGAGACCTGAAACGAGTCCGGAAGAGCCTTCGGCAGCCGGTAATGCCAAGGTTCGTGCGTGGCACGAATAGCGGCCCTGCTCATGTTTGCTTAACTTCGATGGCTGTAAGGTGTACAAAGTCACCAATTGAATGCGGCAGAAGTCGATGTTGCATATTTGAAGGGCGGCGGGCCACGGCGTGCGTATCAGCCGAATGATCGACGCTGCCAAGCCGACAGAGGCAGATTCGTGGGGGTCAGTTTCGTGAAATTTCAGTTCGCCAGTCTGTCTGCGGCCGTTGCCGGCAGCATTGCCTTGGTAGGGTCCGCTTTCTACACGCCCGCTGCGGCCCAGCAGCAACTGGCCTTCGGCCAGGCTGAGTGGCAGCAGAATTATGATTCCGCCCAGCGCGGCACCCAGACCCGCTCCAACACGCCGACCCTGTCTCCGGACGCGGTTGCGGCAACGGAGCAGGCTGTTGCGCGTTATCGCTCGCTCGCCGAATCCGGTGGCTGGGGCAAAATCGGCAACGATCGCCTGCGACTTGGTTCGCGCGGCCCTGCTGTGCAGGTGTTGCGGCAGCGGCTGGTGCTCTCGGGCGATCTGGATGCTTCCGCCGCCCGCGGCGAAGTGTTCGACTCTTATGTCGAGGCAGGTCTGCGCAAGGCACAGCTCCGCTACGGCCTCGCGCCTACGGGCGTGGTGAACCCCGGCACGGTCGCGGCACTGAACGTGCCGGCCGAAGTGCGGGTTCGCCAGCTTGAGGTCAACCTTGTGCGGCTGCGCTCTTACTCGGGCAACCTCGGCAATCGATATGTCATCGTGAACATCCCTGCCGCTTCGGTGGAGACGGTGGCGAACAACCACGTCGTAACCCGCCATGCCGCGGGCGTGGGCAAGGTTGATCGCCAGTCGCCGATCTTCAACTCGCGGATCACCGAGATCAACTTCAACCCGTTCTGGACGGTGCCGGCGTCGATCATCCGCAAGGATCTCATCCCCAAGATGCGTCAGGATCCCAAGTACCTGACCGACCAGAAGATCCGCATTTACAATGCCGAGGGTCAGGAAATCCAACCCAGCCAGGTGGACTGGAACACCTATGAGGCCACGCGCTACCGCTTCCGTCAGGACCCCGGCGCCGACCTGAACTCTATGGGCTTCGTCCGCATCAACATCCCCAACCCTTATGGCGTTTACATGCACGACACGCCGGCGAAGGGTGTGTTCGGAGACGACTTCCGCTTCGTGTCCTCCGGCTGCGTGCGCATGCAGAATGTGCGCGACTACATCGCCTTCCTGCTGGAGGAAAGCCCCGGTTGGGACCGCCAGAAAATTCAGGCCGCCATCGACTCCGGCAAGCGCATCGACGCACCCGTGTCGAACCCGGTTCCGGTGTTCTGGACCTATATCACTGCCTGGGCGACCCCCGATGGTGTCGTGCAGTTCCGCTCCGACATCTATGACCGTGATGGTCTGGGTCTTGGCGGGCAGATCGCAGCTCTCGAAGCTAACGACTCAGACGCATCGAAGCACTGAGCCACGTCGAAGAGCGAAGCAGCTAAACTGTATTGCCTGATCAAGTGTGCGTCCAATTCGCTTCGCCGGGTTGGACGCACACTGCTTTTCGGCATCGCGCGTAACGTCTGCGACCACGATAAACACGTATGACCTGTGTTGTTTGGCGCGTGTCGCCAAATGCGCCGTTGGCAGCGGCGCTTTTCCCGTGATACGGTTCCACCCGAGTCGTTCAGGTCAGGTGTTTTTGGCAGGTGTCATGCGCTGCGAGAAGCCTCGGATATACGATTCACCGATAGTATCGGACGATCCAGCGCGCCCTTTCCGGGCGCGTTGATCCTTCCGCTTGCCAGAATACAGGGGAACATCTCTCCCCATTGCGGAGCACGTCAATGAGCGCCACCGAAGCCAAGACCCACAACGCCCTTTCCAACAGCTTCTTCTCAGCCGGGCTGGCGGATAGCGATCCGGAAATCGCCCGCGCTATCGACCTTGAACTGGGTCGCCAGCGTGACGATATCGAGTTGATCGCGTCCGAGAACATCGTGTCCCGCGCGGTGATCGAGGCTCAGGGCTCGGTGCTCACCAACAAGTACGCGGAAGGCTATCCGGGTCGCCGGTATTACGGTGGTTGCCAGTTCGTCGACATCGCCGAAAACCTTGCCATTGACCGTGCCAAGAAACTGTTTGGCGTTGAATATGCCAACGTCCAGCCGAACTCCGGTTCGCAGGCCAATCAGGCCGTGTTCTTTTCTCTGCTCCAGCCGGGCGATACCTTCCTTGGTCTCGATCTTGCCGCAGGCGGCCATCTGACGCATGGCGCCAAGCCGAACCTGTCGGGCAAGTGGTTCAACCCCGTCTCGTACACCGTTCGTGAAGACGACCAGCGCATCGATTACGATCAGGTCGCGCGCCTTGCCGCAGAGCATAAGCCCAAGCTGATTATCGCGGGCGGCTCTGCCTATTCCCGTTTCTGGGATTTTGCCCGCTTCCGCGAGATCGCCGATTCGGTCGGCGCATATTTCTTCGTCGACATGGCGCACTTTGCCGGTCTGGTCGCGGGCGGCGTACACCCTTCGCCATTCCCGCACGCTCACGTGGCCACCACCACCACGCACAAGACCCTGCGTGGCCCGCGCGGCGGACTCGTGCTGACCAACGATGAGACCATCGCCAAGAAAATCAACTCGGCCATCTTCCCCGGCTTGCAGGGTGGCCCGTTGATGCATGTCATCGCCGCCAAGGCGGTCGCCTTCGGCGAAGCGCTCCAGCCGGAATTCAAGACTTATGCGCAAGCAGTTGTCGACAACGCGCAGGTGCTGGCCAAGACCATCGCGGATGGCGGCTATGCCATTGTCTCCGGCGGTACGGACAATCACCTGTTCCTCGTCGACCTGCGCCCGAAAGGGCTGAACGGCAAGATCGCCGAGGCGGCGCTTGGCCGCGCAAACATCACCACGAACAAAAACGGCGTGCCGTTCGATACCGAGAAGCCGACGATTACGTCCGGTATCCGTCTCGGCACTCCGGCTGGCACGACGCGCGGTTTCGGTACGGAAGAATTTGCCGAGATCGGCCGCCTCATCGTCGAGGTGCTGGATGGTCTTGCCGTTAATGGCGAAGAGGGCAATGCCGCTGTCGAAGCCGCTGTCCGCGAGAAGGTCAAAGCGCTGACCGACCGCTTCCCTATTTACGCGTAACCGTTCCAGCATGCGCTGTCCGTTTTGCGGGAGCCTTGACACGCAGGTCAAGGACTCCCGTCCTGCCGAAGATCACGCAACCATTCGCCGCCGCCGCACCTGTCCGGATTGCGGCGGTCGATTCACGACTTTCGAGCGTGTTCAACTACGTGAGCTGACGGTGATGAAACGGTCGGGCAAGCGCGTGCCGTTCGATCGTGACAAGCTGGAGCGGTCCATCACCATTGCACTGCGCAAGCGTGCGGTGGACGCCGAGCGGACTGAGCGCATGATCAACGGCATCGTGCGCCAGCTTGAGCAGGCGGGCGATGCGGATGTGACCAGCGAGCAAATCGGCGAACTGGTGATGGAAGGGTTGCGTCAGCTCGATAGCGTGGCGTTCGTGCGTTTCGCATCGGTTTATCGCAATTTTCGCGAGGCGCGGGACTTCGAGGAATTCGTCGGCGAACTGGCAAGCAGCACCCCGGCACTGGCTGGAGACCAAGAGGCACCGTCCAGTTGCACAACCACCGACAAGAAAACCGGCGGCGATGATGGAACGAGCGCGTGATCGGCAAAGCTTCCACGATCAGCGCTTCATGCGCGAGGCGTTGGCGCTGGGCTGGCGGCAGCAGGGGCTGACATCGCCCAATCCTTCGGTCGGCGTCGTTATCGTCGGCCATGAAGGTGACGTGCCCGTCATTCTGGGGCGTGGTGCGACGCAGAGCGGCGGGCGTCCGCATGGTGAACCTGTCGCCTTGGCGCGGGCAGGTGAAGCGGCACGCGGCGCAACGCTCTACGTCACGCTGGAACCCTGTGCTCATCATGGCCGGGCTGGCCCATGCTGTGATGCCGTTATCGCAGCCGGCGTTGCCCGCGTCGTCTCTGCCAAGGAAGACCCCGATCCGCGTGTAGCCGGGCAGGGGCACGCGCGGATGCGCGCTGCGGGCATTCAGGTGGATGTCGGAATTCTTGCCGAGGAAGCCGCACGCGCGCATCTGGGGCATGTCCTGCGGGTGACGCAGGGGCGTCCCGCGATCACGTTGAAAGTTGCCCGGACGGCTGACGGCTTCGTCGCCAGTGGCTCGCACGATCGATTGCTTATAACGGGGCAGGCGGCCAACCAGCGAATTCACCTGCTGCGCGCGCATGAAGACGCGATCCTGGTGGGGCTGAATACGGTGCTGGCCGATGATCCGTTGCTGACAGTGCGCCTGCCGGGAATGGATAATCGTTCGCCCATTCGCGTTATCCTGGACAGCAAGCTCCAGACCCCGCTTATGTCCCGATTGGTGACGGGTGCCAGGGAGTATCCGACATGGATCGTCACCACCGACACCGCGCCGTCTGCGGCTGAAGAAGCATTGCGCCACGCGGGGGTGGACATCATCCGCGTCGAAAATACTCTGGATGGCCGCGTATCATTGCCTGCGGCCTTGCACACACTGGCGCAACGTGGCATCGCACGCGTTCTGGCTGAAGGCGGCCCCCAGCTGGCAGATGCTCTTGTCGAGTCGGGGCTGGTCGACAACATAGTGCTTGTCACGGCACGCGGGGTGCGCTTGAGTGGCGCTGGTGCGACGGCAGGCCTCGGACGCACGGCGGGGCCGGAGCTAATGGCAGCGGTTTCAGACGCTGCTCGTTTCAGGCTCTGGCGGCGTGATATCTGGGGCGATGACGTGTGCGAAGAATTTGAGAGGATTGACTGATGTTTACGGGCATTATTTCAGACGTCGGTGAAGTCATCTCCATCGAGGCTTATCAGGGCACACTCAGCCGTTTGCGCATCCATTCGCGTTACGATCCGGCCACGATACAGCTTGGCGCATCCATCGCGTGCGGCGGCGCTTGCTTGACTGTCGTCGCTTTCGGCGCGCTGGAAGACGGCGCGTGGTTTGAAGTCGACGCTGCTGCCGAGACCCTGAAACTCACCACCGTAGGAAACTGGAAGGCCGGCACGAGGATCAACCTGGAACGGGCGTTGAAAATCGGTGACGAACTGGGCGGCCATCTCGTTTCCGGGCATGTCGATGGTCTGGCGGAGATCGTCGCACGTGATGAAATCACCAGTCAGGACGGTGCCGCCTGGGGGGCAACGACGCAATTCACTTTGCGCGCACCGCGCGAGCTGGCAGCGTTCATCGCCACCAAGGGGTCTGTGACGCTGGACGGCACGTCCTTGACCGTCAACACGGTCGAGGAAGCGCTTTTCTCGGTGCTTCTGATTCCGCACACGCTGGAAATGACCACGTGGGGCGAGAGGAAGACGGGCGATCACGTCAACATAGAGGTTGATCTGTTGGCCCGTTACGCCGCGCGACTTGCGGAAGCGCGGGCGGCGGGTTACTGACAGGTAGCATGATGCGACCTGCGTTGAAGGAGCGTGGACATGGCACAGTCGATCCGGCTTACAGATGACGATTTTTCCGCTGTTTCGGGCGCCCGGGTTCTCATTGTCGAGGCTCGGTATTACGCGGATATCGCTGACGAATTGCTGCAAGGCGCCCGCGAAGTCCTGGAGGCAGCCGGGGCTGATATCGAGGTGATAACGGTGCCAGGCGCGCTTGAGATCGCACCCGCGATTGCAATCGCTCTGGAAGAGGGGCTGGATGTCGACGCGGCGGTAGCGCTCGGCACCGTCATTCGCGGCGAGACGAGCCATTACGATATCGTCGCCGGCGAAAGTTCGCGTGCGCTGACCGAGCTTGCGCTCGACTATGTTCTGCCAATCGGCAATGGCATTCTGACGGTGGAGAATGTCGAGCAGGCATGGGTGCGCGCACGTGTGAAGGCTGACAACAAAGGTGGATTTGCGGCGCGCGCCGCACTGTCGCTGGTGGCTATTCGCCGTCAGATTGCAGACAAGGTCGAGGGCTGAATGTCGAAAGCGGAAAAACGCAGCGCGGCCCGCTTGGCCGCGGTGCAGGCGTTGTACCAGATGGAGATAACCGGCGCAGGCGTTGTCGACGCGACGGTTGAATTCGAGCGATTCTGGATCGGCAAAGAGGTGGAGGGGCTCGCCTTCAAACCTGTCGAGGATGCGTTTTTCCGCGATCTCGTCGCCGGTGTTGTGCGGGAGCAGAAAACCGTCGACCGGCGGGTGGACGAAGCATTGGCCAGAGGATGGCCGCTGCGACGTATCGAAACGGTTTTGCGCGCGATTCTGCGTGTTGCCGCGTTCGAGCTGCTCTTTCGCCGCGATGTTCCGCCGCGTGTCACGATTACGGAATACGTGGACGTGGCGCGCGCGTTTTATGACGGCGACGAGCCCGGCCTTGTGAATGCCGTTCTCGATACACTGGCCCGCAGTGACCGCAACGAGGAATTGCTTGCGCGTCACTGAGTTAGCCGCGTCACTGAGTTAGAAAAGTAACTTGTGTCCAGGTCGATCGTCGAGGTTGGACACAAGTTGAAGTAAAAAGAGTGCCTTCAATGCCTGACATCGTGTCGGAAAAGGCACTGAATATCGTATACTTTCAATATGAGCGGTCGAGATCAATCTGTCATGCGGTATAATGATCCGCACTTGACTTTATCGCATGTGAGGTTGCGCGATGACAGTTTCCTCGCTGAGCGAAGATGAATTAATCAGCCAGATTTTCGCACCCATTGCTGGCGATGGCGCTCTTGGCTTGCACGATGATGTGGCTTTGCTGCCTTCGCCACAAGGCTCGGAACTGGTGCTAACCGTGGATACAATTGTGGGCGGAGTCCACTATTTTCCCGGAGACCCACCCGGCGCGGTGGCGCGCAAAGCGCTCCGCGTCAACCTTTCGGATCTTGCATCGAAAGGGGCAGAGCCGTTGGGCTTTTTGCTTTCGCTTTCCATGCCTCCGCAGACATCACTGTCATGGATTGCGGCTTTTGCCGAAGGCTTGGGGGCCGATGCCCGCGCCTATGACTGTCCGCTGCTGGGCGGCGATACAGTACGCACGCAAGGGCCGGTGACAATTTCCATTACAGCCGTCGGCCGTGTGCCTAGCGGTTATCTCGTGCGTCGCACCGGCGCGCGCGTCGGAGACATCCTTGCCGTTACCGGCACAATCGGAGATTCGGCGCTTGGACTTGCATTGCGCCTGGCAGAAGAAGGACAATCCAACGGCAATCTCGGCTGGCGCGATGAATTGACGCCGCTTGAGTATGCGCACCTCACGCAACGCTATTTGCTGCCTGAGCCCCGCAACGCCATCGCGTCAGCGATCCGCGATTATGCCAGCGGGGCTATGGATGTGTCTGACGGACTGATTGGCGACGCACGCAAGTTCCTGCGGACATCGGGTGTCAGCGGACGGATCGACCTTGAATCTGTACCGCTGTCGCAGGCCGCCCGTGCGGCAATTGATCTGTCCCCGGAACTGTTGAAAACGGCTGTTACTGGCGGCGACGACTATGAAGTTCTCTGCTCTGTTCCGCCTGCCAGATTTGAAGCCTTACGCGCGCAATGCGCACAGGAAAATGTTGGATTGACCGCTATCGGAAAGGTAGAAGAGGGCAATGCTCCTCTGAGCGCTTTCCTTGAGGGTACTGAATATCTCATCGACCGCGGATCATATAGTCACTTCTAAAGCATAAATAGTTGCCTATAACCTGCCCACCGCTTGTTTGTCTGAAAACAGAGCAAGCCCCACGACAGATATGAAGCACATTCCGTGCGAGATTAGTCATGCATCATTCATGACGATATATGATGTTTTTTCACATCGATTCACAACTCCTTGCTCTGCCTTGGTTTCGCGTGGCTGTGGCAGCTGCGAAAACAAAAACAGAAAAAAATGTCGTGAATCGCTAGACAAGCCGGCAATGGTTTGGTAATCAGCAATCACACAAGGCGTTGGCCTGACGGGCAACGCAAGGAAATTTATTTCCTGATTCTGTGTCGATGGGCGCATAGCTCAGTTGGTAGAGCAGCTGACTCTTAATCAGCGGGTCGTAGGTTCGAGCCCTACTGCGCCCACCATCGACAAACCTGCTATAATAACAGGTTACACTGGAGTAGTCAGACACACACTTGCAATGCATGTTGCGCCAGGCAGCAGATAGGCAGCAAGGTTGTTACGGTGGATTTCGCAAACGCCGTGCTTTGTTTCCAAAAAACTGCTTTGTGCTGCGTCTCATCGTGAATTCATGCTATGCCGTGTCGAGGGTGCGATTCGTGTTGCATGTCGCATATCTTTACCACCTACCTAACAGCACCCCCGCTATCCCCCGCGCAAAATCCAAAAACCGTCAGCGCCGGATGATCGCGCGTGCATAGTTAACGCAGCTTATCCCCCGAACCGACACAAACGCAGGCATGACTGTTACGGAGATGCGCGGTTCTCATGCGCGGGAATGTCCAACACGATTCATGGGCATTGCAATGAGATTTTCATCCTATACGTCATAAAATCATTGTGCTTTTTGCGCTTTTTAATCAGCGCGGTCGCCTACACAGATGCAGCACCTTAATCGCTATCTGACGATGGCCGCTCCATGGTGTCAGGCTGCAACAGGCTGAAGCCTGAGCGCACTTTCTGTGAAAACAGGTACGAACTCAAGCGCCTCCCACTTCGAATTGTTAAGTTATATGAATAGACTATGGCATTCAATTCGTAGGTTATGATTCTTGAGATGAACGATGGGTAGGCGACGTAGATGGAGTAGGTGGAGCAAGCGGCGCTCTTACACTCCGGTGAGAACTTCAGCTCGTGAATTTGCTGCAAGCCACGAAGACGCAGTGCTTCAGCTTTCATACTTGCAAGCAAAGAAAGAGAAATATCTGAAAAATTTGCGTGCCATCGATAAAACGCTGGAAAAGATTAAAATCATAGAGCGTGAAGTTGAATTTTTCAAAAATAATGACAATAATAAAAAGAACATAATATTTTTTAAAATCCTAACGCGCGATGCTAAAAATATTCTTTCCGAGATGAAGCAACATATTTTACATTTAAAAGAAAAGAAGTATATTTTTGAGGGAGTGGAATATGAATCAATTTGGGCAATGCAATATCATATTCGCCAAGAACTTCAAGTTACCGAAGATCGTATTCCGCTCATGGAAAAAAAGCGTCAATGCTTGGGATCGGCATGATGCGAGCCTTCGCAATGAAGCGATGCGACATGAACTCCACAAGAAAAAAGAGCAAAAAGAGAAATGCTTTAGTGGATGAAGGCTATGTCCTCCTGAACCGCGCCGGGTTTTCCGGAATGCGATTGTAGAATTCCTGTGTGAGACGAGTGATTTCATCTTTGGTAAGCATGGGATTTGCACGGGCGCTCTCGAAAGGTTTTTCGGTGAGCCTATACGGTTCATCCGCCCGCGGAACGATCACCGCTCCCCGCGCCTGTATGGTTGCATCAGCGCTTGCGGAACACGGGCCTGTCTCGCCATGACGATCAGCGCCAGAATGGATATCAGATAGGGAACCATGAGGAACAACTGATAGGGAACGCTATCCGCGAGGACGGCTTGCAGCCGAAGCTGAAAGGCATCGAAGAAAGCAAACAGCAAAGCACCGAACAAGGCTCGCTCGGGTCGCCAAGTGGCGAAAACGACGAGTGCGATGCATATCCAGCCGCGTCCCTGCACCATGCCGGGAAAGAAACTGTTGAATGCCGACAAGGTCAGGAATGCGCCGCCGATCGCCATGAGCGCGCTCCCGATCATGACGGTCCCATACCGGATGACGACGGGATTGATGCCCTGCGCTTCCGCTGCGTGGGGATTTTCGCCGGACATGCGGATGGCCAATCCCAGCGGCGTGGCGCGGATAATGTAGGCAAGCAGGCCAGCCATGGCGATCGCGGCGAAGGTCAGGGTTGTCTGGCTGAACACGACAGCACCCCAGAATCCCCCGTCGAACAGGGATGCGATCCCCGGCATCGCCGATGAAAGAGGCTGGAAGGGCGTGATCGTCGGAGGCGTCGAGGCTGCGGGAGTCGTCAGGCGGAAAATGAAGTAGCCCAGGCTGGAGGCGAACAGGGTGATGCCGAGGCCCGTGACATGTTGCGAAAGCCCCAGCGTCACGGTCATGAGAGCGTGCAGCAGTCCGAAAGCCATCCCGGCCAGCGCGGCCGCCAGCACGCCCACCCACAGATCGGCGCCATTGAAGACCACCAGCCAGCCGGTGACGGCGCCAAAGGTCATGATGCCTTCAATGCCGAGATTGAGCACGCCCGCACGCTCCCCGATCAGCGCGCCGAGCGTTCCGAAAATCAGGGGCGTGGCGATGCGCAACATGGCCGCCCAAAGCCCCGCGGCAGAGAGGATATCCGTAAGCTCCGTCATCTCTGCAAGCCTTTCATGCGCGTATTCTGTATTGGGTGAAGAAGACGGCGACCAGCATCGTCAACAGCGACAGGGACACGGTGACGTCGGCGATGGCGGTGGGCACCCCGAGCGAACGGCTCATGCTGTCCGCCCCGATGAAAACCGCCGCTGTGTAAAGCGCCGCCGCGACGACGCCGATCGGATGCAGATTGGCGAGCATGGCGATGACGATGCCCGAGTAGCCGAAGCCGGGGGACAGGTCGCTGGTGACGTATCCCTTGACGCCTATCACCTCGATCGCGCCCGCCAGCCCGGCGAAACCTCCGGAAAGGCACGCGACCTTGATCAGCGTGCTCACAGGAGGGACGCCCGCGAACCTGGCCGCATCCGGGTTCAGTCCCGTCGCGCGGGTCTGGAGGCCGAACACGGTGCGCGATTGCACCATATGCAGGAGCAGGGCGATGGCGATCGCCGCCAGCAGGCCGATATGGAGGCGTGAGCGCTCGATGAGTTTCGGCAGCATGGCGTCGTCCGGCACGGGCAGGGATTGCGGCCAGCCGAAGGCCAGCGGGTCTTTCATCGGACCGTCGAGCAGCATGGAGACGATCAGGAGAGCGACGAAGTTGAGCAGAAGGCTCGTCACCACCTCGTCGACGGAGAACCGCAAGCGCATCCACAGAGGCAGCAGCAGCCATACAGCGCCGGCGATGGCGCCCGTGAGCGCCAGAAGACCGATCAGGACAGGCGCGGGCAATATCGTGCCCAACGCGCCCGATCCGACTGCCGCGACCGCGGCGGCCCCGAGGTAGAACTGCCCCTCCGCGCCGATGTTCCACACCCGGGCGCGGAACGCGACGGCGGCCGCCAGACCGGTCAGGATGAGCGGCACGCAGCGTGTCAACGTCTCGGTGAGCGCCAGCCGGCTGCCGAACGCGCCCGTTATAATCTTCAGGAAGGCTTCGGGCGCCGATGCACCCGCCAGCGTTATCAGCCCGCCAACGATGACAAGCGCCACCGCCACCGCCATCAAGGGCGCCAGCAGCATGAGGGCTGGCGAACGGCTTTCCCGTTTTTCAAGACGCATGGGCCATCTCCCCGGCGGATATGTCCCCGGCGCGCTGCCAGTCTCCCGCCATCATCAGGCCGAGCAGGCGCGGATCGGCCCGGTCAGCCGGTACTGGCGGCGAAAGCCGGCCCTTCACGATGGCCTGGACCCTGTCCGCGAGGCCAATGACCTCGTCGAGATCCTCGGAGATCAGCATCAGCGCGGCCCCCCGTTGCCGGGCTTCGAGCAGCCGGTCGTGAACGGCGACGACGGCTCCCTCGTCCAACCCCCGCGTGGGCTGGGCGGCCACGATGATACGAGGGTTGTCGAGCAGGTTGCGGCCAAGAATGAGCTTCTGCACGTTGCCGCCGGAGAGCGCGCGTATCCGGCGTGTGGGCGTGCCGCCGCGCACGTCGAATTCCGCCATGATCTGTTCAGCGAACGCGATTCCCGCCGCCCGGTCCACGATCCCCCGGCGGGAGAAGCGCGGCGACCGGATGCGTTCGAGCACTGCATTTTCCCAGATGGTCATATCGCCGACGACGCCTTCGCGGTTGCGGTCCTCGGGGATGCGGCCGATACCGGCTTCATGCACGGCCCACACGCTGCCGCCCTCGAACGGACGCCCGTGCAGCAGCAGATCGCCGGCGTCCGGTTTCCGTGTCCCGAACATGACGTCCGCCAGCGTCGTCTGGCCATTGCCCGAAACGCCGATGATGGCGAGGATCTCCCCCTCGTACAGCCGGAAACTGACGGTATCCAGAGGCGCGGCGCCAGCACCGGCGGCGCACAGCCCCGCCGCCTCGAACGCGATGGCGCCCCGCTTCGCCGCCGCGCGCGCGGGCCGTGTGACACGCCGGCCGACCATCAGTTCCGCAAGCTCGGCCTTGTCGGTGTCGGCTGTCATCCGCTCGGCCGCCACCTTGCCGCCGCGCAGCACGACGACCCGGTCGGCGGTCGTCATCACTTCGTCGAGCTTGTGGGAGATGAGCACGAGCGACAGCCCCTGCCGGGCCATCTGCCGCAGGACCGCGAAGAGGCGTTCCGCCTCCTGCCTGGTCAGCACGGCGGTCGGTTCGTCAAGGATCAGGATACGGGCGTCGTTATAGAGAGCCTTCAGGATCTCGACTCTTTGCCGCTCGCCGACGGACAGATCTCCGACACGCGCATCCGGATCGACAATGAGGCCAAAACGCTCGGAGAGGGCGACGAGCTTCCTTCTGCCCCCGGTCCTCGCGGAGCGGAAGGACCAGAGAGGCTCGGTGCCGGTCATGACATTCTCCAGGACTGTCAGGTTGGGCGCCAGCGAGAAATGCTGGTGGACCATGCCCACGCCGGCCCTGATTGCCGCCAGTGGCTGACCCGGCGGCAACAGGGCGCCATCGACGCTCACCGTGCCCTCGTCCGGTGCGTAGTGACCGAACAGAATGTTCATCAATGTCGTCTTGCCGGCGCCGTTCTCTCCCAGCAGCGCAAGGATTTCGCCTTGCGCCAGGCTGATCGAGACGTCATCGTTGGCGATCACGGCGCCGAAGCGCTTGGTGATGCGCGAGAGTTTCAGGATGGGTCGCGATGACATTGCCAATGCCCCGTTGCGCTGCGAGGGATCTGTTATGACGGCGGAGTTGTCGTGATCGGCGTCACGAACGTTCCCGCCTTGATGGCCTCGCGTTTCGCCTCCATGGCGGCTTCCGCCTCGGCCGGCGCCACTCCCTTGACGTAGACGATATCGTTGCCGCCTTCCTTCAGCAGGCTGAAGGGGGTGTAGTTGTTGCCGGTGGTCTTGCCCGCATTCACGTCACGGACAGCCGCATCGAGAATCGAACGGAAATTCCAGACGGCATTCGCGAAGACGGTGTCGGGATAGCGCGATGTATAGTCGGTCAGCGATCCCACCGCCCTGACTCCACGCTCCCTTGCGGCGTCCGCGGTGCCGATGCGCTCGCCGAACAGGATGTCGGCCCCGGAGTCGATGAGCGCGAAACTGGCTTCGCGGGCTTTCGGCGGATCGAAGAACGTGCCGATGAATGACACCTGATGTTTCGCATCCGGACGGACTTCCTTGACACCGGCGGCGAAGGCGTTGATCAGCATGTTGATTTCGGGAATAGGCATTGCGCCCACCGAGCCGACCGTCCCGCTCCTGGTCAGCGCGCCCGCCAGCATGCCGGCGAGATACGCGGCGTCATGGTTCCAGGTGCCGAACACGCCGAAGTTGTCGCCCTGCGGCTCGCCGCTCGACCCCATGAGGAAAGCGGTATCGGGATAATCGCGGGCGACCTGCCGCGCCTCCCGCTCGATGGCATAGGCTTCGCCGACGATAAGCTGGTTGCCTTTTTCGGCATAGTCCCGCAACGCCCGCGCGTAATCTGTTGCCGAGACGCCTTCCGAGAACTCATAGGTGATGATCCCTTCGTCCGCCGCCGCGCGAAGGGCGTCGTGCAGCCGGGAGTTCCAGGCGTTCTCGACCGGCGATGCGTGAACGGCGGCGACCTTGAGGGGTTGTTGGGCGCGCGCCGTGCCGGCGCATGCGGCCATCCCGAGTACAAGCCCGGATATCAGAATGGAGCGTCGGGTCAGTGGAATGCGGAATCTCATGGTTCAGTCCTTGTGCATGGGTGAGGGAGATGGTCCGGCGGAAAAAGGCGCGTAGTCGGCGCCGTTGACGGTGCGGGTGTCCGTGCCGAGGGTGAGCGTGCTGACACGCGGCTGCGCGCGGGCGATCACCGTCCCCCGGCGGATGACGACGAGACGGGTGGCTTTGAGGCGGATCGCCTCCAGCGGGTCGCGCGCTTGCAGGAGCACGAGGTCGGCGTTGCATCCGGGTTCCAGCCCATAGCCTTCGAGCCCCATGATGCGCGCGGAATTCACCGTGATGGCGTCGAATGCCCGATGCCGGTCTTCCACGCTTGCCATCTGGGCGACATGCACGGCCATGTGCGCCACTTCCAGCATGTCGCCGGAACCCATCGTGTACCAGGGGTCCATCACGCAGTCGTGGCCGAAGCCGACGGTGATGCCGGCATCCATCAGTTCGCGCACGCGCGTCAGTCCGCGGCGCTTCGGGTAGCTGTCGTGGCGGCCCTGCAACATGATGTTGATCAGCGGGTTGGGGATGACGCTGATTTCCGCTTCCGCCATCAGCGGAATGAGCTTGGACACATAGTAGTTGTCCATGGAATGCATGGAGGTGAGGTGTGACGCGGCCACACGTCGATGCAGGCCGAAGCGGATTGTCTCCGCCGCCAGCGTTTCGATGTGACGCGACTGCGGATCGTCGGTTTCGTCACAGTGCATGTCGACCGGCAGCCCCCGTTCGGCTGCGAGACGGCACAATGCGGTGACGGAAGCCGCTGCGTCGGCCATGGTCCGCTCGAAATGCGGAATGCCGCCGACGACGTCGACGCCCATGTCGAGGGCCCGTTCGAGCGCGGATGCCGCCTGCGGCGCGCGGTAGTAGCCATCCTGGGGGAAGGCGACGAGTTGCAGGTCGATGTAGGGGGAAACGATATCGCGCACCTCAAGCAAGGCTTCCGCCGTGACAAGGCGCGGATCGCTGACATCGACATGGCTGCGGATCGCCAGCAGACCCTGCGAGATGGCGAGGTGGCAGTAACGCAGCGCGCGCTCAACCAGCGCCTCGCGCGTCAGCGTCGGACGCAGCTCGCCCCAAAGGGCGATGCCTTCGAGCAGCGTTCCCGAGCGGTTGAGGCGCGGCAGCCCCAGGGACAGGGTGGCGTCGAGGTGGAAATGGGGATCGACGAATGGCGGCGACAGCAGATAGCCGCTGGCATCGATGGTTTCGCCGGCCGTCGCCTGCGCGGCGAGGCCCGGGCCGATGGCCAGTATACGCCCGTCGGCGATGAGCAGGTCGATGTTTTTACGGCCATCAGGCAGGCTGGCATCGCGGATGACGAGATCAACCATGGGTCGCGGCTTTCTCAATGTCGTGTCCATCGGGCGCGGTGAGGAAATCGATCAGGAGGCGGTTGAACAGGTCCGGCTGCGTGACGTTCACCGCATGTCCGCCACGCGGCAGCAGCGCCAGCCGCGCATTCGGCAGTCCCTGTGCCAGATGCAGGGAACGGGCGTGGGGCACGAGCAGGTCGTCTTGCGTTGCGATGACCAGCGCCGGCGTCGTGATGGCGTGCAACTGTGCGTCGATGTCGAAGGCGCGCAGGGCCTCTATCCGGCGCAGCAGGTTCGTCTGGCCCTGGAAATGCGCCAGCGCGTGCGCTTCCTCGCGCGAGAGGCGCTGCGGGTTGTCCGCCATCCATGCGGCGGGATAGAGGAACAGTGGCTGCGCGCGCACGAACGCTGCCACACCCGCATGCTTCAGCAGATCGATGCGCACGTCGAAGCAGCGTTCGGTGTGGGCATCGACCGCGCTCCATGCATTGATCAGCACCAGCCGGCGGACGAGATCGGGATGGTGCAGCGCGAGATGGAGCCCGATCAACCCACCCAGCGCATGGCCGACGAAGTCGAACTGCGAGAGGCCATGCCGGCGGGCGATGCCCAGCACGTCGTCGGCCATCGCGCCGATACCGCCCGTTTCCGGCACCTCGCCGCCCGTCAGGCCAGTGCCGCGATGATCGTAGGTGAGGATGCGGAAATGCTCGCCCAGCGCCTCTGTCTGCGGAGTCCAGTAGGCCCCCGCGCCGCCGAGCCCGGACGACAGCAGGACGGTGGGCGCGTTTTCTCCGGTCTGGCCGGTGATGTCGACATGCATGGATCAGTGCTCCGAAGCGGGCGGAGGGGCGGCAATGGCGTGGTAGTTGCGCTGGAAGTAGAGCAGCGGACGGGCGCCCGTGCCGCCGTCAATGGCGATGACCTCGCAGATGAGGAGGTCGTGGGTGCCGACATGGCTCGCCGATGCGATGCGGCAGTCGAACGACACCAGCGCCTCGTCGAGCGCCGGCGCGCCGGTTGCGAGCGGATGCCATGCCGCCGCCGCGAAGCGTTCGGGCATCGGCGTTCGACCGCCGAACAGGTTGCCGAGCGCCGCGTGCCGGTTGTCCAGCACGTTGACGCACAGCACGCGGTTGGCGGTGACGGCGGCGTGGGCCGACGAGCTACGGTTGAGGCAGACCAGCAGCGTCGGCGGGCTGTCGGTGACGCTGCAAACGGCGGTGGCGGCAAAGCCCGCCATGCCCGCCGCGCCATCCGTGGTCACGATGGTGACGGCGGCCGCGAGGCGCGCCATCGCATCGCGATAGTCCGTCATGCTGACGGCGGGCGTCGGCGGGGATATGTCGATACGGGAAGCGGTGAGCCGCATTGGACAAGCTCCGTGTCTTGGATGGTCTGCTCTCGTGACGGTCTGCGAGTGTCGCCGCAGCCGGCAATCAGCGGCCGCCGATATGGGCGACGGTGGCGATCTCGACCACGGCCTCGGGCTTCACCAGCCCCACCTGCACGCAGTAGCGCGCGGGCTTGTCGCCGGGGAAGTATTCCGCATAGACCGTATTGACCGCGCCGTAGTGGCTCCAGTCGGTGATGAAGATGTGGTTCATGGTGACGTCCGCCAGCGTGCCGCCGGCCGTCTCGATGACGGATTTGATCGTCTCCAGAATGTGCCGGGTCTGCCCCGCCGCATCGCCGGGATGGGCGATATTGTTGTCCTTGTCGAAGGCGAGCGTGCCCGACACATAGACGACGCCGTCCGCGAGTGTGCCGGGCGAGAAGGGGGCGATGGGCGTCGTGGTGCCGGGCGGCAGGATAACGGTCTTGGGCATGGCGATATCTCTCCTGTTGAGGATGTTTCAGTCGTCGGAAGGGGCTTGCAGGGCGGCGCCGCAGAAGTCGTTCACGGTGGAAACCCAGCCGAAGAAGGTTTCGACGTTGTAGACCGCCGCCTGCTGCATGAAGGCCGGGCCGAGATGGTGGGTGGCGTCTTCCAGCATCACGCAGAAGTATTCGAGGTGGAACGCATCGCGCAGCGAGGATTCCACGCAGACGTTGGTGGCGATGCCCACGAACACGAGGTTGCGGATGCCGCGCGCCCGCAGCACGCTATCCATGCTGGTGTTGAAGAAGCCGCTGTAGCGCGTCTTCGGCACCACGATGTCGCCGGCTTGCGGCACCAGGGCGTCGACGATGGCGTAATCCCAGGTGCCTTTCGCCAGCAGCTTGCCGGCCAGTTCAGGCCGCCGCCGCATGGTCTTGAGCGCGTTGGACTTGTGCCAGTTGGGCGATCCGGGGCCGCCAGCCTCGACATAATCTGCGTCCCAGCCGTTCTGGAAGTAGACGACCTGCATGCCAGCCGACCGGGCGGCGTCGAGCGCGCGGGCGATGTTGGCGATGACGCCCTGCGCGCCTGAAATGTCGAAGCCCGCGAGATCGACATAGCCGCCTTCGGTCGAATAGGCGTTCTGCATGTCCACCACCACCACCGCCGTTTCCGCAGGGGCGAGGGTGACGGGTTCCGGGCGGGCGGGCAGGGTGATGGAGCGCGCCGCCGCTTGCGGATGCAGCGCTGTTGCCGTCGTGTCGATGCTCATGCCGCCGCTCCCTGCGCGGGAAGGCTGACATGCGCGCGGCTCTTCATCAGCGGCTGGATGCGGGTGCCGAAATCGTCGATGCCCTTGAGGAAGTCGTCGAAGGTGAGCATGACGCCGCCGGTGTCGTTGACGGTGGCGACCTCGTCGAGCATCCGCGCAACCGAAGCGTAGGAGCCGACCAGCGTGCCCATGTTGATGTTGACCGCCGAAACCGGATCGGCCATCTGACGCACGTTGGTATCGCTGCCGGATTTGGTGTCGGCGGCGCCTTGCAGCCCAAGCCAGGCGATGGCCTCGGCGTCGGCGCCGGCCTTGTAGTTCTCCCACTTCGCGCGGGCGGCCTCGTCGGTCTCGTCGGCGATGACCATGAAGAGGACGAACGAGTCCACCTTGCGGCCGGTCTTGTCGGTTTGCGCGCGCAGGCGATCGACGGTGGGCGCGAAGGCCGTGGGGGTGTTGACGCCGACGCCGAAGCAGAAATTGTAGTCCGCGAACCGTGCCGAGAACTCCATGCCGGCGTTCGATGAGCCGGCGCAGATGAGCTTCATATCGGCCTGCGGGCGCGGCAGCACGCGGCAATCGTCCATCTGGAAGAACTCGCCCTTCAGGTCGCTGCGGCCCGTGTCCCACAGGTCGCGCAGGATGGTGGCGTATTCGGTGAGGTAGTCGTAGCGCCGGCTGAAGTAATCGTCGCCCGGCCACAGCCCCATCTGCGAGTACTCCGGCTTCTGCCATCCGGTCACGAGGTTGACGCCGAAGCGGCCATCGGAAATGGAGTCGATGGTGGAGGCCATACGCGCGACGATGGCGGGCGGCATCACGAGGGTTGCGGCGGTGGCGAACAGGCGGATGCGGCTGGTGACGGCGGCAAGTCCCGCCATCAGCGTGAAGGAATCGAGATTGTAGTCCCAGAACTCCGTCTTGCCGCCGAAACCGCGCAGCTTGATCATCGACAGCGCAAAATCGAACCCGTAGGACTCGGCCTTGAGCGTGATCTCGCGGTTGAAAGCGAAGGTTGGCTTGTACTGAGGCGCATTCTCGGACAGCAGCCAGCCGTTGTTGCCGATCGGGATGAAGACTCCGACTTGCATAGTAACTCCTCCTTGCAGCCTGTGAACAGCGACCGTGCCATCGGCGCGCGGCCTTGATGGCGATCGTCTTGCAACTTGCGTGCCAGAAGGAGAGTCGGTGGCCGGAAGGCGTTATCTGCCCCGGGAAGCGTGCCTTTGACTGGATGCGGAGGGGGGTGCGGCAGGCCGTCCGTCAGGGGAGGCGAGGTTGCCGCGATGGGATATGCGCCGCTTTTTTTGATCAAATGATAAAAAATTGATCGTTTGGTCAGTTTTTGCCGCAGTCGTTGTCGGCAGCGTTGCCGGCATGCAGGATGCCGTGGATGAAGAGCTGCTCCAGAAAGCGGGCCGCGTCCTCATAGCGAGTCTCGACCGCCGCCGGCGCACCCAGCACGGCCCGCACCTGCACGTCGAAATCCGCGTAGTGCTGGGTCGTGGCCCAGATGGCGAAGATCAGGTGGTAGGGATCGCAGGGGGCGATCCGGCCCCCGCGCGCCCAGCCGCGAATGACGGCGGCCTTCTCGTCGACCAGTTCTTTCAACGGTCCCTCCAGCGCCGGCCCGATGCGGGGCGCGCCTTGCAGGATCTCGTTGGCGAACAGCCGGCTCTCCCGCGGGTAGTCGCGCGACATCAGCAGCTTGCGCCGGATGTAGGACCGGATTTCGGTGTGCGGGTCGCCATCCGCCTGCAAGGCACGCAAGGGCTCCAGCCAGCCGGTGAGCACACGAGCGATCAGGGCGCTGTGAATCGCCTCCTTGCCGCTGAAGTAATAGAGCAGGTTCGGCTTCGACAGGCCGGCGGCGGCCGCGATCCGGTCGAGCGTCGCGCCGCCGTATCCATGGCTTGCGAACACGTCGAGCGCGGCTTCGAGAATGAGGTTCTCCTTCTCGTCCTGAATGCGCGTGCGCCGGGGCGCGGCTGGCCTTCCACTGTCTGACATCTGTCTCCCCGCCTGATATCGGGATCAAATTTTTTACGCGCTCTGATCAGATCGGCACGGACCTTGCTTGATATTCCGGCGACGTATTCGGGCAGGCAATCGCGCGGACCCGAACCAGCAGCGAGCGAGAACATGAATCGAATAAACGTCAGCATGTCGGGGGGCAAGACGGGATCAACGCCGTGTACGACATCGGCCGCACGCGCGATCGGTCGTCGTCGTCCCGGTGCGGTTCGCACGACAGGGAGCCGCCCATGAATGCCTCGACATTTTCAGTGATACGCGCCCGCAAGCTCAGCCTCGTTTACCACACCGCAGACGGCCCGGTGCATGCGCTGTCCGATGTCGATCTGGACGTGAAGAAGGGCGACTTCGTGTCCTTCATCGGCCCGTCCGGCTGCGGCAAGACGACGTTCCTGCGTGTCATCGCCGATCTGGAGCAGCACACCTCGGGCGAGATCACGGTCAACGGCACCACGCCGGAAAACGCCCGCAAGGACCGCTCCTACGGCTATGTCTTTCAGGCGGCGGCGCTGCTGCCGTGGCGCACCATCGAGGCCAATATCGCCGTGCCGCTGGAAATCATGGGCTATCCCGAAAGCAAGCGGAAGCAGCGCATCGAGCAGGCGCTGGCGATGGTGGATCTGCAAGGCTTCGGCCGCAAATATCCGTGGCAATTGTCGGGGGGTATGCAGCAGCGGGCGTCGATCGCGCGGGCGCTGGCCTTCGATGCCGACCTGCTGCTGATGGACGAGCCGTTCGGCGCGCTGGACGAGATCGTCCGCGACCGGCTCAACGAGCAGCTCCTGCAATTGTGGGAGCGGACGGGCAAGACGATCTGCTTCGTCACCCATTCCATTCCCGAGGCGGTCTATCTGTCGACGCACATCGTCGTCATGAGTCCGCGGCCGGGACGGGTGGTGGACGTCATCACCTCGCCGCTGCCGCGCGACAGGCCGCTCGACATCCGCGAGACGCCCGAGTTCCTGGAAATCGCGCGCCGCGTCCGCGCCGGACTGGTCGCTGGCCACGCACAGGGAGCCGACGCATGAGGGCAGCCACGTCACTGCTGCGCGAGCGTATCCTGCCGGTGCTGGTGGTCGTCGCTGCCATTCTCGTCGTCTGGCATGTGTTCGTCGTGGTGATGAACGCGCCTTTCGAGCGCGATCAGGCCGCGAGGGCCGGCATGTCTCCCAGCTTCGCGGAAATCGTGCCGCGTACATTCAGCCAGACGCGGCCCGTGCTGCCGGCGCCGCACCAGATCGCCGCCGAATTGTGGGACACGACGGTCAACAAGGCCATCACCTCGAAGCGCAGTCTCATCTATCACGCCTCCGTCACGCTGTCGGCCGCGCTCGCGGGCTTCGTCATCGGCAGCCTGCTCGGCATCGGGCTCGCCATCGCGCTGATCCACAGTCGTGTGCTCGACAGTTCGCTGATGCCGTGGGTCATTGCGAGCCAGACAGTTCCCATCATCGCCATCGCGCCGATGGTGATCGTGGTGCTGAACGCGGTCGGCATCACCGGCCTGCTGCCCAAGGCGATGATTTCCGCCTATCTCAGCTTCTTTCCCGTGGCGGTCGGGGCCGTCACCGGGCTGCGCAGCGCCGACAGGCTGCTGCTGGATATGATGCGCACGTACAGCGCCAGCAAGGCGCAGATCTTCTGGAAAGTGCGGTGGCCGTCATCGCTGCCTTATGTCTTCGCCTCGCTCAAGATCGCGGTCGCGGCGGCGCTGGTGGGGGCGATCGTCGGTGAGTTGCCGACCGGCGCGGTGGCCGGGCTTGGGGCACGGCTGCTGTCCGGCTCCTATTACGGCCAGACCGTGCAGATCTGGTCGGCGCTGGTGATGGCGGCCGTGGTCGGCGCCGGTCTCGTCGCGCTGGTCGGGCTGGTGCAATCGGTCGTTCTCAGACGCATGGAGGGCCGCTGATCATGGGCTATCTCGTTTTCGCGCTCGCCTTCTGGATCGCCGCCTGGGCGGTCAACGGCGCGCTGGTGAGCCATGCCTTCGCCACGCCAACCGGCGCGGTGGCGGCGCGTGTTTCGGTGCCGGCGCTGTTCGGGCTCGCGGTGCTGGTGGCGTGGGAATGCACGGTGCGCGGACTCGCCATCTCGCCGATCCTGCTGCCGCCGCCCAGCGCCATCGCCGCGCGGCTCGCCGTGTCGGTGCCTGTCCTGTGGGCGGATTTCGAGCAGACGTTCCTGCGCTCCGTGCTGCCGGGCTACATCATCGGCTGCGGCGCGGGCTTCGTCGCGGCAATCCTCATCGACCGCTCGCCATTCCTTCAGCGGGGCCTGCTGCCCATTGGCAACCTCGTCTCCGCGCTGCCGATGGTGGGCGTGGCCCCGATCATGGTGATGTGGTTCGGCTTCGACTGGCAGTCGAAGGTCGCCGTGGTGGTCATCGTCACCTTCTTTCCGATGCTGGTGAGTGCCGTCGAAGGGCTTGCGGCGGCGGGCCGCATGGAACGCGACCTCATGCGCACCTACGCGGCGGACTGGCGGCAGACCATGCTGATGCTGCGCCTGCCGGCGGCCGCGCCGTTTATCTTCAACGCCTTGAAGATCAACTCCACGCTAGCGCTGATCGGCGCCATCGTCGCCGAATTCTTCGGCACGCCAACGGTCGGGATGGGCTTCCGCATCGCCACGGAAGTAGGGCGCAGCAACATCGACATGGTCTGGGCCGAAATCGCCGTCGCGGCGGTGGTCGGCTCGCTCTTCTACGGTCTCGTCGCACTCACTGGACGCGCCTTGACGTTCTGGCACCCGTCGAACCGCGGCGGTCGCGCCTGAGCTTTCAACATCAACAGGGGAACAGGACATGAAAAGCAGATTGGCACGGATCATCCGCATCGGCGCGTTCTCGCTGCTCGCAGCCCAGATGGCGGCGCTGCCGGCTCAGGCCGCCGACAAGCTCACGCTGCAACTGAAATGGGTGACGCAGGCCCAGTTCGGCGGCTATTACGTGGCGAAGGACAAGGGCTTCTACGAGGAGGAGGGCCTTGACGTCGAGATCAGGCCCGGCGGTCCCGATATCGCGCCGCCGCAGGTTCTCGTGGGCGGCGGGGCGGATGTCATCGTCGACTGGCTGCCCTCCGC
The DNA here is from genome assembly GCF_014195635.1 of Pseudochelatococcus contaminans. GTDB lineage: Bacteria > Pseudomonadota > Alphaproteobacteria > Rhizobiales > Beijerinckiaceae > Pseudochelatococcus > Pseudochelatococcus contaminans. The sequence continues at coordinate 260,576 of NZ_JACICC010000005.1, read as the reverse complement.
GCTCGCCACGCGGGAAAAGGGCGTGCCGCTGGTCAATATCGCGCAGCCGTTCAAGACATCGGGCATGATGCTCACCTGCCTGAAGGAAAGCGGCATCACGAAGCCGGAGGATTTTCGCGGCAAGACGCTGGGCGTCTGGTTCTTCGGCAACGAATATCCCTTTCTCGCCTGGATGAACCACCTCGGCATCGGCACGAATGGCGGCCCGGAGGGTGTCACCGTGCTGAAGCAGGGCTTCAACGTCGATCCGCTGTTGCAAAAGCAGGCGGCCTGTATTTCCACGATGACCTACAACGAATACGGGCAGGTGATCGACGCCGGCATTGCCGAGGGCGACCTCGTCACCTTTAAATATGAGGACGAAGGCGTCGCCGTGCTGGAAGACGGCCTCTACGTGCTGGAGGATCGGCTGAAGGATGCGGCCTTCCGCGACAAGCTCGTGCGCTTCGTGCGGGCGTCGATGAAGGGCTGGAAATGGGCCGAGGAAAACCCGGACGAAACGGCCGAGATCGTGCTTGAGAACGACGCATCCGGCGCGCAGACGGAGCAGCAGCAGCAGCGCATGGCCCGCGAGGTGGCGAAGCTCACCGCCGGATCGAACGGCGCACTCGACGTGGCGGATTACGAGCGCACCGTCAAGACCCTGCTCGGAGGCGGCTCCGATCCCGTCATCACGCGCGAGCCTGTGGGCGCCTACACGCTCGACATTACCAGCGAGGCACTGAAGTAACCGGTGTGCAATCTTCTGTGACGCAAGGGCGATCCACCAGAGCCTCGCTGATCTGGCGAAGAGCCGGAAGCTGTCGTGGCTCTGTGGGTTGTGATTTAGAAGGATGAATAGTCCCTAAAGCGTTTTCTTCGCGAAGAGCGGCGCAATTGCGTGGCTACACCGGAAATGATGCCACTTCGACGGAAGTGACCGTTTCAATCTGCGCCGTACACAACTCGCCCGTCCACCACGGTCAGGTTGCAGGTGATGTCGCGTAGCGCTGCCGGGGGCGCTGTTGTTGGATCGTCGGAAAGAACGGCCAGATCGGCGGCGTAGCCGGGTTTGAGGGGGCCCTTCCAGTGTTCGTCGAAGGTGAGCTGCGCGCCGGAAACCGTGAAAAGTTCAAGCGCTGTCTCGGCATCCAGGCGTTGATCCGGGCCAATGACGCGGCCGCTCTGACGCTCCTGCCGGGTGGTCGCCACCCAGAGCGAGAAGAAAGGATCGTAGGGAATGTTGTCCGTGGCCAGCGACAACGGAATGCCAGCATCAAGCAGATGCCGATGCGGCACCATCCAGTTGCCGTTGTCCGGCTCATCAAGGTATTTCCAGCCTCCCTTCCAGAGGAAATAGGTCGGGATGGTGGTGACGAAAATGCCAAGGCGGGCCAGTGCCGCGATATCCTGCGCACGCGCACGGCCAATGTGCTCGATCACCCAGCGCCGCCCTGAAAGCGGATGTTTTTCGTTGACCGCTTCCAGCACAGGCACCACTTCATGCAACTGGTCGCTGACGATTGTATGCAGGCGCAAGTCATGTTCGGCGGCGAGAAAGCAGGCTTCGCGGTAGTCTTCCGGCGTCACCGCCTGTTCGACGAAACCGGACCAGCCTGTATCCGGCAGATGGGCACGCGCGCAGCAGGCCGTCGCCGCATCGCCGCCGTAAGCGATATGCACGCCGGAAACGCGCAGCCATGCGTCACCGAGACCGGAGCCGCGGGCGGTGGCCAGCCAGTCGCGCATGATCTTTTTCGCTTCTGCGAGGTCCGACCAGCTCGGGCTGACGACGAGCCCCACCCGCACCGTCAGCTCGCCCAGTTCCCACAGCTTGCGATAGACCGAGATGGTCTCCGCCGCGGAGCCATGACCCTCGTAAATGCTGGTCGTGCCCTTGGCGTTGTAAAGTCGCTGGGACAGGCGAACGCCATCGAGACGGTTCTGGAACCCGAAGCGGGGAACGGCGGGCAGAATATCGAACTCGACCGTCGGGCGGTTGTTTCGTTCGATAATGATGCCAGTCGGCTCGCCCGTTGCATCCTTCAGGATTTCGACACCGGCGATGCGCGGCGCGGTGTCGCGCGTGATGCCGTTCAGTGCCAGCCCCCGGCTGTTGAGCGCTGAATGACCGGGCGGCTTGCCCCAGTTGCCGAACACGCCCTGAATATAGACAGGATGGGAGGGGGCAGCGGCATCGAGTTCATAACGATCCGGCAGGCGTTTTTCTGCAAGGGTATCCGGCCCGTCAAAGAAGAATGGCGGTGTCCCCACCGGCATGGTGACGATCCATTCGCCCTGCGGCGTGGTCTTCGCTGCCTCGCGCACGCGGTCGAGAATCTCCGCAACTGTCCGTGCGCCGGCAAGGGAAGGCCGCTGGTGCTTCAGCCCCTCGCGCTCCATGTGGGCGTGCGTGTCGTTGATACCCGGAATGACCGTTGCCCCGCCAAGATCGAGCACTCGCGTTCGTGCTCCGGCGAGATCAAGCACTTCCTCGCCGCCGACTGCTGTGATGCGCCCCTTGTGCCACGCAAGATGCGTTGCGCGGGGCCGGGCGGGGTCGAAGGTCAGAATGTGCGCATTGCGCAGGATTGTTGTGGCGGAACTGTCGGACATGTCAGGACGTGATCTGGTACCAGGGAAACAGTCGGCGGGCGACGGCGACGAAGAGGCGATCGACGATGAAGCCGAAAGTCCCCAGCACGACGAGGCCGATGAACATGATGTCGACGCGGAAAAGCTGGTGACCTTCCGACATCATGTGAGCAATGCCCGATGATGCGCCCGACATTTCCGCCGCCACCAGCACGACCAGCGAGATGGAGAGCGCCTGCCGGATGCCGGTGAGAATGAAGGGCAGGGCCGCTGGCAGAACCACCAGAAACAGCGTGGTAACCCGGCCTGCACCCAGACATGCCGCTGAGCGCAGATAGATGGGGTTCACGTCCCGCACGCCGATGAAGGTGGTGATCCACAGCGGAAAGAAAGCCCCCCAGGCGATGAGGGCGATTTTCGACACCTCGCCGATGCCGAACCACAGAATGCACAGCGGAATGAGCGCGATGGCCGGAATGGAGCGGAAGCCGTGCAGCAAGGGCTCGGCGAGATATTGCAGGGCTTTGACTCGTGCGGTGATGACGCCTGCGGCGATGCCCAGCACGAGCGCCACCGCAAAGCCGGATGCGGCCCGCACGAGGCTGACGCGGATATTCTCCAGAATTTCACCGGAGAGGAACATTGGTATGAAGGTGCGGAACACCTGCGAGGGCGGCGGAAACAGAACCTCGTTGATCCAGCTGGAGTAGCGCGGCGTCAGCTCCCAGACGATAACAAACAGGACGATGCCCAGCACATTCAGCGCCACCCGCCACAGGGCGGCATTGCGATGCCGCCGCCGGTGGTCGGCCTTGAATGTCTGTTCGAAATCGGCGGTTGCCTGCTTTTCAGCGGGAATGAGGCTTTGCTCGGACGATGCAAGGCTCATGATGCCCTCCGGGTGTGCGTTGCCAGCGCATCCGCCACGACGGCATAGAGCCCGGCAAATTCCGCCGAGCCACGATCGCGCGGATGCGGCGCGTCGATGGCCAGATCGGCGCGGATATTGCCCGGATGCGCGCCCATCACGATGACCCGCTGGGCCAGAAAAGCCGCCTCGTCGACATTGTGAGTCACGAAAATCACCGATATTCCGATTTCCTGCCACAGCCGCAGCAGGTCTTCCTGAAGGGCCTGCCGGGTCATTGCGTCCACGGCGGCGAACGGTTCGTCCATCAGCAGCACTTCCGGCTCCACGACGAGCGCCCGGGCCACGGCCACACGCTGGCGCATGCCGCCGGACAATTCATGCGGATAACGGTCGGCGGCGTGGCGGAGGTTCACCCGCTCCAGCGCGCCGAGCGCCAGTTCCCGGCGCTCCTTGCGGCCAAGGCCGCGTGTGCGCAGGCCGAACTCGACGTTCTGCCGCGCCGTCATCCAGTTGAAGAGGGCGTATTCCTGAAACACTACCACCCGCTCCGGGCCGGGGCCGGCAATGGGCTTTCCAGCAAAGGAAACCGTACCGCTGGTGGGCGTCACGAAACCGGCGACAAGATGCAGAAGCGTGGTTTTGCCGCAACCGGACGGGCCGATGAGACAAACGAACTCACCGCGCCCGATCTGAAGCGACACGTCCCGTAAAGCCCATGTCGGCGACCCGTCGCGCCCAGCATAGATCTGCGAGACGCGACTGGCGGCAATCAGGGGTGACGCAGTATTCACGGAAGGGTCACCCGGTCAGGATACAGCGCTCTCGTCGGCTCTACATCCACGAGCCCGCGCAGCAGCGTGCGCAGATCGCCCTGCGGCTGCTTGCCGAGGCCGGCGGCAATCGCCCATTCCGCCTCGCTGACCAGATCGTCGAGGAAGCGCTCGTCGAAGCCGAGGCGGAAGATGAAGGTGGATGTCGCCTTGCGGATCTGCTCAGCAGGGGTTTTGATCCGTTCGGCGATGAGGTCCGGCCAGTTTGGATCGGTGTGGATGCGGTTTTCCGCGGCATGCAATGCCTTGACGGCTGCCGTCACGGCTTCCGGCTTATCCTTGAGCACCTTTTCCGTGGTGAGGAAGAGCTGATGGCTTTGGAAAAACACCTCGATGCCTTCCAACGTCATTTCCACAACCTTGCCGCCCGTCTGCTTGTCGGCGACGGCCACGGCCTGGCTACTCCATGCAAAGCCGTCGATGTCACCTCGTGCAAGCGTCGTCGCCAGATTGCCCGGCGGCACGTTGACCACCGTGACGTCGTCCGGCTTGAGACCGGCAAGTTCGAGATACTTGGCCAGGAAAAACTGCCCGGACGTGCCGACCGGCGTACCGATCTTGCGGCCCTTGATAGCCGCAGGATTGCTCGGGTCGATGCCGATGTCGTTGCGCACCGCCAGCCGCATGTCGCGCGAGTAGCGGCTGTAATTCACAACGGCAATCGGGCGCAGGCCATTCAGGGCCGCGAACACCAGCGGTGTATCGGTGGAGGCGGAGAAGTCGGCCGCGCCTGTGAGCAGCGCTTGCATCGCGTCGCGACCGGAATCGAAGGATGTGGTCACGAGATCGACGTTCTGGTCTTTCCAGTAGCCGCCCGCTTCGGCGACATAGGGAACGGCCCATGTATAGCCGACGCTGCCATAGGCGAGTTTGACCGTCTGCGATGTCTGCGCGCGAAGGATCGTGGGCGCGTAAAGCGCTGCACCGCCTGCTGCGATACCCGCCAGAAGCTGACGCCTGTCCAGACGCAGACCGTTGTTGCGCAAACCGTTGTTGGAAGAGGTCACGATTTTTTTCCTTGATTGTTGATGATGCGCCATCCGGACGATGGAGAAAAACGAGAGCAACTCGGCATTTCGCTGAAACGCTTCAAAAGCCCTTGATGAGGCGGAAGGTGGAATCCACCTTGCGATGCGCCGTGGTGCCCGGCGCCCACCCGATCATGGAGCGATAGCTGCCGAGAACCCCGGCTTCGGTCAGTGCGGACTCATCGACGGCCACTGACGCATCGGCATCCGGCGCGACATACAGCGCGTCTTCCGGGCAGTAGAGTTCGCACATGAAGCAGGTTTGGCAATCCGCGCCGCGCGCGATGACGGGCGGCGGCTTCGTTCCCGCCGACACAACGATATCGAAGACATTCGTCGGGCAGATGCTGACGCAGATATTGCAGCCGGTACACCGCTCTGTGCTGATCAACTCGATCATGCCGCTACCTCGGCCTGCTGACGCACGAGGGGGGCGGCAGACGCTGCCCACACGTCATCCAGCCCGCAGCTGTACACGTGATGTAACTGCGAGGGGTCGACGGTTGGATAATCCTCGCGCCGGTGCATGCCGCGACTTTCGGTTCGCACCCCGGCGCTGCGATACATCCAGCGCGCGACGGCGGTCATTGCTGCGGCCTCGCGCGCCCGTATGACATTTTCGAGGGAGGCAGCATCCGCCATGCGTAGATCGGACCACAGCCGATCAAGCCGCGCGAGCGAGGCATCGAGCTTGGGGCCGGAGCGGAAGTAGTTGCGCTCGTAAGGGAAAACCTCTTCCTGCACTGCGCGGATGGTGGCGGCGGGATCGTTGGCGCGAGCGCGGCCTTCGCGCAGCGCGACCCTGCCGGCTCCGATGATATCCGCACCAAGACGCGCGCGGCGGGCGAAGGCGGCGGCTCCCGCGCCGGCCCACTGACCGGATGAAATGGCCCAGGCGGCATTGTGACTGCCACCGCCGGTGAAGCCGCCGCAAATGAGTTCACGCGTCGCTGCATCCCCGGCGGCATAAAGGCCGGGAACCGTCGTTGCGCAGTCGTCGCCGACGATCCGCAGCCCGCCGGTGCCGCGCACTGTGCCTTCAAGCCGCAACGTAATCGGGAACCGTTGCTCGAACGGATCAATGCCAGCGCGGTCAAACGGCAGGAAGAAATTCGGCTGTGCCTCGCGCATGGAAAGGCGCAGGGCAGGGTCCGCCTTGTCGAGCTGGGCGTAAACGGGCCCTTTCGCCAGCCATTTCGCAATGACGGAGCGGCCGCCTTGCGAAGCGGCTCCGGGAATCGGCTGGCCTTCCGGGTCTGTGAATGTCGCCCATTTATAAAGCAGTGTCTTCGTCACCGATGCGAAAGCCGGCGAGATGCCATAGGCGTTGGAAAATTCCATTCCCGAAAGCTCGGCGCCAAGTTCCGCCGCCATCAGGAGTCCGTCGCCTGTCAGGACGTTGCAGCCGAGCGCGCCGCTGAGAAAAGCGCAGCCACCCGTCGCGATGACGACTGCTCCGGCTTTCACAACCCAGTCATCACCCTTCTGACGCCGCACGCCTCGTGCACCCGCAACCGCGCCGCCGCCGTCAACCAGCAGTTCAAGCGCGGGGCTGTGATCGAGGATGCGCACGCGCGCACCTTTGACCAGCTTGCGCATCAGGCGCATGTACTCCGGCCCTTGCAAAGACCCGCGGGCGGACGCGCCGCCATCGTCCTGCGGAAAGGGATATCCACGCTCCGCCAGGTAATCCAGTCCGGTATAGGTCTTGTCGAGAACGCGCATCGACCAGCGCCGGTCGGCCAGATATCCGCCAAGCGCCTCGCGGCTTGCCGCCGCCGCCTGTCGGCGGTCGGTATCCGGGGGAACGTACCAGATGGAATTGCCGGAAGGAGCGGTTGCGCCGGATGTTCCGCAAAAACCCTTGTCAGCCAGCACGACGCGTGCACCCGCATTCGCCGCCGCAACCGCTGCCCAGGTGCCCGCCGGTCCGCCGCCGAGCACAAGGACATCGGCCTCGATCTCGATTGCGCCTCGTGCGGCTGCGTGAATTCGGAAAGGCTCCATCCCTGAACGCTCCAGTGAATCGTATTGGATTTGAATATAACATACTAAATATATGCAATTTGTAGAATTACAGTCAACCCGCCGTATGCGTTGCCCTGCCTGCATGCTCTGTCTGGATGCCGCAGGCAGCCAATTGCGCGCGGACAATCGCCAATAATTGATGCACCTCCCGCTTGCGTTGGGCCGCCTGATGCAGCCACACGCCGGCTTTGTAGGTCCAGAGGCGGATGGGAAGTCGTTCGAGCCCGTGCCGGGCAGCTTCTGGAACCATCGGCTCAGGCAGGCAGAATATGGCGTCGCTCGTGCTGGTTATGGCGAACCCCGCCAATAACGACGAGGTGTTTATGCTCACCCTCGGCGGCAGTAACTGCTCTTCTCTGAAGCTGTTATTGATACGGCTGATCACATCGAGATCGTTTTGGTATGTCAGCCATTGGTAGGCCAGCATATCCCGCAGCCTCAAGATATCGTTCGCAGCCAGCAGCGGATGGCCTTCGCGGACGAAAGCGCCCATGTCGAAAGTGGTGAGCGGCTCATAGTTGAAATCGATTTCGTGGGTATCCCGGAGATCGTCGATTGATCCGAAGCAGATATCGAGGTCGCCCGACACCGCACGATCTTGCAACGTGCGGGTTATTCCCACCTGCAATGTAACGTACCACGAGGGACACTGACGGGTGAACGCCGCCAGGGCATCGGGCAGATAACGGCACGCCCATACCGGGCCCGCGCCAATGCGCAAAACTTCATTGACGCGGTTGCGCGAGGCATCGATCTCGGTGCGCGCATAACGATCCTCAAGCGCCATATTCGATGCGCGCCGGTGCAGAATCTGCCCTGTCGGCGTCATTGACACCCCTCGGCCGTGGCGGCGCAGTAACGGGCTTCCGAGTTCTATCTCCAGATCGTGGATAGCCTTTGTCAGCGTCGGCTGCGACAGGCGCAGCGCCTTCGAAGCGCTGCGAAGGCTGCCGTGCTCGATAATGGCCAGAAAATAACGCACGCGTCGATCCAGCATGACCGATAGCTCCTGATTATCGCTCCGACATTCCTTTTTATATGATAATTTCTATAGAATAACTATTAATTTGATAGTTTCCAGCCTATGCTTTTTTCGATCGCAAATGTCCGTCGGCAAACAACCCCCAGCGATCAGCCGTTTCTCCACCGCATTGCGCCGGTTGGCGGCGGACCGCGCCCACTCAATGGCCGGGAGATTTGCGGGGGTGAGCAGCTGGATCGGCAGCCACGGCAGGCCGGCGTCACCCGGGCGGGGCGCATGCCTTCATCTGTCATCTCCGAGATATCGAGCAAGGGAGTTCAATCATGAGTGCATCAGTCATCCCCGCCGAACAGGCCGCTGTTTCCACCATTCCGCAATCCGATATCCATCCGCTGTCCGGACACATCGGGGCGCGTATCGACAACATCAGGCTTTCCGGCGATCTGCCGGCCGATGTCTTTGCCGACATTCATCGTCTTCTGTTGCAGTACAAGGTGCTGTTTTTCCGCGATCAGGATCATCTCGACGACACGCAGCAGGAGGCCTTTGGCAAGCTTTTCGGCGATCTCGTGCCTCATCCCACCGTGGGCTCGGTTGCGGGCACGTCATCCGTGCTTGAGCTTGACGCGAACCGTACAGGTGAGCGCGCTTCCGGTCAGGGCGGGGGCCGCGCCGACCAGTGGCATACGGATGTGACCTTCGTCGACGCATATCCCAAGATTTCGATCCTGCGCGGTGTCGAGATCCCGGACTTCGGCGGCGATACCGTGTGGGCGAACACTGTCACGGCCTACGAGCATCTCTCGCCCGAACTGCGCCAGCTTGCCGACAGCCTGTGGGCGGTTCACAGCAATGCCTACGACTACGCCGCCGTGCGTCCGCACGCCAACGAAGACGACCACAAGCAATACAACACCTACTTCACCAGCACCATTTACGAAACCGAGCATCCGGTGGTGCGCGTCCATCCGGAAACGGGTGAGCGCACGCTGCTTCTGGGCAATTTCGTGCAGCGTTTCGTCGGCCAGAACCGGGCCGACAGCGCGAGGCTCTATGAGCTGTTCCAGAGCCACATCACCGCGCCCGAGAACATCGTGCGTTGGGTCTGGAAGGCGAATGACGTCGCCATCTGGGATAACCGGGCTACGCAGCACTACGCGGTCAACGACTATGGCGACAAGGCGCGCCTCGTGCGCCGGGTGACCATCGACGGCGAGGTGCCGGTCGGCGTTGACGGGCGCAAGAGCGTCACGCGTTCCCGCTACGCCAAGCCCCGCCTTGAGACCATCGAGGGCGGTAAATCGGCCTAACCCCAGGATCCGGCTGGCCTGCCCCTTTGTCGAGGCGGCCGGCCGGGTTTTTCATCGGGCTCGCGCGATGCCGGAGAGCGGCATTTAAGAGGATACAATCATGAAACTGAAGCATCTGGTATCGGCGCTCGCAGCCGTTATTCTGCTCGGCGGAGCGGCGGCTGCCGAAACGGTCATCCGTTTTGGGCATCCCGGCGTTGGCGCTGACAATCGGGCCTATTCTCACGGAGACGCGACGACATATGCCCGCGCGCGCGAGCTGATCGAAAAGGAATTCGAGAACGACAAGGATATCAAGGTCGAGTGGACCTATTTTCGTGGCGCCGGGCCGGCGCTGAATGAATCCGTTGCCTCGGGCCAGCTCGATTTCTTCCTTCTTGGCGATCTCCCGGCAATCGTGGGGCGCACGCGCGGGCTTGATCACAAGTTCATCTTCGCGACCAACCGCAACAACCCAATTTACCTCGCCGTGCCGCCGGAGAGCGATATCAAATCCGTGGAAGATGTGAAGGGCCGCAAGGTTGCGCTCTTCAAAGGCACGAACCTGCAAAACGCTACCGACCGCATTCTTGAGCTGCATGGCCTGACGGAAAAGGACGTGCGGTTCGTCAATCTCGACGCCAATGCGGCTATCGCAGCCGTGACATCGGGCAATGTCGATGCCGTGTTCGGCGGTCAGGAGTACATCCCGCTGGCACGCAAGGGCGTGGTGAAGATCGTCTACAGCACCAAGGAAGACGATCCCACGCTGGGCCGCAATTCGTCCTATTTCGTCACGACGAAGTTTGCCAAGGACAATCCGGAGCTGACGCAGCGCGTCGTCAATACCTTCGTCAAGGCGGCGCACACCATCTCCCTCGACGAGAACCGCGAAGAGGCCTTCGACGCGTGGACGCGCTCAGGGCTGCCCAAGGAAACCTTCGAGGAAAACTTCGACGGTATCCGCCTGTCGCACTACGCCAACCCGCTGATCGATGACTATGTTGTCGCCCGCTACAAGGAGCAGGCGGATGCGGCGAAAAAATACGGTTTGCTCAAGGGCGATCCCGACATCGACAGCTGGTTCGACCGGAGCTTTCTTGAGCAGGCGCTCAAGGATCTGAAGCTTGAGGGTTTCTGGTCAGAGCATGACGCCAAGGGCCAGATCGTCAAGCGCGGTGTCATCGACACGGCCAAAACCAATTGATCTGTCAGGCGATTGCGCCTTCCGGGAGGAGCGTCGGACGGGCGTTCCTCTCTGGTTTCCACAACGGGGAAAGCGCGGTGTTTCCAGCGTGACCCCGGCATCAAGGCCGATTCCGCAGTGATACTGAGGCAGAGATGACCATTTCCCAGACATTGACCGCGCCAGCGCGCACGGGCGCGACACGGGGCAGGGCGAGTGTCGCCGGCTTGCTCACCCCCGCGAGAACCGCCGCGTTGAAGACCACGCTGTGGGGGCTTTCGTTTCCGCTCGGCCTGTTGGCCCTGTGGTGGATATCTTCCGATGCAGGCTGGCTGCCGGCACAGATTCTGCCCGCGCCGCTTGTCATATGGGAAAGCTTCGCCGAGTTGCTGCAGGACGGCTCTCTATGGGTCCATACCTGGGCCAGTCTGGAGCGGGTGGCGGTCGGCTTTGCCCTTGGCGCGCTTTTCGGCCTGATCTTCGGCGCGGCCTCGGGTCTGTCGCCAACGTTCCGGGCTTACTTCTATCCGCCCGTGCAGGCGGTGGCGCGCGTCAACGTGCTGGCGTGGATGCCGCTTCTTGCGCTGTTCCTCGGCATCGACGAGGAACTGAAATACGTCATCATCGCATGGTCCACGGCAATCCCGATCATTCTCGGCACGGCGCGCGGCATCGAGAACGTTTCGCCATCGCTGCTCGAACTCGGGGCGGCGTTCAACTTCCGCACGCGCGACAGGCTGCGGCTGATCGTTCTGCCGGCTTCGCTGCCCTCCATCTTCACCGGGCTGCGCGAAGGGCTTGCCAATGCGTGGCAGACGCTGGTGCTGGTGGAACTCTTCGCCTCTTTCGAAGGGCTTGGCTATCTCATGGTCTGGGGACGGCAGCTCTTCCAGCTCGAACTGGTGATCGTGTCGATGATCATCATCGGTGTGATCGGGCTGCTGCTCAACATCGTCCTGCGGTGGATCGAGGGTCTGGGCCAGCACTGGAAAACGGAGGTTGGCGATGAGCGCTGACAGTATCATTCCGCCGCGTGCGGTGGCCGTACCGCATCCGGTTTCCGCCCTTGTCCGCCGCATCCGCGCGCTGGACTGGCGGCCGCTGCTCTCGTTCGCGGCCATCATTGCCCTGTGGTTCGCAGCTTACGAGTTCAACTGGGTGCGGGCGAAGTTCCTGCCCTCGCCCGTTGCGGTCGTCGAGAGGCTATGGTTCGAAATTCACTCCGGCACGATTGTGACCGATCTGCTGGAGACCCTGCGGCGCAATATCATCGGGCTGGCCATCGGCGGTTTCATCGGTCTGGCGCTTGGTGCTTTGCTTGGCATTTCGAGCGGCTTTGCCAAGATCGTCGGGCCGACCGTGCTCGCCCAGCGGCAGACGGCCCTGTTCGCATGGGTGCCGCTGCTGTCGGTGTGGTTCGGGGGCGCGGATGTCGGCAAGATCGCCTTCATTTCGGTCGCGGCCTTTCAGCCGATAGTCATCAACACGTGGCGCGGTCTCACGCTGGTGCCGAAGACCTACAAGGAACTTGCCGAATCCCTGTCGTTTACCCGCTGGGACTACGTGCGGCTCGTCGCCATCCCGAACGCGTTGCCGACGATCTTCACCGGCTTCCATGCGGCGCTGATCTACGCATGGCTTGCCACCGTCGGGGCTGAGCTTTTCCTCAATATCGCCCCGGGTCTTGGCGGACGTCTGACCGAGGGAAGCCAGCTTTTCGAAATCGATCTGCTGTTCCTCACCATCATTCTCTTCGGCATCGTCGGTCTGTTCTACAACTCGCTTGCCGAACGGACCGAGGGACTCTTTCTGAAGTGGAATTCACGATGAGCCATGCATCTTTTTCCGCGTCTGCAACCAGCGGCGTTCCGGCGCTCGACATTCGCAACCTTGAAAAGACGTTTCACGTTCGCGACAACGATGTCCACGTGCTGTCCGGTATCAACCTGACGGTGGAGGCCGGAGAGTTCATCACTATTGTCGGCGCGTCCGGTTGCGGCAAGTCCACGCTGCTGCGGCTTATCCTGGGCCTCGACCGTGACTATGAGGGCGACGTGCGCGTCAACGGCGAGACGGTTTCCGGCCCCGGCCCGGATCGCGCCATCGTGTTTCAGGAGCATCGTCTGTTGCCGTGGCTGACTGCCGAGGGAAATGTGGGTACAGCGCTGCTTTACAGCGGTTTGACCCGGCAGGAGAAGCGAGAGGCAATCCGCGACCATCTCGAACTCGTCGGCCTGTCCGCCTTCGCCACGGCCTATCCGGGGCAACTGTCCGGCGGCATGGCGCAGCGCGTATCCATCGCCCGCGCGCTCGTTAACAGGCCACGCTTCCTGCTGTTGGACGAGCCGCTCGGAGCGCTGGATGCTCTGACGCGTCTGCGCCTTCAGGACGAATTGAAACGCATCGTCGCCAATGAGGGCAGCACGGCGGTTCTCGTCACCCACGATGTGGACGAGGCTGTGTATCTTGGCCATCGGATCGTCGTTCTGCACCCGCGCCCAGGCCGGATCGCCGCCATTCTGCCTGTGCCGGCAGCCGCGCGCGAGGACCGCTCCAGCCCGGAGTTTGTCGCCCTGCGTGACGAGGTACTCGGGCTGCTCGGCGTCGAATCCGGCAAATCGGCGGTCAGGCATCGGGAAACCGAGACGCGGGTCGCCGTATGACGATCAGGACGTGGTTTGGGGACAACCGTTTCCTGATCGTATTCGCCCTGCTGGCATCGCTCATGGGCACCAGCGTCGGCGTTGCCAAATTGACGACCGCCCTTTACGCAATCGAGCTGAAGGCCGATGCATTTCAGTTTGGTGTTCTGGTGGCAGGGCAGATGTTCGGCACGCTGTTCATGAGCCTGCCGACAGGATTTCTGGTCGACCACTTCGGACCCTGGCGGCTGTTCGTGGCGGGTAGTACACTGGCAGGGGCCACCTATGCGCTTGTTCCACTGGTCGCCCACCCGGCGTTTTTACTGGGCTGCACTGTGGCCATCAGCTTCTTCATGCCGCTGCGCTTCGTCTCGCTCAACACCGTGTTTTTCGAGCAGATCCGCAAGATGGGTTCGGGCAAGGCGGCGTGGTACCGCGCAACGCATATGAGCGGCCAGTTCCTGATCGGCCCCTCGCTCGCCGTCACGCTGATTGCGCTGCTCGGTTATGCGGGAACGTGGTGGGTGCTGGCTTTCAGCTTTGCCGTGACCATTGCTGTCTCGCCCATCGTGCTGCGCAATACGGGCAGACTGCGCTCAGCCGTCCCGGAGCGGTTGCCGTTGCGGACTTTTCCGGGGCAGTTGTTGCAACTCCTGCGAGACAGGGAACTACGCTGGATTTGCGCCGTAGACATCTTCATCGAAAGTCTGATGGTTTTCGAGGTCATGTTTGTCGTCGCCATCGCGATCCAGGTGTTCGGCATGCATGCCTCCGGGGCCTCCGCCTTCGTCACTGCCGCCGGGCTGTCGTTCATCGCGGCGCTGTTCTGGTCTGACGGCATCATCGTGCGCATCGGCATTCGCAACAGCTACCTGCTCGGTTTTTCCGTCGCCATGATCGGGCTTCTGCTCCAAGGCAGCGCCGCCACGTCGGCGGGTTTCTGGCCCGGCATCCTGCTGCTCGGGGTCAGTCTCGGCCTGCTGCAAACCGTCACCTTGATGCGGGTCGTGCATATTGGCGCCCGGTTCGGCCAAGGCAAGGTCTCGGGCGTCATCCTGATGACGCCGCCGCTGGGCGCTATTCTTGGCGGCACGGTTGGCGCCGTTGCCGGACAATACGCCAGCCTGCAAGCGGCGTTTTACGCTTTCGCGCCCTTCTGTCTCGCGCTCTTCGTCTGGCAGTGGTACGACAAGCTTGCTCCGACGGCCGAGCCAGAGCCGATAGCGACCGCTGACTAAGAGCCTCAAAAAACCTGCTTATGGCCTGAAACATATGACTGTTGCAGTGATGATGAGGAATGCGCGGTAGAGATCGGCGTGGCGTTCGTATCGGATGGTCAGGCGGCGGAATCGGTCGATCCACGCGAATGTGCGTTCAGCCACCCAACAATGTTTGCCGAGCTTGGCCGAGCTTTCGATGTCACGCCTTGCGATGCGAGGCGTGACGCCCCTCCTGTGCAGATCTGGTTTTCGGGGCAGGAAAAGACCGATACCAACATTCGCTGGAGGTGGTGATTTGACACCTGTCCTCCTCCATCAATGATGCCTTTCCGAGAGCGGAAGACATTCCGCAGTTGCGCTTGCACAGTTTCAAGCGAGAGGCGATGCGTTGAGGCCCTGTACGCGCTGGAACGCGGCATCACCAGTCAGCAACAACCTGAATTTTGCTCGGTGATTGTTGAGGGGCAGTAATTACGATACCTCCATCGGTTCCGTTGGCTCGGTTTTTTGGTGCGGAATGTGCTTTGCTCAGACTTTATGCGCACCTCGTCAGCATGAATCATACAGACAGGTTTGTTCATTTTTTTTCAAATGTATGGGGATTGGCCTTCTATTCGCATTCGATTGCATGAACCGCATCTAGCAGAAAAGATGGAGGCGCTGAAAAAATATTCCATATAAATCAGTTAGATAGAAAAAATTCTTTGATGATGGATCGACGGATTATAATACCTCAGCAAAAAAATCTATAAAATCTATATAATAAGTTGCAGAACGATACTTCTTTCTATATTTTTTGTCGCATCACCTCGAATGATCATGTCCGTTTCAGTGTTGGAGTGTGTGATGCCGCGTTTGCCTTTTCAGGGTATTTTTTCCCGTCCCTTTCGCAGGCGGTTTTTGCGGGCCGTTGCTGCGGTCGGGCTTCTCAACCTGTTCTCTGCATCAGTTTTTGCTCAGGTGCCCGCAACAAGGGTCGAGCCGGAAGGGCAGGTTGTTATCGGTGTCGCGCAGGAGCCAACGCGGTTTCATCCGCTGCAACGCCGTACGGAAGTGGATGATGCGGTCCATCTCAATGTTTTCAGCACGCTCTGGAGCCTCAGTCCTGAAGGCAATCTGGTTCCCGATCTTGCTGTTGAGGTGCCATCTGTCGAGAATGGCGGCATATCCGCGGATGGTCTCGAGTGGCGCATAAAGCTGCGTCCGGATGTGACTTGGCACGATGGCGCGCCGTTTACGGCTGAGGACGTCAAATTCACCATCGAAACCCTTGCCAATCCTTCATATCCATCGCCGAGTCGTCATGGGCACGAGCTGGTGCGCGATATCGAGGTAGTGAGCCCGACAGAAGTGCGCTGGCGGCTGGAGCGGCCCTTTGCGCCCTATCTTGCGATCCTGGCCTGGGCCGGCATTGCTCCGCAGCATATTCTGGCCGGGGTAACGGATCCTGCGGACCCCTCGTTCAACAATAGCCCGGTCGGCACCGGCCCATTCAGGTTCGGAGAACGACGGCCGGGTGACCATGTATCTCTCGTCGCCAACGACAAATATCATGGTCAGGGACCATTTCTGAAGCAGGCGGTTCTCAAATATATTCCTGATCAGATCGGTCTGAAGACGCAGTTCATCACCGGCGCCGTCGATGCCGTGCTTATTCCGGGCATCGCCCCCGATCTGGCGAAGGAGGTGGAGCGCGCGCCTGGTGTCAAGGTGCATTACAGCCCAAATCAGTTCGTCGAGATCATTGCCCTCAACACGCAGTTGCCCCAGTTTCAGGATCCGGCGGTCCGCGAGGCGCTTTACCTCGCGCTCGACAAGAACACCGTGTTCAACGAAATCTATCCCACCGGAACCAAGCGCCCGACGGAGTCCTTCCTGCCGGAGCAGTCATGGGCCTATAAAAAGGACTTGCCGGAACACAGGTTCGATCTGGGTGCTGCCCGCGCGCTTCTCGACAAAGCCGGATGGAAACCCGGCGCCGACGGCATCCGTGAAAAGGATGGAACCCGGCTTGCCTTCTCGATTTCCACTATCGCTGGAGATCATCTGCGCGAGCAGTTCCAGCAGCTTCTGCAACAGGACTGGCGGTCGATCGGCGTTGATCTCAGCATCAAGAATGCTCCCTCGGCCGCACTCTGGGGTGATTTCTGGCGCAAGAGCCAGTTCGACTCGATCATCGTTGGCCTGATCGTGCCGATTGCTTCCGATCCCGATCCCAGCAACCGTTTCGGTAGCTGGGCCATTCAGGCGCGCGGCGGCACGGGCCTCAACACCTTCCAGTATGACAATCCGGAGGTGGATCGCCTCTTGCGTGAAGGCGTGGGAACATTCGACAGGGAGCGGCGCAAGCAGATTTACTTCGAGATTCAGGACATTGTCCGTCGCGATCTGCCCTACCTGCCTCTGGTTCAGGGCCGGTCTATCGAGGGCACGAAGAATGGTCTCGTGGGGTATCAGCCTAACCTCGGTTACCGCGTCAATGCATGGAACCTGCGCGACTGGCGCTGGGAAAAGTAAGGCGGGTATCGGTGCGCATCCCCCGGCCGGGGGATGCTTCAGCCGTCGAATACAAGCGGAGTCGTTGGCAGCATGGTCAGGCGTTTTGGAGCCCGGCTGATCCAGAGCGTTATACTGCTGTGGATCGTGTCGATCGTCGGGTTTTCCCTGCTCTATCTCACGCCGGGCGGGCCTCTCGCGATGTTCGCGGAAACCCCGGGCATGACGCAGGAAGATGTAGAGAGGCTCGAGCGTCAGCTCGGTCTCGATCAACCCGCGCCGATACAATATCTGCGGTGGGCCGGCGGGCTTGTGGTCGGGGATTGGGGACGTTCCTATCGTGACGATTCACCCGTGCTGGAAGTTATCGGCTCGCGTATCGGTCAGACGTTCAAACTCATGCTGGCCGCGACTGCGGTCGCCATGTCGGTGGGGTTGGCGACGGGTATTCTCGGGGCGGTCCGACAGTACGGACGTTTCGATCGCGTCACGACCATCCTGACGATGATCGCCCTTTCCATTCCCACCTTCTGGTTCGGGCTTCTGGTGATTTACGTGTTCTCGCAGCGTCTGGGATGGATTCCGCCCGGCAATGCCGCGCCGGTAGGGGACGACTCGTGGTTGAGCGCCCTGCACCATCTCATCGGGCCTGCGTTGGTACTGGGCTTGCTGAGCACCGCCGTCTGGAGCCGCTATATGCGCAGCGCCGTTCTGGAGACACTGGCGCAAGATTACATTCGCACAGCGCGGGCGAAGGGCGTCTTGCGCTCGCGGCTTCTCTTCCACCATGTGCTCCGTAATGCCCTCCTGCCGATGATCACGCTGATCGGTCTCGAACTGCCGTCGCTTTTCGGCGGAGCGCTGGTGACCGAGACGGTTTTCACATGGCCGGGCATGGGGCGCCTGTTCTTCGACTCAATTTCCTATCGCGATTATCCGGTCATTCTCGGTATGCTGATTTTCTCCGCTATCCTCGTCATTTCAAGCAACCTGATCGCCGATA
The DNA here is from genome assembly GCF_014195635.1 of Pseudochelatococcus contaminans. GTDB lineage: Bacteria > Pseudomonadota > Alphaproteobacteria > Rhizobiales > Beijerinckiaceae > Pseudochelatococcus > Pseudochelatococcus contaminans. Next base: position 242,427 of record NZ_JACICC010000005.1, on the reverse strand, counting down.
CGCTCTACGGTGTCGCTGACCCGAGGTTGCGCCGTCGATGAGTGTGGAATCGTTTCCGGCCGCATCCGCCGCTCCGGCACGTGCAAATACGACGGTTTTTCACCGCTTCCTGCGCCGCCGCATGGCGGCGGTCGGTCTGGCGCTGGTCGTGCTGCTGGTGCTGGCGTGTGCGCTTGGCCCGTTTCTGCTGCGTCATGATCCGTTGACCATCAACATGCGCGGCCGGTTTCTGCTGCCCTTCTCGGACGGGCATGTGCTCGGAACGGATGAAATGGGCCGCGATTTGCTGGCGCGTATACTCGATGCGGGGCGCTATTCGCTTCTTATCGGCATTCTGGCCATGTCGATCAGTGTATTTGTGGGCGGCTTTGTCGGTATCGTCGCGGGTTTTTACCGTGGCATACTCGGCCACGGGCTGATGCGCTTCGTGGATGGCATGCTCTGCTTCCCGTCGATCTTCCTGTTGCTGACGTTGGCCGCGCTTACAAGTCCCGGTGTCGTTACAACGACAATCATCATCGGCCTGACCGCATGGATGAGCGTCGCGAGGCTGGTGCATTCCAGTGTGCAGGAGTTATGCCAGCGCGAATTCATCGCCGCCGCACGCGCTCTCGGGTTGCGAGACTGGCGGATCATGATCGGGGAGCTTTTGCCCAATGTCGCCGCGCCGCTATGCGTGGCCGCGACGCTGATCGTGGCACGTGCGATTCTGCTCGAATCTTATGTCAGCTATCTGGGTTACGGTATCCAGCCGCCTGTCGCGAGCTGGGGCAACATGTTGCAGAAAGCGCAACAGTATTTCAACTCGGCGCCTTGGCTCGCCATCCTGCCGGGGTTGATGATCACGATTGCCGTCGCCGGGTTCAACGCCATCGGCGATGGTTTGCGCGACGCCCTCAACCCGCGAGGACGCCCCGGATGACCACGCCTCTTCTCGATGTATCCGACCTGACGGTTCGCTTTTCGCAAGACCGCGGCAAGGTGTATGCGGTCAATGGGGTCAGTTATTCGCTGGCTCGCGGAGAAACCCTTGCTGTCGTGGGAGAGAGCGGCAGCGGCAAGAGCGCACATGTCCTTGCCATGCCTGGCCTCCTTGGCACAGGGCGGTATACCGGTGCGGGTGCCGCCGTCGAGGTTGGTGGCAGCGCCGTTTTCGCGGGCAAGGAACTGATCGGCATGCCGGAAGCAGAATTGCGACGGCTGCGGGGTAGCCGGATCGGCTTCGTGTTTCAGGACCCGATGAGTTCGCTCAATCCGGTCTTGACCGTGGGCGAGCAGATTGCCGAGGCCATTACCAGTCATGGGGTATCGCCCCGGACTGCTGAAGCGCGGGCGCTCGATCTGCTGGATATCGTGGGCATTCCCGAGCCACGCCGGCGGGCCAGGCATTTTCCTCATCAGTTTTCGGGCGGCATGCGCCAGCGCGCGATGATCGCCATCGGTATTGCCTGCGAGCCGGCCCTGCTGATAGCCGATGAACCGACAACGGCTCTCGACGTTCTGGTGCAGGCACAGATCATCGATCTCATGAAGGATCTGCGCCGCCAGCTCGGTATGGCGATGATCTGGATTACCCATGATATGGGTGTGGTGGCGAGCATCGCCGACACTGTGCAGGTGATGTACGGCGGCCGCATCATGGAGCGCGGACCCGTCCGGGCCGTTTTTCACGATACGCGCAGTGCCTATACGTGGGGGCTGCTGAACTCGCTGCCGGATGCAGAGATGCATGCGCCTTCACTGGCGGGACGACGGCCGCGCCTCCGCCAGATTCCCGGCCAGCCGCCGGACATGACGCAGGTGCCGGTGGGCGATCCCTTCGCGCCGCGCAACCGTTTCGCCACGCATCGCTGTCTCTCGGAGACGCCTCCGTTGCAGCAGGTGGCGGATGGTGCTCCGGGTCATCTGGTTGCTGCATGGTATGACCTGCCGCAAGTCCTGCGCGCGGTCGCCCATAGGGATGCATCCCCGCAGGCGCTGACGGAGATGGGAACATGATCCCTTCTGTACAGGGTAATGCGCCCGATCTATTGCGGGTCGAGGGTCTCGTGCGGCACTATCGGGGCGATGCAGGCATATTCAGCCGCCACCGGCATGTGGTACCGGCGGTCGATGATGTCTCTTTCACGATCGGCCGTGGCGAAACGCTGGGGCTCGTCGGTGAATCGGGATCGGGCAAGAGCACAGTCGGCAGGCTGATCATGCGTCTTGATGATGCAGACGCAGGCCGAATCGTCTTCGACGGCAGGGATATCACCGATCTGCGGGGGCAGGGGCTGATCGATCTGCGGCGGCGGTTGCAGGTCGTTTTTCAGGATCCGTATGCTTCGCTGAACCCGCGCCGGCGCGTCGGGGACATTGTCGGCGCAGGGTTGCGCGCCCACGGCGTCGAGACGTCTCAGAGTGGGTTGCGGGATCGTGTCGCGGGCCTGTTCCGCCGCGTGGGGCTGGACCCGGGACAGCTCGACCGTTATCCGCACGAATTCTCGGGCGGCCAGCGGCAACGTATCGGTATTGCGCGGGCACTGTCGCTCGAACCGGAACTGATTGTCGCTGACGAGCCGATTACCGCCCTCGACGTTTCGATCCAGGCGCAGATCATCAATCTGCTTCTCGATCTTCAGGACGAAACGGGATTATCCTACCTTTTCATTGCCCATGATCTCGGCATGGTCCGGCATATCAGCCACCGGGTGGCGGTCATGCGGCGGGGCCGGATCGTTGAATACGGGCCGGTCGGCGCCGTGTTTGACGATGCCCGCCACCCCTATACCCGGGCGCTGATTTCGGCCATTCCGATCCCCGATCCAGACCGCGAGGCGTCGCGTCGCCAGATCGCTGGCGACGATGGAGAGGTGGCTTCGGATGCGAAGCTGCGCGAGGTCGGGAGAGGCCACTGGGTGCTGGCCTGAGAGATCAGGCCGCTATCAGTAGCCACGTGTGCGGTCGATGACGCCGACAGGGTCGAGGCCACTTTCATGGCGGCGGATATTGTCGACGATCCGCTTCGCAGCCGCTCGTGGCTGGGTGACGCTGGCGATATGCGGCGTGAGGATCACCCGTGGGTGGAACCACAGGGGATGATCGGCCGGCAGAGGTTCCGGGTCGGTCACGTCGATAACCGCCGCGGACAGGTGGCCGCTGTCCAGCGCGGTGATCAACGCTTGCTGATCCAGTTGCCTGCCACGCCCGAGCTGCACGAATGATGCACCGGAGGGCAGGCTGGCGAAGAAGGCGGCATCGAGAAAGCCTGTTGTTTCCGGCGTCAACGGGAGAAGGCAAACCGCGATATCCGCGTCGGCGAGAAATTCGTGGAGCTGGTCTTGCCCGTGATAGGTCTTCACGCCCTCAATCGCATGGGCGCTGCGGCTCCAACCGGCAAGGCGGAAGCCGAAGGGCTTCAGGCTTTCCAGTACTGCCTGCCCGAGTTGACCGAGGCCCAGAACGCCAATCTGCCGCTCTTGTGCGAGACGTGGCGGAAGCTCTCGCCATTCGCCGCGCGCCTGTTGCCGAAGATATTGCGGCAAATCGCGATGCAAGGCCAGCACAGCCAGCGTCACGTATTCCTGGATCATACGTGCGATCCCGTCATCGACCATGCGCACGATCCTCGCGGCGGGGGGCAGGGGCACGTCCGCGAACTGATCCGCCCCTGCGCCGGTCGAGAACAACAGTTCCAGCTTCGTATACCGGGTGACGTCAGCCGGGACGGACCACGTGACCAGATAGCGCACCTCGGCAGGGTCTACGCTCTGCGGGTTGCTGACGAAACGCAGATGCGGCAACTCGCTCGCTAATAGACTGGCGTAAATATCCGCGCTGGCTGCAGCTGCGTTGTAGAGAAAAACCATGCGTGGACCTTCGAAATTATGCGGATCTTCAAGACGCGGATGTTACGCGCGGGGCAGGATCTTGCCGGGGTTCATGATATCCAGCGGGTCGATGGTTCGCTTGATGCGTGCCATGAGATCAATAGCATCGCCATGCTCGGCGCGTAGATAGGCCGCCTTGCCGGTTCCGACACCGTGCTCGCCGGTGCAGGTGCCGCCAACCGTGATGGCGCGTTCCACCATATGTTTGTTGATGTCCGCGACCTCCGCCATCTCGACCGCATTGGATGGATCGACGGCGAAAACCACGTGGTAGTTTCCATCGCCGACATGGCCGAGGATGGCCGCCGGCACGCTGCACGTCTCCAGCAGCCCGCGCGTGTAATCGATGCAGCCGCTCAGTTCGGAGATCGGCACGCAGACATCCGAAGACCAACCGCGCGATCCCGGCCGCTGCGCGATCACCGCGTAAAAGGCGTTGTGACGCGCCTTCCAGAGGCGATTCCGCTCCTCTGGCGCGCTGGCCCATTCGAAATCATGACCGCCGTTGTCCCGAACAAGATCCGCCACCGCTTCCACCTGATCGCGCACGCCGGCGGGAGAGCCATGGAACTCGAAGGCGAGGGTGTCGGCGACGGGTAGTGACAGATGGGAAAAGGCGTTGACGGCGGCGATGAGATCGCGATCCATAAGCTCCATACGCGCAACAGGAATACCAAGTTGCGCCACGGCAATTGCCGTGTTCACAGCATCGTCGATACTTCTGAACGAGCAGAGAGCGGCGGCGATGGTTTCCGGAATGCCGTGGATACGCAGGGTAACTTCTGTGATAATGCCGAGAGTGCCTTCCGCCCCGATGAACAGCCGGGTCAGGTCGTAACCCGCCGCGGACTTGCGCGCCCGCCCGCCGGTTTTCACGATGCTGCCATCCGGTAGCACGACAGTAAGCGAGAGGACGTTCTCGCGCATGGTGCCGTAGCGCACAGCGTTGGTGCCCGACGCGCGGGTTGATGCCATGCCGCCGATGGTGGCATTCGCGCCGGGATCGATGGGGAAAAATAATCCCTGATCGCGCAGATGACTGTTGAGTTGCTCACGCGTAACGCCCGCCTGCACGGTACAGTCCAGATCTTCCGCGCTCACTCTCAGCACGTCGTTCATGCGCGACAGGTCCAGCGAAAGACCACCCCTGACAGCGGCAAGGTGGCCTTCCAGCGAGGTGCCGGCGCCAAAGGGAATGATGGGAATGCCATGCGCCGCGCATAACCTGACGATATCCGCAACGTCCGCCGTGTCGCGTGCGAACACGACCGCGTCCGGAAGAGCGACGACATGATGGGATTCGCCACGTCCATGCTGCTCGCGCAATGACAGGGAGGTCGATAGGCGATCTGCGAAACGGGCGCTTAAAACCTCTTGGAACGATGGGTCTGGAGCAGTCATCGATCGATCTTCCACCTTGCGCGTGCCTGTCGGGCAAACATCATCCGATTGACAGGAATTCGCTCATAATCGGAAATATGGAGTGTTGTCGCCCTAGATCGACATGCAGGCGTAGCCAGGCACACACTGACAGCCGCTCTCGCCAGGTCTTTTCAGCGGCTGTACGTTACCCGGCGGGGGTTTGCTTGTGGGTCGCCTGGATCTTGTTGCCGGGTGGTCGCGAAGTCGAAAACCGCCAGCGCACAGTCTTTGGCCACAAGAACAGCGCGCGGATCGCTGCTGACGGCCACGGTTGCCAGAGCGCCTTCGTAGAGCAAGGCTATATGTGCCGCCGACTGGCCGGAAGGCGCGCCGCCTCGCGCCATGACAGCGCCGATAATGGCGCGTATGGCGGCCTTGTGCTCGCGCGCCACCCTGACCACTTGCTCGGAGTCACGATGCTCCGCCACCGCCAGCGAAAAAGCGCAGCCGCGAAAGTCAGGACTGTCTGCTTTCTTGTAAAGCATATCGAAAATGGCGGCTATCTGCTTGCGAGGATCAGCAATGGTACGCAAAACTTCATCGAATGATTGAATGACGCGCTCATGGCGCTCGTTCAGATAGGTGGCGACAAGTTCATTCTTCGATGGGAAATGCCGGTAAAGTGTTGCCTTGGCTATGTTTGCTTCATCGATAATGCGATCGATACCAACGGCTCGAATGCCCTCTCTGTAAAAAAGGTCGGCGGCGACGTTCAAAATCTCTTCGCGTATGGGCGTTTTCTTGTGAATAGTCAAAGCCATTTCCCGGTGATACCAGCGCGGACCTCATCAGGACCACTCTATCTGGAAGTTATTATATTCTGAAGCGCGAAAAAACACCCTGTTCAGGAAAAATCGGGGTTGTCGCCCGCGCGGGCGGTCGTCGCCGCGCCTTCCTGCCTGCCCAGTTCCTGACGAACGAGCGGGATGACATATCGTCCGTAATCGATGGCGTCGTTGAGGTTGTCATACCCACGGATGGATATCAGCGACGCTCCGAGATCGACATATTTCAGGATCGCGCGTGCAACGGTTTCCGGGCTGCCGACGAGGGCCGCCGACGCCGCAGTCGCGCCGGTGACGGCGGCGGGTGCGAGCCACAGGGCCTCGTCATGCACGTCGCTGCGTGCGGCCAGGCCGAGCAGGCGTTGCGAGCCGGCGTTCTGCGGAGCCGCCAGACCGGCCGGCGGTGAGCGCCGTTCCTTCAGCAAATCGAGAATGCGGTCTGCCTTGGCCCATGCCAGTTCGTCGGTTTCCGCGACGATCGGCCGGAAACTCAGCCAGATGCGTGGGCGATCCGTGCGGCCGGCGCGCGCGGCTTCAGCATAGATGTTGTCGATCTGCTGCCCGGTTTCTTTCAGCGGTTCGCCCCAAAGTCCGAAGATATCTGCCTGTGAGCCGCCAACACGGTAAGCGGCGGCAGACGATCCGCCCAGGGAAACCGGGATGGCGCTCTGGACGGGTCGGACACTGTTCGAGAAGCCCTTGAAAGTGTAGTAGCGGCCTTCGAAATTAAACGCCTCCGGGGATGCCCATGCGCGGCGCAGAATCTGGATATATTCCTCAAGGCGGGCATAACGCTCGTCCTTTGGCAGGAAATCACCTTCCTTTGCCTGATCGGCGTCGCTGCCGCCGGCGATCAGGTGAACGACGACGCGGCCCTCGCTCAGCCGGTCGAGGGTGGCGAGCGCCTTCGCGGCGACCGTCGGATAAATCGTGTTCGGCCGCAATGCGATGACGATCTTGATGCTGCGGGTATGCGCCGCCACGGTTGCCCCAATGGTCAGGGGATCGAACGACCATGTGTCGTAGGGCAGCAGCGTGTAGTTGAAGCCGAAATCCTCCAGCGTGCGCGCATACCGTGCCACGTAGCGCGGATCGACCTGCGCATCGGCCAGCGGCGCGACGACTGTCGAGGAATTGGTGTAGGTGACGCTGATAAAATCGACGGACATGGCCGTTTCCCTTGTTCGATGATGCCGTCAGCCGCGCGCGGCGGTATAGCGATTTGCCGGCACGTCCAGCCCGAGGTTGGCGCGCAGTGTCGTTCCTTCATAGGCGGTACGGAACAGGCCGCGCCTTTGCAGTTCCGGGATCACGAGGTCCACGAACAACTCCAGTCCGCCGGGGAAGAAGGGCGGCATCAGGTTGAAACCGTCGGCGCCGCGCGCCTCGAACCACTCCTGCAACACATCCGCGATCTCGGTTGGAGAACCCACGAGAATATGGTGTCCGCGCGCGGCGGCGGCCCGCAGGGCGAGCTGACGCAATGTCAGGTTTTCGCGTTCGGCCATGTCGCGCAGCAACTCGGCGCGGCTGACGGTGCCGGTGGTCGGCGGCAATGCGGGCAGGGGGGCGTCAAGCGGATAGCCGGAGACATCGTGTCCCAGTTCGCCCGACAGCACGGCAAGCGCCAGCGGCAGATCAATGTTGCCCTGTAATTTTTCGAAAAGCTCCTGCGCTTCCTCGCGCGTGCGGCCGATAATGGGCATGACGCCCGGCATGACGAGCAGGCGCTCCGGGTCGCGACCCAACTCTGCTGTGCGGCGCTTGATCTTGTCGTAGAACTCCCGCGCTTCTGGCAAGGTCGGCTGGGCGGTGAAAATCACCTCCGCCGCGCGCGCGCCCAGCGTGATGCCATCCTCCGACGAGCCGGCCTGGACGAGCACAGGGTGCCCTTGCGGCGAGCGGTCGACGTTCAGCGGGCCGCGCACGGAAAAATGTTTGCCGGCATGGTCCAGCACATGCAGCCGTGACGGATCGACATAAGTGCCGGTGGTCTTGTCACGTGGGAAAGCGCCTTCCTCCCAGCTATCCCATAGCCCTTTGACAACCTCTACGAATTCCTCCGCCCGTTCATAGCGGTCATGAACCCCGGGACGCTCTACCAGACCAAAGTTGAGAGCTGCCGAGCCGCTGGACGAGGTCACGATGTTCCAGCCTGCGCGCCCGCCGCTGAGATGATCGAGAGAGGCGAACAGTCGTGCAGTGTTGAAGGGATCGCCGTAGGTTGTCGATGCCGTGGCGACGAGGCCGATGTTGCGCGTGGTGGCCGCAAGGGCGGACAGGAACGTGAGCGGCTCGAAACGGGTGATGAGGGAGGGCGAGCTTGCGGCCGACGTGGAAAGCGAGTCTCCCAGAAAGAGCATGTCGAGCAGGCCACGCTCCGCGATCTGCGCAATCTGCCGGCCAAGAGCCAGGTTCTCGCCGGGGCGCGCCGCCTCTGGCAAACGCCAGCCGCCGATATGGTGACCGGCGATCTGGATGAAAAGCCCCAGCCGCAGCTTGCCGGTGCGGGGGACGGTGGGCGATGCCTCAGTCATGCGGGATGCCTTTCATTTTTTCTTGCGCAGCAGCCAGGCGAGCGCGATCACCCCGAGGGTCGCCAGGATCATCAACACGGCGAGCGCACTGATAGCAGGGCTGATACCGAGCCGGACCTTGCCGTAAAGCACCGTCGTCAGGGTTTTGTCGGACAGGATGGCGAAAGTCGTGGCGTTGTAGTTCTCGACGGACGACAGGAAAGCGATAAAAGCCGCGGCGGCGATTGCCGGCGCCATATGCGGCAGCAACACATGGAAGAAACTCTGCGTCGGGCTGGCGCCCAGATCGCGGGCGGCCTCCTCCAATGCCAGGTCCAGACGGTCGAGCCGGGCGGTGAAAATCAGCATACAATAGGCGGCGATGAAGCTCGTCTGCGCGAAGACGGTCAGCACGATGCCGTCATAGAAGAAGCCGAGGCCGCTCGCGCGGGTGAAGTCGCGCCAGAAAATCACAGTGCCGATACCGATGACGACACCCGGCGTCAGGATTGGCGCGATGAGCACGACATAAAGCCAGCGCCGCAGACTGCCCGTGACCTGTTGCAGCAGCAGCGCCCCGGCAAAACCGAGCGGCAACGCCAGCAACACCGTCAGGATGCCGATCTTTATCGACGTCGACAGCCCTTCCATGAGTTGCCGGTCGTCGGCAATTGCCGCGAACCATTCCAGCGTCGGCCCTTCGAAAGGGATGAGCCGGGGATAAGCGGACGTGTTGAACGCCGTGCCGCTCATGATGAGAAGCGGCAGCAGCATGACGGCGAAGAAAACCACCGTGTAGAGCAGAAAGGCCAGCCGGCCGATGCGCGCCGCCGTCATCGCACGACATCCCTCAGTCCGACGCGGAAGATGCGTTGCACCGTCAGCACGACGACGATGCACGTCAGCAGCAGCATCACCGCATAAGCCGCGCCCTGGGGCCAGTCGTAGCTTTCGAAAAATCGGTCGTAGACAATGGGTGTGAACCAGAGCGTGCGCGTGCCGCCGAGGATCTGCGGAATGGCGAGCGAGCCGGCGCAGAGCATGAATACCATCGTGGCGCCCGAGGCGATGCCGGCCTTGGCAGCGGGCATGACCACAAACAGGTGAATGTGCCACCACGGCGCACCAAGATCACGCGCGGCCTCGATCTGCTCGTGCGGAAGACTTCGCAGGGCGCTGTAGAGCGGGAAAAACATGAACAGCAGATATGCATAGACGAGGCCCGTGTAGAGCGGCACCTCGATGTTGAAGAAATCCACGGGCTGGCTGATCAAGCCGCTTTCCAACAGAAGACGGTTGATGAGGCCTTGATCCGTGAACAGGATGCGGAAGGCAAAAGCCCGCAGGATTTCGTTGATCCAATAGGGCACGATCAGCAGCGCCAGCGCGAGCCGAAGTCTGCGCTCACCGGCGAACTGGGCAAGATGGAACGCAATCGGATAGCAGATGGCGAAACACGCCAGCACCACGAACACCGAACCTGCAAGCGTGACGGCAAGCGCCCTGAGTTGCAGCAGGTTCCACGATTGCCCGTCCGGGCCAATCCAGAGCGAACGATAATTCTGGAATGTCAGCACATCCTGCGGGCCACCGAGTTGCGATCGTGGCAGGTTGAAGCGGAACGACAGATCCAGCATGAATATCTGTGGCGCGACGATGAGCACAATGGTCCAGAAGACAACCGCGCCAACCACAAAAAGGCCAACCGGCAAGCCGTTGCGCCGCAGGAAGGAACGCACGTGCCGTGCCGCCGCCAGCGTGCAGGCGACGAGGACGACAATCAGTGCAGCCGTGATGAGGTAACGCGGGGTGAGGAAGGGTGTCATCAGTCCGCCAGGATTATCGCGTCGCCAGCGCCGAAGGAGAAGGAGACAGGTTGCCCTCGCTCCGGGATCGCCCCCGTGTCCGGCGGTAGCAGCGCAGTCAATGCGTGCCCCTCGTTGACGAGGAAGGAGAGATGGCCGAAATTGCCCTCATAGATGAAAGTATCGGCCTGCCCGGAGACATGGTTTTCGCCGCCTGTTCCGCTTTTCAGCGCCTCGGGGCGCACGAAGATCGCGGCTTTATCTCCAATCGCGAGCCCGGCGGGGTTGAGACCTGCAAGGTTGCCGAGCGGCGTTTCCAGCACCGCGCTGCCGTTAAAGGTGCGCAGCACGCGGCCGGGTACGCGGTTCGTCTCGCCGACAAACCCCGCCACGAACGCCGTTTCCGGACGCGTGTAGATTCCACGTGCTTCTCCGATCTGCTCGATACGACCCGCGTTCATCACCGCGATACGGTCAGACATGGCAAGCGCCTCGCCCTGATCGTGGGTGATGTAGATGAACGTCGTTCCGACACGGCGCTGGATGGCGCGCAGCTCCGCGCGCATATGCTGGCGCAGTTTCAGATCAAGCGCCGAAAGCGGCTCGTCCAGCAGCAGCACGGTCGGCTCCACGGCAAGCGCGCGGGCAATCGCGACCCGCTGACGCTGGCCGCCGGAAATCTCGTTCACGCCCTTGCGGCCATGATCCTCCAGCGCCACGAGTTGAAGCAACTCATCGACGCGGCGATTGCGTTCCGCCTTGCCGACGCCCCGGACCCTGAGACCATAGCCGATGTTATCCGCCACGCTCATGGTGGGGAACAGGGCAAGGCTTTGGAACACGAGCGCCGTCGGACGCCTGTTGGCGCCGACGCCGCGCATCGACTGGCCGCCGATGCGGATTTCTCCTGCGGACGGCTCGATAAACCCGGCAATCGCCCGCAGGATGGTGGTCTTGCCGCAACCGGACGGACCCAGCAGCGTGAAGAACTCACCCTGCTGGATGTCGAAGGACACGTCCGTTACGGCAGTGGAGTCGCCGTAACGGATCGTGAGGTTTTCAATGGAGACGCTGACTGCCATCGGTATGTCAGGCCGCCCGGTACCGTTCGGCATACTGCGAGATCAACTTGGCGTGCCACGCGGGCTGCGCCGGCCAACTCCACAGGCGGACAGGATCGATATTGCCGTAGATCGTCTCGTACAGTCCGCGCGCGTCAGTCGACAGCAAGGCCGAAGCGCCCTTCGCGACAGGGTTGTTGCCGGACTTCTCCGAGATGATCGCCGAGACTTCCGGCGAGATCACGTAATTCACCAACTCATAAGCCTGCTCGACGTTGCGGGACGCCTTCGGCAGGGACCAGCCGTCAATCCAGGTCAACGCGCCTTCCTTGGGCAGGCCGAAGCCTACAGGCGTGCCGGCGAGGGCGAGAGTTCTGATCGGGCCGTCCCATGTTCCGCCGATGACGGCGCCATTTTCGACAAAGCTGGACTTGATGCTGTCGCTGCTGGTCCAGAATTGCTTGATCGCCGGCTTGTTCTCGATGGCGAACGCCAGAACCCTGTCGAAAACCTCGCGGGCCTTCGTTTCGTCGGTGTAGGTGTCGAGCAGGCGGTTGGACGGCACGCTGCCGTTTGCGTCGAGCCACAGGCCGATGATGGTAATCAGCGACTGGGTCCGGCCAGTCACCCTGCCGCGATACCGCTCATCCCAGAGCAGGCCCCAGCTTGCATCCTGCGGGGTCAGGTCCACGGCATCCGTGCGCCATGCCAGCCCTTCTGTGCCCCAGACATGCGGAATGTGGTAGAGGCCGCCGTCCCAGCTCCAACGGTCGATGGAGGACTGAATAAGCGGGGCCTCCAGGTTATCGATGTTCAGCTTTTCCGTGTTCCAGGGTTGCAGAAGACCCTGCTCGCGGAACTGGGGCGCGCGGGGCAGGGCGTTCTGAACGAGATCGAAACCCTCGCCATCCGTGGCCTGCAATTTGTTGAGCACTTCGTCGATGCGCGAAAACGGCGTGGTGTTGACCTTGATGCCGGTCTTCGCGGTGAAATTCGGCAGCACAGGATCGGGCAATTGGTCGGCCCAGTTCAGCAGGGTGATCTCGCCGGAACTGGACAGGGCATTTTTGACGTACCAGGGGCCGATGCTCGCAATGCCGCCAAGCGCGGCGGCTGCCCGCAGCACTGTGCGGCGGCTGGGGCGCGGCGTTTTCGTCGAATGGGGGGCGGTGTCCTGGGTCATGTCTAAACCTTTCCTTGGGCATTGCCCTGCTGGGGGCCTGTCGGTCGCGTCGGCCCGGCTGCGCGGCTTTACGAGAATCAAAATCACTAGACAGGTCTGTCTCTAAAATAATCTATAGAAATAGTCAACTAACTTAAAGAATGATGCAAGCGCTTGATGGGCTTGATGCCTTATGCGCTTGCCTCATGGGCCGTGGGGGCTATGAGGCGTTTTATTCCAAGGGAGAGCAGAGTTTTCACGGGTGGGCGACGATTGCCCTGTGTTTTTCTATAATCCACAAATTCAGGTCATTTGTATATCAATGGTTTTTGTAGACAATATACAGACGTGTCTGTATGGTCCTGCGTCGTGCCGTGGCAAGGTGTTGCATGATCCGCGTTTCGGCCGGATCAACGCTGACGCAGGTGTGGTTTTTCGGGCCTGCAACGGCCGCGAAAAATTCTGAATATGGATGATCAATGTCTTCGCTGACGGTCGAAAGTGTCACAAGAATACATAACAACGGCTTCACCGCACTGGCCGACATTTCCTTCCACGTTGCGGATCGGGCGCTGGCCGCGATCATTGGTCCGTCGGGCTGCGGCAAGTCCACCCTGCTACGTCTGATCGCGGGGCTGGACCCGGCGACCTCCGGCCGCATTCGGCTTGGTGACAGGGACGTCACGGGTGTTGCACCGGGCAAGCGCAATGTCGCGATGGTCTTCCAGTCCTACGCGCTGTATCCCCATTTCACCGTTTTTGAGAACATTGCTTTTCCCTTGCGCACACGCAAGGTGCCCCGTGAGACGGTGCGCAGGGAGGTCGAGAAGGTCGCGGAACTCGTGCAGATGACATCGCGCCTTCACGAAAAGCCTGTGCGCCTGTCCGGCGGTCAGAAGCAGCGTGTCGCCATCGCCCGGGCAATAGTCCGCCAGCCGGAAATCTTCCTGATGGACGAACCTCTATCGAACCTCGATGCCTCGCTACGCATGGAGATGCGGCAGGAGCTTCGTGAACTGCAACAGAAGCTTGGCACGACGATGATTTACGTCACCCACGATCAGGCCGAGGCAATGACCATGGCGGATGATCTGATCGTGCTGCGCAACGGCGTCATCGAGCAGGCGGGCGAGCCGATGCATCTTTATCAGCAGCCGGTCAACCGTTTCGTCGCCGCCTTCATCGGCAGCCCGCGAATGAACATTTTCGATATTTCAAATACCGGCGGACAACAGAGCAATGAATTGCTGCATCGTCTGCGCACTGCCGGAGGCGAGGCCATTTCCCGGCAAAGCCCAGCTTTCGTCGGTATTCGGCCGGAAGCTTTCAGGCTGTTCTCAGACCCTGCGAACGATAAGGCGATCACCGTCCATGTAGAGGTATCGTCTGTCGAGCGGCACGGCGTTCAAACGCTTGTCCATGGGCGAATACCGGATTTTCCTGCCGCCGCGCAAACAATCTGCCTCTTTCCCGGTGATTTCAGAACGTCGACCGGAGATCTGCTGAAACTGTCAGTCGCTGAAACGGGCATTCATCTGTTTGATGATGCTGGAAAAAGACTCGGCTGAGACGTTGCGCAAGCAATCCGTTTCTCATTATGCCAACAAGGAATATGTCATGAGCATCGATAAGTCCTCGCCTTCAGTTCCATCGTCCACGCGCCGGCAATTCCTGCAACTGTCCGGCGCGGCAGCGGGCGCGGTGTTCCTGTCCACATCTCTGGGCGGCTTGCTGTCCGGTGTGGCACAGGCTGCTGAAGGCAAGCTTGTTTTCTGGTCGCAGCTTGCGGGCAGCAAGAAGGCCGCGGGCGACAGCCTTGAGGCCGCTTTCAGAAGTGCGTATCCGGGCATCACGCTCGACAGCAATCTGTTTGGCGACCCCGTGCAGTTGCACCAGAAGTTGCTGACCGCGATCAGCAGCAACACTGCGCCTGACCTTTTCGTTCAGCACTGGGATTACTCGCTGGCCTATGCTTACGGCGATAAACTGCTCAAGCTCGACGGCGCGATTGAGGGCCTCGATCTGGTGCAGGACGTCGACCCGACGCTTTTGGCATATAGCGCGATCGGTGACGATCATTATTCCGTGCCGCTGTATGGCACCTCTCGCGGATTTGCGTTCAACCGCGATTACGTGAAGGAAGCGGGTCTCGACGCCGGAAAGCCGCCGCGTAACTGGCAGGAGCTGCGCGACTGGGCCATCAAGCTGACGAAGCGCAACAGTCGCGGTGAGCTGGAAGTGGCGGGATTCAACCCCTTCAACAACGATGAGGCCGCGTGGAGCCTCTTCCTGTTGCTGCTGCAAGGTGCCGGCGGATCGCTGCTCAGCCAGGATCTCAAGAAGCCCACTTTCGCGGGACCGGAAGGCGTCAAGGCCCTGCAATTCATCTACGATCTCATTCACGTGGATCGTGTTTCGGATGTCGGATTCGGCGTCGGCGGCACGGGCACAAACCACATCTTCAACCAGAAGCGTGCCGCCTCCTATGTGGCCGGTAACTACAGTATCAACCATGCTGTGAACGCAGGGATTGATCTTGGCATTTCCGGATTCCCGAAGGAGCAGGATGGCTTTACCTCCTTCGTCGATCCGTTCAGCTTCGCCGTTCCGGCTTCCGCGACGAACCGCCCCGCCGCACTGACCTTTATCCAGTTTGCATTGTCGCTGGATCGGCAGGTGGCTTTCGCGCTGGAAAGCAAGAATGTCCCGGCGCTCAAGGCCGCGCAGAAGGATCCTCGCTTCCTTGCCGATCCGTTGCTCGCACAGTTCGCCGAGTTCTCGACCTATGCGCCCGATCATCCGGCTGTCGTGCCGACGGCGGCGGAGATTTACAACATCATCGCCCAGGCTGTGCAGCAGGCTGTTCATCAGAAGGCATCTCCGGAGCAGGCGCTGAAAGCGGCTGCCAGCGAAGTCGAGCCGCTTCTGGACGTGTAAGGCTGATTGACGCCATGTTGCGTGGGCTTGCCGATGCCTCATCGGCAAGCCCACGCTCGTTGCGCGCTGCCAATGCGCATCGTCCGTTTGTTATGGGGACGCGCTCCGGCTTTCTCGCGGACCGCACGACTACTATTCGCGAGGCCGAAATCCGGCATACATGCAAGGGGAGCGTGATCGGGGATCATGCAAAGAGGTTCCACTGCCACATCGGCGTATTTGTTCATCGCTCCGGCGTTGTTTATTCTTGTTCTGACGTTGCTTTTGCCGGCGGTGCTGACCATTGGGATGAGCTTCACCAATGTTACCTTTCTGCGTCCGACGCGGTTGGTGGGACTTCAGAACTACATCACGCTGTTCAACGATTACCGTTTTCATCAGGCAGTGTGGAACACGATCGTCTACACGGTCGGCGTGACCATTCCGACGATGTTCCTCGGCCTTCTGGCCGCGGTTGCCGTCAATCGCCGTTTCACAGGGCGGGTTGCGGTACGCACGATCTTCTATCTGCCCGCCCTGACCTCGCTGATAGCGTGCGCAACGGTGTGGCTCTATCTTTATGAACCGCACGCAGGCCCGCTTAACGGGCTTTTGAGCACGCTCGGGTTGCCCCGCCAGCTATGGCTGCAAAATCCCAATATCGCGCTTGGCGCCTTGATGGTCGTGTCGATCTGGCGCGACTTCGGCACGGCCATGGTCATCTACCTTGCCGGCCTTCAGGATATTCCCGAATATGTTTATGAGGCGGCGCGCATCGACGACGCAGGCAGTTTGACCATCTTCTTCCGGATTACAATTCCGCTGCTGTCTTCCGTCACGTTCTACCTGCTGATCATTTTGATCGTTCAGTCCTTCCAGGTTTTCGGCTTGATCTACGCCATGACAGGGGGAGGGCCGCTGAACGCCACCTCGACCATCGTTTTCCAGATGTACCAGACCGCCTTCGGGTTTACGCGGTTCGGATATGCGTCGGCGATGTCGACCGTGCTCTTCTTTACAATCCTGTTGTTCTCGCTGATTGGCGCATGGGTCGCCAGGAAGCTGAGGGTTTGATGGCTACGATAAAACACACCGGCGGCGCGTTGTTCCAATCCGGAGCGGAGCGGTTTCTTGCAGCGGCCCTGCTGCTGTTCGCGGCGGCTGTCACGATCGCTCCGTATCTCTGGATGCTATCGGCGTCATTCAAAACCGGGCAGGAAATGTACGTGTTTCCGCCAACCTGGCTGCCAACCGCGCCCAATCTGGGCAATTACATCGAGGTGCTGCAACTGCCTTATGCAGGGCAGCAGCTTGTCAACAGCCTCATCTACGCGGGCGGCACCACGCTGGCCAACCTGATCCTGTGCTCGCTGGCAGGATACGCCTTTGCGCGGCTGGAGTTTCGCGGGCGCAATGCGCTCTTCGCGCTTGTGCTGGCGCTTTTGATGGTGCCGACGCAAAGCCAGATTATACCGGTGTTTCTCATTGTGAAGCACATTCCGTTTGCGGGCGGCAACGACTGGCTTGGCAATGGCGGCACGGGTTTGTTGAACACCTATGCGGGCCTGATCCTGCCCAATGCGGCAACTCCGTTCGGCATTTTTCTGATGCGCCAGTTCTTCATCCGGGTGCCGCCTGAATATGAGGAATCGGCGCGTCTGGACGGTGCGGGGAGTTTCGCCATCTTCCGTAAAATCCTGCTGCCGCTGTCCCGCCCGGCGCTGACGGTGCTGGCGATACTCAGCTTTCAGCAGGCGTGGAACGACTTCGTCTGGCCGCTTATTTTGACATCGACGCGCGACATGGGGACGCTTCAGACGGGGCTGCAGTTGCTCCACAGCGGGCCTGACACACGCTGGAATGTCGTCATGGCCGCGGCGGCGCTGATTACCGCCCCCATGATTATCGTGTTTCTCAGTGCGCAGCGTCATTTCATCCAGAATTTCGCCAGCACAGGTCTCAAGGGTTAAAGCGTTTTCCGGGCAGAGCGCCGTAACCCTTTAATTTACCGCAACTTGCGTTCAAGTGGATGGATCGACTTGCGCGCGAACCGCTCCAGAGGTTGTTAGTGACGATGGACAGAACCGTTCATTCACCGGCGGGTGTGAAGCATCACATCGTGTTCCGCGAGCAGGACGCGTTCGCCGGCTGGCCGGCAAACTATGGCTTGTGGGCGTGGGGTGACGAGATCCTTGTCATATTCCTGCAGGGCCATCTTGGTGCTGCTGAACAGCTTCACGCGCGAGACAGGGAGCGCCCGTTCACGCCGCGGCAGGCGCGCAGCCGGGATGGCGGCGCAACCTGGATCGTTGAACCGTTTACGGGAAAACTGCCCGGCAGCGCCATCCTGTCCGGTGATGAGCATGTCGTCGCCCTGCTGCAAGCCGGTCACGCCATCGATCCGGGGAAAGATTTCGAGACGCCGGTGGAGCCGATCAATTTCCTCGATCCGGAAACCATCATCCTCTGCGCCCGCACGGGGCTGCATACCGATGCCATCAGTTGGTTCTACGTCAGCCGGGATAGGGGGCTGTCGTGGACCGGGCCTCATCCCATCGCGATTCCTATCGCGGGTGGCATTGCCGCGCGAACGGATGTCGTGCCACTGGGCGACCACGATGCGTTGTTTCTGCTCACCACAGCCAAGCAGAACGGGCGCGAGGGCCGTGTGTTCTGCGCCCGGACACAGGACGGCGGAGCATCGTTTCGGTTCACATCGTTCGTCGGCGAGGAGCCTGCCGGTTTTTCGATCATGCCATCGTCCCTGAAGCTGCCGGACGGGGCAATTCTGGCGGCGATTCGCTGCTCCGGACCGGACAAAACCGCGCCGAACAGTTCATGGATTGACATCTACCGTTCGGACGATCAGGGCGAAAGCTGGCATGTGGTGAGTCGGGCCGTTGACAACACCGGATTCATGGGCAACCCGCCTGCTCTTGGTCTGCTGCCGGACGGGCGCCTGATCATCGTTTACGGTTTTCGTGATCCGCCTTACGGCATACGAGCGCGAACGAGTTTGGATAATGGCGCGACCTGGGGCGACGAGATCGTTTTGCGGGACGATGGCCATCTGCCGGATCTGGGCTATCCGCGCCTCGTTGTCGGTGACGATGGCTGCGTGGTGACGGTCTATTACTTCAACGATGCGGCGGGGCCTGAACGCTATATCGCTGCTTCGGTTCTCTCATTCGGATGACGCCACTATGGCTGATAGTTTCCTGACCGCGGACAAAGCGGATCGGCACGCGCTGGCAAAACTTGAAGAGCGTGTTGCCGAAGATCTTCTGTTTCTCCAGTTGCCGGCTGCATCATGGGTGACACCGCGCCGTGATGACAGCGGCGACGAGCTGCTGGACGTCGCCATCATCGGCGGCGGCATGGCGGGATTGACGGTTGCGGCGGCGCTCATCTTCGCCGGTATCGACAGGATCGCCGTGTTCGACAAGTCGCCAGCAGGTCTTGAAGGGCCGTGGGTGACTTTCGCGCGGATGGAAACGCTGCGCACCGCCAAAGAGGCTGCCGGCCCGGCCCTCGGAGTTCCGTCACTGACATTCCGGGCTTGGTTCACCGCCTGTTTCGGCGCGCGTGCGTGGGACGAGCTGAGCTTCATCCCGCGTGCGATGTGGATGGATTATCTGATATGGTATCGCCGTATTCTGCGTCTGCCGGTGCTGAACGGCATTGAGCTGACCGGCCTCGATCCATCCGACGATCAGAGTGTCCGCCTGACGTTCCGCTCCGGGGACGGCACCAAAAATGTGAGCGCGCGACGTGTCGTTCTCGCCACCGGTCTTGGCGGATTGGGCGGGCCGGCCATACCAGAATTCATCCGCAACATAGACCGTCGTTTTTGGCTTCATGCGGCGCATGAGCGTGATTTTGCAACGTTTCGCGGCCTTGATGTCGGCATTGTCGGCGCAGGTGCATCCGCGATGGATAACGCGGCTGAGGCGCTGGAAAAGGGTGCGCGACGCGTGCATATCTTCGTGCGACGCAAGGAAATGCCTCACGTCGACAAGTTTACGGCAATCTCCCATGAAGGCTTGAAGCTGGGCTTCTCTGGTCTGCCCGATGAGTGGAAGTGGAAGATCTTACGCTACGGCATGGCCGAGCAGATTCCACCGCCACGGCATAGCGTGGAACGTGTGCTTAGGCATGAAAACGTCTTCCTCCACACTGGCAGCCCGATTTTATCTGCCCATGAGAGCGAGGGCCATTTGGCCGTGCAGACACCCAAATGCGTCCATCACCTCGACAGGCTGGTGCTGGCGACGGGTTTTGAGGTCGATCTCTCCTTGCGGCCGGAGTTTGACGCGATAGCGGATAAAATTCTGACGTGGGATGACATCCTGCCTAGCCAGCGTGACGGTGCTTTTGACAGGTCGCTTCTAAGCACCCCTTATCTTGATGAAGGATTGGCTTTTCAGGAGAAGAAGCCTGGCACATGTCCGGGGCTGAAGCTGCTTTACTGTTACAACTTCCAGGCGGTTCTCAACCACGGGAAGATAACATCCGGCGTGTCCGGGTTGAGTGAGGCATCCGGGCGCTTGGTGCGCGCGTTGTCGCGCTCGTTCCTGAACGAGATGCGCGATGAGTTGTACAGCCGCCTCATCGCTTACGATACGTCCGAGCTGGCGGACCTCGATTGGCCAGCGCCGCCGGAGTAGGGCGCTCGCGGGAGCTTTTGTCAGTTGTGGGGGGCCTTGGTTAGCTGTGGCGGTCGTGCGCGTCTTCCGTGCTGACGTAATGACCGGGCTGGAAAGCCATTCCCCTCTGAACTGAATAACATCGAAGCCTAGAGGTTGTTATGAACCAGCGGCGAGTACAGCGACGTTTTTGAGCATGATATATGCGAATGCTACGAGATGAAGATCGGCGAGGGTTTTGGCGCATCGTTCGTAGTCCCTGACGAGACGTCGGAACCACGTTGTCCAGGCGAAGGATCGTTCGATAACCCATCGTCTGGGCAGCAGGACAAAGCCGAGCCTGGCCTCCGGCAGCATGGCGACCTCAAGCCGAATACCGTGTCCGACGGCCGCCTTTTCAGGTTTCTCACCCGTATAGCCCTGATCGGTGGCCGCCTGGATCGCCTCGGCCCTGTCTCCGACATCAGCAGGCGTGACGTGCATGGCAAGCATATGGCTGAGCGTGCCGAACGCCAGATGCAGCTTCGAGCCCTTCTTGCACTTCGCGCCGTTATAACCGGCCCTGGCCCCGCTTTCCGACGTCGAGCGCAGGGTGCGGCCGTCGGCTGCTCCGGCTGACCGGCGGCGAGACGCAAAAGCATGCGCAGATCCTCGGCAAGCGCCTCGAAGCAGCCGGCACGCAACCAGCGCTGTGTATCACTGCCATATCCAGTCTCCTTGTTGCAGAGCATCGCTCGCAGAAGACCGGAATGGAACCGATGCAGGTTCATATGAAAAAATTATTCGTAAGAGTGCAAAGCGCCATAAGGCAACACGTCCCGCATAACGTGACTTTCATCGATGGACGATCGGTTCATAGCACGAACAGAAACAGCGAAAATAATAAGTTAATCGCGATAAACAGCGCTTTCTGGCATCTATAAAATTATATAGCCCAACCAATATGATAAATTTTTTAAAAAATGCACCCTAATATTTATTCTGATTATGAATAAATGAGGTCAATATCATTGTATGAACCATCGTCTTTGCAAAATAAGTATATCTACAATATTAATAATTAAAATCTTGACATAAAATTTATGCGAATCGCAATTTCAACGCACAATCATGTCATAGTCATTAGAAATTTACCGAAAAACATATATTCATAGCTATGCAACTTCGCATATGGGAGCGCCGCCGTGGCGTTGCCCTGGAATTTTATCCGATCGGGAGAGATACAGGTATGTGTACGTCACTTGTCTACAAGGATGCCGCTGGCAAGGCTTATTTCGGGCGGACAATGGAACTAACCGTGGCTTTGCCATACCAGCTTGCTCTGCTCCCGAAAGGCGCACAGTGCTCATCCCGCGTTGAGGGCCATCCGGAGGTTGCCTACCAGCGTCTGCACGACGTCATCGCCATCACCATGCCGGACCGGATGCCGACGGCGGCGGACCAGATAAAGCCTGAAGATCTGAAGGTTATAGAGGGTCTGAACGATGTGGGACTGACCTTCAGCCTGTTGGCGTACCCGTCCGCCGCTGGCGCTCAGTCCTCGCAGATGACCCGCGCCGCTCTTGCGGCATCCGATCTGGGGGCATGGATTCTTGGTAGCTTCACCACGGTCGCCGAGGTCCGGACCGCCATCGAGAAACAGCCGGTGCTGCTAGAGCCGCTGAAGGTGCTGGGCGGTACTGTGTCACCATTTCACTACGTCGTGCATGATCCGTCAGGCGCGGGGCTTGTGATCGAGTTCCACAAGGGCGTCATGCATCTGTTCGACAATCCGGTTGGGGTAATGACCAATGGCCCGGTATTCGACTGGCATCTGACTAATCTCGGCAATTATACCTTCCTCAACAATGTCGATCGTTCAAGCGCGACGTTTGGCTCCTTGCAGGTAAGCCAGCCGGATTCGGGCATCGCGACGGCAGGGCTGCCATCCTCGAACACCTCGGTCGGGCGTTTTGTCCGCGCTGTCTATTACACGCAGTTTGCCGAAAAGGCCGCCAGTCCCGATACTGCGGTGTGCACGTTGTCGCATATCATGAACAATTTCGATCGTCCGCGTGGCGTGACCATCGACCTCCCCGGGGAAGATGCCTGCGGTATTGAGGTTCAGGGGCTTGGGGACAATAACGCGCCTTATCAAACAGAATATACATGCTGGACCATCATGAGCGACCTTGATCGCAAGCAGTTTTATGTTCGCGATTACAGTGGCCTCAACTTTATCAGCATTGATCTCGCGTCGCTGTCCGGTGTGGATGCGCCGCGCATTATTCCGCTCGACCGTCTCACCAGCAGGGCGGGTGATGTGACTGACGCCCTGCGAGCTGCGTGACCGCAATATCTGGAAGTTAGCTCGGGGATGTGGCTCAATATGAACACATCCCCGGTCTAGGATTGGGACTTAATCAACTTATTGCCGATATTGAGTAATTCCTTGCTGTTCAGGTTTTGACGGCAAGGGGGGCTCCTGATGAGCTATCTTATCCGCTGTTGAATGTCGCTGAGAACTGACCCGGGTATTGCGGAAATTTTCATTGAGAATTGACCCATGTGATTGGCTCGCCCCGACTGCATCAGGCAGGGGGCAATGGAGTGATCGACATGGCTTTTTTGAGTGTCATCCGGCGATGGGCGTTGCGTGACAAACTTTCCATTCGCGAGATTGCGCGCCGAACCGGGCTGTCGCGGAACACGATCCGGAAGTATCTGCGCTCCGGCGACGTCACGCCGAAGTTCCGTATCCCTGAGCGCCGGAGCAAGCTGGATCCGTTTGCGGAGAAGCTTTCGGGCTGGTTGCTGCGAGAAGCACGTAAGCCGCGCAAGCAACGTAAGACGGTGAAGCTGCTCTACAAGGACCTTTCTGCACTGGGATATGGCGGCTCGTATGAGCGGGTTGCGGCCTTCGCCCGCTCCTGGCGCGCGGATCGGTTGCGCGATGAGCAGTCCATTGGTCGCGGCGTCTTCGTGCCCCTGGCCTTTGCGCCGGGGGAGGCTTTCCAGTTCGACTGGAGTGAGAACTGTGCTCTGATCGGCGGGGTTCGCACGAAACTGCAGGTTGCCCACATCAAGCTCGCACACAGTCGTGCTTTCCTGCTGCGGGCTTATCTGCTGCAGACGCATGAGATGCTATTCGACGCCCACTGGCACGGGTTCCGCGTCTTCGGCGGTGTGCCCGGCCGCGGCATCTATGACAACATGAAGACAGCTGTCGACAAGGTGCTGGTCGGCAAGGACCGGTAGGTCAACCTGCACTTTATGGCGATGGCCAGCCATTATGTCTTTGATCCCGACTTCTGCAACCGGGCTGCGGGCTGGGAAAAGAGGCAAGTAGAGAAGAACGTTCAGGATGGCCGGAACCAGCTCTGGCAGACAATGCCGGCCTTTGCGGATCTGGCAAGCTTGAACACCTGGTTGGAGGAGAATTCTGTTCGTCTTTGGCATGAGACGCCGCACGGCACCTTGCCGGGCACGATCGCCGATATCTGGGAAGCGGAGAGGGAGGCGCTGATGGCCCTTCCCCCCGCATTTGATGGGTTCATCGAACATGGCAAGCGCGTCTCCCCGACCTGTCTGGTAACGTTTGAACGTGCCCGCTACAGCGTTGCCGCCTCGTTTGCGAACCATCCGGTCAGCCTGCGGGTCTACCCAGAGAAAATTGTCATCGCGGCTGAGGGGCAGATCCTGTGCGAGCATAATCGGGTCATTGAGCGCGCCCATCACGCGCTGTCTCGCACGGTTTACGATTGGCGGCACTATCTCACGGTGATCCAACGCAAGCCTGGCGCCTTGCGCAACGGCGCCCCGTTTGCCGAGATGCCAGAAGCCTTCCGGCTACTTCAGCAGCATCTGCTCAAGCAGCGCGGCGGAGACCGGGAAATGGCTGAGATCCTGGCGCTTGTGCTGCAGCATGACGAGCATGATGTCCTGGCCGCCGTCGAAATGGCGCTTGAGGCCGGCGTGCCGACCAAAACCCATGTGCTTAATCTTTTGCATCGCCTGGTGGATGACGGACCCATTGCAACGCCTGATCTGGATCCGCCGCGGGCTCTGGCGCTTCGGGAAGAACCAAAAGCCAATGTCGCACGGTATGACGGCCTGCGCCTCCAATTGAATGGTGCGCGACATGCGTCATGATCCTGCCAGAGCTGCCATTGTCATCATGCTCAAGAGCCTGAAATTGCACGGGATGGCGCAAGCCGTTGCCGACCTTGTGGAGCAAGGCGCACCTGCTTTTGAGGCTGCAGTGCCAATGCTCTCGCAGCTTCTGAAAGCCGAAATGGCTGAACGTGAGGTCCGCTCAATCGCCTATCACCTGAAGATCGCCCGCTTCCCCGCCTATAAAGATCTGTTGGGCTTCGACTTCGCTGCCAGTGATGTAAACGAGCCCCTGGTGCGGCAACTCCACCGGTGTGACTTCCTTGATGGCGCCCAGAATGTCGTATTGATCCGAGGCCCCGGCACGGGGAAATCGCATGTCGCGACCGCCTTCGGCATCCAGGCCATCGAACACCATCGCAAAAAGGTGCGCTTCTTCTCGACCGTCGAACTGGTCAATGCCCTTGAGCAGGAAAAGATGCGCGGCAAGGCCGGGCAGATCGCTGAGAACCTGACACGCCTTGATCTGATGATCCTGGATGAGCTTGGATATCTGCCCTTCAGCGCCTCGGGCGGGGCGCTGCTCTTCCATCTGCTGAGCAGGCTCTACGAGCGCACAAGCGTTGTCATCACCACCAATCTCAGCTTCGCCGAATGGGCCACGGTCTTCGGCGATGCCAAAATGACTACTGCGCTGCTCGACCGCCTCACCCATCGCTGCCACATTCTGGAAACCGGAAACGACAGCTTCAGATTCAGGGCCAGCACCGCGGCCGCCAAACCAAAGAAGGGAGCCTCAAATGCATTGACCCAGACATGACCCGCAGAACATAACCGAAGGGTGGGTCAGTTCTCGATGACAAACCCCGGTCAGTTCTCAGCGACATTCAACAGCAAAGCGTCTGTTCACCGCGGGAACTTAGCAACCACTAGTTGGACACTTCATGGAAGAGGGGGTGAGGCACCTTTACATCCGAGTCATGCATAGCCTTCAGCGGATGATGATGAGCGGGCCGATCCTTTGCGCTTTGATTTGGAGCGCTTGTTCCAGGTAGACCAGTGCGGCATTTGTATCGGAAACGGCGAGCGTGCCGCTGACGCGCCTTTGCGACACGTCCTTGCCTGCGATTACGATATGTCCGGAAAAGTGACGGTTGATTTCCTCGACTATTTTTGACAGCGGTGCGTTGTCGACAACAAGTTGCCCGCGCTGCCATGCAACTGCCGCCAGATCGTCGTCGGGGTTCACCTGGCTGACGCCGGTTGCGGGATCGTAAGCCAGTCGCTCTCCCTCTGCGACACGAACAGGCGGCTTTTCCGTGTGTTTGAAGGTCACCAGCACAGCATTTTCCGTAACCGTCACGTCTGTTTCCGTCTGGCCGAGACGGACATCGAACGCGGTGCCTAGCGCGGTGATGCGGGTGTCGCCGGCGTCGACGCTGAAGGGGCGTGTCGGATCGTGAGCAACTTCGAAGTAGGCTTGGCCGCGCAGAAGCCGCACGACCCGATTATTGCCGCTGTAATCATAGGCGATGGCCGAGGATGCGTTGAGCTGAACTGTCGAACCGTCCGCGAGCGTGAGAACGGGCATTTCCCCGGTTCCGGATATGGCATCGGCCCGCAGGCGCATTGGCCCATCGGCGGCGATGAACATTGCTCCGGTTACGGCTGCTGCCAGCAAGATAGCAACGGCGGGCTTGGCCACAGTGCGCGGTTTGACGGCCATATCCCGCAACGTGGGATCAGATGCGATGGCCGCCCCGGCTTCACCCATCAGGAGTTCCGCCGCGCGATAGGCACGAACGTTTTCTGGGTCGCTATTCAGCCACGACTGAAAGGCTGCCTCGTCCGCAGCGGATCGCTCGGCCTCACGGTTGCGTAAAATCCACCCTGCGGCTTCTTCATGGCGCTTGCGCCGGGCGCGGATCGCTGACTTGTCCGGCATCGGAATTCCCAAAATACTCAAGTCTCACTTAATAGACGAACCTGCTAGCGGATTTGGGACATCTATACCAGTTCCCGGCAGGTTTGATGTTGGAAACCGTCAAAACCAGTCGAGCAGCGTTATCACAAGATAGGGCATTGCGGCTAAGCGGCCACATCGTCGGCGCGACAGGATTTCCGCTGCTCGCCAACAAGCATTTGCGATTTTATGTATTCGCCCCAAATTCCTCCGTGGCAAAAGATATGAAGCTGCGCAGACGTGGCGTCATGCGCTGATCGCGATAATACAGCAGTGACATCGGACGTTGCCCCATATGCCAATCAGGCAATAACTGTATGAGATGACCGGCCTCGACATCAGAGCTAAGCAGAATGGCAGGCTGCATGATGATCCCCAGACCCGCGCGCGCTGCCGTCCGAAGCGCCTGACCGCTGTTCACGGTGACGGAACACGAAGGGGTAATCTCCACGGTTTCATCGCCTCTCGAAAGCCGCCAGCGCGATCTCGATGCCCGAGTGAATCCGACTGTCTCATGCGTGCTCAACTGCTCTGGATGTTCAGGCGTGCCACGACGGCTCAGGTAGTCTGGCGATGCGCAGATCATCATCCTGTATGGCATGAGCGGGCGCGCAATCAGCCGGCTGTCCGGAAGCGTGCCGATGCGAAAGGCAACGTCGAAGCCTTCTTCCACGAGATCGACATTCCGGTCCGTCAGAACCACATCCAGCGTCACGTCAGGGGCTGCCTCGCGGTAGCGTTTCAATGCCGGCATCAGCGCTTCAGCCCCGAATGTCGTGGGTGTGGTGATCCGCAGGTTGCCGCGCGGCGCTGCGTGCAATGTTTCGGCTTCTCGTTCTGCAAGCGCGACCCGATCGAGAATATCCCGGCACTGCTCGAAATAGCTTGCGCCGAAATCTGTCAGGTGCTGGCGGCGGGTTGTGCGGTTGAGAAGGCGCGTGCCTAACCGTTCTTCGAGCGCGGCGACATGCTGGCCGACCATGGCCGGCGACACGCCGAGTTGCGCGGCGGCGGCGGTCATGGAGCCAGTCTGTACCGCCGCAACGAAAGCCTGCATGGCGCGGAAGATGTCCATTCGATAGTTTTTCTTTCAAGTCATCACAATCATCCGCAAATTATCATGAAAAATGCGATGGATTACAACGCTTGTGACGCCATCAGCCTAAGGAGCAAGACGTGTCGCAATCGCGTTTCAGCGGAAAAACCATTCTCGTCACAGGAGCAGGCACAGGAATGGGGCGCGCCGCCTCTCTGCGCCTGGCGCAGGAGGGAGCACAACTCGTGCTCATCGGCAGACGGCCCGCGCCTTTGGAAGAACTGACGGCGGAGATAGAAAGCGCCGGGGGCAAAGCCTTGGCCATTACCTGCGACATATCTCGCAATGAAGAGGTGTCGGCAGCAGTCGCGCAGGCGCTGACCCGGTTTGGAAGCATCGATGGCCTTTTCGCCAATGCCGGCATATTGGGAAACATCAAGCCATTGGCAGAAACCGAAACCGATGATTTCGATGCCCTGATCGACATCAACCTCAAAGGTACGTTCCTGACGATCAAGCATTGCCTGCCCGCGATCAAAAACGGCGCGATCCTCATCAATGCGTCGTGGACTGCGGGTGGTGTGATGCCCTGGGTCGGTGCTTATGCCAGCACGAAAGGCGCGCTCCTTGCGCTGATGCGCACCCTTGCCGTGGAGCAGGGGCCTCGCGGTGTCCGGGTCAATGCCATCAATCCCGGCATCATCCTGACGCCGATGGCCGAAGATATTTCTGATCCTGCACTACTGGCAAAACTTGCCGAACATACGCCGCTGCGAAGAAACGGAGCGCCTGACGATATTGCCGGCACCGTGGCATGGCTTATGTCCGACGACGCAGCCTTTGTAACCGGGCAGGAAATCACGGTCGATGGCGGTTTCACGCTTGGAGGGCTTCGGCTTTGAGGTGCGACACAACAGATGTCGGCCGTGCGTTGGCGGAAAACCTCAATCCGGGTGTGGAGGAGACGCTTGAAAGCCGCTACGGGCATCTTCTGCCCGGCATGGCCGAGAGCGTCGTGGATTTTGCTTAGGGTCGGCAATATGCCCGTCCCGGCCTTGCGCTTCGCGACCGCTATCTGGCAACGATTGCCGCACTGACAGCACAAGGCGGACAAACGCGCCCGCAATTACAAATCAATATCAGAGCTGGCCGTAAAGCCGGGTTGAGCCGGCAGGAGATTGCCGAGGTCATCTGGCAAATGGCGCTCTATGGCGGGTTTCCTGCGGCGATCAACGCTCTCAACGCGGCTCTGGAGACATTTGCCGCCGAGGAGTGACCACACATCCTGCGTCTGACGGCCAGACTGGTGCGATCTGCGGCACGTATTCCATGCGGCGGATCGCACTTCTGCGGCTACCTGAACATGCTGGTGACATCGCCTTTACGCTCTCTTCCGAACGCTGAAGTCATCCGAAGTCGCGTTTAGTTGTCGATTTGCATCAGGCAGTCGAGGCAGTGCGCGAGGGCGCGGCGCAGATGGCGGTCCACCATGTTGCGGGTTATTCCCAGCTTCACGGCAATCTCGTCGGGAGAGAGGTGGTGGAACCTATGCAGGATGAAGGCCGCACGGCGGCGCTGTGGCAGCGCGCGGATTGCATCGCGCAGGATAGCGATCCGTGCCTCCGTCGCCAGCGCGTGATCCGGCGCATGTCCCTCGGCAACGACCGCATGGGCTTCATGCTCGGTACCGGAGAAAAGCCGCGCCTCAAAGCTTTCCCGGCGGAAGCGGTCTATGCCAAGATTGATGGCAGCCCGACAGAGAAATGCTCGCACCGAGCGCTTTTCGCGCAGCACATCGGGCTTTGCGGCAAGCTTGACGTAGAGATCGTGAACAATATCAAGCGATGCGCCCCGCGAGTGGCCGCGCCGCCCGACAGCCGCGACGATCTCTTCATAATGAGCTTCGATCGCGCGATTCAGCAGCTCGTTGCTGTCGACGTCAGTCAAGCCGGGAGAAGAGGCGATCAGTGTTGGCATTGCCGGGATATATCCAGAACCACCCGCGACGCTCTATCGGACATCGACGGTCGCTGCCTGTACAGTTTGAAGCATGCACGGCAGATGCAATGAAGCTATCAAAGCGAAATAAGTCGTTCAATCGCAACAGTTTATAATAGATCCAGATGTGTGGATGCTCCGTGCTGACTAAAACTGAAGTCCGGCCTGCACATCTGCTTTATCATTTGTTTTTCATCGGAATTTTCTGTTGCAGTGGGCTTGGCGTCGATAGCGGCTGAGTATGCGACGGGAGCGATGTCATGTTAAATGTCCGCCACTGTTGTCACTACGCAACATATTACCCGTCCGGTTGCGCGCTCTATCCCGCCGTGGTGCGAGGGGAATGCATAGTGGCGTGCCTGTAACAGGGTCGGGAACGATATTGCCTACCACTCCGAAGACGCGTTCGATCATTGATGCTGTCATCACCTCGTTCGGGTCGCCCTTGGCGAGGATAGATCCGGCTTTCAACATCACCATATAATCGGCGTAGCGGGCAGCCTGATTGAGATCGTGCAGAACAGCTACAATCGTTTTGCCGCGCCGGTCGACAAGATCGGCGATCAGTTCCATGACCTCGATCTGATGCGCCAGATCGAGAAATGTCGTGGGCTCGTCCAGCAACAGAATTGGTGTTTCCTGCGCCAGTGCCATCGCGATCCATGCCCGCTGGCGCTGCCCGCCGGAGAGGCTTTCCAGCGCGCGGTTGCGTAGTTCTTCCATGTTGGTCAGGTGCAAGGCCTCTTCGCATGCGTCGTCATCCTCGCGGCGCCAGCGGCCGAACAGTGACCGATGCGGATAGCGACCCTGTTTCACGAGATCAAGCACGGTAAGGCCCTCGGGTGGAACAGGCCCTTGAGCGAGCATGCCGATGCGCCGGGCAAGATCCTTGACGCCCAGACGGGCGATAGACTGCCCATCGAGCATGACCGCCCCGTTTCCGACATTGAGAAGCCCCGCGAGCGCGCGCAGGATGGTGGATTTACCGCTGCCGTTCGGGCCGATAAGCGCCGTGAACGCCTGGCCTGGAATAGACAGCGCCAGATCATCGACGATGATCTCGTTGCCATAGGCAATTGTCAGGTTCGAGGCCGTGAGGTCTGGCGGGCGTTCGGCGTCAGGCCGGGACATGGCGGCGCCTCCATAGAAGCCAGCCGAAGAAGGGAGCGCCGATCAGCGCCGCTACAAGCCCGGCTGGGAGTTGCGCCGGCGCGACGATCGTACGGCCCAGCAGGTCGGCTGCCATCACCAGAACACCGCCGGTGAGGGCGGCGACCGGAAGCAAGCGGGAATGACCGGGGCCAGCGATGAATCGCGCGATGTGCGGCGCGACAAGGCCGACGAAACCGATCAATCCCGCAAATGCGACCACAGCGCCGGCTATGAGCGTGCACAGAACGATCGCCATGCCGCGTGCGTGCTCCACCCGTTGGCCCAGCGCGCGCGCTGTCTGATCGCCCAGACGGATGAGATCGAGTTCGCGCCAGAACATGCAGGCCAATGCCAGCGGCGGCGCAATCCAGAGCAACAGGGTGCGCACACGGTGCCAATCGCCGTCATGCACGCTCCCGGCCAACCAGATCATGGCCCGCTGCACATAGCGGATGTCGCCGAAGGCCATGAGAACAGTCGTGCCCGCGCCGACAACGGAGCCCACACCGATGCCGATGAGAATGACACGCAGCGATGAGGTTCCTTGACGCCACGACAGTGCATAGACAAGCGCAGCCGTGGCGCTCGCGCCCGCAAAGCCGGCCCAGGGCAGGAAAGCGATGGAAACGGCGGGAAACGCCACGATCAGCACGGTGACGAACAGTGCCGCACCCGCGTTGATGCCGAGAATACCGGGCTCTGCCAATGGATTGCGCATCACCGTTTGCACAAGAGCCCCGGCGGCGCCAAGGCCCATGCCAACGAGCAATGCCAGCAGCGCGCGTGGCAGGCGCAGATCAAGCACGATGGTTTCCGTCTGGGGGGCATATCCGGTGTGCAACAGAGCAGCCGTGATATCGCGCCACGACAGCGGCACATCACCGATGGACAGGCTTGCCATCAACAAGGCGACAATCGTGAGGATAAGGCTCGTGAGGATGGCGATCATGATCGTCCTCCAGCGCTGCGACGGGCAAGCCAGATGAAGAACGGTCCGCCGATCAGCGCCATGGTGACGCCGACGGGAAAGCTCTGCTGGGCGAGCAACGTCCGACCAGCCGTATCGGCCAGTACGAGCAACAATGCGCCGCCTAATGCGCTGAAAGGAATGATCCAGCGATAGTCGACGCCGATGCCAAAGCGCACGATATGCGGCACGACGAGGCCGACAAAACCGATTGGCCCTGCCAGCGCCACGGCCCCGCCGGCGAGCAGCGTCACGATGACGATGGCGATGCCGTGCCAGAGCAGCGGGCTTTGGCCGATGGAGCGCGCGGTTTCCCTTCCGAGGCTGAGAGTCATGAACTGCCGCCGCATGATGAGCGCAGCGGCAAGTCCCGACAGGATATAGGGTGCAATTGCCGCCACCTGGGGCATGCTGCGGCCGGAAAGCGAACCGGCTGTCCACAGCCGAACGGTGTCGAGCGTGCCTTGATTCCAGATCAGGATTGCGGTTGTGAGCGATGTCAGGAACGCGGTCAGCGCCACTCCGGCGAGCATCAGCTTGAGAGGAACTGCTCCTGATATGCCTGCGGACCCGAACGCGTGAACCAGAACCGCTGCTGCCGCCGCGCCGCTGAAAGCGTACCAGACATAGGCTGCCCCGGAAGTTGCGTGCATGAAAGTAAGTGCCACGACAACGGCGAAGGCCGCACCTGCATTGATGCCGAGCAGATCCGGAGAGGCGAGAGGGTTGCCGGTGAGCGCCTGCATGATCGCGCCCGCAACCCCCAGGGCCGCTCCTGCCAGCAGTCCGGCCAGCACGCGCGGCATGCGGACCGTCATGATCACGAGATGGTCGCGCGAGCCGTCGAAGTCGATGATTGCGCCGACGACCTGCCGCAGCGGCATCTGCACCGCGCCCTGTGTGATTGACACTATGGCTGCCAGCACCAGCAGGCAGACCAACGCCATGAGCAGAAGAACCTTCGCACTGTCCCCGCACCGGACGCAGCCGCCAATCATGATCCGATCACGCTTAAGGCTCTGTCAGCAACAGGCGCTCGATATCGTCGAGAACCTTGTTCGCGGAAGACAATCCGCTGAACTCCATCCATGTCGCCGCGTCTACCCGATGCGTCCGCCCTGCTTTCACGGCTGGCAGCATCTGCCATAGGGGGTTGGAGATGACTTCCTTATGGCGGCCGCTGCGATCGGAGTCATTGGCTCCGCCAACGATGTAAAGCAGCACGTCGCCATCGAGGTTGGCCAGTTCCTCCCAATCGGGGCGTTTGACAGTCGTATCGCCATGGGTCGTCTCATATGCGCTGCGGCGAATGCCTGCTTCCCGCAGCACCGCGAATGGGCCATAAGCGCCGGGTGTGTCGGGATAAACCTGAAAGTCCCACGGCGTGATGCGCACCACCGACACCCTGACATCCGGCGCTCTCGCGCGGATATCCGCGACGCGTCGGTCATAGGCGGCGAAAGCCTCTCCCGCGGCATCGGCCCGCCCTGTCGCAGCGGCGAGGACGTGGAAGAAGTCCTTCCAGTCCTCCGGCGTCACGAAAAGTGCCGGCGCGATCCGCGAGGCCATTTCATAAGCGCCATCGCCGAGAAAACCGCTGCCGACGATCAGATCGGGCTGCAAGGCAACGATCCGCTCTATACTGGGCTGCGCGAAGGTGCCGAGGTCCGCCACACCCGCGGCCTCAGCCCTGTTCTTCAAGCTGGCGTCGCTCATGCCCGACAGCGGCGCGCCGACGACGGGCAGGCCGAGTTCCAGCGCCATGCCGAGGCTGAAAGTCGGATCGAGTGTGACGATCCGCTGCGGCGTGGACGGCAGGCATAGGGGCGCGCCCATCACGCCCGGCCCGTCATAGCTGCGCCCTTCGCACGCGACTGCCTGCGAGGCGAAGGCGGGTATCATCAGCACACATGATGCGATGACAGCAGCGGAGCAAAGTGAGATGAACGCGCGCATACCGCTCAGAACCGCAACGTGCCGCGCACGCCGACAAGGCGGCCGTCGCCGATGGTGGCGGAAAGTCCGGTCTCGTCGATGCTGGTCAGATACTGCTTGTCCAGCAGGTTGCGGGCGAACAGTGCGACTGTGCCGTATTCGTTTTCATAACCGGCTTGCGCGTTGACCAGCATGAAGGATTTGATGTGGCGGCTGGGTGTGTTGGTGAGGTCGCCCGCGCTGTAGAAACCATCCGTATATGATGCATCGGCGCCGATGAAGAAGCCGGAGCGGTGCCGCCATGTTGCACCGGCGGCAAAGGTGACGGCTGGCGCCTCCGGAAATTCATTGCCTCTGAGGTCGCCAACGGCCGTCACGGCCCGGTCGAACCGCGTCTTCAACAGACCGAGCGAGGAGAAGAGCGTCAGTTCCTCGATCGGCCGCCAGCGTGCTTCTATTTCCGCGCCGTAGGCGTGCGACTTGCCGCTGTTTTCCGTCACCGTCTGGCCCGGGAAGCTCGGATTGTAGGTCAGGATCTGCTGGTTCTTGTAATCGTAGTAGAATGCGTTTGCGTTGAACTGCAGCCGGTTGTCGAACCATTTCGAGCGGTAGGCCAGTTCATACGACCACAGATATTCCGGCGAGACGGTGCGAAGCGTGGTGGTGCCTGCCACGGCCTCGGAAAATCCGGAACGGTAACCTCGTGTTGCGGTGGCTGCTACGGTCTGGTCGGGGGTGATGTCGAAGGCGATACCGATTTTCGGCAGGAACACCGGATTTGTCACGGAGCTTCGCTCGTCGAGGCGGCCATAGACCGGCGTTGGGACGCAGCCCAGCACCATGCACATGCCGACATTGTATTGTGTCGCCGCCAGATCGAGAGCCTCGCCGGTGTAGCGACCCGCAACCCTGTCATGGACGAGGCGGCCACCGCCGAGCAACGTCCAGCGGTCCAGAACGCGATAGCGCAAATCGGCATAGGCGGCGAGCGATGTCGTTGCCGTGTTCGCCTTCAGATCCTGAACCGTTGCCGTTGGAATGCCATAAGGCAGCAGGGCACTGGTGCTGAGATAAGAGTCGATGTCAGTGGTGTATCGACCGGCGAACAGCCCCACGACGCCGGAGAGCTTGGAGCCCGGCGGATCGAAGCTCAGCCGAAGATCCTGCGAGAAATCGCGTCCGTCGCGCTTGTCGCCGCGCTGGAGGATCGCGCCGGCTGGTGATTTGATGCTCAGATCGGTATCCGACAGGGTCGAGAGGGATGTCAGCGTCCAGCCGGGTGCGATTTCATACGAAATATCAGCGCCGTAGCGGTTCACGTATGTATCGCGGAACTCTGCGGCGTAACCCACCGTCGGGTCGAAGCGGCGGGCGAAGAAGTCGGGGCCGGTGACGGCGTTCCAGCCAGGTTTGTCGTGGGTGCGGCTGAAACTCAGCAAGGCCTTGAGACCGGGAACCGCATGCGGCTTTATCAGCAGCTTGGCCCTGATCTGCTCGAACTCATCCTCGCGCAGATCCTTCACGGTGGGATCGGTGTAGGTGATGTCCTTTGTCTCGCGCGAGATCTGCCCGGAGATGCGGAACGCCACCTGATCGTCAACCAGCGGAGCGGACACGGCGAACGCGCCGGAACGCGTCGATAACCCGCCGACGGAGCCGTCTATAATGGCCTCGGGCGTGAAGGTGGGATCTTTGGTCTTGATCAACACACTGCCGCCAAGCGAGTTGCGGCCCTGGAGTGTGGACTGTGGTCCGCGCAACACCTCGACCTGCTCCACATCCCAGAGGCCACGGCTGCCGCGGCGCATGGCCTCGACGTTTTGCGGAGCGCCGTCGATGATTACGGAAATGATGGGAGCGGCCCGGCTGGGCTGCGTCACGCCTTCCGCATTGAGGCCGCGAACGGCAAAACTGTTGTTGCCATCCGCCGTCACGAATGAGCGCGTATTTGCCAGAACGTTGAACGCCTGTGTAAGCGTGGTGATATTGAAGTCGCGCAGGTCTTGTTCTGTGACGACACCGATACTGGTAAATGTACGGAAGTAATCACGGCTGACTTTTTCGCCCTGAACGGTAATCTCGTCAAGCACGAGACTGTTTTCGACAGCACCGTTCACGATGGGCGATGTGGCGGGAACGCCGCTCAGCGCTACCTGTCCGGCTCCCGTGAAGCGGGCGGTGACGCCGGTTCCGGCGAGCACGCGATCAAGCGCCTGTGCGGGCGTCAAGGTGCCGGTCACTCCGCTTGTGGTCTTGCCGCGCGTCAGATCCGCATCGAACAGGATCTGAAGGCCGGTCAATCCCGCCAGGCGGTTCAAGGCCGGTGTGAGGGGGCCGGCAGGAATCGATATGGCTCGCGGAGCCTCCTGGGCAACGGGCGTATTCTGCGCCATGGCAGGCACGGCCCAGTTTGCCGCAAGGATCGTACTTGCGAGTAAAACGTTGCGTCCGCACTTGCTGACATCTTTGAAAACCGCGCCGGTTAATATTTTTGTCGCCACGACATCCCCCAATCACACAGCGTTCGAGGCGCTGCATCCCCTTTACGGTCTGCGTTCAAATGACCTGTTCAGTGGGATGACGATTGGCGAGACGGTTTTGGGACTCCGATGAGAAAAATCTTAAGTCACAGGCATCAGGCTGGTAACGAGGCAAAAAGCGCAAAGACCTCAATCTGGCTGTTCACGCCCAGTTTGTCGTAGAGGTTACGGCGGTGCACTTTGGCCGTTTCTGGTGCGATGCCGAGGTGGGCAGCGATGCCGCGTGTGCTTTGTCCCGACAGCAACAGCAGGGCAGTCTGCACCTCGCGCTCGGTCAGGCGCACCCCTTCAAGCGCGCGCAGGCGTCTTTCCAGCTCGCCGTGATTGGGGCGTTTCGCCGGTGTCTGCAACTCACCCAGAGTTTGCCGTGCCGCATGGGCCAGCAGTGGCAGAACCCACGGGCTGATTAGTGATAATAATCCGTATTCTTCGGCAGTAAATCGCCTCTCAAAGCCAAGGGATAGCGAGAGAACCCCGTGCTGTTCAGCTCCCTGAAAGAACGGAGCAAGCAACTGCACTTCATCTTCGACGACATTTTTAGCAAAATAGGTGTGGAAATACTCGGACTGACGGAACTGCGGCGTGACCACTTCTTCAAGGCGGTGCGGTCCGCTGGCGAAGGGCTGGTTCGCGAAAATATAAAACGGATCATCCTTGTAAAGCCGCAGAAGGTAGTCTCGGAATAGCGCATCCTCCAGATCGTTCGCATCGCCTTCATGCACCAGCAATGGCGGCTCACTCGGGCGGAAAATAAGCAGAACCCAGGAGTTAAAGGCGATTTGCTCGCGCAGGAAAGCCGCGAAAACCGGCCAGAATTCATCACGTCCGAGATAGGCCAGCACATGGCCAAGCCTTTGATGAAAGCTCAGATCCGAGGCCGTGAAATTCATGCACCTCCCCTTTAGGCGGTAGGCGGGGCTACATTTCTACCCCGGTGGGGGAATGGATTTATGCGCCCTTGTGATCATTCTGACATGAAGAAAAACCTTTGGCTCGCCGCAGGTCAAGCCCGGCAGGCCAATTCATAACAGAGTGAGGAATAATGCCCGCCGAACAACCCATTCGCAAACGCGCCAGAGAACTCGGCCTGCCTCTGAAAGGCAAACCGGGACCGCTGAATGCCATCACCGATGTGCCGGGCTTGAGTGTGGGACTAACCACGCTGATCTCTGGCGAGGGGGAACATGCGATCCGCACCGGCGTCACGGCCATCCTGCCGCGCCCTGCGGCCGATCTGCTGCACCCCTGCTGGGCCGGAACGTTTTCGATGAACGGCAATGGCGAGCTGAGCGGCTGCCACTGGATACAGGAATCAGGCTGGTTCAACGGGCCTGTGGTGATCACGAATAGCTGCTCGTTTGGCATTGCGCATCATGCCGTGGCGCGCTGGATGATCCGTGAGTTTCCCAAAAAGATGGGCGAAACCCAATGGCCGCTCCCGGTGGTCGGTGAAACCTTCGACGGCTGGCTGAATGACATCGCGGGCCAGCATGTCACCGAAGCGCATGTCCTTCATGCGCTGGACAATGCCACCACCGGGCCGGTGCCTGAAGGCAATGTCGGCGGCGGCACCGGCATGATCAGCTATGAATTCAAGGGCGGAACGGGCACCGCGTCGCGCATCATCGAAACGCGGGCGGGGGATTTCACCCTGGGGGTGCTGGTGCAGGCCAATCATGGGCTGCGGCCGTGGCTGGAGGTCTGCGGTTTTCGCGTCGGCGATCAGATCACTGAGGACAGGGTGTTCGATACCGAGCGCGGCTCGATCATCGTGATCCTCGCCACCGATGCGCCGCTGACACCTACACAGCTAAACCGGATCGCCAAGCGTATCGGGCTGGGGATGGGCCGCGCTGGCACGCCATCGGGCAACAATTCCGGCGATATTTTCCTCGCCTTTTCAACGGCGAATGACCCAGGCGAGCCACCGACAGCCCCCGAGATCGGGATGCGCGCGCTTGGTGATGAAGAGATGGACGCGGTCTTCCTTGCAACGGTGACCTGCGTCGATGAGGCAATTCTCAACGCAATCTGCCGCGCTGAAACCATGACCGGGCGTCGGGGCCGGGTGGTGCGGGCGATTGATCCTGAGAGGCTGCGCGCGCTGATCGCACCTGCTGGCGAAGCGTGAAACAAACGGCCGCGCGCAGACGCGGCTCATAATAAAAAATAACATATGGAGTAATAACCATGAAGAGGGATGAAGTAACCCGTCAATCCTACGGGAGTGCGGGAGTCGCCGACATTGCCGGAGGTAGCAAGTCGCTACAAGGCAATCTCGGGGTGGGAGCGATTGTTTTTATGGTGCTGGCAGCCGCCGCACCGCTGACGGTGATCGGGGGCAATGTGCCGCTGGCGATCGGCTTGGGCAATGGCGCCGGTGCGCCGGTCGGCTTTGTGGTCGCCGTGGCGGTGCTTTTGCTATTCTCGGTCGGTTTTGTTGCAATGACCCCGTATGTGCGCGATGCGGGTGCGTTCTTTTCCTATGTGACGGAAGGACTTGGCGCGCGTCTTGGTACTGGCATCGCCGCGGTGGCGCTTGTGGCTTATACGGCGATTCAGGTCGGCATCTACGGCTATCTGGGCTGGGCTATGAACGATACGATGCGGATCTATAACGGCCCCAATATCCCCTGGCCGGTCTGGTCGTTCCTTGCCTGGGCGCTGGTGGCGTGGCTGGGGTACCGCAACATCCATCTTAGCGCCAAGGTGCTGGGTCTCGCGCTGGTGCTTGAGGTGCTGATTGTCGTGGTCATGGATCTTGTGATCTTCGGTTCTGGCGGCAATGACGGGATTAACGTTCAATCTTTCAGCCCGGCGGTCTTTACGTCCGGCTCTCTCGGGATTGCCGTGCTTTTTTCGATGACCGGCTTTATCGGCTTTGAATCCACCGCGATTTTCCGCGATGAAGCGCGCGATCCGGCGGTGACGATCCCGCGTGCGACCTATGTCTCGGTGCTGCTGATCGGCAGCTTCTATGCGCTTTCGACCTGGGCGCTGGTGCTTGGTTCGGGCGTCGATAATGTTCGTGGCGCGGCTGAGGCCACGCTTGCGGGCGAGGCAAATCTGCTGCTGGATCAGTCGCAACTCTGGCTCGGCAAGATCGGGCAGGATTGTGTCAATGTATTGTTGCTGACCAGCCTTCTGGCCTGTGTGCTGTCCTTCCACAACGTGATTGCCCGCTATCAGCATGCGCTGGCGCGCAAGGGGCTGTTGTGGGCCCGGCTTGGCGCAGTGCACGATACGCATGCCTCGCCGCATGCCTCGTCGCTGGTGCAAAGCGCTACGGCGGCGGTGATCATTGCAATCTTTGCCCTCTTGCAGCTAGATCCGCTGGTCGAGGTTTTCGGCTCGATGGCCGGGGTGGCGACGCTGGGCATGATCATTCTGATGCTGACCACCTCGTTGTCAGTGCTGGGCTTTTTCCGTGAGCGCCCTGACCTCGTCAAAGGCCGGGTCTGGCAGACGCGTATCGCGCCGACGCTGGCCAGTATCGGCCTTGCGGGCTGCCTCTGGCTGGTGATCTCGAACTTCACTCTGATCACCGGCGGCAGCCTCGGCATCAGCATCGCGCTGGCCGCAATCCCGGTTGCGGCTCTGGCCCTCGGCTGGCTGCGCGGCCCGCAAAGGGGCTGAGGCCAAACTCTCTCCCGGGCCGACCTCCGGCCCGGGATGGTTTTATCGACATATCCGCAAGGACGGCGTTGCCTGAAACCAGTCGATGCAAGACGTCATCTTGCAGTCGCCTGTGCTTCAAAGAGTGGATAACCTTTGCAATCGTCTCTTGCGGGCAGTCATTCTGGGTCATGACCAGTGTCGGGTTGGAATATGCAGGACAATGACTGACCAGACCGGCTACATGAGCCAGAACATGACGGTGCCGAATTTCAACGGGTACCACGTCAAGCCTTAAACACTTCCGATCCCTGTCAGCCCAAAACGTCCCGCCAGCGCCGATGTGGGCAGGGGAAGCTATCGCACGCACTTGACTTGCAGGCCCCATACCGTCTTATGTTTGGAAGGCCTCAATGAAAGGCGCAAAAAAAGAATGACGGAAAGCATCCAGAAGGAGGACTGGGAGCGATTCCGTGCGTTGGGGAGTGTACCCCCCAGCATCCGGGAGATCGTGCTCAGATCCTGGGTCAGATCGCGAGACATCAGAGAGATCGAGACCCGCGAACGCGCACCGAGTGTTGCCCAGGACGAGTTGCAAGCCATTAGAGCGCGCAATGCACGCCTGCGCAACGCGGCGCAGGCGGCCATTCGGCGTGCCGGTTACATGCTCAACGATGCGGGGGCAATCCTGCTCCTGTGCAATCCAGATGGCATCGTCACGGACGCGGCTGGCGATGTCCGGATTTTGTCCCGTGGTGAGGAAAACCACCTGTATCCCGGAGGGCACTGGGACGAGGGAGCCATCGGCACCAACGCTAT
The DNA here is from genome assembly GCF_014195635.1 of Pseudochelatococcus contaminans. GTDB lineage: Bacteria > Pseudomonadota > Alphaproteobacteria > Rhizobiales > Beijerinckiaceae > Pseudochelatococcus > Pseudochelatococcus contaminans. The sequence continues at coordinate 202,125 of NZ_JACICC010000005.1, read as the reverse complement.
CGGCACTGCGCTCCATCTGGGCAAGCCCGTGACCATTAGCGGTGTCGAGCATTTCTGCGAGGCCATCCAGCGTTGGTCCTGTGCCGCGGCGCCGATCCATGACCCATTCACTGGTCGCAGGCTCGGCGTGGTGGATATCTCCGGGCCGTCAGGTGAGGCTTTCGCCCAGGTTGCGATATTGTCCGTCACGCTGGCTTTGCAGATCGAGGAGGCGCTGCGAAGCACGGGGTTGCGGGAGCAGAGCCTCATGCTGGAGCAACTGCTATCGCGCAAGCCTTCGCTTTCCGGCGATGCGGTCGTGCTTTTCGACCGCTTTGGCCGGCCCGTCTGGTCGAGCGCAAGTGCGGGCGACGCGACGAAGAGCGCTCTTGGTGGCTGTGCCATTCTTCGCGAGCTGCCCGAAGAAACCGGAGACGATCCTCACCAGCTTGCCGAGAGAATGCAGGAAGCGTTGCCGGATGCCGGCGTCGAGGTTCTTGACGGCGAAGGTGGGCCGCTCGGTGTTCTGGTCTCGATGCGCCGCTCCGGGGGCAGAAGCAGACCTCTTTCTAACCCGGAAATCAGCCTGCGACAGATTGCCGATACCGATCCGGAGATGGAGCGTCTTTGCGCAAAAGCCGTGCGGATCGTCGAAAGCGGGGTGCCGCTGCTGATTGAGGGTGCTGTCGGCAGCGGCAAGGAAACACTTGCTCGTTCGCTGCACGCTCACGGTCCGCTCGCGACGCGGCCATTTGAAATCTTCGATTGCAGCTTGCTGGATTGCGAGACCCTGCGCGCGGGGGCAGATTTCAGCGCGCGCCTCGCACGCCTTGCCAGAATGGGCGGCACGCTCTGTCTTGATGAACCCGCTGAGACGCCGCAAATGGCGCAGCCCCTCGTTGCGCAGGCGCTTGCGCATCTGGTTCGCACGGCGGCAGCGCCGTTGCAGGTACTGACATTATCGTCTGTCTGTCTGGATGAGAAAATGGCCAGCGGAGAGTTGCGCAGTGAGTTGCACTTTCGCATTGCGGCAGCCACCCTGCGATTGCCGAGCCTGGCTGAGCGCCGGGATTCCATCGACAGTCTGGTGCGTGACTTCGCAGCGCTTTACTCCGTCCAGCGCCATGGCAAACCGCTGCGCTTCACCCCGGCGGCAATGATGCGGCTGCGGGCACACACATGGCCCGGCAATTTGCGGGAGTTGCGCAATCTGATTGAATCGCTCTCCGCAACGTCCCTCAACCGGCTGATCGACGTGCCGGACCTGCCCCCGCAGATTACGACGCTTGCAACGCGCCGTGAAGATTCTCTTCGCGAGCGCGAGCGGGCCGATATTCTCGATGCCGTCGCCGCAGCGGGCGGCAACATGTCCGAAGTCGCGCGCCGCTTGGGGATTTCGCGTTCGACGCTCTATCTCAAGCTCGATCAATATGGCGTAGCGCGCCGGCGTCGTTGAGTGCGGTCGTTTGCGGCGCGGCATTGCGTCCGCAGCATGTCCGACGAAATGTTCGAAAACCGGACAACACGGCTATGCTCCCAGAATGCATCCTTTCCTGACGCCACGGACAGATGGCGAAAGGGGAGGAAGAAACTGTGTCATTGGGCAATCAATCCAATCGCAGCGTGCAGGTGCTGGGCATCGACGCCGGCGGAACGATGACTGATACTTTCTTTGTCGACAGCGATGGCGACTTCGTCGTCGGCAAAGCGCAATCGACGCCTCAGAACGAAGCGATCGGCCTGATCGCCAGCGCGAAAGAGGGGCTGGAACACTGGGGCCTCACGCTGGAGGACGCGCTTGGCGAGATTCAGACCGGCGTCTATTCCGGCACCGCCATGCTTAACCGGGTGGTGCAGCGTAAGGGGCTGCGGTGCGGGCTGATCGTGAATGCGGGAATGGAAGATTTCCATCGCATGGGGCGCGCGATCCAGGCCTATCTCGGCTTTGCCTATGAAGATCGCATCCACCTGAACACTCACTACTATGACGAGCCGCTGGTGCCGCGGCATCTGACCCGCGGCGTAATGGAGCGGGTGGACATGTCGGGCACTGTGGTTATTCCGCTGCGCGAGGAAACCGCCCGGCAGGCGGCGCGTGACCTGATCGGGCAGGATGTCGAGGGGATCGTGATCTCCTTGCTCCATAGCTACCGCAATCCAGACCATGAGCGCCGCGTGCGCGATATCGTGCTGGAAGAGGTCGAGAAATCCGGCAAGAAGATTCCCGTCTTTGCCTCGACAGACTACTATCCGGTGCGCAAGGAAACCCATCGCACGAACACCACGATCCTTGAAGCCTACGCAGCCGAGCCATCGCGCCTGACGCTGAACAAGATCAGTTCGGCCTTCAAGGATCATGGATCGAAATTCGATTTCCGGGTGATGGCGACACATGGCGGCACAATTTCCTGGAAAGCCAAGGAGCTGGCACGCACCATTTCCTCGGGGCCGATCGGCGGCGTGATCGGTGCGAAATATCTGGGCGAAGTGCTGGGCTATTCCAACATCGCCTGCTCGGATATCGGCGGCACATCTTTCGACGTGGCGTTGATTACCCAGAACGAACTGACCATTCGCAACGATCCGGACATGGCCCGGCTGGTGCTGTCGTTGCCGCTGGTGGCCATGGACACTGTGGGCGCAGGGGCGGGCTCATACATCCGTCTCGATCCTTATACGAAAGCGATCAAGCTGGGGCCGGATTCCGCCGGCTACCGCGTCGGCGTTTGCTGGGCGGAGTCGGGCATCGAGACAGTGACGATTTCCGATTGCCACGTCATCCTCGGCTACCTCAACCCGGATAACTTCCTCGGCGGGCAGATCAAGCTGGATCGTGAACGTGCATGGAACGCAATGAAGGAGCAGATCGCCGATCCGCTCGGTCTGTCAGTCGAAGAAGCGGCAGCGGGCGTGATCGAGCTTCTCGACAGCGACCTGCGCGACTACCTGCGCTCGATGATCTCGGGCAAGGGCTCGACGCCAGAGGCCTTCGTCTGTTTCAGCTATGGCGGCGCGGGGCCAGTCCATACCTATGGCTACACCGAAGGGCTGGGCTTTGAGGATGTCATAGTGCCGGCCTGGGCAGCCGGGTTCAGCGCCTTTGGCTGCGCGGCGGCGGACTTCGAATACCGTTACGACAAGTCGCTCGACATCAACATCGCGGTCGATGCCTCCGACGACTTGAAGGTGGCCCAGTCCAAAACCTTGCAGGCCGCCTGGCAGGAGTTGAAGGAGCGGGTGCTCGAAGAATTCGAAATCAACGGCTACACCCCCGACAAGGTCAAGCTGCAGCCGGGTTTCCGCATGCAGTATCGTGGACAGTTGAACGATCTGGAAATCGAATCCCCGATCACGGAAGCCCGCACGGCCGAGGACTGGGACAAGCTGGTTGAAGCTTTCAACGAAACCTATGGCCGTGTCTATGCGGCCGCGGCGCGGTCGCCGGAGCTTGGCTATTCCGTCACCGGGGCGATCATGCGCGGCACGGTGCCGATCCCGAAGCCAAAGATCCCGAAGGAAGAACTTGGCCCTGAAGCCCCGCCAGAAGAGGCGAAACTGGGAGTCCGCAAGTTCTATCGTCACAAGAAATGGGTCGATGCGCAGCTTTACCAGATGGAGACGCTGCGACCGGGCAATCGCATCACCGGCCCCGCAATCATCGAATCCGATGCCACGACTTTCGTCGTTCCCAGCGGCTTTGAAACGTTCCTCGATGGGCACCGCCTGTTCCACCTGAAAGAAGTCTGATTTCTCGGGGAGGAGAGAGACAATGAACATTCAAACTTCAGTCAAGACCCGCGGCATCGTGCGCGGCGGCGAGACGCTCAAACAGCACCGTGACAGGCTGATGGAGGCCACTAAGCGAACAAAGCACTATGCTGGACTTGAGCGGATGGAACTGCGCGACAGTGACCCGATCAAATACAACAAGCTGTTTTCGAGGCTGCGGGCAGGCGTCGTCGATGCGCGCGAGACCGCCAAGAAGATCGCAGCATCGCCAATCGTGGAACAAGAAGGCGAACTGTGCTTCACCCTTTATAACGCGGCGGGGGATTCCATACTGACGTCCACGGGCATCATCATCCACGTTGGAACGATGGGTGCCGCGATCAAATACATGATCGAGAACGAATGGGAGCAAAATCCCGGCATCAAGGACAAGGACATCTTCTGCAACAATGACAGTCTCATTGGCAACGTCCATCCTTGCGACATTCACACCATCGTACCGATTTTTCATGAGGGAGAGCTGATCGGATGGGTCGGGGGCGTGACACACGTCATCGATACCGGATCGGTCGGTCCCGGTTCGATGTCCACCGGGCAGGTGCAGCGGTTTGGCGACGGATACTCCATCACCTGCCGCAAAATCGGTGAGGACGACGTTCTTAAACGCGACTGGCTGCATGAATCGCAGCGCATGGTGCGCACGACGCGCTACTGGATGCTGGATGAGCGCACCCGCGTTGCCGGCTGCCACATGATCCGCAAGCTGGTTGAGGAGGTGATTGCCGACGAGGGCATCGATGCTTACTGGAAGTTCGCCTACGAGTCAGTCGAGCATGGCCGGGTCGGCCTTCAGGCGCGCATCAAGGCGATGACCATTCCCGGCAAGTATCGCCAGGTGGGTTTTGTGGACGTGCCCTATGCGCATGAGGATGTCCGCGTGCCGTCCGACTTCGCCAAGCTCGACACAATTATGCACACGCCGTCGGAAATCACCATTCGCGGCGACGGCACGTGGCGGCTCGACTTCGAGGGATCGTCGCGCTGGGGCTGGCACACCTACAACGCCCATCAGGTCAGCTTCACATCGGGCATCTGGGTGATGATGACCCAGTCGATCATCCCGACCGAGATGATCAATGACGGCGCCGCCTACGGAACGGAATTCCGCCTGCCCAAAGGCACGTGGATGAATCCCGATGACCGGCGAGTGGCCTTCAGCTACTCATGGCACTTCCTCGTATCCAGTTGGACAGCGCTGTGGCGTGGCTTGTCGCGCAGCTACTTTGGGCGCGGTTATCTGGAGGAGGTCAATGCCGGCAACGCCAACACCTCGAACTGGCTGCAGGGCGGCGGCTTCAATCAGTATGACGAGATCCACGCCGTCAACTCGTTCGAATGCGCGGCCAACGGCGTCGGCGCTTCCGCCCACAAGGATGGCATCAGTCACGCCGCCGCCGTTTGGAACCCGGAAGGCGACATGGGTGACATGGAAATCTGGGAGCTGGCCGAACCGCTTGTCTACCTGGGACGCCAGATCAAGGCATCCTCTGGCGGTGCGGGCAAGTATCGCGGCGGCTGCGGCTTCGAGAGTCTCCGTATGGTCTGGAATGCCAAGGACTGGACGATGTTCTTCATGGGCAACGGCCATATCTCATCCGACTGGGGGCTTATGGGCGGCTATCCGGCGGCCTCGGGCTATCGGTTCGAGGCGCATGACACCCGGTTGAAGGAGATCATCGCGGCGGGCGGCGACATTCCGCATGGCGGCGACACCGATCCCCAAAGCCCGGTTTTCGATGGTCTTCTGCCGGATGCCCGGATCAAGCGTGACAAGCAGGCCATCACCACCGAGGCCATGTTCAAGGACTATGACCTTTATCTGAACTACATGCGTGGTGGCCCCGGCTTCGGCGATCCGCTCGACCGCGAGCCACAGGCGGTGGCTGATGACGTGAATGGTGGTTATCTGCTCGAACGTTTCGCCGAAAGCGTCTATGGCGTGATCCTGTCGAATGCCGGGGACGGCCGGAAAGGCGTGGACACTGCCGCGACGGAGGCGAAACGCAAGTCGATCCGCAAGGCGCGACTGGCCGAGTCGGTTCCAACGGGTGAGTGGATCAAGCAGGAGCGCGAACGCATTCTGGCCAAGGATGCAGGCGTCCATGTACAGCAGATGTTCGCGGCTTCGTTCAAGCTGGGGCCGCGCTTCGAGCAGTCGTTCCGTCAATTCTGGCAACTGCCGGACGACTGGAAGCTCCTGGAGGCCGATCTGCCGATCCCATCCTACGGGCGGGAGTATTCCATGGATATCTCCGAACTGCCGGATGTCAAAACAGTTCAGTTCGTCGAGGAGTAAGTGCGCCGGGCCCGTGTCCTCCGGGATACGGGCCATATGCTCAAGGCCAATCCAGGGAGGAACCGATGGCCTATACCAAAGCAAAAATAAAAGATCTGGTGGACGGCAAGATCGACCGCGACACGTTGCACACGATGCTCTCCACCCCCAAAGACAAGGAACGTTTCCAGATTTATCTGGAAATCTTGCAGGAACAAGTTGCGTGGGATGACCCCATTATACTGCCGCTCGGGCCAAAGCTTTTCATCGTCCAGCGCCTCGCTGACAAGAAATGGGTGATCCGCTCGCTTGCCGGCCACGACTTCTGTGAGTGGGATCAGAACTGGAAGCTCCACGCCCGCATCCGGATCAGGAATACCGCCGCGCAGCTTGAAGAACTCTATCCGCGCCTCATGGCTCCATCCCCGGAATGGCAGGTCATTCGGGAGTACTTCTGCCCGCTCTCGGGAGATCTTCTCGATGTCGAAGCCCCAACGCCCTGGTATCCGGTGATCCACGATTTCGAGCCGGATATCGAGACCTTCTACAAGGACTGGCTTGGCCTGCCAGTTCCAGAGCGCGCCTGATCGATCAACTGCGAATAAAAGCCGGCGCGGTATCCGACAAACGGATATCGCGCCGCTGTCTTTTCGTCGCGGCCGCGGCCAATATTGCGATCAATATAAATTGCTCAACAAGGTGAGAAAAGTCATAGCCGCACGTTGAAAGCCATCTCCTTGGCATCCATATACCATCCATGCAGATGGAGAGTGCGATGACCAATAACGTTCACAGGCTACGCGACAAGGGCGGTGAGTCCGAGAAGATCACCATCAACCTCGGTTATGTCGATCTTGGCCGGGTCGATCTTCTGGTGCAGGAGGGGTTTTATTCCAACCGCACCGACTTTATCCGCACGGCGATCCGCAATCAGCTCGCCACTCATGCCGAAACTGTTGCACAGTCGATAGAGCGGCATACGCTGGAACTGGGACTGCGCGACTATAGCCGGGCGGATCTGGAGGCGGTGAGGGATGCCGGCGAGAAACTCCACATCAAGGTGGTGGGATTGGCGCGCATCGCCGCCGACGTGACGCCTGAGCTTGCGCTCGCAACCATCGCATCCATCACCGTGCTCGGCGCGCTTCAGGCCAGCGCAGAACTGAAATCAGCACTCGCAGACCGCATTCGGTAGATCCAGCCGGTCGTTCACCGTCCGTCTAAGGCGGGCGGTGCGCCAACAGGCCGGTACACTTCACAAGGAATACATTCATGAACAACGATTTTGCTGCGGCCATGCGCCGAGCGGCACTGTCCCCGCACGTCACAAGCCTTACCAAGGCCACGCGCATGATCCAGAGCGTGCTTGCAGGGCAGGCGCCTCCACACGGGTCCATTCTGGCCGACGCGGAGACGATGTCTCCGCCGGAATATCTGCGCCATCTGCCCGGCGAACCGGAGGCGCAAGTCATGTCAGCTTCGGCGCCATCGCAATCCGCGCCCACAGTGGATGCCGCAGCGCTGCCGAGACTGCGCCATTCTATTGGAAATGCCCTTCGGATCCTTCACGAAGGACGCCTGGCGGCTGGTTCTGAAGGCGCACCCGGTATCAACCTCAAAGACATCAGCTTGCCAGGGGCTCACTTACCAGGGATCGACTTCTCCGGACTGGATTTGCGCGGACTGGATTTGCCCGGCATGACGAGGCCGGCTCCGGATGTGTCCGTTCCGGACGGAGCGCAATTCCTGGCGCGCTCTTTTACCTGCGCGGCCGGCACGCGGCGTTACAGGCTCTATGTTCCCGCAAGCGCATCGGAACAGCCGCGCGGTCTCGTGGTCATGCTTCACGGCTGCAAGCAGAATCCCGAGGATTTTGCTGCCGGCACCGGCATGAATATCGTCGCTGAGACGCATGGGCTGCTGGTGGCGTATCCCGGCCAGCCAAGTGCTGACAACGCGTCGTCCTGCTGGAACTGGTTTCGCCCCGCCGATCAGAAGCGTGATACCGGAGAGCCCGCAATCATCGCTGGCATCACCGGAGAGATCATGGCGGAGTTTGGTCTGGATCGTAGCCGTGTTTTCGTGGCGGGTCTCTCTGCGGGCGGTGCGATGGCGGCAATCATGGGCGAGACGTATCCCGATCTCTATGCAGCCGCCGGAATCCATTCCGGGCTGGCTTATGGATCGGCCAATGACGTTATTTCCGCCTTTTCCGCCATGCGGGGGGATGCCGGCATCACGCCGCGTGCAAGTTCACGCACCGTTGCCGGCGGACCGCCGACGCGCACCATCATTTTTCAGGGCAAGGCAGACCGGACCGTCCATCCCTCGAACGCCGAGCGGATCGTCACACAGGTCAGCCCTCCTGGAGGACGAAATGCAGCGTCCCATGAAAGCGCCAGCGCGCCGAATGGACGAAACTATACGCGGACGATCATCACCGACACAGACGGAATGCCGGTCGTGGAATACTGGCTGATCGACGGCATCGGGCACGCCTGGTCTGGTGGCCACGCGAGCGGATCGTACACTGATCCGTCAGGACCAAATGCCTCTCATGAAATGGTCCGCTTCTTTTTAGACTGACAAGTGCGCGGGCAATGATCTCCGGCTGTGCGGCAACTCTTCTGGCCTCGCAAGCCGGAGACCAAGCGTTCAGCCGGCGTCACCATCTCCAACCTCCGCTATCAGCACGCCTGCGGATTGTCTGGCGCAGGTGTCCTGCGAACCGCGATCAGGACAGCGCCCAGCCCGATGGCCGAGGTCGCCGCGCCGGCCAGCGCCACGGCGGGATAGCCCAGCCCGGAGGCGATGACACCGCCGCCAAGGGCTGCACCGATCGCATTGCCCAGATTGAATGCACCGATATTGACCGACGAGGCGAGATTGGGCGCGTCCGCCGCAGCGGTCATGACCCGGACCTGAAGCGGCGGCACCAGCGCGAAGCTCGCTACGCCCCACAGGAAGATGATGATCGGCGTCGGCGCGATGTAAGACATCAGCAATGCGAAGGCGATGAGGACGGCGGTCAGGCCGCCCATCGTCACGATCAGCGTGAGGTCGACCGATCGGTCGGCAAAGCGGCCACCCAGCCAGTTGCCCACGGTCAGCCCCACGCCATAGGTGACGAGCATTGCCGTTACGAAGCCGAGCGAAGCATGCGTCGCTTCGCGCAGGATCGGCACGATATAGGTGAAGACGGTGAACATCGCGCTTGAACCGATAACGGTGAGTGCGAGCGCACCGAGTACCTGTCCGCGCGTCAGTACGCGCAGTTCGGCGAGCGCATTGCCGCCCTTCGGTGCCGGCAGACCCGGCAATGTCAGCCGCAGCGCGACCATGGTGACGAGGCCAAGCCCGGCAATGCCCCAGAACGCCGTTCGCCAGCCAAGGTGCTCGCCGGCCCAAGTCGCGAGCGGCACGCCGACGATTGTGGCGATGGTCAGCCCGATGAACATGGCCGCGACCGCACCGGCCCTGCGCTCGGGCGGCACAAGGCTGGCCGCCACGATTGAACCGACGCCGAAGAAAGCGCCGTGGTTCAAAGAGGTCACGATCCGCGCTGCCAGAAGCATGCCGTAGTCGTTGGAAACCGCCGCCAGCAGGTTGCCGAATGTGAAGATGCCGGCAAGCAGGATCAGCAGCGTGCGGCGGGGCACCCGGCCGGTCGTAAGCGTCATCAGCGGCGCGCCGATCATTACGCCCAGTGCATAGGCGCTGATCAGCAGCCCCGCGGTCGGGATGGAAACGCCGAGGTCGGTCGCAATAACCGGCAGCAGTCCCATCGGAGCAAATTCCGTCACGCCGATGCCGAAGGCGCCGACAGACAGGGCGATCAACCCGGAATTGAGTTTCATGGCTGGATTTCCACGGTTGGAGGTTCTAGTCAGACCATGGCCGGGTTGAGGCGGGCGAAGCCCTCCTGCTGCCGATAAGGGGTGAGGGGATAGGGCGGCAGCAAATCGCTTGCTTTATTGAGCGCCGCCATCTGTTCGGGGGTGAGAGCCCAACCCACGGCACCGAGATTCTGGCGGAGCTGCGCCTCGTTGCGGGCGCCGACAATGACCGACGAGACGGTCGGGCGCTGGAGCAGCCAGTTGATCGCGATCTGCGGCACGGTCTTGCCGGTCTCCCGGGCGATGTCTTCCAGCGCATCGATGACCCGGTAGAGATGCTCCTCCTCAACAGGCGGCGCGAACTGCGCGGTTTCGTGAAGGCGGCTTCCTTCCGGTATCGGGCGGTCACGGCCGATCCTGCCGGTCAGGCGGCCCCAGCCGAGCGGACTCCACACCAGCGCACCCACCCCCTGGTCGGCTGCGAGCGGCATCAACTCCGCCTCATAGGCACGTCCGATCAGCGAATAATACACCTGATGCGCGACAAGGCGCGGCAAGCCATGCCGATCCGCGACCGCCTGCGCCTTCATGAGCTGCCAGCCGGAATAATTGGAAACCCCGGCATAACGCAGTTTGCCGGCAGTGATCAGGATGTCGAGCGTGCCAATCAGCTCCTCGACAGGGGTGGAGGCATCGAAAGCGTGTAGCTGGAGCAGGTCGATATAATCGGTGTCCAGTCGCCGCAGTGCGTCCTCGACCGCACGGATCAGCCGCGCGCGGGATACGCCCCAATCCTGCGGGCCATCGCCCATCGGCAGGCCGGTCTTGGTCGAAATGAGCACCGCATTGCGCCGCCCGCGAACAGCCTCGCCCAGCACCGTTTCGGATGCGCCGTTCGAATAGACATCGGCGGTGTCGAACAGCGTGACGCCTGCGTCGAGGCATATATCGATCAGCCGCCGCGCCTCGGCGGCGTCGCTCTGTCCCCAGGCGCTGAACAATGGCCCCGTGCCGCCGAAGGTGCCGGTGCCGAAACTCAGCGCGGGCACCCGCAGGCCGGATGCGCCCAATTGCCTGTATTCCATGGTCTACCTTTCCGGGTCCATCTTTTCGCTTGCGATGCAAACGCATAGATGGACGACGAAACCGCACGAGAATAGAGTGTCTTGGAACGAAGGATTTTTGCCATGCACGCAAAGACGACGGACGGCGCGGATCGCGCCCGCGCTCTTGAGATATTCATGGCGGCGGTGGATCTTGGCAGCTTCTCGGCGGCCGGGCGGGCGCTCGATCTCACTCCATCCGCCGTCAGCCGAACGATTGACCGGATTGAGACACGGCTCGGCGTGCGGTTGCTGCTGCGCTCGACGCGCGCCCTGACCCTGACGGCGGAGGGGCGCTCCTATCTTCTGGCTGCGCGGCGTATCCTGACGGACCTGAACGACGTCGAGCAGCAGATCGCCGATCAGGGGGCACCGCGCGGACGGTTACGGATCAGCGCGGCGCAATCGCATGGCCGCCTATGCGTGGTGCCGTTGCTCGGCGAATTCATGCGGCTTTACCCGAACATCCTGGTCGATATCGCTTTGACGGACACGCTCGTCGACGTGGCGGGCGGGCAGGCGGATGTGGCGATCCGCTTCGGGCCGCTCGCCGACAGCGGTCTGATGGCGCGCAAGCTGGGGGAGACAGGCCGGGTGATCGTTGCCTCGCCGGACTATCTGCGGCGCGCCGGCACGCCATGTGTGCCGGAGGATTTGCATGATCACAATTGCCTCAACTTCAATTTCCGCCGTGTTGAGCCGACATGGCCATTCCGCCGTGGCGGCGAGGACTTCGCGCTTTCGGTGAAGGGCACGATCGAGGCGAACAATGGCGAGACATTGGGTGAGCTTGCCGTGCAGGGGGTCGGCATCACACGCGTTGGCAAGTTCAGCGTCGCCGCGGAACTCGAAAGCGGCAGTCTTGTCCCGCTGCTTGAAGAGTATAACCCCGGCGATGTCGAGCATATCCATGCCGTCTTTGTCGGCGGCGGAAACATTCCGGCCCGAATCCGGGTCTTCGTGGATTTTCTGGTCGACAATCTGCGCTGAGGTCGTCCGCTTGGCCCCGCCATGGCGGCTTTCGGGGAACAAATGTGCTCGCCCGAAAGCCGCTATAATGACTTCGTCGCAGATTACATATTGGCGGCGGTGGGCCGCACGATGATCTCGTTCACATCGACGCCATCCGGCTGCTCAAGCGCATAGCGTATGGCGCGGGCAATCGCGTCCGGGGTCAGCGACTTTTGCCGCCAGTCCTTGAGCGCTGCGGCGACCTGCGGATCGCTGATGTCATCGCCAAGCTCGGTCGCGGTGACGCCGGGGGAGATGATCGTGGAGCGGATGTTCTCATGCTCCTGCCGCAGCCCTTCGGTGATGGCCCACACGGCATATTTCGTTCCGCAATAGACCGCGGCAGTCGGCAAGACGAGATGCGCACCGACCGAGGCAACGTTGACCACGTGGCCATTACCCTTCGCGATAAAGCGCGGCAGCACCGCGGCGATCCCGTTGAGCACGCCGTGGATGTTGACGTCGATCATCCGCTTCCACTCGTCACGCTTGAGCGCGGCCAGCGGCGAAAGCGGCATCACACCTGCATTGTTGACAAGCACATCGATGCCTCCGAACCGCGCCTCGGCAGCGTCGGCGAATGCCTCGAAGCTCGCTGCATCGGTGACATCGAGTTCGCGCCATGCGACGCGCTCGCCCAGCTCTTCGGCGAGAGCCTTCAGCCGATCGGCACGGCGTGCGCCGATGAACAGCCTGGCCCCGGCTGCTGCCAATTCGCGTACCGTCGCTTCGCCTATGCCGCTGGAGGCGCCGGTGATGAGTACGATCTTCTCGCTGATTCCGGTCATGGTCGTTCCTTTTGCTTTGGGATCACTTTTGCTTGGGATCACTTGGGATGACGGGCATCATTCTGGTGCGGACGGGGGAGATTGCGGTAGCGCGATCGCCCGGACTTCTTGCACAATCCTCCAGCCATGGCGGATTAGGCTTGCGGACCAGCTGGTCATGGTCGATCAAGGTGACATGAACGCAATCGCAAAACTCGCACAGCTCATCATGCGCCATGCCCCGGAATCAGGCATGTGCGGCACCCCGATGCAACGGCTGTCGCTGATACGCAGCAACGAGCCGAGCGCACCCGTGCCGGCAATCTACGAAGCCTCGCTTTGTCTGATCGCCCAGGGGGCCAAGCGTGTATCACTGGGTGAGCACAGCGTGGTCTATGACGCCTCGCGCTATTTGCTCGTCTCGGTCGATCTGCCGCTGGTCGGTCATGTGCTTGAGGCAAGCGCGGACTTGCCGTATCTGTGCTGCAAGATCGATCTCGACCTTTCGGCGCTCGCCGATCTTCTGGTTGACGAGCGCGGTGCGGTGCCCCGGCACGATCTTCCGGTTCTGGCTGTTTATCCGGGTGATCCGGACCTCATCGACGCCGCCTGTCGGCTGGTCGGGCTGCTCGACCGTCCCCGTGACATCGCCGTGCTGGCGCCGCTGATTGAGCGCGAGATCCTCTATCGGCTACTCACCGGGCCGCACGGCGCGCTGCTGCGCCAGATGGCCTGCGTCGACAGCCATTTGGCGCAGGTCAACCGTGCCATCGCCACGATCCGCAAGGGCTTTCAGACTCAGTTGAGGATAGACCAGATAGCGGCTTCTGCGGGCATGAGCCCCTCATCGCTTCACCACCATTTCAAGGCAATCACGCGAATGACTCCGCTGGAGTATCAGAAGCAGTTGCGTTTGCAGGAAGCGCGGCGCCTGATGCTGGTGAGTGGTGTGAGTGCGGGGTCTGCCGCTTTCGCAGTGGGCTATGATAGCCCGTCTCAATTCAGCCGCGAATATCGCCGCCTTTTCGGCGCGCCGCCGCGACAGGATATCGCCCGGCTCCAGACCTCCGAAGACCATGCGGAAGCGGTTTGAGGTCGGTATCGGACCGGCAGCTTGGCATCCAGCTCATGGCCCTCGACATCAGGCCGGCGAGAGAGGGCGTCTATGTCTTGACCTTCGCCGCAGGGCGCCAGTGTGGTCGACGAGATGCTTCTCCATAAGAAATCTGGCGAATGGCGCGCCAGGTCAGATCAGTCTTCACCAAATTCTTTGTCATGGACGGGCGCATCGGCAAGCTCTCGTTCGAGTGATTCCCGGTAGGCGATGCAGCCGCGCATAAACTTCGGCCAGGGCGGAACCGCCACGTCCGGCGCAATCGGTTCGGGCAGCAACCCCCAAAGCTGGGGATGAAACCAGCAAAGGTCATGCCCCGAACTGTCGCGATGGGCGCGGATACCGGCGCGCAGACGCTTCACTTCCGCGATCAGGGATGCGCGGTCCATGCCGTCGAGGTCGTCGTCCATTCTGTGCTCCACATAACTCCACGCCGGGAGATTCAACTGTGATGAATCTCATCGAATATCGCCGCACGGCAAGGGGGCATTGTCGTCAGAGCGTAGCATTCCGAAGACGCGACGTGATCCGAGGGCACCTTTTCTGATTTGGCTGACTGGCTGCTCTCAAGCTGCACCACGCCACCTTGGGGCGGAGGGGCACGTTCAACGTCTCCTGCGCCTCAAAAAGCGGATGTGGATATCAGCCGTCTATGAGTCCCAATCGTCCGCGAAGCGTGGGATGCGAATAGCTCTTGGGGCTGTATCCTCGACGCTGAAGGATGGGCACGACCTGCTCCACGAAGTTGCTCAGGTCGCGCGGCAGCAGCGGGTTGATGAGGATGTAGCCGTCGAAAGCGCCTGCTTCGAACCATCGGATGAGGTTGTCTGCCACCTTTTCCGGTTCGCCCACAAAATCGGGGAGGAAGCTGACACCCGTCAGGTGGGAGTAGAGCTGCTTGAGCGTGACGGACTTTTCCCGACCGCTAATACGCTCGTGAGTTTTCCAGAAATCTTTGCGAAGCTCCGGAAGGGCAAGGATTCCTGAATCGGCGACGCTCGTTTCCTGGGTAAACTGGCGGAAGTCGATCGCGTGACCGAAGTAATCATCCAGGAAGCTGAGGATCTTGGGTTCCTCGACCAGATCGTCAAGCTCGCGAATAAGATCCCATGCTTTCGCTTCGGTCTCAGCAACGATGGGCGAGATGCCGCCGAGCACGTAGACTTCATCCGGGTTGCGTCCGGATGCGCGCGCCTTGTCGCGAATTTTATCGCGAAACTGCTGCGCGGCGGGAATATCCGGCTGAAAAGTGAAGATCGCATTGGCGACACGTGCGCCCAGCGCGATGCCCGGCTCAGATGATCCGGCCTGCACCAGAAGGGGTTCGCCCTGTTCGGAAGGCGCGATGTTCAACGGCCCGTCGACCTGGGGAAAGAGGTTGCCGCGATGATTGATGCGGTGCAATTTTGCAGGGTCAAAGAACTGGCCTGACACCTTGTCATATGTAAATGCATCGGGCTCCCACGAGCGCCACAGACCGCGTACGACATCGACGAACTCTTCCGCGCGCTCATAGCGGATCGAATGTTCGTAATGTTCCGGCCGGCCATAATTCCGGGCGGTGGTGTTGGTCAGATCGCGCGTCGTCACGATGTTCCAGCCGGCGCGCCCCTTGCTGATGCGATCGGCGGAAAGAAGCGCGCGCGCCAGATTGTAAGGCTCGTCGTATGACGTGGAGGCTGTTGCGATGAGCCCGACGTTTTTCGTGACGGGCGCAAGGGCGGTAATCAGCCCCACCGGATCGAAACGGTCGAGGATGCCGTGGTGCGACTGTTCGTTTACGGCCAAGGAATCGGCGAAGAAAACCGCATCGAGAACCCCTTGTTCCGCAATGTCCGCAAGGGATCGATAGTGGTCGAACGAGATGGCGGCAGCGGGATTTGCCGAAGGATGCCGCCACGCGGCGATATGGTGCCCGGCGCCGACGAGATAGGCAAAAAAGTGAAGCGTCTTATGGGCGGCGGCCAGCTTTTCGGCATCCGGAAGATGATAGGCAGACATAATTGTGCGTCCTGGTGTTTCACAAATTTGGATACGCGTTCTGAACTCGGTGCAGCGACCGCACCTGGCCGGCGACGGCATGTCGCCAGCCGTGAGCCGCCAGCCATGAAGCGCCCGTCTGATGCGGCCGAAACCTTTCGAAGATGACGAACCTGCTTCCTGTCATGATTGCGAACAGTCTGATGGAGAATGGCTTTTCCATCCCGATTCAACGGAATAACAGACTATGGACGTGATAGCGCATTAAATCACTAAAAATATAGAAATTATGATATTTCTTGGATGACTCATTCGATTCGCGCTTGTTCTGCCGCAGCAGTTGTGGCGCGGGAAACAGTTTCGGGATAGCAAAATGGCCAAGAAGAAGTTCATCGTTTCCGCCCTCGCCGGAATTCTCGTCCTCGGCGGAATCGGGGTGGCAGCCCCGCGTCATGCGGCAGCCGAGCCGGTGTCCGGCGGTGAAATCACCTATGGCACCCAGACCGACCCGGTAAACTGGAACCCGCATCAGAACAATCAGGCAAACGCATTCCTCTACTTGCGGAATATATTCGATACACTGCTGGAGAAGACCGAAAATGGTGATTTCGTGCCTTCGCTGGCCGAATCTTATTCGGTGAGCGACGATGGCACCGTCTATACATTCAGGCTGCGCGACGGTGTTACTTTCCACGATGGCGAGAAGCTCGATGCGGCGGCGGTCAAACTCAATCTCGACAAGGCAAACGAGACCCCTTACTCGATCTACGCTTTCCCCAACTATGACTCTGCGACTGTCGTGGATGATCGCACAGTCGAGGTGCGGCTGAAGAAGCCCGATGCGAGCTTTCTCGATTCAATCGCTTATATCGGCTGGGGCATCATCTCGCCCAAGTCGTTGACCGAGCATCTGAACGATCTGCCTTCCGGCGGGCAGAATCTGGCGGGCACAGGTCCGTTCAGGATCTCTTCGTATCAGAAGGGCGCGCAGGTGGTGCTGGAGAGTTTCGACGATTACAACTGGGCGCCGGAAACCAAGGCGCATCAGGGCAAGGCCTATCTGGACAAGGTGACCTACCGCTTCCTGGCGGAGCCATCGAGCCGCGTTGGAGCCTTGCCGGCGCAGGTTGACGTGATCGAAGGCATTTCCGCGCTCGACGTATCGAAGTTCAAGGACCGCGACGGTTTCGTCTACCTTAGCAACGACGCAAACGGCGATACGTTCAAGCTTTCGCTCAATGCTTTTCTGTCGCCGCTCGATGACGTCAGGGTGAGGCAGGCGCTGCGCGACGGGTTCGATCTCGACGCGCTCGTGAAGTCCCTTTATCGGGGTGAAATCCGGCGCGCATGGTCGCACACCAGCCCCGTCAGTCCGTTCTACGACAAGAGCCTTGAGGGCGCATGGGGCAATAACGTCGAGAACGCCAACAAGCTGCTCGACGAAGCGGGCTGGACAGAGCGTGACAGCGAGGGTTTTCGTGTCAAGGATGGCAAGCGGCTTTCCGTTCGCGTGCTCTATCCCACCCAGCTCGACCGCGAACAGCGCAGCACGCTGCTGCAAGGCATTTCGCAACAGTTGAAGCAGAATATCGGACTGGAGTTCATCGTCGACCTCACGCCTTCCAGCACCTACTTGAAGGAAGTCGCCTCCGGGGCCGTCCATATCTATCCGTCGACATGGCTGCATTCTGATGTGCGGAAATCACTGAATGGCCTGTCCAATGGCGGCGCGCTCGCCACTGATAACAAGGCTGATCCGTCGATCCAGCCGTTGAAGGATCTTGCGGCCGAGGCGCTCGCGACATCTGACAACGCGCAACGGATCAAAATCTTCCACGAGCTTCAGCGCAAGGCGGTCATCGACGATGTGACCTACATCCCGCTGCTCGTGCAGGCATACCAGATTGCTGCCAGCAACAAGGTGAACGGCCTTGGCTTCATCAACCAGATCGGCTCGCCCGAGGGCGTCTACGATGTCTGGGTCGCCAAGTAAGCGTGAAGCGATAGGCATCGGGTGTCCCGAGAATAGTCGGCGCATTGCAGTAATGCGCTGTCATCCGGGGCTGCCGGTGCCGAAGTACATAATGCAAAAAGAGTTCTGACAGTTTATGCCGCTTCAATCCATTCTCGTATCCTTGTCGAGGCGGGTGGCGCTGGGCGTCGTGGTCCTGTGGTTCACGGTCACGCTCACCTTTGCGTTCCTTCAGATCGTTCCCGGCGATCCGGCCGCGCTTCTCTTCGGCGGCGATGAAATTCCGACCGAAGAACAGCTTGAGGAAGTGCGCCGCGACTGGGGATTAGAGCGGCCGGTGCATGAGCAGTATCTGCTTTACATCGAACGTCTCGTTCATGGGGATCTGGGAAGATCGTACCAGCAGCGCACGGAAGTAGCGACGCTGCTTTATTCCGGTGTGTGGTCCACCGTCATTCTGGCAGTGGCGGGATTGGTGCTCGCCGTGGTCATATCCGTCCCGCTGGCGACGCTCACGGCCGGGTCGTCGACCCTGCTGCGCCGGTTCGCTTTCGTGTTCGAGCTGGTGACGATCTCGATGCCGTCGTTCTGGATCGGCATCATCCTGATCCTCGTGTTTTCGTTCACGCTCAACTGGTTTCCCATCGTCGCACTCGATAATCCCTTGTCGCTGGTGCTGCCGGCGGCCACCATCGCGCTTGGCCTCGTCGGCCAATTGTCGCAGGTGATGCGAGAGAGTATCGAGCGGGCGCTCAAGGAGCCGTTCATTCTCACCGCAAGGAGCCGCGGGCTGTCCGACGGCTCGGTGCGCTGGGGCCATGCGCTCAAGCACAGCTACATTCCGGCGGCGACCATCACCGGCACCTTCGCCGGCAACGTGCTCACCGGCGTCGTCGTGACGGAAACCGTGTTCGGGCGACCGGGGCTGGGCACCATCACCGTCGCGGCCATCACCACGCACGATATCCCGCTGGTGCTGGGCGTCGTCATCGTGTCGGCGGCGTTTTTCGTGCTCGTCAACATTCTGGTCGATCTGTCTTATGGCCTCGTCGACAAACGCATAGGGTCGAGCGTCTGATGAGCCGGGACAATACGAACAATGCCGTTACGAACCGGCTGTCTGCGCGCCCCAAGCGTTTGTCTGTCGCGGTCATCCTGTCCGTGGTTTTTTTGGTGCTCATCGCGATACAGGTTCTCTTTCCCGAGGCTATTGCGACGCACTCGCCCATAACGATCGATCCGCTGGCGGCATTGCAGCCCCCGAGCCGCGAGCACTGGTTTGGCACGGACAATCTGGGGCGGGATTTGTTCTCCCGCGTCGTTCACGGCTCCGCTTATTCGGTGTCGATCGGTTTCGGCGCAACGCTGATTGCGCTTGCCGGCGGTATCGTTTTCGGCGCGCTTGCCGGTTTTGGCGGGCGGTGGCTCGATCAGGCCCTGATGCGGTTCAATGATGTGCTGATGGCCTTGCCGTCCATTCTGCTCGCTCTCGTGGTCGTGGCCCTGCTGGGGACGGGCCTCGTCAACACACTGTGGGCGATCGGCATCGGCCTCATCCCGCAATTCGCCCGGCTCGTGCGGGCGGAGGTTCTCGTCGTTCGCAATGCCGGCTATGTGGAATCCGCTGTCGGGTTCGGCTTCAGCAAGACCGCGGTCGTATGCCGGCATGTCATTCCCAACGCCATTCATCCTGTTTTTGTGCTGGCGACGATATCCATCGGCGGCTCCATTCTCGCCGGCAGCACGCTGAGTTTCCTGAAGCTCGGTCCCCAGCCGCCGGCCCCGGAGTGGGGGCTGTTGCTGTCGGAGGGTCGCAGTGTGATCGAGCATGCCTGGTGGCTGGGGGTATTTCCCGGCATCGCGATATCGCTCACGGTTTTGTCCGTCACCGTCGTCGGCAAAAGCCTTCAGAAGCGATATCTGCAGAAAGAGAGTTAGTTTATGTCCCTCCTGCGCGCCCGGGAGAGCGCAATCGCTCCCGCGTCTGCGGTTCCCGCCGCCATCGCGGAGGTGGAGAACCTGAACATTTCTTTCCCAGCCGGCGGAGAAGGGCGTCATGTCGTGCGCGACGTATCCTTTACCCTGCATCCGGGCAGGGTGCTGGCCTTCGTGGGCGAATCCGGTTCCGGAAAAAGCGTCACCGCCAGGGCGCTTCTCGGCCTCGTCGGTGATAACGCCCAGGTCCGACACGAGCGCCTGCGCATACTCGATCATGACTATTCCAATGCCACCCAGGTTGACTGGCGGCGTATCCGGGGAGCAGGGATCGGCTATGTCTTGCAGGATGCACTCACGTCGCTTGATCCGCTGAAGACGGTCGGCTTCGAGGTGGGCGAGACTGTGCTCGAACACCGGCTAAAAACGAAGCGGGAGATCAGAAGCCATGTCGTCGACATATTGGGGCGCGTTGGCATTCCTGATGGCGAGCGGCGCTATGATGAATATCCGCACCAGTTGTCGGGTGGGTTGCGGCAGCGCGCGCTGATCGCGGCCGGCATAGCAGCCGCACCCCGGATACTGATCGCGGACGAGCCGACGACCGCTCTCGACGTCAGCATTCAGGTGCAGGTGCTCCGGCTGCTGAAACAGAGTCAGGAAAAGGGACTCGCCATTCTCCTCATCACCCACGACCTGACCGTGGCTTCGACTTTCGCCGACGAGATACTGGTTTTCCGGCAAGGCGAGGTGGTGGAGCGCGGGACGGCAGGGGATGTGTTGTCGCGCCCCCGGCACGCCTACACGAAAGCGCTGCTGCAAGCCATTCCCGGACAGCAGACGAGGGGCAAGCGTCTCTCGCCCCTGCCGCCGCTCGATCTTGTCCGGCTGCGGCCGCCTTCGGCGTCGGGCGGGGACGGGGGCGACATTCTGGAAGTGCGCAACCTGACGAAGACTTTCCACTCCTCAACCCGCCACCCGAGAGTTGCCGTCGATCACGTCTCGTTCTCGCTGGAGTATGGTCGGACGCTCGGAATCGTCGGTGAATCCGGTTCTGGCAAAAGTACAGTTGCGAGAATTATCCTCGGCTTCGAACACGCCGATTCCGGCGAGGTGCTGATAGACGGAAAGCCGTGGAGCGCATTGCCTGAGACAAAGCGCCGGCCGCGCCGTCATCTGGTGCAACTCATCAGCCAGGATCCGTTGGGCTCGTTCGATCCCCGCCACACCGTTCTGCGGCTGCTCGGCGATGCGCTGGGGACGCTGCCCGCCTATCGCAACACGGCGAAGCGGGATGCGAGGTCATATGAACTGCTGGAGCTGGTCGGCCTTGAGCGGTTGCATGCTCTCAGGCGTCCAAGGGAGCTGTCGGGAGGTCAGCGGCAGCGGGTCGCCATCGCAAGGGCGCTGGCGGTGGAGCCGCGTCTGCTGGTGGCGGACGAGGCCGTTTCGGCGCTGGACGTGTCCATTCAGGCGCAGATCCTGGATGTTCTCCGTGACATCCAGAAACAGCTTGGCCTGTCGATCCTGTTCATTTCGCATGATCTCGGCGTCGTCCAGCACATCAGCGACTCCGTCGTCGTCATGAAGGCCGGTCGGGTCGTCGAACATGGTGACGTGAACGCCATTTTCAGCTCCCCCAAGGAGCCGTACACCCGCGAACTGCTGAATGCGAGGCATAGTCTCTCCCACTTCAGGCCCGCCCCCGTAGACGCAATCTGAAACACGGCTGTTTCTGAATGAAACGAAGACACTTGTTGCCAGCGCATGAGGAATCCGATGAGCATCGCCCTTTCGCCCAGTGATCCGCTGAATTTCTTCTGGTTCATCCCAACTCATGGCGATGGAACCTATCTAGGTTCCGACAAGCGAAGCCGGCGGCCGGAATTTGGTTACTTCAAGCAGATCGCCATTGCTGTCGACCAGCTCGGATTCAAGGGCGTGTTGCTGCCCACGGGCCAGAGCTGCGAGGATTCCTGGATCACGGCCACTGGCCTTGCCACGGTGACGGAGCGGCTGAAATTTCTTGTCGCCCTGCGTCCGGGTGTCACCTCGCCGGCCTTTGCAGCCCGGCAGACCGTGGCGCTCGACCGTCTCAGTGGCGGCCGGTTGCTGCTTAACGTGGTGGTTGGAGGCAATCCGACGGAACTTGCCGGCGATGGCATTTACCTCGGCCACGACGAGCGTTACAGGCAAGGGGCCGAGTTCCTCGACATCTGGACGCGGCTTATCACCGGCGAGGAAGTCGACTTCGACGGTGAATATTACAAGCTTAAAGGTGCGCGTATTGATTTTCCGCCGGTACAGTCGCCCCGTCCCGCACTCTACTTCGGCGGTTCGTCGGAGGCCGGGCAGGAACTTGCCGCTGCCGCCACCGACCTGTATCTGACATGGGGCGAGCCCGTGGCGCAGGTTAAGGAAAAGCTCGATTCCGTGCGCCGCAAGGCCGAGGCGAAGGGCCGCAAGCTACGCTTCGGCATGCGGCTGCATTTCATCGTTCGCGAGACGGAGGAGGAAGCATGGCGGGCGGCAGATCGGCTCATCAGCCATATTTCCGACGAGCAGATTGAACGGACTTATCGGCGCTTCCTTGAGGAAATGGACTCGGTCGGTCAGCGTCGGCAGGCGGAACTGCACGGCGGGCGGCGCGATAAGCTGGTCGTCGCCCCTAATCTGTGGGCAGGCGTTGGGCTGGTGCGGACGGGTGTCGGCACGGCGCTTGTCGGCACCGGCGAGCAGATTGCCGAACGTCTCGCCGAATACCGGGCCGTGGGTATCGATACCATCGTCGGCTCCGGCTATCCGCATCTGGAGGAAGCTTACCGGGTGGCGGAGTTGCTTTTCCCGCATCTGGGCATCTACCCGGACCGACAGGGCCTGCGTGAAGCGGTTCCCAATGAGTTCGCAGTCGGCGACTACGGCGGTTCAACCCTCGCTACAAAGAACTGATGCAACAGGCGGCAGCGTGACATACCTCTTGCGCTGTATCGCTAAGCAGTTCAGCGTCGTTTATGGGCTGACGATCTTGCTGGCGAGGCGGAAGGGAGCTTTAATCGCGGCACTGGCGACGTCGAACACGAATGCTCCCGCTTCATCGACGAGGCCCTGCTTGCGGCTGTCCTTGGTCAACCGTGGCGACATACTTGCGAGGGCGCTGAAACGGCCGTGCTTGAGGCTGTCGTCTGTGGCGATGGCCGAGATGTCGATGACCTGCACGCCCTTTTCCCGTGCTGCGTCCATGACCTTGGGATCGTTGACGTCAAGTTTGCCTACGCGGGCGCTGTCGCCTGCAAGCAATTCAGACACCTGAAGTGCTACGTCGTCTTTTGATACAAAAATGGTGATTGGCTTGCGCATCCGGCCAATGACTGCAAGTTGTGTTTCGAATACGTTGCTGTCGATGTCCGGCGCGGCCAGAAATACTTTCAGCCTGGCAAGCACATCGTCGCGCCCTTGCAGTTTCAACTGGCGGAGCGCCTCCATCAGCAGCCAGCTTCCCATGCTGTGCGCGAGCACCACCGTCTCACCAGAGCCCGGTCTCGCTGCAAGCCGGACAAGTAAGGAAGCCAGATCGTCCCGCGAATAGGTCACGGCCTCCTTATCCGCGACGTAACCGGAAATAGCGGCCTGCGAAGGCCATGAAAAGAGAACGGGAACACCGTCGATATTGGCATCTGCCACCATCTGAACGAGACGATACAGCGCCTCCTGAAAATTGACGTTATAGCCGTGAATGAAGACGCCAACATCGCCCTGTGCCGCCTGGGCAGAGATCGTTCGGAAGAACGTGCGTTCATCAAGTGTCCGCTGATCGACAATGGCGAAGCTCGTTTGCGGGTTCAGGGCCCCTTTCGGCCATTCGATTTCGCCGGCGACGTGACCTGGGGGAACGGAGACGTCGAAGCGTGCGTAATTCATCTGTTTCGACCGGCTGGCCGTGTAAGCGTTGGTGCCTTCTGCCGCTCTGGCCCGCGTCGTCGCGGCATAGACGCGATGCTGCCTTGAGCTTTCCGGGGCAGGGGATGAAACTGTCGCAAGCACCTCTGGCCCCGGTCTTGCTGCGCATCCGCTGGTGGCGATGAAGAGAACGACAGGGCAGCTTCTGAGAAGCACCGAGATTCCGGAACGTCGCCGAAGAGGTTCACGCCAATACATTTTTGCCGGACTCATGAGCTTGCGACGTATCTGTGCTGTTTATGATCCCTTCGATGGCTCTGGCAACCAGCTTTTCACTGCTTATGACATCGGCCTCGCTCACGGAAGGCAATTTGAGAAGGTTGCGCATGACGCTGAGGCCGATCAGCAGGGAGATAATCGTCGCAGCGCGGAACGGGTCGGAATCTCCGAACTTGGCCTGTAGCGGGTCGATGAGTTCCGCACTGAGACGTTCGCTGACCAGCCCGCCGGCTTTGCGGCTTGTCAGCGAGCGAACGAGAATGAGCAGTGGTTCGATGTCGCCGTCAGCGTCATGTTCCCGTTGAAAGAGCTGCCGTGCAAATGCGGCAGGCAATTCGTCGACGGTTAGTTCGGAAACGCTTTCGGCTTTGCCGGCGGTCAACAACACCTCACGGAACAGCCCTTCTTTCGATCCGAAACTGCGATGGACGTAGGCAACATCCACACCGACATCAGCGGCGATGTCCCGCAGCCCGACGTCGTCATAGGACGCCTTCTCGAAATGCTCGATCGCTGCCTTGAGAATACGTTGCCGGGTCTCGCCTTCACCCCGGACGACCTTTTTCACTGACATATTCTTATCGACTTTCCTGAACAGCCGCCGGGGACAATGACGGACATTTGGATTGTAAGTCAACAATCGTTGACATAAGGTGCCGCATGCTTTCCTGCTTCGAAAGCATCCAGATCCTATTCATCCGCGTGATCGGTTGTCCATTCAAGAGAGGTATTGAATGAGTTTGCACAGCAGGAGGTGGCTGCTCGCGGGGGTTGTCGTCGTTGCCGGCTTCGTCGGTTACCAGATCTGGCAACATTCGACAGCAGACGGTCTGCCCGAAGGCATTGCCAGCGGCAATGGCCGCCTTGAGGCCGTCGAGATCGATATTTCCGCCAAAACCGCCGGTAGGTTGCAGGATATTCTCGTCCGCGAAGGTGATTTCGTCACCTCGGGGCAAGTATTGGCACAGATGGATATCACCCAGCTTTCCGCCAAGAAGCGCGAGGCGGAGGCGCAGTTGCGCCGTGCGGAAATCGGCATCCATACGGCCAAAAGTCTCGTCACTCAACGTGAGGCTGAGCATGAGACGGCGCAAGCTGTTATCGAGCAGCGTCAGGCTGAGCTGGACGCCACCGAGAGCAAGCTGGCGCGCTCGGAACAACTCATTCGTAACAACACGGTCTCGCAGCAAGTGCTCGATGATGACCGGGCAGCCCAGCGCGGTGCGACCGCTGCTCTCAGTGCGTCACGCGCGTCGCTCGCCGCCTCTGAAGCGGCAATCGGTGCATCGAAAGCGCAGGTCATCGATGCCGAAGTAGCCGTCGATGCGGCCAAGGCCGCTATCGAGAGTTTACAGGCCGATATTGATGACAGCACGCTCAGGGCGCCGAGGGACGGACGCGTCCAGTATCGTGTCGCCCAACCCGGCGAGGTTCTGTCGAGCGGCGGGCGGGTCGTGAACATGGTCGATGTCTCCGACGTCTTCATGACCTTCTTCCTGCCGACGCAGCAGGCCGGGCGGATAGCACTGGGCACCGATGTCCGCCTTGTCATGGATGCCGCGCCAAATGTCGCGATTCCCGCAAAAGTGTCCTTCGTTTCCGATGTCGCACAGTTCACGCCCAAGACCGTTGAGACGGAAGTCGAGCGTGAGAAGCTGATGTTTCGGGTGCGTGCACAGATTCCGCCGGAGTTGCTTCGGCAGTATCTGGAGCACGTGAAAACGGGCCTGCCGGGGATGGCCTACGTGCGCCTGGATCCTGATGCGCCCTGGCCGGATTTCCTTGAGGCGAACGTTATCCAATGAATGAAACGCGCTCATCTCCGGCTGTCAGCTTCGAAGGGCTCACGCTGACCTACGGCAAAACCGTGGCGCTTGACGGCATCTCGCTGGCAATTCCGGCCGGGCGTATGGTCGGGCTGATTGGGCCGGACGGCGTGGGAAAATCCTCGCTATTGTCGCTGATTGCCGGTGCGCGTGCAATGCAGGAGGGCGCGCTTGATGTCCTCGGCGGCGATATGCGCGATGCCGGCCATCGTCGAAACGTATGCCCCCGCATTGCTTACATGCCGCAGGGATTGGGCAAAAATCTCTATCATACGCTCTCGATCTTCGAGAACGTCGACTTCTTCGGGCGCTTGTTTGGGCAGGATCGCGAAGAACGCGAGGCGCGTATCGCGGACCTGCTGGAAAGTACGGGCCTTGCTCCCTTTCGGGACCGGCCAGCGGGCAAGCTTTCGGGAGGCATGAAGCAGAAGCTTGGACTCTGTTGCGCCCTTATCCATGATCCCGACCTGTTAATCCTAGACGAGCCGACGACCGGCGTTGATCCGTTGTCGCGCCGCCAATTCTGGGAACTCATCGACCGTATTCGCGCCGACAGGCCCGGCATGAGCGTGCTGGTCGCGACAGCTTATATGGAGGAGGCGGCGCGCTACGACTGGCTGGTAGCCATGAACGCGGGCCAAATCCTTGCGACCGGCACTCCGCAAGAGCTTCTGCAGCAAACGGAAACGGAGAATCTCGACGCGGCCTTCATCGCACTGCTGCCGGAGGCAGACCGCAAGGACCACCACAAGGTCGAGATTCCGCCCTTCGAAAAAGATGCGCATGGCGACTATGCTATCGAGGCACGGAATCTGACCATGCGCTTCGGTGACTTCACCGCTGTCGACAACGTCAGTTTCGAGATTCCGCGCGGCGAGATCTTTGGCTTCCTCGGCTCGAATGGCTGCGGGAAGACCACGACCATGAAGATGTTGACCGGCCTGCTCGCGGCCACGGAAGGCACGGCGAAGCTGTTCGGCAAGGAAGTCGACCCCAACGACATGGCGGTGCGGAAGCGTGTTGGTTACATGAGCCAGGCGTTTTCGCTCTACGGCGAACTCACGGTGCGGCAGAATCTCGATCTGCACGCGCGCCTGTTCAAGCTTGACGAGGCGACGATCCCGGGCCGGATTGACGAGATGGCGCAGCGCTTCGATCTCGATGACGTCATGGACGTCCTGCCCGATGCTCTGCCGCTCGGCGTCCGGCAACGGCTGTCACTGGCGGTTGCAATGATCCACGCGCCAGACATCCTCATTCTGGACGAACCGACATCGGGCGTCGATCCGGTCGCGCGCGACGGCTTCTGGCAAATCCTTGCCGACCTGTCCCGTAAAGACGGCGTCACCATCTTTGTTTCAACCCACTTCATGAACGAAGCGGAACTGTGCGACCGTATCTCGTTGATGCACGCCGGCAAGGTGCTGATCAGCGACACGCCGCAGGCGATCAAGGAGAAGCGGTCCGCTTCGACCCTCGAAGAGGCTTTCATCGCCTATCTGGAGGAGGCCATTGGCGATGCCCGCGACCAGTCCGCAGAGGTGAGACCGCAGCCACAGGAGGCAGCTCCGCCAGCTAAAGATGAAATCGCACCTGCACCGTCATCGTTCGTCAGCCGCTATTTCGATCCGCGCCGCATGCTGAGCTATACAATGCGCGAGGCGTTGGAGATCCGCCGCGATCCCATTCGCGCGACGCTTGCGGTGCTTGGCAGCGTCATTCTGATGTTCGTGATCGGGTTCGGCGTCAATATGGATGTCGAGGATCTCACCTTCGCGGTGCTCGACCGGGACGATTCCAGCATCAGCAGGGATTACGTGCTCCAGATAGCCGGTTCGCGCTACTTCATAGAGAAGGAGCCGATCAGCAACGATGCGGATATGGACCGGCGGATGCGGAATGGAGAACTCAATCTCGTCATCGAGATTCCGCCAGGCTTTGGCCGCGACGTGCTGCGGGGCAGGGGCGTCGACATCGGCGGCTGGATCGACGGCTCGAATCCGCAGCGTGCTGAAACCGTCAGCGGCTACGTTCAGGGCATGCACGCGGCATGGGTATCCGCGCAGGCTCGCGAGGCTCTGGGCCGAAATGTGACGCAGGGCGATTTCGGTCTCGAAATCCGCTATCGCTACAATCCGGATATCAAGAGCCTTGTTGCGATGGTGCCGGCTGTCATTCCCATCCTGCTGATGATGATCCCGGCGATGCTCGCCACCCTCAGTGTGGTGCGCGAGAAGGAGCTTGGCTCGATCACCAATCTTTACGTGACGCCGGTAACACGGTTCGAATTCCTTGTCGGCAAGCAGATACCCTACATCGTGCTCGCGATGTTAAACTTCTTCCTGCTGGCTGCGATGGCGGTGTTTATCTTCCGTGTGCCGTTCACCGGCAGTTTTGCCGTGTTCACTCTTTCAGCTCTACTTTATGTTTCTGCCGCCACGGCGCTCGGGCTTGTGATCTCCTCATTCATGAAGAGCCAACTGGCCGCCGTTTTCGCCACGACGCTGATCACCATCCTTCCGGCGGTACAGTTTTCCGGTCTTACCGATCCCGTTTCGTCGCTTGAGGGAGCAGGGGCTTTCATCTCGAAGCTCTATCCGACGACCTATTTCATGATCGTGTCGCGCGGCACGTTCTCGAAGGCGCTCGGGTTTGGAGACGTATCGAGCGCCCTTGTGCCGTTGGCAATCGCGGTGCCGGTGCTGATCTGCATTGGCACTTTACTTCTCAAAAAGCAGGAGGCGTGAGCAATGCTGTCGTCGACTGTCGTCCAGCTTGGCATCAAGGAACTACGCGGTTTGTCGCGCGATGTCGTGATGCTGTTTCTGATTATTTTCTCCTTCACTTTCTCGGTTTATTCGGCGGCGACCTCCGCCCCCGAGACCCTCAACCGCGCAACGATCGCCATCATTGACGAGGATCTGTCGCCGCTGTCCGGCCGCATCGCCACGTCGTTCTATCCGCCATATTTCCTGAAGCCAGGCATGATTACGCATGCCGAAATGGACAGGCGGATGGACGAGGGGCTTGATACGTTCGCGCTCAGCATTCCGCCAAACTTCCAGCGCGATCTGCTGGCCGGCAAGTCGCCGGTCATCCAGTTGAATGTAGACGCGACGCGTATGACGCAGGCCTTCAGCGGTGGCGGCTATGTGCAGAGCATCGTTTCGGGCGAGGTGAGCGAGTTCCTGCAGCGTTACCGCGCTTCGACGGAGCTTCCCGTGGATCTCACATTGCGCGCGCGTTTCAACCCTGAGTTGAACAAAGGCTGGTTCGGGGCTATCACCAGTATCATGAACAGCATCACCATGCTGGCCATTGTGCTGGCCGGCGCGGCGCTGATCCGCGAGCGCGAGCATGGCACCATCGAGCACCTGCTTGTCATGCCGGTAACGCCGATGGAAATCATGGTGAGCAAAATCTGGTCGACGGGCCTTGTCGTGCTTGTCGCTTCAACCTTCTCGCTCGTGGTGATCGCGCAGGGTATCTTGCAGATCCCGCTTCAGGGTTCTCTGGCGCTGTTTTTGCTGGGCACTGTGCTGTTGCTCTTCGCCACGACGTCGCTTGGCATCTTCCTCGCCACTGTTTCCGGCTCCATGCCGCAGTTCGGGCTGATGCTGGTGCTGCTACCGTTGCAGGTGTTGTCTGGCGCATCCACGCCGCGCGAGAGCATGCCGGAATTTGTGCAATACATCATGCTTGCCGCGCCCAACACGCATTTCGTCATTCTCGCGCAGGCAATTTTATTTCGCGGGGCGGGCATCGATGTCGTCTGGCCGCAGCTCGTGGCGCTCCTCGTCATCGGTGCATTGCTCTTCTCTCTGTCTTTGCGGAGGTTCAGGGCGTTCCTGAAATGAATATCGCAGCCCGGGCCATGCACTGCGGGCACCATCGGGATTCTTCCTATTCCGGGAGTTGATGTAATCGCTCGTATTCATGCTGAATAGTATGCCGCCAAATCGGAAAGCCCATGATAATTGCAATGGATTTAGTATTGAAGTTGAGATAGGGAAATATGCAGCATGGCATGCTTTTTTAGATGTATTCAATTGAAGAAATTTCATCATAAACAATGAAAATGAAACGGTAATAAAGCACTGATGTCCGCAGCGTAGATTCAATAATCTGGATTAAACTGGCATTCTCCCGCTGGATAAACAGGATTAATAAGATGAGTCTTAATAGACGGCAGGCATTGGGGGGATTTTTTACGGCTGGTGTCGTTGGCTGGGCCGGCTTTACTGCCTCTGATATTTCCGTCGCGCTGGCTCAGGCATCTCCTCCAGTCGAGCGTCCCCTGTTTCCGCGTCCGGTTCTGCTGGCGGCTGGGGACGAGCTTGTCGCAACTCCGGCGCACCCTGCCTTTGCCCCGCAGGCGGAGGCCTACGGTTATAACGGAAGCACTCCTGGGCCGCTGATCCGCATTCGTAAAGATGAGATGTTCCGGAAGGTCGTTCGCAACGGGCTGACGGAGGAAACCAGCTTTCATTGGCATGGACTGACCGTGCCCACGCTGATGGACGGTCAACCACAGGACGCACTGGCCGCTGGCGCTTCGACGGAAATCGCATTTCCCATTATCCAGCGCGCGGGGTTGAACTGGTATCATCCGCACCCCCATGGCCATACGGGACGTCAGGCATGGAACGGCATGGCTGGTTTTTTCATCATTGAGGATGATGAAGAGAACGCATTGAACCTGCCGTCGGGAGAGGATGAACTGATCCTTGTCCTGCGTGATGCGAAGGTGCAAGGGCTGACCCGGTTGATCTATGAGTTGAACCCGGACGGACACGAGGGTGACTTTCCAGTCGTCAATGGCGTGGCATGGCCGCGCACGACGCTGAATAACCGATTGGTGCGGCTGCGAATCCTGAACGGCGCGAACGCGCGGGTATTTCAGCTGACGTCCAAAGCGCCGATGATCGTGATCGGGAATGACGGGGGCCTCATCGACAAGCCGCACCCGGTGGATATGGTTGAGATGTCCCCCGGAGAGCGTGTCGATTTATTGATGGACCTGCGTCGTGTGCCACCCGGCGCAAGGGTGGGCTTGAACTGCGCCAGCGCAGAGTGGAAGCTCTTGGAAATCAATGTCGTGGCGGCCGAACCCACGAGCTGGGATATCCCCGAGCGCTTGTCCGAGATCGAGCCTCTCGTACATGGGGGCGGAGAACCTGAGCGTACCTTCGTGTTTCAGGAAACGGATCGCATCAATGACGAGCGTTTCGACATGAAGACGATAGCCTTCGCCGTTGAGCAAGGTAAGGTAGAGCGCTGGCGTTTCGCAAGTGCTCGCGGCGCGCCCCATCCGGTCCATGTTCATGGCGCACATTTTCAGATCATCGGCGGGCAGCACACCAATGGCAATCCGCGTCGCGACTACGCGTGGGAGCGCGGCTGGAAGGATACCGTCCTCGTTCGAACCCATGAAACTGTTGACGTGCTTATACGCTTTGACAGCTACGAAGGCCGTTATCTCCTGCACTGCCATAAGCTTGAACATGAAGATCACGGCATGATGCTGAATTTCGTCGTGGCGAAAGACACCGTCGAGGCAATGCGCCGCGCGGAAGTTGAAAACATCTATGGACCAATTTGCTGGCCTACACTTTAGCGGTAGTTTAATGATCTGAGCACAATAGCAGTTGCGGAGACCAGTTGAATCGCCTCGGATCGTAAATATCATGGCGGTTTGGCGGATTATTCTCACCAAACCGCCTTATTATAACTGGGATGACGCTGGAATAAACTAGATGTCCGGGTTTTTATATTTAGATAAAGGTGGTTGAACGCGTGCCGGAAAGCAGGTTAATCCTGCGGCATCAGCTTATCCACCCACTGTAAGGACGGCCTTTCCTGCGAATTTTCTTTTCAGAAGGTCTCGCGCCGTCGCATCGATGTCGGCCCATGGTGCGGTTCTTCCGATGATCGGACGGAGACTTCCATCGGACAGGCGCTGCGCGAGATCGGCAAGAATAGCTGACCCATCAGCCGCGCCCTCCGGCCGCGTCAATTCCTCAAGGAGGAAGAAGCCATAGAGAACCGTACCGCCATATGCCCCCCCGGATTGAAGGCGAAAGCGACGGGAGTCAAAGGTCGTGAGTGCATCCTCCGAAGCATCGCCGAAAAGAACGCAGACACCGCGCGGTGCCAGCCACGTCAACGCCGCACCCAAAAGCGAGCCGCCGACGCCCTCCAGAATGAGGTCGTAGGGCCCGCTCTTTTCGCCGGCCTCGACGCCGACTGCAATCTCGTCCGCGCCAAGGTTGCGCAGGAACTCCGCAGTCGAGCCATCCCGCGCAAAGGCCGTCACGTGGGCACCTGCAGCTGCCGCAAGCTGGATTGCATAAATGCCAACGCCACCCGTAGCCGCCGTGACGAGAACACGGCTTCCGGGGCCGATTGTCTTCTTCTGCAGCGCTACGGCCGCGGTCAGGCCTGCAACAGGGAGGGTCGAGGCCGCTTCGAAGCTTACATCGTCGGGAATTTTGGCGAGTCGGCTGGTCGGCACGGCCACCCGTTCAGCCCAGCCACCGCTCCATACCAGGCCAACCACGCGATCACCCTGGCGGAAGCCGGATCCTTCCGGAGCCGTCTGTACCACACCGGATAAATCCCATCCGGGCCGATCGCCATCGATACCGTCATGGAGCGCACCGCGAACTTCACCATTATTCAGTGAGAAAGCGTGCACTGCGACGATTGCCTCGTCCGGCCCCGCTTCCGGCTCGGCATGTTCGGCCAGAACGAGGCTGATTTCTGAGCCTGTCTTCAAAACAGTAATAGCTTTCAATGCAGCACTCCCCGGTTCAATAGTCGATAAAACTTATATCTCGTGGTGTATTTAAGCATTCGGAACGATGGTTATATCGGTCAAAGAAAAAAATTTACTCCGCAGCCTGTTTTATAAGATCTGTTGCAACTTTCGGGTAGGGCACACCACGACATCCGATGCACACCGACCACGACTGCCCCCCAGAAAGTTGCACGCTTCGCCGTGAAGCCAGCGACCGCGGTCAGGATACTGCGTCAGCATCACCATAGACAAGGTAGGAAGATAACGTCCTTCAGGTTGGTTCGCCAGACTCTGCTGCAAAGGCAGAGCTGGTGGCCTCCTTGCATTCGCATTGATGCGTCGCTTGAAACGGCAGCCGTCCGTGAAGCGCTTCGTGACCGGCTCACGCGGGAATGAGCTTCAGGGACGAGTGGCTGGCAAAAATCTCAAGTACGATGTCAAAGAACGTCTGTCCGGACCCGTCTTCGAGTGCCTGCAATTGATCGGCGATCCGTTTCCTGTTGAAGCCTCCCGGCCCATCGAGTTTTTGTGAAAGCCATTTGCGTGTGGTAGCCAGCCCGAGGTCGTGACGGCTCTTTTCAATGTTTATCCAGTGCAGATGAACAAGTCCGGCGCCTTTCGCAGTGCCGTACGCGCCGTAAAGCAGGTCATCCAGCGCATCGAGGCTGTGGCCGAGCGTCCAGTCTTCGTTGGCCATGAACACCCGATTGATTTCCGCATAGAAACCCGGAATATCGTCGAAGTGCGCGGCATCGATGGTCAGATGCACAACATGGCTCGTGTTCGTCATCTTCCCTCCTGATCGAGAAAACTATTTTTCTGGCGGCCTCGTCTCAATGTTTTCTCCGGCGCGTATGGCACTTTAGCGGAAATCCCGTGTCTTGACCGTGATCCCCCGGCTTTGCGAGCCCGGCGAGGGTGAACCATGCCGGAATTCGTCGCGTTTGCCGACGCTGGCAAGGTCGCGTGACAGGTCTGTGATCCGATATGCCACCAGATGCACGACATTGCCTTCGCGCTGGATGCGGCCCTTCACTGCGATCATAGAGGCCGTCAGGATCGTTCTGCGGAACTGCTCGAACACCTTTGTCCAGACCACGATATTGGCGATGCCGGATTCATCCTCCAGCGTGATGAACATCACGCCCTTGGCCGAGCCGGGGCGCTGGCGAACCAGAACGATCCCGGCGGCCTCCAGCCAGCGGTGATCGTGCGATTTCATGGCCTCAGCGCAGGTGACGATCCGACGCCTTCCAAGATCGGCGCGCAGAAAGGCGATCGGATGTCGGCGCAGCGATAGACCGGTGTGTCTGTAGTCCTCGACCACTTCGCGCCCGGCCGTCATGCGTCTCAGGGCGATGGCGGGTTCATCGGCCTCCGCGATTGTGACGCCTTGGCGCGCAGACGCGGCGGCAAAGAGCGGCAATTCTTCGTCGTGCAGCCCCTTGATCGCCCAGAGTGCCTCGCGGCGGGCCAGCCCGAGGGCAGGGTGGAAGCCATCGGCCTCGGCAAGCTGCGTCAGAGCGGCGACCGGAACACCGGCCCGCCACCACAGATCCTCGACCGAGGTGAAGGGATCGCCGGTTCGCGCCGCGACGATAGCGGCGGCATTGGCATTGGACAGCCCCTTGGCCATGCGCAATCCAAGGCGGACCGCAAGGTGGGCATTGTCACCTGTCGGCTCCAGCGTACAATCCCAGCGGGAGGTGTTGACACAGACGGGCCGGATCTCGACGCCGTGGTCGCGGGCATCCCGCACGATCTGGGCAGGGGCATAGAAGCCCATAGGCTGGCTGTTCAACAGCGCCGCACAAAAGGCGTCAGGGTGGTGGCACTTCAGCCATGCCGAGGCGTAGGCGAGCAATGCAAATGATGCGGCGTGGCTTTCGGGAAAACCATAGCTGCCGAAGCCTTCCAACTGCCTGAAAATACGCGCAGCGAAGTCAGCCTCATAGCCGCGGGCGACCATGCCTGCGATCAGCTTGTCACGAAAGGTCGAGACACCGCCCGTCATCTTGAAGGTAGCCATGGATTTGCGCAGCAGATCAGCCTCACCCGGGGTGAAGCCCGCACATTCGATGGCGACGCGCATTGCCTGTTCCTGAAACAGCGGCACGCCGAGGGTCTTGCCCAGTACCTTTTTCAGTTCGGGAGTCGGGTAGTCGACCTTCTCCTTGTCCTCGCGACGGCGCAGGTATGGATGAACCATGTCGCCCTGGATCGGCCCGGGCCGGACAATCGCAACCTGCACCACCAAATCGTAATAGGTGCGGGGCTTCAAACGCGGCAACATGCTCATCTGCGCTCTGGACTCGATTTGAAATGTGCCGAGCGTGTCGGCCTTGCAAATCATGTCGTAGGTGGGCGGATCTTCCGCCGGGATCGTCACCAGATCGAGTGCAACACCCTTATGCTCCGCAATGAGGTCGAGCCCCTTGCGCATGCAGGTCAACATGCCGAGCGCCAGCACATCGACCTTCATAAAGCGCAGGGTATCGATGTCGTCCTTGTCCCACTCGATGATCTGGCGATCCGCCATGGCCGCAGGCTCGATGGGCACAAGGTCATCCAGCCGGTCATGGGTGAGGACGAAACCGCCGGGATGCTGCGACAGGTGCCGCGGTGCCCCGCGAAGCTGCACCGCCAGTTGGAGCGTCAGCCGCAGCCGTCGGTCTTCGGCGTTCAGGTTGAGCGCGCGCAGGTCCTGATCGGTGATGCCGTCGCTCCAACGGCCCAACTGGGTGGACAGCGTCTGGATCAGGTCTTCCGGCAAGCCCATCGCTTTGCCGACATCGCGCAATGCGCCTTTGGATCGATAGCGGGTGACGGTCGCTGTCAGCGCGGCGCGGTCGCGGCCATAATGGTTGTAGACCCACTGGATGACTTCTTCGCGCCGTGTATGCTCGAAATCGACGTCTATGTCTGGCGGCTCCCGCCTTTCCTCGGAAATGAAACGCTCGAACAGCAGATCGTTGCGGGCGGGATCGATGGCGGTGATGCCAAGGACGTAGCAGACGACGCTGTTGGCGGCCGATCCTCTTCCCTGACAAAGGATGCCGCGCGACCGGGCAAAGCGGACGATGCTGTGGACGGTCAGGAAATACGGTGCGTAATCGAGCTTGCTGATCAGGCCCAGCTCATGGCGCAGCGTCGCCGCCACCTCGTCCGGGACGCCCTCGGGATAGCGTTTGGCCGCGCCATGCCACGTCAGTTGCTCCAGCGTTTCCTGCGGGCTCAGTGCCGGATCGTCGCGCTCCTCAGGATATTGATAGCGCAGTTCATCCAGCGAGAAACGGCAACGTTTGGCGATCTCCATCGTGCGCGCCACAGCTTCGGGCCAGCGGGCGAACAGGCGATGCATCTCGGCCGGAGGCTTCAGGTAGCGGTCGGCATGGCGTTCGCGCCGAAAGCCAAGGGCCTCGATGGTGGTGTTGTGGCGGATCGCCGTCACCACGTCCTGCAGCATGCGGCGGCCGGGTTCATGGAACAGCACATCGTTGGTGGCCATGGTCGCTACGCCGATCCTCTGCGCCAGTTGCGATAGTTCCCACAATCGCATCTGGTCGTTGGGCCGCCGGCGCAGGGTCAGCGCCAGATAGGCACGGTTGCCGAAGGCATCGCGCAGGCGGCGCAGGCGCAACCCGCACTCATCGTCGGCCAGCTCCGGCACCATGATCACGATCAGCCCGTCGCCATAGGCAACGAGATCGGCCCATTCGAGATGGCATTTGCCTTTGCCGGCCCGCCCCTTGCCGAGAGTCAGGAGACGACACAGCCGCGACCATGCCGCGCGGTCGGTTGGATAGACCAGCACCGACATGCCGCAGGCAAGATCGAGCCGGCAGCCGGGGATCAGCCGGACGCCTGTTTCCTTCGCCGCCTCATGCGCGCGGACGATCCCCGCCAAGGTGTTGCGATCGACCACCGCCAGCGCCTCGATCCCCATCAAGGCAGCAGTGGCGAACAACTCCTCGGCCGAGGACGCGCCGCGCAGGAAGGAGAAATGGCTTGTCACCTGTAATTCTGCGTAACGCAGGCCATTCCGCTGAGCCCTCGTCATCCGAAAACTCCATGCAGGAACCAGCGATGTGAGCCTGTGGCCGCATTCTCACCATCGCCGGCGCGGAAGACCCAGAAACGCTGGCCAGATTCATCTTCGAGGCGGAAGTAGTCGCGCACCGCAACGAGTTCAGCATCGCTTTTCCACCATTCCCCGAATACTCGCTCGGGGCCATCGGCTCGCTTGACGCGCCGGCGCACGCCCCGCCATGCGATCCAGTTCGGCGGATGGTCGGGCAATAGCGCCATGGTCTCGATCGGCTCGGGACGGGGCAGAAGACGCGCTGGGCGCGGCCAATGGTCCGGCCAGCCTGCGCCGGTGTCCTCGGCCAATGCCGGGATGCGGCGAACCGATCGTTCCGGCACGTCGCTGGCGACCGGGGCGAAGCGATAGATCGCTTTTGCGCCGACGCGGTTGGCGAGCGTGTCGATCAGGCCAGACAGGTCGGGCTCTGCCGGTGCGATCAGGCTGTTCGGTGCCTGCTTCGCGATCAGAGGTTGGGCAAGGGGGACCGCCAGCGTCATGATCTCGATGCCGAGACCGGGGTCGATGGTTTCGATCCTGTCGCAGAGCAGGCGGTTCAGGTGCTTGGGGTCGCGCACCGGCCGCGCCAGCCCGATGCGAACGGTCTCAACGCGATTGTCGACCCGGTGGCAGAGCAGATCGAGACGGCGCGCACCAAGACCCCGCTCTTCAAGCATGGCGCAGAGCACCATGACCAGCTTGCCGATATAACGCGCAATTGTCTCGGGAGCACCGATGGGTTCGGCAAAACTGCGCCGCACCTCGATCATGTCGTCGGGCCGCAGAGGGATGATCGGCTCGGCCGCATGGCCAAGAGCCTGATCGAGCCGGCGGCAGAGTTCGGGTCCGAAGCGGCGGGTCAGCGGCGAGCGCGGCTGCGCGAGAACGTCGCCGATGGCAACGATTCCCAGATCGCGCAGGCCGGCAGGGAGGGCAGCCGGAAGCCGCAGTGCCTCCAGCGGCAATGGCGAGAGAACGGAAGCAGTTTCACCGGGCGGTGCGATGGCGATAGCATTCGCCCCATAGCGCGCAAGTGCATGGGCCGCTCCCCAGCTATCGGCAATGGCTACGCGGGCGCGGACACCGGACATGGCAAGCCGCCCGACCAGCGCCTCCAGCATCGCGGCCTCGCCGCCGTGCAGATGGTCGGCGCCCGTCGAGTCGATGACGATCCCGTCCGGTGCGTCGACTGCGACGATGGGCGCGATCCGCTGCAACACCCACAGCGCCAGCCGTTCGAGGCCTTCCGCATCGGCCCGCGGATTGGCCGGTTCAATCGCCAGCCCCGGCACCAGCGCCTGCGCCTTGGTCACGGGCATGCCGACCCGTAATCCGAGCGCTCGCGCAGCCGCATCCACCGCCGTAACCACGCGGCGGTTGCGATCCCGCCCCGCAATGATCAGCGGCGCCTCAGCCGGCGGCGCTGTGTCGCCAGCCTTCCGCCGCAGCCGGTCTGTCGGCCATGTCGGCAGGAAGACCGAGATGACCCGAGCCATCGCACGCCTCCACTTCTAATTCGAGAGATTCACCACCCCGCGCCCGAATGAGTTCGATAAGCCAGCGCCCGCGCCCGACGCCGGGCACCGGCAGGGCTGCCGAGGGCAGGGCCGAGATGCGCCATCGCGTCATCGCCGCGGTCGGTTGTCCAAAGTCGCTGGCCTCGGACTGTCTCTGCCAGCGCCTCAAGGCAAGGCCGATGACGCCGCTTTGCTTCGCGGCCAGATGCAGCCGCCGCGAAGCCGTCATCGGCAGTCGCGCGATATCACCGACGACCGCTCCAAGTCCGCCATGGCGCAACCCTTCTTCCATGCAGGCCAGAACGGACTTGTCGTCTCCGGCCTCGACATGGATCACCCTGTCAGGCATGAGGCCGGACTGTTCGAGGCCGGGCGCAAAGAGATCCTGCCGGAGGACGCACCACAGCACCTTGCCCTGCGTCCGCGCGGCGATGCCAGCGACGAAACACGCGGCTGCCGTACCATCCAATGCACCATTGCCGCCGCCCGCAATCTCATGCAGGCAGCCAAGCGCCAACCCGCCGCCCGGCAGCCTCAGGTCCAGCCGGGGAATACCGAAAGGCATCACTTCGCGCATACGCGCGCCGCCTCCCTCAAGCTGCGAGACGCGCGCGCGAAGGGCCGCAAGGGCTGGATTGATGACGCGCTCGTTCATGCCGAGGGGAAATTCCGAGTCTATCCAAAGGCAAATCCTACTACAATGTTCATTATTTGTTCCATCTTTGCATGAGAGTCAATCCGACTCCTGGCCGGTGTAAACCGAAGCCTCGACAGAGCCATAAAAACTGCCGGCATGCGCGCATGCTCAGAGCAGGGCTGCTTCACCTTGGCGACAATGGAGTCGGCTGCCCCTATGTCCCGAAGTACGACTTTGAGCAGCAGGACTTGCGGTTGGTTTCCCGCCAGTCGGCTATGAAACGCTATCACTTTAAAGAGGATGAAGGCGGGTCATTAGGCTGATGTTCGCAAGGCTTCATCAAGCGACTTGCGGCCATTGCCAGCGAGCCATGACCTAAAAGTGAGCAGGTCGGGGTTTATTTCGCGCATGAGTTTCAGGTCGACCTGCTCGGCAAGCGGCCCATCTTCCAGGCTTTTCGCCATATGCGCGAGATCCGTGTTTGCCGCGAGAACATCGTCGGGAAAACGTTTATAGGTTATAGGGCGGCCGGCTGCTTCGCTGATGATGACCTCAAGCTCGCGCCCGGTCAGCCGGTCGCTTGCGAGCTTAAGCGTCCTGCTGCCAAAGCGGGGTTTGTCGGCAAGAGCGGCAGCAACAAACCTACCGATGTCTTCCACGGCGGTTAGCTGAATAGAATGCTCAGGTCGGATCAATGACATCAGCCGGCCCTCATCCAGACCGAGGCCGGGTCGCACTAGCATTTCCATGAAAATCATCGGCCGGATGATAGTCGTAGTCATGGCGAGTTCTCGGACATGCGCTTCGATACGAGGCTTGGCATCGAAACGCGGAACACCTGTCAGTTCACTCCCCACACTGGCGCCCGACGAATATACA
The DNA here is from genome assembly GCF_014195635.1 of Pseudochelatococcus contaminans. GTDB lineage: Bacteria > Pseudomonadota > Alphaproteobacteria > Rhizobiales > Beijerinckiaceae > Pseudochelatococcus > Pseudochelatococcus contaminans. Next base: position 162,446 of record NZ_JACICC010000005.1, on the reverse strand, counting down.
AAATGGCTGATGTTGGTTTGTGCAGCGATATCCGCAATCGAAATACCGTGCCGGACTTCATTCTCGGCAGTCAGATTGGCTGGCAGCACGCTAAAGACACCATAGGCATCTTTCATCGCTGAGCGGATAACATGGGTCTCTTCAAATGAACCCTGCACAAGCTCGACGCCTGCATTCCGCAATTGCAGGGACGCAGCTTTCGTGGAATCCAGAACAAGTGCGCGAACAGGCCATCCCGCCTTCAACAAGGCTTTAACGACAGATCCTCCCTGCCTTCCGGTCGCGCCAAAAACCAAAATGGGGTGCTTGCTATTGGTCACTTGGAAACCCTCGCGTTGAACAAGGGCTATCCATATATACCAATGCAGCTCCGTCGGAAGACGGCACATTTTTCAGCTTCAGGCACAAGGATGATACCCTTGGACGAACAGATCGATGCCGCCACACTGCGCGAACCGGAGAACGGCAGACAATTCAGACCCATCCCGTCAAACGGGGTCTGCAGCCTGCTGAGTGATAAATGGACTTTGCCGGTTATTTGGCGTCTTTCCCTCGCGGAAGGCCATCAGCTCCGCTTTTCAGTATTGAGAAAAGAGGTCGGCACAATCACCCAGCGCATGCTGACACTCACGCTGCGCAATCTTGAGCGCGAAGGATTTGTTACACGCCACTATTTCCCCGAAGTGCCGCCGCGTGTTGAGTATGAGCTGACGGAGATCGGCCACGGAGCTTTGCGCGCTCTTGAGGGATTCAACTTCTGGGTTCACGATAATCTGAACGTCATCAAGGCACACAGGCGCGCTTACGACCGAACGGAGCTGTAAATCCCGATTCCGAACCTAGCTTCAATACTTGGTTCCGCATTCGTGGAGAATGCAGACAAGAATAGCCACCAGGGTACGTCCGAAAAAGGCAGTTTTGGGATTTGGCGAGAATTGGCTGGGGAACCTGGACCCTGCACAGCCAGCTTTCAAGTCTGAAAAACTCAATGAAATCAGTGCATCACGATAGGAAATGGTTTGAGAATTGTAGCAGTCAATTGGATCACTGCAAGAGGCTGGCTGATCAATCTGTCTCGTCTGGAACCAGAGGGGCGAAGGATCGCATCACGATTTTGCCCAGCACATCGGTAATGATCAACGGCTACTCGCTCTTCCGAAGGATGTCGTGGCATACGTGCCATATCTCCTGAGAAGCTGGCCAGTCTGGCTCAGTTGAGCACATGCCCCGATCGTACAAGAACCCATCAAGTAGATCACGCTTGGCGCAAGCAATGTCTGCCTCCGGGGAGCCCAGCCCTCTACAGTCGGCATTCGCCTCTACCGCCAGCTTGACCAATTCAGCCGTTGTGGGGATTTGAGTGTCTATCGACGCATCCGAACCGCATCTATCGAAACGTTTGCCGTCAATCACGAAGCTGTTGCGGGAAACGGCTTTGAACTCCAGGATTGTACGGCTGTCGTCGCCTTCTCCCGAGCACTCAGCGACCGCTTTGACCCTTTGCCCTGTTCGGGAGACTTTTTGTATTCCGCAAAGAAGCTCAAAATTGTTGGTGTAGGTGCTCTTCGAGATTGATCGGGTCCAAACCCCGATCCAACCGCTATAAGCTTCACCGGCCTGATCGTCGCTCTCACTCAAAAGGCAAAACCTGGTGTCTGCGGCATAGAGGCCGTCGTTGAATGGCAGTTGCTCCATTGCTGTGCTCGGACCGCCTATGAACACGCTGGCTAGCAGGGCTCCCACCAAGCCGGTCGCTTTGGCCGGTAGCATTCTTGTCATCGGGTTCCGTAGCAAACTCATGTTAACTCGCTCGTTGCAATGGTTTCTCGTGGTATGGCTCGTTCAGGCAATGCCCGCGCCCACGTATTCACGTCCGTCTTGTTTGAATTGCCGTGTATGCGCATGTCGTTGATCGCTATCCCAAAGGTCTGGCTCCCTTGTCGTAGAGGTAGACGGTGACGGCAAACTGCCAGTCTCGTTCGGCTCTCAGCAGCGCCTCCCGCACCGTCGTATCGACTGAATCCAGCACATGGAAATAGGCAGGGTCGGCCTCCGCTTCCTCTAACACGAACCAGAGGTGCCCGTGCGGGCCTTTGGCGTTGTCATGGGCAGAGGGCTCAAAAACGGCATCACATTCTGGGGTGCTGCGATCCGTTCGGTGATCGATGATGTTGCCAAGCATGATGCTGTCCTATTGGAGCGGAGCGGGTGAGACGCCGGAAACGACCGATAGAAGGAACTGGACGATTTCTGCTTCCGACATGATGGCCCGATTATAGGCCATCCCCTCGACCCCAACAGCGGGACCGTTAAATGACCCGATGACCCGCCCGTTTTTCGTCGGTCCGTCTAGGGCAATGAACTGGATGGAAAACTCTTCGTTTTGCTGCGTCAGAGGGTCCTTGCCGCCTGCCCGCATCACGAAAATACCCACATCGACGGGCTCCCAGGAAATTTCGTAGTTCAGCCCTTCCAGATACTGCGTCATCTGCCGAAGCGTGATGCGCGCACTGACATAGGGGGTCGCCGCCGCAACCTGTCTGCTGAACATTTCCTGCGTCGGCTGACCTCCGGGAAGCATATTGGAAGCGCGAACCTGGGCGATGCGCGTAGCAGCATCCGGACCGAAGACGGCCTTATAACCGGAAGCACCAATGGTAACGATGGCGGCGATGAGCAAAGCCCCGCGCCAGGACTGAATAAACTGGACGTTCATGGAGATATCCTGAAATGAAGGGGTTCAGCCGGAAATCGGCTTCCAATGGTCGATCCGAAGCCAACGATTGCCGGGAACGCCCTTGGTCGCGGCCTGCCCCCTGTAGCGGGTGCCGTCACTGGCGCGTGCCTCGACGGTGTAGAAAACCAGAAAGTCCCCGTCGAAATAGACGTCATAAGCCTCGATCAGCCGGCCTGTGCCGGATGAAACGCAATCGATGTCCTTCTTCGATGGCGTGGTTTCGACATGCTCTCTGTCGATGACGGTCGTGCCGATGCCGGATACCTCAACCTCGAACAGTTCGCTCCCGGTCGCATTGGCGAGGTAGAGCGGCACATAGCCATGCGTCCACTGCTTGCCGAAGTAGAGGGCGACGGGGAACGGGCAGTTCATCAGAGGGATTGTCTCAGGCCACTCATAAGCTTTTCGGTAGGCGACCTCATAGGGGACGTCGGTGAAATCCGGCATGAATGCCTCGCCGTTTCCGACGGCGTCCGTCGTGCCGATGAAAAGCCGGGCCTTCTGTTCACGGCAAAGCGCAAGCGCCTGCTCAAGTTGCGGGCGCTCTGCCGAAGCAAGCGGTTCGGTTTCCACAAACTCGGCCAGCACATTAGCGGATCGCAGCATTTTGCCGATTTCGCGTTGCTGCTTTTCCAGAATCGCTTGCGCTTCAACCGGATTGCTGAGTGCACGAAGGTAGACCACGACGTTCTTAGACCTTGCCCACTTGTCTCGGGCTGCTTCTTCGGGGTCTTCAAGACGGATAACTTCCAGCCCGTCTTGCGAGATAGGCGAAAAACGTTGTCCGGCGAACGCCTTGGTCGTGGCGATCAGCACAGTGGCTCGCTCGCGGCCAGCTGCCTTCCGGGCAGCGCCATAGGACGGGCGACGGCCTGAACCATCCTCCAATTCCGTAAAGATTGCGACGACAACACCCCGCTTTTCCTTCAGCCACCGATTGGCTGAGTGAAGCTGGACAAGAATATCCGGTCCCGCATCGGACATCCCGTCCGTATCGAACTGGCTAAACAAGGGAACGGGCTGTTCAGCCTCGTCTTCGGCCCAATGGGTGATGAGCGGATATGTCTCGGCGACGGCACCACCTGCCTGACGAAAATAGACGACAACTTTCATGGGCTTCCCATCGTGATTTCTCATAATGCGGCCCCCTCTGATGATGAACCGCCCAACGTATTCACGTCAGCCCGTTTTGAATTGACTCGAAATTGCAAGAAAGTCCCACTGTTACCGATTGAACACAGTCGCTCGGGTTGGATTGCCGATGGCCCGTACCCTTGAGCGCGAAAGAACCTTCTCCACTTTCCCGAGATGCACTTGCCATGTATCGTCATCCCGCTGCGCCCTGTCGAACCCGTAGATGATGAGATGGGGAAGCGTGTCGACAACGGGTGCTTGTCCGGTCTCGGCAATCTGGTGGATAACCGGTGCAAGGCTACGGACGGAGTTGTCCCCGAATGCCTGGGCACGCATCTCGTTGAAGCGAATAAGCGCCTTTGCCGTTTCCAGATACCCTGCCGATAGCTGGGCTTGGTAAGCTTTCAATGCCTTCTCGTAATCCGCGATCTGGCGAACCACATCAGGAAAGTTGTCGCCGCTGGCCCGCAGCGCCGAGTTGGTGAAGTGCTTGGCTTCGTAAAAGCGGACTGTCGGGACACCGTTCTTGTCCGTCATTGCGATTGCCGCATCGATGCGGTCTTGCGTACGGTCTGACGAAACGACCTCTTCATCGCCATCATCACCCGGCGAGGACAGGCGCGTGAGGGCGATCTCTACATCGATCACATCGGGATTGCCAACGAGCATGGGATGAAGGCCAGCCTTTTCCATCCCCGCATATCGTGATGCGGCCCTGCACATGTCGTTCAGAGTTTCCATGCCCAAGTACGTTTGTTGAAGCAGGTCGCGGGCATCGAACTGGAACTCACCTCGCTCCAACGCAACATAGGTCTGCGCGGGTTTGACGAGATATTTCGCGTGGGTGAACGGGATAACCTGTCCGGCTTTCCAGTCGATACGAAAGATGGACGCGCCTCTATGATACGCGTTGATGGAGTTGCGCCGGACGGCAAGAACAAGGTCGGGATGCTGGAGCACGTCACGCCACCAACTGCCTGTGCTATCGTTCGCCAGTTCTTCCAGCGCATCCAGGAAGGCCTGTTCGAGGGTGCGGTGCGGAGCAACAACAGGCGTCATGCGGCGATCTCCCACCAATCGCCGTCGTTCTTCTGTTGTGCGATGGTTCCGAAGTGTTCAGGGAAGCGGTGTGGTTCGAACGTATGGATCGGCACCAGCATCCGGGGGGCTATTGCTCCGACGAGGCGCTTGAGGTCGGCGATACTGGCATGGCCTGAAGTGTGGGCATGTTCGAGGCGGATGCCGCGCGCATTCAGCGCTTCGGATACCTGCATGCCCTTTTCTTGCTTCAGATATCCATCCCACTGCGACCAGATGGCGACCGCCCCTTCCAGACATTCGGCCCTGTCGAGATCAGACAGCATGGCAGGACGAAACAGGAAGGCGGCTTTAGGAGCGAGCGCTTTCAAATCCTCCGCAAAGATGCGGTTGGTCTTGTGAGGTTCGAGGAGGTCGAAGCGCTCGGTCTGCTTGATGCGCACACGCTGGTAATGCGGCACATAGACGGCCATGTTCGGCCAGTCCGATTGCGGTATGTTGGCATTGCCGGTCGCACGTAGCACTTCGGCTGCATACAGATCGATAACCAACGTGCGGCCTGTCCGCTTGCAGGCGCGGTACAGGCTTACCATCCGGTCGATGTTCTGCGCGGATGCCGCCACAAGCGCCATGCCGGGTATTGCCTTGAAAAGCTCAAGAAACTTTAACTCGATCTCGGTTTCGGTTGGAAATTTATGCTCGGCATCCAGCCGCCCAAGTGTCGAACCTTCCATCAACAGCGCATCAATGTTGCGAGGCGGGTTCGCGACCAGCTTTTCGAATAGGGCGGCCTTGCGCCCATGAGCGCGGAAGTCGCCGGAATAAAACAGCTTCTTGCCGTGAGCCTCGACCTCAAAGGCATAGGCGTCATAGGCCGAGTGATCGACCAGATAAGGTGTCACCTTGAAGTGGCCGAACGACATGGGTGTCCGGTCGCGAAGCTCCAGGGTGTTTTCGGGGACATAGGCTCGCGGCAAGAACGGTGCCGCCGCCTGAAAGATGCGATGGGTTGCGGCTCCCAAGGCGACGGGCAGTTCCTTGCCCGCAAGATGCGCCAGCCCCCAGTGATCGAGATGCCCATGCGACAGGACAAGCGCCCGAAGAGAGTCTTGTCCGTCCAGGCCGTCGATAGCGGGATGAACGGAAATATCCTCTGGATCGCCATCCAGGGGCAAGCCCAGATCAAGCAAAAGCCTTTCACCACCAGCTTCTAGCTCGATGCATGAACCACCGATTTCCTTCGTGCCACGATGAACTTTGACCCGCATTTACCCTCCCGTTCAACCAGGGAGGACATGGCTTAGTGATAGTTCGCTCCGCTTGGTCGGGCGCAACCTAAAATATTCATGTGGCTATAGCCAGTGGTTTCTTTGGCAACATGAATGCTGTCATCGTCCGATGAACGGACGGGCGCTGGTCGCATGGAATCTCAGGCGGATAAGAGTCGGCCAAGGCATCTCGCAAGAGAAGTTGGCCGCCGACGCTGGCGTTGATCGTGCATATCTGGGTGGGTTAGAGCGGCAGGCGGAAAACCCGACCGTTGACTTGTTGGACAAGGTGGCCGCCGCGTTGGCTGTGTCCGTGAGCGATTTTTTTTCGATGCCGGGGCCGGATGAACAGCCGCCGAAGCCGCTACGGAGTGGGCGAAGAAAGGAGTGACCCGTGCCTACAAGGCTGCTTGAGCAAGAAAGTAGCTCAGCACGTTGAAGGCCGACCCTTTTCCCAAGTGTGCTGGAGATGAACAGACAGCGGCTCGGTCGGGGCAAAAAAGCGGTCCCGCTCGACTGGGAGCCCTAGACGGCCCCGGATGCTGGCAATTTCCGAAAGTGAGACATAGCCGAGTTCCGGCGAGCCAAGCCCAAGGTCGCAAAGACCGAAAGCGAGATCGGGATTGTCGGGGTTGAGTTCGGTAAGCAGCCAGGTGGCACTGGCGTCGGGGGTGAAGAGCTTGACGACGGGGATCGGATCGAAGCCCGGCTGGCTGCGGCTCTTGTGACCGTTGAGGATAAGCTGGCGACGAAGGGCGACGGTCAGCAATGTGGAACGTGGCATGGCGATGCTCCGGGACAAGGGGCGAGAATGTGGCGATGAAAGATGGGGCGGTGGAGCGGGATGGGCTCCACCGATCTTGATCAGGCGGCGACCGTGGCCGCGGTAGTACTCCTGGAAGAACTGATCTCCGGTGTCGTTAGCAACTCGATCCCGGCCTGATCCTCGGCGTCGAGATAGGCGTCGATCAGCTGATCGATTCGGGCGAAATCGGCGTAGCGCTGATGAAGGCGCTGGGCATAATCAGCCTCTCCGGCAGTGCCGATGGCTTCGATGAAGCGCTCCAGGAAGATGCCCGCAAAGGGAGGCTGACCCAGTTCCGGTTTCTTGAGGTGGCGGGCATAGGCCGCGATCCCGTTCTGGGCATGCCAGTTCAGGCGGGGTGCGATGACGATGAAGTGGCCCTCATCATAATGGCCGCGCTGGATCATGCTAGCTGCAAGCAGGTGCTCCCGCCATAGCTGCTGGCATGGGCTGGACCTCAGACCAGAAGCATTGGGGTCTTTGTACAGGCCTGATTGCTCGGAAAGCCTGTCGAGATGGGGCCGGGTCGGCTGCGTCGTTTCTTGGAGGGTTTCGGTGTATTTCTGCTCAACGAAGACGAACCCGCGTCGGCCATCCTCAGTGCGGTAGCGAACCAGGGCGTCGGCTGCGGTGTAGTCGGCGGAAAAGGCCGGGTTGCCGCGTCCGGGGCTATGCTCGAAGAGGATGTTGGTCACGGTTCCGGTGAAGCTTGGCAGCACCAGCCGCATGACGCTGGTGGCAAGCTCCAGATCGCGTTTGAGCGGGCCGAAGAGATTGAAGACCAGCGGCATGGATGAAAGCAGATTGCGGAAGAGACGGTCGGCGTCGATCAGTGCGCCGATCTCGCGATAGACCAGTTCGCGACGAACCAGGGAGGCAATGGCCGGATCGAGGAAGTTGGCCCCGGCGCGGCCTGCCGACATGGTGAGGCGGGAGCCGATCTGGCGCGTTTCCCCTGACGGACTGCGGTGGCGACCGACGGGCAGGTTCTGGTCCTGCCGCCAGAGGGATTGCAGCAGGCGGGCAGCGGCGGTGAACCTGGAGGCATCGGGCTCCAGGCAGTGATGCTGGCGCAGGATGTCCTCAGGGATCAACGGGATGGTTTCGTTGACGTCGTCTTCGATGACATGGGCGGGCTTGACAGTGGCCTTCGGCATGGTGGGAAAATCCTCGATCTCGGAAATGAACGAGGATGATTCAGACGAGCCAGATGCAAGTTGCTATGAATCGTTGATGAAGTAGCCGAATTGACACTAATCGAGTACGCTACGATTGAGCAGTGAATAGGTATCTGATGCCAGTAAGCCGGGACAGCAATAAGCCGAAAAAGCCGCGTCGCGATGGCCAATCAGGAACCTTTGGCATAGGAAACTCCGGCATAAGACGGAGCGATTTTCTTTCGAATGACGATTATGCGCGGGCGGTCCACGAAGCCGGAGGACCTGGGCCAAATGAACGGTTTGTTGCGGATGGATTAGGAGAACATACACGTCTTTTGCAGGCGATCCATGGGGTCAATCGCGATGACAGGCAAGAGCTTTTCCAAGCAGAGCTTGCAAGGGAGATTGGGGACCGGCCCCATGTCTTTGTGAAAAAATGGAAGGGTCGCCTCCGGGGCGGCTATCTGAAGGCCAGTGCACTGCCTGAAACCGTTCTGGAAACTCGCCACAACGCTGATGGGGCGGCCCGGCAAGTTCTTATCATGCCGAAATCAGACCAGGCGTCACGGCTGATCGATGAGGCCGAGTTTGCAGAATTGTATTCCGCATGCGAGTTCGCACATGAGTTTGGGCTGCCGCTCGATACGATGATCACCGTTACATGGTCGCTCTTGGGTTGCCGGAGCGACGACGAAGTGAAGAAAGGCTTTCAAGCGCTGCTAAAATGCATTGGGGATTGGTTGGGACAGCGAGGTTGGCCGTGCGCATACATCTATTGCCACGAGAACAGCGCTATGCTCGGTCTTCATTCGCACATCGCGCTGCATGTGCCGGGCGGCACCGTGGCCGGACGTTCGTCGCTCGGCTTGAAGCAATTGTCCGCCATGGAGCATCCCAGGCGGCAGTTTAAGGCCTACTTGAAGAAGTGGGTGGAGCGGCGGTTCGGGGGTGTCGTCAAAGGTGCTGTCCGGACCACAGGAGGCTTGGTGGAGCAGCCTTGGCTTGCGTTCCTTCGTCTCGGCTACATGACGAAAGGCTTCGAGCGTGGTGTCTTGGTCCAATCTGCGAAGTATGCCCCCGATTGTCGTGATGTTTTCCTGGGAGACCTCATACCTTTCCGATGGCGAGACCCTGGTCCCGTCAGCGTGAAGCGGTGCGGCGTCTCGCAGAGTTTGGGGCCAACCCAGCGACGAACGGGTGTGCCAGGTGGCCTGGAGCGGTTCTATGCCGATCCGGTGAAACTTAGAGGCGACTTGAAGCTAGCGGGGGTATCTGCTGTTGATCTTGGCACGGCATGCTCCGATCTGGAGAGTTGGATGAAAGCGGATCGACGCCCAGCAAAGCCAAAGCGGTTTCAATCTGCCTATGAACGGGGGAGCCGCGACGTTCGCGAGCTGTATCCGCAGGATTTCGTAGACCGATTGAACCTGTACCGTTGACGAACTGATCATTACGGCAGGTAGGCTTGGCTGCTTAGTCTGCCAGTTTCATTTTTGGCAGATCAAGGGGTTTCGGCAAGTCGAAATAAGCGTTTATTTATAGGTATTTAAGTGACTTCCTGAATCAAGCATTTGTGACTATCTGCGCAATCTCGTCCCGCAGGATGAAGGTGCCTGGGGGCTGACGGCGCACATCCGATTTGAGATTAATGGCGGCTTGAGCCGGCTCTCAGATTTTCGAGCCTTAATAGGTTTCGAAACCCGGCTCCTGCGACGGCATTTGCACGATGAAGGTGGTGGAATCATCGACGGCATCGAGAGGCTGGCCCTTTGCGAGGCCGGCCTCCCGGATTATGCGGATGAAGACAGCGAGACCAAGGTTGGCGCCCTTTTTGCTGCTGTCGTCGCGACTGACCTTGCCGGTCGAGGGCCAGAAATTGAAGACTTGGACCTTGAGATGAAATGGCGAATGGCGCACGAACTTGACCCCGGCGCGGGTCAGCGCGGCCTCGGCTTCGGCCATGGCCTGGGTGGCGTCGATGCGGCGTTTGGCTGGCATGGGCTTCTCTCCTGGGTTGGTTTCCCTGCTTTTGATTTGTTTCCTGATTGAAGGATCAAGGTATGCAGAGAGGGAATGGAGGGAGAGGGAAGAGAGAATGATTGGATCGATGGGATCGATCGTTCTTCCCTTCGGGATAAAGTCAGGAGCGGCCAGCTTCGCCAGCCGACTTTTTGCCTACACCCGGAGCGTTTCGGGTTCCACGTGCAATTTCAACAGTCGTTATAAAGGTGTGCCAGGGCAAGTCCCGACTTGATGGCCTCTATCGCGGCGGCAAGCTGTTGCAGGCTTGATCCCTTGGTGTATCGCGCCGTTTCCCCAGGTGTGCTGTGACCTGTCAGATGATCGATGACGAGCGTCGAAACGTCAGCCTGGTGCATCAAGGTCGTCGCAGTATGCCGAAGGGAATGGAAATCGAGGTTCTTGCGATAAACGCCGATGTCCTGCCGGTAGCGGGTGAACCATTTGGTAAAGCCATGGCCGAGCTTGTCGTCCGCTCCGCCGGGTTTCAGGGCCGGAAACACCGGCTGTGATCCCTTTCCAAGCGTTTTGATGTAGGTCAGGAAGCCCATGCGGATCAGCTCGCTATGGATCGGCACCTTCCGAACGGCATTCTTGTTCTTCAACTGACGCGGCGGACGGTCGTTGATATCGAAAAATGGAGTGCCATTTTCTTCCCGGATATCATCGGTGCGAAGCTGGCAGATTTCCTCCAGCCGCATGCCGCTGAATAGGGTGATGAGCGGTATCCAGAACTTATCGTCCCGGATGATTTGCTGACCAGGCTGTGAGCGACGGCCTGCGGACAAGCACCCAGACCAGACGGGGGAGCCGAACAAAGCCTTGAGTTCGGTGCCGGACCACTGCTCCCGCTCATCGACGGCCCTTTTCACAGCGGCGAATCTGAAGCCGGAGAAGATGTTTTCCGTGGCCTTACCGGTTGCGATTGCCTCACTCCACATCGCGGAAAGAGCTGAGAAATGGCGCTTGATGGTTTTCTGCGTCAGCAGCGGTTGTTTCCGCTCGTCCGGCAGTTTTTCATAGGCGCGGATGATATCTTCGGGTGTAAAATTCTTGTAGGAAGCGGCCTTGCCGTAGTCGGAAGGCATACGTTCCGCCGTGGTGCGGAATTGGGCGGCATCCGCCCGCGTGTACTGGTTTACCGGCTTGTTTCCGCAAATCTGTTCGAAGAGGCGGTATGTGGCATGGGCCTGGTTGCCTGTCTGCTGACGCCAGTCGCCGCGACGAATCTGATCTTCGATGTAGCCGGGATAGACCGTCGAAAATAGTGGCTCTGCCTGCGCCCCCGATTGCATCTGATGAGGGGGTGAGGCTGTAGGAGGAACTTCTACCAAAGCTTGGCGAAGCAGCTTGCTCTTGGGCTCGAACTCGAAGTCGCCTTCATATCGGGCTTTCAGTGCTTCTGCGAGATCGATTCCGGCCCGGTGAACGACTTCCTTGCATTGATGCCGTTCTGCTTCGTCAAGATCGCTCCAGGTCAGCCCGACCATCCGCGCCGTCATCTGCGCGGTGGTGATGCCGTGATCCAGCATATTGCCACCAAGCGACTTCTTCGTCTGTTGGGCGACATCACCCCAGTACCTCGCGCGGGCGGCCCGACCATCTTCGGTGAGATACATGCCGGATGCTCGCACCGTGCGTTCTCGTTCCAGGACGTGGTTGTAGAAACTCTGGGCAAGGAGGGCGAGTTGATCCTGGGTAAGCATGGGGTTTGCGCGGGCCGTTTCGAAGAGTTGTTCGGAGAGCCAATATAGCTCATCTGCTCGTAGCCGCGCGTCCTTGGGACCGCAAGCGCCGAGGCTGCGAACCAATTCGCGTCGTTTCAGCCTGTCGCGCAAATCTGCCGGGACGGCTCGTCGGAAATGAAATATGCGTCCGCGCCGGACGATATTGGAAGGAGCTGCCACGCCGCTTCGCTCTCTTTGTAGCAGCGGTTTGTAGCAAAATGCTTCATCCCGCCTCAGGTGGCGCGAGGCACTTTAATGATTTCAATTGCTTAGGAGGAAGATGGCTGGGGAACCTGGATTCGAACCAGGACTGACGGAGTCAGAGTCCGCAGTTCTACCGTTAAACTATTCCCCAACAATCAGCATGTGTCTGAAGATTCTATACCTTCACTTAATACACGCTGGAAGCGACAACGTCGCTCCGTCTGACCGGGGTTTAATTAGATGGGACTGGATCGCCCGTCAAGCGCTATGCGGGATTTTTTTGCCGAAGAACGATGGATAACTCGTTTGCTGTGTAAAACTGGCCTGGCTGTCGATTGCTGACTTCAGGGGATGCGCCCATAAGTTTCTGTCGGAAATGGGTTTTCGATGTTGACGTAGCGCCTTGCGCTGTGGAGAAGCCAGGCCCTTGCTTGATGGGCTTAATGCCACGCTTTCGATGATCGTTTACCTATGTCATGACATACAGCTCGCGAAAGGTGCCTGAATCGTCGGTGGTCGAGGCTGGTGCCGGACGTGAATCCTCTTTTCCGAATGAAAGGCCGGAAGATCCAGGGAGATCGCAGAAAAATGCAAGAAGGGTTGGATATGCCTTCAACTTTTGAACGTTCGCGCAATTGCAGCCGGTCCAGCTTTGGCGCAAGGCGCTTTCTCACTGTTGCGGTGGTTGTTTTAATGACTGCTGCCATGGCCGGATGCGCCGCGCCACAAAAACAGAGTCGCAGCCGCGGCGTCGGAAAGCCTCCGCCGGAGCAGGCTGCGGTGGTCTACAGTGGCCATAACAGGCCCGGATCGCTGATCACTCCGGACAACGATCCGTTCGCTGCTCGATAGCGCTGGCGGTTCACCACTCGCCGATGTTGGGGAGGCTTGTCCACGGCTCCTGCGGGGGCAGGGCATCGCCTTCCTGCAGGATTTCGATGGAGATGCCGTCTGGCGAGCGGATGAAGGCCATGTGTCCGTCACGGGGTGGGCGGTTGATGGTGACGCCGGCTTTCGCCAGTTTGGCGCAGGTCGCGTAGATATCGTCGACGCGATAGGCAAGGTGACCGAAGTTGCGGCCGCCTGTATACTCTTCGTCGTCCCAGTTCCATGTCAGCTCCAACTCCGGGGAGCGGCGTTCCTGCACGCTTTCGACATCGCCCGGGGCGGCGAGGAAAATCAGGGTGAAACGACCGGCCTCGTTTTCAACGCGGCGCGTTTCCACAAGCCCGAATTTTCCGACGTAAAAATCCAGCGCCGCATCGAGATCGCGCACGCGAACCATGGTGTGAACATAACGCATCAGTGTTGCCTTTCCTGCATCGGTCCAGAGCCCGTTCAAGCTTAAATGGGCATAGCGCGCGTTCTTATGAAATCGAACCGGCGTTCAATTAACCCAATTCCGGTGGACAACTGATGACCGAGGGCAAAAAAATCTCCCATAATTGCCTCTTCGAAAGAATGTAGCGTCATCTGTTCGTTTGAGTTCGAATGCATGATCCGGCCGCATGAGAATGGACTATGAGATGGCGGCGCACCCAGCGCCGCCTTACTGCTTGAGCAGCCTTGTTTCGAGCGCCTCTGGGCGATGTTTTCGGTGTTGTCTGTCGGCGTCCCGGCGGTTCCGGGTAAAAGCAGGCCATTGGTTGGCGGGAGAAGAAGTATGACGAACGGTCAGCAGATCGATGATCGGGCGGCGCTTGAAAGACGCAAGGAACGCGTTGCATTCATTTCGATTCTGGTCAGCGCTCTTCTGATGGTCGCCAAGGCGATTGCCGGTTTTATGACGGGTTCGCTGGCGCTGCTTTCCGATGCTGCCAACAGCCTTCTGGATGTCGGGGCGACAACATTGACGTGGCTGGCGTTGCGTGAGGCGCACAAGCCTGCCGATGACAAGCACCATTATGGTCACGGCAAGTTCGAATCCATGTCGGCGCTTGCCGAGACGGCGTTTCTCTTTCTGTTATCCGGCGTCGTGGCTTTTGAGGGTGTGCGCCGTCTGGCGTCGGGAGCCGATGATGTGCAGCCGAGCTGGCTTGCCGCGGGCATCCTTGTCGGTGCGATCATTGTGGACGGCTGGCGCTGGTGGACGTTGAAAAAGGTGGCGAAGGAAACCGGCAGCGAGGCGCTTGAAGCCGATGCGCTGCACTTCTCTTCCGACCTCGTAAACTCCATTTTCGTGCTGATTGCACTTGGCCTTGCCGCGCTCGGTTATCAGGCGGCGGATGCGCTGATTGCTATCGGTGTTTCGGTTTATATCGCCATTGCCGGCTTCGGGCTGGCCCGTCGCACCATCGCGAACCTGCTGGATACCGCGCCGCAGGGCGTGGCGGAGAATGTTTCGGCGATAAGCCTCAAGGTGCCGGGTGTGGTCGCCGTGAATGGGGTGAAGGTGCGTCCGTCCGGCTCCGGCTTTCTTGGTGATGTCGAGGTTGACGTGTCGCGCACACTGCCGCTGGAACGCGTGCGCGCCATCCGCGAGCAGGTGACGGACGTGTTGGCGCGGGAGTTGCCGGGGTCGGCCTTTACCGTCACGGCCAATCCCGTGCAGCTTAATTCCGAAACCGTGCAGGAGCGCGTCTGGCTCATCGCGCATCGCAACCATATTCCCGTGCATCACGTCACGGTGCAGAGCATCAACGGGCGGCTTTCGATCAGCCTCGACCTTGAGATCGACGGTCGCGCCACGCTGGGCGAGGCTCATGTGGTCGCTACCCGATTGGAAGCAGCGTTGCGGGAAGAGTTCGGGGCGGAAACCGAAGTCGAGACGCATATCGAGCCGCTGGAGATCGAGCCGCTCGAAGGACAGGATGCTTCCGCCGACGTGGTGGAGGTGGTGACGGAAGCGTTGCGCCGCCGCTCTGCGGAAACGCGTTCAATCCATGACGTTCATCAGGTCAGGGTGCGTGAGACACCGGGTGGTCTTGTCGTCAATTATCACTGCCTTGCCGATCCTATGCTCAATATCGCGGATGTTCATGCGCAGGTCGATACTGTCGAGCGGCTGGTGCGGCATGATCTGCCTCATATCCTGCGGGTGGTCGGCCATGCGGAGCCGCCGACGCAGGATGGCGGTCTGCAGATTTGACACCGGGGCCGCATTGTTGCCTGATACAAGGTGTCTCTTGACAGCCCCCGTGCAAACGGATGGAATGCCATGGTAGCAAATCATTGCTCCACAGGCATGCGTGCGGGGGCGGAGTAGAAAAGTATGGGCGCCGGTCATGCGTCGTTGCTGTCGCCCGGGATCGAGCCGTTTCATGTCGGGGCCGTCATCACGCACCAGTTGATGACGCGCCCGCGCAGGGCGCTGGACCCGCGCGAAGAAGTTCATGCGTTGCAAGATCTGGCATGGCAAATGCTGGAGCAACCGGATTCGTTCCTGACATATCTGGTCGACAAGGCATTGCGCATCAGCGGCGCGCATTCTTCCGGGATCAGCCTGCACGAACCTGACTCGCCGGAGGGGGACGTTTTCCGCTGGCACTACGTGACAGGCGCGTGCAAGCCGTTTATCGGGCGCACGACACCGCGACAGGCCAGCCCTTGCGGTATATGCATCGATGAGGGCGGGCCGATCCTGATCGCCTTTCCCGAACTGATCTGTGCTGACTACGCGCTGCCGGGCATCGTTAACCATGAGGCCCTGCTTGTGCCGATCTACCTGGCGGGGGATCGGCCGCTCGGTGCGTTGTGGGTGATTTCCCATGATGAAGATCGCCAGTTCGATGGTGTCGACGCACGGGTGCTGGGCGAATTGGCCAGCTTTGCCGGCATTGCCCTGAAAATGATCCGTGACAAGCGTGCGCTCAAAGAGGCCCTGGAGGTGCAGGAGCTTCTGGTGCGCGAAATGCGTCATCGTATCGGCAACATTCTCACGGTGGCCAGCGGCATCGTCAGCGCGTCAGCCCGCACGGCCGCCACACCGCAGGAAATGGCCCTCAAGGTGCGGGGGCGGCTTGAAGCGCTGGGCCGCGCGCAGGGCATCGTGCATCAGGGAGCGAGCGATCATCTTGTCGGGCACACGTTTGTATCGTTCTCCGACCAGTTCAGGGCATTGGTGAAGGTGGTCGCCGCGCCTTACAGCGATGGTGATGATCGTATCGATCTTGCCGACACGATGCTGATACCGAACGATCAGCCGGTTTTGGGGCAGGGCAGTCTCACGGCATTGGGGCTTGTACTGCACGAGCTGGCGACCAACGCTGTTAAATATGGTGCACTGTCGATACCCGGCGGCCGCGTCGGCATCGATTGCCGATTCGAGGGCCGCGACTGTGTGTTGTCATGGCGCGAAGGTGGTGGGCCATGCCTCAGCGCCCCGCCGCAGAATTTTGGATTCGGTTCGACGCTCATCAAACGTACGATCCTCGGTCAACTTGAGGGGGCGGTGCAGTTTGATTGGCAGGCGGACGGCCTTGTCGTTGAAATAAGGATGAACCGCCAGCGCCTTGGACAGTAAACCAGCATGACGAATTCAGGTTTGCAGATTTTTAGAGAGTCCTTTACGAACCGAAAATCTGCAAACATCCTGTCTGCGATCATTCTGCCTTTTGGTTTTTCTGACTTAGATGAAACAAGTCTATTCCGTTTTCGCCGGTGACTGGCCGCCTTTCCGGCCTGCTTCAGCGGCGAGGTTTGGATCGCGGGAGAAGCTGCGCTTTTCGTCCGGTACGCTGCGACCGCCCTTGCGGCCGGCTTCGGACGCCAGCTTGCGGTTCTGCGAGAAACTGCGTTTTTCATCCGGCACGCTCTGACCGCCCTTGGACGCTATAGCGCGCTGCTTTTCCGGGTCCATAGAGGCAAATCCCCGTGTAGCGGTGGATTTTGCGGTTTTTACCGGCCTGTCGGTTGCTGCTGCTGAACTCGCAATTGAACGGTTGTTTGCCGGTTCTGTCGAATCGTTGTGCTTCGTAGCAGATCTGCTGTTGGATTTAGGCATTGCTGTCACTCGTCATCCCGTTCTGTGCGGCTTTGCGCTGCTTCACTGACAGGTCAACGTTCTTGAAAGGCAGGGGTTCCGTGAAAGCTTGACGGTTACAGCTTTTCGGCTTCCCCTGCTGAGAAACAAGCCATCTTCGATATCGGATTTAAGCTGTCTCCGGCATTATGAAAGCATACTCTGCACTCGCTTTATGTCTGGCAGGAGCGGCAGAAGAACGTTGAACGGCCGGATTGCACAATGCGTTCCACATGGCCCGAACATCCGGGCGTCGGGCAGGGCAGGCCCTCTCTGTCGTAGACGCGGAATGTGTGCTGGAAATAGCCAAGTGAGCCATCGGCCTGCGCATAGTCACGCAGGGTGGAGCCGCCGGCGGCAATAGCGTCGGTCAATACGTCGCGTATGGCGGTGGCCAGGCGCCGCGCGTCGTCCGTGGGTCGTCCATCAGGCATGACAATGGAGCCGGCGGCGCGCTCGGGAGACAGGCCAGACCTATGCAGGGCTTCGCAAACGTAGATGTTGCCCAGCCCAGCAATGAGACGCTGATCGAGCAGCGCGGCCTTCAGTGGTGCGCGCTTGCCTGCGAAAAGACGCGCCAGCGTTTCCGCTCCCAGTTCATTGCCGAGAGGCTCGATTCCGACATGGCGGAAGACGGCATGCGTCAGCCTTTCCGCAACGGGCACAAGCAGCATGAAACCGAATCGCCGCGTGTCGTTATAGGTAATGCGCGCGCCGTTCGAGAGGTGAAACACGACATGGTCGTGCGCCGAATTGCCGCCGGTCTCGGCGTGGAAATGGCCGGGGCCGTCCCGGTCATCCGATCCGTTCTCGATCAGGAAGCGGCCGCTCATGCCCAGATGCATGACGAGCAGGTCGTCGCCGTCCATATCCGCTACCAGATATTTCGCCCGCCGTGTCAGCGCCGTGACCGTGCGTCCCTGCAGGCGCTGGGTGAATTGATCGGGGAAGGGAAAGCGCAGATCGGGGCGGCGCTGCTCTACCAGCGTGAAGCGCGCGTCCTTCATCACAGGTTCAAGGCCGCGTCGGACGGTTTCGACTTCCGGCAATTCCGGCATGGCGGGGATACTCTTCGTGAACGGGGTGGCGAGTGGCAGGATGATAATGGGATATATCGGCCAAATTTGTAGAATGCCGCATTCTCGGTTATCGACATGACCATAGCGAAGCCGTAACGCATTCGCTATGGTCCGCGACAGCATGGATCGGCGGCTGTGGGGCTGGCGAAGCAGGATGAATGGAATGACGAGCGAAGAGACGACCCATTTCGGCTTCAGGGATGTGCCGCTGGCGCGCAAGCAGGGCCTTGTGGACGACGTGTTTCACAAGGTGGCCGATCGCTATGACCTGATGAACGATCTGATGTCCGCCGGCATGCACAGGCTGTGGAAGGACGCGCTCATCTCCATGCTGCGGCCGCCGCACCACCACGCATTTCACCATCTGGATGTGGCTGGCGGCACCGGCGATATCGCATTCCGGGTGCTGCAGGCGGGTGGTCCGCGCACCGCGGTAACCATCCTCGACATCAACGGCGATATGCTGCGCGTGGGCCGCGAGCGAGCGGGCGACAAGTACGGTGAGCGGTTGCGTTTCGTGCAGGGGAATGCCGAAACCTTGCCGCTGCCTTCGTCAACCTATGACGCTTATACGATTGCCTTCGGCATCCGCAACGTGCCCGACATTCCGGCTGCGCTGCGTGAGGCCTATCGCGTGCTGCGGCGCGGCGGGCGCTTCCTGTGCCTTGAGTTCAGCCGCGTCGACGTGCCGCTGCTGGATGCGTTCTACGACGCTTATTCATTCAACGTGATTCCCGGGCTTGGCCGCCTCGTCACCGGAGACGGTGAGCCTTATCGCTATCTGGTGGAGTCGATCCGCAAGTTCCCCACGCCGGATGCCTTCACGGACATGATCACCGAGGCCGGTTTCGCGCGGGCGAGTTATCGCCCGTTAAGCGGCGGCATCGTCGCCATTCACTCCGGCTGGAAGGTATGAGCCCCGCATGATCAGCGCCATCGTCCACCTGACGCGCCTTTCGCGGGTGGGGTTCGTGCTCGCCCGCGAGGGAGCGCTCGGCCTCGTCGAGACCGATGACCTGCCGCCATTCGCGCGGTTTGGCATCCGCGCCGCTCGTATCATCGAAAGGCGCAACGCCGGCGGCGGCGCTGAACGGCTGGCGGTGGCATTGCGGCGTCTCGGGCCGTCATATGTGAAGTTCGGACAGTTCCTGGCGACGCGTCCCGATGTGGTCGGAACACGGGCGGCGCGCGATCTCGAGTCCTTGCAGGACAAGATGCCGCCTTTCGACCAAAAGGTCGCCGAGAAGATCATCGAGAATACTCTGGGCGTGCCGGTTTCCAAGGCATTTTTGGAATTCGGCCCTCCGATTGCCGCGGCCTCCATCGCGCAGGTGCACCGTGCCCGGCTGACGGTGGGCGAGGAGCAGGTGGCGGTGAAGGTGTTGCGGCCCGGCGTGCGCGAGCGGTTCGCGCGCGATCTCGGGTCCATGCGTTTTGCCGCCGATCTCATCCAGCGCGTGCTGCCGGATACGCGCCGGCTGCGGCCGGTCGAGGTGGTGGAGACGCTGGCCCGTTCCGTCACCATGGAGATGGATCTGCGCCTGGAGGCCGCCGCGCTCTCCGAGATGGGCGAAAACACGCGTGACGATCCCGAGTTCCGCGTGCCGCTTGTGGAGTGGGATGCAACCGGCCGCGATGTGATGACCAGTAGCTGGGTGGATGGCATTCCGCTGTCCGACATCCCGGCCATCGAGGCGGCGGGGCACGACAAGGTTGCGCTGGCGCGGGTGGTGATCCAGTCGTTCCTGCGACATGCGCTGCGCGACGGCTTTTTCCACGCCGACATGCACCCCGGCAACCTGTTCGTTGACCCGGAAGGGCGGCTGGTGGCCGTGGATTGCGGCATCATGGGCAGGCTGGGGCGGCGTGAACGGCGTTTTCTGGCGGAAATCCTGCTCGGCTTCATCACCCGGGACTATCGCCGCACGGCGCAGGTGCATTTCGAGGCCGGCTATGTGCCGCCGCACCATTCGGTGGATGATTTCGCGCAGGCCATCCGCGCCATCGGCGAGCCGATCCATAACCGCCGCGCCGACGAAATATCGATGGCTAAGCTGCTGACGCTGCTGTTCGAGGTCACGGCGCTGTTCGACATGGAGACCCGCACCGAAC
The DNA here is from genome assembly GCF_014195635.1 of Pseudochelatococcus contaminans. Taxonomy (GTDB): domain Bacteria; phylum Pseudomonadota; class Alphaproteobacteria; order Rhizobiales; family Beijerinckiaceae; genus Pseudochelatococcus; species Pseudochelatococcus contaminans. The sequence continues at coordinate 142,203 of NZ_JACICC010000005.1, read as the reverse complement.
TCGTCATGCTGCAAAAGACCATGGTCGTCGTGGAGGGCGTGGCGCGCAAGCTCGATCCGCATCTCGATATGTGGGGAACGGCCGAGCCGGTGGTGCGCGAGTGGATCGAGCGCAACCTTGGCCCCGCCGGCATCATCGCCGATGCAGGGCGCGGCGCGCAGGATCTGGGCGGAGTCGTTACGCGGTTGCCCAGCCTGCTGGCGCGCGGCGAGCGTGTTTTCGCGAGGTTCGAGCACGCAGTCGATCATGGCTTTCGCCTGTCGCCGGAAAGCACGCGTTCCATCGGCAAGGCCGAAGCGCGGGGCAATCGTGGCATCACGACCGCGCTGTGGGTCATCGCGGTGTTGCTGCTGATCTCGCTGTTTTAGAGCGGTTTGCGTTCAAGCCGATCCATCGCGTTGAACGCACGTTGCGGTAAAATATAGAATTGAGAGTGCACGTCCTGATTGAAATGGACCACGGAAACGCTCACAAGCGCAGGGGGAGCCGGATATGTCAGACGAACACCTTTCGGGCGAGCAAGCGCCAAACGATGGCGCCACGCAGGACGCAAAGCCCTTCGCAGGGAAAAGCCTGCTTATTATTATCGGCGGCGGCATCGCTGCCTATAAGGTGCTGGAGCTGATCCGCCGCGCGAAAGACCGCGGCTTTGCCGTCCGCGCCATTCTGACGAAAGCCGCGACCGAATTCGTCACGCCGCTGTCGGTGGCTAGCCTCTCCGGTGAGAAAGCCTATACCGATCTGTTCTCGCTCACCGACGAGGCGGATATTGGCCATATCGCGTTGTCGCGGTCGAGCGACCTGATCGTCGTTGCACCGGCTACCGCTGATCTGCTGGCCAAGGCGGCCAACGGATTTGGCGATGATCTTGCCTCTACCGCGCTGCTGGCCACGGACACGCCAATTCTGGTTGCGCCCGCGATGAACCCGCGCATGTGGGCGCACCCGGCGACGGTTCGCAATGTCGAGACCTTGCGTGGCGACGGCGTGCATTTCGTCGGGCCTAATAGCGGCGCGATGGCGGAGCGCGGGGAATCGGGGTTGGGCCGCATGGCCGAACCGATGGAAATTCTGGCGGCCGTTGAGTCGCTGCTGTCACCCGCCAGGTTGTTGCTGTCGCCGGCAGACGATGCGGCGCGGAAATTGGCGCTACTGCCTTTGGCCGGCAAGCGCGTCCTCGTCACCTCCGGCCCGACGCATGAGCCGATTGATCCTGTGCGTTACATCGCCAACCGCTCGTCCGGAAAGCAGGGGCACGCCATCGCAGCAGCGGCGGCCGAGGCAGGGGCGGAAGTGATCCTCGTCAGCGGGCCGGTGAATCTTCCCGATCCACCGGGTGTGCGCGTGCGCCGGGTGTCGACCGCGCGGGAAATGCTGGCAGCGGTGCTTGAAAATCTGCCGGTCGATCTCGCAATTTTCGCCGCAGCCGTCGCTGACTGGCGCGCGGCCGAGGAGGCGGACGCCAAGATCAAGAAGGGCAAGGGGCCGGTGCCGCAGCTTTCGCTGGTTGAGAACCCGGATATTCTCGCCACTGTCGCCAAGGGGTCTCCGCGCCCGCGCCTTGTGGTGGGGTTTGCGGCCGAAACCGATACCGTGCTTGAGCATGCCCGTGCAAAACTCGCGCGCAAGGGTTGCGACTGGATTGTCGCCAACGATGTCGGCAAGGGAACGGGCGTCATGGGCGGCGGCAGCAACACTGTTCATCTCATCAGTGAGGAAGGTATCGAAAGCTGGCCGACGATGGACAAATCTGAAGTCGCGCGCAGGCTCGTCGCCCGTGCGGCAGAACGCTTGAGAGAGGACACACCATGAGCTTCGTGCTTCAACTGCGCCAGTTGCCCCATGCCGACGGCTTGCCGCTGCCGGCTTATGCGAGCACGGAAGCGGCAGGGCTTGATCTGTCCGCCGCGGTCGATCCGGATGCGCCGGTGGTCATTCCGCCGGGCGGACGGGGACTGGTGCCGACCGGGCTGGTGATCGCGCTGCCGCCGGGAACGGAGGGGCAGGTGCGTCCGCGCTCCGGGCTGGCGCTGAAACACGGCGTGACCGTGCTCAATGCGCCCGGCACAATCGATTCGGACTATCGCGGCGAGGTGGCCGTCATCCTGATCAACACGGGCACGGAACCTTTCACAGTGACGCGCGGTTTGCGCATAGCCCAGCTCATCGTATCTCCGGTGACGCGTGTGACGGTGAAGCTGGCTGACGATCTCGGCGAGACAGAACGGGGAACGGGCGGATTCGGCTCGACAGGTGTCTGATTTCCCATAATTGGGAAAAACAGGCCCGCGCGGTAACGTATTGTCCGTGCTTTGTGAAATACTTACAGAAAAATTCCGGAAAAGGCTTTTAATTCCCTATAACTCCGATAAATTTGACCGGGCGATCGTTACGCGACGTGCCGGTGCATCGGTCTTCATTCCCCCATCGCGGGGTGCCCCGGAAAGCGTCGATAGGCAAGAGGCAAGGAAACCCGATGTATCTGCTATCCCGTCGCAGTCTGTTGGCCATCGCGGCTGTGGTGGATGTCGCCATCCATGCGCGGCCTACTCCTGTGGCGGCCAAATTTCTGGCAGCCCGTCATCATCTGCCGCCCCGGCATCTGGAAACGGTGCTGCAACAGCTTGTTCGGGCCGGCATCCTCAAGGGTGTGCGGGGTCCGCGCGGCGGATATGAGCTGGCGCGCGAACGCCGCCGCATCAGCGCAGGCGATATCGTGCGCGCCGCCATGGCGGCTTCCTCCGATGAAAGCCTGCCGCCAGTGCCGGATTCGGCGCTTGTGGAGCAGGTCATCGGCCCCGTGGTGCGCAGCGCCTCCGAAGTGTTTCTGGCCCAGCTCGATTCGGTGAGCGTGGAAGATATCTGCCGGAATGCGGAGAAGGCCGAAAAGGTATCCACGCCCGAGCTGGCGAGCGACTTCATCATCTGATCGGCACGAATTTTCAACCATCGGATATCGTTTTATCCCGCCAGGCTCATCATGCGCATCCGGTTTTCCGAACACGGGCTGTGAGCGCAAGACAATGGCCGGTTATCAACAGGAGAGGGATGCATGGCTTCGACCGACAACACAAGCGGCGACAAAAAACCCGGCAGGGGACGCGTTTACGGCTCCATCACCGAGACGATCGGCGACACCCCGCTCGTGCGTCTCAAGCGGCTTGAGGCCGATAAGGGCGTCAAGGCGCATCTGCTGGCCAAGCTCGAATTCTTCAACCCCATCTCAAGCGTCAAGGATCGTATCGGCGTGGCGCTGATCGACGCGCTGGAGCAGGCTGGCGTTCTGCAGCCGGGCGGCACCATCATCGAGCCGACGTCCGGCAACACCGGCATCGCGCTGGCTTTCGTCGCGGCGGCGCGCGGCTATCGCCTCATCATCGTGATGCCGGAAACGATGTCCATCGAGCGGCGCAAGATGCTTTCCCTGCTTGGCGCCGAGCTTGAGCTGACGCCGGGCGCACAGGGCATGAAGGGCGCCATCGCCCGCGCCGAGGAGCTGAAAGCGGCTATTCCGGGTTCCGTCATTCCGCAGCAGTTCGCCAATCCCGCCAACCCGGACATCCATCGCCGCACGACGGCGGAGGAAATCTGGAACGATACCGACGGCAACGTCGATGTGTTGGTGTCCGGTGTCGGCACTGGCGGCACCATCACGGGCGTCGGTCAGGTGCTGAAGGGCCGCAAGCCGGAAGTGCGCGTTATTGCGGTGGAGCCGGAAGATTCGCCGGTATTGTCTGGCGGCGCGCCGGGCCCGCACAAGATTCAGGGCATCGGCCCCGGTTTCGTGCCGCCGATTCTGGACCGCAGCGTCATCGACGAAGTCGTGACCGTGGGCAACCAGACGGCATTCGATCACGCCCGTCTGCTGGCGCGGCTTGAGGGCATTCCGGTCGGTATTTCGTCCGGTGCGGCGATTGCGGCGGCTGTGGAGATCGGCGTCCGTCCGGAGCTTGCCGGCAAGACCATCGTGATCATCATCCCGTCGTTCGCCGAGCGCTATCTGTCGACGCCGCTGTTCGAAGGGTTGTGATCGCTTTTGCCGTCATAACGACTTATGATCGACTGGACCCGCCGATGTTGTCGGCGGGTTTTTTTATGGGATTTTCGGTTGGCGTGATGCCGGCGAGGGAGCGGTTTGCCGGCTGCACCAAACGGTGGTTGCCATCAGCGCGCCGACCCACCACCCCTGCCACGCGCCGTGAAAAACGCTGACCACTGCCGCCGCCGCAACCATGCTTGCGACACCGGCAGCCACCATGCGGTCGTCACGGCGGGCGAGGGCGCGCAATATGAAATAGCCGCACAGTGCTGCGAGGATGGCGCCGATAAACCCAAGTTCAGCCCATATCTGCAAGAAGCCGTCATGCGGGTGGCCGGCGGCCAGCAGCCGTCCGCGGTCTGGCGGCAGGTCGGCCGCGAAGGGGGCCTCCGCCATTCTGGCGCTGGTTCCGAACCCTGCGCCGGTGAGCGGGCGCTGGTGCAGGGCAGCGGCAAAATCCTGCCAGATCTCGATGCGATCCGCGGCATGGACGGATTCGAGACGCTCGATAAGCCGGGGAGGCATCAGCGCATCGAGGAGGTCTCCCTTCACAGGTGCGAGGAGCAGGCTGCCACCCAGCATCGCCGCCGCGATGATCATGCCCAGACGCCTGCTCCAGAGGGCGACGAGAAAAGCCGGCGCGGATAGCAGTAGCCCCAGCATCGCCGCGCCGGATGTTGCGATTTCAATGGTGACGATCAGCAACGCACCCAGCACGAAAGCCCACGCTCGCCAGCCCGCACGCACCATATGGATGGACAGGGGGAAGAACAGCATAAGCAGCAGCATCACAGGGCGGTTGAAGATGAATGTCTGTGCGCGAAGTCCCAGCGCCTCGCGCGATGCAAGGCCGAGCAACAGTTCCACGATGATGAGAATGCACGCTGCCGCGAATGCCAATGCCGCCGCTTTGATGAACCTTGCGGGCCATTGCGCCGGCAGCGTCAACAGCAACAGGACGCCGCCGATGAACGGCAAACCTGCCTCAGCCATCACGAACAGCGATGTGCGAGGCGCATGGCTCCAGAGCAGCGATACGATGGCCCAGCCGATAAAGGCGAGCCCGGCATAAAGCGCCGGTCCACGCGGCGGCAATGCATCACGCAGCCGTTCGCCCCGCGCGACGAAAGCGACCAGCGACAGCACGCCCGCGATGGTTATCACGGCTGCCGCCGAACGGTTGGCGATTGCCATCAGCACCGGAAGGGCAGCGAGCAGTGCCAGAGAAACACTTTCGAGACGGCGGGAATGGACGGTGCTGACGGACATGCGATCTCTGTATTTTGATGAATCGGCCAGCCGGACATACCACGAATTTCAGTCGCCGACCTCACCATGGCAGCAGCGACAGCGAATGCAGTGACCGACCCGTAATAACCAATGCGGTCAGCCGCGATGACGGTTCTCGTGAATCATGCGCGTTCTGATATGATCTCTCTTGTATGATATGTCTTGGCCGTTGTCGCGGCATGGTCTATGCATCTCGCTTCCGGTTTGCACCGGTTCCATGTTTTTCCAACACTGGTGTTCGTCCTGTCCCGGAATGGCCTCCGCACCTCATCCGTTCTGGTCGCGCTCGCGCATGGCGAGGGCGAGCGGCTGACACTCGACGAATTGATGCAGGCTCTCGGGCCGCAGACGTTCGGCGTGTTGATCGTGCTTCTGGGGTTGCCCAATTGCCTGCCGATGCCGCCGCCCATTCCAACCATCTGCGGGCTTTTGCTGGTGGCGCTGGCGTTGCAGATCGTCGTGGGGCGCACCGCGCCGTGGGTGCCTGCGCGCCTGCTGGGCAAATCGGTTGCGAGGGCTGATGTGGCGCGCGCCGTCAGCAAGGCGTTGCCATACATCAAGCGGCTGGAGCAATGGTCGCGGCGGCGGATGGTGTTTTTCGGCACGCCGTTCCGCCTGCGTCTTGTCGGCATAGCGCTGTTGCTGGTGTCGATAAGCGTGTTGACGGCGCCCCCGTTCGTCGGTCAGATACCGCCGGGAATTGCCACCTGTCTGATCGGCCTCGGTTTGGCGGAGCGGGACGGGTTGGTGGTGGCGTGCGGCCTCGTGATGGGTGCGATCAGCGTAAGCCTGAGTGCGGGCTTCGTTCTGGCCCTCGTTCAGGGGGTGATGACTGTAATCTGAGGGAGCTGGCCATGCGTCCGTTGATCGGGGCAATTGCCGATGTCAAGCCAAGCCACAAGCATGTGTGGCACAGGGTGCAGGAAAAGTACCTCTATGCCGTGGCGCATGGTGCGGATGCGCAGGTCGTTATTCTCCCCGGAACGCTCTCGGCCGTCGATGCCAGCCAGCCGGCGGTGCCCCCGGATCTGGAGCGGTTGTTCGCGGTGCTGGACGGCGTTTTCCTGCCGGGCAGCCCGTCCAACGTTAACCCGGCCATTTACGGCAGCGGGCTGGACTTCGATGACAAACTGCTGGACCAGAGCCGCGATGACCTGTCCTTGCCGCTCATCCGCGCCGCAGTGGACAGGGGACTGCCGCTGCTCGGCGTCTGCCGTGGGTTTCAGGAGATGAACGTCGCTCTCGGCGGCACGCTGCATCAGCACGTCCATGACATTGAGGGGTATGGCGACCATCGGGAACCGGACGGCGACGTGGAAACGGAGTATGGCCCCGCCCATGAGGTGGAACTCGTGGAGGGCGGCATCCTGAATGGGCTGCTTGGCAGCGCCCGCGCGCGCGTGAACTCGCTGCACCATCAGGGAATCGACAGGCTCGCGCCGGGGCTTGCCGTGGAGGCGCGTGCGCCGGATGGTCTCGTCGAGGCTTTCCATGTGGAGGCTGCGGCCGCACGAGGGCACTTTGCGGTTGCCGTGCAATGGCATCCGGAATGGCGGGCATGGTCCGATCCGCTCTCATCGGCGCTGTTCGCCGCCTTCGGCAGAGCCGCGCGCACCTACGCCGCGTCGCGCTGAGGTTCAGGCTGCCTGGCGCGGCGGGGTGCGGCAACTTCCTGCTTTGCATCCTGTGTCCATGCTGGTACGCTGATTTCAACGATGAACGTGGGGATTTTCCCTGCCATTTGGGGGTGCAGGGCCGATTCGATGGCCTGGACGCACCTCGACGGGATTTTGGGCCGTGACGGTCGACGATGAAGCTGTTCGCAGCTATAGCGCGACCACGGCCGAGCTGGCTGATGACTGTCAGAAGCGCGGTGTGGTCGCGGTTGTAGATAAACATGTGCCCGGTGCGAGGTCGCCCGGGCAGCAGAAGACGCATGCGCAGCGCCGGGGCATGCGGGGCGCGCGTGCCTACGCGGCGCTCGATCTGGGAACGAACAACTGCCGCCTGCTGGTGGCGGAACCGACGCGTGACAGTTTCCGCGTGGTTGATGCATTCTCCCGCATTGTTCGGCTGGGCGAGGGGCTGACCAGCTACAACCGCCTTGGCGACGACGCCATCGCCCGCGCCATCGAAGCGCTCAAAGTTTGCCGGGCGAAGATGGATGCCCGCCGTGTCGGGCGCGCCCGTCTCATCGCGACGGAAGCATGTCGCGCCGCTATCAACGGGCAGGATTTCGTGCAGCGCGTTGCGAGCGAAACCGGGTTGTCGCTGGAAATCGTGGATCGCAAGACCGAGGCGCTGCTGGCGGTGGCGGGCTGCGCCGGCCTCGCGGATCCTTCGGCTGAAAGCGTCATCGTTTTCGACATCGGCGGCGGCTCCACGGAGCTGGTCTGGACCACGGCGCGCCGCCGGGGCGGACAGCAGCAGAACCGCCCCACCAATGCTGCCGCCGGCACCAAGGCCGGGCAGGATCATCGTGTCAGAGCGTGGGAATCGTTGCCGCTCGGCGTGGTGACGCTGTCCGAGAGGTTCGGAGGCGTGGAGGTGACGCCGGATATCTTCGCCGCCATGGTCGAGGAAGTCAGAACCGGGCTGGAACCCTTCGCACGCAAGGCGCGGCATGCGACGCGTCTGCCGGGTTTTCATCTGCTGGGCACGTCCGGCACGGTTACCACCGTTGCGGGGGTTTATCTCGATCTGCCGCGCTATGACCGGCGGCAGGTGGACGGGCTGTGGATGGATGACAAGGACGTGTCCAATGTCATCGACTTTCTGGCTGCGTGTTCGTATGCGCAAAGGGTGGAGAATCCTTGCATCGGTGTGGATCGGGCGGATCTCGTGCTGGCCGGATGCGCTATTCTGGAGGCTATTCGCCTGACGTTCCCCACGCCGCGCCTGCGCGTGGCGGACAGGGGATTGCGCGAGGGCATCCTTCTCAACCTGATGCGGGAAGATAACGTCTGGAACAGGAGGCCGTGGAGTTGAGCGCCAGCGGCAAGGGCAAAAGCGGTTCGGGAAAAGGCACCTCCAGCAGTGGAGCGCGCTCGTTGAAAGTGCGCGTCAAGACGGCGGCCAAGCGCTCCGTCGCGTCCGCACGCTGGCTCGAACGCCAGTTGAACGATCCCTACGTGGCGCGCGCCCGGCGTGAAGGATATCGCTCGCGCGCGGCGTTCAAGCTGATCGAGATCGATGAAAAATTCGGCCTGCTGAAACCGGGGCAGCGCATTGTCGATCTTGGAGCAGCGCCGGGTGGCTGGTCGCAGGTAGCGGCGAAAAAGGTTGGTATCGAAACCGGCAAAGGCCGGGTCGTCGGCATCGACCTTCTGGAAATTGAGCCGATGCCCGGTATCGACTTCATCCAGCTCGACTTCCTCGCGCCGGAAGCGCCCGCACGGCTTATCGAGTTGCTTGGCGGCCCCGCGAATGTCGTGCTCTCCGACATGGCAGCCAACGCGACCGGGCACAAGAAAACCGATCATCTCCGCATCATGGGATTGGCCGAAACCGCGCTCGACTTTGCGCGGCAGGTGCTCGCTCCGGGCGGTATCTTTCTCGCCAAGGTGCTTCAGGGCGGCACGGAAGGCTCGCTGCTCAACGACATGAAGCGCGACTTCGCCGTGGTGCGTCACGTCAAACCGGCGGCGAGCCGTAGCGATTCATCCGAGCTTTATGTGCTGGCCATAGGCTATCGAGGCAAGGCGGCCGAAACCGACGTGGCGGACGCCGATGCGCCGGACGAGGACGCATCGGACGCTTGATCCGTCACGCAAGATTATCCATCAGGCGACGCGCAGGTCCGTATTCGCTTCCGATATGTCTGCGGCAATGCGCAAGGTAGCATCCAGCGTTGTTTCGCTATGCATGGCACCCGGTGCGGGATGCGGGAAGTCCGTGCGGTAATGTCCGCCCCGGCTTTCTTCGCGCAAAAGCGCGCCGGTAGCGATCATCAGGGCCACGATTGCGCGGTCGTCGCCTTGCGTGGCCAGCTGATGCAGCCACCCTGCTACATGCGTTAAGCCCTCCGCATATCTTTCGACGCCTACGGTTGAATCCATCAGCGCACGCAATGCGTCGAAGGCGCTTGTGCCGGGCCCATCGCGTCGGCTCAGCCGCAGCGGTGCGGATGCCGGCCGGCTGGGGGCGCTGCGAATATCCTCGGCAATCCAGCGGGCGAAGGCGAGCGCTTCCAGCAGTGAATTGCTGGCAAGGCGGTTGCCTCCATGCAGGCCGGTGGAAGCCACCTCTCCGCAGGCCCACAGGCCGGGAACGGAACTTGCACCTGCCGCATTCACGGCGATGCCGCCCATATGATAATGCGCCGCCGGTCGCACCGGGATCGGGTGACGGGTGGGGTCGATCCCGTTTGCATGGCACAGCGCGACCACGCCGGGGAAGCGGCGTTCGAGCCCGCTGATGCGCGCATCGAGAGAAACACTGTGCCCCGCCGCGATCTGGCGATGAATGGCGCGCGCCACGACATCCCGAGGGGCGAGTTCGCCGCCCGGTATGCCCTGCATAAAGCGTTCGCCGCGCTCGTCGATCAGGATTGCGCCTTCGCCGCGCAGTGCTTCTGTCGCCAGCGGCATGGGGTGGGCACCTGCCGCTATGGCAGTGGGGTGAAATTGCACGAACTCCATATCCCGCATCACCGCACCGGCACGGGCCGCCAGCGCCAGCCCTGACCCAACGGCGCCGGGTGGGTTCGTCGTCGAGGCATAAAGACCGCCAATGCCGCCGGTGGCGAGCACCAGCGCCCGCGCCGGGAATCGCGCGATTTCCGCGTTCGCCGTGGTCGCGGCGATGCCTGCGATCTGGCCGCTGTCATCGCGAAGCAGTTCGATGACACGCAGGTTTTCCATAATCGCGATATGCGGCGCGGCGCGGGCGGCGCGGATGAGCGCTTGCAGCACCATCAGCCCGGTCTTGTCTCCGCCCGCATGGGCAATGCGACGGCGGCAGTGGGCGGCTTCGAGGCCAAGCGCCAGCTCGCCCCGGTCGTTTCGATCGAAGGGCGCGGATAGACCGATGAGCCAGTCGATCGCCGGGGCCGCCGCCTCGGCCACGCGCAGCGCGACATCCGGGCGTGATAATCCGGCACCCGCTGCCACAGTGTCTTCGGCGTGGAGTGCGGCGCAATCGTCCTGCCCGATGGCTGCCGCGATGCCACCTTGCGCCAGTGCGGTCGCCGCGCCCTCACCCAGCGGCTTGCCGGCGATTAACGTCACCGGCAGGGGGGCAAGACGCAGCGCGGTCGCCAATCCGGCGATACCCGCGCCGACGACGATCACACGATCAGCGTTATGCATTGTGATCTCTCCCATTAGAGCATTTCGTTGAAGCTCAGAGATGCTCTATCTAATTGGTTTGACGCGTTTTCTTCGCGAAAAGCGGTATCTGCTTTGCCTGAAAACGCTTTAGCGGACGGCGAGCATGCGCTCCACGGCGGCGCGCGCCCGGTCGGCCACAGCCGCGTCGATCTCTACCGCGCCTTCCAGCGTTTCAAGCGCATGGCGGATTTTCGGCAGCGTGATGCGCCGCATGTGCGGGCAAAGGTTGCACGGCCGCACAAATTCGACGTCCGGGTGGTTCACGGAGACGTTGTCAGCCATCGAGCATTCGGTGATCAGCACCACGCGGCCGGGTTTATGGTCGCCGACATAATCCGCCATGGCGGCGGTGGAGCCGGCGAAATCGGCTTCCGCAACCACATCCGGCGGGCATTCGGGATGAGCCAGCACCACCAGACCCGGGTGGATGTCGCGAAGGTCGCGAATATCCTGTGGCGTGAAGCGCTCGTGCACCTCGCAGCGGCCCTTCCATGCGATCAGCTCGATTTCGGGAACATCCTTCTGCACGTTCTGCGCTAGATACTCGTCCGGCAGCATCAGGATGCGGTTGACGCCCCATTCGCGTGCCACGTGGCGAACAACCTTCACGGCATTGCCGGATGTGCAGCAATAATCGCTCTCCGCTTTGACCTCGGCGGACGTGTTGACATAGGTGACGACCGGCACACCCGGATAACGCTGGCGTAACAGGCGAATATCCGCGCCTGTGATGGAAGAAGCCAGCGAGCAGCCGGCATCGGAGTCCGGTATGAGCACTGTCTTCGACGGATTGAGCAGTTTGGCCGTTTCCGCCATGAAGTGCACGCCCGCCAGCACGATGACATCGGCGTCCACCGTCACGGCTTCCCGGGCCAGCGCCAGGCTATCTCCCACGATATCCGCCACGGTGTTGAAGATTTCCGGCGCCTGATAGTTGTGCCCCAGCACGACCGCGTTGCGCTGTTTTTTCAGCCGCTCGATGGCCTCGACGTCGCGGGCGATCGCTGGCCATTCGCCTGGCAGCAGGTGTTTCGAAACCCGCGCATAAAGGTGTGGCAGCGGAAAAACATTGTCATCCCGTCTTGCGGGGACAGAAACAGGGGCGATTTCCTCACGCGGTGCGAAGTTGAGATTGGCCATCGCATTTTTTCCTTGTGCTCAATTTGAGCATAATTAGGGTCAAAGAAACACCGGGCTGAAGTGCCCGGTACGTGATTGAACGTGTCACACCGCCATATGGCGCTGCGTTGATGGGTGAATTCGGAGCGTCAGAATCTGCCTCACCCCATTATGCTAAAATTGAGCATAAGGGTTTGTCAACAGAACGTCATGATTTTTTTGAGGCGGCTTTGGTTTTTCTAAAGCGTTTTCAAGCAAAGTGGATACCGCTTTGCGTGAAGAAAACGCGTCAAACCAAGAAGATAGAGCATTTCGGCGTTTCAACGAAATGCCGAAATGTTCTAAATCAGATCGAGCGTTCAGCGCTTGCTGCTTGCCATGGGCAGCCGCACGCCGGGGGCAGGGCGTTCCAACACCACTTCCCGGCGAAAACGCACCAGCCGCGCCGGTCTTCCGCCTGTTTCGGCGGATGTCTCGCCGGTTTCCTCGACGAGCCGCTGCTGCTCCACCAGCCGGCGAAAATTCTGCTTGTGCAGCCGCACGCCCGAGAGCGCCTCGACCGTCCGCTGAAACTGAAGCAGCGTGAAACTCGGCGGCATCAGCTCGAACACCACGGGGCGGTACTTGATCTTTCCCCGCAGTCGCGCGATGGCGAGCGCCAGCATGCGGCGATGATCGACAGCCATTTCCGTATCCATCTGGTGGCGCACGGCTGGCGTGCTGTCCCGATCCCGCCGCCCTTCGGCGACAAGGCCGGCCTCGTAGAGCAGTTCATAGCGCTCCAGCGTGCGCTCATCGTTCCACCCGGTACGCTCTTCCGCTTCGTCGCCAAGGCCGAAATTCAGTGACAGACGCTCCAACCGCCTCGTTGCATGTCGCGCATCGGCGGCAGCCCACGTGCGCAAGGCAGGCTCCAGAACATCGAGAATGGCCGGGCGGCCATCGCGCCAGTCCTCCCACGGAAAGAAGCGATACCAGCTCGTCCACACCGCATCGGCACCGGCCGTGCCGGCGTCACCGGCGGGGCGTGCTTCACGCACAAGGGCAAGGTACGCCACCGACAAACGCCTCGTGGCGTGGTCGCCGTCGGTTTCGCTGCGGTCTCGGTCGCCGAAGGTGTATAGCTGCTCGACGTGGCCGAGCTTCTGCAAAGTCTGGCGCTCCACCCAATTGCGCAGGCCGGTTTCCAGCGTGCGGTGGCCCCGCTCCAACGGGCCGGAGGGCAGCGCATCACGCCCGCCATGACGTCGCACCACAAGCACCTTCGGATCGTCCCCGGTGACGGCGACAATCACCGCACTCAGCCCGATTGTGAGGCTTTCGTCGCGGGCGGGCGAGTGGCGCGCGTCGTGTCTGGATTGTGAGGCATCTTGCGGTGAGGCAGGCATGTTCGGGGAACGCGTCGTCTTTTGGCCGGTGTATGAATTGGCGAGTGCATGAAAAACGATGATGCTATAGATAGCACGCTAGCGAGCCTCATAGCAGCATTCCCGGCAGCGTTATGGCCTGTGAAATGCGTGATTCTGAACGATAAAAGCCGGAATACAGCCATGTACGACAAGTTCAGCGTTCTGAAGCAGATTGACGGCTGGTTGGCGGAAGACATCGGCCACGTCGATCTGACCGCCCAGCTCATGATCGATTCGGACGCTGTCGCGACATTTCACATGAATGCGCGTGAACCGATGATCGTCGCGGGTATCGAGGTCGCAGCGCTGGTGTTCACGCACTACGACTCGGCGGTCACAGTCGAGGTTCTCGTCCGCGATGGTGAAACCGTCGAGGCAGGTGCGCCTCTTGCGGTCGTTTCCGGTCCGGCGCGGTCTCTGCTGACGGCCGAGCGCACTGCGCTCAACATCGTGCAGCGGCTGTCCGGCATCGCCACGGAAACCGCGCGCTACGTGCGCGCCATCGCGCACACGCGGGCGCGTCTGCTCGACACGCGCAAGACGACGCCTGGCCTGCGGATGCTGGAAAAGCACGCCGCCGTTTGCGGGGGCGCGCTCAACCATCGGCTGGGGCTGGATAGCGGTGTGATGCTGAAGGACAACCACATCGCGGTTTGCGGCGGCATTGCCAACGCAGTGCGGCGCGCGCGCGAACAAACCCCGGTGCTGACCCGGATCGAGGTGGAATGCGACCGTCTGGATCAGGTGGCGGAGGCCGTCGAGGCGGGGGCGGATGTCATCATGCTCGATAACATGAGCATTCCCGATATGGCCGAAGCTGTGCGCCGCGTGGCTGGCCGCGCCAGACTGGAGGCCTCTGGCGGCATCCGTCTGGACACGATTGCCACTGTGGCTGAAACCGGTGTGGACTTCATCTCGACGAGCCGTCCATTCCAGTCCGCGCCTGCCGTGGACATCGGATTGGATCATGGCGCGGCAAGATAATTTCATTTGGTTCGAATTTTTCGCAGGTTCGTGCTTGACCGTTCGTTTCGTCTGGAATACGTTTCTAGAAATTTTCAGGAAGGTGTGCACGTGATGCAGTTCGTCCTTATCGTATCGGGAGCGCCATCGACGGAGCGGGAATAACCCGCAGGTCCGGTTGGTGGCGCACAAGGGTCCTTCGGGGCCCTTTTTTGTTGCCTCAATCAGACGTTACACCCAACGAAAATAACGGAACGACGCCAGCCACGACGGCGCCGCACCAGAGCAAACAAGCCTGCGCCGGCAAATTATTTGGAGGACGGCGATGAGTGAGACGATTACCGGGGCCGAGATGGTCATCCGTGCGTTGCAGGATCAGGGGGTCGAACACATTTTCGGCTATCCGGGCGGGGCTGTCCTGCCGATCTATGACGCGCTCTTCCTTCAGGACAAGGTTCATCACATCCTCGTACGTCACGAGCAGGCGGCTGTCCATGCGGCAGAGGGCTATGCCCGGTCCACCGGCAAGGTCGGCTGCGTGCTGGTGACGTCTGGCCCCGGTGCCACGAACGCCGTCACCGGCCTCACCGATGCGATGCTCGATTCTATCCCGCTCGTCGTCATCACGGGGCAGGTGCCCACCTACCTCATCGGCTCCGACGCCTTTCAGGAGGCGGACACCGTTGGCATCACGCGCCACTGCACCAAGCATAACTATCTGGTGAAGGACATCGCGGATCTGCCGCGCATCCTGCACGAGGCGTTTTATGTCGCCAGCAATGGCCGCCCGGGGCCGGTGGTGATCGACATCCCGAAGAACATCCAGTTTGAAAGCGGCCCATACGCGCGGCAGGCTGACAATCAGCACAAGACCTACCGGCCGAAGGTGGAGGGCGATCCCGCCCGCATCGCCGCCGCGGTCGAGCTGATGACCCGGGCGCAGCGGCCCATCTTCTACACCGGCGGCGGCGTCATCAATGCCGGTTCGGGCGCGACGAAGCTGCTGCGGGAACTCGCGGCGCTGACGGGTTTCCCCGTCACGTCCACGCTGATGGGTCTGGGTGCGTTTCCCGCATCTGATCCGCAGTTCCTCGGGATGCTGGGCATGCACGGCACCTACGAGGCCAACCTCGCCATGCACGATTCCGATCTCATCATTGCCGTGGGCGCGCGCTTCGACGATCGCATCACGGGGCGGCTGGATGCCTTCGCGCCGCACTCGCGCAAGATCCATATCGATATCGACCCGTCCTCCATCAACAAGACGGTGAAGGTGGACATCGGCATCGTCGGAGACTGCGCCCACGTGCTGCACGAGATGGTGCGCGTGTGGAAGGAGACCGCTCCGGTCATCGACAAGTCGCGCCATGCGCCGTGGTGGGCAGACATCGCCCGCTGGCGGGCGCGCAACTGCCTCGCCTATCGCAAGGATGGCCAATTCATCAAGCCGCAGTATGCACTGGAGCGGCTTGAGGCGCTGACCAAGGGCCGCGACCGCTACATCACAACGGAAGTGGGGCAGCATCAGATGTGGGCGGCGCAGTTCCTGCACTTCGACGAGCCGAATCGTTTCATGACGTCCGGCGGCCTTGGCACCATGGGTTACGGCTTGCCGGCGGCCATCGGCGTGCAGATCGCGCATCCCGATGCACTCGTCATCGATGTGGCGGGCGAGGCATCCATCCAGATGAACATTCAGGAGATGTCGACGGCACTGCAATATCGCCTGCCGGTGAAGGTGTTCATCCTGAACAACGAATACATGGGCATGGTGCGCCAGTGGCAGGAGCTGCTGCATGGCGGGCGCTATTCGGAGAGCTATTCCGATGCGCTGCCTGATTTCGTCAAGCTGGCGGAGGCATTCGGCGGCACGGGTATTCGCTGCGACAAGGCGGAAGAGCTGGATGACGCCATCCGCCGGATGATCGACACGCCCGGCCCCGTTATTTTCGATTGCCTTGTCGATCCGGCGGAAAACTGCTTCCCGATGATCCCTTCGGGCAAGGCGCACAACGAAATCCTGCTCGGCGACGCGGTGGCCGACATCGGCTCCGTCATCGACGACAAGGGGAAGGCGCTGGTCTGAGACCTGTGCGAGCCAGATCCGATAGGGTAATGCCATGAAGCATATCACGCCTCCCAAGGTGACATCGTTTCAGATGTCATCTTCCAGAGTGCCATCGCCATTATCAAGCCGGCCTGCGGGCGGCAGTCATCTTTCCGGAATCCTTCCCATGTCATCGATCTATTCCGACGCACCGCCGCCGACCCCGGTTCTTCGCCACACGCTGGCGGTGATCGTCGACAACGAGCCCGGCGTGCTGGCACGCATTGCCGGTCTGTTTTCGGGGCGCGGCTACAATATCGAGAGCCTGACGGTTTCCGAAACCCAGCACGAAAAGCACCTGTCGCGCATCACCATCGTCACGGCTGGAACGGCAGCGGTGATCGTGCAGATCAAGGCGCAACTGTCGCGCCTCGTGCCGGTTCACCGGGTGACGGATCTCACCGTGGAAAGCGATGCGGTGGAGCGCGAGCTGGTGCTGCTCAAGGTCGTGGGGCAGGGCGAGCAGCGGCTGGAAGCGCTGCGTCTGGCGCAGGCTTTCGGCGCGCGCACCGTTGACGCGACGCTGAAATCGTTCGTGTTCGAGCTGACCGGCTCGTCGGACGAGGTTAGCCGGTTCATCGAGTTGATGACCGAATGCGGGCTGGCCGAGGTGTCGCGCACCGGCATCGCGGCGTTGAGCCGCGGCGCCGACGCGCTGTAATTTGCCCAGACAGGTTCAGCCCTTGAAACCGCCGGCGTCGAGGAACGCCTGTTCCTCCGGCGTCGTTTCGCGGCCCAGCGCGGGGTTGCGGTGGGGGAAGCGGCCGAACTTCACGATGATGTCGCGGTGGATGTGTGCGTAGTCCAGCCCCTCCGCGTTCCCGAGCGCCTCATAAAGCGCCACGCAGCGATCCTGATCCGCAAGGTTTTCGGAATGCATGAACGGCAGATAGAAAAACGCCCGCAGGTCGGTTTCCACGCGCTGGTCGTAGCCGGCAGCGAGGGAACGGTTGGCCACGGCGCGCGCCTGCGGATCGGTTGCGAACGCGCGGGCGGTGCCGCGATAAATCTGCCGGGGGAACTGGTCCAGCGCGATGGTGAGCGCCAGCGCACCATCGGGGCGCGTTTCCCACGGATGACCGCGTTCGAGCAGATGCGGCTCGTCCGCCAGCGTTTCAAGCAACGGCTGGTAGCGTTCACGGACGGCGGCGTCGAAGGCGTCGTCACCGGCGAACCACAGCTTCGGTCCCGCGTTGCGCCAGAAGGCGAGGATGTCTTCAGGCGTGCCGATGGCCGCGTTTTCCGTCATGTTGTTGTCTCCCTTGAGCATGGTCCTGCGGCCGTTGGCCACATTCTGATCCATGCATCGACAATGGATGGTGCGGGGTGACGTTTCAACCGGGTTTCCGTTCCGCACCAGCATGACGGAGATTCTAACACGTCCGCGTCACCGGATTGTTTCGGGTCGCGGAAATCCTCTTGACCGTCCCGCCTCTGCCTCATTATCAGCAGGGCGGGACAATAAGACCAGCCGCGGATGGAAGCCGGCCCGGGAGGCGCGGTTCCATGACGAAAATGCCAGGGAAAGGGCAGACTATGCGTGTTTATTACGATCGTGACGCCGACATCAACCTCATCAAGGGCAAGAAGGTCGCGATCATCGGCTATGGCAGCCAGGGTCATGCCCATGCGCTCAACCTGCGCGATTCCGGCGTGAAGGAACTCGCTGTCGGCCTTCGTGAAGGCTCCGCTTCGGCAAAGAAGGCCGAGGCAGAAGGCCTCAAGGTGCTGACCCCCGCCGAGGCAGCCAAGTGGGCCGATGTCGTCATGCTGCTGACGCCGGACGAACTGCAGGCAGAGATCTACTACGATAGCCTGCACGACAACCTGAAGGAAGGCGCCGCGCTGCTGTTCGCCCACGGCCTCAACGTGCACTTCAACCTCATCGAGCCGCGCAAGGATCTCGACGTGCTGATGGTTGCGCCCAAGGGCCCCGGCCACACCGTGCGTTCCGAGTACCAGCGCGGCGGCGGCGTTCCGACCCTGATCGCTATTGCTCAGGACGCAACCGGCAACGCGCATGACATCGCGCTGTCCTACGCTTCCGCAAACGGTGGCGGCCGCGCCGGCATCATCGAGACGACCTTCAAGGAAGAGTGCGAGACGGATCTCTTCGGCGAGCAGGTCGTGCTGTGCGGTGGCCTCGTGGAACTGATCCGTGCCGGCTTTGAGACGCTGGTGGAAGCCGGTTACGCGCCGGAAATGGCTTACTTCGAGTGCCTGCACGAGACGAAGCTCATCGTCGACCTCATCTACGAGGGCGGCATCGCCAACATGAACTACTCCATCTCCAACACGGCTGAATATGGCGAGTACGTCACCGGCCCGCGCATCATCACGCCGGAGACGAAGGCCGAGATGAAGCGCGTGCTTGAGGACATCCAGTCCGGCAAGTTCACGCGCGACTGGATGCTGGAGAACAAGGTCAGCCAGACCTCGTTCAAGGCGACCCGCGCCCGCAACGCCGCCCACCAGATCGAGGAAGTCGGCGCGAAGCTGCGTTCCATGATGCCGTGGATTCAGGAAAAGGCGCTGGTCGACAAGTCGCGCAACTGATCGACACGCCTATCCGCCAAAGCATCCCGCCGGACATAACGTCCGGCGGGATTTTTTTACGTTTGCTGGCCGCTGAAAAGGGTGTGGCTGTAGCCGCCGACCCACACTTGTCCGCTGTCATCCTGCTCGACATAGACGCGGCCCTTGCGGCCAATCTTCGTGCCCTGCGCCGCGACATAGGCGCCTTGCGCCCGCCCGCTCGCAAACAGCCACTGGCCGAGCGAAGCGTTGAGGCTGCCGGTCACCGGGTCTTCGATCAACGCGCCATGGGCGTCGCTGAACAGCGCCCGAACCTCGAACGCCGCGTCGCTGCCATCCGGGTGCGGGCCGACGATGCCAACGTCAATCCGACGTGACGGATTGCGGTCCGGCTCGATTGCGAGAACGGCTTCGGCGGAGTCAAGCAGGATACCGACCCAGCCGGGGCCGTTGTCCACCCATGCGGCATCGCGGATCGCCGTGCGCGGTATGCGCAGCACCTCGGCGACGAAGGCGAGGTCTGCCTCTTCCGGCTCGCCACTGCGCAACAGGGGCGGGGCGGCGAACGTGAGGCGGCCATGTCCGCGCCGGATGGGCACGAGGCCAGCACCGCATTCCTGAATGATGACATCGGCATTGTGCGGTGTGCCGCCCGCCTCAAGCCATGCATGGGCGCTGCCCAGCGTGGGATGACCGGCAAATGGCAGCTCATGTGCCAGCGTGAAAATACGGACGCGATAGTCAGCCTGCGGCTGTGTCGGCGGTAGCAGGAACGTGGTTTCCGACAGGTTGAACCAGCGTGTGATCTGCTGCATTTCATCCGTCGTCAGATCCTGCGCGGCGGCGATGACCGCAAGCGGATTGCCGGAGAATGCACCGGAGCCAAAAACATCCACGAGTTGAAAGGGGCGAGACATGAGACGGTCACCTCGGTTGATCGTCCCTTTCTTATCCCATTGTCCCGGCCGGTTTGTCACCAGAGCAGTTGTGGGCAGCGACGCTTTACAGATCGAGCCTGACCAGCCGCACGCCCGCGTCGTCCGGGTCCGGGCGGGATTTGAACCCGAGCTGGGCGCACATCGCCAGCATCATGGTGTTCTCGCGCAGAACCTGCGCTTCCACCGCCTTTAGCCCCTCGGCGCGGGCATATTCGATGATGGAGTTCATCAGCAGCCAGCCCAGACCCTTGCCGCGCATATCCGTGCGGGTCATGATGCCGTATTCGCCAGCTTCATAATTGGCATCGGCATGCAGGCGGACGGCTCCGAGCATCTCGCCGGTTGCCTTGTCCACCGCCACGAAGGCCATGGCGCGGCCATAATCGAGCTGCGTCAGCCGGGCGATAAATGTGTGGCTGAAATCCTTGATCGGTGTGAAGAAGCGCAGCCGCAGATCGTCCGGCGTGACCTGTGTGAAGAAGTGCCGGAACATTTCCTCGTCCTCTGGCCGCACGGGACGCATGGTTATCGGCGTGCCGTCAGACAGGCGCATCAGGCGCTCCCACTCCTGCGGATAGGGGCGGATGGCGAAGCGCGGATGCCCCGACGGCCCCTTGGCCTTGCCGACCACAGGAGCGATCTTCACCCGCGCATCGACGCCGATGACGCCGGTGTGATCCGCGAGCAGGGGATTGATATCGATCTCACGCACCTCCGGCAGGTCGGCGGCGAGTTGCGCCAGCTTAACCAGCGTGAGAGCCACGGCGCGCTCGTCTGCCGCTGGCACGTCGCGATACGCCTTGAGGCGACGGGAGACGCGTGTGCGGGAGATAAGGTCATGCGCCAGCCGCAGATCGAGCGGCGGCAGGGCGATGGCGCGGTCGTTGATGACCTCGACGGCGGTGCCGCCCCGCCCGAACACGACAACAGGCCCGAACACCGGATCGTCGGCAATGCCCGCGATCAGCTCCCGGCCCTTGGGCCGCACCATCATGGGGTGGATGGTGACGCCGTGAATACGCGCTTCGGGACGTAGCCTCGCGGCGCGCTCAAGGATTTCCTCAGTGGCCGCGCGCACCGCCTGCCCGTTGACGAGGTTGAGGCGCACGCCGCCGATATCGGACTTGTGCACGACATCGGGCGACAGAATCTTCACCGCCACCGGCAGGCCCTGCGCGAAGAAATGCTCGGCAGCTTCAACGGCCTCATCGGCATTTTTCGCCGAACGTACCGGCGTGATCGGGATCTGATAGGCGTCGAACAGGGCTTCGGTTTCAACAGGGTCAAGCCAGTTTCGTCCGGACGCAAGCACGCTGTCGATGACGCCGCGAGCGGCTGCGGTGTCGGGGTTGAAGTCCGCCGGCAGGCTCGGCGGCGTCTCCATGAGCTGGTTCAGAGCTTCCCGGTAACGCACGAGATGGGTGAAGCCGCGCACGGCCTCCGCCTCCGTGGCGTAGTTTGGGATGCGCGCCGCGGCGAACTGGTCGCTGGCCTCACCTGCATCGCCGTACCACACGGTGAGGATCGGCTTGGCGGAATGGCGCTGGCGGCGATAAGTGGCGGCCGCCTCGATCACCGCGCGCGCCACATCCACAGACGATGCCGCCCCAAGCGGCACGTTCAGCACCAGCACGCCGTCATTGGCGCGGTCGGCAAGAACGTGCTGGAGGGTGGTGGCGTAACGCGCCGCGTCGGCATCCCCGCCCAGATCGATGGGGTTGGAGCGCGACCAGCGTCCGGGTGGCAGATCCTTGTCCAGCGCCTCAAGGGTGAGGGGTGAAATTTCCGCCAGCGCGCCGCCAAAATCGATCAGCCTGTCGACGGTGAGCTTGCCGATGCCGCCGCCATTGGTGACGATGGCCAGCCGCTTGCCCAGGAAAGGCCGCACCCGGCCCAGCGTTTCGGCGGCGGCGAACAACTCGTCAAGATCAATGACGCGCAGCAGACCCGCGCGCCTGAACGCGGCGTCGTAGACCGCATCCGGCGTGGCGAGCGCAGCCGTGTGCGTATCGGCCACCTTTTGACGGTCTTCATGGCGGCCGGATTTGATCACCACCACCGGCTTGGCACGGGCGGCAAGGCGCGCGGCGGACATAAATTTGCGCGCGTCCTCCACGGTTTCCACATAAAGCAGGATGGCGCGGGTGTGCCGGTCGAGCGCGAAATAATCCAGCAGGTCGCCGAAATCGACATCGATCTGTCCGCCTATGGAAGCGACGGCGGAAAATCCAATGGCGTTGGTCGTCGCCCATTCGATCACGCCCGCCGCCAGCGCGCCGGATTGCGTAATGAGCGCGAGATCGCCGGGGATGGGTGTGCTGCCGGCAAAGCTGGCATTCAACTTCGCGTGCGGCGCGATAATGCCGATGCTGTTGGGGCCGACGAGGCGCAGGCTATGGCTGCGCGCAACCGCCTCCACCCGTGCGAGAAGCTCCGCGTCGTGCGCCAGCGCTTCCGTCACGATCACCGCCCCATGCACCCCTTTCGCGCCGGCTTCCGCGACGCGGTTCAGCACCTCGCCCACAGGCGACGCGATAATGATGAGGTCCGGAGTGAACGTCAGCGCCTTGAGTGATGGCGCCAGCTCGAAATCCGCCAGATTGCCGTTGACCGATTTATCGATCTCGTGGCCAACGAACCCGCGTTGCCCGGAGAATGCGGAGGCAGCAATGTTGCGCGCCAGCTTGTCGACAAGCCCGGCGTCGGCTCCCTCGTCAGCAACGATGGCGATGGAGCGGGGAGAAAACAGGTGTTCCAGATTATATGTGCTCATCGGAAGTCCGTCTGCTGGCAGCGGGCACGATCCGGTCAACACGGCCACGGCATTGCGCAGCCAGAACATCGAGCGCCCGGCCCGAGACGACGACACTCCAGAGGCTTCAATGCCACGAACTCGTTGCCAATGCACCAGTTTGCCGGCAACAGGGCGAAGAAAGCCACCATTCGCGGCAGAAATAGCGCACTTCCACGCGCTGTGCCATAACCCGCTTGCCGCAAAGAGCAGACCGCTAACCGGAACGCGTTATTGTCCGTTGGCGGCGGCGTTTGCGTGGTTCAGCCCTTCCAGCACGCCGCCCCGATGCGCGGCTTCGCGGACGCGCTGCTTGTCAAAGTCGAGGGACAAACCGGCTTCGGCGCGGCTCAAAGCCAGTCCCGCCTGCTGGAGAGCGGCCTCGCGGAAGTCGCTGTCGCCCGTCCGTGCAAGCGCACCCAGCGACTTTTGCAGCCGTATCTGCACCTCGACGTGTTCCGCACCGTCCCGTGCCAGCAGCATGAAGGCGTCCTCGAACATGTCCTGCGACCGCAGCGGCTGCACGTAGACGCGCGGATAGGCTATCTTGTCCTCTGGAATGGTGGGCGGGCCTTTGGCCCATAATGTCAAAAGACGCGTCAGGCGGCCAATGACGTCAATGGCTGTTCCGGGATCGTTGGTGGCCGGGGACAGCGCCCGCGAGGCGATTTCGCTCATGACGGCGAGCCCGAAACGGGGATCCTGATCGAAACTGCGCTCGGCCCCGATGCTGAAGGCACTGCGCACTTCTTCGTGCAAGTCCTCGTCGTTTTGATCGGTTTCCGCGCTGGCACATGAGCCGATCCAGGCAATCGGCGTGTCCGGATAAAGGAATGCACCCGGCAGGGCGGTCACGTAGATGTCGGCGTCGACATCCTCGCATTGTGCCGCCAATGCGGCCATATCGATATGCTGCACATATCCCACGTCGCCCGCCAGAACGGAAACGGCGGAAGGCGGAAGTCCTTCCAGCCGCTTGCCGCCCTGATACGGCTGGCTGAGGCGACTGCGGATGGCGCGCCGTGTTGCATCTTCCACCCGGCTGGTGGTTTCCGGCACGAGGCCAAGCCGCGTCAGGTGATCGATCCAGCGCAGCAACGATACCACGATGAGCGCGATGACGGCGATGGTGACGATGAAGAGAATCACACGCCCGCGCGCATCGTAAGCGCCCGTCTTCAGCACCACGATGCCGACGATGGCGAACAGGAATGAGCCAATGAAGGTGGAGAGGACGTTCTGCGTGACCCGGTCCTCGATCAACAGCCGCGTGGCGCGCGGCGTCACCTGGCTCGCCGCCGCGCCATAGGCCGACGTGACAACGCTGAGAGAGAAGGTGGTGACCGCAAGCATGCTCGATGCGATGATCGTCAGAATGCTGTCAACGGCATGGACGCCGATCGTGCCCGGAAGCTGCCACGGTATATAAGGCTCGACAACCGCCGACAGCACGGCGGCGACGATTCCGAGCGCGCCAATCAGCGATGCCCGCACCCACAAGCGCCGCGTGATACGCGACAATATCCATTGCCAGCGCGACATTTCAATTTCCCCGCACGTTTTCAGGATTTCCGCCGATTGGCATCTTCGGAGGGGTATAAAGCGTTTTCAAGCAGAGTGGATACCGCTTTGCGTGAAGAAAACGCGTTACACCGAAATAGGTTGGCGTCTCCAAATTGCCATTAAACGCTGAAATGCTGCATAGTGTTGATATAAAGCGCTTTCCTCGCATAAAAGGGCTTTGCCTTGCATGAGGATGTTTCCATATCAACGCGCGTGCGCCAGTTCCGTTCAGGCGCTGCGCAATGATGACGATGACGGCTTTTTGCGCCATGATAAGCGCGACTCGCACCCCGCACGGCAAAGCCTCAGATGCGGGAATTGCAACAGATGCAGGAAGGATGTCTCATGGCTTTCACGGTTCGATCGGAACGCAAGCCGCGCGGAGTCCGCGCCGCGACATTGGCTGCTTTCGCCGGTGGCGCAATCGTAGGGCTCGCCGCGCTGCCGTTGGCGGCGCTGGCCCAGCAGGGTAGCGCCGCAGCTACCACCTCCGCGCCGCGGGTCATCAGCGTTTCGGGTGAAGGCATCATGGAAGCCGTTCCGGATACGGCCAGCATCGTGATCGGCGTGGTCACGCAGGCCAAAACCGCGCGTGAGGCCGTGACCGAAAACACCACCGCGACCGAAGCCGTCATCAACTCGCTGCGCGAGGCCGCTGTTGAGAAGCGCGACATCGCGACGAGCGGGTTCTCCGTTCAGCCGCGCTACAATTACAGCCGCAACGGCGGCGAGGCTCCGAAGATCGAGGGATACGAGGCTCGCAACACGCTGAACGTGCGAGTGCGTGAATTGTCGAAACTCGGCGGTATTCTCGATTCGGCCGTCACGACAGGTTCGAACCAGATTGGCGGCATCAGCTTCGATGTGGCGGACAGCGCCCCGCTGCTGGATCAGGCCCGCGCCGAGGCCGTTGCCGACGCGCGCCGCAAGGCTGACATCTTCGCCAAGGCCGCGGGCGTCCAGCTTGGCCGGGTATTGGCCATCGAAACCGGCCCGCACCGCTGGACACCTCAGCCGCGCGGCGTTGCACTGGCCGCACGGGCGGACTCGCTGTCCCCCAGCGCGCCGGTGCCTGTAGAGGCGGGAGAGCAATCATTCCGCGCCTCCGTCGAAGTCACGTGGGAACTTGTGGACTGATACGGCATGCCTGGTGGGTGAAGTGTGTTCGATCGGATGGAAACATCTGCGCCGGCCGCCATTTTGCTCACGCCGAGGAATGGAAAACCGGGCCACTTCCGCGTTTCCGAGAAATGGGGAAGTGGTCTGCAGCGCTTAAGCCTGCAGCATTGGCGCATGGCTGGTTTTCCTCAACTGCCGGTTTCCGTTACGATGAAATTGTTATAAACAGCATGTTTCGATGCGCCTGACCGGGGAGGAACGGCAATCGAGCCATTGCCGGCACGCCACGCCCGAAAACAAATGACAAGCTGGCGCTGCCGATCAGACGTATCGTGCGTATGCACCCATGCCGCCATCAATGTCGCCGTGAGGCAGACACTTTTTGGGCGTGCATGTCTTTTGTGAGGTCAGAATGCCTGTCTATCGTTCCCGAACCACCACCCATGGACGCAACATGGCGGGCGCTCGCGGTCTCTGGCGCGCGACAGGCATGAAGGACGAGGATTTCGGCAAACCGATCATTGCGGTGGTCAACTCGTTCACGCAATTCGTGCCGGGCCACGTGCACCTCAAGGATCTCGGCCAGCTCGTGGCGCGCGAGATCGAAAAGGCCGGTGGCGTCGCCAAGGAATTCAACACCATTGCTGTCGATGATGGCATCGCCATGGGGCATGACGGCATGCTCTACAGCCTGCCTTCGCGTGAGATCATCGCCGATTCGGTTGAGTATATGGTCAACGCGCACTGCGCCGACGCGATGGTCTGCATCTCCAACTGCGACAAGATCACCCCCGGCATGCTGATGGCGTCGTTGCGCCTTAATATCCCGTCGGTTTTCGTGTCTGGCGGGCCGATGGAAGCGGGCAAGGTGGTGCTGCGCGGCGTGACGAAGGCGCTCGATCTCGTCGATGCCATGGTCGCCGCCGCCGATGACAGCGTTTCGGATGCCGATGTGCATGCAATCGAACGCTCGGCATGCCCGACCTGCGGTTCGTGCTCCGGCATGTTCACGGCCAACTCGATGAACTGCCTCACAGAGGCGCTCGGCCTGTCGCTCCCCGGAAACGGTTCCACGCTCGCCACCCACGCGGACCGCAAGCGGCTGTTCGTCGAGGCGGGGCATCTCATCGTGGATCTGGCGCGTCGTTATTACGAGCAGGATGACGATACCGTCCTGCCGCGTTCCATCGCCACGTTCGAGGCGTTTGAGAACGCCATGGCGCTGGATATTTCGATGGGCGGCTCCACCAACACCGTGCTGCACCTGCTGGCGGCGGCCAACGAGGCCGGCGTGGATTTCACTATGGCCGATATCGACCGCCTGTCCCGTCAGGTGCCGGTGCTGTGCAAGGTGGCTCCGGCTGTCGGAGACGTGCACATGGAGGATGTTCACCGGGCGGGCGGCATTTTCGCCATTCTCGGTGAACTCGAAAGGGCCGGGTTGCTGCGTTCGGGTAATCCCACGGTTCACAGCCCGACGCTGGGCGCGGCTATCGATCGTTGGGACATCACCCGCGCCAACAGCGAGAGCGTGCACCAGTTTTACCGCGCCGCGCCGGGCGGAGTGCCGACGCAGGTCGCCTTCAGCCAGGAATCGCGCTGGGACGAACTCGACTCCGACCGCGAAAATGGTGTTATCCGCAGCGCGGAGCATGCATTTTCGAAGGACGGCGGCCTTGCGGTGCTCTATGGCAATCTGGCCGAAGACGGATGCATCGTGAAGACTGCGGGCGTGGACGAATCCATTCTGGTGTTTTCCGGTCCTGCCCGCATTTTCGAGAGTCAGGATACGGCGGTGGATGCCATCCTGCGCGGGCGTATCAACAAGGGCGACATCGTGCTGATCCGCTATGAAGGACCGCGCGGCGGACCCGGCATGCAGGAGATGCTTTACCCCACAAGCTACCTGAAATCGAAGGGGCTGGGCAAGGCGTGCGCGCTCATCACCGATGGCCGCTTCTCCGGTGGCTCGTCGGGTCTGTCCATTGGCCACGTCTCGCCTGAGGCGGCGGAAGGCGGAACCATCGGGTTGGTCGAAGAAGGCGACACCATCGAGATCGATATCCCGAAGCGGCGCATTCATCTGGCGATATCCGATGAAGAGCTTGCACGCCGCCGCACCGAGATGGACGCGCGCGGTGCGGACGCGTGGCATCCCGGCCCGCGCAAGCGCAATGTCACAGCGGCGTTGAAGGCTTATGCTGCAATGACGACATCCGCCGCGCGCGGTGCGGTGCGAGACGTCGAGGGCGCTCTGGCAAGGCGCAAATAACCGGCAATAGCTAACCGGCAAGCTCAGCCGACGAGACTCATCAGCGAAGTGGGGGCTTGCCCCCCACAGGGAGTTATCCATGTCGTTTGAAGTCGTCGAGACCCGGATCGTTCATGAGGGCTGGGGGCGCTTCCTGATTGCTTCCATCCGCCTGCCGGACGGGCAGATCATCCGCCGCGAGATCGAGGATCACGGCTCGGCGGTTGCGGTGCTGCCCTATGACGAGGAAAGGCGCGTGGCGCTGTTCGTCAGCCAGTTCAGGCCGGCGGCCTATCTCACATCCGGCGACGAGGCGGTGCTTGAGATTATTGCCGGCTGCCTTGAAGACGAAAGCCAGGAAGAATGCGCCCGCCGCGAGGCCATGGAAGAGGGTGGCCTGCGCCTTGGAACGCTCGAAAAGCTTGTCGAGGCGCTGCCCATACCCGGCATTTCGACGGAGCGCATAACGCTCTATCTGGCTCCGTACACGATTCGCGATCATGTAGGCGATGGTGGCGGGCTTGCAAGCGAGCACGAGGCCATCACGATCATCGAGTTGCCGCTGGCAGAGCTTGCGGCGATGGCCGACAGCGGCAAACTCATGGACATGAAGAGTTTTGCCTGCATCCAGACCTTGCGGATCAGGCGTCCGGAGCTTTTTACCTGAACGGATCGGTCGGGCCTGCAGTGCGCGTCTGCACCTGAACGTATTCCGGCACACCAGCCTGACGCTCCGCCCGTTGCTGCGGTGTCAATGTAAGGCCGGCACAGCCTGCAAGTGCGCCGGTGATGAGGGCGAGAGAGAGCACGGAAACAAGGCGCAGCATGGTGATATCCAAAGCACGAGAAACAATGCCGTGCTTATAGGGCAAGCGCGGAGGATAATAAACCTCGCAATATTGCTCAATTGATCAGTCTCGGCCATTGCACCTCTCTTATCCGGCAACAACATGCCGTTACATAATAATCGCGCGGCATTGAAAGGTGGTAGGCGTTTAACTTTTTGATCTTGATAGGGGTCTGTTGATCAGTGGCCCTCATCTGAGCGGAAATGGCTCCAGCATAATCTTTCACATGCAATCGATAGCTCTGTCGCTTATACCTTCTGTCGTTACTCCGAGGCATGAAGTGAGTGGCAGAATGTATATTTATATTAGAATAGTTAAAATAGATCGTTGTTGATTGCTGCTTTTCTTGCGCGTACAACCCCGACAGTGACATATCGAAGACTTGGTTCACCAATACCGGCGATCAGGAGGATCTCTGCCTCAGGGTGCCGGGCATCTGTATGTCGTCGTGTGTATCCAGTGGACATGGATATCCAGTGCGTCTGTGCTGTAAGAAATGAGAGTGAGAACCGAACCGATGGCTACAAAACCGGCTTCCTGCCTGCGCGTGTCGCGCGCGGCTCCTTCTCTGCGCCGCACCGCCCTTGCGGCTGCGATAGGGATGTGCCTGTCGCCGGTCTGTACGTCGATTGTCATGGCGCAGGTGGCGGCTCCTGAAGTCACGCCCGCACAGCCGGTTCAGACTCAGCCCGCGCCGACCACGACGACGCAGCCCGCATCGGTTCAGGCCCCCGCGACGCAGAACCCTGCCGCGCAGACACCTGCCCCACAGGTTCAGGCTCCCCAGATTCAGCCTTCGGCTCCGTCTCAGGCCCCCGCACCGGGCGCAGCGCCCGCCGCTCCCGCGTCGCAGGAGCCGGCCGGATCGGTGCAGCAGCCTGCATCGCCGGCAGCCGCCGCACCCTTCGGGAGTGATGCGGGGCAGCCTCAGCCCCAGCCCCAGCCACAGACGGTGTTGCCATCCGCGCCGCTGGGCGGTCCGGCAGGAGAGAGCGTTGTCATCACGGAATCCGAAACCGAAATCCTGCCAGACTTGCCGCCGCTGACCCCGCCGGAAGGCGAGCAGGGGCTGCACGACCTGTCCCCGTGGGGCATGTACCAGCAGGCTGATATCGTCGTCAAGGCGGTCATGATCGGCCTCGTGCTGGCGTCGCTGGCGACCTGGACGATCTGGGTTGCCAAATCGTTGGAACTGTTCTTCGCGCGGCGGCGTGTGCGCAAGGGGATCGAGGTGCTGCGCCAGGCGCAGACCTTAGGCGAATCCGAAGCCACTTTCCGCATCAACCGGGCGGGTGGCACGGTGCCGCAACTGGTGCGCGGCGCCATCGACGAGGCGAAGCGCTCTGCCGATCTGCCGGCGGAAGGCATCAAGGAGCGCGCGGAAATCCTGTTGTCGCGCATTGAAGCGCGCGCCGGCCGGCGCATGGGGGTTGGCACGGGCGTTCTCGCCAGCATCGGCTCCGTCGCGCCGTTCGTCGGTCTGTTCGGCACGGTGTGGGGCATCATGAACTCGTTCATCGGCATCGCCAAGTCGAACACCACGAACCTTGCCGTCGTTGCGCCTGGTATCGCCGAAGCACTGTTGGCCACCGCCATCGGCCTCGTAGCCGCTATTCCCGCGGTGGTGATCTACAACATGTTCGCGCGTTCCATCTCCGGCTACCGGGCGCTGCTTGGCGATGCCTCGGCTGAAGTCCAGCGTCACCTGTCGCGCGATCTCGACCGTGCCGCGACCGGCCATCAGCCGGGCAATCCGCGTGTGTCGAACCTGCGTTCGGCAGCGGAGTAAAGCTTATGGCGGGACGTCTCGATGACGGCGACGATCTGACCGAAAACGGCGAGATCAACGTCACCCCCTTTATCGACGTGATGCTGGTGCTGCTAATCATCTTCATGGTCGCCGCGCCCCTTTCAACGGTCGATGTGCAGGTGGACCTGCCTGCCTCCAATGCCCAGCCGCAGCAGCGGCCGGACAAGCCGCTCTATCTCACCGTGCAGGGCGACCTCACGCTTTCAGTGGGCGAGCAGACTGTCGTTCGCGATATCCTGCAGGTTGAGCTTGATCGCTTTACCGGCTCCAACCGCGAAGAACGCATTTTCCTGCGCGCCGATAAGGAAGTGCCTTACGGCGAGCTGATGGAAGTAATGAACCTGCTGCGCTCGGCAGGTTACCTCAAGGTGGCGCTCGTTGCCGCCGAGGCAGCGCCAGGCGGCGCACCCGCCGCGCCTGCGCCCACCGGCGATGCTCTGCCCGCCGCCGAGCCGGTTGCGCCCGCGCCGTAATCATTCCGTTTTCGTTAAAGGTCCATCGCCCGCCCGTGCATTGACTTGCACGGGCGGGCGCTGTTCATTGTTTGAATCGTTACAGACTTCGGCGCATCGGCGCAAAAAGCCTGAAACACAGACAAGACGGCAGGACCATGTCGACAATCGCCTTTCCCGCTCCCGATCCCGCTATCCTTGCACGCCGCGAGGCCATCTGGGCTGATCTTGCCCGGCTGATGCCCGCTGGTGGCCTGATCACCAGTGAGGAAGAACGGCGCGCCTTCGAGACGGATGCCCTTGCCGCCTACCGGCAGGTGCCGCTGGCGGTCGTGCTGCCTGCCTCGACGGAGGAGGTGTCAGCCGTGCTGGCCTACTGCAACCGTGAGGGCGTCAAAGTGGTGCCGCGCGGCGCTGGCACGTCGCTTGCCGGCGGGGCGATCCCGCAGGAGGATGCAGTCATCATCGGCCTGTCGCGCATGCGTCGTGTGCTGGAGGTGGATTATCCAAACCGCACCGCGCGCGTTGAAGCCGGCATCACCAATCTGGCGATCAGCGACGCCGTTTCGGCGGATGGTTTTTTCTACG
Organism: Pseudochelatococcus contaminans; assembly: GCF_014195635.1. Classification (GTDB taxonomy): domain Bacteria; phylum Pseudomonadota; class Alphaproteobacteria; order Rhizobiales; family Beijerinckiaceae; genus Pseudochelatococcus; species Pseudochelatococcus contaminans. The sequence goes on along the minus strand of NZ_JACICC010000005.1, from coordinate 111,051 downwards.
CCCCCGATCCATCGAGCCAGCTTGCCTGCACCATCGCGGGCAACATCGCCATGAACTCGGGCGGCGCGCACTGTCTTAAATATGGCGTGACCACAAACAACCTCATGGGGCTGCGGGTGGTGTTGATGGACGGCAGCATCGTCGACATCGGCGGCGATTATCTCGATTCGCCCGGTTACGATCTGCTGGGCCTATTCACCGGCTCGGAGGGGCAGCTCGGCATCGTGACCGAAGCAACTGTGCGCATTTTGCCGAAGGCGGAGGGCGCGCGGCCGTTGCTGATCGGTTTCGCGTCCAGCGAGATTGCGGGCGCATGCGTCACCGCCATCATCTCAGCCGGCATTGTGCCGGTGGCCCTGGAATTTATGGACGGCCCGGCGATTCGTATCTGTGAGGATTTCGCCAAGGCCGGTTATCCCGTGGAAGCCGAAGCGCTGCTGATCGTCGAGGTTGAAGGCTCCGAGGCTGAAATCGCAGACGAACTGACGAAGATCGAGGCCATCGCGCGTCAGTTCAACCCGCTGGCATTGCGTGTGTCGCAATCGCCTGCCGAGAGCGCGGCTATCTGGAAAGGCCGGAAATCCGCCTTCGGCGCGATGGGGCGCATCGCCGATTACCTGTGCATGGACGGCACCATTCCCACTGGCCAGCTTTCGCTGGTGCTGCGGCGCATCGCCGAAATCTGCGCAGAGAACGGCGTGGGTGTGGCCAACATTTTCCACGCGGGCGACGGCAACCTGCACCCGCTGATTCTCTACGAGGCAGCCAAACCGGGCGATCTCGAACGGGCCGAAGTGGCGGGGGCGGAAGTTCTCAAACTATGCGTCGACGTCGGCGGTTGCCTCACGGGCGAGCACGGCGTGGGCATCGAAAAGCGCGATCTCATGTCCTACCAGTACAACCCGGTGGACCTCGAACAACAGATGCGGGCGCGCGCCGTTTTCGATCCGCGCTGGCTGCTCAACCCCGCCAAGGTGTTTCCATTGGAAGGTCGGTTTCAGCCGTAGGAGCTGGAGAGCTATCCGATAGAAAATGGATAAACTTCAAAGCACTATCTCATTGTTTTGATGCGTAACGATAATTGAACAGCCGGCCCGTGATCTTCCATCCGTTGCTTGGGGCATGAAGGGCAAAGCGGCCGGCATAAGGGACGGGAACGCAAGGTGGACAACGAAACAGTTGGCATACCCGCGTCGGAAGCCGAGGCGGCTGACATCATAAGCACGGCGCGCGATGCGGGTGTGCGTCTGACGATAACGGGACGGGCATCCAAAGCGGGCATCGGGCATCCGGCCACGGCCGGTGCGCGGCTGAGTTCAGCCGGGTTGAGCGGCATTTCGTTGTATGAGCCGTCGGAAATGGTGATCGCTGCTCATGCCGGTACGCCGCTTTCCGAGCTGGAGGCGCATCTGGCCGCCAGCGGCCAGCGCTTGACGTTTGAGCCGCCAAACCCGGCGGCGCTTTTCGGCAACGACGGCGAGCAGACGGTGGGCGGTATTGTCGCTGCCAACTGGTCCGGACCGCGCCGCATCCAGGCCGGAGCTTGCCGCGACAGCCTGATCGGCGTCCGTTTCGTCAACGGGCGCGGCGAGGTGGTCAAGACCGGCGGGCGGGTGATGAAGAACGTGACCGGGCTTGATCTGGTGAAGCTGGTCGCTGGCTCGTGGGGCACGCTTGGTTTCATCACCGAAGTCACGTTCAAGGTTGCGCCTGTTGCCGAAGCCGAGACGACATTGGTGCTCGCGGGTCTGGATGATCGCCGCGCGGTGGCGGCAATGTGTCATGCAATGGGGTCGCCCTATGGCGTGTCCGGCGCGGCCCATGTTCCCGGCGAGGGCACTGCCGATGCGCTGACGTTGATACGGCTGGAAGGATCGGCCTTTTCCGTCGCCCACCGCATCCGCGCGCTCACCGATTACCTGATCGAGCACTTGGCGGAAAACCCGGCAAACCATAACGGCCATTCGCTACTGGATGCCGACGACAGCCGCGCGATGTGGGTGGGTGTCCGTGATTGCGTTCCAATCGCGCGGCCGCAAGATCGCGCCATCTGGCGCATTTCCACCGCGCCGACGCGTGGGCCGGATGTGGTTCACGCTATCGCGTCGCAACTGGATATCCGCCATTTTTATGACTGGAGCGGCGGTCTCGTGTGGGTATCGACGTCGTCCAAGGGCAATGCCGGCGAGGCCATCGTCAGGCAGGCGGTCGCCGCGCACGGCGGGTATGCAACGCTGATCCGCGCCCCGATGTCCGTGCGTGAAAGCGTGCCGGTCTTCCAGCCGTCTTCCGGGCCGCTGGCGCGAATCTCGGTCGACCTCAAGCGCGCTTTCGATCCCGACGCCATTCTCGAACCCGGCCGCATGGCTGCGGGAGTTTGACATGCAGACGAATTTCCGGCCCGAACAACTCGACACTCCCCGCATGCAGGAATCGGATAATATCCTGCGCACCTGCGTTCACTGCGGTTTCTGCACGGCGACTTGCCCCACCTACCTGCTGCTGGGCGACGAGGCGGATTCGCCGCGCGGGCGCATCTATATGATCAAGGACATGCTGGAAAGCGGCAAGCCGGCCACCGAGGCGGTGGTCAAGCATGTGGATCGCTGCCTGTCCTGTCTGTCATGCATGACGACGTGCCCTTCGGGCGTCAATTATATGCATCTGGTCGATCATGCCCGCGCTCATATCGAGGCCACTTGGCGGCGGCCATGGGCTGACCGGCTGGCGCGAACGCTGATCGCGCATGTATTGCCGTATCGTGAGCGCTTCCGTTTCGCCGTCAGGGCGGCGGCGTTGGCGCGCCCGTTTTCACGGGTGATTGCACGCGTTCCGGGCGTTGGAAAGCGGCTTGGCGCGATGCTGGCGCTTACTCCCACGCATCTGCCGCCGGCGGAAGCGGCGGGCCGGCGGGTCATTCCGGCGCATGGGCAGCGGCGAGGGCGCGTGGCGCTACTCGGCGGCTGTGCCCAGCCGGTGCTCGATCCCGGCATCAACGCCGCCACCATCCGGCTGCTGACACGCAACGGCATCGAGGTGGTGCTGGCGGGCGAAGGCTGCTGCGGTGCCCTGGTGCATCACATGGGCCGGGAAGATCAGTCGCATGTGCTGGCCCGCGCGACGATCGACACCTGGACGCGCGAGATCGACGGCGAGGGGCTGGACGCGATCATCATCACCGCGTCCGGTTGCGGCACCACGATCAAGGATTACGGCTTCATGTTCCGCGACGATGCGGCATGGGCCGAAAAAGCCGCGCGTGTATCGGCACTTGCGCGGGACATCACGGAATATCTGGGGTCACTCAACCTAGATTTTTCAGCCGCTAACAAGGCGACGGTGGCTTATCATTCCGCCTGTTCCATGCAGCACGGCCAGCAGATACGCGAGGAACCGAAGCTGCTGCTGAAGGCGGCAGGGTTCAAGGTTAAGGATGTTCCGGAGGGCCATATCTGTTGCGGCTCGGCGGGCACCTATAACATGCTTCAGCCGGAGATTTCCGCCCGCCTTCGCGACCGCAAGGTGGAGAATATCGCCAGAACCCGCCCGGACATCGTCGTCACCGGCAACATCGGCTGCATCACCCAGATCAGGCAGGGAATGGCCCTTTCAGGCGCAGCAACGCCCGTGCTGCATACGATAGAATTGCTGGACTGGGCCAACGGCGGCCCACGGCCTGCGGCGCTTTCCGCCAAGCCGGAAATCCGCGCCCCTGAAATCTCCGCCGTGGCCGCTGCATCCTGAGTGATGACAAATCACTCGACGGTTCTTAACGGCGCGCTCACCACAATCTGCGCGCCGAGGCCACTTTTTCGTGTGTTGCGCCGGTAGTGGCTTGCTCGCAAGCGCGGAAAGAGCCATTCTGGTCAACGGTGTTCGGATCGGCGCTTCGCCGGATTCGTTATCGGGGAAGTTGCCGGTGTCTGGGATGACTATTGCGCGCGTTGCGCGTCTTGCTTTGCTTGCGTCCGCTTTGACAGGTCTGAGCGTGCCTCATGCCGCCGCACGAACCTCCATTATCGAAGAAATCATACCGGAATATGTCCCGGCCGAGACGCTGGATGGCAATTTCCTTGCCGCGAACATCGCCGGCTCGTCTCGCAATCCAGAGGCGGCTGCGGTTTATTTCCGCGAGGCGCTGCGCTCCGATCCGCGCAATGCGGAACTGCGCGAGCGCGCTTTCGTGGCCTTTCTGGCCAATGGATCGTTTCAGGAAGCCGTCGATGTGGCGCGCGATATCGCCCGCGCCGATCGCAATAACGGACTGGCCCAGCTCGTTCTCGGCGTCGATGCGCTGAAGAAGAAGCAATACGGAACCGCCCGTCGCTTTTTCGATCGGGGCGGGCGTGGCAATTCCGCCGATATCACCGCCACGCTTCTCAATGCGTGGAGCTGGGCGGGGTCGAAGAATTTTCCCGAAGCCATCGGCACCGTCGACCGCCTCAGCGGCGACAACGTTTACAACGTATTTCGCGATTTCCACGCGGGGCTGATCGCGTCATACCTCGGCAGCGTCCGTCAGGGGGAAGAGCGGTTGCGCGCCGCCCATCAAGCCGAAAACACCACTCTGCGGGTTGTCGATGCCTTCGGTCGCATTCTCTCGCGGCGCGGCAAGCAGGATGAGGCAAAAGCTGTTTATCAGCGGTTCGAGGAGTTGCTGCCCCGCCATCCGCAGGTGCGGGATGCGCTGGCGCAACTGAATGCGGGCCGCAAGTTGACGCCGCTGGTGTCGTCGCCTCAGCAGGGCGCGGCGGAGGTGTTGTACGGCCTCGGCGCAGCCGGAAACGGGCAGGGTGATGAGATTGCCGCACTGATCTATCTCAATCTGGCCTTGGCGCTGGACCCTGACCACGCGTTCGCCTCCATGACGCGCGGCGACATCCTGTCCCGCATTGGCCAGCAGGAATCCGCGGTGTCGGCTTTCAACAAGGTGCCACTGGATTCGCCGATGCGCGTCGTTGCTGATGTGCAAATCGCCGGGGCGTTGAGCGCACGCGAGCGTTACGACGATGCCATCGCCTTTCTCGAAGATGTGTTGAAACGCGAGCCTGATAACATCGATCTGCTCTCCGCGCTCGGTGGCGTGCAGCGCGCACGCAAGCTGTTTCCAGATGCTGCGCAAACCTACACCCGCGCTATTGATCTGATTGAAAAACCCGATACAAGCCACTGGGAACTCTTCTTTTCTCGCGGAACTGCCTACGAGCGCTCCAAGCAATGGCCGAAGGCCGAGGCCGACCTCAAGAAGTCGCTGGAACTTGCCGGCGATTCCATCGGTAGCAACCGCGCTCACATTCTGAACTACCTCGGTTATTCGTGGGTAGACCGAAACGAGAATCTGGAAGAGGCGCTCGGCATGCTCAAGCGCGCGGCAGAGTTGCGCCCGCGCGACGGGCACATCGTAGATAGCCTTGCGTGGGCTTACTACCGCATCGGGCGCTATGACGACGCCGTCAAGGAGCTTGAGCGTGCAATAGAGTTGCAACCGTCAGAGTCCGTCATCAACGACCATCTTGGCGATGCTTACTGGCGCGTCGGTCGGCGCATCGAGGCCGTATTCCAGTGGAACCACGCCCGCGACCTTAATCCGGAGCCGGAAGATCTGCCCAAGATCCTTGAGAAAATCAAGAATGGCCTTCCCGACGAGGATGACAAGGAAGGCAGCCTTGGCGGCAAGAAAACCGACAAGATCATCAAGGTCGAAAATGCCGCTGGCGACAAGTCGCGCAAGTCCGAAAAGACGGACAATGGCGAGCGCGATCAAGGCAAGCCGGCGAATGTAAACACGCCGCCGAAAGAGCCGGGTTCTTCGGACAAGGTACCTGCATCTGCCAGCGAGCCCAAACCTGCCGACGAGGTAAAGCCGTCAGGGGATAAAACCCCAGCCGACGCTCCAAAACCTGAAAACCCGCCCAAACCGGAAAAGTCTCCGGCGCCGGCGGATTGACGGCAACGCAGCTTTCATCCCAATACGCATCCAATGATGACCGTGCTCACGGAACGCGCTCCGGCAAAAGTCAATTTGACGTTGCGCGTCATTGGCCGGCGGGCTGATGGCTATCATGAGTTGGACAGCCTTGTTGCATTTACGGGCACCGGAGATTGGCTTCGTTTAATCCCGGGCGCAGGGTTGTCGCTCGTTGTCGACGGTCCCACCGCGCCGCAGGCGGGGGATGGTGAGGATAACCTGGTCCTGCGTGCCACGCGCGCTTTGCAGGCCCGGCATCATGGGCTGAAGACCGGAGCGTTCCAACTTACGAAGCTGCTGCCCGTTGCGGCGGGGATAGGAGGTGGTTCCTCTGATGCCGCCGCGGCTTTGAGGCTCTTGGCTCGCGTCAATGGCATTGCGCCAGACAATCCTGTCCTGCAGGACGCTGCCCGTGCCACAGGTTCCGATGTGCCGGTCTGCCTGCATCCTCGTGCCCGGCGGATGTCTGGTGCCGGGGAGCGGATTGGCCCCGCGCTCGATCTGCCCCCCCTGTTTGCCGTGCTCATAAACCCGCGTGTCGCGGTTTCGACCGCCGATATTTTCAAGACTCTGGCTTTGCCGAAGGGCGAAACCATCTCCGGCGTCGCTCACACGCCAGTAAGAGCTGGGCTTTCGCGCGGGGAATTGGCCAGTCTGCTGGCCGATACAGGCAATGATCTGGAAGACCCGGCATTGCGGCATGCTCCCATCATCGCAGAGGTACTATCGTTGCTTCGGGCCGCAGCCTGCTGCCGACTGGCGCGCATGTCCGGCTCCGGCGCAACGGTATTTGGCCTCTTCGACAGCCGTGAAGATGCATCTCGTGCCGCACGCATGATGCATCACCATCGTCCTGCATGGTGGATAAAGCCGGTTGTTTTGCGCTAGATTTACTTCTTCACATTCGATGATATGTAATTGATAAAAATCGTTTTTTGGATTTTCCTGTTGACGCCTGTCTATCCAATCAAACGCTGATCGCGCTCAGGGAGAGCAATAAAAGGGAGAAACCCTTTCCGGCATGCCTGAAGGAGGCTCGAAGGCTCCTGTGTCCGGATTATGAATCAGCAATTGTCCGTTTCGAATGCCAAAATAGGCACCGTGCAGTGCGGTGTCGCCCCGCGCCACGGCCGCGGCGACGAAGGGGAAAGTCATCAGGTTCTTGAGGCTGAGTTCGACAGAGGCCAGTTCAAGTCGACGCAGAAAAGCCGTCAGATCCAGCCCTTCCGACTTCTCGATCGATTCAGCCGCCGGAGCAATCTGCGACATCCAGTTGCCGATGAAATCACTTGCGCTGAGGGGCTTGCTTTCGTCCGCAAAAGCACGGATGCCGCCGCAGGATTCGTGTCCCAATACGATAATGTGCCGAACCTTGAGCGCCAGCACGCCAAACTCCAGAGCCGCACTGGTGCCATGCTGGGAATCGCTGCCGCTCTCATAACCGGGAACGAGATTGGCGACGTTGCGCACGACCAGCAGCTCACCGGGAGAAGCATCGAAAATGACTTCCGGCGAAACGCGGGAGTCGACGCAGCTTATCACCATGATTTCCGGCTTCTGGCCGCTGCTCGCCAGCGTTTCATAGCGGGACCGCTCATTGCTGAAGCGCCCGTTGATGAACGATAAGTATCCTTCACTCAATTTCTTCGGAAACATGCGTATCCTTCTCTGAGATATTCTTAATTTATGTTTCTGTTTATCAGGATGCACGATCTATGGGAGCGGTGACCTTGCCCAGCCAGTTGCGGGTATCCTCATCGACAAGTGGGGCGATCACGCTGTGCACGCGGGCGTGATAGGCATTGAGCCATTCGATCTCCTGCCTGTTTAACAGAGCGCGGTCTATCAGCGTTCGGTCGATGGGGGCAAGCGTCAGCGTCTCGAAGCCCAGCGTCGGGCGCTCGGCACCTTCGATCTGCCTCTCTTCAACGACAACCAAATTCTCGATGCGGATGCCGAAATGGCCCTCACGATAATATCCCGGTTCGTTTGACAGGATCATGCCCGGTTCAAGTGCGACATGGCCGAGCCGCGAAATGCGCTGTGGCCCTTCGTGCACGGAGAGAAACGAGCCGACACCGTGGCCGGTGCCATGGTCGAAGTCGAGGCCGGCTTCCCACAGCGCCCGGCGCGCGAACGGATCAAGCTGCGCTCCCGTCGTGCCAGCCGGGAAGACGGCGGTGGCAATGGCGATATGGCCTTTCAGAACCCGCGTGAAACGATCTCGCATTTCAGCCGTTGGCTTGCCGATGGCGACGGTGCGCGTGATATCCGTGGTGCCGTCGGTATACTGGGCACCGGAGTCGACCAGCAAGATACCGCGAGACACAGGCCTGCTGCTGGCGCGGGTGACACGATAATGCGGCAGTGCGGCATTTTCATTTGCGCCTGCGATTGTGGGAAACGATATATCCACCAGCAGGTTGGTTTCCCGACGAAACTCTTCAAGCGCCTCAACGACCGAGGTTTCGGTGAGCCCATCACCCGCCGCCTCACGTGTAACCCAGGCGAGGAAGCGCGTGACCGCTGCACCGTCGCGGCGGTGGGCTGCACGCGCGCCTTCAATTTCGCGGCTGTTCTTGACGGCCTTGAGGCGCGTGATCGGGTCTGGTCCGATGTCGAATGCCGCTCCGGCAGACGTGACTACTTTCTGTAATGCAGAGGCACCCGTGTCCTGATCGATCCGTAGCTTGACGGGCTTGTCGCTTTTGCTGGCGAGCGCGGCTATCGCATCCGCGAACAACGCATGATCTTCCCCGCCAATATCCGCAATTTGCGCAACGCCCCCAAGCGCGCTTGCGTCGAACCTGTCGGGAGCGAAAAACAGCGTCGGGCGGCCCTTAGCCGGTAGAAGCGCATATCCCAGCGCGATAGGCGTATGGAGCACATCGCTGCCCCGGATATTGAACAGCCACGCGATATTGTGAGGATCGCTGACGATCAGCCCATCGACCTGAGCCTTCTCAAGTTCGTTCTGCAATCGCGCCAGTTTATCCGCTACCGTTTCCCCTGCGACCGACAGCGGGTGCAGGCGGACAGGGTTGCGGGAAGGCGCGGGGCGATCCTCCCATATGGCATCAACAGGATTACTGGCGATGGCAACGAGCTTTCCACCAGCCTCCGCAACGGCTTTCTGCAGGCGTTTGACCTGTGCATCCGTATGCAGCCATGGATCGTAGCCGAAAGAAGCCCCATGCGGCAGATGCCGCGCAAGCCATTTGTCGGGCGTGGTGTCGGACAGAGTAACCGGAGCAAAAGCTGCCGCGTCGATTTGTTCCCGCACCTGAATGGTGTAACGCCCATCGACGATAATTGCCGCTTCGTCTGCCAATACGATCGCCGTCCCGGCAGAGCCGGTGAAGCCCGTCAGCCACGCCAGCCGTTCAGCGCCGGGGGGCACGTACTCGCCCTGATGTTCATCCGCGCGCGGCACGATGAAACCGGCAAGCCCCTGCTGGGAAAGGGCTTGCCGCAAGGCCGCAATGCGGCCTGCCGATGCGGATGACGACGCGTAAGCGGGCTCGTCAAAAGACTGGAAGAGGCTGCTCATTGGAATGGCTTCCTGCTACGATTCGTTTTCCTGACACCGGAGAAACCTACTCCGATAATTCCGCGACGGGCACCCCCCGGCCGGATTCGATGACGGTTGATGTTGCATGTGCGTTGACGCGGCGGCGCACAGTTTCTATAGCAATTCGTGTTAGACCTGTTTGCAAAGTGTCCGCAAGTTGCAGGAAAATATAGAAACGTGAGCGGGTTGAAGAATACTCCGCAATCCGGAAACAACGCCCTCCGCTCGTGTTTCTGCATCCTGCCAGCTTTGATGATGCCATCCGACCATACGCCCGCCGGAATCGACGGGTGCTTCCTGCCGAAAGAGATATGTCATGACCGCTCCGCTCGATCTCGATCCCGCGCTCGTCGAGGCTGCCAGCACCTCGGCTGCCTGGCCATTCGAGGAAGCGCGAAAACTCGTGGCGCGGTTGCAGCGGCAGAAGCGTGTTGACGCCGATGGCGCCCCGGTTGGCGATACCGAAGTGCTGTTCGAAACCGGATATGGCCCATCGGGCCTGCCGCACATCGGCACGTTCGGCGAAGTGGCGCGCACCTCCATGGTGCGCCATGCGTTCCGCGTGTTGACGCAGGATCATATCCGCACGCGCTTGATTGCATTTTCCGACGATCTCGACGGTCTGCGCAAGGTGCCGGACAACATCCCGAACAAGGAACTGGTCGGGCAATATCTCGGCAGGCCGTTGACGCAGGTGCCCGATCCGTTCGGCACGCACGACAGCTTCGGCGCGCATAACAACGCGCGACTGCAGACGTTTCTCGATGCATTCGGGTTCGATTATGAATTCCGATCCGCCACGCAATTCTATCGCAGCGGCGCTTTCGACGAGACGCTGCTGCTCATCCTGCGCAATTACGACAGGGTGATGGAAGTCATGCTGCCAAGCCTGCGGTCCGAGCGGGCGCAGAGCTATTCGCCGTTCCTGCCCATCCATCCCGATACCGGCGTTGTGATGCAGGTATCCGTGGATGAGGTGCGGCCTGATGAAGGGGTTATCGTGTGGCGCGATCCGGAAACGGGCAAGCGTTTCGAGACTCCCGTCACCGGCGGGCATGTCAAGCTGCAATGGAAGCCGGACTGGGCCATGCGCTGGATGGCGCTGGGCATCGATTACGAAATGGCCGGTAAGGATCTCATCGATTCGGTCAAGCTGTCCGGCCAGATCACGCGTGCCCTCGGTTTCGAGCCGCCGGAAGGGTTTAACTACGAATTGTTCCTCGATGAGAGCGGAACGAAGATCTCGAAGTCGAAGGGCAACGGACTCAGCATCGATGAGTGGCTGACTTACGGCACGCCGGAAAGTCTGGCTCTCTTCATGTATAACAAGCCGCGTGAGGCGAAGAGGCTTTATTTTGACGTCATTCCGCGGCACGTCGACGACTATCTTGCCTTTCTCGGCAACTATGGCCGGCAGGAGTGGAAGCACAGGCTTGGCAACCCGGTTTGGCATCTGCACGCAGGCAACCCGCCAGCGCCCGAGACGATTGCCGCTTCTGCCGGGCAGGGCGGCGCGCAGCTCAGTTTTGCGATGCTTCTGAACCTTGCCGCCGTCGCCAATTCCGAGGACAAGGCCGTGTTGTGGGGCTTCATCCGTCGTTATGCGCCGGGCGCTTCGCCGCAGACGCACCCGCAACTGGACAAGCTGGTCGGCTACGCGATCAATTACTTCCGCGATTTCGTCAAGCCGGCCAAGACCTATGCCGAGCCCACCGAAGCCGAACGAGCAGCGTTGGCCAATCTGGCAGCCGAACTGGCGGCGCATGAGGGTTCGACCGACGCCGAGGAGTTGCAGAACGTCGTTTATGAAATCGGCCGAACGCATTTTCCCGATACCAGCGGCAAGACGAAAAGCCCCGACGGTCGTCCCGGCGTGTCGCAGACGTGGTTCGCGACGCTCTATCGCATTCTGTTCGGCGAGGAGCGCGGCCCTCGCTTCGGTTCCTTCGTCGCGCTTTACGGTGTGGCTGAAACCCGGGCACTGATCGAGGCTGGTCTTTCCGGCGAATTGAAGCGCGCTCACGAAGCATTCCTCATCGAGCGCGGCAAGGTCTGATCGCGAAACCGTGGCTGGAATGAGAATGTCCTGCCACGGTCATTTCCTGCTACGGCGCTGTCAGGTTGGCGATATATTACTGTTGACATCAGAACAAACTCAATTGTTCAGCCAGCTTCGGCGCACCTTGAAACTGGTCTGTCCGCAGCCGTGGGTGCCTCTTGAGATAGCCTATCCGTTTCAGCGCCAGTGAAAAGCGGCGGGCGATCATCTCCGCATAGGGACCGTTGCCGGTCATCCGTTCGTGCCAGCGCGCGTCATAATCCTTGCCACCGCGCATTTCGCGCAGCAGTGATAATACGTGGCGTGCCTTGCCCGGATAATGCTCCATCAGCCACTCCACCACGAGATCGCGCACTTCGAGCGGCAGACGCAGGATGACGTATCCCGCTTCACGCGCCCCGGCCTCATACCCAGCTTCAAGAATGGCCTCGATTTCGCTGTCATTGATGGCTGGCACAATGGGAGCGACCAATAGCGACACCGGAATGCCGGACTGGCTCAGTTTGCGGATCGTCTCCAGCCGTTTGTGAGGCGCGGCGGCACGCGGCTCCATGGTTCGGCAGAGGTGCGGATCGAGAGTTGTTACTGACAACGCGACACAGGCCAGTCCGCGCTCGGCCATCGGCGCCAGAATATCGATATCACGCGCCACGAGTGCCGATTTCGTTACAATGCTGACCGGATGCCCCATGCGGGACAGCACTTCCAGAATCTGCCGCATGATACGGTACTGCCGCTCGATAGGCTGATACGGGTCTGTATTGGTGCCGATGGCGATGGTGCGCGGTGTGTAGCCGGGGCGCATCAATTCCTTTTCAAGCAATACAGCCGCATCTGGCTTGGCGAAGAGACGCGTTTCGAAGTCCAGCCCCGGCGAAAGGCCAAGATAGGCATGCGTCGGCCGGGCAAAGCAATAAACGCAGCCATGCTCGCAGCCGCGATAAGGATTGATGGAACGATCGAAAGGAATATCCGGCGAGGAGTTGCGGGCGATGACGCTGCGCGCTTTGTCGATCAGTACTTCCGTGCGCAGGGGCGGCAGTTCATCCGGCTCGCCCCAGCCGTCATCCATCGCTTCGTGCTGCGTTGGCTCAAATCGCCCGGTGGAATTGGAGACCGCACCACGTCCCCGCCGGCGGCGCGGATCTATACCCAATGGCGTATCGGGGGGCGGCGCTTCATCCATATCCTCGCCTGCACTCCGCATTTGGCCGGCAAGCGCATCCGGATGGGCGGGTGGACGGCGGGATGACCCGGATCCGGAAGACATCTGCATGGCGGGCGGCACCTGGCGCAGCTTTTAACCTTCGATAGAAGGTTGGAAAGCGATAAGATTTTGATATGAAACGTTTTCATCTCATACGGTGATGGCCGCTCAGATGGAAACGCCCAAGAACATATTGCGCTTATAACTAGAACATGCAATGAACATTGTAAAGGGTGCCTGCCGCGTTTTCCACGTCGTCAGGGTGATCGGATTGCTAGACGCGGGTGTCATGCTGTTGTGTTATTTGAGGTGCGTGCGATTTCCGTGGAGGCTCAAGCAATGAATGAGACAGGCGATCAGGAAGAGGTGTTCGCATTTCTCGCGCAGGAAGGGCTTCATGAGGATGATGCGCCGGTGAAGCGAATCGACACGCATGGCGCGGCGGTTTTTCTGCATGGCCGCCATGTTTATAAGGTCAAGCGCGCCGTGCTCTATTCGTTTATGGACATGTCCACGTTGGACAAGCGGCACAGGATTTGTGAAGCGGAAATCGCCGTCAACCGTGTGAATGCGCCGGATCTGTATCTGGGCGTTGTACCAATCATCCGGCGGGCTTTCGGCGGTGCGGCCGACGAGCGGCAATCGATGAAGGGGCGGCTTGCGCTTGGCAAGGATGGGCAGGGTGCTGCTGACGTCGCGCCGGATGAAGTCGTCGAGTGGGCCGTCCATATGCGGCGCTTTGATGAGGACGCCACTCTCGACAGGTTGGCCGAGCGCGGCGCTCTTCCCGCCGATATCACGCGCCGGCTGGCTGAAATGGTGGTGCGCGCGCACGCCGCCGCGCCGCTCGTTGAAGATCCTGTGGCCAGTGTGGGTGAGCTTGCACGTTATATCAGGCGCAACGCTGAAGGCGTAGGTGCCTGTCCTGATATCGTCTCGATTGATCGGGTTCTGGCCTTGAAAGAGGCCAGCCTTTCGGCGCATGCCCGCCAACGTGATCTCCTGATCGCGCGGGCGCAACAGAGGTTCGTGCGGCGATGTCATGGCGATATGCACTTGCGCAATATCGTGCTGATCGATAGCAAGCCGGTTCTGTTCGACGCTATCGAGTTCGACGAAAGCATCGCCAGCATTGATTTGCTTTACGATCTCGCCTTTCTGCTGATGGATTTATGGGCGCGGGATTTGCGGGCCGTCGCGAATGGAGTGTTCAACCGTTATCTCTGGGCACGGAATTGCGACGAGGATATCGACGGCCTTGCTGCGATGCCTTTGTTCCTCAGTCTGCGTGCAGGCGTGCGTGCCATGGTGACGGCAAGCGGCCTGAAACATTTCACGGCGGAACACTTGCCGCGGGCGCGAGACGAAGTGCGCAGCTACGTGGAGCTGGCGGAAGAGTTCATTGCCCCGCCACCGCCACGATTGATTGCGATTGGAGGACTGTCCGGCACCGGAAAGAGCACGTTGTCGCGGACACTTGCAGCGAGCATTCCTGGGGGCGTTGGAGCTGTGCACCTGCCTTCCGACATCATTCGCAAGAATATCGCCGGTGTCGCCGAAACGCAGCGTCTTCCCCCCGAGTCCTACACACCGGAAATGAGTGCGCGCGTTTATGCAAAGTTGCGAGCGTTGGCCGGATTGGCCTTGCAGGCAGGGCAGAGCGTCATCGTCGATTCAGTGCATGCGCGTGCGGACGAACGCGAGGCGCTGGAAGCCGTTGCCCGCGAGGCCGGAGTACCTTTCGCGGGGGTGTGGCTGGAAGCGCCGCTGGAGACGCTTGAATCGCGTGTTACCGCGCGTGTTGGTGATGCATCGGATGCTGATGCCCGCGTTGTGCGCAGACAGGCAGATTACGATTATGGCGATGTAACATGGCACAGGCTTGAGACGGCTGGTGGCCCTGATGATGTTGCCCGCGTGGCAAAGCGCTTGCTTGGCTTATAAATGCTTTGCCATTCCATGATACAGCTTAATACCTGTAACGATTGAGGCGTTCTGCGACGGCATTCAGGCCCTTGGCTCCGTCGGCCGACGTGCCGGCGCGTTTCAGCGCGCTGAACACCTTTTCCGCCTGCGAATATTGCCCAAGGTGAAAGTAGCTCCATCCGCGCAGCACCATGAGGTCGGTTTGCTCGGGCGCGTACCGCAGCCGCGCGTCGAGCGAATAGACCGTTTCCGCATAGCGCCCGCCGTTGAAGGCGGCGATGGCCTGCTGCGCGAGCAACATCGCCGTCAGTTCCTTCTTCTTCTGTGGGCCAAGACGTGCTTCGGAGGCGGCGATGGCAGCTTCGCTTGTCAGCCCGGACCGCAGATAGGCGAGAGTTTTGCCGTAAGCGGCGTCACTTCGCTTTTGTGCGCCGGCGGCGTTGTTCATAGCGACCTCGAATGCCTTTACGGCATCCAGCGGTCGGTCGAGCGTCAACAAACACCAGCCGAGCGCCAGCGCCGCGTCGCCGGACAGACGCGACAGTCCTTGCAACGATTGTGACGACGCGCAAGACCGCGTGCCCATACTGCCACCGACGCTACTGCTGGAGGGGCGTCTCGCATTGTCGCGGGCAGTTGCGGGGGCTGCACCCCCGAACAGCTCCCGATCATCGCGGCTGGTTGTTCGCACAGTCTGTGGGCTTGCCGATGCCGTGCGCCGACGAGCGGAAGGGGTTTCGATTTCAGCGATGCGCTGCGACCGGCCGGACCACGCATTCATGACGGCCATCATCCCGTCGCGGTCCCGCAGGTGCTGGCGCACGATGGCGAGGCCATATGCGGCAGGCTCGCTATCCCTGTCCCAACGCAGGGCCTGGATAAACCAGCGTTCCGCGGCGGTTGTCTGGCCCGAGTTATAGGCATACCAGCCCAAAGCCTGCGCGGCCTCCACTGACCGTTCCTGCAAAACCAGAGGCACGAAACGGGCGATGGTCGCTTCCTGCAGGCGGGGCGGCGGGTCTTGTGTCAGCAAGGCCGTCATGGTGTCGAGATACGCTTTGAGATTATCCTCGCTCTTGTCGTGCCATTCGAACGCGATCGGCTCTGCCTCGGCGTGGCGTCCCAGCGAGTTGAGGCTCAGTACATAACCTTCCGCCGCCTTGGCGCCGGCGCCCCGATCCAGAGCGGATTTGAACAATTGCGCCGCACGCTCTGTCTTGCCGTCCTTGCGAAGGTAGTAGGCCAGCAGCATGGCGTCGTCCGGTGTCGCGGCATCGGCTGTGGCGAGTTGCTCCATGCGGGTGACATCCGCGTCGGTCACGACTGTTTGCGCGCCTTCGGGTGTGTCAGTTCGCGCCGCTTCGCCGATGCGACGCCGCACCAGCGTATCGTGCGCGTCTGCCGCGCCATCGCCGTCATAGTTGGCCAGCAACTGCGCGGCGTCCTGCAAGGGTAGCAGCGCCATGGCCTTCGCGACCGTGGCGGAAAGCTCGTTGCTGTTGCGGCAATTGTCGATGATATATTTATAGACATCGCGTCCGCGTTCTGTATTGCCGGTTTCGATGAAGGCTTCTGCGACGCGCCAGAGCACCTCCATGTTGTCGCATACCAAAATGTCCGGCTTTTCTCTGGCCGCTTTCAGCACTGTTTCCCATTGCCGGGCCTCCGCCGCGTTGATCAGGCGAACCCGCATTTCGCCGTCGGACAGCTTGGCGACGAGATCGGCGGGCGGCGACCAGGCGGGATCGCTCTGGCGGCGTCTTGCGATGGCATCCCGGGTTTCGGGGAAGCGGCCTTCCGAGAACAGCGTCCACAATTGCTGGGTATCGGTATCCTGACGGTGGGGGCCAGCCTCCGGATCTTCCGGGGGCACCCATCCGGGGTAAAGCGCCTTCAGCCGCGCGATCTCGGCCAGCATTCGCTCCCGGTCTCCCTGCGCGGCATAATAATAAATGGCGCTTTCATCGACGCGCCGGTCGGTGGCAGCGCGCGATCTGGCCGGCCCAGGGGTTGTTTCGGCCACGGGCGCGCTCGTCTCCGGCGCGGGATACAGCCAACCTGCCTGATGGAGCAGAAATGCGCCGGCCGCCGCCACCAGTGCGTAGGGAAGAAGCGCTTTCAGAGACATTGAGGATACCTTTGCCGGACGAGCGACAGGCCGAGCAGATGCAACGTCGAAGGATAGTAGAGCGCCGGGCTGAAGCGTCGCAGCGTTTCCGGAATGGGCGTGCCGTCGAGGGCGCAGTCGAGGCTTGCGACGATCATTGCATAGCCGCTGTCGTCGAGGTCGTATCTGGAGCGGCCGCTATGAATATCGATGATGGCGGGCGCGTGTTGTCCGTTCCTGCTCCAGAGCTTTCTGAAGCGGGCAAGGCGGGGCCTGTCGTCGATACCCGCCCGCATCAGGTAGAGCGGAATGCGCAATGCATTATAGCCATATTCGGCGTTGAAACCCGCTGCGGGCCTCGGCCGTGCGGCATCGCGCACCGACACCCATTCGGACGGGGCGCCGGCAGGGCCGAAGCTGGTATGGTCGATCAGCATCAGGCCGCTTTCCGTCAACTTTTGCCAGACCGGCTGTTGCGGTCGATGCTTTGCGAACAGGGCGAGTGCCTCGAAAACCCAATAGGATGGGTTGATCACGGGCGCATCCGGGCGCGCGCCGCGATGAAACCCCTCGACCCCGGGAAGCAGCAGGGTTTGCCCGCCAGCACGGATGACGGTATTGCCCGCCACGGCATTCATGATGGTGCGTGCCGCCGCTGCCAGTTCGGGTTTTTCCCAGGCATTTGCTCCGAGAAGGAGCGCGCCGGCAATGAGGATGTCGCCGTCCGTGGCGTTGTTGATATCTGTGACATGCGGCCGCGTGGCGGGGTGCCAGCGCCATGCTGTCAGCCCGTCGTCACGCACCATCATCTGCGAGCGCACGAAGCCCCAGAGCGCGGAGAAGGTGGCTGAATCATCGGCCATCACCGCGAGCATCATGCCGTAGCCCTGGCTCTCGCTGTGGGTGATATCGCCGTTGGCATTGTCGACGACCCGGCCCGAAATGATGAAGCGGTCGCGATACTGCGCCCATTCGTCGGCGCGGATCAGCCCTGCGACGACCGTGGATTCCGCAGGTTGCGATGTGGCGCCGGGCGGGGCGGCCATCAACGCGCCAGACATCAACGCGCCAGACATCGGACCGGCACCCAGAAAGGCAGAGAGAGCCATGACCAGAGCATTTCGGCATTTCGTTGAAACGCGGAAATGCTCTATCTTGTTGGTTTTACGCGTTTTCTCCAAGAAAAGCGGTATCCGCTTTGCTTGAAAACGCTTCAGCCCGTAGCGCAGACGAGATCGATGACGATGCATTATCGCCTCCCCACCTGGATCAGAACCAGATAGCTGGCGAGGCCCAGCAGCGCACAGGCAAGCAGCATGACAAGCGCGTAGCTGGACAGGTTGGAGGAGAGCCAGTTGGCCGCCACCATGCGCAGGTTGAACAACTCCGGCGGATGCATGGGGATGAAATCCACCCATGCGGGCATCACCACGTCGACTGTGTAGGTCGACTGGCGGAACGCGGTGATCTTCCCGTCCACTTGCGGCCACATCACCGGCTCCGTCAGCTCTTTGATGCCGACTTCCAGAGCCTCGGCTGAGCCTGCTGTCATCACCGTCCACGTATAATTGCCCAGCATGCTGTGGCCCTGCGCCAGAACGATCAGCGTTCCGTTGGGCGGTGAGTAAGGAGGGGTGTTCAGCCGCGGGAAAACGGCGTCGACCGTCAGGTTGAAAGTGGAACGGAGCCATTGCTGAAAGGCTGCGAAGGTTCCGGGCGCATCCCCCTCCGGCCCGGTGCGCTTCTGCCAGCGCTCGCGGATATCTTCGGCGTTGGCCGGGTTGATGCCGGGCCGGCTCAAGGGCGCGTCCGTGTCGACCGTTCCGCTGCCGGGCAGGAGAGTATCGGCGCTTTCCTGTAGCGACGGCATATCAAACGCCAGCCCTGTCTGGGCCAGTGCCACCGGCGGCAGCTTTCCCGCCGCGCCGATCAGCAGGGCATTCTGCTGCTGGATGGCATTGATGTGCGGCACGATATCCACCGGCATGACGCGCTGCGCATGAAAGGAGACGTTGGCCAACAGCGTTGCCGCGGCGGCGACCGTGGCGCTTTCCTGATCGGCAAGATAGACGTAAAGCGTGCTTTCCTTGCGCCAGTAAGGAAAGCCGCGTGCGCTGAATGCCGCCAGATTGGGCGTGGTGCCCATGCGGCCGAAATCCGGAATGACGAGGCTGCTGCTGTCGAACAGCGCAAAACGCGGATCGCGTTGCAGTGTGGTTCCCGGTGCGCAGTCGGCATCCTGAGCGGTTCTGAACACGCCGCTGAGTTCGATGGTATTCACGCCGGGGCGGAAATGGTGCATTGGAATGCGGATCGGCATTTGCGTCACCATTTTGCCCGCTGTCATATCGAGCGGCAGCACGGAGGATGTGCGCCCGTTGACCGACACGATGAAGTAACTCCCCGGCTGCATATCGACAGCGAAACCGGCGTCGATAAGCAGCCGCGCCTCCCCATAGGCTTGCGTGTAGAAATCCATCGGCAGGGCCACGGTTATCGATGTGGTGAAACGCCGGCCGGAAAATTCCTGCGTCTCGACCCCAAGCATGCCGAACGCAAGCTTGCTTGCCCCTTTGCTGAAGGTCGTCTCGGGGCTGTAAAGCGAAGCTGTGTCGACGGTGGACGAGGGGCTCGGATCGCGGATGTTCTGCGGCACGATGAGCGCGATCCGCCTGTAGATCTCTTCCGGCGTCTCGCCGGCGATGACGAGTGCGGTGCTCCCGTCCCGCAGACTCCTGAAGGTGGCGTGCGGCAGAACGGGCGCGTCGGGGCCCGTCGCGGCATATTGTTGTGGGGACGGCGCCAGAAGCACCACCAGTTCACCTGGGCGGGAGCCGCCCGGCAGGTTACCTGTGATGGATACGACCGGATGAGCGAAGCGCCCCCGCACCGCCAGAGCCTGTGACAGATACAAGATCTCTTCGCCCAGCACGGAATCGCGCGGCGATGGCACGACGATGGTCAGGGTGGTCTCGCCGAAGGCATCGAAGCCCACGGCGGCAATATCGTCCAACGATTGCAGCCGTCCGGGACGGGCGCCGCTTGCGAATGTCAGATAGGTGCGTGCGGCGTCGATATCGGTCCATAGCTCATATGTGCTTTCCACGGTGCAGGCAACGCGGTGACGTTGCTCGGCCGTGATGTCGATTGTGTTCGCCCCCGCACGCAGCAATCCAGCGGGGACCGGAACCCTCACGATGCGCTGCGCGTCGGACGAGTCGATGGCGACGTCGAGAACGGATCGCCCGTTGATCTCCACCTTGAGACGCGACGCTTCCGGCATCACCGACACGGCATTGATGTAGGCCAGTTGCAATCCGGTAGCGGTTTCCGCCTCGTCGCCGGTCAAAAAGATGTTCCACGCGCGGGTGTTGCGCTCGCCGTCAAGGCGCAGGTTGCCCATTGGCAGAAGATACCTGCTTGTCCGGGAGCGGGCCTCACCGCCACTGCCGACGCGCATGTCCGGAGAAGACGGAGCGGTGTCATCCTTCTGCCGGGTGGCCGGGGGCGCTCCGTTTCCGCCGATATTGAACGGCGCGGGTGATGCTGCCCGTTCGCCAGCGTCAGGAGCCAGTTGTGCGTGCAGAGTGAGGGCGGAAAACACCGCCATGCCCAGCGTCAGCAGGGAGATGACAAGCCTTTTCATGACCCGGCCTCCGCGAGATTTCGTTCCGGCCGGGAACGCGCCAGCAGGAAGGACAGGCCGCGCCGCGTTTGATAAAGAGCCATCCTCAGAAACCAGATCGTGCCTTGCATGAGGCCGATATTGCTCTGGCGTTCCTTCTGGAACTGCTCCCATTGATCGGCATTGGCGTAGGCAAGGTCGGCGATCATCGCGTAATGGGCCGCTTGCGTGGCGACAAATGCGCAGCCGACGTAAACCGCCTCCGGCCCCGCTTTCACGCTGCGGATTTTCATCGGCAGGGGAGTGCCGGCCTCGCCGCTGCACATCCTGAACGTGATCGACAGAGCGTCACCTGGTCGCAAGGGTTGTCCGCCGGCCAAGGGCTGTCCGCCGGCCAAGGGTTGTCCGTCGGCATTGACGATCCGCACCCCGGCGCCGCTGATCGAAACATCCTCCACGGTGCCGGCCAGCACCTCGCCGGTGGCCGTGGTGATCTCGCATCTGCGGGTGATCGGAATGCGATGGAAGCCGCGCAAGTTGCGACGGTCGGAGATCGCGCCCAGCGCGCAGCCGGCGATGATGAGGTTCAGCAGGTTCCATCCGCCGACGGTCAATACCAGCCCGGCGACGTGCGGAGAGTCGAACACGCGCCATATCGACACCGCCAGCGTGGCGGCCAGAATGGCGAACAGAATAAAGAACGGCTTGCCGATATCGGCGATCCTGTCCTCGCTCTGTGTCACGTTCTTGGCCGTGACGCGGAACGAGGGCTTGTGGGGGTTGGCCAGCACCGAAAACACCGCCGGAAGCAGGTGTATCATCTGCACATATTCATACAGCTCCGAAACCCACGGCCACCGGCAACTGCCATAAAGGTAGTTCTGCATCAGCAGGCTGATGAGCATATAGCTCAAGACATAGGCGATGAATTCTCCGCCGGAGACGACGAAAACTCTCATATCGAACAGAAGAAACAGCAGCGGCGCGACGAGAAATATGGCTCTCGTCACGGGGAACATCCAGTGGAAGCCGCTCGACATGTAGCAAAAGCGCTGCGCCAGCGTCAGGCCGGATTTGAACAGCGGGAAATTGAACAGCATGATCTGGATCATGCCTTGCGCCCAGCGCGATCTCTGCCCGATGAAGTTGGTATACGTTTCAGGCTGAAGCCCTGCGATCAGCGGCTTGCCGACATAAGCGCTGGACCAGCCCCGCGCGTGCAAGGCAAGCGAGGTTTCGCAATCCTCCGTGATGCTGCTGTGGCAAAAACCGCCGATGTCGTTGATGGCCTCACGCCGCAGCACAGCCGCCGACCCGCAGAAGTATGCCGCATTCCATTTGTCGAGCGAGCGCAGGATGATGCTGTTGAACATCTCGTTCTCGGACGGCATCTTCCTGAAAGTATCGAGGTTCTTCTCGATCGGGTCGGCATTGATGAAGAAGTGCGGCGTCTGCACAAGAAACAGTTTCTTGTCGCCAGGGAAAAAGCCTACGGTCTCCATCAGGAAATTTCGCGCCGGCGCATGGTCTGCGTCAAAGACGGCGATGAGTTCGCTGGTGGAATGGGCCAGGCCGTTGTTGAGGTTGCCGGCCTTGGCATGCTTGTTCTCGGCGCGGGTGAGGTAACGCACGCCGAAATCTTCGCACAACCGGCTCAAATCCTCGCGCCGGCGTCTGGCCGCTATCGAGGTGAGGGCGTCGTCGGAATTGGTCTTTTCATCGGTGCTGCCATCATCCAGCAGCCAGATCGTCAGCTTGTCGGCGGGATAGTCCATGCCCCGCGCTGCCGCGAGCGTGGCTGCGAGCAGCGCGCGTTCCTCATTATAGGTTGGCACGAAGACATCGACCGTCGGCAGATCGTCGCGGGCGATGACCGGACACTCGCGCGGCCGTGGGGGAAGCGACACGATGAACAGGTTCAGCCCGACAGTAAAGATGACGTACATCTCTGCCGAATAAAGCAGAATGGCGGGAATGAAGTTGTGCAACTCACCCGTGGGGGGAAGCGTACTTGTCGTGCGCCAGTAGACATAGCGCATGATGATACTGACGCCGAGCACGATGAAAATCAGCCGCCAAGGCCCCTGTGCCCTGAACGCCTTCAGCACGCTCATGACGATGATCACCGCGCAGGAATACACGAGGTGGGCCTGCACGCTGATGGGCAGCATTGCAAGGGCGGCGACGATCAGCGCAACGCTTGCCCATAACAGTCCGGCACCGGCTTTGTTCATGTCATTTTCCTTCGGAGCAGGCGGCTGACGAAATTCGCGGACAGGTCAGGGCGGAGGCAGTGGAATGGTGGGGTAGTTGCGCAGATCGACGGGATCGTCGCCCCGGCTTTCGGCAGGCCACCGCCCGGTGGCGGTGTTCCGCGTGGCAGGGGGTGGCACGTCGAGGAAATCGATTAGTTCAAGCGGCGCATCTTGCCGGCCCGACCTTGCGGGAGCCTCTCTTGCCGCAGCTTCCCTTGCCGCAGCCGGTCTGACGGGAGAGCGCGATAGCGGCTGCGGATCGGGCGGGGTCAGTACGGGCGGCCGGATATCCTCGCCAGGCGTGCCGATATCGGGATTGAGCGACGGCGTGCCGTCATAAGGTTGCCAGTTCCAGCGCGCGAGATAGGCATTGATGGTGAAGCCGTACATCATCTCCAGCAGATCGCCGACGCTGGCGCCGGAGTCGCACATATCCAGGCGAATATCGATCCTTCCGCCGACACCGTCGATGAGGGATGCCGCCCGGCTGCGGGTGATCGTCTGCCATGCATAGATGCACGTGTCGCCCGCAGTCGTCCGGCCCGTGGCGAATCCGAAAGGCCCGAAGCGGTTCTGGACGAAATAAGCCGACATCTCCATCGCGACATCGGGGAAGCGTTCCGCAAGCTCTTTCTGGATCAAGAACGGATCGATACGCCTCACTTCGAGATCCCGGGTGCCGGGGCCGCCGGTTTCCCCCGGCAGCATGAAGGTAACGTGATAGCGGCTTTGTCCGGGCCGGCGTGAGTCGGTCTGGAGGATCAGTTCCTGCACATAGGCGTTGGTGTACCGGCTTTCGAGCACGCCGATGATCGGCGTCGTGCCGATGGATGGAACGAGCATGGCGCGGCTGAGCGACACCTGACTTGTTTCACTGATGATTTCAAGCGACTGAGGATCGAAACGCGGCGCGCAGGCCGTCATACAGGACAAGCCGATGCCAAGTGCCATTATTGTCCGCATATACGACGCATATCGGGTCGTCGTGAAGGTACGATGCGGTTTAAAATGCGGGGAATGGCGCGATCGACCGGATGACATGTTTCACCAATGCCTTTCGGCTTCACGATTATGAGGCAATCATAGACGGTTAAGCCGTTGATATGATTGCAGCTATCAATATTCGTGAAAGAATCGGGAAAGTCTTGATGTCGCCGATTCTTTCAGTGCATCCGCGCGCTGATGATGTCGCATTGCACGACATATATGTCAATTAAAATGGTTAACGATTCCCTACCGTGCCTTTTACCAGACGCGATTACGCGCGGCTGCGCACAGGCAACCGGCTTATTATTGATTAGACGGCATAAAATATCGGCCGGAGAGGTTTCGTTGTCTGATGAAATTTGCGTTCAATTCAATGAAATGACTTGGAAATGACCTGGAAATGACTTGACCGCGGGGTGCTCTATTCAAGCGTTGTCATCAGCGCCGGAATGTTTTGTTCAACGAAGTTGGAAAACGCATCGATGCGCGGCGGTAGTTTCTGGTAAGGCGGGTAGTAGAGCGTCAGCCAGAGCTGTGGCGGTTGCCAGCCGGACAGAATCGGGACGAGGCGCCCGGCCTTGAGATGGTCCGCAACGATGAACACCGGCAGCAGCGTGACGCCCGCGCCATCGGCTGCCATCCGGGCCAGCAATTCGCCGTTGTTGGCGCTGACCGAACGGCCGGCGGAGACGGTCACCGTGGTTTTGCCGTCTGAAAGCTCCCACGTTTCTAGCCGGCTGTCCGGGCTATAGGCGAGGCAGGCGTCGGGGTTGAGTTCATTTGGATGCATTGCAGCGGAGCAGGTGGAGCCGGGTGCGGCGACGAGGATGCGCCTGACCTCGCAGATCTTGCGCCAGATCGTGAATTTGTCCGAAGGTGGCCCCGAGATCCGGATGGCAAGGTCGAAGTCCTGCTCGACCATGTCGACCAGCCGGTCCGTCAGCGACAGTTCGATGGCGATCTTTGGATAAAGATTACGAAAGCTGCCCAGAATTTGCGGCAAAACACGCTGCCCTAGCGACATCGGCGCGTTCAGCCGCAAGCGGCCTTCATCTGCCTTATGCGCATTGATCATGTCGGTGCGCGCATCCACCAGCATGCGCATCGCGGGGTCGATGCGGGCGGCGAACAGTGCGCCGTCCGTGGTCAGCGATACACGCCGTGTCGTTCTGACGAACAGTTGCACCCCGAGTTGCGCCTCAAGCGCCGCGATGGTGCGGGTGACGAACGCGGGAGTCGTGTCCAGTTCGCGCGCGACCTGGGCAAAATTTCGTTTTTGCGCTGCCAGCAGGAAGGTACGGAAAGCTTTGATCTCATCCATCTCGATATGACCCGACCGTTTGCGCTATCAGCACGGCAATTCTCCGACACTTTCCCGCAAGGATCAATTCTTGCCCCCGCTCCGTACCGGATGTCTACTCAACGGGACATCATCCTTTGCATAAAATGTATATATGTATAACATTAAATATAAAAATAATGGCAATATTATAAATTGACGAAAATTGAAAAATAAAATTCAAGCTTACGTGAAAAATAATCAATAATTTATAATGTAAAAAATATCCAACAGCAAAGAAATTTTGTTAAATTTTTGTTGTATTTTCATGCAAAATTCTCTTGTATGCGCATAAATACATTAAAATTTTTAAAATCTGTATTTTAATTTCTTGGGCGTTGCCATGCTGGCGCGCCGGCAGGGAGAGGTTTTCATGTTTCACTTTTTGAAGCGCGCTGTCGTGGGCGGCGTGATGGGTGCTGCATTGGCAGCTGTGGTGGCAGTTGCTCCGGCTTCCGCACAGAACAAGAAGATCAATGTCGTCGCCACGACCGGTATGATTGCCGATGCTGTAAAGCAGGTGGGCGGCGGCCGGGTTGAAGTGAAGGCGTTGATGAAGCCCGGCGTCGATCCGCATGTCTACCGCCAGACCCGTTCCGACATCGCCGCCATGGTCAAGGCCGACGCCGTATTCTGGCATGGTCTTTATCTTGAGGCACAGCTCGAAGGTTTTCTTGAGGATCTGGCAAAGCGCAAGCCGGTGATCGCTTTGGCGGAAAATCTGCCAAAAGACCAGCTTCTGCCCAGCGAGGAATATGAAAACCGCTTCGATCCGCACGTCTGGATGAACCCCCGTCTGTGGAAGATCGTCGTCAACACCGCGCGCGATCAACTGACGAAGCTCGACCCCGCCGGCAAGGCTGACTTTGCTTCCAATGCGGAGCGTCATATCGCTGAAATCGATGCGCTGGCGGCTTATTCCGACAAGGTTCTGGGGACGGTTCCGGAAGCCTCGCGCGTGTTCATTTCCGCGCACGACGCGTTCGGCTATTTCGGCAAAGCGTACAACTATGAAGTGATGGGCATTCAGGGCGTATCGACCGAAAGCGAGGCCGGCCTGAAGCACATTGAGGATCTCGTCAATCTGCTGGTGGACAGGAAGATCGGGGCGATCTTCGTCGAGTCTTCCGTGTCGGATCGCAACGTCAAGGCGCTGACCGAGGGTGCTGCGGCACGCGACCACAAGGTGATCGTCGGCGGCGAACTGTTCTCCGACTCCATGGGCGCACCCGGCACTTATGAGGGCACCTACATCGGCATGATCGATCACAACGCCACCGTGATCGCACGCGCCCTTGGCGGCGAGGCTCCGAAAACGGGTCTCAACGGCAAGCTCGCACACTGATGCACTGCTTCTGACACGCTGGCCCCGCGGTTTGCCGGGCCAGCCGGAACCGGGACGGGTGAGCCGTCCCGGTCAGCAGAGTTGCTTATGCCCATTTCATAAAGGAGCAGAGATGGCGATTGACAATAACCCGCAGCTCGTGAACCCGCAGCTCGTGGCGCTGGATTGTGTCGCGTCTGCTCACGGCCATCCGGAAAGCCCTCTGTCGATCAGCGGCTTGACGGTGTCCTACGGCGAGAAGCCGGTGCTGTTTTCCGTTGATTTCGTCACGCCGAAGGACGCTATGCTGGCGATCATCGGACCCAACGGAGCCGGCAAGTCGACGCTGATCAAGGCGTCCCTCGGCATCGTGCCGCGGATTTCCGGTGACGTCACCGTGTTCGGCGAACCTTATGCCGACGTGCGTCACCGCATTGCCTATGTTCCGCAGCGCGCCAGCGTGGATTGGGATTTTCCCGCCACGGTTCTCGATGTTGTCATCATGGGGCTTTATCGCGAGATCGGCTTCTTGCGCTTCGCCGGCAGGAAACACCGTGACAAGGCTATGGAGTGCCTTGCGCGCGTCGGCCTCGAAAGTTTCGCCCACCGGCAGATCGGCCAGCTTTCCGGCGGTCAGCAGCAGCGCGTGTTTCTGGCGCGTGCGCTGGCGCAGGACGCGGACCTTTACATCATGGACGAGCCCTTCGCCGGTGTGGATGCGGCGACGGAGCGCGCCATCATCTCCGTGCTCAAGGAGGTGAACGCGGCCGGCAACACGGTGATGTGCGTCCACCACGATCTGGCGACGGTGCCCGAGTACTTCACCCATGTACTGATGGTCAACGTGCGCAAGATCGCCGACGGCCCCGTCGCGACGGCGTTCACGCATGAGAACCTGCAGACCGCATATGGTGGCAGGCTCCAGATGGGGCAGGTCGCCCAGTTCGCGGCCACCGGGTCTTGAGCGGGCAGGGTGCAAGGCACGGAATCCAGTTTGTCGGAGTCAGCTCATGGACGCATTTCTCTCCGCTCTCGTCTTTCAGGCGGGGTATAACACCACGGTCGTTTCCATCGGCTCGGCCATTCTGGGTGCCAGCGCCGGGGCTATCGGCGCATTCGTGCTGCTGCGCAAGCGCTCGCTCGTCAGCGATACCATCAGCCATGCAACGCTGCCGGGTCTCGCGCTGGCCTTTATTTTTATGGCCCTCGTCACCGGGGATGGCCGCTGGGTCGGCGGGCTGATGATCGGCGCCGCCATCAGTGCCGGTATCGGTCTGGTCGTGGTGGAATGGATGGTGCGCCATACGCGCCTTGCCGAGGATGCGGCCATCGGTTCGGTGCTGTCGGTGTTCTTCGGTTTCGGCATCGTGCTCCTCACCGTCATCCAGTCCATGGAAACGGGGAGGCAGGCGGGCATTTCCGATTATCTCGTCGGCTCGACGGCCGGAATGCTGCGCTCCGAGGATGAAACCATCGCCATTGCGGCATTGGTGGTTGGCGCGGTGATCTTCGTCATGCGCCGCTCGTTTACGCTGGTCTGCTTCGATCAGGAGTATGCCGCCGTGCGGGGTGTCAACGTGAGATTGACGGATCTCGTGATGCTCGGCCTCTTGCTCGCCATCACCGTGATCGGCCTCAAGGTCGCGGGCCTCGTGCTCATCGTGGCCATGACCATCATTCCCCCGGTCACAGCCCGGTTCTGGACCGACAGGCCGGAGCCGATGCCCATCATCGCGGCGGCCATCGGCGCGGTATCGGCTTATCTCGGTGCCATCATTTCGTCGCTGGACGGCGGGTTGCCGACCGGCCCGCTGATCGTGCTCGTCGCGTTCGGTGTATTCATCGCCTCCATGCTGTTCTCGCCGCGCAGCGGGCTGTTCGCCGGTAATTTGCGCAAGCTCTCGTTCCGGCATGACGTCCACGAGCGGCAGGGCATGCTGGCGCTGGCGCGTGGCAAGCGCATCCGCGATCCCGTGACGCTGCGCATTCTGCAGCGGAAGGGCCTCGTGCGCCGTGATGGCGTGGCGACTCCCCAGGGGCAGGCGGCGGGGGCCGAGGTTGTACGGGACGAAGCCCGCTGGGCGCTCTATTGCCGCCTCTATCCGGAGGAAGCGGCGGGCACCACGCATCAGGGTGTGACGGCCATCAAGGAGGCGCTGCCGCCCGATCTGATTGCCGATCTCGACCGCCGCCTTTCGCTTCAACAGGCCCAGCCGTGAGCACAAGTCCATGAGCAACGATTTCGTCCAACTCTCCCTGATGCCGCTGGCGATAGGCGTGCTGGCATGCATAGCCTGCGCGCTGCTGGGCAACTTCCTCGTGCTGCGCCGCCAGAGTATGATCGGCGACGCGGTGTCCCATGTCGCGCTGCCCGGCATCGTGCTGGCTGTCATCCTGTCCGGCACGCTCGATGTCGGCCCCATGCTGGTGGGCGCGGCGGGGGCGGCCATCGTCGCGGCGCTGCTGATCGAGCTGGTGCGCAAGGTTGGCAATGTCGAGCCGGGCGCGGCCATCGGCGTGGTGCTCACAACCCTGTTCGCGAGCGGCGTGCTGCTGCTTGAGCAAACCGACACCAGCAAGGTGCATCTGGACGTGGAGCACGCGCTTTACGGCAACCTCGAAAGCCTGATCTGGCTGGCGGGCGATAGCTGGGGATCGCTGCTCGATCCGCAGGCGCTTGCCGAAATCCCGCCGCAGCTTCCACGGCTCGCCATTGTGCTGGTCGCGGTCTCGGCCTTCATCGCCATTTTCTGGAAGGAACTGGTGATCGGCACGTTCGATACGGCCTTTGCGGACAGCATCGGCGCGCGGCCGCAGGGCGTGGGCTTCGGGCTGATCGTGATGGTTGCCGTTGCCGCCGTTGCGGCCTTCGACGCGGTGGGGTCGATCATCGTCATCGCCATGTTCATCTGCCCGCCATCCGCCGCGCGTCTGATGACGGATCGCATGCCAGCCCAGATAACGTGGAGCGTGGTTTTCGCAACCCTCTCGGCGGTGTTCGGCTATATCCTTGCGGGTTACGGCCCGTTGTGGATCGGCGCGACATCCAGCGTCAGCGCCGCCGGTATGATCGCGACGGTCTCCGGCATCATTCTGGGCATTGTCTGCTTCATCGGGCCGAAACGGCACGGCATCAGAGGGGCAGGCGCGTTGTCAGCGGCTCCGGCGGAGTAAAATCCTCAGCAGGCTAAAACCTGCATCTGCTGCAATAATGGGGGAGGCAGACGCTGATACTGACACGTTCGTATTGCACGGCAGCGTCAAGGTGGTATGCGTGACCTTATCTGATTGAGTCACGCCGGCCACCTGCGGATGCGCAGTCGCCTTTCGGGGTCGCCGGTCTACCGCGACTGGCGACGCGCGCCGGGACCATGCATGGTTCCGGCAATGCCGAAGAAAGGACGTTTCATGACGACGTATCAGCACCCGCCTTTCCGGGCCGACCATGTGGGCAGCCTGCTGCGCCCCAAGGCGATTGCCGAGGCCCGTCATCAAGGCCTGACCGGAGATGCGCTCAAAGCCGTCGAGGATCGTGAGATACCGGCTCTGATCCGTATGCAGGAAGACGTCGGCCTCAAGGTGGTGACGGACGGCGAGGCTCGCCGCTCGTTCTGGCACTACGATTTCATGGGGCTGCTGAACGGTTACGATATCGTCAGGCGCGAAGGCGAGGGCCTGAGCTTTGCCGGCACGCATCTGCCGCCCTATTATCCGCAGGTGACCGGGCCGCTGAGCTTCCCTGCCGATCATCCGATGATCGAACATTTCCGTTTCGTCGCCGCGCACACTCACGTTTGCCCGAAAATATCGATTCCCGGTCCGTCATGCGTGCATTTCCGCGTGACGAAGGAGACGAACGGCTACGCGCCGTACCAAGACCCACAAGTTTTCTTTCAGGCCATCGCGGACACCTATAAGGACGCTGTGAAGGCTTTTTACGATGCCGGTTGCCGCTACCTGCAACTGGACGACATCTACTTCGCCTTCCTTGGCGATCCCAAACACCGAGCGGAAAAGCAGGCCGAGGGCATGGACCCTGACTGGCTGATCGACCGCTACGCATGGATGCTGAACGAGGCCATCAAGGATCGTCCGGCCGATATGGTCATCGGCATGCATATGTGCCGGGGCAATTTCAAGTCCACCTGGGCTGCGGAAGGCGGCTACGACGCGGCGGCGGACGCGATTTTCAACAAGGCGGATGTCGACGTCTACTTCATGGAGTACGACGACGAGCGCTCCGGTGGTCTGGAACCTTTGCGCCTGCTGCCCAAGGGCAAGAAGCGCGTGCTGCCCGGCTTCATCACCACCAAGACGCCGGCGTTGGAAAGCCTTGACGATATCAAGCGCAAATTCGACGAGGCGACGA
This sequence comes from Pseudochelatococcus contaminans, assembly GCF_014195635.1. Classification (GTDB taxonomy): domain Bacteria; phylum Pseudomonadota; class Alphaproteobacteria; order Rhizobiales; family Beijerinckiaceae; genus Pseudochelatococcus; species Pseudochelatococcus contaminans. The sequence continues at coordinate 80,314 of NZ_JACICC010000005.1, read as the reverse complement.
AATACGTCGATATCGACCAGCTCGGCATCGCGCCCCAATGTGGCTTCGCATCGACCGAGCACGGCAACGCGTTGACCGAGGACGAGCAGCGGCGCAAGCTCGAACTCGTCGTCACCGTCGCCAAGGCAATCTGGAACGAAACCTAACGCAATATGCCCCGCGCGGCTGCTCTTCGACGCTGCCGCGTGGGGATTTGCAACAAAATCGTCATATTAACTGTTCACAACGATTACGGTCGATTTCCCGCTTTCCAGACAGGGTTTGCATCATGGCGTCATCCAACAGTCCCGACACCCGCAACAGTCTCCAGACACGGGCGGAGGGGCTTCCGGTTCCCGTGGCCGATCCGGCTGAAGTCGCGCGCATCGCGGCATCCATCGACATCGGCGACCGTGCGGCCATTGCCACCTACGGCGACGGGGCGCAGCGGGACGTCACCCGGTATGTCGACAACATCCTTGCGCAGATCCAATCCAAGGACATCGGCGAGGCCGGGACGCTGTTGAGTGAGATCCTGCTCAAATCGAAGGGGCTGGACCCGGCATCCCTTAAGGAGCGGGGTTTCCTGTCGCGCATTTTCGGTTCCGCCGAGCGGGAGCTGGAAAAGTTCTCGATGCAGTTTCAGGATGTCGCCAGCCAGATCGACCGCATCAGCCTTGAACTTGACAAGCACAAGGATGTGCTGACGCAGGACATAGCCCTGTTCGATGACCTTTATGACCGCACCCTGACCTCCCTGCGGCGTCTCGACGTGCATATCGAGGCCGGTAAGTCGTTCGCAGAGGAATACCGCGCCACCACGCTGCCGCAACTGCAAAAGGCGGCGACCGATTCCGGCGATGCCATTGCCGCGCAGAGATATCAGGATGCCGTGCAGTCCATCGACCGGCTGGAAAAGCGGGTGTATTACCTGCAGCAGGCCCGCCAGATCGCGATCCAGCAACTGCCGCAGATCCGCATCATCCAGTCCGGCGACCAGACGCTGATCGAGAATCTTCAGGCAACGACGACGCTGACCGTGCCGGCGTGGAAGCAGAAGATGGTCATCCTGCTCGGCCTTCACCGCCAGCGCAAGGCGCTGGAGTTGCAGGAAGCCGTGACCGACGCCACCGACAGGATGATCCAGCAGGCGGCGGAAATGATGAAGGATCAGGCCATCGCCATCGAGAAGCAGTCCCAGAAGGGCATCGTCAGCATCGAGGCATTGCAGAGCGCCAACAAGGATCTTGTGGATACCATCCAGTCGGTTATCCGGATTCAGCAGGAAGGGCAGCAAAAGCGGGCCCAGGCTGAAAAGCAGCTTGAGCACATGACGGACGACCTGAAGAAGGCCCTGACATCCTCCTGAGGAAACCGATATGCGCAAATTCATCGCGGCTTGTCTGTGCCTGCTGACGCTGGGTGCATGTTCCGACACTGCGCCCAAGGACACGTTCACCATCGTCGCGGGCTCCGAGAACCGCGATCTGGAGCCGATCGTGCAGGAGTTCTGCGCCGCGCAGAAGCGCGAGTGCGCCGTCACATATCTGGGCTCGCTCGATATCGGGCTGTCGCTCTCCGATGCCGAGCAGAAGTATGACGCAGTATGGCCGGCTGCCAGCATCTGGATCAACATCTTCGATCAGGATCGCAAGGTCCGTCATCTGGCTTCAATCGCCCAGAATCCGGTCGTCCTTGGCGTCCGCGAACCTCTGGCGCGTGAGCTTGGCTGGGTCGGTCGCGACGTGTCGATGGCCGATATCGTCAACGCCATCAGGGACGGCAAGCTGGGTTACGTGATGACGTCCGCAACCCAGTCCAACTCTGGTGCCAGCGCTTACCTCGCCATGCTCTCCGCCGCCGTCACCCACGGCGACACGATCAGGCGGCAGGATCTCGACGATCCCGCTACCACCGAAACTGTGAGAACCCTGCTCAAGGGCATCCAGCGTTCAGCCGGTTCATCGGGCTGGCTGGCGGATCTCTACGTCGCCTCGGCGCAGCGCGGGGCAGGTTATGACGGCATGTGGAACTACGAGGTCACGATCCGCGACGCCAACAACCAGCTTCGGGACAAGGGCGAAGACCTGCTTTACGCCATCTATCCGCGCGAAGGCGTTGCCGTCGCTGACTCGCCGCTAGGATTTGTCGACCGCACCGGGCAGTCGGACACGGAAGATTTCTTCCTCAAGCTGCAATCTCATCTGACATCGGCGGATATCCAGAAGCGCATCGCGGATACTGGCCGCCGGCTGCCATTCGGCTCAGCCTCCAACGCCACCCCGCAAGCCGAGCCCGAATGGAACTTCAATCCGGAAAAGCTCATCTCGACCATCCGGATGCCGGAGCCGGATGTAATCAGGCAGGCGCTGGATCTTTATCAAAGCGCCTTGCGCCGCCCCTCCGTCACCGCCATGTGTCTCGATTATTCCGGGTCGATGAGCGGGGAAGGCGTGCAGCAATTGCGTGAGGCGATGACGTTCCTGCTGACGCCGGAGCAGACCAAACGGCAGCTCGTGCAGTGGTCGCCGCAGGATCGCATCGTCATCATCCCCTTTGACTCCCGCCCGCGTGAAGAATTCCAGTCGACGGGCGTCGAGGAGGAGCAGGAGGCGATGCTATCCGCCGTCAAGAACCTCTCCGCCGCCGGTGGGACCAACCTTTACGCCTGCGCGACCCTGGCGCTGAAATACATCGACGACATCAACAGCAACGAGGAATATCTGCCGGCAGTCGTCATCATGTCGGACGGTAAAAGCGGCGGACACGTGGATGAATTCCTGCGTGCGTGGGAGGACAGCACGAAGCCGCCCGTGTTCGGCATCACTTTCGCGGATGCGGACGAACGCCAGCTCGACGCACTGGCTGAGGCCACCGGCGGACGTGTCTTCGATGGCCGGCGCGACCTGATCGACGCCTTCCGGTCGATGCGGGGTTACAACTGATGGCGGCGCTCTCGCGCAACGACTGGCAATGGCTTGCAGGCGGGGTCGTTGGGGCACTCAGCGTGCCGCTGCTCACCGTCGGCGTGGGCTTTCCACTTTTCGTCTCCGCGGCCATTGGCGTCGTGCTCTTTCTGGGCGTGACGTTGCTGCTGTCTCCCAGACGATTGTTCGAGGGGTTGTCCTTCACGGGGGTCAGCAAGGGGCAGCTCGACTTTGCCCGCGATCTCATAAAGGAGGGCGACGCCCACGTGCGGAAGTTGCGCGCGCTGGCGCGAGACATGCCCGGCCGCGAAATGGCAGGACGTCTCAACCATCTGGCAGAGACGGGCGCGCGGATATTGGCGGATATCGAGAAAAAGCCGCGCAAGGCGTCGTCGGTGGGGCGTTTCGTCAGCTATTATCTGCCCCAAACCGTGCGCATCGCCGAGGGCTATCTCGTGTTGCATGGCCGCACCCGGCCCGACCCTGAGCGCCTGCGTGAGTTGTCGAGCGTCGTGGATCGGCTCGATACCGTGTTCGATCAATATGCTGATACGCTTGTCGAAAACGAACTCTCGGCACTGGATGTGCAGCTTCGCCTGATAGACGCCTCACTCAAGCAGGATATCAAGCAATGACATTATCGCGTCGCGCTCTCGGTGGCGTCCTGATCGGTGGCGCTATTGCCGGAACCGGCGCCTATGTGGCGCTCAAGGATAACCCGCTTCTGCGCGGTCTCACCGGCAATGCCACGGAACTCAAGGGGTTCGTCGGCGGCGAGAAGCAGCCTTATCTCGCCAATCCGCGCGTGGCCGATCTTCTGCGAAAGCAGGGCATAACGCTGCACAGCACCATCGCCGGCTCAGTTGAAATGGTGCGGCAGAAATCATTGATCGACCAGCAGCCGGATTTTCTCTGGCCGTCGTCGTCCGTGATGACCGAAATGGCGAAGATGAACGGCCTGCCTGTCGTCCGGGATCAGACCATCCTCAACACACCGATTGTGATCTATTCCTGGAGCAACATCGTTGACGGACTTGTGGCCAATGGCCTCGTCACCCGCACGCCGGACGGTCACTACGAAATCGACACCCGCGCGCTGATCGCCGCCATCGCGGCCCGCACGCCATGGAAGGATCTGGGCGTGCCATCACTGTATGGCGCAATCCGGATTTCCTCGACCGATCCCAACCGCTCCAACTCCGGTTTCATGTTCGCGGGGCTGGTGCTGAGTGCGCTCACCGGCTCGGTGCCGGATGCCGGCGACCTCAACGCGCATTTCAACACGGTCAAAACCGTGTTCGATGAAATGGGCTTCAAGTCGCCCAGCTCCGGTAAGCTGTTCGATCAATACATCGCCGGCGGCCCCGGCAGCGAGCCGATGATCGTCGGCTACGAAAACCAGCTCGTTGAATGGGCGCAGGCCGATCCCAAGCGTTGGGAGCGCATTCAGTCGGGCAGGGGAACCAAGCCAGTCTTGATCTATCCGCGCCCCACGGTCTACTCTGCCCATCCCCTGCTTGCACTCGGCACGCAAGCCACACCGCTGATCGACGCTTTGCTGTCGCCTGAACTTCAGGCCATTGCCTGGACGGATCACGGCTTCCGCGGCCCGCTCGGCGAGCAAACCGCGACCACTTTGCCGGGACTGGCGGAACTGCTGATTCCGGAAGTCAGCGCCACGCTACCTTTGCCCGGCGCGCCGGTGATGCTGGATCTCATCCAGCGTCTCGATTCCTGAACACTCGTGTTTGCGCGTCAACTTTTTACAGGATCGGCGGCAGTATCGGCGTTTGCGCCCTCGGCGTGATGAAACTTGTCCTCGCGTCTTGTGCCGAACAGACGCAGCTTTTCCAGATGTTCGCGCTGGGCTTTGTAAAACGCGCTCAGGAATGCCAGTTCCTGTCCCGATTTCACAGGGTCGGTATAGCCGATTTTCCTGACGATCGCTCGGGCGATACTCTCGATTTCCGCAGTGACGGCGCGCCTTGCGGGGTCTCGCAGCACCTCTTCCAGCGTTTGCAATTCGTAGGTGCCATAGATATCGAGATGCTCCGGCAGGAAATCGAACATCTCCGCCTCCGGCACAGACGCTGCTGAGGCCACGACCAGATCGGGCAGCAGCACGGAGCGCGGATTGTTGACTACCAGCGTGCCGGCAACCATGTCGCCGAGCCGTTGCCGGCGGCGGTTGGCGAGCGGAACGATGGTGATTGCCAGCACCCACGCCAGCAGCAGCGCGATCCCCCAATTCGACATCGCAGCGGCGGCAAAGACCATTGTCAGCGGTGTGAAAAACTCCACCTCCTTCATCAGGTTACGCGCCGTCACCTGATGCGGCGTAAGGCGCCGTCCGTTTATATTGATGACGCGAATGCCCGCGATCCGCTTGCCCAGAGTGCGGCCATTCCACACCAGCTCCGAGATGATGTAGTAGGGAATGCGGAACAGGAACGCGAGCAGTACGATCAGCACTGTTTCCGCCTCAACCGGCAGCATGCCGCCATAAAACAGCCCGGCAGCACAGATGAAGACGATCAGGTAAGTGATGATGAGGTCGAGCAGTTGCGCGCCAAGACGCGAACCGAGCGTTGCGATGGTGAAATTGACCGGCACACCCTCCGGGGGCACAAATTGCTCGATACGCGGGCCGCTTTTTCTGGTCCGTTTTTTTGTCATCACGAGCGCCCGCGCCTGATTTTCTTCTCGCGGCCGGAAAACAGCAGCCAGCCAAGCCAGAACAGCCCCATGCCCCAGCCGATGGTCAATCGCAATATCGGCGATTGCACCAATTGCCGCAGAAACCCTTCGATGAACGCTGCCGCAATCAGCATCAATCCTGCGAGAATGACCAGCTTGACGGCATCATGGGCCTCATGACGCAATGCCGCTCGCCGGGTTCGTCGTCCCGGCAGCAAAATGGCGAGGCCAAGCCTTGCACCGCCAGCGCAGGCAATGGCGATGGCCGCCAGCTCGGTGACGCCGTGGATCGACAGCCAGGCAAACAGATCGTAGCCCAGCCCCTTTTGGGCGAACATCCCGAAAAATGCCCCTAGGACGAGGCCGTTATAGAAGGTCAGGACGAAACTCGGCACGGCGAGGAAAATGCCGAGCGCGAAAATCAGAATGGCGATCCGGGTGTTATGCGAAAAAAGTGACGAGGAAAATGCCGCCAGCCGGCTGCCTTCATGCCGTTCGTCGCCATAGATCGTCGAACGCAGATAGTTGGCCGATGCTTCCGGTGTGCGCATATCGGCGAGGTCCGGCGGCACGAACGTATAGAACCAGCTCGCATCTTCGATAAACAGCCTGTATCCCGCCGCCATCCCCAGCAACAGCGCCAGAAAACCGATGAACAAAGGCAGGGCGGAGCGGCGCACCGCCTGCGGAATGCCGCGTGTCAGCAGCCGCCCCATCAGGCCGCCGAGGCTTTCCTGTGGCGCGTAAACGACGAGATAGGCACGCGAACAGAGGCTTTCGAGATAGGCCACCAACGCGCGATCCAGCGAAATATCCCGCGCCACGCTCAACGAGTTCATGGCCTGCCTGTATTGCTCGACGAGATCGCGGGTTTCGTCATAGCTCAGCGAGATTATGCCGCCCTTTTCGGCGCGGGTCACGAGCGCATCAAGACGCCGCCAATGCGCCTCGCGCTCCATACGAAAGCGCGCAGACCGCAGCAAATCTGCCTGACTGGCATCTTTATCCAGCGGCGTGCCGGTGTTCATTGGCTCGGCGACGGCGGCAGGCATCATATCATCTCCCGCGATTTGATTTCGATGTAACGCGCGATCAGATCGGAGGTGAGCGCTTCCGGCGTGCTGTCCAGGCACATGACGCCCAGCCGCGCGAGCTTTTCGAGCACGGCACGGCGTTCCTGCAGGATCTGGCGGGCAGCCACGGATCGGGCGATGCTGTCGAGGTCGATCTCGGCAGGTTCCGCAAGCGCCGTCAGTACGGGATCGCGCAACGCGACGTAGATGATGAAGTGGTGCCGGGCCAGCACCTGCATGTTCTCGATCATCAACTCGGCTGTGATGGTGTCGACAAAATCCGAGAATATGACGATGAGCGAGCGGCGCTTCAGACGGGTGGAAAGGTGCGTCAACCCCAGCGTATGGTTGGTTTCCTGTGTCTCGTAACGCAACTGCGCGCACACCGCCTGTAACCGTGCGAAGGCCGAGCGCCCTGGAAATGCGGGCACGAACACACGCGGGCGGCTGTCGAAACTGTAGAACCCGACAAGATCACCCGCGAGCCCGGCGGCCCAGCACATTGCCAATGCTGCATTAATGGCGCGGTCGAGCTTGGGCAGGCCCGCCACGCGCTCCACCATCAGCCGTCCGCTATCCACGCACAGGATAATCTGATGGTTGCGCTCCGCCCGCGTTTCGCGCACCACCAGATCGCGCATCCGCGCCGAGCGCTTCCAGTCGATGCTGCGCGGGTCCATGCCCGGTGCGAAATCACGAAGCTGGTGAAACTCCGAGCCGTCGCCGCGTATGCGCATGTCTTTCTGGCCGCTTTCAAGCGGCAGCATCTGTGTGTTGATGGCGCCCGACAAAACCGGCGATATATCTGGCAGAACGGTTAATTCGCGCTCGACCGGTGTCTTGGTGATGATATCGAGCAGCCCCAAACGCGATTGCCACATAAGCCACAGCGCGCGCACCCTATATTGACCGCGCTGCTTCAGGTGCAGTTTCGTCCATACGGTCGCGCTCTTGCGTCCGGCGTCAGGACCGAGCAGCGACATGTCGTTGTCCCCCGCGCCAAGTTCGTGCGCCACGTCGAGCCGCGCGGCGATCCGCTGGGGCAGGGCACCCCTGCGCGGCAGGATCTCAACGGTGACAGGCACCGTTTGTCCGACGAAACCACGTTCCGGCAGATCGACAGTCACGTTCAGCCTGCTCGACGGAATGGACAGCACCAGATCCGCGAGTACGAGCGCGGCAAGACCGCCCCATATGACATACAGCAGCCAGCCTGCCGCCGTCAGCCAGATGCTGACGATGACGGTCGCGCCCGTGAGGACCAGAACGGCGGCAACGAGTTTCGACGATGGCCGCATCAGCGGGGCGCGTCCACGCGGTTTTTAATGTTGGACAACACGTCTTCCGCCGTGCGGCCGTCGATCTCCGCCGATGGCGAGAGCACGATGCGGTGACGCAAGGCCGGTGCCAGCAATGCCTGCACGTCATCCGGCAAGCCATAGTCCCGGCCTTCAAACGCCGCGCGGACGCGAACCGCCGAGGCCAGCGCATCGGCGGCACGGGTCGAGGCGCCATGCAGGATATCCGGGTCTGATCGCGTGGCGCGGATGAGGTCGACGATGTAAGTGAGGATCGTGTTATCCAGACGGATCTCATCCACCAATGCCCGCCCGGCAGCCAGCGCCTCGGCGGAGACGAGTTGCTGAATGCCGGCGTTGCGCAGATCGGATTGCAGGGCTTGCGCGGCGTGTTTCGATAGAATGGCGATTTCGATGTCGCGATCCGGAAAATCAACCACCAGCTTGAACAGGAAGCGGTCGAGTTGGGCCTCGGGCAGGGGATAAGTACCCTGCTGCTCAATGGGGTTCTGCGTTGCCAGCACGAAGAAATTCGGCCCAAGCGAATAGTCCGTGCCGTCGATGGTCACGGTTCGCTCGTTCATCGCCTGCAACAATGCCGACTGCGTTTTCGGCGGGGCGCGATTGATTTCGTCGGCCAGCAGGATATCGGTGAATACCGGCCCCTTGGTGAGATGAAACTGACTCGTCTGGAAGTTGAAGAGGTTGACGCCCAGCACGTCGCCGGGCATCAGGTCCGGTGTGAACTGGATGCGGCGATACTCCAGATCCATCACCGCCGAAACGGAACGCGCGAGCAATGTCTTTGCCGTGCCCGGCGGACCTTCCACCAGACAGTGGCCGCGTGCGAAGATCGAGATCAGCACGAGGTCGACGAGCGCTTCCTGCCCCTGAACCGCCTTGCCGATTTCGCCACGCACGGCGGCGATCAGGTTACGAAATTCATCCAGATCCAAGGTCGGTGCTCCTCATTAATTGCCTGAATGTCTCAAGATTATGATGCAATTCCGAAGGCTGCATCGTGGGTCCATGCTCAATCAGCGTTTGCGACACGGACCGCAATTCGCTCGCCCGTGCTTCATCCCGGCGGGACAGGCGTTGAAACAGCCGCTCCACGCCGGCCTGATTGCCCGCACCCGAGCCGAACACCCGCACAGCCGCGTCCATAAGCAGATGCTGGACGAATTGCGCCACCATACGGCCGTCATTGCCGGAAATGCGCAGCAACCGCGCCATGGCGTCGACTGCCGCCGTCTTCGATATCTCGACGTTGCCGGACGACTGGCCGGCGGCTTCATCAAGCGGTGGGCCGAAACGATAAGCGCCTCGCCAGAAGCAAATCGCCGTTACGAGCAAAATAGAGACCCAGATGGCCGTCAGTGGATAATCGAAAAGCCGCTCTACGTCCGAAATCGAACGCTCGTAGGTTCGCCCTTCGTCAACAGGCTTTTCTTCATCCAGCAGGCGTGAATCCGTATCCAGATAGATGGGGCGGGTATCTTCGAGGCCACGCAGGTTGCGGATCAGCGACAGCGCGAAGTTGGCATTTTCGGCCAAAGCCAGCCCGTGATTATTCAGGATATCCGGATCGGACAGCAGGTAAAACGTAATTCCGTCCTCGCACTGCAACAGCAGCGCACCGGACGAAAATCCCGCCAACTCCTTGCAGAACTCCGGCACGCCAGGCCGGTCAAATAGCTGCGCCCGATAAAGCGAAACCTTCGCTGGAGGTTCCTGCGCAAGGGAAAGACTGGTTTCCGTAAACACAGGCCCGATACGTCTGATGCGCAATTCCGGGATATAAAGATCATCAAGCATGCGATAAATGCCGTCAGCAGAAGCCAGCATCGAACCACGTGCGATGCCTTCCTTCACGATAGCGTCCCGCCATTTGGGCAGCACGATCAGCGTAGGCAATTCGTGCAGCTTTTCCTCGATGGTCTCCGCTTCGATCGGCGTGCCGGTGTCCGAGGCGTCATCCGTGCCGGCATTCGTCAGCGGTGGCCGCAACGGCAAGATGCGAAAGGATAATTCAGATCGAGCCTGCGAAACGTGCGATCCAGAACGGCTGACGGCTATGCCGTTGGACTGTAACCATGTTTCAAGTCCCTTGCTGCCAACGGCAGAACGGTCATAGGCCACATTTTGCCATGGCGCAGCCAACAGCAATGCTGCCAGACCAAGCAGCAAAAGCACAAAGAGGAGCGGGCCACTTCTATGCATCGGCACGTCCCCCGTTCAGGAGCAGGTCTTGCGCAGTTGCGAGCAGCGCCGCGAACTGGCTTTCGCCTGGCACGCGCCCGCCATAATGAACAAGTTGCGTGTCGCGCAGCAGCGTTTCGAGACCGTTTCTTCCCGGCATGTCAGCGGGCAACCGGCCCATGACGGTGCGTTCGGTATCCGCGCGAAAAAGCCGTGTTCCAGTCATGTCGGCTGCATGAAGAAGGCAACGCCGCAGCAACTGAATAAGCGCTTGCCGTCGATCTTCCATGACGGCTATCCGCCGCAGAAATTGCTCCGGCTTCTCATCTTCTTCTTGCAGTGACGTGCGCCAACTTTCCGGAGCCTCTCCCTGCGGCCGTTTCATCACGCGCGGTGCGGAAGACAGCAGAACACCGCCGCCGCCAAAACGCAGCCATAAACCGATGATTGCCACCAAAGCCAGGACCACCACGATAATCGCAAGCGGCCCGCTAATGACGGGCTCGTTCGGAATAATCTGCGGCGTGTCGGTTATCTTCGCCCGCTCCGATGAGCTCTCGGCATAAACGAGCGAACAACTCAGCCCCTCCCGCCGGCATTGAGTGGTATATTCGGCGTTTGTTGCGCTCCCGAGTTGAAGAGCAGCTTCATTGGCAACAGGGCCGACATTCTGTGCCAGTGCTGACAGGAGTTGTGGCGTTACAGCCAAAAACAGACTCAGCACCAGCACGCAGGCGAGGCGGATGATCATTGCTCAGGCAAAAACGTCTGCCGTTGCCTCTGGGCGTAGCGGATCGGGGCCGAACTTGTTCGCGCCATCGGTGCCGCGCATCACCGAAATAACGAGAATTGCGATGCCGACGACAGCGCCGATATACGGAATGAGACTGAGCACGGCCAGCGCCAGATACCACCAGCCGGAGATATTGCGATCATGAAAGCGACGGACCTGAAGAGCGATCAAAGGAACAATCAGGGCCAGGAAGATAATACCGATCGGAAGTCCGATCGAGATATGCACGGCCGACAGTTCGTCATTGTCGCTGGAAAACAGCGCCAGCAGCAAACCGGCAAAAAGTGAAACCGCGACGAGCACCAGCCAGTAGAAAAGTTGAAACCACCAATACTCGGAACGTGATGCGCGGCCGGAAAAGGTCGCGTATTTCTTTGTCAGAACAGTTCTAATTGCCTCAGTGAATCCCATTTTCCACTCCGTCTATGTCTAAAGTCGGGGTTATATGAATTCCAGACAATTTGCTTTCAAATTTTCTGGGCGGGTCATTATCTGTTGTATGAAAGTGAGAATGTCCATTTTAGATTAGCATATACATACCAAAATCATACGTCATGTTTTGGTTCCAGATTGGAATCAGAATTTATGTATCTTGCCAGATCAATTTTCTTCTACGATTTTCGGATTTCAATGCGCATTTAATCGTCGAATTCAAGGGATGCGATGGCTTCTCCCCGTCGTGTGACTTTTTCCGCTGAAATGCGGATATGTCCAACATCCTCCTGTGCTTGCCGGAAGTGGGTATCGAGTTTGTCCACACGGTCGCGCAACCGGCCGATGTCATCAAGGAGGCGGCGCACTTCCACCTGTATGACGCGCGCCTCTTCCCGCATGCGCGCATCACGCACCAGCGACTGCACGAGCTGGATGGCGAGCGCCAGCAACGAGGGCGATACGATGACGACACGCGCCCGATGCGCCCGCTGCACGACATCTTCAAATGCGGCATGCAAATCAGCGTAGATGGATTCGGAGGGCACAAACAGCAGCGCGATATCCTGCGTCTCGCCCGGTATCAAATATTTTTCGGAAATGTCGCGGATGTGCTGTCCGATATCAATGCGAACACGCTGTGCCGCCCGCTTGCGTGATTCCGCGTCTCTCGCATCCCGGAAAGCCGTCATGCCTTCCAGCGGGAATTTGGCGTCGATGACGAGGGGAGTGTCGCCCGGCAGGTGGACAACGCAGTCGGGACGTTTGCCGGTGGATAACGTGGGCTGGAACTGATACGCGCTGGATGGCAGGCCGTCGCGGATGATGGCTTCCATCCGGCCCTGTCCGAAAGCCCCGCGCGCCTGCTTATTGGCCAACACATCGCGAAGACCGGCCACCTGTCCCGTCAGCTCTCCAAGATTCTTTTGCGCCGCGTCGATGACGGCCAGTCGCTCATTGAGACTGGCCAGATGCACCGCCGTTCGCTGGGTCGAGGCATCGAGGTTTTGCCCGACCCGTTGTTGCAAACCCTCCACACGCTCAGCTACAAAACGCGCGAGATCGTTCTGCCGCGTGCCGAAAATCTCGGCGACAGTCTGCATCCGCCCCGTGAGCTGCGCCTGAAGGGCCTGCATTTCCATAAGGCGGGCGTCCAGTTCCTGCGCTTCGTCCCGGCGCCGGCGCGACAGCGCGCCCACCTGCCAGAGAAGGGCGGCGAGAAGCGCGAAAACAGCCGCACCGGCGGCCGCAATAAGATGCCCCGGTGGCAGCGTTTGGCCAAAAAGCACAATGCTGTCATTCATGACGGCACACTAGCCGATTCGGTTCATCCGTCGAACAAAAAAAGAACATATTGACCTGCGGCGCGAGATTGATTAAGTGGCGTGACTCCGAGGTAAAGCCAGCATGACGATCCTTCCCATCCTTGTTATTCCCGATTCCCGCCTGAAACTCGTTTCCGAGCCTGTCGAGGCGATCACTGACGATGTCCGCAAGCTCGTGGACGACATGTTCGAGACCATGTACGACGCACCCGGCATCGGGTTGGCGGCGATTCAGGTCGGCGTGGCGAAACGTCTGCTTGTTGTGGATATCGGCAGCCGCGAAGATGGCCAGCAGCCGCTTGTCGTTATCAATCCGGAGATCCTCTGGGCGTCGGATGACGAATTTCGTATCCATCAGGAGGGCTGTCTGTCCATCCCCGAGTATTACGAGGAAGTGGAGCGCCCGGCGCGAATCCGCGTCAGATTTACGAATCTGGAAGGGGCCGCGCAGGAAATAGATGCCGACGGCCTGCTTGCTACGTGCCTGCAGCACGAGATTGATCATCTGAATGGCGTGCTGTTCATCGATCACCTGTCGAGGCTCAAGCGCGACAGGGTTAACCGCAGGTTTGCCAAGGCCGCAAAATCCGCCGGTCGTGGCGCAAATGATCTGAAGGCCGACGCGGACGAGCGGCACGACGAGCTATGATTCAAACCGGAGTATAAGTGGGATATGACGTCTTCCGAGAGCGTGGCGGATAACGAGGCAGGTGGACAGGAGGCCGGAGCCTTCGCCCCGACCCGCAAGCAGTTCGTCTGGCGCGCAATGGAGCGGGATGATCTGGAAACGGTACACGCCATCGGCGAGCAGGTGCATCCGGGTTTTCCGGAGCGGATCGAGGTTTTTACCGAGAGGCTAAGGCTCTATGCACCCGGATGTCGGGTGCTGGAGGCTGATGGACAGATGGCAGGCTATGTCATCAGCCATCCATGGCATCCGATGCGCCCCCCCAAACTGGACAGCCTGCTGGTGGCCATGCCGACAAGCCCAGCAACTTTCTATATTCACGATCTTGCCTTGATGCCCGTGGCGCGAGGCAGTGGCGCTGGAGCGCTTGCCGTCAGCTATCTCGTCGCACATGCGGAAGCCATCGGCCTTGCCGATTTGTCACTGGTGTCGGTGAATGCGTCGCGGCCTTTCTGGTTGCGTCAGGGCTTCGAGGTCATCGAAAGCCGGGGCCTCTCTTTGGCGCTACAAAGTTATGATGATAATGATGCGTGCTTCATGATGCGCCGGCTCCCGTTGACGCCTGAGGGTGAGATGTCCGATATCGCATCCCGGGATTGAAGTGTTATCCCATCTGCGCATCTGGTTTGCCCGCTTTTGAACGGACAATGCTGTTGTATTTTCCGGCGGACGTTTTATAAAGCCCCATCGTCCGCGTGACACCCTTGGAGGCACGGGCGTATTCATGGACCGAAAGGTTGCGGCCGTGCATCGTGCGCGGCTGTTTGTATTTCGGTATTCGTCATTGTATCGCGCTCCTGCGGAGTTTATCGACTCAGGAGCGCGCTGGATTTTTGAGGTTATTAGACATGTCCGCTGCAAAACAGCTCAATGCTACGGCGCGCGAGGGAGTTGGCAAGGGGGCCGCCCGTGCAATCCGCCGTCAGGGCCGCGTGCCCGCCGTCATCTACGGTCTCGGTGCTCCTGCCCAGCCGATTTCGCTCGATTTCAATGAAACGAAGCGTCTGATCTACGCCGGAGGCTTCCTCAGCACGCTTTTCGAGATCGAGGTCGAGGGCAAGAAGACGCGCGTCATTCCGCGTGACTACCAGCTCGACAAGGTGAAGGATTTCCCGCTGCACGTGGACTTCCTGCGCGTCGCGAAGGGTGCGAAGATCGAAGTCGAAGTGCCGCTGCACGTCGTTGGCGACGAAGACGCTCCCGGTGTCAAGAACGGTGGCACGCTGAACATCGTTCACCATAAGGTCGCCATTCTGGTTGAGCCGGAGAAGATCCCGGGCTCGATCGAGATCGACGTCAGCAAACTGGAAATCGGCGATTCGATTCACTTCACTGCTATCGCGTTGCCCGCCGGAATCGAGTTCGCTCCCGGCGTCGACGAGAGCGAAGCTGTCGTGACGATTGTGCCGCCGGCTGCTTCTGAAGAGACCGAAGAAGCGCCTGCTGAGGCATGATGATTGACCGGAGCGGCCACATGCTGGGCCGCTCCGGTTTTTGCACGAGAAACGGCGGGTGCGATGAAGCTCATTGTCGGACTGGGAAATCCGGGTGATCGTTATGCGCGGAACCGTCACAACATCGGCTTCATGGCGATTGAAGCCATCGCGCGTGCTCATGGTGCAGCGCCATGGCGCAAGCGGTTTCAGGCGCTCGCCACTGAGGCAATGATCGGCAACGAACGCGTGCTGCTGCTGTTGCCCCAGACCTATATGAATGAATCCGGCCGCTCGGTGGCCGAAGCGGTGCAGTTTTACAAGATACCGCTGGCTGATATCGCTGTCCTTCATGACGAGCTTGATCTTGCGCCCGGTAAGCTGCGCATCAAGACGGGCGGGGGTAATGCCGGTCACAACGGCCTGCGGTCGATCACCGCGCATCTCGGCAATGATTATCGCCGTGTGCGGCTCGGCATTGGTCATCCGGGCGACAAAGCCCGCGTGCATGGCTATGTTCTGGGCGACTTTTCGAAGGCCGAGATGGAGTGGGTCGACGACCTTGTTCGTCTTGGCGCCGATAACGCGCCGTTACTTGCCCGCGGCGAGGATGCATCATTTCAGAACAAGGTTCATCTTGGCATGGAGGCCAGAGGGTGGACTGACGCGCGCGCGGCCGAGTCTGTTCCCGGCGCTTCGGCTGGAGGCAAGCGGCCAGACTGATCGTGGCCGGTTGACGCCGGTTGTGCTCTGGGGCAAGCATGCGCCCGGCATCATCTGCTCCTTGCGGGAGCTTGGCTATCAGGGGATGCGGCGTTCGGATCGCGCCGCTTGCGAGGCAATATGGGTTTCAAATGCGGCATTGTCGGACTGCCGAATGTTGGCAAGTCCACTCTTTTCAACGCTCTGACGCAAACAGCGGCAGCACAGGCGGCGAATTATCCGTTCTGCACCATTGAACCGAATGTCGGTGATGTCGCCGTGCCGGATTCGCGTCTTGACGTGTTGGCAAAGATTGCTGGTTCGGGGCAGATCATCCCGACGCGCCTGACATTTGTGGATATTGCCGGTCTTGTTCGCGGCGCCTCGCGCGGTGAGGGGCTTGGCAACCAGTTTCTCGCCAATATCCGCGAAGTGGATGCGATCGCCCATGTCGTGCGCTGCTTCGAGGATGGCGATATTACGCACGTCGAGGGACGGATCGATCCGATCAACGATATCGAGACAATCGAAACCGAGTTGATGCTGGCCGATCTCGACAGCCTTGAGAAGCGCGTCGTCGCGCTGGAAAAGCGCGCACGCGGGCAGGATAAGGAAGCGAAGGAAACGCTTGATCTTATCAACCGCACGCTGCCGCTGCTGCGTGATGGCAAGCCGGCGCGTCTCGTGGAGTTGAAGCCGGAAGAGGAACGTGCGTTTTCGCAGCTTGGCCTGCTGACGTCGAAGCCAGTACTTTATGTCTGCAATGTCGAGGAGGGCGCCGCTGATTCCGGCAATGACTTTTCGGCCAAGGTTTTCGAGCGGGCCAAAGCAGAAGGCGCGGTGGCTGTGGTTGTGTCGGCGAAGATCGAAAGTGAGATCGCGGTGCTGCCGCCAGATGAGCAGACGGAGTATCTCGATGCCATCGGCCTTGAGGAACCGGGCCTCAACCGCGTCATTCGTGCCGGTTACAGTCTGTTGGGATTGCTGACGTATTTCACCATCGGCCCCAAAGAGGCCCGTGCTTGGACGATTACCGCCGGCACGCGTGCGCCGCAGGCCGCTGGGGTCATTCATTCCGACTTTGAAAAAGGCTTCATCCGTTCCGAAACGGTCGCCTACGATGACTATGTCGCCTTCAAGGGCGAGGCAGGGGCGCGCGAGGCGGGCAAGTTTCGTCTGGAAGGCAAGGATTACGTCGTCAGCGACGGTGACGTCCTGCATTTCCGCTTCGCGAACTGATACCGCCACTGCAATCCATTCAATCGCTGTCAGCGGCACGGGATGTCTTCCGTGCCGTTCAATCTTGAATGGTCTTGAGGTCGAGGATTGAGCATGACTATGATGAACACTCCGGCCGGCGAAAAACAGCGTTCGCTGAACAGTATTCTTGTGCTTATCGTCGTTGCAGCCATCGTTATTGTCGCTTTCCAGCCTTATTATTTCGGCTATCGGCTTTCACGGGACGACGTCTGGTTTTTCATGGCCAGTACCGAAGGGTTCTGGAAGGTTTGGGATCACGCCTCATCAGTCGCTGTCGACCAGGGACGCATCGGCCAGATTTTTATGCTGCCGCTCAATGTTCTTGGGGCGTTTCTGGTGGGCGATCCCGCGTGGCGTGTCGCTTTTCTCGCGCTGTATGTTCTCCAGCTGCTGTTGTTTGCGATTTTTGTATCCCGGCTGTTGCGGCAAGATATAACGCTTTTCCTCTTCCTGCTGCTGGTCGCTTTGCATCCACTGGCTTTCGAAAATATGCCTCCGAATGCCTATCCGCTTCAGAATACTCTTCCGTTTATCGTTGTTCTGGCGGCGCGATTGATCGTTATCCGCCAGCGACAGAGGGAAGTACCTTCGCGTGCGCAGATTCTGTTTGCGCAGATAGCATTCATGATCGGCATGTTTGTCAGCGAATTCGTGGTAGCTCTTGGAACAGGGCTGCTGATTGCTGAATATCTCGCGCGGTTTCAATGGGGCAGAGAAGCGGGATCAGGGTGGAAAGCTGCACTCCGTTCGGCGTTTGCGCGCCGCTATCTTGTATCGGACGGGCTGGCGGTTTTTATCGTGCTGGTGCCATACGGCATTTTCCGTTGGTTCAATCCGAGCCTCTATGAGGGCAATTCGGTCGGCTCTCTGCTCCACATCAGGCGGCTTTTAGGAACGGCATTCGGGCATATCAAGCAAGGGACGCCGCTGCGTTTTCTCGACCAGCCATTGCCGCCGCTTGAAGGCCCAGACGTTTGGGTTGCAGTTGCTTTCGGCATTGTCGTGGCCGCTTGCCTTTATTACTTGTCCGGGCCTGTTCTGCGTATCCGCACGCCGTGGGCCGTGGCCGTTGTGGCATTCCTTTTGACGATCTATGTCAGTCTTCCCATCGCCATCAGCGCGAAGTACCAGATCGAGTGCATGGATTGGAGCAAATGCGGCTATCTCGATAGCCGGATGTCGTACCTTCCGGCGGTGGCAACCTTGATGGGTATCATCGCCATCATCGGACAGTTGCCGTTTCGACGCGTTTTTATCGGTGCGGTCTGTATTGCAACAGGCGCTGTTGCGACGCTTGTGTTCCTGCATAACGCGGTCGTTGCCGATGACATGCGGCGCTATGATGCCGTCTGGAACCGAGGTGAGACTGTGGCGTGTGCGTCCCCGCAACTGATTGGCGATGAACCGGCCTTCATGGCAACTGTCGATCCCGAAGCATTGGTGGAATTGCATCCTCCGTCCAGCCCGCTCGAATTCTGGCGCGTTTATATTCCATGGCGTGCGGATGGTCGGTGCCGGATAAAATAATATGAATACCGTTGCGTGAGTGAAGTCAGCCTTTCTGGCTGCTGATAAACAGCAGTCAGAAAGGATTTATCGATAATTTATTGGATTCTGTGACACAGAAATTGTGCGTGGTCAGCAAAGGATATATGTGACGTTGGATATCGTTGCCGGGTAATCCGGTCAAAGCCATCGTGGCGGGAAAGTCGGCATGCTTATATCCATCGTCGCCCCCTTTTATAATGAAGAGGCTGTCATAGACGCCTTTTTTACGCGTTTGTCGAAGATCCTTGCCGATCATCTGCCGACATATGATGTTGAATTTGTATGCGTTGACGACGGCAGTTCTGACAGGACACTGGCTTTGCTCACGCAGCGCGCCGCCGCCGACCCTCGTATTCGTGTTGTGGAACTGGCGCGCAACTTCGGCAAGGAAGCGGCGCTGACCGCGGGGCTTACCGTCGCACGCGGCGATGCCGTTATCCCCATCGACTCCGATTTGCAGGATCCGCCGGAAATCATTCCGGAAATGGTTCGGCTTTGGGCCGAAGAGGGATATGACGTTGTGGAGGCAAAACGGGCTGACCGCAGTTCCGACACCCGGATGAAGCGTGTATCCGCCGAAGCCTTCTACAAACTGCACAATGCGATTTCGCAGCATCCAATCCCGCAGAATACCGGCGATTTTCGCCTGATGTCGCGTCAGGTCGTCGATGTGGTCAACTCCCTGCCGGAGCGCCAGCGCTTCATGAAGGGCATATTCGCGTGGGTCGGTTTTCGGCGCACCAGTATTGAGTTCGTCCGCGAGGCGCGCGTGGCTGGTTCCACGAAATGGAATAAATGGCGGTTGTGGAACCTCGCGCTTGAAGGCATCACAAGCTTCAGCACTTGGCCGTTGCGGGTGTGGACCTATCTGGGCGCAGGTATTGCCGGGCTGGCGTTTCTCTACGGTGTTATCCTGATAATAAGCACGCTGATCGGTGGCCGCGACGTGCCGGGTTATGCTTCGTTGATGTCCGCGATCCTGTTCATGGGCGGCGTGCAACTGATCGGCATCGGCGTGCTCGGAGAATATCTCGGTCGGACATATATAGAGAGCAAGCAGCGGCCGGTGTTCATCATCCGCACGGTTCACGAGCGGCCAACCGCTGCCAGGGATTTGCTTGATGAGGCCTGACGCGAGGTGAGCAACCTGCATCATTTGACGGAGAAGGTGCTTCGTCACCCCTTTTTGAGGTTCTGCCTCGTCGGCGGTGTGGCGACAGGCATTCATGCCGTTGTTTTTCTGCTCGTGATCCATGTGGGGGGCTCCCAACTTGCCGGCAACTGCCTTGGCTATGGGGTGGCGAGCATCTGGTCGTATTATGCCAATTGCCTGTGGACGTTTTCTGCCGCGTTGTCGTGGCGGGGTTTCGTGCGCTTCCAGCTTGCGAATTCCATCGTATTGATATGGAGCGTTGTCGCGGCGCTGATCGGCGAAATGCTTGCCTTTCCGCCCTTGGCGACATTGGCGCTCACCGTTGTCGTTGGCCCGGTGCTGAATTATTTTGGACACAGCCGCCTGACGTTCCGCAAGCATACCAGCGCTTGACGGTCGATTTTCGTTAACTTGCTCGACGTAAAACAGATCGCGAGTTTGGTGGTCGGTAACGCAACGCAGTGCCGGATGGTTCAGGACACAGAGGCGATCGATGTCTGATAATCGTGTATCTTCGCATGCCCCTTCGGCCGCGACAGCCGGAGATGATGTGCGCCGCGCGCTTGCGGTGGTGCTTGCCGCGGGTGAGGGCACGCGCATGTTGTCCCGGATGCCGAAGGTGCTGCATCAGGTTGCAGGTCGCGCCATTGTTTCGCATGTCCTTGATGCCGTCACCCATGCGGGCGTGGATGCAGTGGCCGTTGTCATCGGGCCGGATCGCGAGGACGTCGAGGCTGAGGTGCGACGCACGTCGCCGCAGGCCAGTCTGCATGTGCAGCGCGAAAGGCTTGGCACGGCTCACGCGGTGCTTGCCGCGCGCGAAGCGCTGGAGGCTGGTGCGGATGACGTGATCGTGCTGTTCGGCGATACACCGTTGGTTCGGCCGGAAACAATCCGCCGGCTGAGGGAAGCGATTGCCGCCGGTGCGGCGGTTGCCGTGCTCGGCTTCGAGGCGCGCGACCCGACAGGTTATGGACGCCTGCTGATCGAGGGCGATGAACTGGTCGCCATCCGGGAGCACAAGGATGCAACCGAAGCGGAACGCGCTATTCGGCTGTGCAACGGTGGCATCATGGCGCTCGACGGTGCGCATGCTCTGGCGCTTCTCGATGCCGTCGACAATAACAATGCCAAGGGTGAGTATTATCTGACCGAGGTGGTCGAGCATGCGCGAAAGGCGGGACTTGCCGCAACCGCGCTGGTGGCTGACGAAGCGGAGCAGCTTGGTATCAATGACCGCGTTCAGCTTGCCGAGGCAGAGGCTGTCATTCAGGCTCGGCTGCGGCTTGCAGCGCAGCGTGCGGGCGTGACATTGGTTGCGCCGGAAACGGTGTTCCTGTCGTTCGATACCGTTCTGGGGCGCGACGTGGTGGTGGAGCCAAACGTGGTTTTCGGCCCCGGCGTGGTGGTTGAGGACGGTGCGGTGGTGCATGCATTTTCGCATCTTGCCGGGGCGACGGTTGCGCGCGGCGCGGATGTTGGGCCGTTTGCCCGCCTGCGGCCCGGTGCGCAAATTGGGGAGCGGGCGCATGTCGGCAACTTTGTCGAGATCAAGAACGCGACGCTTGCGCAGGGCGTCAAGGTGGGGCACCTGACCTATCTCGGCGATGCAGATGTGGGCGCCGGGGCGAACATCGGTGCGGGCACAATCACTTGCAATTACGACGGTTTTCGCAAGCATCGCACGCACATTGGCGCGGGGGCGTTCATCGGGTCCAACACGTCGCTGGTCGCGCCTGTCCGTGTGGGGGCGGGGGCCTATACCGGCTCGGGCTCGGTGGTGACAAACGACGTTCCCGGCGACGCATTGGCGCTGGGGCGTAGCCGGCAGGTGGTGAAGGATGACTGGGCCATGCGCTGGCGCAAAGCCCATGCCGCTGACAAGGGGCAGTCATGAAAACGCAAGCCTGATGGTGAACAGCATTGGGGACATAAACAGTCACGCAACGTGATTGGGTTCTCTGGTGCGGTTGGGCTAGACCTTTTGCCGACGATATCTCTTTCCGGCGCTTCATTTTTGGACGGGCAGAATCTATGTGCGGAATCATTGGCATCCTCGGTAAAGCGGCAGTAGCGAACGATCTTGTCGACGGGCTCAGGCGGCTGGAATATCGGGGGTACGACTCTGCCGGTGTGGCCACGCTTGAGGATGGCGTGGTGACGCGGGTGCGCGCGGAGGGGAAGTTGCGCAATCTTGCAGAGCGCCTGTCGCACCATCACCTGCACGGCAAAACAGGTATCGGACACACACGCTGGGCCACGCACGGGCGGCCGACCGAAAACAATGCCCATCCGCATGCAACTGAACGGGTCGCGGTGGTGCATAACGGCATCATCGAGAATTTCCGCGAGCTGCGCGACGAACTGGCCGCCGATGGCATGACGTTTTCATCGCAGACGGATACGGAAGTGGTGGCGCTGCTCGTTGACCGGGCGTTGCGCAACGGGCTGGCGCCGATTGAGGCGGTTCGTGAAACGCTGCCAAGATTGCGCGGTGCCTTCGCACTGGCATTTCTGTTTGCTGGCGAGGACGATCTGCTAATCGGTGCGCGGGCAGGGGCGCCGCTGGCTGTCGGGTATGGGCAGGGCGAGAATTATCTCGGCTCCGATGCGCTTGCACTTGCACCCTTTACGGATCGCATCAGCTATCTTGAGGATGGTGACTGGGCGGTTTTATCGCGGGGCGCGGTCATGTTTTTCGACTCCGCCAACCGCGAGGTGGTGCGGCCGATAACCGTTGTGCCCCAAGGCGCTCTGCTGGCGGACAAGGGCAATTACAGCCACTTCATGGCCAAGGAAATTCACGAACAGCCGGAAGTCGTGGGGCGCACGATTGCGCATTATGTCGATCTCGCTAATGGTGTTGTGGCGCTGCCCGATACCGTGAACATCGATTTCGCAGCCATCGACCGTCTTGTCGTGGTTGGCTGCGGCACGGCATTCTACGCTGGCGCCATCGCCAAATACTGGTTTGAGCAACTCGCCGGGCTGCCGGTGGAAATCGATGTCGCTTCGGAGTTCCGTTATCGCGAGCCGCCACTTTCCGGGCGTGGACTGGCGCTGTTCATTTCGCAGTCCGGCGAAACGGCTGATACCCTGGCTTCGTTGCGCTACACCCAGCAGGGCGGATGGCCGTCGCTCGCTGTCGTCAATGTGCAAACATCCACCATCGCGCGGGAAAGCACGATGATGGCCCCGACGCTTGCCGGGCCTGAAATCGGCGTGGCGTCGACCAAGGCTTTCACCTGCCAGCTTGCCGTGCTGCTGGCGCTGGCCATCCATGCCGGCCGGGTGCGTGGTGTGCTGTCCGCTGAGCGGGAGCAGGAACTGGTGGGAGCGCTCGTTGGCGTGCCCGCATTGATGAACCGTGTGCTGGCGCACGAGACAGACGTCGAGGTTGTGGCGCGCGATCTCACGCACACTACTGACGTGCTTTACCTCGGGCGTGGCTTGTCCTATCCGCTGGCGCTTGAAGGCGCGCTGAAGCTAAAGGAATTGTCGTATATCCATGCCGAAGGCTATGCCGCAGGCGAACTCAAGCACGGCCCGATCGCGCTTATCGACGAAACAATACCCGTCATCGTCATCGCACCGCGAGACGGTGTGTTTGAGAAAACCGTATCGAACATTCAGGAAGTCGCGGCACGTGGCGGCAATATCATCTTGATAGGCGACAGAAGTGCGGCAAGCGAGGTTGGTATTGCCGGGGAAACTGCCATCGAAATGCCGCCTGTTCATCCGGTCGTTGTGCCGTTAATCTATGCTATTCCCGTTCAGTTGCTTGCTTATCATACGGCGCGTGTCATGGGTAAGGATGTCGATCAACCCAGAAATCTGGCAAAGTCCGTCACCGTCGAATAACGGCCGCTTGTTCCTGACGTCTGACACAACCGCAGGCGGCTGGGAAGAGCGCGACGTGAAACAGATAAACCATAATCGTGTTCCGGATGAACGCGATTATGGTTTATTTTTTTGGCAACGGCTCTATCGACTTTGGATTTAACCGTGGCTCCCGAAAAACGGCCCGAATATCACTGGTTTCATGAAGTTATTTGATTCAAATCAAACCGTTTGCACCATGGGGACACTTCATCAATGGAAATTTTCACAAAGACAATAACATCAGAGAGAAAGTATTTTCTTTAAATTTATGCGTTTTTGTAAGAAATATTCTACGATTTATAATTCCATATATGATATATATTTGTGTCATTTTTATTTCTTGCATCCATGAATTGTTTCCAATGAAATTGAATTGATTGATTCTAAGCTATTTTATTTGCTGGTTCTGTCTCATGTGCTATGTTCCCGCTGCTTAATTCGCATATGTGTTTAAAATTGTAGAGATGTCATCATGGCTGATTTGAACGGGACGAACAACGCAACGCAACCTGCAAACGGCGGTGGTGGGAAGGGGCGGTCTTCTTTCAACCGCCGTCAGCTCCTTCTGGGCACGGTTGCTGCGGTCGGCGCTGTCGGCGTCGGCACGTATGCCCTGAGCAGCGGGCAGTATCGCGCCGAGAAGGCTGATCGCAAGGTCGATGTCCTGCTGATCGGCGGCGGCATCATGAGCGCCACTCTCGGTGTTCTGCTGCATGAACTCGAACCCTCGTGGACGATGGAGATGATCGAACGTCTCGATACCGTCGCCGAGGAGAGTTCCAACGGCTGGAACAACGCAGGCACCGGCCATTCGGCACTTTGCGAGTTGAACTATACGCCCGTCGACGTCAACGGCAATGTGCAGATCGTGCGCGCCATCGATATCAACGAGCAGTTTCAGATCTCGCGCCAGTTCTGGACCCATCAGCTTCAGCAGGGCGTGTTGGAAAACCCGCGCTCATTCATCAACTCCACGCCGCACATGAGCCTCGTGTGGGGTGATGACAACGTTGATTACCTTGAGAAGCGCCACGAGGCTTTGAAGGCCAGCCCGCTGTTTTCCGGCATGGAGTTCTCGAAAGATCCCGCCAAGATCGCCGAGTGGGTGCCCATCATGATGGAAGGCCGCGAGGTTGGCACGCCGATCGCCGCGACATGGTCGCCGCTGGGAACGGATGTCAACTTCGGTGAGCTGACGCGCCAGTTCATCAACTATCTGAAAAGCCAGAATGAGCTGACTGTCCTGACCGGCTATGAAGTTCGCTCGATTACCCGCAACGATGACGGGACGTGGCGCGTGTCATCCTTCGACATCAAGACCGGCAAGTCGGTGGATACCGTCGACGCCCGTTTTGTGTTCATCGGCGCGGGCGGCGCCGCACTGCCGCTGCTGCAACTCGCGGATATTCCCGAGGCCGAGGGTTATGGCGGCTTCCCTGTTGGCGGATCGTTCCTGGTGACGGAGAACCCGGAAATCGTCAATCGCCATCTGGCGAAGGTCTATGGCAAGGCATCTGTCGGGTCGCCGCCGATGTCGGTGCCGCATCTCGATACACGCGTTCTCGACGGCAAGCAGGTGCTGCTTTTCGGCCCGTTCGCGACATTCTCGACCAAGTTCCTGAAGAACGGATCGTACTTCGATCTTCCGACATCCGTGACACTGGATAACGTTGCGCCGATGCTGTCCGTCGGCCTGAGCGAGTTCAGCCTGATCCAGTATCTTGCCGGCCAGCTCATGATGTCGCAAGATGACCGCATGAATGCCCTGCGGGAATATTTCCCGGATGCCAAGGATGAAGACTGGCGTCTGTGGCAGGCTGGGCAGCGTGTCCAGATCATCAAGAAGAAGCCCGATGGCGGCGGTGTCCTTAATCTGGGAACCGAGGTCGTGGCTGCTGAGGATGGGTCCATCGCGGCATTGCTCGGCGCGTCTCCGGGCGCGTCCACGTCGCCTTCGATCATGCTCAACCTGATCAACAAGGTGTTCCCGGATAAGGTCGCAACCCCGGAATGGCAGGCGAAGCTGCGCGAGATCGTTCCGAGCTATGGTGTGAAGCTCAACGAAAACCCGGAACTGCTTGCACAGGAATGGGCGGCGACCGAAGCAGCGCTGCAACTGGCCATCGGATCGCCCAAAATCGTCAATGCGCCCGGTGTTCCGGTGCATGGCAACGAAGCCGATGTGCCGAAGGTGCCGGATATCGCACTTTGATATCCGCGCTCTGACATCAAGACATAGCTCTTCCTGCATTGTATTGAATGCAGGAAGAGCTTGATTGTTTTTCGGTAAAATCCAACTGTCAGATATCAAGAGTTATACTGAGCGAGCGGCGCGCAGCATCTTGATGCACAGCAGCACGATTGCCACGGCTGATATTGTTGCGCCGATCAGGAATGGCATCGCCGATCCATAACTTTCCCAAAACCAGCCAGCGGCTGTGTTGCCGGCAAGCACAACCACGCCAGTAACCAGATTAAAGGTACCAAAAGCACTGCCTTTCAAGGCATTTGGCGTGGTGTCAGCAATCATTGCGCCGAGCAGTCCTTGCGAGAAGCCCATGTGCAGGCCCCATAGCACAGTCCCGGCAATATAAAGCGCGACGTTATCCGCAAATGCGAGCGTCAGATGGGCGACAATCAGAAAAACCAGGCTGCATATCAACAGTCCATCGCGGCCGACGCGATCGGACAGGCGTCCGACGGGATAGGCGGTCAAGCCATATGCGACGTGCATGATCACCATGGATAGCGGCACCCATGTCGGCGTAAATCCGGCATCGAGCGATTTCAGCAGCACGAATGCCTCACTGAACCGGGCCAGCATGATGAGGGCAGCGATGCCGATCACGGCCCATACGGCGCGGTTCAGTTTCAGGCTTTGAGACAGGTGAAAGCGCGGCCGGTTGGCGGGTTGAGCGGTTTTCGGTTCGTGCACGAAAACAAGCAAAACCACGATCGCCAACGCAGCCGGAATAGCGGCGATCCAGAAAACAGCGACAATATCGCCTGCCATCAGCATCATCACCGCAATCGCGACCAGAGGCCCCAGAAATCCGCCAACCGTATCGAGGGATTTCCTCAAGCCGAAGCTCGCCCCACGGATGTCGGGCGGGCTGACAGCGGCGATGAGGGCGTCGCGCGGCGTACCACGGATACCCTTGCCAACGCGATCCATAGCCTTGGCCATCACAACCAGATCGACGGTTCCGGCAATGGGGAAAATCAGCCGCGACAGTGCGCCAAGGCCATATCCCAGCACGGCAAGCGGTTTGTTGCGTTGGCTGATGTCAGCGAGTACGCCGGAGAAAAACTTGGTCGCGGTCGCAATGGCAACGGACAACCCCTCGATGAAGCCGATTGCAAGAACCGAAACGCCAAGGCCAGCCGACAGATAAAGCGGCAGCAGCGTCTGGATCATCTCGGACGATACGTCCATCAGCAGGCTGACAAAGCCAAGTGCCCAGACGGTGGTCGGGATCGCTGGCCTGACACGGGCCGGGGAGGGCTGCTGCTGCGGATCTGGCATCGTCATTTGCTCATCAGGAGATTAGCCGCCCGTTGAAGACCCGCGATCAGGATTGTAAACAATGCCGCCATCCCGCTCAATGGGTAGAATGTCGAGAACCACCTCCGCGGCGCGACACAAACGCACGCCGCGCGGCGTGACGACAAACGGCCGATTGATGAGCGCCGGATGCGCGCTCATGGCATCGAGAAGATCGTCATCTGACAATGCCGGATCGTCCAGTCCGAGTTCGGCAAAGGGCGTGCCTTTTTCGCGGATGGCCTGCCGCACCGTCAAGCCGGATTGGGCAATGAGCCACGCCAGCATTTGACGCGTCGGCGGCGTTTGCAAGTACTCCACGATCACCGGCTCAATGCCGCCCTGCCGGATGATGGCCAGCGTGTTGCGCGACGTGCCGCAGCGCGGGTTATGATAGATCGTGACCGTCATCGCCCCTCCCTGGTCATGCCATCCGCCGTTCAGCAAGACGCTTTATTTAAAGCATCCTGCATTTTATCCGTTATGTCGGCGTCCCCGCAAATGCGTTATACGCGTTCGTTCCGTTCATCATATTCATGCACATCCTGACTAACCGGCGGCGGAGAAGCCGTGTCTGCGTCCAGGGCCAGTGTTTCTCGCGCGGCATCGACTTGCCGCTGGCGATTCCACAGTGCTGCATAGAGGCCGCCCTTGGCCAACAATTGCAGGTGGGTTCCCCTTTCGGCGATCGTTCCCCGGTCGAAGACGAGAATCTCGTCGGCGTTGACGATCGTGGACAGGCGATGCGCGATGACGAGCGTTGTGCGCCCCTCTGAAACCTTCTCCAGCGCCTGCTGAATCTCGCGCTCGGTGAAACTGTCGAGCGCGGACGTTGCCTCGTCGAGCACGAGGATGCGCGGTGCCTTCAGGATGGTGCGGGCGATAGCCACGCGCTGCTTTTCACCACCGGAAAGCTTGAGGCCGCGCTCGCCAACCTGCGTATCATAACCCTGCGGCAGAGAGGTAATGAAGGTATCGATCCGCGCCAGCCGGGCGGCCTCGACGACCTCGGCATGCAGCGCATCGGGGCGTCCGTAGCGGATGTTATACTCGATGGTATCGTTGAACAGCACCGTATCCTGCGGCACCATGCCGATGGCATCGCGCAGGCTCTCCTGCTGCACCTCGGATATGTCCTGCCCGTCGATGAGAATACGCCCCGACTGCGGCTCGTAGAAGCGGAAGATAAGACGTGACAGCGTGGATTTCCCCGCCCCCGACGGACCGACCACGGCCACAGTGCGGCCAGCCGGCACGGTGAAGCTGACGCCGCGCAGGATAGGGCGCTCAGGCGTATAGGCAAACACCACGTCATCGAACCGCAACTCGCCGGCCTCCACCTTCAGCGGACTGGCGCCGGGCTTGTCCTTGACTTCGGGATCACGCGCCATGATGGAGAACATCTCGCCGATATCGATCATCGACTGGCGGATTTCCCGATAAAGCGTGCCCATGAAGTTGAGCGGAAAATAGAGCTGCATCAACATGGCGTTGACCATGACGAAGCCCCCCACGGACGTATTTCCGGAGCGCACGTCGCCGATGGCCAGGATCATCACCGAAACGAGGCCGAGAGAGAAAATCACGGCCTGTCCGCTGTTGAGATAAGCCAGCGACACATAAGTATCAACGCTGGCGCTTTCATAGCGCGCGAGCGACGTGTCATAGCGCTCGGCCTCGCGCTTCTCCGCGCCAAAGTATTTAACCGTTTCATAGTTTAATAGCGAGTCAATGGCTTTGGTGTTGGCTTCGTTGTCGGAAGCGTTCATGCGGCGGCGGATGTCGATCCGCCATTCGGTCACTCGGTAAGTAAAGGCCAGATAAGCCGTGACCATAACGAAGACGATGGCGGCAAAGCGCCAGTCGAACTGCCACCACAGTACGCCAAGAACCAGCGCGAATTCGAGGATGGTCGGCAACAGGTTGAGCACGAACATGCGCACCAGTTCCTCGATGCCCTCCCGCCCGCGCTCCAATACGCGCGTCAGGCCGCCAGTTTTGCGTTCCAGATGAAACCGAAGCGACAAAAGGTGCATATGCCGGAAGGTTTCCAGCGCCAGACGCCGCACGGCGTTCATCGCAACGGAAGCGAACAGCCCGTCACGCCATTGCGTCAACAACGCCATGGCAACACGCATGCCGCCGTAAAGCACCGTGAGCGAGACGGCGCCCATCATGAGCAGCCCTGCCGGATCGCCCTGGACCTCTCCGGTCAGCGCATCGACGGACCATTTAAAGCCATAGGGCATGGCAACGGTGACGATCTTCGCTGCCAGCAGCAGCACGAAACCGAAATAGACGCGCCGCCGCAGATCAGCGCGATCATGCGGCCACAGATATGGCCACAATCCACGCAGCGTTTCACGAAAACTCTGGCTTGGTACGGCGTCCGCTTTCTGGGAGGTGGGTTTTCCGGGAGCAAGAGCATCCTCCGGGCGGGCAGTCCCCCCGGGATCAAGGCGTTGATCGGACATGGCTGATGCTCCTGCGCCAGACGTTCCGGCGAAGTCAGAACGTGCGCTCTAATTTCCATATTTCATAGCAACCTGCATTCAACCGACGGGTCGATTTGAAGGCATGTTGCGCTTGCAAAACAGACCGACAGCGGGGGAGGCAAGCCAAATCCCGAATCGTCTTTTCATCATCTGTTGGCGCTGTAAGCTATTTCGTCCTCACTTTTGATGAAATCAAGGCTGGTCGATGTCGATTTCCGTGGGCAGCCCGAAGCGCGGCGTGACCCGGCCAGTCCCCCTTCGGAAACGCGGCTCTGGCCTTGATAATTTTGCTGAGTTTGTCGCGATGATCAGCGGGCGGAAGGGCCAGGATTGGGCGCTTCGCGACCTGAGCGCCGCAAGATGGTGAATCGGCAGTACTACTTTTTTCTAAAATAAGGTATCTTGCCAGCCGCCTGCGGTTGACGTACTCGGAAGCCCGTAAGGTACCGGAGCGTCAGACATTCTGACGGCGTCGGAAAGCGCGCTCCAGTTTATTTGATTGTACGGCGATCTTGATTGAACGGCGATTTGCGCTCAAATCGATGGATCGAACTGAACGCAAGCCGCGCCGGACCGATTGACAATACCGCTGCGTGGCGCTGCGTTTCAGCGTCATACACTTTACGATGTTGGGATTGCGATGAACCTTTACTCGGATTACCTGGCTGAGATCAAAAGCAGAGAAACCCAAGGACTGGCCCCCAAGCCGATCGACGACGGCGGCCTCGTTGGTGAGATCATTGCGCTGATCGAGGATGCCGGTAACGAGCACCGGGCGGATGCCCTGAACTTCTTCATTTACAACACGCTGCCGGGCACAACCAGCGCCGCTGGCGCGAAGGCCGCTTTTTTGAAGAAGATCATCCTCGGTGAAACGGTCGTTCCCGAAATTTCTCCGGCTTTTGCACTCGAATTGCTCTCGCACATGAAGGGCGGTCCCTCGGTCAGGGTGCTGCTCGACATCGCTCTTGGCGATGATGCG
Organism: Pseudochelatococcus contaminans; assembly: GCF_014195635.1. GTDB lineage: Bacteria > Pseudomonadota > Alphaproteobacteria > Rhizobiales > Beijerinckiaceae > Pseudochelatococcus > Pseudochelatococcus contaminans. The sequence goes on along the minus strand of NZ_JACICC010000005.1, from coordinate 49,901 downwards.
GAGATTGCCGCTGAGGCCGGCGAGGTGCTGAAAACGCAGGTATTCCTCTACGACGCCGACTTGTTCCGCCTGCGCGATGCCTACAAGGCCGGCAATGCCGTTGCCAAGGATATTCTGGAAAGTTACGCCAAAGCCGAGTTCTTCACCAAGCTCCCCGATGTCGAGGACGAGATTGAGGTGGTGACTTTCATCGCGGCCGAAGGTGATATCTCGACCGACCTGCTGTCGCCCGGTAATCAGGCGCATTCGCGCTCCGACCGCGAGTTGCACGGCCAGTGCATGATCTCGCCGGAAGCGCAGCAGCAAATCGTGGCGCTGCAGAAGCAGCACCCCGGCAAACGCGTGATGATGATCGCCGAGAAGGGCACGATGGGCGTCGGCTCGTCGCGCATGTCCGGCGTGAACAACGTCGCGCTGTGGACTGGCAAGCAGGCCAGCCCCTATGTGCCTTTCGTCAATTATGCTCCGATTGTCGCCGGCACCAACGGAATTTCGCCGATCTTCGCCACCACCGTCGACGTGACTGGCGGTATCGGCATCAATCTGAAAAACTGGACCAAGAAGACCGACGAGGATGGTAAGCCGATCCTCAACAATGACGGCAATCCCGTCCTTGAACAGAAATTCTCGGTCGAGACCGGCACCATTCTGAAAATCGACGCGAAGAACAAGAAGCTCCGCGACGAGGGCGGCAATGAGCTTGTGGACGTAGCTTCCGCTTTCACGCCGCAGAAGGTGGAGTTCATGAAGGCCGGCAGTTCCTATGCCATCGTCTTCGGCAAGAAGCTCCAGACTTTCGCCGCCGAAACCCTCGGTGTCGAGCCGACCCCGGTTTTCGCGCCGAACAAGGAAATCGCCATCGAGGGGCAGGGCCTGACGGCGGTGGAGAAGATCTTCAACCGCAACGCCGTCGGCGTGACGCCGGGCAAGGTGCTGCACGCCGGTTCCGACGTGCGTGTGAAGGTGAACATCGTCGGTTCGCAGGACACCACCGGCCTGATGACCGCGCAGGAACTTGAGGCCATGGCGGCCACGGTCATTTCGCCCTTGGTCGACGGCGCCTATCAGTCCGGCTGCCACACGGCATCTGTCTGGGACAAGAAGGCGCAGGCCAACATTCCGAAGCTCATGGCGTTCATGAACAACTTCGGTCTCATCACCGCGCGCGATCCCAAGGGCCTTTATCATTCGATGACCGACGTGATCCATAAGGTGTTGAACGACATCACCGTGGATGACTGGGCGATCATCATCGGCGGCGACAGCCACACCCGCATGTCCAAGGGCGTTGCCTTCGGCGCGGACTCTGGCACCGTCGCGCTGGCGCTGGCCACCGGTGAGGCAACCATGCCGATCCCGCAGTCAGTCAAGGTGACCTTTAAGGGTACCATGAAAAGCTACATGGACTTCCGTGACGTTGTCCATGCGACACAAGCGCAGATGCTCAAGCAATGCGGCGATAACGTATTCCAGGGCCGCGTGATCGAGGTCCATATCGGCACGCTTCTGGCCGATCAGGCGTTCACCTTCACCGACTGGACCGCCGAGATGAAGGCCAAGGCCTCGATCTGCATTTCGCAGGACGAAACCTTGATCGAGTCGCTGGAAATCGCGAAAAGCCGCATCCAGATCATGATCGACAAGGGCATGGACAATGCCGCCCAGACCCTGCGCGGCCTGATCGAAAAGGCCGACAAGCGCATTGCGGAAATCCGTTCGGGCGAGAGGCCGGCACTGGCCCCCGATCCGAATGCGAAATATTTCGCGGAAGTCGTTGTCGATCTCGATCTGATCGACGAGCCCATGATCGCCGACCCGGACGTGAACAACGCGGATGTATCCCGGCGTTACACCCATGACACGATCCGCCCGGTTTCATACTACGGCGGCACCAAGAAGGTGGATCTCGGCTTCGTGGGTTCGTGCATGGTGCATAAGGGCGATATGAAGATCGTCGCGCAAATGCTGCGCAACATTGAGAAAAATGAGGGCAAGGTGGAGTTCAAAGCGCCGCTCGTCGTCGCAGCTCCAACCTACAACATCATCGATGAGCTGAAGGCCGAAGGGGATTGGGAAATCCTGCAAAGGTATTCGGGCTTCGAGTTCGACGATCTCGTGCCGAAGAACCAAGCGCGCACCGAGTATGAAAACATCCTCTATCTTGAGCGCCCGGGCTGCAACCTGTGCATGGGCAATCAGGAGAAGGCGGAAAAGGGCGACACCGTTCTGGCAACCTCGACCCGCCTGTTCCAGGGCCGCGTCGTGGAAGATACTGCCGAGAAGAAGGGCGAGTCGCTGCTGGCCTCGACCCCGGTTGTGGTGCTGTCGGCTATTCTTGGCCGCACCCCCAGCATGGAAGAATACCGGACCGCTGTCGAAGGGATCGACCTGACCAAGTTCGCACCGCCCAAAACGACCCCGATCGATTCCCTGTCAGTTCATTACTGAGCGATCATCGATGTTGATTGATAAGGCTATGCCTTAAAGCAATAACCGGGTGCCTTCCGTTTTAGAATAAAAACGGAAGGCACCTGAATAAGTATATTGCGAAATTCACACGCTGAATGTCTGACTTAAGCAATCTCGATTTATTTTTTATGAGCTGAATCGCGTGATAGCTGAGCTCGTAAAATCGAATATCTTGCGGAGCGGACCGATTGAAATCACCGAATGCTCGCTGTAATCCCGCCACTCATAACGGGAGCGCGGCACGGGGATTGGTATCAATCGCATTGAGGCGAACCTGTGTAATGCCCAGCCTGATCGCATGTCGTTCGGCCGGAGTGACCTGCTAACAGAGCCTCATCATCTCAGCACCGCTCTCAGCACACTGAGCAAGACACCTCGTACCGTTGCACTGAGCGCTCCATAGCTTCCGGTATCAATTGGCGTTGAAGAGTGGCTCTGACGCTCTTTGATGGAAATGGGCTATTCCGTGCCGACGACGCGCGCCTGAAGCATGTTTATTTTTTCCTCGCTATTATCTCTTATGGACGAGCTAGATAGCTGACAATGCCCTTGCTATATTCGAGAACATATTGTCGACGGATTTTGCAAAACAGAAAAATTAAAGACGTTCTAAGTATATTTATGCAAGATAGGGTAATTATGCGAATATTTATGCCGTGTTATAGCTATATAATTTCATGATTATGTGTATATTTCTTATGTTGTTCGTTATATAATTAATAGATTTATTCTCATATTTGTTTTTAGTATTTGATATTTTGGATTAATAAAAATATATATTATTTATTTATTTGAAAAATTTATAACATAATATTATTAAAGAATATTTATTTTATATAAATATGAAAAAATATTATATATTTTGTATATATCAAAAATACTGTTATGTTTTTCTTTGAAAAATGCAAAAATATTTTCTTTTATTTGGGGTCATGTTATAGTTAATATATTTTCAAGTGGAGGTTTTGATGGCGGGCGATATTTTTATTTCAACCGATCTGGTTGATGTTGATCGGCGTGCTGATTTATGGCGAGAGGCTACGAAGCCACTTTTTGATGCGATGCCATATCCAGATGATGAAGTAATATCAACTGAAGGTACGCTTATAGCGCGTCCAATCGGCTCAATAGGCTTGGCGTATTCAAAATTCAGCAGGAAGATATACGTCAGAGATCGCCGCACGGTTCTGCAAAGCGGGCTTGACAACTATCTTGTGCAGATCATGACCGGCGGATCGCTGACGGGTGATTTCAATGGCCTCGATGTTTCCATTCGTCCCGGAGATATCGTGATCATGGACCTGACCCAGACATTTCGCAATCAGGCGACGGCCGGCTCGCGCCTTAGTTTCTATATTCCGCGACAACCGCTTGAAAAAGCCATGAATGGCAAGAATTTGCATGGTCTGATCCTCAGAAGGGAGTGGCCCGTGACCAAGCTGGTGACGGGCTATCTGAGAGGCCTGTATTCTGTTGGCGGTCAGCTATCGCCAATGCAGGCCGATGCCACGCATGAGGCCGCTGTGACACTGATAGTGGCCGCCCTGAAAGAAGATGCCTTGGATGATCTTGCAGGAAATTCCGTGCTGAAGCTCGCGCTTCGGCAGCGAATCCTTGCTTTTATAGATCAAAACCTCAATCTGCCGGAGTTATCGCCGGAATTCATCGTGAGCCGTTTTCACGTCTCTCGCTCTCATTTGTATCGGACATTTGCCGATGATGGCGGTATAGCGAAAGTCCTTCGTGACAAACGGTTAGACGCTGCGTTTGTCGAACTGACGCGCAAGGACGCGGCTGCCCTTTCCATCACGGAAATCAGCTATAGGTTTGGTTTTTCCAGCAGCAATCAATTGTTAAGAGCCTTCCGGGCGCGTTTCGGTATGACGCCAAGTCAGGCGCGGGAAGAAAGAGTGATCCTGCGGAAAAGCAATGAAGAGGGTCACCTGGATCTGGTCACCTATTATGCCGATCTCCGCGCTCAGATTGTCGAGGAGGGGTAACGCGGCGTTGAGAGTGTCCTGGAGGCCTCTCGTTTATGACGAAGTGGTTTTCGATCGAATAGAATCGTTCACTTGGTCTGGCTGGGCCGTGAACTGAGAGACTGCCTTGGTTTCCATCATGAAAATGATGTTCTGATAACGACCTTTTGCCGGCAGATTTCGGCATTGTGTTTCATTTGCATCGGCATGGCATCCCTAAATCATGTTATTTCTGGAGCTCACAGTCATTCGCGCTGCATTGTTGTTTATTGATTAAAAGTATCTCCCATAAGTAGAATGAATAAATAATAGTATAATAATAAATTTGTAATTGAATTTAATGTTTATGTATCTCAAAAATAATCTATTTCCGTCAATTTTAAAAGCAAATTGATCGTTATTCATCAATGTCAATGAAAGTCATTGATGTGAAATTTTTCGATGTTAGGGAAAAATTACCATGCGGTATTACGTTTTCCTGAAATAGCCGCGAAGTTGATGCCAATATTTAGGCAATGGAGATATAATATGCAAAATCCTCAAGTTTGCAGAAAATTATTCGGTGTTAATTCTTCTGGAGTCAGTACGATAGCTCTTATGTTGGGAATTGCGCATATCGCGACACCAGTATATGCGACAGATGCTAACTATACGCACGACCCTAACCGTTATATTAGCTATGGACAAGCTTTAACCAAGGATGGATCGCATCGAAACGGTGTGGACTTTAATATCGGTGAGAATTTCAACAGCGATGGAAATAGCACACATTGGCCGGTGTTTGTGGTCTGGTCCACAGGCGGATCGCACGACATTGCTCCGGGCTTGGGCGGGAAAATCAACCTGAGCCTGACAGGCAATATTGCAGGCACTGCGGCAGACAGGGACCTCTCGAAAGGGCTTGATATCGTCGCCACCAACCAGTGGGGGCAGACAAAAAATGTGAATGAGGAGCGTTTCGGGAGTGTGAGGGTTACTCCGCTTGTGTTGGTCTACAGCCAGGGCGGTCACGGTATGGATGGTTGGCCCGGCGGACATACTTACCAAACTTTCCGCGCAGAAGGCGCAAGTGGCCAGGAGGTTATAGTCAACCTGAATGCTTCGATATCGACCCAGGGCAATAATTTTGCGGGCTTCTGGGCCTCGTCCGCCGGCGGTGATGCCGGTAGTGGAAACACCAGCGGAAATCCATACGGTGGAAATGGCGGGCCCGTTCATGTGAATTTCTACGGCGCCGGGAATCCTTCCATTTCCACACAAGGCAACAATGCGCCCGGGCTCGTTGCTGAATCAGTCGGCGCCTATGCCGGAACCGTTCATAACGTCAGCACCGGTGGGATGCATCCCTCTCCGGGTGGCGATGCCAACGGGGTATGGGTCCACGCTTCCGGCACCATTACAACCAGGGGGAATGACTCTCCGGCGATCGTTGCGCAGAATCTGGGCGGTGTGGGGTCGATAAACAACGGCAACATAAGCGCCGGCGACCAGTCTGGCGGACACGGGGGCAATATCCAGCAGGTAACCGAGGTGCTGCACTCCGGCACCATTCACACATATGGCACCAACAGTCATGGCATCGCCGCCTATTCGGTGGGGGGAGCCGGTGGCCGCGGTGTAGACTACGCCGGTATCAACCATAGCGGTTCCGGCGGTCACAGCGGCGATGCACAGTGGGTCAAGGTGGTCAATGCCACGGAATTCAGCGATGACAACGGCAGTCATCGTGGAGCCGGCTACATCACGACGGAAGGTCAAGGGGCTGCCGGTATTCTGGCCGCCAGCCTCGGCGGCGGATCGGGAGGCGGCTACTTCGGTGTCGGCGGCGGCGACGCAAAAGGCGGCGACGGCCATGGCATATTTCATAACAACGCTGGCAACGGCGGCGGCGGCGGCTTGGCCCGCGACGTCTACGCCGCAAACAGCGGCACGATCATCACACGGGGCGATGGCGCGCCCGGCATCTCCGCCCATAGCATCGGTGGTCTAGGAGGAACCGGCGGCGATAGCACGGCGTCCGGCATCTTCGTCGCCGTTGCCTTGGGCGGCAATGGCGGCAACGGCGGCGGTGGCGGGCAGGTCGTCATTAACGAAGGGGTCACGGCGGGCGGCAGCCCGGCAGGCCGCATCGAAACAACCGGTGAATCGGCTCCGGCTATCGTGGCGCAATCGATCGGCGGCGGCGGCGGACGTGGCGGCAGCGCGACTTCCATTTCGGCCGGCTTCGTCGGGGCGGTTTCCGTTGCTATCGGCGGTTCGGGCGGCGACGGCGGCGGCCCTGGCGAAGTTCACGCCAAGAACAAGTCCGTTATCAAGACAACCGGCGGCAACTCCTATGGTATTCAGGCGCAGGCCATTGGCGGCGGCGGCGGCGCTGCCGGCAACGCCTTCTCCGCGGCTGCCGCGTTCGGCGCCGGAGAGTTTCCTGCCGTTACCGCCGCCGTCGCTATCGGTGGCAAGGGCGGCACTGGCAGAGACGGCAACAAGGTCTTCGTCGACAACTATGCCGATATCACCACCCTTGGCGTGAACGCGCATGGCATCTACGCGCAATCGGTCGGCGGCGGCGGCGGAGATGGCGGCAGCGCGACGAGCTGGACGGTTTCCGCGGCCCGCTATGCAGGCGGCGGCTCCGTCTCGATCGGCGGCTCTGGTAGCAGCGGCGGTCACGGCCGGGATGTTCTTGTCAGCAATACCAACCATATTGAAACCTCGGGGGCGGGTGCGAGCGGCATCTTCGCGCAATCGGTCGGCGGCGGCGGTGGCTCCGGCGGCGATGCAACGTCCCGTGTCGATATCTACAGCTTCGGCAAATCGGTCACGGCAGCAGTCGCCGTTGCGATCGGCGGTTCGGGCGCCTCTGGCGGCGCAGGCAGGCCGGTTGAGGTCCGCAACAGCGGCAGCATCACGACACGCGGCACCTTCGCGCCAGCCATCTACGCGCAGTCGGTCGGCGGCGGCGGCGGTAGCGGCGGCAAGGCCGATACCGGTGCAGGCACAGGGCTCCTGTTCGGCGATACCATCAGCAAGTTGATGAAGAACCTGCCCTTGTCCGATCTGGCGGCCGCTTCTGTCAGCGTCGGCGGCAAGGGCGGCAACGGCGGGTCCGTCGATGGTAACATGTATATAGAGAACAAGGGGTTGATCGAGACCTACGGTGCGAATTCTCACGGCATCTTCGCGCAGTCGACCGGCGGCGGCGGCGGTGACGGCGGCGGCTACTACACAGCCGCCGATGGCAACCAAAGCCTCAAGATTAGTGTTGGCGGCGAGGGCGGCGGCGGCGGCAGTGGCGCGGCAGTCACTGTCAAAAATATTGGCGGCACGATCCGCACCTGGGCAGATGGCTCGCATGGCATCTTCGCGCAATCGGTCGGCGGCGGCGGCGGCACGGGTGGCACGTTAACGGCGAAGAAAGATGATATTCCCGATATCGGCGGGCAGTTCCTGGATGAGATCAAGAAGGTCATTCATTATGATGATTTCAATAAATGGGTTGAAGACCATAACCTCAAAAACGACTACGAAGTAATTTCAAAGTTCGCAGAAATCATTGATAATACAGGTGGTCTTGATCCGATCCTCAACGGGCTCAAGGGATCAAAGCTCATTAAGGATTACAATGAGCTGATGGATAACCTCAAGAATCCAGACGTGAAGGAATACCCTTCATTCTCGGTCGATTTCACGCTCGGCGGCCATGGTGGCCATGGCGGCAACGGCAGTGACGTAAACATCCAAAATGACCCCAGTGGCCACATCATCACATATGGCAATTTGTCCTATGGCATCTTCGCGGAATCGATTGGCGGCGGTGGCGGCGCCGGTGGCGACGGTGCGTCATCGACCAAGAAGGGCTCGAATAAATACAATATCAATCTTACCATCGGCGGCAGCGGGGGCGATGGTGGCGACGGCGGCCATGTAACGGTTCTCAATCAAGCCGGCATCGAGACAAAGGGCGATGCTTCCTGGGGCATCTTCGCGCATGCGGTTGGCGGCGGCGGTGGCCTTGGCGCAGGCGCGACCAGTCCTGAAACAAAGAAATTCACCGCCAATATTGGTCTTGGCGGTTCCGGCGGTTCCGGCGGCCATGGCGGCTTGGTCCAGGTCACCGCTGATGGCGGTTCTTCCGTGGTTACGTCCGGCATCGAATCCCATGCGATTGTCGCCCAATCCATCGGCGGCGGCGGCGGTGCGGCGAAGGTCAATCTCGGCGAGAACACGGAAGACGACAATGACGCGTTAAAGACCTCAATGGATTTAGCGGAGAAGATTTCCAAAATCCTGGGCGCGGCCGGCGCGAATGTGATCAGTGGCATTAACACGGTCGGCAGCACGACCAACGACAAAGGAGATAAAGAGGATATACTGATTAACGAGGGTGGCGCCGGCGGCGTCGGAACCGACAAAGATAAGAAAAAAAAGAACGAAAAGGCTCTCGATGCGGTGCTTGAGGAAGCCAGCTTCACTGTCAATATAGGCGGCTCGGGCGGATCTGGTGGTGATGGCGGGCAGGTCGATGTAAACCATAGTGGCCGTATCGAGACCACCGGTGAGGCTGCTTTTGGCATCTTCGCGCAATCGGTTGGCGCGGGCGGCGGTCTGTTCAGCAAGACAGGCAAGTTCGACAAGGATCACGGCCATACGTTTTCCCTCGGCGGTAAGAACGGGGTCGGCGGCCATGGCGGTAACGTTCACGTCATCTTGTATGACACTTGGGAAAGCATCAAGACATCGGGTGATGGCGCAGTCGGTATTTTCGCGCAGTCGGTCGGCGGTGGCGGCGGCTACCTCGGTCGTATTCCGGAATCCTCAACCGGAACAATGGTGAGCAATGGGAACGCCCACGGCGATGGCGGGCACGTCACGGTCAGTTCATGGGACAACAACGGCCGGGCTTCGATCACGACGACCGGCAAGGGCGCGCACGGCATTTATGCGCAATCGCTCGGCGGCGGTGGCGGCGCTTGGACAAATGCCGAGAATTATACTGTTCCCAGGGGAGAATACGCCAAGCGGCCCGATTCAACCGGCAGCGGCGGAAGGATCGATATTCTTTACCGGGGCTCGATCCACGCCACGGGCGAGAACGCCTATGCAATCCTGGCCCAGAGCGGCAAGCAGGATACCGGGGGCGCGATCGATAAAGATGGAAACGGTGGCCCCATCTATATCAGGCTGGACGGCGGCGAGTTCGTCGGCGGCGGCGGCGAGCGAGGCGCTGGTATCCGGGTTGACGGCGGCGTCCATGGGGCATCAATCAACGATGAGGCCAATCGGAACAATATCATCATTGAGAGTGGAGCCACCGTCTCGGCGCTTTCGGGCCTCGCCATTGCCGGCCGCAGCGGGTCCGAGTTCGTCACGATCCATGGCAAGGTGATCGGCGGCATCGATCTTGCGCATTACAGCGATCCTAACGGACAAAATAAGGTCCGGGTGGAGAATGGCGGTTACTATCAGACCGGAAACAATAGCTCCGTCAATCTGGGCGTCAAGAACGCTGATGCTGGTTCTAACTGGTTGGATATCTTTCAAGGCGGCACACTGGACATCGGCGGCGTGAACAATATCACGGGTTTTACGGTCTATGGTGCGGTAAACATGATTGCAGGCAGCACGTTGCTTGTCGATGTCAACGCCACGACCGATGGGCAGCTCAGCAATGACACCATGACAGTGGCGTCGGGCTTCGGTGAACTGCACATAAAAGGAGCCGTGAAACCGAATGTCATAAATGGTATTCTGCCGGGCAATTACAGGATATTCGGCGTAAAACTGAGTGAAAATGCTTATTCTGTTACTGCAAACGCGGCCAGTCCGATTTCATGGAAGGTTACGGAAGGCGGCCAGTCCATCGCTCCGGTGGCGAACTTTTCCGCCAGCGCGGACAGCCAGGGCATCGCGCTTGATTCCCAGCATCGTGCGATGCTGAACAACTTCCAGACGATATGGGACGATGGAACGCATGCTGCGCCGCTGGCCAACCTTTTCGGCGCTGTGGCCCACATCCAGTCGAAGCAGCAGTATGAGACGGCCATAACCACCCTTGATCCATCCAAATACGCCACGGTGGCTGCCGCACAGACGAATGGCGCTCTCGTTTCGCTGAATGCCGTCCAGAGTTGCCCCGTCTTTATCGACAGCGGCGTGAGCATTGGGGAGACGCAGTGCGTGTGGGGCCGCGTATCCGGCTCCTTCGCGAAGAAGACCGCGGACCGGGGGACGGATGGCTTCAAGCAGGATCAGTTCTCCTACCGCATCGGCGGGCAGTTTGAAGTGGCGAAGGACTGGTTCTTCGGTGTGACCGGGGCCTATTCCTCCAGCGAATCCCGCAGCAACAGCGGCCACCTGAAGAGCGATGGCAAGGGGGGCGATGTTTCGGCGGCGCTGAAGCGTCAGATGGGTCCGTGGCTGTTCTCGGTTTCGGGGCATCTCGGCTACGGCTCGTTCGACACCAATCACCACATCACCATTGCCCATCATGACGGGTTCGCTTCCTCCAACAGGGACGTGTGGGTCGGCGCCGCCCGCGCCCGCGCTGCCTACGAACTGACGATGGGGCGGTTCTACGTCCGTCCCTCTCTCGATCTGGACGTCATTCACACTTACAGTCCAAGCTTCGTCAGCCAGGGCAGCTTCATGCTCCCGATCCACTTCGGTACGATGAAAAATTGGACGCTCGCCGGCACCCCGTCCGTAGAAGTCGGCACGCGCATCGACATCGACGAGAAGACGTGGCTGCGTCCCTTCGCCTCGATCGGAGCGACGTTCCTGAGTAATCCTGATCTGGATACAAAGGTCGGCTTCGGCATGGGCACGCCGAAATTCACCTCCACTCACAAGATGGAGGATCGGTACCTCAATGTTGGCGCCGGCGTGCAGTTCTTCAGCAATGACCAGATCGAGTTGCGTGCCGAATATAACGCCAAGATCGCCAAGGACTACGTTCGTCACGACGCCATCGGCCGTATGTCGATCAAGTTCTGATAACAACAAATATCCCCGGCCGGTTTCCGCCGGCCGGGGATATTACTCTGTCAATTCGCCGTTGTTCACCGGATATGGCAACGCAGGATTCTTGTCAGCCGTTCCAGAAAGTGCGCATTTCGGCGACATCAGCTTCACCGCGCTGGCGACCATTCTCCAGACAGGGCTTGATCCATTTGGGGTTCATGATGCTGTCCACCCGGTCGGCGCCGGGCACCAGTCCGACCACCTTCAATGCCACGCGCGCACCTTGCTTCTCAAGTGTTTGCACTTCCTGTTGCAAGGTGTTGGGAAGCCCCGAAACGCGCAGGCCGAGCCGCACAGCATCCTGCCCTCCATCGGTCAATGAGATGACCAGTGCCTTGCGGACACGCAAGAGAAGACCGGACAGGAGGCCATGATTCCCATGCATCCCTGGCTACAAGCCCATTGGCGCAGACGTCAAAGGATACGCTGGTGTTTTTGATGACCGGGCAGGGGAAGACTTCACGGCGGCAGGCTTTGGCAACAGGTTCCGGGAGGAAGTTATCGTGGTCGATTTGCCGGACAGACTGTCGCCGCATGGCGCGAGGATTGTGCAAGACGACTTGCAGGCGATTCGCCGAGTCAGGGGCTTTACCGCAAGAGATCATGGCTATCAGCGGTCACAAGACGCTCGCCGAGGTCACACACTACACGATGGCGGCCGGATTGAAGGAACTTCCCGCAAAGGCAATGGCAAGGGTTTAGGGTGAGCAAAACCTGCCAAATCCCATAGGGTAATTTGACAATCCGCCTTGTAACGTGTTGGTTTTGCTTAATCAATTTTAAAAATGGCGCGCCCGAAAGGATTCGAACCTCTGACCCCCAGATTCGTAGTTTAGAGATACGTCCACGCGGCTGTGCTTTACAGCCCTCCTAACTTTCCCTAATTTCTGAAAATATGTTGAGACACATGCGCTTATCGGATATTGTCGGGTTGTGGCGAGCGCAGACCTGTAGATCAATCGTTCCACCAAAACCGTTTCAAAAACCGTTTCAGAAATTGGCAGCAGCGCTATGGCCGACCTCCGCATCCTCCTCAACGACAAAACCATCGAACGGCTGCCGCCGCCCGATAACGGGCGCTACATTGTCCGAGACACCGAATTAAAGGGGTTCTTCCTTGTCGTCGGCGCTCGGAAGAAAACCTTCACCGTTCAGGGTGATCTACGCGAGCAAGGCAAGCGAGCCTCTACGATTCGGGTGGCTGTCGGAGACACGACCGAATTCTCCACGCGAGCGGCGCGCGCTATAGCCAGAGAATACCTCGCTCAGATCAGCCGAGGTCAGCACCCCAAGAGCGAAGAGCGGGCCGTGAAAGCCTCGACTGCCGCCGACGTCGAGAGGGCCGAAGCTCAAACAATCTTAGGCGTCACGCTTCGCGAGGCGTGGGCGCGATACAAGGTTTACATGGCACGCAAGAACCGTAGCGAGCGCACTATCGAGAGCTATCGCGATCATGTCGAGCGGATATTCACGGAGTGGCTAGACACGCCACTGATCGAGTTGGGCAATGATCCGGCGAAGGTCGCAATCAAGCATGATGCGATCACGGCCGAGAACGGCCCTTACATCGCCAACGGCAGCATGCGCACTTTGCGGGCGATCTATAATCATGCCCGGAAGACCAATCGTGAATTGCCCGCTGATAATCCGGTTGGCAGCATCGATTGGAACGGAGAGAAGCGCCGCGACACGGGCATGGGCCTTACTGATCTCAAAGGCTGGTTCATCGAGCTCGGCGCGATCGACAATCCAATCCGTCGCGAGTTCCACCTCTTCACTCTGCTCTCCGCTTGCCGGCCCGCCGCGCTTAAGGAAGCCAAGCCGATCCACCTAGATCTGCGCCGCCGCGTCCTCCAGGTCCCAAGACCGAAGGGTGGCGCGGATCGCGCCTTCGACATTCCGCTGTCGCGACAGATGATCTTGTGTCTAATGCGGGCCATGCATTTTGGCCGGCAGATGCATCCATTTGAGGCTAAGGAGTGGATTTTCCCCGCCGACAGCGCAGACGGTCATCTTGTCGAACAGAAGGAGGATCGAGCAACGCTGTCGAAGTGGGGCAATGACCTGCGCCAGACTTTCCGCACCGTTGCCACGCCTGCGGGTGTGTCCGAACTGGACGCGCGCATGCTCATGAATCATTCCATTCCGGGTGTGAACGCTGGCTACATTACCCGGCACAAGCTCCTGGAAGATCACCTTCGCGCACAGCAGCAGGCCATCAGCGACATCATCCTCAAGACAGTTGGCGATGCCGTCACGAAGGACGCCGGTTTGCGAGACTGGCTCGGAAAGGGCGCGACCCGTCGGTCGATACTCCGCGCCAAGACCGAATTCGCCAAACGTGAGGTGATCGTCACGTCATCCCGCCACCGCGCCGCCTGATCCGACGACAGCGGCGTCGGATTCCGCACGTTGCCTCCCATCGGCAAGCGTGTCTTCTTTCTCTTCGGTGTCGTCGGCTTTGTGACTAATTCCAGCAGCGGCCGCGACAGATCGAGCTGAATCATGTTTCGCCGGCCGGCGAACATTGCAGCCGGTATCGGTATAGGTCGGAAAGGCAGCAGATGCGCTTTGCTATCCATACGTTGGGCACGCGCGGCGACACGCAGCCCTATTTGGCGCTCGCCAGCAAGCTTCAGAGGCGGGGCCACGAGGTGTTGATCGTCGCGCCGGCTCAATTCAAAGACTTGGCGGAAGCGGAACGTGTACCTTTCGCGCCGCTGCCAGCCGAGTTTCTCGCAGTGCTCGACTCGGCCGAGGCGAAAAGGATGATCAGTAAGTCCGGCACCGGCTTCGGCGCAGGCTTCAAGCTGCTGAAATTCTACCGAGAAATCAGCCGGCGACTGCTCGACGCCGAGTGGGAAGCCGCCCGGTCGCACTCTCCCGACGCAATTCTGTTCCACCCCAAGGCGCTAGGGGCCCCTCACATCGCGGCGAAGCTCGGCGTCCCCCTCTTCCTCGCGTCGCCTTTGCCGGGCTTCACTCCGACTGCGGCCTTTCCGACGCCGGTTCTCCCCTTTGCCTCGCTTGGCCCGCTCAATCGGGCGAGCCATTCACTGATGATTCATGGCGGCAGCATCATGTTCGCGAAGACGATTCGCAAATGGCGAGCGGAAAGGCTCGGACTTCCCGCTCGCGGCAAGGCCGCATCACTCGCCGGCACGCTCTACGGCTATAGCCCGCACGTCCTGCCGAAGCCGCACGACTGGGGTGCAAGTGTTGCGGTGACCGGCTACTGGTTTCTCGACACGCCGGACTGGAACGCTGACGGCGAGCTTGCCGCTTTCCTCGCGGCCGGCGAGCCTCCGATCTATGTCGGCTTCGGCAGCATGCCGGGCGTTGATCCGCAACGGATGGCGAGTCTGGTGGTCGAGGGGCTGCGGCTAGCGGGCAAACGGGGCCTGCTCGCCACCGTGGGCGGCGCGCTCGGGCGGATCGAGCCGAGCGAAAATATCCACGTCATCACTGGCGCGCCGCACGACCGGCTTTTTCCGCTCATGCATGCCACGCTCCATCACGGCGGCGCCGGGACCACGGGGGCTGCGCTGCGAGCCGGCAAGCCGACGGCAGTCTGCCCCTTCTTCGGCGACCAGCCCTTCTGGGCCCGCCGGGTGGTCGCTCTTGGGGTGGGGCCGAAGCCGCTCGACAAGCGCGCCATGAGCGCCGATGATCTCGCCGCCGCTTTCCGCCTCATGGACGATCCCGCGATGCGCGTCCGCGCAGCCGAGCTGGGTGCCGCCATTCGATCGGAGGACAGCACAAGAACCGCCGTTGATTTCATAGAGCAGAACCTTGTTGGAGTTTGACCGCGGCGTCCTCGGGATTCCCGACGACACAACGGCGTTCTTTGAGCCGGAGTTCGCGAAGGCAGTGATGGCCGTACCGAGCTGGGGCAGAGACGTCAAAGAGGTTCACGGCTGCTGATCGGGCTCGCTGTGCTGGTGCGGGTGATGACCCTGCCGTTGTTGGAATCACGAGGTGGATCTAATCGATAATGAGTAACCAACTCGATCAGAAATCCCGTGCCACGGTCGGCCGGTTTGGGCTTAAGCTGGTCATCTCGGTCATTCTGGGGTCGTTCAGCGAGGTTGGTCGCACAGTCGGCCCGGACGGTTGGCTGGCCCTGTCCGCACTTCTTTCTGCCGCCATAGCCCTGTTCAAGAGGGACAGGTTCCCGACCCGCGGGTTCAATTATTGGGACGAAGCACTTTGGCTGGTGGCTGCCTCGGCGGGGTTGCATGTCCTCTTGAGAGAGTTCGCGTGACCACTATGCCAAAGCAGAAGGCCACTCGCAATCTACGTTGGGACACTAGCTTCGCCAAAATCGAGGAACAAACAGAACCAGCACGGTAAAGAGCTCAAGACGCCCGAGGAGCATCCCGAACGAAAGGAGCCATTTTGCGCCATCAGGCAAGGAAGAAAAATTGCCAGCGGGGCCGATGATATCGCCCAGGCCCGGTCCAACGTTAGACAAGGCAGTCGCGGCGCCTGAAGCGCTTGTCAGAAAATCAAGGCCGAAGGCCATCAATCCTATGGTAAGGAACAAATAACACATGAAGAACACTGCGAAGAACGCGACGACTGAGCCGATTATTTCGTCGTCGAGAGGGCGTCCCGCGTAGGAACGAGGAAAAACACCGCGCGGAAAAAGAAGGCGCATGAAGTGCGCCTTCAGCATTACCGCCATGACTTCGAAGCGGAAAATCTTAATCCCACCCGCCGTAGAGCCAGTGCAACCTCCAATGAAGGTAAGACCGAAGAAAACACCTATCGCTACGTTACCCCAGGCGGCGTAGTCCACGGTGGCATAACCGGTCGTGGTTACAACCGACACCACATTGAACGCGGCATGACGGAAGGCGGGTTCAATCGCGTACTGACCTGAAAGCGCAAGCCATAATCCCATCAGCAGGATCACCAACGCGAGAAATGTCAGCATGGTTCTGACCTGACGATCCCAAAGCGCCATATGGTCGCCAGCGACGAGACGGACATAGAGAACGAATGGGATGCTTCCCGCAAGCATGAAGGCGGTTGCGAACCACTGGATGCCATTCGCTTCCCAGGTCCCGAATGAGCCGTCCGACGTGGAATAGCCGCCGGTTGCAATCGAGGTCAGCGCATGCGCAACCGCATCGAACAACTGCATCCCTGCAAGCCAATAAGTGAGTGTAGCGAGCAACGTCAGCCCGAGATAGATTGCACCGATGGTCTTCGCGATTTGGCGGACCCGCGGCATTGCCTTTTCGGAACGATCGGATGACTCCGTGCGGAAAAGTTGCATTCCACCGATGCCCAGGGCGGGTAGGATCGCAATCGCGGTTGCGATGATCCCAATTCCTCCCATCCATTGAAGGATTGCGCGCCAAAGCAACAATCCGGGAGGCGCGTCGTCCAGCCCAGCGATCACTGTGGCGCCGGTGGTCGTTATTCCGGACACCGCCTCAAACACGGAATCAGCGAGGCTGCGACTGACGATGCCATAATCAGAGAAAAAGAACGGCATCGCGCTGACCGCGGCAACGCTGAACCAACTAAGCGGGGTCAGCATGAACGCTTGCCGCAGCGTCAGTCCTGCCCTCAGTGATCCGCGGTTTCTGAATGTGAGTGAAGCTCCGATCCCTGCGGAAAATACAGATGCGACAGCGAAGGCCCGCCAGGCAGGGCTGCCAGAGTAGACATCGACGAGCATCGGGAACACCATCATTCCGGCCGTAGCCATTAGCACCCATCCGATTAGAAACAGGATAGGCCGGATTCCAAAGCCTGAGACGGTGTGAAGAGGCGCCTTTAGACGGCGGGATTGAGTATCAGGCACGCTTCGTCTCCGCACCAAGCAATGCCTCGGCGAGCTGGAGGTAGCTATAGGTGACAAGCGCCACTACATGATCACCGATCTGCAAATGAGTATCCTTTCTTGGGATCAAGACCTCGCCATCTCTGACAACCGCCCCAATTTTCATTCCTCGCGGCAGGCCCAGTTGATCAAGCGGGCGGAGCAAAAGTCTCGATTGCTCGGTAATCTCCGCTTCGATGACCTCGCCAAAGTCCTCACGTAATGTGTATAGGGCAGCGATGGAGCCGCGACGGACATGCCGTAAAACGGTGGAAATTGTCACCGCGCTTGGATTCACTACCGCGTCTATGCCGAGCGTCGGGATCAGGGTCTCGTAGGTTCGCTTGTTAACGAGGCTGATGGCGCGCTTGCAACCGGCCTGCTTAGCCAAAACAGAAGCGAAAATGTTGACCTCATCGTCGTTCGTGACCGCGACGATGGTTTCTGCGAGGCCTGCTTGGGCATCCTCGAGAAGCACCCCGTCCAATGCATCGCCGTGCAGAACGATCGCTCCAGACCCAAGCTCGGCCGACACATGCTCTGCGCGTTCGCGATCTTGCTCGATGATCTTGATATCGATTTTCGGGGAGGCCTTCCGGATTTTTTTTGCCAAATGCAGGCCAATATTCCCCGCGCCGACAATCACGATACTTCTGGCCTCCCGCTCCTTGTGGCCAAAGGCCACCATGACATCTGTCACTTTGTTTGACTTGGCGATCACATAAACATCGTCGCCGATCTCGATCCGGTCATGCTCATCGGGTACAAAGCTGCGACCCTTGCGGACAACCGCGACAATCGACATGCCGTCGAACTGGTCACCTTCCGAAATGTCGAGAATGCGTTGACCAACGACGGGGCAATGTGGTTGCTCGGCGTGTATGCCTAGCAATATGACTTGCTTGTTCGCCATCGGGACCATATCGAAAGCTCCCGGTGTGCGGAGCCGGCGCGCAATGCCTTCAGCGATCTCTATTTCGGGAGAAATGATGATGTCGATCGGAAGGTGTTCGGCGGCGTAGAGACCCGACTTATCTTGTTCAAGATAGCCGGCGTGTCGCAGTCTTGCGATCCGCCGTTTGACGCCAAACAGCGAATAGGCCATCTGACAGGCAACCATATTGACTTCGTCCGACCGGGTGACGGCGATCAGCATGTCGGCTTCCTGGGCGCCTGCTTTGCGAAGCGTTCTGGGATGCGAGGCATGCCCTACCACGCCACGAACGTCGTAGCTTTCGTCGACGCGCCGAATCAAATCTGGATCCGTGTCAACAACGGTGACGTTCATACCCTCGCTTGCAAGGTGCTTGGCTATTGTCGTGCCGACTTGACCAGCGCCGCAAATGACTACTCTCATTGTCGGACTCCCAATATTGTTTAGTCGTATCCGTACACCGTACGTTCTTCGCAGCCCATCTTGTTTGCGAAACCCGCTGTTGTTTTGAATATTGAGGTCTGGATGACCAATCGAAATGGCAGATCAGCCGTGGTCACGTCCGAGCGCATGGCATTAAGCTGAGCCTGTTGGCGAAGATTGTCGGCTGCGCTATCGTGCATATTATCAGACGGGGTTTGCAGGCGCGAACATGATCGAGGAACCGGAAGATGACATTTGCGGCCAGATTGATGGTTGAGAGAGGGTCCATTCGGGACAAATCGCAAGATTGGGGCGAGTACACTTTTGTCTCTCTTCCATCGCCCGGAGACCGGATTGCCGCAGATTATGACGGCGCGATGCATTATCTGACGGTGATCTGTGTGCATCATAGGCCGGTCCATATTCACAGCGACGCGGATCAGGGGGGGCATACGTCGCCGTCGGCCGAGGTCGTCGCCAAATGGACAAGTTCTGACTGAGCGTCGCACATGCCCTTCCGAGATGACGCTCGTGAGGCATCATTTCCAACTCGGCTCCAGTTGTGGGCTTTGGCGAGTGCGCATTGGATGGGAATGTGTAATGAAGGGCCACCAGATCAATCGTGGCCAAACATCACTGCTTCGATTTTCCTCGCCGCTTCCAAAGCGTTGTCCGCGAAATGCCCAGTTGCTTTGCGGCCTCGCCGATCCGGCCGTGAGACGCAAGCAGCGCCCGTTCGATCAATTCGGCTTCCGCACGTTGCCTCACATCAGCAAGCGTGTCTTCTTCCTCTTCGGTCTCGTTCAATCGTGTTTCCGGGAAAATCTCTGCGGCTTCCAGCATGTCGCTTCTGGCAAATACGGCGGCTCTTTGGAGTCGATTGCGTAACTCTCGGATATTCCCTGGCCAGCCGTGGCGTAGAAGGGTTTGCAAGGCGTTACTGGACAATTTGAGATCAGGACCGCTTTCCGAAGAAAACTCCTTTAGGAACCGCTGTGCCAAGGGCTCGATCTCGCCCCGTCGCTCACGAAGCGGGGGTAACGGAATCTCGATCACCGACAGTCGATAATAGAGGTCGGCGCGGAATTTGCGGTCCAAGCGCAACTGGCCAAGGTCGGCGTTGGTAGCTGCGATGACACGACCGGCGAATGTCTTGTCCTGCCTCGCTCCTACAGGCCGAAATTGTCCGTTTTCGAGCACACGCAACAGGGCTGTTTGAAGACGCGCATCGAGCTCGCCGATTTCGTCCAGCAAGAGTGTGCCATCCGCCGCTTCTTCAAAGTAGCCAACGTGCCCATGGACGGCTCCGGTGAAGGCGCCTCGTTCGTGACCGAAAAACTGGCTCTCCAGAAGGTCGTGAGGGATTGCACCACAATTGACTGCGACAAAAGGCGAGCCAGAGCGGGACGAGTGCGCGTGAAGATATCGCGCGGCGACCTCCTTCCCGACGCCGGTTTCTCCGGTGAGCAGTATCGGAAGGTTCGTAGCGGCGGCCTTGTGCAATTGTTCCGCGATCGTTGTGGTTACCGGTGACAGCGCAAACGCATCCGTTTCCGCTTTCTCCGAGCGGCTGGCTCGATGGATTAGGCGTTGCCGAATGCGCTCAACGAGTTCGTCCACGTCATAGGGCTTTGTCAGATAGTCATCGGCGCCAGCCTTGACCAGCCGCACCGCCTGATCGATTTCGCCGAAGGCGGTCGCGAACAAGATCGGCGTGTCGCCAAGCCAAGGCTGCGCCTTCCTGAAGACGTCCTCGCCAGACCCGTCCGGCAAAACGATGTCCGACAACACAAAATCGGGCTTGCCTCGTTTCAGAGCAGCAATCGCTTCAGCGCAGCTCTGCGCCCACACAGGCTCGAAGCCCTCAAGTTCCAGTCGTTGATAGATCGCGCCGCCCAGGATGGGGTCGTCTTCGATGATCAGTATTTTTGAGCTTGTCGCGCTCATGTGTTGGTCCTCCTGTCCTGCAGGGGAAAATGGAGCGTAATTCGGGTGCCTTGGTTAGGGGTGGAAGCGATGGCAACATGGCCCTGAAGACGTTCGACGAGACGTATAATCACGGCCACACCGAGGCCGGGACCATCGGTTTCGATTACGCCACTTTCCATTGCGTGCGCAATGCCGCAGTCTAGGCCGCTGCCCTGGTCTTCGACAGTTACGACAAGCTCATCCTCATGGATCCGCGCATCCAACGTCACTGTATCGCCTTTCGATGACGCGCGCACCGCGTTGAGGAGCAGGTTCAGGACAACCTGGCGCACCTCCAGCGCCGCGACCGCGACGGTTTCATGCATGTGAATGTTTAGCGCCACAGCCACCTCTCGGGATCGACCGTCGGCTTCAACAAGCAGATGGAGGTCTTCGAAATCCTGCCTCGAAAGCGGACGCCATTCAGGCCGGGCGCGATAATTCTCCAATGTTGCGTCAACCACGTGTTCAAGCGCGACAATGCCCCGTTCGAGGAACTCGACTGCTTCACCGCGCGGCTGGTCTCGATCACCGAAACGCTTCAGCGTACTGATGGCTGTACGCATTCCTCCAAGCGGGTTCCTCACTTCATGCGCTATCGTGGCCGTCAGCCGGCCGAGATCGGCTTCACGCTGCTGATCCGCCAGATGGGCAAGCAAGCTCTCTCTCTCGCTCGCTGCGTGCGCCAAGGCGTTGAAGGCGTGCATCATGCGCTCGGCTTGAACGTCGTCGCCAGGAATCTCTTGCAGAGCGATGGGCCGAGGCATGCCAAGAGCGGCATCGTAGAGATGCTGCGCGACCGTTGCCATGGGGCGCTGCATACGCCGAACCATGAAGAAGCCGATGATCGCGCATGCACCGCTGAACACCAGATCAATGATAAGCAATAGCCACCGAATAGACGATCGTTCGTCCTCGAATGAGGATATGTCCAGATTTGCCAGAATGGTTCCGAGGCGTTTTCCCTCGCTGCCCGTCAACTGTCGCCAGATCCAGATTGTACCATCGTCAGATCTGGAAAAGCCGTTCCCATCCGCAAGCACGTCGACAGGGACAGTTTCGGCGGCATTGATTTCGGGGCGCATAGCTTCGATGACCGTTCCCGCGCGGCTGTCGATGAATGTCAGTCGCCGATCGATTATGCCTTCATGGAACATCAGCGCCCGTTCCAAGGTCGCGCGTATGGAACTCCCATCGTTCGCAGTTGCGTGAGGCAACAGTGATGCGGAAAGCCCGTCCAGATAAATCTGTCCGAACGTCTCGACCTGTCGATCAGTTTGTCGGCCCATGAAGAAGATCGCGGTTTGCGTTGAAGCGACAGCGACGAAGAAGATCATCGCCGCCGCGATTACTGGCAGCCGGACCGCAACGGGCAATCCTGTCGATCGTTCTCGCACGCCATCACTCTCCAAGCGAATTCGTTCACTGGAGAGTCGCAATCTCATGGCATCAACTCAACCGAAAACGACTATGGGAATGTCGGAATAATCGGGACGGGAAATCGCTCGGGCACGATTGATCCATCCGACATGTCCTTCATTTCCAAAAATCAGGACGTCCGGTCGCTGTGAGCGTTTAGAGAATACGTCTCCGCGTTCCTCTTCCATCTCGAGGGTTGCAGCTGAAATTTTGCGCGCCGCGTCGATTTCCTCGTCACGAATGGCTGGATCCGGAAGCAGGCGCAGCTTGGCCTCCGGCCATGGGTTGGTAGCTAAAAACCACTGCAACATCCTGTCACTGTGTGGGGTGCCATCATGAACGAAACTGATCGTCTGGACTTCGTCTGGTGATTTCGCGACGCTGATGAGCGGATATATTCCTCGCCGCGCGAGATATTCCAGCGGATTGGCGCGGCCTTCACCGACGCCATGGTCGAACCAGCTATCGCGGCCGATAAGCATGAGCGTTCGCGGACGTTGCCTGGTCCGCAATATTTTCACCGGATCGCCTTCTTCCATGAAAAGGGAGAAGGAAACGCCCGCTGTTTGAGCGCGCTGTTCAAACGACTGAACGGTGTCCGCCAGAGAACGTCGTGCTTTCTCGAGGAGGTTGCGTCTCAGATTGGCCGCGTAGGAGATGCCTCCGACAGGCAGGGGCCCGGCATAGCGCAACATCTTCGTGTCGACGACAGCAAGCCCGACCAGCGGAATACGATGCGTCCTTGCAAGCGTTATGGCCTGATCGATAGTCTCATCGGCATGTGCGCCGTTAGCCAATGTTACGACGATTTCCGAGACACTGGCGGGACTGTCATTTTGACCGCCATTCCGTCGCATGGCCCGCCGTTCGTTCTCGGTGAAGCTGAGCGCCTCACCGAGCCTTTGTGTTACGCGGGTTGCCGGTCCAATGCCGACGTCCGATAGTCGAAAGCGCGTCTGCAATGTGCTTTCGTCCAGTGCGTCTTCAAAGAGAAGAACCTCTCCCTTCCAGCCGGGGGAGATTCTCTCGGTCCATTTGTGGCCGTACCATTTTGTGCGCAACGGCCTTGGCGTCTTTCCCAAAATGAGTGCATCAGCGCCCGCAAGGTGCTCCGGTATTTCGGAATCGCCTGGCTTGACGGATGCCATCTGATGAAGTGTTAGCGTAGCGCCGAATCTGACGGCGATCGCCGCGACCTCTTGTTGACGCAGTTCGTCTCCCTGCCAAACCAGATGAAGTTTCGGATTGCGCCACAGCCCGTTAGACAGAGCCCACTCGATGACATCGAGAATGTGCGCGGCCCCGTCGTCGCGGATTACAACCTGCTGATTGTCCACGGGAGCGGGACGGGAGCCGACGAAAAGAACGGGGCCGCCGTGCAGGCTGGGCAAGCGCAGAAGACCATCAGGACCCCAGCTCATACCTGGCGTGGGCAGGTCCGCGCCATGATGGAACCACCCCTCCGACGGCATGAGAAGCAGCACGTCGGCCCCTCCGGCTACGGCGAGCAAATCTTCAGGATCGCCTTCCTCGGTACGGATATCGACAGACTGGCCTGCGTGACTGATCAGAGCATTGAGCTGTTCAAGCGCCTGTTGGGCAAACCGCTCGACGACGTCGTGGGTGTTGGCCGGATCACGGGTCGCGTCCACCATGCCTTCATCGATTATGACATGTGCGGATGGCCTAATCCCTGTCGTGTCGGCCAGTGCAAGGGCTCGCGATGCAACAAAATCCACCTGATCGCGGATGACACCGAATCTGATGTCTTTGATGGCGGGGAGACGAGCCTGTGTTTGCTCCCGACCTGACACCTCCTGATCGAACCCTGTGTAAAGAGGTTCGATGCCGGGCAGGCGGTCGAAATTGCCTCGGCGAAGTTCACCTTGGAGCTGATCTTTTCGCGTGCCTGTCCACAGTGGCACTCCGCCGACATAGCCGGCGCGCGCAAGTAGGTGCCCGGCAACCGGCGTTGTCATGAGCAGGAAAATTACCGCGATCGCCACCTTGATCCACATGCCGGGAGACGGCTCGGCGAAAGCGACACCGACCAGGATAAGCCCGCAACCAGCCACGCCTGCCTTGGTGGCGGCATGCAGGCGCATGAAGAAATCCGGCAAGCGGAGGACCCCCACAGCGGCGAGAAGGCAGATGGCCGCTCCGGAGACAGTGAAGAAAACCGAAAGAAGGGCGGTCATTGTTCCTCCTCCTCTTCAATGGAGCCATGTTCGATGAAGCCGGCGAAGGCGACAGCGGCGAGGAAACTGACCAGAGCGACGCCGAGCGCGATATCGATAAATGCGGTTGAGCCCGATACGATCACGGCCATTCCGGCGGCGCTCACGCCAAGGATCCCCAGCAGATCCAGTGCGACCACGCGGTCAGGCCCGCTCGGTCCCCGCACGATGCGGATGCCGGCGCAGA
Organism: Pseudochelatococcus contaminans; assembly: GCF_014195635.1. Taxonomy (GTDB): domain Bacteria; phylum Pseudomonadota; class Alphaproteobacteria; order Rhizobiales; family Beijerinckiaceae; genus Pseudochelatococcus; species Pseudochelatococcus contaminans. The sequence goes on along the minus strand of NZ_JACICC010000005.1, from coordinate 25,429 downwards.
CCATCGCGGCGAGCAACAGAGCGACCGTAAGGACGGTGCCGACTGTTTGAACGGTCTCGATCATCATGACAGCACCTCTTTCACGCAGCGTTCGAAGCCGTTCTTGATGTCGGCCACGCTCTGATCGGAGGCGTTGAGCACATGGCAATAGAGCGTCTTGCGGTCTTCGCTGACATGCAGGCTGGTGGTGCCGGGCGTCAGCGTGATCATGTTGGCAAGAAGCGTGATCCCCGCATCGCTTTTGACATCAAGTGGAACAGCAAGAATGGCCGAATGGATTGGCCGATGCGGATCTATCACGGTGATGGCGACGTCCTTGACCGAAAGCGCCAGGTCTCTGAAGAACAGGCCGGTCAGCCGCAACCAGGCGAGGAGCGCGCTCATGGGTTTACCTCCGTGATATTTTGGGAAGGGCCGAAGACGGCATCTATGTAGCTGGTCTTGTCGAGGAGCTGAGCGCCGGCGCGCATCGAAAAGTCCACGAAGGGTTCGGCGAACAGTCCGATGGTAAGCGTGATGGCGGCGAGTGCCACAATCGGCGTGAGCATGAGGAGCCGGGTCTTGCGATCGGCTTGCCAGGCGCGGAGGGGCTCAGCCGAACTTGCTGGCGCGGCCTTCCAGAATGCCTCGTTCCAGATCTTCAACATCGAGTAGAGTGTCAGAAGCCCGACCAGCAGGCCCGACACGGCAAGTGCGATATGGTTGGCATCTAGACTGGCCTTGATGACTGTGAATTTCGACCAAAAGCCCGAGAGCGGCGGCAGACCTGCGAGCGACAGTGCCGGGATTAGGAAAAGAACACCTAGCATCGGCAAGCTCGCATAGAGACCGCCGAGTTTTTTCAGATCGAACGAGCCTCCGGCGCGCTCGATCACCCCTGCGATCAGAAACAGGTTCGCCTTAACGATGATGTGGTGGATAACGTAGAGGATCGAGCCGCCGACAGCGAGCGGTGTAGCGACGGCGATGCCGAACAGCATGTAGCCGATCTGGCTGATGATGTGGAAGGAGAGGATGCGGCGGATGTCGAAATGCGCCGCCGCGCCCAAAACACCCGTCACCATGGTGAAGATGGCGATACCCGCCACGATCGGCCCCGTATAGCCCGCATCGCCGTCGAATAGCAGCGTGAAGGTGCGGATGATGGCGTAGACACCGACCTTGGTGAGCAAAGCCGCGAAAATGGCGACGATCGGAGCAGATGCGGTGTGATAGGCAGCCGGCAGCCAGTAGAAGAGCGGGAACACCGCCGCCTTGGAACCGAAGGCCATCAGGAACATGACGGCGAGCGTCGTGACCAGCCCCTGATTTTCCAAAGTCGGCAGCACGCGGGCTAAATCTGCCATGTTGAGCGTGCCGGTGATCCCATAGAGGAATGCAACGGTGATGAGAAAGAACGTCGTCGCGATCAGGTTCAGCGTGACATATTTGATGCCTGCATCGAGTTGGGCGCGCGTGCCGCCGAGCGCCAGCAGGCCAAAGGACGAGATCAGCATGATCTCGAACCAGACATAGAGATTGAAAATATCACCCGTCAGGAACGCGCCGGTTACGCCAAGCAGCAGGCCTTGGTAGAGCAAGTGATAGAAGGCATTTTCCCTGGGCTCGATATCGCCATTCAGACCGTAGATGCCAATGGCGACGGCCATGATGCCGGTGATCAACACCATTGCGGCCGCGAACATATCGGCCACGAAGACTATGCCGAACGGTGCATCCCAATTACCGAAACTGGTTGCGAGCACGGTCCCGTCATAAACCGCCGCCGTGAGTGCTAGTGCCGAACCAAGAAGCCCGACGCTCGCAACCAAACTGACGATGCGTTGCACAGGTTTGTTGGACCAGAACAGCGCGCAGAGAGCGACTCCGAGAGCTGGAAACAGGATGGGAAGCGTTAGCAGGATGTGCGCGCTCATCAGGCGGATTCCTCCACCTTACGGGACTTCTTGGTCGTGGCCTGTGGCAATGGCTCGGCTTCCCGCATGGCGTCGGCGTCGAGCGTGCCGAGGCGGCGATGCGCGCTTTCGAACAGAACGACGGTGAATGCGACCAGGGCGAAGGAGATCACGATCGCCGTCAGGATTAGTGCCTGGGGCAGAGGGTTGGCTCCGCCCGCCAATGCCGCTTCACCGGCGGGAACCAGCGGTGGCACGCGGCTCTCCAACCGGCCCGCGGTGAAGATCGAAAGGTTCGCCGCGTTACCCAAAACAAGCAGGCCGAGAACGATTCGAAGCACGTTGCGCGACATCAGAAGATAGGCGGCCACGGCCACCATCACGCCGAATGCTATGGCAAAGACAGGCTCCATCTCAGCGCTCCAGATAGTAGGACAGGAAGGTCAGCACGGAGCCGATTACGACGAGATACACACCAACATCGAAAACGAGCGTGGTGCCGATAGGCAGCGAAGCGAACGGCCATTGATGCGTCAGGAACGGTTCGGAAAGCAGTAGCGACGGCATACCCGAGATGATCGCGAGCAGAATGCCCGCCCCGATCAACGTCTTTGGCCACACCCGCAGCATGGCGAACAGGGCGGTGCGCCCGCGCGGAATGGCGTGAACGGCGATGCCTGCCGCTGCGATCAGCCCACCGATGAACCCGCCGCCGGGCTCGTTATGGCCGCGTAACAGCACATAGACTGAGAAGACGAGAGCGGCCGGCAGGATCAGCCTGCTGGTTGTTTGAAGGATGATGGAGTTCATTTGCTTTTCTCCGCAGTGGCGCGCCGCAAGCCAGCCAGAACGGCCGCAGCGGCAATGGCGGCAAGGCCAAGCACCGTGATTTCGCCCAGCGTGTCCAGAGCGCGGAAGTCGACGAGGATGACGTTGACAAGGTTGCGCCCATGGGCTTCCGGAACGCTTGCTGCCCGGAAGAAATCAGACAATCGCCCATCGAAGGGTTGAGCGAGTACCGCAAGCAGAACCAGGGCGGCGGTCACGCCGGTGCCGCCGGCGATGAAGAGGTCGCGCAGGCGCTCTTTATGTATGCGGCTGTCGCGATCGCGAAATGGCATCCGTCCGACGATGGCGAGCATGATGATGATTGCCAGCGCCTCGACCGAGAACTGGGTAAAGGCGAGATCGGGCGCGCCCTGAAACAGGAACAACAAAGCCACGGTGAAACCAACCATGCCGGCTGCCACAATGCCCGATACAAAGTTGCGGGCGCGTGCGACGGCAAGGCTGGACACGATCAGCAGGATTGCAATGACGAGGTCCGGTCCCAGGCTATTTGCAAAAGAAGGTAGTTCGTACCCGCCACGCAGGATCAATGTGACGAAGGCCGCCAGAGACATGATGAACAGCGTCCGCGCGACATAGCTGCGCAGGCTTCCAGGTTGGATTTGGTGTGTCACCCATGTGGAGACGGATTGCAGACCTATGATGAGGCGGTCGTAGAGCTTGTCCGGTCCCCAATCGTCGATCTGATGAATCCCCGCCATGCGGGAGCGGATGGTGCTCCAACGCCGATAGGCGAACACGCCCAGCACCAGGGTCAGCACGCTCAAGGCGAGCATCGGTGTGAAGCCGTGCCAGAGTGACAGCGTGAAAGTGATCGGTTCTCCAGCAATGGCGCTGGCGGCTGGAACAATCAGACCATTGCCGACCAGCCATGGCGCAATCCCGAAAAGAAGGCCGAGAAGAGCCAGAACAATGGGGCCGGCCAACATGGCGAAACCGGGGTCATGTGGGGTTTTGGGTGTCGCCGACAGGTCGCCAGAAAAGCAGCGTACGGCAACTACGGCTGCGACCACGACCATAGCGGCGTTGGCGAGAAGTGCGACCGCAACCAGCGCCCATCCGGCGGACGCTGCCAGCCCCGTCTCGTAAACCAGTTCCTTGGCCGCGAAGCCGATGGAAGGCGGCAGGCCGGCCATCGACAGACCACCCATCAGAGCAACTGCCGCCGTGATCGGCATGAAGTGCCGCATTCCGCCGAGCGCGGAAGAATCCCGTGTGCCCGTCTCGTGGTCGATGATGCCGGCGACGAGGAAAAGGCACGCCTTGTAGAGCGCATGTACGATCAGGAAGGTGACGACAGCAACCGCGGCAAGCTCACCCGGAATGCCGATGAGCATGATCAGCGTACCGAGGGAAACGATGGTCGAATACGCGAGCACCCGTTTCAAATCCGTCTCACGCATTGCCAGTACGGAGCCCGTCAGCATCGTCGCTGCTCCGAATCCTGTCAGCAGCGCGATCCAGAGCGCATGATCAGAAAAGACCGGGTCGAAGCGGGCGAGCAGGTAGACGCCGAGCTTCACCATCGTCGCGGAATGCAGATAGGCCGAGACCGGCGTTGGTGCGACCATAGCATTGGCCAGCCACGAATGAAGTGGGGCTTGCGCGGACTTGGCAAATGCGCCGGCCGCGATCAGGATGATGATCGCGGGTGCCAAGGGATCTGCCGCGATCATCTCACCCTTGCCAAGAATCTCCGTGATCGAGAAGGTGTCAGCCACAGAGCCGAGCAGGATGACGCCGGCCAGCATCGCCAGGCCGCCCGCAACCGTGACCAGAAAGCCTTGCTGGGCCGAGCGCCGTGACCGTTCCTGTTCGGGCGTATGGCCGATCAGCAGAAACGAGGTGATGCTGGTCAGCTCCCAGAATACGACCAGAAGCACGAGGTCGTCGGCAAGAACAGCGCCGAGCATCGAGGCCATGAACAGAGTTATAATGGTGTAAAAGCGCACAAGACGCGGCTCACCTCGCAGATAGGCCGAAGCATAGAGGAACACCGCGCATCCGATGCCAGAAATCAAAAGGGCGAAAGTGAGCGACAAACCATCCAGCCGGAACGCGGCCGCGATCCCGATGCTCGGAATCCAGCGATGCGTCTCCAGCAAGGTGCCCCCCTCTGCGATCTCGGGTAACAGGACGCAGAAGGCGACAAAAAGCAGCAAAGGAATGATTGCTACGAACGGTGAGGAACGTCCGCCTATGGCTCCAACGAAGGGAGCGAGAGCGAAGGCGAACATGACTAGGGCGAGCAGGATCATCGTATGAAGCTTTCGTTGACGAAAACTTCATTGCAGCTTCCATGCCAGTTTCGAAATGTTGGCGATAATGGCGGATAATATTATTGATATCGTTGACTAATTACCCTCTGAGGGTAGGCGCGGTGACGCGTTCTTCAAAATACTACATGTTAAGCATAATGAACATCGGTGAACGCGGATGTTTATATTCCTGAATACCTCGGAACAGTTGCTATTAATTATAAATTCTTTCTTGAAAAAGACTGACTTCTTTTAAGTAATCTACTATGATCGTCCTTGGAATGCAGGCGCAAAACGAACTTCACGTAGTGCAAGAGATGGCTGCTCGAAAAAATCCGCAATCGCCCCAGCCGTGCCAAGTGCCTTCATGGTGGATCGCGGTCCGTGTGGCGGTGATTCTGCTTATCATGTTTGGTGTCGTTTGGCTGGCAAGGAACAGTATCGACCTCAACGGAACCCAATTCTAAGCCAGATCAGGAGGTGCCTCATAAACGCCGCCCAGCCTTTGGCGGTGGTACAACGCGTTGGTGCCGCTGGGATGGGCTGATGCCAGCGCAGATCTATGACTAGGTTCAGATTCACTTCGTTTGTGCCAGGCGCCACAAGCGTGCTTTCTCCGACGAGAAATACGTCAAGCCTTTGAGGTGGAATATCATCCATCTGCTCGGACGATACTCTTTGCAGACGTCGTGGTTATTGCCTGAACGTTGTTGCGAAGCAGGCAGGATAGAACGTACTCGCGCCAGATACTCGAAAAAGAGGTTGGGAGGAAGGCTGTAAGGCTGTAAGGGAGAAACGTCATGGCGCGTCCGCCAAGGTCTCTGTTCGCCAAAGTGAACAGAGCGAACCAAGTTCCGGACAGGCGCTGGCTGGACCTACGCCCCTTGCATCTGGTTGTGGCGGCCGCCGAACATCTCAGTTTTAGCAGGGCTGCTAGTATCCTCAACATCGATAAGTCGAGCGTCAGCCGCGCCGTGCGCGATTTTGAAGACAGGATCGGAGTAAGCCTGTTTGAACGTGGACCCTTCGGTGTTCGACTGACTGATGCCGGCAAACACTTTCTCGACGATATCCTCCCGGCCATGCTTCAGATCGAGCACGCGATCCAGTTTGCTGGCGCGGCCGGCCGGGTAGAAACAGGAACGGTGAGGGTCGGCATCATCAGCACCTTGGCCGGCGGGTTCTTGCGGAAACTCGTTCAGGAATACGAGCAGGAGCATCCGGGAGTCGACCTCGACATCCGGGATGGTGGTCGCCGTGAGCATCTGCGTGCCATTCGGGGGCGCCAGCTGGATGTGGCCTTCCTCACCGGTAGCGGTGACGTTACAGATTGCCAAACCTTGGAACTGTGGCGCGAGCGGGTCTATGTCGCGATGTCGAAAGCACATGCACTCTCGGGACGGAAGCGGCTGGACTGGTCAGATCTCCGAGAAGAATTGTTCGTTGTCTCACGCTATGCGCCAGGTCCGGACGTGCGTGATTACATTGTCAGGCGCATTGCCGACTATAGCACCTACCCCGCCGTTCAATATCGCAAAGCAATACAGGAGACGCTGATGCACACTGTGGGGCTTGGAAGGGGGATCACACTCGTTTCCGAGGCATGGGTATACATGCCAGTTCCCGACCTTGCGTTGGTTCCGTTGACCGCGATGGAGGATATCGTGCCATTTAGTGCGGTCTGGTCTCAACGCAATGACAATCCAGCGTTGCGACGGTTTATCAGCTTTGCGAAAGTGCTGGCTTCGAACCGGCCTTAAGGTCAAACTGGTCATTGATCGGATTGTGGCCCATGGCTTTTTGCGGAATTGGACCTGACCGATGTCTCGGTGGATCGTGACCGGGCTTGCGCCGCAACCTTCCGACTGCGCCAACCTCGATCCGACCGCAAGAAGGCTTCCAGCATATGCGGGATGAGCGTTGCCGCACCGGCCTCACCGTGGACGCGGCTGTATTCGGCGGCATAGAGGTCGAGTTCTTCCTTGAGCGGCTCGGGCATCGAGACGGTGACGCGGACGGTGCCGTGTTTCGGGAGGGGACCGAGTTTGAGGCTGGTCATCAATGGGCTCCATACGGTTCGAGGACTAAATCGCGTGCGACTATGACCCTGACCGGGAAGCCTGGCCGGACAGTCAGCGTCGGGGCGACCTGCAACTGGCGTTGGACGATCTGCTGGCCAGCTTGATTGACGGTGTCCTGCGCCCCGTCACGAATGGCGCGGACCAGGCGATCCTCGTCGCTCGTCGCCAGTTCCGCACCTACCGCCAGTAAGGTGGACAAGCCGGCGGCCTTCATCAGATCCCACCAGTGATAATCGACACCATCCTCCACACCGGCGTAGCCGGAGGCATCGGCGCCCGGCTGGCGCTCAAGGACGATGGATCGTCCATTGGGCAGGATCAGACGGTTCCAGACCAAAAGGACGCGGCGCTGGCCGAAGGTGACGCCGGCATCGTATTCGCCGATGATGCGGGTGCCCTGCGGGATGAGAAGCAGCGCGCCGGTCGGGCTGTCATAGACGTTCTGCGTGACCTGGGCGGTGATCTGACCCGGCAGATCGGAACGGATACCGGTGATGAGCGCGGCCGGGATCACCGACCCGGCCTGGACTACATAGGGCGATGCAGGCGGCATGACGCGATCCGGTGCGACGGTGCGGCGGTCTACCTCGGCGTTGAGGAAAGCAAGGTGCCGGTCCTGCGTTCCCGCGCCGGCGAGACCCGCTAGGTCGGCGACAGGTTGCATGGATGGCGTGCCTGTTTCCTGTCCCGGCCGGACCTGGAAGAAGAGCTGGCTGGTCCGCGCGGCTTCCATTTCCGCCTGCCTACGTTCTTCGTCGGGATCGGTGGCGGGCATCGGCATCGGTGTGGCCGGAATGGGTCGGCCTTCCTCACGCGCGCGCAGGATCGGCCCGCCAAGGTCGCCGGGCAGCGGTGGGCCGAGTACGGGCACATCGCCATAACTGCCGGGCAGGCCCTGCAAGCCGTCGGCGGTCTGGCGGCGCTCGGTCGAGATCAGCTCCTGCTGGTCGCCGCCGCGATTGGCGGTCTGAAGCGCGTAAATCAGCGCGCCGCCAATGCCGATCCCGGCCACGACGCCGACACCCATCAGAACCTTGCGCGAGATACGGGTGACCCGCGGAGTTTCGGCGCGCAGCCGCATGGGCGGGGCCTTGTCGCCGGACGGTCCGGTTTGCTCCATCTCATCCTTCTTCCGGTCCTCACTCATGATTGCGACCCTGACGCGGTGGGCGTTCCATCTGCCGGCGTGGCGGCAGTCTGCGCAGGTTGCAGGCGCACGATCCTCACCGTCTGCTGCCGGTTGCCCGAACCGAGGCGCAGCTCGGCCGCGCCAAAGAGGCGATCAACGATGAGCACGTTCTGATGGATGCGGCTGTTGACGATCTCGGGTTCGCCATCGGAGCCGATGACGAACAGCGGCGGCATCTCGCCCTGGACGATACCTTGCGGGAAAACCACATAGACGCGGCGGCCGTCATCGAAGACGGAGACCGGGAGCCAGGGCGGATTGTCACCCTGCAAGCCGTAGCGGTGGTTGCGCGCGGCTTCAGCCGGGATGATTGGGGCGGAAGGTACAGTGATGCGACTTCCCCGCGGCGGCGCGGGGTAAGTCCAGGCAATCGCCGGCATCCAGGTTTCCTCGCTGGCGCGCAGCTCGATCAGATAGGTGCGCCTGTCGGTGGTGATGACGAGATTGGTGGAGATATCCTGCTGCGTCGGTTTGACCAGCACATGGACGCGGCGGTTCGGTCCTGCGCCGCTTGTCGTATCGCCGATGATCCAGCGGGTGGTATCGCCGGCCGCGATCGGTCCTGCGCCGGTCAGGCTCTCGCCCGGCTCAAGCGCAATCGTGGTGATCTGGCCGGGAGCGGCATAGATTTGAAACAGCGCCCCTTCGGACCACGGGTAGATCTGGATGGCGTTGTAGTAGCCTTCGCGGCGCGGTTCGACGCGGGCGGCGACATTTGCGTTTTCAACCCGACCTGCGGGCGTGCCTGCTGCGGCTCCACCGCGTGCAACGGTCCAGGCTGGCGGCGTGTGCAGCGGTCGGGGCGTGTCGTCGGTGGCGGAAGCCCGCACAACAGGCAGTGGCGGCACATTGTCGTCATAGCTGAACTGCGGGGCGCGGTTGGTCGCGCAGCCGGCCAGTGCGGTTGCGGCAATCAGGCAAGCCGCCAATACGGGCTTACGGCGGGACGTGTTCCCGCAGCCGGCGGGCAGCTTGGGAAAGTCGCGGTTCATTGGCTCATCTCCCGCGACCAGTTGATCGCGTTGACATAGATTCCAAGGGGATTGGCACGCAGCCGCTCAGTGGTGCGGGGTGGCTGGATGACGGTGGTGAAGATCGCGGTCCAGCGTTCGGTGCCGGCAAGCTGCCCGTTCTCATAACGCTGTTCGGTCCAGGCGATGCGGAAGCTGTCGGGTGAGGCCCGGATGACCGAAGAGACCTCGACCGAGACCTGCTCGCGGCCGACACGGGTGAAGGGATCATTGGCACGGGCATAGTCGTTGAGCGCAACGGCGCCGCGATCGGTGGTGAATTCATAGGCGCGCAGCCAGTTTTGACGCACGACGATCGGATCGGAAGGCAGTCCACGAACCTGTTCGATGAACCGCGCCAGATGCCACGCCACTTGGGGATCGGTCGGGCGAAAGTCGGCGGTGGCCGCCTCGACAGCGCGGGCCTCGCCATGGCGATCGATCTCCACCACCCAGGGAACGATGGTGCCGCGGGTTGATTGCCAGGCCAGAGCGGATGCAAATCCGGCCGAAAGGATCAGGCAGGCGAAGGCCATGTAACGCCAGTTGCGAGCTTGCACGCGGGCCGAACCGATGCGTTCGTCCCAGATTTGCGCCGCTTTCTGATAGGGTGTGACCGGCTCGGGTGTCTTGCCGTAATGGGTGGTGGGTCGTTTGAAGATGTTCATGTGCGATTGCTTTCGGAAAGGCTGACGGAGGAGCCGCCGCCATGACTGTCACCGGAGCGGACGGCATGGGCGGCAGCCGTCACGCCATGGCTCATGGCCTGGCCACGGCGCATATTTTGTGCCCAGGCCGGTGCGCCGTAGGTGGATGAAGGGGATGGTGCAGCAGGGGCGGCGGCTCCTCCGATTGTTCCCATCGAGGACGTACCGCCGCTGGCAGTGACCCCGGCTTTCATGCCGTTGCCGTAGCTGGATTTCATGCTGTCGGCGGCGCGAGAGGCGGCGCGCTTGAGAGGTGAGGCTGCAGCCGACACGCCGGCGCGGGCGACACCGCCGAGACCGCCGGCGACACCGGATGGCCCGGATTCTCCCATGGAGCCCAGCGTATAGGCCGAGGATGCCGCGCCGGCCGCCGAAGCGCCGCCGCGTGCGAGGGCCGCACCTCCGGATAGGGCTGCTGCCGCGCCGCGCGCCGCCAGCATGGTGGCCCCGCCGCCCGCGACAGCAGCACCGCCGACCGCGAGGCTGGTTCCGACCGCCGCGCCCGCACTGAGCTGCGGGCCGCCGGAGACGAGGCCGGTGGCGATACCGGGGCCGAAGATGCCGAGGCCAAGAAGAGAAAGCGCCGCCAAGACGATCGCCATGGCGTCGTCGATGGTCGGGGTCGCGCCGCTGAAGCCTGCGGTGAACTGGCCAAAGAGCGTCGAGCCGATGCCGATGATGACGGCAAGCACCAGCACCTTGATGCCGGACGAGACGACATTGCCGAGAACGCGTTCGGCCATGAAGGCGGTCTTGCCGAACAGGCCGAAGGGGATCAGCACGAACCCGGCGAGCGTGGTGAGTTTGAACTCGATGAGGGTGACGAAGAGCTGAATGGCGAGGATGAAGAAGGCGAGGACGACCAGCGCCCATGCGAACAGCAGGCAGGCGATCTGGATGAAGTTCTCGAAAAAGGCGATCCAGCCCATGAGATCGGAGATGGATTCCAGCAGCGGTCGCCCGGCATCGAGACCGGTCTGTGCAACCCGGCCAGGCCGCATGAGGTCGGCGGCGGAAAAGCCGGTGCCGGACGCCATGAGGCCGAGACCCGCGAAGCTGTCGAAGACGATCTGTGCCAAATTGTTCCAGTTGGAGATGATATAGGCGAAGATCCCGACAAAGAGGGTCTTCTTGACCAGCCGGGCAATGATGTCGTCGTCAGCGCCCCAGGCCCAGAACAGGGCGGCGAGGGTCACGTCGATGACGATCAACGTGGTGGCGATGAATGCAACTTCACCGCCAAGCAGGCCGAAACCTGAGTCGATATAGCTGGTGAAGATGCCGAGGAAGTTGTCGATGACGCCGGTGCCGCCCATCGTTCACTCCCCTTCGTCCGCAGCGGGGGCCTGCGGCGCGGGCGTCTGGTCGAGGAAACGATCGCGGGTCTCGGCCCAGATACGAAGGCAGTCGGCGTCGTTCGCGGCGGTCTCGCCGAGTTGTTGGCACCGACGCTGGCCTTCGCGCAGCGGGTCGGTCGGAGGCTGGAGGACCGGCACGGAACGCGGCGCGGAAGGTTCGTCCTTCCGCGCCAAATCGATTGCGGTCGCGGTGATGGCTATAGCGATAAACACGACTGCCCCGAGCCGGGCCAGTATCTTGCCGTCCATGAGGTCCCCCTTCCGGTTCTGCTCGCCGTTCAGTTGTTGAACATCTGTGCGTTGCCGGGTTGGTAGCCGCTCCCCGGGGTCAGGAAGCGCTCGCGCTGGATGCGGCCCTGTTCGGCGGCCGTGGAGCGTTCCGCCTCCATGAGGGCTTCGGCCCGGCCATTGGCGGAAATCACCGCGATCAGGTCGGAGAGCTGTTGCGATTGCAGGGCGAGCAACTGGTTGCCAGCCTGTGTGGCCTGAAGCGCGCCTGCGGCGCCTTGGCTTTCGCCGACGAGGGCGGACATCTCGGTGCGGTTCGTGTCGATATTGCCGACAACGCCAGCCTGTACGCGCATCGCGTCCTGAAGACCGCCCACCGTAGTCTCCCAGCGGGATCGGGCGCCATCGACCAACTGGGAATCGGTCGAGGTCAAAGACAGATTGCCGTAATCCTGCTGGAACATCTGGTCGATGTTCTGCACATCGAAAGCGATGTTCTGAGCCTGCCCGAGCAGTTGCTGGGTGCGCTGGACGTTCTGTTGCAACTGCTGGAGCGAGGAATGTGGCAGACTCGCCAGATTGCGGGCCTGGTTGATCAGCATCTGCGCCTCGTTTTGCAGCGAGGTGATCTGGTTGTTGATCTGCTCCAGCGTTCGGGCTGCAGTCAGCAGGTTTTCGGCATGATTGGTCGGGTCATAGACGATACGGCCAAAGCCACCGAAGAAGGCATGGGCCGGGGTGGTGAAGAAGACCGGGGCCAACGCCAGCGGTGCGGCGAGCGTAACGGCCAATGCCGAAGCGCCCGCCAAGCGAGCGACAGAATTTGTCTTGCGTGTCATGGGATGATCTCCTCTTCTTCCAGGGTGAGTTCGACATCGCCGCCGGCAGGGACGATGGGCGACAGGTCCTCGCTTTGCGGCGCGAGATTGGTGAGGTCCGGGATCAGGTCGGCGGCCCATTCGACACCGCGTGCCCGGAGCCAGGCCGTCAGGAAACCCTCGCGGCCATGCTCAGCGAGGATCTCGGCGATCAGGGCCTGATCGGATTTGGAGGATGCGGCGCAAAGCGCGAGCCCCACTTCCGATAGTCCGAGTTCGAACAGGCGATTGCCGCGCCGGGACTGACAGTAGTAATCCCGCTTGGGTGTCGCCCGCGCGAGTATCTCGATCTGGCGGTCATTGAGGCCAAAACGACGATAGATCGCCGTGATCTGGGGCTCGATGGCGCGCTCGTTTGGCAGGAGGAGCCGCGTCGGGCAGCTTTCGATGATGGCGGGCGCGATATCGCTGCCGTCAATGTCGGAAAGCGACTGCGTGGCGAAGACGACGCTGGCATTTTTCTTGCGCAGCGTCTTCAGCCACTCCCTGATCTGGCCCGCAAAACCTTCATCGTCCAGCGCCAGCCAGCCTTCGTCGATGATGAGCAGCGTCGGCCGTCCGTCGAGCCGGTCGCCTATGCGATGGAAGAGATAGGCGAGCACGGCCGGCGCTGCGCCGGTCCCGACAAGGCCCTCGATCTCGAAGGCCTGCACGTCGGCCGAGCCAAGATGTTCGGTCTCGGCATCGAGCAGTCGACCATGTGCGCCACCGACGCAATAGGGCCTGAGCGCCTGCTTCAGAGCGTTGGACTGCAATAGGACGGCAAGGCCCGTGATGGTGCGTTCCCCGACCGGCGCGGAGGCGAGCGAGGTCAATGCGGTCCAGAGGTGCTCCTTCACTTCGGGCGTGATCGTGATGCCCTCGCGCATGAGGATCGCCGCGATCCAATCTGCGGCCCAGGCTCGCTCATAGGTGTCGTGGATGTGGGCGAGAGGCTGGAGCGAGACGGAGGCGTCCGCCCCTGCGGTCAGTTCCCCGCCCAGATCATGCCAGTCGCCACCCATGGCGAGCGCGGCGGCGCGGATGGAGCCGCCGAAATCGAAGGCGAAGACTTGGCTTCCGGAATAGCGGCGGAACTGGAGCGCCATCAGCGCCAGCAGGACGGATTTGCCCGCGCCGGTCGGGCCGACGACGAGGGTGTGCCCAACGTCGCCGACATGAAGGGAAAACCGGAACGGGGTCGAGCCTTCGGTTCTGCCGTAAAGCAGCGGGGGCGCTCCGAAGTGCTCGTCCCGTTCCGGCCCCGCCCACACGGCGGACGAAGGAACCATGTGGGCAAGGTTGAGCGTCGAGACCGGGGGCTGGCGGACATTGGCGTAGGCATGTCCGGGCAAACTCCCGAGCCAGGCGTCGACGGCATTGACCGTCTCGACCATGACGCTGAAATCGCGGGATTGAATGACCTTCTCGACCAGTCGCAGCTTCTCGTCGGCACGGCGGGGATCTTCGTCCCAGACCGTGATCGTCGCGGTGACATAGGCAAGGCCCGCCACATCGGCCCCAAGTTCCTGAAGCGCCATGTCGGCATCAAGCGCCTTGTTCGCGGCGTCCGTGTCCACGAGCGTGGATTGCTCGTTGGTCATCACCTCCTTGAGGATGGCGGCGATGGATTTTCGCTTGGCGAACCATTGGCGGCGTATCTTCGTGAGCAGCCTGGTCGCATCCACCTTGTCCATCAGGATGGCGCGGGTGGACCAGCGATAGGGAAAGGCCAGCCGGTTGAGATCGTCGAGAATGCCCGGCGTCGTGATGCTCGGGAAACCCGTGACCGTGAGGATGCGCAAATGCGCCGTGCCGAGGCGCGGCTCCAACCCTCCGGTCAGCGGCTGATCGGCCAGCAGCGCATCGAGATAGATCGGGGTTTCCGGCACACTGATGCGGTGCCGGTTGGTGGAGATCGTCGAATGGAGATAGGTCAGCGTTTCCGCATCATTGAGCCAGCGACATTCCGGCATGAATCCGTCGAGCAACGCCAGAACGCGGTCGGTGCGATCGATGAAGGCACGAACCAGTTCCCAGGGGTTGACGCCGGAGGTTTCGCGACCCTCGTAAAGCCAGCTCTCCGCGCGCGCGGCGTCTTCCGCAGGCGGCAGCCAGAGGAGGGTCAGATAGTAGGCAGAGACGAAATGGCTGCCCGCCTCCTCGAAATCGGCCTTGCGTTCGGCGTCGACCAAAGCGGAGGCCGGATCGGGAAACAGGTCGTCAGGATAGGTCGCGGCCTCGGATCGCTGTGCCTCGACAAAGATCACCCAGCCGGAACCGAGCCGCCGGAAGGCGTTGTTGAGGCGCCCGGCGACGGCGACCAGCTCGGCCGCGACAGCGGAATCGAGATCCGGTCCGCGAAACTTCGCGCTGCGCTGGAAGCTGCCGTCCTTGTTCAAGACGACGCCCGATGCGACCAGCGCCACCCAGGGCAGATAGTCGGCAAGACGGGCTGCTGTGCGGCGATATTCGGCAAGGTTCATCATGGCCGCGTCCTCACACCAAGAGATGTCCGGGCACACGCAGATGCTGGCGTGCGACCTCGACAAAGAGAGGATCACGCTTCGCGGCCCAGACGGCGGCGATGTGACCGATGGCCCAGATCAGGATGCCCGCGAGCCAGAGCTGAAGGCCGAGGCCGATGGCCCCGGCCAGCGTGCCGTTGAGGATGGCCACAGAACGCGGGGCGCCTCCGAGCAGGATCGGCTCCGTCAGGGCGCGATGAACCGGAACGGTGAATCCCGGCACGCCATCGAGTTGTTCGAACGCGGTCGCCATCAGATCAGCGCCCCACCGCCGAAAGAAAAGAAGGACAGGAAGAAACTTGACGCCGCGAAGGCGATCGAGATGCCGAAGACGATCTGGATGAGGCGACGAAAACCGCCGCCGGTGTCGCCGAAGGCAAGCGTCAGGCCGGTGACGATGATGATGATCACCGCGATGATTTTTGCCACCGGCCCTTCGATGGATTCGAGGATCGATTCCAGCGGTGCTTCCCATGGCATCGAGGAACCGGAGGCATGGGCGGTCGGGACAAGGATGAGATTGACGTAGGTGAAGGCGATGGCTGTCGCGGCGGAGCGGCGGAGGCGCGAGGTTGCGCTGATCATGAAGGCTCTCCGTTGTTGGAGGTTGCTGGGGTGATGCGGTAGTCGCCGTCAGGATCGAGCCCATCGACGCGGGCGAGTTCGGCGAGCCGGCGCGCGGAACCGCGCCCGGTAAGGACGGCAACGAGGTCGATCGTTTCGGCGATCAGCGCGCGCGGGACGGTGACGACGGCTTCCTGAATGAGCTGTTCGAGGCGGCGTAAAGCGCCGATGCCGGAGCCGGCATGGATGGTGCCAATGCCGCCGGGATGGCCGGTGCCCCAAAGCTTCAGGAGGCCGAGAGCTTCCGGCCCGCGCACCTCACCGACAATGATACGGTCAGGCCGCAGCCGCATGGACGAACGGGACAGTTCCGTGAGGTCGATAACCGCATCCACGGTGCGCATCGGCACCTTGTTCCTGGCCGTGCATTGCAGTTCGCGCGTGTCTTCCAGGAGGATGACGCGATCCGATCCTTTGGAGACCTCGCGGAGCAGAGCATTGGTCAGCGTGGTCTTGCCGGTCGAGGTGCCGCCCGCGACAAGGATGTTGGCGCGGGCTACGACGGCCGCACGCAAAATCGCGGCCTGGTCGACCATCATGGTGCCAGCGGCCACATAGTCGTCGAGCGTGAACACTGCCACGGCGGGCTTGCGGATGGCGAAGGCTGGAGCTGCGACCACGGGCGGCAGTAAGCCTTCAAAACGCTCGCCGGTCTCAGGCAGTTCAGCCGAGACGCGCGGGGCTCGGGCGTGGACCTCTGCACCGACATGATGGGCGACCAGCCGCACGATGCGCTCGCCATCAACAGCCGACAGCATTTCCCCCGTATCGGCCAGACCTTCCGATAGCCGGTCCACCCAGATGCGGCCATCCGGGTTCAGCATTACCTCGACGATGGTGGGATCTTCCAGAAACCGGGAGATGGCCGGGCCCAGTGCGGTGCGCAGCATCCGCGCACCGCGTTGAGTCGTTGCCTGTCTGTCGTCGAAGCCTGCCATCTCGTCCCCGTTTCACCGGGAAGGCAAATGACGGTCCCCGGATGAGGACGACTAAGAGAGCCACAAAATGGGCCGATTCAACAAGTTTCGGTCGTAGTAGTAGTGTGGCGCGCAAATACAGGTGATCGGCGGAATCGTACCAGACGCATGCACAGTCAGGCGATTGGTCAGGCACGAATCAGTCTGGTGGCCGCAGCCGGAAATTGGGGAATAGCGTTCTCACTTGCGCCAGGGTCAGGCCGAGGACCAGTCCTCGACGCGTAGATCCGCAACGCGGGTAAACTCCCCCATATTGTTCGTGACCAGCGTGAGCCCTCGGGCCTTGGCCTGGCCGGCGATCAGCACGTCATAGGGACCGATGGGCGTTCCTAGCCGGGCAAGATCGGCTCTGATCTCACCGGCAACGCGGGCGTCCTCACGGTCAAGGTCGAGAATGGAAAGGTCGGCGAAGAGCAGGCGAAGTGTTTCCAGGTTGAATTCGACCTTCTGGCTGCGATAGGCGCCATAGTAGAGTTCATGGGCAACGACGGCGGAAACGGCGAGCGAGCCTGGCTCGGAGGCTTCGACTCGCCGGAGCAACGCCTCGGACCGGCGTGTCACCAGGGCGATGACGGCGTTGGTATCGAGCAGCCAGAGCGTCATTGAAACGCCTGGTCGAGATCGGGCCGGTGCTGGTCTTGGGGCTGTTCACGTCCTTCGGCCATGAAGTCGGCGCTGAAACCGCGTTCGACGGCAGCGCGCAAGGACGCCCACCGCCCGGTGGCGTCATGTCTCGGGCGCAGGATCACGGCATCGCCTTCCCGCGAGACTTCGACCTCATCGACTTCGAAGCGGAAGTCCTTGGGCAGGCGGACCGCCTGGGAATTGCCGGACTGGAAGACTTTGGCGATATGGGGCATGGCCGCCTCCTGTATATACTCACGCGTATATACTCCCTCGGCGGCATTGATACAAGCACCGTCAATCATCCGCACCCTCCATCGCTCGTTCCGGGATGTCATCGGGGATTTCGCTCAGGAAGCTGTTTCCCTGCTGGAGGCGCATGCCGAGAGTCTGCACGAACCCCTCGAAACGTTCGCGCCCCTTGATCTGGGCGGCGGCCTGATCCTCGGGCGGCAGCGGCGGCGTAATGGACAGCCAGAAGCGGATGAAGAGCGCCAGCGTGTCGGCGGTAACACGCATATCGCGTTCGAGTCGCGCGGTCTGGCGCGACAGGCGATCGAGCCTGCGGGTGAAGGCTGCTTCGCGCATGTCCTGGGCATCGGGGGACAGAAACGAGGCCACGGCTGCCTCGATAACGGCGGATCGCTTCAATTTCTTGCGCTCGGTGAGATCGTCGAGTTTTCGCAGCATCTCGGCCGGCAGGGTCAGGGACAGGCGTTCGCGCATGGTCGGTCCTTTCAAAGTTCGATGCCATCATCGGGATTGAGGGATGCTTGCCGGGCGACGCGGCCCATCTGCCGGCGGAGCGCCTGGCGCTGGCGGGCGGTGTCTTCGGGCGTCTCGTCGAGCATCATCGCGAATTCACCTTCCGGGGACAGCTCCTTCTTTTCGTGGACGATCTCGACATGCTCGGGCAGTTCCGGTTCGCGTCGCAGGCTGGAATTGGCTTTGTCCTCGCTCCTCTTCCCAGCCTGTTCGGCGGCTGTGACGAGTGTCGCATCCGGTTGAACGGGTTTCAGCGCCGACCACCCATCGGGGCGGATCGTGACCGTGACCTTGGCGGGATCGGGCGGCGTCAAGATGCGTTCGTTGAGGCGAGGATCTTCGTAATAGCGTGCCTTCTTCGCCCGGATCGGCGGCGTGCCCGCAACCATGACGATCTCGTCGTCGGGTGGAAGCTGCATGATCTCGCCGGGGGTAAGGAGCTGGCGGGCCGTCTCGGAGCGCGAGACCATGATATGCCCGAGCCAGGGCGCAAGGCGGCTGCCGGCATAGTTCTGCATGGCCTTCATTTCGGTGGCGGTGCCGAGGGCGTCGGAGACACGTTTGGCGGTGCGCTCGTCATTGGTGGCGAAGCTGACCCGGACATGGCAATTGTCGAGGATCGAATTGTTCTGGCCGTAGGCTTTCTCGATCTGGTTCAGGGACTGCGAAATCAAGAAGGATTTGATCCCGTAGCCCGCCATGAAGGCGAGCGCGCTCTCGAAAAAGTCGAGCCGCCCAAGCGCCGGAAACTCGTCGAGCAGCATCAGGACGCGATGTCGGCGGTCCTTCATATGCAGATCCTCAGTGAGGCGCCGGCCGATCTGGTTGAGCACGAGCCGGATCAGCGGTTTGGTCCGCGAGATGTCGGAGGGCGGCACCACCAGATAGAGCGTCGAGGGTTTTTCGTCCGCGATCAGATCGGCGATGCGCCAGTCGCAGCGCGAGGTCACCGCCGCCACGACAGGATCGCGGTAGAGGCCGAGGAAGGACATGGCGGTCGAAAGAACGCCCGAACGTTCGTTGTCCGACTTGTTCAGCAGTTCCCGCGCCGTCGAGGCGACGACCGGATGTGGCCCGCTCGGCCCAAGATGCGGCGTCGTCATCATCGCCTTCAACGTCGACTCGATCGGATGGCGTGGATCGGAAAGGAAGGCCGCGACCCCGGCCAACGTCTTGTCCTGTTCGGCATAGAGGACATGGAGGATCGCGCCGACGAGCAGGGAGTGCGAGGTCTTCTCCCAATGATTGCGCTTTTCCAGCGAACCTTCGGGATCGACCAGCACGTCGGCGACGTTCTGGACGTCACGGACTTCCCATTCGCCGCGACGGACCTCGAGCAGCGGATTGTAGGCGGCGGATTTCGCATTGGTCGGATCGAAGAGCAGCACGCGGCCGTGCCTTGCCCGGAAGCCGGCAGTGAGTTGCCAATTCTCGCCCTTGATGTCATGGACGATGGCCGAACCTGGCCAGGTCAGGAGAGAAGGTACGACAAGGCC
This sequence comes from Pseudochelatococcus contaminans, assembly GCF_014195635.1. GTDB lineage: Bacteria > Pseudomonadota > Alphaproteobacteria > Rhizobiales > Beijerinckiaceae > Pseudochelatococcus > Pseudochelatococcus contaminans. The sequence goes on along the minus strand of NZ_JACICC010000005.1, from coordinate 5,983 downwards.
GACGCCCTTGCCGGATCGGGTGGGCGCGAAGCACAGCACATGCTCCGGCCCGTCATGGCGCAGATATTCGCGATCGAGCTTGCCGAGCACCACGCCATCAGGACCAAGCAGTCCCGCCGCCTGCACCTCTTTCCTGGCGGCCCATCGGGCTGAGCCATAGGTGTCGATGTCGCTCGCCTCCCGCGCGCGCATGACCGAAAGCGTGATGGCCACGGCAATGGCGAGGAATCCGCCCGAGGCCGCGATGATGCCGCCCTCCCAGAAAATGCGCGGCGCATAGGCTTCGAAGAAATACCACCACCAGAAAAGCGACGGCGGATAATAGACCGGCCATCCGAACAGCTCGAACCAGGGATGCCCGAGCTGAGGCTGGAAGCCGAGCCGCCAGGCCACCCATTGGGTGCCGCTCCAGACCGCGATCAGCACGATCAGAAAGACGATTGTGATCTGGCCCCAGAGAATTTTCGTGCCGGACATCGCAGGTTCCTTTCTTCAGAGGCCAAGGTCGCGTTTGCGACCCAGCGACCAGTCGATGCCGCCGCCTGATCTGGCGACACCGGAGACGTGCTGACCGAGCTTGTCGTCGATCTCGCGCGACCAGGGCACGAGTTGGAAACCAAGGCCCCCGTCGGGTCCGGGCCCCTCGATCATGGCAAAGCGGCCGGATGTAAGGGTGAGCTGGCGGCGATAGGCGCCGGCGACATGCTCGCCGACTTTCGCCGTCACATGCGGCAGGCCGGTCTCGGTCGAAAGCTGATCGCCGACCATATCGAGTTCGCGGCGGCGGAGCGTCGTCAGAAGATTGCGTTGCAGGACGATGCGCTGGCCCTCACGCCGCGCGAGACCCTCTTCGGCGAGATGCTCGGCGCGCGTGTCCATTGCGTCGCGAACCTCACGCCCGAAGCCACCCATGGCGAGCGGCATCGGTTCGCGTTCGACCAGTCGATGGTCGAGCCAGGTCGCGCCGGGCGCGGTGATCTGGCTTTGAAGATCGAGGTCGGAGCGGTTGGCGAGAACCAGCGTCGGACGAGTTTCTTCCGGTCCTCCGAAACGCCGAACCTCGACGATCCCGCCGACGGGAGGTGCGTGCTCGAACGCCTCGATGCCACGCAGGCGAACATGATGGGCGCGGCCATCGGCGCCGTCGACCACGGCATAGGCTTCGCCAGTCAGTTCATTATGCAGGCCCTTGTCGATCAGCCGTCCGATGATGGGCGGTCCGTCTTTTCCACCATCGATCACGAAGTCGGAGAATCCGCGATCCTCACCACGTCCGGCAAAGGCGCGGTGCATGGTTTTGATGATGTCGCCGCGCTGGCCCAGATCGCGCAGCGATCGTTCGGCATCTTGGCCCATCACCCATTCGCCAGGATTGCCCTCGGCGGCGAGGTCCATCCTGCGCAGATGCTGGAGGCGGCCGATCATCAGCCGGCGGATTTCCGGGTCGGCCGGTCCTTTCGCTTGTGCGCGCAGGTCGATATAGCCGACATCATCGGCGCGGTACTGGATCTCGCGATCGAGCCGCGTCCAGCGTTCGGCCGTGATCTCGCGTTCGAGCCCGTGACGGATCTCGTGTTCGGGCTTGGGGCCAAGCTCGATTTCGACGAACTCCTCGGCGCGGGATCGCAAACCGTTGCTGATATAGTCGCGTGCGATGACCAGATCGGCGCCGGTCTGATCGACACCGCGCACGAGCAGATGGATATGCGGGTTGTCGGTGTTCCAGTGATCGACGGCCACCCAGTCGAGCCTGGTGCCGAGATCGGCTTCCATCTGGCGGACCAGATCGCGGGTAAAGCCCTTGAGGTCTTCCATCTCGGCGGCGTCCTCGGGTGAGATGATGAAGCGGAAATGATGCCGGTCGTCCCGGCAGCGTTCGGAAAAGCCGAGATCGTCAGCGCGATCGGTCTCGGCATCGAACATGATGCCTTTCTCTCCCTCCCGGCTGACACCCTCGCGTTTGAGATAGGAAAGATGCGCCGATACCGGTGCGGCCCGGAAGGCGCGGCCCTTGTGACGGGCGATGCGCGCCGCGACGATAACGCGGCGCTGCGACCCGAAGAGCCTGTTGCGCGAAAAGACATTGCGGCCGCGCCCGAAGGTCGATCCGCCTCCCGACTTGGAACCGCCGCGTGTTCGCGGTGAAAGCCCGCCGCCATCCACTGTGCGGGCGTGTTTGGCTGCGCGCAGCACCTGATTGATGAAGGTCTTTGTGCGCGGGGCACGCGTGGAACCGGGTTTGCCGGGGCGGATGCGGAATTCGTTCTCGTCACCGCTCATGACCGCCTCCGGATGGGTGCGATGGCGCTGCCCATACAAAACTCTGTTGATTTTGCAGAGAAAATCACTGATGCGTATGCACGACCGATCGCCATATGCGCAAAACACCAAGCCATTCCAATGGCTTGCGGGTGTTTGGCGCTGGCGCTTTTATCTTGCCGTAATCCCGTCGTTTCTCCAGCCTTGGCCTGTCCCTCCGCCCTTCCTTTCCAGTTTCCCGCCAAGCTGCGACACCCCGCGATACCCATCATGGCGCGTCTCCCGAGGGGGAACGGCCTACAAACAGCGCTTCCGAAGAGGCTGGCGCGAGCGGATTCGCCTGCGCGGCAAGTGCATTTAGCGAGGCGCTCGCGGTGTGTTCGTCATGCGTTTCCGATGCAGGATTTGCGCGGCCGGCGACCGTGACGAAGAGCGGAGCTTCGCGCCAATCGGTGATGCGCGCGGTGCCGGAGAGAGCGCCAGGCGGGAGCGGGTCGCCGCCGAGAAGAGGGACGAGCGTGGCGACATAGACGCGTGTTTCGGCTGGCAGTTCGCGCGCCACGGAGAGGTGTTCGTCGTAGCGTCCCGGCCCGGCATTATAGGCTGCGAGCATCGCGCCAATGTTGCCGTAGCGGTCGAGCATCTCGCGCAGATAGGCGGTGCCGGCAAGAATGTTGTCGCGCGGCTCGAATGGATCGCCACCGAGCCGGTGGCGGATGCGCAGCTCTGCCCAGGTGTCGGGCATGACCTGCATCAGGCCCATGGCGCCAGCCGAGGACACGGCGGTGCGATCACCCGCGCTTTCGGCCTGCATCACGGTGCGTATCCAGTGTTCGGGAATGCCGAAGCGTTGCGCGGCTGCCGTCACATGGGCCGCAAGAGGATCGCGTGCGGCCTGTCCGACCTGCTGCATCTCCTGAGCATGAGCAGCGACGGTCGGCACGGCGGCGAGGCAAAGGCCGGAAAGGAGAAGGAAGGTGATGCGCCGGGCGGCGCGAGGCTGCCCGAACGCATGCGAATGATGCTGCCGGCTGCATGAAAACGGCATCGTTCAGTCCTTTCCGTTGCGCTTGGGCGGACGGTTCCAATGCAGCGACCAGGCGGTTGCGTCATTGCCGTTCTGGAATAGATTGGCGCGCAACGGATGCGGCATGACCGGATCGTCGATCAGCACCGAAAGATACTCGCCGGCCTTCTCGCCAGTGCGCGTCCAGGCCGCACCGATCTCCGGTCCGTCGGCGTCCGAGCCGAGATGAACGCGATGGTCGGGTGCATTCTCGGCATCCGAAGGTTCGACCGGGACGATGACGATCTCACGGTCGAGCGTGAGGCTTTGAATGCGGCCGGAGAAGCCGGTTTCTTCGCGGGTGAATTCGCCAATCTGGGGCATGGTCTGGTCCTTTCAAAAGCGGTGACGGTGTCGGCCGGCATGCAGTGCGCTGACCGACGAGGGGGGGGGCGCTCACCGCATCGACGCCCGCCATTCGAAGCGCCCGTCGCCGGCCTCATCGGCCCAGATCGGTGTCACGCGGGCAGTGATGGAGGAGAGCGGCAGCGGCCCGAAATACCGCCCGTCGAGGCTGTCGGCCGCGTCCCAATTCATGAGAAAGAGTTCATCGCGGGCGATAACGCGGCAGCCCTGCCATTGCGGCAGATCACGGCCCAAACGGTCGCGCATCTGTGCCTCGCCATAGGCGTGGTCATAGGCGATGACGGTCGCACCGCGCCGGCAGACCTTGGTGCCGGGCAGCGCCAGAACGCGTTTGATGAGCGGCACGCCGCGCGGCAGATATCCGCGTGCGTCGAGAAAGGCTGCGAGAGCCTCGGGCGGGCGAACGGCGACCAGATCGCCGGTCTCGACCGCCTCGACAGGTGCGAGAGAATAGAGTCCGATTGGAACGCTGGCTGAGGCATTCCAGATCAACCGCGGGGCGTGGCCGGTGACAGCGGGAGCGGCGATCAGCGTGAGGCCGGTGAGCATCGCGACGAGCGTGAGACGGCGCGTGCTCATGACAGGATGGTCCGCCGCGCGAGCCAGGCGCGATGCTGGTCGAGCGAATAGAAGCGTGGCTCTGTCCCGACGGTCAGGCGGTTATGGACATGCCGCCAGTAATCGGGAGCTGCGTCAACTGGATGGATGTCGAGCGCCTCGATAGCATCGACGAACTGGAGCACGCGCTCGACCTTTGGCCAGCCATTGAGCTTGAGCAGGATGTCGCCGCCGGGGCGCACGAATGGAAGCGTCTGGAACGGCTCGCCGCGCCCGATGGTCCGCAGGATATCGATGCGGGAGATGATCGTGCCGTAGTCGTTGGCGGCCCATCTGACGAAGGCAAAGATGCTGCCCGGCGCAAATCCGACGATGCGGCTGTGGCGGTCGAGGTTGCGTTGATAACTTTGGCGTCCGAATCGAATCCAATGCTCGATCCTGCCTTCCTGCCAGGTCAGATGGACCAGCGTGGTGAAAGGTGGTGCGTCATCGGGAAGCGCATGGCCGTCCAGATGACGGCTGGAAAATCCGTCGTTCATTGCACTGCTCCGTCATAGGGCGGAAACTCACGCGTGAGCAGGACGCGCAGGTCGGATGGGATGGTCATGGTCGGCCTCCGTCGTGAAATGGCAGAACCATGGCCAGACGAGCGCGGGCGCGCTCAGTCATCTCGGGATCGATCTCGCAGCCGATGTAGCGCCGGCCAGACAGCCGGCAGGCTTTCCCGGCCGCGCCGGAACCGGCGAACCAGTCGCCGACGAGGCCGCCCGGAGGGCAACTCGTGCGGATCAGGATTTCGGTGAGTGCCGACGGCTTTTCGGTCGGGTGGATCGCCCGGCCGTGGCAATTGCGCACATAGATGACCGAGCGCATGAGGCGCGGGCCACCGTCACGGCTGAGATAGTGTCCGGCATCGATATGCCCGGTATGGGGAGGCCGCTGTTTGCGGCGCACAGTGCGTGCCGTCGCATCAGGAGTGGTCTGGACATCGTTGTAGATGTCGCGCCATGGCGTCTCGACGCGATAGAACTGGGCCGCCAGCTCATGCACTCGCTTGAAGCGGTCGGCATGAAAGCCGGTGCCGTTCTGCTTCTCCCAGACGATCTCCTGGGCAATGCGCAGGCCGGCATCGGCGAACCGGTCGGCGGTCGCCATGAAGCTGCGCAGCGAGCCGAAGACCCACAGCGAGCCGGTCGGCTTGACGGCCGAGCGCGCGAGCGCCACCCAACCCTCGACACGTCGGTCCCATGCGAGCGAAGTGTCGCCGTAGGGTGGATCGGCGAGGATCATGTCGAAGGGCGCGTGCCAGGGCATGATATCGCGGCAGTCGCCGGTGAGGATCGTCATGGCGCGATCCTCCCGGTGCCTGGCCGCTCGATATCCAAGGTGAGCCACTCGGTTTGAATGGAATCGTTAAGGGTCCGTGGGAGAATAAATGCTCCAGATCGGAGCCGGAATCTGAGCATCCGACGGGCTCCCGCCGGAAAACCCGATTCATTTATTTCTCCACAAGCCCTAAGGATGGTGGCGATCATGGCCGCCCCCGTTTCGGGGAAGGAGCTGACTGGCCACTCGGGGGCTGTTTCGGAGCCGGATCGGCATCCGCGATCAGGCTTTTTGGGGCTCCTTCTGCCGAGTTTGTCGTTTTTCCAGGTTTCGTGAATCGGCGTGAGAGCGGACATGAGTCCGAACAATGGCTTGCGCGCATAGATGTGGTTCCATGTTTGTGAACTG
>NZ_JACICC010000004.1 GCF_014195635.1 Pseudochelatococcus contaminans | reverse complement strand
CCCCGTCGCTCTTCGCGTTGGGGGAAGGTTCACATGGCTCAATTCTCAATGGAAATTATGCGCCTAACCGGCTCAGTTCTGCGCGGAAACCAACAATGAAACGCACGTCGCGCTGCTATCGTTCACCTACAACGTGGGTGTCGGGGCATTCTGCAAATCGACGCTCGCTCGGAAACTCAATGCCGGCGATACCCGCGGCGCTTGCGACGAGCTGCCGCGCTGGAACAAGGCTGGCAGCAGGGTGCTCCCCGGCCTGACGAAACGCCGCGCCGAAGAGCGCGCTCTTTGTCTCAAGGGAGCGTGACCATGGGCGCTCTCTCCATCATCTGGCAGATCGTCTCATCCCGAATCGGCATCGCGGCCATAGCCGGCACGCTGTCCTATGGCGTCGGATACCATCGAGGCCATAGTCACGCCGACCAGACTGCGCAGGTTGCGGTCCTGCAATCGCAGGTTGAGACGGCCCGCACCGATCTCAAGGCCGCGCAATCTGCGGAGCGCATCGCGCGCGCGCAAGCCGAGCAGCTTGCCGAAATTACCCTGAAACAGACGGAGACGGTCAATGACCTGGAAAAAGAACTGGCCTCGCGCCCCGGCCGTGATGCTTGCCGCGTCACTGATGCTGACGCTCGGCGCTTGCTCAACATCCAAGACGGTGAGTGAGGTGAGACGCGACCTGCCTCCGCTGCCGGCCTATGCGGAAACAGTGAAGGTGCGCAAGCCGACATTGGGCGAGGATCCCCTCGTTATCGCCGCCCGCGAGCGTGCCGGGCGAGGCGCGGCAAACCGCCGGATCAAGGCTTTGGTCGCTTGGTACGATTGTGTCCGCACCCAATACGCCGGAGGGCAGTGCCATGCCGGAAAATGAGGTCAAATTGACCGAGGCCGAAATCCGAAAGATCGTCGCTGAAACGGTTACGGAAACCCTGCTCCGCCTCGGCGTTGATGTCGGCAAGCCACTTGAGGTCCAAGCCGACTTCCAGCATCTGCGACAGTGGCGTAGCTCAGTTGAGACAATCAAGCGCCAAGGTGTTCTGACGGCTATCGGCATCATTACCGTAGGCGTGCTCGGCCTGATATGGCAGGCTGTGCGGGAAGGAGGTAGCGGGCCGTGATTGATGATGGCGGCTTTTGACCCCGTTTCAGTCATTCATGAGTGGATGGCAGTGCCTCGAAAGCTGCCGTTAGCCCCCGCAGCGCGGTTATTACCTCGTTCGTCTGTGATAATGCAGGGAAGCAGGCCTTGATTGTTTCCAAACTCAAAGGCATAACTAGGATATGCAGAACTCCACCTCTCTTGGCCGATAATGTCAGATCCCAACGCTCCATCATACGCCCAGCCCACCAAGGACAAGGCACGGAGGCTTTCTCTCACTCACGCCGTGGAGCTAGTGACGTCACGCCGGGATGCAGCAGCGATCGTGCGCCGCGACCATCCCAAGCGCGTGCGTAGAGCGCTATTGAACAGCGAAATCGTTGGCGACAGGCTGGCGGAGAGGCTTGCAAGGACGACGACCTGATTTCTTGGGAGACCTTCCGCGCTGCGGCAATTGGCACGCGGAAACCGAATGAGATTACCGTGGCCTACCTAGCTGGCCCAGAACCGCAGAACGACCTTGCGGTGCTGTTGGAGCTTGGTGTGCGGCCCGAGAACATCTGGGCCTTCGAGGTCGAGGAAAAGGCGGCAACCCAAGGGCTCGATACTCTACGCGAATTGAAGGCACGCGGAGTAAAATTCATCCCAGCCGGCATCGAAGACTACTTCCTCGGCACCCCGCAGCGTTTCGACATCATCTATTTCGACGCCTGCGGGCCGTTCCCAAGTAGGAGCTCAAATACCGCCCGCGCCCTTGCCACCATGTTCCGGTATTGCGCGCTGGCCCCGCTGGGGGTGCTAATTAGCAACTTCGCCAGGCCGGACGTCTCCAAGTCTGAGGATCTTGATCGATACAGCTTCCTCGTTGCGGCCTATTTGTACCCTAAAGATTTTCTGGAGTCGAAAGGTGGAGGCATCGTCGAGGGTCCTCAAGCCCATGGCTATCTCTTAAATCCTTCGCGCGAAGCCGTGGACGAATCGGGAGACGACAAGCCGGCCGAGGACTTCATCAACGAAGTAAAGGCCAATTTCGAGCACTACTACGGCCTGTTCATTACACGCAGCCTAATGGACTTGGCGACCATTGTCGCACCAATGGCCCGACTCTTGAGTTCTGACTTGTGGAAGGTCGCCTTCAAGGATGACATTAAGGCTGCCATCGCTCGTGGGAAGCGCCTAATCATCTTCAACGAAGAAGCTCTTGGAAGCTATGAGGACGCGGAACACGATGGCACGGACGCCGCCATTCAAAGCGCAGTCGGCGCAACAACCGACCTTGTCAACGCTGCCGAAGGAGAATCCGCGGATGAAATGGCGAGCGAATATATAGACTCCGATGGCGATGCCATCGTCGATTCGGACCATTCCTCCCTGATTTGGACGTTGGCCGCGTGTGGTTACTATCCGGTCGATACCAACTTTGGACAGCCTCCCGCAGGTGCCAAGAAACTGATTAGGGATTGGCACAATGCCCTCGTGGGTAAGTTGCCTATCCAGCACATCAACGATCTCAAAGACCTAGTGGCGGTGTACTACGCTTGGCGCCACGACCAATCATTGTGGTCGGAAGCGATGCTAGAAATAGGCCAGTTTCCGTACCGCGAACGCATGCCCTTTCTTTGCGACGTCCCCACTTCGGAAATTGGCTTCTATCCGGCATTTGCGCAGCTTGCCTATCCTGCCCACCCGAACGTGCGTGAGACACGGCGTTTCCGGTATGTAGCTGAGACCAAGATTACACCTATGTTCATCGACGTCATCGCGTTTGACGAATGTCGCTACGTTTATGACTGGATCTCGGCTATGCACCTGACGCCCGAGGACTGGAAAGATCTCTCGGCGCAACTGACTTTTCGCTTCGCGCTCGATGGAATAGCCAAGGACAAGCGTTGGTTTGGCAGCGATTTCCTCTATGGGTGCCACGTAGTCGGCGAGAGCGCGGACTTCCTGACCAGCGAGCTCACATTGCGACAGAACCTTAGTCCCACTTCCGGCGACAATGGCGATGTAGAAGTCTTGAACGCCTGCTAGGCGCAGTGAACGCCGAAGTGGCCCTTTCAGCCTCCAAATAGTGGTGAGTCACAAAGGCTTTCAAAATTGCTGGTCCGCTTGGCCCGATAAGTTTCAAGAGCGGCCAGTCAGGAATCAACCTCTGTCTCACCGACACCGACCCTGATGCAGTCGCAACTTATGGAACTCGCTGATCTCCGCAGCGGACATTCCTAGCCGGAGTTCTGACACATCCAACCTTGGAAACTGTGACTGGATTACAGGGTCAAACCGTCGGGCTTTGACACCGGAAACTTCCTCACCTACGTTGGTGGGAAACGACGAACTAAAGCATTTCGCTTTTACGTTGATACATATCCTGCGTGCTTGATGAAGTTCCAGCATTCCTGTGGCGTGAAGAGGTCACAGATGTCGCCAAGTGCCTGGCTCAGATGGTCGAATGTCCTTACACCTGTCCGCCGCAGGTGTGCTTTCAGCTTGACGAACGCCATTTCAATCGGATTGAGATCCGGCCTGTAAGGCGGCAGCAACAGAAACCAGCATCCCTGGTCCTTTAGTGCTTTTGCTGCGCACGAACTATGGTGGGTGCTGAGATTGTCGAGGATGACGACAGTGCCGGGGGAGAGTTGCGGCGCAAGTTGGGTTCGACATAGGTATCGAAGGCAGCCCCGTTCATGGCGCCTTCGATCACCCAGGGCGCAATCAGCGCATTGCCCGTCAGTGCGGCGATGAAGATCTGGGTATGCCACTTGCCGAAGGGGGCCGTCCCCTGAAGGCGTTTGCCACGGGGCGCGCGGCCCCTGAGCCGGGTCAGATTGGTCTTGACGGCGGTTTCGTCGATGAAGACCAGCCGTTCGGGCTTGCGCTGCATGAAGGGCTGACGGCGCTCTATCCAGTCGGCGCGGGCAAGGGCGATGTCGACACGGCAGCGCTCGTCAGCGACCAGCGACTTTTTTTGTATGTGAAGCCAAGCCGTTCCAGCGCCCGACCAATGGACGAGTGATGAACCTGAACACCCTCGGCATCGGCCAGCGCATCGCGCACCGGCATGATATTGCTGATGTCGCGCAATTTGGCCTCCCGCGAGCAGGCAATGATCATGGTCCGGTCGGTGCCTGCAACTGGCACGACCCCAACCGGGCGACCGCGCAAACGCCTGTCGGCCTGCTGTTCAACACTCGCAAAAAATCCATCAAAATCCAGATACAGACGCTCGATTGTTCCAGGTTTACGCAAGACACACCTCCCCTGTGGCGCGACAAGCGCGCGATCACCACAGCGATGGATTGGGACAAGACCACCGGGCATCCGGCATGTGTTCATTTTATGTTCTCACTCGATCAGAGAGTCAAGCTATGCCTATGCCGGTATTCTTCATCGAGCCGATGTCATGGTTGCCGAGGCCCTGATCTGATGGGTCAGGGGGGGGAGGGCGGATTGTCCGGGGTGAGAACAAATGCGCTCCTACGCTGGTCGCGGGACGCATATGGGACACATTCACCATGAACAAATAGCGAACATATGCAATAGGTGGGCACAATAAACGACTAAAAATCAAATAGTTAGCTAAGGCGCCCATGTTCGGGACGAGGGGGTCGGAGGTTCGAATCCTCTCGCTCCGACCATCTAATCAAAATCCAGTCATAAAAATTTATATAAGCTTTAGATTGTGCAATGTTCATGCAGCTTTTTTGCCTGCGATAACCGTGCGGTTGCGTCCTGATCTCTTCGCTGAATACAACGCCTGATCTGCCGCATCGATCAATTGTACGTAGTCGGGATGGCCATCATATTCCGCGACTCCAATTGATGCAGTGATATTGATCGTTTGGCCGTCGGATATTACCAATTGATGAGAGGCCAGTTTTTCCCTCAATCTTTCGGCATTTTGAAGCGCTTCGCCTGCCGTTGTCTCTACCAATACGATCAGAAACTCTTCTCCGCCATAGCGGAAAATGAAGTCGTTAAATCGAATGGCGTTCAAAATCACTTCCACAACTTGCCGAAGTGCATTGTCTCCGGCAGAATGCCCCCATTGATCGTTGATCGTCTTGAAGTGATCGATGTCAAGCATCAAGATGGAAAAGGGAGCCTTCGTACGCAGCGAAATGGCGATTTCCCGACTCATGATCGTGGGCAGGAACCGGCGATTCAATGTCCGGGTCAGCGGATCTCGACCACTTTCTATGCCGGCCACGCTCTGAAACATACTTGCGATGATATGCTTTGTTTCATCCACGAGTGCGCGGAGTTTTCCCAGTTGAACCCGAAGATCGCCGCTGTCTGACTGCTTGGCCTTTTTGATGCGGGGCAGGATCTCGTCATCGATTTCATGCAGGTTGTCTCGGATGGCTTCGAGGCCGGGGGAGTTCTGGAACACCAGGTCGGCGTGATGGCGAAACCAGATGCCGAAAGGTGATTTCCCGAGCGGCATCATCTCAGTCTGCGGTCCGTCGTCGAACAGCGGAAACAAGATGGATTGCAGCCAGTCCATGAGCGCGGCGTGCTGCGCCTCCTTTTCGATGGATACATCCTGCCCGACCGCGAACAGGCGGAAAGCCTCATCCGCTTGCGCCCGGCGCACGCTGCCCAGCATGTATGCTTCGCTCATGATACCGAGTGACCAGTCCATACGGGCGTTGAGGAAAATCAACGCTTCGGCCAGTGTCTCGCGTGCCTCGATTTCTTTGAGGAAAATGATCGAGAGTTCCGCCTTGAGCAGGGCGGCCGCCTTCATGACGATGTGAAGCGGAACCTTTATTCGTGCGTGAACCTCGCCAATTTTGCGCTGATAGGCCGTGGCTGTCTCGGCATCATCATTGTTCTGGAAGACGTCCCGCAACCATTTTTCCAGAGAACCGACAAGGCGGGTCTCGACAATCTCATGGTCCAGGAAACTGGCTGCGTCGATGTCCAGCAGAAGCGTGTCATAGAATACACGAACGAGACGTGGCGCATTACTTTCCGCCAGGCTAACGACGAGGGCGCTGATTTCGCTTCTCGTATCCGGGCGACCATACCAGTATGGGAGAGGTATGGTAACATCGTCGTCCTGCATTGGCTTCATCCCGAAGGTCTGTCTGTTATTTATCGAGTTAAACATTTTGTTTATATAAAACAAATATGTATGACTAGATATTATTTTTATTGGTTTTATAAATACCTTATGGCTATATTTTTGTGAATTCGACGTAAAAATCCCGAATGCCTGACGCAAGAAACTGCACGGCGACGCAGGTCAGCAAAAAGCCCATGATTTTTGTGACGGCTTGTATTCCGTGCGTACCGAGAAGTTTTTCGATAAAACCCGATGAGTAGAGCGCGATGTAGGAGATTGCGCTGGTGATCGCTATACCGGCAAGGACAACGGCATAACCGCCGATTTCATTGTTTTCCGGAATGGCAGCACCGAGACCCATCACGATGGCAATCGAGCCCGGTCCTGAAAGGCCGGGCATTGCGAGCGGCGAAAATGAATAGTCAATGTCGGCACGTTTGATCTGGGAGGGGGCGGCATCGACGTTTGACGCGCTGTCTTCGCCTGAGAAAATCATTCGTAAGGCCAGTATCATAACGATGATGCCGCCTGCGATCCGAATGCCGGGCAAGGAAATACCAAACAGAGCGATGATAACGTTACCGAGCACAAGAAATGTCGCCAATATGAAAAAGGCGTAGATGCATGCCTTTTTTGCCTGAACGCGCTTGTGTGGCTGTGACATACCGCGGGTCAGGGACATGAACAGAGGGATCGTGGCAAGCGGGTTCATGATAGGCAGAAGACTGACGACGACAATCGCTATGTATTTCGATGACTCTACTAAAATTTCCACGTCTCACCCTTCCCAAGTCAGTCAGTCAGCCAGCCAGCCGGTCAGTCAGCCAGTTTGGTCAACTAAGTGGGGATCTGATATCCCAATGCAACGTCGGAATTGTGTAAAGCTACCCATAGCCAAGTAGAGATGCGATCTACATCCCGTGCATTTTACTTTATAGCTGGGAAATTTGCATCAAATCTATTTGGCGCTCTTTCGATATGGAATTCTTGTAAACGCCCCTGAAATTTAAATAATCTCTCTCAGGCCTGCATGCCTTTCTATATTATCTCTAATAGGGCTTTCCTTCGTAGATAAATAGCGTGAATGTGTTGCATAGATATATTTGATATCATGCATTTTATCCAGACAATGCTTAAGGTCACGTCTTGCCTGTAATTCACAGCCGGGGGCCTTATCGTGGAATTGATCGTAAAGCGTTTGCTGTTTTCAAGCCGATGGCTGCTGGTGCCGTTTTATCTGGCGCTGTTTGCCGCGCTGGTCGCCATGCTGATCACGACGATCAAGGAGTTGTTCGATTTTCTGCCGCTGGTTTTTACGGCCAGCCCCTCTTATGTCGTCTTGCGCGTGCTGACACTTGTTGACCTTGCCTTTATCGCGGCGCTGGTCGTGATCGTTATTTTCTCCGGTTACAAGAATTTTGTCTCCGCCGTTACCAGCGGTGAGAAGAATGACTGGCCGGAATGGATGGGACAGATTGACTTTACCGGCCTCAAGTTGAAGCTGATGTCATCCATCGTCGCGATTTCGTCTATTCAGCTATTGAAGAACTTTATGGATGTCAGTCAGTTCACCAACAGGGAGCTGATATGGATGGTTATTTTGCATCTTGTTTTCATCATCACCGGCCCGCTTTTGGCGCTGACGGAGAAAATATCCTACGGCAAAGATGAGCATTGAACCGTAGCCGTGATGGCGCCGGGGCACACAGCGATGCACCCCGGCGCGGTGTTATGCTGCGAGGTTCTCGGCGACCTCGAAGGATGCGGCTGTGCCGGCCTTCACGTCGTCAAGCGTGACGCCGTCCGCAAGTTCAATCAGCTTCAGGCCATTGTCGTTGACCTCGAACACTGCCAGATCCGTGATGATCAGGTCGACGACTCCCTTGCCGGTAAGGGGCAGGTCGCATTCTTCAAGGATTTTGGGCTCGCCGCGTGCAGTGTGCTCCATGACCACAACCACGCGTTTGACGCCGGCGACGAGGTCCATGGCGCCGCCCATGCCTTTTACCATCTTCCCCGGAATCATCCAGTTGGCGAGATCTCCCTTGCGAGACACCTGCATGGCGCCCAGAATGGACAGGTCTATATGACCGCCGCGGATCATGGCGAAACTGGCTGCCGAGCTGAAAAAACTCGAATGGGGCAGGGCGGTTATCGTCTGTTTGCCGGCGTTGATAAGGTCCGGGTCTTCCTCGCCATGGAAGGGGAATGGACCCATACCGAGCATGCCGTTCTCGCTTTGCAGGGTGACGGTTACACCCTCCGGAATGTAGTTAGCCACCAGCGTCGGGATTCCTATGCCGAGGTTGACGTAAAACCCGTCCTCAAGTTCGCGTGCGGCACGGGCCGCCATCTGTTCACGTGTCCAGGCCATTGCTTCTCTCCCTGACAGTGCTTCGACGTTCCGATGAAACGTGAAAGCTCTGTAGCTTATTGATATACAGTGTTTTTCGATGCTCGGAGTGTTGGTTCTCTATGCGACGGCCGGGCGCGTCGTGCGTTGCTCGATGCGCTTCTCGTAATCATTGCCCTGTACGATCCGCGCCACGAAAATGCCTGGCGTGTGGATGGCATCGGGGTCAATCCCGCCGACATCGACCAGTTCCTCAACTTCCACGACGGTCACGTCTGCGGCCGTCGCCATTTCAGGGTTGAAGTTGCGAGCGGTCTTGTTGAAAATGAGATTGCCTTCGGTGTCGCCCTTATGCGCCTTGATGATCGCAAGATCGGCCTTCAGCGCGCGTTCCATGACGTATGTCTCACCGTCAAACTCGCGCAAATCCTTGCCCTCTGCTACCAGCGTCCCGACGCCTGTTTTGGTGAAAAACGCCGGAATGCCGGCGCCCCCGGCCCGAATGCGCTCGGCCAGCGTCCCTTGCGGATTGAATTCCAGTTCGAGCTTGCCTGAAAGATACTGCTCCGCGAACAGTTTGTTCTCTCCCACGTAGGATGAGATCATCTTGCGGATCTGTCCACGCTCAAGCAGTTTGCCGAGGCCGGCGCCGTCGATGCCGCAATTGTTTGAGATAACGGTCAGATCCTTGACACCGCTTTCGGCGATCGCGTCGATGAGTTTTTCCGGGATGCCGCACAGGCCGAATCCCCCGGCCATGATGGTGATTCCATCCCGCAGAACGCCATCGAGAGCAGCCCGCGCGTCAGGATAGACTTTATTGATTGCCATGAACGTTCCTCCCATGAACGCACGCACTTTCAGCCCAAGACACTCAAAATGCAAGGGTGTGTCGCACATCGCAGCTTATAGCAGTTTCGCATGAAACTGAAGAGCGTGATATTTTCATCCTATTGATATTACATGTCTTTCAACGGTATGGATTGGATACGCGCCCGCTCTTCATGCGTCTCCTCTGTTTGTGAATCCGCAAACGCGTTCGCAAATACCGTGTGGAGAGTTGCGGAAGGGGCTGGACTTTTCCCTTTGAGATGTGGCAATAGAAAAATTCTGGTTCTCGCCGTTCTTGGAGCGGTAAACTGTTGCTTGTCAGGCAATGACAGGCACGGGCGGGTGTGGTGGAACTGGTAGACGCGCCGGACTCAAAATCCGGTTCCGCAAGGAGTGTCGGTTCGATTCCGACCACCCGCACCATATTTATTTGCAAGCAGCCGCCACACCAACCCTGCTTGCGTGTGCGGTTCTAGGTTTTGCATCCCATCCGCACCCTGTTTATATGCTGTCTTGATCTATATCCTGACCTGGGCAGCCTGATCCCATAATTTTTCTTGCATGCCTTGTGTTCTTGGTTGCAGGTGTTCTGCAAAATAGGAGCATGCGTTCCTGATCGCCTATTTTGCCGCCAATGAGGACGTTGAATGCTTGTCAGGTCCGCGACACAAGCTGATATCGCTGGTATTACCGCGATTTTCAACCACGCTGTTATTCATACGACCGCGATCTGGAAAGAGAATCCCGTCACTGAAGACAATCGTTTAACGTGGCTTGCTGCTCGGCAGGCCAGCGGTTTTCCTGTGCTTGTCGCAGTGCCTGAAGGTGCGGCAGAGCAGGGCAGTATTTACGGGTATGCGTCGTTTGGAGAGTGGCGATCGTTCGACGGTTATCGTCACACGGTCGAGCATTCGATTTACGTTCACCCGGATCATCAGCGCCTTGGGATCGGGCGGCTTCTTCTCGCGCGACTTATCGATGAGGCAAGGGGACAGGGGCGGCATGTAATGATGGCCGCCATCGAATCAGGCAATGAGGCATCGCTGGCACTGCATCGGCAGTTTGGCTTCCAGGATGCAGGATACTGCCGAGAAATGGGTACGAAATTCGGCCGCTGGCTTGATCTGACTCTGCTGCAATATGTTTTTGAAGACAGCATGCCATGAGCCTGCTTCGGGACTTTCTGCGGCGAAAGGCACGCATGGACGCCATTTATTCCCGGTTTGCGGATATTGTCATCCACCGCAGGTGATAATACTAGATTGATAATAAAGGAAATTTGGGGACGGGCGATGGGAATCGAGCCCACGACATACAGCTTGGGAAGCTGGTGGGCGTAGGGCTATTTCCTTTCCGGGGTTTGCGTATCGGGTTCTGGTTCGCTCATTCCTTATTCTCGGGGGTGGGGGTGTTGTCGGGCGGACTTTTGCTGTCCGCTGATTGTCTTTTTTTTATCTGATCTTGATCGTAATGCCACTTGATGGCGAAGAACATGCAAATGCCTACAACGATAATCTTGAACGGCAATAGGATTATCGGGAAATAATCTGTCCAATGCGTCATTTTAAATAGCTCCAGTCTATTACTTGAGATCATATATCGTGAGGGGCGCTACATGAAAACTGCTGCTCCAGCATCTCTTGGGCATCATCGATGCAGAAGTGAATAAGGCCACGGACGGGGATTTTCGTTGTTGGTCTTTGGGCTTGGGGGCTGATTAGTGACCGCCGGTCCTGTTAATAAAGGCCCGGATTTGTCGCAGAACCGCATCGCATGTGGTGGTTTCCGCCTTGCCCAGTTGTTCTGCATGCCTTGTCTCGATGGTTGCGATCTTCACGGAGCGGATGACAGATGGGGCGGGTAGCCCGACGGCTTCATGGTCAGGTATGGCAACATCGCCAGTCCATGGTTGGTTATTGGCCGAGGTGATCATGACGACCCAGAGGAGCCGCGCATCCTCTCCGGTCGCACCTGCTGAGACAACCAATGCGGGGCGACGCTGGCGGGTATCGCGGTCGGTATAAGGGAAGGGGATGCGGATCACGTCGCCCTGTTCAAAGGTCGGCATAGGCTTTCCGATCCGCTTCGCTGTCCCACTCGGTGAAAGTGGCGAAGGGGTCATCCACCACAGGTGCGGGCCTGGCTCGCGTCAGCACAACACGCCCATCCTCGATTGCATAGGCGATCTCATCGCCCTCTTTGAGTTGCAGGGCGGACCGTACAGCCTGCGGGATTGTCGTCTGTGCCTTGCTCGTGAGCTTGCTGGTGATCATGGCGATACCCTCCCGCTCACTATGTAAGGAAAATCCTTGCATGCAGCAAGGGGTATCTGCGAGCCTCTCTTTTCAGGTGGAGTTTTTGTGGGGCGGGCCTTGCCCTCATCACAGGGGCTATTGGGCTGATTTTGTACGGGAGGAACTGAGCTATGCCCAATCCATCCGTTTTCATGGTCCACGGGTGTTCGTCACAGGCGAAGGGCACGTACGGACGCCGTTTGTTCCCGATTCACGGATATTGTCATCCATCGCAAGGGACGATACCGGATTGATATCTTTGGAGATTTTGGAGCGGGCGATGGGAATCGAACCCACGACATACAGCTTGGGAAGCTGTCGTTCTACCACTGAACTACGCCCGCAGCAGGATCATTTTCCAGAGGCTGAGAATATCATACGGAAATGAACCCTATCTCTTCAGAGATATGATTTTCCCAAATTAGCGCTTTTTACGTTTGCGGCCAACATAATTGTTTGGCTTCCCACAACTCTTGCGGGCACGCTCGAACCTTGCGGGGTGGCCGGACACAAAAAAACACGGAGCATTCAATGCTCCGTGTTTTGATCATTTCCGGATGAGTATTGTGTCAGCCGGGATAATTCTATGACAGATCAGCAGAAATCTGTTTTCTGATGATTATGCTGCGCGAGCGGCAACGCGCTGGGCGGTGAAGTGGCCGCACCAATCTTCAGCCGTCACGACCGGCCACAGGGAGACAGTCTCGCTGTCAGCCTTCGGTGCGGGCGGGTTGAAACGGCATACGCCCGTGTTTGCCACGGATGCGGTCTGCTTGTTGCTGTCGTCGAAGAAAATGCAGCCGGTGCAGGAAGTCGTGGTCATCACCAATCTCCTCGTTAAACAATGCGGCAAGTGCCAAAATCTGTGCTCGAAAGGGTGACGCCTGAAGGCGAATTCCCCTCGACTGGCAGAATCAGAATGGCCTCCCGATTGGCCTCATTCCGGTCTACCTTCCGCGCTTTGCGATAGCTCTGCGCGTTCATTGGAATGAATATAAATTAGACTAGTTCAAAAAAGCAAGCCCAAATTTGTCTTCCTCCCGCCGTAGAAGGTGGTGTCAGAGATTATGGCTTTTTATCAATGTGTTATTTTTGCTGAATGATGAGCATCATGCCTTGTGGCGTACCGAACCGCAGGGTGAAAGCATAAAAAATGGCCGCCTGCATGATGCAAGCGGCCATTCATGGATCATTCTGGCTATGTCGAGAATCGCCGGAACTGCGTTATTTCCGGGCGAAGAGTGTGTCCAGCGTTTTGCCGGCGGCGAAATGCTCGTCCGTCACGTTTTTCCAGCCGCCGAAAACATCCTCGACCTTGAGCAGGCGGATTTCGGGGAACCGATCCTTGTGACGCGCGATCACCTCCGGATCGTGCACGCGATAGAAGAAGTCGGAGAGAATTTCCTGTCCCTTCTCGCTATAGAGAAATTCGAGATAGCCGTTTGCGGTTTCCGTGGTGCCCTTTGTGGCCGCCACCTTATCCACCACGCTCACCGGGAATTCGGCCAGAATGCTCACCGGCGGCACAACGACCTCATAACCCTTGTCGCCATACTCGCGGCGCACGCCATTGACCTCGGATTCGAACGTGATCAACACATCGCCGAGGCCGCGCTCCACGAACGAGGTCGTCGCGCCGCGTCCTCCGGTGTCGAAAACCGGGACATTCGCGAAGATGCGCTTGATATCTTCATGGACCTTGTCGACATCGCCTTTGTGATGCTCAAGCAGCGCTGCATAGGCGGCGAGATACGTGTAGCGCGCATTGCCGGACGTTTTGGGGTTGGGGAAGATGGGCTGCACGCCCTCGCGCGCCAGATCCGACCAATCCTTGATGCCTTTGGGGTTGCCCTCGCGCACAAGGAAGGCGGGGAATGAGTAAAATGGTGACGCGTTATTCGGCAGGCGCTCTTGCCAATCAGCGGCGACCAGATCGCCGCGATCATGCAAAATCTGTATGTCGGTGGCCTGGTTGAAGGTCACGACATCCGCCTGAAGACCTTCCAGAATAGCGCGTGCCTGTGCCGAAGAACCGGCGTGGGACTGCTTGATGGATACGTCCTGGCCCGTTTTGGCCTTCCATTCTTCAATAAAAACCGGGTTGATCGCGGCAAAAAGCTCGCGCGCGATATCATAAGATGCGTTCAGCAGTTCCACCGGCGGCTTGTCGCCCGCGGGTGCCTGCTGGGCCGCTGCCGGTCCAGAAAGCGCCACGAGCGCGGCAATGGCCAATCCCCCAAACCATTTCATGTGCAAATCCTTTCCGGGCCGGGACAGTCTTCAGGACCATCTCGCCAAGCCGATATCGGCCAGTCCGAATATAATTCACACCGTATGGCAGGCCAGTCAACTTTTATCGTTCAAAATCGGATAAATATCCAAATCAACGAAAATTATCTGTATTATATGGCTGCTGCCGGCAAAGTAACGCTGTGGAAATGCTTGGAAAGCTTCAGCCCCTGCGCCTGATAATTGGAGCCGGCGTCCGCGCCATAAAGCGTGTGCGGGCGCTGTGCCATGCGCTCATAGACGAGCCGGCCGACGATTTGCCCATCTTCGATGAGGAAGGGCACATCGCGTGAGCGCACTTCCAGCACAGCCCGCGCGCCAGCGCCTCCGGCTGCGGCGTGACCGAATCCGGGATCGAAGAAGCCAGCGTAATGCACGCGGAATTCGCCCACCAGCGGGTCGAAGGGCACCATTTCGGCGGCGAAATCCGGCGGCACATGAACAGCCTCTTTCGACGCGAGGATGTAGAACTGACCGGGATCGAGGATGAGCTGCCCGCGCCCGTCCGCTGCCAGCGGCTCCCAAAAGTCGGACACTGCATAGGCATCGACACGGTCCACGTCGACCAATCCGGTATGACGCTTGGCGCGATAGCCGACAAGCCGCTGGCCGCCACCGCCGTCGAACCCTGCCAGATCCACACTGACGGCAACGCCGCCCTGAATGGATATGCCGCCGCCGACAACGACCTGCTCAGCCTGGTGCAGGACGGCCAGTTCCGTATCGCTGAGGCGGCTTGCACCCGCACGGAAACGGATTTGCGACAACCGGGAGCCGGTGCGCACGAGAACCGGGAAGGTGCGCGGCGATATCTCGGCATAGAGCGCTCCGCGGTATCCGGCCTCGACCGCGTCGAACTCACGGGAGCGGTCGGTAATGACGCGGGTGAAAACATCGAGGCGGCCTGTCGAGCTTTTTGGGTTGCACGAGGCGGACAGCCCTTGCGGTAGGGCGACGCTTTCCTGCAACTCGGCGATATAGACGCATCCCGATTCGAACACCGCGCCACGGGTGAGGTCGATCTCATGGAGGGCAAGTGTGTTCAGGCGGCTGGCGACGTCAGCGTTCTGCCCCGG
Organism: Pseudochelatococcus contaminans; assembly: GCF_014195635.1. Taxonomy (GTDB): domain Bacteria; phylum Pseudomonadota; class Alphaproteobacteria; order Rhizobiales; family Beijerinckiaceae; genus Pseudochelatococcus; species Pseudochelatococcus contaminans. Next base: position 425,611 of record NZ_JACICC010000004.1, on the reverse strand, counting down.
CAGGAAGCTGGCGCGCACACGCCACGCGCGCCGGCCGAGGCGCAGATCGAGGCTGGCCGGTTGCACCTGTCCTGCGACAGGGGGGGTCGCGAACGTCACGATGCCGGCCTGCGCAAGCGCGTGGATCGATTCGGCGGACTGGATACCGGGGAGGATGGCGCTCATGAACTGCCTCTGGACTGCCTCGAAAGCCGGAAAATCCCGAAACGGCGGCGCCGCACGGGCCACCGGGATGAACCGTCTGGATATGTGCCTGACACACCATACATTGTTGTGTCCTGCATGTGGATTCCGTCAGTCACGCGGCCTATCATGGCCTTGGCGGCGGCGATAGGCCGTATCGCCGCAAGTTTGCTGGAATTCAAGCTTCTCGCAGTTCATATGAGCCGGCCCGGTGCGGCCGGCGGCGTCAAAACCTGATCGGAGTGACCATGAGCGGTCAGCGTCTCAGTTCCCTTGAGCTTCTGGCACGGCTTGTGGGTTTCAATACCATCAGCTCGGAGTCGAACCTCGACCTCATCGATTTCATCGCGGAATACCTCGCTGGCTGGGGCGTGGCGAGCGTGCGCATTCCCGATGAGACGGGCCGGAAGGCGGCGCTGTTCGCCACCATCGGCCTGGCGGACAGGGGTGGGGTGGTGCTCTCCGGCCATACCGATGTGGTGCCGGTCGAGGGGCAGCCATGGAGCAGCGATCCGTTCCGGCTGACGGTGCGGGACGGGCGCGCCTATGGCCGGGGCGCGGTCGACATGAAGGGATTTTGCGCGCTGGTGCTTGCTGCTGTGCCGGATTTTGTCGCGGCAGGGCTTAAAACGCCGATCCACCTGTTTTTCTCCTACGACGAGGAAGTGTCCTGTCTTGGTGTGGTCGATGGCATTCGCCGCTTCGGCCACGACCTGCCGCTGCCTGTCGCAGTTATTGTTGGTGAGCCGACCGGGCTTGAGGTGGCCGATGCGCATAAAAGCATCGCGATGTATACGACGACGGTGTCGGGTGCATCGGCGCACTCGTCTAATCCGGGGCTGGGCGCCAGCGCCGTTCACGGCGCGGTGCTGATCGCTGCCGAGCTTGACAGGCTTTCGCTGGAATACGAAGCGCGCGGCGATGAATCCGGGCGTTTCGACCCGCCGTTCAGCACGATTCATGTCGGGCATATCAACGGCGGTGTGGCGCGCAATATTCTGGCAAGTGAGGCCTCTGTCCTGTGGGAGGTGCGCGGGTTGCCTGACCTTCCCCCCAACGAAATCCCGGCGCGGCTTGAGGCGTTCGTGGGCGAACACATATTGCCGCGCTTCCGGCGTACCTTCAGCGGTTATCGGGTCGAGACCGTTATGGACGGGCTCGTCCCGGCGCTGGCGCCATCGACAGACCCGCTGGCGCGGACGCTGATGCTCAAGCTCGCCGGCCGAAACCGCACCGTGACAGTCGCTTACGGTACCGAGGCCGGGCACTTTGCCAACGCCGGTATCCCCACGGTGGTCTGCGGCCCGGGCTCCATCGACCGCGCTCACAAGGCCGATGAATATATCACGCTGGAGGAACTGGCGGCGGGAGAGGCTTGCCTGCGACAGCTCGCATCCGACTTGTCGCGAAGCGCCTTGCGAGCGGACTGATCAACTGACCGTGGGGTAATCTGCCTCATCGCGGGCCGGCAAGGATAATGATGGCGCCGGCAAGGCACACCACCGCGCCGGTGATATCCCAACGGTCGGGGCGCATACCCTCGACGGCCCACAGCCACACCAGCGAACTGACGATGTAGACGCCGCCATAGGTTGCGTAGGCGCGCCCTGCCGCTTCGCTGTCAACGAATGTCAGCAGCCAGGCGAATGCCGCGAGCGACAGCATGCCCGGCACCAGCCACCACACGCTTTTTCCCAGTCGCAGCCAGGCCCAGAAGGCGAAGCAACCGGCGATTTCCGCCACTGCGGCGCCAACATAGATCAGTGCGATTTTCGGCATGCTGCGTGTCCCGGTGCTGGGCGTTATGCATGGGCATAAACGAGTGCGAAGATGATGGAATGGCGTGCAAAGGCTGCTATAAGCGGGCAATATCGAATATGCGGCCGTCCGCCAAACAGCCGCAGGGAGAAAGCCGTTGATAATGCGCCGGAGCGGCGCGCAGGAAAGGACAATAACATGTCGGGAGCTTTGTCGGCAGGGATCTCCGCCCCATCATTCAGCCCGCTGCGGTTGCAGGAGCGCACGCTGGCGCTGCGCATCGCCGCCGTCATTGCCGGCACGGCCCTGCTGGCCCTGTCGTCCTACATCACCGTGCCGATGCTGCCGGTGCCGATCACGATGCAGACCTTTGCCGTCACCCTGATCGGCGCACTTTATGGCTGGCGTCTGGGCGCGGTTACCGTGCTGGCGTGGATGGCGGAAGGCGCGATGGGCCTGCCGGTGTTCGCCAATGGCACCTCGGGTTTCATCGTCTTTGCCGGGCCCACGGCTGGCTATCTTCTGACGTTCCCCGTCATGGCGGCGCTCACGGGTTGGCTTGCAGAACGCGGCTGGAATGGCCAGCGCCCCTGGCTCGCCTTCGCTGCGGCGCTTGCAGCCAATCTGCTTTGCCTCACGGTGGGCGGCGCATGGCTTGCAACGATTGTCGGCGTTGAGCGCGCAATTCTGGCCGGTGTGGTGCCGTTCCTCGTTGGCGCGGCGCTGAAGTCCGGTCTGTCGGCGACGGTGCTGGCGGGTATCGTCCGCGTTCAGGCGCGCAAGGCCGCCAATTGACCGTCCGCCTGCGCGGTCACCATCTGCTGTGCATGCTGACTTACGTCGGCAAAGGATATACGCCTGCCTTCAGCAAGAACTTTGACCGCATTGCCGGTCGGCTTGCCGAGGGCGAGGACATCCTGCTGGTAGAGGGGCCTGATGATATATGCGCGCCGTTGGTCTCGGACTGCGGCGCGCATTGCCCTTCCGAGACCGTCCGGCAACGCGACCGGGATGCGCTTGCAGCCGTCGGTGGGTTTCTGGGGTCCGTATTGCAGGTCGGCGGGCGTTTCTGCCTGACATCGACGATGGTTGCCCATCTGCGCAACGGCTTTATGGCGGCGTCCGTCGGTGAGGGTGACATGCGCCGCGCCTGCGAGGGATGCGAATGGGCATCCCTCTGCACCACCATTGCCGGAGATGGTTATCCGGGGGTGCGACTTGCCATGAAGGCGGCGCACATGGATCGCACTCACGCGGATGTCAGCGAACAGCGCGTTAACGGTCTGCGGCAGATCCGGGATCGCTCGCGCCGTCCAGCCCCTGCGGCACGAAATTCAACGCCAGTCCGTTGATGCAGTAGCGCAGCCCCGTGGGGGGCGGGCCATCAGGAAACACATGGCCGAGGTGGCCCTGACAGGTGTTGCAATGCACCTCAATCCGCCGCATGCCGTGCGAGTCATCCTCCTGCACGCCAACAGCGCCCGGAACGATGTCCCAGAAGCTGGGCCAGCCGGAGCCGCTTTCGTATTTCGTTGACGACTCGAACAGCACCGTGCCGCAATCCGCGCAGGCAAAATGTCCGGTGCGTTTCTCATCGTTGAGCGCGCTGGAAAACGGGCGTTCGGTGCCGTGTTCACGTAAAACGGCATATTGATCGGGCGTCAGAACACCGCAGATGCCGGGCACGGGGCGTGTCATGAATCATGCTCCCTGAAAGTTTCATCTTCATTCAGATGGGCATGACAGGCGGCGTTGTCAAAGCGCCGCGCTGCTGGTTTGGTGCTGATTACGCCCAGTTCACGAGATCGGTGAGCACTTCGGCCAGAGCGGCGTCGAGCGCAACCGCGGCGGTGGCGCCGTTGACGCCGCCGCTGACCGGAACGCGGGCAGTGAATATCCGCGCCCGCACGACCCTGCCGGTCAGGCTATCCACCACGCGGGCAGAGATTTCGACGACTGCCATCCCGGAGGCGCTGTCCACGTTGAACTGGCGCAGTTCAGTGTTGAGCTGGCGCGCGGTGACGATGCCATCGCCCGGGCGAGCGATGCGGCCAAGCCGGCCTGAATCTTCAAGCGCCCGCACGATCCGTGTTTGCACCAGCCGGGGAAGCCTGTCGGCCCACTGGGCGTTGCTGATCATGGTCAGCTCGCCGGCCTGTCCGCGCACGACAAGCGTGGTGCCGTCTAGGCTTTGCAGGGCGACCGGCTCAACGATGGTCAACGCTTCGCCGGCGCGCTGTGCCGGTGTCTGTGCACTGGTGCGCGAGGTCAGGTCGAAGGTTGTCACCGGCCGCGTGCCGCAGCCTGAGAGCGCGACAAGAGCCAGCATCGCGGGCGCCAATATCAGCAAGCGCGCGGGCGAACGTGGTGTGGCGATCAAAGCGCTCTCTCCCGTTGGGTGGCGATGGTGTGACATGTGTCAGCGCTGTCCCTGATATTGCGGCAGCGGAGGACGGTTGCCGAACAGGAACTGCTGCGGGTTGCGCTGCACATCCTGAAGCAGCCGCGTCAGCTGCGCCAGTGCCTTCTGGCCTTGCAGCGCCAGTGCCTGATATTCACGCAGGCCCGGCCCGGCGAAGCTGTTGATGCCGGCAGTAATCTGGGCCGTGCGCTGGTCCAGATTGTCGGCCAGCACGCGGATGGACTCGGCCGCACGCGCAACCTGCTCGAAAGCGCTCTCGCCGTTGCTGGACGACAGGAAGTTCTTCATCTGGTCCAGCACACCGCCGACGCCATCGGCGGCCACGCGCAGCTTGTTCGTCAGCTCCGCTGTGTTGGCGAGGATTTGCCGCACCTCGTCGCTGGAATCGCCCAGCGTGCCGGTGAAGTTGTCGACATTGGACACGATCTTGTCGACCCGCTCAGGGCTGACAGCCCTCACCAGCGAATCCACATTGCCGGTCAGCTCGGTCAGGCTGGAGGCCAACTCGCCGGAATTGGCCAGCAATGAGCCGATCTTGTCGGAGTTCTGGCCCAGCGCTTCGGAAAACTTCTCGACATTGCGAATGGTGTTGACGATGGGATCGCGCGATTGGTGCACAAGCTGCTGCAACTCTTCCATCATTCCCGTGGCCCGTGTGGCCAGCGTCTGGATGGTGTCGAGCATGTCCTGGAAATCGGACCGCTCACCGTAAATGGTCGGCAGCGGCTGTCCGGCAGCCGCTTCAAGCTGCGGCGCATCCGGTGCGCCGCCGGAAAGCTGGATGGAGGCGATGCCGGTCACGACCTGAAATTCGAGCTGGGCGCGGGTGTCTTGCTTGATCGGTGTCGAACGGTCGATGGAGGCGATGGCCACCACGTGGCGCGGATCGTCCGGCAGCAGATGCACGTTGACGACGTCACCGACCGGGATACCGTTGAAGAGAACCTGCGATCCGCGCGTGAGGCCGGCGACCGAACCCGTGAAAATGATGCGGTAGTTTTCCCGCATGGAGGCGGTGTTGGCTCCGGAGAACCAGTAAACGAACACAAATCCGGCAAAGATGACCGCAAGCGTGAACAGGCCGATCAGGGCGTAGTTGGCACGTGTTTCCATCGTATCTACCGCTCGGTTCCTGTCTGCATGGCCTTACCCTGTTCTTCTTCACCTGCCCGCATGGGCTCGCCCGCCACGGCCCGCGCACGCTTGCCATGGAAGTAGGCGCGTATCCATGGATCGTCCGACGCCAGCATCGTCTCGATAGGCCCCTCGGCCAGAATATGGCCGTTGCCCAGCGCGGCTATGCGGTCGCACACCGAGTAAAGACTGTCCAGATCATGGGTTACCATGAAAACGGTCAGTCCCAAAGTCTTCTGCAACGTGGCGATCAGATCGTCGAAGTCGGCGGCGCCGATCGGGTCGAGACCAGAGGTCGGCTCGTCGAGAAACACGATCTCGGGATCGAGCGCCAGCGCCCGCGCCAACGCTGCGCGCTTGATCATGCCGCCGGACAGATCAGAGGGAAACTTGTCGGCGGCATCCGGGTTGAGGCCCGCCATTTCGATCTTCATCATGGCGATTTCGTCAAGCAACCGATCCGACATCTTGAGATATTCCCGCATCGGCATTTGCACGTTCTGCTTCACCGTGAGGGAAGAGAACAACGCACCCTGCTGAAACAGCACGCCCCAGCGCCGCTCCAGCAAACGGTGCTGCGTTTCGGGAATCTTGTCGATGTCGTAACCGAAAGCCTCAATCGTGCCGGCACGCTTCTGCACGAGGCCGAGAATGGTGCGCGTGAGCACGGACTTTCCCGTGCCCGAGCCGCCGACGAAGCCCAGAATCTCACCCTTGTAGATGTCGAGATTCAGCCCCTTCATGATCGTCTTGGAGCCGAAACCCACTTCGAGGTTACGGACGCTGATGACGACCTCGCGCTTTTTCTCCGGTGAGGGTGCGCTGGTATGTTCGGGCGACTGCTGCATGGATGCCTCAGAAGTTGATCGCCGCGAAAAAGATCGCGAAGAGACCGTCCATGACAATGACCATGAAGATGGACTTCACGACCGCCGATGTCACCTGCCGGCCCAGCGACTCGGCCGAGCCGCCCACCGCCATACCCTCGCGTGACGCAATGACGCCGATGACCAGCGCCATGAACGGCGCTTTGATGATCCCGACCATGAAGGTGGAAAAATCAATCGCCGACTTGAGGCGCGAGAGGAAAATGTCAGGCGTGATGCCGCCATAGATCCATGCCACAATGCCGCCGCCCAGCAACGCGGCCATCGAGGCGAGAAACGCCAGCATGGGCAGGCCGATGAGCAGCGCCAGCACTCTTGGCACAATCAGGACTTCAACCGGATCGAGACCCATGACGCGCAGCGCATCGATCTCCTCCTGCATCTTCATTGAGCCAAGCTCGGCGGTGAAGGCGCTGCCGGAACGGCCGGCGATCATGATAGCGGACAGCAGCACGCCAAGTTCACGCAGCACCAGAATGCCCGTCAGGTCAACGACGAAGATCGCCGCCCCGAAACGCTGCATCTGAAAAATACCCTGCTGCGCCACGATACAGCCGACCAGAAACGAGATCAGCACGATGATGGGCACGCTGCGGAAGGTCGTTTGCTCGATCTGGTTGATGAAGGCGGGAAGGCGGAAGCGCCACGGCCTGATCAGCAACCGTGCGATGCCGGCGACGACCTCACCGAGAAAGCTGGTGCCGTGCGCCAGCTCCTTGCCAAAATCAACGACACTTTTGCCGACATTGACCAACAAATCCACGACCTGCCACGTGCGGGGCGGTTCGGTGGTTTCGATGTTGCGGTAATAGACTGTTTTAAGCAGAAGCTGATGCTCGTCGCGCGCGTTCTCGAACGGTATATCGCCCGCGCCGGCATCCTGGCGCGCGCGGTCGAGAACCCATGCGCCGACGGTGTCAAGCTTGCCGATGCGACCGATGTCGATCGCCGCGCATCCGCTACGGCCTTGCTTCAGCGCCTGCGTCAGCACCGCTGCCTGCTGCTCGACTTCGCTGGAATCAGGAGAGGTCCAGTCGCCAGTGATGACGGCCGTTCGTCCGGCTGGTGTCTCCTCGAAGGAAACGTTCGGGCTCGCGACGTTCGGGTCCGTTGTCATCAGGCGTTCTTCAAACCGTCGCGCGGGAGCATGGAATGCTCGAAATGGCCAGGCTGATCAGAATAGTCAAATTGCTTGGAATGCCAGCCCGTACCGACACTTATCCGAGACATTCAATACAGGCAAACCTCCCGCCTGTCGAGAGCGCACGACGCATCTGCCTGTGGGCGATGATGTTTCAGGCGGCGATGCCGGTCACAACTGCGTTGAGCGGAGACTGAACGCGCCGAATATTGTCCAGAAACTGGCGTGCACTTGCCTCCCAGCTGAAGGTCAGGGCGTGGGCGCGGCAGAGGTCTCGCGGAATATCCAGCGCGGCAAGCGCGGCGGTGCGCAGATCCTTGTCCAGAACGCCGGTGCCGCTATCCCCGACCACATCGACGGGACCCATCACCGGGAAGGCTGCAATCGGCAAGCCGCTGGCCAGTGCTTCCAGAAGCACGATGCCGAACGTGTCGGTAACGCTTGGGAATACGAAAACATCGGCGGAGGCATAGACAGCCGCCAGTTCCTCGCCCGTTTTCACGCCGAGGAAGTGTGCATCCGGATAGCGGGCGGCAAGCTGCGCGCGCGCCGGGCCATCGCCGACGATGACCTTGCTGCCGGGCAGATCCGTCGCCAGAAAAGTCTCAATGTTCTTCTCCACCGAGACGCGTCCGACATACAGAAAGACCGGGCCGGGGAAATTAAGCGGCTTTTCGGCTCGCGGATAGAACACGTGCGCATCCACACCGCGCGACCAGCGTACCAGATTACGGAAGCCCCGCGCCGCCAGATCGCTTTCGAGCGTTGGTGAGCTGACCATCGTCGCCGCGCCGGCATTATGGAACCGGCGGATCGCGGCGTAAGACCAGCGTTCCGGCACCGGCGCGCGGGCGGCGATGTATTCCGGAAAGCGCGTGTGATAACTCGTCGTGAACGTGTGCTTGTCCGCCAGGCAGACATGGCGCGCCGACAGGCCGATGGGGCCTTCGGTGGCGATGTGGATGAAATCCGGCTTCACCTGATCGATAATCCGGCGCACATGCCACGGCATCGCAAGAGCCAGCCGGATTTCCTTGTAGGTCGGCATCGGCATGGTGCGGAAAGCGTCGGGCGTGAGGAAATGGATCTCCGCATCGAGCGCCGGCGCTTCACGCGCCAGATGCTCCAGAGAGCGGACCACGCCGTTGACCTGGGGACGCCATGCATCTGTCGCGATCAGAACACGCATCAGGCTGCCTGTCTTGCGTTGGAGGTGCGGGTGCCGGACTCGGTGGCAGCGGAATCGCCAGCGCAGGTTCCGGCATCGGCGGTGACATCGTCTTCCGCCAGCACGGGTGAGGGGAGAGCGGGAACAGCCTCAGGCTGGGCGTCTACAGTCTGACCTTTGCCGCGCTTGCGCTCCGCACGGCGTTCGGACGAAACATCGACCTGACGGTCGGTCCAGCGGAGGATTTCGAAATTGCCGTCGTAATGCTCGACAACCGCCGTGCAGGATTCCACCCAGTCGCCGGTGTTGATGTAGCGCACCCCGAACTTGTCGTGCAGCGCGGCGTGATGAATATGGCCGCAGATCACGCCCTGCACGTCAAACCGCTGGGCTTCCGTGGAGAGCATTTCCTCGAAGCGGCCGATGAAGTTGACGGCATTCTTGACCTTGAGCTTCGCCCAGGCCGACAGCGACCAGTAGGTGAGGCCCATCTTCCGGCGCACGATGTTGACGTAAGTGTTCGTCGCCAGCGCCGCGCCATAGGCCCAGTCGCCGAGGAAGGCGAGCCAGCGGGCATGCCGCACGACCATATCGAACTGGTCGCCGTGGATGACGAGGTAGCGATTGCCGTCCGCGCCCTCGTGAATTGCGTGATCCAGAATTTCGATGCCGCCGAAGTTGCTACCGACATAGTCGCGCAGGAACTCGTCATGGTTGCCGGGCAGGTAAATGATATGCGTGCCCTTGCGCACCTTGCGCAGCAGTTTCTGGACGACGTCGTTGTGCGTCTGGGGCCAGTACCAGCCCGATTTCAGCCGCCAGCCGTCAACGATATCCCCGACGAGATAAATCGTATCGGCTTCATAGTGACGCAAAAAGTCGATCAGCAGATCGGCCTGACAGCCCTTTGTCCCGAGATGGAAATCGGACAGGAAAAGGGTTCTGACGCGGATGACATCTGGTTCTTTAGACACCGAGCTACCCATCACTTGTCATAAGATGACCTATCGAAAGCTTATTCCCATTGCATTTTGATGACGAGCTTTTTTTTAGGTGCGGGTAAGGCGCAGGCGGCTGCGTAAAAGTGAATGCGTGGCGTCAATGCCGCCATTTTCAGGCAAATATGACGCTCCGGGCCGGGCGCAGAGCTATCGTCCGCGGCTGCGATTCCACCCTCGCGACTCGCGATGCGTTGTTGATAATCGCCATCCTTTCACCGTCTGTGTCCTTACGAAGGCAGTGGCGGCGCTGCAAACGCATGTCAGCAATGCCGGAAAAGCCATTCAAACGCGCGTGATAGCGGCGTATCTTCACAACAAGGCTCCGACTGCGGAACAGATCCGGCTGCGGCAGCTTATGGTGTTTTGCCGTGAATCCCCCGCTCGCAATCTCTCTGAAGCTTTTGTCCGCGCTCGCCTTTACCGTAATGGGGGCGGGCGTGAAATACGTCAGCGATCGTGTGCCCGTTGGCGAGATCGTGTTCTTCCGCTGCTTTTTCATGCTGCTGCCGCTCATGGTGTGGCTCGCGCTGCAGGGAAACATCCTTGGCGCATTGCGCACGCGTAATCTCACCGGGCATTTCCGGCGTAGCGTGATGTCAAGCTCCAGCATGTTCCTCGGCTTTCTCGCACTTGCCTATCTGCCGCTGATGGATGCCGTCATCCTCGGCTATACCTCGCCTCTGATCCTCGTGATCCTGGCGGCGGTGCTGCTGAAAGAGAAGGTGCAGGGCTGCCGGTGGATCGGCACGGGCGTCGGTTTTCTCGGTGTGCTGGTCATGCTGCTGCCGCATCTGTCCGGAGGCGGGCTGCTGATGGGAGGCGCGTCCACCATCGGCATCATGATTGCTCTGGCTGGTGCGTTCGTAACGGCTGGCGCCATCGTGCAAATTCGCCGCCTCGTCAGCACCGAAACCACCGGCGCGATCATCTTCTATCTGGCGATTATCACCTCGGCGCTATCGCTTCTGAGCATTCCTGCCGGGTGGGTCATGCCCACAGTGGAGGAGGCTGCCGTGCTTGTCGGCATCGGTATTCTCGGCGGTGTCGGGCAGATTGTGCTGACCATGAGTTTCCGCTATGGCGACGCCTCGATGCTTGCGCCGTTCGAGTATTCCACCATGTTGTGGGCTTGTATGATCGGTTGGCTGGCGTTTAACGACTGGCCCGAGACGCCGGTTTTCATCGGCGGAGCCATCGTGATCGCGGCCGGCATGTTCGTGCTGTGGCGTGAGCGGGCGACCATGCACCACCGCCACGAAACGGTGGATCAGGCGGCGGATGCCATCAGCACGGTGGCTGTCCCGGCGCCCGCGCTTGAAGCCAATTCCACCCGTCCGCCGGTTTGATTTGGTCGTCGATCAAGCGGAAACGTGAGATCGACGATAGGCCGCTTGATACAATAAACAGAAGAGATTTGCCCGTTTGCCCGATAGGTCCATAACGCCAGAAATCCTCTTGCGCGCCTATGCGGCGGGCTTGTTTCCGATGGCGGAAAGTGCGGAAGACGATGGCCTTTTCTGGGTAGAGCCGCGCGAGCGTGGCATCATTCCCTTGGATGAGTTTCATATCACGTCCCGTCTGGCGCGCACCGTTGCCAGTGACAGGTTCGAGATTCGGATCGATACGGATTTCGAGGCTGTCATTGCCGGATGCGCCGCCATCACCGAAGGGCGCGAGGATACCTGGATCAACCGCCGCATCCGTGAGCTTTATGGCGAGCTGTTCGACAGGGGCATATGCCACACGGTCGAGGCATGGCGCGATGATCGGCTGGTGGGCGGTCTCTATGGTTTGGAACTGGGCGGCGCATTTTTCGGTGAGAGTATGTTCCACCGGGATCGCGATGCCTCAAAGGTTGCGCTTGTGCATCTCGTCGCAAGGTTGCGGGCAGGGGGGTATCAGCTTCTTGATACCCAGTTCGTTACCCCGCACCTTGCCAGCTTCGGCGCAATCGCTATTCCGCGCCGCGATTACACGAAGCTGCTGGCAGAGGCGATGGACGTTACCGCCGAGTGGTGGCGCTGGCTGCGCGAAAAACGTTCAAGCGGCGCGGAAGTGCTGGCGGCGCTGGCAGACTCCTTTCCACAGGATGCGAAATAAGCCCGGAAAGCGCTCAGAGCGCTTATTCTGATTCTATCAGAACATCCGGCGCGTTAGTTGGCCAACGGCGAGAACAGCGGGTCTTGCGGCAGGGGTTCGCCTGGCGGCGGTAACATGTTCTGCGGGATTGTCGCGGGAAAATCCGGACGCCTTGGGGGCAGAGGTGGTGCATCAGGGGCTGGCTGGCCCGCCGGCGTTTCGCCATCGCTTTCCGCGCTGGGCGCCAGAGTTTGCACGGGAGCACCCGTGCGTGCGCAGTCCGTCAGCCATATGTCGTAGACTGGATGCTCGATGCCGTGCAGGCCGGGGCTTGCAGCGAAAACCCAGCCAGTGAACAGTCGCGTTGGCTTGCCCTCGACACCGACTTCATCCACTTCCAGAAAAGCCGTGGTGTTCGGCGTTTCCGTTGCCGGACGCGTGTGGCAGGCACGGGGTGTGAGCTGAAGCGAGCCGAACTGAACGGTTTCATCAATGCCGACTTCAAAAGAGACGATTCGCCCGGTGATCTTGTCCAGACCATTGAAAACGGCGATCGGATTCTTGATCGGCTGCTGTGCCATGGCCACAGGCGACGCGACGCCGAAACAGACGATCGCTGCAATGAACATGGCCGGAGCCAGAGAGCGCTCTGGCTGCCTGCGGGCTTTCATGATTGTGCGCATAAGAGGATTTCGTGCATGGGACGCCGCCCGATCAATTGCCGGGAACCCACGCCTCGTAATCACCTGTGGCTGGTGGGCGATGTCCCGTGGACAGAGTCGAGCCCTGCGGACGATATGCTGCGGGCGTACCAGTGAGATTGGGCTGATGCGGCAGCTCCCATTCCTTCGGCACGTAGTTTTCCTCGCTCGGGGCTACGTCGACCGTATTATGCAGCCAGCCGTTCCAGCCGGGAGGAATGGTCGAGGCCTCGGCATAGCCATTATAGATCACCCAGCGGCGCTGGACGCCGACGGTCGGATCTATTTTGCCGCCACGCGTGCGATAATAGCGATTGCCGTACTGATCTTCACCCACGAGTTCGCCATGAAGGCGCGTGGTCCGCAGGGTGCCGAAGGTTGCGCCGTTCCACCAGGTAAAGACGCGCAGCAGGAAATCTTTCATTGGCTGGTCCCGATTGCCACGTTCCACGCCGGGTTGCACCCGACCGTTGCGCCCGCGATGGGCGACCTCTACCCCTTATGCAGCTTCCCTCGCACGATGTCCAGATCATCGCACGAGGGAACGCTGATTTACGACGCTGCGCCGTCAGGCAATTCCACCTTTCAGGAAAGACGCCCGGTGGCGTGGGACAGCATGGTATAGACCTTGCCGGCCTCCGACGTCAGATACGTACGCGCCATCGTCCGTCCCTTGTCGTTTTCGCCGATTTTGGTCAGCAGGGCGTTAAACTCGGCGATGTAGCGATCTACCGTTTCGCGGAAGTCCGATTCGCTTTCGTAGCGGCGGCCGATTTCATCGAAAATCCGCTGCCCCTGCAGGGTGTACAACCTGCGGGTGAACACGTTGCGTTCGCCCCGGCGGTAGCGTTCCCACAGTTCCACTGCCGCGTCATGGTCAATGGCGCGAGCGATTTCTCCCGAAATTGCATCAAGCGTGACAAGATTTTTGTCGCCGCGGCTGTCGGTCTTGCTGACAGGCATGGGCTCCTCGTCCTCGTGCGAGGCGCGGATCAGCAGGTCCGTCAGCCAGCTGCGGCTTGCGCCTTCCGAGCGATTGGCGGGGCGTGCCGTCGGCTCCGCCGCTACCTGAGCTGGTTTGCGGGCTGCGGGCTGTTCGGGTTTGGGCTTGGCCGCAGGGGACACCTGTGTCGCGGCCCGGATTGCAGCAACCACATCCTCATCATGCGCTGGCGCGTCGAACTGCCGGGCCGGGAAGGGGCGGCGTGCCGGAGCAGCGAGAGGCTGCGACACCTCGCCGATGCTCCCGGCGCGCGCCACCACATCCGACAGCGCATTGATGGCGCTGATCTGGTCGGCTATGGCCTGGCGCATCGCGGTGGTGCTTTCGGCGGCTTCGCGCGGCAAGGCTTCGAGGCTGGTCTGCAACACGCCGCGGGTGTCTTCGAGATCCCTGCGGATGGTGCTGACCGTCGCCTGCATATCGTGTGCCGATGCACGGAACCGTCCCGTTGCGGTGTCGAGGTCGGCGCGCATTTCGGCTATGACGGTTTCGTAGGACTCGCGTAGCGCCGCGATGGTGCGTTCGCGCTGGTCCGTGGTCAGTTCGTCCAGACGCCGCACCTGCTCGGCGATTCCGGCGCGCGCGGCTTCCGTCGTGCCAAGCAGGTTTGCGCTCACGCGCTGCGCTCTCTCATCGAGGGTTTCGAGCGACTGGCCCAGCGTTTCATCGAACTTCCGCGTGATCGTTTCGATGTCGCCGGCACGGATATTGAGGCTCGTGACCGTCTCTTCCAGCGTCGAGCGACGTGCTTCCAGCGCCTCTCCGATGCGTTCCTCAAGGGTTGCAAGTGACTGTGCCGCCCTGTTCAGAGCGCTGACGTGCGCAAGAGTGGAGCGAGACACTTCCTCGCCCTGTTCCGCGAGGCTGCCGGCGACTTTGCCGGACTCGGCGATTGCCTGCAATGCGACACCCTGCAACGCTGCGATCTGCTCGCGCAGACCGTTCGTTGCCTGTGCCCCCTCGTTGGAAAGAGCCTCCAGAACCTGTTGCAGCGCCGTCACCCGTTCGGACAGGTCGCGTTCGATCAGCGACAGGTTGCCACCCGCCGTTTGTGCCAGTCGCTTCAGCAAGACGTTCGCGTCCGACACACGTCCGACAACATCGTCGAGTTCAGATCTCACGCGGTCGTTCGCGCTTGCCAGCGCCTCGACCGCCCGTTCCGCGCTGCCGCCGATGGTGCCGGCAAGTTCTTCCCTCAGTTCAGCGACGCGGGCAGACAATGCATCGCCCCGTTCCTGCAAGGCCGTCGCCACCGTGGCGCTCTGCGCTTCGATGGAACGCACAACGGCATCGCCGGCGGCAGAGAAGTCGGCGGTTATGGCTTCGCGCTGCTGCTCCAGCCTCCGGGCAAGACCGATGCCGCCCGTCCTGAAGACCGTATCGAGCTCTTCCACACGGCCGCCAAGCGTCGTTTCAAGGCTTTCGATATAGCGAACGAGGCTGGAATCGATGGCTGTCGCCTGATTCGTCAGCTTGCGCGTCAGTTCTTCGCCATGATGGCCTATGACCGTTCCGATCTCGTCAGCCTGCCCGGCGAGCGCCTCGATAGCGAGCCTGCTGCCGTCCGCGAGGGTACGGGAAATATCCGTGGCGCGCTCTATAAGCGACTGGTTGATGGCGCTGGCGCGTGCGTCGATGCGTGTCTCGATACCGCTGACCAGCGTTTCCAGTGTGTCGCCAACCGCCTGCGTGCGTGCCGTGGTACGTTCGCCGAAGATTTCGATCTGCCCTTCGAGCAGGGCCGTGGCCTCACGCGTGCTGGAGACGATGCGTTCCGCCGCCTCACGCGCCGGCCCGGTGATGCGTGTCTCGATATGGCTCAGACCTGTCTCGACGATTGTCGATAGCGTTTCGGTATCGCGAGAGATACGGCCGGCGATGTCGCCGCCGCGGCGAACCACGGTATCCTCAAGGATCGCCAGCTTCTCGCCGAGCAGGTTATCAAGCTGTTGTCCGCGCGTGTCCACGATGTCGCGCAAGGCCGACAGGCGGGCCAGTAGCGTTGAATCAAGCTCTGCGCCGCCGGTGACGATCGTCGTGCGGAAGTTCTCAAGGCTCTCGGACAGCGGTCCCTCGACCTCGTTGCGGAAGTTCGCGATGCCGGCCTGGAATGCCGCCAGCCGTTCGGACATCTGTGCATCGAGCGCATGCGCGTGCTGGCCGAATCCGCTCTCGAAGCGTTCGAGATGGCCACGGAGCGTGCCGCTGATCCTGTCCACGCCGTCGCCGATGGATGCGTCCACGGTGGCGGAGAGCCGGCTGACGGTCTCCTCGACCGAAGTAGAGAGGCGCGTCACGGCACCGTTCATCAGGTGCTGGCTTTGACCCAACGTCTCGTGCAGGTTGTCCAGCCGCTGTCCCAGCCGCTCGTCCAGTTCCGCGCTGCGCTCGCTTACCACATCCTCGAAGCCGGAGATGCGTGCGCTCACGACGTTCTCAAAACGCGCTGCACCGTTGCTGATGGTCCCGTCGATGGATGCGGAGAGAACCTCGATGGCGTTCTCGAACGCAAGGCTGCCCTTGTCCAGTGTATAGCGCAGGCCATTGAGGCGGGCAGAGAGGTTGTCGTCGAGCGCCTGGGTGCTTGCGGCGACGACTTTCTCGATGCCGGCGAACTGGCCGGTCAATGTATCCTCGATGCGTGACGTGCAGGCCAGAACGGCTCCATCCACCGAAGAGACAAACCTGTCCACAGTGGTTTCGAGCTGAGTCCCGCCCAGGTTGAGCGTGTCGTGCAGGCTCGCCAGGCGCTCGGCCAGCTGGCCGTCGATGGCCTCGCCGCGCGCCGCCACTGCCTGCTCGAACTCTGCGAGGCGGGTGTCGAGCAGCCTTTCGATCTTGTCGGCGCCTGAGCCAACGGTGTCATCCACGGCTGTAACGAGCTGCCCGACGGTTGCCTGAAGTTTCACGCCGCCTTTGTCGAGCGTGTCGTTGAGGCTGTTGAGGCGCAGGGCCAGCTGGCCGTCGATGGCCTCGCCGCGCGCTGCCACGGCCTGCTCGAACCCTGCGAGGCGGGTATCGAGCAGCCTCTCGATCTTGTCGGCGCCTGAGCCAACCGTGTCATCCACGGCTGCAACGAGCTGCCCGACGGTTGCCTGAAGTTTCACGCCGCCTTTGTCGAGCGTGTCGTTGAGGCTGTTGAGGCGCTCGGCCAGCTGGCCGTCGATGGCCTCGCCGCGCGCCGCCACGGTCTGCTCGAACTCTGCGAGGCGGGTGTCGAGCAGCCTTTCGATCTTGTCGGCGCCTGAGCCAACCGTGTCATCCACGGCTGTAACGAGATGACCGACCGTGATCTCCAGCTTCGCGTCACCCTTGTCGAGCGTGTCGTTGAGGCTGATGAGGCGTGCGGCCAACTGGCCGTCGATGGCCTCGCCACGCGTCACAATTGCTTGCTCGAACCCTGCAAGCTGGGTGCTGAGAGCGCTTTCGAGCTTTTCGGCGCTGTCGAAAACGGACGTCTCCACCGCTTGAACGATCTGGCGGGTGATGCCGCCCAGTGCATGCGCGCCCTGTGTCAGGGCCGTGCGAACGCCGGATACGTGCTCGTTGAACTGGCCAGACAGATCCTTGCCGCGCGCATCCAGAATCTCGCCAAGTTCCTTGAGGCCCTTGCCAAGGGCAGTGTCGAGCTGCGTCTTGCCGGAGGCGAACGTCGTTTCGAACTGGCCGTGAACGGTGTTGAACCCGCCAAGTGTGTTTTCAAGCCCGTTGAAGGTCGACTTGAAATTGTCGAGCACGGAGATGAACCCGCCGAGGGCTTCGCCCAGATCTCCCAAGGTGCTGTCGAGCTTGCCCGTGAAGCCGTTGAACTCCTGCAGCCGCGCGCCGAACAGTTTGTCGACGGCCTGCGACCTGTCGGTGACCGCCGCTTGCAAAGTGTCGATCTGGTTGGTGAAGATGTTCTCAAGGTTCTTCTGGCTGCTGCCGAGCAGCTTGTCGAGGCCCGCCGTGCGCTCGCCGAGCGTCGACTGGATGAGACCCAGATTATTGCTCAGCGTGCGGTCGAGATGCTCCCCGCCCTGCTGGACGAAGGATTCGAAGGAGGCGAGGCGGCGGCCAAGAGCTTCATCGACTTCCTTGCCCCGCTCGCCGATGGTCTGCGCCACGCCGCTGACGCTTTCCGTCAGCGCCTCGTTGACGCGCACGCCTTGTGTGGCAATGGCCAGAACGACCTCGCGTCCCACAGACGCAAGCGTGGATTGCGTGGCCTCGACCTGTTGCTGAATGAAGCCCTGCAACGTGTTTGTCTGCTGCGAAAAGGCAGTGGACAGCGCGGTTGTGTTGCCTTCGAAAGTCGTGCGGGCGGTTTCGATCTGCGTCGTAAGCGTCTTCGACAGACGCTCGCCGGTTTGGGCGATGTCGGCTTCAAGGGCAGAGCCGTCATCCACGATGACCTTGCGGATGGCATCGCCAGTCTGCGCCAGACGTTCGGCAAGGCCCGTGCCGCTCTCGTCGATGGCGCTCGTGATGTCCTGACCTGTCTGGATCAGGCGCTGGTTGACCTCTTCGCCGTGCAGGCTCAGCGAAACGGCAAGCGAGTCGCCGGTGGTCTTCAGGATGCCGTTGACCTCTTCCGCCTGTTGGGCGATGGACTGCGCGACCGTCACGCTTGTATCGGAGAAGGCCTTGGTTGCCTGCGTGGTGCTGTCCCCGAGTACCTTCGCGAGCTGCTCGCCGGTTGCCGTCAGCTCGCGGCTGATTTCGGCCGTCTTGCGGTCGAGGGATGAGGAGAGATTTTCTCCGACGCTGGCCAGCCGCTCGTCGATGCTGCGGCTGATGTCTGCCAGCCGCGTGCCGAGACTGTCACCCTGCGTTTCGATGTTGCGAACGACGCTCTCGCCGGCCTCGGTCAGGGACCGTGACAGCTCCTCGCCCCTCGCGCCGATGGCTTCCGTGATGTGCGCGCCGACCGCTGACAGGGATTCCGTCAACGTGCCGCTGCGGGATTCGATATCCTTCACCAGCGAGCTGTGAGCCGCGGTAATCGCCGTTTGGGCACGCTCGGCGGTTCCGACGATGGCATTGCGTTGCACCACCAGCTCGTCGATGAGGCCGCGAATGCGCACTTCGTTGTCGGCGTAGGAGCGTTCAAGGGTCGCGATCTCGGTGCGAACCAGCGTGTCGAGTTCACCGGCGCGCGCCAGCGCCCGCTCGACGCCGTCGCCCATGGCGACCATCTCGCGCCGTACAGCCTGCGACAGGCTGGCGACGGAATCGGTGGCCAGCGTTTCGGGTTGGGCGAGACGCACGGCCACGCCTGTCATCGCCCGGGCGACCTGACGCAGTTCCTGGGTGCGGGCGTGCAGCGTGGCGAGTACGAACGCAAGGATGACAGGCCCCGCGACCGCTCCGGCGAAAAGCGCCCGGTCCGGCATGTCGAGCGAGGCCGCCGCGGACAGCCATCCGACGTTCGCGACATCGCGCTGGAGGAAGAAGAACAGCGCCACCGCGCCCGTCCACAACACGGACATGCCGGCCGCTGCCCAGTAGGGCGCCGAGGATGGCTGACGCTGAAGCAGTTGCAGCAGCGCGCCCACGGCCTCCCTGTCGTCATTGGCGGGCTGGGCCGGGCCGGGGGTCACGACGGTTCGGCCGTCGTCCCGCGATGAACCCAGATCTGCGCGCGGGGTGAGGGAGTCTGCGCGGGGGAGTTCCGCACGCGGCAGGCCCTGCCGCGACGAGCCGATGTCATCGGTCGCGCGGTTGAGCAGTTCCGCGAACTCTGAGGCATCGGTTGTCTTGCGCTGGTCGTCGAATGGGTTCGATGCGGCGAATGCCGGGGCCCGTAACTCGCTGCTGTCCGGTGGCGCGCTCGTGGCCGGCGAAGAACCTGCAACAGACGATGAGACGGAGGGAGATACAGGTATGGCCGGTTTCGATGGTTGCGGAGTTTCGGTTCCAGCGGCAGACTTCTGGCCGGGTGGCGTCGCGTCTTTGGCCGCCGCACTGCCTGCCGGGGATGGGGCAGGGGCGGCTTTGGCGGGGGTGGCTTGAGCAGGCGCGGCTTGAGCAGGCGCGGTTTGGGCCGGCTTGTCTTTCGGCGTGCTGACAAGGTTCAGCGCCTCTTCAATGGCAGACAGGGCTTCCGCCGTTGTGTCGATACGCTTACTGTTCTGAACCATCTTTCCGCCTCTTTACGTGCGCTTGACGCCTTTCGGCATGCAGCGCGACATGACAGACCGTTGAGCCTGGCCATACACTCATTTCTGCAACGAGATTAAACTTTACAGTGCATAAAGAAAACCCGCCGAGAGCCGCTTCGGCGTTTCCTTAATAAGATATTAATCTTATGGTAAACGCCGATGCAAACCTTTCGCTGCAAGGCTTTATGCCTCTGACAGGAGGTCTTCGCCGCTCCGTTGCATGGCGGAGCAACATGGAGAAGCCTGACTCAAGCCCCGGCTGGCCTGTCGCATGATGTTTTGTTAGAGATTCTAAAGTAACAGAGTTTCCGGCAGGCCGGGGTGCAGGCCGGGGTGGATGGCGCAGCCTCCGCATTTTGTCATAACTTGCTCGAATAGCAGGGTTTTTCATGCCATTCATTAAATTTGTCGATGCGCGCGGTGGGGTCATGGTCGTGGAGGCCGCCACGGGTTCGACTGTCATGGAAGCGGCTGTTCGCAACTCCGTTTCAGCCATTGTCGGCGAGTGCGGCGGCGCCTGCGCCTGTGCGACGTGCCACGTCTATGTGGATGAGGCATGGCAGAACGCTGTCGGCGAACCGGACCCGATGGAAGAGGACATGCTGGATTTTGCGCTCGACGTGCGGCCCAACTCGCGCCTCTCGTGCCAGATCCGGATACGCGACGATCTCGACGGCCTTGTTGTTCATACACCCGCGCGGCAAGCGTGAAGCAACACTCTCTTCTCATAGCGTAACTGAACGCTGTCGATCACCTTTCAACCGAAGGGTTGTCAGCGGCGGTTAATTGATATCTGACAACGCCGGAAGAAGGGCTTTCCGGTTTACTGATTCCGGCGATATCATTCGGGATGCTTCGAGAAGGAGAAGACGCGCCATGTTCAAGAAAATACTCGTTCCGGTCGATCTGGCAGATCTCGAAATCGCCCGTCAGGCAGTGACAAGGGCAGCGGCGCTGGCGCGCGAGTCCGGCGGCACCGTGCGGCTGATCTATATCCGCTCCATCCTGCCGGTGTCGTTCGTCGAGTTCGTACCGCCGAATTTCGATGAGGAACAGGCGCGTCTGGCTGCCGAGGAGCTGGCGGAATTCGCCAAGGAAGTGGCGCTGCCGCCGGAGCGCGTCTCGACAGTCGTCCGCATCGGCGCTGTTTATAATGAAGTGCTGGAAGAGGCGGCGGAAATCGGGGCGGACCTGATCGTCGTTTCGTCGCACCAACCCGGCGTCTCCACCTATCTCATCGGTTCAAATGCTGCGACCATCGTTCGCCATGCGACGTCATCGGTGCTGGTTCTGCGCGAGTGATCTCTGCGGCCCGCTCCGGATAACCGGACATTTGAATATAGAAAAGGCGGGTGTGGACATCCACACCCGCCTTTCTGCTTGACGCAGACCCGCCGACAATAGCGGCAGGAACAATATTACTTACCCTTAATTACTTGCCCTTGTGAGGGCCCGGGCCGTGACCAGCGCCGTGCTGGGGACCGGGGCCAGGGCCGAAGGAGAGCGTGTCGCGCAGCAGCACACCGAAGCGGCGCTTCTGAGCGTCATCGAGGCTGTCGAACAGCGGCTTGGCTGCTTCCGAAATCTTGGTGAGGCGTTCTGCCTGATCGCGCAGGCGTTCTGCCTGACGGTTGAGAACCTCAAGCCCGTCGGGACGCGACCGCTCGCCACGCTGCTCAGCGCGCTGTTCGGCCCGCTCGTCTGCGGCGTTGCGGAGTGCCGTCTCAAGTCCGGCCCAGTTGGCCTCCTGTGCGGACGTCAGCTGCAAACCGGCTTTGAGTGCCGCAATGCGTGCCGCCGTGAATGCAGCACGGTCTTCAGCGCTGAAGCGCGGGCCGCGCTGGCGGTCTGAATCCGAACGCTCTGCTGCGGGCTTATCCTGCTTGTCGGCCTGGGCGAAGGTCGGGGCCACGCCTGCGACGAGAAGAGCGGCGGCGGAGGCGGCAACGAGGGTCTTTTTCATGTCCCATGATCCTTTCGACTGCGCAATGTTGCGACAACAAAAGAATGCATTCATGGAGCGATATGTTCAAATTAATTTTCATTAAGGTGGTCGTCTCAATGCTGCCTGAATTGTTA
Organism: Pseudochelatococcus contaminans; assembly: GCF_014195635.1. Classification (GTDB taxonomy): domain Bacteria; phylum Pseudomonadota; class Alphaproteobacteria; order Rhizobiales; family Beijerinckiaceae; genus Pseudochelatococcus; species Pseudochelatococcus contaminans. Next base: position 403,912 of record NZ_JACICC010000004.1, on the reverse strand, counting down.
ATGAAATTTTATTATTTTATTTCAGAGAAAAATTGCAGTATTATTTAACAAAATATTTTAATTTAGTCTCATGTTGTTTCTGAAATGGCTATTTTTATATTTGTATATCTGCAAATTGACAATTATCTGTTATATGTTCCTTTATTGTTCTTGCGAGTCTGTTCGGTGCAATCTATGGTGCCTGACAGTTTGCAAGGGGAGCAGGTGACAGGGGTATGGTGGCGCGTGTGGCGACGGTTGCTTTCGAGGGGATCGAGGCGCGTCCAGTCGATGTTCAGGTGCTGGTTTCATCCGGGGCGGTGGCTTTTTCCATCGTCGGCCTTCCGGACAAGGCGGTCGGCGAGTCTCGTGAGCGGGTGAGGGCGGCGTTGGTTGCTTCGGGCCTGGCGATGCCCGCCAAGCGCGTCACGGTCAACCTTGCGCCGGCGGACATGCCCAAGGAAGGCTCGCATTATGACTTGCCGATCGCACTGGCGATCATGGCGGCGATTGGCGCGATACCGGGGGATGCGCTGGCCGGATATGCGGTTCTCGGGGAATTGGGCCTCGATGGCGCGCTGACACCCGTGGCAGGAGTTCTGCCCGCCGCGATGGCTGCGTCCGCGCGTGGGCTGGGCCTCATCTGCCCGGCGGCGTGCGGGCCTGAGGCAGCTTGGGCCAGCGGGGATCTGGATATTGTCGCGCCGGTATCGCTGGTGCAACTGGCCAATCACATCAGAGGTGTGCAGGTGCTGTCCCGGCCCCAGCCCGGCGTGGGACGGGAGAGCGGCGCGCTGCCTGATCTCAAGGATGTGCGCGGGCAGGAAAGCGCCCGCCGCGCGCTGGAAATCGCGGCTGCGGGGAATCACAATTTGCTGTTTCATGGCCCGCCGGGAAGCGGCAAATCCATGCTTGCCAGCCGGCTGCCATCGATCCTGCCGCCGCTCACCCCGCGTGAACTGCTGGAAGTGTCGACAATTCATTCCGTTGCAGGCTTGCTGCAGGAGGGCGCGTTGACTGACCGGCGTCCGTTCAGGGCTCCGCACCATTCCGCTTCCATGGCCGCCCTGGTCGGGGGCGGGGCGCATGCGCGTCCGGGGGAGGTATCGCTGGCGCATAATGGCGTGTTGTTCCTCGACGAATTGCCCGAGTTCCAGCCGCAGACGCTGGACGGTTTGCGCCAGCCGATGGAAACCGGGGAAGTGCTGATTTCCCGCGCCAACCGCCGTGCCGTCTATCCGGCAAGATTTCAGCTTGTAGCTGCAATGAATCCGTGCCGGTGCGGTAATGCCACGGAGCCGGGCTTCGCCTGCCGCCGCCAGCCGAACGATCGCTGCATGGCCCAATATCAGGCGCGGCTTTCCGGCCCACTGCTCGACCGTATCGATCTCGTCATAGAAGCACCGGCGGTGACAGCGGCCGATCTGATCCGGACGCAACCGTCGGAATCCTCCGCGACCGTCGCCGCACGGGTGGGGCAGGCGCGGGACAGACAGTCACAACGTTTCCGTGCGCTCGGCCTGCCCGGAGACATGACCAATGCCCGCTGTCCGCCGCCGGTGCTGGAAGAAGTCGCCCGGCCCGATGCTGCGGGGCTTTCGTTGTTGCGCGATGCGGCGGAAACCATGCGCCTGTCTGCGAGAGGCTACCACCGCGTCCTGCGCATGGCGCGGACTCTGGCGGATCTCGATGCTGAGCAGCAGGTGCGACGTGTGCATATCGCCGAAGCGCTGTCCTATCGCGGCGGCCTTGGCCGGATTGCCGTGGCGGCGTAAAGAGTTGTCCTCGCACGCGGCAGGTTGTTGCCGCTATGCAACGGCCTGTTATCAACATGCGTATTCGCTTGCGTGTTAACCGCATTGCAATAACTTGCTGGCTGTGGCGGCCTCAAGGCCCTATGATGATGGCGTGTTAAAGACAGTCGAAGGGCCGGAAGAGCGCGAGCATGATCATAGACCACAACGAATCTGGCGACATCCATGGGGTTATGGACGAGAAGCGGGCAGCGCTGTTCTACCTGAAGGAAGCCTTCGCGGAGGCACGTCTCGACGGGCTTGACGACGATTGCATCGCTCATGCGGCGTTGTTCGCAGCTTTCCACAGCCTCGTCGAGGTTTATGGCGAGGATGCCGTGGCTGATTTTGCCGAGCGGCTTCCTGATCGTCTGCGGTCGGGCTGCTTCTCGTCCCGTCCGCGCCACTGAAAGAGCTGAGAAGCCTTTCAGGCATAACGGAAAACGGTATGAAGCGGGGGCGTATCAACGCTCCCGTTTTGCATTTGCCGGGTTGTAATCTGCCTTGCGCCGGCATCGATTGATGCGTCTCAGCCGGGTGCGAGCCTCCGCTCCCATTCCCACGCATGGCTGATGATGACGGGCAGGCTGTCAAAACGCGGTTTCCAGCCAAGGGCGAGGATGCGCGCGTTGGCTGCGACGAGTGACGCGGGATCGCCATCCCGCCGGGGTGCGTTGCGGCTGTTGATCGGCTGGCCGGTCACATCGCGCACGGTCGCCAGGACATCACGCACCGACGCGCCGCGCCCGTAACCGCAGTTGAGCGTCAGATTGTCGCCGCCGGCACGGAGATGGGCGAGCGCCAAGGAGTGGGCGCCGGCGAGATCGGACACATGCACGTAGTCCCGAACGCAGGTGCCATCGCGGGTCGGATAGTCCTGCCCGAAGATGTCGATGTGGGGGCGCTGGCCGAGCGCCGCGGCAAGCGCCACCTTGATGAGATGAGTCGTGGGTGTCGATTGTCCGGCACGCCCTTCCGGGTCCGCGCCGGCGACGTTGAAATAACGCAGGATCGCATATTGTAGGCCATGCGCGCGGGCGGTGTCGCGCAGGATCTGTTCCACCACGAGCTTGGTCCAGCCATAAGGGTTGATGGGCGATAACGGCGTGTCTTCGGGAATCGGTGAGACGGCGGCATCGCCGTAGATGGTTGCGGTCGAGGAAAAGATGAACCGCTTCACGCCGTGGCGCACGGCCGTTTCGATCAGGGAGCGGGTCTTCATCGTGTTGTTGAGGTAGTACCCCAACGGATCGATAACCGATTCCGGCACGCTGATGCGCGCGGCGAAGTGAATGATGGTGTCGATATCGTGGTCGTGAATGATGCGGGCGATCAGCGCCTCGTCCCCGATATCGCCGTTGTGCACAGGCACGCCGAGGGCGATGGCCTCGCGGCGGCCGGTGGAGAGATTGTCGAGCGCGACGGGCGTTTCACCATTGTCGAGAAGTTCGAGCACCATGTGGCTGCCGATATACCCTGCGGCGCCTGTGACGAGAACGGCCATTTAAACTCCCACCGCGCGCGCTTCACGATTGCGCGCGCTTGTCCAAAGAACCGGATGATTTCATTTCAAGGAAATCCGCGCCAGTTCAGAATCATCGTTTAGTGCTTGCGCGCGGAAAAATCATCCCATTATTGAAAGGCATGGTGATGCGGCTCAAGAGCGGAATCTGGGTGTCGGCCTATTTGCGGCGCTGCGCCGTGGAAGGGGCGTTCGCCGTGCTGCGTCGGCGCGGGGCGGAAGAGGCGGGCGCGATCTTCGTCGTGGTCGATCAGCTGGACGGAATCGTGACCCTGTATGGTCCCGCGCCGCAAAGCCTCGCCGACGAGGAAACGGGTGTGAGACTGTTCGCCCCCTTGCCGCTGAAGCCGGAACCGACCCCTGCCGCCGCCCACGCGCGGTTGCAAAGAGAAATCGAATTCGATCCGGACCTGTGGATTGTCGATGTCGAAGATCGCCAAGGCCGGCACTTTCTGGATCTGGCGAAGGAATAGTGTTCCGTTCCGGCGAAATCGGAATACTGGCTCCAAACGCCATATTTCATCAAGGATTTCATTTAGTTCGATCGAGCGATTTGAGTGAAATCAGCGCCAGAATAGCTCATATGGGCAGGCCTTCATCCCATGGCGGGGAGGGTGAAAAATGGGCTGTCAGGAAGTCGACAAGCGCGCGCACCTTGGCGGGTGGGCGGCGGTCGTGCGGAAAAACCGTGTAGACGCCGCCGACATCGACGACCGGCTGGTCCAGTTCGATCACCGTCAGCCGCCCGGCACGCACGCCGTCGCCGACGAGGAAACTGGGCTGGTAGATGATGCCCTGTCCAGCTTCGGCGGCGATCACCAGCACGTCGCCGTTGTTGACACGCAGATTGCCGGAGACGCGGGCCATCTCGCCGGATGTGCCGAAGGGCCATTTATCCGTGCCGTGGCGCTGCGACAACGTGTAGCCGAGGCAATTGTGACGACTCAGATCCTTCAAGGTGCGCGGCGTGCCATGGCGGGCAATGTAGTCCGGCGATGCGCATAACAGGTTGCGGGCAGGGGCGAGCTTGCGGGCGATGAGACGCGACTCAGCCAAAGTGCCAATCCGCACCGCCACATCCCATCCTTCTTCGATGAGGTCGACCACGCGGTCGTTGAGGCCCAACTCGATGTCCAGTTCGGGATACGCCTCCTGAAATGCCGGTAGCAGCGGCGAGATCTGGCGTATGCCGAACGAGAAGGGCACGTTGAGCCGCAACACGCCGTGGGGCCGGACATTGCCTGCGCCAGCGTCGGCTTCCGCTTCCTCGACATCGGCGAGAATGCGCAGGCAGGCCTCATGAAAGCTGCGCCCGGCATCCGTCAATGTCAGGCGGCGCGTCGTGCGGTGCAACAGGCGGGCGCCGAGGCGCTCTTCCAGCGCGGCGACATGCTTGGTCACCATGGTTTGCGACATGCCGGAAAGCCGCGCTGCAGCGGTGAAACTGCCGGAGGCCACAACCTTCGAGAACACGCTCATGCCTGTCAACCTGTCGAGCATGTGGACGCTCCGGACGCTAATTTCACACTATCAGTTATAAATAATATGCATAAATACCGGATTATTGTCATCCCGAATTTCAATCATAGTGCATGGCAGTTCCAGCGGGCGGGGCCACGACCATCCGGTGCATTGCTGTCGAGCAGGCTGATCTGCTCAACCGGAAGCCGCACAAATTCAGGTGGTTAGCCCTTACCCGCTTATCTCTAACGATTGTTGTTCCTGGAGAATTGCCGATGTCTATCGCCGCCAAACTGAATTCCTTCCAGCCGCAGGTTTTGTCTATTCTGCGGATCGCATCCGGCCTGTTCCTGCTGCAGCACGGGCTTTCCAAACTGATCCAGTTTCCTTACGTCGAGTCGCTTGCCAATGTGCCGCTGTTCTCTCAGCTTGGCATTGGCGGCATCATCGAAACGGTTGGCAGCATCCTGCTGATTCTGGGGCTGTTCACGCGTCCTGCCGCATTCATCCTTTCCGGTCTCACCGCCGTTGCCTACTTCCAGTTTCACCTGCCGCGCGGTTTCTATCCGTTGACGAACGGCGGCGAGCTGGCGGCGCTGTTTTCCTTCGTGTTCCTCTACATCGTGTTTGCCGGTCCGGGCGCCTGGAGCCTCGACGGCAAGCGCGCATGATCGGGGAGGGCGCTGTGAATACAAACGTCAACACCCCTGACGGGCAGACGCCGCGCCCCATCGACGCAGGCGTGCGCATCGGCCACGTTCACCTCAAGGTCGCCGATCTCGACAGGGCGCTGGCGTTCTATTGCGGCGTTCTCGGGTTCGAGGTGACGCAGCGGTATGGCCGCCAGGCCGCATTCATCTCGGCGGGTGGCTATCACCATCACATCGGGCTGAATACGTGGGAGAGCGCCGGCGGCAAGCCGCCCGCGCCGGGCTCGACGGGGCTATACCACCTGGCGATACTCTATCCCACCCGCGCCGCGTTGGCGGATGCCCTGCGCCGGCTGCTGGCGGCAGGTGTGGAGCTTGATGGTGCCAGCGACCACGGTGTCAGTGAAGCGCTTTATCTGCGAGACCCGGACCAGAACGGCGTCGAACTTTATTGGGATCGCCCGCCGGAGGAATGGCCGCGCGATCGCAATGGCAATCTCGCCATGACGACACAAAGGCTGGATCTGCGTGATCTGCTGGCGACAACCTAAGAGGCGCGCGGCCGGTTGGCATCAACCGTTCCGGCCGCGTCGCTCACGTCTGCGCTTGCGGTCGGTGGCGGCTTCTGCTGCTTCCTCTTCGGGCGTCAGCGTCGGCCATGCGACGATGCGCTCCTGCAGATCGTCAACGTCGATATCGTCTTCGCTGGCCGAGACCCGCCCGCGCACCGACACGCCCGCCGTGTGGACGGTTTCCGGATCGCCCGACACCAGCGGATGCCACCAGGGCAAATCCATCCCCTCCCGAACCAGTCGATAACCGCATGTCGGCGGCAGCCAGGGGATGCGGGCGACTTCGTCCGGCGTCAACCGAATACAATCGGGAACGATTTCCTGCCGGCGCGGATAGTTGATGCAGCGGCACGTGCCGGCGTCCAGCAGTCTGCAGGTGACATCTGTTGCGTAAATGCGGCCTGTGTCTTCGTCTTCCAGTTTGACTAGACAGCACCGTCCACAGCCGTCGCACAGGGATTCCCATTCCCGTTCGGACATTTCATGCAGTTTTCTTGTCTTCCAGAACGGTAATCCCGAATCCGTCAAAATAATTCTCCAACAGGTATTATCCTGCGTCACATTCATGTGCATTTTCACACAATATGGTGGCCAATGTGTGAGGTTACCGCCACATTCTTCCGCGAATTGAAGTCCCGGTTAAGCATGACCACGTTTAGCGCGGTGGACGCGATTGCGGCGGCGCGGAAGGTATTTTACCACTGAGACAATCTTCAGGCTCGCTCATGGGGCGATTGCGGTGTTTAATTATCGTAAGGTGCCTTTTCTTACGCGTCTGAAGCGCGCTGCGCTTGTCGCAGACTCGTGGATTGACGCCTCTCTCTATAACGCAGGTTCGGCGCTTGGCGAAGTCTGGCGGCGGATATCCGCGCAGACAGACCGGCTGGCCGTGACGGGCATGCGCCGCGTGGCGGTGGAAATCGCCAGCGAGGGCGCTACCTTGTCGGTGGCGGGCGGCATGCTGCTGCTTGCGCTGTCGCAGCCCGCGTTCCGCGAAACCACTGAAGACTGGCTGAAGAAGCCCGAGTTCGCCGTCACCTTCCTCGACCGCTATGGCACGGAGATCGGCCGGCGGGGTATTTTGCATGACGACTCGCTGGAGTTGAGCGAGTTTCCGGAGGTTCTTGTCAAGGCCGTGCTGGCAACCGAGGACCGGCGATTCTATCAGCATTTCGGGATCGACCTGGTGGGTACGCTCCGAGCGCTGTCGGCTAATGCCCGCGCTGATGGCGTGGTGCAGGGCGGATCGTCCATCACCCAGCAGTTGGCGAAGAATCTGTTCCTGACCAATGAGCGGTCGATCCAGCGCAAGATCAACGAGGCGTTCCTGTCGCTGTGGCTCGAATCGCGCCTCACCAAGAACGAGATCCTCAAGCTTTATCTCGACCGCGCCTATATGGGCGGCGGCACTTTTGGTGCGGCGGCTGCGGCGGAGTTCTACTTCGGCAAGTCGGTGCGCGATGTCACCTTGCCTGAGGCGGCGATGCTGGCCGGGTTGTTCAAGGCTCCCTCCAAATACGCGCCGCATGTCAACTTGCCGACGGCGCGCAGCCGTGCGTCCGACGTGCTGGGCACCATGGTCAAGGCTGGTTTCATCAGCGAGGGGCAGGCCGAAATCGCCCGGCGCAACCCTGCGACGCCGATGGATCGAGGCCGCGACGCCAGCCCGGATTATTATCTGGACTGGGCGTTCGACGAGATTCGCGCCATGGCTGGCGAGGGAGCACTGCACGGTGAGCGGGTGCTCGTGGTGCGCACGCCGCTTGACCTCTCCATCCAGCACATGGCCGACACCGCGCTGGAAGAAGGATTGTTGCAGGAAGGCAAGCGCTGGGGCGTGAAGCAGGGCGCCATCGCCGTTCTCAGCCCGGACGGGGCGGCGCGTGCGATGGTCGGCGGGCGCGATTATGGCGAGAGCCAGTTCAACCGCGCTACCGGATCGCTGCGCCAGCCGGGGTCGTCGTTCAAGCCGTTCGTTTTCGCTGCCGCCATGACTGACGGTCTGGTGAAAGAGGACAGCATGATCGTCGACGGCCCGACGTGCATCGGCAACTGGTGCCCCAATAACTACGGGCGCAGCTTCGCCGGACGAATGACGCTCACCACCGCCCTGCAACGCTCGGTCAACACAACGCCGGTACGGCTGACCCTGATGATGGGCCACGGCAATGCGCGCAAGGGGCTGGAACGCGTCATCGAGATGAGCCACCTCATGGGCATCACCACGGAATTGCGCAACACCGCGCCGCTGCCCATCGGCGCGGAGGGTGTGCGCGTTCTGGATATGGCAGCGGGCTTTGCTGCGTTCTCCAATGGCGGATATCGCGCCAAGCCCTATGCTGCCATCGAGATCAGCAATGGCCATGGCGACATCATCTGGAGCCGCAGCAAGGATGCCCCCACGCCGGAACGCATTCTGCCCCCTGAAGTGGCGGAAGGCATGAACCGCATGATGATCAAGGTCGTGGAAGCGGGCACGGGTCGGCGCGCGCGCATTGATGGTGTCCCGGTGGCGGGCAAGACGGGGACGACGAACGCCTATCGCGATGCCTGGTTCGTCGGCTACACCGGCAATCTGGTGGCGTCGGTCTGGCTTGGGAACGACGATTACAAGCCAGCCAACCGCATGACCGGCGGCACGCTGCCGGCGCAGATCTGGAAGGCGATGATGCTGCCAGCCCATGCCGGCCAGACCATTCGCCCCATGCCGGGTGTGACGCCGGGAGCCGAGGCTATCGCCGCCGCGCCTGCGGAGGCGGGCGAGAATGTCGATGCGGCCAATCTGTCCCGCCAGTCCTGGGAGTTGCTGCAAGGGCTCGATGCGTTGTTTCGCGAGGCCGAGAGTTCCGGTAGCCAACCGACGACAGCCGGCGCGGGCGGGGAGGTTCCGTCAGGAGTATCGCAGGACAAGACAGCAAAAGACGACACGTCACAGGATTCGCCGCAGCGACTGGCGGCGCGAAACGTGCCGGCCCAGGCGCCTAACCCGCCATGATGTCCGCCAGCGCCGCCGCGGCGCTTGCATGGCGGCAAGGCCTGGGCGATAACGCGATTCTTCGTTGTTCCCTTGGGTTTGCGTGCTGATTCCGTGCGTACCGTTTTTCTCATTCTCGTCGCGCTTGCCGTGGCCGCCGTCACGGGGCTGGGGTCGGCTTACTACATGACGATGGGCGAGCCGCCATTCGGGCAGGCGCGTGTGGGGCCTTGGCAGGCGTGGCCGGAGATTGGCTCTGCCGCGGTCGATCCATACGCGCGGGCGGTCGTGGCTCGCGAGGGCGCGTTGCCGCTCGGCGCAGGCGAGGGGCTGGCCTTTCACGCCGTCGAGGATAGCGAAGGACGCGCGTTCGATAGCGCCTGTACATATGCGGTGAGGGGCGGTGTTCCCGTCTCCCGGGCGTGGACGTTGACCGTTTTCGACGACGCGGGCGACATGCCCTCCAACGCCACCGGGCGCAACGGGTTCACATCGCACGAAATCCTCCGCACACCCGATGGGGCCATCGACATTGCGCTGGCGCGCGATGTGCAGCCGGGAAACTGGCTGATGCTGCCCGGACAAGGCGGGTTCCGGCTGATCCTGCGTCTTTACGGTACGTCGGTATCGGCGATGACAGGCGTGATTGAGGACGGCGGCCTGCTGCGGATCGACAGGCTGGCTTGCCCATGAAGGAAACGCGCGCTCTTCGGATAGACAGTGCCCTTGGCTTGCGCAGGCAGCCTGCGCGGCGCTGGCCGTGGCAGATGCTGGCCCGTTTTTCGGGGGCGTTCGTCTTTGCCATTCTCTTCGGTCTGGTGCTGGGGGCGTTGGTGCATATCGTGGCGGTGTTCGCCATTCCCTATGCCGGCACGCGTGACGCCGTGGCCCGGCTGACCAGTGAGGCGGCGGCGCGCGCGCCCCTGCCGGTGGAGCCCGGTCAGGGCATTTTCAACCCGCCGTGGCCCGATCCGGCGTTTATCACGATGGTTTGCCGCTTCGATCTTGCGAAAGGGGCGCAGCATGTCCGCGCTCAGGTTCCAGATGGTTTCAGCGGTCTTTCACTGCATGCACCGGATGGCAGCGTGCTGTATGCCGTCACGGATGAGGTGGCGCAGGCGGGGCAACTGTCCCTGCTGGTGCTGACGCCGGAGCAGGCCCTCGACGTGCCGCTCGACGAGGCGCGCGATGTCCGCTTCATCGTGCCTGCCCGCCATGGCGTCGAGGTTCAGCATGGGCTGGCGGTTTACCGCGTCATGGTGCCGATGCCGAGCTTGCGCGACACTACGCGTGCGGTGGCCTCCAGCCTGCGCTGCGACAATTATCGATGATGGCATAGTTCGCGGCGCGTGTTTCGCACCTCCTGTTTTGCCGTGATTTGCCCTCCGCCAGAGGGGCCGATTCGAACGCAAACTGCTCTGGCATATCCCGCCGATCCCGGTTATTGAGACGACATGGCTCCACCTCTTCTTCTGCTTCAGGATATTCATCTCACCTTCGGCGGCACGCCGCTGCTCACCGGCGCGGAGATTTCCGTGTCGCAGGGTGAACGGCTTTGTCTTGTCGGGCGCAATGGTTCCGGCAAGTCGACGCTGCTCAAGATCGCGGCCGGTGATGTGCATGCCGACAGCGGCACGCGGTTCGTGCAGCCGGGCGCGACCGTCCGCTATCTGCCGCAGGAACCGGATCTCTCCGGTTTCGACACCACGCTGGCCTATGTCGAGGCAGGGCTGGGGCCGGGGGATGCAGCTTATCGCGCGCTCTGGCTGCTGGAACAGCTTGGCCTCACCGGTGCGGAAAACCCGAAAAATCTGTCAGGCGGTGAAGCGCGCCGCGCGGCGCTGGCCCGTGTGCTGGCGCCCGAGCCGGATATTCTGCTGCTGGATGAGCCGACCAACCACCTTGATTTGCCGGCCATCGAGTGGCTGGAAGGCGAAATCCGCTCGATGAAGTCGGCGCTCGTGCTCATCAGCCATGACCGGCGCTTCCTCGAAAACCTGTCGCGCGCCACGGTCTGGCTGGATCGCGGTATTGCGCGCCGCCTCGAAAAAGGTTTTGCCGCTTTCGAGGAATGGCGCGACACCGTGCTGGAGCAGGAGGAAATCGAGCATCACAAGCTGGCGCGCAAGATCGCGGCTGAAGATGACTGGATGCGCTATGGCGTCACCGCACGGCGAAAGCGCAACATGCGCCGTGTGCGTGAACTGTCGGACATGCGCAAGGCTTTCCGCGAGCACCGCCGCGCTACGGGGTCCGTCACCATTACGGTGACCGAAGGCGAAACCTCGGGCAAGCTGGTGGTGGAAGCAAAGAACCTGCACAAGCGCTTCGGCGAGGGTGCGGACGAGCGCGTGATCGTGGATGACTTCTCCATCCGCATCCTGCGCAGCGATCGCATTGGCGTCGTAGGGCCGAATGGCGCAGGCAAAACCACGCTTCTCAACATGCTCACCGGCGATCTTGTGCCGGACAGCGGCACCGTCAAGCTTGGGGCCAACCTGCAAATGGCCTTCCTGGACCAGCGCCGCGCCACGCTATCACCCGAGACGACGCTCAAGGACGCGCTCACCGGGGGCGGTACCGATACCGTAACCGTAGGCGGAACGGTCAAGCATGTCGCAAGCTACATGAAGGACTTTCTGTTCTCGCCCGACCAGTTGAACACCCCTGTTTCCGTGCTGTCTGGCGGTGAGCGCGGGCGGTTGACGCTGGCGCGCGCACTGGCCCTACCGTCGAATTTTCTGGTGCTGGACGAACCGACCAACGATCTCGACCTTGAAACTCTCGATCTGCTGGAAGAGATGATTGCCGATTATCCCGGCACGGTCATCCTCGTCAGCCATGATCGTGACTTTCTGGACCGCACGGTCAATGCGGTGGTGGTCTCGGAAGGGAAGGGGCATTGGCAGGTATACGCCGGCGGCTACACCGACATGCTGGCCCAACGCGGCGAGGGCGTAACCGCGCGCGCCGCCGACACCCGGCCCGCCGCAAAATCGAAACCCGCAGCGACATCAACAGCCGTGGCTGAGACGGAGAAAAAGCGCAAGCTCTCCTACAAGGAAAAGCACGCGCTCGAAACCCTGCCGGAGCGGATCGCGGCGCTGGAACGCGATATCGCTAAACTGCAAAATCTGTTGGCCGACCCCGAGCTTTACAGCCGGGAACCCGCCAAGTTCGAAAAGGTCAACACACTGCTTGCGAGAGCCGAACAGGACCGCGCGGCATCGGAAGAAGAGTGGCTGCGGCTGGAAATGCTGCGCGAAGAGCTGGAAGGCTGACTTTGGAGTAAAAAAACCTTCGGGCAAGGCGGTGTGCGCTTTGCTCGAAGGTTTTTTGGCCCGAAGGTCTTTTATCAGAGCGGGTGTGGAGCCTACGGCTCCTTGAAAGCCCGGTTGAAGCTGTCCAGCAACGGCCGGGTAACATAGGTGGCGAAAGTCCGCTGTTCCGTCTGGATGAATGCCTGAACGGGCATACCCGGATAGACCTTGTCCGCCGAAATGCCTTCCGGCAGGTCGTGAGTGGGCTCAATCCGCGCCAGGAAATACGGCACCTGAGTCTTTTCATCCGTCAGGCGGTCGGCAGAGATGTAGGCCAGTTGGCCCGTCACTTCCGGCGTCACGCGCGCGTTGAGGGCGATGAAGTGCATGCGCACTTCCTGCCCCACCTTCACGTGGTCGATATCCTTGACGGGGATGTGCGCCTGAACCAGCGGTCTGTCGGTGGTCGGCAGGATTTCCGTCATCATCTCACCCGGCCGCACAACGCTGCCGATGGTGTTGTGATTGTTGCGGACAACGATGCCCTTTGCCGGTGAGCGCACGACCGTACGGGTCAGGATATCTTCGGCGGCGCTCAATTGCTCCTGCGATTCGCTGATTTCGACGCGGAGAAGGTTGAGATCGGCGGAGGCCGTTTCAACGCGCTGCGTCTCAAGACGGGCAACCTGCTCGCGCGCCTCAACTTCCTGAATGTCCACGTTGAGGATGTCGGCGCCGAAGCGACCGGCCTGTCCTACCAACTCGGCCTCTGCGCGCAGCAGCGCCGTGTATTCCGAGCGGTTCGTCAGGCCCTTTTCGAGCAACCCGTGCTTGCGTTCGCGTTCGTCGCGCACGACATGGAGTTGCTCTTCCACCGCGTCTTTCTGCGCCTGAAGACCCTCGCGCTGCCGCCCCAGCGAATGAAGGCGCTGGCCCAGGATGAGGCGCTCCTGACGATAGCGGGCGAGGCGGATCTCGAACTCCTGCCGCTGCTCATCAAGATAGGATTTCATGCCGGCGTTCTCTGCCGCGTCCTTGAGATCCGGAGAAAAAGCCAGCGTTTCCACGCTCCCGCGTTCGGCGCTGAGGCGTTCGGCGCGAATCATGGCCGAGAGCAGCTTGGCGCGGATGCGATTGCGGTTGGCGGCGGCGGAGGTGTCGTCGAGCGTGAAAAGAACCTGCCCGGCGTCAACCCGCTCGCCCTCCTGCACGGCAATTTCGCTGACGATACCGCCTTCGAGGTGCTGGATGCGCAGGTTCTGACCGGCAGCCGCAACCACGCCTTCCGCCACGACAGCACCCGAGATGGGCGCGAAAGTCGCCCATCCCAGAAAGCCGAAGACGAAAAGCGAACTGGATGCGGCGCTGAGCAGCATGGGACCGCGGGTGTCGGAGCGGACACCAGCCGCCCAATCGGGCTTTGCTGGCTGAGTGCTGTTGAGTTTTACCATGACGCGCTCTTATCCAATAACCTGAGAGATGCGGATGCCCGAGGCGCCGCCATCGGGACGGCTGGCGGAAGCTTGCGCGGGAGCAGGGGCGGGTTGACCTGGCTCACCCTGACCGGATGCACCCTGGGCAGCTCTTGCCCGCGCGGCCTGCCGTTCCATCAGTTCCTGCCGTGTGCCGTAGTCCTCGATATGTCCTTCCCGAATAACCATCACGCGGTCGGCGCGGTCTGCGACAAGCTTGCGCTGGGTCACGATGATTACGGTCGTGCCCCGGGCGCGGGCGGCTTGCAGGGCGCGGTCCAGAGCCTGCTCGCCATCGGCGTCGAGGTTGGCGTTCGGCTCGTCGAGAACCAGCAGCTTCGGCGAACCGAAAAACGCACGCGCGAGGCCGACGCGTTGCCGCTGTCCGCCGGAAAGGCGCACGCCCTCCGGCCCGATCCACGTGTTGTAGCCGTTCGGCAGGCCGAGAATGACATCGTGCGCGCCAGCCGTCTGGGCGGCCCGCACGATGGCCTCATCATCCACGTTCGGGTTGAAGCGGGCGATGTTCTGCGAAACTGTGCCGGGGAGCATATCGGCATCCTGCGCGAGATAGCCGATGTAACGGCCAAGAACATCCTGGTCCCACTGGGTAATATCCGCGCCATCGATGCGGACGATCCCGGACCACGGCTTGACCGCCCCGACGATGGCGCGCGCCAGCGTGGATTTGCCCGCGCCGGAAGGCCCGATCAGCACGACGCAAGTGCCGGCGGGGATAACGGCGGAAACACCTTTGAGTATGGGATCACCCTGCCGGCTGCCGGGAGTGGTGACGACCAGCTTTTCAACTTCGATCCGGCCAGCAGGGGCGGGCAAGGCGGTGGGCTCCCTGTCGACGCTGTCATCGCCGAGGGCCTCGGAGAGGCGTTTCCATGCTTTGCGGAAATCGGCGAATGCCTTCCAGCCGCCGATCACCTGATCGATCGGTTGCAGGCCGCGGCCGGAGATGAGCGATGCAGCGAAGATCATGCCGGCCGTCATTTCCTGCTCCAGCACCAGATAGCCGCCGTAGCCGAGGACGGCGATCTGCAAGCCCATGCGCAATACGCGGGAAATGCCGGCGAAAATGGAGGAAAGGTCGTTGGCCGCTCCCTGCTGGGCCATGGCCTTGCCTTCCCGCTCGCCCCACGCCAGCGTGACGTTGCGCACCATGCCCATCACGGTGATGCTGTCGGCGCTGCGCGCGAAGCCCTGCGCCATCAGACCGGCGGAAATGGAATCGTCGCCCGCGCGGCCAAGAGCCCGTTCGGACATCCATTGGTTAGCCAGCGCAACGATTAGCAGCGCAACGGCGCCGATAATGGTGAGCCAGAACAGGTTCGGGTGGATAAAATACAGAATGCCGATGAACAGCGGTGCGAACGGCATGTCCATGAAGCCGAGAATGGGCTTGCCGCCGATGAATCCCCGGATCATTGCAAGGTCGCGCAGCGGCTGAATATCGCCCAGCGGTGCGTAGGAGCTTTTCAGCGAAGCGCGCAAGGCCTGCTCGCTGCCTGCGATGCCGACACGGGCGGAAATTCGCCCGCTGATGATGCCGCGCAACGCATCCAGAATTCCCAGCAGAAGCACAGCACCGCCGGCAAGAATAGAAATATACAACAACGTATCATATGACGCGGACGACAGAACGCGATCATAGATCTGCAACATATAAAGCGGCTGAACCAGCAAAAGAACGTTCACAACGGCAGAAATCAGGAAGAGCCTGAAAAGTCCCGACCGTGCGATCTGGATAACATTATCAATTGTAGACACCGGAGGCACCTCACAGCGTGAAGACGACCGTCGGCATGAGTTTTGCCGGCAAGCCCAACGAATGGGCGTATGTAGCGCATTAATATGACATATGTGTAATAATCGACGCCAAAACAGACAAATATGTCGTGGCCACTCAAGATGAATGTCTGGAGTTGGCTCTTCTGTTGATGCAGGTGCCCGGGAGAAGCAAGGATTGGATATGGTGTGCGCAAGGATTGGAGCGCTGTCAGATGAAATTGAGTCCTGATGCGTGCTATCAATATTATATTTCATCAAAGCTCGCGGTTAAATTGGTGGGTTCGCGCGAGAGCGTATCGCCCCGTTTATCGCTCTGCGCGACACTTTCCGCTTTTCCATAACGAGGTTGAATAAATATACGCGGGGGCAGGCTTGTTCATGACCTTGTCATGGCATGAATGCAGTGAAATAAAACTGCCCAACATTGCTGATTGAACGCTGGAAGAGGTGACGACATGAATGCCGCAGCTGAACGGGGTGAACTAGTCAGCCTGATCGCCCCCATGCTGGAGCCTTTGGCGTCGCTGCTGGAAGCTTTCGGCGTTGCCATCATCATCATCGGCGTCGCGCTGGCCACTGTCCGTTATGTCAGGGATGTGGTGAGCGGTTCCGGAGAAGCGGCTTACGATCAGTATCGCGCCAATCTCGGGCGGGGCATCCTGCTGGGGCTGGAGGTGTTGATCGGTGCGGATATCATCGCCACGATTACATCGCCATTGACGTGGGAAAGTGTCGGGCTGCTTGGCATGATCGTGCTGATACGGACATTCCTCAGTTTCTCGCTGGAAGCGGAAATCGAGGGAGAATGGCCGTGGCGTCGGGCAGCGAGCCAGCGGGCGGCGGTAAGGCAGACTGCGAAGGCCGAAACGCAAGGCGGCGAGGAAGGCCAAAACTCCTGAACGGTCCGGCCTTCCCGAAGTAAGAATAGGGTCAATGCCTGAGCAAAGCGGGGAACAGCGTTCCCGTGGCATCGGCCATCATCTCGACCGCGATGGCGGCCAGGATCATGCCCATGATGCGCTTGGAAATCGAAAGTGCGGAAGGTGACAGCCCGCGGCTGAGGAACGGTGAGGCTGCCAGAAGAATGGAAAAGCAGATCACGTATGCGATGAGACCCGCATAAAAACCGATTTCTCCGCTCACGCCCTGTGCAGATTGGCCGATGATGATGATGGCGGCAATCGTGCCGGGCCCGAACGTCAGCGGAATACCGAGCGGATAGATGCCGATCGTCTCGCCGGCTTTCGGAGCCTGCTGCTCCTGCTCCGATCCGGCATGTGTGGGGCTGTTCTCACCACGCAGCATATCAAGCGCGATCATGAGCACGATAAGGCCGCCGGCGAACTGGAAGTGCGTCACGTCGATGCCGAATATCGACAGGATTTTTTGTCCCGCAAGGGCACAAAGTGCAGCGCCGACGGCAATCGTAATAATCATCTGCAAGATGACGTTGCGTTGCTGCGCCTGACTCTGACCAGCCGTCATTGCCAGAACGATGGGGATGCAGCTTAGCGGGTTCATGATCGCGAAAAGAGCGGCGAATATTTTCGTCGCAATAATCCAGTCCACGGTTTCGTTCTCCTCGATGATGCCTTGGAGGCGTATCGAAAGCGGCGCATGGCGGCCACGTCGGGGATGAGTTGCTGGATATCCGGGTGCAGTAAGGGAATGACCTGACACTTCGGTATGAAGTGGCGCCTTTATTGCAAAAAATTGGCATCAATTCAATAATTATATTATTATTCCGTTCTCATATATATCACGAATAAATATTATAGATGTTATTATCTCTGATAATATATATTATAGTCATATTTATCAGCCTTCATTCTCCTGGGCAGTCCGATGCTTCGCCCTGTCTGGTTTCAAAAGCAACGATCTGCATGATGAAAACGATGTGGTCTGACCGTTAGCGGGAGCATGTCTTCATTGACGGAGGGCTATATCTGTATCAATGCTGATGATGATACCCTCTCTGCATAATTGGTAGGGCCGGAAAATGCCACAGGGCCGTCAGGCTGCCGCTGTTGTCCGGAGTTTGGCCCGGAGCCTCGAACTGCGATCTGTCGGGTTGGCGCCCGAGTATTTCAACCGAACGGAGGGTTACCGTGCGGCTCTCGCGGTTGCGGTGCCGCTGGCGCTGGCCGTTGCGACGGGGCATCCGGAACTGAGCTGGGCCGTGTTCGCGGCCTTCTGGACGTGTTTGTGCGACAGTCCCGCGCCGGATCGTCTGCGTCGCAAACTGCTTGGCGGTTTTGTGGTGTTTGGCACCGCCATGGCCTTTCTCGGCTCCTGGGCGGCGTCTTTTGGCGCGGTGGAAGGCATGACGACCGGCCCGTTGCTGGTGTTCGTCGCTATTCTGGCGTCTTCCGCCGTCGCCTATGGCGCGATGACAGGCACTTTGCTGGCTGTTGTCGGTGTCGTCGCCATCGGCTTTCCGCTGCCGTTGGAACGGGCTGCTTTACAGGCCGCGGCATTCTTTTGCGGTGCGCTGTGGACTTATTTGCTGATCAACTTCATCTGGCGAATGGATGAGGCGACCCCGTTGCATCAGACCGCCGACTCTGTCGTGAACCGGCTGGCGGATATGGCGTCGGATCTTGTTTCGCTGGCAAAAAATCCGGATGCTGGACACGACAATGCGGAGCATCGGCGCACGGTGCGTCTGGCGCTGGAAAGGCTGCGCGGCTTGCTGGCGCGCTACGCCGGGGAGCCCGCAGCCGTTACTGGCCGATACCTGCGCCTGCTCGACGCGGCGGAGACCATTTTCAGCGCCCTGATCGCGTTGGACCATGCATTCATCCACCGCCAGGGGCCGGCACATGAACGGCTCATCGTCGCGCGCTCACTGCGGACGGCCTTGCTCGGCGTGCGACTGGTGCTCGATGATAGCAAATCGCGTGACGCGACACTGCGATGGGGCATGGAGCGGTTGCGCGGAACACGCTCCCGGCTGACCGACGACATGATGATCGGTTGCCTGATCGCTCTGGAAGAAGCCATGCTCGTGCTTCTCGAACGCAAGCCGCCGCTTGAGCAGCTCGCCCCGCTTCCCCCCGTCAGCCTGCGGGTGGTGTGGCAGCGGCTGAAGGGCGGCCTGCGTCAGGCTCTGCGCCAGTCTGCCGGTGTGGTTGCGGTGTATTATGCGGCGCATGTTTTCAACCTTGGCTATCCCTACTGGGCGACCATGGCGGTTATCGTTGTGCTGCAGGGCAGTGCGCGCATTACGTGGATCAGGTGTCTGGAGCGCATTTTCGGCAGTTTGCTTGGCGGCGCCGTGGCACTTGGCCTGTTGCAATTCGTCTCGTCGGAAATTGCGCTGTCGGTGATATCCGTTGTGCTGGCGGCGACAGCCATCGCCTTGCGCACGGTTAATTACACGATCTTCGTGATCTTCCTGACGATGCTGTTCATTCTGGTCACTGAAATGCTTCAGCCAGGGGTGGGAATCGCTTCTGCGCGGATGCTCGACAACCTTGTTGGCAGTCTCGCGGCGCTGTCTTCCGTGCTTGTACTGTGGCCGGAGTTCGGGCCGGCCTTGCAGCGGCGGATCGAGGCCGGGCTTGAGGCCAACCGCGCTTACGCCGACAGGGTGCGGGCGGAAGCATCCGCGCCTGAGGTGCATAAGTCCCGCCGTGCCGCAGGTCTTGCGAGCAGCGAGGCCGAGATCGCTCACCACGATCTCACGCGGTTGCTGCATCGGCGGCATCGTCTGTCATTGAAGGATGCCGCCGCGTTGCAGGATCTCCGCAACCTTGCCGGGGAAGGCGCTGCCGGGTGGCACCGGCTTTTGGCCGTGCGCGACCGCGATCACCATCAGGCCGATGAGACATCGCGTGGGTAAGGGGGCATCGCCCGCTTGGCTCATGCCTGCGTTCGCGGGCGGAAGGCAAGTGCGAGCGCGGCGCCTGCCAGCGACATTCCCCCGGTGAGGGCGACGATGGCGGACCATCCGCCATGCTCCCAGAACCATCCACCAGCCGAGCCGACGATGCTGGAACCGACGTAGTAGAACAGCAGATAGAGCGAAGCGGCGTGCCCCTTGTAAACTGTGGCCAGCCGCCCAACCGAGCTGCTCGCTGCTGCATGGCCGATGAAAAAGCCGGTTGTCATCACCGAAATGCCGGCGATGATGCCGATGAGCGGCACGGAGAGGGTGAGCAGCGTGCCGGCAAGCATCAGCGTAAAGCCACAGGCAATGACGCCCCGTGCGCCGAAATGCACCATCAGGCTGCCGGTGATGCCGGATGAGACGATGCCGAAGCCGTAGGCAAGAAAAATCAGGCTCACCTGCGTCTGGCTTAACTCATAGGGCGGTTCGGATAACAGGAATGTGGCGTAGTTGAACACCGTTACGAACACGCTCATCAGCAGGAAGCCGATGAAATAAAGCCGCAGCAGGCCGCGATTCCACAGATGGCCGCCCCATGCTCGCAGGTGAAATGCAGGGTCCAGGTTACGTGTCGGTGTGAAATTGCGCGAGCGCGGCAGCAGCAGGATGAAACCGACGGCGCAGGCAAGACACAGCACGCCGAGTGCGACCAGCGCGATCCGCCACGACACGAATTCGGTCAGCGCGCCCATGCCGACACGCCCGGCCATGCCGCCGAACGCCGTGCCGGCAACGTACAGACCCATCGTCCGGCCCAGATGAGCCGGTTCGATTTCCTCTGCCAGCCACGCCATGGCGACAGCCGGCACACCGCCGAGGACGAGCCCTTCCAGCGCGCGGGCGATCAGCAGGCCGTGCCAATCCGGCATAACGGCGGCGACGATGTTAAGGAGCGCTCCCAGCATCATGGAGGCAAACATCAGGCCCCGTCGGCCCAGAACCTGTGAATAGGCCCCGCCCAGAAGAATCGATACGGCCAGCATGCCGGTAGTCAGCGACAACGCCAGCGAACTCGCCGCCGGCGTAACGTTGAACGTGGCGGCAAAGGCCGGTAGCAGCGGCTGTACGCAGTAAAGCAGCGAGAAGCTGGCGAAGCCGGCCAGAAACAAAGCCAGTTCCGCCCGCCGATAAGCCGGCGTGCCCTTGGAAATCCACACTGGCGCAGGGCGCTCGTTGCGAGGCTCGTCAGGTGGCAGCGATTGATGGGCCATGATCCACCGTGTTCCCGCAGTATCCTCTCCGGCGGCGCGGTTAGCGATGGGCCGGGTGATCCAACATCTCTGTTCCGGCATACGCCGTGCTAAAGCGTTTTCAAGCAAAGTGGATACCGCTTTGCGTGAAGAAAACGCGTCAAACCAAGAAGATAGAGCATTTCGGCGTTTCAACGAAATGCCGAAATGCTCTAGAATCGCCGCCAAAGCGACAGCTCGCCAAACGCGCCGCGTTTTGACCACCCGGCGGAAGCGCGCGCTTCCACACCGGCAGGCAACCGGATGGCCGTTACATGAGCGCCGAAGCGTGATTCTTCTCCCGCTGAGGATACCTCCGGGCCAATCCACGGCAAGCGTTCACTTGCTTTCCGCCCGATGGCGATGCGCCATGAGGCATAGTCGGTTGTCGCCTGAACGCGTCCTGTCGCCATCCAGCCTGCGTTATCCCACCAGACATCGGCCGATGCCACGGGCCTCAAGGTGGTTGCGGCCTCGAAACCGCCTAGCAGCGTCACGATGGTTTTATGCGTCGACACCCGCCATCCCGCCATGGCTGCGGCGCGGTTCTCGGGTGTGAGGGATCGGCCGGTTTCTGCGGAAAATACCGGGCCGGAATGGTCCAGCCCGTTCGGGGCCATCATCCAGCCAATTCCGCCATATCCTCCATCAGCCGTGGCATCGACCGAGGCATACATGAGGTGCCTTGCATCGCCTGCGCGGACGGGCGGGGCATCGAACCATATGGCGGCAATGGCAAGCGCGAGCGCATGATATGGCGCGCGGAGAGGCGAGGGGCGTAATGCTGGCTTGCCTTGAAGAAAAAAGGCTGGCGACGTCAACAGGTTGCAATTCCCTGAAACCGAGACAAAGTCTCGCGCATCTGAACAATAACTTATCCACGCTATCAAGGAATGCGCATGTCATGCAAGCGTCATAAATTAATTTTTGCAATATATATTTAGATGCATATTATCAATATTTCCGATATGAAAACAATTAATAATTTATCTATTTAAATATATTGCATAATAATTTTTAATTATATGATTTTATATCAATATAATTATCAGTATATTTTAATTATACATATTCGCTATCGCTGTTCCAGCTGCCCATCCTGAGGACCAGGCCCACTGAAAGTTGTAACCGCCGAGCCATCCTGTGACATCGACAACCTCACCGATGAAGTAAAGCCCCAGCACTTTCTTCGCCTGCATGGTGCGCGAGTCGATTTCGCCCGTATCGACGCCGCCCAGCGTGACTTCCGCAGTGCGGTATCCTTCCGTGCCGATGGGGTGCAGCGTCCAGCCGTTCAGCGCCTGCACCAGCGCTGACAGTTTCTTGTCGCTCATGTCGCCGATATTGCCGGTTATCCCGAGCTGTTCGGCAAGGTATGCCACCAGCCGTTTCGGCAGCAGATCGGCGAGAACGGTCACCATGGATTTGCGGCCGTCTATCTGCCGTCGCTCCCGCAACGCGGTGAGGGCATCCTGTTCGGGCAGCAGGGTGACGGTGATCGGCTCGCCCTCGCGCCAATACGACGAGATTTGCAGGATCGCGGGACCGGATAAGCCGCGATGCGTGAACAGCATCGCTTCGGCAAAGCGGGCACCGCCGCCAGCAACCTCGACAGGCGTGGCAACGCCGGCCAGCGGCTTGAACGAGGCGAGCACATCCTCACCGAATGTCAAAGGCACTAGCCCCGGCCGTGTCTCGGTGACGGCGAGGCCAAACTGTTCAGCGATGCGATAACCGAAGCCGGTTGCGCCCATTTTGGGGATGGACTTGCCGCCGCACGCCACCACGAGATGACGGCATGAAACGTTATACGCCGCGCCGTTTTCCTCTACTGCTAGGGTAAAGCCCCCGTCGGCATGCTCGATGCTGCCGATGCGGGTTTGGAGCCGCAACTCCGCGCCGCTTGCGGCAGCTTCATCGCAAAGCATGTCGACGATGAGACGGGCGCTTGCGTCGCAAAAGAGCTGGCCGAGCGTCTTTTCATGGTAGGCGATGCCGTATTGGTCGACCAGGGCGATGAAATCGTGCTGCGTATAACGGCTCAAAGCCGACTTGGCGAAGTGCGGATTGGCCGAGATGAAGCGCTGCGGCTTGACGTGCAGATTGGTGAAGTTGCAGCGCCCGCCGCCGGAAATGCGAATTTTTTCGCCCGGCGCCTTTGCGTGATCGACGATCAGCACGCGCCCGCCCGTTGCCCCGGCATGCGCGGCGCACATCAGCCCCGCGGCTCCCGCGCCGATGATAACGGTGTCGAACTGCTGAACCCGATTTGCCATGCGATGCTATCCCTTCGCAACGAGCCGCCTCGACCGCAAGCTGCGGCTCTCACTGGCCGTCGATTCAGGAATCGGGCCAGTGCATCGTTTCATAGAGGTCTTTGCCGCCGGATGGAATCGTTCCGCCAATCGTATCCACGGTCTGGCGATTATGTGAGAGTGTGGCGGCTCGAAGGTTGTGGATTGCGGTTCAACGCGCCGAGTATCCGATATCGTTTCTATCCACGCTTCAGGCCATGCCCTGCGCTTGTATATATCGATAATATTACAATTTTCCGCCGGAAGTACTTATAGAGGGTGATTATACTTTGCCGGCGATAGTTGATTTGACGCATACTTGTGTCAGCCTTTGTCACATATCTGTGACGTTCGTAGCCAATAACCCCGCGTGATCGGCGCAAGGTCGCCGCGGGTTCAAGTCTCTGCCGGCAAGTCCCTGCCGGGTTATGACCGCCGACCTCGTCTTACGGGAGAGATTCATGAAAAAGCTGCTTGCCGCCCTGGCGCTTTCCGTTGCATTTGCGCTTCCTGCGCACGCTGAATTCAAGCTCGACAGCCGCTACACCGACGCCGACGGCGATCTGGTGGCGGATACCCCGACCGATCCTGCGCAGCAGATCGATCCTGACACGCTCATCTTCGCCTACACGCCGGTTGAAGACCCGGCTGTTTACGCCGATGTGTGGAAGGGCTTCCTGGAGCACCTCTCCCAGAAGACCGGCAAGAAGGTGCAGTTCTTCCCCGTGCAGTCCAACGCCGCGCAGATCGAAGCAATGCGCGCTGGCCGTCTGCATGTCGCGGGCTTCAACACCGGCGGCAACCCGCTGGCCGTGGCCTGCGCGGGCTTCAAGCCCTTCGCCATCATGGCGTCCAAGGACGATGCCTATGGCTATGAGATGGAAATCATCACCTATCCCGGCTCCGGCATCGAGAAGATCGAAGATCTGAAGGGCAAGAAGCTGGCCTTCACCTCGGAAACCTCGAACTCCGGCTACAAGGCTCCGTCCGCGCTGCTGAAGTCCGAATACAACCTCGAAGCCGGCAAGGACTTCGAGCCCGTGTTCTCCGGCAAGCACGACAACTCCATCCTCGGCGTTGCCAACAAGGACTACCCGGCTGCGGCCATCGCCAATTCCGTGCTGCAGCGCATGACGGCTCGCGACGTGGTGAAGCCTGAGCAGATCGTGACGCTCTACAAGTCGCAGACCTTCCCGACCACCGGCTACGGCGTTGTGTACAACCTCAAGCCCGAGCTGCAGGACAAGATCCGCGAAGCGTTCTTCGACTTTGACTGGACGGATTCGGCGCTGCTGAAGGAGTTCCAGAGCTCGGAGCCGCCGCAGGAGAAGTTCCTGCCGATCACGTTCAAGGATAACTGGGCTGTTATCCGCGCCATCGACGACGCTAATGGCGTAACCTACGACTGCAAGTAATCCTTCACTTGGCAAAACGAGACGCCGGGGTTCGTGTGAACTCCGGCGTCTCTGTCCATGTCATTCGAAGGATGTGATGCGAAGGATGAAGCGATGCTCCGGGTATCGGACCTGACGAAAACCTACAAAACCGGCGACAAGGCGCTCAAGGGCGTCAACTTCACGATTCCGGCGGGGCAGGTCGTGGGCCTTATCGGGCCATCAGGGTCGGGCAAATCAACCCTCATCCGCTGCATCAACCGCCTTGTTGAGCCCTCCAGCGGCAAGGTTTACCTGGGCGATCTCGACGTCACCGCCATGCCGCGTGGCCGGCTGCGGACGGCGCGCCGGCGTATCGGCATGATCTTTCAGGAATACGCGCTCGTAGAGCGCCTCACCGTGATGGAGAACGTGCTGTCCGGCCGTCTTGGCTACGTGCCGTTCTGGCGCAGCTTTCTGCGTCGCTATCCGCCTGCATACGTTTCCAACGCCTTTGCGCTGCTTGATCGCGTCGGCCTCATCGATCATGCGGACAAGCGCGCCGATGCGCTTTCCGGCGGCCAGCGCCAGCGTGTCGGCATCGCCCGTGCCCTGGAACAGGATCCGGAACTGCTTCTGATCGACGAGCCCACTGCCTCGCTCGACCCGCGCACCTCGCGCCAGATCATGCGGCTGATCCTCGAAATCTGCCGCGAGCGGCAACTGCCGGCTATCATCAACATTCATGACGTACTGCTGGCGCAGGCGTTTGTGGAGCGCATCATTGGCCTGCGCGCGGGCGAGATCGTGTTCGACGGACCGCCCGACGCGCTCGATACCGATGCGCTCACCCGCATTTACGGCGAGGAAGATTGGGCCGCCATGCGCAAGCAGGCGGACGATGACGCTTCCGATGATGCCGAAAGCGCCGCGCAGGCGCGTGAGGCTGCAAGCCGGCTGGCGAGGATCGCCTGATGACCGCCGCGTCATATCCGGGCCGCTGGAAGCGGCCGCCGCTGTTTATTCGCTCTCGCGCCACGCGGCTGCTGGTTTACGGCGGACTGGCAATTTACCTGCTGCTGGCCCTTTCGACGGTGGAAGTAAACTGGCTGCGCGCTTACGAGGGCCTTGAACGCGGC
Source organism: Pseudochelatococcus contaminans (assembly GCF_014195635.1). GTDB lineage: Bacteria > Pseudomonadota > Alphaproteobacteria > Rhizobiales > Beijerinckiaceae > Pseudochelatococcus > Pseudochelatococcus contaminans. The sequence continues at coordinate 378,502 of NZ_JACICC010000004.1, read as the reverse complement.
TGGCGCTTTGCGCAGGGCTTTTTGTTGCCGGATTTCACCTCGCGCTGGCGTGACATCGCCACCGGCATTCAGGAAAGTCTGACCATGACGGTGTGCTCCACCGTCGTCGGCATTTTGATTTCCATCCCGATCGGCATCGGCGCCGCGCGGAACCTTGCACCCATGCCGGTGTATCTGGTTTGCCGCGCCATCATCGCCGTGTCTCGCGCGTTTCAGGAAATCGTCATCGCCATTTTGCTGGTCGCTATGTTCGGTTTCGGCCCCTTCGCCGGCTTCCTGACGCTGTCTTTCGCTACCATCGGCTTCATTGCGAAGCTGCTTGCGGAAGACATCGAGGAGATTGACGAAACCCAGGCCGAGGCCATCCGCGCCACCGGGGCATCGTGGCTGCAACTCGTGAACTACGCCGTGCAGCCTCAGGTCATGCCGCGCCTCATCGGGTTGTCACTTTATCGCCTCGACATCAACTTTCGTGAATCGGCGGTGATCGGCATCGTCGGCGCGGGCGGCGTGGGCGCGACGCTCAACACCGCCATCGATCGTTATGAATACGACAGCGCGGGCGCGATCCTGCTCATCATCATCGGTATCGTCATGGTGGCCGAATATGTGTCGGGCATCATTCGCAAGCGGATTCAGTAGCATGCCGGTTACGATCATCAATGGGGAACGGAACTGGCGGCGCTACACGCCGACGCGGGACATCATCGGCTTTGCCGCGTGGCTGGCGCTGGTGGCATTCTTCGTCTTTTGCTGGCAGATCATGACGAAAGACACCATGTGGGTCTTCGTCTATGATGCGCCGACGCAAGGGGCGGACATCCTGTCACGCGCCTTCCCACCACGCTGGTCCTATATCAACCAGTTGTGGAAGCCGCTGTGGGACACGCTGAACATGGCGACCCTCGGCACGTTGCTCGGCACGGCTATCGCGGTTCCCATCGCCTTCCTCGCCGCCCGCAACACCACACCCAGCCATGTGGTGGCGCGGCCCGTGGCGCTGTTCATCATCGTGGCGTCACGGTCGATCAATTCGCTCATCTGGGCATTGCTGCTGGTGTCGATCCTCGGGCCGGGCATGCTGGCCGGCATTATCGCCATCGCACTGCGCTCCATCGGCTTCATCGGCAAACTGCTCTATGAAGCCATCGAGGAGATTGATGAAAAGCAGGTGGAAGCGGTTTCGGCCACCGGCGCAACGTCGCTGCAGATCATCGATTACGCTATCGTGCCGCAGGTGCTGCCGTCGTTCATCAGCTCAATGGTGTTCCGTTGGGATATCAACATCCGCGAGTCGGCGATTCTCGGGCTCGTCGGGGCAGGGGGCCTTGGCCTCAACCTGCAATCCTCACTCAACGTTCTGGCATGGCCGCAGGTAACAACGATCTTCATCGTCATCCTCGCCACCGTCATCATCTCCGAATGGGTGTCGGCGCGGGTGCGGCAAGCGATCATCTGATAGCGCTCACTTGCGTTCAGCTCCATGACCGGAACTGAACGCAAGCTGTTATAGAATGAAGCCGATCTTAATTCACTCCCACTCGATGGTGCCGGGCGGCTTTGAGGTTATGTCGTAGGTGACGCGGTTGATGCCTTTGACTTCATTGATGATTCGCGTTGCCACGCGGCCAAGGAAGTTCATGTCGAAGGCGTAGAAGTCGGCTGTCATGCCATCGACCGACGTTACGGCGCGCAGGGCCAGAACGTGTTCGTAGGTTCGGCCATCGCCCATCACGCCGACAGAACGCACTGGCAGAAGCACCGCGAAAGCCTGCCAGATGTCATCGTAGAGACCGGCGCGGCGAATCTCTTCCAGATAAACAGCGTCGGCGTGACGCAGGATCTCAAGCTTTTCCGCCGTGATCTCGCCGGGGCAGCGGATGGCCAGGCCAGGGCCGGGGAAGGGGTGGCGGCCGACGAAGACCTCGGGCAAACCAAGCTCGCGGCCGAGGTTGCGCACCTCATCCTTGAACAGTTCCCGTAGCGGCTCCACCAGCTTCATGTTCATGCGCTCGGGAAGGCCGCCGACGTTGTGATGGCTCTTGATCGTCACCGATGGACCGCCGGTGAAGCTCACGCTCTCGATGACGTCAGGATAAAGCGTGCCCTGCGCGAGGAAGTCGACAGCCCGGCCATCGCGTTCCTTGAGCTTGCGCGCCTCGGCGTCAAACACATCTATGAACAGCTTGCCGATGATCTTGCGCTTCGTTTCGGGGTCGGTGACGCCCTTCAGTTCTTCGAGGAACAGCTCCTGCGCTTCAACATGCACCAGCGGAATGTTGTACGCATCGCGGAAAAGCTGCACGACACGCTCGGCCTCACCAAGGCGCAACAGGCCGTGATCCACGAAGACGCATGTCAACTGGTCACCGATTGCCTCGTGAATCAGCACCGCCGCCACTGCGGAATCCACACCGCCCGACAATGCGCAGATCACGCGGCTGTCGCCCACCTGCTCGCGGATGCGGGCGGTCGCTTCCGCGCGGAACGCGGCCATCGTCCAATCACCCGTACATTTGGCGATGTTGCGAACGAAGTTGCGGATGAGGCCGGCGCCGTGCGGTGTGTGCACGACTTCCGGGTGGAACTGCACACCATAGAAATGCCGCGCTTCATCGGCGATGACAGCGTAGGGCGCGTTTTCGGACGTTGCGACCACGGAAAAGCCTTCCGGCAGCCGCGTAACCCGGTCACCGTGGCTCATCCACACCGGGTAGTCTTCGCCGACGCGCCAGACACCATCATAAAGCGCGCTTTCCGACTTGACCTCGACTTCCGCCCGCCCGAACTCGCGGTGGTGGCCGCTTTCGACGGCGCCGCCAAGCTGGGCAACCAGCGTTTGCTGACCATAGCAAATGCCAAGGACTGGAACGCCTGCCTCGAAAATCTCCTGCGGGGCGCGCGGACTGAAGTCCTCCGTCACGGAAGCAGGGCTGCCGGACAGGATGACTCCCTTCGGCTTCAGCGTGCGAAATGCCTCCGCCGCGCGGGTGTAGGGCACCACTTCCGAATAAACCCGCTCCTCGCGGACGCGCCGGGCGATGAGCTGCGTTACCTGGCTGCCGAAATCGACGATGAGGATCTTGTCGTGGGACGGTTCGGTCATGGGTCTCGGTCTTTGTCGGTTGGCGGAACAGGCTTATATGAACGCGTTGTTTCAGCCGGCTTCGGCTAACAAAGCTGCTCGGCGTGGGGTCTCGCCCTCGATATCCGTGAGCGGCGTGGGATAATCACCCGTGAAGCAGTGATCGGAGAACTGCGGTGTAACCGGGTTACGGCCCTGATAGCCACACGCGCGATAAATGCCGTCCACAGAGAGAAACGCGAGCGAGTCCGCTCCGATGATCTGACGCATTTCTTCCACAGTGTGGCTGGCGGCCAGCAGCTTGTCGCTTTCCGGCGTATCGATGCCGTAATAGTCCGGGTGGGCGATCGGCGGGCTGGCGATGCGGAAGTGAACTTCCCGTGCGCCGGCGTCGCGCATCATCTGCACGATCTTCTTCGAGGTGGTGCCGCGCACGATGGAATCGTCTACCAGCACGATGCTCTTGCCTTCGACCGCGCCGCGGTTGGCGGAATGCTTCATGCGCACCCCTAGCTCGCGCACGGACTGCGTCGGCTGAATGAACGTGCGGCCCACGTAATGATTGCGGATGATGCCCAGCTCATAGGGAATGTCGCAGGTGCGCGCATAACCGATTGCCGCCGGCACGCCGGAATCGGGAACGGGCACGACCACATCGGCCTCTGCCGGGGCCTCGATGGCGAGCTGCGCGCCCATCTTCTTGCGCACGTCATACACGCTGCGGCCGTGAACGATGGAATCCGGCCGCGAGAAATAAATGTATTCGAAAATGCAGGGCCGGGCGGGTCGCTGACCGAACGGCTTGATTGATTCGATGCCGTTCTCGTCGATGACAACAACCTCGCCATTCTCGATATCGCGGATGAACTGAGCGCCAATGATGTCAAGCGCGCATGTTTCGGACGCGAGGATGTAATGGCCGTCAAGCTGGCCCAGAACCAGAGGGCGAATGCCGAGCGGATCGCGCGCGCCGACCAATTTCTTGTTGGTCAGCCCGACGAAGGAATATGCCCCTTCGAGTTGCTTCAACGCATCGATGAAACGGTCGACGAAGCGTATCTGGCGACTGCGGGCGACCAGATGCAGGATGACCTCGGTGTCGCTCGTGGACTGGCAGATCGCCCCCTGATTGACCAGCTCACGACGCAAGGTAAGGCCGTTGGTCAGATTGCCATTATGCGCGACGGCGAAACCGCCCCCGGACAACTCCGCGAACAGTGGCTGGACGTTGCGCAGCATCGTTTCGCCAGTGGTGGCATAACGTACGTGCCCGATGGCCGAACTGCCGGCAAGACGCGCCATCACCTGGGGGTCGGAGAAGTTGTCGCCGACCAGCCCCAGGTGGCGTTCGGAATGAAATCGGACGCCATCGAACGATACGATGCCGGTGGCTTCCTGTCCCCGGTGCTGCAGGGCATGCAGGCCGAGAGCGGTGATCGTCGCGGCTTCCGGATGACCCGTAATACCGAAAACGCCGCACTCCTCGTGCAGCGTGTCTTCATCAAGATCGAAACAGTCATCGGAGAGCGGATTGACCGATCGATGATTGACCATTGCATGTCCCCCGGCAGAAGCCATCCGTCCAGTTACGAACTGAAGCGCTGGGTCGGCTGATTGCATCGCCATGCGCTCCGTCATCTGTGTTTTACAGCAACCTGCGTTCAATTCGAGGCATCGGCCTGAACGCAAACCGTTTCTAAAGCGTTTTCAAGCAAAGTGGATACCGCCTTGCGTGAAGAAAAACGCGTCAAACCAAAAGGATAGAGCATTTTGGCGTTTCAACGAAATGCCGAAATGCTCTAGCAGGGACCGCAGATCCATGCCTGAACCGGGCATGCCACGGCCTCACGCTTTCAGCCTGTCACGCCCGCTTCATGTGCGCGATGTGCATCCAAATTGCCAGTCCCCTGCGCGCACGGCAGACTTGCTTCACAGGATTGTCATATGACGACCCGGTGCATGGACAGCTTGCGACCGCATCCACCGATTCGGCCACACCGCTATCTTACTGTGTTCCCGCCGGAGGCGTGAGAAGCAGCTGCTGGATCTGGTCTCCATTGCCGCCGCTGCGCTGGCCGGGATCGGTGTCGGCCGGGGCTGCATCCTCACCGCCGCGCTGGGGCGAGACTTTCTGCAGGATCCGGTCGCCGAAATCGGCCGGCAGCAAGCCCAGAAGGGCGTTGCCGGTGCTTTGCAGCAGGGGGCGGGATCTGGCGTCGCGCGCCCATTCGGGTTGCGCTTCCGGCTTCACCAGCCAGTTGAAGAACAGGAATGCGATGGCGCAGATCAGGATGCCGCGAAATGCGCCGAACACAAACCCGAGCGACCTGTCCACCGCGCCGATGCGCGAATCGAGGATGAGGTCGGAAATCTGCACCGTCACGAAGGACACCAGCACCAGCACGACGATGAACACCGCTGCGATGGATGCCACCTGCGCCACGGTGGGGTTGCTGATGTAAGGCTCCAGATGCGGCAGCACGAACGGGTGCAGGTAAAAGGCCGCGATGGCGGCGGCAACCCACGAGGCGATCGCCAGCGTCTCACGCGTCACGCCGCGCACGGACGCGAGCAGCGCGGATATCAGCACGACGCCGATGACGATCAGATCAAGCAGAGCGATGGGCATTGGCCGGCACCTTGAATGCAATGGGCAAGGGATGAACTGAAAACGAGAGTGTGTATAGCGGCATAATCGCGCCGCGTCACCTGTCGAGCGAGGCCGCGCGCCTTTCTCTGCCGGCCTGTGGACGTTGCGCCGCTATCGCGGCCACGAGATCGGCAATATGGCTCATGCTGGAGAGCGCCAGCGGCGCGCCATCGGTGACGTCCTTGAGGTTGGCCGGCACGATAGCGCGCGCGAAACCGAGCTTGCCGGCCTCCTTCAGCCGGGCAGGGGCCTGCGCCACCGGGCGCACCGCGCCGGAGAGGCCGATTTCGCCGAAATAGACGGATTCCGGCGACAACGGCGCACCGGCCAGCGACGACACGAGCGCGGCGGCGGCGGCGAGATCGGCGGCAGGCTCATTGACGCGTAGCCCGCCTGCCACGTTGAGGTAGACATCGTGCTGCCCCAGCTTGAGCCCTCCGCGCGCTTCAAGCACCGCCAGCACCATCGAAAGCCGCGCCGGATCCCATCCCACGACAGCCCGTCGCGGCGTGCCGAGCGAGGAAGGCGCGACGAGTGCCTGAATTTCCACCAGCAGCGGGCGCGTACCCTCCATACCCGCGAACACCGCCGCTCCGGGGGCGGAAAGATCGCGTCCTGCCAGAAACAGCGCCGATGGATTCGCCACTTCCGCCAATCCGTGGCCTGTCATCTCGAATACGCCGATTTCGTCCGTGGGGCCGAAACGGTTTTTGACCGCGCGCAGAATGCGGAAGTGATGGCCGCTGTCGCCCTCGAACGAGACCACGGCATCCACCATGTGCTCGACAACGCGCGGGCCGGCGATCTGCCCGTCCTTGGTCACGTGACCGACCAGAATCACCGATGCGCCGGTGGTCTTGGCGAAACGGATCAGCGATTGCGCGCTGCCGCGCACCTGCGTCACCGTGCCGGGGGCGGCCTCAATGGCGCTGCTCCACATGGTCTGGATCGAATCGATCACCAGCAGCCCCGGCGGCGGCCCGGCGGACAGCGTGGCGATGATATCCTCCACGTTGGTTTCCGCCGCCAGTTCCACAGGCATCTTCGTCAGCCCGAGCCGCTCGGCGCGCAGGCGCACCTGCGCCACAGCTTCCTCGCCGGAGATATAAACCACGCGGCTGCCCCGCCCGGCGAGCGCGGCACATGTCTGCGTCAGCAGCGTGGACTTGCCGATGCCAGGATCGCCGCCGATCAGGATGACCGAGCCCGGCACGAAACCACCGCCGGTGACGCGATCCAGCTCCGCGATCCCGGATACCAGCCGCGGCGTTTCCAGGCTGGCCCCGGCCAGTCCCTCAAGCGCGAAAACGCGCCCCTTGCCCCGGGCGCTGGCTTTCGCCCCGGTGACGGGCGCGGCTGCGGATTCCTGCGAGAGGGAGTTCCATGCGCCGCAGGCGTCGCACTTGCCCTGCCAGCGCGTGTGCACCGCGCCGCAACTCTGACATATATATGAGGGCGATTTCGCCAAAGGTACGATCCGTTACATATGATGATCGGGCAGGTGATCGTCGCTGGCGAGGTTGCCGAAGCGCGTCACGTCAGCCTGGAAGGCGAGGCGCACGGTGCCCGTGGGGCCGTGGCGCTGCTTGCCGATGATGAGTTCAGCCGTGCCGTGGGCCTGATCCATCTCGGTCTGCCATTTGAAATACTCCTCGGTGCCCATCTTGGGCTCCTTGTTCTTGAGATAGTATTCCTCGCGGAAAACGAAAAGCACCACGTCGGCATCCTGCTCGATGGAGCCGGATTCGCGCAGGTCCGAGAGCTGCGGGCGCTTGTCGTCACGGTTTTCCACCTGACGCGACAGCTGCGACAGCGCCATGATCGGCACCGTGAGTTCCTTGGCCAGCGCCTTGAGGCCCGTGGTGATCTCCGTCAGCTCCTGCACGCGGTTCTCGCCGCGCTTCGATGAGCCGGACAGCAGTTGCAGGTAGTCCACCACCAGAAAATCCAGCCCGCGCTGGCGCTTGAGACGCCGCGCCCTCGCGGCGAGCTGGGCGATGGAGATGCCGCCGGTCTGATCGATGTAGAACGGGAGCATCTGCATTTCGCGCGCCACGTCCGACACGCGATAGAACTCATCCTCGGCGATGTCGCCGCGCCGGATCTTGTAGGACGGCACCCCCGACTGTTCCGCGATGATACGGGTCGCAAGCTGTTCGGCGGACATTTCCAGCGAGAAGAAACCGACGATGCCGCCGTTCACGGTTTTCAGCGAGCCGTCTGGCTGCTTCTCGCCGCGCCACGAGCGCGCGACGTTGAAGGCGATGTTGGTGGCCAGCGCTGTCTTACCCATGCCGGGACGTCCGGCGAGGATGATAAGGTCCGACGATTGCAGCCCGCCCATCGTGCGGTCCACATCCGTAAGGCCGGTCGCGATGCCGGAGAGGTTGCCGTCGCGTTTGTAGGCGGCGGCGGCGACATTGATCGCCGATGTCAGCGCATCCGAAAAGCGCAGAAACCCGCCGTCGTAGCGGCCGGTTTCCGCCAGCTTGTACAGCCGTTGTTCCGCCGATTCGATCTGGTCGCGCGGGGTTGCGTCGACAGGGGCGTCGTAAGCGGTGTTGACGATATCCTCGCCGATATTGATCAACTCGCGGCGCACGGCAAGATCGTGAATGGTGCGGCCGTAATCCTCGGCATTGATGACCGTGGTCGCCTCGGCGGCCAGCCGGGCGAGATATTGCGGAATCGTGATGCCGCCGAGATCGTGATCGCCGAGAAAGGTTTTCAGCGTGATCGGGGTCGCGATCTTGCCGGCCTTGATCAGCGAGGATGCCACCTCGAAAATGCGCCGGTGGATATCCTCCTGGAAATGCGGGGGGTCAAGAAAGTCGGACACGCGGAAGTAAGCGTCGTTATTGACAAGGATGGCGCCCAGCAGCGCCTGTTCCGCGTCGATGTTGTGCGGGGCCTGCCGATACTGGAGTTCGGTGTCCGCCTCAAGGCGGCCCGCAAGCGTGCTGACGATGCTCATGTTTCCCCCAGTGAACACCGGCAGCGCAACAGCCGGTGCCATCACCCGATGGTAAAATGGATCTGTACACGTTGCGTATGCGATTCGCGATTGGCGGGGAATCTATCCCCGCTTTGCACCGGGCGGCGCTCTTTCCTTCAAGGCGCGCGCGGCTTGCTCCGTTTCGCGCAAGCTTGCCTCCCCGCGCGGAATATAATCGCGCGTCAACGGTACGGCGTCCTGCCGCTTGGCAAGCTGGATCTGGAAAACCATCATCCCGTCATAGCGGAAAGCCATCTCCGACGCGGCGAGGTAAAAGTCGAACATGCGGAAAAATCGCTCGTCATACAGCGCTTCGACCTCCTCGCGCCGTTGATGGAAGCGGGTTCGCCACGCCTTGAGCGTCTCGGCATAGTGCAGCCGCAGAATTTCGATATCCGTGACGATCAGGCCAGAGCGTTCGATGGCCGGCAGCACTTCGGACAGCGCCGGGATGTAGCCGCCGGGGAAGATATATTTGGCGATCCATGAATTGGTGGTGCCGGGACCGTCAGAGCGGCCGATGGCATGCAGCAGCATCACGCCGTCTTCGGCCAGCAGACCCGCCGCCTTGTCGAAAAAGGTCTGGAAATAAGGCACGCCGACATGCTCGAACATGCCGACCGAGACGATGCGGTCGAAGCGCCCGTCGAGGCTGCGATAATCGGTGAGTGAAAAGCGCGCCTTGTCCGCCAGATCCAGTGCCTGCGCGCGTTCGTTGGACACCGTGAACTGCTCCGTCGATAGCGTCACGCCAGTAACGTCCGCTCCGCAGTTCTGCGCCAGATATAATCCAAGCCCGCCCCAGCCACTGCCGATATCGAGCACTCTCTGCCCAGGTTTGACAAGCAGTTTGGCAGCGATGTGACGCTTCTTGGCAAGTTGCGCTTCATCGAGGCCATCAGCCGGCGGGGGAGGTGGAACGACGGTTCCGTCCCGGCACGCAACTGTATAGGGCGTGGGCGGCCGGCTCTCGACAGGGCCGTCAAAGTACGCGCATGAGTACTGCTGGTCCGGGTCCAGAAAAAGCCGGTAGAGTTTCCCGTCCAGATCGTAATGGTGGGCGACATTGCGGCGGGAGCGGCTGGCGAAGTTCAACTGCTCGAACACCCGGAAAACACGCCGCCAGATCCGCTGCATCTTGATTGGCGCAAACCTGAGACCGCTGTTGACGTTGCGCATCGCAAGCGCCACCAGATCGCCGATATCTCCCGCCGTTACAACGAGATCGCCGTCCATGTACAACTCGCCCAGCGTCAGGTCCGGGTTGAGAAGCAGGCGCCGCGAGGCGCGGGCATCGCGGATGTGAATGGCAACCGGCAGACCGGAGCCATCACCGACCTGAAACGGCGGCTCCTTGCCAACCGTTACGCTGAGAGTTCCCTGTCTGATCAGACGACTGAGAGCAAACTGTAACCACCTAGCCATTGCCGACCCCGTGAAATCAGATTATTGATCAAGTCACCATATCACAATGAATAAAAAAGGGGAACGCTGATGCGTCCCCCTTCAATATTAGCCGATACATCAGCTTTGTCAGCGCCATCCAGCCATCGCAGGTGGATGACTTGCCGGGGAGATGCCCCGGCAGATTGCGTCGCGGATCAGACGGCTTCGTCGTCTTCGGCAGCGTCGGCCAGTGCCGCGCCGACTTCCAGGCCAAGCTCGTCGAGGTCCAGCTCTTCGCGAGCCAGCACGTCCTCGCCGCGGCCCTGACGCTCTGCTTCCTCGGGGCTACGGGCCACGTTGAGCGTAACGTTGACTTCGACTTCCGGGTGCAGGCTGACGGGCACCGTGTGCAGGCCCAGCGTCTTGATCGGCGTGTGCAGCACGATCTGCTGGCGATTGACGCTGAAGCCGCCTTCGGTCAGCGATTCAGCAACGTCACGCGCGGCCACGGAGCCGTAAAGCACGCCGGACTCGCCAGCCTGACGGATGAGAACGAAGCTCTGACCGTCGAGCTTCTCGCCAACGGCTTCCGCTTCCTTGCGCAGTTCGAGGTTGCGGGCTTCAAGCTGCGAGCGCTGGTTTTCGAAGCGCTGCTTATTGCCTTCCGTGGCGCGCAGCGCCTTGCCGCGCGGCAGCAGGAAATTGCGTGCGTAACCGTCCTTGACGCGGACGGTGTCGCCGATCTGGCCAAGACGGGCTACGCGTTCGAGCAGAATGACTTCCATTGTTGATCTCCTTGAGGTTCGTCTTTTTTAAAAATTCAGCGAGTGGTCGCCGAGATACGGCAGTTCACCGAGATGAGGGAGGTTTGGGCGCGCCCGCACGCTGGCGCAGAGCGACCGCGAGTGCTCCGACGATTGCCAGAACCGCAACGACCCAAACCGACAGCAGCAGCAGCGATGCGTAAAGGATGGCAAGCAGAACAGGGCGGGCGCGGTTTCCGCGCGTTGCCAGATGGATGCTCGCCAACCCCTGCAGGGATAGCGCTGCGCCCATTCCGCCAAGTGCCGCCGTCGCTGCAAGCCCGCTATATCCGGGCAGGATGGCAGTGCCGATAGCCGCGAATGCGACGATGATCAGAGCCTCGCGCGGCAGCAGCGTTTCTGGAATGGATGGCCACTGACGCGGCAGCCTGTCCGATACGCGCACCGTATATGCCGCGATCCAGAGGTTGATGGTCAGCATGTAGGTGAATGTCGTCGCCGCAACCAACGGCACCGCAGCCGCTACAAGGCTGACGAGCGTGGCGATTTCCGCCTCGTCGGGATGCGTTGGCCCGCTGCCGATCATGGCGCGAATCATCTCCTCCACCCCGTTCCTGTAGTCGGGGAAGGAGGGACCAAGGGCAATCGCGCCGATGAGTGTGATAAGTGTGGCTGTCGCGGCAATCCACACCAGAAGGCGGCCAAGCGGATACCATTCGAGGTTCCCCGCGGCATCGCTGCGCCCCAGAAGCGCCAGATAGGCAAGCCACCACGCCGGCGCGCCGACGGCAATGGCGAATACAGCCCCGGCTGCCGGCGCGAGAAAAATAGCGCAGACGAGCGAGCCGACAATTGCCGCGACAAGTCCGGAACGGTGGTTCCAGCCCAAAGCGGCGATCAGAATGGGGAGGGGGGCGATATAAGACAGCAACATGGCCAGCAGCGACATGGTCGCCACGACGCCGAACAGGAGGGCTGAGACAAGGCCCGCCCCCGTGCCTATGAGAAGTATCATTGCCATCGTCAAGCTGTCCCGCTGCCTGTGCAGGGTTAGAAGCGGTTTATCCGCCTCAACAAGCTTTTTCTGCAGTTTGCGACATAACCATGCTCGAAAGAGCAACCTGCGCACGCACGAAAAAGCGACTCGTATTCATTGTGAACAGCCGCACCATTATGGCGCGGCTGCTGATCTCTGAAATACCTGAAACAGATCAGGCGATCACGTAAGGCAGCAGGCCGAGGAAGCGGGCGCGCTTGATGGCGCGGGCCAGTTCACGCTGCTTCTTCGCCGAAACGGCGGTGATGCGCGAAGGAACGATCTTGCCACGCTCGGAGATGTAGCGCGACAGCAGACGCGTGTCCTTGTAGTCGATCTTCGGGGCATTTGCGCCGGAGAACGGGCAGGTCTTGCGGCGGCGGAAGAAGGGGCGGCGCGGAGCGGCTCCAGTGGTCATGCTCAGTTCTCCTCGGAATCGTCAGCGCTGGCTTCGTCGCGCGTGTTCTCGCGACGCGGGCCACGGTCGTTGCGGTCGCCACGGTCGAAACGACCGCCGCCACGCTCGAAGCCGCCGCCTTCACGGTCACGACGGTCGTCGCGGTCACGCTTCTGGAGGATGACGGACGGGCCTTCCTCAAGCTCTTCGACGCGGATGGTGAGCGAGCGGAGCACGTCTTCGTTCAGACGCTGCAGGCGCTCGACCTCCGCAACGGCATCAGCCGGCGCGTCGAGGTTGAGAAGGGTGAAGTGAGCCTTGCGGTTCTTGCGAATGCGGTAGGCAAGCGCGCGGATACCCCACGGCTCGATCTTCGTGACCTTGCCGCCGTGTGCTTCGATGACGCCCTTGTACTGTTCGACAAGCGCTTCAACCTGCTGCGCTGTCACATCCTGGCGCGCCAGAAAAATATGCTCGTAAAGAGACATTCGTGGCCTTTCAGTTCTGAACCAAACGTTTCTCCGGCGCAAAGCCCTTCGAGCCCCGTCACCAAGGCCCGAGCGGTGTTGCGTCGAAGGCGGAGACACGGGACGAAAAGGGATAAAACCCTCATGCCTATCAAGGCACCGTCCGTTCAGCCCCCAGCCGGAGATAACGCGAAGAGGGGCACATACACCACAACCACACCCGGAGCAAGGCCATAACCGGGAATTGATGCCGCTTTTCTCCCGCAAGCATTGTGCCTGAGGTTTTCGCGAACCTTTCCCGCCTTGACCGGTTCAGCACATATCGATCTGGACACGCCGGTTATCCATATCAACGGGATGGCCGCTTCTTGCGCCCCTATATATAAAGCATGTCACTGCAATCATCAGGAAGGATGAGGCCCCATGATCGTCGGTATCGGTTCCGACCTCTGCGATATCAACCGCATTACCCGGACGCTGGAGCGCTTCGGAGAGCGATTCACCCATCGCATCTTTACCGAGGGGGAGCGGGCGAAGTCCGATCGCAGAGCGGCGCGTGCGCCATCTTACGCTCGCCGATTCGCTGCCAAGGAAGCATGTGCCAAAGCGCTAGGAACCGGCTTATCGCACGGGGTGTTCTGGCGTGACATGGAGGTGGTCAACCTGCCGGGTGGCAAGCCCACCATGCGTTTGACGGGTGGAGCGGCCGAGAGACTTGCAGCAATGCTGCCCCCTGGACATCGCGCCGTCGTTCACGTCTCCCTGACAGACGATCCGCCGCTGGCTCAGGCATTCGTCATCATCGAGGCACTGCCCGACTCGCATGCATGATGCTGTACAGATAAAAAAAGGGGCCACATGCAAAGCATGCGGCCCAAGTCTAGGGAGGAAACGCCCAAGAAGGGCAGCGATAGGCAGAGCCATATCGCAATGCAACAATACCCGGATCGCAGAATATGGCAAGGGGTTGTGCATGCAAATTTGGAATACCAAGATTGCGCTTTCGCGACTGATCAGTCGCATTTATGGATGAATTTTGCCACGATCACGCCAAAATCGTTACAATGCCTTGATTTCACGATAGGACATGCATCCTGTCCTTATTGCATCATTATGCGTCAGTGGCATGTCGGGGCGATTGGCGGGCTCGCGGCAGATTGACGCGCCAATCGCTTTTTCAGGCGTTATGTCGGTCATCAGATGATGCAGAGGGATTTTCCGTCGATATGCCAGCGAAAAATGATACCTGTTTTTTTGTATGATGCCCTATCGTCCGGAAACGGCTTCGTTTATGGAGTGCGCAGGTCTGCATTGCAGGTTGATTCTGGTTTCGTTCCGGCCTGTTCCGTTGATAGGGCTTTGTTTTTTGAGATCGTGCCTGTCTCCGCGCTGACGAGCGGGAGGGGCACGGTGCGGTGGATTGGTTGTCATGTCGCATAACACGTTCGGTCACCTGTTTCGCGTCACCACGTTCGGTGAGAGCCATGGTCCGCAGATCGGCGCGGTTGTGGACGGCGTTCCGCCTCGTATTCCGCTGACCGAGTCGGATATTCAGGCTGACCTTGACCGCCGGCGGCCTGGCCAGTCGCGCTACACCACCCAGCGGCAGGAGCCTGACCGGGTGCGGATCGTCTCCGGCGTCTTCGAAGATCCGGAAACCGGAGAGCAGGTGACAACCGGCACGCCTATCGGTCTGGTGATCGAAAACGTTGACCAGCGCTCCAAGGACTACGGCGACATTCGCAATACCTATCGGCCCGGCCATGCCGATTATGCCTACGAGGCCAAGTATGGCATCCGTGATTACCGCGGCGGCGGTCGCTCCTCCGCGCGGGAGACGGCGATGCGGGTCGCAGCAGGGGCAATCGCTCGCAAGGTCGTGCCGGGTCTGGTCGTGCGCGGGGCGCTGGTGCAGATCGGTCCACATACGATCGACCGCAACAGGTTTGATTGGGACGAGGTGGCGCGCAATCCGTTTTTCTCACCGGATGCCGTCGCGGCTGAAACTTTTGCCGCTTATCTCGATGATATCCGCAAAAGCGGGTCTTCCGTCGGCGCGGTTGTCGAAATCGTCGCGGAAGGTGTCCCGGTCGGGCTGGGTGCGCCGCTTTATGGCAAGCTGGATGCGGATATCGCTGCCCTTCTCATGAGCATCAATGCCGTGAAGGGGGTTGAGATCGGCGCTGGCTTTGCCGCTGCTGCGCTCACCGGCGAGGAAAATGCCGATGAAATGCGGGCCGGGAATGCCGGCGCTCCGGCCTTTCTCTCCAACCATGCCGGGGGCATTCTCGGCGGAATTTCCACCGGGCAGCCAATCGTCGCGCGGTTTGCCGTCAAGCCGACATCATCCATCCTGACGCAGCGCCGGAGTGTTGATCGCACCGGAGCCGAAATGGATGTCATGACCAAGGGGCGTCATGACCCTTGTGTTGGCATTCGCGCGGTGCCGGTGGGCGAGGCTATGGTGGCTTGCGCAATCGCGGATCATTATCTGCGTCACCGGGGGCAGGTGGGGCAAACCCCGCAATGGCCGCAGCAGGATAGCTAATTCAGCAGCATTAAATTGTGCTTGATCGCACATCGCTGCTTCTGTGAAACTATTTTAGTTGAACTAAATCGCTCCTGCCCGTAGCATGTTTCCATGAAACTGGCGAAGTGGCTCGATATCAATGGCATCCCGCGCGTAGAGTTTGCGCGTCGCATCGGTGTTTCGCCGGCGGCAGTTACGCAGTTGTGCAACAACAGCGCGGGTTGGCTGTCACGCGAGACGGCCGAGCTTGTGCTGCGCGAAACGCGCGGAGCCGTGACGCCGAACGACTTTCTCGGCGCGCCATTCGGCCTACGGGATTTTGACCTTCAGGAGAGTGTGATGACCCAATCGGTTAAGGAAGCCATCGAGGCTTTCAAGCGCGGTGAAATCGTCATCGTGACCGATGATGATGACCGTGAGAACGAGGGCGACCTTATCTGTGCGGCCTCATTGTGCACGTCGGAGATGATGGCGTTCATCATCCGGCACACATGCGGAATTGTTTGCGCGCCGGTTTCGTCGGATGAGGCCCGCCGTCTGCGGCTGGAGCCGATGGTCGCCACGAACGATGCCCCGCTCGGCACCGCATTTACCGTCACCGTCGACGTTCGCCACGGCTTGACTACTGGCATTTCCGCCGAGCAGCGTGCCAACACGGTGCGGGCGTTGGCGAATCCCGCCATGGGCCCGGGCGATTTCGTGCGCCCCGGCCATGTTTTTCCGCTGATCGCACGCGATGGCGGCGTGCTCATGCGTTCCGGCCATACCGAGGCGGCCGTGGACCTGTGCCGCCTTGCAGGTCTGCCCCCGGTCGGCACGATCTGTGAACTGGCCAACGACGATGGCACGGTGATGAAGGGCGAGCAGATCGATGCTTTCGCTCTTGAGCACGGTCTGAAGCGTATTTCCGTCGCGGACCTTATCGCCTATCGTCAGGCGCGGGAAAGGCTTGTCGAGCGTGTCGGCACGTTCCCCGTACAGGCTGAATTCGGCGAACTCACGGGTTACGGCTACATTACGCAATTCGACGATGTGCATCATTTCGCGTTCGTCTATGGCGACATCAGCAGCGGTGAGGATGTGCCGGCGCGGCTGCACAGGGCTGATGTGATCGGCGATATTTTCGGCGGAAAATCCCTGCACAGAGCGCTGGACTACTTCCGGCAGAAGGGGCGCGGGGTGCTGGTCTACTTGCGCGACGGTACTGCCGGTGTTCCCGTCAACCGCCCGGATGAGCCCGAAGGCACCGAAGCGGAACGTGTGCGGCAGTGGCACGAGGTGGGGCTTGGCGCGCAAATCCTGCGCGATCTTGGTGTGTCCTCGATTGATAACGTGGCGACTTCAGCGCGCGATTATGTCGGGCTGTCCGGCTTCGGCATCACGATCTCCCGCACGACTGTTCTGGAAAAATAAGGTGCTGGATGTCCCGCTGCGTGATCAGCGGCGGGGCATCCGGTTACGGCTTCTCATGACGGTTGTCTCGTGGCGACGCCTGCTTCCAGAGCGCCGGATGTTCTGACGCTATCAGAACATGCGCTCCAGATTCGATCTTTCACCGCAACTTGCTTCCAACGCGATGAGTCGACTTGAACACAAACTGCATCTAGGGGCGGCGCGCAGGTGTTGGCAGAAGACTGAACGGTTTCTTGTGACGGCGCGGCTGCATTTTGAATAATGTGTTCGTGGGCGCGCTGCCGACCTTCGACAGGTTCAAGCGGGCGCGGGCTGTTGCCTCAGGTGCAAACTCCGACGACTCAACGGCGTCCCCTGGTTCGCCTGTATCGTTGCAGCGGCGGGGTGCAAAGCCGAACTCGCGCCGGAAGTTGCGATAAAATGTCGAGACATCGCGAAAACCGGCGTCATGCGCAATCGAGGCTACTTTTGTCGCCATCTGTGCATGGAGCTGATGGCGGGCTTCTTCCAGCCGATAACTCAACACGGTCGCGCGTAGCGATAGGCCAGCCTCCGAAAATGCATTGTAAAGCTTGCGCACAGATACGGCGCAATGACGGGCCAGCCGCGCAGGCGTTACGTCGGTATCGCCGGCATGGTCGCGCAGGTAGTTTTGCACCGTGGTCACAAGATCGCGACGGCGGCACGATGGTACGATGATCCGTCCACCCGCAATGGAGGTGCCGTCTTTCGCCGGAAGAAGCGCGCGGATATAATTGCGGATCAATTCTTCCAAAAAGAGTGTGTCGCGAACTCTATCGGTATCCGCATAATCATTGGTCAGGTCCATACTGCGCAGCAGGCGCTCGCCCACAACGCGTAGGCCATTGCGCCAGTCGCCATCCGTCTGACAGGGCGCCGCACCAGATATTATTACCGTGCCGCGAAGCAGGGCCGCGATTTCCGGAAGTGACCGGATCACCAATGCTCCCGTCAGGCATGTGCCTCCCTCATCGTCCGGGAGAACTGTAAAGTCCGTGTCCGGGCCAATGATGGCCACATCCAGCCGATGGAACGTGCCGCCAAGCCGCAGCGACACCAAGCCCCGGCGGGAAAACAGAACGGTGACAAATGTCTGCCTGGCGGCGCGGGATGTTGCGACATGCCTTACCTGTCGTGAGTGACTGGCGTCGATGGCCAACACTTCGGCTGACATAAGAACCTGAGCTGCAAATGAAGCATCTGTCGGGTCTGCCGTTGCAGCCAGCAGCGGTCCACAAACGCGGTTGAACGTGGCCGCGTCAGTGATGCCCAGCATCAACTCGCCGTCATCCGCATCGGGAAGGTGCGTCATCCCGGACAGTGAGCCCTGGAAGCTCTTGCGGCGGTGCTCATGCGCTTCGTCAGCAATCATGTTCATTCCAGGAAATTCCTTATTTAGAATGTCTATAATCTTGATTCCACCCGTCATCATTCCGTTGTTACCTTGACCGTAACACTTCAATACTTATTTCTGGCGGAACTGTGTCAGAATCGTCATAATTGCGCAACCTGACAGCGAAGCATGTCGCTTATGTCACAGGAACAATACACGCTCCACGTGTATTTGCAACCTTAGATTGCATACCTCGCGCATTAATTGCAATCGAGGGTTGTATTTTTGGTTTTGCCTGTACCTGTGCCGCCAGATTTGCTGCTGGCCCTGTGTTTTTCTGCACAGTCCGCACGCGTTTGTGATCAGGATGCGTGGGTTGCCATGATTAGCGGATGCGGCGACAATGACGTCTCTCCGCATGTCAGAAAAAACCCGGAAAGAATATAACTATTCGAATTTTGGAGAATTATTCTCGATCAAATAAAATTGTTTGTCAGAGCGGCGCTGATGCCGGATCGATCGGGCCGGGGAGGGCCATCAGATGACTGATACACTCTTTTCCCACGACGACAGCGTGGCGGCGGGGCAGGTGGTTCAGGTCGAGCCGCTTGTGCGGCGTGTCGTCGGGCCCAATCCCGGGCCATACACATATACCGGCACGTGCACGTATCTCGTGGGCGACGACGAGGTGGCGATCATCGATCCGGGGCCGGACGATCCGGGGCATCTGGCCATCTTGCTCGACGCGACGGCTGCCGGGCGGCGTGTGTCGCATATTGTGGTGACTCACACGCACCGCGACCACACGGCGGGCGTGGAAGCGCTGCGGGCGGCGACTGGCGCTCCTGTCGTCGGTTGTGCGCCACATTTTTCCGCCCGCGCGTTGCAGGTTTTCGAGCGCAACGAGGCGGCGGCGGACCTCGATTATGCTCCGGATCGCGTGCTTGCCGACGGTGATCGCGTATCGGGCAAGGGCTGGACGCTTGCCGCCGTCGCCACGCCGGGGCACACGGCGAACCACCTTGCATTCGCGCTGGAGGAAAACGGAGCGCTGTTTTCCGGCGATCACGTCATGGCGTGGTCAACGACGCTGGTTGCACCGCCTGATGGTTCCATGGCGGCTTACATGGCCGCGCTTGCCAGCCTGCGCGAACGCGATGACCGCATTTATTGGCCGGGGCACGGCGGGCCTGTAGTCGACCCGCGTCGCTACGTGCGCGGGCTATTGAGCCACCGCCGACAGCGCGAGGCGTCGATTCTGGCGCGCATCGAAGCGGGCGATACGACCATTCCCGAAATTGTCGACAAACTCTATGCCGGGATCGGACCTGAGCTTCGCGGTGGAGCTTCCCTGTCGGTACTGGCGCACATTGAGAGCCTTGTTGCCGACAGGCAGGTGGAGTCCGATGGCCCTGTCCGCCCGGATGGGCGCTTCCGGCGCCGGTGAACCCGGCCGCGACTCGGACGGATCAGTCGTCGACCTCAGCAGAGGCAGGGGAGATTGACTCCATAAAGCCGATGATGCCCCCCGGCCCGGTGCCGAAATCGAGCAGTCGGTAACGGGGAATGCTGCGCACGTCGATGATCGTGCCGTGGGTATGGACGCGCAAGCGCACTGTGATGTCGACAGGCAGCCGCAGCAGACTTGTGTGGTGAACCGCGTCAATATGCCCAAGACCGAAGCGCCCGCCGGGCGGTGTGCGGTCGACGATTGTCCAGCCTTGATCTTCCGCCGCTTTCACCGCGCGGTTGAAAGCCTCTTCGTCGCGCAGATCGGTGCGCAGTGACGTGAACTCCGGATAGGCCCGACGCTGCATGCTGTGCAATTTCGCCGGATCGGTGACGGGCAGGGGCAAGTCCTGTGCGAACTGGTTGAGCCAGTCCACGACTTCGGCCTTTTCTCTGTTGGTCTGCCGGACAGAATTGTCCGGTGAGAGACCCGCTGCAGCCAGAAGGTCCACGGGTATATTGTGGGATGCTGCGGAGGGCGCGATTCCCGATCTTGCGGTGAGCGCCGTGGATGAGAATGAAAAAGCCGGTGGCCGGGTGGGGTCGGTCGACAGATCGGCGAGATAGGGTTCAAACAGCAGGCGCGCCGAAAAGAACGCGGGCAGGGCGAGAACCAGCCCGGCAATCACCAGTGCCTGACTGGCGCTGCGCAGGCCCTTGCGTCCTTCCCGCCAGATTTGCGCCAGTGCCAGAATACCGAGCACCAGCGCGATCAGCGCGATGGCCGTGGCGGAGCCGATGACCGCAAGGCCCGCTGCCAGATCCCCGCCCCCCCGGCGTGTCAGCACTACACCTGCCGCGAACACCGGCACGCTGAACAGCGCCAGGCGCAGCCCCCAGGTGGCCGCCCGGCTGACAGGCTCTTCAATAACCAGACGTCGCATCATCCACCGTCCGGGGCCGGACGACCCGCGTTAATACCCCATTAGCGATGGCCGCGAAATTATCGCTGCATCGCAGCATTCGCCACGACTTTGCCATCAACCAAACAAGACTCTGTCGATATTCTCGGGCATCGTCATATGCATCGGTCGTCAAATCAACCGATCGACGCCGGACCGCTTTTCTTACCAACACGCTGTGAGTATCATGACCATCAAGCAAAGCAAGGCCGACAGCATTTTCGCCGCGCATGTCAGAGCCGATTTCAGGCAGCCGAAACAAGTCGTTCCGCATTTCCGCGAGCTGGGCATTCCAGCCCTCGCGGCAGCCGCTCGCCAGCAGGCGCGGCAGCCCGCCGAGACCGCACGGGAACTGCCTCACTTCTTGCAGCTACCGCAGAAGGGCTGATGCTTAACGCAGGTGTCGCAGGTTCCGTCGCGATGTGACTTGATACGATGCCGGTTGGCTGGAGCGTTTTCACGCGAGGTTTTATAGCCACGCACGAATAACCCAACCTGTCGGCATCCGCCGTTGTCGTGCGGAGCCTGTGTGCGGATCGGCACCAAAACCGCGGGCTGCGTTCATGTCGAAGAATCGACCTGAACGCATATTGCTGACGCCTGAAGGTCGGCGTTTTTACTTGACGATGACACGGGCGCCGGGCTCGACCCTGTTGTACAGGTCGATGGCGTCTATGTTGCGCATGCGAATGCATCCGGATGATACCGCGCGGCCGATTTTTTCGGGCTCGTTGGTGCCGTGGATGCGGTAGAGTGTGTCGCGTCCCTTGTCGTCATAGAGATAGAGCGCGCGTGCGCCGAGCGGATTGTTCGGGCCACCCTGCACCGGGCGCACATGCGGCCAGCGCTTCATCATATCCGCCGTAGGATTCCAGTTCGGCCATTCGGCCTTGCGCTGCACCGTGGCTTCGCCCGTCCAGCCGTATGCCTGATCGCCGACTGCGACACCATAGCGAATGGCCTTGCCGCCCGGCTGCACGTAATAGAGAAGCTTCTTCTTCTGATCCACGACGATGGTGCCCGGCGCCTCGCCTGTGGGATCGTCCACGAGATAGCGCTCGAACTGCAGATCGACATCTGCCTGCGGCATCTGCGCCATCCATTCGGCATCGCGCGCTGAAACGGCGGGATCGGGCACGCCTTTGTATGTGCAGCCGGCAAGCACCGCGCAAACGCAAGCGACCAGCAACGGTGCGCGGGTGACGCGCATCATCCGGGACCAGATCATGTCTTCTTCTGTCCTTCCGCAGGGAGGCGGGCGCGCAGCGTGATGGTGAGCGCGTCGCTCGCAATGAGGTTTATGAGGGCAACGGCGAACGGGTGAAACGAAATTCCGGCGAAGCATCATCTTTGTAGCAAGGCCAGGACCTTGCTGATTCGGACATTGCAACGCTGAAGTCACTTTCTCTGATAAACAAACAGATAAAATGGTAAATGCCGATTTACCAAACTTTGTTTCCGGCACTTGTATACTGTTTTTTCTGCTTGCAGATCGCCTGCTGGCGTGCATCCGGCACTGCTGTATCTTTTCCAGCTAAAAAGAGCGTGCCGCCTGTGTAAAATTGTTTATGCTCACAAAAAAGACATGGCATCGCGGGCGCGGCGGCGTGCCCGGTGAATGCCAGGAGCAATCACAGGAAACGCACCAGGAAAGACGTTTTGACCACCCTCTATATTTCACATCCCGAATGTCTGGATCATCAGACCTTGCTTGGTCACCCCGAACGTGCCGACCGCCTGCTCGTCGTTGAGCGCGCGCTGGAGACGGAGGAGTTCAGCAATCTCCAGCGAGAGGCCGCTCCGCGCGGCGACGAATCGCTGGCGCTGCGCATCCATCCGGAGGAGTACGTCAGCAACCTTTTCCAGGCTCTTCCTCACGAGGGAACGGTCGAGATCGCCAATGACACCGTGCTGTCGCCGGGGTCATGGAAGGCAGCCATGCGGGCGCTCGGCGCCTGCCGGCTCGCGGTCGATGAGGTGGTGGCCCGCAAGGTGGACAATGCCTTTTGCGCCATACGCCCGCCCGGTCATCATGCCGAGCGCGACAAGCCGATGGGCTTCTGCCTGTTCAACAACGCTGCCATTGCGGCCCGTTACGCCCAGCAGGTCCATGGGCTGGGGCGCGTGGCGATTTTCGATTGGGATGTGCACCACGGCAACGGCACCCAGGACATTTTCTGGGCGGATGATAGCGTTCTCTATGTTTCGACGCATGAAATGCCGCTGTTTCCCGGCACGGGCGCGCCGCGTGAAACTGGCGAGCACGACACCATCGTCAACGTGCCGTTGCAGGCGGGGGACGGCAGCGCGATTTTCCGCGAGGCGCTGGAAGTCTGCGTGCTGCCGCGCATTGAAACGTTCGCGCCGGATCTCATCATCATTTCGGCCGGGTTCGATGCGCATTGGCGTGATCCTCTCGCCAACATCAACCTGACGGAAGCGGATTTCTCCCACGCCACCCGCGCCGTGCTCGACATCGCCAACCGGGTCAGCGGCGGGCGGGTGGTGTCGATCCTCGAAGGCGGATACGATCTCGTCGGGCTGTCACGCTCCGTCGGCGCGCATGTCTCCACGCTGATGCACGGATAACCCATGGATGACTGGCTAACCTTCCGCGACGCCGTTATTTCAGGCCGAACAGACCGAGCCGGCGCAGGATGGCTTTCTCGATTTCGAGAACAATCATCATGATGACGCCGAGGGCAATCAGCAACGCTCCGTCCGCCAGCGAGACGGGGCGTGTGTCGAACGCGATCTGCATGAAAGGCGCGTAGGTAAACAGCATTTGCCCGGCTGTGACCGCGGCGATGGCCGCAAGCACGGATGGTGTTCCCAGCGCCCCGCGCCATGTAAAAGAGCTGCTGTTCAGGTAGCGGACGTTGAACAGATAGAAGATTTCCAGCACGACGAGCGTGTTCACGCACAGCGTCCGCGACAAAGCCAGTTCGTCGCCCCGCGTTGCGCTGAAGAAAAACACCGTCATGAGCGCGATCAGGAACAGCACCGACACGAACAGCACGCGCCACAGCATAAACGGTGACAGCAGCGGGGCATGCGCCTCTCGCGGGCGGCGGCTCATCACGCCCGGCTCCGCAGGCTCAAAGGCCAGCACCAGCCCCAATGTCGCGGCGGTGATGAGGTTCAGCCACAGGATCTGCGCCGGTGTGAGCGGCATGGTGAAGCCCATGATAATCGCCGCCACCACGGCCAACAGCTCACCGCCATTGGTTGGCAGGGTCCAGGCGATCATCTTGCGGATATTGTCGTAGACTGTTCGCCCCTCGCTGACTGCGGCGACGATGGAGGCAAAGTTGTCGTCGAGAAGAACGACCTGCGCCGCCTCCTTGGCGGCCTCCGTGCCCTTGCGTCCCATGGCGATGCCGACATCCGCCTGACGCAGGGACGGGGCGTCGTTGACACCATCGCCCGTCATGGCGACGACGGCGCCTGTGGATTGCAGCGCCTTGACGATGCGCAGCTTATGCTCCGGGCTGGTGCGGGCAAAGACATCGGTACGCGTTGCGAAAGCGGGCAGGTCGCCATCCGCCAGCCGGTCGATATCCGCGCCCAGCGCCACCACCGGCGTTTGCGAGAGGCCCAGCTGGCGTGCAATCGCCCTGGCCGTCGCGCCGTGATCGCCGGTGATCATCTTCACCGTGATGCCGGCGGCATGGCACTCGCGAATGGCCGCGATTGCCTCGTCGCGCGGCGGGTCGATGAAGCCTGTCAGGCCGAGAAAAATCAGCCCCTCGCGCAGGTCATCCGGTTCAAGTCGTGCCGCCGCCGATGGCAAGTGGCGCATGGCATAGCCGAGAATACGCTCGCCATCGTCCGCCGCCGCGTCAATCGCCGCGCGCCAATAAGCCATGTCGAGTGGCTCGATGCCATTTTCGCCCTGCTGAACGGCGCACATCTCCAGCAAGCGCTCCGGCGCGCCCTTCACGAAAATCACCCCGTCGCCATCAGGGGCGGCATGGAGAGTCGCCATCCAGCGGTAAACCGAATCGAACGGGATGACGTCGCGGCGCGGCCATGCCGATCGCCAACCATCGGGGTCTACCTGCGCCTTGTGGGCCAGCGTCAGCAGCGCGCCCTCCATCGGGTCGCCGTCCACTATCCACTGTCCGTCGCGTGCATGATGATCGCGCGGGCGCAGGCTGGCGTCGTTGCACAGCGTCGCCGCGCTGATGATGAGCGCGGCGGTGGAGGCGTCGTCGTCACGGACAGTGATCGCCGCACCGTCCGGCCCGCTGATCGCGCCTGCATCGGGATTGTAGCTGGCGCCGCTCACCCGGAGCAGGCCGGCGGAAGAGACGATGCGCGTCACCGTCATTTCGTTGCGGGTGAGGGTGCCCGTCTTGTCGGAACAGATGACTGATGTCGCGCCAAGTGTCTCAACGGCGGGCAGGCGGCGGATGACGGCGTTTCTGGCGACCATGCGGCGCACGCCAATGGCCAGCGTGATTGTCATGACCGCGGGCAGCCCTTCTGGCACGACGCCCACGGCGAGCGCCACCACCGCGATCAGCGCATCCGCCCAGCCATAATCCCGCGCGGCAACGGCAAAGATGAACAGCGCCACGGCGGCTGCCAGCGCCCAGATGGTGAAACGGCGCGCAAAAGCATCGATCTGGCGCAACAGCGGCGTCGACATTGGCTCGACATCGGCGAGCAGCGACTGGATATGGCCGATCTCGGTCTGGCTGGCGGTCGCGACAGCGATGCCGGCTCCCTGTCCGGCAGCGACCATGGTGCCGGAAAAGGCCATGCCGCAACGGTCGCCGAGCGGCGCATCCTCCGCCACGGCTGCATCGTGTTTCTCTGCCGCCACCGACTCGCCGGTGAGAATCGCTTCGTCGATGAGCAGGTTACGGGCATGGATGAGGCGCAGATCGGCGGGTACGCGGTCTCCCGCCTCCAGCAGCACGATGTCGCCGGGCACGATGTCCTGCGCCGGAATATTGGTACGCCTGCCGGCGCGGATGACGTTGGCGTGCGGGGAAATCATGTCGCGGATGGCGCTGAGCGCTGCTTCCGCCTTGCCCTCCTGCACGAAGCCGACGATGGCGTTCACCACGACGACGGCGAGGATAACCGCGGCATCGATGATGTGGCCAAGCACCAGCGCCGCGACCGCCCCGCCCAGCAGCACATAGATGAGCGTGTTGTGAAATTGCAGCAGGAACCGCAACAGCGGATGACGGCGCGGCGGCGGCGGCAGCGCGTTGGGACCGAACGACACCCGCCGCGCCGCGACCTCGGCTTCGTCAAGACCCGCCTCGCCAACCGCCAACCTTTCCCTGGCCTCGTCCGCCGGCAGGGCGTGCCACGCGGGCTGCACCTGTGAGGCGGACAGGACGGGGGACGATGGAGCGGTGTGGGGTGCTGGCTGGCTAGCGGTCATGAAACCTCATCGCGGGGCTGGGCAGCCTCTCGGGGATCGACTCTATCGGGCAGACACGTCGCGGCAGCATAGCCCGATTCAGCCTCGCGCAGAACCTGCTGCGAGCCGATTTCGCCATTCGGCATTTGCGCCGTGGCCGCTGACGTTTTATGAGCGTCTAAACCGGATGATCGGACCAGCACGTTGTCGGGGTGTCATGTCGTTACGCATCGTTTTCATGGGAACGCCGGATTTCGCCGTGCCCACACTCGCGGAGATCGTCGGGCAGGGGCATGAAGTCGTTGCCGTTTATACCCGTGCCCCGGCGCGGCGCGGCAGGGGGCTGGCCGAGCAGCCCTCGCCGGTGCATGCCATGGCGGACAGGTTCGGCTTCCCCGTTTTCACCCCCGCCACCTTGCGGGATGCAGAGGCAGCTGAGACTTTCCGCTCGCTCAGTGCGGATGTCGCTGTCGTCGTGGCCTATGGCATGATTCTGCCGCAGGATATTCTTGATGCACCGGAGCTTGGCGCGATCAACCTGCATGCGTCGTTGCTGCCACGCTGGCGCGGCGCGGCTCCCATCCAGCGCGCCATTATGGCCGGCGATACCGAGACGGGTGTCGCGGTGATGAAGATGGAAGCCGGGCTGGACACCGGGCCGGTCGGCATGCTGGAATGCGTGGCCATCGGCGCGGATGAAACCTCCGGCGAGCTGCATGACAGGCTATCCCGCCTCGGGGCCGATCTGCTGGCGCGCGCTCTTGCGGCGCTGTCGCGAGGGGCGTTGGCCTTCACGCCGCAAGCCGCCGAAGGCGTGACCTATGCCAGCAAAATCACCAACGAGGAAGCGCAGGTCGACTTCTCGTGGCCGGCGCAGCAGGTACATAATCATGTCCGTGGCCTGTCGCCGTTCCCGGGTGCATTTGTGCTGACGGATCTGGGCAAGGGTGAGGAGCGGGTGAAAATCCTGCGCACGGCGCGTGTCGATGGCAACGGCGAACCCGGGACGTTGCTTGACGATCAACTGACGGTGGCGTGCGGGGAGGGAGCAGTGCGGCTACTCCAGCTTCAGCGCGCTGGCAAGGCAGCCGTGACGGCGGCGGATTTTCTCAACGGCGTGCGTCTGGAAAAGGGCGTGCGGCTTTGGAAGCCTGCCGAATGACGCGTTACAGGTTGGCGGTCGAGTATGATGGCACCCCTTATGTGGGGTGGCAGTGGCAGGATAATGGCCGCTCGGTGCAGCAGGCATTGGAAGAAGCGTTGACGGCCTTCTGCGGCGAAACGCAACGCGTGCAGTGCGCTGGCCGCACCGATGCCGGCGTCCATGCCACGCATCAGGTCGTGCACGTCGATCTATCCCGCGACTGGCGGCCGGACAAGGTGCGCGATGCCACCAACGCCCACCTCAAATTACAGGGCGACGGCGTTGCCGTGACAGCCGCCGAGGTGGTGGATGAAACGTTCGACGCCCGCCATTCGGCGGTGAGGCGGCATTATCTGTATCGCATACTCAACCGCCGTCCGCAGCCTGCGCTGGAGCGGAATCGCGTCTGGCATGTTCCCCGCGTTCTGGATGCAGCCGCCATGCATCAGGCCGCGCAACTGCTGCTCGGCAGTCACGATTTCACGACATTCCGGGCGGCTGACTGTCAGGCTGCCAGTCCCGTCCGGACGCTTGAGCGGCTGGATGTCGAGCGCATTGGCGAGGAAATCCGCATTTTCGCCTCGGCGCGATCGTTCCTGCACCATCAGGTCCGGTCGATGGCGGGAACGCTGGAACTGGTCGGGGCAGGGAAGTGGGTTCCGCAGGACGTCCGCGAGGCGCTGGATGCCCGCGAACGTGCCCGGTGCGGGCCAATGGCTCCGTCAGCCGGGCTCTATCTCATTGGCGTCGATTATAAAGCAGCCGGCAAAGCCGAGGACGACGTGCTGTGATAGCGGGCGTTATGCCCGCACCACTGTAACACCCGCCAGCACGTCATGCAGCATCCGCCGGTCGCTACGCATGAGGCCCGTGAAGATGTCGATGAGCAGCAGGATGAATGTGCCCACGGCGATGTAGAAGAAAATCGCATGCACCGAGGCCGTCAGCCAGTCAACGCGACTGCCTTGCAATCCGACGACGCGCACTCCGAGCCAGCGCATACCGATGGTCGCCTGTGCCTCACCGCCAACCGTGATCGCGCTGTAGATGACGCCAGATCCCGCCAACAGCGGAAACAACAGCCATGCCAGCCCGAACGTCACGACACCCAGCAGGGCAATGATGACCCACAGGATGAGCGACAGCACGAAAATAGCGACGATGTCGATAAGGTAAGCGAAGAAACGCGACGCCAGCACGCCGCGCGTATCGAAGGCCGGTGTGCGCAGCGCCGGAACCTCTGCCATGGAGTTCTCCTGTTCGGTGATGTCCGCAGCCGGTATGAGCCCGTGCGGTCCACGATATTTTCAGAAACGCTGCCGTGGCCCCACAGGTTCCAGCGCGTTTTAACATGCGTAATATGGTGATGCCGCGCCCGTCCGTCCTCCCCCGGCACCGCATATCCTTGACGATGCTGGCCGGGATCAGTCGTTCTGATGGCTGAGAGCGCCGTGAAGCAGACGGCGGCACTCGCGCAGTTCCTCAAGCGCCGTCTTCAACTGCTCGCGCGTATCGGTCGTCAGGCGGTACTGCGGCCGGATGATCCGGTTTTCCCCCGCCTCCGCCCGCGGCGTACCGGCACGCTCGGCGCGGCCGGAAAGCGGGCCGGGGGCATAGCGATTGATAACAGGGTCGGTTAAGCTCGTATCGGCAGCCTGCGGCGCGGTTTCATCGCTCCACTTGGCATCGCTCCACCCGGCATCGTCCCATCCTGCGCCATCCGAAGCATCGTTGGCATCTGCCGGATCAGCCTCTCGTGCGAAGGCGTCGTCGTGCCACTCAGAAGTGCTCGGTTGTTCGGTGACGGGGGGCGAATCGTCCGCTGCCCCGTGTGTCCCCTCGAGCGCATCGTCAGCGTTTTCATGCAGCGTGTAGGAACCGTCGTCGGATAACGTATCGGCCTGCGGGGAAAACTCCAGTCCCTGATCCTGCTCCACCAGCAGCGCGGACATGTCTTCGGAGAGCATCCCGTCGCCAGCGCGCAGCCCGATCTGCTGCACATGCGCCACGCCGCGCTCCTTCAGGATGCGCTGCACGCCGCGTATCGTATAGCCGGAGCCGTAAAGCAGATGCCTTATGCCGGCCAGCAGCACGATGTCATCCGGTCTGTAAAACCGTCTGCCGCCGCTGCGCTTCAGCGGTCTGATCTGCGAAAAACGTGTTTCCCAGAAGCGCAGCACATGCTGCGGAATGTTCAACTGCTCCGACACTTCGCTGATGGTGCGAAACGCGTCTGGTCCCTTCGTCAACGCCTGCTCCCTCGCGCGTCATGCCACTTTCCGCGCCGCTCCGGGCAACACCGGAAAGGCGCGGCCACCGGATCAATCCTCCGCTTCGGCTTCCTCGCCGTTGATGCGGGCGCGCAGCACGTTGGACGGGCGGAAGATCATGACCCGGCGCGGCTCGATCGGCACCTCGACGCCGGTCTTGGGGTTGCGGCCGATGCGCTCGCCCTTGTCGCGGATGATGAACGATCCGAACGATGACAGCTTGACGGTTTCACCGCGTGCGAGGGTGGAAGAAATTTCAGAGAGCACAGACTCGACCAGCGCCGCCGACTCTGTCCGCGACAAGCCGATCTTCTGATAAACGACCTCACAAAGGTCCGCTCGGGTAACTGTCCGTCCTGCCATGTGTGTCACCTGCGCGTTCACCGCGTCCCTCGCTGCGGATCATCAGAGATGATCTGGTTATTCCCCGGAAGCCCACGTCTGCCACCCGTGCCCCGCAAAGAACGCGGCACCCGGCATCCACGCAGGCGCATGTCGAACCGACGCGAACCGAACGCCACCCTGCCCGAAACGGGAGCTTACAGACGACTGGCGATATTATCCATTCGCGACAACGCTATTCTCATCAGAAGTAACGGTCAATGGTGGAAGTTTTATGATTCGCCGGCGATAAAAACAGCATTCGCCTTCACCAACGGATGATGGCGCTGCCCCATGTGAATCCACCGCCCAGCGATTCGATCAGCACCAGATCGCCCGCGCGGATGCGCCCGTCCGATACGGCCTGCGTCAAAGCCAGCGGAATCGACGCCGCGGACGTATTGCCATGCTTGTCGACGGTGATGACGACCTTCTCCGGCGCGAAACCGAGTTTTTGTGCGCTGGCCTCGATGATGCGGCGGTTGGCCTGATGGGGAACGAACCAGTCGATGTCCTCCGCCGTCAGATCGAGCGCTTTCAGTGCATCTTCGATGACGTCGGTGATCATGCCGACGGCGAAGCGGAATACCTCGCGACCCTCCATCCGCAGATGCCCCACGGTGCCGGTGGAGCCTGGGCCGCCGTCCACGAACAGCTTGGCGCGATGGGCACCGTCCGAACGCAGATGCGTGGTCAGCACGCCGCGATCTTCCAACGAGCCGTCACCGGGCTGCGCTTCCAGAACGACCGCGCCGGCGCCGTCGCCAAACAGCACACAGGTGCCGCGATCCTCCCAGTCCAGAATGCGGGAGAAGGTTTCCGCGCCAATCACGAGCGCCCGCTTGTGGGAGCCGGACACAAGGAACTTGTCCGCCGTTGTGATTGCAAACACAAAACCGGAGCACACCGCCTGCACGTCGAACGCCGCGCCCTTGGTGATCCCGAGCGCATGCTGGATGACGGTGGCCGTGGCAGGAAAGGTAAAATCGGGTGTGGAGGTGGCGCAGACTACAAGATCGATGTCATCCGCCGTCAGGCCGGCTGCGTCGAGCGCCGCCTGTGCCGCCTTGACGCCAAGCTGAGAGGTCGTCTCTCCCTCGCCCGCGATGTGGCGCTGGCGAATGCCGGTGCGCTGCACGATCCATTCATCTGAGGTATCGACGCGTTTCGACAACTCGTCGTTTGTCAGGATGTGCTCCGGCAAATAGGAGCCACAACCGCGGATGACGGATCTTGTATTGGCGGAACGCAAGGATGAACTCCCCATCATGTTGTCGTTATAAAGCACATTCGGTTAAAAGAGAATTTCCGCCCATGCGGCCGCCACTTATATTCAATTCGGCGAATTGGGCCGGATACAATCTGCGCTATACCGCCACGGTATCGAGGGCAGGCGTTTGCGGCAGCGTATCGCGGATGCGGTCGATCAGGCCGAAGCGGGACATGTCATAAGCAAGCTCGACCGCAGCTGCGAAGCCATAGGCATCAGTGCCGCCGTGGCTCTTGATGACAATTCCGTTGAGGCCAAGAAAGATCCCGCCGTTGGAGCGGCGCGGATCGAGCTTCTCCTTCAGCGCCGCGAATGCGCCGCGCGCAAACAAATATCCGATACGCGCCATGAAGGAGCGGCTGATCGCGGCGCGCAGGTAGGACGCAACCTGACGGGCGGTGCCTTCCGCCGCCTTCAGCGCGATGTTGCCGGCGAATCCTTCCGTGACCACCACATCCACAGTGCCCTTGCCGAGGTCGTCCCCCTCGACGAAGCCATGGTAGGTGAACTGGCGTGATTCGTTTTCGCGCAGCAGGCGGCCTGCTTCCTTGACGGCTTCGTTGCCCTTGATTTCCTCGACGCCGACGTTAAGCAGGCCGACGCTTGGCCGCTCGATGTCGAAAACGGCCCGGGCCAGCGCCGCGCCCATGAGCGCGAGATTAACGAGCTGGCCGGCGTCGGCGCCGATGGTGGCCCCGATATCGAGCACGATGCTTTCGCCGCGCAGGGTGGGCCAGATTCCGGCAATGGCCGGACGGTCGATGGGAGCCATGGTTTTCAGGCAGAACATCGACATCGCCATCAGCGCGCCCGTATTGCCGGCCGACACGGCCACATGGGCTTCGCCGGTTTTCACCGCCTCGATGGCCTGCCACATCGAGGACTTGTAACGCCCGGCGCGCAACGCCTGGCTGGGCTTGTCGTCCATCTTGACGAATACGTCGGTGTGCCGGATTTCGGATGCCGCCTTGAGGGCAGGGTGCTTAGCCAGCAGCGGCGCGATGACGTTCTCATCGCCGTGCAGGATGAAGCGGATATCCGGACGACGCTCCAGTGCGATCGCCGCGCCAGGCACGACGACGGATGCACCGAAATCCCCGCCCATGGCATCAAGTGCAATCGTTATCGGTGCAGCCATGGTGAATGCGTATAACTCCCGGCGGACAGCGCACCGTGAGGCGGCGATCCGGATATGATGTGCGACAGATACACGCCCGCGTGCACGCCTATGTCAAGTGCGCGATCTTCCATCAAGGTTATCATGGTCCATCGCATGCGCGCGGGCGCCCTTGACTAGTTTGCGCCGCCGGGTGCGGACCCCTTGAGGCCGGAGAGGGCGGCAAAGGGTGATTCGCGTTCGGCGGAGCCGTCATCGAACGAAAACTCCACGCCTGGCTTGCGGGGGTAGGGATCCAGCCCAAGCGCCAGGAACTCCGCCGTCAGCGAGCCGAGATCGATCTTGCCGTCGATGAGGTCGTCGGGCGCGTCGAGTTCCGTTTCGAGATCCTTCAGGTCGATCGGCTTGTCGAGCGCGCCGCGGGCCAGGGCGGCCTTGGCGTTTGCGTCGAGCGCGTCGACAGCAGGTTCCTCGAATACCACCTCGACATCTTCATGAATGGAGGTGTCGAATGGGTCCAGCGACACGGTGCAGGTCTGCACGATGGCCGCCCGCACTTCGCCGCGCACCGTCACACGCCGGGCGTTGCCGGTGAGGTGAAACGTGCCTTCGAGGTGATGAATGGCCGGCAGATCGAGAAACTTCGCCAGCGCCGCACGCTCTTCGGCCGTGGTTTCCACGGTCACGTCCACCCCTTCGGGCTTCAGATCGGTCACATTGAAGATGTGCTGCAGGGGAAAAGAAATGGTCTCGGTCATGATGGACCTCCCTCGGGTGACGCCGCCAGAGCAAAAAGCCCGGGCAGCGGGTTGTGGAGCGCGACGCTGGAAGCGGTCTGTTGCCGCAAAGCGCCGTGCCCGGTCGATTCAACATATCTAAGCGGCAGTATCACCATTCAGGCGCATCGGGGAACAGCCTTTGCAAATATAATGCATCAGAAGCGTAATCCTCCACTGTTGCACCAGCATGGCGATCCGCCGGTGTGCCGACAATCTGAAAGGTTATTGAAGGGATTTTGTATTTTCCTGTGAGAAAGTGCAGCCGTTGATTCTGCGCTCGCGCGCCTGTGGGCGGCGAAAGAGGATATCAACAGTGCGTATCAGCGTGATACCGCCTTGCAAATCCGCCAGTCGCGGGTTAGGCCATGGGTGGAGTTTTATGCCAGACGCGTATCAGTTCAGGAGACCATCGGGGTGAGCAACTCTACCGGCAAACGTTTTGCATCCAGAAGCTCCGTTGCGGCGGCTATCCTGCTCGCGGGGGTCGCAAGCCTTCCGCTGGCCGCATGCGGCAGCCGGGAGACGATCTCGCGCGGTTACGTCGTCAATGAAGACGCGCTTGCCCGCATCAAGCCCGGCACGGGTGTAGAAGAGGTGCTCTCCATCCTCGGCACGCCGTCCACCGTTTCCACGGTCGGCAACAAGACGTTTTACTACATCAGCCAGAAGCTGCAGCGTAACGTGCAGTTCATCGAGCCGCGAATCGTCGATCAGCAGGTCATCGCGATCTACTTCAATCAGGCATTCAAGGTGGAGCGCGTCGCCCACTACGGCCTGAAGGATGGCGTCGTGTTCGACTTCATCAGCCGCACCACGCCCACGAGCGGCGCGGAGCAGAGCTTCCTGAACCAGCTCTTCCGTGGCGGCGGCGCAAGCTTCAACCCGCTCGGCGCGTAATTTTACCCGGGGCGGGTGTCGACCGCTCCGGCAGATCGCTTCTGTCTCGCCCACATCCCGTCTCAAGAGGCGCGGACGTGGGCGAGACTTTTTATTTCATGCAGATTTTATATTTTAGCGCAAAGCGCCTTATGAGGGACGGTTGGCTAGCGCCACGCCGATTGCGGCAACAGCCATGCCGGCCATCTGGACGGGTTCGAGCGTTTCCCCGAACAAGCCATAAGCCATCACCGCCGATACCGGCGGCACGAGATAGAGCAGCGATGCCACGCCGGCGACAGCGCCCTGCCGGATAAGATAAAGCAGCAGCCCGATCGCACCCACGGACAGGCCGAATACGGCCCAGATCAACGCGCCCCACATTGCCACGCTGCCGTCCATATAGAGATCTTCCGTGAGCGCCGCGAACGGCGCCAGCACGAGAACAGCGCCGACGAACTGGATGGCCGCACTGACGCGCAGATCCATTGCCGAGGCTGTGCGTTTCTGCCAGACCGTGCCGAGGGTCATCGACACCATGCCACCGAAGGCCACCGCCGTTGCCGCGAACGGGATCGCGAGTGAGGCATCGCCGATGCGTGGGAACATCACCAGCAACGCCCCGGCAAATCCGACTGCGATGCCAAGCCATCGCTGGCCGGATACGCGTTCCCCGAGCAGCGGAACCGACAACACGCCCGTCAACAGCGGCTGCAGACCCATGACAAGCGCGATGATCCCGGCCGGCAGCCCATGCTTGGCCGACCAGAAGGTCGCGCCCAAATAGATGCCCTGCATGAGAACGCCGGCGACAAGCGCCTGAAACCACTGATACGGCGTCACCGGCCACTTGGCGCCTGCGGCAATGGCTATCACGATAAAGACAAGGGCTGCCAATGCGCAGCGTACCGCAAGGAAGGTGATTGGATCGGCGTGTGGCACGACGAAACGCGCCACAATGAAGCCGGTGGCCCATATGACGACGAAAACCGCCGGAATAGTGCGCAGAAGCGCCGCGTTCATAAGTGGTCTTTCCACCAGGCAATCTGGGTTGCGACCTGATCAGGCGCGGTGCCGCCGAAACTCTTTCGCGACCGGACCGAATTCTGGACGCCCAGAACCGCATAAATATCACTGGTGATGCCGGGTTCGACGGTCTGGAACGCATCGATCGGCAGATCCTCAAGCCCGACGCCGCGTCGTTCCGCCTCCGCAACGAGACGCCCGGTGACATGGTGGGCATCGCGGAAAGGCATGTTGAGGCTGCGCACGAGCCAGTCGGCCAAATCGGTGGCAGTGGAGAAACCAGCGCCCGCCGCGGCGGACATCCGCTCTGGCACAGCCTCCAGATCCTCCACCATGCCGGTGGTGGCCGCGAGCACCAGCTCCAGCGTATCGGCGGCATCAAAGAGCTGCTCTTTATCTTCCTGCATATCCTTGGAGTAGGTGAGCGGCAGACCCTTCATAACGGTGAGCAGCGAGAAGAGTGCGCCATAGACGCGTCCCGTCTTGCCGCGCACGAGTTCGGCGGCGTCGGGATTCTTCTTCTGCGGCATGATGCTGGAGCCTGTGGTCCAGCGGTCGGACAGGCGCACGAAGCCGAACTGCGCCGTCATCCACAGCACGATTTCCTCCGCGAAGCGCGACAGGTGCATGGCGCAGATGGAGGCAGCCGACAGATATTCCAGAATGAAGTCGCGGTCGGATACCGAATCGAGCGAGTTGCGCGTCGGCCCATCGAAACCGAGCGCCTTCGCCGTGGCGTGGCGATCAATGGCGAAGGACGTACCCGCAAGGGCAGCCGCGCCGAGCGGCGATTCGTTGAGGCGGCGGCGCGAATCGCGAAAACGGCTGCGGTCGCGGCCCAGCATCTCGACATAGGCGAGCAGGTGATGACCGAACGTTACCGGCTGCGCCGACTGAAGATGCGTGAAGCCCGGCATCACGGTGTCGGTGTTGTGCTCGGCCAGCGCGACCAGCGCGCGCATCAGGCCGGTGATCTGCTCGATGGCCCGGTCATGCGCCTCGCGCACCCACAGGCGCACGTCCACAGCCACCTGATCGTTACGGCTTCGGGCTGTATGCAGGCGGCCCGCTGGCTCGCCAGCGATCTCCTTCAATCGCTGCTCGACATTCATATGGATGTCTTCCAGCGCCGTGCTGAACGTGAAGGTTCCGGCTTCGATGTCTTTGCGCACCTCGGCCAGTCCGGCGTGGATGGCGTCACGGTCGGCTGCGCCGATGATGCCCTGGGCTGCCAGCATGTCGCTGTGGGCGAGGGAACCGCGAATATCCTGATCGGCAAGCCGCTTGTCGAAATCGATGGAGGCGTTGATGGCCTCCATCAGCGCGGCGGGCGAGGACGCGAAACGCCCGCCCCACATCGCATTGGCTTCATTTGTTTTTTTCTTGTCGTCGGCCATTATACCACCACTTCACGCACGCTTTGTTCGCTGACGTCGAAAACCCGCTTGTATCGCTCGATCTCTTCGGGAGGACCGAGCGCCTTGGCCGGGTTGTCGGACAGCTTCACGGTTGGCGCACCGTTTGCAGACACCACCTTGCACACAATGGAGAAGGGGTCGAGCAGACCGTCCGGCGCGAAACCGCGAAAATCATTAGTCAGCAGCGTGCCCCAGCCAAAGGCGAAGCGGACACGGCCACTGAAATGAGCGTGGATACTCTTGATGGCATCCACGTCAAGCCCGTCGGAGAAAACAATGAGGCGGTCGCGCGGGTCCGTGCCCTGCGCCTTCCACCATGCAATCGCTTCCTCGCCGCCTTCGATCGGATCTTTGGAGTCGACGCGGATGCCCGTCCAGCGCGACAGCCACGAAGGGGCATTTTTAAGAAAGCCGGTGGTGCCGTAGGTGTCGGGGAGGATGACGAGCAGGTTGCCGTCATAATCCTCCTGCCAGTCCGCCAGTACGTGATACGGGGCCTTCAAAAGCTCGGCATCGTCGGGTGCCAGCGCGCCATAGACCATGGGAAGTTCGTGCGCGTTCGTGCCCACGGCCTCAAGCTCGCGCCGCATGGCGATGAGGCAGTTCGACGTGCCGGTGAAGGCTTTGCCGAGACCTTCCTGCAACGCCTGCACGCACCAGTCCTGCCACAGGAAACTATGGCGGCGGCGGGTGCCGAAATCGGCAATCGAGAGGTCCGGGAGGGTTTTCAGCTCCTTCACCTTCTCCCATAGCCGGGCCATGGCGCGGGCATACAGCACCTGCAATTCGAAGCGGCCCATGTGCTTCAGCACCGCCCGCGAGCGCAATTCGGTGATGATCGCCAGCGCCGGAATTTCCCAGAACGTGGTTTCCAGCCACGGCCCCTCGAAAGTCAGCTCATATTGGCCGTCTTTTTCCTCAAGCTCGTAGGGCGGAAGGCGGAATGTCTCCAGCCAGGCGATGAATTCCGGCTCGAACATCTGCCGGCGGCCATAGAACATATTGCCGCGCAGCCAAGTGGATTCGCCGCGTGTCAGGGACAGGGAGCGGACATGGTCAAGCTGTTCACGCAGCTCGCCGGCGTCGATGAGGTCGGCGAGGCGGATGTGCTGCGAGCGGTTGATGATCGAGAAGGTCACCCGCGTATCCCGCTGGCGGCGGAAAATCATTTGCGCCATCAGCAGTTTGTAGAAATCCGTATCGAGCATCGACCGGACGATCGGATCGATTTTCCACTTATGGTTGTAGACCCGTGTAGCGATGTCGACCATGCCCGCGCGCTCTCGCTTTAATGATGTGACTGCAAACTTCTCTATCCCAGCCGCTCGGCAATGAGCGCCCGCAGGCTGCGCAGATCCTTCACGAAGGCGCGGATGCCTTCAGCGAGTTTTTCGGTCGCCATCGCATCCTCATTGAGCGCGAAGCGGAACGCCGCTTCATCGAGGCGCAGGCGGTCAGGGGCTGCGGCGGTATCGTCTGGCGAAAGGCGGCGCGGCAGATCGCCGTCGCTGGCGGCCAGTTCGTCGATCAGCGCGGGAGAGATGGTCAGGCGGTCACAACCGGCCAGCGCCTCGATCTCTCCGAGGTTGCGGAACGACGCGCCCATGACCACCGTGCCGATGCCGTGGCGCTTGTAATAAGCATAGATGGAGCGCACGGACACGACGCCCGGATCGGTCTCGCCGGTGTAGGGGCCGCCGCCGTTCTTGAGGTTCCAGTCCAGAATGCGGCCGACGAAGGGCGAGATCAGGAACACCCCGGCATCGGCGCAAGCGGCGGCCTGCGCCAGCGAGAACAGCAGCGTAAGGTTGGTGTCGATGCCTTCTTTCTGCAGGATCTCGGCGGCGCGAATGCCTTCCCATGTCGCGGCGATCTTGATGAGAATGCGCTCGCGGCCGATGCCACGATCCGCATAATCGGCAATAAGGGCGCGGGCCTTTGCAACCGTGGCCTCGGTGTCGAAGGACAGGTCGGCATCCACTTCGGTCGAGACGCGGCCGGGCACGATGCGCGCCAGCTCCGCCCCGAAGCTCACTGCGAGTCTGTCCGCGACGCGGGCGACGATGTCCTCGTGGTTGCCTTTAAGACCTTTGCCCCAGGCGAGGGCTTCGTCGACGATATCGGCGGAGTTGCCGGACTGCACGGCTTTCAGCAGCAGGGTGGGATTGGTGGTGCAGTCCTGCGGCCGGAGGCGGCGGACGGTTTCGATGTCGCCCGTGTCGGCGACCACCACGGTAACGGCTTTCAGCCGGTCCAGTTTCGAGGTCATCTGGCCGCTCCTTGCGCTGCATGTCCGGTTGCCGCTGCTGCGGTGTTCCGGCCTTTCCTCCAAAGGGTTGCATCCGGTTCCACGATGGCCCGCCGCACCCATGTTGGAGCACGGACGATGCGCCGATGCAAGTTTCATTAGCAGTACAGTCAGCGCGGGGTCGGAAGCAACCCGTGTCGCCATTCGGATGTGCGAATTCGTCGCGTCATATCAGCGTCACGGCCTGCGGCTACGCAGACGGATCAACATGATTGGCAATACAAGGTTTCGCCGCCAGAACGCGGTGATATGCGTCCGTTCCTCCGCCATATACTGGGAGTTTTCCCGATGAAAAGCGTCCTTGCAGCCGTTATCGCAACCCTTTCTTCCGCCGTCGCCGTGGTTCCTGCGGCGTTTGCGGCCGACAACGTTTCCGGCAAGCTGGTGCTCTACACCAGCCAGCCGAACACCGATGCCCAGCAGACGATCGATGCTTTCAAGGCGAAGCATCCCAACGTCGACATCAGCTTTGTCCGCGACGGCACCCCGCCGCTGCTCGCCAAGCTGCGCGCCGAGTTCGAGGCCGGCCAGCCGCAGCCGGACGTGCTGCTGATCGCCGACAGCGTCACGCTGGAGGGCCTCAAGAAGGAAGGCCGGCTCCAGCCGCATGAGGCCGCGGACGTTTCGGCCTATCCGCCCGGCACGCACGATCCGGACAAGAACTGGTTCTCCACCAAGCTCATCACGACGGGCATCGCCTACAACACCAAGGCCGATTTCAAGCCGACGTCGTGGGAGGATCTCAAGCGTCCGGAAGTCAAGGGCCAGCTCATCATGCCGAGCCCGCTGGCATCCGGCGCGGCGCTCATCCACGCTGCAACGCTCACCGGCAACCTGCCCGAGGGCTGGGGCTATTATGAAGCGCTGAAGCAGAACGACGCGCTGGCCGCAGGCGGCAACGGCGGCGTGCTCAAGGCGGTCGCCGGCGGTGACAAGCTGTATGGCGTGATCGTGGATTACATGCCGATCCGCGAGAAGGCCAAGGGCGCGCCGATTGAGTTCGTGTTCCCGGTCGATGGCGTTTCCGCCGTCACCGAGCCGGTCGCCATCCTGAAGACGGCGAAGAACCCCGAAGCCGCCAAGGCCTTCGTCGACTTCATCCTGTCGCAGGAAGGGCAGGATCTCGCCCGCCAGCAGGGCTACATCCCGGCGCATCCGGAAGTGGCGCTGCCCGAGGGCTTCCCGGCCCGCTCCACGATCAAGGTGCTGTCGTTCGACCCCGCCAAGGCGCTTGAAGACGAAGCGAAGAACAAGAAAGAGTTCGCCGACATCTTCGGCCAGTGATCGAGCCACCGCCAGTGACGAACCGGATAGCGGATATCGACAGCACTGGCGGCTTGCCAATTGGCGGCGCGGGCATACCGCGCCGCCTTCCCGATGGCGCGTGGGTTATCGCGCTGCTGGCAATCGTCGTCGCGCTGTTCGCGGTGCTGCCGTTCGGGCGGTTGATCTGGGCTGCACTCGCGCCGGCGGGCTTTGTCGACCCCGGCCCCATGCTGGCGGAAATATCCCGCCGCGCCGCGATGCGGGCAACATGGCACAGCATCGAAACCGGCGTGGTATCCGCCGTGGCGGCAACAGCGCTGGGTGGGGCGCTGGCGTTCATCCTGACGCTGACGGATGTCCGGGCGCGGCGAAGCCTGTCATTCTGCTTTATCCTTTCCATGATGATTGCGCCGCAAGTGGTTGCACTGGCGTATTTTACGCTTGCCGGGCCTTCATCTCCGCTGCTCAATGCGCTGGGTCTTGCGCCGCCGCCGGGCAGTAACAATCCGCTGATGAGCCGCGAGGGCATCATGCTGGTGCTGGCGCTGCACCACGCGCCGCTGGCTTTCGTGACGCTGCGGGCTGGCCTGCGTAGCCTGCCGGCCGATATGGCCGAGGCGGCGCTGACGGCAGGCGCGAAGCCGTGGCGGGTGATGCGCAGCGTCGTTCTGCCGCTGATGCGGCCATACCTTGCCGCCTCGCTGGCGCTGACGTTCGTGGCCGCCGTGGGCAATTTCGGCATTCCGGCACTGCTCGGCGTGCCGGTCAATTATCTGACGCTGCCGACGCTGATCTATCGCCGCATGGTGAGTTTCGGCCCGTCCGTCATTGCGGATGCGGCAGCATTGTCGCTGCTCGTCGCGCTGATCGCCGGGGCGGGCGTGGCGCTGGCCGCATGGTGGCTGAAGCGTGCGGGCGCGGGGACCGGGGGCAGCGGGTCGGCGCGGTTTTCGCGCGGCAGACCCATCGGCGTGATCTGGACTCTGCGGCATCGGCTCGCTGTCGAAATCGGCGTGTGGATCGTGGTGGCTGTGGCACTTTTCCTGCCGCTGGTGTCGCTTCTGGCGACGGCGCTCGTGCCGTCCTATGGGGTGCCGCTGACATGGGCCACTGCGACGCTGGATAATTTCGTCGAGGTGCTGGTGCGGCAGGATGTGACCGTGCGCGCGTTCCGCAACTCGTTCATTTTCGCCGCTTCGTCGGCGCTGTTTCTGGCGCTGATCGCGGTGCCGCTGGCCTATTCGCTCGACAGGCAGGTGGGGCGCATGCGCGGTGCTGTCGAGGGCGTGATCGAAATTCCCTATGCGCTGCCGGGCATCGTCCTCGCCATCGCCTGCATCCTGCTGTTCCTCAAGCCGCTGCCTTTGCTGGGCGTCAGCATCTATGGCACGCCGTTCATCATTCTGTTCGCCTATGCCGCGCGCTTCCTGCCGGTGGCGCTCAAGGCCCCCGCCGCCGCCGTGGGGCAGCTGCCCATCGAACTGGAGGAAGCAGCCCGTATCTGCGGCGCTAGTTTCTTCCGCCGCTTGCGATCCATCGTGCTGCCGGTCGTCGCGCCTGCCGCGACGGCGGGCGGGCTGATGGTGTTTCTGTTCGCGTTCAACGAACTGACGGTATCGGCGCTGCTGTGGTCGTCGGGCACGGAAACGATCGGCGTGGCGCTGTTCAGCCTTGAGGAAGCCGGATTTGCCTCACCTGCGGCGGCCATAGCGCTGACTGCCGTGGTGGCGGTGGCGGCGATCATGGCGTTTCTGGATGCGCTCGCCCCGCGTCTGCCGCCCGGCATCTTGCCGTGGCGGGAGTGAGTTTCCGCGAGTAGACTTTATTCGGGAATCGCCCAGCCATCGGTGATCCGGAGGCTGATGGTTTCGCCGATTGCCGGGGCGTGCGGCAGATGCAGTTGCAGGCTCTGCCCATCGTCCAGCGCCGCCGTAACAGCATGGACAGGCCCGCGATAAATGGAAGCCGTGACGCGCGCGGCGATATCACCGCCGGGTGAGATGGCTTCCGGACGGATCAGAACCGGGATCGACGCGGGAAGCGCCGCAGGTGTTGTACCAGGGCGGGCGCGAACCTGCACGTCCTGACCGGCAATCCGCACCACGGCCCGGTCTCCCGTCGGCGGTGTCTCGATGCCGGCGCGGACGACGCTGCCCTCGCCAACGAACCGCGCCACGTCGATATTCGCGGGTTCCGCATAGATAGCTTGCGGGGAGGCCAGTTGTGACAACACACCGCCGTTGAGCACCGCCACCTGCGACGCCAGCGCCAGTGCCTCGGACTGGTCGTGGGTGACGTAGACGAAAGTGCGTCCGGTCTCGCGATGCAGGCGGCGGAACTCATCCAGCATCGTGGCGCGCAGGTGAATATCGAGGTTGGCGAGCGGCTCGTCGCACAGCACGACCCTTGCATCCTGCACCAGCGCGCGGGCCAGCGCCACACGCTGTCTCTGGCCGCCGGACAGCGCTTCAGGGCGGCGCTGGCCCAGATGGGCGAGGCCCACGGCCTCAAGCGCATGGGTGAGCCTTTTGGCCGCTTCTGCTGCGGAAACGCGCGCCACGGACAGCGGGAAGCTGACATTTTCCGCCACGGTCATATGCGGCCACAGCGCGTAGGACTGGAAGACCATCGCCACCTGCCGCTCCTCCGGCGGGATGTGGAGCGCCGGCCCCGCAACCTGGCGGCCACTGAGAGCGACGCTGCCCTCGCTGACCTTTTCGAAACCCGCGACCAGCCGCAACAGCGTCGTCTTTCCGCAGCCGGAAGGGCCGAGCAGGGCGAGGAACGCCCCGTCCTCGACCGTGAGGCTGATGTCCTTGAGCGCAAGCACGGCATCGAAACGGCGGCTGACGTGGGAAAGCGATATAGCCATGCGACGGTTCCGGGAAGGGCGGGGGCAGAGAGCGATGCGAGAGGCTGCACGCGAGCGCGCTGCGCACGGTCCCTTCGATGATTGCACCCTGTTTGCCCTCGCTGCGTGACAGTTGCATGAATGCCCCTTGTTGCCTGAAAATGCACGTTCGGCAGGTCCATGCAGCATTCCGTCGCGGTGTTGCATCAGACCTACAGCATCCGGACAAACCAGACGCTAGGGTGGGGGCGAAAGGCGTGCATGGTGCCCGCCGGTTCTGGAACTTTTTCTGGGCATGGTCACGCACACCCGCACGACGCCGCTCGATCCGGCCGCCGACGCAGCGGCCTTGCTGCGCCGTCTTGGCTTCTCGATCCTATTCGTGCTGCTGCCGCTGGCATCCTTTCTGTCGCGCCGATCCACGGTGGTACTCGCGCCGGTCGGCGTGTCGCTGATCGCCGTTTCCAGCATCATTGAGGCGCCGCCGCGTGGTGTCGGACGGGCCGCGCGCGCGTGGGTCACGCGCCCCGCAGGTGTCTCTGGCCTGCTGTTGCTGATATGGGCGGCGCTGACCGGCCTCTGGGCGCCGGATCAGGGCGAGGCTTTCGACAAGCTGTTCAATCTGTTGCAGGCGGTCGTGCTGGCGATGCTCGGCGTGTCGTTGCTGCCGGAACGCGTGCGGGCTTCCAATCTCTATCTCATCAGCATCGGCGCCACCGTTTCCGCCCTGCTGGCGCTGGTGCTGCTCGTGGCACGGCCACGCGGTATATTGGTGGGAGAGATCGGCACGTTCGAGCGCGGCCTCGCGGGACTCGCTATCCTGATCTGGCCCGCCGCCGCGTGGCTGGAATCACGCAGCCGGCGCGGGCTGGCCGTCGCCCTTGTGGCCGTCACGGCGGCGGCGCTGGTGGGCGCGCGGTTGTGGATGCCGCTCACCGGGTTCGTCACGGGCGTGGTGTTCTATGCCTTTGCCGTGTGGCGGCCCATTGTGGCCAACCGTTTCATCGCATGGGTCGGCGCCGGCATTTTGCTGGGCGCACCGCTGATCGCAACGCTGCTGCTGCCGCTGGCGAAGCTGCTGCTGGCTGAAGGGCATATTCTGCGCGGCTGGCTTTCTGCATGGGGTTCGCTGGTGCTGATCGACCCGGTCAGTTTCCTGATCGGCCACGGTCTCGATACGTTGCTGCCGGCCCGGTTGCTTGGCACGATCCCGGCGGATACGCCGCGCGGCCTGCCGTTCGAATTGTGGTTCGAGCTTGGCGCGCTGGGGGCGATTCTCGCCTCGCTGACATTCTATTTCACGGTGCGCAGCTTCGAAGGGTTGGGACGCGGCCCGGCAGGTTCCGGGAGACTGGTGCCCGGCCTGATGGCGCTTCTGGCGTGCGCTTTCATGTTGTCCTATCTGGGGGCGGGCGCGGCTTTTCCCTGGT
The DNA here is from genome assembly GCF_014195635.1 of Pseudochelatococcus contaminans. GTDB lineage: Bacteria > Pseudomonadota > Alphaproteobacteria > Rhizobiales > Beijerinckiaceae > Pseudochelatococcus > Pseudochelatococcus contaminans. The sequence continues at coordinate 334,495 of NZ_JACICC010000004.1, read as the reverse complement.
GGGTGACGACGCTGGCCGTGACTGTCATTGCCTTCTGGGCCATCGCCCACGGGCAGTTCCGCACAAACCGTCCCAAGGCGAGGTGGCCGTCGGCATTGCCGGGAGGCACCCGGCGCGCTCGTGCCGCTTCCGTTAGCGAGCCGCCCGCCGTACCGCTACGGCCGGTCTCGCCCGCAGCGGCAGACACACCATCAACGGGTAAGAGCTTCGTGCGAATGAAAGTGCCGACCCGCCCGGATGAACGTAACGACCGCGACGCGCCGCTGCGCAAGTAGCCGCTGCACAAGTAGCGGCAGCGTGGGGAATCAGAACGGACGCTTTATGCGTCCGTGCGCGAGACGAGCAGTTTGTCCACGCGCCGGCCGTCCATATCCACGACCTCGAAGCGCCAGTTACGCCAGTCTACGGTGTCGCCGACATTCGGCAGGCGGCCAAGTTCCGACAGGATGAAACCGGCGATGGTGTGGAAATCTCCCGCAGGGGCATCGCGCATCCCCAGCCGGTCGAATGCCTCATGCGCGGGCATCAGCCCGTCAAGCAGCAGCGAGCCGTCCGCACGCTCGACGACGGAAGGCTCGTCGTCGTCCACGCCGGGCAGTTCACCTGCGATGGCTTCCAGAAGATCCGTCTGCGTAACGATGCCTTCAACGCCGCCATATTCATCGACGATGATGGCAAGCCGCACTGGCCGCTGCTTGAACTGTTCCAGCACGCGCAGGAAGGGCGTCGCCTCGTGCACCACCAGCGGCTCCCGCGCCAGGGCGGTTACGTCAAGGGTGCGGTGATCGAGGGTGCTGTCGAGGATATCCTCCTTCAGCACGATGCCGACAACCTCATCGAGCGCATTGCGGCCGACGAGCATCTGCGCATGCCTGCACTCCCGGATGGTTTGCAGGATCGCTTCCGGCGAATCGTCCGCATCCACCCATTCCACATCGAGGCGCGGCGTCATGAAATCGCCGATGCGACGCTGGCTGAGGTTGATGACGCGCTCCACCACTTCAAGCTGTGCCTGTTGCAGCACGCCGGCGCGCTGGCTGGCGGCCATCAGCAGCTTCAGTTCCTCGGGCGAATAGTTGGCGCCTTCGCCACCGCTGCCGTGCAGCCCGACAAGCCGAAGCACGAGGTTGCCCATGCCGTTGAGGGCAACGATGATGGGGCGGAAAACCATTTGAAAAGCGTTGAGCGGGTGCACCACTGCCAGCGCGGTCGCCTCGCTGCGTTGCAGGGCGAGGCTTTTGGGTGCCAGCTCTCCCAACACGATATGCAGCGCCGTAATGATGACGAAGGCGATGATCACGGCCAGCGTGTGCGAGCCAACGGAGGCGAGGTTACCGGGCAGGGCGGCGAAGAGCGGTTCGATCAGGTGCGCCAGCGCCGGTTCGCCGACCCAGCCGAGCGCGAGCGACGAAATGGTGATGCCAAGCTGGGTTGCGGCCAAGCTGCCGTCGAGGCGGTCCACGGTTTTCTGGAGGGCGGTGGCATTGCGTCGTCCGGCGCTGACGAGTTCCGCCACCCTGCTGCGCCGCACCGCCACCAGCGAAAATTCAGCCGCGACGAAGAAGCCGTTGGCCAAAACCAGAAAGACGACGGCCGCCAGTCCGATGACGTCGCCCCATACCGATTGATCGCCTGTCATGATAACCCCTGACCCGCTTCAGCCCGCCCGCCTGCCGACGGGGCCAATCCACGGGTTTTCCCTGTATGTAATGCCGCGCAGCATCGCATGTCGCCGGGTTGCAGCGCAATATCGACGGAAGTCATAAGCACCAGCTATGCAATATCGGTATCGCCGGAATCGGCCAGCGGGTGAAGATCGCGCACCATCTCCTTCATGCGCTCGTCCAGCACATGCGTATAAATCTGTGTCGTGGCGATGTCGGCGTGGCCCAGCAGCTCCTGCACCACGCGCAGATCGGCGCCGTTGTGCAGCAGGTGGCTGGCGAAGGCATGCCGCAGGACGTGGGGGCTGACGCGCCCCGGCGAAAGCCCGGCCTGCACCGCGAGATCCTTCAGATCGCGCGCGAAGGCTTGCCGGGTGATGTGGCCGGAAGCACTGTCAGCCGGAAACAACCACAATGAGCGCGCGGCCTCTGGATGCGCGGACTCGCACAGGGCCAGAAAAGCGCGCGCAGCCTCGCGTGCGGCTTCGGTAAGCGGCACAAGGCGTTCCTTGTTGCCCTTGCCGCGCACGATGAGAAAACGGTCGCGCGTGCGGGCTGCCGATATGGGCAGCGATATCAGCTCCGACACACGCATGCCGGTGGCGTAGAGCATCTCAAGCAGGCATGCCATGCGGGTGCGGGCCAGATGCTTGCTCGGCGAAACGCTATCGTCGGCGGTATCCGCATGCGCTTGCGCCAGCAGGCGGTCCACTTCCGCGATGGACAGGATCTTCGGCAGGGCCTGTCCGCGCTTTGGTCCTTCGATTGCCGCAGCGGGGTCGGTGCCGCAATGGCCCTCTGTGTAGAGAAAGCGGTGGAACTGGCGCACGGCAGACAGCTTGCGCGCCGCCGACGTCGCCTTGAGGCCGCGCTCGTCCAGTTCGACAAGGAAGGCGCGGATGGAATCGGCGGTTGCGTTATCCGGCGTTTTGCGAAGCACTTTCAGGAAGGCGGTGTAATCGTCGAGATCGCGCCGGTAGGCATCGAGGGTGTTGCGCGAGGCACCGCGTTCGGATGCCAGCATATCGAGATAGAGCGACACCGCCGCATCTGCGGAGAAAGAATCGTTCCGGGTCATCATCGTTGCAGGCGTTCGGCCGGGATCTCGACCGTGATCTGGCGGGTTTCAGGCGGCAGGAAAGTCACGATCGCCAGCAGCGCCGCGTAGCCAAGCCCGGCGAGAATGCCAAGAATGATCAGCAGGCGGAAAAGCGTTGGCATGGCGGCTCCGGCAAGGTGAGCATGCAGGACGGTCTGGCCGGTCCCGGGTGATCGTGGCTGGAGCGGCTTTCATTCAATGCGATGGCTTGCATTGCATCCTGTCCGCTCCGGGGGATAGCAGCCGACGTTTATCCCATGATAGTAAACGTCATATGATCGACAAGCGTCTATATCTGTCGCATGTTCGGGTTCAGAAACAGGCGACACGCAGCACTCAGGAGGGAAAGCCGGTGGGGGAAGATGATGACGGCGATGCGGACCTTGCCGGCATCGATGACGGGGCGGGGAACGGCGCGGCCACGCGGCAGGACCCTGCGATTACGGAGCGTATCCGGCAGAAGCTGGGGCGGCGTACCATCAGCCTGATCGGCATGATGGGCGCGGGCAAGAGCACCATCGGCCGCCGGCTGGCGCAGCGCCTCGATCTGCCGTTCGTCGATGCGGATAACGAGATCGAGGCTGCGGCCGGCATGGTCATCGCGGAGATTTTCCGCACCCACGGCGAGGACCACTTCCGCGAGGGCGAGCGGCGTGTCATTGATCGGCTGCTGGACAATGGTCCGCAGGTGCTCGCCACAGGCGGAGGCGCTTATATGAACGCCGACACGCGTCAGCGGATTGGCGAGGCGGGCGTTTCCGTGTGGCTGAAGGCGGATGTCGAGACGCTGCTGCGGCGTGTGCGCAAGCGGCCCACGCGCCCGCTTCTGCAAACCGAAGATCCGGAAGGAACGTTGCGGCGGTTGATGGATGAGCGCTATCCCGTCTATGCCGAGGCCGACCTGACGCTGATCTCGCGCGAGGGGCCGCACGAGGCCATCGTTGACGAACTTGTGGCACTTCTGGACTCCGGCCTGTAGTAATGTGTAGAACCACGAACCTTTTGCGCCTTCAGGTGCCTGAAACCGAATAACTCTTGCCGGAGCCTTGTCATGACCGTCGATGATCCATTGCGCGCTACGGCCAGTGCGGAGCCGCGCTTTACGACGGTTCCGGTCAAGCTCGGCGAACGCGCTTACGAGATCGTGATTGGCCGCGACCTGCTGGCGGAAGGCGCGCAGCGCGTGGCTGCTCTCGCACCGGGCGGCGCGGTGGCCATCGTCACTGATACCACCGTCGGCGGCCTCCATGCCGTGGCCATTACCGATGCGCTGGAGGCGGCGGGTCTGCGCGTGGCGCGCGTCGAGATTCCGCCTGGCGAGGGGTCGAAATCCTACGCGGAGTTCGCTCGTGTTTGCGACGCGTTGATCGAGGCGCGGATTGAACGCGGCGATCTCGTGCTGGCGCTTGGCGGCGGTGTGGTGGGTGATCTTGCCGGCTTCGCGGCGGCGTCCCTGCGCCGGGGCGTGCGCTTCGTGCAATGGCCGACGACGCTGCTGTCGCAGGTTGATTCGTCGGTGGGCGGCAAAACGGGCATCAACTCGCCGCACGGCAAGAATCTTGTCGGGGCGTTTCATCAGCCTTCGCTCGTCGTCGCGGATCTTGCGCTGCTCGATACGTTGAGCCCGCGCGAGTTTCGTGCCGGCTATGCCGAGGTGGTGAAATACGGCCTCATCGACGATCGGGCTTTTTTTGAATGGTGCGAGGCGAACGGCGCCGCTGTGTTCGAGGCGGGCGAGGCCTGCGCCTATGCCGTGGCGAAGAGCTGCGCCGCCAAGGCCGCTGTCGTGGCGCGTGACGAACACGAGAATGGCGACCGCGCCTTGCTCAATCTGGGGCATACGTTCGGCCACGCGTTGGAGCGGGCCGTCGCATACGATGGCGCGCGTCTGGTCCATGGCGAGGGGGTCGCTATCGGCATGGCGCTGGCGTTCCGCTTCTCGGCGCGTCTCGGTCTGGCCTCCGGTCAGGATGCAGGGCGTGTGGCTCGCCATCTGCAAGCTGTCGGGCTGCCGACGCGGTTGCAGGATGTGCCGGGCGACATCGGCGATGCCGACAGCCTTCTGGACGCCATGGCGCAGGACAAGAAAGTGCGGCGCGGCGCGCTGACGTTCATTCTCGCGCGCGGCATCGGCGAGAGTTTCATCGCCCGCGACGTTTCCCGCGATGACGTGCGTGCCTTCCTTGCCGATGAATTTGCGTCAAACGGTGCCTGATGCGGGGTGTGGGGCGTAAAACGGCTCTGCCGGTCAACCTGGCCTCGGCCCTGATCGGCCTGTTGTTGCTCGCGTTGTTCGCGGTGGGTATTTCGCCGGTGGCAGCCCGGCTGGGGATTTCCACCGGCGCGGGTATCATAACGTCAGCGCATGCCGCGCCTGGCGAAAAGAATGCGCAAAATCAGCCGCGCCTTTCGCCAGAAGCCACGCTTGAGCACGCGCGGGGTGAGCTGGAGAAACTTGAGGCGGCGGTCAGTGCCGATCAACTTGCGGAAGATCAGCTTTCGGAGTTGCGCCAGCGTGTGAGCGAGGTCAGCGCCTCGATCCGTGGCCTGATTGCGGATCTGTCGCCCCGCGTCGCAGCGCTGAATGCGCAGCTCGCACAGCTGGGGCCGCGCCCGGCGGAGGGAGAGCCGCCCGAGGCCGAGGCAGCTGCGCGTGAGCGCGAGGCGCGGACTCGCGCTGTGTCGGAATTACAGGCCACCGTCAATCTGGCTGAAGCCGCGCTGGTGCGCGCCAATCAGGTCACGACGGCCATCAACGATCACCGGCGCGAGGCGTTCGCCAACGAGGTTTTCGCCCACACCTACAGCATCTTGTCGCCTCGTTTGTGGATCGAGGCAGCGGCCGGGATACCGGAGTCTCTGTCCAATGGCAGGCGCATCCTGTCCGAGTGGGCAGAGAAAGCGGAAAGGCATGCCAGCGAGGGTGTAGCCTGGACGTCGCTGCTCGCGCTGTTGACGTGGGGTGGCCTGTGGTTGCTCCAGCGGCGCTTCCTGCCTCGAATGACGTTACGCTCGCGCGATGAGATGAACCCGCCGCGGCTGCGCCGTGCGTCCAAGGCTTTCGGCCTCATGATCGGCGTGTCGATGCCGATCATCGCCGCATTTACGGTTGTTTTCGTCAGTCTCGATGCGCAGGGGCTGACCGAAGGGCGCATGGAGCTGGTGGTCGTCTGGCTGCTTTTCAGCGGCGGCTTTCTCGTTTTCATGCGCGCTTTGGCCCGCGCCCTGTTCGCGCCTGCCGTTCCGCAATGGCGGCTCTTTCCCATGGAGGACGAGACCGCGCTGCTGCTCTACAGCACCAGCCTGCAGCTGACGGTGGTCATTCTGATCGGCCAGATCGCGCAGGCCATCGTGGCGGCGGTCAATGCCGATCTGGCGCAGGTCGCGGTTGTGGAGGGCATTTCGGCCTTCGTGGTCGCGCTGGTGATGTTCTGGGCGCTGCAAAAGTTGCGGGGGAGGTCGAAGCCGGTCGAGGATGACTTCGGCCCGTATGTCTCGTCCCAGCCGCAGATATGGACGTTCATCCGCGTCATCGCGTGGCTGGCGACACTGATCATCTTCGCCGCCTTGTTGACGGGCTTCATCGCCTTTGCATCCTTCCTCGTGGACCAGATCGTGTGGTTCGCGATGGTCGTGGGGCTGTTCTTCATCATCTCCAGCCTCATCGATGAAGTCGCCGTCGAGATGCCCAAGCGCAACTCGCGCTTTTCATTGTTGTTGCAGACCAGTGTCGGCTTGCGGCGGCGCACGCTGGAGCAGATAGGCATTCTGTTCGCCGGCCTCACGAAGCTGTTGCTGTTCGCCTTCGGGGTGATGCTCATTCTGGCGCCGTGGGGATTTGAGTCGAAGGAGGTTTTTTCCTTCGTCCAGATCATCCAGAACGGTTTTTCAATCGGTGAGGTCCGGTTGTCGCCGGCTTTGCTGGTCAGCGCCATACTGGCTTTTGCCGTGACGCTCGCGATAGGGCGCATGATCCAGTCATGGCTCTCGACGCGTTTTCTGCCCTCGACGGGCCTCGATCCCGGCATTCGCAATTCAATTGCGACAGGCGTTGGATACGGCACTTTCTTTCTGGCGGTAGGGCTTGCCAGCGCCAGTCTGGGGCTTGGGCTGCAACGGCTGGCGATTGTCGCGGGTGCGCTGTCGGTCGGTATCGGTTTCGGCCTGCAATCCATCGTCAATAATTTCGTTTCCGGCCTTATCCTGCTGTGGGAGCGACCGATCAAGGTGGGGGACTGGGTCGTTGTCGGTCCCGACGAAGGGTATGTGAAGCGCATCAACGTGCGGGCAACGGAGATCGAAACCTTCGACCGCGCCACGGTTATCGTGCCCAACTCCAGCCTCGTTTCAGGCACAGTGTCGAACTGGCTGCATCGTGACAGGATGGGGCGAATGATCGTCTCCGTCGGCGTTACCTATGCTGCCGATCCCGATCAGGTACGCGAGCTGATGCTGGAATGCGCGAGGGCGAACCCGAACGTGCTGGAAACGCCGGCGCCGATCGTGCTGCTCATGGCGTTCGAGAATACCATGCTGCGCTTCGAGTTGCGCTGCTTCCTCGCCAATGTCGAAAACCGTCTTACGGTGTCGAGCGAATTGCGCTTTGCCGTGCTGCGGGCATTGCGTGATCGCGATCTCGTTCCCGTCCGGCCGATGGCGCTGGAGGAGTGGCATACAGGGCGGACAACGGTTTCGGATGGCGGGGCGTTGTATAGCCAGGATATTCACCAGGGGGGTGATGGGACCACACGATGACGATGACCGGATTATTCTCTGGCAAGGCAGCGGCGACGCTGTGTCTGCTTCTTGGCCTTGGCGGTTGCGCATCGCAGCCGCCATCCTCCGGCGTGGCGCCGTTTTATCGCCAGCTGGATCATAATGGCGCGCTTGTCGATGCAAGCGCGGCGGCAGAAGTACTGTCGGCCTACCGCCGCAACCACGGCCTGCCGGCCCTGACTTACGATCCGGCGCTGGCCGCCGCCGCGAAGGCGAGCGCCACCGCCGCGGCGCGGGCAGACAAGCCCGCATCCGCCGACGCGCTCAAGCGCAATCTGGCGGCGCAAGGCGTTCCGAATCCGGGTGTCAATCTGTCCGCCGGCTATCGTACGCTGGCGGAGGCATTTTCCGGCTGGCGCGACTCGCCGCAGCATAACCGCGTGCTGTTGCAGAAAACGGCCACCCGCTTCGGCATCGCGACGGCTTACGCTCCTGGCTCGAAGTACAAGGTGTACTGGGCGCTGGTGGTGGCGGGGCCATAAAGCGCATATAAATCAGCTCCGCGATGAACCGGGTTCATCGCGGAGCTGGAGTCTTCTATCCGTATATTTTCGGTCTTCAGTCAGCGCGGGGCGGCGTGAACGGCTGCCCCAGCGGATTGAGGCGAACGCCTTCCGGCAGATGCTTCCAAGGCAGCGTCGACAGATCAACTGGCATGAACCCCGGTGCCGCGGCGACGATGATTTCCCCCGCAATCGGCGTAAAGTCGGCCCTGAAATGCGCCGCGCTTTTCACCACCAGGATGTCCTGCGCCTCCGGGTCGATGCCCGCAAAGCGGAACATGGACGTGTCGGCCATCTGCACCTTGTAGGAGGCGACGACGACACGCACATCGCCGATGCGCAGGCAGGCGCTGGGGCCGACATCCATGTTGAACCCGCGATAGTAGGGGCCGTATGCCTTGAACTTGCCGTCCGAGATGCTCTCGATCAGGAATTCTTCCTCAAGCGGCTCGTCGCCCGGAATGCCGGAATGCCCGCCCAGCGCTAGACGAATGCGTGCGCCTGCGCCGGCTTCGTGAATGCGTTTCACCGCTTCAGGATCGACGATCAGGCCGATGGCCGCGCGCTGTGCATTGTTCCGCACAAGGGCCTTGAGCAGGCCGGTGGTGTCTGAGTTGCCGCCGGCGCCGGGGTTGTCCTGCGCATCGGCGATCACCACCGGGCGCACGCCGTCCGTCGCACGGGCAGCCGCATAGCGCACGGCTTCATCCGGCTCATAGGCCTTTCCGGCAAAGAGTGCTTCGGCCTCCAGCGCGGCGGCCTCCAGCTTGTCCGCAAGGGCGTCGGCCTCCGCCAGGGTATCGGCATAAGCCCAGATTACCGGCGTACATCCGGCGAAATCGGCTGCCGGAAACGCAGTGGTGAAGGAGATGTGGCTGTCGGCGTTTTCCAGCGACTCCAGCAGGGCATAGAGATCCTTTGCTGGCGAAAAGTCTGTTGTTTGCCAGCAAATCGGAATCAGGTAGGGCAGGCGGCGTATGGCGATCGGCTGCTTCTTACCGCGCGCAATGCGCTTCAGCAGCAGGTCGTAGGTGCGCACGCCGGTGTCCGCCATGTCGACATGCGGATAGGTGCGATAGGCGACGACGATATCCGCGAGCGACAGCATGGCCTCGGTGACGTTCGCGTGCAGGTCGATGCTGACGGCGATGGGCAGGTCCGGCCCTACGACAGCACGCACGCGGCGCAGCAACTCGCCTTCGCCGTCATCGAAATGCTCGGCCACCATTGCGCCGTGGAGATCCAGATAGACGGCATCGACGGGGAGAGCATCACGGATTCCCTCGACGATGCGGCTGGCGATCTTCTCATAAGCGTCGCGCGTGACGGGGCCGGAGGGGCTGGCGGCGGTCCAGACGGTGGGCACGATGTCGTGGCCGTCGGCCAGCGCCTTTTCCACAAAGCCGGCAGCAGGGATATTGGAGCCGGCGATCTTCGACCATACCTGCTCCCCTTCCGAGTATCCCGGCCAGCCGCCGCCGGTGACGAAATCCTCCCAACCGGCGCGGCTGGGCGCGAACGTGTTGGTTTCATGAAGGAAACCGCCGTAAACAATACGCATTTTCCTGTTCCCCGAGTTTCTTGTTTCCAAGATGTGTCGTATGTGTTGAAGGTTATCTTGCCACCGCCGCAGCCGGGTTCAGGCCACGGCGCGGAAGTGCTGAAAGTCCCAATGGCGCCCGGGAGCGGCTTCGATCAGGGCGCGGGTATAGCTCTCGCGGGGCTTGGTCAGCACCTCGACAGCGGTTCCCTGCTCGACGATGCGCCCGCGCTGCATGACGATGATCGTGTCGCAGATCTGGGCTGCGACGCGCAGATCGTGGGTGATGAACAACACGCCCACACCCACGCGCTCGCGCACCTCGTCCAGCAGCGCCAGCACCTGCGCCTGCACCGAGACGTCGAGCGCGGACACCGCTTCGTCCGCCACCAGCACGTCCGGCTCCATCACCAGCGCCCGCGCGATGCAGATGCGCTGGCGCTGTCCGCCGGAAAACTGGTGCGGATAACGGTCGTAAACGTCTTCCGGCAGTCCCACCGTTTTCAGGGCGTGACGCGCCTTGCTCTCGGCCTCGGCACGCGAGACGTTGTAGTTCAACAGCCCCTCGATGATGGATTCGCCCACCCTGCGGCGCGGATTCAGGCTGCGATACGGATCTTGAAACACGATCTGGATGCGCTTGCGCATGGGCATGAGCGCGCCCCTGCCCATGGTTGCGATGTCTGTCCCGTTCAGGTTGATTTCGCCTGAATTCGGATCGATGAGCCGCATGACGCAGCGAGCGACCGTTGACTTGCCGGAGCCGGACTCGCCCACCACGCCAACGACCTCACCGCGCCGCAGGATAAGATCCACGTCCTGCGCCGCCGGCGTTCCGCTCGCTGTCGCACCGCCAAACCAGCTTTTGCTGCTGCCGTAATATTTGGTCAGCGCCTTCACTGTCAGCACCGTCTCGCCCGTGGGCTGTGTGCGATGATGCGGAATGAGGCTTGGCACGGATGACACCAGCATCCGCGTGTAATCCTGCTTCGGATGCGCCAGGATTTCGTCGCGCGTGCCGGTCTCCACCACGCTGCCCTGGTTCATCACCACGATGCGGTCCGCGATCTCGGCCACGACGCCGAAATCGTGGGTGATGAAGATGACAGCCGTGCCCTGTTCCGTCTGCAACTCCTTGATGAGCGCCAGAATCTGCTTCTGCGTCGTCACGTCGAGCGCGGTCGTGGGCTCGTCGGCGATCAGCAAGCGGGGCTTCAGGATCAGCGCCATGGCGATCACGATGCGCTGGCGTTGCCCGCCGGACAGCTCGTGCGGATAGGAGCGGTAGATGCGCTCGACATCCGGCAGGTGCACCGATTCCAGCATGGCGATGACGCGCTTGCGACGCTCCTCGCGGCCAAGCTTGGTGTGCAGCCGCAGCACCTCGTCCACCTGCTCGCCGACGCGCTGCACCGGGTTGAGCGCCGTCATCGGCTCCTGAAACACCATCGCCATGCCGGTGGTGCGCAGGTCGCGCAGGCGGCGTTGCGACGCTTCCAGCAGGTTCTCGCCTTCCAGCAGGATGCGGCCACCCGTCGGCGTCAGGCTGTCCTTCGGCAGCAGGCCCATGACCGCCAGCGACGTGACGGACTTGCCGGAGCCGGATTCGCCGACGATGCAGACCGTCTCGCCGGCCTTGACATCGAACGACAGGCTTTTGACCACCGGGCGCCCCGGCCCATGTTCGCCCACCAGCGCCACCGACAGCTTGTCGATGGTCAGCACGGGTTGCTGCGCGGAGCGGGCGGCGTCAGCGGATGATTCCGTTTGGTTCATGACATCCTCCTCTCGCGTTCGTCACAGACGCCGGGACATGCGGGGATCGAGCGCATCCCGCAAGGCGTCGCCAAGAATGTTCACGCTCAGCACCATCATGGACAGCAGAATGCCTGGATAGAGCACAAGACCCGGAATGAGCTGGAAGAAGGTCCGCCCTTCGGCCATGATGTTGCCCCACGAGGAGTTTTCCGGCGGTACACCCGCGCCGAGGAAGCTCAGGATCGCTTCCGTCAGGATGGCGGAGGCGAAGATGTAGGTTCCCTGCACGATCAGCGGTGGAATGGTGTTGGGCACGAGGTGACGCAGCATGATGGTCACGGTGGGCGTGCCGAGCGACACGGCGGCCTCGACATAAGGCTCGTTGCGTACGCTCAGGATGACGCTGCGCACCAGCCGCACTACGCGCGGGATTTCCGGCACCGTGATGGCGATGATCACTGTCATGATGCTGGAGCCGGACAGCGACACCAGCGCAATGGCCAGCAGGATGCCGGGAATGGCCATCAGGCCATCCATGATGCGCATGACGATGGCATCCACCCAGCGGAAGTAGCCCGCCACGACGCCGATCACGAGGCCGACGGCCATGCTGATGACGGCGACGCTGAGGCCGACGATGAGCGATATGCGCCCGCCGTACAACACGCGGGAATAGACGTCGCGGCCATAAGCATCCGTGCCGAGCCAGTGCTCGAACGAGATTGGCCGCAGGCGCTGCGCCGGGTTGATCTGGACGGGGTCGACCGTCCACAGCCACGGCGCGAAGCAGGCGACGAACACGAGGATCGTCAGCACACCCAGCGCAACGATTACGGGGGTGGTTCTCAGCGTGCGCCACAGCGGGGAGCGGGAGGCCGCCGGGCCATTGCCGGGAGGTGCGCCTGAAATGGCGGCTGTTCCGACGGCCGTTTCCGTCGTGGTCTCTGTCATGGACATGATGACCTCACTGCCGAATGCGCGGGTCGAAGACTGTGTAAAGAACGTCGACAACCAGATTGATGAGAATATAGATGAAGGCGAATAGCAGGATGAGCGCCTGAATCACGGGATAATCGCGCGCCAGGACTGCCTCCACCACCAGCCGGCCGAGGCCGGGCAGGTTGAATACGGATTCCGTCACCACCACGCCGCTGATGAGCAATGCGATGCCCACGCCGATGATGGTGATGATCGGCACGGCAGCGTTGCCGAGCGCATGGCCCATTAGCACGCCGCGTTCGCCAAGACCCTTGGCGCGGGCCGTGCGGATGAAATCCTCGTTCATCACCTCGATGACGCTGGTGCGTGTGATGCGGGCGATGAGCGCGATATAGACCGAACTCAGTGCAACCGTCGGCAAAACCAGCGAATTCAGGAACGGCCACAGGCCGGCCGACAGCGGCTGGTAGCCCTGCACGGGAAACCACCTGAGCTGCAACGAGAAGAACAGGATCAGCAGATATCCCGACACGAACACCGGCACGGAGAATCCGAGCACGGAAATCGACATGACGAAGCGGTCCAGCAACTTGCCCTGCCGCCACGCGGCCAGAACGCCGAGCGGAATGGCGACCAGCACCGAAACCGTGATCGTGGTCAGGCACAGCGCCAGCGAGGGACCGATGCGCTGGCCGATCATCTGCGTGACCGGAACTCCCGACAGCAGGGAAGTGCCGAAATCGCCCTGCAGAAGCTGGGAGATCCACACATAGAGCTGGACGAGGATCGGCTGGTCGAGCCCCATGAGGGCGCGGATTTCTTCCAGCCGTTCCGGAGTGGCGGAATCGCCGGCGATGATAGCGGCAGGGTCGCCCGGTGTCAGGCGAAGGAGAGCGAACACAATGATCGCCACCATCGCCATGACCGGAACTGCCGCAGCCGTCCTTTTCAAGACAAAGCTGAACATGACAGCTCCTTTGCGGTTATTACTTCTTGCTGACGCCCCAGAACACCGGGACCGGAGACTTCAGGGGCTCGGAAATCGAGCTGCGGAATGCAGCCGGAACATAGTATTGGCCCATGGGCAGCAGCACGCCCTTTTCGATCACCAGCGCCTGAATCTGGTCAGCCAGTTTCTTGCGCTCTTCCGTGTCGGTGGTCTGCGAGAAGCGCAGGCGCAGCTCCTCGATCTCCGGAACGTCCGGCCAGCCGAACCAGGCCTGCTTGCCATTGGCCGCGACACCGAAAGCCCGCAGGGGATCGAGCGCTTCAACCATGACGTTGTTGGTGGCGAAGATGTTCCAGCCGCCTTCGGACGGAGGTGCCTGCACGGCCCGGCGCGTCACCACGGTCTGCCAGTCCATCGCCTGCATCTGCACGTTGAAGCCGGCCTCGCGCAGCGCCTGCCCGATGACCACTGGCTGCGTGTTGACGGTCGGCGTATCGGTGGGCTGAAGGATGATGACGGGGGTGTTGTTGTAGCCTGCTTCCTTCAGCAGTTCCCGTGCCTTCGCCGGGTTTGCCGGAACGCTGACGTCTTCGCCGGCGCGGCTTTCATAGGGCAGGCCGCAACCGAACACGGCAGGACACGTCTCATAATAGTCCGTGTTGCCGATCATCGCCTGCATCACGTTTTCCTGCCCGACAGCGTAGAGGGCAGCCAAACGAACCTTTTCGTCATCGAAAGGCGGGTGCAGGTGGTTCAGGCGCATCACTGTCTGATAGCCGCCTTCGTCGAGCACTTCGAGCTTGACGTCAGGGTTGTTCTGCACCAGCGGCAGCAGATCGTAGGGCATCTGTTCGAGATAGTCGATCTCGCCGTTGATGAGGGCGTTGACCGAGGTCATCGAGTCCGGCATCGAGACCCAGCGCACGCGATCGACCTCGACCACCTTGCCGCCGGCAAGGCCGCTGGCCGGCTCGGCGCGCGGCACGTAATCGGTGTTCTTTTCGTACACCACCTGCAAGCCGGGGCGGAACTCACTCTCCACGAACTTGAACGGGCCGGAGCCGACGAATTCCTTGATCGGCTGGTTGGCCGGCGTTTCGGCGATGCGCTTGGGCATGATGAACGGCGTGATGCCGCTGGGCTTGCTGAGCGCAATGAGCGGGAAGTCGGTGGCGTCCTTGAAGGTCATGCTGAAACGCTTGTCGTCCAGCGCCTTGATCTCGGACATCTGCGCGCTCATCATCTGGCCGCTTTTGTCCTGCTGCGCCCAGCGCTGGATCGATGCGACGCAATCCTCGGCCGTCACCGGCGCGCCGTCATGCCATTTCAGGCCGTCGCGCAGGGTGAAGGTGTAGGTCTTGCCGTCGTCAGAAACCTCCCACTTCTCCGCCATCTGCGGGCGAATGGCGTTCTCCGCATCCGTCGCCAACAGCGTGTCGTAGATCATGAAGCCGTGGTTACGGGTGATGTGGGCCGTCGTCACCACCGGGTCCGTGAGACGCAGGCTGGCGTGCATCACCGCCGTCAGGGTCTGGGCCTGCACCTGCGTTGTGAACAGAGCGCCGCTCGCGACGGCGGCGAGAAGACCGAGCCGGATGTTGGCGGTCAGTTTTTGTGAGAAGAAGTGCTTCATTTCATACCCCTCCAGATATGCAAGATGTTTTGTTAGTGCTCACGTTGCCCCTTGAACAGGGCAGGGAATGATCGGCTGGCTCTCCCGTTTTTTGTTGCAAAGCCGGTCTCTCCCTGTGTTTTGGAGCGCTTTCCGACCGGATGGAAGCATCCGGTGGACGGAAATATGCTCAAAATCAAAAAAGCGAGATCACATTCCGCATGGTCGTGAACCGCGGAAATGGTCTATACAGCCTGCCGCCCCCTTTCCAGAAAACCCTCGAACGCGTCGTCGGGCACGAAAAGCCCGCCGGTCGTCCACAACAGATGGGTGGCCTGCGCCACGTCGCCATCCAGCCCGTGCGTGCGCAGATAGCGCTGCCCCTCGGTCGTCGAGAGCAGCATGCGTGGCCCGCTGATCGCCGCCGCTGCCGACGGCTCAAGCCGGATGCCCATGGATTGATGCACGCGGTAGACATCCGCAAACAGCGTCTCGTCTTCCACCGTCAGCACGCCGGAGAGCACATTGCGCATCTGCTCGTAAGCAAGCTCCGACGCTGCTGGAACCGCAAGCCCGTCCGCATCCGTGCGTTTGTCGAGACCGACATCGTAAACCGAGATACCCGGGCGGCTTGGATGCTGCATTCGGGTGAGGAAGCAGGCCGCTGCCACCGGCTCGACGAAGAAGCAATGCGCGTCGTCGCCGAAAGCCGCCTTCAGGCTGCTGGCGATGCCCGCAGGCGCGCCGCCGACGCCGCACGGCAGATAGGCAAACAGCGGCGCGTGAGGCCCCACCTCGATATCCGCCTGCCGGAGCTGCTCCTGCAGATGATAGATGGCCGCGGCATAACCGAGGAACAGCGAGCGTGAGTTCTCGTCATCGACGAAGAAGGCTTTCGGGTCATTAGCAGCGCTGTCGCGTCCGCTGGCGACGGCGGCGGCATAGTCGCCGGCGTGCTCGATCACCTCCACGCCGCGTGCGCGCAGCCGTGCCTTTTTCCATTCCTTGGCGTCGCTCGACATATGAACGCGGGCGGTGAAGCCTAGCGCCGAGGCCATAATGCCGATGCTCATGCCCAGATTGCCGGTCGAGCCGACCGAGATGCTGTATTGTGAAAACACAGCACGCGCCGCATCGCTGGCGAGGGTCGTGTAATCGCCGGTATCGAGCAGATTGTGCTCACCAGCCACCTTTTCGGCCAGCTCAAGCACTTCGTGAATGCCGCCGCGGGCCTTGATGGACCCTGCGATGGGAAGGGCGTGGTCGGCTTTTATATAAAAGTTGCCCGGAAGGTCGCCATAGAGGGCGTGGCGCTCGTCGTCGCTGAGCGGCAGCAGCGGAGACTCGATCCGCCCTTCGGCTCCCAGCTCGGGGAACAGGTTGGCGAGAAGCGGTGCGAAACGTGCGAAACGCTGCTGCGCCTCAGAAATCGCGTCGACGCCGAAATCGGGGTCCGGTTGCCGGGATGCAGATGCGCGCAATGCAGGGTTGAGCCACAGCCGGGCCCGTGAAGCCGTTGCCAAGGATGTCACAGATATTCCCCACTCGTTATCTTTTCAGCGGACATCTGCGTGTCCGTTTCAAGGATATTGTGCAATCTTGTGATAGCCGCACAACTCATTTATCATGAGCCGTTCATTAGTGGAGCTAATAAAATGAATCTGTCTGCCCCCTTGCTGGGCTGGCTGCGCAGTTTCGATGCAGCTGCTCAGCATAATAGCTTTACTGCGGCTGCAAACAGCCTGCATGTCACACAGGGCGCGGTTTCGCAGCAGGTGAAGCAGCTTGAAACATGGCTCGGCGTGCGGCTGTTTCACCGCAACACGCGCAACATCAGCCTGTCGCGCGAGGGCATGCAGCTCAAGCTCGCGTGTCAGGAAGCATTTCAGGTGCTGGAAACCACGCTGCAACAGATCAAGGTGCAGAACAGCAGTTACACCATCAATCTGAATTGCTCGCCCTCATTCGCCATGCGCTGGTTCGTGGCGCATATGGGAACGCTGATGCGCGAGCACCCGGACATCGACCTGCGCGTCTACGGCGAGTTCCACACGCTCACCCGGGATAGAATGGAGATCGAGCGCATTCAGGCCGCCATCCGCTACGATCCCGGCGGGCACAGGGATATCTTCAATGAGGTGTTTCTGGATGAATGGCTGTTGCCGGTCGCCAGTCCGCAGTTCATGCGCGAGCACCCGGAAATAGACAGCCCCGAAAACCTGCCATCGGCGCTGATGCTGCACGATGCATCGCCCTGGGAGGAAACGACCGAACCCCTGGTGGAATGGGATTCGTGGTTGAAGGCGGCAGGGCGGCAGACCATGCCCAGACATGACGGCCCGTGCTTCAACCTGTCCCAGCTTGCAGTCAGCGCCGCCATGGCGGGGCAGGGCATCGCCATTGGGCGGCTGGCGCTGGTGCTGGAAGATCTCGTTTCCGGGCGTCTCGTGCCGGCGTTCCGGTTGGCCATTCCGTCTCAGGCGTCCTACCGTTTCATGACACTCAACGAGAAGCAGCCTCGCATGAACACGCTGCGGGAATGGCTGATGCGCGAAGGCAAACGCTTCAGGCAGGAGCGGGATCTGTGGCTCGCCACGAACGTCATGACCATGCGGGAGCCTACGCCCTGATTCTGTCAGCGCGTAGGCCTCAGATTCACCGCGGACTGTCTGGACACGGCGCGCGTCAGGCCCCGGTGTGTGCCGGTTCCATGACGCCGCCGTTCGAATACAGCCGCCGGTAGACGCCGTTCAGCGCCAGCAGATCGGCATGGCGGCCTTCCTCGACCACGCGGCCGTCCCGCACCACGGCGATGCGGTCTGCGTGGGCGATGGTGGCGAGACGGTGGGCGATGACGAGCGTCGTGCGCCCCTGCGACAGCTCATTGAGCGATTGCTGGATGGCCCGTTCCGTTTCCGTATCGAGCGCCGAGGTTGCTTCATCGAGAATTAGGATCGGTGGGTTCTTGAGGAAGATGCGCGCAATGGCGATGCGCTGCTTCTGGCCGCCGGACAGTCTGACACCGCGCTCGCCGACCACTGTATCCAGCCCTTCCGGCAGCGATTCCACCAGTTCGGAAAGCCGCGCCCGGCGCACGGCTTCGCGGATGTCCGCTTCCGAGGCATCCAGACGGCCGTAGGCGACGTTCTCGCGGATCGTGCCGGCAAACAGGAAGACATCCTGTTGGACGATGCCGATATTGCGGCGTAGCGCGTTGAGGGTCATGTCCCGAATATCGATGCCGTCGACGGAGATCGCGCCGGAGCCGACTTCATAGAATCGCGGCAGCAGCGAGCAGATCGTCGTCTTGCCGGAGCCGGACGGGCCGACGAAAGCGACGGTTTCTCCGGGGTTGATCGTCAGGTCGATCCCGTCGAGCACGCTCCGCCCGCCGGGGTGGTAGCTGAAAACGACGTTGTCGTAGCGGATCGCTCCGCGCAGGGCCGGCACATCGACGGCGCCCGGCTTGTCCTGAATATCGGGACGGGTATCGAGAAACTGCACATAGCGCTGGAAGCCGGCGAAACCTTTGGGATAGGTTTCGATGACGGCGTTGATCTTGTCGATGGGACGGAAGAACACGTTGACCAGCAGCAGAAAGCCCACGAAACCGCCGGCTGAGAGTTCGCCCCGGACGACGAAGAAACTGCCGGCCAGCATGACGACGATCTGCACGAAGCGCATCGAGAGATAGCTCAGCGAGGTGGACGCTGCCATCACCTTGTACGCCTGCAACTTGGTGGAGCGATAGGCGTCGTTGTCGTCGGCAAACAGGCGGCGCTCGTGCTCTTCATTGGCGAACGCCTGCACCACGCGGATGCCGCCGACATTCTCCTCGATGCGGGCATTGAAGTTCGCCACCCGGCCATAAAGCCCGTGCCATGTCGCCGTCATCCGCCCGCCATAGCGGGTGGTGAGCCACGCGATGAGCGGCACGATGACGGCGGTGATGAGCGCCAGCGGCACATGCACCCACATCATCAGAATGAAAGCGCCGATCAGCGTCATGATGGCGATGAAGATGTCTTCCGGCCCGTGGTGGGCCACTTCGCCGATCTCCTCCAGATCCTTGGTCAGCCGGGCGACGAGGTGGCCGGTCTTGTTGGCGTCGAAGAAACCGAAAGATAATTTCTGAAGGTGGTCGAACGCCTTGCGACGCATCTCGGTTTCGATATTGATACCGAGCATGTGCCCCCAGTAAACGACGATGGCCTGCAACCCGCCGCTGATGAGGTAGATGGCCAGAAGCCCCGCCAGTGCGAGGGTTATCAGGCCCCACTGGCCGGTGGGCAGCAGATCGTCGATGAACAGCGTCACGGCCAGCGGGAAGGCCAGTTCCACCAGACCGGCAACGACCGCACAGCCGAAATCCAGCATGAAAAGCCGTTTGTGCGGACGATAATAGGTGGCAAAGCGTTTCAGGAGGTCGATCATCATGTCACGTCGGTCTGGCCCCGGCGAGGCGGAGATGGCGAGAGAATGCGGAGCAAGGCTGCGCGGGTCTGGTCAGGCATATGGCCCGGAATGGGCCGATCTGCCTGTCCTGTCAATCCGTTCCTGCCTATTCTCCCTCGCTGCCGCGTCGCCAATAGGCGGCAATGCTGCATTTCTCGCGGGCGATGCCGGCTTCCTTCAACACGAATTGGCGGATCTCCTGCGCCAGCGTATGCTCGCAACCGGCCAGAATGAACGGGGTCTCCCCGCCGTCCGTCAGCCAGGAGTGGTTGCGGAGGGTGGCGGCCAAACTGTCACCGGCGGCATCGCGGTGCAGCCAGTGCAGATCCACTACGGCAGGCGACGGTAAGACCTGCTCTTCATCCGCGTTGGCGACCTCTATGAACACGGATACCCGTGCCGACTCAGGCATCGTTTCCAGCAGGCGGGCAATGGCGGGCAGGGCAGTTTCATCGCCCAATAGAATGTAGCGCCCGGCTTCGCCAATCGAACCGCCGCCGGGGCCGGTCATCCCGACGATATCGCCCGGCCGGGCGTTGCGCGCGAAATCGGCACCCGGAGAATGGTGATCGTCATCATCGTCGTCGCCGTGCAGCAGCATGTCGATGGTGACTTCACCTTTGGTCACGTCCAGGTGGCGGATGGTGTAGATACGCGCTTCCGGTTTTTCATCGCCCTTGGGCCATTGCGGACGCCCATCCTCGCCATTCACCGGCCAACGTGGTGGCACGATTCCAGCCGGCGGAAACAGCAGCCGCACATGAAGGCCGCCTTTGGCGAAGCGGGCAAGATCGTTGCCGGACAGCACGATACGGCGCATCAGCGGAGTGACGTTGCCGACGGAGACAACGCGCATCTCGCGAAAATACGCCAGCAACTCCCCCACCTTGCCATCGCCGCTCCAGCGGATGACGGGCTTTTGGTCGCCGGCAAACGCCAGCAAATGCTCCGCTACCGTGAGCTTGAGGAACGACAGCCCGGTTTCGTCAGTGCTCTCCAGCCCCACGACGACGGCTCCCGCCTCGATATTGGCGCGTGCCGAGCCGTATTCCGCAACGAACGTGGCGCCGCCCTCCCTGCGCTCAACGGTGACATACTCAGAAAGATGGTCGCACAGGCGGTCCAGCACGGAGGCCGGCTCGTCAAGCGCGATGCGCGCGGAGGAAACCAGGCGGGGGGAAGGGCGTGTGTCGGTCATTGAAGGCTTTCCGTTTTCAGTCCGTGGCATCCACCTGCAAGGCAATTCAATTTAAAACTATAAAAATTTGCAACAATACATAATTATAACTATTATAAATAGCCTCTATATTCTTGGATGTTGCAAGATTTATTCATGTAATATACATATTTGTGTCTATAGCAACTGGCTGCGATTATCATCCGGATTTTTAGCGCGCATCGTTTCCGGCAGCTTTTCCGGGTGGGGAGCATGTCACGCGTGAATCTGGCGCGGATCGGGAAGGTGAGGCGGACATGTCGGGCTATCTGCATTCCATGAAGTGCCACACCGAGGGCATCCGGGCGCGAAAGCCGGTCAAATGGCGTGGCCTCGATGGCCTGATGAACGTGTTCTGGGAGGCAGAGGGCGATTCCGGGGCCAGCGGCTATTATCTGTCGCCGGACCCGCGCATCGTGATCTTCTTCAATGATGTGTCCTCCCATATCCGGATGACCAACCGGGAAAACGGTTTTGGCAGCGACGGCCGCCAGATGACGCGCGCGATCTACGTTCCCGCCGGTGTTCCGTTGTGGACCAATTTCACGGCCCCGCATCGTTTCTCGCATCTGGATCTGCATGTTCACAAGGATCGCATGTTGCGCTTTCTGTCGCCGTCCATTGGCCAGTCGCATGCCCTGACGGCGTTGCGGCGGCCTGTGGAGGTTCAGGATATCGATGCCGTCGAGACCCTGGCGAGCCTGCTTGTCGACGAGGTGGCGAAACCGTCAAAGCATGCGGTTTATGCCGAGAGCCTGGCGGGCAGCATCGTCACCGGGCTTCTGGACATTCCCGAACCCGCCGCCGAACGCGCCACCGGCCGTCTAACGCAGGGGCAGATGAACAAGCTGCTGTCACGCGTCGACGCCAGCGGCGGCCATCGCCTGACCGTTGCGGAAATGGCCGAGACGGTTGGCCTGTCGGAGAGCTGGTTCGCCAACGTCTTCAAGCAGACGTTGGGCAAGACGCCGCAGCAATGGCAACTGGCGCGGCGGATCGAGGCCGCGCGGCAACTGCTGGCCGACACCGACCTGACGATCGCTGACATCGCCGCCCAGCTCAATTTTTCCGATCAGGCGCATCTGACCAAGGCTTTCCGCCAGATCACAGGTGAAACACCCGCCGCCTGGCGGCGCGCCCGGCATGCGGCGCTGAATCGCTAGAGCATTTCGCTAAAGCGTTTTCAAGCAAAGCGGATGCCGCTTTGCGTGAAGAAAACGCGTAAAGCCAATAAGATAGAGCATTTCTGCGTTTCAACGAAATGCCGAAATGCTCTAGCCTGTCGAAATGCTCTAGCGCATTGGTGTATCGCGTATTATTGACGCAAGTCGGTATTCGCTCTGCTTGAAACCGTTTTAGAACCTGTAGCGCAGCGAACCGATGACGCTGCGTCCTTCTTCGCGGTAGCAGTAGCTGTTGACGCAAGTCGGCACGCGGTCGTCGAACAGGTTCTTGGCGGATACCTGGGCGCGAACCCCCTTGAGGCTTTCGCTCAGGTGGCTGAAGTCATACGAGAGCGTAGCGTCGAAGAGAACGCGGGAGGGGTTGCGCGAGGTGTTCGCATCGTCCGCCCAGCTCTTGCTGATGACGCGCGTACCGAAGCCGATCCCCACGCCCTGCGCGAAGCCGGACGAGAACTCGTAATTGCCCCACACCGAGAACTGGTGATCGGGAATGCCCGCCGGCATGTTGCCGCGGTCATCGCCGTTCAGGTATTCCATGTCCAGATAGGTGTAGGCTGCGGTCAAGTTCAGGCTATCCGTCAGGCTGGTCATGGCCTGAACCTCGAAGCCACGCGATTCCACCTCGCCCTGCTGTATCCGGAAGTTGGGATCGGTCGGATCGGGAATCAGGATGCTGGACTGCTTGATGCGGAACAGGGCGGCGCTGACGGACAGGTTGAGGTCGCTCGGCGTATAGCGCAGACCGATTTCTTCCTGCTGGCCTTCCGTGGGCTTGAATGAAGAACCGTCCCGCGACGTGCCGATGGTGGGCGCGAACGAGGTGGAGTAGCTGGCATACGGCGAGAAGCCGTTATCGAACAGATAGGCCAGACCGACGCGGCCCGTGAATTTGCTGTCGTTCTGCTCGCTTCTGCTGGACGAGAGGGGGTATTTGTTGCGCGTCTCCAGCCAGTCATGCCTGCCGCCGACCGTGAGCACGAAGCGGTTGAACTCGATCTGGTCTTGAACGTAAACGCCCAGCTGCTCCTGCCGCGTCCGCTGCTCGTAGCCGTCAAGGCTCACTGGCGGCTGCACCAACGTCATCCCGTAATTGGGGAAGGCGAGGCTGAGGGGGCCGGCAGTGCCGAAGCCGTAACGGTAGCGATAGCTGACATTGTTATAGTCCAGCCCGGCCAGAACCGTATTGGCGACGGGGCCAAGGTTGAAGTTCGCCTGAAGCTGGTTATCGACCGCAATGCCTTCAGAATTGTCCACGAGGCGGGCCGCATAGCGGTTCGCGACGCCCTGAACCGGGTCGAGGCCGAGGATGCTGACATATTTCATGTCCGTATCCACGTTCTGATAACGCAGGTTCTGACGGAAGGCCAGATGCTCATTGAAGCGGTGGCTGAACTCGTAACCGATGCGGAACTGCTGGCCGTCATAGTCTTTGTAGTTGGGATCGCCATGCTGAAGGCCGGTGATCTGGCCCTGAGGGGTGGTGTACCATCCCGCCGAACCGCCCGAGGTGAATTCGGTGTATTCGCCCAGCACGGTCAGCTCGGTGTTCTTGTCGCTGGAGCGGAATGTCAGAGCGGGCGCAATGGAAACCCGATCATCGCGCGCGGCGATGAATTCCGTATCGGCGGACCGCCAGACGCCGGTGAGGCGATAGAACAGGTTCTCGCTGCTCGGGACCGGGCCGGAGAGGTCGAAATTGCCCTGCACGCGGCTGTGCGAGCCAACCTGGGCCTCGATCTCATGGAACGGCGTCTCGGTGGGACGCTTCGAGATGACGTTGACGATGCCTCCCGGCGCGCCGGAGCCATAAAGCATGGAGCTTGGCCCCTTCAGAATCGTCACGCCCTGCAACAGGTAGGGCTCATGGCGGAAGACGGAGAACGAGCCGCCGAGACTGCGCAGGCCGTCGCGGTAAAAGCCCGTGTCGGTGACGTTGAAGCCGCGGACATAAATGGTGTCGAAGCGCGGATCGAAACCGAACTGCCCCGCGCGCACGCCCGCCGTGTAACGCGCCGCCTCGACCAGCGACTGCACGTTGCGGTTCTCCAACTCCTCGCGCGAGACGGTGCCGATGGACTGCGGGATCTTGCGCACGTCCGTATCAGTCTTGGTCGCGATCGTCGTATCGCGCGCGACGTAGCCTGCTGACGTCAGCCCGCCGCCCGGCCCGTCGCCCGGGGCAGTGCCGGTGGCCTCGATCACGACAGGGTCAAGCTCGATGGCGGGAGTCGCCTGCTGCGCATGCGCCGCCGACGAGCCGGCAAGAACCGCGATGAGAGAGCAACCGGCAAGGAAGACATTGGCCGGCCGCCGGGGTGAGGAATCGAATACACGCATCATACCATCCTTGGCGCATTCTGTGGATAATCGTAAAGCCGTGACAATCGTAGAGCTGGGATCATCGCTAACTTGAGCGCGCCGTCGCGTATTGTACATTTCCTCTCCTTTGTAGAAAGGCACGGAAATCTGATTGCTTTTCCATAAGTAAGCATGCTGCGCTGTTGACGGACTATGGTGAAACTGAAACTAGATAGCGTCCGAAGCACTGCGGAGACACTGTCTAATGCTGCGAGTTTTTAATTATTCTATTTTATTTCTGGCCTTGTTTATTACAATTGGCCTGTTTCGCGGCGCCGAGGCGGGGGAGAATACGGCTTATCCTGTCGTCATCAAGCATGCTTTGGGCACGACGACCATTCCGAAAAAGCCTGTGCGTGTCGCAACGGTGGCGTGGGCCAACCATGAGGTGCCATTGGCGCTGGGCATCGTGCCCGTGGGGTTCGCGGCAGCCAATTTCGGCGATGACAATGGTGACGGGTTGCTGCCGTGGGTCGATGCGAAGCTGAAGGAGCTTGGCGCCGACAAGCCGGTGCTGTTCGACGAGGGCGACGGCATTGATTTCGAGGCCGTGGCCGCGACGCAGCCGGATGTGATCCTCGCGGCCTATTCCGGCCTGAGCCAGTCCGATTACGATACGCTGAGCCAGATCGCCCCGGTTGTCGCCTATCCCGAGTCAGCATGGGCGACGGACTGGCGCGACATGATCCGTCTGAACAGCGCCGGGCTTGGCATGGCCGCTGAAGGCGATGCCCTGATCGAGAAGATCGAAGCGGAGATCGCCGCGACGGTTGCCGAGCATCCCGAACTCAAGGACAAGACCGCGATGTTCGTGACGCATCTGGATGCCACGAACCTCAGCGTCGTCAATTTCTATACCGAAAACGATACGCGGGTGAAGTTCTTCGCCGATCTCGGGCTGAAATCTCCCCGCAGCGTGCGCGAGGCGACAAAGCCGGGACAGTTCGCGGCGAGCGTCAGCGCCGAACGCGTCGATGCCTTCGACGATGTCGACATCGTTGTGAGCTATGGCAGCCAGCCGCTGCTCGACGCGGTGCGCGCCCATCTTCTGCTGTCCAGAATGCCCGCCGTGCACAAGGATGCGCTCGTCATGCTCGGCAGAGATCCGGTCGGCACGGCGGCCAACCCCACGCCGCTCTCGATTCCGTGGGTGTTGAAGGACTATGTCGCGCTGCTCGGCGCCGCCGTCAACAAATCGCAGTGACGGCGGGCTCCCAATGATTCTCGCCCGCGCCACGTCCCTGCGGCCTGCACCTCTTCACGGCAAATCGCGCGGTGTCCGTCTGCTGTCACTGGCGGGGCTTGTCGTGGCGCTTGCCGCCCTGTGCATGCTTTCCGTCGCCATCGGCACGCGCGAAGTCGCGTGGTCGGACATCGCCGCAGCGCTCAATGGGCAGGTCGATTCTGTCGGGCAGGCTGCGGTTGCCGTCCGCATTCCCAGAACCGTGCTGGCCGTGCTGGCCGGGGCGGCGCTGGGCCTCGCGGGGGCGATCATGCAGGGTGTGACGCGCAATCCGCTTGCCGATCCCGGTATTCTTGGCGTCAACATGGGCGCGTCTCTGGCGGTCGTGGTCGGCATCGTGTGGTTCGGCATCGCCTCCGCCCATGCCTATATTTTCACCGCCATTGTCGGCGCGGGGCTGGCGGCTGCGTTCGTCTACGTGATTGGCTCGCTCGGGCGCGGCGGTGCGACGCCGCTCAAGTTGGCGCTGGCAGGCGCGGCCACCTCGGTCGCCTTCTCGTCGCTGGTCATCGCAGTTGTCTTGCCGCGCAGCGATATCGCGGGCGGTATCCGTTCGTGGCAGGTCGGCGGTGTCGGCGGGGCGACGTTCGACGGCATCCTGAACGGGCTGCCGTTTCTCGCCGCCGGGTTCGTCATCAGCCTGCTGTCGGCGCGCAAGCTGAACTCGCTGGCGCTGGGAGATGATCTGGCCGCAGGGCTGGGCGAAAACGTTGCCGCCGCGCGCGCTGTGTCGTCATTCGGCGCGATCCTGCTGTGCGGCGCGACGACCGCCATCTGCGGGCCGATTGGCTTTGTCGGCCTTGTGGTGCCGCATCTGTGCCGTCTGCTGGTTGGGGTGGATCATCGCTGGCTGCTGCCGTTCTCGGCGTTGGGCGGCGCATGCCTGCTGGTGGCGGCGGATGTCGTCGGGCGCATCGTCGCACGGCCATCGGAGATTGATGTGGGCATCGTCACCGCGTTCGTCGGTGCGCCGGTGTTCATCTGGATGATCAGACGCCAGCGGGTGCATGACCTGTGACCCAATTGACCGCCACCCTCGATGCGATCGTCAGTGATCGCCGCCATCGCGCCCGTCGCCGCAATCTCGCGGTCGGCCTGCTCGTCGCGCTCATCCTGGCGCTGTTCCTGCTCACTCTGTCGCTGGGGCAATCGCTGACCCCGCCGGAGGATGTGGTGCGCGTGCTGCTGGGGCAGCAGGTGCCGGGCGCGAGCTTTACCGTTGGGCAGCTGCGGCTGCCGCGCGCTTCTCTGTCCTTGCTTGCCGGGCTTTGCTTTGGAATGGGCGGCGTTGCATTCCAGGTCATGCTGCGCAACCCACTTGCCAGCCCGGACATCATCGGCATCAGCTCAGGCGCCAGCGCGGCGGCGGTATTCGCCATCGTCGTGCTGTCGCTGAAGGGGCCTGCGGTGTCGGTCGCCGCCGTTGTTGCCGGGCTTGGCGTGGCCTTGCTCGTGTATGGCCTGTCGTTCCGCAACGGCGTCGCCGGAACGCGCCTGATCCTCGTCGGCATCGGGGTTTCGGCCATGCTGGAGAGCTTCGTCGCCTACACCTTGTCCCGTGCGCCGGCGTGGGATCTGCAAGAGGCGATGCGCTGGCTCACCGGCAGCGTGAACGGTGCAAAGCCCGGGGACGTGCTGCCCTTGCTGCTGGCGCTGCTCGTTTTCGGCGGGCTGTTGGCGAGCCGGGCGCGCGATCTCGACGCGCTGCGGCTGGGCGATGATATGGCAGCGGCGCTGGGCACGGGGATCGCTCGCACCCGCATCGCAGTCATCGTCGGGGCGGTGGGCCTGATTGCCTCTGCGACGGCGGTGACGGGGCCGATTGCTTTCGTGGCTTTCCTGTCCGGGCCGATTGCCGCGCGCATCGTGGGTGGAAGCGGCTCCCTGCTGCTGCCATCGGCGCTGGTTGGCGCGGTGCTCGTGCTCGCCGGGGATTATTGCGGCCAGTTCCTGCTGCCGGGCCGCTATCCGGTGGGTGTCGTCACTGGCGCGCTAGGTGCGCCGTACCTGATTTTCCTGATCGTTCGCGTCAACAGGAGGGGCAGTTCGTTATGAGCGCCGCCGCCCATTCCACCTCGCTCGTCGTCAGCGGGTTGTCCGCCGGATATGGCGAAACGGACATCCTGCAAGGGCTGGATCTGACCGTGCCACCCGGCAGAATCACCGCCATCGTCGGCGCGAATGCCTGCGGCAAGTCCACGCTGCTGCGCGCGATGTCGCGCCTCATTCAGCCGCGCCGGGGGCAGGTGCTGCTCGACGGCAAGTCGATCCACCACCTGCCGTCGCGGCAGCTTGCGCGGCAACTTGGCCTGTTGCCGCAGTCACCGATTGCGCCGGAGGGAATTACCGTCGCGGATCTCGTCAGCCGTGGCCGGCATCCGCATCAAGGCCTGTTCTCAGGCTGGACGCGTGCGGATGATGAGGCCGTGGCTGAAGCGCTTGTGACCACGGCGACCGACGGCATCGCCACCAGACTGGTGGACGAGCTGTCCGGCGGGCAGCGCCAGCGCGTGTGGATCGCCATGGCGCTGGCCCAGCAGACGGATCTGCTGCTGCTGGACGAACCCACGACCTTTCTCGACATCAGCCATCAGATCGAGGTGCTGGATCTGTTGACCGATCTTAACCGCGCCCGCGGCACAACCATCGTGATGGTGCTCCACGATCTCAACCTCGCCGCGCGTTACGCGGATTATCTCGTGGCGATGGCGGCGGGGCGTCTGCACGTTTCCGGCAAGCCGGAGGATGTGTTGACGGAAAGTAACGTGCGCGAAGTCTTCGGCCTCGAAAGCAGAGTCATCACCGATCCGACGTCCGGTAGGCCGCTGATGCTGCCCATCGGTCGCCACGGCATGGTGGAAGCGGCAGGCTGACGCCTAAGACCAGATGCCCGCGCTTCACGTCGCCTTGTCGAGATCGGCCTCGGTTCGTTGCAGGGCGGCAAGCGTCTCGTTGACCTGGTGCAGATGCAGCACGGTTTCATGCCACGGGCTGGCAATCGCTATGCGCTCCAGATCCACCACGGGCGGCTCCGTGTTTGATGGCTGGCCGGCGCAATAGGCTGCAATTGCCCGGATAGCGCTTTCCAGCCCTTCCGGCGCGGGTTCGCCGCTGCGCAGGGCCGCAGGGCACCTGTCTGCGAGAAGCAGGGCCGAGGCATAAAGCTTCACCGCGTTGCGCTCATAGCGATCTGCCGCGACCGTGACAGCTTTCGCCATCAGGCGTCCACGCAGCGACCAACGCGTCGAGCCACGCGCCCCGACTATGCCTGCTTGCAGCGCGACGAGACTGTCGTGCGCGGCCGCGAAGCTCTTCAGCGCGTTCTCCGCCTTGCCTGCGTCACCTGCCGCTACGGCTGACGCAACCCCGGTAAAGCCTGCTCCAAGACGTGAAAAGAACCTGCCGGACGCCCCCGCGATCTGCCGCAGGGGATCGGGTGTCAGCAAAATCTGGCTGAAGAAGAGCCCTACCGTGACACCCACCACAACGTCGAGCAGGCGATGCATCCCGGCGTTTTCCGGACCTGTGGCCACAACAAGCATGGCCGAGATACCTGACTGGATCACCACCACGGCCGGCAGGCCGTAACTGGCCGCGATCATCATGGCGAAGAATAGCACCAGCGCCAGCCGCAGCAGGGAGAAGCCCTGTTCGATGCCGAGGATTTCAAAGATGAACAGGCCGATTTCGCCGATCACGATGCCGGTGATGACGCCCAGCAGCATGTTGACCGCTTGCCCGCCATGGTTGGGCAGCCCCGGCGCAAGGCAGACGAGGGCCGTGATGGCGGCGAACAGCGGCAGCGGATGCCCCAGCAACCGCTGCGAGATCACCCATGCCACAATGGCGGCAATGGCAGATGCCGCGCTGTCGCGCCAGGCCAGATCCATGCGGCTCATCGACGTCCTGATCGTGGTCCGGAATTTCATGAAGCCTCCCATCCGACTGACAAATCAATGATTTTATGTTCTATCGGATGGCAGATATATCATACGGATTATGAAAATCCGAAGGCGTCGGGCAGCTTCCGCTCAGGATCGGGTCTGCTTGTGGAACACGGCATGCGCCGCGACCAGCGTGACGGCTGCGATGGCGAACAGCGCCACAAGCGAATGCCAGGTTTCTTCCAGCCCGAAGCTTTTGAGGAAGATGCCTTTCGACATGGCGATGAAGTGGGTGAGGGGGTTGATATCGCTCATCCAGCGCAACACGGTGGGCATGTTCTCGATAGGCGCGAGATAGCCGGAAAGCACGACTGACGGCACCATGAAGCAGAACACGCCAAGAAACGCCTGCTGCTGGCTGGACGACACCGACGAGATCAGCAACCCGACGCCGGAAAGCGCGAGCGCGTAGGCGAAGGTCGCCAGCACCAGCAGCCACGGCGGGCCGGTGAAAGGAACGCCGTAGATGAACACGGCGGCGAGCGCGATGATGCCGCCTTGCGCCATCCCCACCAGAATGCCCGGAACAGCCTTGCCGAGCATGATGTAGGCCGGCGTCAGCGGCGTGACCAGCAACTGGTCGAACGTGCCTTCCTCGCGCTCCCGCGCCAGCGACAGCGCCGTCACCAGAAGGCAGCCGACAGTGGCGATGATCGCCACGAGGCTTGGCAGCACGAACCAGCGATAGTCGAGGTTGGGATTGTAGAGGTTGCGGACCACAAGTGTCGCGGGCGGCTTCTGCCCGGCGCGTTCCTCGGCGAATTGGGTCACCACCTGCTGCGCATAGGCAAAAGCGATCTGCGCCGCGTTGGAACGCCGACCGTCGATCAAGGCTTGCAGGCGAACGGGCTCACCCGTCAACACCTTGCCGGAGAAGTCCGGCGGGATGCGGATGGCCAGAAGCGCCGTCTGCGCGTCGATCACGTTTTCCAGTGTGGCGTCGTCGTAAATCATCGTCACCTGCGTAAAAGCCGATGCCGCTGCCAGCCGTTGCACCAGTTCTATGGCTTCCGCGCCTGTGTCTTCGTTCAAAATGGCGAGCGTCGCGTTGCGCACCTCAAGCGTGGTGGCAAAGGGAAAAATCGCCAGTTGCAGGATAAGCGGCGTCATCAGCATCATGATGTTGCGCCGGGTGGAGAAAAGTTGCTGCAACTCTTTGGTGACGAGGGCGACGATGCGGTTCCACATGGCGCTTACCCGTCCAGCCGGCGCCGCGTCGCGCGGGCGGTCAGGCCAAGCCAGAACACGGCGGACAACAGCAGGAACAGCATGTTCGGCAGCAGGATTGCCAGCAGGTCTCCCGCCTGAAACAACGTTTGCAGCGTCGTGACGAAATATCGGGCAGGCACCAGATAAGTCACCGCCTGCACCGCGAGCGGCATCGACGAAATCTCGAAGATGAGGCCCGATAGCAATGCCGATGGCAGGAAGGCGGCATTGAGCGCGCCTTGCGCGGCATTGAACTGGTTGCGCGTGGCGCTCGACAGCAGCAGCCCAAGGCCCAGCGCGCTGCCAAGGAACAGGCTGGTGGATAGCAGCAGGATCAGGATCGATCCCCTGAAGGGCACATCCATGATGAAAATAGCGATCAGCACGCAGATCGCCATCGCCACCATGGCCAGCGCGTAATACGGCAGGCTCTTGGAAAGCAGCAGCTCCGTCTTGCTGATGGGCGTGGCCAGCAGCGCCTCCATGGTGCCGCGCTCCCACTCGCGGGCGATGACGAGAGATGTCAGCAATGCGCCGATGATCGTCATCACCACGGAAATCGAACCGGGAATAAGATAGTTGCGGCTGATGGTGGTGGGATTGAACCAGTAGCGCGGCTCCAGCGATACGGCCTCGCTGAAGCTCATGCCGTGGGAGTCCGCGCGGGCCGCGAGCCAGCTCTCAAGCATGCCGCGCGCGTAGCTGGCCACGAAGTTGGCGGTGTTCGGCTCCGAGCCGTCCGCAAGCACCTGTATCTGTGCCTGGTCATGCCCACCCAGCACTTTGGCGGTGAAATCCTGCGGGATGACGATGACGCCGCGCAGGTTACCGCGTGTCAGCCCGTCCTGCACCTCGGCCAACGTGTCCGCGAAGACGGGATCGAAGTAGGGCGAGCCGGACACCGAAGCTGCCAGCCGCACGGCCTCGATGCCGCGATCTTCCATGACGACGCCGATCCTCAGCCTGTTGGTATCCAGCGAGATGCCGAAGCCGAAGATGAACAGCAGGAATACCGGCAGGACGATGGCGATCAGCCAACTGCTGGGATCGCGCATGATCTGCCGCGTTTCCTTGACGCATAACGCCGAGAGCCTGCGGAAGGAAAAACCGGCGTGGGCGGCGGGCCTGTCCGTCATGCGGCGGCTTCCCCCGCCTGCTGCCGGGCGGCATCGTCGCGCTGGATCAGGCGGATAAAGGCATCCTCGAATGTCGGATCGGGAAGATCATCGTCCGCCACCTGCCGTTTCAGCGCATCCGGCGGCCCGGCGGCGATCATCCGGCCGCGATAGATCAGGGCGATGCGGTCGCAATATTCCGCTTCGTCCATGAAGTGCGTCGTCACCATCACGGTGACGCCCTTGTCCACGAGGGCGTTGATATGCGTCCAGAACTCGCGCCGCGTCACCGGGTCGACGCCCGATGTCGGCTCATCGAGGAACAGCAACGGCGGCTCGTGCATCAGTGCGCAGGCAAGGGAAAGCCGCTGCTTGAAGCCCAGCGGCAACTCACCTGCCTGGGTGCGGCGATAGCGCGTCAGGTCGAAGCTGTCCATCATCTGCTTCACCTTGCGCGTGCGCGCGCTTCCCCGCAAACCATAGATGCCGGAGAAGAAAAGCAGGTTTTGCTCCACGCCAAGATTGCCGTAAAGCGAGAACTTCTGCGCCATGTAGCCGAGCTTCTGGCGGGCTTCGCCGGCGCTTCGTTTCAGGTCGATGCCCATCACCTGCGCCGTGCCGGATGTCGGCGTCAGCAGCCCGCACAACATGCGGAACGTCGTGGATTTGCCCGCCCCGTTCGGCCCCAGAAGGCCGAATATCTCGCCGCGTTTCACATCGAAGCTGACATGATCCGTGGCGATGAAATCGCCGAAACGGCGCGTCAACTCATGGGCGCTGATCACTGAATTGGCATCAACACCCTCTGGCAGGCGGGCTTCAGGCATGGTTTCGGCCAGCACCGAACGGCCATCCGGCCCACCGCCGACAAGGTCGATGAAAGCGTCCTCCAGCCGGGGCTCAACCGCCGCAACTTGCGCATCCGGCTCATTTGCGATCAATCGCTCGGGAAGGGTGGCGACCCCTTCCTTCAGGACAACGCGCACGCTTTCGCCCTGAATAGCGCCATCGACGACATCCGGATCACCCAACGCCCGGCGCAGGAAATGGCGGCGGTTCTCAGTGATGTTGCCCACGCGCACGCAGCGGCCACGCATGCGGGCAATCTGCTCTGCCGGCGGGCCGGAGAAGATGACGCGGCCTTGGTTCATCAGGCAGAGTTCATTGCACAACTCAGCCTCGTCGAGATAGGCCGTTGCCCACACCACGGCCATGCCGTCTTCGGCCAGACTGGTCACCATGCGCCAGAGTTCGCGGCGCGATATGGGGTCCACCCCCACGCCCGGCTCATCGAGCAGCAGCAACTCCGGCGTGCCGATGAGGGTGCAGGCAAGGCCGAGCTTCTGCTTCATGCCGCCAGACAACTTGCCCGCCAGCCGCCCGGTGAAGCGATGAAGATCCGTGAAGTCGAGCAGTTGCGCGAACTGCGCCTTGCGCGTCTCGTTCTTTACGCCGCGCAGATCGGCATAAAGAACGAGATTCTCCATGACCGTCAGATCTTCATAGAGGCCGAATTTCTGCGGCATATAGCCGACACGCAAATGCAGCTCGTTCGCCTGTGCGATGGGGTCCAGCCCCACGACCTCAACCGATCCTGAGGACGGTTTCAGCAAACCCGCCATGATACGCATCAGCGTGGTCTTGCCCGCGCCGTCCGGCCCCGCCAGCCCGGTGATGATGCCGGGACGAACGGCAAGATCCACATCAGCAAGGGCGCTTTCCCCCTCCGCCTGCTCCCGGTAACGATGGGACAGCCCCTGGATGGTGACGGCGGTTTTGTCCTGCATGGCCGGTATCATGGTCCATCAGCGAGGCTGACGGTCACCGGCATTCCCTGACGCAGAAGGTCGTCCGGGTCATCGATAACGACGCGAAGCCGGTAGACGAGCGCGGTTCGCAGATCCTGCGTTTCCACCTGCTTGGGCGTGAACTCGGCCCGGGGCGCGACGAAGCCGACCGTTCCGGTATATGGCCGTCCGGGCCTTGAATCAGTATGGACGAGCACCTTTGTACCGGGCGCGACACGGCCGAGATCGGGCTCCTGCACATAGGCGCGCACCCGCATGGGCCGGTCGAGCGATAGCGTCACGATCGATGTCCCCGCGTTCACCATCGTTCCCGGTTCCACCGCGCGCGTCAGCACGGTTCCGGCGCTGGGGGAGAGCAAGGTGGCGTCACGCAGTTGCAGCGCGGCGGCGCTTTCCTGCGCCTCGGCGGCACGCGTGCGGGCGGCAGCCTGCGCCAGCTCCTCGGGGCGTGCGCCGGCGACGGCGGCAGCATGGGCCTGACGCGCCGCTTCGTGCTCCGCCTCGGAACGGTCGCGTGCGCCGCGAGCATCGTCCAGCGCCTGCCGGGAGGTGGTGTTGGTCCGCACCAGAGACTGCTGGCGTTCATAAGTCGATTGCGCCGTTGCGGCGACTGCGGCCAGGCCATCCATCTGGGCTTTCAGACGGGCGATATCCTCGGTACGCGTGCCGGCATTCAACAATGCCTCGCTTGCCTTGGCCGCGGCCAACTCGGCCTGTGCCCGCGACAGCGCCTGTTCCAGCGGTTCCGGATCGATATGGGCGATGACCGTGCCGGCATCCACGCGGTCGCCTTCGTCGACCAGCACATCCGCAACCCGCCCGCCGATGCGGAACGACAGGTTGACCTCGCGTATATCGACGTTGCCGCCCAGCACCAGCGGCGATCCGTTGGATTGATGATTTTGCCAATACCACGCCCCGCCGCCAACGACAGCGACCGCAAGCAGGATGACGATGGCGGCGCGTTTCATGGTCTGAAGCTCCTCATGACCGGCCAGACAATAATGACCCGCAGGTCAATCTTCAATGATATAATGACTGGCAGGTCATTTTTTCTTGTGCCACTATTGCCGCATGACGAAACATCAGCCCCCGGAATCCGTGAGCCGCCCAGAATCCGACCGCATGCGCCACAAGAAGCAGGCGAAGCGGGCGGCTATTCTGGAAGCGGCGCTGCGCGAGTTCACAGACAACGGCTTCGCCGATGCCCGGCTTTCGGCAGTGGCGCGCAATGCCGGTGTCGCCAAGGGCACGCTTTATCTCTACTTCGATAGCAAGGAAAAGTTGTTCGAGGGTGTCGTGCGGGAAACCCTGCTGCCATCGGGGGAGGAGGGCATCATCTCCGACAACCCGCATCATTTGTCCACGGAGGCTTTCCGGCGGTCCATGCTGGCGTCGGTTGCCGATTTGCAGAACTCGGGCCGCTCCGGCATTGCACTTGTGGTTCTGACGGAAGGGCGGCAGTTTCCGCAGCTCGTCGAGATCTATGTCAACGCCGTGCTGGAGCCCGTGCTGGCGCAAATAGACCGGTTGGCCCACTCCGATGATACAGCCCGGCTGGATGTCCTGCGCCGTTTCCCGCAGCTTCTCATCGCCCCGGTGATCGCGGGACTGCTGTGGAACCGCTTCATGACCGGCTATCCGCCCATTGATCTGGTCGATATCGCCTCCGCACAACTCGCGCTGGTGCTGGGGGACGAGGCGGCCTCCAATACCGCAGAGTCCAATGAAATAATGGATTGATGCATGCATAAAACTCCTGACAGGTTTGTTGTCTGACTGGCGGATTGGCGCTGTCTAATTTCGCGATGCCACGGTAGGAATGATGGCGTTCCTCAAGCAGCGGTGCCGTCCATGCGAAAACCCGTCGATGCCTTCGCCTTCAGCGCCATGGTCGTGCTGTGTGTCATCTGGGGGCTGCAACAGGTGGCGATCAAGGTGGTCGTGGGGGATTTTGACCCCGCGCTTCAGATCGCTCTGCGGTCCGGCATCGGCGCCTGCCTCGTTCTGGCGTTCAGCCGGTTGTGGCTGCGCGATTCGTGGTTGCCGGGAATTGCCAAAGGCCCCGGTCCTGTCGCCGGCCTCCTGTTCGGGCTGGAGTTCCTGCTGGTTGCCGAAGGACTGCGCTGGACCAATGCCGCGCACATGGCGGTGTTTCTCTATACCGCGCCGATCTTCGCCGCCCTCGGGCTTCATCTGGCCCTGCCGCAGGAGCATCTGTCGCGGGTAAAATGGATCGGGATCGCCATAGCGTTCAGTGGCATCGGTTTCATCTTTCTGGCGCCGGGGCTCCTATCACCCGTGGAGTCCGTTGCCGGGGCGGCGATCTCCCATGAGATGCTGATCGGAGACCTGATGGGCCTGGGTGCAGGGTTCGCCTGGGGCATGACCACCGTGACAGTGCGCACCACCCGGCTCAGCGAGGCTCCGCCGGCGCAAACGCTTTTCTGGCAGCTTGCAGTGGGGTTTATCGTCGCATTCGCCTTCGTGCTGATGTTCGACCGCACCCATTTCGTATCGACGGGGTTGGTCTGGACGAGCCTGATTTTCCAGACGCTCATCGTCGTGTTTATCAGCTACCTTGTCTGGTTTCGGCTGCTGCGGGTTTATCTTGCATCGCGACTGGGCGTGCTGTCCTTCATGACGCCGTTGTTCGGTGTGCTGTTCGGCGTGGTGCTGCTAGGCGAGCGGCTTGAACCGAGCTTTATTATCGGTGCAGCGCTGGTGCTTTGCGGCATGCTGGTGGTGAACGGCGGCGAATGGCGCGATGCCCGCCTATCGCGCAAATTGGCTGCAAAAAAGAGCGAAGCGGCGGATTTTTAGAGCATCTGTGTTCAACCAGTCGATTAGCCATAAACGAGCGACCGGCGGGTTCGATAAAGACGCCGCGCCCGGCGCCAGCATTTCCCGGTGGGAACAACTTCGGAATGGAAGGTGTTACCCATCATATGGTGAATGCAGGAGGCATTATGATGGCTTATGCGCCTGAAAAACGGGAAGTCAAGCCGAATGGCGACCCCGAAGTCGCGCCCGGAACCACAAATCGTCGACTAAGCGTCGGGCGGACGGTGTTTTATCTTCTCATCGCGGGATTGATCGTGGTTGCAGGCTTGCTGATGCTGTTCGAGTTTCTGAATCCGGAAGTGCCGCAAGTACCCTAACGGCATGTATACAAAGAATATTGTCGGCTGATGTGCTGTTTCTGCCCCAGATGAAAGTCATGACAATATTCTGGAATACTGATTTAAAAATAACAAAATAAACAGGAGAGTATCATGCCGGTCGTGACAGGATTGTTCGATACTTATGAAGATGCGCGCAAAGCAGTCGAGGCACTGAAGGCAGCCAATGTCGATGTGGCGGACATCAGCATTATCTCGCCGGAGGAGCTGGCCGGAAGCGGCGAGCGAGCAGTCGAAGGTGCAGGTGCCGGTATCGGGATTGGAGCATTGATCGGCGGTGTCGGTGGAGTCATCGCCGGCCTCAGCGTAGTCGCAATCCCGGTCGTGGCAGCCGGATGGCTGGCGGCTGCGCTTGCCGGAGCGGCTGGCGGTGCCGTGGTCGGCGGTCTCACAGGCGGATTGATCGGGGGGCTAACGGAATCGGGCGTATCGGTCGATGATGCAAAATTCTATGCCGAAGCGGTCAGCCGGGGCGGAACGCTTGTAGCCGCCCGGGTCGACGAGGGGCAAGTCGAGGCTGTCGCGGCGATTTATCGTTCCGCAAATGGCGTCGATCCGGACGCCCGCCGCCAACTCTACGCCCAAGGAGCCTGATCCGACAAGCGTGAGCAAAGCAAGACGGTGCGGCAGGGCGGATATCATCTCGCCCGTCCCGCGCTGGAAACCGTTGCAGCGAAGTTATTTCAAGTCAGAGTTTGATATTGAACCGCAAGTTGCTTTCATGGCTTGGAAACACCTCACTCGCTTCAGCTTCATATTCACCCCTGATTTCAAAATGGTCAATTTCGACGGAATATTCATTCTGTCAGTTGATCAATAAATATCTGGAAAAGTTCTGACTGGCTTGAGATGTTCAGGCGTTTATAGATATTATAGCGGTGCATTTTTACTGTTCCCTCTGTAATCCCCAGGTTTTCGGCAATCGAGATGTTGCTGTGTCCTCTGAGGATCAGTTTGGTAACAAGGTATTGTGCCGGAGTGAGATTGCTGAACGCTCGACGGAAAATTTCTTCGCTATGTCGACGTGTTGTGGCCGCATCGTCAGACACATTCAGCAGTTGCCAATGTCGTCTCAAGCTGACAGCAACTAAAGGCGTGAGAGCGGAAAGCGCTGCGAACTCTTCGTCGCTGAACGGCATACCATGGCGATTGCGCATTATTGAAAACGTAGCAGAGATATTGTTTTCGAGGTCGATAATGAATCCGACTTCCTCAACCAGCGTGCCTGCTTCGTCTGAAATACAAGGGTAGACTTCGCTTGAACGTGACAGCCCCCCTTCATAGAAGGCGTCTGGCGCGAGATCGCGCATCCGCCATAACCCTTCAGCATGGTTTCCCACGCTGGCAGAGTAGAATGGGTCGAGAAGATAGGCTCCGCGAACGTAGGCGTTGAGGGCCTTGCGATTGGTGGTCGCGCTGTAGCCATCATGAATAACCACCGGAGAGCGATCTGCATGAAAAGCAAAGGCGCTGCTCATGTCGAACACAGCGGCGGTGGAAGAAAGTCTATCCAGTGCTGCTCCAAAATCGTTACTGCCACACATGGAGAAGAGGGCAGCCGATGCCTGTGCTTCGTCGTCCCTCATGGAAGCAGGTCTCCGGACGTATGTCTTTTGCCATATGGCGCCAAGCGATGAAGCTTTTAAATTTCAACGAGTGACGGTTCAACAGAAAGCCGCCGACCAAAAAAGACATACAGAAAATATCGTCATAAGCAAGCTTCATGACAGGGAGAGAATGAAATGCCGATCAATATCAAACCGTTACTGGCTATCTAGGCTCGAGTCGTTCGTTGCTTGTGTCGCTGCGCACGGTATCCCTGCAACGTGGGTGAGTGCGTTGAACACTGTGTCAGATGGCTTGGCAAACGATGGGGCCTCGGTGTTTTACGCCCGCGCTCATGATCGCCATGCGGCGTCTCGCGGTGAAAGCTCCCGGCAGATCCGCGCGTGCAACTGATACAGGCCAAAGTGCGTCATTTCAGAAAACAACCGGATGTCGTCGTCCGGATGCTTGGCGGGTCATGTCTGAAGTTCTGAATAGCTCTTGTACAGGCAAGAGCGAGTGGAGCAATGCGCTTCAATAAAACAAGGGCGCTTTCAATAAAAATATAAAAATCAGGAGGAAAAATAATATGGAAAATTCCGCTTCCTATGGAGAGCATTCTCCACTCGATAAAAAATTCGAGAAGTTCCAGCGAAAGGTTACGGTCTGCGCTTCTGGCGGTAAGCTTTGTGACGGCTGGATTCTTGCCGTTATCGGTGTAGCCCTGCCTTTGACCAGCACCGGCCTTGATATCTCTCCGACTATGGAGGGTTTGATTGGTTCGGCGTCGCTGATAGGCCTCTTTATCGGCGGTCTGGTGTTCGGGTGGGTCACCGATAAACTTGGCCGCCAGAAGATGTTTCTTGCGACGCTGGCCGCATTTCTTGTCTGCTCGATCCTTCAGTTTTTCGTCACTGACCCTACGCAACTCTTTGTGCTGCGTGTCATTCTTGGCCTCGCGGTGGGTGCCGATTATGCCATCGCAGGGGCATTTATTGCTGAATTCAACAGCAAGGAGCGGCGTGGCCCTGGTTTGGCTGGCCTTTTGGTCTGGTGGTATATCGGCTTCACTGTCGCGGCTACGATGTCGATCGTCTTGATCAGCGTCATGCCCGATTATCCCGATTTGTGGCGCGTCATTCTGGCCAGCAGCTTCCTGCCTGCGCTGGTGATGATGGTCTTGAGAATAGGTCTGCCTGAGTCCCCGCGCTGGCTGGCCAGCAAAGGCAGGATGAAAGAGGCGCACGCCATTGCGGAGCAATACCTCGATCCCGTTACCCGGCAGGATCTGTTCAAGGAAAAGATCCGCTCTCTGGGATATAGCGCGCTGTTTTCGCCGCAATATATCAAGAAAACCGCTCTGACCAGCATCTTCTGGATGGCGCAGATCACACCGTTCTTCGCGATCTACATCTTCCTGCCCAAGATTTTGCAGGATCTCCACTTTAGTTCGGAAAGCAGTTGGGGTGAGATTGTTCTCTATATCTTCCTGCTGATCGGCTGCCTTGTCGGTGTCTCGCTTATCAACCGTCTGGGACGGCGCAAGCTGCTCATCTATACATTCATCGGGCAGGCCATTCCGCTTCTGGTGCTCGGTGTCTGGTTCAGCGATCACCCGGCGTTCCTCGTGCTGCTGTGCTTCATCGTCTTCGCCTTCTCGCATGCAGCCGGAAGCACCCTGCAGATGCTTTATCCGAGTGAGATATTCCCCACGGAAATCCGTGCAACGGGCGTCGGCTTTGCCGCTGGAATGAGCCGTCTTGGCGCAGCGGCCGGTACCTTCCTGCTTCCCATCGGTCTCGCGCTCTGGGGAACCGGGCCAGTCATGCTCATCGGCGGCATCGTGAGCCTCATCGGTTTGGTGGTCTCTTATGCATGGGCGCCTGAAACCAAGGGCATGGAGCTTTCGCAGACCGTATCGGCCGAGGTCGCACCATCCCGCTCGCAGCGCCAGGCTTAGCCGCAGCTCAATAAATTTCGGAACAGATGATTGTTTCGATCAGCAAAACAAAGTTCAAACTTTCAAGGAATGAAACATGGCTATCGTGAAAAATAACGACCGTCAGTTTAAGCTTGGCATGCACTCCTATTCGCTTCATCTCAGCGGGTGTGGTGAGAGCTGGGGCTTTGATGGAAATTACGCTTTTGAGAAGACAATCAACCTGAACAAGATGATGGAGCTGGCGGCGGAGTGGGGTCTGGATGTCCTGCACATCACGCTCGTCGATCTCGACAACGACGTCAGCCCTGAACATCTCAGCCAGGTCAAAGCCAATGCGAAGAAGCACGGCCTCGATCTGGAGCTGAACGTCTCCTTCGATGCCCCCAGCGATCCGCGTGTCAATGCAACGGTTGAAGAGGCCTTGAACATCGCGCACGCCATCGGCGCGCAGCTCGTCAAGTTCAG
The DNA here is from genome assembly GCF_014195635.1 of Pseudochelatococcus contaminans. GTDB lineage: Bacteria > Pseudomonadota > Alphaproteobacteria > Rhizobiales > Beijerinckiaceae > Pseudochelatococcus > Pseudochelatococcus contaminans. The sequence goes on along the minus strand of NZ_JACICC010000004.1, from coordinate 293,989 downwards.
CCTCGATATCAAGCGCACCGCGCCGCTCTACGGGTCCAGCCTGCGTTCGGATATCGTGGTTCAGCTTGCCGAGCGCATCCGTGAGTTCAAGGAAAACCTGCCGCTCATCGAGAAGTACGGCATCAAGATCGCGCTTGAGAACCACTGCGACCTGTTCGCAGACGAGGTTATCTGGATTGTCGAGCAACTGCACCACCCGCTGATCGGCGCTTGCCTTGATACGATGAACTCCCTTGTCGTTGGTGAGGGTGTCGAGGAATGCGTGCGCAAGCTGTCGCCATATGCGTACTGCGTCCATTTCTGCGACATCAAGATCGTCGTGGATCCGAATGGGACGCACTCGATTGGTACCGCCGTGGGGCAGGGCGACAACGATTGCGTCAAGATCATGCAGGAGTTGCGGGCAAACGCGCCTGAGGCGTTGGATACGATCGTGTTCGAGGTCGAGCTGCCCCTGAGCGGATATTCCATCGAGGAAGGGCGTGAGATCGAGCTTCAGGCCGCTCGGGAGAGCATCGCCTACATGCGCGACAAGCTCAATGTCGGGCGTAGACACCGGCACGCGTGAATGCGCGTGGCGACGTCGCCAGCAATAATGCTCTGCAATACCGCTCTGCAATAGCGCTCTGAGAGTGTGGGATAAAAATGCAAAACGTGACTTCGCTTCCGGCGGATGATGCTGCATGCGGCTGGTATCATACCAGCCGCACCCGCCAGCCCCGGCCTGCGCACACGGGCGAGACACAGGCCCGATGGACAGTGGTTGGAGCGGGGTTGACCGGGCTTGCCGCTGCCCGGCAACTGGCTCTGAATTTTCCGGATGACGAAATCGTGCTGGTCGAGGCGCAGGAAGTCGGCTTCGGCACGTCAGGCCGCAACGCCGGGTTTGCCATCGATCTGCCGCACGATATCGGCGCGGAGGATTACATCGGTGACGTCGCCACCGCCAAGATGGCGCTGAAGCTTAATCGCACGGGGCAATCGATTCTGCGCTCGACCGTGGAGCAGAACCAGATCGATTGCGCTCTGCGTCCGTCCGGCAAGTATCAGGCGGCGGTGGAGGATCGCGGCATCGCTGTGCTCGATGCCTACCGGCGCGGGCTGGACAAACTTGGCGAGGCGTCCGAAATCATCGAAGGCAAGGATCTGCCGGAGCATATCGGCACATCCTTCTATCGCAAGGCGCTGTACACGCCCGGCACGCTTTTGCTCCAGCCGTCGGCGCTGGTCAAAGGGCTGGCGGATACTTTGCCGTCAAATGTCACGCTGTATGAAAATACGCCCATCAGTCAAGTGGGATACGGCGACAAGACAGTGCTGCAGCATAGCAAAGGCCGCATCACCACCGATAAACTCGTGCTGGCTAACAATGCGTTTGGCGGGCGCTTCGGTTTTCTGCAAGGTCGAATGCTGCCCATTTTTCTCTACGCCAGCCTCACTCGTCCATTGAGCGAGGCCGAACAGGAGAGTTTGGGGGGCAAGTCGTTCTGGGGCGTCATCCCCGCTGATACTTACGGCACCACTGTACGCCGCACGCATGACAATCGCATCCTGATCCGGAACAGTTTCAGTTTCAATCCGGACGGCCGCCCACGGCAGAAGTATCTGGATCGCTTTGTCAGGAACCATCGGACATCTTTCGAGCGCCGGTTCCCGGTGCTCCGCGATGTAGACTTTGAGTATACGTGGAGCGGATCGCTGGCGATGTCGCGTAATCACGAGGGGTTTTTCGGCCAGCTTGCTCCAAATGTCTACGGTGCATTGTGTTGCAACGGGCTGGGTATCACCCGTGGCACGGTCACCGGCACGCTGTTGGCGGATTGGCTTGCCGGTCAGCGGAACGATCTCATCGACATGCTGCTGGCATCGCCGGGGCCGAACAAAACTCCCCCGGAGCCTTTCCTGTCAATCGGCGTCAACGCCAACCTCGCATGGGGGCAATACCGCGCGGGCCTGGAAAGCTAACGGCATGGCCTGCGGCCGCTCGTGGCGTCTGTTCACGCTCAATTTTTGAAAGTTCAAGGAGAAGTCATCATGACGTTCAACGGAATTTACACTCCCGCAATTACGCCGCTGACGGCGGAAGGCCAGATTGATAACGCTGCTTTTGCTGATGTCCTGGAATATCTGATCGACGCAAAAGTCCACGGCATCATCATTGGCGGGTCGACGGGCGAATACTATGCACAGACCGCGCAGGAGCGGTTCGATCTTTCTGCGAAGGCGCGCGAGGTCATTGGCACCCGTCTGCCGCTGATCGTCGGCACGGGCGCTGTGCGTACGGAAGACTCGGTTGAATTCGCCAAGGCCGCCAAGGAGATCAAGGCCGACGCCATCCTCGTTTCGTCGCCGCCCTATGCGCTGCCGACGGAGCAGGAAAACGCGGCCCATGCACTGGCCGTCGACAAGGCCGCCGGCCTTCCCATCATGCTCTACAACTACCCCGCGCGTATGGGTGTGTTGATGGGGCGGGAGTTTTTCCGCACCGTTACCGCGGCATCGAAAAACTTCGTCGCCATCAAGGAAAGCTCCGGTCTCACGTCGCAGTTGCATCTGCTGGCGCGCGAGTTTCCGGATATCGGCATCTCCTGCGGCTGGGACGACCAGGCGCTGGAATTCTTCGCGTGGGGCGCGCGGAGCTGGGTGTGCGCCGGTTCGAATTTCATTCCGCGCGAGCACGTCGCTCTCTATGAGGCGGCTGTCGTGGAAAAGAACTTCGACAAGGCCCGGGCGATCATGTCTGCGCTGCTGCCGCTGATGGACTTCCTCGAAGGCGGAAAGTTCGTGCAGTCCATCAAGGTTGGCAGTGAGTTGGCCGGCTTGAAAACCGGCGGCGTGCGCGCGCCGCTCCAGCCGCTTGATGAGACCGAACGGGATGCGCTCAAGACCATCGTGACCGAACTCAAGCGCGAAGTTTCCGCCATCACCGGGGAGACCGTCTGATGACCCAGCTTCTGACAGCAGAAGAATATGCGGCCATTGCCAAAAAGATCGAGTTCCCGACACAGGCGTTCATCGACGGCGGCTTCAGGCCGTCGTCATCCGGTGAAACGTTTGAGACTATCGATCCCGCAACCGGCAAGGTTCTGGCGAAGGTCGCGGCCTGCAATGCCGCGGACGTCGATTTTGCGGTAGCAGCGGCAAAGGCTGCTTTCGAGGATGGGCGCTGGCGTCGGCGTTCTCCGTCCGAGCGCAAAGCCGTTCTGCTGCGTTTTGCCGATCTGCTGGAGCAAAACGCCCATGAACTCGCGGTGCTGGAAAGCCTCGACAGCGGCAAGCCAATCAGGGAGTGTCAGAATACCGACGTTCCCGAAACCATCCACACTCTCCGCTGGCATGCCGAGTTGATCGACAAGATCTACGACAGCACGGCCCCTGTTGGGTCGGATACCGTCGCTCTGGTGGTGCGTGAGCCTATCGGCGTGGTCGGTTTGGTGCTGCCCTGGAACTTCCCGTTGCTGATGCTGGCGTGGAAGATCGGGCCGTCGCTTGCGGCAGGGTGTTCCGTCGTCGTGAAGCCGGCGAAGGAAACCAGCCTCACAGCCCTTCGTCTGGCGGAATTCGCGCATGAGGCCGGCGTGCCGGCAGGTGTCCTCAGCGTCGTCACGGGCGGGGGCAGGGATGTCGGCGCGCCTTTGGGCCGGCACCCGGATGTTGCGATGGTCAGCTTCACCGGATCGACGGAAACCGGCCGGCTGTTCTTGCAGTATGCCGCCGAGTCGAACCTCAAGCACGTTGTGCTGGAATGCGGTGGCAAAAATCCGGCTGTCGTGTTGAACGACGTTGAGGATCTCGATGCCGTTGCCGGGCACATTGTCAGCGGAGCGTTCTGGAATATGGGCCAGAACTGCTCGGCGTCATCGCGACTGATCGTGCATGCCGACATCAAGGATGCGCTGCTGGAGCGCATCGGCGTGCATCTGCGTGACTGGAAGATGGGCGATCCCCTCGACCCCGAGAACCGTCTTGGCTCGCTGTCCGGCAAGGGGCACTTCGAGAAGGTGCGTTCCTTCATCGAGCAGGCGCAGGCCGACAATCTGAATATCGCTTTCGGCGGCAAAACCGAAAACGATATTTTCGTCGAGCCGACCGTGATCGATGGCGTAAAGCCGGATAACAATCTCTTCCGCGAAGAGGTTTTCGGCCCGGTTCTGGCTGTCACGACATTCACGGACATCGGCGAAGCCATCGCCCTGGCCAACGACACCGTTTACGGTTTGGCCGCTGCGGTGTACACGAGCAACCTGAACAATGCCATTCGACTGGGGCGTGAAATCCGCGCCGGAGTCGTGACAGTCAATTGCTTCGGCGAAGGCGATGTCACCACGCCCTTCGGCGGCTTCAAGGAGTCCGGGTTCGGCGGTCGCGACAAGTCCATCTGGGCGCACGACCAATACACCGAACTCAAGACGATCTGGATTGATGTATCGGCATCCGGTCACTGATGACAAAGCATAAACCGCCCTTCCTCCGCCAAAGCGGGGACAGGGCGGCAGATTATTGACATCACGCAGCTTGTGTTCAATTCGACAATTCGATTTGAGCGCAAGCTGCTCTGTTTCCACTGCGTTGTTTTTCCAAGAGCCGGACCAATCAGCATGAGCAATTCCGTTAGCGCCATGAGCAGGACCAGAGCGACCCTCATCGGACTGATAGCAATCCTGCTGTGGAGTTCGATTGTCGGGCTGATCCGAATCGTTTCCGAAAGCTTCGGCGCAACAGGCGGTGCCGCTCTGATTTATACGGTTGGCTCGATCCTGCTTGTTTTTACTGTCGGTTTCCCGAAGTTGAGCGAGTTTCCCAGGCGTTACCTGTTCTGGGGAAGTATCCTGTTCGTTGCTTATGAGTTGTGCCTGTCGCTTTCGCTGGGCTACGCGAACAATTCGCAGCAGGCGATTGAAATCGGCATGGTCAATTATCTATGGCCGACATTCATCATCATCGCCGCCATCCTGTTCAACGGGCAGAAAGCCAATATCCTGATTTTTCCCGGCGTTATCCTGTCATTGCTGGGAATTGCCTGGGTCTTGGGCGGTGACAAGGGCATAGATCCGCTGATTTTGATGGAGAACGTCAAGGATAACCCTCTCAGCTATGGCCTCGCTTTCTCCGGTGCGGTTATTTGGGCAGCTTATAGTATCGTCACGGCCAGAATGGCGTCAGGCAAGAATGGCGTGACGCTGTTTTTCATGCTGACTGCGCTGGCACTATGGGTAAAATACTCTATCGACGGCGTGAATACGCTTGAGTTCAGCTATCATGCCTTGATGATGCTGGCGCTTGCAGGCGGGGCGATGGGCTTCGGTTATGCGGCGTGGAATGTCGGCATTTTGCATGGCAACGTGACGATACTGGCCGGCGTATCGTATTTCACGCCGGTTCTCTCTGCCGCGCTGGCAGCGCTGGTGCTGAACACGCCGCTGTCACTGTCGTTCTGGCAGGGGGCGGGCATGGTTTGCGTCGGGTCCGTCATCTGCTGGCTGGCGACACGCGGACGGCGCGAGTGAGCAGCAATGTGCCCGCTGGCTGATCGTCCCGGGTACAGGCGCGTTATGCGCGCCCGACCATGGCGATTATCAGCCCGCGTAATTCACTATAGGCATCCGCCTCGGATATATCGCCGGTGAAGACCGCGTTGGACAGCGCGTCCGCAGCGCCGAGCATCGCCCACAACGCCGCTTTGGAGAGGGGCTTTGTCGGGGTGAAGGGCGACAGAACCTTCAGACACTTGGCGATGTAGGACTGTTGGCATTCTTTCTTGATCGCCGCCAATTCCGGAGATGCGCTGAGGGCAGCAAGCACGTCCGGCAGTTCACGGCCTTCTGCCAGCACGCAGCCAATGTAATTTGCAGCTATAACGTGCGCTTTGCTCTCCAGATCCGGCTCACTTGCCGCGAGTGCCGCATCGAGAATGAGAGCCTGCCGTTTGTCGAAATTGCGGTAGAGCGCCGCGAGCAGGCCGTGCCGTGTGCCAAAGTGATCGTAGACGACGGGCTTGGTGACGCCCGCCGCTTCGGCAAGGCGTCCCAATGTCAACGCGTCCGTTCCTTCGTGGCGGACAAGCTGCCAGGATACTTCCATAAGCTGCGCCAGCCGCTGCTCCCGCGTCAGGCGTCTACGCGGCGACGGGTCGCTGACGCCTGAGAGGGGATTATCAGCCGGAGATCCTCCGGAAGCTCCGGCTGAATACAAACGGGTCGCCATATCAGTTCATCATCCCGATGTTCAATTTCCTGTCTTGACCAAGTGCGATTTGCGCTCTTCCAGATACTTGATCAGCTCCTCACGGAAGTCTGCGGTAACGGCATCCTTCACGCTTGGACGCTCGGCCAGTGCCTTGCGCCACGCCGAGACCTTCGGAAGATTATCGAAAACGCCCAGATCACGGAAGGACTCGAATACATCGAAATAGCGGAAGATTGGCGCATAAACCGCGTCGACGAGGCTGAATTCCGCACCGTCGAAGTAGGGGCCGCCACCAAGCTGCTTCTCGATCCGGGCAAAGCGTTCCGCCAGCTTCTTGCCATTGGTAATCAACGCTTCCTCGTCAGCAGCCCGCTCGATGCCGACAACGCCGGAAATGATGGACGATGCATATTCGATCCATGCCCGATGGCGCGCGCGTGCCAGCGGGTCAGCAGGGTGCAGCTTGCGGCCGGGCTGGGTCTCTTCCAGATATTCGCAGATGACCACGCTCTCGAAAATCGCCACTTCGCTGCCATCCGGCTGGCGAACGCCCAGCACCGGCACATTGCCCAGCGGCGAGATCGCGAGGAATGATTCCGGCTTGTTCGACAGGTCAATGTAAACCCGCTCGAAAGGCACGCCCTTTTCAAGCAGCGTAATCACAGCGCGCTGCACGAACGGGCAGATGTTGAGGCTGTAAAGCGTGAGGTTGGTATCGGACATGGTTTTAACTCCGGTTTTCATGGGGCGATAAGCCCGGAACGCGCCGGGCGAGGACGTGAGAGCGCGTTCCGGTCAGATGCATGATCTGACCGGTCGGCAATCGCTCAAAAGTCGGAGGACTTAATTGATGAGCGCGAGCAACGCTTTTGCGGCGGGCGCCGCAGAGGCGGGGTTCTGGCCGGTGACGAGCAGTCCGTCGGTCACAACATGGGCCTCGAAATTGCCGGCGCTGGAATAATCGCCACCCTTTTGTTTCAGCGCATCTTCCACCGAAAAGGGTACGACAGCGGTGAGGCCCAGTGCCTCTTCCTCGGCATTCGTGAACCCTGCAACCTTGCGACCCTGGATCAGCGGCTTGCCGTCGGGCGTCTTGGCATCACGTAAAACGGCCGAAGCGTGACAGACCGCGCCGATCGGCTTGCCCGCACGCGCCGCCGCTTCGATCAGCGCGAGTGACGCTGCGTCGCTCACCAGATCCCACAGTGGACCGTAGCCGCCAGGATAGAAAACGGCGTCATAATCGGCGACATCGACATCGGAAAGCTTGCGCGTGTTGGCAACGGCTTTCGTTGCATCGGCATCGGCCTCGAAACGACGCGTGAAATCTGTCTGAAAAGCGGGCTCGTTGCTTGCTGGATCGAGCGGCGCGGCCCCGCCGGCAGGAGAGGCCAGCGTCACTTTGGCGCCGGCATCAAGGAACGTGTAGTAGGGGGCCGCAAGTTCCTCGAACCAGAAGCCTGTCGGCTTGCCTGTGTCGCCGAACTTGTCGTGAGATGTCAGCACGATGAGAATGTTCATGATCAGTCCGTTCGGAAATGCGGGGTTTAGGTCAGAGCGTCAGAGGTAGCGCCCGCCGCGTTGAAGCACTTCGATGTTGTAACCATCGGGATCGGCGACGAAGAAGAAGCGCCCGAGGGTCTTGCCGTCGTGCTTGAAATCGACCAGTTTGCGCGGCGCCAGACCGGCCGCTTCGAACCGTGCGTGTTCCGCATCGAGGTCGTCGACCGAGAGAGCAAGGTGGCCATAGCCGTCGCCGATTTCATACGGCTCCTGGCGACCCTTATTGATCGTCAGTTCCAGCTCTTGCCCGGACTCACCGTTGGACAGGTAGACCAGAACGAAATCATCGAACTCAACACGATCTGCGACTTCCAGCCCGAATGCCTCCTTGTAGAAAGCAACGGAACGTTCCTCATTGAGAACGCGGATCATGCTGTGAATAATCTTGGCCATCTATTGTCTCCATCAGAGCATACTGAGAGTCGGAGCTAAGGCTCCAACCACCTTTTCTTATCCGCAGATCGGTGACTGTCTGCTGAACCGCAGGTCTCCTGTCCGGTGATCCAGAGATAGAACATCGCACGAAGCAGGGCGATATTTTACACGAAAATGCCGCGTCCGATCTTGCGTGCAGTTTCCAGATGGCTTTCGGGAAACCCTGGCTCCGAGGTTGACAGAATCTCCGATGTGACGACCTTGGCGCCGCAGTAGTCGAATATTCCCTGATCGATCTGCGTTCGCATCGCGCCCCAGTAGCCGCGCCGTGCGTAGGTGCGGATGCTCGACGCGCCGTTGCCGATCAGATGAAACCGGAACCGTTCAAGCTGCCCAACCGGCTCGTCCGCGCCGCCGTCACCATACGCCCAGCGATAGGTAAATACGCGATCAATCCAGCCCTTGAGCAAAGCGGGAAACGACCACCAGTACACAGGATAGACAAGGATAACCGCGTTGGCCCGCTCGATCCGCTCTATTTCAGCAGCAACGTCCGTGGGCAATTCGGCCTTGCCTTCGATATAGGCATGGTCCTGCGCGTTGAATGACGGATTGAACCCTTCGGCAGCAAGGTCCGCGAACTCAACCGTGTGCTCCCCGCCGGCGTCGGCGATGCCGCGCGCAACCTCGGCCGCCAGCGCATGGGTGAGTGAATCCGTATTGGGATGAGAAATGACGATGAGAGCATGCATGGGGGCCTCGATGTCCTGTTGTCAAATCGCTGCAAGCGGGGCGCAGCGCCCACCAGCGGCAGGATCGTAATACCTGTCAGCTCCTGCTGCCGTGCGGCACGCGACAAGGTGGTTCTGATAGACGCTGACGGCGGGCTGGGTGAAGGTTGCGACCCACCGTACTGCTTCATTCGCTGGCTGGAGGATGGTGGTTGAACCGAGACCATCCGATAGCCGTTCATCGTTATATACTTTAAGTAACTTACTATCGGTAGATAGTCAAGTGGGCTGAGGCTTTGGTCATGGATAGTCAGGCGTCAGGAAGCAGATCCACGCTACCGTGATTTGGGATGCCGTTTCTCTGAAGCGCAGATCAAGGGGGCATGCTGCATCAGGCAAAAGGCGGGTTGGCTGTGCTCGAGATGTGCTGCGGCATGGGATCGGAAGTACAGTACAATACAGGGAGGGGCGGGCCGGAAGGCTCGCCCTTTTCATATGCGGGGGTAGACAGGGGCGGACAGATGTGACATATCTGTCGTCAATTCGTCACATGATGTGCTGAAAGCCTGCCTGGCAGTAAACCAGGAAGTGGCGCCGTTAATAATGTTGTGTCGTTGAGCGCTCTACCACTGTTTATTTGAGCAGAATCTCGCGTTTGTTCATTCAGGGAAATAGAGCCTATTTCTGTTTCAGATTCTTCGAGGAGAATTTCTTATGGCAAGTCCGGTTTTTCAATCTGCCGAAGTTAGCGCCGATGGCGGTAAAGTCATCCTCTCTTACAACGAAGCACTGCTTATTGATGGCAACTACCTCAGCACGGAGGCCTTCGAGGTAAAGGTGAACGGGGTCCCCGTTGCCATGTGGTACCGCCCTTACTGGAATGGAAACGAGAATATCCCTAATACAGTTGATCTGCTACTGCACACTACGATCACCAAGGGGCAGTCGGTGACGGTCTCCTATACGGCGCCGAAGCCGGATGCGAGCGTCGGCAACCCTGCGATCCAGGATCTCCTGGGTAACGACGCCGCTTCACTGCCAGAGACGAACGTGAGCAACAACAGCACCATCGCTGCCGACACAACGGCTCCGACGCTGGTGACGGCGATGACCGACTTGGTCGGCGAGAGCATCTTGCTGCACTATAACGCGCTCCTTCACACCATCACGGCCGATGCCGCTGACTTCGTGGTGAAGGTGGACAACTCCCCCGTCGCCGTGAGCGAGGTGCGGGTTTCCCAAAGTACGGTGTATCTGACGCTGGCGACTCCGATCACCAAGGGGCAGTCGGTGACGGTCTCCTATGCGGCGCCGGAGCCGGATGCGGGCATCCGCAACTCTGCGATCCAGGATCTCTCGGGTAACGACGCCGCTTCACTGCCAGAGAGGGGGGTGAAAAACGACGTATTATACGGACCAATACCGTTTGAGCCGAGCGAACCCACGCAGCCGAGCGAACCCACGCAGCCGAGCGAGCCCACGCAGCCAAGTGAACCGACGCAGCCGAGCGAGCCCACGCAGCCAAGCGAGCCTACGCAGCCGAGCGAGCCTACGCAGCCAAGTGAACCGACGCAGCCCAGCGAGCCTACGCAGCCGACCGAGGCCGGAGCGGATGACAAGTTTGACGTCATTACTGCGCCGGAAGGCGGTAAGACCGTGACGCTCGCCAAGAGCCTTGCCGATTATGCTCTGGAGCACAACGGCACGCACATCAGCATCAACGAAGGCGGCGCGGTGTCAGACCATCTCGTCGGTTTCACCAAGCTGGTGTTCAAGGACGGTTCGATCGACCTGACCTCGCACTCCGGTCTGTTCGATCCGGTGTTCTACGCCCTCAACAACCTCGACATCTTCAAGGCCGGCGTGGGTTCGTCCGAGCACTTCCTCCAGCACGGCGCTTCCGAAGGCCGCGATCCCAACGCCTTCTTCGACGTCAGCGGCTATCTGGCCGTGAACAAGGATGTCGCGGCAGCCGGTGTGGGTGCGCTGGAGCACTTCATCAATGCCGGTGCTGCTGAGGGACGCGATACATCGGCCAACTTCGATGTCCGCCTGTATCTGCAGAACAACGCGGATGTCGCGGCTGCCGGCATCAATGCGCTGGAGCACTACCTCCAGTCCGGTCGTGCGGAAGGCCGCAAGGCTTACGAGGCAGTCGGCGAGACCATCGCAGCCGACGGCTTCGACGCGCAGCACTACCTGCTCTCGAACGCCGACATCGCGGCGGCAGGCATCGACGCCCGCACGCACTTCGCCGAGTTCGGCTTCAAGGAAGGCCGTTCGGCCAACACGCTCTTCGATCCGGCAGACTACCTGGCCGCGAACGCAGACGTTGCGGCTGCCGGCATCGATCCGCTGGAGCACTACAACAGCTTTGGCTGGCGCGAAGGCCGTGCGGCATCGTCCGAGTTCGATACGCAGGCCTATCTGGACAACAACGCTGACATTGCTGCCGCCGGCATCAACCCGCTGACGCACTACCTGCAATACGGCATCTACGAAGGCCGTGAGATCCACGACGTCAACAACGTCTGAGATCAATCCAGAACCTGAAAAGGGGGCGGGCCTTTCGGCCCGCTTCTGCTTTTCCGGGCGCTTGTCAGCTCACGTTATCAAGCGTCGGCACTGCGGCCAGCAATCGGCCGGTATAGTCGTCGAAGGGCGGGGACAGCGCTTTGGCTACCGTGCCCTGCCTCACCACGCGTCCCAGATGCATGACGGCGACCTCGTGGGCAAAGGCGCGGACGGTGGCAATATCGTGGGTGATGAAAAGATAGGACAGGCCGCGGCTCTCCTGTAACTCGCGCAGCAGCCGCAATATGCCATCGGCCACGAGCGGGTCGAGCGCGGAAGTCGGTTCGTCGCAAATAATGAGCCTGGGCTCGGCGGCGAGGGCGCGTGCTATGCAAACGCGCTGCTTCTGCCCGCCGGAAAGCTCTGCCGGGTAGCGCTTCGCGAGCGCCGGATCGAGTTCCACCTGTGTCAGTAGCTCGTTGATGCGGGCCTGCTTCCGCTTGCCCGTCATGCCGAAATAAAAACCGAGCGGTCTTACCAGAATACTGCCAACGGTCTGACGTGGGTTGAGCGCGGCATCGGGACTTTGATGGATGGTTTGAATCTCGCGCCGATCATTGCGCGAGCGTTTGTCGAGACTGGCCGCAAGCGTCCTTCCCTGAAAGGAAACGGTGCCAGCCTGTGGCGGCAGAAGGCCATTGACGACTCTGCCCAGAGTGGATTTTCCCGATCCGGACTCGCCCACCACGGCAAGTGTTCGCGCTTCGGGAAGCGACAGCGATACGTCGTGCAAAATCGTACCGCCATGCCGGTAAGCCGCCGTGATGCCCTCTATCGAAAGAAGCGACGGTGTGCTGCCGGCCTCCGGCGACCTTGACCCGCCCCGGCGCGCAACATCGAGAAGCGCCTTTGTGTAAGCCTCGCGTGGGGTATCGATAACGGCTCTCGTCGCACCGTGTTCAACGGCGCGGCCATGCCGCAGCACAAGAATTTCGTCAGCAACACGTGCCACAACAGCAAGATCGTGGCTGATATAAAGCGCGCCTGCGCCGCTTGCGGCAATCACGTTGCGGATGGCTTTCAGCACCTCGTCCTGTGTGGTGACGTCAAGTGCTGTCGTGGGCTCATCGAAAACGATCAGCTCCGGATCGGTGCACATAGCCATGGCGATCATGGCCCTTTGCAACTGACCGCCCGAAACCTGATGGGGAAACCGCTCGCCAAAGGTGTTCGGGCTCGGCAGCTCAAGCATCGCGAACAGGTCTCTCGCGCGCTTTTTCGCCTTGGAGCGATCAAGCCGGTTAAAAGCAAGCGCCGCCTCCACCACCTGATCGCCAAGCCGGTGCGCCGGATTGAAAGCAGCCGTCGCCGATTGGGCGACATAAGCAAGCCGGGCTCCGCGCAAACGGCTTCGGTCTTGCGCGGAAAGCGCAAGTATGTCGCGTCCGTCGATGCGCACCTCTCCGCCAGTCACCTGAAGGCCCGGACGGAGATATCCAAGAGCGGCAAAACCGATCGTGGATTTTCCAGCTCCTGACTCTCCGATCAAGCCCAGAACCTGCCCGCGCGCCAATGTCAGTGACACATCATCGATCAGCCGGATCGGCCCCGAGGCGCTCCGCGCGGTGATTGACAGCGCCCGTATATCGAGAAGGGGGGCGTCGTTCATCGACCGCTCCGCGTTGCTGCGCTGCGCTCAAGCAGCCGATCCACGACCAGATTCACCGAGATGGCGAGCAGCGCGATTGCAGCGCCGGGAATAAGCGCAGCGCCAACGGAAAAGACGATACCGTCCTTATTTTCGCGCACGAGGCTGCCCCAGTCCACGGCAGGCGGCTGAATCCCCAGCCCGAGAAAAGACAGCGTCGACAAGAAAATCACAGCAAGCGTAAAGCGCAGGCCAAACTCGGCCAGCAGAGGCGTCAACGCATTCGGCAGCACCTCGGCTCGAATGATCCAGAAGAGGTTCTCGCCGCGCAACCGCGCGACCTCCACAAACTCCATGGCGCCAAGTTCGGCAGCCAACGCGCGGCTGACACGAAAAACACGGGTCGATTCCAGCAGACCAATCACCGCCACAAGAATAAATGTGTTCCGCGGCAGCACAGATAACAGCACCAGCGCTGAAATCAGGGTCGGCAATGAAATCAGCACGTCGTTCATCCGGTCGAGAAGCATGCCGAACCGGCCACGCGAAAGGCCGGCCAGCATCCCTGTCGCGCCACCCAGCAGGAAGGCCAGGAGGGTGGCTGACAATGCAATCGCCATCGTCACCGGCGCGCCCCAGATGAGCCGCGAGAACAGATCTCGTCCCACCGTGTCCGTGCCGAACAGCGCGTTGGCGGATGGCGGCTCCCAGCCACGGCCGACGATCTCGCTCACGCCGTGAGGCGCAATCCACGGCGCGCCGACGGATGCGATAAAAACGAGGCCGAGAAAGATATACGCCAGCACGGTTGCCGGCGAGCGCAGGCGCCTCATTTCGGGTGCCTCAGCCGTGGATTGGCAATCAGGGCGAAGATATCCGCCAGCATGTTGACCACGATGTACGCAACGGAAAAAATCAGGCCGCAGGCTTGCACCGTGGGGACATCGCGTCGCAACACCGCATCGATCATATATTGCCCCATCCCCGGATAGACGAAGACCGATTCAACGACCACCACGCCCACAACCAGATAGGCAAGATTGAGGGCAACGACGTTCGCAATCGGGCCCACAGCATTCGGCAACGCATGGCGGCGGATGATCGTCCAGCGCGACAGGCCCTTCAATTCGGCCATCTCGATATAGGGGGAGGACATGACGTTGAGCAAAGCCGCCCGCGTCATGGTGGTGATATGGCCAATCACCGCCAGGGCCAGCGTTATGCAAGGCAGGATGAGCGCCACTGCCCGCGCACCCGGGCTCATATCCCGAAATACGGCGGCGCTACTGGGCAGCCATCCGAGCGTTACCGCAAAAACGAAAATCAGCAGATAACCGGAGAAGAACTCCGGCAGCGCCACGGTCGCACGGGTGAAGGCATTCACCGCGCGATCGAGGAACCCGTTATGGCGATAAACCGATAAGATGCCCAAAAACACAGCCGCAGGCACCGTTACGATAGCGGTTGCGGCAGCCAGAACAAGCGTGTTGCCGAGCCGCAGGCTTATGGTTTCAGTAATGTCTCGCCGGCTGGTGAAGCTTGTTCCGAGATCTCCGCCGAGCACACCGGATAGCCAGTCGATATAACGGAGATAGGCCGGCTGATCGAGGTTGAACTCCGCCCGCAGCGCAGCCAGTGCTGACGGTGTGGCGGACTGGCCAAGCACGGCAGAGGCAACGTCACCCGGCAAAACCTCCGTCGCCGCGAAGATCAGTATCGAAACCACAAACAGAATCGGAATGCTGATCGCCACTCGTGCGGCGACCAGACTCAGTATGGGGTGCTCACGCACCGAAAAACGCAGGGGTATCAAAGCTCGACTGCTCATCTGCCTATAAACGGTGCGCGGCTGTTGCCTTCACGCTCAGCTTTCGAACCAGCTTGTGGCAGCCGTCCGCGGTCCGACCTGACCTGGGATCACAGTGAAGCCCCGCAGCTTGCTTGTGCTGGCGCTGATGAGATCGGTATAGGCTGGAATGATGGAGCTGTTTTCTTCCACGATGAGTTGTTGTGCATCGTGGTACAGCTGCTTGCGCTTGTCTTCGTCCAGCTCGGCGCGGGCCGAAATCACTAGCTGGTCAAAGGCAGGATTCTTCCAGCCGCTCTCATTCCACGGTGCATCGGAAAGATAAATCAGCGACAGCATTGCATCCGCAGTCGGCCGTGCGGCCCAGAGGGACGGGAAGAACGGCTTCTTGAGCCACGTGTTCGTCCAGTAGCCATCAGCCGGCACACGCTCTACCTCAAAGGGGATGCCAGCCTTCTCTGCGGATGCCTGATAAAGCTGCGCCGCGTCGAGCGCGCCGGCAAAAGTTGCCCCGTCAGATGCAGACAGCACGACCTTGCCATCATAGCCGGCCTTTTTCCAATGGTGCAGCGCCCGCTCCGGATCGTAAGGACGCTTCGGCAGATCGCTGGCGAAGTAACGGTTGGACGGGAAAATCGGGTTATCGTAGGCGACCGATCCCGTGTCCAGAAGAACGGAACTGAGAATCTGCTGCCGATCGATTGCATATTTAAGCGCTAGCCGGACGTCCGGGTTCTGGAACGGACCCTGATCCGACCGCCCCACGAACAGGATGATGCGCCTGTCGGGTTCGCGATGCAGCGCCAGCGCCGGGTTGGAGGCGATTCGCTCACCGATGCGCGGTTCGACATTGTTGATGAAGTGAACCGCGCCGCTGATGAGCGCCGCCACCCTTGCCGTGCTGTCGTTGTAAGCCACGGTCTCGACCGAGTCGACGTGACCGCGCGTGCTGTCCCAGTAATTGGGGTTGCGGCGTGTCAGCGTGCGCACGCCCGGCTGGAAATCCTCCAGAATGAAGGGGCCGGTCCCGATACCGTCATCGAAATTCGCGCCATCCGGCGAAATGCCGAAATAGACTTCACCCAGCAGATAAGAGAAGTCGGCATTCGGCTCGGAAAGCGTGAACGTGACCTCGTTATCGCCGGTCTTCTCGATCTTGCTGACGCTGAGCAGGTAACCTTTACCGGCAGACTTGCTGTCTTCGCCGCGATGATGATTGATCGAGTAGATCACATCCTCTGGCGTCAACTCCTTGCCGTTGTGAAACTGCACGCCGTTCCGCAGCTTGAACACCCACGTCCTGGCCCCGTCGCGCGGCTCCCAGGATTCGGCAAGTGCCGGTCGCAACGAGCCGTCTTCATTCAGATCCGTCAGCGTGTCGAAGATCTGGCGGCCGACGTAGTAAGCATAGCTTTCGTAATAGGAAGCAGGATCAATGCGGTCGGCGCTTGAAGCATTGTCGATGCCAAGGATGAGATGTCCGCCCTTGCGCGGCTCCGCGGCCCGTGCCGGGCCAACGCCGATCAGCCCCGCTGCCGCCAGCATGCCAGCCCCCTGAAGCAGGGTACGGCGGTTGATGTTGCCCAAGATCGATCGTGTCATGAGACTGGTTCCTTGCGGCGATGCCGTTCAGGCAGCTTCGGGGTGAGATTTGAAGGTGGACGCCAATTCGGCAATATGCTCAGGCCCGATGCCACAACAGCCGCCTATGATCGTGGCTCCGGCATCGACCCACCGCCGGGCAAAGTGCAGGTAACCCGATGCATCGAGATCCTCTCTCAACGCACTCAGCCCCGCGTTCGCTGGCCGCTTGAGGGCAGGGTCAGGCTCAGGCACAAACGCATTGGCGTAAACACCGACGGTGATCTGGGAATCAGCGGCATGCAGGGCGGTCACGGCCGCCTTAACGGCTGTTTCCATGATCTCCGCCTGGCTGCAGTTGAAGAGAAGCGCGGATGCACCGACCTCAACCGCCGCTGCGGCAGCTTCAGTCACCGTCTCACCCGAGCGAAGACGCGGCGGTTCACGTCCCGCTGCGACAGCTTCCGCGTCTCCGGTGTCGTCAAGTGTGAAGGATAACCACAGCGGACGTTCGTCATTCCCGAGTGCCTCACGCACCGCGCGTATCTCGGCAGTTCCGCTCTGCGTTTCCGCCAGCCAGAAATCAACGTGCGGCGACAACCCTTCAATGAGCACGGACAGCAGAGCAGGGGCTTCATCGGGGTTGAAAAGATCGGGCCTATAAGAGCCGAACAGCGGCGGCAGCGACCCCGCGACGCGTACAGGGCGATCCGCGGTCTGTGCGGCCTCGCGCGCAAGCGTCCCCGCCAGGCGCACAAGCTCAAGGCCGCGTTCACGAAACCGCTGTTCGCCGATATGGAAAGGCACAACGGCATAGCTGTTGGTCGTGATGACTTGCGCACCGGCGTTGATGAAAGACTCATGAACCCTGCGCACATGCTCCGGCGCCTCGATGAGGGCCAGAGCGGACCATTCCGGCTGACGGAACGGCGCGCCCGAGCGCAGCAATTCCCGTCCCATGCCCCCGTCCAGAATAGTGATATGCGTCGCCAATGCCATAACTCCCGTCAGCCGCGTCCCTGAAAAGCAGCTTCATACTGAATTATCAAGTGTGAGCGCATAGCAGCCAACTTAATAAGATTGCAACATAAAATATTTTTTCTATTAATTTTATATAAATCATTATTTTTTGTGGGCGGGGTCCACAGAAAAATAGGCTGCCGAGCATCTCAAAGTCTAAGGCGTGGCAACCGTTTGCGTTGTTTTCCCTATCCCGCTCCCATGCCATCTTTGCCAAGGCGCATCCGGTTGCGTCTTTCCCGTTCTGCACAAGCGTTCCGCTCTAGATAGATTACCTTTAAACGGGAATGTTCCGAATTATCTTGGAACGGGCATCTGGGATTTGCCCGGATTTAGGGGGATATAGAGGGACGCGCACTTCGGCGGTTGGTCGCACGTTGCCTGATCCAATAGCGGTAGATGGCGGATTTGCTGGGCGCGCGTTGCGAGCCAAAATTCTCTCGGCACTCAGATGCAATCTGCGAGATTGTTTGCAAGCCCAGGCGGCTGGCGATGAATGTCGCCAATTCCGGATCGCGGTCGATTGGCGATGCCTTAAGATTGACGATGCTGTCGTGGATCATTGGGGGCCTCATTTGAGGCTCTTATCCCTAAAACCCCGCAAAGACGCACTGGCCGCAAATGCGTCACGAAAGAACGCACCGGCCTGAAATCTTGAGCAGGCGACCTTACGATGTATAATATCACCCGAGACGCCTGAGACAATTCGTATGGCCGGGTAACTCCCGTGGGGATGGTGACGTACCCCCAGGCGTCTCTCCCGCCCCTGAATGTGTCCAGTGCAACCAGCGAAAGTACAGGTGCGCCCGGTGGGCCGCAACATCCACGCGCTTTACGGTACAGGCGAAATGGCTCGGGCACGATGGGTATCATATCGTCAAAGTACGGGACCGCCCAGAATGAGAGCTTTCGAGCCTGCAATTGCTGCCAAGATTGTTTTCAGGGGCTCATCGAGTGAGGAGGCCGTGGATTGGATATGCGCTCGGAGCGCAGTGACGGCACCAAACGGCTCGCTGGAATAGAAGGCCGTACAGGCCCGTTTGTGTCGTAGCTGACCTGCCCCCACTAAGGCGTGAGTCCAGCAATGTTATCAGGGAAAACGTCTCGAAAGCGCGCATAATATAACACACCACAATTATCGACAATGAAATTCATTTTTCGGAAACGCATCACCATGCAAATTGAATATCCATTGACACATCAACAAAATATAATAATGGAAATAAGTTATATATATTAAATTACATTCAAAATTAATCGATATTAAATTTTATTAATGTATAATTTTATTAAATTACCTGGTTTATATTTATATATAACCTTCCAGAATGCTGGCAGATCGCATGCAGAAAGGATGCCACTTGACTGCCCCCGCTTGAGCGGGGGCATCACTGTCTGCCATTGATGGAAAACCTATGCCTTCTTCTGGCCCACAAGTAAGTATTTCGGATTCAATCGACAAAATACCGCATCAACAAAAGCTAAATAAGGGATATGATATAAAATAATTATAAATTAATAATAAAATTCCGCACGCCTCTATGCATTTCATTTAATATTAAATAAATATATTTTTGATGAATTTTTATTGTTGCCATCTTTATTGAGATTGTTACATTGAATGAATATTTAAGCTTTGAAAAATTTTAACGATCCGCAATTATGACCTTCTCGTAAGTTATTTTTGCAAAATAATTTTATTATCAAGGAGATCAGGGATGAAACTCAGCGTCGCATGCATGCAGCGCGGCCAGGCGCGTCTATCTCCGGTTTTGGCATCCGCCGGGGTTTCAATTTCCGCACTTCTCCTGGTCTTTGCCGCGACGCCCGCGTCCGCGCAGATGACATTCTGCAACACCGATGCCTGCAAGACGATCCAGACGAATGACGAAGTGCAGGCCGTTTCCGCCTTCGGCACCTACCTGGGCAGTGCGGAGGGCCGCGCGCTCCTTCAGGCGAACGCCGCGGTCACCACGCAGATCTACACGACCTCCACCCCGGAAAAGCGGTTGCTCGCCGCCAAGAACGTCGATGGCGACATCACCGCCCATTTGTGGAGCATGGTCGACACCCCCATCAGCGGGCAGATGGCCGCGTGGGGAGAGACCGGCACGCTGCCCAACACCATTGCCGGTGACCTCTGGAACACGGGCTCCCTGCTCCGTTCCGGCCGGGTGAAAGACTTTTACGCGGCGCAGAAGGTTTACGCCACCGCATATGGGGCCGGCCATGACGTCGGCAATCCGCGGCCCTTCATCGGGCTGGCGGCCATCAGCAGCCAGCCCTGGACGACGGCCGGCACCTCCGCCGCCGCGGTCCACATCCAGCAGGCGGAAGAATGGGCCAGGAACACGACCGAGGCCTCGTTCGCCAGCGGCCATTCCATGCGCGGCTTCATGACCGCGTTCTATTACGCCATGCAACTGCCCACCTATGCGCAGGACATGGTGGTCGCGGGGCAGCAATATGGCCTCAGCCGCAACATCATCGGCATGCATTACGGGCTGGACGTGATCGGTGGGCGCGTCGTCGCCTTGCAAACGCTCGCCCGCGCGATGGCGGACGATCCCAACTATTCGGCCAATTACACGGCCGCTTTCGAAGCCAACCGCAAGGCGCTGGTGGGGGCGCTCGGCGCCGGCGCCGTTTCGCCGGTCTACGCCGCCTGCGGCGCGGATCTGGAAGCATGCATCAGGAGCGGCGCGGTGCCCTCCGCCGCCGACTACCGCGCGGAGCGGAACGAATCGACGCATTATTTGACCTATGGCCTGCCCTCCGTGGGCGACACCACGCTGGCGCCGGTGGTGCCGGAGAATGCCGAACTGCTGTTCCGGTCGCGGTTTCCTTACCTGTCCGATGCGCAGATCCGTGACGTGCTGGCCAGCACGTCTCTCCCCTCGGGCGTTCCGCTCGACAACGGCTCGGGATGGGCGCGGCTCAACCCCTACGCGGCGAACGGCGGCTATGGCCGCCTCGACAGCACCGTCACGGTGACGCTGGATGCGTCGAAGGGCGGCCTGCATGCCTTCGATTTGTGGAACAACGATATTTCCGGCCCCGGCGGCCTCGTCAAAAAGGGAACGGGCACGCTTCTTCTTGCCGGCGACAACAGCTATACAGGCGGCACCCGCGTCGATGCAGGTACGCTGGGCCTCACCGGCACCCTGACGGGCGATCTGCACATCGCGTCCGGCGCCGCCTTCCTCAGCGCGGGCGGTTACACGGTCGCGCGGGACGCCGTGCTCACCAACGCCGGCACCTTCACCTCCGTCAACGCCACGCTGCGCAATCTCGGCGCCTTCACCAATACCGGCCTCGTGCGGAGCAACGTGAACAATGCCGGCCGTCTTGTCGGCGCCGGCCGCATCGCCGGCAACCTGCATAACGCGGGAACACTCCAGCCGGGCCTCGGCACCTTGACCGTGATCGGAAACGCCGTTTTCGCAGGAACGTCCGTGTATACGGCGGAAACCGGAGCGGCCGGCGTCGGCAGCCGGATTGCCGTGGGCGGCAGCGCCGCCCTCGACGGCACCCTGACAGTGACGAGAGCCGGCGGCGGCAGCGTGGAACTGGGCAGCTATGAAGTGCTGACCGCGGCAGGAGGGATCACCGGCGCGTTCCACACGGTGACCGCGCCCGCTCCCTTCGTATCGGCCTCGGCAACGGTGTCGGGCCGGGGGGTCGTCGTGTCGGTGGCGCCGGATGCCGCGGCGCTGTCCACCGCCGGCGGTTCGCCGAACGCCAACGCCGTCGGCCTTGCCATCGCCTACCTGCCTTACTCGCACCCGGTGCTTCAGTCCGTCGTCACCCTGGACAGGGCTTCGGCGCCGCGTACGTTGGCCAGCCTCGCCGGCGACATCCATGCCACGACGGCGTCGGTGCTCGCCAATCAGTCAGCCAGCCTGCGGCAAGCGATTCTCGGCCGACTGCACATCAATAATCATGGCGCAGGGACGCCTGCCGCAGGACAGTTCACAGCCAGGGGCGAGGGTTACGGAAACTGGGCCTCGACGAACCGCAGCGCCGCGTCGGCCTCGGTCAGCAGCTCGACCGCCGGCTTCCTCGCCGGTTATGATGGCGAGTTGTCGCCCGGTTGGCGGGTCGGTATCGTCGGCGGCTTCAACCGGACGAGCTTCTCGCTCCGCAACACATCGGGTTCCGGCGACAGCGACAACTACGATCTCGGCCTCTATGGCGCCAACCGCTTCGGCGCCATCGGCCTGCGTTACGCCGGCAGCTACACGTGGCATGACGTCTCGACCTCCCGCGTCACGTTCCTGCCGGGGCTTGCAAACAGCCTGTCGGCCAGCCGCAGCGGCGGCACCGGCCAGCTCTTCGGCGAACTCGGCTACAAGCTGAACGCCGGAGGCGCCGAGCTGGAGCCCTTCGCCGGTCTGGCCTACGTTCGGCTCCGGCTCGACGGCTTCACGGAAACGGGCGGCGTCACCGCGCTCACCGCAGCCAGCCGGACGCAGGACAATCTGAAGACGACGCTCGGCCTGCGCGCCAACCGCACCTTCACGGCCGGCGAAGCCACGTTCACGGTGCGCGGCAGCCTGGCGTGGCAGCATGCTTTCGGCACGGTCACCCCGCGGCTTGCCGAACGGTTCGCCTTCACCAACTCGCCGACGTTCCTTATCACCGGCGCACCTATCGCCCGCGATACCGCACTGGTGGATGTCAGCGCCGATTGGCTGATCGACGCGAACACCCGTCTCGGCATCATCTACGCCGGCCAGCTTGCCGCCAAAAGCCGGAGCAATGCCGTTCAGGGCCGCTTCTCGGTCAACTTCTGAAGATCGCCAAGTGGATACAGATCGCCAAGCGGATACAGGTCTGCGCGAAGACAACGCGTCAAATCAATCAACGACAACATTTTCCGGTCCGGCCGGACCGGAAAATGTCCGGCAGTTCTTTCATATGAACGAATTATGGTCGATCAGGACTCCCGGTTAAGAGGAGAAGTCCGCGAGCGACAGCATCGGCCGGTTGCACGGTCGCTCACGGACAGAACGGCACGATCATCCGGGGTCAGGGCACGCCGTCCCCCTACGTTGCCGGAGCGGGGGCCGGGAGCACGCCGACCAGTTGCCTCAGGTCGTCCTCGACAAGCGTTTCCTTTTCCAGCAATCGCTGAGCCGAAGTGTCGAGCACTGCGCGCCGTTCTGGATAGCTTACCCTTACCTCCATTGTGGAAAACTGTTAATCATAGAACACAGCACTGCTAGACTCTGAACGTTATGAGAACATAATATGATCTCATTGGAACGGATGGAGGGTATAACGATGTATAAGGCTGTGATTGTTGATATGGTCGAGCTGGCGTCGCTGTTGCTGTTCGTCGCCCTGGTCGGCGTCGTCGCGGTAGCAGGCGGATCGGCGTAACCAATTTTGGAGAAAACACGGGGAGAAAACGCGGAATGTCGTTCCGTGTTTTCTCATGCCGGGAATCGTGCGACGGAAGCGGTGGGTGTGTTGTCGATGCCGTATGGGCAGGGAGGTCATTATGGATGGGTTGATCGAGAAAGTCGGCTTCGTTCATCTCCACGTTCATTCCTCCTATTCCTTGCTTGAGGGGGCTTTGCCCATCAAGACCTTGGCCAAGCTTGCCAAGGCGGATGGAATGCCGGCGCTGGCGTTGACCGACACCAATAATCTTTTCGGCGCGCTGGAGTTTTCCGAGGCCATGCATCAGGCTGGAATCCAGCCGATTGCCGGCCTGCAAATGGCGGTGCGTTTCGAGGCTGTGGAGCCTAATGCCCGGCAGGTTCAGCGCCATTTTCCACACATTGTGCTGCTCGCTGCCGACGGGGATGGCTATAGCAACCTGATGGCGCTTTCCAGCAAGGCATTCCTTCGCAATGAGCCTGGCCTCGGCGCTTATGGCGCGCATGTCGATCTTGAAACGCTCGCGGCTCATTCGGCGGGTGTCATCGCGTTGACCGGCGGCCCCGGAGGGCCGCTCGATACCGCGCTGGCCGGCGGGCGGCCAGAGCTTGCGGCGACGCGTTTCGACCACCTGATCGGGATGTTTGGCGACCGTCTGTATGTGGAATTGCAACGCCATAATGCCCCCGAGGAGGCGCTGACCGAGCCGGAGCTGCTGCGGCTCGCGTATCGTCATGGCATCCCTCTCGTGGCGACGAACGAGCCGTATTTTGCGGCATCCGATGATTATGAGGCGCATGACGCTTTGCTCGCGATCGCCGATGGACGACTGGTGTCTGACGATCAACGGCGTAAGCTTGCTGCCTCTCACACCTTTCGCTCGCGCGCCGAGATGGTCAAGTTGTTCTCGGATATTCCGGAAGCGGTGCAATCGACTGTCGAGATCGCCATGCGGTGTGGTTTCCGCGTGCCGACGCGCAAGCCGATACTTCCGCATTTTACGGAAGATGCCGAGTCCGCCACGCATCAGGTTGATGATCTGCCGGAAGACAGCGAGGCGCGTGTGTTGCGCGCGCAGGCATTTGAAGGTCTGGCCCAGCGGCTTGCAGCGCATGGACCGGCAGAAGGCCTTGTCGAGGAGGATTACCACAAGCGCCTGGACTACGAGCTTGGCGTTATCGAAAGAATGAAGTTCCCCGGCTACTTTCTGATCGTGGCGGACTTCATCAAATGGGCCAAGGCGCGTAGCATCCCGGTGGGGCCGGGGCGCGGTTCGGGCGCGGGATCTCTCGTTGCCTATTCGCTGACCATCACGGATCTCGATCCCCTGCGTTTCGGTCTTCTGTTCGAGCGCTTTCTCAATCCAGATCGCGTGTCGATGCCTGACTTCGACATCGACTTTTGTCAGGAGCGGCGAGAAGAGGTCATTGGTTACGTCCAGCAGCGCTACGGCGAAGAAATGGTGGCGCAGATCATCACGTTCGGTACCTTGCAGGCGCGCGGTGTGATGCGCGACGTGGGGCGTGTGTTGGAAATGCCTTACGGGCAGGTGGACAAGCTGACGAAGCTGGTTCCCCAGAACCCGGCCAATCCCGTGACACTGGCGCGCGCCATCGAGGACGAGCCCAAATTGCAGGCCGCTGCGGAGGAGGAGCCCGTCGTCGCCCGCATGTTGGCCATTGCCCGCAAGCTGGAAGGGCTCCACCGCCATGCATCGACACACGCTGCCGGTGTGGTGATCGGCGACAGGCCGCTTGAACAACTCGTGCCGCTTTATCGCGATCCGCGTTCAAACATGCGCGTCACCCAGTTCAATATGAAGTGGGTCGAAAAGGCGGGTCTGGTAAAGTTCGATTTTCTAGGTCTGAAGACTTTGACCGTTCTCAAGATAGCGGTCGATCACATCCATGCCCGCCAACCGGATTTCGATCTGGCCCGCATCCCGCTGGATGATCGGTTGACGTTCGAGCAAATGGGCCGCGGCGAGACGGTAGGTGTGTTCCAGGTTGAAAGTGCCGGCATGCGCAAGGCGCTGGTCGACATGCGGCCGGACCGCCTTGAGGATCTGATCGCACTCGTGGCGCTCTACCGGCCCGGACCCATGGCCAACATCCCCGTTTACTGCGACCGCAAGAACGGGCGCGGTGAGCCCGAGAAAACCTGGTACCTGCATGAAGCATTGGCGCCGATTCTTCGCGAGACGTTCGGCATTATCATCTATCAGGAGCAGGTGATGCAGGTGGCGCAGACGCTCTCCGGGTATTCGCTCGGAGAAGCTGACCTGCTGCGCCGCGCCATGGGCAAGAAGATCAAGGCGGAAATGGATGCCCAGCGCGCCCGATTTGTGGAGGGCGCTGTTGCCAATGGCCTTGCGCGGCAACTGGCTGATGAAATTTTCGACCTGCTCGCCAAGTTTGCCGATTACGGCTTCAACAAGAGCCATGCGGCCGCCTATGCCTTGATCGCGTATCAGACAGGGTATCTCAAGGCGAACTTCCCAGTGGAGTTCCTCGCCGCGTCGATGACGCTGGATATGGACAACACCGACAAGCTGTCGGAATTCAGGCGTGAGGCGCAACGCCTTGGGATCCGCGTGGACCCGCCTTCGGTGCAACGATCAGGTGTGCGCTTCGACGTCGTGTATGAAGATGGGCAGGGTGTCATCCGTTACGCTCTCGCCGCGGTGAAGGGTGTCGGTGAACAAGCCGTCGCGTCGATTGTGGAGGCGCGCAAGAACGGCCCCTTCAAGGATCTTGGCGACTTTGCCCGGAGGATCAATCCCAGACTGGTCAATCGGCGTATGTTGGAAGCTTTGGTGTCGGCCGGCGCTCTGGATGAAATCGAAGTGGACAGGGCGAGGGCATTCGCCGCTATCGACGCTATTCTCGCGCTGGCGAATCAAACTGCGCAGGCCGAAGCTGCGGGGCAGGGCGACATCTTCGGTCTGGCATTCACGCCCGACCCTTTGCGAATTCCCGAATATGATCCTTGGCTAACATCTGAAAGGCTGCAGCGTGAGTATGATGCGGTCGGTTTTTTCCTGTCTGGCCATCCGCTGGATGAATACGGTCCGCTTCTCGACAAACTGAACGTCCAACGGTGGGCCGATTTCGCTCGTGGCGTCCGGCGCGGCGAAAGCATGGGCCAACTCGCCGCGACGGTTCTGGATCGCACAGAACGAAGAACGCGCAGCGGGTCGAAAATGGGCATCATCAGTCTGTCCGACCAAAGCGGGCATTTTGAGGCCATCTTGTTTTCCGAGGCGCTGGCGCAATATCGCGATCTGCTTGAGCCGGGGCAGGCCGTCATGCTCCTGATCCAGGCGTCGAGCGACGGCGAGGATGTGCGTGCGCGCATCCAGCGTGTCGAGCCGCTGGATTTCGCCGTCGCCCGCCATCAGAAAGGTATGCGCATCACGATCAACAATCAGCGCCCGATCGATATGATCGCCCGCCAGCTTGCCCAGCATGGCGAGGGTCTGGTTTCGATCATTGTCGATATTGAAGGCCGTCAGGTGGTCGAGATCGAGTTACCCGGTCGCTTCGCCACATCACCGCAAATTGCGGGGGCACTGCGCGGCCTGCCAGGCGTCGTGGAAGTTGAATTGCGATGATGGGCTATATAACGCCCGTCAAATTTCGGCGCGGGGCGAGGTCTGCCGGCAGGCTGATTTGGTCTTGCAATTATTGTTTACGGGTACTATAACGCGCGCCATTCCACACGCGGGGCGGGCTTATTTGGCTTCCGGTGGCCGGGTTGTCCGGCCGGAGCCCCGCGGAGGCTTGAACCGGAGAGATCTGAATTATGGCACTTCCTGAATTGTCCATGCGCGAGCTGCTCGAAGCCGGCGCCCACTTTGGTCACCAGTCCCACCGCTGGAACCCGAAGATGGAGCCTTATATCTTCGGCGTGCGCAGCAACATCCACATCATTGATCTGGCGCAGACGGTCCCCGCGCTGCATCGCGCCCTGCAGGCCGTTTCCGACACCGTTGCTGCTGGCGGTCGCGTGCTTTTCGTCGGCACGAAGCGTCAGGCTGCGGATTCGGTTGCGGATGCTGCACGCCGCTCGGCCCAGTACTTCGTCAACTCCCGTTGGCTCGGCGGCACGCTGACGAACTGGAAGACGATTTCCGGCTCCATCCAGCGCCTGCGCAAGGTCGACGAGACCCTCGCCGGCGGCGCGGTTGGCCTGACCAAGAAAGAGCGTCTGCTGCTGCTGCGTGAGCGCGAAAAGCTTGAGCGTGCGCTTGGCGGTATCAAGGACATGGGCGGCACGCCTGATCTGCTGTTCGTCATCGACACCAACAAGGAGCAGCTTGCAATCAAGGAAGCCCAGCGTCTGGGTATTCCCGTGGCCGCTATTGTCGATACCAACAGCGATCCGGATGGCATCACATTCCCCGTTCCCGCGAACGATGATGCAGGTCGTGCGATCAAGCTGTACTGCGACCTCGTCGCTCGTGCTGCGATCGACGGCATTTCCCGTGGACAGGGCGATCTTGGCTTCGATATCGGTGCATCCGATGAGCCGTTCGCAGAGGATCTGTCGGGTGAGGGCGCTGTTGAAGCGGCTCTTGAGCGTCTGGTTGCTCCGCGTGGCGTTCCCGACGAGCTTTCCGCACTGACCGGAATCGGTCCGGAGCTGGAAAAGAAGCTCAATGAAGCCGGTGTTTTCCACTTCTGGCAGCTTGCAGCTCTGACTCCTGCGGACGTTGCTGCTCTTGATGCCGAGCTTAAGCTTGCAGGACGTATCGAGCGCGATGGCTGGATCGACCAGTCCCGTGCTCGTCTGGAAGAAGTCGCAATCTGAGCGTATACCGGTTCCAGCTGGAACACGGCGAGTTAAGGCGTTTACCGGTTGGCCCGGCTCCTCTTTCGGGGATGCCGGGCCTCCCCTGTCCGTAACATGAGGATTACCATGGCGAACATCACCGCTGCTCTTGTGAAGGAGCTCCGTGAAAAATCCGGCGCCGGCATGCTGGACTGCAAGAATGCGCTGACCGAGACCGATGGCGACATCGAGGCGGCAATTGACTGGCTCCGCAAGAAGGGGCTCGCTCGCGCAGCCAAGAAATCCAGCCGCGTTGCTGCCGAGGGCCTGGTCGCTCTGGCAATCGACGGTAATAAGGGTATCGCCGTTGAGCTGAACTCCGAGACGGATTTCGTATCCCGCAACGAGCAGTTCCAGTCGCTGGCAAAGACCGTGGCTGATGTGGCTCTGCGCACCGGCGATAACGTGGACGAGATCAAGGGCGCTGCTTATCCTGATGGCGGCACGGTTGAGGAAACCATCACCAGCGCTATTGCGACGATCGGCGAAAACATCGCGCTTCGTCGTGCCCAGGGCATTTCGGTGGGTGAAGGCGTTGTTGCCGGTTATATCCACAATGCTGCCGGCGATAACCTTGGCCGCATCGGCGTGCTGGTGGCGCTTGAGTCGACCGGTAACAAGGACGAGCTGACGGCTCTGGCTCGCCAGATTGCGATGCATGTTGCAGCGACCAATCCGGTTGCTCTCGACGCTTCGGGTGTTCCCGAGGATGTCGTGGCACGCGAAAAAGCGATCCTGCTGGAGAAGAATGCCGGCAAGCCCGAGCATGTTCTCGAGAAGATCGCGGAAAATGGTCTGAAGAGCTATTACAAGGAAGTGACCCTTGTCGAGCAGCCCTTCATCCATGATTCGTCGAAGTCTGTTGCCCAGGCTGTGAAGGAGTCGGAAGGCAAGGTTGGTGGTCCGATCCGCTTGGCCGGCTACGTTCGCTTCGCGCTTGGCGATGGCATTGAAAAAGAGGAAACGGACTTCGCCAGTGAAGTGGCGGCGGCGGCCGGTACGGCCTGATCCATCCTCCCGGCGGCGCCAAGGCGCCGCCTTTTTTATGAGATCATTGTCGGTAGCGATAGCGACGTCGCTTCAAACGCTTTGGGAGGCTTGCGATGCGGTTTAAACGGGTGCTGGTCAAGTTGTCGGGTGAGGCTTTGGCAGGTCCGGAAAAGGCTGGTCTGCACGGAGAAACGCTGATGGCGATTGCATCCGATATTGCCGCTGCCGCCAATGCCGGGCATGAGTTGGCCATCGTTGTCGGCGGAGGCAATTTTTTCCGTGGCGTTCAAGGGTTGGGCAAGGGTCTTGACCGCGCGTCAGCCGATTCGATCGGGATGCTGGGTACGGTGATGAACGCACTGGCCCTGGAGCACGCTATCGATGCGGCGGGTGTGCCGGCGCGTGCCATGTCTGCGGTATCCATGCCGGCGCTTTGCGAAAGCTATGCACGTAAGCGTGCGCTTGATCATATGGCGCATGGCAAGGTCGTGGTCATCGGCGGTGGCACCGGCAATCCGTATTTTACGACTGATACCGGAGCGGCTTTGCGTGCTGCAGAACTATCTTGCCACGCGCTTCTCAAGGGTACGAATGTCGACGGTGTTTATACGGCGGACCCCAAGTCTGATCCGGATGCGCTGCGATACGACCACCTGACGCATGACGAGGCCATTACACAAAATCTCAAGGTGATGGACACGACGGCTTTTGCGCTGGCGCGAGAGGCGGGATTGACGGTCGTGGTATTTTCCGTCTTGGATGCTGGCGCAATCGGTTCGGTGCTGGCCGGCACGGGGCGTGCGACCTTCGTTACACCCTGATGATGTCGGCCACTGTTGAACCTGTGTGGACGACGTGACAGAATCAATGTCTTGCTTCGATGGAATCAGGGCAAAATCGGTTTTTAGATAAAAGGTACAGGCAATGGCTGGAAGCTTCGACCTCGACGATATCAAGCGGCGCATGCAGGGGGCGGTGAACGCGCTGCGGCATGATCTTTCCAGCCTGCGCACGGGCCGCGCATCGCCGAGCATTCTGGATCCCATTCAGGTCGAAGCTTACGGCACACCGACACCCATCAGCCAGGTTGCTACCGTGAGTGTGCCCGAGCCGCGCCTTCTGAGCGTGCAGGTGTGGGATCGCGGTGTTGTCGCCTCGGTGGAAAAGGCTATCCGTGAGTCGGACCTTGGCCTCAATCCCCAGACCGAAGGGCAGGTCATTCGTTTGCGCATTCCCGAGATGAATGAGCAGCGCCGCAAGGAACTCGTCAAGGTGGCGAGCAAATATGGCGAAGAGGCACGTGTC
This sequence comes from Pseudochelatococcus contaminans, assembly GCF_014195635.1. GTDB lineage: Bacteria > Pseudomonadota > Alphaproteobacteria > Rhizobiales > Beijerinckiaceae > Pseudochelatococcus > Pseudochelatococcus contaminans. Next base: position 264,048 of record NZ_JACICC010000004.1, on the reverse strand, counting down.
GCCGTCAGGCATGTGCGCCGGGATGGTCTGGATACGCTTAAAAAGCTCGAAAAGGATGGGCTTAGCGAGGACGAATCCGCGAGACACGCCGACCAGGTGCAAAAAGCCACAGATCAAACCATTGCTGAGATCGATCAGACGGTCGCCATCAAGGAGAAAGAGATTCTTCAAGTTTGAGTCGTCTGGTGTTGAATTTAGCTGATGAAAGGCGATTTATGTTCATTTTCAGCCGAAGGTTGAGTGCATATTTCGTCGGGCTGTAACGATCGAAGTGTCCCGCAGAATTATGATAGGGCTGTATAAAACGCTTCGAGCGTCAGCAGCTTTTGCGTTTTGCGGGAGACGTTTTGCGAAAAATGTCCTTAAATTTTTGGAATGGTATCTGAAAGCCGATAGCCGGACGAAGCTGGTGGCGCATTGTCAGGCGTGCATGTAGAATGCGCGTATCATGGAGACTGTCGATTGACTATTTTACCCCGCCTTTTGGGGAGAACCGATGCGGCGACGAAACCAACAGCGACGGCGGAGACAGGTTCTACCGCTTTTAGAGACAAGTCCGCCGTACAGAAAACGACAGAGTCTTGCGCGTCAGTGGCCGCATCGGCCGAAACTGGTGCCACCGATATAAAAAGCGTCCCGGCGCATGTCGCTATTATCATGGACGGCAATGGACGCTGGGCGAATGCGCGTGGACTGCCGCGTGTCAAAGGGCATCATCGAGGCGTGGAGGCAGTTCGGCGGACTGTGAAGGCAGCGTCCGATCTTGGCATCCGTTATTTGACGATCTACAGTTTTTCATCCGAAAATTGGCGTCGGCCAGCAGCGGAAGTTGCCGAGTTGATGGGGCTTCTGAAGCTTTTCATCCGCCGTGATCTCGGAGACCTTATTCGCAACGGCGTGCGCGTCCGCATTATCGGCGACAGGGAAGGGTTGCCTGTCGACATAGCCGCCCTGCTTGATGAAGCGGAAGAGCGCACCGCTGCCAATGAGGGGCTAACGCTGACTGTGGCCTTCAATTATGGTGGCCGGGACGAAATCATGCGTGCGGCTCGCACGCTGGCGCACAAGGCTGTTGCTGGCGAGATCGATCCAGAGGCCATCACAGAAGAGATTCTTTGCGCTCACCTTGATACTGCTGATTTCCCGGATCCGGATTTGCTGATACGCACATCCGGAGAACAGCGGCTGTCGAACTTTCTGCTGTGGCAGGCAGCTTACGCCGAACTGGTGTTTCTGCCGATCTATTGGCCTGACTTCGATCGGTCGGCGCTGGAGGCTGCCATCGAGGAGTTTCGCCACAGGGAGCGCCGGTTTGGCAGCCTGGGCGCGGCGGCGCAAGGGCGAACAGGTTGATATGCCGGCATGATCAACGTCAAACGGCAGCCAACGGGCTCACTTTGTTTCATGGCAGTTTCCATGGCAGTTTCTATGCAACTTGCATCGATCCTGAGTCGAAAGGATCTTGCCATGGAACCTGCAAACTGCCTGGTTCCCTGTGGTAACGGTGAGTTCTCGTGAAGCTGCCGTCCTTATCGGAAAACCCATTGACCCGTTACATCAGATGGTCCGAGTTGCAAAAGCGTGTGGCATCCGCATTGCTGCTAGCGATTGCGGCGGTGGCGGCAACAGGTTTTGGCGGGATCTCTTTTGCCTTGATGTGGGCGGTGGCGAGCTTCTGCGTCGTGGTGGAATGGTTGGTGTTGATAGCGCCAAAAACAGAAGTGGATGCTGCCCCGACTTCTCTGAATAGCCGTCGTATTTTGTTGTTCCGTATTCTCGCGGCTTTCGGCATTGCGGGACTGCCCGTTTTTCTGTCTCTTGGCAGTGTTGGCGCCTTTGTCGTCAGTGTGTTCATTGCATTGATCGGCTGTACGGGGTGGGTGTTTGTCGCCAGTGGTACGGGAGCGCAGGATGAGGCATGGTCGCACCAGTTCGGGCGGCGGATTGCCGTCTGGGTCCTTGCCGGTTTGCTGTGTGGCGTTCTGATTGGCATTGTTCCTCTTCTGGCGCGCTCCGTGCCGGTAATTGGCATTGCGCTCGTCGCGTGGATGTTTGCCGTTGTATGGACAACCGACATAGCGGCTTTCTTCTCCGGACGCGCCATCGGCGGTCCGAAACTGTGGCCACGAGTCAGCCCCAACAAAACGTGGGCCGGTTTTTGGGGCGGGGCTGCCGGAGGCTGTATCGCCGGGTGGATTGTCTGGTTGATCGCTGAAGCGCTGACGGGGGCTTCGCTGCTATCTGCGGTTCCGGTGCTGGCTATTTCTTTTGCGGCATCGATTGTTGGACAGGCTGGAGATCTGGCCGAATCGGCTTTCAAGCGACGGGCAGGTGTCAAGGATTCGGGGCAACTGATTCCCGGTCACGGGGGAGTTCTTGATCGGGTCGACAGCTTTATGGCTGTCTGCCTCCTTGTTGCCCTGGGACTAGCGGTTGGTTTTCCAACTATCCATTAGCCATGTTTCAGAAAACTTCTGTTCTTGCAAACTGCCTTCCCTGGGAAATGCTTTGAAAGCCGCTATGAAAACGCGAGTCGTCATACTGGGAGCGACAGGCTCCGTTGGCAAATCGGTGGCGAGTGTCATTGCCGAGCATCGGGAATTGTTTCAGGTCGAAGCTGTCGTAGGTGGCTCTGATCCTGTTTCTCTGGCTGCCATGGCGTGTCATTTGGGGGCCGGCTTCGCCGCGATAGCCGACGCATCGCAGGCGGACGCTCTAAGATGCGCGCTCGTGGATGTGGGGTATGCCATCGACAGCGGCGCGGGTTCGTCAGCAATCAACGAGGCTGTCGATCGCGACTGCGATCTTGTGGTGGCGGCGATCGCAGGCGTTGCGGGGCTGCGCCCGACTTACCGGGCGATTCGGCGGGGGCGAAAAATCGCCCTTGCGAATAAAGAGACGCTGGTTTCCGCAGGCGCTGTTTTCATGCGCGAGGCCGCAGCGCAAGGTGTCGAGATTCTGCCGCTTGATTCCGAGCATAACGCGTTGTGGCAAGCCTTGGCAGGGGCGCCGGGCGATGACGTCGAGAGCATGGTGCTGACTGCATCGGGCGGCCCGTTCCTCAATTGGTCCGCGCAAGCCATTGCGGCGGCGATTCCCGAACAGGCGCTCAAACATCCCAATTACAGTATGGGCGCGAAAATCTCGATCGACTCCGCGACGATGATGAACAAGGGCCTTGAGGTTATCGAGGCCCATTATTTGTTCGGCGTAGACCACACGCGCCTGAAGGTTCTGGTCCATCCGCAGCAGATCGTTCATGGGCTGGTCAACTTCTGCGACGGGTCTGTTGTAGCGGGCCTTGCGGCGCCCGATATGCGAATTCCCGCCGCTCATTGTCTGGGAGTTGGCTGCAAGGCGGATCAAAGAGATGAATCTGTACGAGGTAGCCGGCTGCGCACAACACTGCCGCGCCTCGACCTTGCAACCATAGGCCGGCTCGACTTCATTCATCCCGACACAGGGCGCTTCCCGGCGTTGGCGCTGGCTCTTGAAGCGCTGGCAGAGGGGGGCAGTATGCCGACGGTACTCAACGCGGCCAATGAAGTTGCCGTTTCAGCTTTTCTGAGACGACATATAGGCTTCAACGAAATCGCCAGTCTCGTCCGTGCTGCTTGTGAGGCTTTTGCGAAAGCGGCCAATATGGCCCCCGAGAGCATTGATCACGCCATGGAAATCGATAGCCTTTCCAGAGAGTGGATGCACAAGCGTCTGACGCTCGCTGATTTTGAGGCGACATGATACACATTTGAGCAAAGCTATCTGCGGGCAAGGGATAATATGCGCGCGGAGATAGCTCCGTTGTCTGAAGAGGGCGTTCGGACTGATTGAAGGCAAGTGGCTGCATAGACGGTGACCGGCGGGGCGCAAGGAAGGTTTGAGGATGGATTTGTTTGGCGGGTTGCTGGGGCTCGGAGGAGCGGTCACGGGCCTTGCGTCGACGCTGGTGGCGTTTCTGTTCGTGCTGACGCTTGTGGTTTTCGTGCATGAATATGGGCATTTCATTGTCGCCCGCTGGTGTGGCGTGAAGGTCAAGGTGTTTTCGATCGGCTTCGGCAAGGAGTTGTTCGGTTGGTATGATCGTCAGGGAACCCGGTGGCGGTTCTCGGCGATTCCCCTTGGCGGTTACGTCAAGTTCGAGGGCGATGCCAACGCCGCGAGCGTGCCGGATTACGATGCCGTGAAAAGCATGACGGCGGCCGAGCGAGAAGGCAGCATTTTCCATAAAAGTGTGGGACAGCGTGCGGCTATTGTTGCAGCCGGCCCTGCGGCCAATTTCCTCATGGCAATCGTCGTTTTCAGTGCCATGGCTTACTTCAACGGCAGACAAATTCTGCTGCCGCGAATCGAAACCATCCAGCCAGCCAGCGCGGCCGAGAAAGCGGGCTTTCAGACCGGCGATCTGGTAATTTCAATCGACGGCCGCACAATCGACAGCTTTACCGATATGCAGCGAATCGTCAGCATGAACGCTGGTGAGACGCTCAACATCGTCGTGGATCGCGGCGGCGTGCAGGTGGAACTCCAGGCTTCTCCCGAGTTGCGCGAAGTGACATCCCCGCTTGGTTCTCACCGTGTTGGCGTTCTGGGCGTTCAGGCTTCTGGAGACAGGTCGAGCTGGCGCACTGAGTCGTATTCATTGCCCGGGGCATTGCAGGCGGGCGCTGGCGAAACATGGCAGGTGGTGGCGCAGACCTACCACTATCTTGGGCGTCTGTTCACCGGCAAGGAGACGACCGATCAACTCTCCGGGCCCATACGAATCGCTGAAGTTTCGGGGCAGGTCGCACGCCTTGGCGGGTTGACCGGGCTGCTCAGTCTCGCGGCGCTGCTGTCCGTCTCTATCGGATTGGTTAACCTCATTCCCATTCCCATGCTGGATGGCGGACATCTCCTGTTCTATGCTATAGAAGCCATACGCGGAAAACCTCTCAGCGAACGGGCGCAGGAATTCGGTTTCAAGATCGGGCTTGCGTTTGTTCTCATGATGATGTTGCTCGTGACATGGAATGATCTGGCGCATATCGGTGGCAGGTTGAGTGTCGGTCAGTGACCTTGGCACTTTCTGCCCCTCGGGCGTGACCAGAACGCAACGGCGGCTGGGGAAATGTCGTTTCATGCCGCATAGGGCGTTTTCAGTCAGGCTTTTTGGCGCTAGAAGCATGTACTTATAGGACTTCTGCACGCCGGCAGTTACGGCTGGTTTTATCGAGTTGCAAGTGAAGGGCGGCACCTGATGACGCGGAGAAAGACGAACAGCCGGGCAATGTTGCTGGCAGGAGTATCGACCTGCCTTCTGGCGTTGACGATGACCGCCGGGCCAGCCAGTCAGGCAAACGCACAGGCCGGTTCGGAGCAGGCTCAGGCCCGCGCCGCGCAAGGCGAACGAATCAACCGTGTGGTGTTCGAGGGCAACAAGAAGCTCACCAAGGAAATCCTTGGCGATGTCGTGGCCACGCAGGCCAGCAATCCTTACAATCAGGTCACGGTCAACGCGGATGTCGAGCGAATCCGGGATGCCTATCGCCGCGCCGGACGTTCGGCGGCGTCGATTACGCCCCGCACGGTTCCGCTGCCCAATGGCACGGTCGACGTCGTGTTCACGATCAACGAGGGCGACAAGACCGGCGTCAAGGAAATCAACTTCGTCGGTAACAACGCTCTCTCTTCCTACAAGCTTCGTAACCTGATCACGACAACGGAATCGAACCTGCTGTCATGGTTGAAGTCCTCCGACGTTTATGATCCCGCACGCATTGCCGCTGACGAGGATGCTATCCGCCGTTACTATCTGAAGAACGGCTATGCCGACTTCCAGATCCTCTCGACAGATGTTGTGTACGACTCGCAGCGCGAAGGCTATGTCGTCACTTTCAATCTCTCGGAAGGGCCGCAATATCGCATCAGCGATGTCACCGTCGATTCGCGTGTGGGTGTGGCTCCGTCCGAGCAGCTTCAGCCACTGGTGCGCACCCGTGCTGGCGACGTGTATGACGTCGAGGCAGTGGAAAAGTCGCTGGAGCGTATTACCAAGGAAGTCAACAGCGACGGTAACCCGTTCGTTCAGGTGCGCCCCACCGGGTTGCGCAATCCTGGAGACAACACGGTTTCCATTCAGTACATCGTTGATGAAGGCCCGCACGTCTACATTGAGCGCATCAATGTCCGCGGTAACAGCCGTACGCGTGATCACGTCATTCGCCGCGAGTTCGATATCGGTGAGGGCGATGCCTATAACAAGGTTCTGATCGACCGGGCCGAGCGGCGTCTGAACAACCTCGGTTACTTCAAGAACGTTCGTATCACCAGCGAGCCGGGATCGTCGCCGGATCGTGTGGTTGTCAACGTGGATGTCGAAGATCAGTCCACTGGTCAGTTTTCGGTCTCGGGTGGTTACTCCACCTCGGATGGCTTCATCGGTGAGGTCGCGGTTTCCGAATCGAACTTCCTCGGCCGCGGTCAGTTCGTCCGTCTCGCCGGGTCTTGGGGCCAGTATTCGCAGGGTGTCGACTTCTCGTTCACCGAGCCTTACTTCCTTGGCCACCGGATCGCGTTTGGTTTCGACGTGTTCTCGAAGTTCACGGATAACAGCCGCTATTCGCGCTATGAAGACCGGGTAACCGGCGGTCAGCTGCGCGTCGGCCTGCCAATCGATGAAGCGACGACGCTGACTCTGCGTTACTCGCTCTATCAGTCACGGATCAAGGTTCCGAATACGTGGCGCCATCCTTATGGTGACTGCTCGATCCCGATCCCTGGCTATACAGCTTTGAACCCGGATGGCTCGTCGCTGTATCCGAATTGTACGTGGGATGGCGAGGCATCGCTGGCGATCAAGGAAGCTGCTGGTACGACGCTGACGTCGCTCGTCGGTGCGACACTGACCTACAACACGCTGGACAACACGCGTAACCCGACATCGGGTCTCTACGCGGAGTTCAAGCCGGATGTCGCCGGTCTTGGTGGCGACTCCCGCTTCATCCGTGCAACGGTTGATGCTCGCTACTACCATGAGCTGTTCGATGAAGTCGTCGGTTTCGTCCGGCTGCAGGGCGGTCACATCCGCTCCTTCGGCAACAAGGATCTGCGTATCGTCGACAACTTCTTCCTTGGCCCATCGCTTGTCCGCGGCTTCGCTCCGTCCGGTATCGGTCCGCGCGATATGTCCGGAGACTTCCAGAACAACGCACTCGGCGGCACGACCTACTTTGGCGGTACGCTCGAAGTGCAGTTCCCGATCTTCGGCCTGCCGCGTGAACTTGGTCTGAAGGGTGCTGTGTTTGCCGACGCCGGTACCCTTTACGGCTATGAAGGACAGAAAGACTTCGCATCCAGCCTTGGCGTGCCCAGCAACTGTGCCGGCCTGCCGGGTTATGTGTCCAATCGCCAGCCGACCTGCGTCAACGTCAAGGACGACAAGAACATTCGTTCGTCCGTCGGTGTCAGCCTTCTGTGGTCGTCGCCGCTCGGCCCGCTGCGCTTCGACTACGCCTACGTGCTGTCGAAGGTTACAGGCGACCAGACACAGGCATTCCGCTTCTCCGGCGGTACCAGCTTCTGACGGCTGGTTTTTCCGGGGTAATTGGGGAGATCGACAGGGATGGCCTTGCGCCATCCCTGTTTTTTTGCGAAACGGGCTGGCATGAGCGATCCAGTATTTTTTTCCGATGTCGGGTCAGTCATTCTGAGCGACATTGCCGAATTGGCCGGTATCAACTTGCCTGAGGGCGTTGACGGGTCGCGGATAGTGTCATCCGCAGCGCCGCTGGAAACGGCTGGTCCGGATGATATCGCCTATATGGACAACCCGCGTTATGCCGCCATGCTGGCTGAAACGAAGGCCGGTATTTGCCTTGTTTCGCCACGCTTCGCAGATCGCGTGCCTTCCTCGACGCTGTCTCTGGTAACGCCGGTTCCCTACCGCGTCTTTGCGCAGGTTCTGGCCAGGCTTCACCCATCCGCTCTGCGGCCTCGTCCGCTTTTTTCGGGATCTGGCGTATCGCCGGGAGCGGTCGTGCATCCTGATGCGCGGCTTGAAACCGGAGTTGCGGTTGATCCCGGCGCTGTCATCGGGGCTGGCGCGGAGATCGGAAGCGGCACGGTTATCGGCGCCAATGCCGTTATCGGGGCTGAGGTGCGTATTGGCCGTGATTGCAGTATCGGACCCAATGTAACGATTTCACATGCTTTGCTCGGGAATCGGATCGTGGTTCATCCCGGTGCCAGTATCGGGCAGGACGGGTTTGGCTTTGCCATGGGACCGGGCGGCCATCTGAAGGTGCCGCAGGTTGGCCGCGTCATTATTCAGGATGACGTTGAAATCGGCGCCAACACCACGATCGACCGGGGCGCCAGTCGTGATACGATCATCGGCGAAGGCACGAAGATCGACAATCTGGTGCAAATCGCTCACAACGTGGTCATTGGCCGCCATTGCGTGATCGTGGCGCAGGTCGGAATTTCGGGCAGTACGACGCTTGGGGATTTTGTCGTTTTTGGCGGGCAGAGTGCCGTGGTTGGCCATGTCACCATCGGTACCGGCGCGCAGTTCGCTGCGCGCAGCGCTGTTGCCGAAAATGTGCCTGCCGGCGCGAAATGGGGCGGGGCTCCAGCCCAGCCGATCAAGGAATGGATGAAGGAAGTCGCATGGTTGAAGATGATGATTTCAAGTCGGTCGCCGGGTGACCGCAAGTCATCGTCCGGCAACACCGGCGACGATTCTCAGTGAGGCAGATTGCTGCCCGACCAATGGACACGATGATCTTGCACCTGTGTCAGGGAGCATGATCCAGGGAGCACCTATTACATGACAGACGTGCCGTCGCACCTGAATACAGCCGATATTCTGCAAATTTTGAGCTATTTGCCGCATCGCTATCCCTTCCTGCTGATTGATCGCATCATTGATATGGATGGCGACAACAGTTGCATCGGCATCAAGAACGTCACGTTTAACGAGCCGCAATTTCAGGGGCACTTTCCTGTCCGGCCGTTGTTTCCGGGCGTCTACATGATCGAAGGCATGGCCCAGACTGCCGGGGCTTTGTGCGTCGCTTCGCAGATTGCTGAAAAGGCACGGCCGAAGGAAGTGTATTTCATGACGATCGACAAGGTGAAGTTCCGCAAGCCGGTCGAGCCGGGTGATGTCGTGCACTATCACATGACGAAGCTCGCGAACCGTCGTAATATGTGGTGGTTCCGGGGAGAGGCGAAGGTCAACGGCACGCTGGTTTGCGAGGCCGAGCTTTCTGCCATGCTCGTCGTCGAGTGAGCGGGATATTGCCGATGAGCAAAGCGGATACGGCCGTGATTCACCCTTCGGCGTTGATCGAGGAGGGGGCGCGGCTTGGCGCAAACGTGCGCATCGGGCCCTTTTGCGTTGTGGGCGCCGATGCTGAAATTGGCGACGACTGCGAGCTTGCAAGTCATGTCGTCGTTGCCGGGTTGACGCGCATCGGTCCCCGCTGCCGGATTTTTCCTTTTGCGTCCATCGGGCACCAGCCGCAAGATCTCAAGTATCATGGCGAGGCATCGACGCTGATTATTGGTGCGGACTGCCTCATCCGTGAGGGGGTGACGATCAACCCCGGCACCGAAGGCGGCGGCATGGAAACGGTCATTGGCGATCGTTGCGCCTTTCTGGCCAACTCCCATGTGGGCCATGACTGCCACGTAGGCGACTGCGTTATTTTGTCGAATAACGTGATGCTGGCCGGACACGTCACGGTTGGCGACCATGTCATCATCGGCGGTGGAGCGGCGGTTATTCAGTTCGCGCGCGTGGGTAGGCATGCATTCGTCGGCGGCTTGTCAGGGTTGGAAAACGATCTCATTCCCTATGGCATGGCGCTTGGCAACCGGGCGTATCTGGGCGGCTTGAATATCGTCGGCCTGCAACGGCGTGGCTTTTCACGGGAGCAGATTCACGAACTGCGTCGCGCCTACCGCGCCCTGTTCGCCGATGAGGGAACGTTGTTGGAGCGGGTCGAAGACGTCGCTGCTGCGTTTCCGGCTTCCGAACTGGTCGACGAAGTGCTTTCGTTTATCCGCAACGCAGGTAAGCGATCCATCTGCGTGCCGAGAGACGGGCACGGGCACTAATCGTGGCAGGGCAGTCCGAAGCGGTTGTCATGCTGGCAGGCGGCGGTGCCTTGCCGGTGATGTTGGCTGATGCGCTGCATGCTCGTGGCGTGCCGACGCGTATTCTGGCATTTCGTGGCTTTGCCGGGGCGGATATATCGCGCCGGGCCGATGCGACCGTCAGCATGGTGGATGTCCGGCGGACATTGCGTCTGCTGGCTGAATGGCAGCCCGGATGCGTGGTAATGGCGGGGCCGGTCAGCCGGCCGCAGCCGTCGGTGGTGCTGAGTGCTTTCGCTGCCTACCGCAATCGGCGCGAAATCGCTGCGTTGATGTCTCTTGGCGATGATGGCTTGCTGTCAGGTGTCGTACGGCTTCTGGAAGACCACGGGCACAAGGTCGTTGGTGTCGACGAACTGGCGCCGGAACTGCTGGGCCGGATCGGATGCATCACCGAGCGTGGTCCTGATGAAGCCAGCGCAGGGGCGGTCGCGATCGGCCTGGATCTGTTGCGCACGGTTTCGCGCTTTGACGCCGGGCAGGCCACAGTTGTCGGCGGCAGGCGGGTGATCGCTTTGGAAGGGCCCGAGGGTACGGACGCCATGCTGAAGCGTGTACGTTGGATGCGGTTTACGCGGCGGTGGCGATCTGAGAATCGCGGCGTTCTGGTGAAAACCACGAAGGACGGGCAGGATTTCCGGATAGATCTGCCTGCAATTGGCCCCAGAACTGTTCGTCTGGCCGCGAAGGCCGGGCTTGATGGCATCGCCTATGGCGCGGGACGCACGCTTGTCATCGATGAGGCAGAGCTTATCCGAGAGGCGGACAGGCGCGGTCTTTTTGTGGTTGGTATCGAAACCTAGAACGCGCATTCAAGAATCTATATTTTGCTGCTCCCGCCTCTGCCTGTCTCTCGTCAAGGTGAGGTGGTCTCATTCTTCGAGTTGAAACAGGCCTCTGGCGAACGGGATTGGGACATGAACGACCAGCTTGAAACTGATAAGCCCGTGCATGTTTTCATTGTCGCGGGTGAGGAATCCGGCGATCAACTCGGTGCGCGGCTGATGCGTTCGCTCAAGGCGCGCGGGGACGTGCGCTTTTCCGGTGTTGGCGGGCATGCCATGGAGGCTGAAGGGCTTACCAGCGTGTTTCCGCTTGCTGATATCGCGGTGATGGGCTTCGTCGCGGTAATCGCGCGGCTGCGTACCATCGTTCGGCGAGTTCATGAGACGGTCGCTGCGGCGCTTGCGGCCAATCCGGATGTGCTTGTCATCATTGACAGCCCGGATTTCACACATGCGGTGGCCAAGCGGGTGCGTGCCGCGCGGCCGGAGCTTCCGATTGTTGATTATGTCAGCCCCAGCGTCTGGGCATGGCGGCCGGGCCGGGCACGAAAGATGCGTGGTTACGTCGATCACCTGCTCGCTCTGTTGCCGTTTGAGCCTGAAGCCCATCGCCGCCTCGGCGGGCCGCCTTGCTCGTATGTTGGCCATCCGCTGATCGAGAGACTTGAGACGCTACGTCCCGCGCCGGGTGAGCGGCCCTCTATTGCGGACGCCGAAAAGTTGGAAGTGCTGGTGCTGCCCGGTAGCCGGCGCTCCGAGGTGAGCCGCCTGCTGCCGGTTTTTGGTGATACGTTGCCGCTCATCGAAGCCCAGGCCGGACGGCCCATCCGTTTTGTATTGCCTGCCGTGGCGCATGTCGCACCGCTCATTCGCGAGGCGGTGTCGCAATGGCCGGTGAAGCCTGAGATCGTTGAGGGCGAGGCGGCCAAATATGCCGCTTTCAGACGTGCGCATGCTGCGATTGCCGCATCGGGAACTGTAACGCTGGAACTGGCGCTTTCAGGCGTGCCGATGGTCGTGGCTTACAAGGTGTCGTGGCTCGAATCGCAGGTGCGGCATTTCCTGACGGTGTCGACCGTGACATATGCCAACCTGATTCTCGGCGAGAACATCATCCCGGAGCGGCTACAATGGGATTGCACGCCGGAGAAACTCGCGGCCACGGTATTGCCGTTGCTTGCGGATACGCCTGATCGAAGACGGCAGACTGAGGCCTTCCGGCGCCTTGAAGAGGCCATGGCAATCGGCGATGACACGCCCAGCGAGCGTGCGGCGCGGATTGTCGCTGCAGAAATTACCCGGCGGCAATAAGACCTTCTAAAAACCCGCGCACGATCGGCTGGCAGGGGTTTGGGGCCTTTTGCCACGTTGCCTATATGCCAACGCGGTCAGCATCGACTGCGCACGGCGCGCCGCGAAATTATCGACCCCAGCATACTGGATCATGCGATTTTAGCCTGCCGCCCTGCATGGTGCGGCAGCGCACACCCGCGCGCAAATGCTTGCCCCGCATGGGAACGGATAATCATACATAATTGAACTGGCAAATGTTTTCCGCTGTTTCTACAGGCTCATCTCTTGGGCCAATTGACAGTGGTCCGAATCCGCGTAATGCTACATGTGCATGCCTAGACAGACTTATGTGCATACCTAGGTTTCTTTTGAAATAGTTACGTGTCCGACTAAATTGGGCGAAGCCCATCATCAACAATCATACGGAACACGCAGGGGGGAACGGCGGATGCGCGCCGAGGCGATTCTCGCAACACGTGATTTGACGATAGAGTTCAAAGGGTTCAAGGCGGTCGACGGTGTCAGCCTCAACGTCGAGGAGGGTACTATCCATGCCCTTATCGGGCCGAATGGCGCTGGCAAGACGACCTGCTTCAATCTCTTGACCAAGTTCCTCACCCCCACACGCGGGGCAATCACCTACAAGGGCAAGGACATCACATCCATGAAGCCGGCGGAAATCGCGCGGCTTGGGGTGGTGCGGTCATTCCAGATTTCGGCAGTGTTCCCGCAATTCACGGCGCTGGAGAATGTCCGCATCGCGCTTCAGCGCCGGCGGGGGGATTCGTTCGATTTCTGGCGCTCCGAAAGCCTTCTGCGACGCTATGACCGCGAGGCCAGAGGTCTGCTCGAAGCCGTGGGGCTGTCAGAGTACGAAAAAACCCGGGCGGGCGCGTTGCCCTATGGCCGCAAGCGCGCGTTGGAAATCGCCACAACGCTCGCGCTCGATCCGTCGATGTTGCTGCTGGACGAGCCGCTGGCCGGCATGGGGCACGAGGACGTGGATCGCATGGCGGAACTCATCCGCCGGGTGTCGGCCAACCGCACCATTCTGATGGTCGAGCATAACCTTTCTGTCGTGGCCTCGTTGTCAGACAGGATCACGGTTCTGGCGCGTGGCAAAGTGCTGGCGGAGGGGGATTACAAGACGATTTCCGGCGATGCGCGCGTCGTGGAAGCCTACATGGGAGGCATGCATGCCTGAAGCTGTTGTCCGCCCATTCCCCGCGCCGAAACCTGCGGCGGCTCCGCTGCTATCCGTGCGGAACCTTCAGGCGTGGTATGGCGAATCTCACGTCCTGCACGGGATCGATTTTGATGTCGCGCCGGGAGAAGTCGTGACGCTGCTCGGCCGCAACGGCGCCGGCAAGACCACAACCTTGCGGTCGATCATCGGCATTCTGCGCAAGCGCACCGGGTCCATCAACTTTGACGGGCAGGAGACCATACGGTTGCCCGCGCGGCAGATAGCGCGGCTGGGTATTGGCTACGTGCCGGAAGAGCGCGGGATTTTTTCCAGCCTGTCCGTGGCCGAGAACCTGATTCTGCCGCCGATCATCAAACCCGGCGGCATGACGCAGGACCAGATTTTCACGCTGTTTCCCAACCTGCGGGAGCGGCTCTTCAGCCAGGGCACGAAGCTGTCTGGCGGTGAGCAGCAGATGCTGGCAATCGCCCGCATTCTGCGCACCGGCGCTAACCTCATTCTGCTCGATGAACCCACCGAAGGACTTGCGCCGGTGATCGTGGAGCAGATCGGTCACACTATCGCGCGGCTGAAGCAGGATGGCTTCACCATCGTTCTGGTGGAGCAGAACTTCCGCTTCGCGTCGACGGTCGCAGACCGTCATTACGTTGTGGATCAGGGGCGGGTCGTCGACATGATCCGCAACGACGAACTCGATGCGAACATCGACAAGCTGCACTCCTATCTCGGCGTATAACACCATATAAAATCAAATTATCACAGTGGCATACGTCAATATGTGAAACAAAATCATCAAGGGGGAAACAATGGGTATCAAGACCTGGTTGCTGGCTACCACCTTCATCGTCGGCGCATTCAGCGCGGCTCAGGCGCAAATCCCGGTGAAACTCGGCGTGCTGAACGATCGCTCCGGCGTCTATGCGGACTTGTCCGGCGAAGGCTCCGTCATTGCCGCTCGGCTTGCGGCTGAGGATTTCAAGGCGGCTGAAAAGGGCATCAATGTCGATATCATCTCCGCTGACCACCAGAACAAACCGGACGTAGGCTCGAACATCGCCCGCCAGTGGTATGACCGGGATGGCGTCGACGTCATTCTCGATGTGCCCACGTCCTCGGTGGCGCTTGCCGTGTCCCAGATCACGCGCGAGAAGAACAAGGTTCTGATCGCGTCTGGCCCGGGCGCGACCGAACTCACCGGCAAGCAGTGCTCGCCCAACACCATCCATTGGACCTACGACACCTATTCACTCGGCAAGGGCACGGGCTCTGCGGTGGTCGCACAGGGTGGTGATACCTGGTACTTCCTCACCGCCGATTATGCCTTTGGCCATGCGCTGGAGCGCGACACCGCCGAAGTGGTGAAGAATGCCGGCGGCAAGGTGCTGGGGCAGGTCAAGCACCCGTTCCCGGGCGGTGACTTCTCGTCGTTCCTGTTGCAGGCGCAGGCTTCCAACGCCAAGGTCATCGGCCTTGCCAACGCTGGTGGCGACACCATCAACGCCATCAAGCAGGCGTCCGAGTTCGGCATCGTGGCCGGTGGACAGACGCTCGCAGGTTTGCTGGTCTTCTTGTCCGAAGTGCACGCTCTCGGTCTTGAGGCTGCCCAGGGTCTGGTGCTGACGGAAGCGTTTTACTGGGATCAAAACGACGGTACGCGCGAGTGGTCCGAGCGTTTTGCGGCGCAGCACGGCGGCAAAAAGCCGACGATGGTGCACGCCGGCGTTTACTCCGGCACGCTGCATTATCTGAAGGGCGTCGAAGCTACGAAGTCCAAGGATCCGGAGAAGGTGCTGCAATGGATGCGTGACAACCCGTCCGAGGACCCGCTGTTCGGTAAGGGCGAAGTGCGCGTCGACGGCCGCCACGTCCACGACATGTACCTGTTCAAGGTCAAGGCGCCTGGCGACTCCAAAGGCCCATGGGACTACTACGAGCAGTTGGCGGTGATCCCGGCGGCGGATGCGTTCCGTCCGCTTGATGGCGAAGCCTGCAACCTCGTCAAGTAACGCGCTTCAAGGCCGGAATGCGGGCTGGCTGTTCATGCCGGCCCGCATTTCCGGTCAGTCAATATGTTGATGTCATATGCTCATATAATGCATCATGATACGATAGCAACATATTGATATGAAACGCTATTGCCTTCATCGGATACCATCTGCCTCTGAAAGGCGTATCGATGTTCGAACTTCTCGGCGTTTCGCCTCAGGTCCTGTTCGGCCAGCTTTTGCTGGGGCTGATCAACGGTTCGTTCTACGCGGTGCTCAGTCTCGGGCTTGCCATCATTTTCGGCCTGCTCAACATTATCAACTTCGCTCACGGCGCCCAGTACATGATGGGTGCGTTTGTTGCGTGGATGCTGCTGCAATATGCCGGCGTCGGCTATTGGTGGTCGCTGCTGATCGCCCCGCTGGTGGTCGGTGCGACGGGTATCGTCATTGAGCGATTATTTCTCTCACGATTGCAAAACGTCGATCATCTCTACGGCCTGCTGCTGACATTCGGCCTCGCGCTTATCATTCAGGGCGTATTCCGCAACGAATACGGCGTTTCGGGTCTGCCATACGGCATTCCGCGCGAGCTGGCGGGCGGGAATAACCTGGGCTTCATGTTCCTGCCCAATTACCGGGCATGGGTTGTGGTGGCGGCCCTTGCGGTGTGCATCGTGACGTGGCTGGTAATCGAGCGCACACGCCTTGGCGCCTATCTGCGTGCAGCGACTGAAAATGCCACGCTTGTCGGAGCCTTCGGCATCAACGTGCCGATGCTGGTGACGCTCACCTACGGCTTCGGCGTCGCGCTCGCAGGCTTTGCCGGTGTGCTGGCCGCGCCGATCTATGCGGTGAACCCCAACATGGGCGCGGACCTCATCATCGTGGTGTTCGCGGTGGTTGTCATCGGCGGCATGGGCTCGATCCTCGGCTCCATCGTCACGGGCTTCGCGCTCGGCATCGTCGAGGGGCTGACCAAGGTGTTCTATCCCGAGGCATCCTCGACCGTCATCTTCGTTATCATGATCCTCGTGCTTCTGGTGAAGCCCGCTGGCCTTTTCGGGAGGGCTGCCTGATGACCACCCAGGATATCGCAGCTTCCGGCACCGCCGCTGGCGAGCCTATCGATACCGTTGCGCGCGGCAACTCCCGGCTCTATGGCGCGCTGTTCATTGCGTTGATCGTCGGGTTGCTGATTGCGCCGCACCTTCTCTATCCTGTCTTCCTCATGAAGGTGTTGTGCTTCGCGCTGTTCGCGGCGGCGCTCAACCTGTTGCTGGGCTATGGCGGCCTGTTGTCCTTCGGGCACGCGGCCTACTTCGGCTTCGCGAGTTACGTCAGCGCCCATGCGGCCAAAGTGTGGGGGCTGACGCCGGAACTGGCCATCCTTGCAGGCACGGCCACTGCGGTTGTGCTTGGCCTCATATTCGGCGCTCTGGCCATCCGCCGGCAGGGCATCTACTTTGCCATGATCACGCTGGCGCTGGCGCAGCTCATCTACTTCGTGTCGTTGCAATCGGCCTTTACGGGCGGTGAGGACGGCATTCAGGGCGTGCCGCGTGGCAATCTGTTCGGCGTCATTCCGCTCACCGATGATCGCACGCTTTATTACGTGGTCGCGGCGATCTTCCTGTTCGGCTTCCTGCTGATCTTCCGCATCATCCACTCGCCATTCGGCCAGGTGCTGCGCGCTATTCGTGATAACGAGCCGCGCGCCATCTCGCTCGGCTATCGCACGACCCAATATAAGCTTGCCGTGTTCGTGCTTTCCGCCGGTCTGGCGGGGCTTGCCGGCGGCACGAAAGCCATCGTGTTCCAGCTCGCCTCGTTGACGGACGTGCACTGGACCATGTCTGGCGAGGTGGTGCTGATGACGCTCGTCGGCGGCATGGGCACGATCTTCGGGCCGATCGTGGGTTCGGTGATTGTGGTGTCGATGCAGAACTATCTGGCATCGTTCGGCGCGTGGGTGCCGATCATCCAGGGTATCGTGTTCGTCGTCTGCGTGATGCTGTTCCGCGAAGGCATCATCGGCGTGCTGTCGCGCTGGGTGAAGCGGCCGCTGTAACGTCTCGCATCTGCCGAGATAAAAGGCACGAGGCGGTGGGGAGTTCGCTCCCCGCCGCCAAAAGCGTAACCTGAAAACCACGTTTGCTGTTTCAGAAGCGCTGTGTCTTGTCGCTGACGCTATGGAGGGCTATAAGCCGCTCACAACTCCGAAAACTCCAGGTTTTAGACGGATATATCATGGCTCTTGAGCGTACTTTTTCAATCATCAAGCCCGACGCGACCGAACGCAATCTCACCGGCGCCATCAACGCCGTCATCGAGAAGGCAAGCCTTCGCATCGTCGCCCAGAAGCGCATCCTTCTGACGCGCGCACAGGCCGAACAGTTCTATGCCGTCCACAGCGCCCGTCCGTTCTTCGGCGAGCTGGTCGATTTCATGATCTCCGGCCCGGTCGTGGTGCAGGTTCTGGAAGGTGAGGACGCCATCGCGACCTATCGCGAAGTCATGGGCGCAACCAACCCCGAGAACGCAGCAGAGGGCACGATTCGCAAGCTCTTCGCCAAGTCCGTCGGTGAGAACTCCGTCCACGGTTCGGATTCGCCCGAGGCCGCTCAGGTGGAAATCGCACAGTTCTTCGCCGGCAACGAAATCGTTGGCTGAAGTGCGTTTCGGTCGGACGCAATTGTCTGATCGACAGGAATTTGCTTAAATTCCAGATAATTGGCTGCCTTTCATTCTCTGATGAAACGCGAAAGGCAGCCAGAGCAGTTTGCGTTCAAGTCGATCCATCGCCTTGAACGCAAGTTGCGGCGAAATATAGAACCTAGAGCGCTATGCTCAGGTGACGGCGCTTTCTCGGGCGCTCCCATAAAGGCACTGCGATGATGATGTCGGGTCTCAGCAAGTTCAGTGGAACAGAGTTCGGTCAATCGCGCGTTTCTGGCTCAAAGATTGCCTGTATTGCCTTTGCGGCGGCGATGGCGACGTTTTCGCTGCCGTTGACGGCATGGGCCGGCGCAACTCCGCCGCGACAACCGGCAGGTGCCGGCACCGTCGATTTGAGCAGCGCCAGCCTCGACACCATCCGGTTGCATATTCTGGACGCATGCGTGGTTCAGCAATGGGGCGTTTCGAGTTCCTCGAAAGACAGCTACGCCGACCGTTGTGGCTGTTATGCGCGGCGCATCACGCAAGCCATGGGTGAGGACGAATTGGCGGCGTTTCGCCGCTCCGGTGTCTTTAGTAACACCGCCCGGCCCAAGGCTGAGGCTGCACGGGCAGCTTGCAAGCTATGATCGCAGCCGCCGGGATGTGATCTCCCGGCGGGCCTCGTAAAAGCTGGTAGCAGCCCGTCAATCGTCCTTGATCAGCTCAAGCTCCTCGCAGGTGCCGTGTCCGACAGGAACAGCGCGGTAGAAGCACGAGCACCGGCCGGTGTGGCAGCAGCCGCCATCGCCAGCGACGCGCACCTTGATCCATATTGCGTCCTGATCGCAATCGACGCGCATTTCCACAACAGTCTGGATCTGGCCCGAGGTATCGCCCTTGTGCCACAGGGTCTGGCGTGAACGCGACCAGTACCAAGCCTCGCCGGTCTCGATCGTGCGGCGCAGAGACTCGGCGTTCATATGCGCAACCATCAGCAGGTGGCCAGTATCGGCATCGGTAGTGACGCATGTCACCAACCCGTTGGCATCAAAAGCGGGGGTCAGCGCGAGCCCTTCCTCCAGCGCTGTCTTGTCGCTGGGGGGCTGTTGAAAGAGGCGGTCTGTCACGGAATTATACCCTGAAGAAAATGCTGGATTGAGATGCTGTGGGCAACTGACAGGCGTCACTGTACAGACGATAAAGCGCGTGCAAACTGATTGATCGATTTGCACGCGAACATCTCTGACGGACAATGAAAATAGCCTGACAAAAGCCCGGTGTCACTCGCGGATCAGCATGAAGAACCGTGCCTGAAGGGCCGGGTCTTCCTCGAACACACCCGTAAAGCGGGTGGTGATGGTGGACGCACCCTGTTTCTGGATGCCGCGCATGGCCATGCACATATGCTCCGCTTCGAGCATGATGGCGAGACCGCGCGGGCGCAGGGTGTCGTTGATCGCATCTGCAATCTGCGCCGTCAGTGCTTCCTGCGTCTGAAGGCGGCGGGCGAACACGTCAACCACGCGCGCAAGTTTGGAGAGGCCAACGACGCCGCCCTCCGGGAAATAGGCGATATGCGCCTTGCCGATGATCGGCACCATATGGTGCTCGCAATGGGAGAAAAACGATATGTCGCGCACGAGGACGATATCCGAATATCCCTCGACTTCCTCGAAAACACGGTCGAGAACTTCGACCGGGTTGTCGCGATAGCCGGCGAACAGCTCCTCATAGGCGCGAACCACCCGTTTGGGTGTATCCAGAAGCCCTTCGCGGGCCGGGTCTTCGCCGATCCAGCGCAAGAGCGTCAGCACGGCGGCTTCGGCTTCGGCGCGTGTTGGCCTGTCGGAAATCGGCTTGTCGGATTCGGCCTGACTGGCTTCACCGTCGGACAAGGACTTAACCACGGCATCCATGTGGTGCCTCCCGTTGTTTGACCGGCCGGGTGGGGACGGTTTCGAGATTTGCAGGGCGGGATATTTTTCCCGTAAACATCAATCTTATATAGTTTACGTTGACGATACCACAACGGATCACCCGGCATCGGCAGCTTGACCACATCTATGCCGGGCTGCCAATGGGATGATCAGGCCTCCGGGGCCTTGGGCGGCGGTTGCCACCCATCCGGAGCACGCCGAAATGGAAAGACGATGCTGAACGAAATCTATTCCCGGCAGATATTGGTGCTCGCGAGTGACATTCCCCGTCTGGGGCGGCTTGCCACGCCTGATGCGACGGCGACCGCGCACGCGCGCCTTTGCGGCTCCACCGTCACTGTCGATCTGGTGATGTCCGGGGAGACTGTGAGCGATTTCGCCCACGAGGTGCGGGCGTGCGCCTTGGGGCAGGCGTCATCGTCAGTCATGGGGCGTCTTGTCGTCGGTTCGACGGCGCAGGAGCTGCGCGAAATCCGCGAGGTCATGCGCCGCATGCTGAAAGAGGGCGGTGAGCCGCCGTCCGGCCGGTGGGAAGACCTTGCCGTGCTGGCTCCCGTGCGTGACTACCCGGCGCGCCATGCTTCGACGCTGTTGACGTTCGACGCCGTTCTTGATGCGCTATCGCAGATTGAGGACAAGCGGCGGACACAAAAAAACGATCCGGCAGATGAGGGCCGGATCGTTCTGGATCAGCTGGTATGACGCGGTTTCGACGTCAGTTGATACCGAAGGCGTAGGCTGCGCTCAGGCCAAGGGAGAACTGGTTGCGGTCGCCAAGGCGACGCACGATCGGGCTCTTGCCGGCATCGCCGACGAGGCGGCTGTAGGTTGCCTTCGCGGTGGCGCTCCACTGATCATTAATCTGGTAGGCGAGGGATGTTGCCGCCCCGGCGCTCTGGATGCCGGAGCCGGGCTTGTATTCGTAAAGGCCGTGCTGCGGGAACACCAGATTGTTCAGCGAAGCTTCATAAGCGTTCACGCCATAGTTGCTGCGCATCATCTTGCCACTGGCCCAGCTCACACGCGGACCGACGGTGAAAGTAAACTGACCGAACGGCTGCACGAAGTCGCCGCCCAAATCGACAACCCAGCCGTCTTCACCGCGAAACCCGTGACGGACTTCGGCGCGGGCGCGCAGATTATGGGTCGCCCAAACTTCGGCGAACACGCCCGCCTCGACGCTCCATGGCAGCTTGCGCAGGCCGAACAGCTTGCGGTCGTCGGCCTTGTAACGGCCGCTGCGATAGCGGGCGATGGGACCGAAGCTCACATATTGATTATCGAGCAGATCGATGGTGAGGCCGTCGCCCGGAACCGCGGCGCGCCGCGCCTGTCCACCCCGGCGGATGCCGATCAGCGGATAGGGCGTGATGCTGTATTTATCGGACCCGCGGAAAGACGGTCCCACATCGGCATTGGCGCTGACCGTCACAATCCAGCGAGCCGAATCAACCGGAGCCGCGACGAATGAGGGAAATGACGAGCCGCCAGCTTCGCCGGCGTAAGGGTCGTAACCCGCGTTTTGCGCGGCAGCGGGGGTGGCGGCAATGGCGGCAGCCAGAAAACCCGAAGCGGCGATGATTTTCAGAGCGGGACGGGATGGATGACGCAACACAACATTTCTCCACTGTCTGACGATCTGACTCTGCCGCATAATCTTCACCAATTGGTTAGCGCCAACAACATAACCCTGATGATCGCCGATTCATGCTATGACTACACCAGATAACACACAACCGCAGCGTCAGACGTGTCCAAATTGCATCTCTTCAAGACTATGATCATCAGCGCTGTCCGCAGGCCCGGCGTTTTTATTGCCCGCACGCTGATCCGTATTTATCAGTTGACGCTTTCATCCATATTCGGGCGCCATTGCCGCCATTTGCCGAGCTGTTCGTTTTATACAGACGAGGCGATTGACCGATACGGCTTCTGGGCCGGCGGCTGGGTCGGACTGGCGCGCGTCTGCCGCTGTCACCCGCTGGGCACGAGCGGTCTCGATCTCGTGCCCGACGCATTGCCCGCGACAGCTCGATGGTATAAGCCGTGGACCTACGGGCGCTGGAGGGGCACCAATGCACCGCCAGCCACCAGACCATGCATGGTCTGTGAGGACGTCGACAAGGACGGCGGCGACACCTCGAAGCCCGGCCTGACCTCCGTCCGTTGACCCGGCCGCGCGGCTATTGCCTGCCCGTGGCCATCATTTTGTCTGCTGACAAGTCGCTTACCTGTTCTGTGTGCAGGAGTGAGCCGGAGACTTTATTTGATGATTACCCTGACATTTCCCGATGGTGCATCGCGCCAGTACGCCCCCGGCATCAGCGGTCGCGAGGTGGTGGAAAGCATTGCCAAGTCGCTTGCCAAGCGCACCGTCGCCATGGCGCTCGATGGCGAAGTGCGTGACCTGTCCGACGCCATCCCCGCGGATGCGCGCATCGAGTTCGTTTCGCGAGACGATCCGCGGGCGCTTGAGCTTATCCGTCACGATTGCGCCCACGTGCTGGCCGAAGCGGTGCAGACGCTGTGGCCCGGCACGCAGGTCACCATCGGCCCCGTGATCGAGAACGGCTTCTACTACGACTTCGCGCGCAACGAGCCGTTCACGCCGGAAGACTTCACCGCCATCGAGGCGGAAATGAAGAAAATCATCGCCCGCGATGCGCCTTTCACCAAGGAACTGTGGTCGCGCGACGAGGCAAAGGATTTCTTCCGCGCCCGTGGCGAGCACTTCAAGGTGGAGCTGGTGGACGCCATTCCTGCCGGCGACGATCTCAAGATCTATCGTCAGGGCGAGTGGCTCGACCTGTGCCGCGGCCCGCACATGACGAGCGTCGGCAAAATCGGGAACGCCTTCAAGCTGATGAAGGTCGCGGGCGCCTACTGGCGCGGCGACGCCAACAACCCCATGCTGACGCGTATCTACGGCACTGCATGGGCCACGCAGGAAGATCTCGACAACTACCTCCACCAGCTTGAGGAAGCCGAGCGCCGCGACCACCGACGGCTGGGCCGGGAGATGGATCTGTTCCATTTTCAGGAGGAAGGCCCCGGCGTCGTGTTCTGGCACGAGAAGGGCTGGACGATTTTCCAGCAGCTCATCGCCTACATGCGGCGCAGGCTGCACGGTGATTATCGCGAGATCAACACGCCGCAGATCCTCGACAAGGCCATGTGGGAAACGTCCGGCCACTGGGCGTGGTACCGCGAGAACATGTTTGTCACGCAGACCGAGGACGACCGCGTCTTCGCCATCAAGCCGATGAACTGCCCCGGCCATGTTCAGGTGTTCAAGCACGGTCTCAAGTCTTATCGTGATCTGCCTCTGCGGCTTGCGGAATTCGGTTCGGTGTCACGCTATGAGCCATCCGGCGCGCTGCATGGCCTGATGCGCGTGCGTGCCTTCACGCAGGATGACGCACACGTCTTCTGCACTGAGGACCAGTTGGCCGAAGAGTGCTTGAAGATCAACGACCTGATCCTCTCCACGTATGCCGATTTCGGCTTCGATCTCAACAATATCGTCGTGAAACTCTCCACGCGGCCCGAAAAGCGCGTGGGCGACGATGCTCTGTGGGATCACGCTGAAGAGGTGATGGGCAAGGTGCTGGAAGAAATCCGCGCGCGGTCGGGCAACCGCATCCGCACCGAGATTTTCCCCGGCGAGGGTGCTTTCTACGGTCCGAAGTTCGAGTACGTGCTGCGGGATGCGATTGGCCGCGACTGGCAGTGCGGCACGACGCAGGTGGACTTCAACCTGCCGGATCGCTTCGGCGCGTTTTTCGTCGATCACGATGGGCAGAAGAAAACCCCGGTCATGGTGCATCGCGCCATCTGCGGTTCGATGGAGCGCTTCCTCGGCATCCTGATCGAGCATCATGCCGGTCATTTCCCGCTGTGGCTTGCGCCGGTGCAGGCAGTGATCGCCACCATCACCTCGGACGCGGACGATTATGCGCGTGACGTGGCGGCGGAAGCTGAAAAGTGCGGACTGCGTGTGGAGACGGATCTGCGCAACGAGAAGATCACCTACAAGGTGCGCGAACACTCACTGGCCAAAACGCCCGTGCTGTTGGTGGTCGGCAAGAAAGAGGGCGAGCAGCGCACGGTGTCGATCCGCCGTCTCGGCTCGCAGGCGCAGCAGCAACTCCCGCTGGACGAAGCGCTTGACCTGTTGGCGGCTGAGGCTTTGCCACCCGATGTGCGCCGCGCATCGCAGGTGTGACCGCGATAGCGTTCAGGTGTTATGTCAAAAATGAAAAGCGCGGGGTCGATGATCCCACGCTTTTTTGTGGCTTCGGCATATCGCCGTAATTCGCATCACGCCTCTCACAAAAGCTGAGACGATTGCTGGTTTGCGCGGTTGCGCAGACGGGTGCGGTTGTGCACACGAGTATATTCCGGGCTATCGCGGTCGATGGTTGCGATCACCACCGAGGCCATGCGACGCCGGTTCCTGCCAAGGAAATTGCCATCCGGGCCGATGATGCCACCGGGAAGTCCGTGGCTGGTTTCCACGGCCGTCGCCAGCCCGACCCACAGCGCATTGATGGCGGCATGGGCCTGCGCCTCGATGGCGAAGATCGCTTCATCCGAATAGGATGAAAGCAGTACGACATCCGCCGACAGGCGCTCATAGGCTGCGAACAGCTCCGGGTAGTGCACTTCCGTCGACAGCGCGCAGCCAAAACGGTAACCATCGACGACGAACGTCGTGGACGAGGAACCGGGCGTATACCACAGGCTGGAGCCATCGCTGGCGCAGAGCCGCTTGTCATAGCGGGTGATGAGAACGCCCTTGTCCGAGATCACGTACAGACTGTTGTGCGGCTCGCTCGGCGGCGGCAGGCGATGATTGCAGCCAACAACGGTCCAGAGCTTGAGCTTGCGCGCCAGAGCGGCGGTTTCCGCCAGTTCCGTGTCGATAACGTCCCAGTCAACCCGATGCCAGTTGTTGATGTGATTCCGGGCGCGGCCGGACAGGGCGCACTCGGTGAACTGGATCAGGCGGGCACCCTTGTCGCTGGCGCGTTGCATCAACGCGCGGATATGCCGCCCATTGGTTTGAACATCGGCGGTCACGTGGCTTTGCGCCACGGCTATGGACAGGGGGCTGGAGAGATTCGTCATTTCTGAAGCGTGACGGTTTTACGACAATCTGCCAACCCCATCTGATGCATGGCGTGGCAAAAATAATTCATGGCGTGCCAGGTGGCACACCAAAGCGAATGAGAGAAACAGCTTTTGAGGCTTGAGATATTCTCTCTAAGACAATGTAACACATAAAAAAATATTACCCCCTCATGTCCGGAGGCATGGTTACGAAATAATTGTTCTTAACAGGCGGGCTCGTCACTGGCTGCCGACGATTTCGATAGCTGCGTCGGTGCCGCTTTGAACTGTGAATTCGCGTGAATAAACTTGCCCCTCATGCCGTGCGACGACAACATAGTCGCCTTCAGCGAGGATAAGCGACGGGAAAGCGCCAATTTCCTCGTGAATGGTGTCGCCGCCGGGGGTCAGTATGCTGAAGGCGGTGCCGGCAAAGGCTTCGGCGCCCTCCATGGCGACGAGCTTGAGCGTGACGCGCGCGCCGTGATGGCTGATGGTGGCATCGGTCACCTTACCCACTTCGACGCTGAGATCCGTCCGCGATATGGCATTTGCCTTCCCATAGGTCGACACCACGTGATAATCGCCTTCCGGCAAGCGCAGGATCGTGCCAGATGCAATGTTGGCAACCACCAGCCGTGCTTCGGGATCGTTCTGATCGGGCAGGTAGACGGAATACGTCAAATCCTCGTCAGGTATCGGTTCTGTACCGATCATGCCGGTGACGCGCAGGCCGCCGGCCGCAATCGCGAGGCGTGTAATGGAATCTGCCCGCAACGCGACACGGGCGATGGCGCTGGTGAAACCATAAGATACATGCACGATATAGTTGCCCTGCGGAAGGATCTGCCGTGGCGTCGCCTCCTCCAGTTCTGAGGCCAGAACGGGTGTGCCGTCTGCGTTGATGGCGTAGATGCGCCATGTCAACCCGGACTGGATCGGCATTTCGCTATCCGCCAGGGTCGCGGTAAGAGACAGCGAATGGACAGAGCCGTTTCCACCTTCAAGCACCCCCGGCAGCACATTCGGTCTGTCGCTGAAAGTTCTGCCTTCCATTGGAAGCGACGGCGTGATGGGGATCGCCGCCGGTGCACCGTTGCTTTGCGCCTGCACGTGCGGCGTGGACGTGAGACTTGCAATCGCAAGAGCGAAGAGAGCGAAGGAGGTGCGGGCTTTACGCATTGGCGGCAACCTTCTGCGTCAATATCCGAATTGCGCGCGCAGTATCCGCTCGTCCAGGCTGTGGCCGGGGTCATGCAGCATGATGAGGTCCACGGAAGGATCGAGCGCGATATCGACGTAAGAGACCGACAGGATCTCGGTGTGATCGGCGACGGCATTGACCGGGCGCTTTTCCGCTTCCAGCACCTCGAAGCGCAGCTTGGCATGGTCCGGCAGCAGAGCACCCCGCCAGTGCCGGGGGCGGAAGGCCGAGATCGGCGTCAGCGCCAGCAGCGGAGCGTTCAGTGGCAGGATGGGGCCGTTGGCAGAGAGGTTATAAGCCGTTGAACCGGCCGGCGTCGCGACCATGATGCCGTCGGCGATCAACTCGGCCAGGCGCACCTGCCCATCGACCTGAACCCTGATCTTCGCCGCCTGATAGGTCTTTCGGGACAGAAACACCTCGTTGATGCCGTGCGCACTGAACGAGCGCCCGTCAACATCATGCGCCTGCATGAGAAGGGGATGAACGGCGCTACGCTGGGCTCGCGCAACACGCTCAAGAAGATCGTCCTCGCGAAACTCGTTCATGAGGAAGCCGACGGAGCCGCGATTCATGCCGTAGATCGGCTTGCCGGTTCCAAGAAAGCGATGCAGCGTCTGCAGCATCAACCCATCGCCGCCCAGCGCAACGACAAGATGCGCCGTATCCGGATCGCGCGCACCATAGCGGGCTTCCAGACGTTCTTTGGCTGCCTGTGCTTCCAGGGTGTCGCTGGCGACAAAGGCGATGGACAGTGTTTCACTCATGGCAGGAACTTACGCTGATGGCAGGCATGTTGCAATCCGCCATGCAAGGCTGTCCTCAGGCGCAAAGGCTGTCCTCAGGCGCAGCTATCGATCGCCTGATCCGGCATTGTCCTGCGGCAAGCAGTTCAACGCTGATCTTCCCGGCGCCTGTCGGTTATGACGACATATTCCGCATCGACAATATCATCGTTGCGGTCATTCTGCGTGCCGCGGGGGCCAGGAGCTGGCACCGACGCCTTGCTTCTCCAACGCCCAACAATTCCGAGGACAAGGCCGCCGATCAATACGACCGGAAAAAGCAACAGAAACGCGCCCGCTGCCACGATAACAAGCGTCAGCAGCACCGTAATCGCCAGTGCCGACAAAAGAACCAGCTTCCATTTCGGAAGCTGGACGACACGGACACGCGCGAAGCCGAAAGGACTTCGGCCAAAGGGATCATTCGTCATCAGGACATGCCTCGGAATAATTGGCGTTTCACTCAGTATACCAAGTTAGACGCAGATTGTGGTTAAATGTGGAACTCGCGGCTCGTGCGATGATCTGCTGCTGCATGGTGCCCCGAAGCGCTTAGACTGGCAAACAGGATTATAGATCTACCGACGATCATGCACCCGCTTCTGGAGCTGGCGATAACCTGCGTCTTATACAAGTTCCATCAAGATGGCTGGAAAAGGCCGTTTGCATGAGCGTACCTAGCTTGAAAATAGCAGTATTTATGACAGGATACGGGGCATTATCGGGAGGCCAGCTTGACCGACGATCCCATTCGCCCACGCCCGACTGACCATGCATTTCTCGGCGATTTGCGCGGCGGCTCGCATGAGGCGACGTATTCCGGCGCGTTGTCGTTCATGCGCCGCCGTTTCAGCCGCGACATCGATGGCGTGGACGTCGTCATCTGGGGGGTGCCCTTCGATGCAGCCACATCGAACCGCCCCGGAACACGTTTCGGGCCGCAGGCGCTGCGCCGCGCATCAGCGATCTTCGATGGCGATCCGCAGTTTCCGTCTGGACTCGACCCGTTCGATGCGCTCGCCGTTGTCGATTGGGGGGATTGCTCGTTCGACTATCGCCATCTCGATCAAGTTCCCGGCCTGATTGAAGCGCAGGCCGTCGATATTCTGGCAGCCGGCGCGCATCTCATCACGCTGGGCGGCGATCATTCGATCACGCTGCCGCTGTTGCGCGCCCATGCCAGTCTGCATGGACCACTGGCGCTGGTGCAGTTCGATGCCCATCAGGATACGTGGGAAGGCGATGGCGGGCAGTCGCATGGCGCATTCGTCACGCAGGCCGAATCCGAGGGCCTTATCGACACCGCGCGGTCGATCCAGATCGGTATTCGCACTGTCGCGCCTGATGATTTCGGTATCGAGATCGTCGATGCTTATGAGGCGCACGGGTTGGGGCCGTCGGGCATCGCGGCGAGGGTGCGTGCGCGGACAGGCGGTGTCCCGACCTATCTGTCTTTCGACATCGATGCACTCGATCCGGCATTTGCTCCGGGCACGGGGACGCCGGTTGCGGGCGGTATGACATCGATCGACGCGTTGATCGCGCTTTGGTCGCTCCGCGATCTCGACTGGCGCGGCATGGATATTGTCGAGGTATCGCCACCGTACGACCATGCGGACATCACGGCGATTGCCGGCTCCACCATCGTACAGCATTATCTCCAGATTCTGGC
This sequence comes from Pseudochelatococcus contaminans, assembly GCF_014195635.1. GTDB lineage: Bacteria > Pseudomonadota > Alphaproteobacteria > Rhizobiales > Beijerinckiaceae > Pseudochelatococcus > Pseudochelatococcus contaminans. The sequence continues at coordinate 235,267 of NZ_JACICC010000004.1, read as the reverse complement.
CGAAAAGGCCCGATGATCACCGGGAATGCGTGCTTGACATCACGCGCCCATACGCCTCAATGCCGCACAAGATTATTGCGAGGGTTCCATCATGTCCGGTCAGCCTGCGGGCGACATCAATGCCAATCCAGCCGCCATCAAGTCATCAGGCGGCAAGCCGCGTGTCTTCATAGACGGGGAGGCGGGCACGACCGGGCTCGGGATTCGCACGCGTCTCGATGAACTCGGCTTGGTGGACGTGCTCGGGATTGATCCGGCTCTGCGCAAGGATGCCGATGCGCGCCGGGCGCTGATGGCCGAAGCCGACCTGATCATTCTTTGCCTGCCCGACGATGCCGCGCGCGAAGCCGTTCAGCTGGCCGCCAGCCTGGGAGAGAATGCCCCGCGCGTTCTCGATGCCAGCACCGCCCACCGTGTGGCCGATGGCTGGACCTATGGCTTTCCGGAAATGGACGAGGGACAGGCAGAACGCGTTGCGGGCGCTTCGCATGTCGCCAACCCCGGCTGCTATGCTACCGGCGCAATTGCCCTGCTGCGGCCTCTGGTCAAGGCAGGCGTCCTGCCCGCCGATTTCCCTATCAGCATCAATGCCGCAAGCGGTTATTCGGGCGGCGGCAAGGCGATGATCGCCGATTACGAATCCGGAGAGGCGCCCGCCTTCGAGTTGTACGGCCTTGGCCTGACACACAAACATCTGCCCGAGATTGAGGCCTATGGCCTCCTGTCGCGCCAGCCGATTTTCGTGCCCTCGGTAGGGAATTTCCGGCAGGGCATGCTGGTCAGCATCCCGCTGTTTCTCGATGCGCTCCCGGGCAAGCCGGCAGCCGCCGACCTGCACGGTATATTCGTGCGCCATTATGGCGATAACGGTGAAGTTGCGGTTGTGCCTTTCGCGGACTCGAAAGCGGCTGGCCGTATCGAGGCGCTGGCGCTCAACGACACCAACCGGCTTGAGATCAACGTATTTGCAAACCCTGCAGGAGACCGGGCCGTGCTCGTGGCGCGGCTGGATAACCTGGGCAAGGGCGCTTCAGGCGCGGCAGTCCAGAACCTGCGGCTGATGCTCGGCGTCTGACAGCCAGCTTGCCGTCGATCCGGCCTTCTCGATGAAAAGGCGTGCCCCAATATCGGGCACGCCTTTTTTCATGTTTCAGGAGCGTGCCAGCACATACTCACCGGGCGCTTCGGCCAGCGGCGGGAGGCTGCCCTTGGCGGGATCGCGCGCCGGAACACGTTCGGGCGACTGCGCTTCCAGCCAACCGAACCAGTCCGGCCACCACGAGCCGCGATGTTCGGTCGACGACGCAATCCACTCCTCCAGATCGCCGTAGAGCGGGCGATCCGAAGTCCAATACTGATATTTGCCGCGCACGGGCGGGTTGACGACACCGGCGATGTGTCCAGAGCCGGACAACACGAATTTCACCGGGCCGCCCAGCAGCTTGGCGCCGATGAAGACGGACTCGGCCGGGGCAATATGATCTTCCCGTGTCGCCAGCTCATAGACGGGAACGGTGACCTGGCCGGGGGTCAGCTTGTGCCCGCCAATCTTGAGTTCACCCCGCGCGAAGGCATTCTCCAGATAGAATTTGCGCAGGTAGTAGGAGTGGTTCGCGCACGTCATGCGCGTGGAATCCGAGTTCCAGTGCAGCAGGTCGAACGGAAACGGCGACTGGCCCTTGAGATAGACGTTGATGATATAGGGCCAGATGAGGTCATTGGGCCGCAGCGCGTTGAACGCACCGGCCATGACGATGCCTTCCAGATAACCGTTTTCGGACATGCGCTCTTCCAGCCGGGTGAGCTGGTTGTCGTCAATGAACACCTTCAGGTCGCCAGCGCGCGTAAAGTCGATCTGGGCGGTGAGGAGGGTGATGCTGTCGATGCGCTTGTCGCCATTGGACTCCAGAAAAGCCTGCGTCATCGTCAGCAGCGTTCCGCCAACGCAATAGCCGACGGCTGCCAGGCTCTTCTCGCCGGTCGTTTTCAGCACTGCATCGACAGCCTGAAGCAAGCCTTCGCGCATATAAGCTTCGAAGTCCTTGTCGGCATGCGATGCATCGGGGTTCACCCACGAAATGCAGAACAGGGTCGCACCTTGTTCGACCGTCCACTTGATGAACGATTTCTCGGGCGTCAGATCGAGAATATAATATTTGTTGATCCACGGCGGGACCAGCAGGACAGGGCGCTTGAGAACCTGCGGCGTGGCCGGAGAATACTGAATAAGCTCGAACAGCTCGTTGCGGAAAACGACCTTGCCGGGCGTTGTCGCGAGATCGACGCCGACTTTGTAGGCATCTGGCGGGGTCTGGCGGATTTTCAGCTCGCCGTTGCCGGCGGTGATATCCTCAGCCAGCATGCGCATGCCGCGCACCAGATTGGCGCCGTTTTCCTTGATGGTCTCGCGCAGCACTTCCGGGTTCGTTGCCAGGAAGTTCGTCGGCGAAAGGGCGCTTGAGATCTGCTTCATATAGAAGCGCGCCTTCTGCCGCGTCTCGTCATCCAGCCCATCTGCGCCTTCCACGAGATTGTCGGCCCAATGGCTGGTGATCAGATAAACCTGCTTCAGAAAATCATAAACCGGGTTCATCTGCCAGTCGTCGCTGCGGAAGCGCTTGTCGCCCGGGCGCGGGGAGGCCACGGGTTTGACTTCCTCGCCCTGCAAGCGCCGGAAAGTCGAGGCCCAGAGGTCGATGAAGCCGTTGGCGAGGCTCATCTGCGCCTCGACGATCTTTTCGGGAGAGGAGATCCACTGTTCGGCCAACAGTCCGAGTGTCCGGACCATATCCGAGATGTCCGTGGGCGTCTTGGGGGCAGCGCGGCCGGTTTCGAGGGGCTTCAGGAATGCCGCGGTCGCCCGGCCTGTCTCCTCGACGAGTTTGGCCATGTTGTGCGATAATGCCTCGATATCGGGGAGCGGAAAATCGGACTGAGGGTTTGCGCTGCTGTTGGACATTTTATTCGTTTCCTCGTCGAAACCGGGGCCATCCTGCATCCGCGGCAGCCGGGGGGATCTTGTCGCCCCCGCCTGTCGGGCTTTATAGGACATTGGCCATTAAGATGGCGTTCCAAAAACCGGACCTTCAGGACACGGCCCCGCAGGGTCATGACCCGCCGGACCTCGACCTTCGTCAGGACATCAGCCTTGTCCTACGACATAAGCCTTCCGGGCCGCCGTTGCGATGACCCACGCGCAACGGTCAGCATTAAAGTTGACGCATTCGACACGAAAGTCACGATCAATGATTCATAATCCGCGCCGACAGGCTTACGCAGCCGCCCTGCTGTTCACCGCGCTCGGTCTGGCCGGATGCTCGACGGACGGGCCAATCGGCGGCTTCGCCAAAGCGACGGGCTTCGCCACGGAGACCCCGGGCGCTGCCGATTTCGTCGAGGCGAGCCGCTCCGCGAACGAGGAGTACAGGCCGATTGGCAGGACGCCGCCGGCCCGCGACCTCGCGCCGCTGAAAGACGATGAACTTGATGCGCTGAAGGCGAATCTCGAAAAACGCCGCGCGAATAACGATCAGGCCGCCGCCGCAGCCCGTGCCCTTGGCAGTACGCCCATGGCCCAGCCACCCGTTGTGGCGCCGCTGGAGTAAGCCTCACATTGTCGTGCCTTTCGGATAAAAAGCCCGCTTGCAAGTGCCCGGCGAGATAATTTCCGGGAAGGCATTTTCAAAGATCCGGGGCGATGATAAAGATTCCTTTTACGGCTGCGGCGCATGATAACCAATGCGAAAAGCCCGTGATGCGGCACCTCACGACGAGCACTTTAATCTGTCGCGTCACAAGTGCTGCTTTGCAATCGCGGCAGCCTTCCATCGTCCGGGACATGATATCCCGGCCAACAACCCGTCGGACAACAAGCCATGAGCGAATTTCACCGTATCAAGCGCCTTCCTCCCTACGTTTTCGAGCAGGTCAACCGCGCCAAGGCGGCGGCTCGGGCGGCGGGCGCCGATATCGTTGATCTCGGCATGGGCAACCCCGATCTGCCGACACCTCCTCATGTCATTGAGAAGCTTGTCGAAACCGTCGGCAAGCCGCGCACGGACCGCTACTCCGCCTCGCGCGGCATCGCCGGCCTTCGCCGCGCGCAGGCAGGTTATTACGAACGCCGTTTCGGCGTGAAGCTCAACCCGGATACGCAGGTCATCGCCACGCTCGGCTCGAAGGAAGGCTTCGCCAACATGGCGCAGGCCATTACCGCGCCCGGTGACGTGGTGCTGGTGCCGAACCCCAGCTATCCGATCCACGCATTCGGCTTCCTGATGGCGGGCGGCGTCATCCGCTCCGTTCCGGCCGAGCCGACGCCCGCGTTTTTCCCGGCGCTGGAAAGGGCAGTCGCTCATTCCATTCCCAAGCCGCTGGCGCTGGTCGTGTGCTATCCCTCCAACCCGACCGCTTATGTGGCGTCGCTGGATTTCTATCGCGATCTCGTCGCGTTCGCGAAAAAGCATGAGCTGATCCTGCTGTCGGATCTTGCTTATTCGGAGGTTTACTTCAACGGCGAGCCGCCGCCCTCCGTGCTGCAGGTGCCCGGCGCCATCGACGTGACGGTGGAGTTCACCTCCATGTCGAAGACGTATTCCATGGCAGGCTGGCGCATTGGTTTTGCCGTCGGGAACGAGCGGCTGATCGCCGCCCTCGGCCGGGTGAAGTCATACCTCGATTACGGCGCGTTCACGCCGATTCAGGTTGCGGCGACGGCGGCGCTGAATGGTCCCGACGATTGCATCGCCGAAATGCGCGCCATCTACAAGCATCGCCGCGATGTGCTGGTCGATTCGTTCGGCCGCGCGGGTTGGGAGATCCCCGTGCCCAGCGCTTCCATGTTCGCATGGGTCAAGATTCCCGAGCCGTTCCGTGCCCTCGGCAGTCTGGAATTCTCCAAGCTTCTTGTGGAAAAAGCCGAGTTGGCCGTGGCTCCCGGCGTTGGCTTCGGCGAGCATGGCGACGAATATGTGCGCATTGCGCTCGTGGAGAATGAGCAGCGTATCAGGCAGGGTGCTCGCAATTTGCGACGTTTTCTTGAAACTGCGGATAAAACGTTGCACAACGTGGTTTCACTCGCAGCACATCGCTGAGGCAGATACTCTTTCGCATCCGGTTTTCATATGTCCGAAATTTTACGAGTCGGCATCGCCGGCCTCGGTACGGTCGGCGCATCCGTCGTCCGCCTTCTCGATTCCAGGCGCAATGCTCTGGCCCTCCGCACGGGACGCGCGATCCAGGTGACCGCCGTCAGCGCCCGCGACAAGACGCGGGATCGCGGCATCGATCTGTCCGGGGTCGAGTGGTACGATGATCCGGTCGCGCTGGCCGCGTCGCCGGATATCGACCTCTTCGTCGAGTTGATCGGCGGTGAGGGCGGTGCGGCAAAGGCGGCGGTGGAGACCGCGCTGGCAACCGGCAAACACGTCGTGACGGCCAACAAGGCGCTGATCGCCCATCATGGCCGCGCGCTGGCCGAGCTGGCCGAGGAAAAGGGTGTGGCGCTGGCTTTCGAAGCCTCCGTCGCCGGTGGCATCCCGATCATCAAGACGGTGAAGGAAGGGCTTGCGGGCAACACGATCACCCGCATTTACGGCATCCTCAACGGCACCTGCAACTATATCTTGACCCGCATGGAGAAGGATGGCGACTCCTTCTCCAAGTGTCTGAAGCAGGCCCAGAAACTGGGGTACGCCGAAGCCGATCCCACCTTCGATATCGGCGGCTATGACACCGCGCACAAGCTGACGATCCTCACGGCGCTGGCTTTCGGCGTCAACGTGAATATCGATGCGGTCTATGTCGAGGGCATCGACAAGATCGACGCCATCGACATCCGCATGGCGCGGAAGCTTGGCTATCGCATCAAGCTGCTGGGCGTGGCAGAGCGCTCGGATTCCGGCATCGAGCAGCGCGTGCATCCGACCATGGTGCCGTCCGACTCGCCGATTGCACGGATCATGGGCGTGACGAACGCGGTGACCATCCAGTCTGACGCTGTGGATGAACTGACGTTGTCCGGCCCCGGCGCGGGCGGCGATGCGACGGCTTCCGCGGTGCTCGCCGATATCGCGGATGTGGCAAGCGGCGCTGTGGGCCGTCCGTTCGGGCCGCCGGTGGCGACGCTTGGGCGCGCGATTCAGGAGCCGATCAAGCGGCATGAGGGTGGCTATTACATCCGCCTGACTGTTGCGGATAAGCCGGGCGCGGCGGCTTCCATCGTCACGAGTTTCGCAGACATGGAAATTTCGCTTGAGAGCATTATCCAGAACAGGTCGGAGAGTGCCGCACAGCTCGATCCGGCAGGGCGCTCCGGTGCCCCGGTTCCGGTTGTTGTGATTACGTATGCCACCACCGAGGCTGCCCTGCGAAAGGCGGTTGATAAGGTGATTGCAGAGGGATATGTCGTCGAAAAGCCACAGGTTATCCGTATCGAACGCGAATAGGCCTTCGTCAGACCTGCCTGTGAGTCTTTAATTCCATCCTGCTGCAACCTTTCAGGAGCTTGTTTCATGTCCAATGAAGGCGGATTGCCTCACCAAGACAGCGCCCACATCGATCGCACCCTCACGCTGGAGTTCGTGCGTGTCACCGAGCGCGCGGCCGTCGCGGCTGCGCTTCTGCGGGGCAAGGGCGATGAAAAGGCTGCGGATCAGGCTGCCGTGGACGCGATGCGCCGCGAATTGAATCGCCTGGCGATTGACGGCACTGTCGTCATCGGAGAGGGCGAGCGCGACGAGGCACCGATGCTGTTCATCGGCGAGACCGTCGGCACGGGGAGCGGCCCAAAGGTCGACATTGCCGTCGATCCGCTGGAAGGCACGACGCTTTGCGCCAAGGACATGCCCGGCTCCATCGCTGTGATGGCCATTGCCCAGGGCGGAACGCTGCTTTACGCGCCGGACGTCTATATGGAGAAGATCGCTATCGGCCCCGGCTATCCACAGGGCACCATCGATCTGGACGCAACGCCAGAGCAGAATATCGAGGCGCTGGCAAAAGCCAAGGGTGTCAAGCCGTCCGAGATCACGGCGCTGATCCTTGATCGCCCCCGTCATGCCGAAACCATCGCCGCCGTTCGCCGCACTGGTGCCGCCGTTCGTCTCATTACCGATGGTGATGTGGCGGGCGTGATCTTCACCGCCACGCCGGATCAGACGGGCGTCGACATCTACATGGGCACGGGCGGTGCGCCGGAAGGTGTGCTTGCCGCTGCAGCACTGCGCTGCGTCGGCGGCCAGATGCAGACCCGCCTCATTCTCGACACGGCTGAGAAGCGTGAGCGGGCCAAGGCGATGGGCGTTTCCGATCCGAATCGCAAATATTCCGTCGAGGAACTGGCGTCGGGCGATGTTGTCGTTGCCGCCACGGGCGTCACGGATGGCGCGCTTCTCTCCGGCGTTCGCTTCGGAAAACACGTTATCGAGACCGAGACGGTCGTTTATCGTTCCGCCACGGGAACCGTCCGCCGGATACGTGCCGAGCATCGGGACTTCGCGAAGTTCAACCTCGACTGATCCGGATTGTCGTGGACATCCCGCTCCCTGAGATTATGACGCTCGGGGGGCGGGATATCATTTTTCCGCGTCGACGTTTGGTCTGATCAGGTGCTGCAAGCAACTCATTCTGAAACACGTTATTTTTTAGGTGTCAGCCAGTCGGCCCTTGGGCGCGCCTGGCGGGACCGTTGTTCCGACGCCGAACGCGCTGCGGCGCTCGCCATGGTGCAATCGCAGGGGCTGCCGGATATCGTCGCGCGCGTTCTCGCCGCTCGCGGCGTTGCACCGGGGGAGGCCGAGACTTATCTGGCTCCGCGCCTGCGCGATCTGATGCCGGATCCCTCCGTACTTGCCGACATGAATGCCGCTGCGGCGCGAATCGCAGATGCCATCGAACGGCGCGAGAAAATTGCGATTTTCGGCGATTATGACGTCGACGGTGCATGTTCGTCGGCACTGTTCGGCAGTTATCTCGAAGCTGCAGGAACGCCGTTCATCGTGCGTATTCCGGACCGAATCGTGGATGGCTACGGCCCGAACGTCTCGGTTATTCGAGAACTCCACGCTGCGGGATGCAGCCTGCTCGTCACCGTGGATTGCGGCGTGGCAAGCCATGAGCCGCTTGCCGAAGCCGCCACGCTCGGCATGGAAACGGTGGTGCTGGATCACCATCAGGCGACGGCGGAACTGCCACAGGCTCATGCCATCGTCAATCCGAACCGGCAGGATGATCTATCGGGGCTGGGGCACCTATGCGCCGCCGGCGTCGTGTTCATGACGCTCGTTGCCGTGCAGCGTGAGCTGCGCCGCCGTGGTTTCTGGCCCGATGCATCACGCGTGCCGGACCTACTCGCATATCTCGATCTGGTGGCGCTGGCGACGGTTGCCGATGTTGTGCCGCTTATCGGCCTCAACCGCGCTTTCGTGCAGCAAGGGCTTGCGATCATGCGCCAGCGCCGGCGAGTCGGCCTGACGGCGCTCATCGACGCCTCTGGCCTGTCAACAGCCCCGGAAGCATGGCATCTTGGATACCTGCTTGGGCCGCGCATCAATGCAGGCGGTCGCATCGGCAACTCGGCTTTGGGGGCCAGTCTGTTGATGACCCGCGATTCTACCGATGCAACGCGCATTGCGGCCGAACTGAACAGCCTCAACAGCGACAGGCAGGTGGTGGAACGGCTTGCGGTTGAGGAGGCCGTCAGCATGGCTGATCGCCAACTGGCCGAAAACGACCCTGCGGTGCTGGTTGTCGGATCGCCGGAATGGCATCCTGGCGTTGTCGGGCTTGTTGCCGCGCGCTTGCGTGAACGCTTCGCCCGTCCGGCCTTCGCCTTTGCCATGAATGAGTCGGGCGGCGCGACAGGGTCTGGACGCTCCATTCCGGGCGTGGATATCGGTCGTGCTGTGCGCCGCGCGGTGGGAGAGGGCATCGCTCTCAAGGGCGGCGGGCACGCCATGGCAGCAGGTGTGACGCTAGGGCCGGGCGGTCTCGACTTTTTCGCCAGCAGACTCGCCGCGATTCTGGCTGAAGACGTGGCGCGAGCTGATTCGAACGAAGCGCTTGGCATCGATGCTGCGTTGACGGCCGCCGGTGCAACGGCGGAACTGGTGTCGAACATTACACAGGCCGGACCGTTCGGCTCCGCCAACCCTGAGCCGGTATTCGCATTCGGCAGCCATCTGCTGAGCGAGGCCTCTATCGTGGGCGCTAATCACCTGCGCATCCGCCTCAGGGCGCGCGATGGTGCGTCTGTCGGCGGAATGGTTTTCCGGGCCGCTGACCAGCCTCTCGGGCAAGCGCTGCTGGCCATGAAGGGGCAGGCCATCCACGCCGCTGGTACGCTGGCGCTGGACAGTTGGGGCGGGCGCACGCAGGTCAGCCTCCGCCTTGTCGATGCCAGCCGGGCTGTTTGACGAAACCCGGACGGAGCTTTGGATCGAACTGGGGCCACAAGGCCAACTGCCTCGACAAATGACGGAAATGTGGAAAACTCTAAAATTTCAAAACACCCCTTGCGGCGAATCCCGAACCTCTTTATAGGTCTGGTCATCCACCGGCAACGGTTGCTGCGCCCATCGTCTAGCGGTCTAGGACGTCGCCCTTTCACGGCGAAAACAGGGGTTCGATTCCCCTTGGGCGCGCCATTTATGGCGCCTCTTGCAGCAACGCAGATGACTTGAGCAGCTCTGATATTGGAGCTTTCACTTCAATCATAATGTTCAGGTGTGGATGCCCCCTGGAATAAAATTTATCTTCCCAAGACGCTGTCTGAAATTAGGCATGCTTTCGATCCGCCATTTTAAATGGTCGGCCGATAGTTATATTCGTCGTCCGGAATGCCTGTCTTTGCGATCTTGAGCAAGCAATCAAGACATGCGCAAGTCGCCGCTATGATGCAGCCAACATCAGCATAACTCGCATCTGATTCTCGTATTTTCAGAAAAGAAATCCCGGCCAAGTGGTTTCACCTAGCCGGGCGATGCCGTGTCACGCTTTTTCCTGTACCTGATAGTCCTTGATGTCGGTGAACCGGATTTCCGGCCATCTCTCCATCTCGTAGTTCAGGGAGAAAGCGGTTGATGCCATGAATACCGGCGCTCCGTCGAGATCGACGGCCAGCGCGGAGCCGTTGGCATTGATGAATTTGTCGAGCTCTTTCTGGTCGTCGCTGTCAATCCAGCGGCAGACGGAGAAACGCGTCGTCTCATAGTCAATCGGCAGGCTGTATTCACCCGCAAGGCGTGTTTTCAAAACGTCGAGCTGAAGGGCGCCGACGACACCCACGATGGGGGCAGAGCCATCCTGCGGCACGAAAAGCTGCACGACCCCTTCTTCTGCCATCTGTTGCAGCGCCTCGCGCAGCTTCTTGGCCTTCATGGCGTCGGTTAGCTTGATGCGGCGCATGATCTCCGGTGCGAAGGAGGGCACACCGCGAAACACGATTTCCTCGCCCTCGGTCAGGGTATCGCCGATGCGTAGGGTTCCGTGGTTCGGGATGCCGACAACATCGCCCGCAAACGCTTCATCGGCAATTGCGCGGTCCTGCGCGAAGAAGAACTGTGGCGCCGACAAGCTCATCGGCTTGCCTGTGCGCACCAGCTTGGCCTTCATCCCGCGTGACAATTTTCCGGAGCATACGCGCATGAAGGCGATTCGATCCCGATGGTTCGGGTCCATATTGGCCTGGATCTTGAATACGAAGCCCGTCATCTTGGGTTCGTCTGCCTTCACGACACGCGTCTGCGCCTGCTGTTCGCGCGGCGGCGGCGCATAGGCACCCATCGCGTCGATGAGATCCTTGACGCCGAAGTTCCGCAACGCACTGCCGAAGAATACCGGCGTGAGATGTCCCTCGCGGAAGGCAGTGAGATCGAACGGGCGGCATCCAGCGCGCGCGAGTTCGATTTCCTCCAGCCAGGCATCGCGCTCATACTCGGGCACGAGACCCAGCACGGCCGGGTCATCCGGGCCGCTCACAGAGATGGCAGGGCCGTCCCGATCGATCTGCCGGACAGTGTTTTCCGACAGGTTATATGTACCACCAAAGGATTTGCCACGGCTGATGGGCCAGTTGACCGGGGCAGTGTCGAGCGCCAGCGTCTTCTCGATCTCATCGAGGAGATCGAAGGGGTCGCGAATTTCGCGGTCGAGCTTGTTGATGAACGTGACGATGGGGATATCGCGCAGGCGGCAGACTTCGAACAGCTTACGTGTGCGCGCCTCGATGCCCTTGGCGGCGTCGATCACCATCACCGCCGAATCGACAGCAGTCAGCGTGCGGTAGGTATCTTCCGAGAAGTCTTCGTGGCCCGGCGTGTCGAGCAGGTTGAAGACACGGCCATCGTATTCGAAGGTCATCACGGAGGTTACCACCGAGATGCCGCGCTCGCGTTCGATGCCCATCCAGTCCGAGCGGGTCTGAACGCGATTCTTCTTGGCCTTTACCTCACCGGCAAGCTGAATCGCACCGCCGAAAAGCAGGATCTTTTCGGTCAGTGTGGTTTTACCGGCATCAGGGTGCGAGATGATGGCGAAGGTCCGGCGACGGGCCTGCGGAGTTTGTGTATCGGTCATTGCTTGCTTGAAAATTAGCGAAGGCCGCTTGTCGCGCGAAATCGCGTGTAATGCAAGGGCCTGCCTTCACGACGGCAGGCCGCATTATCGTTTAGCCGCCGCGCAGTTTTGCCAGCAAGGCCGCTGTGGGATAACCGTCGGCCGGGAGGCCATATTTGAGCTGCGCCCGCTGCGTGGCCGCTCTCGTATCCGCGCCGATGATGCCGTCTGCCTTGCCTGCGGGGAAACCGCGCGCGGTGAGCAGGCGCTGAACCTCACTGACCTGCTGTGGCGGCAGGTGCTGCACATTGCCCCCCCGGCGAACCGGCGGCGCGCCATCAAGGCGATTGGCGAAGTAACCAACGGTGGTGACGTAGATGAAGGATTGATTCCACTTCAGCAGTACGTTGAAGTTCGGATAGGCGAGGAAAGCCGGTCCATCCTTGCCCATCGGCAGCAAGAGCGACGCAGACAGCCCATCGGCCGCTAGCGGGGAGCCGTCCGCACGGGTGACGCCGAGGCTTGCCCAGCGCGAGCGCGGCTGGTTCTTGTCGAGACCGGTCTGCTCCCACGGCAATTGCGCAGGCACGCGTACTTCTTCCAGCCACGGCTGCCCGCGCCGCCAGCCCAGGCTGGAGAGATAATTGCCGGCGGAGCCGAGGGCGTCAGCCGTATCGCGGATCAGGTCGCGCTTGCCGTTGCCGCTATAATCGACGGCATAGCGCAGATAGTCGGACGGCATGAACTGCACCTGTCCGATCTCACCTGCCCAGGCGCCGACGAGCTGTGAAGGCGCAAGATCGCCGCGCTCGATGAGGCGCAGAGCGTCGATCAGCTGCGGGCGAAAAAGCTGGGGCCGCCGGCAGTCGTAGGCGAGGGTGGCGAGGGAGCGTAGGGCCGGGAACTTGCCGTTGTTTGCGCCAAAGTCGGTTTCCAGGCCCCAGAATGCTGCAATGATGGGCGCGGGAACGCCATATTGCGCCTCGATGCGGTTAAAAGTGTTCCGGTTGGCGGCAATCTGCTTGCGACCCTGCTGGATGCGCCCGGCAGAGGCCATGCGATCCGAGAATTGCAGGAAGCTTTGACCGAAGACGCCTTGCCCGCGATCCAGCGAAACCACCTTTGGATCGTAAGTCAGCCCATTGAGGCCGGCGGACACGGCGGCTGGGGAGATGCCGGCTGCGAGCGCTTCCTTACGCACACCTTCCAGCCATTGGCCGAAACCACCCTCACGCTGGCACGCGGCCTGAGCCGTACCAGAAACGACCATCAGCGAAACCGCAACGGCTGCCGCAAAAACATTGCCACGCATGAGCCCCTCCAACCAGTTGGCGGCAGTTTGGCAGATGCTGGAGGGGCGTCAAGAGCGAACAGAAAACAATCGCGGCCCCGACAGGTGAATGATGAACGCGACGAGCGCAAGACCTGTTCCCGTGGCTGACACGCCCGCCCAACCGCCGAACTGCCATGCCAGGGTGCCTATGAAGGACCCCGCGGTGCCGCCGATGAAATAGGCCGTCATGAAAAGCGTGTTGACACGATTGCGCGCCTCGGGCTGAAGCGCGAAAATCCGTGTCTGGCTGGTGATTTGCACGCCCTGCAGGCCGATGTCGAGCACGATGACACCAACCACGAGGCCGATGATCAGGTGCCCGCTGACGCCCATCATCAGAAAAGCCAGGACAAGCATTGCCACGGATATGCCGACGATAAGGCGCGGATTGACGCGATCCGCGACGCGTCCCGCCACCGTTGCCGTCAGCGCGCCGAGCAGGCCGACGAGGCCGAACATCCCCGCAACGGCCGGGCCGTAACCAAGCTCAGGGCTGGCAAGATGCGGGGTGAGCGTCGTCCAGAACACGTTGAAGGCGGCAAAAGAAAAAGCGGCGACAATCGTGGCCTCGCGCAGCGTCGGCTCCTGCCGCCACAGCGGCAGCAAGGAGCGCATCAGCGCGCCGTAACCCAGTGTCGACGTGGCGGCAAGCCGGGGAAAGGCAAAGCGCACGACACCGGCCACAAGCACCATGATGCCCGCTGCGATGACGAACATCGCGCGCCAGCCAGCCTGTTCCGCGATAACGCCGGACAGCACGCGCGCCCCGAGGATGCCCGTCAGCAATCCGGCCATGACAATACCGATGACGCTGCCGCGCTTTTCGGGCGAACTCAGCGCCGCGGCCATCGGAATGGTGTATTGGGCGACGATGGACAGCACGCCGATAAAGAAGCTCGCCAACAACAACAGCCAGAAGTTCGGCGCGATGCTGGCGGCCACAAGCGCCAGAATAAGCAGGGCGATCATGCGCAGGATCAGCCCGCGCCGCTCGAAGCGGTCGCCGAGTGGGGCGAGCAGCGCCAGCCCCACTGTGTAACCGGCCTGTGTGGACGTGGTAATGAAACCAGCGAAATCGACCGAGACGCCAAGGTCGCTCGCCATCAGCACGATCATCGGCTGGTTGTAATAGATATTCGCGACCGCAAAAGCGCACACCAGCGCCATTGCGAAAACGGTGCCGGAGCCTAGCGGGCGCGTCGTTGCGGCGGCTTCTTGGGAAGACGGTGTGCGGACTGGTGCCATGACCGGGTGCTCATACGAGTCAAATCAATAAAATCCGGCCGGCAACGGACGCTGCCGGCCTAAACGCCGATAACAGATGCTCGTCACTTGCCCGCGAACACCAACCTATACGTCCAGATTGGCAACGTTGAGTGCGTTATCCTGAATGAACTCACGGCGCGGTTCCACAACGTCACCCATCAGCTTGACGAAGAGATCATCCGCCGCCGCCACCTCGCGGACGCGCACTTGCAACAGCGAGCGGTTATCCCGATCCAGCGTGGTCTCCCAGAGCTGATCCGGGTTCATCTCGCCAAGGCCCTTATAACGCTGCATTTGCAAGCCCTTACGGCCAAAAGCTGTAACGCTTTCGAAGAGCGCAACCGGCCCTGTGACCAGCGTTTCCTCGCCCTTGCGAACGAGGGTCGCCGGTTTGCCGTAGGCTTCCTGCAAGCGTGCGGCAAGCTCATCGAGCCGTCTTGCGTCGGCTGATTCCAGCAAGGCCATATCGAGGATCGCTGCCTGCTTCACACCACGCACCGTGCGCGACAGCACGAAACCGCCGTCCGCGACCTGTCCCTCCCAGCCACGCTCGGTCTCATCAGAGATGGCATCGAGACGCAGGGCAATGTAATCGGCGGTTTTCTGCGCGGTTTCGGGGTCGTCCACGGCTTGTGGCCGCAGCGCACCCGCAATGGCGGCCTGTTCCACCACCACACGGTTGTAGCGCGTGTGAAGGTGATCGAGCGCCTGCCGCACGACCCGCGCCTCCTCAACAAGTGTCCGCAGATCGGCGCCGGCGCGCTCTTCGCCGTTGGCGATCCGCAGAACGGCAGCATCTGTGCCGGCTTCGATGAGATAATCCTCAAGCGCGCGCTCGTCCTTGAGGTACTGCTGCGACTTGCCGCGCGTGACCTTGTAGAGCGGCGGCTGGGCGATGTAGATGTGCCCGTTTTCGATCAACTGCGGCATCTGGCGGAAGAAGAACGTGAGCAGCAGCGTACGGATATGGCTGCCGTCCACGTCAGCATCGGTCATGATGATGATCTTGTGGTAGCGCAGCTTTTCCGGTTTGAAATCATCGCGGCCGATGCCCGTGCCGAGCGCGGTGATGAGTGTGCCGATTTCCTGGCTCGACAGCATCTTGTCGAAACGCGCCCGTTCCACGTTCAGGATCTTGCCGCGCAGCGGAAGCACGGCCTGATACTCACGGTTGCGGCCCTGTTTCGCAGACCCGCCTGCCGAGTCACCCTCGACGAGGAACAGTTCGGACTTTGCCGGATCGCGCTCCTGACAATCGGCCAGCTTGCCGGGCAGGGAGGCAACGTCGAGAGCGCCCTTGCGGCGGGTCAACTCACGCGCGCGGCGCGCGGCTTCACGCGCCGATGCGGCTTCCACAACCTTGCCGATGACGGCCTTTGCCTCGGCCGGATTTTCCTCGAACCACGTTGCCAGCGTTTCGTTGAGGACGCTTTCCACCACGGGGCGCACTTCGGACGAAACCAGCTTGTCCTTGGTCTGCGAGGAGAATTTAGGGTCCGGCACCTTGACGGAAATGACAGCCGTCAGCCCTTCGCGGCAGTCGTCGCCGGTGAGGGCAACCTTTTCCTTTTTGGCGATGCCCGATGATTCCGCGTAGCCGTTTACCTGGCGGGTCAGGGCGGCGCGGAAACCGGCCAGATGGGTGCCGCCGTCCCGCTGGGGAATGTTGTTGGTGAAGGGCAGCACGTTCTCGTGGTAGCTGTTGTTCCACCACAACGCGACCTCGACGGTGATGCCATCGCGCTCGCCACTCACGACGACCGGCTTGGCCAGCAGCGCCTGCTTGGCACGATCGATGTAGCGAACGAAAGCCTCGATGCCACCGACGTAGAACAGTTCCTCGACACGGCGCTCCGCCGACCTGTTATCGGTCAGGGTGATGTGCACGCCGGAGTTGAGGAACGCAAGCTCGCGCAACCGGTGCTCAAGCGTGGCGTAGTCGAATTCCGTCAGCGAGAATGTTTCAGGGCTTGGCAGGAAGGTGACCTCCGTGCCGCGCTTGCCATCCGCCTCGCCCACCTCGATGAGCGGTGCAATTGCATCACCATGGCGGAATTCAAGAAAATACTCACGCCCGCCGCGCCAGATGCGCAGCTTCAGCCAGGTGGACAGCGCATTGACGACCGACACACCGACACCATGCAGGCCGCCGGAAACCTTATAGGAGTTCTGGTCGAACTTGCCGCCGGCGTGGAGCTGGGTCATGATGACCTCGGCTGCGGACACGCCTTCGCCGGGATGGATGGCGGTGGGAATGCCGCGCCCGTTATCCGTCACCGTGCACGAACCATCGGCGTTGAGGGTGACAGTGACGATGGTGGCATGGCCGGCCAGCGCCTCGTCGATGGCGTTGTCCACCACCTCGTAGACCATATGGTGCAGGCCGGAACCGTCATCGGTATCGCCGATATACATGCCCGGACGCTTGCGCACGGCGTCCAGACCTTTCAGCACCTTGATGGAATCGGCGCCGTAATCGTCGGGAATATGCTCGCGGGCGGGTTCGGACATTATGCTTCCTTAAAAGTACATGCGCGGCCTGATGGCCGGAAACTGACACGCGGCCGGCAGATGCCGAATCGCGTTGCTAATGTAATGAGTGGCGGACGAAAAAGCACGTCTCCGGAACCGATTGGGCGGCCACAGGGGCGTTTGCGGCCAATCGGACGGTGGATGACCCGTCTATCCGAGCCGCCCGAGGAAATGGCCCAGCCGCATCAGCCCCTCCGGCCACGGGCCATGCCCGGATGCTGCATTGATGTGGCCGGTTTCGCCAGCATCCACCAGCGCCGCGCCCCAGTCCAGCGCGATGGCCTGCGCCCGCTCGAAACTGCAATGCGGATCGTTACGGCTGGCGACCAGCAGAGACGGGAAGGGCAGAGGATCGGTCGGCATCGGCGCGAACAGGGCGACCGGCGGCGGCTGATCGTCCTTCTGTTCGGCATCGGGAGCAGCGACCAGAAACGCGCCGATGACCTTGCCCGGCGGAAGCGACGGAGCCGCGCGTGCCACGGTCAACACGCCGAGGCTGTGCGCGACGAGCACAACCGGCCGCTCTGCTGCCTCGACCGCCTTGCGTAGCACGGCAGCCCAGGCATCAGGGTCGGGCCGGGACCAGTCTTCCTGTACGACGCGAGACGCCGATCCCAGACGGTTTTCCCAGCGCGTCTGCCAGTGTTCCTCGTCGGAGTCATGAAGGCCGGGTATGATGAGGACGTCACATTCCGAAATGCGCATCGAATCTCCTCAGGCTTCCGTCGATCCGAACACACGCCCGAAGATGGTGTCGACGTGCTTCAGGTGATAGCCGAGGTCGAAATTCTCCTCGATTTCGGCTTCCGACAAAGCGGCGCGGACATCCTTGTCGTTCTTGAGCAGCGTCAGGAAATCTCCTTCGCCGCGCCAGACGGGCATGGCATTGCGCTGCACAAGCCGGTAAGCGTCCTCGCGAGAAACGCCTTTCTGCGTCAATGCCAGCAATACCCGCTGAGAATGCACGAGCCCGCCCAGCTTGTCCAGATTGGCCTGCATATTGGCCGGATACACCACCAGCTTGTCGATGACGTTCGCCAGCCGCGCCAGTGCGAAGTCCAGCGTCACGGTGGCGTCCGGGCCGATGACACGCTCCACGGATGAGTGCGAGATGTCACGCTCATGCCAGAGCGCGACGTTTTCCAGCGCCGGAACGGCATAGCCGCGCACGACGCGAGCGAGGCCGGTGAGGTTCTCGGTTAGCACCGGGTTGCGCTTGTGCGGCATGGCGGAGGAGCCCTTCTGCCCCTCGGAGAAATACTCTTCGGCCTCGTAGACTTCGCTGCGCTGCAGGTGGCGGATCTCTGTCGCCAGCCGCTCGATGGACGAGGCAATCACGGCCAATGTCGAGAAATAGGCCGCATGCCTGTCGCGCGGGATGACCTGAGTCGACACGGGTTCGACCTCAAGCCCGAGCTTTTCCGCGACATAGGTTTCCACCGACGGATCGATGTTGGCGAAGGTGCCGACCGCGCCCGAGATGGCGCAGGTGGCGATTTCCCGCCGCGCCGCGACGAGCCGCTCGCGGTTGCGCTCGAACTCGGCATAGGCCTGTGCCAGCTTCAGGCCGAAGGTCACCGGCTCGGCATGGATGCCGTGCGACCGGCCGATGGTGGGGGTGAGCTTGTATTCGAATGCGCGACGGCGCAGCGCCGCCAGCAGGGCGTCGATGTCCGCAAGCAGGATGTCGGTGGCGCGCACGAGCTGCACGTTGAGGCAGGTGTCCAGCACGTCCGACGAGGTCATGCCCTGGTGCACGAAACGCGCTTCGGGGCCGACGATCTCCGACAGGTGCGTCAGAAAGGCGATGACGTCATGCTTGACCTCGCGCTCGATGGCGTCGATGCGCTCCACGTCGAATGTCGCCTCTGAGCCCTTTTTCCAGACGATCTCAGCCGCCTCTTTCGGCACCACGCCGAGATTGGCGAGCGCCGTGGTGGCATGCGCCTCGATCTCGAACCAGATGCGGAATTTCGTCTCCGGCGACCATATGGCGACCATCTCGGGGCGGCTGTAGCGCGGGATCATGTCTTCAAAACCTCTGTCACGTTGGATCGTGTATGACTTCAAACCGCGATAGCAGCAACACGGCGCTCATTCCACCCGTTTCCGCAGCCGGACGCCCGCTCCCTCGCCGTTTTCATCTACAAAAATGACGCCGGCTGTTTCGAGAGCGGTGCGGATCGCAGTCAGATTATTGGGATTAGGCGTGCGCTGCCCCTTTTCGAAGCTGACGACCGTGTTGCGTGAAACGTTCGCGGCGTTCGCCAACGTGGCCTGATCCATCTCAATCAACGCCCGACCGGCCCGACATTGCGCAGGGAGTATTGTCATTGTGTCCAATGTTGCGCATTACGATTGACGTGATGCTCCATGTTGCGCATTATGCCTAAGATATTGCATGAGTCGCAACATGAAGATTAAAGGCATTGCATGACCGCCAGATCCCTTCACGATCTTAACGAGGAGTTGTCCGAGGCCGTGATGCTTGCCGAGGCGCTCATTTTCATTGCCGATGGCATCGTATACAGCGGGGATCTGAAAACGGGCGAAGCCGTGGGCGCCGTAGCGGCCATCCTGCTGGAACGATTGCAGGGGCTGAAAGCCGGCATGACGGCGATAGCGGGAGAGGCCGCTCTTTAAAATTGTAGCTCAGGCCCACTGGCCGATGGCGGCTTCGCCGGCGCGGCGAATGGCGGCGATGTTATCCGCATAAGCGCTCTCGCCCCCGCGGAAGACAGCGGAACCTGCAACCAGCGCCCGTGCGCCGGCGCGTACGATGGCCGGAGCGGTCTGTGCGGTGACGCCGCCGTCAACCTCGATCACGATCGGCCGATCCGCTATCAGCGCCTTGACGCGTTCCACCTTGTCGACGGCGGAAGGGATGAAGGACTGCCCGCCAAAACCCGGATTGACGCTCATGACCAGAATGAGATCGACATCGTCGAGCACGTATTCCAGGGCGCTTACAGGTGTGCCGGGATTAAGGGCGACACCCGCTTTTTTGCCCAGGTTGCGGATGGTCTGCAACGAGCGGTGCAGGTGCGGGCCTGCCTCGGCATGAACGGTGATGATGTCAGCCCCTGCCTCCGCGAAGGCGGGCAGGTAGGGGTCGACGGGCGCAATCATCAGATGCACGTCGAGCACCTTGCTCGTCAGGGGGCGGATGGCGCGCACCACTTCCGGCCCGAAGCTGATGTTGGGGACGAAATGCCCGTCCATGACATCGACGTGGACCCAGTCCGCTCCTGCCTTGTCGATCGCCTCCACCTCCGGCCCGAAGCGGGCGAAGTCGGCGGCGAGAATGGAAGGAGCAATCAGAAGGGATGACATGCGGCGCCCCGAAAAAGCAGCGATAAACGTCAAAGGCGCGTAGCACGCCGGGGGCACAAGCGCAATCTCGCTGCGGGATTCGCAGCCGGGTGACGCATTATATTGATATATTGCGTTGGCAACTTTCTTCTGGCCCCTTACGGCGGTGGCAATTTATTAGACGATGGTTTAGACGGTAACATGGTTTCGATGCCGGTTTCTTGCCGGCTCGGCCTGTCCCGGCACGTCCGGGCGATTTTCATGACATAGATTGTATCTGGGCGAGTTCCTTGGCAGACGATAGCGATAACACCGGCGCGGGGAATCCGGGCGCGGGCGTTCCCGAAAGCGACATCAAACCCGTCTCGATCATCGACGAGATGAAGCGCAGCTACCTCGATTACGCCATGAGCGTGATCGTCAGCCGCGCCCTGCCGGACCTGCGCGACGGCCTGAAGCCCGTGCACCGGCGCATCCTTTATTCGATGCACGAGAACGGCTACACGCCGGACAAGAAATACGTCAAATCCGCCCGCATCGTCGGTGACGTCATGGGTCAATATCACCCCCATGGCGACTCCTCGATTTATGATGCGCTGGTGCGCATGGCGCAGAACTTTTCCATGCGTCTGCCGCTTGTGGACGGGCAGGGCAACTTCGGTTCCGTCGATGGCGATCCCGCGGCGGCGATGCGCTACACCGAGTCGCGGCTTGCAAAGCCCGCCATGTCGCTGCTGGAGGATATCGACAAGGACACCGTCGATTTCCGCCCTAACTACGACGAATCGAAATCTGAACCCGTCGTGCTGCCGGCGCGATATCCCAACCTGCTCGTCAATGGTGCGGGCGGTATCGCCGTCGGTATGGCGACCAACATCCCACCCCACAATCTCGGTGAGGTGGTCGATGCGTGCGTGGCTTACATTGCCGATCCGGCAATCACGCTCGAACAGCTGACCGAAATCGTGCCCGGGCCGGATTTCCCCACTGGGGCAACGATCCTTGGGCGCGCCGGCATCCGTTCGGCTTATGCCACGGGGCGTGGGTCCATCATTCTGCGCGCCAAAAGCCGCATCGAGGAAATTCGCAAAGACCGCGAAGCCATTATCATCACCGAGATTCCGTATCAGGTGAACAAGGCGACGTTGGTGGAGCGCATCGGCGAGCTGGTGCGCGAGAAAAAGGTCGAGGGCATCTCCGAGCTGCGCGACGAATCCGACCGCGAGGGCATGCGCATCGTCATCGAGCTGAAGCGCGACGCGGTGGGCGATGTGGTGCTCAACCAGCTCTATCGCTTCACGGCATTGCAATCGAGCTTCGGCGCCAACATGGTGGCGCTCAACGGCGGCCGGCCGGAGCAGTTGACGCTGCGCGATATGATCTCCGCCTTCGTCGACTTCCGCGAGGAAGTCGTGGCGCGGCGCACGCGCTTCCTGCTCAACAAGGCGCGCGACCGGGCACATGTGCTCGTCGGCCTTGCCATCGCTGTGGCGAATATCGACGAGGTTATCCGCCTCATCCGCACCTCGCCGGATCCCAACTCCGCCCGCGAAGCACTGATGGCGCGCGACTGGCCGGCGCGGGATGTGGAGTCGCTCATCGTGCTGATCGCCGATCCGCGCCATCTGGTGCAGGACGACGGCACCTATCGGCTGTCCGAAACGCAGGCACGCGCCATTCTCGATCTGCGCCTCCAGCGGTTGACGGCCCTGGGGCGCGACGAAATCGCGGACGAACTCAATAAGCTCGCCGCCGAAATCGAGGATTATCTCGACATCCTGCGTTCGCGCGTCCGCATCATGGGTATTGTGCGTGACGAGCTGACCGCCGTGCGCGATGCCTTTGCCACCCCACGCCGCACCGAGATTGCGGACTGGGATTCCGATGTCGAGGACGAAGACCTGATCCAACGCGAGGACATGGTCATCACCGTCTCGCACCTGGGCTACATCAAGCGTGTGCCGCTTTCCACCTATCGGGCGCAGCGGCGCGGCGGCAAGGGCCGTTCGGCCATGCAGACCCGTGACGAGGATTTCGTCACCCGTCTGTTCGTGGCCAATACTCATACGCCGGTGCTGTTCTTCTCGTCGCGCGGGCAGGTGTATAAAGAGAAGGTGTGGAGACTGCCGCTTGCCGCGCCGAACGCGCGTGGTAAGGCGCTGGTCAACATTCTGCCGCTGGGCGAGGGTGAGCGCATCACCACCATCATGCCGCTGACGGAGGACGAGGCAACCTGGGATAGCCTCGACGTGATGTTCGCCACGGCCTCCGGTAACGTGCGGCGCAACAAGTTGTCCGATTTCGTGCAGGTGAACCGCGCCGGCAAGATCGCCATGAAGCTCGACGAGGGCGATCAGATCGTCGATGTGCAGATCAGCACCGAGGCGGATGACGTGTTGCTGACCACAGCATCAGGGCAGGCCATTCGTTTCGCCACTCCGGAAGTGCGCGTGTTCAAGGGCCGTGATTCGACGGGCGTGCGCGGTATCGCGCTTGCTCCCGAAGACCGGGTGATTTCGCTGTCGATCCTGCGTCACATGGAGGCAACGGCGGATGAACGCGTCAGCTATCTGAAGCTCGCCAACGCCGCGCGGCGTGCGCTCAACGAGGGTGAGGCGGACGACAGCAATGGCGCTGCCGTTGACGAGGAGCCGGGCGCTGAAGCCACGCAGGATATCGCGCTTGGTCAGGAACGTTATGCGGAGCTGAGCGCCGCCGAACAGTTCGTGCTCACGCTGTCTGAAAACGGGTATGGCAAGCGCACATCCGCTTACGAGTACCGGGTCACCGGGCGCGGCGGCAAGGGCATCGTCGCCATGGCGGTGAACGAGCGCAACGGCCAGCTCATCGGCTCTTTCCCGGTTGAGCCGACGGATCAGATCATGCTGGTCACTGATGGCGGACAGCTTATTCGCGTGCCGGTCGACGGTATCCGCCTGACAGGGCGGTCTGCACAGGGCGTTATCGTATTCAACACCTCGGAAGATGAGCGCGTCGTTTCGGTGGAGCGCATCAGCGACGAAGGTGAAGGCGAGGACGGTTACGACGTGGATGCGCCGGAAGCCTGAACGGCAAGGGCGAGGGAGGACAGGGCATGACGCAGCAGGGCAGGACGCGTGCGGCGATTTACGCGGGTTCGTTCGATCCGGTGACCAACGGTCACATCGATATCGTGCGCGGCGCTGTGCTGCTGACTGACAGGCTGATTGTCGCCATCGGCATCCACCCCGGCAAAACGCCCCTGTTTAGTGTGGATGAGCGGGCTGACATGTTGCGGGAAGAATGTGCGCCGGTCGCGGCGGCAGCCGGTGTGGACTTCGATGTCGTCACGTTCGATGGCCTCGTGGTCGACACCGCCCGGCAACATGGTGCATCGCTGCTGATTCGCGGGCTGCGGGACGGTACTGATCTGGATTACGAGATGCAAATGGCCGGGATGAACGGCGCTATGGCGCCTGACGTGCAGACGGTCTTTCTGCCCGCGTCCCCGGCAACTCGCCCCATCACCGCAACGCTCGTGCGGCAGATCGCAAAGATGCGCGGCGATGTCGCCCATTTCGTCCCCGAGCGCGTGGCTCAGCGGTTGCGCGCAAAATACGCGGGTTCCTGAGCGCGATCCGCCAGAACTTACACAAAGCCAAACAGTCTGAAGTCACCGGGGTTCAGGCCAACGCATGCGCTTGAACCCCGGTGACTTATACTGGCATTTTACTCCGCGACATCGGCAAGCGGTTGTTTCAGCTCGCTTTCCAGCTCGCGCTCGTGCAACTCTTCCAGCTCTTGTTCACGCAACTCTTGTAGCGTTTTGCGGGCCAGCTCATAGCCCTCCCTGTGATTTTCGCTGATGGCGAAATCCGAAAAATCAAAGTCGCGAGATGATGATTCGCCCTGCGTACCGACACGCAGGAAGCGGGTGATCTTCATCGGCGCGCCGTCGCCCATCAACTGGATGTAGTAGGGCCGCTGGCGAATGCGGGCCGCCGTTTCTTCCTCGACATGGCTGAGGACGTGCTCGATAAGTCCGCGATAGGCGCTGACCACTTCGCGAACGCGAATATCGTTGCGTACGCGCTCGGAATAGATGATCTCACTCAGCCGCGAGCGCACTTCGATCAGGTTCTGGGGCAGGGGCTTTTGCGAGGCGAAAAGGTCCACTGCATAAACCTGCTTGCCCTCCGGCCCGCAACGGTCGAGCACAATATCAAGCGGTGAATTGCTGATGATGCCACCGTCCCAGTAGGATTTGCCGTTGATTTCGGTCCACGGGAAGCTCGGCGGCAGGCTACCGCTCGCGAGGATGTGGTCCGGCGTGAGGTCGTCAACATAACTGTCGAAAACCTCAAGCTCGGCTGTGGTCACGTTGACCGCGCTCACCAGCAGCCGAACGGGGCCGTTCTTCAGCTTGGAAAAGTCGACGTACTTCGCCAGCAGCGCCTTCATCGGCGACGTGTCGTAATAACTTGTCCAGTTCAGCGGCAGTTGCGTCAGGTCGAGCGCCGGCGGCAACCAACGCGGCCGGAAGAATTTCGGCACGCCGAAAGCCAGAATCTGCATTGAGACAGCCGTGCGGCGCAAATCCTCCGGCAACAGACCGGGCACCGTGACGGTGAGGTCTTTCCAGAATGCGGTCAGGGCCTCTGTGGGGTTGCGCGGGTTGCCGGCGATGACGGCTCCGTTGATCGCGCCGATGGAGACGCCGGCAACGATATCCGGATAAATGCCTTCTTCTTCCAGCGCCTGCACCACGCCGGTCTCGAAAGCGCCCAGCGCGCCGCCGCCCTGCAACACAAGCACGTTCTGGGTCGGAATATCATCCAGCGGGATGTTGGCGTCGGCAATGCGGTCGATTCGGTCCGATACGTTGACCCGATAACGGATCAGCCCCTCGGCGGTTCGCGTCTCGCTGGCCGGCCGGCCCATCGAGAAATAGCCGCGCACGATGCCTTCCCGTAGATAGAACATCGCGAACGAGCGGTCTTCAAGGCTGCCGCGGCCGATCCATTCGTCGGCGTCTTCCGTGATGCCGAGCGCGCTGAAACTGAGGTCGCCGACCTCACAGAAAAAGTATGAAACCTGCTCATAGCGCTGGCGCTTGCCCAGCATATTACGCGCCGCGATCCGTCCCTGCCGCATGGCATTATCGGCATGTTCGATGTGGCGCATGTCACGGAAGACCGGATCGTAAAAAGTGGTGACATCACCAGCGGCGAATACGCCCGGCACGTTTGTCGCCATAAACTCGTCAACCAGCACACGCCCCCGGTCCAGATCGATGCCCGTGCCGTAGAGGAACGAGGTCGCTGCATCCACGCCGATGCTGACGACGACCATATCTGTGGGGATGACCTTGCCCCCGCGCGTCGTGACGGAGCGGACGTTGCCGTTGTCGTCGCCTTCAATGGCAATGACGTCATCGAGCAGGTGGATCGTCAGCCCCTGCGCCTCGGCGAAGCTGTGGAAGAAATTGGACAGTAACTGCGATTCGAGATGCTGAAGCACCCGATTGCCGATTTCGACAATCGTGACATCAAGGCCAAGATGACGCAGCGACATGGCAATTTCCATGCCCAGGAAGCTGCCGCCCATCACGACGGCACGCTTGGCCTCAAGGCCGGCATGGCGGATGGCCTCGCCCTCGCTGCGCCGGCGCAGGGAGTAAACGCCGTCGAGTTCCGCGCCCGGAATGTGAATGGGCTTGGGCTTGGCGCCCGTGGCAATGAGCAGCTTGTCGTAGGTGATGACCTGCCCGGATGCCGTGGCGATGAATTTCTTTTGCGTATCCACCTTGACGGCGGTCGTGTTTAGCATCAGCCGGATGTCCTGCTGGGCATAGAAGGACTCGGGGAAAATCTGCAGCTTGGAAGGGTCTTGATGCTGAACAAGATATTCCTTGGACAGGAATGGCCGATAATAAGGCGAGATACTTTCCTCGGAAAGGATCAGAATACCGCCCTTCGCGCCTTCATGCCGCAGTGTCTCGGCGGCGGTCGCGCTGGCAAGCCCGCCCCCCAGCAGAAGATGCTCTACATGTGTCTTCGCCATTGATCCGCTCACCTTCTGCTTACAAGCCGGTTTCGACATTCACCGGGTATCTTACAGGATTGTCGGTGTCCTAAAACGTTCAACACAACCGCGCGGACATGACCTGGCGGGTATTGAGGACGTCCTGCCACGTTGCATGCCGGATGGCGCAATTGACATGGATAACGTCTCGCAAGCTCGCAGGATGACGAATTTAATGGTCGATCCTCACCCCGAGGTTGTGTTGGTGGTTCTTATAGCATCCGTCATGTGAAGTTATTCGGAATATCGCTTCCCGGTGAGGCCCTTGCGGCAAGAATGCGTCAACTCAGCACAGTTTATACGTGTCGCCCGACATTTATGCGAAACCAGACACGAATACGTTTCAGGCTAAGTTCAAGCTTTTCAAGTATTTTTCGGGGCACTGCGAAGTAAATGCGGAAAGGTTTCGATCATGAGGTAGCCGCATCTTACCAATATTGCATAGCATTGATATTGTGATGAAATATCAGGTTATCCTTCTGCGGTTATTGTTATTTTCCGGTGGTTGGTGTGTCGACGTAGTTAATGCCATTTGTTTGATTTATAGCAAAAAGGGTGTTGCACGAAAAATTGTCACTGTGCCATTAAAGCTTCACCGGATGCCTGTTTTGCAGGCGGAAGTTTTTCATAGTTAAAAACTGATATCGGTTATGTTGAAGGCGAGTTGATTTTTATTGCAACGGGAATATTTACTGTGTAAATCACGTAATTGTGTACGTTGTCGTCGTCGTCAGTAACGCTGGAGGGCGCTTCCCGGCCCCGGCATGGGCGAATTGCACGGCAGGACTGTTGAAGTGCTGAAACAGGAGAGGGCAGCATGGTGAGGTCTGTAAAGGGAATGCTGATGGGCGGCGCTGCCGTCATGATGGTTGTGCCTGCGGCGTTTGCCGCCGACCTTCCCGTCACCAAGAGTCAGCCGGTCGAATATGTACGCGTTTGCAGTGCAGAAGGCGACGGCTTCTTCTTCGTTCCGGGCACCGATTCCTGCATCCGCATCGGCGGCCATGTCCGGGCCGAGTTTGGTTATACGCAGCCCAAGGGCCGCACCATTCTCGACTTTGACTCGAGCGGCAACTTGGTATCCGCGCGGAAAGATGGCCGCGAGCAAGACGCAACCGGTTTCCGTGCCCGTGGCCGCCTTGATGTGGACGTCCGCACGCCGACCGACTACGGCACCCTGCGCGCGTTCCTGCGTTATGAGATCGACCAGAACTCCGGCATCTTCGATTCCTCGGACAAGGGCGCCCTGCTCGAAAAGGCGTTCATCCAGTGGGCTGGCCTGACTGCTGGTCATGCGACGTCGTTCTTCGACTTTTATGCCAACGATCTCAACTGGGCCAACGGCTTTGAGGGATCTTTCGGTTCGGACCTCACCACCAACCTCTTTGCCTACACGGCGACCTTCGGCAACGGCTTCTCGGCAACCCTGTCGATCGAAGACGCCAATGCACGCCGCACCGGCGATCACTTCTATGACGCGGCCGGTCAACGTGTTCCCGATGTCGTGGCCAACCTCAATGTCGAGCAGGATTGGGGCTCTGCGCAGTTGGCCGGTGCTCTTCATCAGCTGAATTCCGCATCGATCTACACCCCGCTTGGCGGGTCTTGGGGCCAGCGCGTCGATACGACTTACGGTTGGGCCGTGCAGGGTGGCGTAAAGCTGGACTTGTCGGCTCTTGCCAAGGGTGATGTGCTGTGGTTGCAGGGCACATATGCTGATGGCGCGCTAAGCTATATCGGTATCGGTGACATTGAATATGCCGATTTCACGGTCAGTGCCGTCGATGGCGCTATCGTCAACGGCGACATCAAGAAGACCCGCGGCTGGAACGCGACGGCTGCCTTCCTGCACTACTGGACACCTGGCGTGCGCCAGAGTCTCTTCGGCAGCTATTCCGGCGTGTCTTACAACACTTCGGCCAAAACCGAATATGCCGATCTGCGTAACTTCGACGCCTGGTCTGTGGGATCGAACGTGATCTGGTCGCCGGTCAGCGAGTTCGATATCGGTGTCGAGGTTCTGTACTCCAAGGTTGACCGCAAGTCTTTCCAGAACGAGCTTCTGCTGAAAGGCCAGCGCTCCGAGGATGTCGTGACGAGCCGCATCCGCCTTCAGCGTGACTTCTAAAACATTGAGATTGCTTGCTGCACTCTAAACAAGTTGTTCCTGACAAAAAGACGCGCCCGGATTATTCCGGGCGCGTCTTTTCTGCTTTCTGGTGGAACGCAAAAAATAGTTCTTATTTTTGGGATGGTTCAAGCAGGTTGCAGAAGCCAACGTCCGATTTGCGGCCAGATTTGCTTCACGGTTCTGCCGCCGAGAAACAGGCTGAGGTGGTTACCGGGCACCATGATCTTGCGCCCTGCGTCGGGGGGAGAACTGGTGAGCTTTTCAGCGGTAAAGAGCTGGGTCGGGGCGACGAACTCATCCTGTTCGGCTGCCAGCAGAAGCATGGGAGATGTCACGCGTGACAATACCGAGATCTGCCCAAGCACTTTGAGTTGGTCGGACGCGAGACGGTTCTGTTTAAAAATGCGCGTGACGACATCGAGATAATAGCGGCCGGGGATATCGATAGTCGTCCAGAACCAGGTGTCGAAAGTTTCACGCAGGGCGGCAAGATCTTCCGGCGGCGCACCGGGATCAATCTGCAGAGTCTGAAACATGTATGATTCATCGATGCCGGCGGGCGCTAAAATTTCAAGCGCACGCTTGCCGCAAATGGTGCCGCCCCCCAGCTCCACAAGATGCTCGAAGACATTGTCGGGGACGCGTGCCGCCAGTGCTGACAAAGTGCTCATGCCCGAGGCAATATCTACTGGCGCACCCACCAGCACGAGTTTTCGAACCTTGTGCGGAAACCTTGCAGCATAGGCAAGGGCCATCCATCCGCCCTGGCAAAGTCCAATAATATCAACTGGCTGCGGTAAGCTGTCGACAAGAACGTTGAGGTCGCTGAAATAGCTGTCGAGAGACTTGTGGCGCATCTCGCTTGTTGCCGGTTGCCAGTCTATGACGAAGATATTGTCGAGGCCCTCCTCCTGCAGCGCAGCAACGAGGCTGTGCCTGGGTGAGAAATCGGCGATCGTGGCGCGATGAAAAGCCAGCGGCGTGCAGATGAGTGTCGCGCCGTCTGGTCCCTTTCCCGTGGAGAAGTCGCGCAACGTCGCCGCCTCAATCTCCAACGCCACCTTATGCGGTGTTGTCCAGTGCAGGGGCGCATCTTCGGTGGTATGCCCAGCCTGAACAGCGGACAGATTATGCGCCATCGCGGACGCCATTTTGCCGGCGGTCGTAAAGGCGAATGATGCCCACATGAAAGGAATCTGCGCGAATCCACCGGGAGGCGCGCTTATGGAACGGTCGGGTCGGCGTTTCATACCGGCATTTCCCCCTCGTTATCGACCGTGGCATAACGGTTCTTAATTCGACACAGCCATGCTGTCGTCCGTCAACCCGCTACTGCAACCTCTCAGGTTGCTACGACCATAGGTCGGGTTTGGAGGAAGTCAATCGGCCGGCAAACTGAGGCGGTTGGAACGGCAAAGCATGTCGATGCCCGGATATGGGCGTAGTCGAGAGCAACGCTGGCGACATAGTATAATATAATTGAGAGTCGAAATGCGATATCTGCAATATTTCAGCCTAAAGCACTTTGCATTCAAATCGCTAAATTAAATTGAACGTAAAATTCTTTAGAAAATAGTCTGCCAATGGATATTCAACTGATGCCGCAAGCTGCCATCAGAAACCTCACACTCTGCCTTCCTATATTGCTGTTTCTTCGCCACGCAGCGTCAGGACTTCGAAGCCAGTTCTCGTTACGGCGACCGTATGCTCGAATTGGGCGGAGAGCTTCCCATCATTGGTTATGACCGTCCAACCGTCGTCGTTGGTTGAAACCTTTCGGGTGCCCTGGTTCACCATCGGCTCGATGGTGAAGACCATGCCCTCGCGCAATTTCATACCTGTTCCGGGGCGCCCGAAATTGAGAATCTGTGGTTCCTCATGCATTTCGCGACCAATGCCATGCCCACAGAACTCTCGCACGACCGAATAGCCGTTTCTCTTTGCGTGCCGTTCGATCGCGAAGCCGATGTCGCCAAGGTGGGCTCCGGGGCGAACCTGCTTGATACCCCTCCACATAGCTTCGCACGCGACACGTACCAGCCGCCGTGCGGCAGGTGGAGGGTTGCCCACCAGGTAGGTCTTGCTCGAATCTGCGATAAAACCGTTCTTTTCCAGTGTGATGTCGAAATTCACAATGTCGCCATCACAGATAATCTCGCCTGAATTGGGGATGCCGTGGCAGACGACATGGTTGATCGAACAGTTCAGAACATACTCAAATCCATATTGTCCCTTGCTTGCGGGGCGGGCGGCGAGATCCTCGGTGATAAAGGCTTCGACCAGATCGTTGACTTGCAGTGTCGACATGCCGATCAAGTCTTGCCTGTTCAGCATCTCGAATACTGCTGCCAGCATTTTGCCAGATGCACGCATGAGTGCCAGTTCATCAGGCGTCTTCACCATCTCAGGCGACTACCAAATTTTTTGTATGCACTTCTGCCGCTTCCAACTGCATCTTCGTGATGTCGTTAAAGGAAAGCGTTGGATTGGCCTCAGCCAACATGCCGATTTTCATCCAGAACTCTGCCTGTGCGTTGATGGAGCGGCACATCACCGTGCTTGCCCGACGAACATCCTCATGCAGGTCGTCATCGATTTTTACGATTCCCATGAACAATCTCTGAAATTGATCTATATACGAAATGTATATGTATTGTATTCTGCTCTGTCAACATGGCTTGATGATCAGCCGGGCGGCCGGTCTCGGGCATATAGGAGCGATCAGAAATAGAATGGAAATCGCCGTCGCTGCTTTTAAGTTATATTTGTATGTAGCGTAGAATTATCAGCTTAATAAACCGTCCGATGAAATAAAGCATCTGAAGTAAACAAGCGATATTTCTATATCTGTATGTCTAACCAATCAAACGTTAGCGGCAATTAGAGCCAGGATGCGCGTATGTCTACCGTGAAGGAGATTCCGCGACAGTATACCCTGCTCATGAGCGGGGCGCGAAAAATTATCTCGCGGCTATGCTTTCAACTTATAACATCCGGTGCTGGAGATTCATTGTTCTAGCCCGAGTTGCTCGGGCTAAGAGAGATCGGTGCCGATACACTGCCCAGAGCATTTCAGCATTTCGTTGAAACGCAGAAATATTCTACCTTATTGGTTTTACGCGTTTTAAGCAAAGCGGTATCCACTTTGCTTAAAACGCTTTAATGTAGCTGCCAACAGCTTAATACTGGATGTTATGCATCCAGATTGACTGCCATCCTATCGATCTTAGACCCAATGCAAAAGTACCCCGCATGACGTTGCTGTCTGCAGAGGTTGCCAGAGTGCTGTCAGCGTGACCGGCACTTACCCGTTTTTGTCGTTTCTTTGTCGCCATCTTCATATGCGATGCTAAGGCGCTCTCCACTGAGAGAGGTAATCCTGCCAGCATACCAGTCGCCAGCGCCCTTAAAGTTGCATTCAACACGCGTACCTACTGACCAATCATAAGGGCGAACAGCATTTGCGTAAACAGTTTCAAGATCGCCATCATCATAACGGATGGTGACCTTGTCGCCGGCAACATTCGCAATCACACCAGGGAACCAATAACCGCTCCCTTGAAAATTACCTAAAACCCAATCACCGACAGTCTGGGCTCCAGCCGCGCCAGAGCCAAGAGAAATCAGGCACGCTCCGGCGACTGTCAATAAAAGCTTGCGCATATCATCCCCCATAATCCGCTCAGATGCGAGCTTGGCAATGGATATCAACCATGCGAAAAAACGCAATCCTATAATCTTGGCTTTAATTTTACATGAAGGCGGATTAAGCTTGAAGTCTTCTTTATTTACATGGCCTGCCATCGAGAATTTGCTCTCGGGAGACTCGGGCTAGGGAATAAAAATCAAATCCCCTGTGACGTTGAGGGCACGTCTGAAGGCCGCAGATCCGAGATCGTTCAATCGTCGGGAGACCATGTCTATCCATGTCGCCGTGGTCAGTATCCAGCCCCATGAGTTTAAGGCGGACACAAGGGGTTTAAGGCCGACACAAGCTACGTACAGAAACAATGTCTGTCTGCCGCTCTCGTGTATGATGCGGCATAAACAGCTCTGTTTCTCAATAAATTAAGTGATTTCAAATTTTTAGGGAAAGAAGTATGGCGGAGAGGGAGGGATTTGAACCCCCGATGGAGTTGCCCCCATGCCGCATTTCGAGTGCGGTGCATTCAACCACTCTGCCACCTCTCCGCTCGCGGTGGTGACCTTATTAGCCGAGTCGGCACGAAGATCAAGAGGCTTTGAAGCACTTTTCCAGATTTTCGTTGACAGTAGCGGGCAGGAGAATTAAACGAAACACTTCAAATGCGAGGGGCCTCCGTGAGGGGGATTCTGCATCCGTCGGAATCGACGGCGTCGGCATCACCAGCTTGACGCGCTTCGTTTCTTAAAAACACAGAAAAAGCCGCTCTGTCGGTCAATCTGTCTGCCATGCTTCGGTGTGTGGACGGATATCGGCAAGAGAGGATCAGTAGCAGGACAGACCAATGACTTTCGCAGTCATCAAGACTGGCGGCAAGCAGTATACTGTTGCCGCCGACGACGTCATCACGATTGAAAAGCTTGCTCTCGATGCAGGCGCTGCGGTGACGTTTGACGACGTGCTCGTGCTCTCCAAGGGCACAGACGGCATTGAGGTTGGCGCTCCCGTCGTTGCAGGCGCATCGGTCGCCGGTGAGGTGGTTGAGCAGACCCGCGGCAAGAAGGTCATCGCTTTCAAGAAGCGTCGCCGCCAGAATTCCAAGCGCAAGCGTGGCCATCGTCAGGAGCTGACCGTGGTGCGCATCACCGATATCCTCCTCGGCGGTACGGCGCTTCCGCGCCCGGTGAAGCCGGAGGCTCAGGCCGAGGCCGCTGAATAAGCAGCCCGTTCTGTCATTAGTTTCAGGCTGTTCAGAAACGGCGCGCCAAGGGGTGCGCTACTGGGACGGCTTAACGGCATTCAATAATTCGGGAGTCTATCATGGCCCACAAAAAATCAGGCGGTTCATCCCGCAACGGTCGCGACTCGGACGGCCGGCGCCTTGGCGTCAAGAAGTATGGCGGCGAGCGCGTCATTCCGGGCAACATTATTGTCCGCCAGCGTGGCACGAAGGTTCATCCTGGCGATAACGTCGGTATCGGCAAGGATCATACCCTTTTCGCTCTCGTTGAAGGGCATGTCGAGTTTCTGACGCGTCACGCACGCTCCTACGTCCGCATCAACGCGGTGCAGGAAGCAGCAGAGTAAACAGGCGAAAGCTGTCCGACAGAGGGCTTTCGCCGGCATTCCATCAGCCCGGCGGCGGCTCGTATTGCTTCAGCTTGCGATCCTTTGACGGGGGAAAATGGGATGCCATTTTCCCCTTTGTCATTTCGTCCCGCAAGGGTGCGGGCAGGACCGGAGCAAACAGATGACCATTCGCACTATCATCGCCGACGTCGCCAGCGCGATTGCCCATATTGTGGGTCGCGTACAGATGGCTGCCCGTGCCGATGCCGCCTGCGCCTGGTGTTTTGCTCACAATGGCCTGCATCGCCAAGGCATGAAACTTCTTCCCGTTCAGGTACCGTTTCACCGATATGGCGGATGCGATCTCACTCGCGCCCCATTCCCGGGTTACGCAGCGACACGAACGGGGAGACGGTCATGCTGAATGAAGCCATCACAACTGATCGGCTGATCCTGCGTCCAGTGTGCAAGGATGATGCGCCTGCGCTAAATGTCTTGATGACGCGGGGTGTCGCGCAGCGGTTATCCAATGTCCCTTGGCCCTGCAAGATTGACGATACCTATGAGTATCTTGCGCGTGCTGCACGTGAAAATACGCGTGGGGACGGTGCCCACTTCGTGATTGAGGACAGAAACGAGCCTTGCGGCGCGATTTCGCTCCAGCAACGTGACGGGGCGTTGACGCTCGGTTATTGGCTGGGTGAATCCTGGTGGGGCCGCGGATTGATGAGTGAGGCGGTGGAAACTTTTGTGGATACGTTTTTCACGCTTCACGACGTTGTCCACATCACATCCGGAGTTTTTGCCGGCAACCATGCCGCCATCCGGGTGCAGGAAAAGCTTGGTTTTGTGATTGTGGGCGAAACGCCTCGGTATTCGCGCTCGCTCGACTGCACTTTGCCGCATCTGGACACGGTTCTGGGACGCGCGCGCCGTATCCCAGCGCTCGTAGCCTGACGTTCCGGCTATTTTGCTGTCGCGAAACAGCCTGCGTTCAGTTCGATCTGTCGAATTAAACGCAGGCAGGGTTTCGAGCAAAATGGATGCTGCTTTGTTCTGATAAGTGCGTAAAATAAAATGCTATGGTCTTTTGCGTTTCGACGAAAAGGCCAAAATCTGTCGTTGTGTGCCGGTTGTTTGTGTCAGCCGGGGGTTTTTGTAACGGGCTCGCATAAAGATGAAGTTTCTCGATCAGGCGAAGGTTTTTGTCAGCTCCGGTAATGGCGGGGCGGGCTGTGTTTCATTTCGCCGCGAAAAGTTCATCGAGTTCGGTGGGCCGGATGGTGGCGACGGCGGTCGCGGCGGGGATGTTGTGGTCGAGTGCGTCGACAGTCTCAACACGCTGATCGATTATCGCTACCAACAGCATTTCCGTGCACGCACGGGCGGCCACGGCATGGGCCGTAATCGCTCGGGCGCGCGCGGCCCCGACGCTGTGCTCAAGGTGCCGGCGGGTACGCAGGTTTTTGCCGAGGATAACGAAACGCTGCTGGCGGATCTGACTGAGGTGGGCCAGCGCGTCGTGCTGGCTCGCGGCGGCAATGGCGGATTCGGCAATGCCTATTTCAAATCATCCACGAATCAAGCGCCTCGCCGGGCCAATCCCGGGCAGGAAGGCACGGAGATGTGGATCTGGTTGCGGCTGAAACTTATTGCCGATGCCGGACTCGTGGGCTTGCCCAATGCTGGCAAGTCAACGTTCCTCGCGGCGGTGAGCGCAGCCAAGCCGAAGATCGCAGATTATCCGTTCACCACGCTGCATCCGGGGCTTGGCGTTGTCGCTATCGATGGTCGAAGCTTTGTGCTGGCTGATATTCCGGGTTTGATCGAAGGTGCGCATGAGGGGGCAGGGCTTGGGGATCGCTTCCTCGGCCATGTCGAGCGCTGCCGCGTGTTGTTGCATCTGGTGGATGCGACATCCGAGGATGTTGCCGGCTCCTATGCTGTGATCCGTGCGGAGCTGGAGGCATACGGCGCGGATCTGGCCGATAAGCCGGAGGTGCTGGCGCTTTCCAAAGTCGATGCGCTTGATGAGGAAACGCGGGCCGAACGTGTGGCGGCACTGGCGGAGGTCGCTGGCCAGCAACCGCTGCTGCTGTCCTCAGCGTCCCGCGAAGGCGTGGACGAGGCGCTGCGGCGGTTGGTGCGGATCATCGACGAGGAAAAAGCCGCTGAGGCAGGCGATGAAACGGAGGATGCGTGGCAGCCGTGAAGCGGTTATTGCCCCTGATGGCAGTTTTCGCTTTCTTCCCGGCTCGGGTCGGATAAATATCGGCTCCACGTTTTCCTTTAGTTGACAGATTATGATGACTGACGCTGTCGCCATTCCTGCCGTATCCGCGCGTCTGCCCGATTTGGGGCGGTTCCGTCGCGTTGTGATCAAGGTCGGCTCCTCGCTGCTGGTGGATCGGGAGCGCGGCCGGCTGAAGCGTAGCTGGCTTGCCGCTCTTGTCCACGATATCGCCCGTCTGCATGAAAAAGGCACCGAGGTCATTGTGGTGTCATCCGGCGCGATAGCGCTCGGGCGCACTGTGCTGCACTTGCCGGCCGGTCCTCTCAGGCTGGAGGAAAGCCAGGGCGCGGCGGCGGTTGGGCAGATCGCGCTTGCACGACGCTGGACCGAGGCGCTGGCCGTGCATGAAATAATTGCCGGGCAAATCCTGCTGACGTTTTCGGATACCGAAAAACGCCGCCGTTACCTGCATGCCCGCGCAACTATCACCAAGCTGCTGGAATTGCGCGCTGTGCCGATCATCAATGAGAACGATTCGGTCGCGACCAGCGAGATTCGATACGGTGATAATGACAGACTGGCTGCCCGTGTTGCCACGATGGTAGGTGCGGATCTGCTGATTTTGCTGTCGGATGTCGATGGTCTCTATACCGCCCCGCCTAACGGTAATCCGGATGCGCGGCACATTCCGCTGGTGGAGGAGATCACGCCCGCTATCGAGGCTATGGCCGGGGGAGCGGCTTCGGAGCTGTCGCGCGGAGGCATGCGTACCAAGGTGGAGGCCGGCAAGATCGCGACCGCTGGCGGGGCCTGCATGCTCATTGCCGATGGACGCGTGGATGGCCCTGTGAGCGCAGTGATGAACGGCGCGCGTGGCACATGGTTCCTGTCGCCCTCAAACCCGGTGACCGCACGCAAAAAGTGGATTGCCGGCACGTTGCAGCCTCATGGTGTGCTGCATGTTGATGCCGGGGCGGAGCGGGCGCTTCGCAATGGCGCAAGCCTGTTGCCAGCTGGTGTGAGAAAGCTGGAGGGCAACTTCCATCGCGGTGATGCGGTTTCCGTCCGCGGTCCGGACGGGCGCGAGATAGGCCGTGGCATCATTGGCTACGACGCTGACGAGGCGGGGTTGATCGCCGGGCATTCGACACAGGATATCGAAAGATTGCTCGGGCATGGTGGCCGTGCGACGGTGATTCATCGCGACGATCTGGTGCTGTTCGGGCGCGAGATACCGGAGGGCGCGCTTGACCACGCGCCCGGCGGGCGTGATACATGAACGGAAATGGCGGTGGCTGATCGTTTTCGGCTTCCGGGTCTGAGGGGTTACGGAATATGACAGGTACTGCTGCTGACATCGATGTGTCTCGCGACGGGGCAGGAACTGTCGTCCCATTGAATGAACTGATGCTCGATATCGGACGCCGTGCTCGCAAGGCCGGGCGCATACTGGCATTGGCATCGGACGCCGAGCGTGCAACGGCGCTGCGCAATGCCGCACGCGCGATTCGCGACGATGCCGATGGCCTCCTCGCGGCGAATGCCGAAGATGTCGCCGAGGCGCGCGCTGCTGGTCGTATCGAAGCGTTTATCGACCGGCTGCAACTGACGCCGGCGCGTGTCGAGGCAATTGCATCGGCGGTTGAGGCGGTTGCCGATTTGCCTGATCCTGTCGGCCGATTGCTCGCGACCTTCAATCGCCCTAACGGTCTGGTCATCGAGCGTGTAGCCGTGCCACTCGGTGTGATCGGCGTCATCTTTGAAAGCCGCCCCAATGTTGCCGCCGACGCCGGCTCCTTGTGCGTGAAGGCCGGCAATGCGGCAGTTCTGCGTGCAGGTTCGGAGAGCTTCCGTTCGGCGGCGCGGCTGGTTGCGGCGCTGCGTACCGGGCTGGAGCAAGCCGGTTTGCCTGCCGATGCCGTACAGATCGTTCCCGTGCGGGACAGGGATGCAGTGGGCTTGCTGCTTGGCGGGCTTGAAGGCACCATCGATGTCATCGTGCCCCGCGGCGGCAAGGGCCTCGTGGGCCGTGTCCAAGCGG
Organism: Pseudochelatococcus contaminans; assembly: GCF_014195635.1. Lineage (GTDB taxonomy): Bacteria > Pseudomonadota > Alphaproteobacteria > Rhizobiales > Beijerinckiaceae > Pseudochelatococcus > Pseudochelatococcus contaminans. Next base: position 197,591 of record NZ_JACICC010000004.1, on the reverse strand, counting down.
AAGCGCGTGTGCCGGTGTTCGCCCATCTCGACGGCGTTTGCCACGTGTATGTCCACGCGGATGCCGATCTTGAGATGGCGCGCACGGTGCTGCTCAATGCCAAGCTTCGCCGAACCGGCATCTGCGGCGCGGCGGAAACGCTGCTCGTCGACAGGGCGGTTGCGGGCACACACCTGAAACCGCTGGTGACTGCGCTGCTCGACGCAGGTTGTGAGGTGCGCGGCGATGCGGCGACCCAGGCCGTGGATGAGCGTGTCAAGGCCGCGACGGACGAGGATTGGCGCACGGAATACGAAGACGCCATCATTTCTGCGAAGGTCGTCGACGATATCGCCGCTGCCATTGATCACATCGAAACCTACGGATCGCACCATACCGATTCGATCATCACCGCCAATGGGGATGCGGCGGTGCGTTTTCAGCGTGAGGTCGATTCGGCCATCGTCGCGCATAACGCGTCGACGCAGTTCGCAGACGGGGGCGAGTTCGGTTTCGGGGCGGAGATTGGCATTGCCACAGGGCGCATGCATGCACGCGGGCCGGTGGGTGTGGAGCAGTTGACATCGTTCAAATATCGCATCCACGGAAACGGGCAGACCCGGCCTTGATGAAGCGCGGCAGCAAGGGGCGGGCGGCATGAGGGGGGCTCTTCCGGTTTTGCCGCCGCACGCGCCCGGCTTGCGCATCGGCCTCTTCGGGGGCTCATTCAATCCGGCGCATGACGGCCATCGCCTTGCCAGCCTTGCAGCGCTGAAGCGGCTGCAACTGGACCGCGTGTGGTGGATCGTCACCCCCGGTAATCCGCTGAAGGATAACTCCTCTTTGCCGCCGTTGGCAGAGCGCATGAAAGCCGCCGCGGCAGTGGCCAGGCACCCGCGAATCGACATTACCGGCTTTGAGGCCGATATCGACACCCACTTTACCTATGACACCATCGCCTATCTCAAGCGCCGCTGTCCGCAGGTGGATTTCGTCTGGATCATGGGTGCCGATAATCTGAAGGGCTTTCATCGCTGGCAGCGTTGGCGCGATATCGCCCGGCTGGTGCCGATTGCCATCATCGACCGGCCGGGGTCGACATTGCAGGCGGTCAATGCACGCGCAGCGGTAACGCTCGCGCGCTACAGAATTCCGGAAGAGGATGCCGGCCTGCTGGCCTCCGCGCCGCTGCCAGCATGGACCTTCCTTTATGGGCCGCGCTCGCCGTTGTCTTCGACGCAGATCCGCGAGGCTGCGGCGCGGAACGGGGCGTAAATTCCATAAAGAGTATGTGGCAAACCAAGCTTTCCAGCGCAAATTACCCGTTTCCCGACATGCTGTCGTTGAAGCGTCGGATTTGTGAGACTATCTTTAAACGACGAGCGCAATTGGGCGCTCCGCTACCAAAAAGGGGCAGGCACTGAGCCAGTTATCGGAATACGGCGCTCACGAGGCGCCATTGCTGAGGCGCCAGGATGCGCAGAGCGCGCAGGCTGATGACGCCGCCACACGCGCCGCGGACATCGCGCGCTTGCAGCTTGAGGACATGAAAGCCGAGGAAATCGTCGAGATCGACCTCATCGGCCGGTCGTCAATTGCGGATACCATGCTGATTGCCTCCGGGCGGTCGGACAGGCATGTCGGCGCTATCGCCGACAAGGTGGTTTCGGCGCTCAAGGATGCCGGCATCGGCCCCATCCGGGTTGAGGGATTGCCGGCTTGTGATTGGGTGCTTATCGACGTGGGCGACATCATCGTCCATGTTTTCAAGCCTGAGGTGCGCGGCTTCTATAATCTTGAGAAGATCTGGAGCCCGGATCGACCCAAAGAGAAACTCGACGGCTGATCGGCGTGCGTATTCTCGTCCTTGCGGTGGGGCGGCTCAAGGCCGGCCCCGAGCGAGCCTTGGTCGAGCGGTATGCCGAGCGCGCTGGCCCGTTGGCGCGTGCGCTCGGGTTTGGCGGTGTGGACATGGCGGAGCTGGCGGAAAGTCCGTCACGCAATGCCATCCAGCGCAAGGCAGATGAAGGGCGAGCATTGCTGTCGCGCAGCTTGCCCGGGCCGCTGATCGTTTTTGATGAGCGCGGCGCAAACTGCGACAGCGAAGACTTTGCTCACAGGTTATCCGCATGGCGTGACAGCGGCGAGGGCGCCATCAATCTGGCTATTGGTGGTCCGGATGGATTGGATGCCAGCGTGCGTAACGCTTCCGCGCTTGTGCTTTCGTTCGGGGCCATGACAATGCCTCACCAGATTGTGCGTGCGCTGGTGCTGGAGCAGGTATACCGTGGCCTGACGATTCTCGCGGGTCACCCCTACCATCGCGCCTGAGACTGGGGTATCTCACGGGTTGTTGCTACGGGTATGGTTGAACACAGGCGCGGCCGAAAAGTTGCGGCAGGGCCGTCACGGGCTGCTTCAGGGCGCTGATGGTATTGCGTTTCCAGATCTCTGCTATCTCCGGTTTTCGCTGGCTCATGACGGGCCTGGCGCTGTCGGTTGCTGTGAGCATGTCTGTGCTTTCGCCGGCTCGCGCGCAGGAAGAGCCTGTTGCCGAGTCGATTCCGGCTCAGGAGCAGGCCGATGATGGCAATCGGCAGCGCGAGGAATTACAGAACCTGGAGGCTGATCTTGCCGCCCGTGAGGAGCGGCGCAAGGCTTTGCAGGCGGAAATCGCCAGCTTGAGCGCCGACCGCGCCGAGTTGAATCGCGTCCTTCTGGAAACGACCGACCGGATTCGCGGCGCGGAGGATCGCGTCACGGCGCTGGAGCAGCGCCTGTTAACCCTTGATGGCAGCGAGCAGGCGATTCGGCGTTCGCTGGAAAGCCGCCGCGATGTCATTGCCGAAGTTCTGGCGGCGTTGCAGCGCATGGGCCGTTCTCCGCCGCCGGCAGTGATCGTCGAGCCTGAGGACGTGCTGTTGGCGCTGCGTAGCGCGATCTTGCTGGGCGCAGTGGTGCCGGATTTGCGCGAGGAAGCCGAGGCGCTGGCCTCCGACCTCACGGAATTGGCGCGTCTGCGCCAGACCATCGCGACGGACCGCGAAGCGCTGAAGAAAGATATCGAGACCTTGCAAGGCGAGCAGGAGCGCCTCGCCGCTTTGATCGAGGAACGGCAGCGCCGCATCGGCGAGGCCGAGAAAAGTGATGCCGATGAAGGCGCGCGCGTGGCCGAATTGGCCGACAGATCCCGCAATCTCAAGGATTTGATCGCGCGCATGGAGATGGAAATCACCGCCTCCCGCCGTGCGGCGGAGGAGGCGCAGGAAGCCGAGCGCGCGCGGGAGAAGGGGGTCGAGCAACGCTTGGCCGCCGAGCCTTTTGGGGATAATGCGCGGCTCGAACCCAAGGTTTCGTTCGCGAAGGCGTTGGGATTATTGCCCTATCCCGTTCGCGGCGATATCGTGCGGCGCTTTGGCGAGCCTGATGGTTTCGGCGGGCGGATGGAAGGCATGGCCATGTCCACCCGCGAGGAGTCGGTCATTTCATCGCCCACCGATGGCTGGGTGGTCTACTCTGGGCCGTTCAGATCGTTCGGCCAACTCTTGATAATCAATGCCGGCGACGGATATTATGTGCTGCTGGCGGGAATGGAACGTATTAATGTGGCCTTGGGCCAGTTCGTGTTGACGGGTGAGCCGGTCGGCCTCATGGGCAAGGCTTTACCATCCGGTGTGAATGCTCTCGCTCCGGGCGCACTTGCGGGTGGCGCGAACGGCCCTGTCCTGTATGTTGAGTTTAGAAAAGACGGTGGTTCCATCGATCCGTCACCGTGGTGGGCGAAGACCAAAGGCGAAAAGGTTCGCGGATGATGCGCAAGTTGTCTCTGATTATGGTGGGTGCAGTGATCGGCGCAGGGGTGGCGATCGTGGGCACCCAGTCGCGGCTGCTGACGAGCACCAGCGCCGTCGCCGCCTCCGTGGATACCTATCGTCAGCTCACGTTCTTCGGTGACGTGTTCGACAAGGTTCGCGGTGATTATGTCGAATCGCCCGACGAGCGCAAGCTGGTCGAGGCCGCGGTTTCGGGCATGCTGTCGTCGCTCGATCCGCACTCCAGCTACATGGACGCCAAGAGCTACCGCGACATGCAGGTGCAGACGCGCGGCTCCTTCGGCGGTCTCGGGCTTGAAGTGACGATGGAAGACGGGCTGGTTAAGGTCGTCAGCCCCATCGACGAAACCCCCGCTGCCCGTGCGGGCGTGCTGGCGAACGATCTCATCGTCGCCATCGACGGCGAGCAGGTGCAGGGCCTGACCATCAACCAGGCGGTCGAAAAGATGCGCGGTGCGGTGGGCTCCGAGGTGACGCTGAAAATCCAGCGTACCGGCCGCGCCGAGCCGCTGGAACTCAAGCTGAAGCGCGACGTCATCCGCATCCGCTCCGTTCGTTTCGAGAAAAAGGATGACGTCGGCTATCTGCGCATCACGCAGTTCAATGAGCAGACGTTCGACAACCTTACGAACGCCGTCGAGCAATTGTTGAAAGAAATCCCTGCCGACAAGCTGAAGGGCTTTGTCGTTGACGTGCGCAACAACCCTGGTGGCGTGCTCGATCAGGCCGTGCTCGTATCCGACGCCTTCCTCGAACGCGGTGAGATCGTCTCGACCCGCGGTCGCAACATTGAGGAAGCACAGCGCTTCAACGCTCGCGCTGGCGACATTACCAAGGGCAAGCCGATCGTGGTGCTCATCAACGGTGGTTCGGCTTCCGCGTCGGAAATCGTGGCCGGTGCATTGCAGGATCACAAGCGCGCGACGCTGATTGGCACGCGCTCGTTCGGCAAGGGATCCGTGCAGACGATTATTCCGCTTGGACAGAATGGTGCCCTGCGCCTGACGACTGCCCGCTACTATACGCCGTCCGGGCGTTCTATTCAGGCCAAGGGTATCGATCCTGATTTCATCATCGAGGAAATCATTCCGGATGACCTGAAGGGCAAGGACGAAATTCAAGGTGAAGCCGGATTGCGCGGTCACCTGCGCAACGGTGAGGACAAGGAAGCCGAGGCGACCGAAAACACCGCCGCTACCGAGGATAAGGAAGAGCAGGGTCCGAAGGGGTCATCCGCCTATGTTCCGTCTGACCCGGAAAAGGACACCCAGCTCAACGCCGCTCTCGATTTGCTGCGCGGCATTCCGAATCCTGCATTGGTAAAGAAGACGACCGAAGCGCAGGTTGAGGAAAAGCAGGCAAGCGCTGACAAGAAGCCGGAATCGGCGGCAGGTGTCACGGAAAAGAAAGACACTGAGTCTAAGCCTTCCGACAAGGACAAGTCTTCGGACGACAAGCCGGCCCGCTAAACGGGCCGACGTGATCGCCGGTCGCGGATAGGCAGGACAGAACGATGTCGCATAAGGGCAAGGACCATAAGGTTCGCGCGGAGGATTTACCCTACCGCGCGTGCGTCGGTATCTTCCTGTTGAACAGCTCCGGGCGGGTGTTCATCGGCTCCCGTCACAAGGACCAATACGACGAAGGCAATCTGCCGAACGAGCATCCCTGGCAGATGCCTCAAGGCGGTGTCGATGAAGGCGAAGATCTTCTCCACGCCGCCCGTCGGGAGCTTTATGAGGAAACCAGCATCCTCTCGGTGGAATTGCTCGGCGAAACACCGGAATGGCTGACATACGATCTGCCCGAGGAAGTGATCGGTATCGCTCTTCGGGGCAAGTATCGCGGCCAGAAGCAGAAATGGTTTGCATTGCGCTTTACCGGCGATGAGTCGGAGATCAACGTGCTCAAGCCGGGCGATGGTGCGTTCAGCGCCGAATTCAGCACCTGGCGCTGGGAGCAGGCAGAGCAGCTGCCGGAACTCGTGGTGCCGTTCAAGCGGCCTGTTTACGAACAGGTTGTGGCGCACTTCACACCGCTCACACGTCAGGGTTGATCTGCCCGTGAGCTTGCCGCCTTGACGAAGCGCAGGCATTTTTCAGAGAACAATGCTGCCGCCAGTGATGTCTTTTTGGCATCACGGCGGCATCGTGTTTTTAGCGTTCAATATTTTATCTGCCTCGCGCGCATCGAACAATTCGGTGTCATTCGCCTCCCACCGCATGTGAAGATGTCGACGCACGAGCATCCAGGTGCCTTGAGCCAGCAAGTCTCCGCGATACCACTCATTTTGCTGTCTCAAAAACGCTTCGTGCTCCGCAAAGGGACCATAAGTGGCGACGAGATTGTCGGCCATCGCTGTAATTCTGTGGACAGGGATGCGGCGTGGGCGAATGAAATACTGCCAGATATATTCGAGCAGCACGATCACAAGCGGCGTCAAAGCCGCGATCCAAATGACAATTTTCCGCGTCATGTGCCGATCAATTGTGAAACAAACGCCCCTTATCGACGTTATGTAGTATGATAACGAACCTAAATGACGATGGCAAGATATGTGTCACTCAGGAACAGATTGTTCCTATGGATATATTTGGACACAGGCTGAAAGAACGAGCGAAACAGCTCGGCATATCGAACGCTGAAGCGGCACGTCGCTGCGGCCTCGATGAGAGACGTTATGGGCACTACGTTGCTGGCAGACGTGAGCCCGATCTTGCGACGTTGGTGCGGATCGCAGGGACGCTTGGCACGACACCGAACTGGCTGCTTGGGTTGTCGCCGGACGATTCTCCCGCCACATCGAGGACGCCTTTTGATGACCGGCTGGCTTTCGCGGCGCAGGCCCTGCCGGAAAAGGAACTGGCGCTTCTGGTCACGCTGGCTGAAGCCATGGAGCGGCATACCAGCAGCAGCGCCGCGATAAACAAGTTTCCCGAACATTCAGGCTCACCCGAGTCCTGATGGATTAGCAGGAAACGAAAAAGCGCCGCCCCAAGGGGTGGCGCTTTGTTCGATCACGATACTATTTTGGATGGCGTTTTCCGTTGGAAAATGCCGCCTCCGACCGAAATTATGCGGCGGCCTTGCGCGGGCTGATGAGCTTGCGGTTGACCAGCACTTCCGCAATCTGCACGGCATTGAGCGCCGCGCCCTTGCGCAGATTGTCCGCCACGACCCAGAAGGACAGGCCGTTTTCCACGGTCGCGTCCTCGCGGATGCGCGACACATAGGTAGGGTCTTCGCCGGCAGCCTCGTGCGGGGTGATGTAGCCGCCGTTCTCGCGTTTGTCGACCACAAGGATGCCCGGCGCCTGACGCAGGATATCGCGGGCTTCATCAGCCGTGATCGGCCTTTCGAACTCGACGTTGACAGCCTCGGAATGGGCAATGAACACCGGCACGCGCACCGCGGTACAGGTGAGCTTGATGGCGGGGTCGAGAATCTTCTTCGTCTCGGCCATCACCTTCCACTCTTCCTTGGTGTAGCCGTCTTCCATGAACACGTCGATGTGCGGAATGACGTTGAAGGCAATGCGCTTCGTAAACTTCTCGGCCTTCGCTTCGCCGGTGGTGAACACCGCACGCGTCTGCGAGAACAGCTCGTCCATGGCTTCCTTGCCAGCGCCGGAAACGGACTGGTAGGTGGCCACGACCACGCGCTTGATGGTGGCGGCGTCATGAAGCGGCTTCAGCGCCACGACAAGCTGCGCCGTGGAGCAGTTGGGGTTGGCGATGATGTTGCGCTTGGAGAAGCCGGCAGCCGCATCGGCGTTCACTTCCGGCACGATCAGCGGCACGTCGGCGTCGTAACGCCAGGCCGAGGAGTTGTCGATGACCACCGCGCCCTGCGCGCCGATCTTCGGGGCCCACTCACGCGCCACGTCACCGCCAGCTGACATCAGCACGATGTCGGTGTCGGAGAAATCGTAGGTGGCCAGATCCTTCGTTACAAGCGTGCGGTCACCGAAAGACACTTCCTGCCCCAGACTGCGGCGCGATGCCAGAGGCACGACTTCGCTCACCGGGAAGGCGCGCTCAGCCAGAATATCGAGAATCTCGCGGCCCACGTTTCCGGTGGCGCCAACCACGGCAATCTTGAAGCCAGTTGCCTCAGAGCCCATTTTGGGGTGTCTCCTGTTCGGTCTCTCCCGGATCCGGGGCGCCGGGGCATTTTGCCTTCCGGTCACCTTGCCTCTCTCGTACCAGGGGGAGAGAGGTCCGGGAACGAGGGCAGAAGTCAGCGTGTCGTCGACGTAATAATCGTCGCGACCTGAAGAATGGTTTTCGCTTTCGTTGTAATAGTGCGAGCCATCTTCCGTATCCGCTTGCCTGCCGGACTGAACATGCGATGCAAATGGGCCTTGCGCGCCATCTTCATGCACTTTACCTGCTACAACGTCGTGTGGATTTGTCAAGCCGATTCTGGCGTCATCTGCACTCAGCCCCATTTGCGGAGCCGGGAGAGCGGGTGTTCCGGTTGCTGTGAGATATCGGCAATATGTCAGTGACGTGTGCGGTTGCGTACCGTTCGATTAACCTTTTCCCTCTAGCGTGAGAAATGCATGCTGCGTGCATGCCAGATTTTTCATCGACCAGCTTTTCGCCGGGCTTTTTTCCAAGCGGCGAAGTCACTCCATGAAAGGACTGTCCGGGACCGTGGGTGCGGATCAGCAGCGTTGGCGTCTCTACGGCTTCGGTCTCTCCCATGCGGGGAGGCGGCTCGTCGGCTATGCCGGACGCGTCTGGAGCGCGCTTGCACTGTTGCGGCGCCGCTCGCCGGAGCGCGTCATCATCGCGCCGCAGGATCTGAGAACGGCCGATCCCACCGAAGCGTCGGATATTTACGCCGGTTACTTTTCTCTTGCGGGTCAAAGCATTGATTGCCGTGGCCGTTCACCCTTCGAGGCAGAGGCGGCGTCGGAATCGTGGAAACGGGCGCTGGCAAGCTTTACGTGGCTTCGACATCTGGGAGCGGCCGATTCGGCTCTTGCCCGCGCCAACGCACGCGCGCTCGTCGATGATTTCCTGGTCGCCCGGCTGGACAGGCGCGGTGTGGCGGCCAGCCCGGACATCGTGGCGCGGCGAATGCTGGCTTTTCTCAGCCAGTCGCCGCTGGTGCTGGAGGGCGCCGACCATGCGTTCTACCGCCGGTTCATGCGGGCGCTCGCGCGTGGCGTGCGACAGCTCGGTGGTCGCATTCATGGTGATCTTGAGGGCGAGAACCTGCTTCTGGCGTTGATCGCGCTGGCCATGGCGGGTTTGTGTCTCGATAATCTGGGTCGCCTTCAGCGCAGGGTGACGCGGCAGCTTGGCGAAGAACTGGCGCGTCAGATTTTGCCCGACGGCGGGCATATCAGCCGCAATCCTCAGGTGGTGGTGACATTGCTGGCGGAACTGCTGCCGTTGCGGCAGGTCTATGCCGCGCGCGGGATTTCGCCGCCGCCGCAGCTTCTCGGCGCGATCGACCGCATGATGCCGATGCTGCGCATGTTTCGCGAGGGTGAGGGATCGCTGGCGCTGTTCAACGGTATGGGGCCGACGCAGGCCGATCTCATCGCCACGCTTCTGGCCTATGACGACACGCGCTCCCGTGCGATCCGGCATGCCCCGCACTCCGGCTACGAACGGTTGGCATCCGCCGATCTGCTGCTGATTGCAGACGTCGGTCCGCCGCCGCCGCCGGCTTACGCCAGACGCGCCCATGCCGGGTGCCTCTCGTTCGAATTCAGCGCAGGGCGGTCACGGATGATCGTTAATTGCGGCGCATCGCGCGCTGGCAGCACCATTCCGTCACTGGCCGCACGTTCCACCGCCGCACATAGCACCGTCACCATCGGGAATATTTCGTCCTGCCAGTTCGCGGGGGCGCAGACGGGCGCCTCGCCGCTGGCTCGTTTTGATCGCTGGCTTGGCAGGTTGCTTGGCGCGCCGATCATCGGCGGCGTGGAAAATGTCGAGGTCAAGCGCGGAACGCCCGATGCTCCGGTGCAGACGCTCGGTGGCGCGCATGACGGCTATCGCAAGCGTCTGGGCCTCATTCATCAGCGGCGGCTGCGGCTTGATGGCGACCGCGGCTTGCTCGACGGCGAGGATGCTTTCATCGCCGTCGAGGATCCGCCAGGCGGCCTGTCCGCAGTGGTGCGCTTCCACCTGCATCCGCTGGTGCGGACGGGCTTCGCAGGTGACGGGCAGCGCGTGCTGCTGCTGCTGCCGGACGGGCAGGCATGGTCTTTCGAAAGCGAATACGGGCAGGTTGCCATCGAGGAAAGCGTGTTCCTTTCAGGGCCTGACGGTGCAAGGCGCGCCGAGCAGATCGCGGTGCGCGTCGACCCGTCCGAAGTGCGGCTGCTGCGCTGGCGCTTCTCGCGGCTTGAGACGCGGTTCGATCCAGCCGTGCGCTGACGGCGCGGCACGTCCGCCGGTATTTCCACTTTTTCGCCGCTTTTCCGTTTCCGTTCGCGGCAAAATCCGCTAGAGCGTCAGGCACCCTGATGGAATCGGAGCGTCTGGCGCTCCTAAGTTTCATATTTTACCGCTACTTGCGTTCAATTCGGAAGGCTGCCATGTCGCACGATGCTCCCAAGACAGACGCGGGTGCCGCAGACGTCACGCAGACGTCGTTCAGGCATCGCGATTCGAGCCATTCTGCCTCCACAAATCACGATCTTTTATCGAGCGGCAACCGCAAGGTTGTGACCCGTGCATTGTTGTCGGTATCCGACAAGTCGGGCCTGATCGGGTTCGCTTCTGCTCTTGCCCAGCGCGGTGTGGAACTGATTTCGACCGGGGGCACGCACAAGGCGCTGGTGGATGCCGGGCTTGCGGCGCGGGACGTGTCGGAGCTGACGCAATTCCCGGAAATGATGGACGGACGCGTGAAGACGCTTCACCCCGCCGTTCATGGCGGCGTGCTGGCGGTGCGCGCCAACCCGGAACATCAGGCGGCGATGCTGGCGCATGGCATCGTCCCGATCGACCTCGTGGTGGTGAACCTCTATCCGTTCGAGGCCACCGTGGCGCGTGGTGGCTCCTTCGACGATTGCATCGAGAATATCGATATTGGCGGCCCGGCAATGATTCGGGCGGCGGCCAAGAATCACGGCGATGTGGCCGTGGTGGTCGATCCCGAGGATTATGCCACCGTGCTGGCAGAACTTGATGTCAACGAAGGCTCGACGACGCTCGGCCTGCGCCGCAAATTGGCACAAAAAGCTTATGGCCGTACCGCTGCCTACGATGCGGCGGTGTCCAACTGGTTCGCTGCTGCCGAGGATATCGAGACCCCGACATTCCGCGCCATCGGCGGCAAGCGTGGTCTTGACCTGCGTTATGGCGAAAACCCGCATCAGACGGCGGCGTTTTATGCCACGGCGGATGTGAGGCCGGGTGTTTCCACCGCGCGTCAGTTGCAGGGCAAGCAGCTTTCCTACAACAATATCAACGACACCGATGCGGCCTTCGAGGCCGTGGCCGAGTTCGATCCCGCGCAGACGGCGGCGGTCGTCATCGTCAAGCATGCCAACCCCTGCGGCGTTGCCGAGGGCGCGACGCTGGCGGAGGCATATGAGAAGGCGTTGCGCTGCGATCCGGTATCGGCTTTCGGCGGTATCGTCGCGCTCAACCGGCCGCTCGATGAAGAGGCCGCGCGCCGGATCGTGGGTATCTTTACGGAGGTGATCATCGCGCCCGAGGCGAGCCCCGAGGCCATCGCTATCGTTGCCGGCAAGAAGAACCTGCGTTTGTTGCTGACCGGCGGTTTGCCCGATCCGCGCGGCCCTGGTCTTTCGGTGCGGACGGTTGCCGGCGGTTTTCTGGTGCAGGGGCGTGACAATGTGGTTGTCGACGATATGGACCTGCGGGTCGTCACCCGCCGCGCGCCCACTGATGCAGAGCTGGCTGACCTGCGGTTTGCATTCCGCGTCGCCAAGCATGTCAAGTCGAACGCCATCGTCTACGCCCGCGACGGCGCGACGGTTGGCATCGGCGCCGGGCAGATGAGCCGGGTCGATTCATCGCGTATCGCGGCATGGAAAGCGGAAGAGGCCGCTGCTGCTGCGGGCGTGGCCGAAAGCTTCGCCAAGGGGTCTGTCGTGGCCTCGGATGCGTTCTTTCCATTCGCCGACGGTTTGATCGCCGCTGCCGCGGCAGGTGCGACGGCGGTGATCCAGCCGGGTGGGTCGATCCGTGACGACGAGGTCATTCGCGCGGCGGATGAGGCCGGTCTGGCGATGGTGTTTACGGGATATCGCCATTTCCGGCATTGAACCCATATGCTGACGGATGGTACGGTAATCTGGATTTCTGGGAACAATCGAGGGCTATGAGGATGACAATCGCTGTCGGAGATCGTTTGCCGCAAACGACTTTTCGCGTGAACACCGCAGACGGGCCTACACCGCGCACAACGGACGATATCTTCAAGGGCCGCCGGGTTCTGCTGGTCGGCGTTCCGGGTGCTTTCACGCCCACATGCCACCGCAACCATGCGCCGGGCTTCGTCGCCAATGTGGATGCGTTCAAGGCCAAGGGCATTGATGCTGTCGCCATTACCAGCGTGAACGATGTTTTCGTGCTGGAAGCATGGGCGAAATCGCTTGGCGCCGAAGATAAGGTCGAGTTCCTGTCTGACGGCAATGCCGAGTTCGCTCGCGCCACGGGCCTTTTGTTTGACGGTTCGGGCTTCGGCCTTGGTCCGCGCTCACAGCGTTATGCGCTGGTGGCGAACGATGGCGTGGTTGAGCAGCTGTTTGTCGAGGATGTTGCCGGTCAGGTGCAGGTGAGCAGCGCCGAGCACGTGCTCGAAAACCTCTGAACGAAAGCTCTCTGACGGGTTTGGCTATCGCACCTTTAAGGGTGCGAAGCTGAACCTGTGGAACGGGCAGGGGCCTGTTTCCGCCAGCGCGCGCTTGTGAGCGGGCGTTGGATATCCGACATGGGTGGCGAAGCCGTAATCCGGATAGGTGGCTGCCAGCCGGTGCATGATGCGGTCTCGTGTGACCTTGGCCACGATCGATGCTGCCGCGATCGACGCGATAAGCGCATCTCCGCCCACAATCGTTTCGACCGGGCAGGGCAATGGCGGCGGGTCGTTGCCATCGACGAGCGCAATGGCATCCGGCAGTGAGACATGTTGCGGCAAGGGCAGCGCCGCGAAGGCCCTGACCATGGCGGCAAGGGTCGCCTGACGGATGTTGATGCGGTCAATCTCTTCCGCCGGCACACTGGCGATCCCCACATGAGCGCTCGCGAGGATCTGGCCAAAAAGTGCTTGCCGCATGCGGGCCGTCATGGCTTTGGAATCGCCTAGCCCTGCGGGAACTGCCTGCGGGTCCAGAACTACGGCGGCAGCAACGACAGGACCGGCGATAGGGCCGCGCCCGACCTCATCGATGCCGACGATCCATGTCTTTCCGTTGTCGATGAGCGCTTTCTCACGCTCGAAGCTGGCAATGACTTTCACAGGCTTGGATTTTCACTGGCTGGCCCAGATGATACGCGCCATCCAGGCGATGTCCGTTTCGGCAAGCACCCGGTCTTCATGCTCTGGATTGAGCGAGCGTAGCTCCACGGTTTTGGCCGTGCGGCGTTTGAGTTCCTTGGCGAGAACTTCGCCCTGCGTGGTGCGCACCACCACCCTGTCACCCCGGCGAAGCGTGGCTGTGGGTGAGACGATGATGACATCACCATCGCGATAAATCGGCAGCATCGAATCACCGTTGATTTCAAGGGCGAAAGCCTTTTCCTCGCTCTCGTCCGGCAACGCGACCTCATCCCAGCTCCCACCGACGGGAAAGCCGCCGTCGTCGAAGAAGCCGCCTTTGCCGGCTTGTGCAAATCCGATCAGGGGCAGGTTGCGCGAAGACTTGTACTTGCCGTGACGGGCGACGAGCGCCATGAACTCGTCCAGCGAGGCCCCGGTCGCATCCAATACCTTGGCGATGGATTCAGTCGACGGCCAGCGGGGCCTGCCGTCTGCCGCAGTGCGCTTGGAGCGGTTGAAAGTCGTCGGGTCGAGGCCGGCTTTGCGCGCAAGGCCGGACGGCGACAGCCCGCTACGTGCCGCAAAGGCATCGAGAGCTGACCAGATCTGATCATGAGACAGGGCCATGTTCGCCGCATTCCTAAACCGTTCCGGATTCCATATTTTACCGCAATTGACGTTCAATTCGATGAATCGACTTGAACGCAAACTGCTCTAAGAGGCGGCATTGCCGGAGCACGCGCTGCATTGTCCGATTTAGGACGATCTTCATAACACAGGATATATTTCATTTCGCCTTGGTGTGCAACGCATTCTCCGCATGGTGACTGTCAAAGCAACCGCCAATGGGGTTTGGAACTATCAGATCGTTTGCCGATATTCATGTTGTGCCAGTGGCGGTCCGTATATCTTGCCGCACGTGCATTCCGGAGCTTCGCCTTGTTTTTGCTGGCTGCGAGGATCATAGAGAAGGGCAGAGATATCGGCATGACGGAAGCATTCGAAGGGAGATTGCCAGATGCGGGGTCTTGAGAGGCTTGTGCGGCCCATATTGTTTGCGCTCGATCCGGAAACGGCGCACCGCCTGACGATCCGCACGCTGGCGAGTGCGCGGCTGCCGGTTTCGGGCCCGGACGATCAGGTGCTGAACGTGGAGGCCTTCGGCCTGCGGTTCCCGAATCCGGTGGGGTTGGCAGCAGGGTTCGATAAGAATGCCGAAGCGCCGGACGCCATTCTGACAGCAGGGTTCGGGTTTGTGGAAGTGGGCACCGTGACGCCGCGCCCGCAGCCCGGTAATCCGCGCCCGCGCATCTTCCGGCTGGTGCGGGACGAAGCCGTCATCAACCGCCTTGGCTTCAATAACGAAGGTCACGCCGCAGCATTGAAGCGGCTGGAAGGCCGGGCCGGACGGCCCGGAATCGTCGGCGTCAACATTGGCGCCAACAAGGATTCCACGGACCGGGCGGCGGATTATGTCGCCGGCATCCGCACCTTCGCGGCGGTGGCCAGCTATTTCACCCTCAACGTCTCATCTCCCAACACGCCGGGCCTGCGCGATCTCCAGCAGGAAGCGGCACTCGACGATCTGATCGCACGTGCTATCGAAGCGCGGGATGAAACCGCCACTGAGCATCCACGCCGGCCCCTGCTGCTGAAAATCGCTCCCGATGTGAGCGAGGCGGAGCTGGATGGCATCGTCGGTGTGGCGCGCAAGCGGGGTATAGACGGGCTTATCGTTTCGAACACCACCATCAGCCGTCCGCGATTGGTCGACGTTCGTCATAATGGCGAGGCGGGCGGGTTGTCCGGGCGGCCGCTGTTTGCGCTGTCGACGAAGGTGCTGGCGCAGGCTTACCTGCGGGTGGAGGGAGCATTCCCGATCGTGGGTGTCGGCGGTATCGATTCGGCAGAGGCGGCGTGGACGAAGATCCGCGCGGGGGCCTCGCTGGTGCAGCTCTACAGCGCGCTGGTTTATAAGGGGCCGAGCCTCGTCAAGGATATCAAGAGCGGTCTGCGCGACAAGCTGGCCAGCAGCAATGTCACGCTGGCTAATGCCGTAGGGCAGGATGCTGCCGCCATCGCGGCGGCTCCCGTTTCCTGACCTGTAAGCCTGAACTGCTGGCATTCACCCGATTAATCGGAGTGAGCGCCAGCAGTTGGATATAAGCTCAGAGCGCCCGGTCGAGCATTCTGCCAACGATGTCGGACACGTCCGGCGACAGGGGGGTGGCAGCCGCGATTCGCTCCAGCGCTGCTTCCGCGTGCGCCCGCCGACCTGGCTCCAAGGTTTTCCAGGTGCGGAAAGCTGTGGCAAGACGCGAGGCCAGTTGCGGGTTTGCCGGGTCGAGACGGATGATGATATCCGCCACGAAGGCGAACCCCGCGCCATCGGGACGTGCGAATTGCGTCGGATTGGCCATGGCGAAGCTGCCGACCAGTGCGCGGGTGCGGTTGGGGTTCGAGAGCGAAAAAGCCGGGTGGTCGAGCAGGGCTTTGACGCGGTCGAGTGTTTCCGGTTCTGCAATCATCGCCTGTAGCGAGAACCACTTGTCCAGCACCAGCGGGTTGTCGGCATAACGCGCCGCAAAAGCCGCCAGCGCATTTTCGCATGCCAGACCTGCGACATGTGTCAGCGTGGCAAGAGCGACGATGCGGTCCGTCATGTTGTCTGCGCTGTCGAACTGCGCCTGCGCCAGTGCCCCGCCGCGCGTGGGGTCTCCGGCGGTGAGCAGGTCGAGGACGGCGTTGCGCAATGCGCGCTGCCCCGCCTGTGCCGCATCGGGGCGGTAGCGTGCGGTGACCGCAAGATCGTTGTAAAGCGCGGCGAGCTTGTCCGCCAACGCACGTCCCAGCCCCGCACGAATGGTCTTGCGGGCTACATGAATGGCGTCGGGGTCGATGTCGCTGCCGATCTCGCGGGCGATGTCGGACTCACCCGGCAGCGCCAGAACCTGCGCGGCGAAGGCGGGATCGCGGGTGGCGCGCGCGTCGAGGAACTCCGCCAGCGCATGCACGAGGTTGTCCGGCGTCTGTGGCGTGCGTCCGGCGCGGATATCGTCGACGGCGCGGCGGATGATGCGGGTTGCGACCGTCTGTGCCGACTGCCACTGGTTGAATGGATCGGTATCGTAAGCGAACAACCGCAGCAGGTCATCGTCGGACAGGTCGATGTCGAGGATGACAGGGGCGGAGAACTCCCGCAGCAGCGAGGGCGTCGGCGAGCTGTCCACCTGCGAGAAGGTGATGGTCTTTTCCGCCGTGTCCAGCACGACGATTCCGTCATGGGGCGCGCCATCCGCAGTTTTGAGGGCGATCTCGCGCCCGTCTGCACCAACGAGACCGAGCGCCACCGGGATCACCATCGGGTGCTTGTCCGGCTGGCCGGGCGTCGGCGGTGTTTCCTGCGTCAGCGTCAATGTATAGGTGCGATTCCCGGCATCGTAGATACCGCGCGCGGTCACGCGCGGCGTGCCGGCTTGTTCATACCAGCGGGAAAAGGCAGCAAGATCCTGTCCGCTTGCTTCCGCAAAGCAGGCGATGAATTCCTCGATGGTGGCGGCGGTGCCGTCGTGACGGTCGAAGTACAGATCCATGCCACGCCGGAAGCTCTGCGCGCCGATGAGCGTTTTGAGCACACGGATCAGCTCCGCGCCTTTTTCGTAGACGGTGGCAGTGTAGAAGTTGTTGATTTCCTTGTAGGCGCGCGGGCGCACGGGATGCGCGAGGGGGCCGGCGTCTTCCGGGAACTGCGACGCGCGCAGCACGCGGACATCCGCAATCCGCTTGACGGCGCGCGAGCGGGCGTCGGACGAAAACTCCTGATCGCGGAACACCGTCAGCCCTTCCTTGAGGCAGAGCTGGAACCAGTCGCGGCAGGTGATGCGGTTGCCCGTCCAGTTATGGAAATACTCGTGGGCGATGATCGCCTCGATGTTGGCATAGTCGCCGTCTGTCGCGGTGTCCTCGCTGGCGAGCACGTATTTGTCGTTGAAGATGTTGAGGCCCTTGTTCTCCATCGCCCCCATGTTGAAATCGGACACGGCGACGATGTTGAACACGTCGAGATCGTACTCGCGGCCAAACACATCCTCGTCCCACCGCATGGAACGCTGGAGCGCGTCGAGCGCGTAGCGGGCGCGCTCGCTTTTGCCCTTTTCCACGTAGACCGCCACCTTCACCTCACGGCCGCTGGCGGTAATGAAAACATCCTCCACCTTGTCGAGATCGCCGCCGACGATGGCGAACAGATAGCCGGGCTTCGGAAAAGGATCGTGCCATACGGCGAAGTGCCCGCCATCCGCGCGCGCGCCAGCTTCGACCAGGTTGCCGTTACCGAGCAGCAGGGGGGTGTCGGCATCGGCTTCGATGCGGGCGGTGTAGACGGACAGAACATCCGGCCGGTCGAGGAAATAGGTGATGCGGCGAAAGCCATCCGCCTCGCACTGCGTGCAGTAGACGCCGCTGGACCGATAAAGCCCCATCAGCTTTGTGTTGGCCGTGGGATTGACCGCCGTTTCAAGCGTCAGCGTGAAGGGCCGTTGCGGGGGCGCGGTGATGACGAGGCGCGACGGGCTGACGGTGTAGGCATCCTGCGCCAGAGGGGCGTCGTCCAGACTGATCGAGACGAGCGTCAGGTCATCGCCGTCCAGCACCAGCGGTGCGCCTGTCTGCCCCGCCGGGTTCGGCCGCACGGAGAGGCGCGAGACGATTCGCGTATCGGTTGGATGAAGCCGGAACGTCAGCGCGACGGTGTCGATCAGATAATCGGTCGGCCGGTAGTCTTCGAGACGGATGAGAGAGGCGTTCTCGGCGGACATGATGTTCAGGCTCCAGGGGGATTCGTCTTGGTAGGTTTAAGCGCAGGCAGATTAAGCGCAAGCGGCCATGTGACAGAAAATTCGGGGCACGGGATGGTGCATGCTTAAGGAAATTGCCCGGTATCGTGGCGCGCCTGCCGCCGCTTTGCAACAATCTCAATAGCAACGATCCCAAGAGCAACGATCCCAAGAGCGACAATCACAGGGGCAATCACCCGGGAAATGCCTGCTATTTTGTGAATGGCGTGCTTGCGGATGGCGGAAACTGCGCGGCTGTCACCCCAAAGTCATTGCCCCCGGGCGTAAGCGTGCATAAACATCGATGCATATTTCCGGTTTGCGGAGCGGTGTCCGGGCCGGTGTTTCCGGCGCATGGCTGCCTTGCGCCGCCAGATGACAGGTCGGCTGAGGGTGCGCGATCTTTTCAGTATTGTAGCGTTCCTGCTCGTCGCCGTGCTGTGCGCGGCGCTGGCGGTGCCTTATTTTGTCAATTGGGAGTCCCGGCGTGCCGAGGTGGAAGCCGCGCTCGGGCAGGCCTTCGGTATCGAAATCCGCACTGAAGGGCCGATCACGGTTCGCCTTTTGCCCACCCCGCGTCTGGAACTGGAACGGGTTTTCGTTGGCGGCGAAACGCCTGTCCTCACGGCAGCGGGTCTTGATGTCGCTCTGGATGCGCCGCCGCTTCTGGGTGGCCGCATCGAGGTGACGAGCGCGCGGCTGCAACGGCCCGAATTGCGAATCATCGTTGGCGAGCAGGGCGGCGTGCGCCTGCCGGCCGCAATCGGCCCGACGCTGACAGATGCCGGCGCTGTGGGCATTGCCAGTCTTGAAATCGATCAGGGCACGATCCGCGTGACGCATGATTCTGCTGGTGGGCCGGTGGAGCAGGTTATCGGCCCCTTCGATGCTTCGGCAAACGCGCCATCGCTCGCAGGGCCGTGGCGCATCGAGCTGCGGGATGGCGGCGACACACTCAGCGCCGCAACGGGTGCTGTCGGCGCTGACGGCCGCTTGCGGCTCAAGGTGCGGGCAAGCGTTGCCGATACAGGCGGCCAGGCTGAGTTTGATGGTTATTTGCTGCCGCAGGAGAAGCCTTCCATCTCCGGGCGTTTCAACATGTCGCTGCCGCTGCCCGCTTCGGTGCAGGCTGGTGATGAGGCGGCGGATCATCCGCGTCTCACCGCCTCTGCCGATGTGACGAGCGAAGGTTGGGCGCTGACCGGCTCGAATGTCGAAATCCGTTCCGGAGCAGGGGCCAGTGCGGCAGTGTTCACCGGCAGCGGCTCTCTCGACGCGGGCCTGCTGCTGCAAGGCGAAACGCCGCCGCTGGTGCTGACCCTCGACAGCCGCCGCGTCGACGTGCGCCCGCTTATTGCGGCATGGGGCGATGGGGGCAGCGGCCTTGGCGGTGCGGTCAGCCGGTTTCTCCAAACGGTGCCGCTCAAGGCGGCGCTCACCGCTGGTAGCCTGGCTTATGCAGGCGAGGAATTGGGCGCGGCTTCCGCTGATATATTGACGCAATCACCGCCGGGGCAAAACGCTCCGGCAGGTGTGCGGCTGGAAATCCCGCGTTTCGACGTTGCCTTGCCGGGCGGCGGCAAGCTGGATGTAGCGGACGCGGTGTTCGCGCCCGGCGGGGGCTTCTCCGGCAAGGTGGATTTCAAGGCCGGTGACGGCGTGCGGCTTGCCAATGCGCTGAAAAATGCCGTTGGGAACGCGCAATCCCTGGATGAGCTAGGCCTGATGCTGCGCCTTAGCCAGACCCTGCGGGACTGGCCGGGCCTTTCCGTGCGCGGGGATATCGCGGCATCCGCGTCAGGCATTGCGGTGCGCAATCTCGATGCCTCTGCGGAAGGCAGCACGCTGGCGGGTGATCTGCAATTTACCCCGGCAGTCGGGGATGCACGCGCACGGGCGGATGCGACGCTGGTCCTGCAAGGGGTCGATCTGGAAAGCTTGCCACGGCTCGATCCGATGGTGGCCGTGCGTAGCGGTGTCGATCTTACGGTCGATCTGCAAGCGCGGCGGCTTCGGTTCGGCACGGCTCCCGCGTCGGAAGGGCGGCAGATCGCAGCCCGCTTTTCCACCACGGCCGATGGCGTGACGGTGGAGCAGTTCGATCTGATCGATCCGGACGGCGCCCGCCTGTCGGCATCGGGCCATCTGGGCGAGGATGGCGGGCGTATCGTCGCCGCTATGGAGGCTGCCGATCCCGGTCCATTCCTGGCGCTCTACCGGCCCTTCCTGCCGGCGGCGTGGGGTGACGCGCTGACACGGGCCGCGCCTGTTCTTGGCCCGTTGAAACTGGATGCGACCATCGCACGTCCCGGCGCTGGTAGCCCGCTTGTGGCGGTGATCACCGGCAGCGCGGCGCAAACGGCCATCGACGGGCGGATCGTCAGCGACCCGGCTGGCGCGGCGGGGGACCGTGCGGTCGTTGATGTCCGGCTCGAATCTCCAGATGCGCCGGCGCTGCTGGGGCAGCTTGGATTGGTGGCGATGGGCAGGGGCGATACGGCGTCGCCATCGTCCGCAACCGGCAAGTTCGTCGTCGCCGCGCGGGGCAACGGCTTCAATCATATGGATGGACGTGCCAGCCTGACAGCCGGCGGCAGCAAGCTGGTTCTTGACGGAAGCTGGCGCGGCAGTGCTGAAGGGGTGGCGCTCACTGGCCCGATGCAACTTGAAACGCCGGACGCAGGCGCGCTCGCGGCGTTGCTCGGGCGGCCGCTGCCGGTCACGGAAGCGCCGGTGCCGGCGTCGCTGACCGGCGCGCTGCGCTGGCAACCGGGCAAGCTTGCCATCGAGAGTGTGCATGGCAGCGTATCTGGCAACCCGCTAACGGGCGCTCTGGTGGCGGACGATCAGGGCGTGCGCGGTGATATCGCGCTGCAAACGCTTGATCTTGGGAGTGTTCTTGCACTGGCGCTTGGCCCCGGCGCGCGCCCGCAGGAGGGGCAGCTGTGGTCTTCGCGGCGGTTGGGCGGCTCTGCCCCGGCATTCACGGCGGCGTTCGGGCTGAAAGCGAAACGGCTGGCCGTCACGCCCGGGCTGGCGTTGACGGACGCCTCATTGCAGGCCGACATCTCTCCCGAGGTCACAACCCTGACCATTGCCGAGAGCGCCGTCGATGGCGGCGGCCAAGCTGCTGGCACGGTTTCGTTGCGGCGGCTGGGGGCTCAGGTGAATGTGCGCGGCGATGTCGCCTTGCGGCAGGTGGCGCTTGCGGCGCTGACGAACCAGCAGATCGCGGGCACGGCCAGCGGCAAGCTGGAGTTTGGCGCGTCTGCTGAAACCGTCGCTGGGCTTGTGTCCACGGTGGCCGGTGGCGGGGAGGTGCGCATCGCGGATGCCACTATTCCGGATTTCAATCCCGAGGCGCTGCAAAGCACTGTTGCGGGCCTGCTGGATAGCGCCGCTGTCGAGATGGACCCGTCGCAGGTCGCTGCCCGACTTGGCGCAGAGCTGGACGCGCAGGCCTGGCCGGTGCCGGATTTGACCGTGCCGTTGACGCTGGCAAGCGGCACGTTGCGCTTTGGTCCGTTGACGCTGGAAGCAGAACAGACCCGTGCCGGGATCAGCGGCGGTTTCGGCCTTGGTGGTCTGACGCTCGACGCGCGCGCCCATCTTTACGGCCTCGCCAGCCCGGCAGGCTGGAGCGGAGCGGCACCGCAAGCCATCGTGGTGTGGCGTGGCACCTTGCCGGATCTTCAACGGCAGGTAGAGGCGGGTAGCGTTGCCAACGGTCTTGCCGCAATTGCTCTGACGCGTGAGCTGGATCGTATCGAACGGCTTGAGGCGGAAGCCAAGGACCGCATCGAAAAGGCCCGCCGCGAACGTGAGGAGCGCGCCCGGAAGGAGGCTGAACGTCTGGAGGCCGAGAGATTGCAAGCGGAGAGGCTTGAAGCCGAGCGTGTTGAAACAGAGCGTCTTGAGGCGGAGCGTCTAGCGATTGAAAAGCTTGAGCGCGAGCGTCAGGAGCGTGAACGGCAAAGGCTTGAAGAACTGGCCCGCGAGGCGGCGGAAGGTCGGGCAATGCCGGCTCCGCAGCAAGTGCCGTCGCTTCCCGCGCCGCTCGATATTCGCCCGGATGCCGGCAGTCCCTGACCAGTGCGGGACGTGACCAAATGTCGCCGCGAAGTATTGTCAGCACCCCCATGGGCCTGATGATATGAAGGATCATGACCATCTGGTTTATTTTTGCTTTCATGACGGGCGCAGTTGTTCTTGCCGTATTGGTGCCGCTGTCGCGCCAGCGTGCGGCGGTGGCCATCGTCGATGATGCAGCGTTTTTTCGCAGCCAGATCGCGGATATTGACAGTGAAGCGGCACGAGGACTCATGCCGGCGGCGGAAGTTGAATCCGCCCGCGCGGAGGCCGGCAGGCGTCTGCTGCGCGCCGTTGCGCAAACGCCTGCCGAGAGTGACCAGAAAGGGGAGCCGGCCCTTCGTCGCCGGCGTGCTGCTTCCGCGATTGCGGTGTCGCTGATACCGCTCGTGGCGTTGACGGTTTATGGCACACTCGGACAGCCGCATGTTGCCGATGCGCCGCTTGCAGCCCGGCTGAAGGTTGATCCCGGACGCGATCCAGACATCGGCGAGGTCATCGCCCGGATCGAGGGGCATCTGGCCCGGCAGGCGGATGACTGGCGCGGCTGGGAGTTGCTGGCGCCGGTTTACATGCGCATGGGGCGGTTCGAGCAAGCGGCCCATGCCTTCCGCGAAACCATCCGGCACGATGGCGAGACAGCCCAGAGACTGTCCGGGCTTGGCGAAGCGCTTGTCATGGCGGATGGCGGCATCGTCAGCGCCGACGCACGGCTGGCTTTCGAACGTGCGCTGGCGCTCGATCCCGCATCCGATGCCGCTGCCTATTATCTGGGCGTTGTCGCCGGGCAGGACGGGACGGCGGCCCCATGACGCGGAAACAGCGCCGCCTCACCTTGATCGCTGCCGGCCTTGCCGTGTTGGGCGTTGCGCTCGGGCTGGTGCTGGTGGCGCTGCGCGATACCATCGTTTTCTTTCGCTCGCCTTCGGACATCGTCGCGCTGGACATCGCACCGGGCACGCGTCTGCGTCTGGGCGGGCTGGTGCAGCAAGGGTCCGTCGTCAGGGACAGTGCGCAGGACACATCGTCCCGCACCATTCGTTTCGTCGTGACGGACGGGGCTGCCGGGATCGCCGTGCGCTATACAGGGCTGCTGCCGGACCTGTTTCGTGAGGGGCAGGGCGTGGTGACGGAAGGTGTGCTGACACCGGATGGCAGCTTTCTGGCCGACAACGTGCTGGCGCGCCATGACGAGAATTACATGCCGCGCGAGGTTGCGGACACGTTGAAAGACGATGGCCTGTGGCGGCATGCCGGCGAAGGTGACGGAAGCTGAATGGTCGTCGAACTGGGACATTACGCGCTGGCGCTGGCGCTCGGTCTTTCCATGGTGCAGTGCGTGCTGCCGCTGTGGGGCGCACGGGTCGGGGACGGCGCGATGATGGCTGCTGCCAGGCCCGCTGCCGTGGCGACGTTTCTGTGCCTGCTGGCATCGTTCGGCGCGCTGGTGCATGCCTATGTCGTTTCGGATTTTTCCGTCGCGAACGTGGTTGAGAATTCCCATTCGCTCAAGCCGCTGCTATTCCGGATCACTGGCGTATGGGGCAACCACGAGGGCTCCATGCTGCTCTGGGTGCTGGTGCTTGCGCTCTCCGGCGCAGTGGTGGCGCTGTCCCGCTCGCTGCCGGAGCGGCTGCGGGCGCTGACGCTTGGCGTTCTGGCAATGCTGACCGCTGCCTTTCTGCTGTTCATGCTGCTGACATCCAACCCGTTCATGCGGGTGGAGTTTCCCCCCTTTGAAGGGCGCGATCTCAACCCGCTGTTGCAGGACATCGGCCTCGCCATTCATCCGCCGCTGCTTTATCTGGGCTATGTCGGCTTCTCCATCTCCTTCGCCTTCGCCGTGGCGGCGCTGCTCGATGGGCGCGTCGATGCCGTGTGGGCGCGCGCTGTCCGGCCATGGACGCTGGCGGCGTGGGTATTCCTGACGCTCGGCATCGCGATGGGCTCGTACTGGGCGTATTACGAACTTGGCTGGGGCGGCTGGTGGTTCTGGGATCCGGTGGAGAACGCCTCACTGATGCCGTGGTTGGCGGGAACGGCGCTGGTGCATTCTGCGGTGGTGATGGAAAAGCGAGATGCTCTGAGAGTCTGGACCATTCTGCTCGCCATCCTGACGTTTTCGTTGTCGCTGATCGGCGCGTTTCTGGTGCGCTCCGGCGTGCTGACGTCGGTGCACGCATTCGCCACCGATCCTGAGCGGGGTGCGTTCATCCTGGTCATCCTCGTCCTGTTCATCGGTGGTGCGCTGGCGTTGTTCGCGTGGCGCGCGCCCATGCTGCGGCAGGGCGGTATTTTCGCGCCGGTTTCGCGTGAAGGCGCGCTGGTGCTCAACAACCTGCTGCTCTGTACTGCCTGCGCGACCGTGTTCATCGGCACGCTCTATCCGCTGGCGCTTGAGGCATTGACCGGCGACCGCATTTCAGTCGGCCCGCCATATTTCGATGCCACCTTCCTGCCGCTGACGATGCCGCTTGTCGCCATCATGCCACTGGGCCAGACGCTGGCGTGGAAGCGGGGCGATCTTCTCGGTGCGGCTCAGCGCCTCACTGCCGCTTTCGCGCTGTCCCTGGCGATGGTCGCGATGATCGTGGCGCTCACGCATGGCGGCCCGGTGCTGGCGCTTGCGGGTGTCGCGCTGGGGTTTTTTGCCGTGGCGGGTGCGCTGTCCGAGATCGTCACGCGCAGCTGGAGGCGGGGCGCGTCTCTCGCCAGCGTTTGGCGGCGGGCTCGTGGATTGCCATCCTCGGCATGGGGCGCTGCCGTCGCCCATGCCGGCATCGGTTTGTTGGTACTTGGCATCTCCGCGACGGCATGGGAGGTGGAAACCCTTGCCATCGTCCGTCCGGGCGAAACCATCAACGCCGGCCCGTATACATTGCGCCTCGATTCGGTGTCATCGCTTGGCCGGAATACCTATAAGGCCGAGGTCGTGCATTTTTCAGTGACGCGCGGCGAAACGCCAATCGGGAGGGTGACAGCGGAGAAGCGTTTTTACACGACGCGCGGCATGGCGACCACGGAAGCGGGCCTCATGACGCGCGGTCTTGGCCAGATCTATGTCGCGCCGGGAGAAACATTGCCCGATGGCGGCATCGCCGTGCGGCTTTACTGGAAGCCTTTCGTTTTGCTGATATGGATCGGCGCGGTGGTCGCGGCTTTCGGCGGCGGTTTGTCGCTCATCGACCGGCGGCTGCGGATCGGCGTACCGCGCAAATCGCGCGCCGACTCCCGCATGCTCTCCGATAACAGACAAATCCTCGGGGGCGGGTGATGTGCTTGGCGAATCTTTTCCGGTTCACGGCTGTATGGTGTCTTGCCGCGTGGATCTCGGCCATTCCTGCCGCTGCCGTACAGCCCGGCGAGGCGCTGCCGGATGCGGCGTTGGAAAGCCGCGCGCGCGCCATCTCGATGGAGCTACGGTGCCTCGTTTGCCAGAACGAGTCGATCGACGATTCCGATGCGCCGCTTGCGCGCGACCTACGGCAACTCGTGCGCGAGCGGCTCGTGGCGGGCGACACCAATGCGCAGGTCGTGGACCATATTGCGGCCCGCTATGGCGAGTTCGTGCGCTTGCGGCCGGTCTTCGGTCCGCATACCCTGTTGCTGTGGCTTGCGCCGCTGGCAATCCTCATCGCCGGCGGATTGTTCGTGCTCCGGTCGGCTATGCGGGGGCAGGGCGCGGGGCCGCCACCGCTGACACCGCAGGAGAAAAAGCAGCTTGACGACATGTTGCGGGACGAAGCTGAAAAATAAAATACCTTACCGATTTTTCATTCCGTGTTGATGGCCTCGTAAGGGTCGCATCTCCATATTGATCCCCAACGCAGCGGGAAACACACTGTCCGTCCGGATGGAAAGACCCGCCCGAACCGTTTATCAGGAGAGATTGATGCCCGATAACAACACCACGCATTCCACCGCTCGTCGCCCCCGCGTTCGCTCGATGCTGCTGGGCGCGGTCGCGCTTGCGGCGCTCGCCGGCACCGGCACGCTGGCCAATTTCGCCTTTAATCCGCCCGCAGCCGCCATCGCCCAGAACCTGACGACATCTCCGGCAACGCCGGTCGTCGTGCCCGGCCAGACGTCGTTCGCCGATCTCGTCGACAAGGTGAAGCCTGCCGTGGTATCCGTGCGCGTCAAGATCCCCGTGGATCAGGCCGATCAGCAGCGTTCGCCGCTGGAGCAGTTCGGCTTCCCGCCCGGCAGCCCGTTCGAGGAATTCTTCCGCCGCTTCGGTTCGCCGGATCAGGAAGCGCAGCCTGGCCGTCCGGGCCGCCCCGAGCGTCGCGGTGGTCCCCGCCGCTTCGGTGAGGCTCAGGGTTCCGGCTTCTTCATCTCTGAAGATGGCTATATCGTCACCAACAACCACGTCGTCGACAAAAGCTCCGAGGTCGAAGTCCGCACGGATGACGGCAAGTCCTTTACCGCCAAGGTGATTGGCACCGATCCGCGCACCGATATCGCGCTGCTGAAGGTCGATGAGAAGGGTCCGTTCCCGTTCGTGTCCTTCGGCGAGGCTCTGCCGCGCGTGGGTGACTGGGTTCTGGCCGTTGGCAATCCGTTCGGTCTGGGTGGCACCGTCACGGCTGGTATCGTCTCGGCCCGTGGCCGTGACATTGGCGCCGGCCCTTATGATGACTTCCTGCAGATCGACGCCTCGGTCAACAAGGGCAACTCCGGTGGTCCCGCGTTCGACCTCGCCGGCAATGTCGTGGGCGTGAACACCGCCATCGCGTCGCCCTCCGGCGGCAGCGTCGGCATCGCCTTCGCCATCCCGGCAGAGACCGTGCAGAAGGTCGTGAGCGAAATCCGCGATCACGGCACCGTGCGGCGTGGCTTCCTCGGCGTGCAGATCCAGCCGGTGACCGAGGACATCGCTTCCAGCATCGGGCTGCCGAAGGCGGAAGGCGCCATCGTTGCCCGCGTGGAAAATGACAGCCCTGCCGACAAGGCCGGCGTCAAGACGGGCGATGCCATCACCGCCGTCAACGGCAAGGCTGTGAAGGATGCGCGCGAGCTGTCGCGTGAGATCGCGGGCTTCAACCCTGACACCACGGTAAAGTTGCAGGTATGGCGTGACGGCAAGGAGCGCACCGTTGACGTGCAGCTCACCGAACTGCCCGGCGATGAGGGCGGGGCCAAGTCCGCTGATCAGCGCGAAGGCGGCAGCCTCGGTCTTCGGCTCGCACCTTCCGGCAGTGTCGGTGGTGCAGGGCAGGAAGGTGTCGTGGTTGTCGGCGTCGAGCCTGAGAGCGCGGCTGAGGAGCGCGGTTTCCGCACCGGCGACGTGATCCTCGAAGTGTCCGGCCAGAAGGTCGAGAACCCCGGCGACGTGCGCAAGGCTGTCGAGGCCGTGCGCAAGGATGGCAAGCGCGCCGTTCTGTTCCGCGTTCAGTCGCAAGAAGGCACCCGCTTCATCGCGCTGCCCGTTGGCGAATAAGCGGCGTCGTTAAACGTCGATAGCCCGTGTCGCGGCTGCGTCATGCTCTGCGGAGTGGACGCAGCCGCTTTTCTTTGGCGCAAGGGAGGCTATGCTCATGCCCATGAGAATCCTTGTCATTGAAGACGATCTGGACGCCGCCGGCTACATCACCAAGGCCCTGAAAGAGGCCGGCCACCTTGCGGACCACGCGCCGGACGGGCTGGAAGGCTATGCGCTGGCCAGCGAGGGCAACTACGATGTGCTGGTGGTGGATCGCATGCTGCCCAAGCTCGACGGCCTGTCCGTCATCCGCTCCCTGCGCGAGCAGAAGATCGACACGCCCGTCTTGATCCTGTCGGCGCTCGGGCAGGTCGATGACCGGGTGAAGGGCCTGCGCGCCGGGGGTGACGACTATCTGGCCAAGCCCTATGCTTTTTCCGAGCTATTGGCCCGCGTCGAAGCCTTGGCCCGCCGCCGCGCCGGGCCGACAGGCGAAGCCACGTCATATCGCGTCGGCGATCTTGAACTCGACCGGCTCTCCCACAACGTCACCCGCGCGGGCGAGGAAATCGTGCTTCAGCCGCGTGAATTCCGGCTGCTGGAATATCTGATGCGCAACGCCGGGCAGGTGGTGACGCGCACCATGCTGCTGGAAAACGTCTGGGATTATCACTTCGATCCGCAGACCAACGTCATCGACGTGCACGTGTCACGCCTGCGCTCCAAGATCGACAAGGGCCACGCCACCCCGTTGATCCATACCGTTCGCGGCGCGGGATACATGATCCGTGACGGCGCTCGGTAAGTTATTCCGCAGCACGGGATTCAAGCTGCAAGCCATCTACCTGCTGCTGTTCGTGCTCTTCGCCGGTTTCGTCATCGGCTACGTGGGCTGGAACACGCGTCAGGTGATGGACAGCCAGATTCGCGACACCCTTGAAGCGGAAATCCGCGGCCTTTCGGAACAATACCGCGTCGGCGGCATCCGGCGGCTCGTCTCCATCATCGACAGACGTACCCGCGAGCCGGGGGCATCGCTTTATCTGGTGACGACGTTCGCCGGAGAATATCTCGCCGGCAACGTCGATTCGGTGCCTTTGGACATTCTCGACCGTCCCGGCGTGCATGAAACCTTCTATAGCCCTGAAGATGAAACCGGGCCGCGCTCGCGCGAGGCCATGGCGCATGTCTTCATTCTGCCTGGCGGGTTCCGCATGCTGGTGGGGCGCGATCTGGCCGAGCGCGAACGGTTGAATGAGGTGATCCGCGAGGCGTTGCTGCTGTCGCTGGGCCTCGTCACGGTGCTGGCCTGCATCGGCGGCTGGTTCGTCATGAGCCGGGTGCTCAAGCGCGTCGACGGCATGACGGAAACAACCCGCACCATCATGGCCGGCAATCTGGGCGGGCGTCTGGCCGTGTCGGGCAATGGCGACGAGCTTGACCGGCTGGCCCTGAACCTCAACGCCATGCTCGACCGCATCAATGAGTTGATGAACGGCATGAAGGAGGTGTCGGACAACATCGCCCACGACCTCAAGACGCCGCTGACGCGCCTGCGCAACCGCGCGGAGGAGGCGCTGCGCAACGCCCGCACCGATGAGGAATATGCCCACGCGCTTGAGGATACCATCGAGGAATCCGACAACCTTATCAGTGTGTTCAACGCGCTGCTGACCATCGCGCGTCTTGAGGCAGGCAACACGCCATCCAGCGGCGCGACCTTCGATCTAGCCGAAACCGCCCGCTCTGTTGCCGAACTTTACGAGGCCGTGGCCGAGGAGTCGCTGACGCCTGTGGTGGTGGAAATCGACCCCGGCCTGTCGTTACCGGTTGCCGGCAGCCGCGAACTTGCCGGGCAGGCGCTGGCCAATCTCCTCGACAACGCCATCAAATATGGCGCGGCCGAGGGCACGAACGCTGCCCCCATCGTCATCAGCGCCGGCCGCCAGCGCACGGCGGATGGCCGCGACATGGCCGTGGTTGAGGTGGCGGACCACGGTCCCGGTATTCCGGAGGCAGCGCGCGAGCAGGTTCTGGAACGCTTCACGCGGCTTGAATCGTCGCGCACCAGCCCCGGCTTCGGGCTGGGCCTGAGCCTCGTTGCGGCCGTAACGCGCATGCACGACGGCCGCCTCACGCTCGGCGACAACGCACCCGGATTGCGTGTGGCGTTCGCCTTGCCGCTGGCCCCGCTTTCTGACACGATCACGCCGCCGTCTGCATCGGGGCAGGCGGCCCAATCGTCCTGACGCGCTTCCTGTTTCCGTGAAAGCGCGCATGCAGCCAGAGCCCATATCGTGACAGACATCGCGCCATCCGGAACGCCGCCTGAAGAGTTGCAACCCCTGATCGCGCGAATCGCCACGGGGCCCGTGCTGGCGGACGAGAGCCGCGCTCTCGCCGAACTCGGCGCGATAGATGGCAGCGATGCGTGGCCACCTGTCGTGCAAAGGCTGGTCGCGGGTCTGTCGGAGCATTCGCCGTTTCTGTGGCGGCTGGCGGTCAATGACGGCGCGCGGCTGGCGCGGTTGCTGGCGTCCGATGTCGGCGAAAGCCGCGCCCGTATTCTGCGCGACGTGGCGCAAGCAGCGGAAGAGACCGACACCGACGTATTCATGCGCCGTTTGCGGCAGGCGCGGGCGGAGCACGCATTGCTGGTGGCGTTGGCCGATCTGGGCGGCGTGTGGCCGTTACGCGCCGTGATCGAAGCGCTCTCCGCTTTCGCCGATGCAGCGGTGAAGAGCGCGGTGCGTTTCATCCTGCTGCGTGCCGTTGCTGCGGGACGCTTCAACCCGCCGGACCCGGTGGATCCCGAGATAGGTTCCGGCCTCGTTGTGCTGGCGCTTGGCAAGCATGGGGCGAAAGAGCTGAATTACTCCAGCGACATCGACATCGTGCTGTTCTATGATCCGGAAGCCCCGGTCACGGGCCGGGATGCGCCGCCCGCCTTTTTCGTCAAGCTGGCCCGCGAACTGGTGAAAGTCCTGCAGGAGCGCACTGGCGACGGCTACGTGTTCCGCGTGGACCTGCGTTTGCGCCCCGATCCAGGGTCCACCGCTCCCGCCGTGGCGCTGCCAACCGCCTTTTCCTATTACGAGACCGTGGGCCAGAACTGGGAACGCGCCGCCTTCATCAAGGCGCGGCCCATCGCTGGCGATATTGTGCTGGCAGAACAGTTTCTGTCCGACCTCAAGCCGTTCATTTGGCGGAAGTATTTCGATTTCGCCACCATCGCCGACATCCATGCGATGAAGCGGCAGATCCACGCCGTGCGCGGCCATAGCGAGATTGCCGTTGCCGGGCACGACATCAAGCTGGGGCGCGGCGGCATTCGCGAAATCGAGTTTTTCGTCCAGACGCAGCAGCTTGTCTTCGGTGGTAGGCGGCCCTCCCTGCGCGGACGGCGCACGCTCGATATGCTGGTGGCGCTCGTGGAAGACGGCTGGATTACCGATCAGGCCCGCGACGATCTGACCAAAGCCTACATTTTCCTGCGCACCATCGAACACCGCCTGCAAATGGTCGCGGACGAGCAAACCCAGCGTCTGCCCACGGAAGCGGGAGAGCTGGAGCGCTTCGCGCACTTCTGCGGCTTCCCGACGCTCGACGCTTTCGCGGCGGAGCTGACGCGTCAGGCCGGGATCGTGCAGGAGCATTACGCCCTGTTGTTCGAGGAGGCCCCGGAACTTGCGGCAGACGCTGGCAGCCTCGTCTTCACCGGCTCCGGCGACGATCCCGAGACGTTGCAGACGTTGCAGCGTCTGGGATTCCGTGATCCCGCGCGGGTGGCCGAAACCGTGCGCGGCTGGCACTTCGGCCGCCGCAAGGCGTTCACCAGCGCCCGCGCCCGCGAGGTGTTGACGGAAATCGTTCCCGCGCTCCTGTCCGCGCTAGGCCGCACCGCTGCGCCCGATGCCGCGCTGGCGGCGCTGGACGAGGCATTCACCCGGATACCGGCGGTGGTGGAACTGCTGTCCATTCTGCGGTCCAACGACAAGTTACTGGCTCTGTTTGCCGATCTGCTCGGCTCTGCGCCGCGCCTGACGGATATGGTGGCGCAAAGCCCGCACGTGCTCGATGCGGTGATCGACCCGGCGTTTTTCTCGGCTTCTGTGGATGAGCGGACGGTCGGTGGCCGCATACGTGCCCTTGTGGCTGTAAGCCCGCAGGAAACGGAGGCGGGCGCTTTCGAGGTGTTTCTCGACAAAGCCCGCGATGCCGCGCGGCAGGAAACGTTCCTCACCGGCGCCCGGCTCATTTCCGGTATCATCGGCCCGGAAAAAGCCGGACAGTCTTACTCTGCCGTCGCTGGCGCATTGATCGGCGTCACGCTCGATAACGTCAAGCGCGCGTTCGCCGAGGAGCATGGGGAGGTACCGGGCGGGCGGATGGTTGTGCTGGGGCTGGGCCGTCTCGGTGCTCAGGAGATGACGGCGTCGTCCGATCTCGATCTCGTCGTGCTGTACGACTTCGATTCCGACAATGGCCGCAGCGATGGCCGCCGACCGCTGGATGCCGTGGTTTACCACGCCCGGCTGACCCAGCGGCTGGTCAGCGCGCTCACGGTCCCCACGCGGCGCGGCAGGCTTTACGAGGTGGATATGCGGCTGCGGCCATCCGGCAGTCAGGGGCCGTTGGCGACGCAATTCCGGGGCTTTGTCGATTATTACGTCAGCAATGCCGAAATCTGGGAATACATGGCCTTGACCCGGGCCAAAGTCATCGCCGGCGATGCCGGCCTGGCGCGAGAAGCGAGCGCGGCCATCCGCGAAGTGCTCAGCCAAAAACGCGATTCTCCCGCGTTGGCCAAGGCGGTGGCCGATATGCGCACGCTCATCGAAACGGAAAAAGGCCCAGCGGACGCCTGGGATCTGAAGCTGACGCGCGGTGGCCTGTTCGATCTTGAATTTATTGCGCAATATCTGGTGCTTGCGCACGCATTTGAATACCCTGCATTAACCGAAGAAGCTGGCACGGCGCGTGTTTTCGATCTGGCCGGATCGCTGGGGCTGGTCCCGCCTGAGGACGCGGAGACGCTTCGAGCTGGCTATCGTTTGTTGTCGGACGTGTTTCAGTGGCAGCGCCTGACGGTAGACGGGCCGTTCGATATTGAAACCGTACCGCCCGCCGTCGTCACCCGTATTGCGAATGCCGTGGGCACGCCGGATGCCAAGGTGCTGGCACTGCACCTCGATGAAACGCGCGCGCGTGTGCGCGCCGTTTATGAAAGGATTCTGGGGACAGGCGCTCACTAAGCCAGATTATGAAATATATCCAATATCATTTTGATATTAGGGATTATTATCGATGGCTGGCTTGCCGATTCCATAAGCGTGGGCGGATCATCCCCCAAAAAATGCACGGTCAGGGCTGCGCTGCCCCGCCGGGCGATTTCCAAGTGCGGCAGAATCCTCTATAGGGGTGCTTTCAGAATGAGCGATCAACACACCCCCCTGTTTCCTCACCGGCATCTGCTCGGGATAGAGGGTCTCTCGCGCCCGGATATTGAGGCGCTGCTTGAGCTTGCCGACAAGGCCGTCGAGGTCAGCCGTCAGGTGGAAAAGAAGCGCGCGACCCTGCGAGGCCGCACGCAGATCAATCTGTTTTTCGAGCCGTCCACCCGTACCCAGTCGTCGTTCGAACTGGCGGGCAAGCGGCTTGGCGCTGACGTTATGAACATGTCGGTGTCGTCCTCGTCCGTGAAAAAGGGCGAGACGCTGATCGACACGGCCATGACGCTCAATGCCATGCATCCGGACATTATCGTCGTCCGCCACCATGCTGCGGGGGCGGTGCATCTGCTGGCGCGCAAGGTGGATTGCTCGGTCATCAACGCCGGTGACGGCGCGCACGAGCACCCTACGCAGGCGCTGCTGGATGCGCTCACCATCCGCCGCAACAAGGGGCGGATCGAGGGGCTGACGGTCGCTATCTGCGGCGACGTGCTGCATTCGCGCGTGGCGCGCTCCAACATCATCCTGTTGCAGGCTTTGGGTGCGCGGGTGCGTTGCGTTGGGCCATCCACGTTGCTGCCGGCGGGCATCGACCAGTTCGGCGTCGAGACCTTTACCGACATGAGGAAAGGCCTGGAAGACGCTGATATCGTTATGATGTTGCGGCTTCAGCGCGAGCGCATGAACGGTTCTTTCGTGCCATCTGTGAAAGAATATTTCCGCTTCTACGGCCTGGATGAAGAAAAGCTCGGCTTTGCAAAGCCCGATGCGCTCGTCATGCATCCCGGCCCGATGAACCGGGGCGTCGAGATATCGTCGTCGGTCGCGGATGGCGCGCAGTCGCTCATCCGGGAGCAGGTGGAAATGGGCGTGGCCGTGCGCATGGCCGTACTCGAAGCTCTGGCCCAGCACCTGCCGGAAGCGCAGCATTCACCGAATCGGGGGTCGAAATGAGCGCCTTTTCACCTCCACATCTGTTTCATAATGCCCGTATCGTCGACCCTGCCACGGGGCGGGATGGGCGTGGCGGCGTGCTGGTGCGTGCGGGCATTATTGTCGATGTCGGGCCGCATCTCGTGAGCGGCAGCGGGCCCGAGGGCGCGCAGGAAACCGACTGTGGCGGCAGCGTGCTTGCGCCGGGCCTCGTGGATCTGCGCGCCTTTGTCGGCGAGCCGGGAGCCGAGCATCGCGAGACGCTGAAAACCGCGAGCGAGGCCGCAGCGGCCGGCGGCGTCACCACCATCGTCTGCATGCCGGAAACCAATCCGCCGATCGATGAACCTGCCATCGTCGATTTCGTGCTGCGCCGCGCGCGCGATACGGCTATCGTCCATGTCCACCCCGCCGCCGCGCTGACCAAGCAACTGAACGGGCGCGAGCTGACGGAGATCGGCCTGTTGCGTGAGGCCGGAGCGGTGGCCTTCACCGACGGCACGCGGTCTGTGACGAATGCACAGGTGCTGCGCCGCGCGATGACCTATGCGCGCGATTTCGATGCGCTGGTCATCAACCACGTCGAAGATCCGGACCTTGTCGGGCAAGGCGTGATGAACGAGGGCGCACGCGCCAGCCTTCTGGGCCTGCACGGCATTCCGCGTGAAGCCGAAACCATCATGCTGGAGCGCGACATCCGTCTCGCCCGGCTGACGGGCGCGCGTTATCACGCCGCGCTGATTTCTTGCGCGGACTCGGTTGAGATCGTCCGCAATGCCAAGAACAGCGGCCTGCCGGTGACGTGCGGCGTGTCGATCAACAATCTGACCCTGAACGAACTTGATATCGGCGACTATCGCACCTTCCTGCGCCTGTCGCCGCCGCTGCGCGACGAGGTCGACCGGCAGGCCGTGATCGCGGCGCTGGCCGAGGGTGTGATCGATGTCATCGTTTCAGATCACAACCCGCAGGATGTCGAGACGAAACGCCAGCCATTCGCCGAGGCCGAAAACGGCGCGCTTGGGCTTGAGACCATGCTGTCCGCGGGCCTCCGCCTTGTGCAGACCGGGCAGCTCACCCTGTCGCGTCTTTTGGCGGCGCTGTCGCATAATCCGGCATCGCTTATCGGCCAGCCGGGCGGTGCGCTGGCGGCGGGCAAGCCCGCTGATCTCATCCTGCTCGATATCGACTATCCCTATATCGTCGACAAGATGAAGCTGCACTCCAAGAGCAAGAACTCGCCTTTCGACGAGGCGCGTCTCACCGGCAAGGTCCTGAAGACCTACATCGCCGGACGCCTCATCTACGAATACGACGAGCAGTAGGACGGAACGCCCATGGCAGAGCTGCTGGCAATCTTCTGGCCGCAAGGTGTTGTGGCGCTGCTCATCGGCTACCTGTTCGGGTCGATTCCCTTCGGCCTGTTGCTGACGCGCTTTGCCGGCCTTGGAGACATCCGCTCCATCGGCTCTGGCAACATCGGCGCTACCAACGTGCTGCGCACCGGCAACAAGGCGCTGGCTGCATCGACGCTGCTGGGCGATATGCTGAAGGGAGCCGTCGCCGTTTTGGTTGCTGAGGTTTATCTGGGCGTCGATGCCTCGATTTATGCGGCGCTTGGCGCGTTCGTCGGGCATGTCTTTCCGGTGTGGTTGCGCTTCCGGGGCGGCAAGGGCGTCGCGACCTATATCGGCTGTCTGGTCGCGCTTGCGCCTGTCGCAGCACTGTTTTTCGCGGTGATCTGGGGAATGACGGCCATTCTCTATCGCTATTCGTCCGCCGCGGCACTGGCGGCGAGCGCGGCCACACCGATTGTGCTGTGGGAAATAGGCCAGCACAAGGTTGCGCTGCTCTATTGCATTCTGAGCGCGATCCTGTGGTACCGGCACAGCGAGAATATCCGCCGTCTTGCCAATCGCACCGAGCCGCGCATCGGCCAGAAGAAACAGTAACGGAAAGCAAATCAGCATGACGCAGGGTGTGCGGCTCGACGACGAGCAGCGGTTGAACTGGCTGCGCCTGATCCGCTCCGATAACGTCGGCCCGCGCACTTTCCGCACGCTGATCGCCCGTTTTGGCAGTGCGTCCGCCGCATTGGCGGCATTGCCGGAGATGGCGCGCAAAAGCGGCCGCACCATCCGCATTGCCTCAGTCGACGACGCGGAGCGTGAACTGGCGGCGGCAAAACGCCTTGGCGTGTCGTTCATCGCGCTCGGTGAGCCGGATTATCCGGTGGCGCTGCGGGCGGTCGATTCAGCGCCGCCCATCATTGCCGTCCGCGGGGACGTTACGGCGTTGGCGCAGCCCATGGTGGCGGTCGTTGGCTCGCGCAATGCCTCCGCGAATGGCCTCACCTTCACCGAGCGGCTGGCGCGCGGGCTGGGCGAGGCCGGTTTCGTGGTTGTCTCTGGTCTGGCGCGCGGCATCGACACGCGTGCGCATGCTGCAAGTCTCGCCACCGGCACCATCGCGGTGCTCGCTGGCGGACACGACAGGATTTATCCTCCGGAAAATGAGCCGCTGTTGATGCAGATCGTCCGGCAGGGCGCGGCGGTGTGCGAAATGCCGATGGGCTGGACAGCACGCGGGCGTGATTTTCCGCGCCGCAACCGGGTGGTGTCGGGGCTTGCGCTGGGCACTGTCGTCGTGGAGGCGGCGCTTAAATCGGGCTCGCTCATTACCGCGCGTTTCGCCATGGAGCAGGGCCGGGAGGTTTTCGCCGTTCCAGGATCGCCTCTGGACCCGCGCGCGCAAGGGCCTAACGATCTCATCCGCCAAGGCGCGACATTGTGCGGCACTGTGGACGATGTCGTGTCCGCGCTCGCGCCGCTAATTGATGCCGGCCCAGCACAAAAATCGCTGTTCGATGCAGGCGACGCCGACAATGTGGGCGAGCCGCTATGGGACGAATTCGACTGGCCGGAGATCGAGCCGCCGCCTGTCGCCCATCGCTTGGCCTATGACTCAGGCTTCGACGACGGTGGCAGCGTGCGGGACGAGCGTGGGCTTTTCCCGGCGCAGATGGAGGACGCCGCGACGCTCGTCACGGGCCTGCTCGGGGCATCTCCGGTGGATATCGACGAGCTGGTGCGAGGGTCCGGTCTTCCGGTGCGATTCGTTCAGATGGCGTTGCTTGACCTTGAGCTGGCGGGCCGAATTGCCCGGCATCCAGGCAATCGCGTATCTTTGCTGGCGCAATGACGCCTTCTTGGCCTTGCGACGGCGATTGCCGGGATGCTATAGCGCCGGTGGTAAGACGCAGCCTGAATGAAAGTGACCGGATTCCATGGCCGTTGACGAAAAAACCGTCCGCCGAATCGCGCATCTCGCGCGCATCAGGGTGACCGACGAAGAAGTCCCGCACCTGCGCAACGAACTGAACGCCATCCTCGATTTCGTCGCCCAGCTCGATGAGGTGGATGTGAGCGCCGTCGAGCCGATGACCTCGGTGCTGCCCATGGAGCTGCGCCAGCGTGAGGATGTCGTGACGGACGGTGGCTATGCCGAGCGGATCGTGGCCAATGCGCCGCAGTCCGACGACAATTATTTCGTGGTTCCGAAGGTGGTTGAATAATGACGGATCTGACCCGGATCACCGTTGCGCAGGCGCGCGACGGCCTCAAGGCACGCACCTTTTCCGCCACGGAGCTGACGCAGGCGCATCTTGACGCCATCGAGGCGGCTAAATCCCTCAACGCTTATGTGCTGGTGACGCCGGAAAAGGCGCTTGAAGGCGCGAAAGCCGCTGACGCCCGCCTCGCGGCTGGAGAGGCCGGTCCACTTGAAGGCATTCCGATCGGCGTCAAGGATCTTTTCGCCACCGAGGGCGTGCGAACCACGGCATGCTCGCGCATTCTGGAAAACTTCGTCCCGTCCTACGAATCGACCGTCACTGCAAATCTGTGGCGCGATGGTGCGGTGCATCTGGGCAAGC
This sequence comes from Pseudochelatococcus contaminans, assembly GCF_014195635.1. GTDB lineage: Bacteria > Pseudomonadota > Alphaproteobacteria > Rhizobiales > Beijerinckiaceae > Pseudochelatococcus > Pseudochelatococcus contaminans. The sequence goes on along the minus strand of NZ_JACICC010000004.1, from coordinate 159,627 downwards.
TCAATAACGATGAGTTCGCCATGGGATCGGCAAACGAGACATCCTGCTTCGGTCCGTCCGTCAATCCGTGGCGGCGCACGGGGTCCGAGGTGCCGCTGACATCCGGCGGCTCGTCCGGCGGCTCGTCCGCTGCTGTGGCCGCAGGCCTGTGCCTTGGCGCAACCGCAACCGACACCGGCGGCTCCATCCGTCAACCGGCGGCATTCACCGGCACTGTCGGCATCAAGCCCACCTATGGCCGCTGCTCGCGCTGGGGCACGGTGGCTTTCGCATCCTCACTCGATCAGGCCGGCGTGATCACGCGCACGGTGCGCGACTCGGCCATCCTGCTGCGCTCCATTGCAGGGTTCGATCCGAAGGATTCGACCTCGGCGGATCGTCCGGTGCCGGATTACGAAGCCGCCATCGGCCGTTCGGTGAAGGGGCTGAAAATCGGCATTCCGAAGGAATACCGCGTCGAGGGTCTTTCCCCGGAAATAGACGCTCTCTGGCAGCGCGGGGCCGACTGGCTGCGCGATGCGGGCGCGGAGGTGGTCGAGGTGTCGTTGCCGCACACGTCCTACGCGCTGGCGGTTTACTACATCGTCGCCCCGGCCGAGGCGTCCTCCAATCTCGCACGTTATGACGGTGTGCGGTATGGCGTCCGCGTGCCGGGCAAGGACATCGCCGAGCTGTATGAAAACACGCGCGCTGCCGGTTTCGGTCGCGAGGTAAAGCGGCGTATCCTGATTGGCACCTATGTGCTGTCGGCGGGTTATTACGATGCCTATTACGTCAAGGCGCAGAAGATCCGCACGCTGATCCGGCAGGATTTCGAGAATGTCTACGCCTCGGGCGTGGACGCGATCCTGACGCCGGCGACACCGACTCCGGCTTTTGGCATCGGCGAGAAGGCCAACGCTTCGCCGGTGGAGATGTATCTCAACGACGTGTTCACCGTCACCGTCAACATGGCCGGTCTGCCCGGACTTGCGGTCCCCGCGGGACTTGGGGCAGAGGGGCTGCCGCTTGGCCTGCAGCTCATTGGCCGGCCGTTCGACGAGGAAACGCTGTTTGCGCTTGGCGAGGCCATCGAACAGGCGGCGGGGCGTCTCGATGCGCCGCGCTGGTGGAGCTGAACCGTGACTGACGACCGCCAGCGCGTGCTCGCAGATTGCAGGGTCGAGATCGACGCGATCGATGCGAAAATCGTCGACCTTCTGGTGCAGCGCATGGCGGTTGTCGAACGGGTTATTGGCATCAAGCACGCGCACGGCCTGCCGGCCTTGATACCGGAGCGCGTCGAGGAAGTGGCCGGCAATGTCCGCAGCCAGGCCGAAGCGGCGGGCATCCCGCCCGATTTTGCGGAAACCGTGTGGCGGGCGATGATGGACTGGGTAATTACCTATGAGGATCAGCGGTTGAACGCTGTCCCGCATGACGGAGAAGCATGATGAACGCGCCAGCGGCCACGCAGAATCTCATCAAGGGCGCGACCGGCGATTGGGAAATCGTCATCGGCATGGAAATCCACGCGCAGGTGTCCTCGCAATCGAAGCTGTTTTCGGGGGCCTCGACGGCCTTCGGCGGTGCTCCAAACGACCACGTATCGCTGGTTGATGCGGCCTTTCCGGGCATGCTGCCGGTCATCAATGCCGAATGCGTCGCTCAGGCGGTGCGCACCGGGCTGGGGCTGAAAGCGCAGATCAACCTGAAATCGGTGTTTGATCGCAAAAACTATTTTTATCCCGATTTGCCGCAGGGCTACCAGATCAGCCAGTTCAAGCATCCGATCGTGGGCGAGGGCGAGGTTATCGTCGACCTGCTCGATGGACGTCGCATCGTTGTGGGCATCGAGCGGCTGCATCTGGAGCAGGATGCCGGAAAATCGGTTCACGATCTCAGCCCCGGTGAGAGCTATGTGGACCTGAACCGTTCCGGCGTTGCGCTGATGGAGATCGTGTCGCGTCCCGACCTGCGCTCTTCAGAAGAAGCCAAGGCTTACGTTACCAAGTTGCGCACCATTTTGCGCTATCTTGGCACCTGCGATGGCGACATGGACAAGGGCAACCTGCGGGCGGACGTCAACGTCTCGGTGCGCCGTCCCGGCGAGCCGCTCGGCACGCGCTGCGAGATCAAGAACGTCAACTCCATCCGCTTTATCGGGCAGGCCATCGAATACGAGGCACGGCGCCAGATCGGCATTCTGGAAGATGGCGGCGCCATCGATCAGGAAACGCGCCTATACGATGCCGGCAAAAACGAAACGCGGTCCATGCGCTCCAAGGAAGAAGCGCATGACTACCGCTACTTCCCCGATCCGGACCTTCTGCCGCTCACCTTCGATCAGGCATTTGTGGACGGCCTTGCGGCGGAATTGCCGGAGTTGCCGGACGCCAAGAAGGAACGGTTCATCACGCAATACGGCCTCTCCGCCTACGACGCGGATGTGCTGGTGGCCGAGCGGGATACTGCCGACTTCTTCGAGGAGGTGGCGCGCGGCCGCGATGGCAAGGCCGCTGCAAACTGGGTCATCAACGAGCTGTTCGGCCGCCTCAACAAGGAAGGCCACACTGTGTCCACGTCGCCCGTCTCGGCGGCGCAGCTTGGCGGCATCATCGACCTGATCGGCGAGAAAGTGATTTCGGGTAAGATCGCCAAGGATCTGTTTGAAATCGTCTGGTCCGAGGGCGGCGATCCGCGTGTGCTCGTTGAGGAGCGCGGCCTGAAGCAGGTGACGGATACGGGTGCCATCGAAGCTGCGGTCGACGCTATCATCGCGGGCAACCCCGACAAGGTGGAACAGGTGAAGCTGAAGCCCACTTTGCTCGGATGGTTCGTTGGGCAGGTGATGAAATCTACCGGCGGCAAAGCCAATCCGCAGGCCGTCAATGACGTGCTAAAAGCAAAACTCGGGATTGAATAGCCCGGAATGCAAAAGGGCCGGTCTTCCGGCCCTTTTTCGTTTTTAGGCGATTATTCTACAGCGCGACGGCATCGTTCTTCGCCGGTACGATTACCTGTGTGCGCTCGCCGTCCAGCGCTGCGACGAATTGATCCGCGTTGGGGGCTAGCAGCGGGAAAGTCGCGTAGTGAATCGGAACCACGCGTTCGGTCTTCAGGAAACGCCGTACCGCCAAGGCTGCTGTGTCCGCGCCCATGGTAAAGCGGTCGCCAATTGGCACGAAGGCGATATCGGGCTTGTGGATTTCCGCGATCAGGGCAAGGTCGCTGAAAATATCGGTGTCGCCCAGATGGTACACTGTCGGCTCACCTTCGGCTTTCACGATGATGCCGTTCGCGTTACCCAGTGCCTGGCTGACGCCGTTCTCGATCGTGGCGGCTGAATGATCGGCGCGCACAAGCGTCACCGAAAATCCGCCGGCATCGATGCTGCCGCCCGTGTTCATCGGCTCAAGCCGCTCGACTCCCTTCGATCCGAACCAGGTGGCAAGATCGGCATTGGTCGCAACCGTTGCGCCGGTTTCCTTCGCAATTTCGACGGTATCGCCATAATGATCGCTATGACCGTGGGTGACGAGGATGTGTGTCACGCCGCGCACGGCCTCTTGCCGATTGCCCGTGAACGCGGGGTTGCCGGTCAGATATGGGTCGATCAACACGACCTTGTCGCCGAAGTCGAGCCGGAACGCGGAGTGGCCAAACCAGGTGATTTTCATTGCGATGTTTCTCCGGAGTGATCAGTCGGATGACGGGCAGGGCCTTCCATGATAGGTGAAGCCCATTAGGTGAGGCCCATGACGAATATCGTAACACTTGAAACGCTTAAAACGCTTCCCGCTCGCCAACGGCTGATGGGGCTCGATCTCGGCACGAAGACCATCGGTCTTGCATTATCCGATATCGAGCGGCGAATCGCGACCGCCCTTGAAACGATACGGCGGACGAAGTTCACCACCGATGCTACCCGCATTCTCGAACTTGTAAAACAGCACGACGTGGGTGCCTTCGTTATCGGCTTACCGCTGAATATGGACGGCACGGAAGGGCCGCGCGTGCAGGCCACGCGGGCCTTCATTCGCAATATGGAAAAACTCACGCCCTTGCCGTTCGTCTTGTGGGATGAACGGCTGACCACCGTTGCCGTTACGCGGACTCTGCTCGAAGCCGATGCATCGCGGGCGCGGCGGGGTGAGTTGGTGGACAAGTTGGCGGCTGCCTACATCCTGCAGGGTGTGCTGGATCGTTTGACGTATATCGACGCAGAAAGTAGTTCCCACTGAAAATAATTACCCACGACATCACGTAAAACGCGAAAAATGCACCAGTTACAACTTGTACGCGTGTGAAGTGACGAGTACACTGGTCATATCGTCAAACAATATTGATCAGTCGGCTTTTATGTCGTTTTCTGGCGGAACTCGCGGGACCAACAAAAATGGATTGCCCGCCAGCGGGCATCAAGGACACTCCGCACGTGTCGAGCTTGATCTTTCTCGCGAAGAACTGGCCGCCTACGCTGCCGATGTCGCCGAGCAGCTTGCTCTTCTTGCTCGCATCCACAAGCTGGACACCATGGCTTGCCTGCTCGATATGGTGCGGCTGGAAGCGTCACTTGCCAAAGACAACGAGGATTGCTGACATAAGCCGCTTGTGGCCGTGGGGCATATTCCCAACGGCGTTGCGCAGTGCGCACCGGCATTGCTGATGCCCGCCTATAAAATAAGCGGGCGACGACAGCCAGCCGAAGAGAGCCATATGAAAATGCCTCTACACATCCGGCCCTTGGCACGTGACGATTATCGCGCGGTTGGGCGCATCTTTTTTTATGCCATTCATGAAGGAACGAAGGGCATCTATAGCGATCAGCAGCGCCGCGCGTGGGGCAGTGAAGCGATTGAGCTTGATCGCTGGAAAGCACGACTGGACCATCTAAATGGTTTCATCGCTGAGATAAATCACGAGCCAGTGGGATTTTTCACCATTGATCGGGAAGGTTATCTCGACCTGGCGTTCGTTTTACCATCAGTTGCCAGAATGGGTGTTGGGCAAGCGCTTCTGAAAAATGTGGAGCAATGGGCCAAGGATAACGGTGCGACGCAGCTAACAACCGATGCCAGTTTGGTTGCATGGCCATTTTTTCTGAAAAATGGCTGGCACGTAACGAACGAAGAGCATGTGGAACGGAATGGCGTGACCCTGACGCGCTACAAGATGCAGAAGAGCGTTCGTTAGCGCTCAACATCAACCGGCTGCAAAAGACGGGACGCGGAAAGATGGTGACCCCGGCGTGACTCGAACACGCAACCACTCGCTTAGAAGGCGAGTGCTCTATCCAGTTGAGCTACGGGGCCGACCATGAGCCAAGCCGACACCTGTTCAAAGCGACCGGCTGCTCATATGGCGTCGGTCAGTGCGTCCACGCACCGACGCGGTTGAACTTGAAATTGTCGGAATAGGCTATCAAACGCCGTGTCGCCTTGTGGGGCTCTTCAACGCGGAAGGGAATTCCTTCGCGGGTGGCGTATTCAATAGCCTCTTCGCAGGTGTCGAACCACAGACGAAGTTGCTGACGCGTATCGGCAGAACTGGTCCAGCCCATCAGTGGGTCGATTTGCCGTGCGGAAGCAGATTCGAATTTCAACAGCCAGCGCCTCGGGGCTGTGCCGGATTGCATGGCGTTGCGTGCCGGCTTGTAGATGCGTGCGATCGCTACCATCGTCCTGATACCCAAACACCGGTTGAAACCGCGCGGGCGTGAAAACGAAACTGCCCACGTATTCCGTCACTATAATATAAACGAGTGGTCGGGGCAGCAGGATTCGAACCCGCGACCCTCTGCTCCCAAAGCAGATGCGCTACCAGACTGCGCTATGCCCCGCACCGGCGTTCATACATCTCCTTCTCCTAGTAGCTTGTTGCGCAGGATGCAAGCCGCGATCTGACCGATCATCAAAATTTGCATTCCCGCCTGTGGGGTTTTCCTCTGTCCATTGTGGATTGGGGGCGCTTGTTGAATTTGCATCCTTGCGGGGATGGGTTAAGAGAACCGATGACATTCGGAACGCCTTGACGCATGACATCTTCAGCCACTTCGCCATCGGCCCCGCCAGAGTGGGGAACGCGCCTGCTGGCCATTGTAACGCGTAGCCACACACGCGCTCTCGCGCTGTTGGCTGCACTGGCGTTGCTGGCCTTTGTGCCGGGGATCGCCTCGCTTCAGCCGTTTGACCGCGACGAGCCGCGTTTCGCACAGGCATCGAAGCAAATGCTGGAAAGCGGCGATTTCATCGACATTCGCTTCCAGGATGAAGGGCGGCACAAGAAGCCTGTCGGCATCTATTGGCTTCAGACGACCATCGTTTCGGCGGCAGAGCATCTGGGTGTGGATAACGCCCGGGCACAGATCGGACTCTACAGGCTGCCGTCGTTATTCGGCGCAATTGCGGTGGTCCTGGCAACCTACTGGGCCGGATTGGTGATTCTCGCTGGCAACGGCAGCGAAATGGCGCGGCGCGGGGCCTTCTTGGCCGGTGCTTTCATGGCCGCATCCATCTTGCTTGGTGTCGAGGCCCGTCTTGCAAAAACAGATGCCGTGCTGACCGCGACCTGCGTCGTGGCCATGGCCGTGCTGGCGCGTGCCTATCTTGATCGAGACCGGCCGCTTTCTCCGTGGCTCATTGGTGTTTTCTGGGTTGCTGTCGGCCTGTCGGTGCTGGTCAAAGGGCCGCTTTTGCCATTGTTCGCCGGGCTTACGATTCTTGTGCTGGCGATTCGCGATCGCTCCATCCGCTGGCTCGGTGTGCTGCGGCCGTGGTGGGGGCTGTTGATCGTGGCGATCATGGTGCTGCCGTGGTTTATCGCCATCTGGATCAAGACCGGCGGCGCGTTCTTCGAGGAATCGGTCGGCAAGGACATGCTGGCCAAGGCACGTAGCGGGCAGGAAAAACATTGGGGCCCGCCGGGAGCTTACCTGCTGGCGTTCTTTGGCACGTTCTGGCCAGCGGCGATCCTGACGGCGATTGGCGTTCCCGCTTTCTGGCGGGAGCGACGGGTTGCGTGGGTGGCGTTCTGCCTCGCGTGGGTCGTGCCGGCATGGCTGTTGTTCGAGGCGTTGCCGACGAAGCTGCCGCATTACGTTTTGCCGCTTTATCCAGCCATTGCGATTCTCACGGCCTGGGCGCTGTTGAACGGCGATATTCACCGCAACCGCCCGCTGGCGCGGATCGCGACGATCCTGATTCCGCTGGTGCCAGCTGCCATCGCGGTGGGGCTTAGCGTCTTTGCTTACACAGAAGATGGCGTGCTGCTTTATCCTGCCATACCCGTATTTTTGCTTGCCGTTGGCATCGCCGTCTGGAGCTGGCTGTCCTTCCTCAAGGACAAGGTCGTTTCGTCTGCGTTTCTCGGCGTTGCCGCCTCTATCGTGCTGTCGGTGTCGGTGTTCGGGATTGCTCACACGCTTATTCCGTCGCTCAGGCTGTCGCCCCGGCTGGCTGATGCGGCTGCCGCGCTGGATTGTGCTGAACCGCGCCTTGCTACCACCCGTTATCGCGAACCGAGCCTGATCTTTCTCACCCGCACAGACCTTGTGTTGACAAACGGTGAGGGCGCGGCGGACTTTCTGGCTGCGGGCCCATGCCGTATGGCTTTCGTCGAGGCTGCGGACGGCGCCGAGTTTCAGGCGCGAGCTGCTGCACTTGGCGTGACTCCGGCATTGGTGACACGCGTTCGGGGCTTCAATATTAACGGTGGCCGCCGGCTCGATATCGGCGTCTACAGAAACATGCCGGCAGCACAGGGGCAGTGATGGAACCGCACCAGACGCAGGATACCGCACCGCTTCGCCTCAGCGTGGTGGTGCCGGTGAAGAACGAGGTCGCGAACATTGCGCCGTTGGTGGCGGAAATCGACGCTGCTTGCGGCCCGGTCGCGCCGTTCGAGATCATCTACGTGAACGATGGTTCGGATGACGGCACCGCGGCGGAGCTGGCCAGATTGCAGGCGGAACTTCCCCATTTGCGTGTGCTGCATCATGACCGCTCCTGCGGGCAGAGTATCGCCGTGCGTTCTGGCGTTATTGCGGCCCGCGCGCCTGTTGTCGCGACGCTCGATGGCGATGGCCAGAACGATCCCGCCTTCATACCCGAAATGCTGCGCACGCTGGACAATGGCCCTGATGATTCCGGGCTGGTGCAAGGTCAGCGGCTGGGCCGGAAGGATACCGGCTTCAAGCGCACGCAATCGCGGATTGCCAACCGTGTGCGGCGTGCCATTCTGCGCGACGACACCCGTGATACTGGCTGCGGACTGAAGGTGTTCTACCGGCACGTTTATTTGTCTCTGCCGTTTTTCAGGGCCCTGCATCGCTTCATGCCGGCGCTGGTGACGCGTGAAGGCTATCGCGTGCTGCTCGTCGATGTCGTCGACAGGCCACGTCTCACCGGCGTCTCTAATTATGGGTTCTTCGATCGGTTGTGGGTCGGGATTCTCGATCTTGTCGGCGTGCGCTGGCTCATTGCCCGCCGCGGCGAGCGGCCTGTCGTGACCGAGGATAAACGCTGATGTTGATTACCCTGTCGCAGCACGTCGGCGGTTATCTGTACGAGGTTTTCGTCGAGAAGTTCAGCATATGGCTGGCGCTTGGGCTGTTCGGGCAGGCGCTGTTCTCGGCGCGTTTTCTGGTGCAATGGATCGCCAGTGAGCGGGCTGGCCGCAGCGTTGTGCCGGTTGCATTCTGGTTCTTTTCCATTGGCGGCGGCTTGATCACGTTGATTTACGGCTTGCGTCAGCGCGAGCCGATCATCATCCTTGGCCAGTCGTTGAGCTTGTTCATCTACGCTCGCAACCTGATGCTGATCCAAAAGGAGCGTCGTCGCAAAGCCAAAGAAAAGGCCAAAGAGGCGCTCTCCGATCCCAATGCCGGAAACTGACATGAGCGACGATCTGCCCGAAGAGCACCCGGTCGCGCCCGATACGACGGACGCCTCCAACCGCAAGACAGATGTTCTGCCTGAAAAGCCGGCCCTGCCGAAGCGATTTTATAAAGCGGTGGAGGCCCCGCTGCGCGACGGCGTTCACCCGCTGCTGCTGGATGGACGCCCGGCGCGCACGCCAGCGCGTAACCCACTTGCTGCTCCGCATCCGGCTATTGCGGACGTCATGGTGAGTGAGTGGCAGAATCAGGATGATGTGATCGATCCGGCCACTATGCCGATGACGCGATTGCTGAATGCCAATATCGACGGTGTGACGCTGGCGCGGGACGCGGTAGTGGACGAGATCGTGCGCTACGCCGGTTCCGATTTGCTGTGTTATCGTGCCGGCTTTCCGGATCGCCTCGTGGAGCGTCAGGCAGCGCTGTGGGATCCTGTTCTGGCTTGGGCGCGGGATGAATTGGGCGCACGTTTCGTGTTGTCCGAAGGCGTGATGTTTGTTGACCAACCGCTGACCAGCATCGAAGCGGTGCGCGCTGCCGTTGCACGGCAATCGTCGCCGCACGTCATCGGTGGTTTGCACGTGCTGACAAGTCTTGCGGGGTCGCTGCTGATCGCACTGGCGGTCGCCAGCGGGCATATGGTTGTCGAAGAGGCATGGCACGCGGCCCATGTCGATGAGGACGTGCAGTCGGAAATCTGGGGTATTGACGAAGAGGCCAAGACGCGCCGCGACGCGCGTTTTGCCGAGTTCAATGCCGCAGCGACGCTCGTGCGGGCCTTGTGGGAGCCCTGAGGCCGGCAGCCCCTGCGTCAGTAACCTTTGGGCTGCCGAAACGGCTACCGGAAAGAAATTTCGGTCGGTTTTGAGGCAGATAATGCTGCAGTTCGACATAAAAGATGGTCACCACAAGGTAAACCTGTGGGTCTGGAGCAAAGTGGGGAAAACCCTGCAACCCATGATTGGCTTGGGGTTTGGCGCAATTGTCAGAAATCGTCAACCAAGCCAGGTTAGCAACGCTTAACCTGAACAAGGATTCAGACTTTCGCGTTAACCGGATCGTGGGTCCGCTTAGGCAATACTCAGCGCATCAAAGGTAAAGCACTGGCCTTTTCCGAGGGTCAGGGGGGCGTTGAGAGATGATCAATAGTAAACTGCGTACCTTCATCGACAAAGCCTATGATGATCGTGCCATTACCGATTGGGATGTGCGCACTCTTCTTCGTCATGTACTTCCAGACGGAATTGCGAGCCGTGAAGAGGCTAATGCGCTTATCGCGCTTGATCGCTGGGTGCAGAATCCTTGCTCATCATGGGCGGATGTCTTGATCACGTTGCTGGTCGATTACGTGGTGTGGGGCGAGCGTCCCACCGGCGTCGTGCGCGGGGATGATGCTCACTGGGTCGTTTCATCGCTCGGCGCGGCTGGCGGCCCCACGCGTACCGCGTTGCGGGTGGCGCATGAGATCGTTCGCGAAGCGGCTGAGGTCGACGATATTCTGCTGAACTTCATCCTGTCCGCACAGCGGCTTTATGGCGAGGAAGCTGCAGTTGTGGAATTGCCGGTGCGTCGCAACGTTCAGGCGGCGTAAAAAACAAGAACGGTTTGCGTTCAGTTCGGACCGACGAATTGAACGCAAACCGCTTCTGAGACGGGTGCAAAGTTCGGGCTGGCGGAGGCAGGATCAGCTGATCAGCGGCTTTCCGACCGGCAGTACGTCACGACCGAAGACGTCCTGAAAAATTGTATGCGCCATGGTGTAGAGCGCAATTGCCGCGCAGACCATCAGTTCGTAACCGGCGATGACGTTGAAAACCGGCGGGCCAAAGTGGCCGATGGCGAGCAGGACGAAGCCGATGAACAGCGTGATGAACAGCAGCCCGAGCGCCGTGCTGATCCGCATCGCACCGATGGTCATGATCCCGGTATAGATGGCCCATACCACGAGAAACCAGCCCATATCCGAGGCGGTAACAGGGAAAAGGCCGGTCGCGCTGGCGATCTGGATCAGCCCGAATGAAATCCAGAATGCGCCATACGACGTGAAGGCGCTGTAGCCGAAATTGTTGCCGGTGCGGCCTTCCTGCAAACCCGCGATGAACTGGGCAAGGCCACCGAACGCGATGCCCATCCAGACAATCGGGCCGATTTCAAGCCATCCCACATTATGGAATTGCAGCAGCAGTGTCGTCATGCCGAAACCGGCAAGGCCGACGACGGCAGGGTTACCGTATTTAGGCGTGCTCTGGCTGCCGGCGGGCGACTCTGCGAGAGCAGGGGACTGCGAAGCGACGGGGATGTTCATGGGCGATCCATAGAAATGAGTTGTGCCGGAGAGACAGGTCAGCTCAAGTTCATGGACGTTATACTGGGCCGCTGTGACGGTTTAATTTTTGCCAGGCGGAAAAGCTGAAAACGCTATTTGACGAAATTTTTCAGCATTCGGTTATACAGTGCGAAAATCACGGAAATAGCGAGTCATATAAAGGGGAAATTCAGTTAGCCCCTGAGCTCGTTTGCGCGGATGGACGGGTCAGGTGATCCCGCAACCAGTAAACCAGCATGCCGATCCATTCCTTCGCTGCGATATCGGCAAGGTGAAGTCCTTCCGGTGCAATGGCGAAGGGGCGGAAGTCTTCGCTGAACCGTCCATCAGACCTGAAATCGACGGGGTAGGGCACCACGTCGAACCCCGCGCGGCGGAAGGTTTCGACTGAGCGGGGCATATGAAATGCCGAGGTCACCAGCAGCCAGCGCTGACCGGGTTGTGGATTAGCCAGTTGCTTTGCCAGCACGGCATTTTCAAGTGTATTACGCGCCTGATTTTCGTAGATCACCCTGTCAGGGCTGAAGCCTGCGATATCGAAGAAGATACGTGCGCCATCGGCTTCAGTGCGTTCTTCCGCCATCATGATTCGCGCGCTGCCGCCGGTGAAGATGACGGGTGCATCGGGATAAGCGCGTGCCAGTTCCGCCGCCGCTACCAATCGCGATCCTGCATTGCCGACGCGCAACTGTCCGCGGGCAAAATTACTCGCGCCGCCGAGCACGATGATTCCGTCAACCCGACCGGGGTCTTGCGAAATATCAGGGTAGACGTTCTCAAGCGTCTGGACGAGGAACCGAGACAGCGGCGACACCCCCACCACCAGCAACACGATTGTCACTGCCAGCGCGGCCACGCGAGCCTGCCGTGCGAAACGCGTAAAGAGCAGCAGGCACGAGATCAGCAGGATGATCAGCAGCAGATTGGTCGGACTGGTAAAAAACCAGACGATCTTCGACAGAATAAAAAACATGCAGCTGAAACCCTTGCCATGCGAAACAGGGCGAAATCACAGGCGGACCTCGCATCGCCAGAGCATGGCAAGCTTATTTCTGCATTTCATTAACACGCGAAAACAATCGGACACACAGGATCCGCCCAAAGCATATCCGAGCGGCGCCTGATTAGCGTGTCATGTTGGCTGAGGGTATAAAAGGCGGGAACCGATTCAGGCGGATGCTGGTTTATTTGGAATAGATAGAGGCAGATGCAATTCTGGCCTATCGCACGCTGCCCGGACTTGCCGTTTGTTCCAGAAGTCCGTGCCATTCCGGGTCGGGGCCGACGTCATTGACATGGTCGATGAAAAGCAATTGAGCCAACCGCTTACGGGCGCGATTGACGCGGCTCTTGATGGTGCCGAGCGCGCAGCCGCAAACTTCAGCAGCTTCTTCATAAGACAACCCAGCACCGCCAACCAACACAAGCGCTTCACGCTGGTCGCTTGGCAAATGCATCAGCGCCGCCCGAAAATCCAGCATATTCATATGTGAACCTTGCGGCGGCGGCGCGACCTGCTGACCCGCGATGCGGCCATCAACATCCTCGACCTCACGGCGGCGCTTGCGATACTCGGAATAAAAGACGTTGCGCAGGATCGTGTAGAGCCAAGCCGACATGTTCGTCCCCTCGGTGAACGATGACAGCTTGGACCACGCACGGATAAGCGTTTCCTGCACAAGGTCGTCAGCGCGGTCTGCATTGCCGCACAGCGATATGGCAAAAGCGCGCAGATGGGGGATCGCGCCGATCATGGCCTTGCGAACGTTCTCGCTGGCAGCGCCGGGCTGGGGACGCTTCGCGGCAACTTGGCCTTCAGGGCTTGATTCGACCGGATGCGGCATCTTCAGTTTCCTGTCCTCAGGTTCTCTCGGCATGTGCAAGCGGCAGAAAATGACCTTTTGCGTGCAAAGTGAGCCCGTTCATTATCATGTCAATTCAGCAAGGAAGCATGTGAGGGCTTCGCCGGACAGCGATTCCGGCTGCTGCTTTACGACCCAAACGCACTCTGCGGTCAATTGGTTCCCGGTCATCTCGTGCGTTAGGCAAATTTCGTTCGCATTGTCAGCTTTGTGCCAATCTGGGGCTTTCAAGCGGCGCAAGAATTGTTAATTCTCCCTCGGCACTCGGAGGTACGAGCGTGGCGTCGAGTTGCCTGATATAAGCGCGCGCCAGACGTTCCTGCAGCGGGGATGGCGTGACCTCACGCGGCGGAATGAGCGAAAACTGCAACTTCAGCACTGCCGATGACGGGGCGTCCTCGGTGGCAGAGATCGTGCTGTTGATATGCACTTTCGGACGATCCTCACCGGGAGGTGTTTTGGCTACGGCATCCAGATATGGCGGCAAGGTCGCGGCGAAGTAGAGCGTGATTCCCAAGGCCCGATCCAGATCAACCAGATACCCCGCAGCGGCAGGATCTTCGATGATATCGTTTTCCGCCAATCCGGCTGAACGGCGCAGACAATCGATTACATCGTGAATCAACTCTGCTGGCGGAGCCTCTCCCAGATCTCCGGAGCTATATCCAACGCGATAGGCAATCGACATCGCCTGCACGTGATCGTCAATGAATCGCAACCCTTCGTCATCACCGGCGGAAGATCCATTTTTTGCGCCTGCTGGAGCGGAGCGTTTTTGCAGGCTGAGCAAGCTGGCGATGACCTGAAAATTGTTCTTCACCCGGTGATGCAGCTCGCGCAGCAGCGTACCTTTTTCCATGGCAGCGCGCTCGCGCTGGATGGCGAGGTTGGCGACATTGTCGGCCATCTGGTTGAATGCGATGCCCAATTCGGCGATCTCGCGTGGAGCATTATTAATATGCACCGCACGTGCTGAGAGCCGCCCGCTGCCGTAAACACGTGTCACACGCTGAAGATACGTGATCCAGCGCACGACAAGCCGGTCCACAGCCCACAGAGTGCCGAGCGCTGCCGCAATGAGCATGACCAGCGGCGGCAGAAGCGAACTCAATAAGACGGAACGCTCCGTGGCGAACAGCATGTCGTCTTGATACCCGCTGACCACGAGCAAGTCAGGGTTCGTGGTGGGAGAAATGAAATAATGACTGGTCTTGTCAGACGTCGAGCGAGCCTTGACGGGCGTATTCAGTTGCCCGTTCTCGACAATGCTGAGTAGAAACTCCTTGCTGTCCGGCAGCCATTCCGCATTCTGTGCCGTGGGTGAGGATTGCGTGATGATGTCTCCTTGGGGTGTCATCACAGCCGTACCCCGCTCGATTCCCAGTCTGGGAATCGCGATGGTGTAATTCAATGCGTCGGTGCGCAGAGCGAAAATGGCCAGCCCCTCCGCGCCATTGGCCGCACCATCGCTGGCGCTGTGCGGAACCGTAACGCCAAGGTAGAGATAACGGCCGTTGTCCGACAGTGCGAAAGCCGGGTTCAACTTGCGCGCAAGCTGCCCGGCCATGGCATCTCGAATGCCGGTGAGTGCAATCTGGGCTTCTTCTGGTGAAGCGAAGGAGCCGCCGGCATCGTCCATACACACCGTGGCGCCATTGACCATGAGCGCCGAGAAGCCATAGTCCCGCCGCTCCCGCATGATGTCGTTCAGGCGTTCCAGGCATCGCTCGGGGTTTGTAAGCTGAGGGTCATCAGACGAAAAATTCGTTGCAGCAATCAGATTGGCGTCTCGCAACAGGGTGCTCACATCCTGCGCCGAACGGATAGACGCGCGAGTGGCGAGTCCCAGCTTGATCTCCATCAAGCGCTGATCCTGCATGATGGTCCACACGCATGCGAACAGGGCGGCGGGAACAAGTACGAGCCCGACGAGGGTAACAACCTTTTGCCGCAGCCCGCTGCCGCGCACGGTTTTGGCCGGCGGCACGGATCTGATGCGTGGCGACGCGAATCTGGAAGAAGACGTCCTGGTGGGGCGAACAGGTTGTTGGTGTTCGTTCACTGGGGGCTGCTCCGTCTGACTGTCCCACCAAGCTGGCAAAGGCGGAGTTACCTGCCTGCCCTCGGGGGGAACGGGGCTTTTGCCCTGTTTCCTCCGATTTATAACCTGTTCATTCAACGAAAGGTTTCAGGAAAGAAACAATCTTCCGGTTCTCCACGGATCAAGTACCTGTAGGTAGCAACCCATCCGGCCCTCTAACGTGCGCACAAAGCACCAAAGACCGCATCCCGGCTTTTTGGAAAAGGGGACGCAGTCCGACAGTCTGATCTGCAGCCAGCTCAGGCCGACTAAACTCAGGCCGATTAAACTTGGGATTTAGCCGGGACACTGTTTATCAAATTATCAGGCTTTGCGATCGAGGTCGTCGAGCAGCTTGAGAAACCGATCAGGCGTGCCTTCGGTCAGCAAATCGTTGTAAAGCGATTGAAGCTGCGCGCCGATCCGGTGCTGGATCTCAGGCGTCAGTGCTACCGCATCGGCATTGTGGGCTGCCGGGGCGCCGAAACTGTCGCTAATCTGGTTGCTCCTTGTCACTTCGGGCGCAGCCATTGCGTTACTGCCCGGAGAGCGTCCGGAATCCTTCATTACGGCCTCCAATATTTAACGCCCCAGATCAGCCGTGAGATCCGGCGCGGGGAACTTCCATCGATCAATTACTGCGATTTCGGCCACTCTGGCATATATCACCATGGTCCAGCTGTCGCGTGTATCCTTCCACGAACGCGCTTGAGATAGACAAGTTCCATCCAATGGAACTTTTTCCGGCAGCATTCGGTTAAGCCAACGATTCCTGCGCTCCCGCGCCGGCGAGAGGTATTGTATTATGATTATGATCGTCATGCATTGCCGGATATCGTATCGTTTGCGGGATGCCGTATGTCAGCTCCAATAAGGGTATTTTACGATGTCTCTCTCCCAACTGGTCGCTCCTCATCTGCCATACCTGCGCCGCCTTGCCCGCGCCCTGACAGGCAGCCAGGCCAGCGGCGATGCCCACGCCATCGCGGCGCTTGAGGCGCTGGTCGCCGATCCGGAGTTGCTGCGCCGCGACCTCAGCCCCCGCGTTGCGCTGTATCGCGTTTTGCTCGAAGTATGGAAGCGCGTGCCGACCAATACGGCAGAAACCATTCCTGCCGATGCTGCGGCGGGCGGGGCAGAGCGGAACGCTCAGCGTACTTTATCCGCGCTGGAACTGTTGCCTCGCGCTGCATTCCTGCTTGAGGTGGTTGAAGGGCTGAACCGCGAAGAGATCGCACAGGCTCTGGACATCGATACCGCCGAGGCCGATTCGCTCATCCAGCAGGCCAGTATTGAGATTTCCGGCCAGATTTCGTCCGATGTCCTCATTATCGAGGACGAACCGATCATCGCCATGGATATCGAGGCGCTTGTCGAAGGGCTCGGCCATCGCGTCACCGCTGTCGCGCGCACGCATACCGAGGCATTGGCAGCTGTCGCCGCGCATCGGCCGCAACTCGTTCTGGCGGATATCCAGCTTGCCGACGGCAGCTCGGGTCTTGATGCGGTCAACGATATTCTTGCGCAGGCGCCGATTCCCGTCATCTTCATCACGGCCTATCCCGAGCGTTTGTTGACGGGTGAACGGCCGGAGCCGGCCTTCCTGATCACCAAGCCGTTCAGTGTCGAGGCGGTCCGCGCGGTTATCAGCCAGGCGTTGTTCTTTGGCCAGCGCGCCGAGCCGAATGCGGCACTGGCAGAAGCTGTCTGAGCGAGAGGCATTATAGCTCTCAACATAACAAAAGCCGCTGAATCACATTCAGCGGCTTTTGTTTGATTTGCTCTGGAAAAGTGCGGACTGCACGCTCTAGCGATCAATCCGCCGGGCTGCGAGATAACCAGCCACGATGGCGATGCTCGCCAGTGTCAGAGGTCCGACAGTTCGCGCGAGCTTTCGGCCGCCTGCGTTGGCAATAGCCTTCGGGTCTATACTGCGAGCGGCATCCCCGACTGACTGACCGATACTGAAGAGCGTCGTCCGGGCAGTGGCTGCCAGGTCAGGTGTTTCCGCCGGAAGTTGCGGGCGTGAATCCCTCGTTGCCATGACCGCCCAAACTATCAGCGCGATGACGAGGTAGACACCGCCAACGATCAGCGATGCCGTCACCGGCCCAAGCGCGCGTTCGAGCGAAAGATGACCGGCTGCCGTGAAGAAGCCCACGGCGACCAGGGCGAGAACAGCCGCAACGATTCCGAGGGCCGTCTTGACAAGAGCCAGATGCGCCTCTCGGCGCACCCGGCTGACTTGCGCGGAGACCACCTGCGCCCCAAGAAAAGCGCGCAGAAGCCCAAACATCAGCGGCGGCTCAGCAGGCCGAGCACGAAGCCCACGCCGGCAGCCACGAGAACCGACTGAACCGGGTTACGCTCGATACAGGCTTCGACCTTGGAGGTGGCGTTGCCCACGGCTTCCTGTGCGTCAGCTGCAAGGCGATGGCCGGTCTGGCTTGCGGAGTGTGCAGCGGAAGACACGGTGTCCGTGAAGCCCTTCACGTTATCACGTGCATGATCGGTCTGGCGGCGAACCACGTCAGCCACCGAATCCGTCAGGCTCTTGATCTCGTTGCGTAGCGTTTCGATTTCGGAGTTGATGATGCTTTCGCTCTTTTCAGCCATCGGTTTTTCCTTTTAAGAAAACGGTTGTCTTCGTAAGGTGTTTGAACGGGATGACGCCAGCACTCGCCGGAGTTGCTGGCGCCGCGTTCCGGCTATGTCAGCGCTTGTCTGTATAAACGACGAGCGTTGCATGCCACGGATATTCTATCAGATAAAACCTGAAACGGGGCTATAAGTTTATTGGCGCGAGGTCCAATCGTCGATCTCGCGCTCGGCCTGCTCCTTGGCGTATCCATAACGCTCCTGCAGGCGGCCTGCGAGTTCCTCGCGCTTGCCGTCGATAACCGTCAGGTCGTCGTCGGTCAGCTTGCCCCACTGCTGCTTCACCTTGCCGGTGAGCTGCTTCCAGTTGCCCTGAACGCGATCCCAGGTGTTGTCAGCGGTACCCATTGTTCGCTCCTTTGGCTTGAATTGCGTGTTTTGCGACGCGTTGCATTATCTGCACTCGAAAAACGCCGTCCCCCGCCGATTGTTCCAGTGCAAAGCCGCGGAAATGCAGGGTAGTTGGGGAGCAATGCATGCGAAATGCCCGATCGGACTATCCCATTCCAAAAAAAATGCTTTATTGTCGGGATTCATGGATGACTCACGGTGCGACGGAATCGCTCCGATGTCCGGATTGAACAAGGGCTGCGAAGATGGTTTAAAAGCAAAGGCATGTCTGCTGCGAGGCTACCGTAGCATCGGTTGCTTTTCCGGAGCGTTTTACGCAAGCAAAGCGATATTCGCCGTGTTTGCGTAAAACGCCTGAAACCACAAGATAATGGACTTTTGGCGTTTCAACGGAATTTCGGAAAGCTATAAAACAAGAGATTGACAAAATCCGGCCCGGCCTCCAGCCGCACGGGGATGTCGCCACCTGAACGGATATTGCCTTGTCGAACGTCCCGTCCGATCCTGCTCCAACCGCACGCTCAACCTCGCCCGTGTTGGTGACCGGAGTGGCGGGCTTCATCGGCTTTCATGTTGCCAGGCGTCTGCTTGAGCGCGGCGATGCGGTGGTCGGGGTCGATAACTTCTCATCATATTACGACCCGGCGCTGAAAAAGGCGCGGCTGGCGCAGCTTGAAAACCATCCGCGGTTTCAATTTCGTTTGACCGATCTGGCTGACGCCGATGCCACCGCTGCCGTCTTCCGCGAGGCTGCCCCCCGGCGCGTGGTTCATCTGGCTGCCCAGCCCGGTGTGCGTCATTCCCTGACAGAGCCGCAGCCTTACGCGCAAACCAATGTGGTCGCCTTTCTCAACGTGCTTGAAGCCTGCCGGCACGGCAAGGTTGACCATCTTGTCTATGCCTCGTCGAGTTCGGTCTATGGATCGAATCGCAAGGTGCCATTCTCGGAGCGGGATAACGTCGATCATCCCGTCAGTCTTTATGCCGCGACCAAAAAGGCGAACGAGTTGATGGCGCATTCCTATGCGCATCTTTATGGCTTACCGGCCACCGGCCTGCGGTTCTTCACCGTCTATGGGCCGTGGGGCCGGCCTGATATGGCCGTCTACATCTTCACGGATGCAATCGCGCGCGGGTTGCCGATCAACGTCTCGAACGGCGGGCGTGTATGGCGTGATTTTACCTTCATCGACGATGTCGTCGAGGGGGTTGTGCGCATCCTCGACAGGCCGGCACAACCCGATCCGGCGTGGGATGCTCTCGCGCCGGACCCGGCGACATCATCTGCACCCCATCGCATCTACAACATAGGCAACAATCATCCTGAGGAGCTGAATGGCCTCATCGGCATGATCGAGCAGGCGGTTGGTCGCACAGCCACGCGGACGGATGTTCCACTGCCGCCCGGCGATGTGCTCGAAACTGCCGCCGACATCTCCGATCTCGCGCGCGACACCGGGTTCGCCCCCCGCACACCGCTGGTAGACGGGGTCAATCGCTTTGTTGAGTGGTATCGCGATTTCCACGGGCCGGACACCGGCGGCAAGGTTTGATTCTCATGGATATGTCCCATGGCGGCGGCCATGCGATGGCCGTGTTCGCGGGGGTTACCGTCGTTGCGGCTGCGCTCTCCGCGTTGCTTATCCTGTCGCTGAAACCGTTATTGCAGCGTTATGCGCTGGCGCGGCCGAACGCGCGTTCCAGCCATCGCATTCCCACGCCGCAGGGCGGCGGCATTGCGGTGATCGCCGCGGCGCTTGTCTGCGCTGCTGCAGGATTGGGGTTTTCCGGCCTTGGCGACGCGTTGCCCCGTTTCACTATTCTGGCTATCGGCGCCGTGGGCCTTGCCGTGATTGGTGCGATTGACGATATCCGGCCACTGCCCGCGTTACTGCGGCTGGTGTTTCAGGCGGCTGCCGTTGCGGCGGTGATGGCGAGCGCGGGAGCAGGGCAGTTGTTTCCGATTCTGCCGCCGGCAGTAGAGTGGATCATCATCGGCTTTGCCGGCATCTGGTTCGTCAACCTCGTCAATTTCATGGATGGCCTCGACTGGATGACCGTGGCGGAAATGACGCCGCTGACGGCGGCGCTTGCGCTGTTCTCGGTCGCAGGCTGGCTGGACCCGGTGAGCGGTGTGATCGCTGCCGCGCTTCTGGGGGGCATTATCGGTTTTGCGCCGTTTAACCGCCCGGTGGCGCGGCTGTTCCTTGGGGATGTCGGATCGTTGCCGATCGGGCTGATCGTCGGTTTCCTGCTCTATCGGCTGGCCGGTGAGGGCGGGTTCGCGGCTGCTGTGCTTCTGCCGCTTTATTATCTCACGGATGCGACCGTCACTTTGCTACGCAGGCTCGCCCGGCGCGAACGCGTATGGGAAGCGCACCGCACGCATTTCTATCAGCAGGCGACGGATAACGGCTGGCCAGTGCTGGCCGTTGCGACAAGGGTCGCTGGCCTGAATGTTGCCCTGGCACTGCTGGCGGCGGCCAGTCTCGCCATCGACATCCCGCTGTTTCAGGCGGTCGTTGTGATTGCCGGCTTCGGTTTGGTCGCCGCTACGTTAAGGGCCTTTGCGCGTCCCCGGTGATGTTATGGGGCGGCGCATCGAGGCCGTGTGTACCCGAACCGATTCATGGAATTGAAGGCGAGTTTCGGCAAAGCTAAAATCTGTACGCATGCGCTGATTCAATGGGATGGATCGGCTTGAACGCAAACTGCTCCAGGAGGCTGGATTGCGCATTCTGCTAACGGGCGCGACCGGATTTATCGGCCGCCACCTGACAAAGGCGCTGCTGCGCGACGGGCACACCGTGAGGGTTGCGCTACGCGACGATCGGCCCATTCCCGCTGGTGTGGAAAGCGCCGTTGTCGGGGATATCGGAGGATCTCCCGATTGGCGCACGGCGCTTGCCGGTGTCGATGGCGTGATCCATGCAGCCGGAATCGCGCATGCAGGACCGGGTGTTGCCGTAGAGCGCTATCAGCGCGTCAACCATGCCGCGACCTTGCATCTCGCGCACGCTGCGCGGGGCCGGGCAGGGCGATTCATTCTGTTGTCGTCGATCCGTGCCCAGTCCGGCCCGTCCTCTGCATCGATATTGACGGAGGCAGATGACCCGCGTCCCACGGACGATTATGGACGCTCAAAGCTCGCCGCCGAGCGGGGGCTGGCGGAAATCGACGACTTGCCCGCCGCAGCATTGCGGCCTGTGCTAGTTTATGGCGACGACGTGCGCGGCAACATGGGCGCACTGATCCGCCTTGCGCGACTGCCGTTTCCGCTTCCCCTCGGTGCGCTCGACGCGCCGCGGTCGCTGGTTGCGGTGGAGACAGTGGCGGCTGCTGTGCAGCACCTGCTGACCACAAACGATTCCGAAGGAAAGCCGCTGTCGGGACCGTTCCTCGTCGCTGATCCCGAGCCGATTGATGTGCCCGGCATGCTGACGGCTTTGCGTGAGGGGTTCGGGCGGCGTCCATGGTTGTTTTCGCCGCCGGTGCCGGCGCTTCGCGGCGCTCTTTCGTTGGCAGGCCGCGCCGATATGCTCGACAGGTTGAATAGCCCGCTGGTGGCGAAGGGCGTGCGGTTGATGGAGAGCGGGTTCACTCCGGCTGTATCGTCCCGGCAGGGGCTGGTGTCGTTGGCGCGGCGGCTGGCTGGCGACGTGCGTAATCGGGAATAGCCGCGCCGAGCACAGCTTCCGCCGCGCCCCTGTCATGCCTGTTGACCGCGTCTTCGAGGCCAGCGAGCCAGGCGGCGAGCTGATGCCGATCCGGAAAGACGGCGCGCGCAGCCATCACCCCGTCAATGCCCGTTTCGGTTATGGCTTCATCGTGGCCGAACAGAATCTCGTGCAGCCGCTCACCCGGGCGGATGCCGGTAACGGCGATCTCGATTTCCGCTCCCGGCTCGAAGCCTGCCAAACGGATCATGCGTTCCGCCATATCATAGATGCGCACAGGCTGGCCCATTTTGAGCACGTAAACGGACGGCTTGCTGGCAACCGACGCTGCAGCCGCCGCACGCATATCGCCATCCGCATGGGACACTGCCGTCAACACGAGGTTGCATGCCTCGCGCACGGTCATGAAATACCGCACCATGTCCCGGTGCGTCACGGTGACCGGCCCGCCGCGCGCGATCTGCGCCTTGAATTTTGGCACGACGGACCCGTTCGAGCCCAGCACATTGCCGAAGCGCACTGCGATAAGGCGCGGAGCTTCCGGCAGGGCCAGAGTTTCCGCGTCGAGCGCCTGCGCGTACATTTCGGCAAACCGCTTCGTGACCCCCAGCATCGACACAGGCTCTATGGCCTTGTCGGTGGAAATCATGACAAACGCCGACGCACCCGCCGCCAATGAGGCATCGGCGGCATTGACCGAGCCGAATACGTTGGTGCGCACGCCCTCCGCCCAATCCTGCTCCAGATAGGGAACATGCTTGAGCGCGGCTGCATGAAAAACGAGGTCTGGCTTGAACTCGGCCAGCACCTGATGCAGCCGCTCGCGATCGCGCACGTCGGCGATCGCGCCCTGAACATGCGGGCCGTCATCCAGCGCCCGCAGTTCCTCGGTGATCTGGTGAAGGGCCGGTTCGGAGTTCTCGATGACCAGAATGTCGGCAGCGCCAAAGGCCGCTGCTCGCATGCAGATCTCGCTGCCGATAGAGCCGCCGCCGCCTGTGACTGCGATTCGCTTGCCATTCACAAAGCGGGCTAGGCGTTCGTGGTCGATTTCCACCGTAGGGCGCAGCAGCAGATCCTCGATCTCCACCGGCGCGAGCGATGCAATGCCGCCGCCCAGTTCGCCCTTGCCGGTATCGAGGCCCTGAAGCCGCGATAGCGGCAGGCCCAGTTTGCGTGCCCGTGCAAGGATATGCTCGCTCTCGGCTTCCTGTCCGAGCGCGCTCGGCGCCAGCACCAGCCTGCGAATATTGTGGCCGCGCTCGGCGAAATCGGCCACGGCCTGTTCGAGGTCCGAAAACTCACCCACGACCGGCACGCCGCGAATCGACTGGCCGAGATCGGTGGTGCGCGGCGTCAGGATGCCTTTGGCGGCGATCTTGCGAAGCGCTCCGGATTCGATGGCCCGCAACAGCACTTCCGCATCCGACCCGCGGCCCAGAATCAGAGCCGGCACAGCACCCTCACGCACTAGCGTCTGACGCGACTGGGCATATTTCAGGTAACGGTAAGCGAGGCGTGGCCCGCCCAAAAGGAAAAGCTGCAGCATCCAATAGAGGATGATGGTGATCTTGCCGAAGAAGAAAAAGCCGTAGAACGTGCTCGACGCCAGCACGTAATCCACAACCAGCAAAGTCAGCGCCAGCACCGTAACCGCGCGCAGGATATTGGCAAGGTCCGGCAGGGAGGCGAAACGCCATCGCGACTTGTAGAGCGAAAAGATCCAGTAGACGATGCCGGCGTAGATAATGAAGCCGGGCAGGATCACCGGCAGCGCGTCGAGGCGCGTTTCAAGGCGCACGCCGTCAAAGCGCATGACGAACGCCAACACCACCGCCAGCCCTGTCATCATGAGATCATGGGCGACGATGAGCAGCTTCTTGAAACCTGTCGAGGATCGGATGGCGGCTCTGGTCATTTCAGGGGGGTATCCGCCTCGCGGCACGCATTGTCAATGTCCGATCCCGCGGCACCGAACGGAAAGGTGTGTACGTTTCTGGAGTGATTTCGCATCCAGAACAACAGGGTGAAGCTGCACAGAGCTGGATGGGGGCATCCGCTGAGCAGAAATCTGCTCAAAATCAGAGACCAAACCGTTCTCGCCTGTCATTGAGACGCGAAAACCGTTCAGGCATTGATGACGTGTCTCGCTTGTCTGCCCCGCTTATCGCGGCGCGCGTTTGGCGAGAATGCGTTGCAGGGTGCGCCTGTGCATGCTGAGGCGGCGCGCGGTTTCCGAAACGTTGCGGTTGCAGGCTTCGTAAATGCGCTGGATGTGCTCCCAGCGGACGCGATCCGCCGACATCGGATTTTCCGGCACCTCCACACGCTCTTCGGCGCTGGCGATGAGGGCGGCGTGTATTTCGTCGGCGTCGGCAGGCTTGGCGAGATAGTCGAAAGCGCCGAGCTTCACGGCTGTCACGGCAGTTGCGATGTTGCCATAGCCGGTCAGAATGATGCCGCGCGCTTCTGGCCGCAATTCCTTGAGCCGGGTGATGGCATCCAGCCCGTTGCCATCCGCGAGCCGCATGTCGATCACGGCGTAGGCGGGTGCATTTTCTTCGATAAGTTCGATGCCTTTGGCCACCGTATCGGCTGTTCGCACGTCATAGCCACGCTGTTCCATGGCGCGGGCGAGGCGGGTCAGGAAGGCATGGTCATCATCGATGATGATAAGGCTGCGGTCCCCGGAGAGATCGCTTGCGTTCACGTCGTCGATAGCGGCGTCTGCGACCGCTGCATCAGCAGCCTTCGGATCGCCTGTCATTACGCTTTCCTCCGCGTATTTTATGGTCATAAACGATTTAGCGCAATTCTACGCCGCTCGAAAGCCTTTCGCACCCTTTTTGCCCGGGCCAATCACAGCCCATCCGCCTCGGCAGAGGCCGTTTTTTCGAAAACGCGCCGCTCCCACGAGACGGTCACGCGCGCACCGTTTCCAGGGCCGGGCGCGTTCGTCCACGTCACGTGAGCGCCGGTGCGCTCGATCAGGGTCTTGGCGATGAAGACGCCCAGTCCGTGGCCATCGGCGTTGTCGTCATCGGTGCGGCGCATGATGCCGCGCCGCTCGGCTCCCCGTGTGGTGACATAAGGGTCACCAAGGCGCAGCAGGATGTCCGGGGTGAATCCGGGGCCGTCATCCTGCACGGTCAGCGTCACGGTGGAGGCGGTCCAATGGGCCTCGACATCCACACGCGTAGCGGCGAAATCGACCGCATTGTCGATGATGTTGCCAAGGCCGTAGATCAGGCCGGGGTTGCGGGCGGTTGCCGGTTCCGGCCCTTCGCCCGCGCGCCGGATGGTGATCGGTACGTCAAAACCGCGCTGTGGGCCGGCGACTTCCTCGATGAGGTGCGACAATGTGAGGCGGTCAAGCGGGCCTGCGCCATCCGAACCGAGCGATGTCAGCTTGGCCAGAATTTCACGGCAACGCCCAACCTGCTGACGCAGCAGCGTCAGGTCTTCGGCCATGGGGTGATCGGCACCGGCGGCATGGTCCAGTTCGCGCACCACGAGGGCGATCGTGGCCAGCGGTGTACCCAGTTCATGCGCCGCCGCCGCTGCCAGCCCGTCGAGCTGCGAGAGGTGCTGTTCCCGCTCCAGCACCAGTTCAGTTGCGGCGAGGGCATTCGCGAGCTGGCGCGCTTCGTTGGCGACGCGCCAGGCATAAATGCCCGTAAACCCCAGGCTCAGCAGGATGGCGCACCAGATGCCCGTGACGTATGTCAGCGGCAGCACCAGGGTTTCACCGGGCGGCCATGGCAAAGGCATGTGATAAAACGCCAGCACTGAGGTAAGCACCGCCGCGAAAACACCCAGAATCAGCGTGGGCCTTGGTGGCAGGACGGTTGCCGAGATCATCACCGGCGCCAGAATGAGCAGGGAGAAGGGGTTCTGCAGCCCGCCCGTCAAAAACAGCAGCACGCATAACTGCAGGATGTCATAGCCGAGAATGAGCGCCGCCAATCCGGCATCGAGGCGCTTGCTGACGGGATAGCGAACCCGCAGGCCGATGTTCAGCAGCGCGGAGCAGGCGATGACGGTGAAACATGCCGCGAAAGGCAGCGGAAATCCAAGCCCGAAATGTACGCCCGCAACGGTTGCGCTCTGGCCGATAACAGCAAGCCACCGCAACCGCACCAGCGTATCGACGCGCAGCCGCTGGGTGTTGCGTTCGGTTTGAAACCCGCCAGATTCGTCCACTCGTCGTTTCTCCGCCATGACGGCGGCCACGCTGAACCATGACCGCCCGGATACTGCCCTGAAGCCGCGTTGCCGAAGAGACGCCGGTTGCGTCAAGGCATATCAGTCTTTGGTATTAGCCACCTTCGACACTGCACGCAATTGCGTGCCCTGCTGCAAAAAAGAAAGATAAAAGCGCCGGGCGCGATCTGCGGGCATGTAACAGATCGGCCCCGGCCGGATCGAATCATCGTTGAAACAGAGATCGTTGCACTGCTTCGCGCAAGGCGATTCGGTTATAAATGGGGGCTTGGGACGCGTGGAGGCGGAGTAATCCACATCCCCCCAAAAGGAAATTATTAAGCTGTTATTAATAGTTACCCATGAAACTGTTAAATCAGTGAAGCACACCCCTTGTTTCGTAAGCGGAAAGATCGTTTGTTGTGAATGAAACCAATACACACGGACGCTTGTTGAGAGTCGGGAGCCGGTGACGCGGCATCCGGCGTCCGCGCGGGAAGCAGGATAACAGGGGAACCACGCACGTCGCCGGTAGAAGCGGAAAAAAGCCGCCGGCGCGTGCAACTCTAGAGGAAGGTCGGGAACAAGATGAATCTCGCCTATTACTGGTATGAGGCCGCTCATGCATTCGCGCGTCCCGCGCGCACGGTGTCGAGTGCCGCCCAATATGCCTTTCGCAGCCCCGTCAACCCCCTGAGCCACACGGCCTACGGGCGGACCATATCGGCGGCATGCGAAATATTCGAGCGTACCACGCGCCGCTACCCCAAGCCCGCTTTCGATTTCGGCACTGTCGAGATCGAGGGGCGGCAGGTGACCGTGCGTGAGCGTGTCATCTCGGAGGAGCCGTTCTGCCGGCTTATCCACTTTGAGCGTCCTGGCGTCCGGAGCACGCAGCCCAAGCTGCTGATCGTCGCGCCGATGTCCGGCCACCACGCCACGCTGCTGCGCGGCACGGCTGAGGCGTTTCTGAAAACCCACGATGTCTACATCACCGATTGGCTGGATGCGTCCGGCGTGCCGATGTCCGCAGGCGTTTTCGATCTCGATGACTACATCGACTATGTCATCGCGATGCTGCGCCAGCTTGGCCCCGATGTGCACGTCATGGGCGTATGCCAGCCGGCTGTCCCGGTGATTGCCGCCGTGGCGCGCATGGAGGCTATGGGCGATCCCGCCGCGCCGCGCTCCATGATCCTGATGGGCGGCCCGATCGATACGCGCGAGAACCCGACAGAGGTCAACAAGCTGGCGCAAGAGCGCGGTATCGCGTGGTTCCGGCGGCACTGCATTACAAAGGTGCCGTTCACCCGTCCGGGCTTCATGCGGGAGGTTTATCCGGGCTTTCTGCAACTGTCGGGCTTCATGGCCATGAATCTCGATCGTCACGTCACCGCGCATCAAAACATGTTCCGTCACCTTGTTTCCGGGGATGGCGACTCGGCCGAGAAGCACCGCATTTTCTATGACGAGTATCTGGCGGTCATGGATTTGACGGCCGAGTTCTATCTGCAAACGGTAGAGCAGGTATTCGTCGAGCAATCCTTGCCTCGTGGCGGGCTGATGCATCGCGGCGAGCGGGTTGACCTCTCCGCCGTCCGCAACACCGCTCTGATGACGGTGGAGGGCGAGCGCGATGACATCTCCGGCGTCGGCCAGACGCGCGCCGCCCAGACGCTGTGCTCGCGTATTCCGGAAGACATGCGCGATCATTACCTCCAGTTGGGTGTGGGCCATTACGGTGTGTTCAACGGCAAGCGCTTCGTAGACGAAATTGCCCCACGCATCCGCGCGTTTATCGAGAAGGTCGAGGCGCGGCACAAAGGGCCAGTTCACGCCCGCGTATCCGGTCGTTCACGGACGCACGCGCGGGGAGGTCTTGCCGTCGTCGCGTGATCTGCGCGCGGTTGTTTGATCAATCAATGGCACGAGGGTTCAGTCGGCGCTTTTCATTAAAATGCCGTCATGAACCCTCGTGCATTGACAGGCGCGGCTGAATCACATCTCATATACAGATCGTTGACTAAAGCGTTTTCAAGCAAAGCGGATACCGCTTTGTGTGAGGAAAATGCGTAAAACCAATAAGATAGAGAATTTCTGCGTTTCAACGAAATGCCGAAAAGCTCCAGGATCTGCCGATACGTCCCGCATGCCCCTTGCCTTGTTCCGCAGGCGCGCTCTCACGCTGCCCGAGAGCCTTAATGTCGTGCATCACGGTGCAACGTTCATTGTGCGGCTGCGTCCGCAAACGGGAGCGAAGCGTTTTACATTGCGCGTGTCGATGGCCACAGGCGAGGCTGTTCTGACGGTTCCCGCCAATGCTGACGTGACGGTTGTCCGCCGCTTTCTGGATGGTCATGCCGCATGGATCGCGCAGCGGATGCAGACCGTTCCGCAGCGTATACCCTTCGAGGCCGGTGCGTTGGTGCCGCTTCGCGGCGAGGAACACCGCATCGTCCATTGGAGCGCGGTGCGCGGCAGCGTGAAGGTGGAACGCGATTCCGCTGGAAGCCCGATTATCGCCGTCAGCGGCGAGGCTCCACATTTACCGCGTCGGGTGAGGGACTTCCTTCAGCGCGAGGCGCGTGTCGATTTGTCGGCGGCGGTCAAGCGTCACACTGCCGCGTTGGGCGTTCCCGCGCGCAGCATTACCCTGCGCGATACTCGCAGCCGTTGGGGATCGTGCTCGTCTCAGGGCCGTTTGAACTTCTCATGGCGGCTCGTGATGGCCCCTCCGATGGTGCTCGATTATCTCGCGGCGCACGAGGTCGCGCATCTGCGAGAAATGAACCACTCGGATCGCTTCTGGCGGCTGACGTATCAGCTATGCTCCCATACGGATGCCGCGGAGGCATGGCTCAAGCGGCACGGCAGCGGCCTGCATCGCTATGGATGAGGCCGCTGCCGTTGCGCGTCACTCGGCGGCGGAAACGTAGATCTTCGATCCCGTATCCTTGAACTCCAGCGCCTTTTCCTCAAGCCCGGCCAACCGCTCCGCCTCTACGCGCAGATCCTGCGTGATCCGCATGGAGCAGAATTTTGGCCCGCACATGGAGCAAAAATGCGCTACCTTATGCGCTTCCTTCGGCATGGTTTCATCGTGGTAGGCGCGGGCGGTATCCGGATCGAGCGACAGGTTGAACTGGTCGTTCCAGCGAAAATCGAAGCGCGCGCGCGATAAGGCGTCGTCACGCAGTTTCGCCGCAGGATGCCCCTTTGCCAGATCCGCCGCGTGGGCTGCAATGCGATAGGTGATGACACCCGTCTTTACGTCATCGCGGTTCGGCAGGCCCAGATGCTCCTTCGGCGTGACATAGCACAGCATCGCGGTGCCGAACCAGCCGATCATCGCCGCCCCGATGCCGGACGTGATGTGATCGTATCCCGGCGCGATATCGGTTGTTAGCGGCCCGAGCGTGTAGAACGGCGCTTCGCCGCAGGTTTCGAGCTGCTTTTCCATATTGACCTTGATCTTGTGCATCGGCACGTGGCCGGGGCCTTCGATCATGACCTGGCAACCCTTGTCCCAGGCGATTTTGGTCAATTCGCCAAGCGTTTCAAGCTCCGCGAACTGTGCGGCGTCATTGGCGTCGGCAATAGAGCCCGGCCGCAGACCGTCGCCAAGTGAGAACGACACATCATACTTGCGCATGATGTCGCAAATCTCGTCGAAGCGCTCATAGAGGAAGCTCTCGCGGTGATGCGACAGGCACCAGCGCGCCATGATCGAACCGCCGCGCGAAACGATGCCGGTGACGCGGGTTGCAGTCAGCGGCACATACGACAGGCGCACTCCGGCGTGGATGGTAAAGTAGTCCACGCCCTGTTCCGCCTGCTCGATCAGCGTATCGCGAAAAACCTCCCACGTGAGCTTGTCGGGTTCGCCATCCACTTTCTCAAGCGCCTGATAGATGGGCACCGTGCCGATCGGCACCGGCGAGTTGCGCATGATCCAGCCGCGAATGTTATGGATGTTGCGCCCCGTGGACAGGTCCATGACCGTATCCGCACCCCAGCGCGTGGCCCACACAAGTTTTTCGACTTCCTCGGCCGCAGTCGACGTCACAGCCGAGTTGCCGATGTTCGCATTGACCTTCACGAGGAAGTTGCGCCCGATAATGGTCGGCTCAAGCTCCGGGTGGTTGATATTTGCCGGAATGACCGCACGCCCGCGCGCCACCTCATCGCGGACGAATTCAGGCGTGATAAACGCCGGAATAGCCGCGCCAAAATCCTCACCATCTGCCCGGCGCGCTTCCGCCCCCGGCATCATGGCCGCGCGGCCAAGGTTCTCGCGGTGGGCGACATAGATCATCTCTTCGGTGACGATGCCAGCACGGGCAAATTCAAGTTGCGTCACGAGTTGCCCATTACGGCCTTCCAGCACGGCCCGTTCGGCCGGGCATGCGGGCACGAGGCGGCCAGCGGGGATGTCAGGGGTTGAAAAACCGTTGTCTTCCGGCTTCACAACGCGCGGCGCGACAGCGTTGAATGCGCGTGTGCGCAACCATTCTGAGCGCAGCGAGGGCAGACCCTGCTCAAGGTCGATCACGGCGTCATCGTCGGTATAGGGGCCGGACGTATCCGGCACACGCACCGGATCTTCGCCGCAGGACGGATCGAGAGCGATCTCGCGGAAAGGCACGCGGATATCCGGACGCTCCGCCGGAGCGGTATAAATCTTGCGCGAGCCGTGGATGGGGCCTGCGGTTACGCCCGCCGGCACTGCGGTTATATTATCTTGCCGACGTTTTGAAGTGCCGTTTTTTGTCGATGTCGCCATTGCTGGTGCCTCCCGAAAATGAGATTCCGGGCGCAGTACGACTGACAGATGTCCAGATACAGATAAGGCGTGATCGCCACCATTGTCCCGTCCCTCCGCCGGCATGACCCGGATCAGGTTCAAGGGTCACCGTGGCGATAGCCGACCTTGCAAAAGATCGGCTATCGAGGACGGAATCTCAGCCCCCTCGCGGGGCCCCCCTCGGAATGAGGACAATGTCCCTTTATCGGGCCAATTTGTCAATCACTGCCGTTACAAAGGGCGAGAAGGCAGAAAGACGGTAAACGCTCCGTCAATCGGCTACGGACACATCATCGACGCTTTTGCGCCGGGTGCGGGTCGCACGCTTGCGCACAGGCTTTTCAGCCTCGGCATCGGTTTCATCGCTCGCGCTGCCACCGTCCACGGCAGCGGCTTCGTCCGTGGTCGCAGCAGTCCGCCGCCTGCGAGTCCGCACCGGGGCCTTCACCGCCACTTCCGCCTCTTCGTCGGGCGCTTCATGGACGGGCGCGGGGGCATTATCCGCGTCATCGTCATCGAAATCCTGCGAAGCGGCAATCTGCGATGAGATCAGAGCAGGCTGATCGTCATCCTCCGTCACCGTCGTACGCACAGGTGTCGTCAGAAAGGCGGGCAGTGCCGGCTGCTGAGCAAACCCTGCATCCTCCACCGGCTGCGTCTGTTCCGTCGACGATGCTTGTGCATATCTGTTCGCGGACTCACGCCGCCTGGAAAAGCGCTCGCGCCTGTCCTGCCGCTCGCCGCGTTCAGGGCGATCCCCGCGATCCTGTCGTTCAGAGCGATCCTGCCGGTCAGAACGATCTTGACGCTCGGGACGGTCTTGACGTTCAGGGCGATCTTGACGCTCAGCACGGTCCTGTCGCTCGCCACGCTCCTGACGGTCATAACGCTCACCGTTGCGCGTGTCGTGCGATCTGGAATCCTGCTGGCCGCGGCCCGATACAACCGGCTGACCATCCTCATCGAACTGAGGGAAGCGGGCCGAAGGCTGCGGGGTGCTGTAGTCCTGCACACCGTACGCGCCGCCGTTATCGTCGCCCATGTCATCCTGCTCGTCGTCGAACGGGCGCTGGAAGCCGAAGTTCTGCTGAAACTGCGTCTGCGCGGCGAGAATGATGCGGATATAGTGCTCGGCGTGCTGAAGATAATTCTCGGCAGCAACCCGATCTCCGGAGGCTTGAGCATCGCGCGAAAGCTGCGTGTATTTTTCCGCGATATGCTGCGCCGTGCCGCGAACCTTGACGTCCGGCCCATTGGAGTCGAACGTTTTCGTCAGCGGATTGGGAGCCTTCCGGCCCCGGTTGCGCATACGCCTGTTTTGACCTGGTCTCATCGATAATTCTCTTCGGGAGCCAAAAATTGAGGGGGTTATCCGCCCCTGTAAAGCATTCAGGTGCCTGTCAGGACACCAGATCGGAAAGGGTTTTCGCCTATCGGAAAACCAACATTAAATCAGATGGATAGAGCGGTATTCTTACATATTGCGTGACCGCTTTCGCCTGTTTCGTCCCTCAACACACCAAGCCCTTGAGCCGAAAGGCGCCGGCGCAATTTCTCTCCGGCTGCAAACCCCGTGGACAGAGCACTCATCTTGCAGTGCTCGCAGGGAGCAATGCATGCAACTGGCCACTATGCGCGCCAAACCGGAGCCATCCGTGCTGGTTGATATGTGTATACTCCTGAACAGGTTAGCAGGAAGATCGTGCCCCAGCCGGCCATATCCGGAAATGGGAGGCGGGTATCGAAGGTTGAGCGTTTCGTCATCTTCCGGCCAGTGACCGAAGTATTGTCATGCTCCAGATGCCATTATTGGCCGGAAACACGTGCATACATCTGTCAGACATGCTGAAACCCTGTTCATGTCATCCGAATAAGGCTTACTGCGACTCAAGTTATCGATATGGTCCGCAGCAACGCATGGCTCCGGACACCAAACCGCCGTCTCATCCCGCCGAGAAACGACGCTTATGCCACAACAGGACTGTTGCCTTGGTCGATCACGCAACCTTCCGGTCTGCTGGCATATCCAAGGCTGAACGATACCGCTCAGCACAACAGAAAAGGAAAACCGGCCAAGATCTCCAAGCACAAAATGCACTTGCAGACATCAAATCAACAGCCGAGCCTGATTCATGAGAAAATCCTATAGCCTTCGGAATGGGACGCCAAGCGTTTTCTGCTTCACCGCCATCTAACACGCACGGTTTTCACGATAATGTGGCAACAATGACGCGTTCGACGCCAGCAAGGTCGGGGATTGGCCGTCCCGGCGACAACCCGTTCGCTAACGCGATACCCGCGATTGTTTCTGCTTGACTGGCGCCTGAGAGGGCGATTCCATATTCTACAACGACAGCGCCTCCAGGCCGCAGCAGGCGGCGGGCATCGGCATAAATCGCCCTGTACGGAGCCAGTCCATCGCAGCCGCCATCAAGCGCAAGTCTTGGATCGTGATCGCGGACTTCTGCATCCAGCGTGGCAATGGCCGCGCTTTCGATATAGGGCGGGTTGGACAGGATGAGATCTAGGCTTTCGTCAGCCAGCGCCTCGCTCCATGAGCCAGTGATGAAGCCAAGTCGGTCATCTACGCCATTGCGTATCGCGTTACGACGCGCCATTGAAGCCGCATCATGAGACAGATCAACCGCAATGCCATATGCGTCATATTCGCGGCTGATTTTGCACAACTCATGCATGAATGCCACGGCAATGCATCCGGACCCCGTGCCCAGATCCGCGAACCGAAACACCGCCCCGGGTCGCTCTGCGACTAGTCGTGCCGTTTCCGTCAGCGCTGTTTCCAGCAATATTTCCGTGTCTGGCCGTGGAACCAGCGTCGCGGGAGCAAGCATAAACGGCAAGCCCCAGAACTCGCGCTCGCCGAGAATGCGCGCCAGAGGTTCACGTGCCGCGCGCCGCTCGCCCAATTCAGCCAGTTTTTGTGCGGCATCCGGCGGCAGGGTTTTGTCGGGCCAAGCGTAAATGTCCGTTGCCGAGAGGTCTGCCGCGTACATCAGCAGCACACGTGCATCGAGCGCCGGAGACTCCACGCCAGCCGCGCGTAACCTTTCGGTGAGATGGCGCAAGGCATCAGCGCGGGACGGTAAAGTGTTCATGCTAGCGTTTTCAGCTCTGGCGGGCCAGAAGCGCAGCTTGATGCTCGGCAATCAAGGCATCCAGCAATTGGTCGAGATCGCCCATCATCACCTCATCCAGCTTGTAGAGCGTGAGATTGATGCGGTGGTCGGTGACGCGGCCCTGCGGGAAGTTATAAGTCCGGATACGTTCCGACCGATCACCCGAACCGACCTGCAGACGACGATCCTCAGCACGCTCGGCATCGGCACGGTTACGCTCGGCATCATAAAGCTTGGCCCGCAGCATTGCCATCGCCTTGGCACGATTGCGGTGCTGGGAACGTTCATCCTGCACCAAAACCACGGTGTTGGTGGGAATATGGGTGATACGGATGGCGGATTCCGTTTTGTTGACGTGCTGTCCGCCGGCGCCGCCAGCGCGCATGGTTTCAATACGCAGGTCCGATTCGTCAATGGAAACATCGACATCCTGCGCTTCCGGCAAGACGGCAACCGTCGCGGCCGATGTGTGGATGCGCCCGGAGGCTTCGGTTTCCGGCACGCGTTGTACTCGATGCGTGCCCGACTCGAACTTGAACCGCGCGAACACGCCGCGCCCGCTGACTTCGGCGATCACTTCCTTGTAGCCGCCGGATGTGCCGGGGCTTTCGGACAACACCTCGACAGACCAGCCGCGCGCGGCGGCATAGCGCGTGTACATGCGCAACAGGTCCCCGGCGAAAAGCGATGCCTCGTCGCCGCCCGTGCCTGCGCGGATTTCAAGAATGGCGCTCTTTTCATCCGCAGCATCGCGGGGCAAGAGCATGATGGTCAGCGCCCGGGCAGCTTCCACAAGCTGGGCATTCGCCTCCGGGCGTTCATCACCGGCGAAAGCGCGCAACTCGCGGTCTGTCTCCGGATCGGCGATCAGCGCATCGATCTCCGCCAGATTCCGTTGCGCTGTCTGGTAAGCCGTAATCGCTTCGACCACTGGGTCGAGTTCCGATAGCTCGCGGGACAGCGCGACAAAGGATTCAGAATCGGCGCCTGCCGCCAGCGTGGCGGTGAGAACGGCGTGACGGTCGATGATGGCGGCCAGACGCTCCGGCGGCGGCGTGGAAATATCGGACATGCAATCGCTAACAGCAAACCTTGATAAAGCAGGGTGGAAGTCCCGCGCGGATCGCAACATCTTCGCATATCAGTCAATGCGGCGATGTCGCAGCTTATTGATATAGAACACCGTCATCGAGCAAAGCAGATATTACCTTGCTTCGGGTTATTCCCCTGTTTTATCGAGACAGGCAAACAGCGCGGACAGTTGAACCTCATCGAACCTTCTCAGTCCGACCTTTTGGATCAATCGAAAAGCGCTCTAAACCGGAATGCCTCGCGCGGCGGCAAAACCCGCAAGCTGCTGCCGCAGCGTGCCGCGATCTCCCGCCATGGTCAGTAGCCGATCAATTTCGGCCGCAATGGCAGCTGAGTCGAGAGACAGCAGCATGGCCTTGACCGGGCCGACAGATGCCGGCGACATCGAAAATGATCGATAGCCGAGCCCGATCAGCGCCATGGCCTCCAGCGGCCTGCCACCAATTTCGCCGCAAAGCGTCACAGGTTTTCCCGCTGCGCTGGCGCTGTCATGGATGGTTTTCAACGCTCGCAGCATCGGCGCGCTCAATGGGTCGAAACGGTCCGCCACCTGCCGATTATCGCGATCAGCGGCGAATAGAAACTGCATCAGATCGTTCGATCCAACGGACAGAAAATCTGCAACCCGCACAAGTTCATCAATCTGAAACACGAGCGACGGCACTTCCACCATCACGCCCACGGAAATGGAGGAGGGCTCCACGTGGCCGAGCTTGCGCAGATAAACAAGTTCGCGCGTGACAATCGCCCGAGCGCGCACGAATTCCTCGACGGTCGCAACCATGGGGAACATGATCTTGAACGCCCGTCCGCCGCAGGCGCGAAGTAGGGCGCGTATCTGCGCCCGCAAAAGGCCCGGACGGTCAAGGCCGATACGGATCGCCCGCCAGCCCAGCGCGGGGTTTTCCTCATCCACCACCTGCATATACGGCAGCACCTTGTCGCCGCCGATGTCCAGCGTGCGGAAGGTAACGGGCGCGCCGCTCAACTGGTCCAGCACCTGCCGGTAAAGCGTTTCCTGCTCGCTGGTGGACGGCATCCGCTCCGCGATCATGAACTGCAGTTCCGTGCGGAACAGCCCCACGCCATCGGCATTTGTTTCCGCGACATGCGGCAGATCGACCAGAAGACCCGCATTCAGGTTCAGCGAAATCGACTCGCCGTCGAGTGTCGCGGCTGGAAGATCGCGCAGCGACCTGTACTGTTCCTGCCGGCGGGCGCGCAGGCGCGCCTTCTCGGCATAGGCGGATTCCACGTCCGGCTGCGGGCGGACCTGCACATCGGCAGCGGAACCATCCACAACGATGGCATCTCCCGCCTCCACAAGCGAGGTGATACCGGGAATTTCGCTCACCGCCGGAATGCCGAGCGCACGCGCCACGATCGCGATGTGGCTGGCCGCGCCGCCTTCCTCCAGCACGAGACCGCGCAACCGTGAGCGGTCATAATCGAGCAAAGCGGCTGGCCCCATGGAGCGCGCTATCAGAACGGCGTTCTCCGGAATATCCTCGCGTGCAACGCCGAATTGCTCTCCCGTGAGGGCGTGAAGCAAGCGGTCGGACAATTCGTCAAGGTCGTGCAGGCGATCGCGCAGATAAGGGTCGGTCTGGCGCAACATGCGCGCCCGCAGATCGGACTGAACGCGCTTGACGGCGGCCTCGGCGGTGAGGCCGGTCATGACCACCTCGCGCACCCGCCGTACCCAGCCCTGATCGTTGGCGAACATGCGCACCGTTTCCAGCACATCCCGATGCTCGCCGCTATGGGCGATGTCGCCGCGTTCGACCAGACGGTCGATCGTCTCGCGCACGGTTGCGATGCCTTCATCGATGCGGGTCAGTTCGCTCTGCGTATCGTCGGCGATGATGTCTTTCACCACCACCCGCGGCTCATGCAGCACGGCATGACCGAGGCCGACGCCATCGGCAAGCGCGACGCCGTGCAGGTGCAACGAGCGGCGCACGGCGATGTCGGCTCCCGGCTTCGCCAGGGCTTGCAACTCGCCGGAGGCAATCATCTCCGCCAAAATCATGGCAGTGGTCTGAAGCGCCTCGATTTCTTCTTCATTATAAACGCGGTGGGCTCGATTCTGCACCACGAGCACGCCGAGCGTGTTGCCCGCGCGCAGGATCGGAACACCGAGAAAGCTGTTATAGATCTCCTCGCCGGTTTCCGGCTTGTAGGAGAAGGCAGGGTGCTGCTGCACGTCGGACAGCGCGAGCGGCTCCGCATCGCGAGCAATGGTGCCGACGATACCTTCCCCGAGGCGCATGGTCGTATGATGGACCGCACCGGGGTTGAGACCTTCCGTGGCATAAAGCTCAAGTGTGCCGTCGATGCGCAACACGTAAACGGAGCAGACCTCCGCAACCATGTTGGATGCGATGACGACAACAATCCTGTCCAGACGCTCTTGCGCACTGACAGGTTCGACCATCACCTCTCGCAAACGACGCAAAAGCAATCTTGGGCTCCCCAACGCTCCCCGCATCAGCCCGTTCCCGTTCCGTCCGTTGATGCCGGACAGTCATTCGCCGGTCACGATCCGCGACTCATCGCCGTGATCTCCAGCATTCATTCCCTGCGGTATAACCAACGACAGCGTGCCCGTGCAAGCGCGCGCATGAAAGAATTACCGGCAATCGTGGCCGCTGTTGCACAGAGATTATGCAAAAAGCACGCGACGGCCGCATCTCACAGCAGGCCTAGCATGGCGTAAGAGGCCCCTGAAACGCCTCTTACGCACGCTAATCAGGCTTCGTTTGGCGTCTCGTCAGGCTTCTTGTCGAGGCCATACAGCGAGTGGAGGGTGCGAACCGCCAGCTCCGTATATTCAGAGTCGATCAGGATCGAGAACTTGATTTCGGAGGTCGTGATGGCGCGGATGTTGATGCCCTTGGCAGCCAGCGCCCGGAACCCCTTGGCGGCCACGCCGGCGTGACTGCGCATGCCGATACCGATCGCGGAAATTTTCACCACGTCGGTCGCGCCCTGCAAGGTGGCGTAGCGAATCGTATCGCGGCGCTCCTCAAGGATCTGGCGCGCGAGAGCATAGCTCGACGCCGGAACCGTAAAGGTAATGTCCGTGGTGGTGGT
The DNA here is from genome assembly GCF_014195635.1 of Pseudochelatococcus contaminans. GTDB lineage: Bacteria > Pseudomonadota > Alphaproteobacteria > Rhizobiales > Beijerinckiaceae > Pseudochelatococcus > Pseudochelatococcus contaminans. The sequence continues at coordinate 121,463 of NZ_JACICC010000004.1, read as the reverse complement.
ATCGTCGGACTCGACCTGGATGATCATGTCGACGTTGATGTTCGCGTCCGCGAGGGGGCCGAAGATCGAGGCGGCGATGCCCGGATGGTCGGCAACGCGGCGCAGGGTGATCTGCGCTTCATCGCGAGAGAAGGCGATGCCCGTTACGACCTGTTGTTCCAAGATATCCTCCTCATCGCAAATCAGGGTTCCGGGCCGGGGGGCATCCGGATCATCGAAACTGGACCGCACAAATGTGCGGACTTTATGAATCATCGCCAGTTCGACGGAGCGTACCTGCAGAACCTTGGCGCCGAGCGACGCCATTTCCAGCATTTCCTCGAACGACACACGGTCGAGCCGGCTGGCGTTCGGCACCACGCGCGGATCGGTGGTATAGACGCCGTCGACGTCCGTATAGATATCGCAACGGTCAGCGTGGACAGCAGCCGCAATAGCCACCGCGCTCGTGTCGGAACCGCCGCGCCCAAGCGTTGTAATACGCCCGGTCGTCTCGTCGATCCCCTGGAAGCCGGCAATGACCGCGACCTGATTATGCTTGTCGAAAGCCTCGATCAGCCGTGCGCCGTCGATGCCGGTGATACGGGCCGCTCCGTGCGCGCCATCCGTCTGGATCGGAATTTGCCAGCCGAGCCACGAACGCGCATCCACCCCGAGAGCCTGCAGCGTGATAGCGAGCAGTCCCGCGGTGACCTGTTCGCCGGAAGCGACGACGGCGTCATATTCCCGCGCGTCATGCATGGGCGAAGCTTCACGGCACCATGCGACGAGTTCGTTGGTTTTGCCTGACATGGCTGAAACCACCACCGCGACCTGATGACCGGCGTCCACTTCACGTTTGACGTGCCGGGCCACGTTGCGAATGCGCTCAATATTGGCGACGGACGTACCGCCGAACTTCAACACCAGACGGGCCATGATGGGTTCAGGTTCGCTTTCCGTAGCAGTGCCGCCCCGAAAGACGGCAAGGGATATGGCATTCAGCCGCTGAAGACAGCATGAAAGGCGTGTATAGATGCCGGTGACAGCCCCGCGTGTCAATGGCTTCGGTTACGGTATGGATCCGGCTTCGGATTCCATTGCGTTACTGTCGGACCAACTCGCATTCCGGGTCTATGCATAGAACTGAATGCAAGTTGCTATAAAGTGTGGAATCTGTACCGCGTGTTCTGATTCCATCGGGATATGAGCGTTGAACGATTTTGCAGCCGATCGATTCGGCCGGAGGAACCATGACTGGCGAGCAGGATAAGGCGGGCGATCCGCGCACGGCTTCGGGCACGGTTGACCCCGATGAGGTTGCCCGTTTCAACAAGCTGGCGGAAACATGGTGGGATGAGCGTGGGCCTATGCGTCCTCTGCATCGGTTCAACCCGGTTCGGGTGGCATTCGTGCGCGACCTTGCAACGAATCGTTTTGGCCGGGATGCTGATGCCGATGCGCCGCTTGCCGGTCTGTCTTTGCTCGATATCGGCTGTGGCGGGGGCGTGCTGTCGGAGCCGCTTGCGCGCCTTGGTGCATCTGTGACCGGTCTCGACCCGGCCGAAAAGAACCTCGCCGTGGCGCGTGGACACGCGGTGGGGCAGGGGCTCGACATCGATTATCGGCCCGAAACTGTGGAAGCGCTCGCGGCGCGCGGTGAAACCTTCGATATCGTGCTGGCCATGGAGGTCGTGGAGCACGTGGCGGATGTCGACGCTTTTGTTGCCGCGGCCTGTGCCGTCGTCAAGCCGGGTGGGGTACTGGTCATGGCGACGCTCAACCGCACCTTGAAATCCTTTGCGCTCGCCATCGTGGGAGCGGAATACGTCTTGCGCTGGCTGCCGCGCGGCACGCACGACTGGCATAAGTTCATCACCCCGGATGAACTTGCCGGAGCCATTACCCGCAACGGCCTCGCCATTACCGAGAGAGCAGGCGTTGTGTATCACCCGCTGCAGGACGAGTGGCGGCGCTCTGGTGATTTGTCTGTGAACTATATATTGGCAGCAGCGCGGTCCTGAACCTGCTGCTTGCGCCGCTTGCGTGAGGTGGGTTCGTCACGGTCTGCCGTCTTCCCATCCAACACCATGATGGCGGCGTTCAATTCCGCGCCGAAGATGAAAATTGCCGCCAGCATGTAGAGAAATACCAGCACGATCATACCTGTTGCCAGGCCGGCATAGGTGGAAACGTAGTTTCTGGCGAAGCTGTCCAGATACATGCCGAATGCCGTGCCGCCAACGAGCCAGAGCACCAGCGTTACCGCGATACCGGGCAGTATCGTGACAATGGTCCTACGCCCGGCCACCCGGCTATGACGCCCGCGCGACCGGAAAGCCGGCAGCCACAGGTGCCCCACAATCAACGCGACGATAATCACCAGTGTCGCCACGGAGAAACGCGCGGCAAACACGACGCCGCGCAACGGTTCGAATGCAGGGACGAATTCCACCAGCGTCCGCCACAGCAACGGGCCAAGAATGACGAGAAACGAAAAGGTGATCAGCACCGCAGCGCCGCCGATGACGTAACCGAACGCCTCCAGCCGCGTCAGCCACCATGGCCGTGTTTCCGTAACATCGTATGCGCGGTTGAGCCCGACCCGGAGGGCCTCAACGCCATTGGAGGAGAAGTAGAGCGCCAGCATCGCACCGACCGTCAGCAGATCACCGCGCTGGACGGTCAGCACTTGGTGGATTTCACCTGCAACCGGCTCCGCCACTTCTTTGGGCCACGCTTCCAGCATCAGATCAGTGACCGAATCTGCCAGGCCTTCTGCGCTGAAGGTGGATGCGATTGCCGTGATCAAGATGACGAACGGAAACAACGACATCAGCGCCGACAACGCGATATGGCTGGCTATGGCCCATCCGTCATGAGCATTGAACCTGCGAAAAGACAGCCAGAACAATTTCACAAGCCAGGTCGCTGCGCCCATGCGGCCCCTCCAGATCGTGCCGTGCACCAAACCTTTCCCCTTATTCGAGCAACCGTGAGCGCGCGGGGGATCGTATTGATAACACGTCAGGCGAGATCAGGATGTGGCGTCAATGACGCATCTGACGGAAAAATAGGCACAGTAACTCATGCGCATAGCGGCACGACAGATTCTCACGGGGCTGCGTCTCAGCAGGTAAATGTCTTTCCGATCAGATAAAAAGGCATGCCAAAGATGCTGCTGGCGCGCCTCAGTATGAAGACTTTTGAAGCGCGCATGCGCTCGTATCCTATCGAAGGCGGTTGCTAAATCTTACTTCCCGGCCGCTTCTGCATCTTTGGCAACTTCTGCGGCGTCCAGAGCCTTCAGCGTTTCCGTGCGCGGCATCGAAATGATGTTGTATCCGGAGTCGACGTAGTGGATTTCGCCGGTTACGCCTGTGGACAATTCTGAGAGAAGATAAGCAGCCGTGCCGCCGATTTCTTCGATTGTCACCGTGCGGCGCAGAGGGGAATTTGCCTTCTGGTAGGAAAACATCAGCCGCGCATCGGAAATTCCAGCGCCAGCCAACGTGCGCACAGGGCCTGCCGAGATGGCGTTAACCCGTATCGCCGCAGGGCCAAAATCATTGGCAAGATAGCGCACACCTGCTTCCAGTGCCGCCTTGGCGACGCCCATGACGTTGTAATTGGGCATGACACGCGTGGAGCCGCCATATGTAAGCGTCAGAATGGAGCCGCCATTGGGCATAATGGCTGCTGCACGCTTCGTCGCTTCGGTGAAGGAAAAAGCCGAGATCAGCATCGTGCGGGCAAAATTCTCGCGCGTGGTGTCGGCGTAGCGTCCCTTCAGCTCGTTTTTATCCGAGAATGCGACGGCGTGGACCAGAAAGTCGATGCTGCCCCAGCGTTCTGCCAGTGCAGCAAAAACGGCATCAACGGATTCAAGGTCTTCCACGTCGCAGGGCAGCAGGAAATCCGATCCAGCTGATGCAGCCAGTGGTGCAACGCGCTTGCGAAGCGATTCTCCCTGATAAGTAAAAGCGAGTTCCGCGCCTTCCTCATGGAGTTTCTTTGCAATGCCCCAGGCAATGGAGTGATCGTTGGCGACACCCATCACGAGGCCGCGTTTTCCCTGCATCAGACCATTTTTCACGTTGAAACTCCGTCAGGCTTCGAGGCGTTTGAGGACGAGTGTGGCGTTCGTCCCACCGAAGCCGAAGGAATTCGACATCACGCAGTTCAGCGACGCATTATCGACCCGCTCACGAATGATCGGCATATCCGCGAAAGCCGGGTCAAGCTCCTCGATATTGGCGCTCTTGGCGATGAAGCCGTTGTTGAGCATCAGCAGCGAATAGATAGCTTCCTGCACGCCGGCGGCACCGAGCGAGTGGCCGGTGAGGGACTTGGTGGCCGAAATCGGCGGGCATGCATCACCCGCTCCAAACACCCGGCGGATGGCCTCGATCTCAGGTCCGTCGCCGGCCGGCGTCGACGTTGCATGCGGGTTGATGTAGTCGACCGGCACGTTCACCGTGGACAGAGCCAGGCGCATGCAGCGCTCCGCGCCCTCGCCGGAAGGGGCAACCATGTCATGCCCGTCGGAGGTCGCGCCGTAACCCGCGATCTCGGCATAGATCTTGGCGCCGCGCGCGCGGGCGTGTTCCAGTTCCTCAAGCACCAGCACACCCGCGCCGCCGGCGATAACGAAGCCGTCGCGATTAAGGTCATAGGCGCGGGAGGCCGTGGCAGGGGTGTCGTTATATTTTGAGGACATGGCACCCATGGCGTCGAACAGCACGGACATCGTCCAGTCCAGCTCCTCGCATCCGCCGGCGAACATGACATCCTGTTTGCCGAACTGGATCAACTCCGCTGCGTTGCCGATGCAATGCGCCGACGTGGAGCAGGCGGACGAAATCGAGTAATTCACGCCCTTGATCTTGAACCAGGTCGCAAGCGTTGCCGAGGCGGTGGAGGACATGGCCTTCGGAACCGCAAACGGTCCGACGCGCTTTGGCCCCTTGGTGCGGGTGATATCTGCCGCTTCGACGAGTGTCCGGGCAGATGGACCGCCGGAACCCATGACGATGCCTGTGCGTTCGTTCGAGATGTCGGCAAGTTCAAGGCCCGAATCGGCAATAGCCTGATCCATCGCGATGTGGTTCCAGGCCGTACCGCCGCCGTGGAAGCGCATGGCACGCCTGTCCACAAAATCCTCGGCCTTGATCGTCGGTGCGCCGTGCACGCGGCTGCGGAACCCGAGATCGGCATAGTCCTGAGCGAAAACGATACCGGAACGCGCGTCTCGCAACGAGCCAAGCACTTCCTGCGCGTTGTTGCCGATGGATGAGACGATACCCATCCCGGTCACCACGACACGTCTCATCGCGAACTTTCCCTCTTGTTGCCTTCAAAAGCCATCAGAAACCGAAGTCGTGCGGCCATGAACGGCACGTCGACATCGTATGCAAGCTGCCGGAACATATAAGCCACCGCTCGCCGAACGCAACCTTTGCACACAACCGCTTATCAGCACGGCGCAAATATCGCGTCGTGCCTGTGGTTTGATATCATGCCTGGAAGCATAAGGCAGGAAAACACTCAGCCCGCTGGCACACCGGCGATGGTTATGCCGCTGTGGCGCTCTGGTCATCGGTCGTGAACAAGCCCACCCGCAGATCCTTGGCGGTGTAGATGCGCTTGCCGTCTGCCTCGACCCAGCCATCAGCAACGCCGAGGACGAGTTTGGAGCGGAAAACCCGCTTCAGATCGACACCGTAAACCACCTTGCGGATATTCGGCAGCACCTGGTCGGTAAACTTGACCTCGCCAACGCCCAGTGCGCGCCCGCGACCGGGAGAGCCGAGCCACCCGAGGAAAAAGCCGACGAGCTGCCACAAGGCATCGACGCCAAGGCAACCTGGCATCACCGGATCGCCCTTGAAGTGGCATGAAAAGAACCACAGGTCCGGGCGCACGTCCAGTTCCGCCCTGATGCCGCCTTTACCATGCTCACCACCGTCTTCGGTGATGGATGTGATGCGATCGAACATCAGCATCGGCGGCAGGGGCAGTTGTGCGTTGCCGGCACCAAACAGTTCTCCGCGCCCGCAGGCGAGAAGCTGTTCATAATCAAAACTCGACTGGCGCTCCATGTCCCCCGGTCGTTCCTTTCATCGTCTCGTCATCGTTCAGGTTGCAAATGTTAACGCTCTCTGACGAGCAGCACCTGACGGCGAATCCCGAATAATATCGCGAATCCAAATCATTGTATCGAAACAGCTGGCACAGGGAATGATTCCGCCCCTCGACCCGCATATCGATCGGCGCTTCCTAACATATTGCCCGCGCCGCCGAAAGCGGCCACGGAGAGTTTATCGCATCCTGTCGGGCGCCGGCACGGCCTGCGCATCATTGCCGCAGGCTTCAATCGCAAGCTGTGCAACAAGAATGCGGCCTTCAGCGTAACTGTGGGGCGGTATTCTTTCGGGCTTTTTGCGAGCGCGGGACACGAAACTGTTCTTGAGAATTTGGCCTGTCCATACCATCTTGACGGCTCACAAATGGCGGCTCGACCATTGATTGGCTTGACATTGACTGGTTTAGCGATTCGATCAGGGAGTGGCGACGGTCAAAAGACAAAAGGGGCCTGGAAAGCGTATGGTGGACAAGGCAAATGGCGCTTCCGTCGCCGGCAATTTCACGCACGTCGATACCTGGATATTCGATCTCGACAATACCCTTTATTCTCATGAATCGAACGTATGGCCCCAGGTCGACGAACGCATCACTCTCTATATTTCCAGTCTGCTCGGACTTGATGCAATATCGTCCCGGGCCTTGCAGAAGTTTTACTACTACCGTTACGGCACGACCTTGCGCGGGCTTATGCATGAGTTTCATGTCGACCCGCATGCCTTCCTCGATTTCGCCCATGACATCGACTATTCGGCTCTCACGACTAATGAGCCACTTAAACAGGCAATAGAACGTCTTCCCGGCCGTCGATTCATCCTCACCAATGGCTCGCGGGGACATGCAGGGTCCGTTGTGTCGCGGTTGGGGATCGAAGCGCTCTTTGAGGATACGTTCGATATCGTTGATGCCGAATTCATACCGAAGCCGGAGGCGCAGACCTACGCTCGTTTTCTTGATCGTTTCGGAATAGATCCGGCGCGTGCGGCCATGTTCGAGGATTTGTCAGTCAATCTGGCCGTGCCGCATCAACTTGGCATGCAGACGGTTCTCGTGCTGCCTGCGACTCACGATCCCCACCGCGAAGCGCATGAGCAGGCACTATCCAAAGAAGAGCACGTCGCGCACCATACGTCGGATTTGCCCGATTTTCTCGGTGGAATCACACCCAAAACGTTGTGATCGTGGAAGCATGTTAACGCCCGGATAACAACGGCTCTGTAACAGCGCTCATGTGTGGCAACGCACCGACTTCCGAAAGTCTGGAATGTTACGTCAGCATCCATAGAACGGATGCTATGCGCCACACTTTCCGTGCCGATGTATTTTGCGCCGTTTCATGTGTTCATGTCGCCGCCGCGGTTTCCGTGTCGGTGTCTGGCTCGGTAGCCTGTTGAGCGGACCGCTTGCGGTGCCCCCTCCCGTTCACAGGCTGCCGGGCTTTTTTACTTGTATCGTGATGCTTTCCGATGCCACGAAGCCCGATCTAAAATAGTCAGAGGTTTTGCCTTCCGCCCCAATGGGTACGCCCTTCGGCGTATCTTGACCCTGACTATATGAGCAGATTGATTTGAGGGTATTTTCGATCGCTCAAAAGCATTTTATGAAGCTATATCATTTGTTTGCGCTGGATAATCGGTTTTGCGCTTTGCTGTGCCGCTGCCATACAGCTATAAGGTGTCATGACGCACGTTTTGAGAGTGCGAATGCTGATAGGTTGCTTGTATGAGTGTGTTGACGCAGCCCCTGACGGGTTCCTTGGCCCAACCCTCGCAGCAGCCCACGGCGGATACGCTATCGGTGCGCTTCTGGGGGGTGCGCGGCTCGCTGCCTGTGGCAGGACCGGCGTATTCTGTGTTTGGTGGCAGAACCTGTTGCGTTGAAATCCGATGTGGCAGTCGACTGTTCATTGTCGATGCAGGCACGGGTATTGCGCCTTTTGGCGAATTTTTATCCGGCGGAAAATGCCCGTTGGACGATGAGCCCGGCAATGTCTTTGACTTGCTGCTGAGCCATCTGCATCTCGATCACGTGATGGGACTGCCGTTTTTTGCGCCCGCGCTGGGATGCAATAATATTATTCGTGTGCATGTGGGGAATATGGGCGGCTCATGTGGCCGAAAGGCTCTTGATCGTCTTTTCTCGCCGCCGCTGTTTCCCGTGACGCTTGACGAGTTACCAGCGCAATTCAACCATATCGGCTTTAATGCCGGTGAAATGCTCCGTTTCGACGACGGCTTCGATGTCGCGACCTGTCCGCTATTCCACCCGGACGGCTCTACCGCCTATCGCTTCGATCATGGGGGGCGACGCGTGTGCTACGTGAGCGATATCGAACATGGATCTGACTGGCCACCTGCCAACCTGATCGAATTCGTAACGGGTTCTGATCTCGTTATCTTCGATGCCATGTATGCGGCGGAAGAATATGCCCGCTGCAAGGGCTGGGGGCACTCGACATGCGAGGCAGGACTGTCGCTTTGCGTCGCTGCCGGCGTGAAGTCTATGGCCGCTTTTCATCTTCATCCCCGGCATGACGATGAGCGGCTTGCACTTTACGAGAACAAGCTGAATGCGGTCTTGCCGGGTTCGTTCGTCGCGCGTGATGGGTTCAGCATATCTTTCCCTGCCATTACTGGCAGGGAAAGATAAATAATTCAGTACCTTATTTCAGTTCGTTGACAAACCGCCTGATGCGGCGACCGGCTTCTTCAAGCTTGTCGTTGGAGGTTGCGTAGCTCACGCGGAAGTTTGGACCCGAGCCAAACGATGAACCGTGCACGGTTGCCACGCCTTCTGTCGCCAGCAGCTCCAGCACGAAATCCTCGTCCGTGGCGATAACTTTGCCGGACGGCGCGGTTTTGCCGATGAGCGGAGCAATCGACGGATAAACGTAGAACGCACCTTCAGGCGTGGGGCAGGTGATGCCCGGCGTCTGATTGAGCGCGGACACGATCAGGTCGCGACGGGTCTCAAAAGCGCGCTTGAACACCGCCAGATGATCCTGCGGCCCGTCAAGCGCCTCGACAGCTGCCCACTGCGAAATGGACGAGGTGCCGGAGGTCTGCTGACCCTGCACCATGTCCATCGCCTTGATGAGCGATTCGGCACCTGCTGCGTAACCGATACGCCAGCCCGTCATCGCATAAGCCTTCGACACGCCGTTGATGGTGAGCGTGCGCTCATAGAGATTAGGCTCGACCTGCGCAGGGGTGACGAATTCAAAGTCACCGTAAACGAGATGCTCGTAGATATCGTCAGTCAGCACCCAGACATGGGGGTGACGCACGAGAACATCGGTCACCGCCTTCAACTCTTCACGCGTGTAGGCCGCGCCGGAAGGGTTCGACGGAGAGTTCAGCAAGACCCACTTCGTGCGGGGGGTGATGGCGCGCTCCAGATCTTCCGGCTGAAGTTTGAAGCCTTTTTCGATGTGCGTCGGGACGATGACGGGCGTGCCGCCGGTCAGCGCGACGATCTCCGGATAGCTCACCCAGTAAGGCGCGGGAATCACGACCTCGTCACCGGGATTGATGGTGGCAAGAAAAGCATTGAAAATCACATGCTTGCCGCCGGTTCCAACGATGATCTGTGAAGGCTTGTAATCAAGCTCGTTTTCCCGCTTGAACTTGCGCGAGATCGCCTCGCGCAGTTGCGGGATACCGGCTACGGGAGTGTACTTCGTTTCGCCACGGCGGATGGCTTCGATGGCGGCGTTCTTGACGTTATCCGGCGTATCGAAATCAGGCTCGCCGACCGACAGCGAAATGACATCCCGGCCCTGTGCTTTAAGATCGCGGGCTTTCTGCGTCAGCGTGATGGTTGCGGACGGCTTGATGCGTGACAGAGCATCGGCGAGAAAAGCCATGATCTAAAGCTCCTTCAGGAAGTGGGGATAAAACAAATTGGCCAGGGCGGGATAACCCTGCACCCGTTTCCGGAACGGTCAATTCAGAAAACGCGGCAGCCTAGTCCCGCCTTTTCCTGCTGGCAAGTAGGCAAACGCTTTATTGCATGTTTTAAAACGGAAAAACGCGCTCTGGAGTTCTGTCCGGCAGGTGCCCCGGCTTCTTCGGCGGCAAGAAAGCGTATCCAGATTGTCATAAATGTGGAACCGATCGTTAACCCAGTCGTTAGTTGAGGCAGGCGGTGCACAATGATTTCTGTCAAAACAGGACAGTCATCCACAACCACATAGCCACATGGGCTGGCGTGCAGCGCCGACAAACGACGGGAGAGGGACATGAAAAAAGTCGATCCGATCCGTATGTCGGATTTTCATCGCCCCCGCGCGATAGCTTATGCACCGGGTGAAGCGGCTCGACAATTCAGAATATCGGCAGTTCTTGCCGGAGCGATTATTATGGCGACCGCCGCGGTTGCGGCTGGTACCTTGTCGCAACCCTCATATCAGGCACAGGCGCCGGCGACCTTTGTGATCGATTCGCAGCCTTCCTGATCGTAGATCGCTTTTGGAGAGCATTGAATGGCGTTGCGTAAAATTGCTGAAACCATACGTTGCGCCGCTCTTTTAGGTAGTTTGGTGGCTGCACCGACGCTGACTTCAGCCTCTATTGTTTACGCACAAGACAGTGCTGAAGAAAGCTCTGTACGTCAGGCCCATATAGAACAGACGGAAAAGGCGAAAATCGCTGTTTCAACTGTCACTTCCGGGCTCGAACGTCCGTGGGGGCTGGCGTTTCTGCCGGACGGTTCTTTTCTTGTTACGGAGCGACCGGGAAGACTGCGGCATGTTTCTCGCGGCGGCGCGGTTTCGGCTCCGTTTCGTGGCGTTCCGACGGTTGCCGCCAGCGGGCAGGGCGGTCTCCTCGATATTGCGCTCGATCCTGCTTTCCCGGAGAACAGAACCGCGTACATCGCCTTTGTCGAACCGCGTGATAGCGGCTCCGGGATAGTCGTGATTCGTGCGGTCATTGACCTGGACCGACTCGCACTTACGGATGTCGAAACCATCTTCAGCCAGAAAGACAGTGGCCGGGGAAATGCGAATTTTGGCGTTCGGCTCGTACCCGATGACGAGGGCTTTTTGTTCATCACGGTCGGTGACAGATTTTCAACCCGTGACAAGGCTCAGGATCTCGATAGTCATCTGGGCAAGGTTTTGCGCATCAACACAGATGGCACGGTTCCGATCGATAATCCATTTGTCGGTCAGGACAATGCACTACCGGAAATCTGGTCGGTAGGACATCGGAATGCGCAAGGTGCCGCGCTCAATCCAAAGACCGGAGAGCTTTGGATATCGGAGCACGGCGCGCGGGGCGGGGACGAAATCAACATCGTCCGTAAGGGCCTCAATTATGGCTGGCCCATTATTACACACGGCGTCGATTATTCGGGCGCGCCCATCGGCATTGGAAATGCACGCGACGGTCTCGAACAACCAATCTACTATTGGGTGCCTTCTATCGCGCCCTCAGGGCTGGCTTTTCATGATGGTGGCCAGATTGAACCGTGGCGTGACAGTGTTTTTGTCGGCGCGCTGGCCGGACAGGCCCTTGTTCGACTGGAAGTTGCGGATGAAGCCGTTACGCATGAAGAACGTATTCTGACAGGACTGAATGAACGCATCCGCGACGTGCGTACGGGGCCAGACGGATATCTCTATCTGCTTACGGATAGCGAGAACGGGCGCATTCTTCGGATCGGGCCGTCGAGGTAAATTCGCGTGTCCGGCATGCAGTATGAGTTTTCCCCAAGTGGCGGTGAATGACAAGTGCATCAGGTACCAAGACGCTTGACATCCATATCTGCAAATAACTATATCGCCAATATGCAAGTGGCAGCGTTTCGGCGCGGCCCCCTTTGATATTGTTGTATGGATGACACCGAGTGATGTGTGCCATATTGCAGAGGTAAGGCAGTGTAGCTCAGTTGGTGAGAGCGCCGGATTCATAACCCGGAGGTCGGCAGTTCAAGTCTGCCCACTGCTACCACATTCAAAATGCTAATGCGGATCGATAATTTTCTCCGCTTCCTGGCCCTTCACAAATTTCGTGAGCTTTAACGGTCGGCACCGTGCGCCTTTGTTGTGACCTGTTGTCAACATCGTGCGAATCTTTTCATCAAGGATCGTGTGAACTGTCATTTGCGGTTGCGCCCGAGCATGCGGCAGCTTAGCCTCACGCAGTAGCGCATGATGCTAGTCGCTTTGCCTTGCTGCTTCTCGTGCCGCTCCTGAAATTGTATTTCGGCAGTTATTTTGTCATCGGCTGTGATGGAGCTAATCATGACGTCTTACGCACTCGATAGCATCGAAGGTATCGATACAGCCCACGTCGATGCCTTTAAAGCCGCCGGAATTACCACCACTACAGCCCTGCTTGAGCACGCGCATGACCCCAAGGGGCGCAAGGAACTGGCGGCGACCACAGGCATCGATGCCGCGTTGATTCTCCGCTGGGCAAATATTTCAGATTTGCTGCGTATCCACGGTGTCGGCAAGGAATATTCCGATCTTCTGGAAGCTGCGGGCGTTGATACCGTGAAGGAGCTCAAGCACCGCAATGCGGCCAATCTCACCAAAGCGCTTGCGGAGGCGAATGAGAAGGGCAACTTCGTGCGAGCGCTCCCGAGTGAAAAGGTTGTCGAAAAGTGGATCGAGGAAGCCAAGGTGCTTCCGCCCGCATTGACCTATTGAGTCGTTAATTCTGTTGCCGGACTGTTGAAAACGCTTGTGGCGCGGGCAGTTCGTGTGTAGAGAATTTCGTTATGGCAGTCATCGCCCGCCGGTGACGACGGGGCGCGTCAATCGCGCCCTTTTGGTTTTTGGTCTTGGCTGTTTTTTGGTCGAGTTCCATGGCGCGGTGTCAAGCTGCCTATACTGTTCCCTACTGTCGGCCATCAGACGCCGACCCGCTGTTTCAGCGGAAGATCGCGCGGTGGCCAGACTGCGCGGCGCCGGCAGGCGGGGACGGCCCGTTTTTCGAGCCGTCGGCGTCGTTGGTCAGGAGTTTTCATGTCCGTATCCGTTAACCATGCCCCCACCCGCGAAGATTTTGCCGCGCTTCTTGAAGAGTCGTTCGGCGGCCAGGAGTCTCAGGAAGGTTCCGTCGTCAAGGGTATCGTCGTCGCCATCGAAAAAGACGTTGCCGTCATTGACATCGGTCTGAAGACCGAAGGCCGCGTGCCGCTGAAGGAATTCGTCGGCCCCGGCCGCGACAGCGAACTCAACATCGGCGATGAGGTTGAGGTCTACCTTGAGCGTGTTGAGAACGCGCTCGGTGAGGCTGTCATCTCCCGCGACAAGGCTCGCCGTGAGGAAAGCTGGGTCAAGCTTGAGAAGGCTTTCGAGAACAACGAGAAGGTGACGGGCGTCATCTTCAATCAGGTGAAGGGCGGTTACACGGTTGACCTCGACGGCGCCGTGGCGTTCCTGCCGCGCTCGCAGGTCGACATCCGTCCTGTCCGCGACGTTACGCCGCTGCTGAACGTACCGCAGCCGTTCCAGATCCTCAAGATGGACCGCCGCCGCGGCAACATCGTCGTCTCGCGCCGCACGGTGCTTGAGGAGACGCGCGCCGAGGCCCGTTCGGAACTCGTTGCCAACCTCGAAGAAGGTCAGGTCATCGAGGGTGTGGTCAAGAACATCACCGAATACGGTGCGTTCGTTGATCTGGGCGGCATCGACGGTCTGCTGCACGTCACCGACATGGCATGGCGCCGCGTCAACCACCCGACCGATGTCGTCACCATCGGCCAGCCGGTCAAGGTCAAGATCGTCAAGATCAATCACGAGACCCACCGCATTTCGCTCGGCATCAAGCAGTTGCTGGCCGATCCGTGGGAAGGCATCGCGGAGCGTTATCCGGTCGAGAGCCGCTTCTCCGGTCGCGTCACGAACATCACCGATTACGGTGCGTTCGTCGAGCTGGAGCCTGGCATCGAGGGCCTGATCCACGTTTCCGAAATGTCGTGGACCAAGAAGAACGTGCACCCCGGCAAGATCGTCTCCACTTCGCAGGAAGTGGATGTACAGATCCTTGAAGTCGATCCGGTCAAGCGCCGCATCTCTCTCGGCCTGAAGCAGACGCTTCAGAATCCGTGGGAAGCCTTCGCAGAGAAGAACCCGATCGGTACCGAGGTCGAGGGCGAGGTCAAGAACAAGACCGAGTTCGGTCTGTTCATCGGTCTTGATGGCGACGTGGATGGCATGGTGCACCTTACTGACCTCGACTGGAACCGTCCGGGCGAGCAGGTCATTGAGGAGTACAAGAAGGGCGACGTCGTGCGCGCGGTTGTTCTCGACGTGGACGTCGAGAAGGAGCGCATCTCGCTCGGCATCAAGCAGCTTGAAGGTGACCCCTTCGCTGACGCTTCAGACATCAAGAAGGGCGCGACCGTCACTACCGAGGTGCTGGAAGTCAAGGATGCCGGCATCGAAGTCAAGATTGTCGACACCGATCTGACCGCCTTCATCCGCCGCGCCGAACTGGCCGGCGACCGTGACGAGCAGCGCTCCGAGCGTTTCTCGCCCGGCGAGAAGGTTGACGCACGGGTGGTTCAGTTCGACCGCAAGGCGCGCCGTATCCAGCTCTCCATCAAGGCGCTGGAAAAGGCAGAGGAAAAGGAAGCAATCGCTCAGTACGGCTCGGCCGACTCTGGCGCTTCGCTTGGCGATATTCTCGGCGCTGCGCTGAAGAAGGCGACCGAAAGCAAGTAAGATCCGCCCAATAGGATCAAGCAAGGGCGAGTGTGCGCTGTGCGCTTGCCCTTGCTCCTCAAAGCCCGCCCGGTATAACCGTGCGGGCTTTTTGTTTGGGACTAAGGGGGATTGCGGGGATTTTGTAGGGTCGGCGATTTTCTGATGCTGGTTTGCGGCGTTTTTCGTGCCATACACATGCACGTAAAATCTGTATGAAGATCGGACAAATCAATTACTTATCAAAAATAGGCTTTCCAAAAGCGGGCAAATTGCTCTAATCTATAAGCGGTCCCGGATCGGATATTCCGAGCGGGGCGCCGATTCTCGGTTCGGGCCAGGGCAGATATGAGTTACGAGGCGGATCTCATTGCTGATCGCCGCCGGTTGCGCGGCCGCGTTACCGTTTGGCGGGTGCTTGCATTTGTGGCGCTGCTGGCGGTCATCGTGCTGGGCAGCTTTTTGGTGTTTGGAGACGGGATATCCCGATCCCGCCCGCACGTTGCACGCATTAATATCAACGGTGTCATTACCGGCGATCAGCGCACGATCGATCTCATCAACGATGTGAGAAAAAACGACGCTGTCCGCGCCGTCTTGCTTCGGATTGATAGCCCGGGCGGCACTACTGCCGGCTCTGAGATGCTGTACGACTCGTTGCGCAGGCTCTCGGAAGAGAAGCCCGTCGTGGCTGTGGTCGGTGCGCTGGCTGCTTCAGGCGGCTATATCGCGGCTCTCGGTGCAGATCGAATTGTTGCTCTTGAAACATCGCTGGTTGGGTCGATAGGTGTTCTTTTCCAGTACCCGGACTTGACCAGGTTGATGGATACCATCGGTGTGAGCGTGGAAGAGGTAAAGTCCAGCCCGCTCAAGGCTGCGCCAAGCCCCTTCGAGCAAACATCGCCTGCGGCGCGTGAGGCTCTGGAAAGCCTCGTTCGTGATAGCTTCGACTGGTTCAAGCGGCTTGTGCGCGAAAGGCGCGATCTCGACGACACCCAGCTTGCGTTGGTGGCCGACGGGCGTGTCTTCACTGGCAATCAGGGCGTCGGTCTGCGTCTCGTCGATCAAATCGGTGGCGAGCGTGAGGCTAGGGCGTGGCTGACCAGCGAAAAGAAGATTGATAACGACCTTCCCGTCAGGGAGTGGAGGCGTCGGTCGCGGCGCGAGGCGCTGGATGTTTTTAGCGCTGGCGCTTTCGTCGCACGCACGGCCGGCCTTGACGATCTGGCTGCTGCCGTCGACCGTCTTGGAGGCAGTATTGATGCCCGCCGACTTGACGGCCTGCTGGCGCTCTGGCACCCTGAACCGCAAAAATAGTTGTCTTTCCAACTGTATATCTTTCCGTATCCACTAGGATGTCCAATCAAAGAGTGGGGTTGATGATCAAATCCGAACTGGTTCTGCGGATTGCGGAGCAAAATCCCCATCTCTACCAGCGTGACGTCGAGAATATCGTCAATGCCATACTGGAAGAGATCACACGCGCATTGTCTCGCGGCGACCGCGTGGAATTGCGCGGCTTCGGTGCTTTCTCGGTCAAGCGGCGGGACGCCCGCATCGGGCGCAATCCCCGCACCGGCGAGACCGTCGAGGTCGATGCCAAGATGATCCCCGTCTTCAAAACGGGCAAGGAAATGCGCCTGCGTCTGAACGAAGGCCGCGATGTGCTGCCTGGCGATGACGACGCCGACGAGTAAAGATAGGCCGGCCTTGTTTGGCCGGGCAGAGATGAGGCATAGCAAGTGAAAACGCTGTTGCGCGTATTGATTATCATCCCGCTGGCACTTGTCATCGTGCTGCTGGCGGTGGCGAACCGTTCGCCGGTGGTGGTCTCGCTCGACCCGTTCTCCGGAGCCGATCCTCTGGTTGCGTTCTCGGCGCCACTTTTCGTCATCGTACTCACGGCTGTTGCCGCAGGTATTCTGTACGGCGGCTTCGTCGTGTGGTGGACACAGGGGCGCTACCGCAAAGCTGCTCGCAAGCAGGCGCGTGAGCTCGATCGCGTGAAAGCGGAAGTTGCCAGTCACCAGCCCGTTCCGACTGGCGCACTCGCATTGACCGCGCGCACTCATGATTGATGAGATAAAGCGGGCAATAAGCATGCCGCGCGGCCTGGTGAAAATTTGCGGGCTCAACACCTCTGAGTCTGTGACAGCTGCCATATCGGCCGGGGCCGATATGCTTGGGTTCGTTTTTTTCCCCAAAAGCCCCCGTCACATATCCGTTGAACAGGCAACAGCGCTCGTCGCGCAAGCACGTGATCTGTCGCAAACGGTGCAGATTGTTGCACTGACTGTGAACCTATCGGATACGGATCTTGAGGCGATATGTGGGAGCATCGCGCCGAACTGGTTGCAACTGCATGGCAAGGAAGCGCCGGATCGGGTTGTCGAAGTGCGCAGGGAGTTTGCCACCCCGGTTATGAAAGCAATCGGCATTGCCAATGCGGAGGATGCCGAAGATGCTCTTCGCTATGCGACTGTTGCCGAAAGACTATTGCTGGATGCAAAGCCCACTGCGGGTGCGCTACCGGGCGGCAACGGCGTCATGTTCGATCATCGTTTGATCGCAGGGCATGATTTCGGCGTGCCTTATTTGCTATCGGGCGGACTAAACGCGGATAATGTTGCTGAAGCCGTAGCGCTCACGCGGCCTGATGGGGTGGACGTGTCGTCGGGCGTGGAGTCGGCCCCCGGCGTCAAGGACGTTGCGCGTATTCATGCGTTCGTCCGGGCCGCGCGGGAAGCATTGGACAGCGCTGCGCAATAACAGTATGTCCCATCATGACCCTATGATGAAGAATGGCGGCGATGCCCCGCAGCGGTACTGTCCGGAATGTTTTGAGGATTCGACAGAGTGAGCAACAAGCCCAATTCCTACACGACGGGGCCGGACGAACACGGCCACTTCGGCATTTTCGGCGGACGCTTCGTCGCGGAAACATTGATGCCGCTCATTCTCTCGCTTGAAAAGGCTTATGAAGAGGCAAAGGCCGACCCGGATTATGCGGCGGCGATCGCTAGTCAACAGAAGCACTATATCGGTCGTCCCAGCCCTCTATATTACGCTGAGCGGCTGACCGAAGAGGTGCGCGCAAAAGCGCCGGAGGGGCAGGGCGCAAAAATCTACCTGAAGCGCGAGGAGCTGAATCACACCGGCTCCCACAAGGTCAACAACGTGTTGGGGCAAATTCTGCTCGCACTGCGCATGGGCAAGAAGCGCATCATCGCGGAAACCGGTGCGGGGCAGCACGGGGTGGCGACGGCGACATTGTGCGCGCGTTTTGGCCTTCAATGCGTTGTCTACATGGGTGCCGTTGATGTCGCGCGCCAGATGCCGAATGTCGTGCGTATGCAGTTGCTTGGCGCGGAGGTTCGGCCAGTGCAATCCGGCGCACGCACGCTGAAGGACGCGATGAACGAGGCATTGCGCGATTGGGTGACCAACGTCGCTGACACCTTCTATTGCATCGGAACGGTAGCGGGGCCGCATCCTTATCCTGCCATGGTACGCGACTTCCAGTCGGTGATCGGGCGTGAGGTGCGCGAGCAGGCGCAGACGCTTGAAGGCAAGCTGCCCGATTCGCTGGTTGCATGCATTGGCGGCGGCTCCAACGCTATGGGCTTGTTCCATCCGTTCCTCGACGACGCATCTGTGGAGATTTTTGGCGTCGAGGCGGCCGGCCATGGCCTTCACTCCGGCGCGCACGCGGCATCGATCGCTGGCGGTAGGCCGGGCGTGCTGCATGGCAACCGCACTTATCTGTTGATGGATGGAGACGGACAAATCGCCGAGGCGCATTCGATATCTGCGGGCCTTGACTATCCCGGTATCGGGCCGGAGCATTCATGGCTGCATGAGACGGGCCGGGTGACTTATCTTTCTGCCACCGATACAGAGGCGCTTGCGTCTTTCCAGCAGCTCTCGCGGCTTGAGGGCATTATCCCGGCGCTTGAGTCTGCGCATGCGTTGGCACGGGCGGTGGATCTCGCGGCAGAGCGTCCGCGGGATCACGTGATGGTTGTCAATTTGTCTGGCCGCGGTGACAAGGATATCGATCAGGTGTCCGAACTGCTGGCTGCATCGAAAAAAGAAGGAGCCGGGGCATGAGCCGCATCGAACGTCGCTTCGAATTGCTGCGTACCGAAGGCCGCTCCGCGCTTCTGACCTTCATCACGGCGGGTGACCCGGATTATGACACCTCGCTTGCCGTCATCAAGGCATTGCCGGAAGCGGGGGCGGACATTATTGAGATCGGCATGCCGTTTACCGATCCCATGGCCGATGGCCCGGCGATCCAGCTCGCTGCGCAAAGGGCGCTCAAGGGCGGGCAAACGCTCGTCCGCACGCTTGATCTCGTTCGGGAACTGCGTGAGCAGGATGATGATACGCCGGTCATCCTGATGGGGTACTATAATCCGATATATATTTATGGTGTGGACCGCTTTCTGGCTGATGCGAAGGAAGCGGGGGTCGACGGGTTTATCGTTGTCGACCTGCCGCCGGAAGAAGATGGCGAGTTGTGCCTGCCGGCGCTTCGTGCGGGGCTTTCATTTGTGCGGCTCGCCACGCCGACGACCGATGATGCGCGCCTGCCTTCCGTGCTCGCTAACACGAGCGGATTTGTTTACTACGTCTCCATTACCGGCGTGACGGGAACGGCTGTGCCGGACTTCGATGCCGTTGCCGCCTCCGTTGCACGCATCAAGCGCCATACGGATCTGCCGGTCGTGGTCGGATTTGGTGTGCGCAGCGGCGACCATGCTGCCGCAATTGCACGCGGCGCTGACGGAGTTGTCGTGGGGTCGGCGGTTGTTGATGCTCTGCGCAATTCGCTCGATGCGGAAGGCCGGGCAACGGAAAACACGGTGCCTGCTGTTTCCGCGTTGGTGCGTGAGCTTGCGGAAGGCGTGCGTTCTGTGTCAAAGGATACGTGAATTTTCTTGTTTGATGCGTTTTCCCGCGAAGCGGCGCTGACTTCGCCTTAAAACGTTCCGGGTGCCTCAGAGAGAGTAGCGATGAACTGGATTTCCGACGTCGTTCGGCCGAAGATCAAGACGCTGTTTCGCCGCGAAGTGCCAGAGAACCTCTGGATCAAATGCCCCGAAACCGGGCAGATGGTATTCCATAAGGATGTCGAGGCGAACCTCAACGTCATTCCGGGGTCGAACTACCATATGCGTCTTGGCGCAGTGCAGCGCCTCAAGATCACGTTCGATGACGGAGAGTGGGAAGAGGTATCTGTTCCCGAGGTTCCGCTGGATCCGCTGAAATTCCGCGATGAAAAGCGCTACACGGATCGCGTGCGCGATGCGCGCACCAAAACGGGGCTGACGGACGCCATCAAGGTTGGCATTGGTGCGGTTGAGGGCCAGCCGGTTACGATTGCCGTGCAGGATATCAACTTCATCGGCGGCTCTCTCGGCCTTGCGGCGGGTGAGGCTTTTATTCGCGGTGCTGAAGCTGCCATCGAGCGGAATACGCCGTTCATCATTTTCACGGCGTCCGGCGGCGCACGTATGCAGGAAGGCATTCTCTCCCTGATGCAAATGCCGCGCACGACAATTATGGTGGATCGTCTGCGCGAGGCGCGGCTGCCGTATATTGTGGTGCTGACCAATCCGACAACTGGCGGCGTGACGGCGTCTTATGCCATGCTGGGGGACATCCATATCGCCGAGCCCGGTGCGCTCGTTGGCTTTGCCGGACCGCGCGTTATCGAGCAGACTATTCGCGAGAAACTGCCGGAAGGCTTTCAGCGCGCGGAATATCTGCATGAGCATGGCATGGTTGATCTGGTGGTTTCTCGCCATGAGATGAAGTCGACCCTTGCGCGCATTTGCCGCTTCCTGACCCATCAACCCAAGCCCCCCGTGGTTGAAGAGCCGGAAGCCGACGAGGATCTCGAGGGCGCTGCTGGCGAGGCTGGGGATGATATTGCGAGCGCGAGCGATACCCGGCAGGTGCCATCTCTCTGATCGGGTCGCTGTATTTGCGATCCGGGGCTCTGTCAGAATCATGTCCTGATGTTACTTGCCGGCTGCGAGCATTCGGAATGCCGGGCGAGGAAGTTGAATGGAATCATCCGAAGCGTTGCTGGCGCGGTTTCTCGCGCTGCATCCCAAAGCTATCGACCTCTCGCTGGAGAGAATTCAGCGCCTGTTGGCCAGCCTCGGCCACCCCGAACAGCGGTTGCCACCCGTCATTCATGTCGGCGGTACGAACGGCAAGGGGTCGACTGTTGCGTTCATGCGCGCGATTCTCGAAGCGGCGGGGCTGGTGGTGCACGTATATACATCGCCGCATCTCGTGCGCTTCCATGAACGCATCCGCCTTGGACAACCGGGAGGCGGGCAGTTCGTTGGCGAAAAGGAACTTGTGGAGACATTTCGCCGCTGTGAGGACGTGAATGCTGGCGAGCCGATCACTTTCTTCGAGATGACGACAGCGGCAGCATTCGAGCTATTCTCATCGCATCCAGCGGATGTGCTGTTGCTTGAGGTGGGGCTTGGCGGGCGGTTCGACACCACCAATGTCATCGCGGAACCAGCGGCGGCTGTGGTGACACCGGTATCGCTCGACCATGCCGATTTTCTGGGCGACCGGGTGACGCTCATTGCCAAGGAAAAGGCCGGTATTTTCAAGCGCGGCGCGCCTGCCGTCATCGCTCCACAAGATCCTGAGCCTGCTGCGGTGCTTGAGGCCGAAGCCGAACGGGTCGGCGCAAGGCTGTTCGTCGGGGGGCAGGATTTCACCGTGCATGAAGAGAGCGGGCGTCTGGTGTATCAGGACGAACGCGGATTGCTGGATCTGCCGACGCCACGGTTACTGGGGCGTCACCAGCATATCAATGCCGGCACGGCTATTGCGGCGCTTCGGGCTGCAGGGTTTGGCAACCTGCCTGTCAGTGCGTTCGAGGAAGGCATGGCGCGTGTGGAATGGCCAGGCCGCTTGCAGCGATTGACACGCGGACGGCTCATCACGCTTTTGCCGGAAGGTTCCGATCTTTGGCTCGACGGCGGGCATAATCCGGATGGCGGCCGTGTGCTGGCCGAGGCTATGGCCGAGATCGAGGAAAAGAACCCCGCACCGCTAGTGCTGGTGTGCGGCACTTTGGGCACCAAGGACACGGAAGGGTTTATGCAACCGTTTCGCGGACTTGCCCGCGAAGTGCTCGCCGTGCCGATATCCGGACAAGCGGCGGCGCGTCCGGCCGAACAAGTGGCCGAGATTGCCCGGAAGGTCGGGCTTCGGGCTGCCCATTTCAGCAGTCTTGAAGCAGCGTTGGCCTCACTGCACGATACGGTGTGGGAGCGGCCGCCGCGTGTGCTGATTGCGGGCTCGCTTTATCTTGCGGGCGATGTCCTCGCAGCCAACGGCACACCGCCGCGATAGGTGACGCCCATGTTCACGCTCGCTGGCGTGCATCGTTTCGAGCAGGATATCAAACGTAGCCGCTTTCGGGCGGTCGCTGGGCCTGTGCAGGACGCGGAAGAAGCGCGCCAGTTCTTTATGGCGCATGGCGATGCCGGCGCCGGACATAATTGCTGGGCGTTCCGGGCCGGAAGTGTCTACCGCTTCAATGACGATGGTGAACCGGGCGGCAGTGCCGGAAAGCCCATTCTGCAAGCGATTGACGGGCAGGGGCTTGATCACGTTGCCGTACTTGTCAGCCGATGGTTCGGCGGAGTGCTGCTG
The DNA here is from genome assembly GCF_014195635.1 of Pseudochelatococcus contaminans. Classification (GTDB taxonomy): domain Bacteria; phylum Pseudomonadota; class Alphaproteobacteria; order Rhizobiales; family Beijerinckiaceae; genus Pseudochelatococcus; species Pseudochelatococcus contaminans. The sequence goes on along the minus strand of NZ_JACICC010000004.1, from coordinate 98,983 downwards.
GGGACCGGCGGCCTCGTGCGTGCTTATGGCGGCACGGCAGCAACTTGCCTACGCGAGGCGGAGCGTGTTGAAATCGTTCCCACGACGACCGTGCGTATCGTCTGCGCTTTCGCCGAAGCGGGGCGCATCCGGGCGCGGCTGGATACGATTGCAGGAGCGCGCGTGGATGATGAAGAGTTCATGCCCGGTGGCGTGCGGATCGTCGTCATAATGCCCGTGACGGTCTCTGACGCATTCATTCGCATGGTGACCGACATCACCCGCGGCCACGCGGTTATCGATCAGGCGGAAGGCTGACCATCCGACGCGACCTTTTTGCTGCTATCGAACAATCCGGCAGCGATGTCAGTAAAACGTGGCGGCTCCACCGCTACGAAGGGCAGCGGACGGCAGACCTCTATGGCCGCCAGACCGACGCGCGCCGTAAGCAGGCCGTTGAGCACACCCTCGCCAAGCTTTGCGGAGAGGCGCGCGGCAAGTCCGAGGCCGAGCACCTGTTGAATGATGTCGTCGCCCACGGCAATGCCACCCGTGACGGCCAGATGCGATAAAACATTCCCGGAAAGGCGCAAAAAGCCGAACAGACCTGGCCGTCCGCCATAAAGTGCCGCGACGCGGCGCACCATGCGCGCGGAGGCATAAATCACGAATACAACGTCGACAATCGCGCGCGGGCTGACGGCAGTTACCAGTGACACCTGCTTGGCGCTGTTGGCCACGATGGCGCGGGCGCTGCGGTCCAGCGGCGCCAACAACTCCTGTTCCGCCACGTTAAGCCTGTCGGCGGCGTCGATGATGGTGTCTGGGCCGATAGCATTCAGCGTCGCGCGGGCGCGTGCGGTTTCCGGCCTGGTGGCGTAGATGGAGAGCAGGCTTTCCACGACAGCGGCGGCGGCCTTGTCATCGTCGGCTTCACGCGCGGCAATGGCCTTGCGGTGAAGTGTTTCAATGCGCCGTTCACGCAGGATGCCGCGCACCTCTCGCGCAACAATCGCGATGAGCGCGATGAGCGCAAGCCCTGCCAGTGCCAACGCGCCCCAGCCGAGGGCAGGCGCTGTAGCCAAAAGGCGGGAGATCATCTGCTCCACACCAAGGCCAATCCACAGCAAGACCAGCCCGCCTAGCGCCGATATCAGCAAACCCAGCCAAGGCGCACGCGCCTTTCGGGGAGCGGCAGGCGGTGGCAGCTCGTCGTAAGGCGTATCCGGCTCCTCGACCAGAATCGTCTCGGGATCGATGCGGGTTTCGCGCGGAGTTTCCTCCACCGGAGGCAACTCGCCGGACGGGTCGAGGCGGAAGGCGCGGGGGGCTCTGCTCATGATCCGTTTGCCCTATAAAAGCCGGTCGCCAATAAGAAACTCGATCGCGCGATCCAGACGAATGTGCGGCAGCGCCGGTATGCGGCCTGCGGCATCCGGCGTGCGCAGAGGCGGCCGGAAACGTGGAAACCGCAGCGCGCCTGGCGGGATGACACCGTTGAAAACGGCTTGTGGATCATCCGGCAACTCGCCGGGAAACACGGCAGCTTCCGTCTCGCCGTCAAATATCTCGTCACCAATGCGCTCGCCGGCCTCTGGAGTGCCGATAATGGCTGGTAAGGTTTCACGACCTGAGCGCACACTGCCTTCACGCGTGGCGCGCACCGATGCGAGAGCCAGCACGTCCACCCTGGCTCCCGCACCTTGGGTGCGGCGCAGGGCGCGGTCCACCAGCAGGCGAAGAATGGCCTCCAGACGGGCGTGGTCTGTACGATGCAGGTGATCTGCTTTCGTGGCAGCGAACAACACGCGGTCGATGCGGGGAGAAAACAGCTGGCTGAGAAACGAATTGCTACCGGCGCGGAAGGCAATCAACACCTGATCGAGCGCCTCTTCCAGTTCGGCCAGCGCCGCAGGGCCGGAGTCCAGCGCCGACAACACGTCTACGAGAACGAGTTGCCTGTCGAGGCGGGCAAAGTGATCGCGGAAGAACGGCCGCACGACGTGGGTGCGGTAAGCATCGAAGCGCCGCTCCATTTGCGCGTGCAGGCTGCGCGATACCGGCTCCTGCCCAGATGCGAGATCAAGCGGCGAGAAGGTCAATGCCGGTGAACCGGCAAGATCGCCCGGCATCAGGAACCGGCCTGGCGGGGTCGTCGCGACACGCTCCGGGCCTTCACGCAAGGCTGTAAGATAATCCTTGAAGAGGTTGCTTAATCTGGCAATTTCCGGTTCCGTCGCCGGTTTGCGAGGGTCGAGTTCGGCCAGTGCCGCCAGCCAGGGCCCAGCGATGGCGGCGCGCTGCGGCGTGCGGCTCGCGGCCATTGTCTCACGCGACCACGTGGCGAAATTCTTGTCGATCAGCGCCAGATCGACGAGCCATTCACCCGGATAATCGACGATGTCGATGGCGAGGCTTGCAGGACCGGAGCGCCAGCCCGTGCGCCGCTCATATTCGATGAGAACACGCAGTTCCGCGATATGCGTCGTCGACTCGGGCCAGCGGCGGTGCGGTTCGGCCAGCGTCGCCAGATGCTCTTCAAAGGGAAAACGGGGGACGGCATCATCCGGCTGATCATCGAGAACAGCGCGCCTGATACGGCCTTCGCTGGAAGCACGAAAGACCGGCATGGGCGAGACGCCCACCAGATGATGGATAAGCGCAGTGGTGAACACCGTCTTGCCGGACCGCGACAGCCCGGTAACGCCAAGGCGCACGCGCGGCGACACTGTATTGGCGGCGAAGGAGCCGATGTTGCGAAACAGGTCGACGGCTGAATCGAGTGACGATGGAACTTTCACAAAAAGCGCTGCCCGGAACAGTCTGCCTTCAGTTCGCTATTGGGAAACTGAAAGCAAGTTGCGGTTGAAGTCGGTGCCAAAGCGAGCGGCCAGCTTCTGTCACACCGGCCATCACTTCGGGTTGCGGAATAAGCGCGCAGAATACGCGCTTTGTTCCGGCTGCGCCAGCATCAATCGTCGTCGCCCAAAAGGCTGCGCGGCGTAATGAAACGATCAAGGCTGCCCGAACGCGTTTCAATATCCCGCCAGTCCTGAATATCGAAATCGATCACGGCGAGGCCGCCAGTAGGGTATTTATCCGCCAGTAACTCGCGCGCTGCCGTATTGCCCTTGCCGATCAAAAACCGGGCGACATCCTCGAAGCCGGGATTGTGCCCCACGAGCAGCAGCGTGCCCACGGACGGTTCGGTCTCGCGGATCACGTAGAGGAGGGCGCCGGGCCGGGCCTCATAAATGCGCCGGTCGAAACGCACCGGCACCGAGCGGCTCAATTCCTGCTCGACGAGATCCCAGGTTTCGCGGGTGCGGCGGGCTGTCGACACCACGGCGAAATCGGGAATGAGGCCGTGCGACTCGATGTAAGCGCCAAGGCGGGGCGCATCACCAAGGCCGCGCCGCCCGAGCGGGCGCTCGTGATCGGCAATGCCGTCAGGCCAGTCTGATTTGGTGTGACGAAGCAGAATAAGGCGTCTGGACATGTTGCTAAACCGATCCCGTGAGGCAGATCGCTCCGGAGGAGCGGGCGGCGATTCTTTGGAAAAGACACACGCCGTCAATATCTCGACGCGTTATAACCAATTGGTTAATCGAGGAGTGCCGATGCGACACGCTCCACACCTGCTTGCTGGAACTGACGCCATGCGGCAGCGAGAGAGCCGTCGACGTCGATGCCCCGGCAAGCATCCTCCACGACAGTAACGCTGAAGCCAAGGCGACGCGCGTCGAGAGCGCTCCATGCGACACAGAAATCGGTCGCAAGACCTGCTATGACGATATGGGAGAACCCGCGCTCACGCATGTAACCGGCAAGGCCGGTTGCGGTCGTGCCATCGGCGGCGAAGAACGCGGAATAGCTGTCGATATCCGGGTGGTAGCCCTTGCGGATGACAAGCTGCGCCCGTGTGGCCTCAAGATCGCGATGAAAGTCCGCGCCGGCTGTCCCTTGCACACAATGGTTCGGCCAAAGTGTTTGCAGCCCGTAGGGCAAAAGAATTGTATCGTATGGCACCTTACCGGGATGCGACGCGGCGAAAGACGTGTGGCCTGCCGGATGCCAGTCCTGCGTCAGCGCAACGTTGTCGAACTGCCCCACCAGCTTGTTGACGACCGGAATGATCTCGTCGCCGCCAGCTACGGCGAGACTGCTGCCCGGCATGAAATCGTTCTGCACATCGACGATGAGCAGCAGTGTTTCACTTTGGCCCGTCATCCGCTTTCCTTGCGCTGCTTCCCTTGTGCGTTCCAGAATCCCGAAATTCTACAACAAATCACGTTGAATCAGAAGGAGGCGACCGTCGGCAAACCGCTCAGTCATGCATAAAATGCACGAGGGCGTGAACGAACAAACAGAGGACAATGACTTTCAGGGCTTGCGGCAATTGCGATCCATTCTTATGATAGGTTAAATGTACGAGGATTGAAACAGGCACGGGAGGTCGCGAGGGTGGCGAATTTGCAGGTCAGGACAATCGCTGTGGACGAATCGGAGCTGGATGCGCCGGTTCCGGGCGCGATCGTCGGCAGCCACATTCCGCAAGAATCAAGCCGGGGATGCCCTGTTCATCAGCTTCGCGAGCAACTGCGTCACGCGGGGCTGCGCCCCACGCGTCAGCGTATTTCGCTGGGCTGGCTGCTCTTCGCCAAAGGCGACCGTCACGTTACGGCTGAAATGCTTTATGAAGAAGCCACGCGCGCCCGCGTGCCGGTCTCTCTGGCGACGGTCTACAACACCCTGCACCAGTTCACCGAAGCCGGTCTGCTGCGCGAACTCGCAGTCGATGGCTCCAAGACCTATTTCGATACCAACGTTTCCGATCACCATCACTTCTTCGTAGAAGGTGAGGACGATCTCTTCGACATTCCGAACTCTGGTCTCTCCGTGGAAAAGCTGCCGGAGGTTCCCGATGGAATGGAGGTTGCCCGCGTGGACGTGATCGTTCGGCTGCGCCGCAAGCCATAAGGCGGCAGTAGCGCACGCGGTTGCTGATATTTGATTTGGAAGGAGGGGTGTTGCCCCTCCTTTTTTATTGGGCATCCTGCTTCAGAAATCGTCCGAGGGAAGCGCCGTAATCGTCTGTGCGCCGGCTTCAAGAGCGCGATCAAGGCCGTAGACCTGCGGCAGCACACGCGATACGAAGAACCGGGCGAGGATAAGCTTGTTGCGGTGGAAGTCCGATCCGGCGGCTTGTTTTTCCGCCGCGGCAGCGATGCGCACCCACACCCAGCCCAGCGATACCAGTGCGAAAAACCGCAGATAATCTGTGGCGGCGGCTCCCGGTGCAGACGGGTCGGCGGCTGTCTGGCCGCGCAGGCGCTCGGTTGCGCGTTGCAGCAGCGCAAAAGCCTCGCGAACAGGCTCCGAGATATCGGAAATGCTCTCGGGCGCGGCCGTCAAATCGGCCTCGATCAGGCTGAAGAAGTGCTTTGGCAGCGCGCCGCCATCGATGGACAGCTTGCGCCCGACGAGATCGGCGGCCTGCACACCGTTGGTGCCCTCATAGATCTGGGCGATACGGGCATCGCGCACGAACTGTTCCACGCCCCATTCGTGGATGTAGCCGTGGCCGCCGAACACCTGCTGTGCCAGAACGGCGCCTTCGAAGCCCAGATCGGTGAAGGCCGCCTTGATGACCGGCGTCAGCAGCGCGACATTGCCGTCCGCCACAGCGCGCTCGGACGGGTCGGAAAGTCCGCCGGCCTTGTCCATTTCGAGCGCCGTCCAGATGGCAAGCCCGCGTGCCGCTTCCACAAATGAACGGATGGTCAGCAGCATCTTGCGCACATCGGCGTGCTCGATGATCGGCACCAGCGGCGTCTTGCCATCGGCAGAGCGGCCCTGAATGCGCTCTTTCGCGTAGCGCGCGGCCTTCTGGTAAGCCGCGTCGGCGACACCAAGACCCTGAATGCCCACGAACAGCCGCTCGGCGTTCATCATCGTGAACATTGCCGCGAGGCCCTTGTTGGGCTCGCCCACAAGCCAGCCGGTGGCTTCGTCATAATTCATGACGCAAGTCGGCTGGGCATGAATGCCCATCTTCTTTTCCAGCGCGCCGACGGAGAACGTGTTGCGCGCGCCCTGCGAACCGTCGTCGGTCAGGAAAAATTTGGGTACGAGGAACAGGCTGATACCCTTCACGCCCTTGGGGGCATCGGGGAGGCGGGCGAGCACCAGATGGATGATATTGCCGCCGAAATCATGGTCGCCGGAAGAAATGAAGATCTTGCTGCCGGTGATCTTGTAGGAGCCATCCGCCTGCGGCGCAGCTTGCGTCTTGAGCAAGCCAAGGTCCGTGCCCGCGCCAGCTTCGGTCAGCGCCATCGCGCCGGTCCACTCGCCAGTAATGAGCTTTGGCAAGTATGCGGCTTTCAACTCGTCGCTGGCATGGTGGGCTATTGCCTCGCTCGCGCCGCGCGTCAGGCCGGGGAACAGGCCGAACGACAGGTTGGCGGCGGAAAGCATCTCGTCCGACAGGATCTGCAACACACGCGGCAGGCCCTGGCCGCCATATTCGGTTTCACCGGAAAGCGCCGACCAGCCTGCCTCGGAGAAAGCCCGATAAGCCTGAGCAAATCCTTTAGGCGTGTGGACCTCGCCATTGACGAGACGGCTGCCTTCTTCGTCGCCGGGCAAGTTCAGCGGCTGGATCGTCTCCGCGAAGAAGCGGCCTGCTTCCTCCAGAATGCTTGTGGCGAATTCCGCGTTGACCTCCGCGAACGAGGGAATGCTCTCGCCGAGATCGTCAATGGAAAACACATCGGACAGTAGAAAACCGATGTCGGCGACAGGGGGCGTATAGTCGGACATTTCGGGCGCTCCTGATTGATCTTATTTGGAAGCAATCAGCATGTAACTGATGCTCTCAGCCATGTCTTATATCAAATTCCGAAAAGAATCACGCTTGCTGAAACGCTTTCATACTGCATCGTCATCGCTCTTGATGAATATCCTTGCAGCAATTTTTGTTTCATATGCAATCGTCTCTTTTCTTTCTGGAATGATTATTGTTTCCGGCTAGCCAACCATGAACCCGTTATCTGGCTATTACATGTTTGGATAGTTGGGGCCGCCACCGCCTTCCGGCGGAACCCAGGTAATGTTCTGGGACGGATCCTTGATGTCGCACGTTTTGCAGTGCACGCAGTTCTGCGCATTGATGACGAAACGGGGATCGGCCCGCGCTTCCTCATCGCCATAGACGACTTCGTAAACGCCCGCCGGGCAATACAGCCTTGCCGGTTCGCCATAGAGCGGCAGATTGCGTTCGATCGGAATGGACGGATCGGTGAGTTTCAGATGCGGGGGCTGATCTTCTTCATGCGCTGTGTTGGACATAAAGACCGATGAGAGCTTGTCGAATGTCAGCACGCCGTCCGGCTTCGGGTAGGTAATCGGGGTCACCTCGTCGATGCGCTTGAGCGAGTCGCAGTCCCGCTTGCGATGCCGCAACGTACCGAAGGGCGACAGCCCCGTCAGGGTGTTGATCCACATATCCAGGCCGCCAAGCGCGACACCGACGAAGGTGCCGAAACGCGACCACAGCGGCTTGACGTTGCGCACCGGCTTGAGATCCTTGCCGATGCTGGAGGAGCGCCAGCCATCCTCATAATCCTGAAGCACGTCATTGGCGCGTCCTGCGCCAAGAGCCGCCACCGCAGCCTCGGCCGCGAGCATGCCGGAAATGATAGCATTATGGCTGCCCTTGATGCGCGGCACGTTGACGAAGCCTGCGGCGCAGCCCACCAGCGCACCGCCGGGGAAGGCGAGGGTGGGCACTGATTGCCATCCGCCTTCCGTAATTGCCCTGGCGCCGTAAGACAGGCGCTTGCCGCCCGTGAATGTATCCTTGATCAGCGGGTGCGTCTTGAAACGCTGAAACTCGTCGAACGGCGAAAGTGTCGGATTGCTATAGTCGAGATGAAGGACAAAACCGACCGCGACCAGATTGTCTTCGAAATGGTAGAGGAAGGAGCCGCCGCCGGTGTCGCTCTGAAGCGGCCAGCCAAAGGTGTGCTGCACCAGCCCGGAATGGAACCTGGATGGATCAACCTGCCATAGCTCCTTGATACCAATGCCATATTTTTGCGGCGAACGGTCCTTGTCGAGCGAGAAGCGGGCAACGAGTTGCTTTGTCAGGCTGCCGCGCGCGCCTTCGGCAAACAGCGTGTACTTACCCCGTAGTTCCATGCCGCGCGTGTAATCGCCGCGATGCTCGCCATGGCGGTCGATGCCCATGTCGCCGGTCGCGATGCCCAGCACTTCGCCATCGTCGCCGTACAGAACCTCCGTGGCGGCAAAGCCCGGGTAGATCTCCACGCCCAGCGCTTCGGCACGCGCTGCGAGAAAGCGCGTCACGTTGCCGAGAGAGCCGATGTAATTGCCGTGATTGTTCATCAACGGCGGCATGAAGACGTTCGGCAGGCGAATGCCGCCAGTGGCGCTGAGAAGATAGAAGCGATCGTCCGTGACCTGCGTCGTCAGCGGGCAATCCTCCGCCTCGCGCCATTCCGGCAGCAACGCGTCAAGGCCCTGAGGGTCGATCACAACGCCGGACAGGATATGCGCGCCAACCTCGGAGCCTTTTTCAACGACGACAACGCTGATGTCAGAACCGTTTTGCTCGGCAAGCTGGCGGATGCGGATCGCAGCTGCCAGACCAGACGGCCCAGCGCCAACAATCACTACATCGAAATCCATCGATTCGCGGCTGTCGCCCGCATCGGTCATCGTTACGTCTCCCAAAAACCTCGGGTTCACAGCTGCGGGCAATGTCGACCAAACGCCCCAAACAAATGTTTGGTGCTCTGGTCAAACCAGAAGCCCGCACGTGCGTCAACCCCTTCCTTGCTCCTAATCTGGTGCGAGGTTGAATGAATTCCAAACTGGAATCAACGGTGAAATCGCCAATCCGGCAATGTCTTGCTGTATTATGGCAGACAAAAGCTGGCGGCTTATAGCCGCACGGGAGGCTGGTTTGCGGTGCTCCCGGCTTCAGGAGGCTATGGAGCGCTCGCGCCGGCGAGGTGCTCGTGGCGGAAGATGTGGATGATCTGCCGGCCAATTTCGGCGGGACTCATGCGGCCAGGCCGATACCAGGCGGGCACTGAATTGATGAGGCTGAGCAACAGCAGGCGATAGAGGGACTTATCGATATGCGGGGGCAGGGGCAAGCTATCGACCAGCTTGACGTATGCCGCCTCGAAAGCGTCGCGCTTGATGATCAGCCTTTCGAGGATTTCGGTCGGTACGTTGCGAAAATCCGTCAAAAACGGAATGTCGACGAGATCAGGATCGAGCTGGATTTCGAGCTGCCGCACGCAGGCGGCTTCGAGACGCTGCCACGGATCGTCGAACTGCGAGATCGCCGTGGCTATCTGTTCGGATGCCATCTCCAGCGCCTGGGCATGGACGGCAACGAACAAATCCTCCTTGGAGCGGACGTGATGATAAAGCGAACCACCCAGCAAGCCGACCCGCTCGGCGATGTCGCGCATCGAGGTGGCGAGATAGCCTCGCTCCGCGAACAGGATAGCCGCTGCCTGTATGATATCGTAATAACGATCACCGGAGCCTTCGCCGGAAGGACGCCGTGCCGCGCGCGGCGGGTTGCCGATGGGCAAAACCTGTCTTTTTGAATCGCCACGATGGGTATCGGGCGATTTGCCATCATCGGGCTTCGAGGCTGCTTTCCGATTCTCTTCCCCGGCTGTCACGTATCTTCTATCCGTTTTTGTTGCGCTTGATGCGTCCTGTTACCGGGACTGTCGCATCATCGGTTGATAACGTCTTGTCCGGCAAGACGTCAATTCGCAACGCACCAATTGGCAAATAGCCTCACTATATGGTTGTCCCGGCACGAGAGGTGTGCCAGACCCGTTCCCTGAAAATAGCGCGTTATCGTTGCTGCGGAAACCGTCCATCCACTATTTTCCCATACGGTGCCGCGACACTCGCTGTCATCCTGACATTCGTGCTCTTCTGAATGGACTGCTATGTTCCGTCGCCTTTATAACTGGGTCATCTCCCTGGCCGCCAGCCCCTACGCCGTCTGGGCGCTCGCGGCGGTATCCTTCACCGAAAGCTCGTTTTTTCCCGTTCCGCCGGACGTGCTGCTGCTGCCGATGGCGCTGTCCCGGCCGGACAAGGCGCTGTTTTATGCAGGGGTGTGCACGATTTCATCCGTGCTCGGCGGCCTTGCGGGCTATGCCATCGGCGCGATGCTTTATGACTCCGTCGGCCAGTGGCTGATTGCCGCATATGGCTATGGCGACAACGTCGAGGCGTTCCGTCAGGCGTATGCGCAATATGGCGAATGGATCATACTTCTCAAAGGCATAACGCCGATCCCTTATAAACTGGTGACGATCACATCCGGTTTTGCGGGCTACGACATTTTCTGGTTCATGGTGTTGTCGTTGATCACGCGAGGGCTCAGGTTCTATATTCTCGCAGGGCTGATGCACCGTTACGGCAATCCCATGCGCTCGTTTATCGAGAAGCACTTCGGGCTTGTGCTGGGGGTGCTGGCATTTTTCGTGATCGCCGGGTTTGCGGCGGTTAAATTCATAATCTGAAGGTGACATGCAAATGGGCGCGCTAGACTTGATCCTGTCGACAGCAGGCGGAGAAACGCGGCGGTTCAGAGTAGCGACCCTTTTGCTGGCCGTTTCGGTTCTTTCGCTGGCGAGCGCCTATTATTTTCAGTTCGTGCTCAACCTGCCGCCATGCCAGCTCTGCCTGATCCAGCGATGGCCGTTCTACGCCGCGATACCCGCAGCCGCGCTCGCCGCGTGGACATCGGGCCGCGCGCCAGCGGTGTCCCGGATATTGCTGGCGCTCATCGGCCTCGGTTTTCTCGCCGGGGCCGGAGTCGCGGCGTTCCACGCCGGAGTGGAGTGGAAGTTCTGGCCGGGACTGGCTGGCTGCTCCAACACATTCTCGACAGTCGATAACGCCGACGCCTTTCTTCAACGTCTTCAGCAGGTGCAAGTCGTGAGCTGCGAAGAGGCAGCATGGCGCTTCGCAGGCATTTCGCTGGCAGGCTGGAATGTGCCGCTGTCGCTCATTCTCGCGATACTGGCGTTCACCGGCGTTGTCGGGCGGGGTAAGAACGCAAGAAGCTGAGACCGTAAAGCTCCCGGATTGCCGGGGGATGCGGTGGGCGTTCGGCCTTTATGTAGCCCCTTGGGAAGCGCATCAATCTGGTTCCATAACGGGGCTTATCGGAATCGCATCTTTAATTGATGATTGTTGTTAGACACTCCCATTCCGGGTCTTTTGGCAAGCGCACCAGATTCTATATTTTACCGCAACTTGCATTCGGGTCGATGAATCGACTCGAATGCAAGCCGCTCTAATTCCCGGACGCCAAGGTCAATTCGACGCCAAGGTCAATTCAATCTCGTGCTGCCCCTCTGATGCCAGCGGCACAACGCCGTTGGTCGCAGGCACGCCGTCGATCATGAGGCCAGGAGTCAGGCCGCGTTTGACCGTGATGCGATAGTGCGCGCCATTGATGCGAAGGCTGGCGGTAAAGCCGTTCCAGACTGTCGGGATCGCGGGTTTCAGCCGTAAGGTTTCACCCTCCCGCACGATGCCAAGGATATGTTCCACGGCGACCCGATAGAGCCAGCCGGCCGAGCCTGTGTACCATGTCCAGCCGCCGCGCCCGGCCCGGCTATCCTCGGAATAGATGTCAGCGGCCACGACATAGGGCTCGACGCGGTAACGGACGGCCGCGCGCTCGTCCAGCGCGTGGTTGACCGGGTTGAGCATGGAAAAGATGCGATAGGCTTCGTCGACATGGCCGACTTCCGCCAGCGCCGCCGCGAGCCATGTTGCCGCGTGGGTGTATTGGCCACCGTTCTCGCGTACACCGGGCGGATAGCTCTTGATATAGCCGGGATTTTTCTCTGTGTGGTCGAAAGGCGGCGTAAACAGGCGCACCACCTTCAACTCGTCCTCGACCAATATTTCGACGGCCTTGCCGACAGCCTGTCTTGCGCGCTGGGGATCATCCATGCCCGATAACACCGCCCAGGACTGGGCGATGGAATCGATGCGGCATTCGTCGGATAGTCTCGAACCCAGCGGCGTGCCGTCGTCATAGGTACCGCGGCGATACCATTCCCCGTCCCAGCAACAAGCCTGCAACGCTGTACCGAGGCGGCGGGCGTGCTCCATCCACGCCTCGGCGCGCTGTGTGTCGCCACGTTGCATCGCAACAGGTGCGAAATCACGCAGTGTGGCGAGGAGGAACCACCCCAGCCACGTGCTGGTGCCCTTTCCGTCTTCGCCAACCCGGTTCATGCCGTCATTCCAGTCGCCGCCGAGGATCAACGGAATGCCGTCATCGCCTGTCCGAATGATCGCGAGATCGAGCGCCCGGGCACAGTGCTCATAAAGGCTGGCGCTCTCGGTTGTAAGGCCCGGCGTAAAGAAAGCGTCGGCCCTGCCCTTCTCCAGTTCAGGCCCGGAAATAAAGGGCAATTCTTCGTTCAGGATGCTTCGGTCGCCTGTGGTCTTCATATAATGATGGGTGGCATGGGCAAGCCACACCACATCGTCGGAAATCCTGGTGCGCACGCCTGCTCCGCTCAGGGGCAACCACCAATGCTGTACGTCGCCCTGCGGAAACTGACGACTGGCGGCATTGAGGATCTGCCCGCGCGCCAGCGACGGATCGTGCAGAAGCAGCGATAGAGTATCCTGCAATTGATCCCTGAAGCCATAAGCGCCACTGGCCTGATAGAACGCCGAGCGGGCGCGGATGCGACAGGCAAGCGCCTGATAAGGCAGCCAGACATTCATCATGACGTCGAAGGCCGGGTCAGGTGTTTGCACCTGAAGTGCGCCAGCGAAATCACGCCATGCGGCCTGGTTGGCGACAAGGCGGGCCTCGAAATCTGCCGCCAGATGCGCTTTCACCAGCGATCGCACCTGCCGCGGTTTATCCGCCGCCCCCATAACGATACGGATCGCGGTTTCCTCTCCGGGCGCGACGTCCACGTCAACAGCCAGTGCAGCGCAGGCGTCATCACCGGCTGTGGCGCTGTTGCTGAGTTCCAGGCCGCCGAGCACCGCATGGGGGGCGACAGTCGAGCCGCCGCGCCCGAGAAACTCGCCACGGTCACAGGTAAAGCTTCGGTTGCCGCCCTCACAGGCCAGAAAGGTGGTAACGTTTCCAAATTCGAGGTGGTACGGATTGCGGGCGGTTATCGCGCCTGTCACGGCATCGTGGCCAGTTATGATGAAAGGTGCGGATCGCAGACGGCTGTTGGACAGCACCCATTCAGCATAGACATAAATCCGGAAGCGGCGGGCTTTGGTCCCGGTATTGCGAAGCGTGAGTCGCTGCAGCCTGACCGGATCGACGGGATCGACAAGCTGCGTCAAGGCTGCGGTTATATCTCCGTGCCTGGTGGTGAAAGTTGAAACGCCGCGTGCGTGGCGGGCTTCGTACTCCGCCGCCGGATCACGCACGATGCATGCAAGCGGGGAAAAGCTTGCCCCGGTGTCGCGGTCGTGGATATAGAGCCCCTCGCCCGGACGGTTGGTAACAGGATCGTTCGACCACGGCGTTAGCTGAAAATCGCGACTATTGCAGCTCCAGGTGAATGCCGCGCCCTCGGATGAGACATGGAACCCGAAGTCGCGATTGGCGATGACGTTGATCCATGGATGGGGAGTGACGCGCTGACCGGAGAGGCGAACGACATAATCGTGATCTGAATCGGAAAATCCCCCGAATCCATTCCAGAATAAAAGGTTATCGCCACTGACAGGAGCCGGCTCCACGCCTCCTGAAACGGGAGAGCCGGCTGCGGGGCGGATCTGTTTACGGCGTGCGAGGGATGCCTCGATCTGTGCTATCTGATCGGCAATCGGCCCCTTGGAGCTGTGCAGCACCACGCATGCCGCTGCCATCAGCGTTTGGCAGACGCGGGTGTCCATCAGACCGCGACGCAACGCGAACGTATGCTGCCGCCGCGACATGGTCTTCTCGTCCACCAGTTGGGCGCTTTCGCAAAGCTGCTCGATGGCCTGTTGCAGATCCTGCACATAGGAACTGGCCTGGTCGTTGATGACGGCAAGGTCGAAGACAAGTCCGCGCTGGTACAAATATTTCTGCATGCGCAAGGCAGATGCGACGATATCGAGTTCCGAGATGTCGCCGATCTGCAAGGTGACGATCGGGTAATCGCCCGAGATCGCGAGGGACCACAGCTCGGACTGGCGACCGAGGCTTTCGGCACGGATGTCCGCTGGCGCGCGCAAAGCCGGATGGGGATAGAGAAGATAGCGCGCCAGCTTTTGCACGCCGGTTGTCTCGGCAAGGCTCAGGCCGATATGGCGCGCCTGAAGCTGCACGCGCATCCGCGTCAATATGGTCTGCTGCTGGAAGCTGTCAGGCTGTGCGAAGCGTCTGGCGTTGATTTCGACTTCGGTGCGATTGTCTCCGGTAATGGTCCAGAAAACCAGCGAGACCTTTTTGCATGCCGGTATACGAACCTTGACGCGCAGTGCCATAACGGGGTCAAGCGTGAAGCCCGCGCCGCCCGACAACAATGCACCCCGGTCGAAGGCGGCGGCATTGGCTATTGTGCGCCCTCTGCCGATGAAGGCGCGTCTGTCTGTTTCGGCCTCCACCATGCCGACGGTCCCCGCGCCGCGGATCGTGCCGGTATCGGATGTGACGCAATGAGCGAGGACAGTCCCCGGTTCGTCGTGCTCACGCTTGCGCCGATGAGCGAAAATGGTAGCGCCGTTGCCGTCGATATCGGTGTGGACGAACATTTTTGAAAAGGCCGGATGGGCTGCGTCAGCGGCCTCCGGGGCCAGCGCCAGTTCTGCGAATGACGTCACTTCGATGTGCCGGTCCTCGTTGCCGTCGTTCCATAGCGTCAGGCGACGGGCTTCGCCGTCATGCTCTGACATGACGATGCATTCCACTTCTGACCGCAGCGTGCCGACCGTCTTGGAGAATACCGCGCGGTCACCCTCGAAAATGGTGTGGCAGCTTTCGTTGGGGGCACGCTTCGGCTCGGCGGTTGTCGACCACCATTCGCCCGTGGCGCTGTCCGTGACGAACAGAAACGTGCCGGTGCGCTCCTCGACCGGATCGGCATTCCAGCGAGTGACCGCAATGTCACCGACGCGGCTGTAGCCGGTTCCTGTCGCGGTCAGCATCAATGCATAACGGCCGTTCGACATCACACTGACGGCGGGACTGGCGGTGAGAGGGTCTGGAATTGCGCGTGAATCCGTTCGCTCTTCAAGCGGCTCCGGCTTGGCGCGATCGTTGGTCTCGACATGCACCGGCAGTGCGGGCACCGTGCGCGGGGCCTTTTCCTGAAGCAGCAACTCTGCTGCCTTGATTGCCGGGTCCGAGTGAAATCTGTCGCGCATGCGACCGTCGAAGGCGACATTGGCAACAGCCACGATCGACATGCCATGGTGATGCGCCATGAAGTTGTGCACCACGGCATAGGCTTCGCCTTTCGGCAGACGCAGTGGCGTGAAATCCACCGCGTCATTGAAACCATAGCGGCCAAGCGCGCCGAGTTTTTTCAGGCGGTTGAGATTCGCAACCACCTCCGCCGGGCGAAGCGGGGCGGCCAGAAGGCAGGCGTAGGGGGCGATGACCGTATCCTGCGCCAGTCCACGCTTCAGTCCCAATCCTGGCACGCCGAAGGTCATGTACTGGTAGTTCAGTTCCCGGTCGCGGGCATAATAGGCGGACTCGGAAATGCCCCACGGCACATCCCTTTCGTGGGCGTAGCTGATCTGCCGCGCCACGACCAGCCGGTTGGTCTGGTGAAGGATGCCACCCATCGGTTCCTTCATCACGAGCGGCGGCATGAGATATTCGAACATCGACCCCGACCAGGACATCAGGGCGCCGGAATATCCGATGGCCGTCATGGAGCGGCCAAGGCGCAGCCAGTGCCGGGCTGGCAGATCCCCCTTGGCGATGCCGAACAGGCTCGTTAGACGGGCTTCCGATGCCAGCAGATCGTAGCAGCTTTCGTCGAGTTGCCCCTCTTGAACGCGGTATCCGATGGACAGCAGCTTGCGCTCCGGTCGCATCAGGAAGCGGAAATCCATCTCAAAGGCAAACCGGCGCAAGCCTTCCTTCAGGTTGAAAAGTCGCTGCCGCAACGGATCGAGCGTGGATGGAACGATATGGGCGTCATCGAGATGCGCGCCGCAAGTCTTTTCCAGATTTTGCGCCCAGAGCACGAGTTCTTCGCTGGCCGATGAGCGGATTTCTTCATGAAGCGCCTTTGCCATATTGTCGATGTCGGCGGCGAGTTCGGACAGATTGGCGCTGCGGATCGAGGCCAGACCGGGATCCTCACGCAATTTATCGACCGCGCGGTGCATACCGTCCAGACGATCGGCAAGGCGTTTGCGCAGCGGACGCAGCGATGTCCGATCATCAGGCAGGTCGTCCAGCGTCTCGCGCAGAATCTCCACGGCATCCACAATGCCTTCGAGGTCACCGGGAAGATGAACCGCCAGCGCTTCGGCCCACTGGTTGCAAGCCGCCGCCGCCGCCACAAGATGACCCGCGAGATTACCGCTGTCCACTGACGAGATATAGAGCGGCTGTAACGGTTCCAGGCTCTGTGTGTCGTACCAGTTATAAAGGTGGCCGCTATAACGCTGCATTCTGTGCATGCTTGCCAGTGTCTGCTCCAGCCGGTCGACCGTCTCGACCAGCCCGATCCAGCCGAAGTCGCGCGCCGAGATCACGGACAGCAGATAAAGCCCGATGTTGGTGGGCGATGTACGCCCCGCTACGACCGGCTCCGGATCGTCCTGAAAGTTGTCGGGCGGCAGCATATTGTGCTCCGCGGTGACGAAGGTCTCGAAATAGAACCACGTCCTGCGCGCAACGCGCCGCAAGGCCGCGAGGTCGGCGGGCCTCACCCGTACCCGGCTTTCGGGTTTTCGGGGCTGGCTGATCCACCATGCGAACAGTGGCGAGAGAGACCACAGCGCGACGAACGGCACTGCCACCACTGCGCCACTGCCACCAAAGGCAAGCGGGATCGCAAGCCCTGCGATTGCCACGGGCAGCGTGCCCGCCATCGCGCGGAAATGGCCCGTGAGTCCGGGAGCACGCATGCGGGCCTGATGTGAGGACGTGCGCCATTCGAGTCGCTGCCGGTGGCTCAGCAGCATCCGGTAGAGCGCGCGCAGGATAGCATCGCCCTTCAACCAGGCGTCGTGCGCCATCAATATGACCTGCGCGGCGACTTGTGTCACGGCAAGCGATACATCGCGCGCAAAGGCGGCGAAGTGACTGTCCGGCGTCGTTCGCTTGTCACGCGGCGGTAAGATGTCGAGCAGGCATAAAACATGGGGTAGCAGCAGACACAGAATGAGCAGGCACTGCCATTGTGACGCAGGCCCTGCGGGCAGCGCGGTCCATCCGGCGACCGAAGCCGCCACCCACATGATGGGAGAGATCGACCGGCGCAGGTTATCGATCATCTGCCAGCGCGACAGCCCCGGCACGCCCGAGCCGGGGTTCAGCAGCCACGGCAGCAACTGCCAATCGCCGCGCACCCAGCGATGGATACGCGATGCGTCGGTCAGATATCGTGAAGGATAGTCCTCGATGACATCGACATCCGTGACCAGCGCGGTATGGGCATATGCCCCTTCCAGCAGATCGTGACTGAGGACGCTGTTATCCGGGATGCGGCCGTTGAGTGCGGCACGCATCGTATCGACATGATAAAGGCCCTTGCCAGTGAAAATGCCTTCGCCGAACAGATCCTGATAAACATCCGATGTGGCGAGCACGTAGGGGTCGATGCCCCGACTGGCGCAGAAGATATGCTGGAAAAGCGTCGCCCTGCCGGTAGCGGCGAGCGCCAGCGTGACGCGCGGTTGCAAAACACCGTAACCGGAGACCACCCGCCTGCATTCTACATCGAAAACCGGCCGATTGAGCGGATGCGCCAGCTTGCCGACGAGGCGTGCCACCACATCGCGCGAGGTGCGGGTGTCGGCATCGAGCGTCATGACATATTGCACGCCGGCGGGCAGCGGATTGTCCGGCATCATGAAGGTGGTCACGCCATCGCCGCGCAGCAGCGTGTTGAACTCCTGAAGTTTTCCGCGCTTGCGCTCCCAGCCCATCCAGCAGCCTTCCGCCGCGTTATAAAGCCGGTTACGATGGAGAAAATAGAAACGCGGCGCGGCGCCAATGACAGGATAGCGGCGGTTCAGGGTAGCTATTTGTTCGCGCGCGAACGTCAGCAACGCGCGGTCCATAACGGTTTCCGCCGCATCGCTATCGCACCAGTCGGACAGCAGCGCAAAATGCAACGCGCCGCTGGCGTTGGTGAGGTAATGAATTTCAAGATCGGAGACCGCCTGTTCCACATCGTCGCGGCTGCTTATCAGAATGGGCACGACAACGAACGTGCGCGCATCCTCAGGGACGCCATTCTTGTATTCATAGCCGATCAGGCGGTGCGGAGAGACGAATGAGGATACCAGCGCATTGAACAGCCCGGCTGCCGCACCTGCCGCCGGCACGATGAACAACACCAGCAGAAACGCCGCCCCGGCCGCGCCATATGCCGCCGTTGCCGGCAGGGATGCCGCGATCAGCAGCAGAAGCGCCAGAAACCCGACCGGCAGCGCCATGCCAAGCCATTTGCTGTTGTACCACGCGCGGTGTAGACGCTCACCTGGCGACGGGGAGTAGCCGAGCAGCTTTTCAAACCTCTCCCGCCCCGGACCGACGAGATAGCATCCCGCATCGACGCTGCCGGGGCTGATGTCCTTCGTCTGGGTCTCTGCAAGTTCGATTGCCTGTTGTGCGACAGCATGCTCATCCTGCCCGGAGCCACGGGCCAGTGTTTCGATCGCTCGGCGATAGGCATCGCGCGAGGCGAAATCCAGCGCCGCGAAATCCGTGCGCGCCCGCAGCAGCCGGTCAACGGCGCTGATCTGCTCGAACCACAGGGTCCAATCAATGTCGTCGATAAGACGCAGGCTGCCGAAAATATTCGCAGTCGTCAGGCCGCAAGCTGACAGCCGCGCGTGTTCGTCTATGGCAGTTTGTCTTGCATCGTTACCTGTCGTTCTCAGGCTGTTTTCCAGCCAGACAAGTCCTTCGTGGGCATTGACAGGCCCTTTGCGCATGCAATGCAGAAACCGGGTTGCGAAAGAGCCGTCGGTTGCCTGCCCTGCGTATTCGGCAAGGATTGCAGCCTCGTTGCCTGGTTGGGCGACCGCCAGCCTGTCGGCGGCGATGTCCGCAGCCTCTCGCATGGCCTGACCGTGCCGCACATTGTCTGCCACACGTCGCAGATTTTCGAGCAGAACAAAGCGCAGCAGGGATGGAAGTGCCCATAGCTCCGCAATGTCGAGCGGTTTCACGCTCTGGAAGCCCTCCACAAGCGTCGTGAAGGCTTTTTCCGTCACAGCGCTATCGGTGTAGGCGACATACTGCCATGCAATTGCCAGCGTTCGCGCCGCGCGCGATCTGCGTTCGCCCTCCCCGCCGTTCAGTTGCGGCAACTGGCGGTAGAAGGTCGAGGGAAGATCGCGCAGGACGGAGGAAATCGTGTCTTCGATGACATGAGCATTTTCATGCAGCCAGCGGGCCGCGGGAGTCATGCTGTCTCCCTGCTGCTGGGCAGTATTGAGTTCGCGCAGTGTGGCGCGAATCCGGTGCGCATTCTCCCTCGTCCGCGCAGCAGGGTCGAGACGATTGAGTTCCGCAAAGCGCTCTGGAGCGCTGCGGGCAAGAGTTGCACCGAACTCTTTCAGATTGTCAGGAATGGCTTGCGATGAGCGGACTTGCGCTGAGCGGATCAGGGGTGCCTTATCATCGGAAGGATGCAAGCGGATCGATCCGGGCCACCAGGCAAAGTGAATATTCATGCGGAAAATCTGTCGGCGTATGGCATAGACATCAATAGAGGCATGTTTCTTCACCCGGATATTGCCGATTTTGCTTGCATCAGATTATTAAAAATCTGTCGCAAACAAAAACCAGAAAAATTTATCTACATACCCAACATAACAAACATATGTCATGAAATTTATATTGTTTTCGTTGAATTTAAATTGGTATTTGTCAAATTCATAAGCGATAAAGAGTTGATGTGTCGCATGAGCCGC
The DNA here is from genome assembly GCF_014195635.1 of Pseudochelatococcus contaminans. Classification (GTDB taxonomy): domain Bacteria; phylum Pseudomonadota; class Alphaproteobacteria; order Rhizobiales; family Beijerinckiaceae; genus Pseudochelatococcus; species Pseudochelatococcus contaminans. The sequence goes on along the minus strand of NZ_JACICC010000004.1, from coordinate 78,832 downwards.
CACCAACTGCGGCCAGAACATGATATCGATAAGTCCAGTGTCAGAGCGATAATTCTATTGTATTTATTTCACCGAAATTGAAATATTTTCATGAAATTCAATATTAAATTTAAAATTAAGCCTAAAAATGTTAGTGGACTACAAAGTTAATTTTTCTGGTTATGAAAACCGTCATATCATCGTCATTGCCGGGTGGCACACAATCGGCGCTTTTCTTCCGATCCTGCTGTCTGAATCCGGGATGCCGCCATGCGCAAGTTCACGTCCTCTTTGTTTTTCGCTGCCGCTTTTGTGGCTGTTGCCGCCGCGCCCGTGCGGGCTCAGGATATCGCCGCTATTGAGGCGGGAGCGCGCGCGGAAGGCGCCGTTTATAGCGTTGGCATGCCTGACGGCTGGGCCAACTGGAAGGCCACCTGGGAGCAGCTCACCCAGAAGTATGGCCTCAAGCACACCGACACCGACATGAGCAGCGGCGAGGAAATCGCCAAGTTCGCCAACGAAGGCAAGAATGCCACGGCCGATATCGGTGACGTTGGTCTTGAGTTCGGCCCCATCGCCGTGCAGCGCGGTGTGACGCAGCCTTACAAGCCGACGACGTGGGATCAGATCCCCGACTGGGCGAAGGATGAGAACGGCGACTGGGTCGTCGGCTACACGGGCACCATTGCCTTCATCATTTCTAACGACGTCAAGAACCCGCCGAAGTCTTGGGCGGATCTGCTGACCGGCGATTACAAGTTCTCCATCGCACAGGTCGGCTCCGCCGCGCAGGACAACGCTGCCGTGCTCGCCGCCGCCGTGGCGCGCGGGGGCGATGAAAACAACCTGCAGCCGGGCATCGACCTTTTCATCGAGCTGGCCAAGCAGAAGCGCCTCGTGTCGAACGCAGCCAACCCGGCCAGCCTTGAAAAGGGCGAGATCCAGGTCGCGGCGCTGTGGGACTTCAACGCGCTCAACTATCGCGACGTTGTTGGCGGCGACAAGTTCACGGTGCTTATCCCCTCCGACGGGTCCATCACCAGCGGCTACGCGACGATCATCAACAAGTACTCCAAGCATCCCAACGCGGCCAAGCTGACGCGCGAATACATCCTGAGCGACCAGGGCCAGATCAACCTCGCTGAAGGTTACGCCCGCCCGATCCGCGTCGATCACGTCACGCTGCCGGAATCGGCGAAGGCACGTTTGCTGCCGGCTGATCAGTATGCCAAGGCCAAGCCGATCAACACCGAGGCCTGGACGAAGAACGCTCCGACCATCGCCGCCAAGTGGCGCGATGAGGTTGCTTCGCAGCGCTAAGACCGCAACGTCCCACGTTCCGAACCATTCGGAACGTGGGCCCTATCATTTCTATTGTATCGCAGCTTGCGTTTAATTCGGTAAACCGGCTTGAACGCAAACTGCCCAGCCAGTCATACGGATGACCATCATGCAGCCGGTCGTTCTCATCGTTCTCGACGGGTTGCGCTATGCCACCGCGCGTGCGTGCCTTGGCTATCCGGAGGCGCTCGTCGAGGCCGGCAAGGCGCAGGTTTATCGCCTGCGCAGCGCCCTGCCCTCGCTGTCGCGGCCCCTCTACGAAACGCTGATGACGGGCCTCGTGCCGGTTGAGCACGGCGTTACCAGTAATGCCGTTGTGCGGCGCTCGCAATTTCCCAACGTCTTCTCCCTTGCGCGGCGCGCGGGGCTGGTGACGGCGGCTGCGGCGTACCACTGGTTCTTTGAGCTGTACAACCACGCCCCCTTCGAGCCGCGTTTCCGCCACATCGAGAATGCGGACGGCGGCATCGTCCACGGCACGTTTTACTGGCGCGACGATTATCCGGACGATCATCTTTTTGCCGATGCGGAAGATCTCGTGGCGCGGCACACGCCGCATTTCCTGCTGCTTCATCCGATGAATATCGATGACGCCGGCCACAAGCATGGCGGCGGGTCCGTTGCGTATCGGAATGCGGCGCGCAACGCGGGTGATCTTCTGGCGCGTTATGTGCCGCAATGGCTGGCACGGGGCTATGCGGTGATCGTGACGAGCGACCACGGTATGGGCGACGACGGCAATCACGGCGGGCCCGAGGGCGATGAAACCGAAGTGCCGTTCTACGTTATCGGCGATGTGTTCTCGCTCGACCCTACAGCCACCATTCGGCAGACTGACATCGCGGGCTTGATAGCCGCCCTGCTCGCCATTCCCGGCCACGGTTTGCCCACGCCCACCGGGGTCTTTCGCCATGGTGAACGGCCCCACGGCGAGCGGCCGCTGCTCTCGGCAACGGCGCCTGCACGATGACGGATCGGAACGGAATGCGGATGCGTCTTCTGGCTTTGCCATTGATTGTGGCGTTTGCCGTCCTCATTCTGTGGCCGTTGTCCAGCGTGGTCATCGACAGTTTCGACGCAAAGGGCGAGGTGTCCTTCGGCAATTATACCGAAGTGCTGTCGAGCGCCTATTATCAACAGTCGTTCATCACCACGCTATGGATATCGGCGCTGACGACCGTCATCGGCATCGTGTTCGGCATCCTGCTCGCGATTGCTCTGCGGGCGCGCGGCAGAGGCGTCCGGCGTTTCGCCCTCGCCTTCGGCAGCATGGGCGCGAACTTTGCTGGCGTGCCGCTTGCAATGGCGATCATCATCCTGTTCGGCATGAACGGCTTCTTCACCATCCTCGTCGGCAAGCTCGGCCTGCCCGGGGCTTTCAACGTTTATTCGATCATCGGCCTCACCATCGCCTACTGCTATTTCCAGATCGCGCTGGCGACGCTGCTGCTGACCCCGGCTTTCGATGCGGTGCCGGTGGAGATCGAGGAAGCGGCGTCGCTGATGGGCGTATCGTCCGCCCGCTTCTGGGCGCGGATCGGCGTGCCGATGCTGGCCCGTCAGATCGTCGCTATCGCCATCCTGCTGTTCGCCAACGCCATGGGCACTTTCGCGACGACGTTCGCCCTCACCGGCACCAGCGTCAATGTCGTCACCGTGGCCATCAGCAGCCTCGTCTCCGGCGATATCTTCTCGGACCCGAACCTTGCCAACGCCATCTCGCTGCTGCTCCTGATCGTGCTGCTTGTGCCCATCATCGCGAGCCAGATCATTGCCGGCGAAAAGCGGCTCGGGAAAGACCCGTCAGCAGGACCTCAGCGATGACCCTTTCCAATGGCGTGCTGTCTCGCGTGTTTCTGATCGCCGTCGCGGCAGTGATGGCCCTGCCCGTTGTCGCGACCGCTATCGATGCCTTCGCGGCGGAATGGGCACACACGCTGCTTCCCACAGGCTACACCACCGAATATTTCATGACGGTGGTCGGCGACCCGCGTTTCATTGCCGCCATGGGGCGCTCGCTCACCGTTGCCGCCGCTGCGTTGGCCATTGCGACGGTGCTGATCGTGCCCGCCATCGTGAGCGCACATATCTATTGGCCTGCGCTTGATAGGTGGTTCGCACGCCTCGTTATTCTGCCCTATGCGGTGCCCGCAATCGTGCTTGTCGTGGGCTATCTGCGCGTATTCTCCAACCCGCCGCTTCAGATCAACGGCACGCCGCTGGTGCTTGTGCTGGTCTACGTGCCAGTGTGTTTTCCCATGTTCTACATCTCCGTCAAGAACAGCCTGCGCGGGCTTGCCATTGACGACCTGCTCAATGCCGGGCGGCTGGTGGGCGCCAACGATGCCGTCATCCTGCGGCGGGTTGTGCTGCCCTGCATCCTGCCGGGGATCATGATCGCGGTGGTGCTGAATTTCGCCATTCTGTTCAGCGAGTTCGTCTATGCGAAGATGCTGGTTGGCGGCAACTTCGAGACGCTGCAACTCTATATGTATGCCCAGCGTAACCTGAGCGGGCGCATCACCAGCGTCATCGTGTTGATTTACTTCATTCTTCTTCTTTTGATGACGCTGGTCTCGCTGAGGCTGGCGGAAACGGAGCGCGCGCAGCGATGAGCTATCTCACCATTGCCAACGTCAGCGCGACCTACGGCGCGATGACCATTCTCGACGGGATCGAGTTGTCCATCGGACAGGGCGAAATGCATATCCTGCTGGGGCCATCAGGCTGCGGCAAGACCACGCTGCTGCGCTCGATCGCCGGGCTTACCGCGCCATCGGGCGGTGAGATCCGCCTCGGCGATCGGCGCATCGACAACCTGCCGCCCAAGGAACGCGGCATCGCGATGGTGTTTCAGCACTACGCCCTGTTCCCGAATATGACGGTGCGGCAGAATCTCGCCTTCGGTCTTGAGCAAAAGCGGCTGTCGCGCGCGGAAGTGGCCCGTAAGGTGGATGCGACGCTGGCCATGGTGGCGCTTGAGCAGCGGGCGGATATGCGTCCGCATCAGCTTTCCGGTGGCCAGCGGCAGCGTGTTGCGCTGGCCCGCGCGCTTGTGCTGGAGCCGGCGCTGCTGCTGCTCGACGAGCCGTTGTCCGCTCTCGATGCCCAGATCAGGAAGCGCCTGCGCGACGAGTTGAAGCGCATCCAGCGCGAAAGCGGCCTCACCAGCATTTTGGTGACGCACGATCAGGATGAGGCGCTCACCCTGGGCGACCGTGTTTCGGTGATGAACGCCGGCCGCATCGCCCAGACGGGAACCCCGCGCGAGATCTATCACCGCCCTGACAGCCTGTTCGTCGCCGGCTTTATCGGCGATGGCAACCTGCTGACGCCGGACGAGATCGAGCGCCTGACCGGAATCCGCACTTCCGGGTCTGCCATCATCCAGCCGCAGGATCTGCGTTTCGAGAGCGTCAACGGCGCAACCGCCACCATGGCTCCCGCGCCCGATGGGGAAATACATGTGCAGGGTGTCGTGACGGATGTCAGCCTCTCCGGCCCGACCATCCGTTATCTGGTCGAGGCCAAGGGGCTGACGCTGAAGGTGGAAGCGCCCAATCGCTATGACTCGGCGGAGCTGTCGACCGGCACGACCGTTCGCCTGGCGCTGCGCAAGGGCGATATTCACGTCGTTCCCAACTGATCTCGCAAAGATCTCTTTGTGAGTGGCCGGCCAAACAGGCCGCAACTTGCATTTTGGGTTTACAGCAACGGCCGCAGGGCCATTTCGCATCCCAGCAGCAGCAGGCATATCAGAAAACCGCGTCGAAACGCCGGCGGGCTGATCCTGTTTCGGATGCGCTGCCCGGCCCACATGCCCGCGAGCGCCGGGATGACGGCCAGCCCGGATAGCACGAGGCCGCTGGCGTCGAACGCTCCATGCGCGCCCAGCCCCACCGCCAGTGCGACGGTCGACACCGTGAACGACAGGCCAAGCGCCTGAATGAGATCGTCCTTCGACAGGTTCAGCGCCTGCAAATAAGGCACCGCCGGAATGACGAGCACGCCCGTTGCACCCGTCACGATGCCCGTCGTGGCACCGATGATCGGTGACAGCCACGTCTGCACACGCTCCGGTACGGTGATCTGGCGCGCAAAGAGCGTGTAAGCCGCATAGATGACGAGCGCACACCCGAGCATGGCGGTGGTCAGGCCGGTATCGCCGGTCGCGATCCAGAACGAGCCGAGCACCGTTCCCACGACGATGGCGACCATCATGGGCCACAAGCGCCGCAGAAGCCCAATGAAATCCGGCCCGGACACAAGCTGCCATACGTTCGTGACGAAGGAGGGCGCGATTAGCAGGGTTGCCGCCGCCAGTGGCGAGATGAGCGCGCCGAGAATGCCCATCGCCACCGTAGGCAGGCCCATGCCCGTGACGCCCTTCACGAGCCCGGCGGCGAAAAACGTGGCAATGACAGCGATGAGGACAGGTATCGAGAGATCAATCATGCCAAAGGCATACCGCAACAGGTTGCGAAGACAATGCGGATGTTCCGATTTGAGGTTTCGGCTATACCGAAGGCTGATAAACGTCTAATCTCGCACCATGCGTTTTGACCTGACGGATCTTCGCCTTTTTCTGGCTGTGGTGGATGCGGGCAGCATCACTCACGGCGCGGCTGACGTCGGTCTGTCGCTGGCCGCCGCAAGTGAACGCCTGCGTGATATGGAGACGGCCGGCGAAGTCGTGCTGCTCAATCGTGGGCGGCGCGGTGTGACGCCGACTGAAGCCGGCGATGCGCTCGTCCACCACGCCCGCGCGATCCTGAACCAGATGGCGCGGATGCGCGGCGACCTGGGGCATTACGCCAAGAGCCTGCGCACCAGCATTCGCGTGTACGCCAACACCGCCGCCATCACGGAATTTTTGCCGGAAAGGCTCGCGCCGTGGATGGCCGCTCATCCGCAAGTGGACATCGAACTGCGGGAGCGGCAAAGCCCGGAAGTGGCGAAAAGCATCGCTGCCGGTTTCGCTGATATCGGGATTTTGTCGAGCGCGGTTGACACAGCCGGTCTCGAATTGCACCCCTTTGCCATCGACAGGCTCGTCGTGGTGGCGCACGCCGCCCATCCTCTGGCGGAAAAGGCGAGCGCGAAGTTTACCGATGTTCTGGACCAGCCGTTCATCGGGCTGGCGGGCGGGGCGTTGCAGGATCACATCGATGCCCAGGCAGCGCGCTATGGCGCGAAGCTCAAGGCGCGTATCGTTTTGCGCAGCTTCGACGGCATCTGCCGCATGGCCGGTGAAGGTGTTGGAATAGGCATCATTCCGCAGTCAGCGGCACGGCGTGGCGCGCAATCGGCGATGATCGCGGCCATTCCGCTTCAGGATGCCTGGGCGACGCGCCGGCTCTCAGTTTGCGCATGCAGCGGACAGGAGCTGAACCCGCACGCAAGGAGCCTGTTCGAGCACCTGTCCACGCTCGGTCAAGAGCTTGCGAGCGAATAACGGGAAAGCGCTTGCGAGCGAATAATTCGGGGATGCGGCCTCCCGGTTTCCGCCACAAGCCAACGCCCTGATCCCGTTCATGACGCAAGCCCCTCCTGCGCAAGCGCGCGTCTGACCGCAGGGCGATCCAGCACCTTAGTCATAAGCCGTTGCCAAACGGGCCAACCGGCATCCATGTCGAGGCCAATGCGCCGGCCCCACAGCCAGAACACCGTCAGATAGGCATCGACAACCGTAAACTGACCCGGCACGGCCCAGTCACGGCCATCGGACAGGATTTTTTCGATGTGATCGTATCCGGCGCGGATATTGTCCCGCCCCTTCGCCTGAACCGCACCATACAGCGCTTCATCGCTGACAAACCGATGCGGACGCCATAGCTGGCCGTAGCCAATTCCGTGAAGGTCGACGGAGATCCAGCTCAACCATTCCAGACACCGCGCCTCGCCTGCCGCATCATCTGGCAAAAGTCCTGCCTCCGGGTGGCTGCGGGCGAGAAAGAGCATAATGGCGACGGCCTCTGTCAACAACTCCGGTGCGCCGCCGGCCCCTCCCCGCACGCCCGTTAAAGCAGGCACGCGGCCTTTGGGGTTCAGCGCCAGATATTCCGCCGTTGTCGTGCCCTCACTATTTGCTGCCGAGCGCAGCTCCAGCTCATAGGGAACGCCGACCTCCTCCAGCACGATATGCACAGCCAGCGAGCATGCGCCGGGTGAATAATAGAGACGATGCATGTTGGACCTCCGGTTATAATGCGACCTCTTCGCTGCTCCCGACGAAAGACGCGTCAGCCAGCCCCACGAGGTTTTGTGAACGGTTGAATGGGGATGACGTGGCGCGGCCACGGGTTGCGTCCGTCCCGCAGCCACAGCAAAGTATCGAGCCAGAATCCGGCGGCGTGGCTTTCGTGGAAAAGACTGAAATGGCCAATGGAGTCACGGCCGTAATCCGAGGGCTGCAACATGACGGCGGTGCGCTCCGCTCCCGTGTAGTAACCCAGCGTGCGCCGAATGGCCGGCTCGGTCGCGAATTCATCGTCAGAGACCGTGACCGCCAAAATCGGTGCCCTCACCGCCGACATGCTGTCCAGCACTGTCTGCCGCGCGGCGCGGGGATGGCTGCGCTCGAAACGCGGGCCACGGAAGCTCCATTCGTGGGCGACACCAGCCGGCAGATCCTCTAGCCAGCCCAGCCTGCGGCCGGGAAAATAGCCATACATCGCTGTCAGCATCGGCATGGCCACATGCCATTTTAGCAGCAGGCTCAGCCGTTGCCGGGAGGCGTAATCTCCCCACCATGCATATTGCGCCCCCACCGTCAGCATCCGGTTGATGGCGCCCGCGCCTTCCGCCAGCCCCGGCAAAAACCCGCCGATGCTGTGCCCCACCACCATCAACCTGTCACCGCGCCCCTGTTGCTGGGCCAATCGCAGAGCGGCGTCGAAGTCGCACTCGCCCCAATCGCGCCAGCGATAACCGCTGCTCCTCAGGCTTGCGGGGCGGGACAGGCCAATGCCGCGATAGTCGTATGTGAGCACATCGAACCCGTGCCGAACCAGGAAACGGGCGTAACGGTGATAGTACCGCGCCAGAACGCCAGTCGCCGGGTTGACGACAATTGTTCCGGCTGCTTTCGGGCTCTCCGCCCGCCACAGGTGCCCGCCAAGGCGAACGCCGTCGCGGCAGTCGATCTCTACCGGCTGCGCTTCCTGGATGGTTCGATGGTGCGTCAAATCGTTCATGTTGCAACCATAGATGCGCCGGCCGCGTGTGTATATTCACTGGTCAGTATACATCCGGGCATGATAGATGGCGGGCATGACGACAACGACCTTATCAACGCGCGATCGTATTATTCGGGCAGCCGGGAAATTATTTCATGCTGAGGGCATTCGCGCCGTCAGCGTCGATGCAGTGGCCGAAACGGCAGGGCTGACGAAACGGACGCTCTACTATCACTTTCGCAGCAAGGATGACCTGATCGCCGCCTATCTCGAAACCCGCGACCAGCCTAATCTGCTGCTGTTTCAACGCTGGTTCGCCGAAACGCCGGGAGACACGGCGGACAAGGTGGAAGGCATATTCCGGCAGCTCGCGGCGTCCGCACGGCATCCAAAATGGAAAGGCTGCGGATTTTTACGCACCTCGGTCGAACTCATCAACCTGCCGGGGCATCCGGCCATTGTAGCCGCCCGCGCGCACAAGAAGCGTGTTGAAGATTGGCTGTGTTCGGTTCTTGAGCAGGACAAGCCCCCGGAACACGCTCGCCGGCTGGCACGGCAAGTCATCCTGCTGTTGGATGGAGCCTTCGCCGTTGTGTTGCTGCACCGCGACCCGGGTTACATGGAAACCGCCGGCGAGGCGGCGGCGGAGTTGCTCAGGCAGTGATGCCTGCCCGAGCAACCTGATTTCAGCAGCGATTGAGCGCCGGATGTTTCAGTTTTTCCCGGTGCTGTATCGATATCCCTGATCGAAAAGGGCGGCGACGGTGACGAGCAATCCCGAGATAACCAGGATTATGACAACGCCGGTCGTCGAATTCGTCGGGGAGTTTGCGACCAGTGTCAAAGCACCGAGCGGAGCGAGACCGCCGGCAATCGCCGTACCGATTTCACGCGAGGTGCCGACACCCGTCGACCGGATGTAAACCGGGAACTGGCGGCTGAGAAACGACCCCTGCGGCGCGAACATCATTGGCGCAATAACGCCGGTGCCGATAATCAGGGCGAGGTAAACCGCCGTATCCTGCCCCGTCCCGAGCAGTGCCATGAACGGATAACCGAAAGCGCCTGCCAGCAAACCGCCGACAACAAGCACCGCGCGGCTGCTGTAACGATCGCAGAGCCAGCCGAATGTCGGCACGGCGAAGATGGCAATCAGGCTGGCGATGGTCACGGACAGCGAGGTCACGCTGGGCGACACGCCCTGGAACTGGGTCAGATAGGCCAGCGAGAACGTCTTGTAGATATAGCTGAGCGAATTGTAGCCGATAGCCAGCACGAACACCACGATGACGCTTGGCAGGCTTGTTGCGAACAGTTCCTTCAGCGACGCCCGCTTGTGCTCCTGCACGTTGGTCTGCGCGTATTCCGGCGTTTCCGGCAGCGAACGGCGAACCCAGACGCCGATGAACACAAGCGCGAAACTGAGAATGAAGGGAATGCGCCAGCCGCCGTTCAGCAGGAAGTCGTCTCCGAACATCGTCAAGGCGTAGATCGTCAAGGATGACAGCAACAGGCCGAGATTGAGCCCCAGCGCCGGCCATGCCCCTTGACGGCCCTTGCGGCTTTCGTCCGCGTGCTCATACGAGGTCACCGCCGCTCCCGCCAGTTCTGCCCCGGCGCCAAGCCCTTGCGCGATACGGAAAATCACCAGCAAAACCGGCGCCCACAGGCCGATCATGTCATAGGACGGGATCAGGCCGATACAGGCCGTGCAAATGCCCATCAAGGCAAAGGTATAAGCAAGCATGCGCTTGCGGCCGAGCTTGTCGCCGAGGTATCCGAAGAAAATGCCGCCGAAGGGCCGCGCGATGAAGCCGATGGCAAAGGTGGAAAACGCCGCAAGCCCGGCAGCATTCGGATCGCTGTTATCGAAAAAGACGCGGGCAAATATGATCGATGCCATGGTGGCGTACAAATAAAAGTCGTACCATTCGAGCATCGATCCGACGATGGTCGCCACGGCAACCTTGCGGTTGCGCTTCTTGGCTTCGGCGGGTGTTTCTTTAACGGGTGTTGCTGTCTGCATTATTGTTTCCTCCAGTTTATATTTTTCAGTTGAAATCGAGCACTTCCCTCACGATGTATTCGGCAATGGCCATCGAGGATGTCGCCCCCGGCGATGGCGCGTTGCGGATGTGCGTGATGCGGCCGCTGCGGCGGATCACGAAGTCGTCGACAAGCTGGCCGTCCTGGCGCATGGCCTGGGCGCGGATACCGCGCACCGCTGGCTTGACCGAAACCGTGGCGAGAGAGGGGACGTATTTCGCGGCCTCCCTGACGAAGGTCGCCTTGCTGACAACGGTTTTCAGCTCGCGCAGCGTCACCGCCATGTTGCGGGCGGCGAACTTCCAGAAACCGGGGTAGCCGATGAAGTCCGCGACATCGCGCAGATTGATTCCGTCTCCGGAATAATTCTCCCGCCCCAATGAGATGAAAGCGTTGGGGCCGATCGTCATTTCACCGTCGATCCGCTTGGTGAAGTGCACGCCGAGGAACGGATAACGCGGATCGGGAACGGGATAGATCAATCCTTTGACATGCTCGCGGAAAGCCGGATCGATGACGTAATACTGGCCGAAGAACGGCACGATGCGTGGATCGTCTTCATCGCCAGACGCTGTGGCCAGCCTGTCTGACTGAAGGCCAGAACACGCGATCACGCGGTCGAACGGCGTGTCATTCAGTGGGCCGGCCTCCCCTTCGACATAGACGCCATCCGCACTTTCCCGCAGGCGCGCAACGGGGCTGCTCAAGCGAATAGTCGCCCCCCATTCCTGAATTTCCTCGGCAATGCGCCGGGCTATCGCGCCATAACTGACAATCGCCGTATGCGGCGAATGCAGCGCCTTGATGCCGATGCAATTCGGCTCGATCTCATGCATTTCGCCAGCATCGATCAGACGAACATCCGGAACGCCATTGGCGATGGATTTGCGATAGATCGCGTCGAGCCGCGGCAGTTCTTCGGACTCCAGCGCCACAACAAGTTTGCCGCATGCGTCATAGGGCAGGTTTTGTGCGGCGCAATACTCGCGCACAAGCTGTATGCCGCGCGTGCAGAGGCGCGCTTTCAGACCGCCGGGCTCGTAATAGAGACCGGCGTGTACAACACCCGAATTATGGCTGGACTGATGTTGCGCAACCTCGGATTCTTTTTCGAATACCGTTAGCTGAACATCCGGGTGATCGATCAGAAGCTGGCGTGCAACGGATAATCCGTTGATCCCGGCCCCGATGACGGCAATGCGCCGGACAGTCATGCATTCCTCCCTGCCCTTCGACAATTTTCTTGATGTATCGATCAACTCGATTGTGAGCTTGAATAAAAGTGATTTTTATGGAATATTTTTATTCGATTATATCGAACATATAGAGTCCACAATGACGTTGAAGCAACTTGAGGCATTTTATTGGTGTGCAACGTGCTCAAGCTTCGCTATTGCGGCTGACAGGTTGAATATCGCCGTATCATCACTATCAAAGCGGATTTCTGAACTTGAAGAATCACTCAATACCACGCTCTTTAACCGCTCTGGGCAGCGAGCGACGTTAACGGATACGGGCGTTAGACTTCTTCCGCGCGTGATCGAGCTGCTTGAGAACATGAACGACCTCAAGAACCAGGCCACGCAGCTGTCGACATTGACCGGGCGTTGCGTCTTCGGAATCGGCGAGTTGACGGCGTTGACGTGGCTTCCGTATCTCATTGCGAAAGCGCGGCTGGCGCACCCTGAACTGATGCTGAACGCCTATGTCGATGTCGGTGCGGTCTTGCAGGAGCGGCTGGAACGAGGGGAAATTGACTTTGCCGTCGTGGCCGGGCGCTCCTCGCGGCCCGGCATTGTATCGGAACCGTTGGTCACGTGCGATTTTGCGTGGATGGCGTCGCCAGCGATTCACGCGCGCAACGCCTCCTGCGCCGATTTGCTCGCCGACGGCGTGCCCCTCGTCGCGTTGCCGCCGTCTGCAGGAACCACGCGGCTGATCGACGACTGGCTGACGGCACATCGCGTCACCCGTTTCGAGCGCATAAGCTGCAATAACTGGGGAGCTGTGGCCGGCATGCTGACACTATCGGTCGGCGTGGGAATCATCCCGGAAAGTTGGGCTGCCAAATTTGCTGAAAGCGGGCAGTTGGTCCGCCTTCAGGACACGGTTCCGCTGGCATCGCTGACATACACATTTCAGTCGCGTCGCGGAGATACCCGGCCACTGATTCAGACAATGCGCGATCACACAGCGGCCGTCGCGGATTTTTCACTCGCGGCAACCTGATAGGTGTTTGCGTCCAAATAACCTTATGCGGCTGCTTTATGACGATGGTGAGCAAGCCCATACTGACCTGCCAAGCTTGGCGTTGACCCAGAAAGGTCGCGCCGTCTGTCACATGCAAAAACGCAGGCCAGCGGGATCTCTCCCGGGCCTGCGTTTTATTCATATCAACAATTCAAGACATCAAACCCTTTTGGGTCTGAAATCAGAACGTGTTGAACTTGTAGTTCAGACCAGCGCGGACGACGCCGAACTCGTTGTCCTTGCGGCTGTTGTTGACGACCGGCACGAAGTAGTTGCGGTTTTCCTTGCCGAGGTTGACATACAGACCTTCGATGCGGGCCGTGATGTTGTCGGTGAAGGCGTACTCAACACCACCGCCGACGGTCCAGCCGGTGCGGGTGTCGTTGCTCTGCGAGTAGTACACGCCGTTGTACACGAAGTTGTTGTCGTTGCCACCGCCGCCATAGGCGAAACCACCCGTGGCGTAGATCAGGGCGCGGTCAATGGCGAAACCGACGCGGGCGCGGACGGTGCCGAACCACTCGATGCCGTTGGAGGAATTGGAAGCGAATCCGGTATAGGCCCAGCCGTTATTCTTGTTCTTCAGGTCGGCATAGTTGATGTCGGCCTCGGCACCGATAACGAACTGGTTGATCTGGTAATTATAACCGATCTGACCACCGCCGGTGAAGCCGCCGTCATTGCTGCTGGACCCATAGAACGTGTTGTTGTTGTTGTCGTTGGCGTTCCACGCATAACCTGCGTTCACACCGACGTAGAAGCCGGTCCATGTGAATGCGGGAGCGGCATAGACCGGAGCAACAGGCTCAACCTGACGGCTGGGAAGATCGGCCGCGAAAGCAGCACCCGATGCGAGCAGGCCGGTGGCCACGACGCCGCCGATCAGAACCTTCTTCATTTCGAAAACCTGTTTCATGAGTTACCTCCATTAACTATCGGCCCGGCGGAGTAACCTCTTGCGAAGCAACCTCCGGGCAACCATGACGCCCCTGCAACCAGAGAGCGCGTAGGACAGCGCGGCAAAGACCCCCTATGGACATGCCCACGCCCCGGAATCAAAGGGGCCGGGCCATATTGGCTTTCTTCAGCGTGTCACCCCGCTTTTCAGTCGGCGTAGCTTATGAACTACATCAATATTCACGCCCCATCAACGCCTGATGACCGCCGCGTCGCTGATATGTGATTTTGCGCACAACAAAGTTCAGACGCCATTTTTTTGCCTCTTTTGGCGGATGGCGGCCTGGTACAGGGGATAAATTCACTCGATCGAACCGTTAATGCATTTTTAATACTGTAGAGCATTATCCGCAATGAACCGATGCGGTGGTTCATTTATATTTCTTCTATTCCTCCTGCATGCTCGCAGGGTATGAATGCACCATCCTCCGATACAAGAAAATCTGTGGCGTCAGTGTCGCTGCATCCGCCACCTGTACGCGATGATACCTGTGTATCCTCTGGGGTGATGGATATTTGAACGTTTCATGCATATTTTTGTTGTTTATTGTTGTGTATAGTGCATCCAACATTTGGACATCTGTCTGTGAATGTCATATTCATCATGATGAATGTGCATGATACGAAATGAGCATCAACAATATTGATCTATCAGCCGCATGTTTCGAGGGGAAACAATGAGGAGGCAGATTATTCGTTCGGCATCGAACGACACGACACGGGACCGGATTTTGAAGGCCGCCATGTTGCGTTTTTCCACGCAATCCTATGAAGAAACGGGTTTGCGCGAGATTGCCGCCGACGTCGGTATCGACATGGCCTACGTTCATCGCTCGTTCGGGTCCAAGGAAAAACTGTTCTATGAAACGGTCAAGGCGGCCTGCCGACCGGATTTTATTTCCACGGACAGCGCAGAAGAACAGGCCAGCGCGCTGGCGCAGGGAATTCTTGACGACAGGGGCGAGAATGAGATTCGCCCGTTTGACATTCTCGTCCACTCCTTCTCCAGCCCCGGTGCTGCCGGCGTCCTTCGCAAGGTACTGGCCGACAACTTCATCGCGCCGCTTCTCAATCAGCACCCGGGTTTGACGGAGCAGCGGGCGGCGCTGCTCGCCGCAGTGCTGACCGGAATCGGTGTCATGCGGGAAGTCATTCGGGTCGAACCGCTTCAACACGATAAAGGTGGGGAGGTCGAAGATCTGATCGCACGCCTCATTACGGGCTTGCTGAAGCCGGATGACGCGGCTGCATGCGCCGAAGGCACAATGCATACAAGCGAGCCGTGCTATCGCGACTGCGGTTGATGGACGGGCATTGCTTCGTCAGTTTTCCGACATTCCATTGAAACCTGGCGGTGCTATAACGCTCTGATGCAATGCGCTTTCCCCGGTGCGGCCGGCGCCGGCAGCTTCCATGTACCGCAAACGAATGGCTTCCTATGTCCAAGGGAACTGTAGAAACGTTCAGCTTCATCGCCGTCGTCGTCATCGTGACGGCGGCATTCATCTGGCTTTTGATGCCATACTACAGCGCTATCCTGTGGGCTGTCATACTGGCGATTCTGTTCAACCCGTTGCAGGTGAAGCTGGAGCGTTGGCTCGGTGGAAGGCGAAACATCGCGGCTGGCATCAGCATGCTGGCCTGCATCTGCATCGTCGTGATTCCCGTTTCCGCGATTCTGGCGTCGATCGGTCAGGAGGCCACGAGCATTTATATGCGGATGAGTACGCGAGAACTCAATCTCAGCCAGATTATCGCCAACATTCACAACGCCCTGCCCCCCTTTGTGCATCATGGTATCGAGGCGTTGAATCTGGGTAACCTGGCGGAAATCCAGAACAGGTTGACGACGATGGCCTTGCAGGCCAGCCAGATGGCGGCCACGCGGGCCGTGGCGATCGGCCAGAACACGGCGCAGTTCATCGTTGGTCTGGGTATCATGTTGTATCTGTTGTTTTTTCTGTTCCGCGACAACAGGCAGCTGATCTCCGTCATCCGCACCGCCAGCCCACTGAATCAGCAGTACACCGACCACATCCTGAACAAGTTTGCCTCCGTGGTCGAGGCAACAGTGAAGGGCAACATCATTATCGCGGCGATTCAGGGCACCATCGGCGGTGTTGCATTCTGGTTTCTGGATATTCAGGCTGCCATGCTGTGGGGCGTGGTCATGGCGGTGCTGTCGCTGCTGCCGGCGGTCGGCGCCTCGCTGGTGTGGGTGCCGGCTTCAGCCATTCTGTTTTTCTCCGGTGACTATATCAGAGGCGGAATCCTGTTCCTGATCGGCCTGTTCGTCATCAGCGTCATCGACAATCTGCTCCGGCCCACGCTTGTAGGCAAGGGCACGCGCCTGCCCGATTATCTGATCTTTATTTCCACTGTCGGCGGCATATGGCTTTTCGGCATGAACGGCCTTGTCATCGGCCCGCTGATCGCAGCGCTGTTCGTTTCCGTGTGGTCGCTCTTCGGCAACAGCCCGTGGCATTCCACGAAGGAATGATGCCGTCGGGGTCCGCGAGACATGGCCTCGGCGCTATGAATGCGTCAAGGCTTCGCGGCAAGACGACGGGCCGCCTTCATGACTGAAGCGCGCCGACGCGCGCGTTCAGCGCCGGTGTCCGGGCCGGTCAGCATCCGCGCCACCTGCGGCACGGCCGACCACCAACTTGCGAGGCCAAGCACGATAAACGCGAGATGATCGGCATCGAATGCCGCCGTGATCGCCCCATGCTGCTGGCCTTCGGCTACAGCCTTGGTTTTGTAGCCATAATACTCGCGCCGAAGCTCCTCGTCCGGCACTTCGCTGTCAAAGATCAGCCCCTCCCAGCGCAACAAACGACCAAGCTCCGGGTGCTCGCAATGATAGTCGAAGCAACGGCCGGCATAATCGCCGATATCGTCATTGGCGAAAGACGTCACCGGCACCGCCAGAGCGACCTTCGCCAGTTCACCGCGCAAAACAGTGGAAAACAGCGCGCGCTTGTCGCCGAAGTAATTGTAGACGCGCTCCTTGTTCACGCCCGCCAGCTTCGCGATCCGCTCAATGGTGGTCGCATCAGGGCCATGACGCGCGAATTCAGTGACCGCAGCCGCCAGAATCTTCTGTTTGGTGCCTTCGATGTCCCAGGCCATCGCCTTTCCCCTCATGGTTGAGGATTGATTTCGCGTCAATCCGGCATTACTGTCAACTCCAACGTTGACGTTGTAGATTCGCATATGACCTCGACCGATTTTGCGTCAGGACGGCTGGCGACGGGGCTGCTTGTGTTCACTGCCTTGTTCGTTCTCACCCAGCTTTATCTCGCCATTCCGCTCGCCGGGCCTGTTGCCGCCGACCTGGGCGGCGCGGGAGCGGACTTTGCGCTCGCCACCGTGTTCAGCCTGTTCTATGCCGTCGGCTTCCTGATTTGGGGGCCGGTTTCCGATCATTGGGGGCGCAAGCGGGTCATGGCGCCCGGCGTCATCGTTCTGGCAGTCGCCACAGTCGCATGTGCGGCAGCGCCGAACCTCGGCTGGCTGGCGGTGCTTCGCGGCGCTCAGGGAGTGGTGGCGTCGAGCTTCGCGCCAATCGCGCTTGCGTGGTTGACGGAGGCGCTTCCACCACAGCGGCGGGCGACCGCCATCGGGGCCATGTCGACAGCATTTCTCGTCGCTGGCATCTTCGGGCAGGTTCTGGCGTCGGCAGTGGCGCTTTGGCTGGATTGGCGCTGGGTCTTCATCATTACGGGTGTGACACTGCTCGGCGCGGGCGTACTCATCTGGCTGATCGTTGACGAGCCGGTTAATGACCGCCCCCCGGCGCACCTCGGTCAACGCTTCGCCGGACTGCTGAAACTCGCCGCACAGCCACGCATCATGTTGCTCTGTTGCGCTCACATCACGCTGCTGCTGTCTTTCGTGGCTATGTATAGCGCACTGGGGCCGCATCTTGCCGGGCTCGGCTTCGATCCTTCGGGCATCATTGCCCTGCGCATGGTTGGACTGCCCGGCATGTTCGCCGCACTATCAGTGGGATGGCTTGCCACACAGATCGGCATGGCCGGAGTGGCGCGCGCAGGCTTCCTGATGGCGGCAGCCGGACTTGCGACAGAAGCGGCTTTGGCCAACACACTGGCCGGGATCGCTTTCGGCAGTCTGATCTTTGTCACCGGCGTCGCGCTGGCTGTGCCGTCGATGATTACGCTGTTCGGCACTGCTGCCGCCCCCAACCGCGCAGGCGGCATGTCGTTGAACGGATTCGTTCTTTTCATTGGCGCGAGTATCGGTCCGCTGGCGGCATCCGCAGCGTCCGGCTTTCAGATTCTCCTCATCCTGCTGGCGTTTGCCCTCTCGATGGCGGCCTTGTGCGTCCTGGCCTTTGCCCGCATCCAGCACCGAATGTCCCCACCCGCATGAATGGAAGCATCCCAAAGAATGATGAATAAATAAAAACGACATTATTACTTAAATAAATGCCACATACCTAAACATAATAAAGAAAAAATCGATAAAACAAGTAAATAAAGTGACAGTTTTGTAAAATATATATTTCTATTACGCAAATAAATAAATATAATCATGTAGATATATATGTTGACTTTCATTGAGGAAGTGCATAAATTTCAGGCGCATATAATAAATATAGCCGCCAAATTTCACTTCGTAGTTTTTCCCTGTTTGATGAGTGTTATTTACTTTAAGGCATGAGTTTCTTTAAGCATGAGTTTCTTGCGTCAGCAACATTCTTGATGCCTCTCAATTAGAGCAGGGAATTTAGCGCTCTAGTCTATCAGTTTGACTATTTAATTCATTTGAAAGCCTCCCGGGGTAGGCCGGGACGCGGAGGATACCATGAAAGCCATTTTCTCCACTTTCGCCACGCTTGCTTTTCTGGCCGCGACGCCTGTTCAGGCTGGTGAGTTTTCCGTCGTCTTCATCAATCCCGGCAATGGCACGTCGTTCTGGGGCAACGTCGCCGGAACCATGCAGGCCGCCGCGAACGATCTCGACATCGATCTGGAAATCATCCACACCGCCGACGAGAGCACATCCCGCGACCGTTTCAGCGCCTCGAAGGCCGCGAAGGATGTCGCCTCGCGTGACAAGAAACCCGACATCGCGGTCATCGTCAACGAGCAGGGACAGGGGCCGGAACTGCTTGACACGCTTAACAAGGCTGGCATCAAGACGTTCTTCCTGGCGAGCAAGCTGACGGACGAACAGGAAGCCAAGACTGGCAAGGCCCGCAAGGACATCCCTAACCTGATCGGCTCGCTCACGCCCGACTATGAAGTCGCGGGTTATGAAATGGCGCAGTCGCTGATCACCGCTGCCAAAGCGTCCGGCAAGGACAAGGACGGCATTTCGATCCTCGCCCTTCTCGGCGATACGGCGACACCTGCTGCGACCGAGCGCGAGGATGGCCTGAAGCGTGCCGTTGCGGAAGAGCCTTCGGCGAAAATCGTCCGCGCGATTTCCGTTTACTGGAAGCGCGACACCGCCAAGGAGCGCGTCTCCGCATTCCTCGACCGCGAGAAGGCGGACGGAATCTGGGCGGCCAACGACCCCATCGCTTTCGGCGCCATGGATGCAGCACGGGAAAAGGGCCTGAAGCCCGGCACGGACATCAGCGTCGTGGGCCTCAACTGGTCGACGGATGCGCAGAAAGCCGTGAAGGCCGGTGAGATGACGCTGACCCACGGCGGCCATCTGTTCGGCGGTGCGTGGGCCATGGTGCTGCTCTACGATTATTTCAACGGCAAGGATTTCGCAGCCGGCGACAATCCCGACGTGAAATATCTGATGTCGGCGATAACGAGCGAGAACGTGGACGAATTCCTCACCAAGCTTGGCAACGAGGACTGGGAGAGCATCGACTTCTCCAAATTCTCCAAGGTCAAAGCCGGAGTGACGGACTACACCTTCTCCGCCGACGCTATCCTTGCCGCTATCGGCAACTGACACAGCCTTGTCGACCGGGGGATGCCGTTCACGCGGCATCCCCGGGTCGTCTTTCTCAGCCGGGCTGTCAGGCGTCGTTTTGGGAGTGGCGGAGGTTTCACCCGTGAAATTCTGGCAATCGATCAAGTTCAAGACGGTGGTGCCGGTTGTCGCTGTCGTGACCGTAGCTTTCGTAGGGTTCTCCGCCCTCAATCTGACGCAGCGCATCAACCATCTTCTGGAGTCCTTCCGTTCCGAGATCGGTCTCAGCGCGGTGATGGCGCACCAGCCGCTCGGCAATGCCATCTTCGAGTTCAATGGAGATCTCGCCGCGACCATTTTGTCGCCGCTGTCCGCCAATCCGAATTTTGCCTGGGCGGTCGTGCTGGAGCCAAACGGCGCCATATTCGCATCTATCGACGCAGAAGATGTAGATGCCGAAGCAGAGCTGAAGGCCATCGGAATCAATGTCCTCGCCGATAATACGAGTGATACGGTGCAGTTTCGTTCAACAGACAGGTTCGAGATCGGTTCATTGTCGGTTGTCCGCGACGGCATGGAAATCGGCGATGTCGTGATCGCCTTCGACCGCTCGGCGGTGAGCGATGCGCGCAATGAAACGCTGATGGTCACCGCAGCGCTCACTGTCGGCACGATCGGGATCGTTTGCCTGACGCTGATCGGCCTGCTTGGCCGCATCACCGGGCAGATCCGCCGGTTGTGCGCAACCATGGTGACGCTGGTCAAGGGCGATCTCGCCGCCAACATCCCTTACACCGAGCGCACGGACGAGATGGGCGAGATGGCCCGCACCCTCACCGTCTTCCGCGACAACGCCCGCCGGCAGCTTGAGATGGAAGCCGAACGGCGCGAGGACTTCGAAAAGAGACGCAAGCGCCAGATTTTCGTTGAGGATCTCGTTTTCGGCTTCAGAGACGATACCGCCAGCCTTCTCAAGCCTGTGGCGGACAGCGCGCAGACGATGGCCTCCGTTTCCGGCACCTTGCTCAAGGTCTCTGCCGGCTCTCAGGCGCGCACGACGTCGGTCGCCGTTGCGACCGAGCAAGTCAATATGAACGCCCAGACCGTGGCTTCGGCGGTGGAGGAATTGTCGGCCTCCATATCCGAAATCTCCGCGCAGGTAACGCGGACCAGCTCCATCGTCAGCGATGCCAACACGCGAACGAGCAGCGCCAACGATCAGGTCGGCAGACTCGCTCATTCGGCACAGCGGATCGGTTCCGTGGTCGACCTTATCCGGGAAATCACCGAACAGACTAATCTTCTTGCGCTCAATGCAACAATCGAGGCTGCCCGTGCTGGCGAGGCAGGACGAGGATTTGCGGTGGTGGCAACGGAGGTCAAGAACCTTGCCGGCCAGACAGCACGTGCTACGGAAGAGATTATTGCCCAGATCGGCGTGATACAGTCCGACAGCGCCGCTACCGTCAGCATCATTCAGGACATCGCCCAGGTAATGGACGAAGTGAACACATACACGACGTCAATCATGAGTGCACTCAGCCAGCAGGGAGGCGCCACCAATGCCATCTCCACTGCCGTACACGAGGTGGCTGTCGGCACGCGCGATATCGCAGTTGACATGAGTTCCGTGAAAACGGACGTTGAAGAAACCGCAACATCGGCCGCTCACGTCGCGCAGGCATCGAAGCAGATGGGCGAAAATGCCGGCAAGCTTACCGCCAGCATCGACACGTTCCTGGCAAAGGTGCTGGAGCCGGAAGAGTAATATAAAAGCTTATGCCGCGCTTCCGTTTGAAAACGGAGGCGCGGCATGCGTTTTAGGTTATCAGAGAGGTTCTATTACTCGTCGTCGGATTATACCTGACGATACCTGTCGCGCAGACGCTGGCGCTCTTCGGCGGAGTACGGAGGAGCTGCCTCGTCGAAGCGGGTCCAGCCCTCATCCTCATACAGGCGGCGACGGGCGACGGGATCCACCACGTTCGAACGCTGAAGAATGCTGGTCGCGATATCGACGTGGCTTTCGTTGACACGAGCGATCACAACCGTACCACCGCGACGCAGGCTTTCGGCATAAAACTCCGCTTCCTGCTCGGGAACACCGGAGTCCGTCAGCGCGCCGATAATTCCGCCCGCTGCGCCACCAACTGCGGCGCCTGCGGCGGCACCGGCGAGAGTTGCGGCAAGCCAACCGGCTGCCACGACCGGGCCGACGCCGGGAATGGCCACGAGGCCGAGCCCTGCGAGAAGGCCACCAGCTCCGCCGGCGACCGCGCCGATGCCGGCACCCGTGCCTGCGCCTTCGGCAGCGAGATTGCCGTTATCGACAGTCTCGTTGTTGGAAATGATGCTGATGTCGGAGGATGCGACGCCGGCTTCTTCAAGTGCATCGACTGCACGGCGAGCGTCATCGTAGTTATCGAAAAGTCCGGTTACCGTTGTCATCATATCCTCCTTACTGCTCAACCACATTGCCCTGATAATCAAGGCCGACGTTCACGACCTGACCGCCCTTCGTGGCGGTTCCGCGCCAGATGCCATTGGAGTCGAGCGCCAGAGCGCTGACATCTGCATAACCGGCATCGGCGATACGATCGCGTGCCTGTGTCTCGGTGAAGCTGTTCTCGCCTGCCACGAGCGCTTTGCGATCCGGCGTGGCGGGTGCGAGCAGCGGCGCAGTCCCGGTTTCCGTGGATGGCGAGGGGGCTGGCGTAGGCTGCTGCGCGAACGCGGCAACGGACCCCAATGAAATCGCGGCGACAGTCAGGAATATCTTTTTCATTGTTTCGCTCCTTTCCGATGCGATCAGCGATCGCTTGAACAGAAAATGCAAAACGAAACGGATGGTTCCACGTAAAGTCGGATAATAATTTAAATACAATTATGGATCGTGTTTTATGATTCACGATGATACAACACGTTATCGCCGCATATCAGGCGATATACGGCGATAAAGAAGACCATTATTACCGGCTTGCAGCTCATAAGCATTGTTTTGCTTCGGCGCTACAAACGGCTGGAGATGCGTTACGATAGGCATCGTTATCGCATATCGGACATATATAGCGCTTCAATGCTTGGCCGGGCTCAAACGTTCCATGCCGCAAGCGCGGCAGCCGGTGACCGCAAACGACGTGGCTATGGGTTATGACGCCCTGCCCCTCTGGCCCACCAGTTCGTCGGCGAGACGGTCGACGGCGCTTTCCGCGCTGCTGATGGATGCGGCAAGGCGTTCATCCGCGAACTCGTCGTATTCGATGCCGATCGAGCGGCTTTCCGTCAATCCAATGTAGGCCATCGGTACCGTGATGCCGCGCTCGACGAGATTCATATGGTCAAGCCGCCCGCCCGGATCGTAGCCGTAATCGCCCCGCGCGCCGAGTATGACGAGTTGCTTGCCTTGTGGAAGCATGGGCCAGTAAGGCTCACCTTCTCGGCCCCGGTCGAAGCCGAACGTAAGCCCGACACGCACGACATTATCGATCCATGCCTTGAGCTGGGCGGGAACACCGAAATTGTACATCGGCGCGCCAACCACCAGAATGTCGGCGCGCAGCAATTCCGCAACCAGTGCATCGCTTTCCACCAAGCGCTGCGTTGCCGCTGCATCCCGGCGCTGCGGCGGGGTGAAGGCGGCGGCAATCCATTCACCGCTAACCGCTGAAGGCGGGTTCTGCCCGACATCACGATATGTGACGACATCGGCCGGGCGCGCAGCCTGCCAGCGTTCCACGAAACGATGCGTCAAGCGGCGCGTGTGCGATCCCCTCGGATCGGTTCCCGAACGGCCAGCGCGGGCGCTGGCATCGATATGCAGCAGATGCTGAATCGGCATGACAATCTCCGTGAGTATGAGAATGAAAAATTCATGCGACACCGTCGCTTGTCAGCAGGTTTGGCATTATGATTTAACGAAGACAAAGGCGAATATCTCAACCGATAGATGATCAAAATTCATTTATGAACCAGCCGAGAAAACTCCCACCCCTGAGCGCGCTGCGGGCTTTCGAGGCCGCTGCGCGACATCTCAGCTTTCAGAAGGCGGCGGAGGAACTGGCGGTTACGCCCACTGCCGTCAGCCACCAGATACGGCTGCTCGAACAGACGCTCGGCCTGCCGCTTTTCGAGCGGCACGTCAGGCGTGTTTCGCTAACGGCGGCAGGTGCGCACCTTTATCCGGTACTGCGCGAGGGGCTGGATAATTTTGCGCATGCGATTGCAGAACTTTACCCCCAGAGCAGGCGCAAGGCCGTCACGGTCACCGCCACGACGCTGTTCACCGCCCGCCGTCTCATACCGGCGCTGGGACAGTTTCAGCAGGCATGGCCGCAGTTTGAATTGCGGCTATATGCTTCGGACGATGCCGTCGATCTGGCGGGCGGAGCCGCCGATATCGCCGTGCGTTATGGATCTGGGCCGTTCCCCGGCCTTGTCAGTGAGCCGCTATGCAGGGAGCGCTTTGGCGTTGTCTGCAGCCCGTCTCTCCGGTTGCGGCAGCCGGCGGATCTGCGCGAGCAGACCCTCATCCACTCCGAATGGCGGCGCAAGGATGTGCAGCCCGATTGGGCCAGATGGTGCGCGCTGGCCGGCATCACGGATATCGACGTAGAGGCAGGCCTGCGCTTCACTGACGAGAGCCATACCATTCAGGCGGCCATCGCAGGGCATGGCGTTGCGATCACCAGCCTCATCCATGTCGAGGATGAGTTGTCGCGCGGGGTGCTGGTGCATCCGTTTGGCCCGGTGCTGGACGGGCACGCGTATCATCTGGTGGCGACACAGGACAACATGGCCTGCGAAGACGTGCAGGCGGTGCGAGACTGGCTGCGGGCCGTGACATCAGGATGAGTCCGACCCGCTTTATGCCAGCAATCAAGCGCTGGCAGACATCGCCTTTGCAACACTGGACGCTGGCGGCCGGCCAAGATGACCGGCGATGAACCAAGCCGCTTCGACAAGCTTGGCCAGGTCGATGCCCGTCTCAACGCCAAGCCCGTTCAGCATATAGACCAGATCCTCGGTGGCGACGTTGCCGGTTGCGCCCTTGGCGTAGGGACATCCGCCAAGCCCACCGACAGACGCGTCGAATGTGGTGATACCACTATCGAGACAGGCCAGTGTGTTTGCCAGTGCCTGACCGTAGGTGTCGTGGAAATGCAGCGCCAGCGCTTCGGGCGGGACATCCTTGCTGACGCGGGCAACCATCTCCGCCGCCTTTGCAGGTGTGCCCACACCAATGGTGTCGCCAAGCGAGACTTCATAACAGCCGAGTGCGTGGAGTCGTGCCGTCACGAACGCAACGGCATCCGGAGCGATAGCGCCTTCCCAAGGGCACCCCAGCACGCAGGAGACATAGCCGCGCACGCGGATGCCCTCTTCCCGTGCGCGTTCCAACACCGGCTCGAAACGCTCAAGGCTTTCGCTGATGGAGCAGTTGATGTTGCGCTGCGAAAAAGTCTCCGATGCGGAGGCAAAGATCGCGACTTCTTCCACGTTGCTGGCAATCGCGGCCTCAAGCCCTTTCAGGTTAGGCACGAGCACCGGATAGTTCACGCCTTCCCGCTGCTTCAAGCCCTGCAAAACCTCAGCCGTGTCTGCCATTTGCGGCACCCAGCGCGGCGATACGAAACTGCCGGCCTCGATAATGCGCACGCCAGCGTCCGCGAGCCGCTCGATCAGCTCGCGCTTGACGGCGGCTGGCACGGTGACGGCCTCATTCTGCAAACCGTCGCGCGGCCCGACATCGACAATGGTGACGGATTTCGGCAGCGACCGTACCGGAAAAGGCAGAACAGGCAGAGAGTTGGACATCGTTTCCTCACCGTTGGTTTTGTTAGGAGTTCTTATTCTGTGCAACATGTCGGCGCATCAGCGCCAGGAACTTCGGGTCGGCGCCATAGGCCACATTCACGCGCATGGCCTGCGGGTGCGTCGACAGGCGATCCGGGTGGAACACCCGCCCGGGAGCCAGAAAAATGCCTTGCGCCACAGCTTCGGCATGAAGCGCCAGTTCATCGACCCCTTCGGGTAGAAACACCCACAAATAGAAGCCGGGCGCGCGCGGCACCTCAAACTGCAATCCAAGATCGCCAAGCGCGGCAATGGAGCGGGCGAATGCATCATCGACCCGTTTGCGCAGCCGCCTCAGATGACGCAGATACTGGCCGCTGTTGATAAGATGGGCAATCAGGCGCTCGATATAATCCGACGAAGCCACCATCGTCAGCATTTTGAGATCGGCCAGCGCCGACACCAGCGATGGCTTGCCGGCGATGAAGCCGCAACGCAGGTTGGCGGACAGCGTTTTGGAAAATGTACCGACATAAAGCACGCGATCAAGCTGATCCAGCGCCGCCAGACGCGGCAACGCATTGGGAATCATGTCGGCAAAGGCGTCATCCTCTACGACATGGAAACCCATGCGCGACGCCAATTGCAGCAGGCCGAAGGCAACTGCCGGCGACAGGGCGCTTCCTGTGGGATTGTGTGCCTGAGACTGGGTGAAAAACAGCTTCGGCCTATAAGCGCCGAGCTTTCGGGCGAGGTCGTCGAGATCCGGCCCATCCATCGCGCGCCTGATGCCGACGATTGTCACCCGTGCCAGCGTCAGCTTGGCAAACAACGGATAATATCCGGGGTCATCGACGAACACCACGTCACCCGGCTCAAGCATATGGCGGATGATCAGGTCCAGCGCGTGGTTCGCGCCATATGTCAGCAGAACGCCATCGAGGGAAGCCTTGATCGAGCGCTCCATCAGCATGGTGCGCAGGCGCTCACGCAGCGGTACATAGCCCCACGAGCTGCCATAGCCGTAGTCGACCTCCTCCGCGTCACTCCCGCGCGATCCGGCGAAATGGCGGCGCAGCTCCGAACCCTCCATCCACGACGGCGGTGGCCGCCCGTCGCCGGGGCGCAACTCATAGAACTGGTCAAGCTGCTCGCGCAGCAGAGAAACGATGTCTACCGCCGCATCCACGTGCGGCTTGCCGGGAAATGGCTCGGCGGACACAGGCTCGTTGACGAAATATCCAGACCCCGGCCGCGCGTGGACCAGCCCCTGCGCGACGAGACGATCATAGGCTTCTGCGGCGGTATTCTTCGATACGCCGTGATCCCAGGCCATTTGCCGCACCGATGGCAGCCGGCCACCGAAGGCAAAGGTGCCAGCCGCGATCTGGCGCGCAACATGCTGCACGATCGTTTCAGCCTGGGTGATGCGTTTGCCTGAAGCCATGAACCCGCCGGATGCTACGGAATAGTTTCGTCAAAAACCGTCATGATCGAAAAACGGGGACAGTGTGCGGGAAATTGCCCCCAACTGTCCCTTGATTGTCCCGCTGACTATAGGACAATTTGCTGACGTATCCAACAAGAGATACGGCTAGAGTCACAGATCGGGAGGCATCATGGCCCAGGAAAAGAGTGATAAGGAAACGACAACCGCTGCGGCTCCCGCCACGCGGCGGCAGCTCAATTCACGCCTGGAGAACTACCGCAACAAGTCTCCGGCGGAGCGTCTTGCGCAGCTCAAGGAAGCAGCCAGCCTGTCTGCGGACGATGTCGCGGCGCTTGGCCAACCGGGCGCATTGCCTGTCGAACGGGCCAACGGCATGATCGAGAACGTCATCGGCACGTTCGAGTTGCCGATTGGCGTCGCAACGAATTTCCAGGTCAACGGGCGCGACTATCTCATTCCGATGGTCGTTGAAGAACCCTCGGTCGTTGCGGCCGCGTCCTATATGGCGCGCCTTGCGCGCGAGGGCGGCGGTTTCAGAACGTCGAGCACGCGGCCCATCATGCGGGCGCAGGTGCAGGTTCTGCGCGTCAGAGATCCGTACGGCGCGCGCCTCAGCCTGCTTGCGGCCCGCGATGATATCATCGCTCTCGCCAACTCCCGCGACAAGGTGCTGATCGGCCTTGGCGGCGGCTGTCAGGATATCGAGGTCCACGTTTTCCCGTCATCCGCGCGTGGGCCGATGGTGGTTCTGCATCTTCTCGTCGACGTGCGGGACGCCATGGGTGCCAATACCGTCAATACGATGGCGGAATCTGTTGCACCATTGGTTGAGAATCTGACAGGCGGCGAAGTGCGCCTGCGCATCCTTTCCAACCTCGCAGATCTGCGTATCGCCCGTGCTCAGGTTCGTATTCCCGAAGCAGCGCTGGCGACGAAGGATTTCTCGGGACAGCGGATCATCGACGGCATTCTCGACGCCTATGAATTCGCCGCCATTGATCCCTATCGCGCCGCGACGCATAACAAGGGCATCATGAACGGTATCGACCCCGTTGTCGTCGCCACCGGCAACGACTGGCGCGCAATCGAAGCCGGCGCGCATGCCTATGCCGTCAAGAACGGGCGCTACACCTCGCTGAGCACCTGGGAAGTGGACGGAGCCGGGCAACTCGTGGGCACGCTCGAACTGCCGCTTGCGGTAGGCCTCGTTGGCGGCGCGACAAAAACGCATCCGGCGGCGCAGGCCGCGCTGCGGGTTCTCGATGTCGGCAGCGCTCAGGAGCTGGCGGAAGTCATCGCCGCCGTTGGCCTTGCCCAGAACATGGCCGCCCTGCGTGCCCTCGCGACGGAAGGCATCCAGCGCGGCCACATGGCGCTGCATGCGCGCAACATTGCCATCGTCGCCGGGGCCGAGGGCGATGAGATCGATCAGGTGGCACGCGAGCTGGCCGAAGCCCATGACGTGCGCACGGACAGGGCCAAAGAAATCCTCGCCCGCATTCGCGGCTGAAGACCGCAATCTGCGGGACAACGCGACAGATACCCGCCGGAGCATATCCGGCGGAAGACGATAATCATATAATAATCAGGTTGTTAAGAGGATACGTTCATGGGACATAGAACCCTTGGCACCCCTGCCAGCTCACCTCCGGGGAGCGCCGCGCTTCCGGCCTCCGACTATGATCTGGTCGAGGTGTGGAATGATGTCGTCGACACGCGCCACCTGCTGTGGTCGGTGATCATCGGCGCGGTCATCAGCGTCGGCACGTTTCTTATTGCAGAGCGCATTCTGGCGTCCGTCGTGGATACGCCGGCCATCGCCAAAGCCTATGCGATGCTCGCCGGCGTTCTCGGCTGCATCGTCAGCGGCGTCGTGTCCGCGCTTCTTTTCCCGCCCAAGCGCGTCGTGATCGAAAGCACGAACGACGACGCATGGCGCGATCAGATCATGCGTGATCTGGCTGAAAACCCCAACACGACGATGTCCGAGCGTGATCTCGACCCCGCCGTGATCCGGGAAATGGAGGAGCTTGGCTTGCGCAAGCTCTTCGCATCCTACGGCGACGGCGGCGCCAACGCGCCCGCACAGCGGAAGGAGTGATGTCATGGACGGATTGGTTTACGACATCATCGTCGCCGCCGGCTTCGGCCTTTTCGGCGCAGTTCTCTTCTCCCTCGTCGGCCTCGTTTCAGGCACCGACGAGACGGCAACCATCGCTCCCATCACGCTCCTCGTGGTGCTTCTTGGCGCGCCGCCTGCGGGTATCTTCAGCTTCTGGATGGCTGCTGCCGTTTCGAAGCACATGACGCATGCCGTGCCGACCGCGCTGTTGGGCATACCCGGCGATACCATGGCGACACCGCTGTTGCAGGACGCCACGACCCTGCGCAATCTTGGCGTGCCACATATCGCGCTGCGCAAGATGATCTCGGGTGCGGTGATCGCCGCATTCGTCTCGCTGCCGCTGGCCGTCGCTTTCGCGCTGGTCCTCGCCCCGTTCGGGCAGACCATCACGCAGGCAGCGCCGTGGTTGTTTCTTGGCGCCGCGGTGCTGATCGCCTACTCCTCCGCAGGCCGGTTCGCATCCGTCGCGGCGCTGGTGCCGTTCGTTGTCATCATTCTGGCGTTGCAAGCGCTGACCGGGCAGTACAACGTCAAGCTGGGCGTCAGTTACTTCCTTGGCATCGCCATCGGCCCGCTGATCGCGGATCTGTTTACCGTGCTGTCGCCCGCCGAGCGCAAGCGCATGCACCGCGACAACCTGCGCCAGTTCGCTCTTGCGCCGGATGTGAAGTCCTGGGGCGGATATTTCCCCAATCCGTTCAAGGTTCTGGACAGGAAACAGGCACAGTGGACAGCCGGCGCAGCCGGTATCACCAGCGCGACCTTCGTGTTCAGCCCGGTGGCCATGGCGGTGATCATGGGCGAGCTGGTCGGCTCGCGCATCAAGCATGCCTACCACCGCATCACCAGCGTACTGGCGGTGCGGAACGGCGTGACGGAATCGACGTACATCGCCGAGGCGCTGATTCCGCTGATCGCTTTCGGCCTACCCCTCAGCCCCGTTGCGGCGGGACCGGCCGCGCCGCTGTTCAACGCCCCGCCCCGCTTCACCATCGATACGGCGACCGGCACAGTGAACAACCTGCACACGATGCTGACGCCGCTGGAGTTCCTTGGATATGGCCTGATCGCGGTGGTGCTGGCGGCCCTCGTGGCCTATCCCTTCGCCATGAACTACGCGCGCGGCGCGGCGGCTTTCGTGTCGCGTAATATCAGCCATGAAGCCATCGTCTCCACCTTCGTCGGGTTGGCGCTGGTCATCGGGCTGTGGGAAGGCGGGTTCCTCGGTGTGCTGGTCGTCACCGTCATGGGGTTGGTCGGTGGCCTTCTCTATCGCATCCTGAACTTCAATCCTGGTGTGCAGTTCATGGGTTACTACACCGCGGTCCTGACAGCTCCGGCGTTGATCCGGCTGTTCAGCTGACAAGCCCAGCCTTCCGTCACCAATGAGAATATGCGCCCGGTTTGGTCAACAAATCGGGCGCAGTCTTTTTAGGCCTCACCGGAACCAACAGCCCTTACGCGTTGTTGAGAAACGACAATATTATTGTGCGTTACAGAAAGACGTTGCACGATGATGGCAGCCTGATCGGCAAACGCCAATGCCGATGGGTCATTCGCCCCGGATCTATCCAGCGCTGACGGGCGCGGGTGGCGGGGCATGCCAGAGGGAGAAACCATGAGAGCCGATAACTGGCCCGACCGTCCCACCACCTCACCCGCCTTGTGGTCTGTTCATCGCAGTGCCTCAGCCATTCTTGGAACCGCCATCCATGACGGGCACGGCATGCGGCCGGACACATTGGCGCTCACGGCCCTGTCCGACGAGCAGCGGCTGCGCGAGGAAGATCCGTTCACGGAATACCTGATCCGGGATTTGCCCAACCGCATCGTCGTCCATCGCTCCCGCTTCGAGGTAGACCTTAACCGAGGCCGCGACCAATCCGTCTATCTCACACCGGAACAATGCTGGGGGCTGACGGCATGGCGAGAGCAATTGCCGGATGATGTCGTCGAAACATCCCGCAGCCAGCATGACGACTATTATGAGATGCTTGCCACGACGCTGCGCCAAATGGAGCAGCGGCACGGCGCATTCGTGGTCCTCGATGTTCACAGCTACAACCACCGTCGGCATGGGCCTGACGCTCTGCCGACCCCGCAGGACGAAGCGCCGGATATCAACATCGGCACCTATTCGATGGATGAAGGACGCTGGGGTCACGTGGTCGATGCACTGATGGAACACCTTGCACGCGGATTGATCGATGGGCGAAGGCTCGATGTGCGCAAGAACGTCGCCTTCAAGGGCATGGGCGAGCAGACACGCTTCATCCATCATGCGTTTCCGCAGAGCGGGTGCGCGATCGCCATCGAATTCAAGAAGATTTTCATGGATGAATGGACGGGCCGACCCAACCTGAACGTGCTTGCGCAGTTGCGTTCGCTGCTGGCCGATGCCACTCCGGTTATCGAAAAGGCGCTCGAAACAGGAAAAACGGCTGGAGAAGGCCGGTGAACAAGCAACAACGAGCCCTACAGGCCGAAGCACCGGCGAATGATGCGTTCATAGAAGACATTGTCGCGTGCCTGCGCGCTGGAAAATCGGTTCGAAAAGAGTTGCCGGATGGCGGCCGCCTGCATGTCGACCGCCCTCTGCCGTTCCTGTGCGTCCATATCTTCGATAAGAAGCGGGACTCGGCCGCCGATGACGTTGCATCGGCCCATGCGTCCTATCTGATAGCGCGCGATCTGAAAGAGGCCGCGCCGCTCATCGAGGCCGTTGGCACGGTGATGCAAGAGCGGTTCGGCGCTTTCATCGTTATGAGCGTTGGCGAGCGCAAGAACGACATCTTCCTCACGGATGCCTCGCCCTATCTGCCGCCTTACGAGATGTTTGTTTCGGCCAGCGATGAGCCGCAAACCCGTGATGCGCGCCGGGTGTTCGTCCGTGCCATTCAGGCGGCAGAGGTCAGGTTCCGCACACCTCTCATTGCATGGCCGGAGCCGGACAGAGACCCTTTGACGGCGTTACAGCGCGCCGGCGTGCGATGGCCATGCATCGCGGTGCGGTTCGCACCGATTTATCGCCAGCCCGAATCCGGCGCGAGCTATCCTGAGCTGCGGCAGCGTTTGATCGCGAACGTGGTCGATGCCTGCCTACAAGCCTATGAGGCTTTCGCATCCAACACGGGCGCATTCACCGTTACGTCGCACCGGGCGTTCGGACGTAAGGCTTTTATCGATGCAGTGAGACGCCTTGATCGCTCCATCGACGACATCGTCTCGTCGTTCGATTTTCTGCCGACGCTCACTCCGATCAACGCCGGCCAGGCATGGACGGAGTTCCGCAAAAGCCTCTATCGCGAGCCGCCGCGCTTTTATTATCGCCCGCTGGCCGTCGACATAGAGGCACAGAAGCGCAAGCTTTATGCTGTTTCCTTCGAGCATCTGGAAGACCCAGTGCTCTATCAGCTTTTCCGCGAGAAGCAGCAGGAAGTGGATCTTCAGCTCACCATGCTGGCGGCCATGCATACGCCGCGATTCACGGAGTTCAGCCGCGCACTATATGGCCCAGTGGAGAAAGAGCTGAAGGCCTTGGCCGAGGCCATATTGACAGCCCTGCCACCACGCACGCGCGCGCAGCGCGAAAAAGCTGAGACAGCCAACCGCGACACCGTCGCGGAAGCCGCCCGCGCCATGATCGGCGCTTACCGCGAGAAGATGCCGGAGTTCAACGCCAGTGTCGAAATCCGCAGCGATCTTCCGGCGGGTCTCATGGTCACCGGCAGCCGGTTGCTGGTCGCCAGCGCCACCACCGTCGACAGCAACCGCCTGCACGCCCTGCTCTGCCATGAAGTCGGCGTGCATCTGCTGACTTACTTCAATGGCTCTGTCCAGGGGCTGCGCCTGTTCCGCACCGGGCTTTCCGGCTATGAGGGCGTGCAGGAAGGCTTGGCCGTGCTGGCTGAATATCTTGCCGGCGGCATGACGCGCGAACGCCTACGCCTCATCGCCGGTCGCGTGGTGGGTTGCGCGGCCATGCTCGACGGTGCCACCTTCGACGAGACATATTCCCTGCTCACCAGCACGCATGGTTTCGAGGCATCTGTGGCTTTTGGTATTGCCCTGCGGATCTATCGCGGCGGGGGTCTGTCCAAGGATGCCATTTATCTCAGGGGGCTGACGGAAATATTGGCGCATCTGCGTGCCGGGGGCGCATTGAGCCCCTTCTGGATGGGCAAGATCGCTGCGCGGCATTTCCCCGTCATGCAGGAGCTTGCGCTTCGTGGCCTTCTGCGCCAACCTGCGGTGACGCCATTCTTCCTGGCGTCCGCCGAGGCAAAGCAGCGGCTGCGCGCGGTTCGCGACGGCCTCGAAATCACCGACATGGCCGTATGACGCCCAAAGCATTTTGCGTTCGGAGCAAACCGGCAGCCGAACGCAAACTGCACTGAACTCAAGTCACCGTAGAACAAAAAAAGGAGCGCACGTTCTGATTTCGTCAGCACGTCCGACGTTCTGGAAGGAGACGCCAATGCGCATTGCGTTTTTCGTCAACTCTATCGCAGGGGAAGGCCCGCGCTTCGCCACATCCCTGTTGGCCATGGCGGCGCTCAACCGGGATCATGAGGTTGTATACGTCACACCCGGTGACTTTTCATTGCTGGCTAATGGTAAACTTGCCGTTCACGTCAAGGTTCTGCCGGCAACGAAATACAAGAAACCGGAAACGTTTCACGCAGCCTTGCAGGACAAAGCACTGGAAAGCCGCACCATCGACGTCACCGAGATCGATGCCCTGTTGCTGCGTAACGACCCCTCGTTGGACCTCGTAACACGGCCTTGGGCAGCCTATGCAGGCATCCTGTTCGGCCGCCTCGCCGCGCAGCGAGGTGTTATTGTGCTGAACGACCCGGAAGGGTTGGCGCTGGCCCAGAACAAGCTTTATTTCGAAAATTTTCCGGAGATCGTGCGTCCTCCGGCGCTGATATCGCGCAACATCGATGAAGTGCGCCGCTTTGTCGAGAAACACCGGAAAGGTGTCATCCTGAAACCTTTGCAGGGTTCCGGCGGCAAGAACGTTTTCAAGATTAACTCCATCTCGGAGGCCAATCTCAACCAGATCGTCGAGGCCCTCAGCGTGGAGGGCTATTTGATCGCGCAGCCCTATATTGCCGAAGCCCGCGAGGGCGATATCCGGCTTTTCCTGCTGGACGGCAAGCCGCTGAAACAGGGCGATACCTATGCCGCTATGCGCCGGGTTCCCGCCAAGGGAGATCTGCGCTCCAACATCCATGCCAAAGGCACGGCGGAGCCGGCGGTCATTACCGACGAAATTCTGTCACTAGCGGAGCATGTCCGTCCCAAGCTGGTCATGGACGGCATGTTTCTGGTCGGCATCGATATCGTCGGTGACAAGATACTGGAGGTCAACGTGTTCACGCCCGGCGGCCTCTGGAACATACGCGAGCAGAGCGGCGTCGATTTCAGCGGCCATATCATCAAGTCTGTTGAGAAAAAAGTGCTGCTACAGACGGAGTCGCAAGAGCGCATCGATAATCGGCAGTTGGCAACGCTTTGACGATTGATAGCTTGTATTTCTGCGCCGGCTTGAAATAACACCCCCGCTCAATAAAGGCGGGGGTGTTTTTTTGGCAGAAATATTCCTTCAATTCCGTGCGGAATGATTACATCATATTGATTTATAAAGCGGATGAGTAAAATGACGAAAACATATAAATACGTTGCTTGCATTTGATTGTAAATCGTGATGGACAAAACGGCTACAAATTGTCATGATTTGTTAATTTCTCACACTGGCGGGATTTCGATATGCACTCTGACGCAAAATCAAACACCCACCTCTATATCGACGAGCAGAATAAAGTCCGGATCGTCATCGAGTCTTTCGATGGAAGCACCAGAACGTTGAAGACCGATAGCGGCCAGATCTGCATCGCTGTTGCCGACAATGATCTGGATCAGGTCAAAATCATCGAAAGTGGCGCTGTGCTGCGTCACGTGACGGACGATGCCGTAGCGGCAGCGGCTCATTAACGCAGTTTGCGCTCAAATATAGAGTTTAGAGCGCTCGTTCCGATCACGGCAGAAAATGAAAAACGCACACGCGGCCTGCGTGTGCGTATGATTTCAACGAAGACAGATACAATCGCAATGACGCGCAATCCCGCGTCAAACGCTTGCTGACTGTCCGGGATGTTCGCCTTCAGCCACTTCCTCGATGATCTTGTCGATGAAAGCGGGCAGATCGTCAGGGGTGCGGCTGGTGACGAGGCCCTGGTCCACGACAACTTCCTCATCCACCCAATCGGCGCCGGCATTGATGAGATCCGTGCGCAGGCTCTTGAACGAGGTCAGTTCGCGGCCTTCGATGACATCCGCCTCGGCGAGCACCCAGGGGCCATGGCAAATCGCGGCAACAGGCTTGCCCTGCTCGAAGAAGTCGCGCACGAAAGCAACCGTCTTTTCATCGCCGCGCAGCTTATCCGCGCCAACGGTGCCGCCGGGGATAACCACGGCGTCGAAGTCCTCGGCGGATACGGCTTCGACCGTCTGGTCGACATCATACTCGGCCGCAGGGTCGATATCGTTCTTCACCGTCTTGGCCTTGCCTTTTTCCAGCCCGACGACAGTGACGTGCGCACCGGCCTTTTCCAGCGCCTCTTTCGGCTTTGCGAACTCTGAGTCCTCACTGCCGCGCGGCGCGATCAGAATTGCGACCTTCTTTCCATCAAGTTTCATGATTAGCTCCCGTGTTTGTCCAGAAACGCCAGCAGCGTTTCGTTGAAGTCATCCGCGTGGCTGACGTTGAAGCCGTGCGGCGCACCCGGAACGGTGACAAGTTCACTACCCGCGATGGCGTCGTGGGTGCGCGCGCCAGACCCTTCGATGGGGACGATGAGATCCTCACCGCCATGCAGCACCAGTGTCGGCACCGATATTTTTGTCAGGTCTTCGCGGAAATCCGTTGTGCCGAAGGATTTCATGCATGCCAGCGCCGCGGTCTGGTCAGCCTGCTTGCAGAGGTCGATCGCCTGCTGGCGGGCGCTTTCCTCGACCTGAATGCCTTTTTCGGAGCTGAAGAACTTTGTCGTGAAATCATCGAAGAAAGCATCGCGGTCCCGGCGCAAGGATTGCTCCATCGCCTTCGCATCTTCCTCGGACAGAGGCCCTTCCGGGTTATCCTCCGTTTTCAGCATGTAGGGGGTGACAGCGCCTGCAAACACCACGCTGCGCACACGCTTTTCACCGTGGCGGGCGATGTAGCGGGCGACTTCACCGCCCCCCATCGAAAAGCCGACCAGCGTGACGTCGTTCAGGTCATGCTCTTCCAGAATGCTGGCAAGGTCATCCGCCAGCACGTCATAGTCGTAGCGGGTGCTGTTCTTGCCGGAGCGGCCAAAGCCCCTGCGGTCGTAGGTGATGACGCGGTATCCGACATATTGCAGCGCCGGCACCTGAAAATGCCAGGCTTCGCCGGACAATGGCCAGCCGTGAATAAGCACAACAGCACGGCCGTCGCCGCCGGTATCGTCGACGTGAAGGGCGACGGGATCGGGATGGGATTCGCTCATGCGACCTCCTGTTCGGTCAGACCTCCCTGTTCGGTTGAACATGGATTGTCTATGCTGCCGTAACAGTCCGGTCGCCGGATTGTTCCCCTTTTTAGCTAATCGTGCCTGCTTCTTCAGGCTGTACAGATAAGCTTATCGCCTCGATTTCGGCCGTATTATCTTTTGCGGAACAGTGTTTATACTTGAGCTTGACGCAAACTGACGTCACCGGCTTGTGCTGTTCATCCCGCTGGTCCCGCCTGCCCGCTTGGGCCCTGCTCATCGTCGGTTTGCTGAGCGGCCTGCTCCGCGCTGTCGTCGTCTGTGTTTCCGGCGCGTGGATCGAGAACGAGAGGGGCCGATCTTTGTGTTGGCGTCAGCGGCATCGTCGCGAATTCATCCTGCGTTTCCTCCGGTGCCGGTGCGGCATGAACAGTCCGGAACAGGGAGAAGATCGCCATCAACGCACTACCAGCGCCAAAGACAAGGAAAATGCCGTGCGGGCCGAACCATCCCATCAGTCCCGCCGCGAGCAGAGGCCCGAACATGGTGCCGATGCCATACAGAATGAGCAGGCCGCCCGATATCTTGACGAAACTGGCACTATCGACGTGATCGTTAGCATGGGCGACGGCAATGGAATAGACCGGATAGACCAACCCGCCGAACAGAAATGCCAGCACGAAAATGGTCGAGGCATCTGTGGGCGACAACAACTCCGCCACCGCGGCGATGCCACAGCACAGCGCGCCAGCGCCGGACATCACGAGGCGGCGGTCAATACGATCCGACAGGCGTCCCAGCGGATACTGAAAAACAATCGCGCCTGCCATCGTCACGACGAGCAAAGTGGCGATCTGGGTGGTGCTGAAACCGATCTCCTTGCCGAACACCGGCGCCATATTATTCCAGGAGCCTTCCATGACGCCGCCCAGAATGACGCCGACGGCAGCAGCGGGTGAGGTTCTGAAAAGATCTGGAAGATCCAGCCGCACCTCAGTCAGCGGCTTGGGATGCTGCTGGCGGGACATCGCCGTGGGAATAACCGCGGCGGCAAACATGATCGCACACAGCATGAAGGGAATGGTCAACGCCGGATTCGTCAGGGGCATGATGAACTGCCCCGTCATCATCGCCCCAAGCGACGCAATCATGTAGATGGAGAAAACGAGCCCGCGCGTTTCATTGGTAACGCGTTCGTTCAGCCAGCTTTCGATCACCATGAAGGCCCCGGCCAGCGCAAATCCGCTGACACCACGCACCAGAATCCAGAACACCGGATGCACGATCAGCCCGTGCAACAGCGCCGCAATCGCGAGCAGCGCGGCGAGCGACGCGAACGCGCGCACATGTCCCGCTCGCCTCACAATACGCGGCGCAATAAGGCAACCGGCGGTGAAGGCCAAAGCATAGCCGGTGCCGAGCAGGCCGATCATGTAGATCGGCCACCCCTCCATGGCGCCGCGCACCGGCAGGACGATACTGGCAAGCCCTGCCCCCACCATCATGAAGAACGTGGACATCAGCAGGGAAATGATGGGAACGAGCGCCGAACGCATTGAAATGTCCGCAAGAATACCGAGGTTCCGGCCTCGATGGCCAGACCGCCGACGATAGAGATTCGCAACCAGAATTGCCAGATGAGTGATTACGGCCTGATGTCTGGCGCGCCCTCTGCGCGTATATTATTTTGGGCTATGATGGAATGCGTGTTTGGGACAAAGGCCGTTATCAAGCCCCTTTTCGCCGCAACCGGACAAGCGCCTCGTCGAGCGCCGAGAGGAAGCGCGAACGGTCGCTCTTGCTGAACGGAGCCGGGCCGCCGATGGCATCCCCGTTGGCGCGCAAATCAGCCATGATAGCTCTCACCGCGATTGCGCTGCCGATGGAATTATCGGTGAAGGGCTTGCCATTCGGTGCGATCACCGTCGCACCGGCCTTCAGACAGCGATCTGCGAGCAGGATATCTGCCGTCACGCATATCGTGGTTGCGTCCGCGTGGCTGGCAATCCAGTCGTCTGCCGCATCGAAGGCGGCGCCGACAACCACGCTGTTGACCAAATCATGCGCGGGGACGCGCATGGGGCTGTTGCTCACGATGGTCACCGGCACCGCGTGACGGAAGGCGACCTTGTAGATCTCCTCCTTCACGGGGCAGGCATCGGCATCGACGAGAATGTTCATTACCGCTGGCGGTCAGGCTTTTTGCGTGGTCCTGCCTTGCCGCTGGGCTTGCGAGAGCCTGGCGCTGCCGGCTTGCGGGCTTTATCCGGCCTTGGCGGGCGCGGACCTGCCTTATGTCCGCCAGCCTTATCCGGCCTTGCACGAGCAGGCCGAGACGCGGCACGGGGCGGGCCATCCACGGGAGCGATCTCGACGCCCTCGTCCTCTTCGGCCTTCTTGCGGAACTTCGTCAGGAAGCGAGCAGCCACGGATTGCCGCACCTCGAAAACCGTCTCGTTTTCGGTAATGCGGATCGCGCCAATCTCGCTGCGGCTGACATTGCCGTGCCGGCAGAGCAAGGGCAATATCCAGCGGGGATCGGCGTTCTGGCGGCGGCCGATGTTCAGCCGGAACCACACCCCGTCCTCGAAGTCCGAGCGAGCGGCGCGCTGCGGTGCGGGCGCCTTGTTATCCGCCAGCAACTCTTCCGGCTCCGGCAGCGTCGCACGGTGGACGTGGACCAGCGCGGCGGCGATTTCCTCAGGACTGCGCTCCGCCAGCAGCTTATCCACCAGCGGGCGATCGTCATCACTGACTTCAACCGGCGCGAGCAGACGGGCAATCAGCCTCTCGCTATCGGCGCGGCGGATCTCTTCCGCGGAGGGCGGCGTCACCCATTCCGCATCGATACGTGCGCCCCTCAGCATAGATTCAACGCGCCGGCGACGCGTATAGGGCACGAGCAGGATCGCAGTGCCCTTCTTGCCGGCCCGGCCCGTGCGCCCGGAGCGATGCTGCAACACTTCAGCATCGCGCGGTATCTCGACGTGGATGACGAGCGAGAGGCTGGGCAGATCGATGCCGCGCGCGGCAACGTCGGTGGCGACGCAGACCCGTGCGCGCCGGTCACGCAGCGCCTGAAGCGCCTGATTGCGTTCGCTCTGGGTGTGCTCGCCGGAGAGCGCCACCGTGGCGAAACCACGCTCGGTGAGGCTGGCGTTCAGACGCCGCACGTTCTCACGCGTCGCGCAGAACAGCATGGCCGTTTCCGCCTCGTGAAAACGCAGCAGATTGACGACCGCATGATCGATATCGGAAGGCGCAACCGCCATCGCCTGATAGCTGATGTCGCCGTGGCCGTGGTTTTCCTCAAGCGTCGAAATGCGCAACGCATCGCGCTGATAGCGGCGCGCGAGCGCGATGATCGGCTTGGGCATCGTTGCCGAGAACAGCAGCGTGCGCCGCGTTTCCGGCGTCGCGTCCAGCAACTCGGTCAGATCCTCGCGAAAGCCCATGTCGAGCATTTCGTCGGCTTCGTCGAGGATGACGGTGGCGAGGCCGTGAAGGTCCAGCGCGCCGCGCTCCAGATGGTCGCGCAGGCGGCCGGGCGTGCCGACAACGATCTGTGCGCCCTGCGACAGGGCCCGCCTCTCAAGAGACGGATTCATGCCGCCGACGCAGGTGGCCACGCGCGCGCCGGTCGCGCTGTAAAGCCACTCCAGCTCGCGGCTGACCTGCAAAGCCAGTTCGCGCGTTGGCGCGATGACGAGCGCAAGCGGCGTCGCGGCCTGCAACGCCTTGCTGTCTTCATCCAGCAGATCGCCAGCGATGGCGAGGCCGAAAGCCACGGTTTTGCCAGAGCCTGTCTGGGCGGAAACGATAAGATCGCGCCCCTCGGCATTGGCTTCAAGTACAGCAGCCTGCACCGGGGTAGGCGCAGTGTAGCCGCGCGTCGCTAGCGCTTCTGAAAGAAGCGGGGGAAGGTTATTAAAAGTCATTCTCTCTTGCTTGTGTGTTCCGCGACTCAGATCAGCGGCAACAAGGCGATATTGTCCACTATTGCCGCACGATAGGCGTGTCGCCGCGGCGGCGCAAGAGACCAACCGCATTCCATTTCGTCATAATCCACCGCACACGGCGCGATCAGTCTGCTTCCCGGGCTTTTCGCAGATAATCGGCGAGCGCGACGGCGTTATTGTGCACAGTATCATGCGCGGCGTAAAGAAGCGTCACCGGGCCCTTTGCCAGATAATCGCGAAGGGTATGGACCGCCTCCCCGCTTGTGGAAAGTTCTGCGTGATACCGGCGGCAAAACTCCTCCCACAGCGCGGGGTCGTGGTTGAACCAATGTCGCAGATCAGTGCTCGGGGCGATATTCTTCAGCCAGAGCGTCAAGGCCGCATCATCCTTTCGAATACCGCGCGGCCACAGGCGATCCACGAGAATACGCGCGCCGTCGTCCGGGGATGCCGGATCGTAAATGCGCTTCAACCGGATGGCGCTGTCAGTCATGGGTGAGCCTCTCGCATCGACGGACGCAGGATAACGCGCCGTATACTGTCCAAACAAATAAGCCGGCGAATATCAATTTGCTAATATTCGTCAAAAACGCGCTTGCCTGCCTTATAATACATCATTTATCCAGCGTATGATTGATGTGAACTGCAAATAATGGATACCAACCATAAACAATCGGCATCAGATTATAAGTATTCGAATTACAATGTTATTTTGTATCAATGAATTCAACGGCACTGTCATGGAGAATGAATCATTCCTTGCGGGTCGGTGTGCCCTTCGTGCCAAGGGCGCTTGACTGACAAGAGCACTTGACTGTTTGGCCCACAGGATCCGGCAAAGTATTCGCCGCTTTTCCCGGCAGCATGCCGCATCACAGACAGTTTGGAATGTAGATCAATGCTGGCGCCGTTTCTGATCATGCTGCGCGAGGGGCTCGAAGCGGCTCTGATCGTCGGGATTATTGCGAGCTACCTCAAGCAGACGGGCCGTGCCGGATGGTTGCCCGCCGTCTGGATCGGCATTCTGCTTGCGCTTGCGCTGACGTTGTTCGTCGGCGCGGCTGTGCAGACGCTG
The DNA here is from genome assembly GCF_014195635.1 of Pseudochelatococcus contaminans. Lineage (GTDB taxonomy): Bacteria > Pseudomonadota > Alphaproteobacteria > Rhizobiales > Beijerinckiaceae > Pseudochelatococcus > Pseudochelatococcus contaminans. The sequence continues at coordinate 37,258 of NZ_JACICC010000004.1, read as the reverse complement.
GCATCCGGATATCCGCAGAAGACGCAGGAACTGTTCGAGGCGATCATTGGCTTCGTCGCCGTAATCGTGTTGACGTCCATGGTGTTCTGGATGCGCAAGGTGGCGCGCTCGGTCAAGAGCGGGCTGCATCAGGATATCGACGCGGCCTTTTCGGGACAGGGAAACACCGCGCTGGCGCTGATCGGTATGGTGTTCTTCGCCGTGGCGCGCGAGGGGCTGGAGTCGTTGTTCTTCCTGCTCGCCATCTTCCAGCAAAGCGAAGGGCTAGCCGTGCCTGTGGGCGCGCTGCTGGGTCTGCTGGTCGCCGCATTGCTTGGGTACGGCATCTATGTTGGCGGCGTGCGGCTGGATCTGCGCCGCTTTTTCCGCTGGACCGGCGTCTTCATTCTTTTCGTGGCCGCTGGCATCCTTGCGGGCTCGCTACGCGCACTTCACGAGGCCGGGCTCTGGAACAGCCTGCAAACCGTTGTTTTCGACGCCAGCCACGTGCTGCCGCTCGACAGCATACTGGGCAGCGTGCTCTCCGGCGTCCTCGGCTATCAGGAAACGCCCACGGTCGGCGAGGTCATCGTGTATGTCGCCTTTCTCGCGCTGACGCTGCCCTGGTTCCTGAAAGCGCCGGCTGTGTCACCCTCCGTGCCGGCCCGGTCTATCGGCTGACCTCTCCTGCCCTATCCGCACGCAACTCAGGCTATTGTCATGGCATCTTCCCCCAACGGTTCCGGCACGAAAACCCCGCAAAGCACGCCTCCACAGGCTTCGCCGCCTTCCGGACGCCTGACGACGCTCGCGCTTGTCGGCGGCGCGGTGCTGGTCATCGCGGGCGGTGCGGCGTTCTATTTTGCATCGAAAAAAGCCGTACAGCCGGTGCCGGACGATGCCGTCACCGTCACGATCACGGGCAAGACCTGCGATCCCAACGATCTGACCGTCCCAGCGGGGCGGCGCACGTTCAAGATCATCAACAACTCCGACCGCACCGTGGAATGGGAAATCCTCGACGGGGTGATGGTGCTCGAAGAGCGCGAGAACATCGCACCGGGCTTCTCATCGATCCTCAATGCACGGCTGGAAGCCGGCACCTATGAAATCACCTGCGGCCTGCTGAGCAACCCGCGAGGCCGGCTGGTCGTGACGCCATCGGCCGAAAGCACCGACTCCGCCCGCCCGCCGTTGACGGCATTCATCGGGCCGCTTGCAGAATACAAGGTCTACCTTGCGCTGGAAACCAGCGCCCTTGGTGCGGCTGCCGCCGATCTGGCGCAGGCGATCCGCGATGGCGATATCGACCGCGCCCGCCAGCTCTATGGCCCTGCCCGCGCGCTGTATCGCCATATCGAGCCTGTCGCGCAGAGGTTCGTCGATCTCGATTCGGCGATCAACGCCCGCGCGGACTATCTCGACAGGCGGGAGGCCGATCCCGCCTTCACCGGGTTCCACCGGCTGGAATACGGCCTGTTCGATCAGAGCAGCCTGACCGGCCTCGCCCCCATCGCCGACAAGCTGGTGGCTGATATCGCGACACTGGAAGAGCGGCTCGGCACCCTGCAACTGCAGCCCGAGCGCATGGCCGATGGGGCCAATACGCTGTTGACGCGCGTTGCAGGCAGCTTTGGCAGCGACGGTGAGGAGCGATACAGCGGCACCGACCTGGACTCGCTTGTGGCGACACTGGCCGGCACCGCCAAGATCATTTCGCTGCTCAACCCGCTGGTGGTGAAAGCCGATCCGGCCATAGCGGCCGATGCGCAGGCGAAACTCGACGCGGCCACCGCACGGATTGAAGCGCTGCGCACTCCGCAGGGTTACCCGCGTTTCGATGCTCTGGATGCCGGGCAGCGTGCTGCGATCGCCGATGATTTGCGGGCGCTGGCGGAAGCAACCACGCGGCTCAATGCCGCCATCGGTCTGGAGTGAGGGACTGTCGATGACTGGTTTACCGACAGGCAAGACGCCATTGTTTGACGCGCCGGAGCCCGCCGGGACTCAAACACCGGGATCGCTGGCGCGGCGTGAGGTTCTCGCCGGGCTTGGCTTGCTGGGGCTTCTCCCTGCCCTCAGGCCGCAGGCAGCGTTGGCGCGTGAACCCGGCAGCGGCAACGTCGCCACCGCTCCCTTGAGCGACAGCACTGCCGAGACCCAGCCATTTTATGGCCTGCATCAGGCTGGGATCGTCACACCCCGCCCCGCTTATGGCATGATCGCCGCGTTCGACGTACTCGCCACGTCGCCGGAGGATCTCGTGCGTCTCTTTCGCACGCTGACGGAGCGCGCGCGTTTCCTGATGGAAGGCGGCCCTGTGCCAGAGCGCGATCCGCGTTATCCGCCAGCCGATTCCGGCATCCTCGGGCCGGTTGTCATTCCGGATAATCTCACGGTTACGGTGTCTGTCGGTTCTTCGTTGTTCGATGACAGGTATGGCCTTGCGCCCTACCGCCCGGAGCAACTGGAGCGGATGACGGCCTTTCCAAACGACGCGCTGAATGCCGACCTGTGCCACGGCGATCTGTCTATCCAGTTCAGCGCCAACACCGCCGACACTGTGATCCACGCGCTGCGGGACATCATCAAGAACCTGCCGGACCTGCTCTGGCTGCGGTGGAAGCAGGAAGGCTCCGTGCCGGTGCTGCCGGAAAAGCCCGGACAGCCACCGGAAAGCGCGCGCAATTTTCTGGGCTTTCGCGATGGCTCGGCCAACCCCGATGCCAACGATACCGCGCTGATGAACCGCATTCTGTGGGTGCATCCCGGCCCCGGCGATCAGGCGTGGACGGCGAACGGCACATATCAGGCGGTGCGGATCATCCGCAATTTCGTCGAGCGTTGGGACAGGACGCCCCTGCGTGAGCAGGAGCAGATCTTCGGCCGCACGCGCGACAGCGGCGCGCCGCTGGACGGTGGGCCGCACGCCACGGAGTTCGACGTGCCGGACTTCACGCGCGATCCCGAAGGCAAGGTCACGGCCTTCGACTCGCACATCCGGCTGGCCAATCCGCGCACGCCTGAGAGCGATGCCAACCTCATGCTGCGCCGGCCCTTCAACTACTCCAACGGCGTCACGAAATCCGGCCAGCTCGATATGGGTCTGCTGTTCATCTGCTATCAGGCGAGCCTGTTCGACGGCTTCATCACCGTTCAGCGCCGGCTCGATGGCGAGCCGCTTGAGGAATACATCAAGCCCGTTGGCGGCGGCTACTTTTTCACGCTGCCGGGAGTGCGCGACCAGGAAGATTTCTACGCCCGGCCGCTGCTCACTGCGGCAGGCATCCTGCCCGCGAAGGGTTGAGCGCGGCGTTTCGGTTTTTCCCAGTTTTCAATCCATGGAGACGTATCATGAAGAAGCATCTGCTGTCGTTTTCCGCTGCCGCCGCAATCGCGCTCGGCTCCCTCACCCTTGCCGGGCCGCTGCCCGCGCTGGCACAGGCCACGGCTACGGCAGTCGCGCCGCTGGATCTCGTTGCGCCGGTGGCTGAATACAAGATCTACGTGAGCAAGCTCACGCAGCAGTTCGTCAAGGATACGAAGGCTTTCACGGATGCCGTCAAGGCCGGGGACGTGGAAAAGGCCAAGGCTCTCTATGCGCCCACCCGCGTAAGCTATGAGAAGATCGAGCCCATAGCCGAACTGTTCTCGGACCTCGACGTGGCTATCGACTCCCGCGCCGACGACCACGAGAAGGCCGAGGCTGATCCGGCGTTCGGCGGCTTCCACCGCATCGAATATGGCCTGTGGGAGAAGAACAGCACCGAAGGGCTCACCGAATATGCCGACAAGCTTCAGGCCGACGTGGAAGAGCTGAACAGCCGCATTGCCGGCCTCACCTTCCCGCCGGAGAAAGTGGCCGGCGGCGCTGCGGTTCTGATGGAAGAAGTTGCTGCGACCAAGATTTCCGGCGAGGAAAACCGCTACAGCCTCAAGGATCTGTGGGATTTCCAGGCCAACTTCGACGGTTCGCGCAAGATCTTCGATCTGTTCAAGCCGCTGCTCGTCAACGAGGATGAGTTCATCGCCAAGGTCAACGGCAACTTCGACCGCGTCTATGTCATCCTCGCTCAGTACAAGGACGGCGACGGCTTCCAGGATTATGACAAGCTGACCGAAGCTGACCGCAAGGTGCTCGCAGGCGCTGTCAACACTCTGGCGGAAGACCTCTCGACCCTGCGCGGCAAGCTCGGCCTCGACTGATATCAAAAACGCCGGGACGTTCCACAGGAGCGTCCCGGCGCTTTGTATTTCATATCGTTATGCGCCGGTATCGTCGGCATAGACGCGGATATACCGCCCGCCGACCTCGATCCCGACAAAGCGCTGCTTGAAAACGATGCAGAGCCGCTGCGCCAGCGCCACCACCGCATCGGTGCTATCGCTGCGGATGCGTGCAAGCAGTATTTGCCGCCGTCTTCCATCAAAGATCGAATCGGCATGCTGCACCGTGGCGGACGGGAAACTGCGCGAGATGGTCTGGCACAACAATTCCATATCCGCGTCGGTGATGTCCCGTTCTTCGGTGTTCGGCACGTAAATCAAATGCACCGCCTGCCCGATGACGCTGTCGAGATGCCGTGCAATCACCTCGGCCCCATCGACCTCGAAAGCTGCATCGGCGCGGATCGTCCGCTCGGCAACGGCGGCAGTTTCGTCGAACAGCCTCTCGATTGCCGCATTGGCGCCCCGGCCCGCCGCAATCAGTTGCCGGCACCCCTCAAGATAGCCAAGACGATAATCCACGGTCCAGCCAGCCGGCGGCGATACGGCGATGGCGCGCAGGTTCGAGATCACGTCGGCGATCTTGACGATGCGCGCATCCGCAGACTTATGCGTCATGGCCGCAATCCGTTGCCGGCGGCGTTCATCCTTGGGCAGGGTCATGTCGTCTGAATTTTCGGTGACGATCCGCGCCACCCGCTCCCCGAAGGCAGCAGCCAGATTTTCAGCCGAAGTCGGCGTGTCTTCAACCACGTCATGCAACAGCGCCGCGATGAGCAATTCCTCGTCCTCGCCGCCCGTGGCCTTGGCGACGAGATCGAGCACTTCGATCAGATGGTTGATATAAGGCTCCTGCGCCGCTCCCTTGCGCCGCTGATTGGCATGGGCATCGGCGGCGTAGACAAGCGCGCGCGTCAACCCGAGAATGTTCGTGCTCATGCTTTTCCAGCCATATCGTTGTCGTTCGGACGTTCCACCTCTGCCCCAGGCTCTCCTGACGGAAAACGGTGCCGGCGGGCATTGATTTGAGAGTCTATCGCAACTTGTATTCAGTTCGATGAACCGATTTGATGGAAAACCGATGCAGGCATCCGACACCGCTGCGGTTCAGACGCCGGCGGCCAGATCCGAAACCAGCAGAGTGCCGCTTTTCCCGCTTTTCTTGACGGCATACATTGCCTGATCGGTCAGGCGGATCAGTTCATCGGTATCTTCGGTGTCGGTGGGAAACAGAGCAATGCCGATACTGGCGCTGATCGTGACGGTCGCCTGCGCATCGTTGAAGGCAAGAGAAAAAGGCTCGTTGATGCATGCGACGATCATTTGCGCTTTCTGCTGCGCTGCCTCGCTACCAGATACGGGAGACATGATAACCGCGAACTCGTCGCCGCCCAGACGCACCGCGACGTCCTCGTGCCGTATCGCCGAGCGCAACCGTGTGGCGATGGCCGCGAGCAGCCTGTCGCCGACCACATGCCCGAAGTTGTCGTTGACCTGCTTGAAGCCGTCAATATCGATGTAGAGCAGCGCGAACATGCTGCCGTGGCGCGTCGCGAAAGACGCCTCACGGGATAGCTGATCCAGAAACAGCATACGGTTGCCCAGCCCCGTCAGCGCATCGTGCATGGCCATGTGGCGGATCTGCTTTTCGATGCGCTTGCGCTCGTGAATCTCTTCCTCAAGCTGCCGGGTGCGTTTCTCAAGCTCCTGCAATGCGGCGGTCAGCCGCAGCTTGCTGACGTGTAGATCGAGAAAGACCGTCACCTTGGAGAGCAGCACCGCGTCGTTGATCGGCTTGGCGATATAATCCACGGCGCCAAACGTGTACCCCTTCAGACGGTTGAGATCGTCCAGATACGCGGCTGTCACGAAGATGACGGGGATGCTGCATGTTTTCGGATCGTCAGCCAGCAGTCTGGCGACCTCGAAACCGTCCATGTCGGGCATGTGCGCATCGAGAAGGATGAGGGCGAAGTCGTGATCGAGACACAGCGCCAGCGCCTCGTTTCCGGAGCTTGCTTCATAAATGGTCGCGCTCATGCTGCCGAGCACCCGCCGCATGGCGACGAGATTGGCCTTGATATCGTCGATCACAAGAATTTTCGGCTGTGGGACGATAGCATCGGAACATGCAAGCTCTGCCAAGATCATCAATCCATGTCGTTGTTGATATAGTCTGCAAGCGTGGCTACGGGGGCGCATAAATCACAACCGGCATGAGAGACTGCCGCAAGCGGCATCGCCTGCATTTCAGCCTCCCGAGGGTCTTGAACCAATGCCTTTCCCCCGAGACGACGAATGATACGCAAGCCCTCCGCGCCATCTGCATTGGCACCGCTCAAAACAAGCCCAACCAGCTCTTTCCTGTAGACCCGGGCTGCGCTCGCGAATAATACATCAATAGACGGCCGCGAGAAAGACACGCGTTCGTCAACAGAATAGGAAAAGCGGCGGCTATACTCGATGAGCAAGTGATAACCCTCCGGAGCGATGTGAATAACACCGCGCTCAACTGGTTCTCGCTCCATCGCCAGACGAACAGGCAGCCCACAGATATTCCGAAGGCCGTTCACCAGAAGATCGCCGCCACCCGGCCCCAGATGGCTCATGACGATTATCGCCCCGTCGAATTGCGACGACAGACGCGGCAGAAAACGCCGCAGCGCAACCGTTCCCCCGGCAGAACCGCCAATCACGAGCGTTATCACGGCGCATCCACCGCACGGCGGAGACGATAGATCGGCAAGGTCTTGTCCGCATGTTCAAATGGCACATCCGCGTGAACGTGCAAGTTCTCTCGATCACCGATGCACAGAAAACCGCTGCGCACCAGCGTCTCCGCGAAGAGTTGCAGCGCCCGGCGCTGAAGCTGGTCGTTGAAGTAGATCATGACGTTGCGGCAAAGAACGAGGTGCGCTTCGCAGAAAACACCGTCGGTGGCCAGATTATGCCGGGCGAAGGTGACGTTCTCGATCAGCTTTTCGTCGAACTTCGCAAGATCGTAACGGGCATGAAAATACTGTGAGAGGCTCCTGCCACCGCCGCTTTCGAGATAGCGGCTGCTTGCCTGCCGTATGTCGCCGAGCGGTACGATTCCCTTTCTGGCCTCTACCAGCGCCTGCTGGGACATGTCGGTGGCAAAAATCCGGCAGCGCGGATAAAGCCCTGCTTCAGTCAGCAGGATGGCGAGGGAATAGACTTCCTCACCGTGCGCACACCCGGCCTGCCAGATCGTGATCTGCGGAAACGAGGCCAGGAACGGAAACACCTGCGTCTTCAGCGCCCGAAAAGTCAGCGGATCGCGAAAAAACTCCGATACCGGAACCGAAAGCCCCGAGATCACTTCCTCCAGCCGCTGAGGCGTATGCAGCACCTGCGCCGTCAGTTCGCTGATATTGCGCACGCCGAACCTGCGCGTCAGGTTGAGCACACGGCGCGTGAGAGAGGCACGGCCATAGTCGCGAAAATCGTAGCCATATCGCCGCAACATCGCTTCAATGAAGAGATCGATTTCAATCTCTTCGAGATCGACAGAGGCGTCGTCGGGCGTCATCTGAACAGCCATGTCCGCATCATGGACATCAACCGCGGAATGTCGACCGGCTTGGACATGTAATCATTGGCCCCGGCCGCAAGGCATTTTTCCCGGTCGTCCTTCATCGCCTTCGCCGTCAGGGCGATGATGGGAAGATCGGTGAACGTCCCCTTTCTCGCCCGGATGGCGGCTATGGCTTCATATCCGTCCATGACCGGCATCATGATATCCATCAACACCAGTTCGGTTTCAGGATGAGCATCAAGTTGGGACAAGGCTTTAGCACCATCCTGCGCGAGGATGACGGTCATGCCTTCGGCCCTCAGAACCTTGGCAAGGGCGTATATGTTGCGCATGTCGTCATCGACCAGCAGAACATGCCGTCCCGACAGTTCACCCTCAGGATATGCCTGCACCGCGACCGGATCTTTCCGCACGCTATGCAGGAACAGGTTCACCTCATCAATGAGGCGTTCGGGAGACAACGCTCCCTTGATGACAATGCTGTCCGTATAGCTGCGAAGGCGAAGACTTTCCTCAGCGGAAACATCGCGTGCCGAGTAAATCACCACGGGCAGATGCCGCTTCTCTTCGACCAGATTTTCCAGAAGTTCGAAGCCGGACATGCCGGGCAACCCGAGATCGAGCACCATGCAATCGAATTCGCTGCCGGCAATGCGCTCCAGTGCCTCCTCACCGGATGCCACCATCACCACCTCGACACCATCCTTGTGCAACAGCTTCTGCACGGCGATGCGCGCGCTTTCGTCATCATCCACAACGAGAATGCGCTGCCTGCGGTCCGCCGTGGACCGCACCAGCGCGCCAAGCGCCTCGGAAAGCTGCTCCGAACTCACGGGTTTCGTGAGGAAGCCGATAGCGCCCATCTGTTTGCCACGTGACACGTCATCGTTGGCCGAGACGATGTGCACCGGAATGCCACGGGTCGCCGCATCCTGCTTCAAATTTTCGATAACGGTCCAACCATCCATACCGGGCAGCGAAATGTCGAGCAGGATGCCAGTCGGGGTGAAACTGCGTGCGAGCGCCAGTCCACTCTCGCCGTCCGTTGCCGCCAATGCCTGACAGCCGTTACGCCGGACGACGCCAACAAGAATGCGGATGAAGGCAGGATCGTCTTCGATGATCAGGATGCGCGGCGTGCCCTCTGTCAGATCGTTCCGGTCATCCTCGATGTCGTGCACCGCACGGCGCGGTATCGGCACGGGCCGGGGGGCAGGCGCAGACCGCCCGTTCCTCCCGCGGACCTCATTGCCCCGCATGTCTTTTGCACGATCGTCCTGTTCCTTGGCTTCCTCCAGTGGCAATGTCAGGCGGAAGGTCGTTCCCTCGTTGACGACGCTCCGCACCGTCAGCGTCCCCCCCAGCAGAACAGCCAGATTGCGGGATATTGTCAGCCCTAGGCCAGTGCCGCCAAATTCCCGCCGCGTGCTCGCATCGACCTGCTCGAACACCTCGAAGACGGTTTCGAGCTTGTCCTCGGGAATGCCGATGCCTGTGTCCGACACATCGATAACGAGGACTCCTTCATCGGGAATCGCAGAAAACGTTGCTTTGACAGATCCTTCGCGGGTGAACTTGAAGGCGTTGCTCAACAGGTTGTTGGTGATCTGCTCCAGCTTGCCCTCGTCGGTCACGACCCGCTCAGGAACGTCGCCCTCATACGAGACGGTGAAAGCGAGCCCCTTCTCCTGCGCAACATGGCGGAAGTTGCGTTCAAGACGCTGGCGGAACGCTGGAAGCGAGATAACGTCATGCGCGACCTCCATCTTGCCCGCTTCCACCTTCGACAGGTCGAGGATATCGTTGATGAGTTGGAGAAGGTTGAAGCCGCTGGAATGGATGATCGTTGCCGATTCCACCTGCTCTTCATCCAGATTACCCGTCCGGTTTTCCGCAAGATGCTGCGACAGAATGAGCATGCTGTTGAGAGGCGTGCGCAACTCGTGAGACATATTGGCGAGGAACTGGGACTTGTACTGGTTGGCGCGTTCAAGATCGGCCGCCTTCAGCTCCGTTTCCTTCTGCAACGCTTCCAGTCGTGTTTTCTGCTGGTTGACGGCTTCGGAATGGCGACGCAAATCGTCGTTGGAATGTTGCAATTCCTCCGCCTGAACGCGCAACTCCTCCTCAGAAGCAATGAGCCGCTGCGATTTTTCCTGCAACTGCTCGTTCGTCGTGCGCAATTCCTCCTGCTGGATGCGCAGTTCCTCTTCGGCGACCTGAAGCTGCTGCGTCTGCTGCTGGCTCTGCTCAAGCAGTTCGGTAGTTCTGATGGCGCGGCCGAGATTGTCCAGCGACAACGCCACGACCTCGACAGCCTCTTCCACCAGACGCTGCCGCTTCCCCTCGAAGGGTTTGAAGCTGGCAAGTTCGAGCACGCCGAGCAGCCTGTCGTGCGCGAGGACAGGCATCAGCAGCACGCTGCGGGGGCTTGCCTCCCCGGAACCGGAGTGAATGTTGATATAGTCGTCAGGAACGGGGCTCAGAAGAATGGACTTGCGCTCAAGCGCACACTGTCCCACAAGCCCCTCGCCTGGCTTGTAGGTGGTTGCCGTGTGCCGGCGCTCGCGATAGCCGTAACTGCCGACGCGGGCCAGTTCCCCGCTGGCCTCATCATACCGGAAGAACAGCCCGACGCCAGCATCAAGACGCGGCACCAGATCTTCCAGCAGCGCCTGCGCGAAGTCCCGCATGGTCTCCGCTTGCTGTATCCGCGCGGACAATTCGCCGATGCTCGTCTTCACCCATTCGTTCTGGTGGGTGGCGATGGACATTTCCTTGAATACACCCAGCGCGCGGCTGATAGTGCCCACCTCGTCGCCCCGGTCCTGAAACGGAATGTCGATCTTGTGATCGTGCCGGGCGAGACGCTCCATCAGGCCAGCCAGCTGCCGCAGTGGCCGGGCGATCAGCGCATTTGCCAGAAACAGCGACGCGACACCGGCAACGAGCGTCAGGATGAGGGCGATGGCGTTGAGGTATCCGATCTGGTCCTTGCGCGCATCGACCTCGCGGCGGGTTTCCTCCAGCCGCGTGTTGGCGCCCGCAGCGAGTTCGTCGAGAAACGTAATGATCCTGCGGCTGCCGCCTTCATTGGCCTCAGCGGCAAAGAAGGCACTCAGCCGTGCGTCGCGCTCGCTTTCGACGGCGTTATCCCGCTGCATGCGCTCCGCGAACGCAACCATGGGCAAGGCGGCCTCAAGCACCCATTCCTGATTCACGTTGGATGCACTTTGCGCCTTGATCAGCAGGTTGGGTATCTTGCCCGTAATCTCTGACAACCGGGCGATCTCTGATTGGACATCCGTATTCGATACCTCGAACGTGTGCCGGGTTGCATCGTTGTGCTCGAACATCAATCGCGTCAACGCGATTTTCCGCGCCGCCACCGCACGGGCGGCCACGTTGCTCTGGTTGATGATCCGGGTGAGATTTTCCGCCTCGATCTGGGCATCGCTCGCGCTTCTTATCGCGAGCGTGTTGAAGCCGAGCACCAGCACCAGAATGGCGACCAGAAAAGCGATGACGCTAACGAGCTGCCATTGAACCGGCAGGTTCGTCAGCCAGACATTCGACCGCCGGGATGATGACATCCAACTCTCCGTGGCAAAGCATGCATAATGGAATTTGACTTTACCAGAGCGCCAGACAGTCTTGTTCCATCAGGAAAAATACTTCGAACACCGATGCCGTTCAATCGTAAAACGTTCCGTCGATGATGCATTATATTGATCATCAATTAGGCGCGCGTGTAAAGGCCACCGCGACGATCGCTATCAGCAGCAGGATTCCCATCACGAAGAACGCATCGGAATAGCCCATGATGAGCGCCTGTTTCTCCACGATCCGCCCCAGAAGTACCTGCGCCTTGCGATAGGCCAGATCCGCGTCCGTCGTGGCGCGCTCCAGAAAATAGGCCTGCATCTGCTTCAGCATTTCAAGCGCGGTGGGATTGGTGCTGGTGGCGGACTCGCCGATGATGTTGGCGTGATAATCGGTGCGCTTGGTGATGATCGTGGCCAGCATAGCGGTGCCCACCGCCCCGCCGATGTTTCGCATCATGTTGAACAGGCCGGAGGCCTGCCCGGAGAGTTCCTTCGGCAATCCATAAAGCGCGATGAGTGTCAGCGGCGCCATCACCACGGCCTGGCCGATAGCGCGCACGATATTGCTCTGCCGCAACTGTTCGCCGCCGAAATCGGCCGTCAGCCAGATATCCATGAAGCAGCTCGACGCGAATATCAGCAGCCCGACACCGATCAGCAGCCTGGCGTCGACATGCTTCTGGAGCAGCGGCAGGAAGGGAATGATGAAAAGCTGCGGAATGCCGGCCCATGCCATCACCATGCCCACCTGCTGCGAGCTGTAGCCCTGCACCTCGCCCAGATAGGTCGGCAATACGTAGATCGACCCGTAAAGCGTTACGCCGACGATGATATTGGCGATAGTGCCCAGCGTGAAATTGTAATAACCCAGCAACCGCAGGTGCACGACGGGCTTTTCCACCACCAGTTCAATGATGACGAAGATGGTGAGGCTGATGCCGGCGACCAACGCCAGTTGCACGATATAGGACGAGCCAAACCAGTTATAGCGGTTCCCCTCGTCCAGCATGGTCTGCAAGCTCGCGAGGCCCACAATGAGAAACGCGATGCCCCACCAGTCGCCCTCCTTCAACAGCGATAGCCGCATCTTCTCCGGCTTCAGCGTGGGATAGAGCAGCGACAGCATCAGCGCGCCGGGAACCAGGTTGATGAAGAACACATAGCGCCAGTCGAAGTGGGTGGTGAGATACCCGCCCAGCGTCGGGCCGAATGCCGGGCCGAACGTCGCCGTCATTGCGAACACCGCCATGCCGATGGGCTGCTGCCGGCGCGGCAGTTGCGACAGCACGAACGTCAACGCCAGCGGAATCATCGCCCCGGCGGAGAAGCCCTGAAAACCCCGCATGAAAATCATCTGGTCGATGCTGGTGGCGAAAGCGCAACTGACCGAAAAGACGAGGAACATCACCGTACTGCCCAGCAGCAGTCGCCGGAATCCGAACACGCGGCTGAGATAATCCGCCAGCGGAATCATGATGATTTCGCCAATCAGATAGGCCGTCGATATCCACGTGCCGTTGGCTTCACCCGTACCGATGCCGCCTTCGATTTGCGGCAGTGACGCATTCGTCACCTGAATGTCGAGCACCGACATGAGCGCGCCGAGCATGCAGCCGAACATTGCCAGCCACGTGCGCAGGCTGGCGTCTTCCTTCTCCGGCGCGGGCGCGGCCGTGACGGCGCTCATGTTTAATGACCTGCGGCGCCGGCGTCGGCCCCGTTCGCGGCAGTGCGTCCAGCCCCAAATGTTGCCGGGTCCACCCGCTCGCCCCGCGTCTGGATCGTCGTCGTGACCGACATGCCGGGACGCAAGCGTCCGGCCAGTTCGTCGTGCGGATCGATAGCGATCCGCACAGGCACGCGCTGCACGACCTTGGTGAAATTGCCCGTGGCGTTGTCAGGCGGCAGCAGCGCGAATATCTGGCCCGCCGCAGGGGCAATGGAGGCAATGACCCCGCGCAGCGGCCTGTCTGGGAAGGCGTCCACGCTGATGGACACCGGCAACCCCGGCTCCACCACAGCAAGGTTTGTTTCCTTGACATTGGCCCGGACGTAAATCGCTTCCAGCGGCACGATGGCCAGCAACTGGCTGCCAGGCTGCACGAACATGCCAAGACGCAAAGCGCGATTGCCGACCACGCCGTCAATCGGCGCGCGCAGCGTCGTGCGTTCAAGGCTGAACCTGGCCTTCTGGAGCGCCGCCTGGCTTTCCTTGATGGAGGCTTCAGACGCGGCCAGGCCCGCTTTCAAAGTCGCGATCCTGCGCTCCGCCGCAATGACGGCAGCGCGGTTCAGATCCAACCGCGCCTGCGCTTGGCCCAGCTGGGACGTTGCTTCCTGCCGGGCCTGCTGCGTGCCGAAACCCTCGTTTGCCAGCGTACCGAAACGCGCCATGTTCTCTTGCGCGAATTTCAGCGCCGCCTCGCTCACCGCCACGGATGCCTTCGCCTCGTCGACCAGCGCGGGCTGAGCATCCAGCTCCGCCTGTGTCTGCGCCGCAAGCGCCTGATTATAGCTGACCGTGGCCTCCGCCTCCGCCACTGCGGCCTGATACGGCACCGGGTCGATGACGGCAATCACGTCACCCTTCTTCACCGGCTCGTTGTCCTGCACGTTGACCGCGATGACGTAACCGGACACCTCGGGCGCGACATTGACGAAATCCGCATGGAGATAGGCGTCGTCGGTCGAAATTTCATATTGCCACACCGTCCAGTATTGCCACCCCGCCCATGCCGCGACAGCCAGCACGACAACGGCCGCGCCCGCGAGCAACAGCGTCCTGAACCCCTTGTGATCCGATGTTTTCGGCGCGGCAGGTGGCGGGACAGGCGCTGAACCTGTGGCTGTCGTCTGCTTCTGGTCAGGGGCATCGGCGGGCTGGTTCGAAACGGTATTCATCATTCCTCGAATAGGCTCGATTCGATCTGTGACGACAGTCGATTCCAACTTACACGTTAATGCAACATGTCAGCTTGCGAATTCGAATGCTTCAATAACAATATACTTGATCGCGCAAAGGATTTATGTCGCCACATTCATCTTCAAGGCTGCGCATCGCGTGCCTCTATAGGAATAACGTCAACAGCATGAAATTATAATCGACACAATACGTTTGATTAATCATGTCAATCATCATGAGGGCCTGCATGCCTTTGAAAAAGCTTGCGCCCAATCCGGCGATCCGAATTGGGCGCAAATAAGAATAAACCACACCAGAGTACAGGCGTGCGCCCGGCGTTTCAGCCAATGCGCCCCGTGATGTAGTCCTGCGTTTTCTTGTGCCGCGGCGTCTGCATGATCACTTCCGTCGGCCCTTCCTCGATCAGTTTGCCGAGATGGAAGAATGCTGTTTTCTGGCTCACGCGCGCGGCCTGCTGCATGGAATGCGTGACGATGATGATCGTGTAATGCGCGCGCAATTCGTCGATCAGTTCCTCGATCACGGCGGTCGCGATGGGATCGAGCGCGGAGCATGGCTCGTCCATCAGGATCACCTCGGGGCTGACGGCAATAGCCCGCGCGATGCACAGGCGCTGCTGCTGGCCACCTGACAGGCCCGTACCGGATTCGCGCAGGCGATCCTTGACCTCACTCCAGAGGCCGGCGCGCTTGAGGCTGGCCTCGACGATTTCGTCCATCTCGGTACGCGAACGCGCAAGGCCGTGAATACGTGGGCCATAGGCCACGTTTTCATAAATCGATTTGGGGAACGGATTGGGTTTTTGAAACACCATGCCGACGCGCGAACGCAGTTCCACCACATCGAGAGAAGGGTCGTAAATATCTTCCCCGTCGAGCGTGATCTTGCCCGTGACGCGGCAGCCCTCGATGGTGTCGTTCATGCGGTTGATGCAGCGCAGAAACGTGGTCTTGCCGCAACCCGACGGGCCGATCAGCGACGTGACAGCCTTTTCCGGCACGTCGAGCGACACGTCGAACAGGGCCTGCTTCTCGCCATAGAAAACACAGACGTCCCGCGCCTGCAGCCGATATTCGCGCGTCTCCAGATCCGGTGAGCGGACAGTCTCGTCCTTCTCCGTCAGCGGATTGGCTAATACCGGCTTCGTCGCGCCGACATCGTGAAGCGCGGCGTCACGGGCGGAAGAACTGGCGCTGACGGCTTGGGCGTCGGACGGGTGAGAAGAGGTCATACGCGGCGCTCCAGTCGGGTACGCAGGAAAATGGCCAGGGCGTTCAGTGTAATCATGAGCGCGAGCAACACCATGATCGCCGCCGAGGTGCGGGCTTCGAAGAAATTGCGGTTCTCGTTGCCCTGCCACAGGAATATCTGGGCCGGCAGCGCCGTGGACTTGTCGAACGGGGTCGCCGGAATGGCGGCGACGAAGGCATTCATGCCGATCAACAACAGCGGCGCTGTTTCGCCCAGCGCCTGTGCCACGCCGATGATCGACGCGGTCAGGATCGCGGGAAACGTCACCGGCAGCACATGGTGAAACACTGTTTGATTATGGGATGCGCCTATACCAAGCGCCGCCTGCCGCAGCGACATCGGTACCGCCCGCAACGCCGAGCGCGTAGCGATGATGATCGTCGGCAGCGTCATCAGGGTCAATACAAGACCACCGACGATGGGTGCCGACATCGGCAGCCCGAAGTAACGGATGAACACAGCCGCACCCAGCAGACCGAAAACAATCGATGGCACGGCCGCGAGATTGTTGATGTTCACCTCGATAAAGTCGGTAAACCTGTTTTTCGGCGCGAACTCTTCAAGGTAAATCGCACTGGCCGCGCCGATGGGCACCGCGAGCACGATCACGATCAGCATCATATAGAGCGAGCCGACGAAAGCGCCGGCAAGACCTGCGGCGGCAGGCGCCGAGCGCGAATCCGTGTTGGTGAAGATCTGCCACGCGAAGGTGAAGCGGATTTTGCCATCCGCATAGAGCGCATCCGCAAGCTGACGCGTCGCTGCCGACAATTGCTGGCGGGAATCCGGCAGATCGCGGTTGATCGTACCTTTGAGCCAGTTGTCGGTATTGGCGGAGGCCAGCAGGTCCACCTTCACCGTGCGGCCCAGCAGGTGCGGATTGGCGACGAACATGTCGCGCAGATTGTGCCGGTCGATGTTCGACACCAGCGCCAGCGCCGTGCGGCGGTCGACTTCCATCCCCGCCGGCGCGGTATTGCGCACCGCCTGCTCGACAAGCGCATTCCAGTTCAGCCGCGCAACCTGCCCTTCCCAGGCCATTCGCGCCGCGCGATAGTCCGCCTCGGACTGCCCGGATTCGCGCACCGGGGGCGGGCCAGCGGTGATGATATCGGGATCGAAGGTCACTTCAGCCGAGAGCGTTGCCTGCGTGAAAGCAGGCAGGCCCTTGCTGATCATGATCCAGAACAACCCCACGACCATGCCGAGGGCGATAACAATCGCTGTCAGCCCCGCGCCGCGAAAGAGCCATTCGACGAGATGGCGGCGGCC
This sequence comes from Pseudochelatococcus contaminans, assembly GCF_014195635.1. Classification (GTDB taxonomy): domain Bacteria; phylum Pseudomonadota; class Alphaproteobacteria; order Rhizobiales; family Beijerinckiaceae; genus Pseudochelatococcus; species Pseudochelatococcus contaminans. The sequence continues at coordinate 20,442 of NZ_JACICC010000004.1, read as the reverse complement.
AAGCGACGCGCGGACCCGCACGCGCCGACGATCGGCCTGTGCTTTGATGCTGGTGCTGGAAGGGCTGGCCATTTTACTCGTATTGCTCCCGGAAGCGGCGCACGATGTAGAGCGCAACCATGTTGAGAACCAGCGTGATCATGAACAGCGTCAGGCCGAGCGCAAAGGCGACGAGCGATTGCGGGCCGGAGAAGTCCGAGTCGCCGGTGAGCTGGTTGACGATGGTGACCGTGATCGTCGAAACAGGTTCAGCCGGGTTGAAACGTAGCACGGGGCTGTTACCCGCCGCCAGAACCACGATCATGGTTTCGCCAATGGCCCGGCTGACGGCCAGCAGAAGCGCGCCCACAATACCCGGCAGCGCGGCCGGCAGCAGCACGCGGCGGATCGTTTCCGAAGGCGTCGCCCCCAGCCCCAGCGAGCCGTCACGCAGCGACCGCGGAACCTGGCGCATGATATCGTCCGACAGCGACGACACGAACGGGATGATCATGATCCCCATCACCAGCCCAGCCGTAAGGGCGCTGGTGGCGTTGATTCCGATGCCAAGAACCGAACCCACGCGGGACAGATAGGGCCCCACCGTCACCAGCGCGAAAAAGCCATAGACGATGGTAGGAATCCCTGCGAGCACCTCGATCACCGGCTTGGCGACCGCGCGCAGGCGTCCGGATGCGTACTGCGACAGATAAATGGCCGTAAACAGCCCTATTGGAACCGCGACGAGCATGGCGATGCCCGCGACCATCACGGTGCCCCACAACAGCGGCAGCAACCCGTATTGGCCGATGGCCGCCGTGCCGGTGGTGCTGAAACCGGGATTCCATACCGTGCCGAAGAAAAAGTCGAACGGATGAACAAAGGTGAAGAACTGGATCGCCTCGTTGAACAGTGACACCACGATGCCCAGCGTGGTCATTACCGCCACCACGGAACAGGCCAGCAGCAAGAGCCGGATCAGCCATTCCACGCTGTTGCGCGCTCGCAGGCGCGGCGAAATGCGGCGGCGGGCAAAAAGCAGCCCCAGAATACCGAGGCCGGCTGCTGAGGCGATCACAACCAGAAACGCGAACTCCCGCATGCGGCGCAACGCAACGCCGGCGGCGGTTTCCCATGGCTCCATCGCCCCTGCAACGCCATAGCCGGAGGCAATTGCCTCGACACGGCGAATGGCGGCATTGAGCTGATGCGGACCAAGCTCCTGCACGTCCGGCGGCAGATACGACATGACGAATGCGCGCATCAGGCCCGGCCCGAGCAATGCCCATGCGCCGAGCACGAGAATAGCGGGCAGCAGACACCAGATCGCAACGAGAATGCCGTGATAGCGCGGGCGCGAATGCAGACGCACACCTGTGGCCGCCAGCGCCCGACCACCGAGATAGCCCTGACTGTAAGACAACCCCAGCAGGATCAAAAGCAGCGCGGCGACGATGAAGGATGTCACGTTTTATGATCTTCTCGAACGCAGTGAACGGGAATGCATCTGCCCGCGCTCAGGCCGGCAGATGCATCGGTTCATATCGTCACGGTGACGGCCAGCGGGTGGAACCTGCCGGCCATTGCCGCGGCAGGATTACTTCACGTCGTCAGCCGTGAGCTTGGTGCCTGCCTTGTAGGCTTCGAGAACGGCTGCGGTCTCATCCTTCGGAGCGGGGATCAGACCGGCGCTCTCAAGACGACCACCCTCACCGGCGACGTCGTCGGAAAGGAAGAACTCGACGTACTCGTTGATGCCGGGGATAACGCCGACGTGCTCGCCCTTCACGTAGAAGAAGAGCGGACGCGACACCGGGTATTCACCCTTGGCAATGGTCTCAAGCGTGGGCTCGACGCCCGACACCGTGGCAACCTTCAGCGAATCGCGGTTCTGGTCGTAGAACGACAGACCGAACACGCCGACGGTGTTGGGGTCGGACTTCAGACGAGCCAGCGTCTCGGTGTAATCGCCGGCGATCTCGACGACGACGTCCTGACGCAGAGCGGACTGAGCTTCCTTCGGCGCATCGGCCGGCGGGTTGCTGGCCTTGAAGCCAGGTGCAATCACGCGCTCTTCGAACACTTCACGCGTGCCGTGGTTCGGAGCCGGGATGGCGAGCACGATCGGCTGATCGGGAAGCGACGCGTCAACGTCCTTCCAGGTCTTGTTGGGGTTGGCGACCCACTTGCCGTCAACATAGAGCTTGTCGGCGATTGCCTTATAAATGTGGACCGGCTCCAGCGCGAAGTCGCCCTTTTCCAGCGGAACGGCGAAGACGATGCCGTCATAACCGATGCGGACTTCACGGATGTCGTTGACGCCGTTCTTGTTGCAGGTCTCGACTTCACCGGCGCGGATGCGGCGCGAGGCATTCGCGATGTCGATGGTGGCGGGGCCGACGCCCTCGCAGAACTGGCGCAGACCACCGCCCGAACCGCCCGAAGCGACGACCGGCGTCTTGAACTGCGGGTTCGCGGCGCTGAATTCCTCAGCGACGATCGATGCGAACGGCAGAACCGTGGACGAGCCGGCGATCTGAATGGTGTCGCGGTTCTGCTGGGCAATGGCTCCGGTGGCGGAGAAGACGCCAGCAATAGCGAGAGCGGCAACGCTTACCTTGAGTGCGTTCTTCATGATCCTAGTCCCATCTTGTTAAATGGTTGGAAAATTGCGGGAGCCCAGATGGCCTATGGCGTCAGGACAGTCCCGAAGTTCTGGCGGATAGCTCACATGACCGGGCGCGACAGAAACCGCTCGTATGTCATTGCAAATGGCCGCGTGCAAACCCTAACAACCGAGAATTACAGTTTAGAGACGCTGCAAACATCTGACGACAAATTGATGGATTTTCGATAACTATCCACAGCTAATCGAACGATCCTGCCATTATAGATTTGAAGTGTGCATTTGGAGTGGATGACGATCGCAGCTCCAGTCGAGCTACGGGATCGATACGTGCGACATTTGCACCGGCAGGTCGAGTCTCCTGCCACATGAATGTGAAGGTTATCCAGCGCTATTCATTGCACCGGAAACATTTTCGATAGAACATAAGGTATAGTTCTTTTCCACGGAGAGCAGATGCTGCCTGGCCGGAATAGAAGTGTCGACTTATACACATCGCAAATTGTGCACGCCCCGTCAGGGAGCGGTTGAACTGCGAACTGCGGCTTTCTATAGCGTCCGGAGTCGCGCTCTACAGCGCCTTGATACGCTTACCTCCCCCGCAATCAACGGCAGCATTCATTGCCGGGCATGGGGGTGCTCAAAGAAGACATCGGCAGACAATTGCCGGAACAGAAGCAGCAGCATCCTGTCTAATAATATATTTAATGAAAAAATCAATGCAGGATGCGTGCAAGCTGTCGCCTTGATCGCTCAATGCTACAACTTGCCGCACCCTGCATCTATTATCAGGGAAGCGCAGCGACGACGATGATCTCGACCTTATATTCAGGCGTCGCCAGGCGAACCTCGCCGGTCGCGCGGGCGGGCGTATCCTTGCCGCCGGTCCACTCTTCCCACACGCCGTTCATGACATCGAAGTCGGCCATATCGGCAAGCCAGACGGTCGCCTGAAGAATGCGCGAGCGGTTGGTTCCGGCCAGGCCAAGCAGGTCGTCGATGGAGGCCAGCACTTCGCGGGTCTGCGTCTCGGTGTCCTTGCCGGGGGTTCCCACCTGCCCTGCGAGATAAACGATGCCGTTATGGATGACGGCCTGGCTCATGCGCGGGCCGGATTTCAGACGTTGGATGCTCATAGCAGATCTCCTTAATGATAAAGGGGTCAGTTGGAGTAGCGCGTGATGTCAAGGCCCTCGGGGTCGACGGGTGGTGTCGTGCCACTGATCCGGGAAGCAATCAAGCTTGCCGAGCCACATGCCATCGTCCAGCCGAGCGTGCCGTGGCCCGTATTGAGGAACAGGTTGGAGATGGATGTCGGCCCGATAACCGGCGTGCTGTCGGGCGTCATGGGACGCAGACCGCTCCAGAAGGTTCCCTGTCGCAGATCGCCGGCACCGGGGAAAAGCGAACCGACGGAATGTTCCAGTGTCGCCCGCCGCCTTGGCGGCAGATCAAGATTGAACCCGGAAATTTCGGCCATGCCGCCAACCCGGATGCGGTCGCCAAGCCGGGTGATGGCCACCTTGAAGCTCTCATCGAGAATGGTCGAAACCGGAGCACGTGCTTCTTCGGTAATCGGCACGGTAATCGAGTAACCTTTCACCGGATAAACTGGCAGCTTGATGCCGAGCGGCGCCAGAATATGGGGCGAATAGCTTCCCAAAGCCACCAGATAGACATCGGCTGAAACGTTACCCTTGTCCGTCTCAATGCGGGTTATTTTGCCACCTTCGGACACAAGCCTCTTGATGGAGTGTTCCGCAAGGAAGGTAACGCCTTTCGCCTTTGCCATATCGGCGAGCGCGTTTGTGAACTTGAAGCAATCGCCGGTTTCATCGTTCGGCAGGCGCAGCCCCCCGACGAAGGGCACGGCGCTATTAGCCAAACCTGGCTCAGCCGCGATGCAGCCCGCGCGGTCCAGAACTTCGAACGGCACGCCGTCTTCCCGCAAGACCTCAATGTCCTTCGCGATACCGTCCATCTGCTTCTGCTCGCGGAAAAGCTGAAGCGTGCCAAGGCTGCGCTCGTCATACGCGATGCCCGTGCGGGTGCGCAGCGCGATCAACTCATCGCGGCTGAACTCGGCAAGACGAACCATGCGGCTTTTGTTGACGTGATAGGCCGCTTCCGTGCAATTGGCGAGCATCGCCAGAAGCCACCGCACCATGGCCATATCGGCCTGTGGGCGCAGGATCAGCGGCGCGTGCTCCATGAACAACCAGCGGAGCGCCTTGGAGGGGATGCCTGGCGCGCCCCATGGCGAAGCATAGCCGGGTGATATTTCACCTGCGTTGGCAAAACTTGTTTCGAGCGCAGGACCGGGCTGGCGATCGATAACGACCACCTCGTGCCCTGCCTCCGCCAGATACCACGCGGATGTGACGCCGATCACACCGCTTCCAAGAATAGCGATTTTCATAAGACTGTGACCTCTGGAGATAGCGATCTTTATGTTGAACGACGGTTTACTTTCTGTATTTCTCTGTTCTTGAATTTTTATTCAAACTATTGAGAAGTTTTATTCTTAAATATTTCGAATTCGGATGTATTCAGCAATTGGATTCATCCAAATTAATTTTCTGACGCGTCCCCGTGCCGATTTCAGCCCTCCGCCACCGGGATGTACTCCCGTGCGTAGCGCTGGCCGAGTTGGGTGAGGATTTCATAGGAGATGGTGCCGGCATCGGACGCTACGTCATCAATAGTCTGATGCGGCCCGAGCAGCTCGACCGACGCGCCTGGATACAACAGCGCCGGAGGCACTTCAGTCACGTCGATTGTGATGCTGTCCATCGAGACGCGGCCGGCAATCGGTGCCCGGTGCCCGCCGATGAAAACCGAACCGCAATTGCTCAGATGACGCGGCCATCCATCGGCGTAGCCCACGGCGATGGTGGCGATACGGCGTGCATAGCCGGCAACGGAACTGAGACCATACCCCACACCGACGCCGGCCGGGACATCACGAACCTGCACGATCCGTGCTTCAAGCGTCACGACCGGGTGCATGGGATTCGGACTTCCCGCCTGCGGTGCCCCTCCATAAAGCGCGATACCTGGACGGACGATATTAAAATGGCCGCGGGGCAGGAAACTGCCGCCGGAATTATCGAGCGAACGCGGCACTCCCGGAAAACGGCTGGCGAGTACCTCGAAAGCCTCGGTTTGCGCTTTATTAGCCTTCGCCGTAGCGTCGTCCGCACAAGCAAGGTGGCTCATGATCACGCGCAGGTCGATGCCATTCAGCCGCTCGGGAGCGGATGCCAGCGTCTCCACCTCCGCAGGCGGCAGGCCGAGGCGAGACATGCCGCTATCGACTTGAAGCGCCGCCGGGAGAGCGCGTCCGCACGCGGCAGCTTCGGCGGACCAGCGATCAACCTGATCCAGCGAGTTGAGGACCGGGGTGACCCCGATTTCCGCTGCAACCGACTCCGCGCCCGGCTGAAGGCCGTTTAAAACGTACAGCGTGGCATTGCTGAGCGCCCCACTCGCGTCAAGTGCGTGACGCAACGACACAGCCTCACTGAGCTGCGCGACGAAGAAATGGCGGCAACCTGCCTGTGCCAATGCCGCCGCAACTTCCGGCGCGCCAAGCCCATATGCGTTGGCTTTAACGACGCCCGCCACCTCGGCACCGGCGGCCTGTTTCCGAATGATGTGATAATTAGCAACGATTGCGCCTAGATCGATGCGCAACACCGCACCGGCAATATGAACGAGACCGATCATCCCGCATTCCCCCATTTTTCTTAAATGGTATGCGGATGATCGTGAATTATGTTATCGATTCGTCGAATTTTATGCGAAAAATAATGCCATTTTGATATAAAAACGAGACAGGCTGAAATAAATGACCACAACCCTGGATGCAGTGGACCGCGCCATCCTGTTGCTGCTGCGACAAAACGCGCGGCGTACAAATGCCGCGATTGCAGCAGAGGTCGGGCTGTCGCCATCTGCCTGCCATCGTCGGATCAAGCTGCTTGAAACAATTGGCGTCATCCGTGGCTATACGGTTTTGACGAGCGGGGTGAGCCAGGGCGAAGATGCTGTCAGCGTTGTGGTGCAGGTGACGCTTGAGCGGCAGACGGAGGACTTTCTGGCCCGCTTTGAGTCTGCAGTTCGTAAGCGTCCGGAAATAAAAGAATGTTTTCTTATGACTGGCGCGGTGGACTACTGGCTGCGTGTCGAGGTTGAAAACACCGCAGCCTATGAAGCGCTTCACGGCGAGGTGCTGTCGCGTCTTCCCGGTGTGACGCGTATCCATTCGAGCCTTGCCATGCGCGACGCGCTTAATCCGCGCCGGTCAAAGGTCAAGCACAGATGATTGTTTGAATTAAAACGCGGCTGGATTTGATTGAATATAGTGATCGTAAGAGGATTTAACTCCGGATATTCAGGTCTTGTTGCTTAACTCTTCAATCAATATGCTGCGAAAGATCGTGCCTCCCAGACCGAGCGGGCGTGCCTTGCGATGCACGAGATGGCAGATGTTATCCGTCCGGCTGCCGTCGACCCGGAGTTCGCGAATATCCCCCTTGTCTACCCAATGTTGCGCAAAGGTGAGTGGCACAATACCGAGGTATCGCGATGACAGAACAAGCAACATACGGGAGAGAATCGTCGGTGCGCGCGCCTTTATTTTAAGACCACGCACGAACTCTGAATACAGCTCCTCCTGCGTAACTTCGGGGGCGACAAAACCATATTGACGGAAGGTTTCCGGGGTAAGCTCGGCATCGTCACAATTGAACAACGGATGATCCTTGCCGCAGAAGATACCCATCCGCTCCATGCAAACCGGCGTAATATCAAGGGCATCGTTGAGCCGGTTCAGGGTCGTGAACCCCAGATCGCCCGTGCCTTCCAAAACAGAGGCATAGATATGATCGGGCGATGTCATGCGCACGTTCAGGCCAAGATCGGGATAGCGGTCACCAATGCGGGCGATGGCACGGGTGAGCGGTTCGGTGAACTCAAACAGGAAGCTGTCGTCGGCGAGCAACGTGACCGTGTCTTCCAGTTTGTGAATCGCGGCACCAACGAAGTCATTGAAGCGCCCGATATCGGCGAGAAGCTGGACGGCTGCGGAGTGCACCATCTGCCCCTGCTCCGTCAGGCTGAACCCCGAACGGCCCCGCTCGCAAAGACGCATCGCAAGACGCCCTTCAAGGCGGCTGAGACTCAAGCTTATGGCAGATTTACCTTTTCCCAGACGTGCTTGCGCCGCCGTGATCCCGCCTGCCTTGACGATCTCGACGAACTCGCGCAAGCCGGCGATATCGGCCTCCGAAAGATTGCCGCGAAAAGGTTTGGGAATCAGTTTCATGCCACACTCCTTAGTCCGGCTAATCGTTTTCATTTTATCAAACTTTGGTCAAGCAAACGAATATCGACGAAGCCGAATGGATGAGATAGCAGATGCCTTGGACGGCGAAGCAGGCTGCGAGCAGCAAACGAAAGCACACAAAAAAATCGCGCGTCTGAACAGGCAACCGGAAAAATGTTGCCTCATGCATGCGGGCTGCATGCATGACCAAAGGAATCTCGACCATGAGTGACTTGAAGAACTTCGATAAAACCCCTGAAGAGCGCGATATCGCGCACCATTTCCATGCCTATACCGATGCACGGCGCCACGAGGAAGTGGGGCCGATGATCATCGAAAGCGGTCAGGGCATCTACGTGAAGGACAACAACGGCAAGCGCTTTATCGAAGGCATGGCCGGGTTGTGGAGCGTGGCCGTTGGTTTCCAGGAACAGCGGTTGATCGATGTCGTGGTCAAGCAGATGCGGCAGCTGCCGTATTATCATAACTTCGGCCACAAAACTCATGGTCCGGCCATCGAACTGGCGGAGCAGCTCATCAAGCTTGCACACGTGCCAATGTCGAAGGTGTTTTATACGAACTCCGGTTCGGAAGCGAACGACACCGTTTTAAAGATGGTGTGGTATCGCTCCAACGCGCTCGGCAAGCCGGAGAAGAAAAAGGTCATTGCCCGCAACCGTGCGTATCACGGGGTTACCATTGCGGCCGCTAGCCTTACCGGCCTGCCGAACAATCATCGGTCGTTCGATCTTCCCCTGAACGGCGTGCTGCACACCCTCGCGCCGCATTACTGGAAAGAGGGCCAGAACGGCGAAACCGAAGAGCAGTTCGCCACCCGCTGTGCGGATGAGCTTGATGCCCTGATCCAGCGCGAGGGGCCGGACACGGTTGCGGCCTTCTGGGCGGAGCCGGTCATGGGCGCCGGTGGCGTCGTGGTGCCGCCAGCCACCTATTTTGAGAAGATTCAGGCCGTTCTGGCAAAATACGACGTGCTTTTCGTTGCCGATGAAGTCATCTGCGGCTTCGGCCGCACCGGCGAGATGTTCGGCTCCATAACCTATGACATCCGCCCCGATGTCATGGTGATGTCGAAGCAGATCACGTCCAGCTACGTGCCGTTCTCGGCCATCATGATGAACGACCGTTTCTACCAGCCCATCGCTGACGAGAGCCACCGGATCAGCACGTTCGGTCATGGCTTCACGGGGGGTGGCCATCCGCTTGGCGCCATCGTCGCGCTGGAGAACCTCGCTATCATCAAGGAACGCGATCTCGTGGCAAACGCCAAGGAAACGGGCACGCACTTCCTTAATCGCCTGCACACCTTGTCGGAAAGCCCGCTGGTGGGCGAGGTTCGCGGCGTCGGCCTCATTGCCGCGCTTGAACTGGTCGATGACAAGGCCGCGAAGTCCGTCAAGGTTGCTGGCAAGCTTGGTCGCCTGATGAACGAAACCATGCAGCGCAATGGCCTGATCTCGCGCGGCATGGGCGATGCAGTGGCTTTCTGCCCGCCGCTCATCATCACCCGCGCGCAGGCGGACGATATGTTCGAGATCGTCGCCCGATCGCTGCGTGAAGTCGAGGCCGAGGTGGGCGTGGCCTGAGGCAGCAGCGCCCTGTTTCACCCGATAAGCTTCCTTCCGCATCTCATTGAAATGCGGAAGGAAACTGGTGACTGGACCGCCGTTACGATGTGCTCTTGACCTGCTCGGCTGCGTCGAGTTCAGCCAGAATCTCCGCTGTGTGCTCCCCCAAACGCGGAGAGCGCTTGTCCAGAGTGAGGCTTGCGCCGCTCAGTGTGATCGGCGTACGAACGCCGGGCACCCCCTGCGGCGCAATCTGCATGCCACGCGCCTTGATCTGAGGATCGGCGAAGACATCCGCCACGGTGTTGATCGGCCCCGCCGGCACCCCTTCAGCTTCCAGCGCGGATAACAGCTTATCGCGTGGCCATTGCGCGATAGCCTCACCCAGAAGCGTTGCCAGCGCATCCCGATTGCTGACCCTGCTGGCGTTGCTGGCAAAGCGCGGATCTGATGCAAGCGCATTGAGGCCAAGCACCTGAAGGAGGCGCTGGAACTGGCCGTCATTGCCCACGGCGAGGATGATGAAGCCATCCACGACAGAAAAGGTCTGATAAGGCGCGATATTCGGGTGCGCATTGCCGAGGCGCTTCGGGGCAATGCCGGAGGCAAGATAATTCATGGCCTGATTTGCCAGAACGCCGGTGATACAATCGAACAGCGCCATGTCCACATGTTGGCCAAGGCCGGTGCGCTCGCGCTGCCATAGCGCGGCCTGAATGGCGACGACACCATAAACCCCGGTGAAAATGTCGACGAAGGCGACGCCGATTTTCTCCGGCGGCCCATCCATCTCGCCGGTCAGATCCATGATGCCGCCCATGCCCTGAATCATGAAGTCATAGCCCGCGCGTTTCGCGTAAGGGCCATTCTGGCCAAAGCCCGTCACCGAGCAATAAATCAGCCGTGGATTGATCTCGCGAAGGCTGTCGTAATCCAGGCCATATTTCGCCAGACCGCCGACCTTGAAGTTCTCAATCAGAACGTCTGCATCGCGCACGAGACGGCGCACGAGAGACTGCCCTTCCTCGCTGGCGAAATCGGCGGTGATCGAGCGTTTCCCCCGGTTGCAGGCATGGAAATAGGCAGCCGATTGTTCGTCGTCGACGGTGATGAACGGCGGTCCCCATCGGCGTGTATCGTCGCCTTGCGGGCTTTCCACCTTGATGACATCCGCGCCAAGATCAGCGAGTGTCTGGCCGATCCATGGCCCGGCGAGGATGCGCGCCAACTCAATGACCTTCAGCCCCGCAAGAGGCGCATCGTCGCTGCCGGCAGCGCGGTTGATGTCTGGCATCACTGAACACCTTGAAAAAATGCCCGCATCGACATTGCCCGATGGACAGCCGGCGCGGGCGCAGTGGAGGGAAGCGAACGAATGGCGTGGATGGGCTTAGAAGAAAGCCTGCAACCCCGTTTGCGCACGACCGAGGATGAGCGCGTGCACATCGTGCGTGCCCTCATAGGTGTTCACGGTTTCAAGGTTCTGCGCGTGGCGCATGACGTGATACTCGATCTGGATGCCGTTGCCGCCGTGCATGTCACGGGCCTGCCGCGCGATATCCAGCGCTTTGCCGCAATTGTTGCGCTTGACGATGGAAATGATCTCGGGCGCGAATGACCCCTCGTCCATCAACCGGCCAACGCGCAGGCTGGCCTGAAGCCCTAGCGCGATTTCCGTCTGCATATCGGCAAGCTTCTTCTGGTAAAGCTGCGTGCCGGCCAGCGGCTTGCCAAATTGCTTGCGGTCCAGCCCATATGTGCGCGCGCGGAACCAGCAGTCCTCGGCCGCACCGAGCGCACCCCACGAGATGCCGTAACGCGCGCGGTTGAGGCAACCGAACGGCCCCTTGAGACCGGCGACATTCGGCAGCAGCGCATCCTCACCCACTTCGACATCCGCCAGCACGATTTCGCCGGTGATGGACGCGCGCAGGCTGAGCTTGCCGTCGATCTTGGGCGCGGACAGGCCCTTTGTGCCTTTCTCCAGCACGAAACCGCGAATCTGGCCATCGTGTGCTGCCGATTTCGCCCATACGACGAAGACGTCAGCGATTGGCGAGTTGGAGATCCACGTCTTGGAACCATTGAGGCGATAGCCGCCGTCGATTTTTTCCGCCCGCGTCTTCATCCCGCCGGGGTCCGAACCGGCATCCGGCTCGGTGAGGCCGAAGCAGCCGATCCATTCGCCCGAGGCCAGTTTGGGCAGATATTTGTGCCGCTGCTCTTCAGAGCCGTAGGCATAGATGGGATACATGACCAGCGACGACTGCACGCTCATCATCGAGCGATAGCCGCTGTCGATGCGCTCCACCTCGCGGGCAATAAGGCCGTAAGCGACATAGCTCGCACCCGCGCCGCCGTATTCCTCCGGCACTGTCGGGCCGAGCAGACCCGCCTGCCCCATCTCCTGGAAGATGGCCGGGTCGGTTGTTTCATGCAGGTATGCGTCCTGAATGCGCGGCGCCAACTTGTCGGCGGCGAAGGCGGCTGCGGCATCGCGGATGATGCGCTCGTCTTCCGTCAATTGGGCATCAAGCAGAAAAGGGTCGTTCCACTGAAAAGAGCTATATTCCGCCACGGCATGTTCCTCCCCATCCGGCGTGTCGGTAGCGCGCCAGGTGTCAAGCGTGCTCCGCCCTTGATTGGCGCAATATGCACGGATTCAGCATGTGCCTCAAACGACGTTTACTCACCGATCTCATGAGATATATTCATATGTCATGAGTACGATGCAACGTCGCCTGCTGCCCGCCATGGGGGCACTGGCGGCTTTTGAAGCCGTGGCGAGACTGGGCAGCTTTTCCGAAGCGGCGCGAGAACTGTCGCTGACACAAAGCGCTGTTTCAAAGCAGATGGCGACCCTTGAGGGGCAGTTCGGCATTGTGCTGTTCGAGCGCAGGGGCCGGGGCGTTGTGCTGACGAAAGAAGGCGCCGCCTATGCCACCACCATCAGGGAGGCGCTGGCGATGATCCGCGCTGCCTCGCTGCGGGCCATGTCTGGCAAGGCAAGCCAAACGCTGAACCTCGCCATATTGCCGACTTTCGGCACGCGCTGGCTGATGCCGCGCATTCCATCCTTCATCACGCAGCACCCGGAGGTGACGCTTAACTTCGCGACGCGCATCGGGCATTTCGATGTTGCTCACGACGATTTCGACACCGCCATCCAGATCGGCTCACCGGAATGGCCGGGGATGGAGACGACCTTCCTGATGCACGAGACCGTGGCGCCGATGGCAAGCCCGGCATTTCTTCGCGATAACCCGATTGCCGCACCGGGCGATCTGGCGCGGTTGCCGCTGCTGCATCTGGAATCGCGCCCCGAGGCATGGGAACATTGGTTCGGCAGCGTCGGCGTGGAGGCACCGGCCATGCATGGCATGCGTTTCGAGCAGTTTTCCATCGTGACGCAGGCGTGTATCGCCGGGGTGGGCATAGCGCTGCTGCCGCAATTCCTGATTACATCGGAAATCGAAAGCGGCCAGTTGGTCGTGGCTTTCGATCATCCCGTCAGAAGCCCGCGATCTTATTACCTTCTGTCGCCGCATGACAGGGCGGACCTGCCACCCGTCGTCGCATTCCGGCACTGGCTTGTGGCCGAGGTTGCCGCGTGGTCTCAGGAAATGCAAAGCATCGAGAAAGCTGAAGCCTGATTTCAGGGAGATGTTATTTCATCAAGCGACAAATAATCGGCAGAGGGTGTTTATCAAATCGTTTTCTGTTTCCGTGAAACCATAAATTAGTCAGACGCGTTACTGATGACGACGATAGCGTCGTTCAGGTCCAGCGTCAGCGCCAGACCGGGCGCTTGACGGCGGATCCACCATGATGACGGTCGTTTCCATCTTGATAAGACCCGGGATGCGTCATCTGGCCCGGCTCTTGCTTGTCCCTGTTGTCGTGCACAGAAGCACAATCACGACGGAGGGATGCGATGGTAGCTTTCGACGAGATGTATGGTGCTCCCGGAGCGGGAAGCACAAGAGCGCCTTACGAGTCCCTGCAGCACTGGCTCGAAACCACGCCCCGTGAACATTTTGCCGTTCGCCGTAGCCAGGCCGAGCTGTTCTTCAGGCGTATCGGCATAACCTTTTCCGTCTATGGCGAGGCGGAGGCCAATGAACGGATCATTCCTTTCGACATCATTCCCCGCATTCTGCGACGGACGGAATGGTCTACGCTCGAACAGGGGTTGCGCCAGCGCGTCACCGCCCTGAACATGTTTCTGGCGGACGTCTATGGCGCGGGCGAATGCATCCGCGCCGGTATCGTGCCGGCCGAACTCATCTACAAAAACGCCGGTTATTCAAGCAAAATGGCCGGGCGCAGTGTCCCGCATGATCTCTACGTCCATATCGCGGGCATCGACATCGTCCGCGTGGATGAGGACAGCTTCTATGTGCTGGAAGACAACGTCCGCACACCGTCCGGCGTGTCCTACATGCTTGAAAACCGGGAAGCGATGATGCGGCTGTTTCCGGAGCTGTTCTCGTCGCACAGGATCGCGCCGGTGGAAGATTATCCCGAGGCGCTGCTGGCAACGTTGCAATCTGTCGCGCCCAATGGAGCGCCGGCGAGTCCGACCATCGCGCTGCTGACGCCGGGGCAGTACAATTCGGCTTTTTATGAGCACTCTTTTCTGGCTGACAAACTCGGCGTGGAACTGGTGGAAGGCCGCGATCTCATCGTGCTCGACGATGTGGTGTATATGAGCACGACGCAGGGTTTGCGCCGGGTCGACGTGATTTACAGGCGCATCGACGACGAGTACCTCGACCCCCTCGCCTTCAAGGAAGATTCGGTTCTGGGCGTGCCGGGGCTGATGGATGCTTATCTCGCCGGCAATGTCACACTGACGAACGCTGTCGGCACCGGCATTGCGGACGATAAGGCTATTTATAGTTATATGCCGGAGATCATACGCTTTTTTACGGGCGAGGATCCATTGCTGGGGAACGTTCCGACATGGCGGTGCCGGGAGCCGGAAGCCCTGGCCTACGTGCTGGAGCATCTGCACGAACTGGTCGTGAAGGAGGTGAACGGGTCGGGCGGCTACGGCATGCTTGTTGGGCCGGCGGCCACGAAAGCGGAGGTCGACCAGTTCCGCAGGAAGCTGAAACATGCGCCGGGACAATTCATCGCCCAGCCGACACTGGCACTGTCGACATGTCCCACATTCGTATCGTCCGGCATCGCCCCGCGCCATGTCGACCTGCGCCCCTTCGTGCTGTCCGGCGCGGATGGAATCCAGGTGGTGCCCGGCGGACTGACGCGCGTTGCGCTCAAAGAAGCGTCCCTTGTCGTCAATTCAAGCCAAGGCGGCGGAACAAAAGATACCTGGATCATCGATGACTAATAAAGCGGCATAAAGTTGAGCAAATGAGCACTGATACAAAATCATAGCTCCGTACCGGACAGGTTTTTTCGTCAAAGGGGGCGCCGATGCTATCAAGAACAGCAGAAAACATTTACTGGAGTTCCCGATATCTGGAACGCGCCGATTTCCAGGCCAGAATTCTCGATGCATGTATAAGACTTTCATCCCTGCCCGCGAACTATACGGGCAAGGGAAGCGCGTGGGATGGAGCAATCGCTTCAACGGGCGGCGCGCAGTTTTTTCGTACGCTCTATGACCGCGTCGACGAATGGACCGTGCGCGATTTCGTTGCCTTCAACCCGGCCAACCCGTCGTCCATCAGCAATTGTCTCATGACCGCGCGCAACAACGCCCGTGCTGTGCGTACGGCGCTGACCAGCGAGATGTGGGAGGTCATCAACGACGCCTGGCTCGAACTGGGCAACGGCACCGGGCGAGACATGGACAGGGATGCGTTCGCGCGGTTCATCGCGTGGGTCAAGAACGTCGCACAGAGCTTCGAGGGTGCGGCGCATCGCACGATGCTGCGCAACGATGCGTTTTATTTTACACGCATCGGCGGCTCGATCGAGCGGGCCGATAACACTGCCCGCATCCTCGATGTCAAGTATCACCTGTTGCTTCCGCCAAGCGAAACCGTTGGCGGCAGCCTTGATTACTTCCAGTGGAGCACCATCCTGCGCGAGGTCTCGGCACTGACGGCTTATCACTGGGTTTATCGCGAAAGCATCAAACCGTGGCTCGTGGCGGATCTGCTCATCCTCAACCGCCAGATGCCACGGTCGCTGACCGGCTGCTACGGCGTGCTGACGCAATATCTGGATCTGCTGGCAGATACCTATGACCAGTCCGGCGAGGCGCAGACGATCGCGCGGGAGACATTCGCGGAGTTGCGCGGGCACTGCGTTGAACGCCTTTTCCAGGAAGGGCTGCACGAGTTCATCACCGCGTTCATCGGGCGCAACAACAAGCTCGGCGACAGAATTGCGCAACAATATCTGATCGCCACGATTCCTGCACGTCCGGCTCCCAGCGGGCCGAACGACCCCTATCCGCACGCAGCGCAGAATGCCTGACGGCGGCAGCAGCCCCATACCCGCTGAGAATGCATCACGACGGAGCAAACCAGAATGACTTATTGTGTAGGCATATGCGTGAAAGATGGACTGGTGATCATCGCCGACACACGCACCAACGCGGGGGTCGACAATATCTCGACCTACCGCAAACTGTTTCTGTTCTCGGTTCCGGGAGAAAAGATCTTCACAATTGCCACGGCAGGCAACCTGTCCATATCGCAATCGGTCATCAACCTGCTGGAGGAGGGGCTCGTCGATCAACAAACCGGAGAGCGGGAGCGTCTGCTTGATGTCACCTCGACCTTCCATGCGGCGCAGCTTATCGGCCGCGCGGCGCGGCAACTCGTTGAGGAACAGGGAGATGCACTGGCGCGGGCGAATGTGTCGGCAGATGTTACGTTTCTTCTCGGCGGGCAGGTCGCGGGCGAGGATCTGCGCCTTTTCATGGTCTATTCCGCGGGCAACTTCATCGAATGCGGGCCGGAAACACCGTTCCTTCAGGTTGGAGAACACAAGTATGGCAAGCCGATACTGGACCGCTCCATCACCTACGACACCAGTCTGCATGAAGCGCTGAAGCTGGGCCTGATATCGATGGACTCGACATTGCGATCCAACATCAGCGTGGGCATGCCGCTGGATCTCGTGACGGTGCGGCGCGGCGCACTGAAAGTGGAAACCAGCTTTCGCGTGGAGGTTGACGACCATTATTTCCACGATCTCAGTGAACGCTGGTCGGCTGCGCTGCGAGCCGCCCATAAGGCCATTCCGGATCCGCCCTACTTCTAAAGCCGAATCCCGGCAAGCAGCCGGCCGGGATTCTGGCATGCACCTTGCTTTTTCAGTGGAATGGCCGGACGGGATATGTCCCCGCCCGGTCGACCTTGAACTGGAGGCCCGGTATGAGCATCAAGGCTGCCATACGCCATGTAACCCATTACAGATACGACCGCCCGGTCACGTTAGGGCCGCAGATCATTCGGCTGCGCCCTGCTCCGCACAGCCGGACACGCATTATCTCGCATTCGTTGAAGGTCGCGCCGCAGCCTCATTTCGTCAATCATCAGCAGGATGCCTATGGCAACTGGCTGGCCCGGTATGTGTTTCCCGAGCCGGTGCGCGAGTTGCTGATCGAGGTCGATCTTGTCGCGGATATGACGGTCTACAACCCGTTCGATTTCTTCGTCGAAGAGGCGGCGGAATTCTGGCCATTCGCCTATGCATCCGAGATAGAGCAGGATCTGTCGATCTATCTGGCACGCGATTCCGAAGGGCCACGGTTTCAAGCCTTCCTCGCCTCCATCGCGCGCGGGCGCATGCGCACCACTGATTTTCTGGTGTCGCTGAACCAGCGCATCGCTGCGGATGTTGGTTACGTGATCCGTATGGAGCCTGGCGTGCAAACGCCGGAGGAAACACTGGAACGCGGCACCGGCTCATGCCGCGATTCAAGCTGGCTGCTGGTGCAGGTTCTGCGGCATCTGGGCATCGCCGCCCGCTTCGTGTCGGGATACCTGATCCAGCTCAAGCCCGACCTCATCGCCATCGACGGGCCGGCTGGCACCGATCATGACTTCACGGACCTGCACGCCTGGGCGGAGGCCTACATTCCCGGCGCTGGCTGGATCGGGCTGGACCCGACATCCGGCCTGCTGGCGGGCGAAAGCCATATTCCGCTTGCCGCCACGCCCCATTATCGCAATGCCGCGCCTGTTTGCGGCGGCGCCAGTTATGCCGAGGTCGATTTTACCTTCGACATGCATATCATGCGCATGGCGGAGCATCCGCGCATTACCAAGCCCTTCCCGGAGGAAAGCTGGCAGGCGCTCGATGCCGAGGGCAAACGGGTCGATGCGATCCTTGCAGCCGGGGACGTTCGCTTGACCATGGGCGGTGAGCCGACGTTCGTCTCAATCGATGATTTCGAGAGCGATGAATGGAACAGCGCCGCCAACGGCCCGACCAAACGGGCCTTGGCCGACAAGCTGATCCGCCGCCTTCGCGACCGTTTCGCGCCCGGCGGCCTGCTGCACTACGGGCAGGGAAAATGGTATCCGGGCGAAAGCCTGCCGCGCTGGACCTTCTCGCTCTACTGGCGGCGCGACGGCAGACCCCTCTGGCGCGATGCCGGGTTGATCGCCCCCGAGACGACCGACGAGGCGTCGCAAACGTCTACCCCGCTCGCGCCGGACGATGCGCAGCGATATCTGACAACCTTCGCGCAGCAGCTTGGTTTGGACGCGGATTTCGTGGCCCCGGCCTATGAAGATCCTGCCGAGTGGGTGTTGCGCGAGGCTCAACTGCCTGAAAACGTGACCCCGGCCAACTCGCGTCTGGAAGATCCAGAGGAACGCCACCGCATCGCCACCGTTTTCAGCAATGGCCTGACATCCCCCAAAGGATTCGTGCTGCCCGTGCAACACTGGCAAGGCAAAGCGACGTCCGGCTGGGTATCTGAAAAATGGCAGACACGGCGCGGGCATCTTTTTCTGATGCCGGGCGACAGCCCCGTGGGATATCGCCTGCCGCTCGGTGCCTTGCCGTTCGTGCCCGAGGCGAATTACCCTCACATCATTCCCGCCGACCCCACGGAGCCGCGCGGCCCCTTGCCCGGCGGTGATGTGCCCGACGCGGGGGGTGACGTTGAGACGGCACGCCGAGCAAGAGAGCAACCCGTGGCGCACATCGCGGCGGCGGAAGGCGGCCAGACGCTCGTGGAGCAGGAGATATCGCAGATCGAAGGTGTTGTGCGCACCGCCATATCCGTGGAGCCGCGCGGAAACCGGCTGTGCGTCTTCCTTCCGCCGGTGGCTGCCGTGGAGGATTACCTTGAACTCATCGCGGCCGCGGAAGTCGCGGCGGAACGCACCGGGCTGCCAATCCACGTCGAAGGTTATGCGCCGCCCCATGATCCCCGGCTGAACGTCATCCGCGTCGCGCCGGACCCCGGCGTTATCGAGGTCAACGTCCATCCGGCGGCGTCATGGGATGAGTGCGTAACCATCACACAGGGCATCTACGAGGAAGCGCGGCAGACGCGGCTTGGCGCGGACAAGTTCATGATCGACGGGCGGCATAACGGCACCGGCGGCGGCAATCATGTCGTTGTCGGCGGAGCGACGCCACTCGACAGCCCGTTTCTGCGTCGGCCGGACGTGCTGGCAAGCCTTATTCTCTATTGGCAGCGCCACCCTGCCTTGTCCTATCTGTTCTCTGGCCTGTTCATAGGCCCCACATCGCAAGCGCCGCGCATTGATGAAGGGCGGCACGACAGCCTGTACGAACTGGAAATCGCGCTGGCCAGCATTCCCGCGCCCGATGCAGGCCCGCCGCCGAAGCCGTGGCTCGTGGACAGGCTGCTGCGCAACCTGCTGGTCGACGTGACCGGCAACACCCACAGAAGCGAAATCTGCATCGACAAGCTGTATTCGCCGGACGGCCCGACAGGCCGGTTGGGCCTTGTCGAATTCCGCGGCTTCGAGATGCCGCCTGACCCGCGCATGAGCCTTGCCCAGCAATTGCTGATCCGCACGATCATCGCGCGCCTGTGGCATCATCCGCTGAAAGGCTCCTGCACGCGCTGGGGAACAGCGCTGCATGACCGCTTCATGCTGCCGCATTATCTCTGGGCGGACTTCCGCGACGTGCTGGCAGACCTTAGCCAACATGGGTTCAATCTTCGGGAAGAATGGTATAAAGCGCAGGCCGAATTCCGGTTTCCCTTCTGCGGCGAGATTGCCTGCGAAGGCATGCGGCTTGAACTGCGTCAGGCGCTTGAACCGTGGCATGTGCTGGGAGAAACCGGAGCCATCGGCGGCACGGTGCGTTATGCCGACAGTTCGACGGAAAGGCTGCAAGTCACGCTGGAGGCGGCGGATACGCAGCGCTACATCGTCACCTGTAACGGACGGCGCGTGCCGCTGTCTCGAACCGGGACAAATGGCGTCGCGGTTGCGGGCGTACGTTTCAAGGCGTGGAAGCCTGCCCGCTCACTGCACCCCGAGCACCCGGTCGATGCACCGTTGACGTTCGACATCTTCGATACATGGTCTGGCAGGGCGCTGGCGGGTTGCGTCTATCATGTGTCGCATCCGGGGGGGCGTAATTACGAGACATTCCCGGTCAACGGCAATGAAGCCGAGGCGCGGCGGCTGGCGCGTTTTCAGACACATGGCCACACGCCGGGCCTGTTCTGGCCACCGCCTGAGACGACGCATCCGGAATTCCCGATGACGCTCGACCTGCGCCGCTCCGCAACCCCATGACGATAACGCAACGGCGGGCCGAATACGTGCAGCCCCAAAGTTGCAAACGGTCAGTCCGCCTTGTCCTGCCCCGTGTCCAACCCTGTTTTTTCGGAAGCCGCATCCGGGCCCCTGAACATTAAAGGGGCACAGATATACGGTAGGGGGATCAGACCGAGAACGGGAGAGGTCGGAAGCCTGTTTCATCGAGTGCCGGCTTGT